>NZ_CP101156.1:0-2400000 GCF_024298845.1 Natronosalvus amylolyticus
TAATTCCATGGAGAGTGTATCGACCCGAAGCCTCTTATGACCTACAGCCCTACCTGCGAGTAATGAGCGACACTGTGGAAGACGTCGATGTCCCGTACGACGAGGACGAGGCGTCTCAACAGGAGAAAATACGAGCACTCGAGGAGCGCCTCGAGGTGCTCGAGTCCCAGAACGAGGAGATGCGGGACAAACTCCTCGACGCGAACGCCGAGAACAACAAGTACCAGCAGAAACTCGAGCGCCTGACCCACGAGAACAAGAAACTCAAACAGTCGCCGTTGTTCGTCGCCACCGTCCAGGAGATCATGGACGATGGCGTCATCATCAAACAACACGGCAACAATCAGGAAGCGCTGACCGAAGTAACCGACGAGATGCGAACGGAGCTCGAGCCGGACGCTCGAGTCGCGGTCAACAACTCGCTGTCGATCGTGAAATCGCTCTCGAGCGAGACGGATGTGCGAGCGCGTGTGATGGAAGTCACCGAGAGCCCGGACGTCTCGTATGAGGATATCGGAGGTCTCGAGGAGCAGATGCAGGAGGTGCGAGAAACCGTCGAGATGCCACTCAAGAGCCCGGAGATGTTCACCGAGGTCGGCATCGACCCACCGAGCGGCGTCTTGCTGTACGGCCCGCCGGGGACCGGAAAGACGATGCTCGCGAAGGCCGTTGCGAATCAGACCGACGCCACCTTCATCAAGATGGCTGGCTCCGAGTTGGTTCACAAGTTCATCGGCGAGGGTGCAAAACTGGTCCGCGACCTCTTCGAAGTGGCCCGCGAACACGAGCCAGCGGTGCTCTTTATCGACGAAATCGACGCTATCGCGGCCAAACGTACGGAGTCGAAAACCTCCGGCGACGCCGAAGTCCAGCGGACGATGATGCAGTTGCTTTCGGAGATGGACGGCTTCGAAGACCGCGGCGAGATTCGTATTATCGCGGCGACGAACCGCTTCGATATGTTGGACCGGGCAATCTTGCGGCCGGGCCGATTCGACCGGCTCATCGAAGTGCCGAAACCGACCGAAGAGGGACGGGAACTCATCTTCCAGATCCACACCCGCAACATGAACGTCGCCGACGACGTCGACTTCGCGGAACTCGCGGAGACAACGCCCGAGGCCTCCGGTGCTGACATCAAAGCCGTCTGTACCGAAGCCGGCATGTTCGCGATTCGCGACGAGCGAACCGAGATCAGAATGGAAGACTTCCGCAGCGCCTGGGAGAAGGTTCAGGCCGAATCCGAGGAAGACCCGTCCGTCTCGAAGACGTTCGCCTAAGTGGTTTCCCAAACCTGCACGGATGCGTGAAACCGATGGCTGTGTTCCGGTTTCACGCATCAGTCGACGCGTGACGGAGTACTAAGCGAAATCGTATCTTTTCCGTTTTGCACGACCGAGAGTCGCCCGTTCGTCAACCGCGTATACAAACAACTGATGCACTGACAACGGATCGGAGCACTCGAGTATGCACCTTCGCGTTCGAGTCTCCGATTCAGAAACTGATGACCGTACCGATCACAGCGTGGCGAACGCCAGCCACGGCAGTCCGAACAGGACGATCGTCATAATCGCGAGAATCAACAGGTAGCCAGCCCCCGTTCCAACGGCCGTGAACCAGGATGGGTGATCGTACGCGGAGAGATCCAGTGCCATATCAAAAGGTCTGGCGATGGCAGCATAAACGTACCGGGACCGGAACGGGCCACTGACTGCCGTATTCGAGACCAGACGGGTTCGGACCGTTTTTATCGCTCGAGTGGCTATCGAAGTCCAATGACGAAAATCGCTGTGGTGGACAATCACGGACAGTTCACCCATCTGGAACAACGTGCGTTGCGCGATCTCGGCGTCGACTGTGAGTTAGTCGATAACGACACCCCGCCAGCGGACCTCGAGGCCGATGGCATCGTGCTCTCGGGTGGCCCGGACATGGACCGAATCGGCCGCAGTGCGGAGTACCTCGAAGACGGGCGTCCCGTCCTTGGTATTTGTCTCGGGATGCAGATCATGGCCGACGCGCTCGATGGCAGTGTCGGTGGCGGCGACTACGGTGGCTACGCGGACGTCACCGTCGACATTCTCGAGGAAGACGACCCGTTGATCGGCTCGCTCGCACCCGAGACGCGCGTCTGGGCGAGTCACGCAGACGAGGTCAAAACCCTGCCAACGGGCTTTACGCTGACCGCCTCGAGTGACGTCTGTGGCGTCGAAGCGATGAGCGACACCGAGCGAAACCTCTACGGCGTACAGTGGCACCCCGAGGTGGCCCACACGGCAGAAGGCGACGAAGTCTTCGAAAACTTCCTCGCAATCGTCGAATCTCCCTCGAGGTAACAACCGAGCCAGTTCACTCGCTGATCCGACGCAATTCGAGTGAATACCACTGGCGTCGCTGCATCACCTTCGGTTTATATCGTTATACATGGGTCACGACCCCCTCGAGAACGTGGATTTACGGCGCTTTTTGTCGGTCGTTCTGTGAGTAATACTGTTGTACCCGTCGCGGGCTAAGACCTGTGAGTCGTCTTCACATTGTGGTCGGCGCTGCATCTTCACGTGGTCAGGCTGCATCCAACGACGCTACCCGTAATGGCCGACTGTCTCACCTGACAATCGAATCTCATCACGTTGTGTGGGTGCTTTTCTGCAGAAATATAGCGTTTCGGTGGCAAAGGTGCCACCTCGTTATAGTCCGTGACATCGACCCGACACCTATGGGCGAGTCCAATTGGCAGATCGATCGACGTACCGTACTGGAAGGGATCGGTATCGGCGCTGTCGGTCTTGCGGGGGCCACGAACGTACAGGCCCGTTCGACCGTACAAGAGGGCGAAATAACCATCACCGCCGTCTGGACCGACGACGAAGAGGAGGACTTCCTCGCCGTGGTAGACTACGCGGAGGGGGAGACTGGCCTCGACATCTCGTATGCGCCACGAGACACCGAGACGCTTCTGACGTCGACCCTCATGGATTACGAGGCAGGTATCGCGACCGCGGACATCGTCGTGATACCGATGGAGGGTCGGGTTCGGAGAGACGCGGAGGCAGGCCACCTCGAGCCGGTCGGTGACCTCTGGGACGAGGAGGACTACACGACCGATCACGCGACGGTGTCGGTGGACGACGACGTGTACGCCGCGCCGTTCGGCGGTGATCTCAAGCCCGGGTTCTGGTACCGTGAGTCGTTCTTCGACGAACACGATCTCGAGGAACCAGAAGACTACGACCAGTTCCTCGATTTACTCGCAGCGATAGACGGCATCGAGGGAGTCGAAGCGCCGCTGGCTTCAGGGAACGGTGATGGCTGGCCCCTCAGTGATATCACGGAGGCGTTCATCCTTCGACAGGAAGACGGCCACGAGTTGCAGGTTGACCTCATCGAAGGCGAGGCCCAGTTCACCGACGACCGAGTTGCGACGGCGTTCGAAGAACTCCAGGAACTCCATCAGGAGGGCTACTTCAGCGAGGTGCGTGACTTCGGCATCCAGTACGAGTTCTTCTGGGCGAACGAAACGCCGCTGTACTTCATGGGGTCGTGGACGCCAGCGTTCGGCGCAATCGAAGATCCAGAGGATCTGAACTACTTCATGCTCCCCGGCGCGGAGGCGATGGTGACGAGCATTAACTGGTTCACTATTCCCGCGTACGTCGACGATGTCGATGCGGCGAAAGACGCTGCCGAGGCGATCATTTCGGCGGAGGGCCAGGAGGTCTGGACCGAGCGCGGTGGCTTCGTCCCCACTGCTGTCGACGTTCCGGAGGAAGCCTACGAACTCGAAGTCATGCGCGATCTTACCCAGGAGGCCGACGAAGTCGAACTCGTTCCCGATCTGGACGACGCGCTCGGCGACCCGTTCCAGGCGGAGTTCTGGTCGCAACTGCTCGGCTTCTGGGCGGAACCTGATCAAGAGATTGAGCCGATCCTGGAGACGCTCGACGACGCCTTACAGGAGAGCGTTGGGACAGAAGACGGGGTATAGGCGTGGTTGACGGGGGTGACGGCGTGACTGGAGGTCGCGGCGTCTTCGAGACGGTCGTCATCGCCGGGCAGGAGCTTCGGCGAAGCAACGTAAACGCCGTTGCCGTCGACGTTTTGTACCTCTTCACGACGGCGTTTTTCGCCACACTGGCGATACGGGGCTTTTGGCCGGCACTGATAGCCGCATTCCCCCTCGTCGTGTTGCTTTCGTTTGCCTGGATGTCCTCCCGGCTCTTTTTGTTCACGAACATCGTCGTCATCGCCGTGTCGATTGCGGTGACGCGAGCGGGAATGATGCCGCTGTGATCGGCTTTTTCTCTCCCGGTAAAATACGGATTACTTGACCAGTCTTCGGGAACGAACCCTCGAGCCAACCATCGGACGTCAATCTGTCACCGCCGCGACCATCCCTCGTTTGTAGTATCGCTCGAGGAACAAGAACAGGAGTACCGGGACGGCCATCGTCATGATCGAGCCGGCGGCGATAAGTCCCCACTCCACCTGGACCCGCCCTCGCATTAACGGAAGTACCTGGGGTGCGAGGTAGAGTTCCGGTGAGCGCATGAACACCAGCGGGAAGAAAAACGCGTTCCACACCCACGTGAACTGGATGACGGCAACCGAGACGAGTGCCGGCGTCGACAAAGGCAGGATGATCGTCCGGAAGATCTGGTATCGCGAGGCACCGTCGATACGTGCGGCTTCCTCGAGTTCCTCCGGAATACCGAGCAGGTAATTTCGCAGGAACAGTACGACCCACCCGAGCCCCCATCCGATGTGGATCAGTATCAGCCCCATGTACGTGTCGAACAACCCGAATTCGCGGAGCGCGTTGAAGTTCCCCATCGCGATGAGTTCCGGTGGCGCGGCCATAACCAGCAGTATCAGGAAAAACAGTGTCGTCTTCAGCGGGAACTCGAACCTAGCGAACGGGTACGCCGCCATCACGCCGAGGAGCATCACGACGAGTACGGCGGGGATGGTGACGATGAACGTGTTGAGGAGGGCCTGCCCCATCGGTGCAGTGCTGTAATTCCACGCCCGATAGTAGTTCTCGAACGTGATCGTCATTCCCTCTATATGCCACCAGCCACCGATGATCTCCGAGAGCGGTCGGATCGAGGCCATGAACAGGCCGATGAACGGAACGATCCAGAGGACGGCAATGGTGATCGCGACGACGTACTTGAGGGCTCGACGTTTCGTGGGAATCGACTCGCGGAGTCTCGTTCGCCAGCTTCGTTCCGCGGTGGGGGCGATGTCCGGAACGTCGTCGACCGACAGGTACTGATCGTGATCGGTGGCCCGTTCGGAGCCGGCGTCGATGCCAGTCGGTTCGAGGGGGTCGTCTTCAACCATGTCTAATCAGTTCATACGAGCGATGTACAGCGCGAGCGGGGCGACGATAAACAGCTGAACCAACGCTACCACCATCGCCATCCCGTAGTCTATGGGCGGGCGGAATGCCGCCCGGTATACTTCGATACCCAACACTGAGTACGCGTGGTTCGGTCCACCTGCAGCGCCACCGGCAGCGTATACGATGTCGAACATTCGCATCACCCAGATGATGCCCATAATGACAACTACGGCCGTCACGGGCCTGACCAGCGGCCAGATGATGTCACGGAACCGTCGCCAGGCACCGGCTCCGTCGACCTTGGCGGATTCGAGCAGGGATGGATCGATGGCCGAAAGCGCGGAACTGTAGAGCAACATACTGAATCCGGTGTGGACCCAAATTCCGCCCGCAATGAGGGCGTAAATCGCCACCTGGGGCGATTGCGTCCAGTTTCGAACCCACTGCCCTTGACCGAGGACACGAAGAACTTCGTTGAACACCCCTGCCCGGGGATCGTAAATGAACATGAGAACCAGCCCGATGACGATGGGCGGGACAGTGAATCCCACGAAGATCATGGATCGGAGGAACCGTCGTCCTTTTAAATCGGCGAACAGCAACGCCAGTCCGAGGCCGAGGAACGTACTCGCGGGTACGTGAATAACGACCCAGAGGAGGTTGTGGGTCAGTGCTCCCATGGGATAACGCAACTCCTGCATGTTCGGCCAGTGGATAATGAGCTGATCGGTAAGCGAACGGGTCCAGTTGTCGAGGCCGACAAAACTATCCAGAGTGAACGTTTCCCAGGAGAAGAAGCTCCCGAACGCCGAGTAGACGATTGGGGCGACCGAGAAGATACCGAAGAGAGTCAGGCCGGGAACCAGAAACACCGCCAGTGCGACCGCCTTTTCCCGGTCGATATCCAGCAGCCCTTCCTCATCGCTATCCACCGTAATCCCGTCGATGTGATCTTGTAAGCTCATGTGCGTGGGCGTCTCGAGGCGGTGTCGATCATGCGACGAGGTCACCGTTCGTGTCGTACACGTAGGCGTCGTTTGTGTCGAACGTGAGGTATACTCGATCGCCGCGAGAGACGGTTCGATCGGACACCTTCGCGTTGACAATTTGATCGTTTACCGACACGTTGACCAGAATGTACTCTCCCATCGGTTCGACCGTATCCACTCTCCCTTCGATGACGTTGCCTGACGATGGTGGCGACGAAACGAGGCTCAGATTCTCCGGTCGAATGCCGAGTGAGACGGTACCTTGGGAATCTGATGCCAGCAAGGCGGTTGCTTGAACGTCGTCTCGTTCACTGGTCTCCACCACGGTCTCTTTGGCCTCGAGTACGCCACTCAGGTCGACGGCCCCGGCCTCACCGAGGTCGATCGACCCGTTCTGGCGAGTCCCCTGAAACAGGTTCATCGGTGGCGATCCAATAAACTGGGCAACCCACGCCGTCCTCGGGCGGTCGTAGAGTTCCTGAGGCGGGGCGACCTGTTGTACCGTCCCCTGATTCATGACGGCGACCCTGTCGGACATGCTCATCGCCTCCTCCTGATTGTGAGTCACGTACACCGTCGTGATCTCCAGTTCGTTCTGGAGTCGTTTCAACTCGCTTCGCATCTCCTGGCGGAGTTTGGCGTCGAGATTCGACAGCGGTTCGTCGAGGAGGAAGACCGTGGGTTCCCTGACGATAGCGCGCGCGAGCGCTACGCGCTGGCGTTGTCCACCGCTCAGCGCACCCGGTTTTTTCTCGACCTGATCTTCGATGTGGAGCAGCGAGGTTACCCCTTCGATCTTTTCGTCACGTTCGTCCGGAGAAAACCCCCGTACTTTCAACGGATATCCGATGTTCTCTGCGACCGTCATGTGCGGGTACAGCGCGTAGTTCTGGAACACCATCGCGACGTTGCGCGCACTCGGTGACCTACCGTCGACGCGATCGTCGTCGAAATAGATGGCCCCTTCCGACGGTTGCTCGAGGCCCGCGATTAAGCGTAGTGCAGTCGTCTTTCCACACCCTGACGGTCCGAGAATTACGAGAAATTCCCCATCTGCAACCTGGAGGTTCACCTGGTAGTTCGCCACCGTCTCCCCGAAGTACTTACTGACGTTTTCGAGTGTAATGGCGACCATTCACCATATTCGAAGACGTTTATCAATATCAACCCCCACATCACTGCCAATCTTATTGAATAGTACACATTCTTTGATGGTTCGTTGCGGAGATCAAACGGAGGTCTCTCGAGTTGGGACTAGCGGACTCTCGTTCGCTATATTCGGCGTTCCCGATGCGGAGAACTACATACAGTATCCTCGAACGGTTCTTCCCGTCTTCAAGGTAGCGAGCTCGCTGGGTATATCGGATCTCGACATCGGGGGCAGCGATAGCCCGATCGGCGATCACATCCACCGTTCGTTGCTTTCGGTCACCTCGAGCCGATTGAAGTCCGTCAAAATCACGCCGGACAACGGGTCAGGTTACCGGATTTTCTCGCCCAGCTCGGCGTCGCCGTGAGTCGTCAGCAGATCGGCTTCCTCGCCGGCTGCAAGCACCATGCCGTTGGACTCGACACCAAACAGTTCTGCGGGCTCCATGTTCGCGAGTAGGATACACTTCGTTCCCGGCAGGCTCTCGAGGTCGTGGAGGCGTTTGATGCCGGCGACGACCTGTCGGGTTTCGAAGCCGATATCGACCTCGAGGCGAGCCAGGTCGTCGGCCCCCTCGATGCCTTCAGCCACTTCGATCTGGCCGACCCGGATATCGAGTTCCTGAAACTCTTCGAAGCCGATTCGGTCCTCGAGCAGGGGTTCGAGATCGCTCGTCTCGGTTTCGGTCGATGCGTCTTCGGTCGTGTCGTCAGTGGTTTCGGTCATGGGTTCGCTGTCACTTTCAGCTTCCGCACGGTCGGCTGCCGCCTCGATTTTCGCCTCGAGTTTGGCCTCGAGCTCCTCGACGCGGTCGTCTTCGATCTTTTCGAACAGTTCGCCGGGTTCTTCGAACGCCCGGGGCGGTGCCTCGAGGGCGGTCTCGAGGACGGTGTCTGCAACTGAGCCGTCCTCGCCGAGTTGGTCCCAGAGGGCCTGTGCTTTGCCCGGCGCGACCGGCTGGAGCAAGACGCCGACGGCTTTGGCGATCTGCACACAGTCACGAATAACCTGTGCGGCGCGTTCCGGCTCGTCGTCGGTGAGTTTCCAGGGCTCGTTACGCTGGATGTACTCGTTGCCGAACTGGGCGAGTCGGGTTGCGCTCAGACCGACGTCCCTGATCGAGTAGTCGTTCACCGCGGTTCGCGTCTCCTCGAGAGCGTCCTCGATTCGCGTTCGGACTTCGTCCGAGACTTCGGCGTCGGGCGTGCCCTCGTAGTTGCGGTAGGCAAACAGCAGCGACCGGTACCAGAAGTTGCCGATCGTGCCGACGAGTTCGCCGTTGACCTTCTCCTGGAAGGCCGTCCAGGTGAAGTCGACGTCCTGCTGGAGTCCGCCGGTCGTCGTGAGATAGTACCGAAGGAGGTCGGGGTGGAACCCTTCCTCGAGGTACTCTCTGGCCCAGATGGCACGGTTTCGACTGGTCGAGAGCCCCTTGCCGTCGATGGTGATGAAGCCGGTCGCGGCGATTCCTCGTGGAGTGTTGTAGCCTGCTCCCTCGAGCATCGCCGGCCAGAAGATGGTGTGGTGCTGGATGATGTCCCGGCCGATCACGTGGACGATTTCGCCGTCATCTCGCCAGACCTCTTCCCAGTCGTACTCCTCGTTCCCGACGCGTTCGCTGTACTGTTTCGTCGAGGCGATGTACTCGATAGGCGCGTCGACCCAGACGTAGAGGACGATGTCCTCGTCCTCAGCACCGGGATAGTCGATTCCCCAGTCCATGTCGCGAGTGAGACACCAGTCCTGTAGTCCCTCTTCGATCCACTGACGTGGCTGGTTTCGTGCGTTCGAGGTTCCCTCGAGGCCGTCGAGGAAGTCGGTGAGGTAGTCCGCGAACTCCGAGACGTGGAAGAACTTGTGGGTTCGCTCGCGGTACTCCGCCGGATTCCCGGTCCGGACGCTGGTCGGATTCTCGATTTCACCGGGTTCGAGGTGCCGCTGACAGCCTTCGTCACACTCGTCGCCGCGCGCTTTCTCCCCGCAGTATGGACAGGTACCGACGACGTAACGGTCGGGAAGGTGGTCGTCTGCCTGTGGGTCGTAGGCGACGAGTACCTCGTCTTCGTAGACGTAGCCCCCATCCTCGAGGGCGCGAACGATGGACTGGGTGAGTTCGACGTTCGTCTCCTCGTGGGTGTGTCCGTAGTTGTCGAAGTCGACGCTAAACTTTGGGAACGTTTCGGTGTACTGCTCGTGCCAGCGCAGCGCGAATTCTTCGGGGTCGACTCCTTCTTTATCCGCGTTGACGGCGACGGGCGTTCCGTGCATGTCCGACCCACAGACGTAGACTGACTGCTGACCCAGTGTCCGGAGTGCTCGATTGAACGTGTCTGCACCGATGTACCCGCGGAGGTGCCCGATGTGCAGGTCACCGTTCGCGTACGGTAACCCACAGGTCACCACCGCCGGACGGTCCGTCGGAAAGTTCTCGTGGCTCATATGTGTACTCTCTCGATGGCAGGCGTAAAACCCGCCGGTTTCGGCCGCTACTCACTCGACGATACTCGCCGTATAGTACGGCACAGAAGACAGCTCGGTTTCGCCGTCGTTCAGCCTGACCGCATGACCGGTCTCGAGAACGAGGGTCCACCCGCTATTAGACGCGACTACGGGCGCATCGAACGGTCGACTCCACCACCAGATATCGGCATCTCGAGTGGGGATTGTCGGTTGGACGACTTAGGGGTTTCCCAACGATGTACGTCGTTCGCACGGTGGTGGCTCGAGTTCGTCGATATTATCTATCATCTTCTATATACTATCGCCGTTTTCCGACCGAAACATCGGGGAAGAGATAATACAGCCGACGAGATGGCGTATATGAAAAGAAAGAGTTGTATTGGTTTCTGATGAAGCGAACTTATGAACAATAGCGTCGATACGGTCTCGAGAGACGCGTGGGCGACGCGGGCTGGATTCATCCTCGCTGCTGTCGGGAGCGCGGTCGGGTTAGGCAACATCTGGCGGTTTCCGTTTCAGGTCGGCCAGGAAGGCGGCGCTGCCTTCCTGTTGATCTACCTGCTTTTCGTCGCCGCAATCGGCTTCCCGGCGATGCTCGTCGAGTTCGTTATCGGTCGGTATACGAACCGCAATCCCGTGGGTGCGCTCGCACAACTGGGTCGGGGTCTCTGGGGATACGTCGGCTGGGTTTTCATCGCGACCGGATTCATCATCCTCTCGTATTACAGCGTCGTCGCTGGCTGGACGATTCGCTACACCATCATCGGGCTCCAGGACGGCTATCTGGCGGATGGCGCGGCAGCTGAATCACAGTTTCTCGACGTTGCCAGTGGTCTGGACGCGATTTTCTTCCACGCCGTTTTCATGGCGGTAGTCATCGCTATCGTCGCACTCGGAATCAAACGCGGTATCGAACTTGCGGTCAAACTCCTCGTTCCGGCGATTATCGTGATCTCCCTCGGGATGGCCCTGTACGCGTTCACGCTCGCGGGTGCGAGTGATGCCTACAGCTACTATCTGTCACCCGATTTCGGCGTCATCGCCAGCAACTGGACGAGCATTCTGCCCGCGGCCGCTGGACAGGCGTTTTTCACGCTCTCACTGGGCATGGGTGCGATGATCACCTACGCCTCCTATCTCGAGGAGGACCGAAACCTCGCCGAGGACGGGGCGATCATCGTTGGTTTCGACACCGCGATCGCGTTCGTTACCGGATTGATCGTCTTCCCAATCTTGTTTACTGCCGGCGTCGATCCTGCTGATCCCGGTCCGGGGGCGATTTTCGTCAGTCTTGCAGCTGCATTCGGTGACCTGACACTCGGCTGGTTGATCGGAGCCGTGTTCTTCGCCACCGTCGCTATCGCCGCGCTCTCGAGTGCCATCTCGCTGCTCGAGGTCGTCGTTTCCTATCTGATCGACGAACACGATATCGACCGCGTGACCGCGACGCTGGCTATCGGCGGCGGCCTGTTCGTCCTCGGTCTTCCATCGGCGTGGGACCTCGTCTTGCTCGATCTGTTCGACGGTTTCGCCGACCAGATTCTATTAGTGCTCGGTGGCCTCTTGCTCGCGCTTTTCGTCGGCTGGAAGATTCCCGACCTGGCCGTCGGCGAACTCAAAAAAGGGATCGGTCCGATCGATTCGTGGGGGACGCTCTGGGTCTGGCTCATCAGAGTTCCCGTCGTCATCGTCCTCGTCATCTCTCTGGCGCTCGGTATCCTCGGCTACGTCGAGTTCCTGCAGGACGATTTCATCCCGTGGCTCGAAGGGTGAGAGGGGACGAGTTGGGCGGTCTCAGTCGAACCAGTCCTCGGACCCTTCGACACCAATCGTAGTCGACTCAGGGAACACGATCAGTGCTCTCTCGAGTCACTGCGTACCCTCTCATGCGGTTTGCTGTCGTCTCGTCCCGCTGATTGCCTATACCGGGTCGGCAATCGTCGGTACAAAGGTACAGCAGACCGTATCAATCGTCGGTCCCACCGCTGTCGGCAAACCATATCGCTGGCAGTAACTCCCGCCGACTGGCAAAGAGAAGCGCCAGTCCGACAATCAAAGAGCTGATAAAGAGTACGGTACTCACCGACCCGGCCGGAATCGCTAGCGCAACCGCCGCCCCAACCCAGGCCAACCAGGCGAGAGCCTCCCAGGGTTTGCCGTCGTACAGTCGCCACACGGCGAGTGACAGCAGAAACCCACCAAACCCGGCTCCGAGCGCTGGCGTTTCGACCACAAACGAGAGGCCGATGAGCCCGAGAAAACCAACCAGTGCCGTCAGATCGAACCGGTCGAAACCCATACTCGAGTTTCACACGGGGGGCCAAAACGTGTATCGATTGCCGTGCTCGAAATCCTCGAGATCACTCGTACCCTCCCGAACGTCGACTGGTAGGGTGAATCGAAAGACAACGAGTGCGGGACTCTACCAGTTCAGGTTTGGGACGTCGCTATTCCTCGAGTGTTCCCACGTCCAGGTCGGTGATGTCGATCAAGAGGCCCTCGTGCAGGGAGTCACCGTCCGGTGTAACTATCATCCCGCCGCGCTCCCAGACTCGACGGACGGTGCCGTCTTTGTCGATAATTCGATAGATGAGGTCGAAATCCTCGCCTTCGGCCTTGCTGGCGTCCGTTTGCCGGCGTACCCAATCGCGATCATCCGGGTGAATGAGTCTCTCGGCGATTTCGACGTTTTCGAGCAACTCCTCGGCGGTGTAGCCGGTCAGCGCTTCGCAAGAGCCGCGAATCAACTCGAGCGTCCACTCGTCATCGTCCCGATGTTGATACACCATTCCTGGTAAATTATCGATCAGTGCCTCGAGTCGCCGTCTGTTTTCGTAGCGTTCGGTGACGTCCTGAATCTGCGAAAAGACTCGGCTCAGTTCACCGCCGTCGCCCATCACGAGGTGGTCGTTCCACTCACAGTTGCGTATCGTTCCATCCTTTCGGCGGATTTTGAACAACTCGCGACCACTACTGCGACCCTCGAGGAGCGCTGTCATGTTCGATTCGAACCGTGTTCGTTCGTCGGCCGAAACGATAGATTGCCACGAGTCACCTACGAGTTCACGCTCGCTGTAACCAACTATGTCGGTTGCGGCCTCGTTCACGCGCCGAATACGAATCTCGCTATCCCACTCGATGACTCCGAGGGGGGAATGCTCGAAAAACAGATCGAGTCGCTGTTGGCTTCGTTCGAGAGCGAGTTTTGACCGATGTTGCTCGACGGCGTTTTCGATTCGGTTGGCCAGGACGGTATACTGGTCCGTCCCGTGTTCTTTCTGGAGATAATCCGTGACGCCGGCAGAGATGGCCTTGCTCGCGATTTCCTCGCTTCCTTTCCCGGTAAAGAGGATAAACGGCAACGAGGGGTAAGAGGCCCGAACGGTCGACAGAAACTCGAGACCGTTCGCTCCGGGCATATCGAAATCGCTGACGACGCAGTCGATTCCATTATCGAGTAGTTCTTTCCCCTCGAGGACGCCCGTGGCGGTTTCGACGCGTAGCCGGTCGTTCACACGTTCGAGAAAGGTTTTCGAGAGTTCTACCAGTGACGGCTCGTCGTCGACGTGCAATACCCGAATTTCCCCCCGCACAGCTACCCAATTCACGAGGCGGTGACATAGCAGTTATGGAGAGTAAACAACAGAAAATTCGGTCTTTGCGCTCCTGCGTTAATCGTCACTTGCTACTGGCGCAGTCGTCACCGCCCGGCACCCATCGAGGTCCTCGAGGAACGCCGCGAGCATTTCGCGCGTGACGTGGGGCATACAGACGACACGCATTTCGTCGTTCCCCGTCCGGGACACGCGCCAGCCGTCGGCCCGGAGCGCGTCGAATGTTTGTGTCGGAACGTCTGCAGCGACCAGTGGAAGCGTGGGTTCGATGACGTCGTAGCCCAAGTTCTCGAGCTCGCCCGCTAGCCACTCGGCGTTCGCCTGTGATCGTTCGTACTGGGCCGCGTAGCCATCGGGCCACAGCGCCTCGAAAGCGGCAAGCGCACTCGCGACGCCGGCACCCGAACGCGTTCCCGTCAGCGTCGCCTGTGCGGTTGTCTCGAGATATGGGGTGTCGACGGCGAGCTCGTCGAGCAGGGTTTCGTCCCGAACGAGTAACCCACCGGCAGGAATTGCGGCCTGTCCCATCTTGTGCGGATCGATGGTCATCGTATCGACGGGCGCGTGCTCGAAGTTCCAGGGGATGTCGGTGAACGGCAAGACGTACCCACCCCAGGCAGCGTCGACGTGAAAGAGCGCGTCGACTTCGTGAGCGAGGGTCCCGAGTTCGGGGATCGGGTCGACGCGACCGTACTCCGTCGTACCGGCGACCCCGATGACCAGCGCCGTTTCCTCGTCGACGCTCGCGCGGGCTGCCTCGAGGTCGGCCCGATAGTCGTCGTCCGTGGGGACGATTCGGAGGTCGACCTCGAGAATGTCGGCCGCTTTTCGAAAACTGAAGTGGCCCGAATCGGGCATGACGACGTTCGGTCGGGCCGTCTCCGCTCGCTCGCGGGCGATACGGACCGCCTGGATGTTCGCTTCGGTGCCGCCGCTGGCAATATAGCCTGTCGGGTCGGTCAGCCCTGCAATCTCCCCCAGTGCGTCGACGGCGTCGTCCTCGAGGGCCGATATCGTGGGGTAGGTACCGGGGTCGCCGGGATTTGTCGCCAGAAAGTCGACGGCTGCCTCGCGCGCTGCCGGGTGCGGGTCGGTACACATCGACGAAAGCACCCGGTCGAACGATTGCGGCTCGGCTGGCATATCACAAACCAGAACGGTAGACACTTTATTCGTTGTGTTCTCGAGTCGAGAGTGAAAGGTAGCTATAGTAGCCAGTGAAACGATTGACACACCTACCGCGACACCCGCTTGCGATTGGGTGTGCAGTGACGTTCACTGGCTACTATTGCGGAGACTGCTATGCTCTGTTGTACCTGTTTTACTGAATCAGGAAGCCTTGGGGCTCGACCCCGAGGCGATTCACGGTGGTTGCCCATATTGGACCGTCAATCACAGGACTTCAGTCGTGGGTATCTGTGAGAGTACCGTGGGGTGCATGACACAGTGTGTCAGGAGAGTGCCCGTTCTCGAGCGTCGAAGTTTCCACCCGATCGTACGTACAGGGATGTGTAAATGTCCCAACGTTTGGGAACCATGAACGGACTTTTCCTCCGGGACGTCCTCCTCCCAACCGGGGTGAAACCATGCTCGACTACTACGACGTGATCCTGGTTGCGATCATCGGCAGTCTCGTTGCTGGCGTATTGGTGAGTGCGGTCTCGGCGCTCACAATTCACGCTGGGATCTTCGTCGGATCGCTCGTGGCAATCGTGTTCGTGTGTGATGCGATGATCCGTCGCCCACCGGTTGCTGCCTCGAGCGAACCCCATTTGGTTGCTGCAGACGGTGGTATCGACGACAGCCGTGTGGCTACTGTATGAATCAGCTTTCAGTCGTTCTCCCGGTAATCGAATCGGCCAGGAGTTCGTAGACTTCGATATCGATTGCCTCGATGTCCTGGTCGAACACGTGTAACCGCTCGAAGGTCTCGTTGACGGTCAGCGCATCGAAACGGTCTCGTTCGGTTCCTGTGAGTTGGCGCAGTGTTCCCTGCACCAGGACGCTCCAGTTCTCGTCATCCGATTCGATTCCATACAGACAGAGGCAGGCTTCACTCGTCGCCTCGAGGTACTCGCGTTTCGTGCTGTCTCCTTCGAACGCAAATCGGAGGAACACCGAGTCGCCGTCGTAGTGGTAGGCAATCGGAACGGCGTATGCGTCCGATTCTTTCGCCAGCGAGAGGACGCCGAGGCCGGTTTGTTCGAGCCGTCGCTCGAGTGTTTCCCGATCCATTCCGAACGTGTAGACGTACTCGACGTTTTTCATACGCCTTTCTACAGTGGCCTCGAATATCAAAGAGCGGTAGATCAGCTCACAGGTACGAGCCAATGTCCACCAGCGGGCCGGGACTGGCTCGACAAGCTGGGGGTGCTCCCTCGAACGGATTGCTCTGGCCTGGCGTGGACTCGGGGAGATCGATAACTCGCTCCTTACCCCACTGTAGGGCTACGCCACCGTGACCGGGGAACTCTCGGCGTACCCAGTCATCGCCTGCGTGCCGTTCGCACTCGTCGTGTTCATAAACCTGCTCGCCACTCAGTGGCCCGATAGGTTGGCAGACTCGGCCGTCGGAAAGCGAACGCTCGCGGTTCGCCTCCCACCATCTTCGCTCCGGCGCCTCTACGTCCTGAGTTGCCTGGCGGCGGTTGGTATCTTCATCGTTCTCTGGTATCCGCTCGAGTTGATACCGACGGTCGTCGTCGTTGTGAGCCTTCCCGCGGCTCCAGTACTCGTGTGGGGATGGGGGGTCTTCACCGAGCAGGAATCGCCATCTCCGACCGTCACAGCGATGGTACTGTTCCTTTTCGGTCACATATTCGGGTGGCTCGTGGCGGCCGGGGTTCCGCATTCGGTCCTCTGACCCAAACCGCCGCGACGACGGGACCGGTGGCGTTACCCGTCTCCGGCAACACCACCGTATATGAACGTTCTTTCGGCGGTCGGAAAACGAGCCGTGGCAACGGCGAAAGCCCAGGTAGCCGCCCTGAGAACGGACGGGGTCATTACCTATCTTCGCTCGAGGCCACGCGCGGCACTCGGCTCTCTTGGCATCGCGCTATTGACACTCGACTCGCTTCGAATGAGCCCGACAGAGGTGCAAAACGAGTGGGCCGGCCGCTCGGGACATTACTCGCCCGAATTCTACGCCGAGTACGGCCCCGATACGGGCACCGAAGCCATCCTCGAGGCACTCGAGGGATCCGTCGACACCGACGACTCGATCCTGGAACTGGGCTGTGGCGGCGGCCGACATCTCGCGGCCCTTCACGATCACGGCTACGAGAATTTACACGGAATCGACATCAACGAAGACGCCGGCGAGGTTATCGAACGCAACTACCCACACCTCGAGGCCGACGGGACCTTTTATTTCGACGCGATTGAGGACGTGGTCCCGACGTTCGAAACCGACGCGTTCGACGTCGTCTTTTCGGTCGAAACGCTCCAGCACATCCATCCGGACAACGCCTGGGTGTTCGAAGACATCGCTCGAGTCACTGACGACCGTCTGCTGACGATGGAGAACGAACCCGACGGTGACGAACTGCTCGCGGTGACGAACGTTGACGACTTCCCGCTTTACTTTCGGAACTGGGAACGTATTTTCGGTGATCTGGGCTGGCGGCAAGTTCACTCGAGCGAGGGCGATATCGACACGTTTCGCGTGTTCGAGAAACAGTAAGTACCCGTTGTGGTCTCGAGAAACGGTAAGTCCCGTTGTGGTCTCGAGAAACAGTAAGTCCCGTTGTGGTCTCGAGAAACAGTAAGTACCTGTTGTGGTCTCGAGAAACGGTAAGTCCCGTTGTGGCCTCGAGAAAAAATAACCGAACCCGTCCTAAGCGCTCCAGGCTGGAGAGACTGGCAGCTTCGAGAGCCTGACCGGCGGAGCCGAATTAGCGAACCGACTCGAGCAGCAGTTTCTGTTCGACGCGTTTGACCTCGTGTTGGACGTCACGGACGGCGTCGATGTTCGCCGAAATCGAACTCACACCTTCGTTGACCAGGAACTGGGCCATCTCGGGTTTCGAGCCAGCCTGGCCGCAGATGCTCGTCGCGACATCGTGTTCGCGACAGGTTTCGATTACGTCACCGATCAGTCGCAAGACGGCGGGATGGAGTTCGTCGAAGCGATCGGCGACATTCTCGTTGTTCCGGTCGACGGCGAGGGTGTACTGCGTGAGGTCGTTCGTTCCGAACGAGGCGAAGTCGATACCTGCCTCTGCCATCTCCTCGACACAGAGCGCGGAAGCCGGCGTCTCGATCATCACACCCCATTTGCGTTTGTTGGGGTCGATACCCGCCTTCTCGAGTTCGCGTTTCGCCCGATAGACGTCTTCGGCGTCGTTGACGAGCGGGAACATGATCTCGAGGTTATCGTAGCCCATGTCGAACAGTCGGGCGAACGCCTCGAGTTCGTAGGCGAACACGTCGGGTCGGTCCAGGCTCCGGCGGATGCCACGGTAGCCAAGCATTGGGTTGTGCTCGAGCGGTTCGTTGGCACCGCCCTCGAGTTCGCGGAACTCGTCGGTCGGGGCATCGAGCGTGCGAACGCGGACTGGTCGCGGGTAGAACTCGTCGGCGACGGTTCGAACGCCGTCGATGAGCTCGGAGATGTAGGCGTCTTCCCCGTTTTCTTCGATGAAGCGCGCCGGCGTCTTCCCCAGCGAGAGGATCATGTGTTCGATGCGGAGCAACCCGACCCCGTCAGCACCGGTTGCGGCGGCACGGTTCGCCGCCTCCGGAATCGAAACGTTGACTTTGACCTCCGTTGCGGTCATCGGTTTCACTGGGGACTGGGGTCGAACCTCCTCGACCGGCTCGCGTTCGTCGTCGGTTTCGGTCTTCCCCTCGAGAACCGTTCCCTTGTCGCCGTCGAGCGTTATCAGCTGTCCGTCCTCGAGGGCGGTCGAGGCGTTCTGGGTGCCGACGACGGCTGGGACACCTAGTTCGCGGGAGACGATGGCGGCGTGGCTGGTCATTCCGCCCTCGTCGGTGACGATTCCGGCGGCTCGTTTCATCGCCGGGACCATGTCTGGCGTCGTCATCTCGGTCACGATGATGTCGCCGGTGCCGACCTTGTCGAGTTCGTCGAGCTTTCGGATAATTCTGGCTGCGCCGCTGGCGAGACCGGGGCTCGAGCCGAGTCCGGAGACGAGCACCGACCCCTGTTTCGTTTCACTGGCTGTAGCTGCGCCGCTGCCGTCGGTAACGCTCGCTTCACTGGCGGTCATCTCGTCGAGGGAGCTGGCTTCCGGGTCGAACCCCTTATCGATTGTCGTAATCGGCCGAGACTGGAGCATGTAGACCTCGTCGCCGACCATCGCCCACTCGACGTCCTGTGGCCCGCCGTAGTGGTCTTCCACTTGCTCGCCCAGGTCGACCAGTCGGCCGAGGGCTTCCGACGAGAGGACGCGCTCGGTTCGTTTGTCCTCGGAAACCGGTCGCTCGACGGTTTCGCCGGTTTCTTCGTCCCGGCAGTGCATCACCTTCTTGTCTGCAATGGTGGTCTCGACGGACCGGTCGCTTCGCGAGACCACGTAGTTGTCCGGTGAAACGGCACCGGAGACGACGGCTTCCCCGAGTCCCCAGGCCGCTTCGATGATCATCGTCGGATCGCCCGTAGACGGGTGACTGGTGAACATCACGCCCGAGCGCTCGGCGTCGACCATCTGCTGGACGACGACGGCGATGTTGACGATTGAGTGATCGAATCCCTGTTCCTGGCGGTAGTAAATCGCCCGCTGGGTGAAAAGCGAGGCCCAGCATTCGCGAACGCGGTCGAGCAGGTCCGCTTCGGTGACGTTGAGGAACGTCTCCTGTTGGCCCGCAAACGAGGCGTCAGGCAAGTCCTCGGCCGTTGCGGAGGACCGAACGGCAACGAACGCCTCGCCGGTCCCGATCGAGCGATACGCCTCGAGAATCTCTTCACGAAGTTCCTCCGGGAAGGTTGTCTCGAGGATGAGTTGCTGGGCACCGTCGGCCGCCGCGGCCAGCGCACTCGAGTCCTCGACGTCGATTTCGACGAGTTCGAACAGCTCCTCGTCGATGCCGGCGTTCTCGATGAACCGTCTGTAGGTCCCGGCCGTGACCACGTATCCGGGCGGAACCGGAAGTCCAGCACCCGTCAGTTCCCCCAGGGAGGCTCCTTTGCCGCCGACGGTCTCGAGGTCGTCGGCGCTAATCTCGTCCAGCCAGAGTACTGCCATCTGTATCTGCGTGGACACCGGTGTGAATAAAGAAGGTTGCGAACGATGCTTACAATTACCAACTCGGGGACGAATGAATTTTACCGGGCTACTGTCAGTATTGCCACCGATTTCTCGTCGGTGATCGCCTCGAGTGATCGCCCGTAGTGACTATACGCCTCGAGTGAGAGTTCCGACTATGGACGTACCGAACGCCATCAAGTGGTCACTGGTGTATCGGGCCGTCGCGACGGGTTCGCTCCTCGCCGGGGTGGCGCTGGTCGCGTTTGGCTTCGTTTCGGGATTCTGGGGCAGCCTCAACCTGCTCATTAGCGACCCGTTGAACCCCAGTTCGGCGATCGACGCCGCGAACCCGATGATTACCGTCGCCTTGAGCATCGTCGGTGTCGCTGTCTGGCAGTTCGGCAAGACGGTCGCTCTCTTTTATACGCTTCCGCGCGCCGCAGGGCGACAGGCGGCCAAACAGTTCGACCGACAGGCACTCAAAAGCGACATCCTGCAGGGACTCGACGGCCGCCTTTCGGACCTCGAGGAAGACGTCGCCGAAACTCGGCGTGCCGTTCAGGAGATCAAACGAGAGCAACACGCAGCGAGTTTCGACGAACGCGAGGCCCTCGAGGGCGAGGTGCCACCAGCCCTGGAATCCGCGTCGTCGACCGGCGGCGCGGCCGGCCGCCGGCCACTCGACGATATCGATCGCTCGAGCGACGAGCATTCGGCCTCGAGCGGGGGCCAGACAACGAGGGGGTCATCGCAGCAACAAAGCGGCCACGCAGACGCCGAAACTGGGCGGGACGAAAACGACCCGGTGTCCCGGTAGCGATTCTACGACCCGGTGTCTCGATAGCGATTCTACGAACCGCTATGAGGCCTCGAGAATATCGTCCTCGTCACCTTCGGGAACGACGATAGTTCCCTCGAGTGCCGTCACCGCTCGACCGCCGACGCGAATGCCGTTGCCGTCGTGGACGCGCACGCGAACCAGGCCGGGTCGGTCTACGTAGTGGCCTTGTTCGAGGCGAAGTTCCTCGGGAGTAGGATCGAAGGCTCCGTAGCGGTCGAGGTACCCACTGACTGCCCCGCTCGCGGTGCCAGTAACGGGGTCTTCGGGAACGCCTGCAGCGGGGGCGAACATCCGTCCGTGCAGCGTCGAGTCGGCCTCGAGGCTGTCGAAGCTAAACAGATAGATGCCGGCCGCGTCCACCCGTTCGCTGAGGGCCTCGATGGCGGCCATATCCGGCTTTGCGGAGCCGACGTCGGCGAGGTACGTGATCGGAACGACGAGGAAGGGCAGACCGGTCGAGGCGACTGCCAGCGGGAGGTCTGCCGACGCGCCCTCGAGGGCGGCCCGGTCGACGCCAAGTGCGTCGGCGACGTCGCCGTACCCGACGTCGACCTCTCTGATCGTGGGTGACTCCTGGGTCATCCAGACCGTGCCGTCGGACTCGACCTCGATCTCGAGGACGCCGACGTTGGTCTCGAGTTTCGACGTGCCCACCTCGAGTTCTCCCTCCTCGTACAGGGTGGCGAACGACGCGATGGTCGCGTGTCCACAGAGGTCCACCTCCTGGGTGGGCGTGAAGTATCGAATCCGTCTCTCGGCTTGCGGACTCCCCGTGAGAAACGCCGTTTCGCTGACGGCCATCTCTCGAGCGATGGCCTGCATCTGTCCCTCGGATAACCCGTTCGCGTCTGGGAGGACACCGGCCGGATTGCCAGTCAACGGCTCGTCGGTAAACGCGTCGACCTGCAGTATGCGTCTCGTCTCCATACCCGCGGCGATGGACGGCGGGGCAATCAATCCACCGACGCCGAGATGGCCGACGAAGGCCCATCGCTCGAGCCGTCACTTTCGTCGCCAGCGCGACAACGTTATTATGCCTGGGGGTAGTATGATGGATGATAACGTATGTACGATTGTATCCTCGTCCCGACGGATGGTTCCTCGGAGGGCGAGCGTGCTGTCGAATACGCGTTCGATCTGGCCAGAGCGCACGGTGCAACGGTGCGGGCCATTTACGTGGTGAACGCAGCCAACTACGGGGGGTTGCCGATGGAAACAGCGTGGGATGGCATCAGCGACGCTCTCAGGGAGGAAGGTCAGTCGGCCGTGGATCGGGTCGTCGAACTGGCTCCAGACGACGTGACTGTCGAAACGCAGGTGCTCGAGGGCTCGCCCAGCCGCGTCATCGTCGCACAGGCCCAGCCGGAGAAGTGCGACCTGGTCGTGATGGGAACCCACGGCCGGGGTGGTATCGACCGACTACTGCTGGGGAGCGTGGCTGAGCGCGTCGTTCGCCGGTCCCCCGTGCCCGTGTTGACCGTCCGCGTCGACGAACTCGAGGAACGGGAGGCGGAGGCCGCCCAAAATGCGGAGGCCGCCGTCGAATAACTCGAGTTTGCAGTGGGGTGGTTCCGTATTGCCGAAGGCACCGAGTCCGTACTACTATGGGTTTGATACCACTCGATATGGCAAACCAATCAAATTACTACAAAATCACTACTTTTACTCTCATATTGGTGTGTAGTGACTGCCTGTCACAAACCGCTCTCTTGGCCTGTGAAAACGGCGTCACACCGGTCGCAGATGTTCACAATCGCCTGCAGTGATCGTCACCGTCTCGCCGCCTTCGAGTTCGACGCGTAATGCGCCCGTATCGGTGACGTCTCGAGCGACGCCGACGAGCGTTTCGCCATCGCGTTCGACCCGGACGCGCTGTCCGAGCGTGAGCGCGAGGTCCCGCCAGGCCGGGATGACGCGCTCGAGGTCGTTTCGATAGGTGTCGAATACTTCGAGGACGCGCTGGACGAACCGTCGCCTGTCGACCTCGCCGACTTCTTCGGCGATACTCGTGGCCCTTTCAGGGAGTTCGGCGGCGTCGATGTTTGCGTTGACGCCGATACCGACGACCAGCCACTCGATGCGGTCTGTTTCGCCTTCCATCTCCGTGAGGATGCCCGCGAGCTTTCGGTACGAACCGTCGTCGCCGACCGAAACGACGACGTCGTTCGGCCACTTGATTCCGGCGTCGACACCGACCTCTCGAGCGGCAGTTGCGGTCGCGACCGCCGCCGCGAGCGTGTACTGGGATGCTCGTGCGAGCGGAATCGTCGGTCGACAGATGGCACTGAGCCAGACGCCGCCAGATGGCGCGCGCCAGGCTCGCTCGAGGCGACCCCGGCTGCCGGTTTGTTCGTCTGCGAGGACGACCACGTCGGTTGCACCGCCCCCGGCCAGTTCGCGGGCGCGGTCGTTCGTACTCCCGATGGAATCGTGGTACTCGATCTCGAACGGGGCCTCGAGTTCGTACTCGACGGTGGGGCCGGAATACCGATCGACCTGCTCGAGGACGTATCCGGAGCCGTCGCTCGCGATGACGAACCCTCCCTCGCGTAAGCCCTCAACGTGTTTCCAGACCGCAGCACGGGAGATATCGAGGGATTCAGCTATCTCAGGTCCCGAAACCGGCCCGTCGGCCAGTGCCTCGAGGACGGCGCGTCGTGTCTCGTTCATACCGACAGAGGGGACCTGGAGGCACTTGAATCGGGCTAGTCGACTCGGGGCCCTATGATTTCGTTTCAGTTTCGAGATACGTTTCGCGCATGGTCTCTTCGAACAGTCCATCCGGATTCAGGACGATCGTAACCAGGACGAACGGTTCGCTGACGTCGAGTACCCAGACCGAAAACGGTGGTGAGGCGGTCTCGGCCGCTCGGGCGACCAGTGGCTCGAGCGGTTTCTCGCCGTCGCGAAACTCGGCGAAGAGGTCGCGCTGGCCGGCCTGTTCGGCGAAGGTGTAGAGGACGCCGTTTGGTCGTCCGTCAGTATCTCGAGTGACGCTCGCGTTCATGGCGTCGCCGGCCCGTCGGGCCTCGTCGAAACAGGTCTGTGCAGCCTGGAACGTCGGCGCGTCGGTTCGGAGAAAGTGAAATCGGGTCGGTTCGACGGTATCGAACGCCTGCAGTCGGGGAACCTCGTCGACCCACTCGATGGTTCCCTCGAGTCGGTTTCCCACCTCGAGTGTGCCTTCGACGTCTTCGCTAGCGACGTACGTTGGATCGGCCGCGTTTACCTCGAGCAACAACCACTCGTCGGAACTTCGGCCGGGATAGACGCGGAACGTCCCCTCAGTCGTTGGATGCATATCGGACCATTGGTGTACGCCCGGTTAATGACCACGAAGCTGTTCGCGGGAAATCTTTCGCGGGTTGCGAGCGTCGTACGCGTCATACCCTGCCAGGATCGTGGTTGCGACGCCGATTGCAAGCGTTCCCCAGCCGAATAGGCCGACCCCGTCGGCGAGCAGTGATCGGACAACCAGCCAGAACCCGAGTGCGACGAGTATCGAGGCGACCGTGGTACTCGCTGGAACGTGATTTCGAACGCGATAGGCGTTGTACCCTGCGCCACCCGTCACGAGGAGGCCGATCACCACGTTGACCGTGACACTCGATTGAGCACCCTCGATGGTGGGCCAGGCGGCGAGCCCCAGCGAACCGACTACGAGGATGGCCCCGAGGACGACGAGACCGGTGGTAGTGGTGCGCGTGCGCTCGACTCGAGTACCTGATGCGACTCGATATCCCACGAACGGTGTGAGGTAACCCTCGGCAAAAGGCGAGCGTACTGTTGCGGTCGATTTCACGGCTCGAGCGACAGTAATCCGCCGTTTCTCGGCGAAGCGTTGGAAACCAATCGAACCGTGCGGACCGGAACGGACTCGAGGCAGGACCAGTAGCGTTTTTGTCCGGCCGTCCCCTGGCATAGCCGTGAACGTACGCGGCACCGTCACGGACGACGTGACGGCTCGAACGGTGTCGACGGGTCACGGCGAGAGCCAACTCGCCGAAGTACCACTCCGTCAGGGCGACGAGAGCGTCGTGCGCGTTACCTGCTGGGGAAAGTGGACCGAATCCACGTCACTGCTCGAGCCGGGCATGGAACTGCTGGTTACCGACGTCGAAGAAGAGGAGTTCAACGGTGAGTTGGGATACTCGACGACAGGTGCATCCTACGTGGTCGTCGAACCGAGTTTTCTGGTCAACGTGACGGCGATCAGAAACTGGGTTGAGTGTCCTCGCCTGTACTATCTGAACAAACTCTCGGGCGTCCCACTCAACTATCCGGTTGTCAAAGGGACCATCGTCCACGAAGTGTTCGGGGACCTGCTCCGGGGGCGCGACCTCGAGGCCGCAATCGACGAGCGAGTCGGCGACCGCGGCCTGGAACTGGGCCTGCTCGGAGAGGAGCCGTCTTCGGTCGAAGAAGACGTCCGGAAAAACGCCGCCGCCATCGAAGGATGGCTCGAACAGGGCCGGCTCACTGAGGACGACGAGTGGCGCTCAGAACAGCTGTTGATCAGCGAAACGTTCGGTATTCGCGGTCGCGCAGACGCGATTCGCCGGGGCGCACCGGTCGAACTCAAAACGGGGAAGAACCTCCGCAAGGAGCCACGATTCAAGGACAAGGTACAGGCGGCCTGTTATGCACTGTTGCTCGAAGAACACGGCGAACGTGTCGATACGGGCACCTTGCTCTATACGAAAAACTCCGCGCTCGAGCGCAACGAGGAAACGGGTGACCTGACGCCGGCCAAGGATTTCTCGATGGGGGCTGGCCTGCTCAAATACGTGGTCCGCCTCCGAAACGAAATCGCGGCCATGGAGATGTCGGGTTCGATTCCGACGGGCAAGGAAGCCGACGCCAAGTGCGAGTACTGTTTCGAGCGAGACACCTGTATGGTCGTCTCGGGGCGACTGAACCAGGAGTCAAAAGCCGGCCAGATCGGTGAGCCGTTGCCCGACGAAGAACTCGAGCACTTCGACCGCCTGTATCGGGCCATCGAAGACGAACGACGGGCGGTCCACCGCGAGTACGCCAAGCTCTGGGAACAGGACGCCGAGGAGCGAGCCGACGACGACCGCGCACTGATCGACCTCGAGTTCATCGACAAGCGCGCGCTCGAGGGCGGTCGCTGGGAACTCCGCGCGCGCCAGCGCCGACCCGGTACCTCGAAACTCCGGGAAGGTGACCTGGTACTGGCGAGCGACGGGCACCCGGTTCGTGGCGAGGCCGAACTGGCCCGTATCGAGCGACTCGAGGACGAAATCGTGCTCACAGCGGACGAACCCGTCGAGGTCACCCGCCTCGACGTCTACCCGTCGGAACTGACGACTGACCGCCTGCTCACGGCGCTGCACGACGCGCTGTTGAAAGGCGATGGTCGCCGCAAAGACATCCTCTTCGGGCGGGCTACACCCGAGTTCGAGCCGCTCGAGGAGACGTTCATCGACAACAACGCGGCCCAGAACGAGGCCGTCACGAAAGCCGTGGGTGCCAGGGACTGTGCGCTAATTCACGGGCCGCCGGGGGCCGGAAAGACCTACACCATCGCACAGTCCATCGGCGCGATGGTCGACCGCGGCGAGCGAGTCCTGCTCTCGGCGTTTACCAACCGGGCCGTCGACAACGCCCTCGAGGCGGTCATCGAACACGGCGTCGACCCGGACACTATCGTTCGCGTGGGTAGCGAAAGCGGGGTCAGAGAGGACATGCAGGAGTATCGTCTCGAGTGGGCTGGGGACCCGGAAACCCGTCTCGCCGAACTCCAGGGGGCACAGGTCGTCGCGGCCACGACGGCCTCGTGTGGCTCGCGAGTGATGAGCGAACAGTCGTTCGACGTGGCACTGGTCGACGAGGCCGCCCAGCTCACGGAGCCGGGAACGTACGCGGCCACCGAACTCGCCGATCGGTTCGTCCTGGTCGGCGACCACGAGCAGTTGCCGCCGGTCGTTCGGGCTGACACCGACCTCTCGACCTCGCTGTTCGAGCGGCTGGTCGAGTTACACCCCGACGCCGGGGTCATGCTCGACCGCCAGTACCGGATGAACCAGCGGATTCAGGCGTTTTCCTCCCGCGAGTTTTACGACGGCCAGCTTCGCCCCGCCACTGGCGAGGTCGCAGGCCGGACGTTGGACGACCTCGAGGGCGTGTCTCGAAGTGCTCTCCCAGACGAACTGGTCGATTCCGTTTCGTTCGTCCACGTCGAAGGCGACGACGAACGGTACACCGACGACGACGAAGCCGACCGAATCGCCGACCTCATCGCCGCCTACGAGCGTGCCGGCCTCGAGCGCGACCAGATCGGCGTTATCGCGCCGTTTCGCGCCCAGGTGTCGACGATTTCGAACCGCCTACCGAGCGACGTGACCGTCGACACCGTCGACCGGTTCCAGGGCTCCAGCAAGGAGGTCATCATCATCTCCTTTACCGCAACCGGGACCCTCGAGGGCCCGATATTCGAGGATTATCGTCGGATTAACGTCGCACTGACTCGCCCGAAACGAGGGCTGGTACTGGTCGGGGACCGAAACGCCCTCGAATCGGATCCCACGTATTCTCGGATGCTCGAGTGGGCCGATCGGTAACGTTTTTATTACACTCCTGAGTGGTGAACCCCATGCGGCTCGAGGGGCCAAGTGCGACGATTCGAGAAGCGGTCTCGGAGGAGCACGTCGACGCCGTCGTCGCGGTTACCGAACTCGGTAGTCCGACAGTACTGTTGTTTCTCCTGGCGACGCTGTACTGGCTCGTCGACCGACGCCGAACCTTGCTCGTGGTCAGCTACGCACTCGCTGGTCTGACGGTATTGATCACCGTCAAAGCCGTTCTCGGGATGCCACGACCGCCGGAGTCGCTCTTTCTGATCGAACTCGATGGCGACGAGTACGGATTTCCGAGCGGCCACACCTTTGCCGCCGTCGTGGTGTATGGCGGCTTGCTCAGGGCGTTCGACCGAACGCGGTCTCTGCCAGCGGTCGTCGGGGTCTCGGGAATTATCACCCTCGTGGCGCTCTCTCGAGTCGTCCTCGGTCTCCACTATCTCGGGGACGTCGTCGCTGGCGCATTGTTCGGCGTTCTCGCACTCGTGATTTTCGGACGACTGGTTCGGGGTGAACCCCGTCGAGGCTTCGCTATCGCAGTTATCTGTTCGGTTCCCGCACTTCTGGTCACCGGTGTCACGTCCTACACGCTCCTCGGTATTGGCGGTGGGGCCGGGGGAATGTTTGCGGCCAGGTACGTCGACC
Source organism: Natronosalvus amylolyticus (assembly GCF_024298845.1). Lineage (NCBI taxonomy): Archaea > Methanobacteriati > Methanobacteriota > Halobacteria > Halobacteriales > Natrialbaceae > Natronosalvus > Natronosalvus amylolyticus. Next base: position 27,855 of record NZ_CP101156.1, read on the forward strand.
GTCTACCCGCGCTTCGAAACCGGATCGAGGGGGCCGTCCTCTTCGTCGTCGGCTGTACGTTCGTGCTTATCACGGAGGTTGCAATCGATGCGATACCGGCGGCTGGTGGTGGAGTTCTCGAGGCTGGCGGCGGATTCCTCGAGTTTGCCACTCTCACCCTGATGGGTACACTCTATGGGCTTCAGGTTGCTGGGATTATTCTCGTCCCGGCAGCCATTGGCCGACTCGAGTGGCCGTTCGCGTCGCCGACGAACTGGAACGGGGCGTGACCGGGCGCGTTCCGGGTCCGATCCTCCTATAAGTAGCAGCTTGCGCTCGAGGGCCCTATTCCTCGACGGTGATGGTTATCTCGTCAGTTTCTCCGAACACTCGGTGTGCGCCGTCAGCGAGTTGGAGACACAGTTCGCGTTCGCCTGGCTCCATCTCGATCTCTCCTTCGGAACTGCCATCGCCCCAGTGGTAGATGCCGTCTTCCTCGGCTTCTTCACTCGGGCCGGGTGCGACTTCGCCGTCGTCGAAACACTCGCGGTCGACGAGCACGTGCAGGTGGGCCTCGCCGGCAGCCGGTTCCGCCACTTCGACGAGTTCGACGCCCTCGACTTCCGCTTCGATCTGGACCGGTGATTCGACCGTATCACCGTCCTGTGGAGTGACGAACATCGCGGCCGCATCATCGGGTTGGTCGTCGATGTCGTATTCTTCGTCGTCATCGTCTTCCGTGTCATCTGTGTCGTCCGTGTCATCCTCCATCTCGTCCTCGTCGACGTCATCCGTGTCATCCTCCATCTCGTCGTCATCGAGATCGTCGTCGACATCGTCAGCTACTTCGTCATCGCCGGGTCCTTCATCTGCACAGCCTGCGATTGCAACCGCACTCATACTCCCTGTTGCCGCAAGCAACCATCGTCGACTGTATCGCTTGGATTCCATACGTGGCCCAGGTAGGGGAGACGTTTCAGTAGGCACACGCTATTGTATCAATAACGCTGATTTCCATTATCGAGAATCAGTCTCCGAACGCCACGATCGGCACTGTGGTGGCCTGCAATAGTCTTGTAGCGGCCCCTGGCTCGTGGTGTACGACCGTGGACTACACCCAGCTATGGCTCTCGAGGGTAACGACCACACCAGGTCAGTCGCCATGTAAAAAACAGGTTACCGACACGCTCGAAGAAAGGGTACTCGAGAACGATACGAAAACGGAACGAGTCGCCGTTATTTGTGGCGGTCGAGCAGGTCGTAGCTGCGCTCCCACTCGGCGTCGTCGTCGAAGTAGCGTTCGGCGAGTGGCTCTTCGGGCATCTCACCGAGTTCTTTCTTCTGGTCCTGGTAGGACGGTCGCTCGTCGACGAAGTAGCGGCCGGTGAGGACGGTGCCCTCATACAGTTCGTTTTCGGTCTCGAACATCATCTCCTGGGCTTCCTGTCGGTCCGTGACGTCGAAATCGTAATCGTCGGATTCCTGCACGTCGACGTACGGGACATACTGTCGAGCGTCCTTGTTCCAGGTCGGACACTGGGTCAGGAAGTCGATGTGGGCGAACCCGTCGTGTTCGATGGCCTCTTTGATGATCTCTTTGGCCTGGTTCGGGTTGACCGCCGCCGTGCGGGCGATGTAGGTCGCCCCCGAGGTCAGCGCCAGCGAGAGTGGCCGGATCGGCGACTTCGCGTTACCGTGCGGCGTCGTCTTCGAGGTGTGACCTTTCGGGCTCGTCGGCGAGGTCTGGCCTTTCGTCAGGCCGAAGACCTCGTTGTTGAACACGATGTAGGTCATGTCGTGGTTCTCTCGAGCGGTGTGCATGAAGTGGTTGCCACCGATGCCGTAGCCGTCACCGTCACCGCCTGCGGCGATGACCTCGAGGCCGTCGTTGGCGAGCTTCGCGGCTCGAGCGACGGGCAGCGAGCGGCCGTGGATCGTGTGGAACCCGTAGGTGTCGAGATAGCTGTTCAGCTTACCCGAGCAGCCGATACCGGTAACGGTCAGGACTTCCTCGGGGGTGAGACCGACTTCCGGAAGTGCCTGTTTCAGCGCCTTGAGGACGCCGAAGTCACCACAGCCTGGACACCAGGTCGCCTGCGGCTCGATTCCAGGGGTAAACTCGTTCCGGTCGATCTCGCGGTCTTCTCCGATTGCGTTGAATGCACTCATAGTCTAGTCACCTGCGGCTGGTTCGATGCGAACCTGTGCGCTCGGCTCCGCGTCCCCGCCGTCGACGTTGACCTCGTAGCCCTCGACGATCTCGGCGGGTTCGAACGGATTACCGTTGTACTTGAGCAGGCTGGTCAGTTTGTCGCCGTAGCGGCCGAGTTCTTTCTGGATGAGGCCGCGGAACTGTGCCGTGGCGTTCATTTCGACGACCATCGCCTGGTCGACGCTCTCGATGAACTCGGTGATCTCGTTCTCGGGGAACGGCATCATGTCAGACACCCCGACGGCCTTGACGGCGTGACCCTGGTCGTTCAGACGAGCAACGGCCTCCTCGACGGCACCCTGGGAGGAGCCCCAGGTAATGATGCCGAAGTCGGCCGTCTCGTCGCCGAAGTAGGTCTGGTTGGACTCGTGTTCGGTCTCGAGTTCCTCGCGGATGGCCTCGAGTTTCGCCATTCGGCGGTCCATCTGGGCGACGCGGTTGTCCGCGTCTTCGGAGATGTGACCTTCTGGCGTGTGCTCGTTGCCGGTCGCCAGGTAGCGCCCGCCCTTCTGACCGGGCAGGGAGCGTGGACTGACGCCGTCGTCGACGTCGTGCTGGAAGCGGTGGAACTTCCCGGAAGTGTCGTGGGGCATCTCGGCGATCTCGTCTTCGGTAGCAACCGAACCGAGAGACGGCTCGGGGTCGCGGTCGAAGAAGCTAACGGGAACGTTCGTGTTCTCGCCACTGAGCTTCTGGTCGTAGATGATGATCGTCGGGATCTGGTACTCGTAGGCGATGTGGAACGCCAGTCGCGTCTGCTCGTAGGCTTCGGCGATCGTCCCCGGTGCGAAGACGACGCGTGCGGAGTCACCCTGACTCGTGTAGAGGGTGAACTCGAGGTCGCCCTGTTCGGGTTTGGTCGGCATCCCCGTGGACGGACCGGCGCGCATCGACTCGAGGAGGACGATTGGCGTCTCGGTCATTTCGGCGAGACCGAGCGGCTCGCTCATCAGTGCGAAGCCACCGCCGGAGGATCCGGACATTGCTTTCACACCGGCGTGGCTCGCCCCGACGGCGAGTGCGGCAGCCGCGATTTCGTCTTCGACCTGCTCGGAAATCCCGCCCATGTCGGGCAGGTGCTGGGACATGATAGTGAACACGTCGGTCCACGGCGTCATCGGGTAGCCGGCGATGAACCGACAGCCGGCGTCGATGGAGCCGTAGGCGATGGCGTTCGACCCCGAGAGCAGCGCCTGCTCTTCGTGGTGTTCGCCTTCCGGAATGCGCAGGTCGTGTTCGAACTCGTAATCCTCCTGGACCATCTCGTAGGCGTCGTGCAGGATGGTCAGGTTTGGCTCAAGGATCTTCTCGGGCATTGCGTCTTCCATCAGGTCCTCGATGTGCTCGAGGTCCATCTCGAGCAGTGCGGCGGTGACGCCAACCCCGGCGGTGTTGCGCATGACCTCACGACCGTGCTCTTTGGCCAGTGAGCGCAGGTCGATGGGGAAGACGTGCCAGTCGTTTTCTTCGGCACGTTCCTCGAGGTTCAGTTCCTCGACGTCCTCTTCGGAGACGAGTCCGGAGTCGTAGACGATGATTCCGCCTTCGCGGAGGTCGTCTAAGTTTTCTGCGAGAGGTTTGATCTCTTCGTTGCCGTAGTAGGCTTCTTCCTGTGGGTTCCGGGCGAACGAGTCCCCCAGTGAAAGCAGGAAGTTATAGCCATCCCCTCGAGACTGTACATCGTGCCCTGCGGCTCGAATCTCGACGTATGTGTGGCCACCGCGGATACGTGACGGATAATGTCGGTGGGTGAACACGTCGAGCCCCGATCGCATAAGGGCCTTCGCGAAGTTCTGACTCGTCGAGTCGATCCCGTCTCCGGAACCGCCTGCGATTCGCCAGATAAGTTCATGATCGCTCATGGTGGATAAGCGGCCTCGTTGGCCAGCAGTATGCGAAATTTTGCCCTACCGAACCTAAAGCCTTTGCTATCGATTACCAAGGATTTTTCATGAAGAATGCCTGAATCTGCAAATTTACACAAATAATCCATTAATGATCTGTAAATAAGTTTTTAGTTTAAACAGTGTGTACAGTCATCGTGACCATCGGCTCCTCACGGCTCGAGCGGCGGTGAGACGACCGTCGAAAGCTCAGTGTTCACCGAAGCTGGTGGAAAAGACGAATTCGGGTCGACGAACCGTGCCGCGTCGCGAAGTATCCGGCCTCGAGTCAATTTACAAAGCGAAACCCCACTCCCGTGCTACCGACGCTGGCTACTCGTTACGCGGATTGCTCGGGTGATAGTCGGTATCGTATTTTCCAGGTTGTCCGTCCACGCGGTCGGGGTTGAGGCGACCGGACAGCAGCATGAAGTCGACGAGCGTCAGCGCGAGCATCGACTCGACGACGGGCACCCCACGCGGTGGCAAAACGGGGTCGTGTCGACCGATAACCTGTGCGTCGTCGACGACGTCTCCGGTTTCCCAGTCGACGGTCTGCTGTGCTTTCGGAATCGACGTGGGGGCGTGGAGCGTGACTTCGCCGTAGATGGGTTCGCCGCTCGAGATGCCGCCTTGGATACCGCCGTGGTCGTTCTCGACTGGCGTCGGCGTGCCATCGTCATCGAATTCCCAGTCGTCGTTTCGCTCCTTGCCGGAGTACGCGCGGGCCTCGCGACCGAGGCCAAACTCGAACGCCGTGGTTGCCGGGATGGCCATCATGGCCTGGCCCAGTCGGGCTGACAGCGAATCGAATCGAGGCGCGCCCAGGCCAACCGGGACGCCACGTACCTCGAAGTAGATGCTGCCGCCGATAGAGTCTCCTTCCTCCTGGTATTCCTCGATTCGCGCTTGCATCCGCTCGGCCGTTCCGGGATGGGCACAGCGCACGTCGTTTTCCTCGCTGTGCTCGAGTAGATCCTCGAAGCTCACTTCGGGGGCTTCGATGTCGTCGATCTGGTTGACGTGGGCCTTGAGTTCGATACCTTCACGCGCGAGCAATTTTTTCGCGACTGCGCCGGCTGCGACCCAGTTGACGGTCTCTCGAGCCGACGAGCGGCCGCCACCGCCCCAGTTTCGCGTCCCGAACTTCGCCGAGTACGTGAAATCGCCGTGGGAGGGACGCGGTGCCGTGATGAACGGCTCGTACTTGCCCGAGCGAGCGTCCTTGTTCTCGATGACGAGGCCGATGGGGGTCCCGGTCGTGTACCCGTCTTGAATTCCGGATTTGATCGAGACGGCGTCGGGTTCGCCACGGCTGGTCGTAATCATCGACTGGCCCGGTTTTCGTCGGTCGAGGTCCTCCTGAATATCGTCTTCTGTGAGCTCGAGGCCGGCGGGACAGCCGGAAATGGTACAGCCCATCGCCTCCCCGTGGCTCTCACCGTACGTGGTCACCTGAAAGAGACGACCGAAGCGGTTGCCGTTCATTGCTCACCTCTCGGTGATGGGTACACTTATGCCTCCCTGATTGTGCAAGAACAGTCGTTTGGGTGCTCGAGTGCGAGCGAAAACGGTGCGGAACGAGTGAGACACCGATACCAGATCTCTTGCGATTCCACGTCTGTGGCGGTGAGAGAACAACTTGGTCGGTGTCAGTCGGGGGCAGCCAGCCGCGACTTCCAAATGGATATTGGATTCGTAGCAACTACAATTAAAATACCATGGTGCAGTGATCTTCACATACCTATTGCCCACAGACTCCCACTAATGATCATCGTAAATTGATAGAAAACATCATACGTCATCTGTGCGTGTATCCAATATGAGTTCTAGCAATAGAGTCACCGTCGAAGACGTGATGTCCACGCCACTCGAGACGATTTCGAAAGACGCGACAGTGATGGAGGCCGCCCAGCGGATGCGCGAGAAGGATATCAATGCGCTGGTCGTACTAACCACCCCGAGAGCGATCATCAGCAGTACGGACGTGCTCGATGCCGTCGCTGACGGGCGTGATATTACCTCGTTGTCGGTGACAGACGTGATGACCGAAGACGTCGAAACGGCTACGCCGGATCTCTATATGGAGGAAGTCGCGGCGATGATGACGACGTACGGAATCAAACACCTGCCGGTGGTCGACGGCGACTACGTCGGCATGATTTCGTCGACGGACGTCACCGCGCACCTCTCTTGAAAGAAACGTAGAAGCTGACTAGTTTTCCGATTCGTTCCGCTCGAGGGCAACACCCAGGCCCTCGAGCACGTCGAAAAAGCCGGGGAACGAGACGTCGACGTGTTCGGCTCCGTGAATCGTCGTCGAACCGTCGGCGAGCAGCGCGGCCACGGCCAGGGACATGACGATGCGGTGATCACCACGGCCCTCGACAGTCGCGCCCTCGAGCGTCGAATCGCTCCCGTGGACGGTCAGTGAGTCGCGTTCTTCCGTCGTCTTCACGCCCATCTTGCCAAGTTCTTCGGCCATCGCACTCACGCGGTCGGTTTCTTTGAACCGGACGTGTTCGGCGTTCGTAATGTGTGTATCGCCCTCGGCGGCGGCACCGAGCACGGCAATCGTTGGCAACAGGTCGGGAGTGTCCTCGACGGATACTTCGATGCCCTCGAGGTCGCCCCGGGCGACGGTGACTGTACCTGCCGAGCGGTCCCAATCGACGGCTGCGCCCATCGCCTCGAGAATGTCGAGGATTGCGGTGTCACCCTGTGCACTCGGCTGCGCACCCCGAACGGTTACGCTTTCGTCGCCGGCAAGCGCACCAAGGGAGGCCAGATACGAGATCGAGGAGAAGTCGCCGGGGACGTGGTAGGTGCCGGATTCGGGGGCGTACGACTGGCCGCCGTCGACGACGAAGCCGTCGTCTGTCGCTCGAGCGTCGACGCCGAAATCCGCCAGCACTTCGATGGTGACGTCGACGTACGGTGCAGATTTGAGTTCGGCCTCGAGGTCGATACACAACCCGTCGTCGGTCACCGCACCCGCCATCAACAGCGCCGAAATATACTGGGAGGAGACGTCCCCTGGAATCGAGACGCGCTCGCCGGTGATTGGGCCCGTGACGACGAGGGGTGCCTGGCCGTTCCCACGAGTGCTGAACGCTTCGCCTCCGAGTTCAGCAATGGCCTCGAGCAGCGGTCCCTGCGGTCGCGAGCGCAACGAGCTATCGCCGGTGAGGACGCTCGTCCTGTCGGCGAGGGCCGCGGTGGCGGTCACCAACCGCATCGTCGTCCCGCTGTTGTCACAGTCGATAACGTCCGCCGGGACTGCTGGTACACCGTCGAAGCCGGTCACCTCGAGTGTGCTTCCGGCGGTCTGTTCGACATCGCCGCCGAACAGTTCTACTGCGCGTGCGGTGGCGCGGGTGTCGGCCGACCAGAGCGCATCGTGGACGGTGGCCGTCTCGGCATACCCCGATGCGAGAATGGCCCGGTGCGTGTAGCTTTTCGAGGGCGGCGCTCGAGCGGTGCCCGAAACGCGCGACGGGGAGATGGTTACGTGCATGGTCGGTTCCTGGGTGGGCGAACGTAATACCGTACCGGTGTGCGGAACATTTGCACCGAACCGGGTACGTCCCGCAAGCCTTATGTATAAATCAGTACATTGATGTACGATAATGGAAACTGCTGACGAGGTTGCGCCGGCCGTTCGGTCGATCCTCGAGGCGGCCGAGAACCGCGAAGGTGGTACGGACGGCCCGATTTCCGTCTCTCCGCGATCGTTTTCGGCGGCGCTCGAGGACGCCGAGAACGCTGGCCGCGTGCCGATGATCGCCGAGGTCAAGCCGACGAGTCCGACGAGTGACGGGCATCGCGAGGATGACCCTGTAGCGCTGGCCAGCGCGATGGTCGCCGGTGGCGCAGCGGCGATTTCCGTGCTCACCGAGCCGACGCACTTCGGCGGCTCGCCCGAGGCGCTTTCACGGGTTCGAGAGGCGGTGGACGTCCCGGTACTGCGCAAGGATTTCATCGTCCGAGAATCCCAACTCGACGTCGTCGAAGCCGACCTGATTTTGCTGATCGTCCGGTTCGTCGACGACCTCGAGGGTCTGCTCGCGGCCGCTCGCGACCGGGGCTTTCAGGTACTGGTCGAGGTCCACGACCGGGCCGAACTCGAGACGGCGCTCGAGGCCGGCGCATCGATCGTCGGCGTGAACAATCGCGACCTGGCGAAACTCGTGGTCGACCTCGAAACCTTCGAGGGGGTCGCGCCCCACGTTCCGGACGACGTGACCCTGATCGCCGAAAGCGGGATTTCGACGCCTGACGACGTTCGGCGGATGCGAGCGGCCGGCGCTGACGCCTTGCTCGTTGGAAGCGCTATCATGGATCACTCAGGCGAGACCGATGGCGACGTCAGCGAGAACACGCGACGACTGACGACTACGGAGGAACGGACATGACACCGACAGACACCGACACGCGATCGACGGAGCGAAACCGAGACGAACGGACGGCCGAAGACGGGAACTTCGGTCGCTTCGGCGGCCAGTACGTCCCCGAAGCGCTGATGCCCGCCCTCGAGGAACTCGAGGACGCCTACCGGCGATACGTCCTCGAGAACGAGGACGGATTTATGGACGACTTTCGTCGCCGGTTGCGAGATTTCGGGGGCAGACCGACGCCCTTGCAGCGGGCCGACCGACTCAGCGAGCGCTACGACCGTGAGATTTACCTCAAGCGCGAGGACCTGGTCCACGGTGGTGCGCACAAACTCAACAACGCACTGGGACAGGTGTTGCTCGCGAAGTACATGGGTAAAGAGCGCATCATCGCCGAAACCGGTGCGGGCCAGCACGGGACGGCGACGGCGATGGCCGCAGCCCACCTCGACATGCCCTGTGAGATTTACATGGGCCGAACGGACGTCAACCGCCAGCGGCCCAACGTGTTCCGCATGCGGATCAACGGAGCCGAGGTGAACCCTGTCGACGCCGGCCGTGGAACCCTCAAAGAAGCCATCTCCGAGACGATGCGAGACTGGTCCCAGACCGTCGAGCACACCCACTACGTGATCGGGTCCGTCGTCGGTCCGCACCCGTTCCCGGCGATGGTCCGAGACTTCCAGGCCGTCATCTCCGAAGAAGCGCGCGAACAGGTCCTCGAGCGAACCGGGGGCCTGCCCGACTCGGTCGTCGCGTGTGCGGGCGGTGGTTCGAACACCATGGGCGCGTTCACCGAGTTCGTCTCCGACGAGTCGGTTTCGCTCGTCGCGGTCGAAGCCGGGGGCTCCTCGCTCGAGGTCGACGAAGCGGCCGGCGTCGCACCGAACTCCGCCACGCTGTCGACGGGCGAGGAAGGCGTCCTTCACGGCGCACGAACGACGCTCTTGCAGGATTCCCACGGACAGATCATGGAATCACACAGCGTCTCGGCCGGACTGGATTACGCGGGGGTCGGCCCCGAACTTGCACACCTCGTCGACATCGGCCGGGTTACTCCCGTGAACGTCGACGACCGTGTCGCCCTCGAGGCGTTCCACCGACTCTCGACGGAGGAGGGTATTATTCCAGCGCTCGAGACGGCCCACGCGTTCGCGTATCTTCACGAGGTCGCGTCAGGCGAGGCGAACCACGATGGCGGGACGAACGAGGCGGACGCCGAGGATCAACTCGGGGAGACTGTCATCGTCAACGTCTCCGGACGCGGCGACAAGGACCTCGAGACGGTTATCGAACAGACTGCGGAGATGGGACTCGAAGCCGCACCCGACATGTCCGTGTTCGATGGGGGGCTTCGATGAGCGACGGAATCGAGGCCGCGTTCGCCGAGGGACCGGCGTTCATCCCGTATCTCGCCGCGGGCGACCCGAACTACGAGGCCTCACTCGAGTACGTCGAGGCGCTCGACCGCGGCGGCGCGGATATTATCGAACTCGGCTTACCGTTCTCGGAACCTATCGCCGAGGGGCCGACGATTCAGGAGGCCGTTATCCGCGCCCTCGAGAGCGGCATGACGCCCGAACGCTTCTTCGAGTTCGTCGAAGAACTGGACGTCGACGCCCCCCTGGTCTGTATGACCTACTACAATCTCATCTATCAGTATGGGGATAGCGAGGGACCACGGCCGTTCGTCGAGCGAGCCAACGAAGTCGGTCTCGAGGGGTTCGTCGTTCCCGACTTACCCGCCGAAGAGGCCGACCCGCTTCGCGACGCCTGTGACGAGTTCGACCTCGACTTGATCTTCATCGTCGCGCCGACGACCCGGGGCGACCGCCTCGAGCGAATGCTCGAACACGTTTCGGGCTACGTCTACGTGCAGGCCCGACTCGGCACAACTGGCGCGCGAGACGACGTCTCCGACCAGACCGACACCAGCCTCGGGCGGCTGGCCGACTGTGACGTCCCCAAGGCCGTGGGCTTCGGCATCAAGACCGGCGAGCACGCCGAGCGCATCGTCGCTGCAGGGGCCGACGGGATCATCGTCGGCAGCGCGCTCGTCGACATCGTCGCCGCTGGCGAGGAAAACGAGGAGGCGACTGCCGACACGGCCGCCACACTCGAGGCGAAGGCACGCGAACTCAAATCGGGGGCGCTCGCGGGTTCGTCCGAAACTGTACCGGAACCAGAACAGCCATAACCACAAGTTTGCTACACACTCACAATATGACTTCACCTGGACTCGACACACGACTCGACCGAATCGGGACAGACGGACGGTACGTCATCGTTCCGATGGACCACGGCATTACACTCGGGGCCGTCACCGGCCTCAAAGACATCGAATCGACCATCGACGCTGTCACTCGCGGCGGCGCGGACGCCGTCCTGACCCAGAAAGGAATCGCCCCTCGCGTCCATCAGAACAAGAACGGGGCTGGGTACATCGTTCACGTTAACGCCTCGACCGTCATCGGTCCCGATGCCAACGACAAGCGCATGACTGCCACCGTGGAAGAAGCCATCCGTGCCGGAGCGGACGCCGTCTCTTTGCACATCAATGTCGGCTCGAAGTACGAACCCAAACAACTCGAGGACCTTTCACAGCTTACCGCCGATGCCGGTCGGTTTGGCATTCCCGTCCTCGCGATGGCCTATGCTCGCGGCCCTGAGGTCGAAGGCGACGACCCCGAAGCCCTCGGACACGCCGTCCGCCTCGCCGAAGAAGTCGGCGCTGACATCGTTAAAACCGGCTACAGCGGCGATGCCGACAGCTTCGAACACGTCACCGAATCGACTCGCCTGCCGGTCGTCATCGCGGGCGGTTCCCGTGGAACGGACCGAGAAACGCTCGAGATGGTCCGCGGCGCGATGGACGGCGGCGGCGCTGGCGTTTCGATGGGTCGGTCGATCTTCCAGCACGAAGAGCCAGAAGCTATCGCCCGCGCCGTCGCTGGCGTCGTCCACGAGGATCTGTCGGCGGACGAGGCCCTCGAGGTCAGCGGCCTGGCCCTCGAAATCTGAAGTACATTGCCCCGTTTTTCACGCGCTCGCTCTTTCAGCCAGAAGCGGGACACTAAGGTAGGTCGGGCGCAAACGAGGTGCTATGAGTCTGGGACAGCGGGTCTCGAGCGATCACCAACTCGCGCGATTGCTGCAGATCGGAATCGTGCTGGAGGAGGTCGTCGAGTCACGTGCCGCCCACCACATCGAATCGCTTCCGGAGGCGGAACGACAACAGGTCGACGCCGAAGTTCGTGCCCTTCTCGAGGAAGCGACTACCGAATCGGCTGAGCACCGCGAGCGACTCGAGGCGCTTGTCGACGAACTCGAGGCAGAGACGGTCTCCTACGAGGAGATCAACGCACTGGTCGACGCCCGATACGGCCCGCCCGAAGACACCGACGGCGTCCTCTACGACCAACTCTGTAACGAAGAGACAGCCTACAAGTTTTACGACGACCTGATCGCTGCCATCGAGGCCTCAGAGACCAATTTCAGCATCGACCGCGAACGCGTTCTCGAGACGCTGTATGAGATACGCGAAGAGGAAAAAGAGGGTGTCGAAGACGTCACGAAAATCATGGAGCGTCGAGCATGAGGAGGGCGCCAACGAATATGGCGGCCGAGGAGACGAATCGGGCGACCAACCCACGAGACGACGACCAACGCACCGGAGGAACACGAAGATGAATACGGCAGACCAGTATCTGAAAGCGATCTATCTCGCACAACGCCTCGAGGACGGACCGGCATCGACGGGTACGCTCGCCGATCTCCTGGAAGTCAGCCCCGCCAGCGTCAACGAGATGATCGGCAAACTCGAACAACGCGACCTCGTCGAGCACGAAAAGTACAAAGGCGCACGCCTCACCGACGACGGCCTGGAACGAGCGCACAACGCCCTCCAGACTTACTGTATCATCGAGCGCTTCCTCGCGAACGTCCTCGAGGTAGAAGCCTACCGTGAAGAGGCACGAGCACTCGAGAGCGTCATCGACGACGTCGTCGCCGACCGACTGGACACGATTATCGACCGGCGCGAGGAGTGTCCGGACTGTTTTAATCCCGAAACTGACTGTTGTGAGTACCTCGAGGCCTGTTCGCCGGCCGAGTGAACTGCCAGGGATCGTTTTCGTCACGTACCTCACCACCCGCAGGGGGCCGGCGATGGGCGGTACACGGTTCCAATTTTCTATCGCGTCGCCGGAGGCTCTGGGAGACGGGACGTCGAGACACACGTTTATCTGCAAAGAAGCGGCCAGACTCCGTGTGCAGTGTCCGACCTGTGGCAAGCACCTCGCTACCGAAGGGGGAGTGCGCCAACACCACACCAAAGTCCACGGCGATCCGCTCCCAAACCGGACGTGCACGGGGTGTGGCCTCGAGTTTTACGATCCCAAGTCTCAACGAAGGTTCTGTGACGGGTGTAATCCGAACGCCGGCGAGCACAACGGTAACTGGTCCGGACGCGAAAGCCGAAACGACCTGTAAGACGTGCGGTGGGAAGTTCGAATGCTATCCATCCGACAAATCCGGGATGTACTGTTCGGATTGTGTTTCAAACGCGGATGGGCTGTTGCCAGAAAATCCTTCCTCACCAGGCAAGCGTATCACCGTTGACTGTAACGGATGTGGAAGCGAACTGTCGGTGTATCCGTCTCGAGTCGAACGAAACGAGCGTGGCGTCTTTTGTGATATGGCGTGTTACGGACGGTGGCTCTCGAGGACGATCGTTGGCGAGAACCATCACCAGTGGGCCGGTGGACCGATTACGTACGGTCGAAAGTGGTGGACTATTCGACGACAGGCGCTCGAGCGAGACGACTATCGTTGTCAACGGTGTGGGCGGAGCCGTGATGACATTGGACGAAAACCGGACGTCCATCATTTAGTGCCGGTTCGGTCCTTCGATGACACCGAGGACGCCCATACATTGGCCAACGTCATCGCATTGTGTCGTCGGTGCCATCGATTGGCAGAGGAGGATCAGATTTCAATGGGTCTCGATTAAAAGAGTAACACTATTACTTTCCCATCCGCTACGTTGGCATGCCCATCGAGCGAGGGAGGAAACTGGCCGATGGCTCGAATGCAGTCCCGTGGTGTAGTGGCCAATCATAATGGCCTTTGGACGTGTACAGTACTTGCTGACACGGAAGACAGCCATTGACGGCGGTTCGAATCCGCCCGGGACTACTAACTCGGAGTTTTGAATCCCGACAGCGTAGCGCGTGACCTGTACGAAAAAGCGTGCTCCTGAATTACCGCAACGGTGGTGTTGCTACGCAGCGTTGTACCGCGGCCCCCCAACAGGGAACGGTTTACTGCTCCAGTTCGGCCACCGTCAGGATCGTTTCGACCGCGACGTCCGGCGAGACGGAGATCGAGTCGATATCCTCTCCGATGAGGAACTCCGTGTACTCCGGGATCGTCGAGGGCGCGTCACCGCAGATGCCGACCGGTCGGTCGTGCCGGTGGGCTTCTTCGATTACGGCGGTGATCGAGCGTTTGATCGCCTCGTCGGTCTCGTCGAACAACGGAGCGAGCACCTCCGAGTTCCGATCGACGCCCAGAGTCAGCTGCGTGAGGTCGTTCGAGCCGATCGAGAATCCGTCGAACAGTTCGGCGAACCGGTCCGCGAGGACCACGTTCGCGGGAAGTTCCGCCATCACCCAGACGTCCATCTCGTCCACTGAAAGCCCGAACTCCTCCAGCAACTCGAGGACGCGTTCTCCTTCCGATACTGTCCGACAGAACGGGACCATTACGGTGACGTTATCGAGTCCGACGTCTTCGCGGACGCGCCTGAGTGCTTCGCACTCGAGGCGAAACGCTTCGCGGAACGTCTCGTCGTAGTACCGGGAGGCCCCGCGCCAACCGAGCATCGGGTTGTTCTCCTCGGGTTCGTACTTCCAGCCGCCCTCGAGGTTGCGGTACTCGTCGGTTTTGAAGTCGCTGAGTCGGAAGATGACGTCGTTCGGGTGGAACGCCGCACCGATCTTCGCGATTCCCGTTCGAAGTGCGTCGATGAACTGTTCTTCATCGCCGCGGTCGAGCAACTCGAGTGGGTGGTAGCCGACGTGGGAGGTGACGATGAACTCTTCGCGGGCCAGCCCGACGCCGTCGACCGGCAGGTTCGCGAGTGCGAACGCTCGATCGGGGTCACCGAGGATGAGTTTGACCTCCGTGTCGGTCTCGGGGAGTTCGTCCACCGTTTCCTCGGTGACGTCGAACTCGAGATCGCCGTCGTACACTCGACCGGTGTCAGTCGAGCAATCGATCGTCACGGCGTCGCCATCAGCAAGGACTTCCGTTGCCGTCCCGGCGCGGACGATCGCTGGAATTCCGAGTTCGCGAGAGACGATCGCGGCGTGGGAGGTCTTCCCGCCCCTGTCGGTGACGATGGCGCTCGCGCGTTTCATGACCGGCATCCAGTCGGGATCGGTCATCTCAGTGGCGAGGACGTCTCCCTCCTCGACCTGGTCCATCTCTCGGTGATCGGAGAGAACGCGGACGGTGCCGCTCGCGATCGCGTTCCCGATCGCGACGCCCTCGAGCAGTTGTTCGTCCGTTTCCTCGAGAGTGTACGTACGAAGGACGTTCTCGTCGGCTGCTCCGTGGACCGTCTCGGGTCTGGTCTGGACGACGAACAGTTCGTCGAGGTCCCCGTCGACGAGCCACTCGATATCCTGTGGCGTTTCGAAGTGGTCCTCGATCCGTGTCGCGTACCGTGTCAGTTCCCGAATTCGATCGTCCGAGAGCGCAAACTGCTCTCGCTGGTCCGCCGGAACTGACTCGAGTTTGGTGCCGCCGTTGCGGCGAACCATGCGCTGGGTCTTCCCGCCGAGTTCCTTCTCGACGATCCCCGTCGTCGGCTTGAACACGGTGTACCGGTCAGGGTCGACGACGCCCTGCACGATCGGTTCCCCGAAGCCGTAGGCTGCCTCGATCGTGACGACCCCGTCGAATCCCGTGTCCGGGTCGAGCGTAAACAACACGCCCGAGGAGGCCAGGTCTGCACGGCCCATTTTCTGGACGGCACAGGCCAGTTTGACGTCGAAGTGATCGAAGTCGTTGTTCTCGCGGTAGACGATAGCGCGATCGGTAAACAGCGACGCGAAGCAGTGTTTGATCGACTCGAGCAGCTCTCTTTCCCCGGCGACGTTCAGGAACGTCTCCTGCTGGCCGGCGAACGACGCCTCGGGGAGGTCCTCCGCGGTTGCGGAACTTCTGACGGCAACCTCCGGATCGTCTATCCCGAGTTCGTCGCCCAGGTCGGCGTATCGCTCGAGGCACGCCGACTCGAGTGCAGGCGGCATTGACGCCTCCGATATCGTGCGCCTGATACGCTCTCCACGCCGCTGGAGATCTGCAACGTCGTCGATGTCAAGTCCCTCGAGTTGCGACTCGATCTCGGCCTGGATACCGGTCTCTTCGACGTAATAGTCGTAGGCCGACGCGGTCGTCGTGAATCCTGGTAGCACGGGGACGTCGATGTCAGCGAGTTCCCCGAGATTTGCGCTTTTTCCACCGACGACGTCCGTATCGTCACCACTCAATTCCTCCAGCCATCGAACAAACGGCTCTCGTGACATTGGTCTGTCAATCGGACCACGTGGACGATAATAAGTTGGCAGGGGGTGCCCGACGGCACAGGATTAACCCGCTCCGTCTGGGAGGGTGTCGTGTCATGCAGGACGAGCACGCCCAACTGGAGGCTGACATCGCGGCGGTCGAGGATTTGCCGGTGTTTATCGCCTACAACGCGAACGTCGATGCGATCGTTCGAGTCGATCAAGAGCTGGAATCGTTCCTCGAGCGGCCGAAGGAGCCTGGTTCGGAAGTGCCGCCGAGTCCGCTCGAATCGAAACGAGAACTCGCGGCGGCGATCGCACACACGATGGCGGCCGGCCGAGGCGACGAGATCGCGATGACCGACGAGTTCGCGCGCACGCTCGAGTCGGCGTTGCCCCCCGACAGCCAGCAGATGGGTGGCCAGGCTGGAATCATGACCAACCTGCTCACCTCCCTGCGCGCAGCACCGATCACGTACACGTATCTGGTATCGGAGCGACAACTGTCGATGTTCGACCGCCCGGAGGAAGTCCAGTATCCGACGACTGAAGGTGACCAGGTGCGTTACGTTCCCCTGTCCAAGGCCGTCAACACCGACCGCACGAAAATAAACTGGGTGTTCGAGTTTAGGGAGGGCGACGAACTGTTCGGCGTTCGTGCCGTCGGAGATACCCGGTTTATCGCCGCCTCGAGGCCCCCGGAGTTCGACCTGACGGCCGGGCAACTCGACGATGCGATCGATCAGGTTGGCGAGGTTGTTGCGGGTGCTCTTCTAGCGGGATATCACAATCTCACACCTGAACACGTCGAGGAGGGGTACGAGGAAGTTCATCGTCACGCACGCGAGGTAATCCGCCGACTCCGATCGGGAGGTGACGTCGCCGTGCACGTCGAGTACGCCGTCACCCACGACGATGACCTCAGGGAGAGCATGTACGAGTGGATCCTCCCGGAGGCGAACGTCATCGGCACGGATACTCACGAACTGACCATGCTTCACGAAGACGCGGGGCTCGATGCCGTGGACGAGGCTCCGTCGGAAGCGACGCCGTTCGAACCGGACGAGATACTCGATCACTACCGGATGCTCACCGCGTTACGCGAGGAACTCGGCGTCGATTGCATTCAGTTACACGCCATGGAGTACCATCTCGCTGTGATGGAGTCGTACCACTCGCCTGAGGCCCTTCGTCGGGGCCTCGAGTTCGCCGCCGTCAACGCCGCGACGAAGGCGGCACTGGGGGATATCAGATCGCCCGATGCTCTCGAGACAGGGCTGGAGTACGAACGGTCAGAGATGGGGCGTGAGGCGATCGAACTGCTGGCGGATCACATAGATGAGACGGCCGAGGACGGCGTCATCGCCACCCCGACCGTCGCTGCCTGTCCGAACCGCGTCGTCGACGATCCTGTGGGAACTGTCGGCATCGGCGACATCGTCTCGTCGTCGAGTTTCGTGCTCGAACTCGCGCTCTCTACCGAACGGGAACGAAGCTAGTCGCGGGTCGGGCGGACGCTCACCGGTCTCGAGTCGACGCGAACGCCGCCCCTGCAGTACGGTTTTGTACCACGGCTCCGTCGACTCCGTCATGGACCGACACGTGCTGGTTCCCCTCGATGGATCGAAACCGAGCTGGGCGGCCCTCGACCACGCGGCGGCGAAGGCGGACGGAGACCGAATCACCGTCCTCCACGTCGTCGACCCGGCGGAGGGCGTTTACACTGGAGCGGCTGGCGGCTACTACGACGCCGAGGCGTTCGATCGGGCCAGGGAACGCGGCGAGACCCTCTGTGAGCAGGCTCGCGAACGGCTCCGGGAGGACGGCGCGCTCGAGCGGATCGAACTCGATACCGCCGTAAAGACCGGCAAAGCGGCCCGAACTATCGTGGCGTACGCAACCGATCACGATATCGACCACGTTGTCATCGGTAGCCACGGACGTGGAGGCGTTTCACGCATTCTGCTCGGGAGCGTCGCCGAAACGGTCGTCCGTCGGTCACCCTGTCCGGTCACGGTTGTCCGGTGATTGATAGAAATTATCGTAGGCAGCCGGCGGTTCCGAAGGACGGCTGTCGGCGCTGTGCCTCGATTCTTCCTCGGTACCGATGAGCCGACGATAAACACTATGAGCACCAGCGTATGGGCACGCTTCCCGCCGACGGTTGCCAACCGACTAGCAATCCCGGCCGGACTGACCGGCGTCCAGTGAACGCTGTATGCAGATCGTTGCCACTGATTTCCGTTCATACGGCTCCTGTAACTTTTACCAGTGATTTCCATACCGGTTCGGCGATCACCGGGAAGCGGTGACCGTAAACCGTACCCGTGGGCGACGCTGTCCGACACTGGCGACGACAACAAATTCTATTACGGGTCGCGGCCGAGCACCCGGTATGGACGCCGATGTCGGACTCACGGTTGGTGACTCGCTCGACCGGTTGGCGGCGACCGTCGACGGCTTCGACTTTGCCGAACTCTCGATCGGCGACGGAACGTCTGCTGTAGATCTGGACGAGAATCGTCTCGGATCGATACTGTCGACCAGCGATACCGACCTCTGTGTACACCTCCCGTACAAGCAGGTCGTAGCGACGCCCAGTCCTGAGATCAACGAGGGTATCGTCGACTACATGACTCGACTGCTCGATTGGGCGGGTGGCCTCGGTGCCGACAAAGCAGTCCTCCACGGCACGCTCCGGGATCCCCACGACACTGATCTGCGCCCCGTCTTCGCCGACCAGCTCTCGGCGATTGCCACGGCCAGCGACAACGCGGGCGTCGAACTCGTCGTCGAAAACGTCGGGCACCAGGCGCGTGGCCTCCCACTGTCGGTCCTCGGCGACCTCGCTCGCCAGACGGAAACCGCAGTCTGTTTCGACGTCGGGCACGCTTACATGGAGGATGGTAACGATGGCGTCGACCGTTTTCTCTCCGGCTGGGGCGATCTCGTCTCGCATCTGCACGTCCACGACGTTCGCTCGAGGGGCGATACCCACCTGCCGATCGGTGCCGGCGAGATCGATTACGGTGTCGTCGCGGACCACCTCGGAGGATTCAGCGGAACCGTGGCCGTCGAGGTGTTCACCGACGATCTCGAGCTGTTAGGCGACTCTGCTCGGCGGGCGCGGAACCACCTCGAAGCGGACTCGTGAACCGGTGGAAGATCGGTCGGGGACGCCGCTGCTACCTCTTCTGAGCAACTGCGACTTCTACCGGCAGCCCCCAGGCGCTGACGACCCGTTCGGCGTCGATCTCGAATCCCGCGTCGAGGAGTGTGTCGCGGATAGAGTGGCCGGCAGTCGACGTACGTCGGATACAACTCGTGAATCGATTCGTACAATCGGGTCATCACGCCCGCTTCTCGGCGGGACAGTGAGACGACACAGAGGCGCCCCTCAGGGAAAAGCACGCGTCGCCACTCGTTGAGGACGGCCGGAATCTCCGGTGTGTCGAACAGGTCGAGGACGAAACTCGCGAAGCACGCATCGAAGGTCCCGTCCGGGAACGGCGCGATCGACGCGTCACTCTCGACGACGATGCCAGCGTCCAGATCGGCGGTCGCGAGATTCGTCGACACATCCCTCTCGAGAGATCGATGCCGACGGCGAGGCCGTCCGTCCCGACCGCTCGGCTGAGTGCAACGAGTGCGGTTCCGGTGCCGCAACCGATATCGACGACTCGTCGCCGACGCCCGTCTCGGATCCCCAATCACCTCCGGCCGCCGACCGGTGGTCCGCACCATTGTCGGCCGCAGAGGAGTCACTCGACTCGCTCACTGGTGAACCGCGTCAACCTGCGCGAAGAGCTTCTCGTAGTCCTCGGGGAGGCCGTCGCGGACCTTCGTGACGTTTCCGGGCGGGACGACATCTGCGACGACGGCTAGGACCTGCTGGGCGTGGTAGTTCGCGTCTGAACGGTCGACACTTTCGCCCTCCCGTTCGCTGACTCGGTCGAGAAACTCCTGGTAATCGAACCGCTGGCCGTGCTCGGCCTCGGTCAGGTACCGATCGATCTCCATCGAAAGCGGGCTGGCGAGATCAGTCGCTTCACCTTCGTGGAGTCGCTCGCCGAGCGTCGTCAGAACCGCCCTGGTCGCCCGAACCGCGGGCCCCATTTCCGCGAACTCGAGTCTGTGCTGTACCTGTCCGACGAACTCCTTGTATTTCATTGGAATCTCCAGGCGGACGATCGATACGATCCGCCACTAGGCCCTTCTCCACGCAGCAAAAAGTAGGACGGGGATGGCTCCCATCGGCCGGGACTGCGCGGGCCCCCTTTCCGCCACTCTCCTATACTCACTAGTACCCTCCCAAACGTCGACCACGTGTCGTCTGCATACTGGAGGATCGTTCGTGCCGGCTCACCGGGGACGAGTTCGGTTTCGGTTGTGACTTCGTCGGTTAGTTCTTCCAGTGTCGATTCGATGGCCCGTTCGCTTTCCTCGCGTTCGTTCTTGCCCTCGTCTTCGACCTGTGTACCCTGCACACGCTTACCACCGACTGTATCCCCTTCAGCAGCCAGCTACAAACCGTCACAGCGGACCGGAACTGAACGTAATAACGCTCCAGAACGTACAACCAACCGTCGAGATGAGCAAGAACACCGCGGATGCAGACGACACGCTACTGGTCCCGATCGCGAATCCCGAGACGGCAGATCGACAGCTCGATACCGCGATCGACATCGCGGCCGATCGGTCATGCCGAATTCTCGTCATCTTCGTCCTCGAAGTTCCGCCACAACTGTCGCTCGTCGACGGCCGGCGGTACCTGCTCGAGGACGAACAGGAGGAACTCCTCGCCGACGCCGTAGAGCGTGTGGAATCTCGCGGAATCCCCGCCGACCAGCGGATTCGAATGGCTCGTGGCGTCGCAACAGGGATCGTCGGGGCCATCGACAAGCACGATGTCGACACGATTCTGCTAGGATGGCGTGGTCGGCCGCCACGTCAGGACGTTATCCTCGGAAGTCACGTCGACAAGATTCTCAGTGACGCCTCCTGCGACGTGCTCGTTCAGCGAATCAAGACGCCACGACCCGAGAACGTCGACTCGGTCTTGGTCCCGGTAGCCGGCGGCCCACACGACGCGTTCGCCGCGGAGACGGCCGCCTCGATCGCGCGGAATAACGACGCTTCGGTCACCCTGCTCCACGTGCTCGAATCGGCGGAGCCGGAACTGTCGCGGGGCGAGGCGGCGGCGCTGCTCGACGAAAGGGCCGACAGCTTCGAGGAAGTCCGATCCGTCGATCGCGCCGTGATCGAGGACGACGACGTGGGGGGCACAATCACCGACTGGACGACCGAACACGAGGTCACGGTGCTGGGTGTCTCGCGCGGCGGGCTGCTCCGGCGAGCACTACTCGGGACGATCTCGGAAAGCGTCGGTAGACACGCCGCCGGGACGGTAATCCTGGCGAAGCGCCACGATCCTGTACCGTCGCGTCTGCGGCGACTGTTCCCCTGACGAGGTCGACCATCCCGAACCACGAGAGTACGCACCCGCTCACGGCGGTTTTTGAACCTCCTCGCCGTAGTGATTTCAATGCTCCTGGAACCCGCAGGCCCCATCGAGTACACTGTGTCGGTCGTCGGGGCGGTCCCGGTCGGGTGGACCGCAACCGTGGCCACTGTCTGGCCGTCGATCCCCGTGCCGGAACTACCGCTGTGGTTACTCACGGCCGGTGGCGTGCTGGCGATTGCGCTCCTGATGGCGATCTCAGGGTTCTTTTCATCGTCAGAGATCGCAATGTTCGCGCTGCCAAAACACCGTCTGGACGCCCTCGTCGAGAGCGAGGCGACGAACGCGACCGTTGTCGAGGAACTCCGTGGCGATCCACACCGACTCCTCGTCACTATCTTGGTGGGGAACAACGTCGCGAACGTCGCCATGTCGAGCGTCGCGACCGCCCTTCTCGGGTTCTACGTTTCAGGGATACAGGCAGTCCTGCTGACGACGATTGGAATCACGTCGCTCGTCTTACTATTCAGCGAGAGCGCGCCAAAGTCTTACGCCATCGAGAACACGGAGTCGTGGGCGCTCCGGGTCGCCCGTCCGATACGCTTCTCGGAGTATCTGCTGTATCCATTCGTCGTCGTCTTCGACAAACTGACCCGGGCAGTCAACGGCCTCGTCGGTGCCGAGACGGCGATCGAATCCGCCTATATCACGCGGAGCGAACTGCAGGAACTCATCGTAGCGGGCGAGCGCGCCGGCGCGATCGAAACCGACGAGCGCGATCGATTGCGCCGAACGTTCCGGTTCGACGAGACCCCGGCAAGCGAGATCATGGTACCGCGGCCAGACATTGTGGCTGTCCCAGCGTCGGCGTCGCTCGAGGACGCGCTCCAGATCAGCGTCTACAGCGAATTTACCCACCTCCCGGTGTACGAGGGAAGTCTCGACACCGTGATCGGAACCGTTCACGTCTGCGACCTGCTCCGGGAGCGCGATTACGGCGAGCGCGGATCTGACGAGGTCGACCTGTGGGACGTCATGCGGCCGACGGTACACGTCCCCGAGAGCATGCCAGCTGACGACGTGATCGCGGAACTGCAGCGTGCCCAGGTCCACCTCGGCGTCGTCATCGACGAGTACGGCACGACCGAAGGGATCGTCACCACGGAGGACCCGACCGAGGTGATCGTCGGGGAGATTCTCCAGCCCCGCGAGTCGGTCCCGATTCGGATCGTCGACGACCGAGCCGCGATCGTCCGCGGCGACGTGGCCGTGACGGCAGCCAACGAGGCGATGGAAATCGACCTCCCGACGCCACCGAGATCCGACACCGTGGCCGGCCTCGTACTCCATCGGGTGGGTCGACTCCCCGAGGAAGGCGAGCGCATCGCCGTCGGCGACGTCGCTATCGTCGTCGAATCCGTCGCCGACACGCGGATCGAGGAGGTCCGGATCGTCCGGCCGCAGACGAAGACGTCCTCCTGATCGCCACCTTCGACACCGTCAGGGGTACAAGGGTCGAACGCGACGGCGAGGTGCGGCCCACGATGAAACGCTCGAGGGGAAAGGTGACCTGCCCCGGTGCGAAGAGCGTACAGCGGCCACGTCCTCGGTCTGCCGAGCGAGGGGCTCCCCGGGACCGAGCAATCGGTCACGATCGTCGAGGACGTGGTCGGACGTCCGACCTCCCGGACCTCGACGGGATCAGGAGGTCGCTCGGACGGAACGCCGGAAACTCCCCGTGGAGCACCGCCGACCCGATTACCCCGAGCCGGAAAGAAACGCTGAGCGAGGACGCCGACGCCGCCAGCTTCCTCGTGTACAAAGTCGATACGGTGTACAACTGGGAGAGTGTCCTTCTCTCGGGCACGATCGACGCCATCCCCGATCGGAGTGGGGCGACCTCGAGGCCTCTCAGAACCGTGCCTTGCGACCGAGCCTGTTCGAGGAGGCCTCCCTCTCCGGGTCGGTCAAGATCTACGAGTTTCGGATCGACGACCGAACCGGGATCAAACACCAGGGGCTCCCGCCCGCGCTTCAATCGGGCGGTGCATAGCACCGAACGATGTCAACAACCCCGACCGCAAGGGTCGGGGCTTGTCAGTGAACTCCCGCTCTGCCGCTAGACAGCGGAGGCGTTGAAATCGCCGTTCGCATTCACCGTTCCTGACTTCAGGGCCAGTTGACTGGTAGCCCGTCCAGACCCAGACTTGAGCCAGTTCTGGACAAGACGCCACGCCACGTTCCGCGCAGCGTTGTAATCCGCGTGCAGTTCCTTCCCACACTTCAGACACTCGAACTCATCACCATCACGATTATCCTCGTGAGTAAACCCACACTCACCGTGACTGCACCGCTGAGACGTGTACTGTGGAGCGACGGTATCGACCTCGATACCGTGTGCTTCGGCCTTGTACTCGACTTGCCGTTTGATTTCCCTGAACGCCCACTGCTGGAACTTAGACGCGTTCGAGATGCGAGTCCAAATCCACGTCAACCGCTCGAACGCGATATGCGTACAGTCGTTCTCAAGGGCTTCTCGGACGATACCGTTCGACACGGCGTGCAAGCGGTGGCAGCTCCACTCGGCAAACCTATCACCGATTGACTGGATAGTGAGGTGCGCCGAGCGCGTCCCCGTCTGTTGCAAGTGTCCACGACGACGTTCGTACTCGTCGCGCTTGTGATTCAATTCTTCCGCGTTGCCGAGGAACGCTCCAGTGCTGGTGACGGCGAGGTAGCCGTCCACGTTGAGGTCTACGCCGAGAACCACCCCGTTCTCGGTCTGCTCATCAGTAATAGATTCAACGTCTTTCTCAACGGCAACGTGGAGGTAGTACTCACCGTTACGCTTGTGGAGCGTAGCTTCTCGTTTCTCCCATACATCCTCGTTCCAGTACTCTTCAAACGGCGTTCCTTCATTGTCGTGTGGAAGGACGTACTCGGCGGTCACGCGCTCACCAGTGGTGGCGAGCGTCACGTGGTCGTCGTTGTACGTGATGGTGCGTCCGTTGTACACGATAACGCTTCCTCGGAACTCTGGCTTGCTCGTCTGTTTGTCGTCATCGAGCAAGTCCTTACAATTGCCGAGAGCGGTCGCAGCGAGGTTTCTCGCTGATTGAACGAGGCTGGATTGGAGGGTGGTTTGTTCGCGGACTTCGGTGTACGTGGCGTCGTGGAGTTTGTTTTTGGCTTTGACGAGGTGGTCAGGGTCGTCGCTCCACCCGTAGTCTGCGACGTGTTGGGCGGCTTGACGGAACTCTTCGAAGGTCTGGTCAACAGCCGAGTGTCCTGACTCGGGGATGTTGAGTTTGACTCGGATATTCCTGACTACCTCTGCCATACTTCATTAAACGACTAATACTATTTAATATTAATGATGGCAACGTAGGGCGTTAGTCGTGCTGTGAAGCGTGGTTGTATTCCCAAGTGTCGGCTTCCTCCCCGAGGTCAAGCCTCGGGGTATCCGCCTCGACCGCCGATGAACGTCGTATAGTAGCCTTTGGAACGATTTACACACCTATCACGACGGCGTTTTGCGATAGGGTGTGCAATGATTTTCAATGGCTACTATAACTCGCGTCTGTGGCAGAGAACCGTTTCGGCGACGCTCCCGCGACTGGAATCGGTTCACGGGCCGTAGTCAGACAAGTTTTATATCCGGCTGTCGCTCGTCCTACGACGTATGAGTGAACGCGTCCTGGTCCCCTACGACGGAAGCGATCACGCCGAAGCCGCACTTCGATTTGCGTTCGAGACGCACCCCGACGCGACAATCGTGGTCTTTCACGTCGTCGAACCGTTCGCCGAACACACCGACGCCGGCGTCGAGAACGTCCGCCGGTGGCAGGATACCGCCCGCGAGTACGCGGAAACGGCCTTCGAAGAGGCGGCGGCCGTCGCCGCCGAGTACGATCGATCCGTCGAGACTGACTGGGAGTACGGCCGCCCGCAACACGTGATCGTGCGGTACGTCACCGATCACGACGTCGATCAGGTCGTGATGGGCAGTCGCGGCCGTAACGGACTCGATCGACTCCTCCTCGGTAGCATCGCGGAGACCGTCGTTCGACGAGTGCCGGTCCCCGTCACCGTCGTCGGGGACGAGGAATTGGACGAGTAGCCGACCCGAACGAGATGGTCATCCCGGTCGCGGAGATCGCGCCCGATCGACTCGAATCGTACGCCGTGAGTCCCGACGCGGCCCGCGACGCGCTCGAGGGCGCCGATAGCACACTCCGGATTGCCAGGAGCGCCGATCTCCCGTTCTGAGAGTGCCTCCGCGAGTGGCTCTCAGGTCATTCCCCTGCCGGTGAATCGATAAACTGTCCCCATTGTTTTCTGGGCAACGAACGTGACGGGATACGTGATACGCATGGTGGTGCCGTCGGGCTCGATGGTCCGAATCACCCCCACCGAATAAAGAGCGTCGGCGGTGTCGGAGCGAACATGGCACACCACTCGGAGTCGCTCGTGTCCATTCCGGTCGACGACGTCGAACTCGAGGGCATGCTCGAACTCCCGGCCGAGGCACCCGGTGTGGTCGTCTTCGCCCACGGGAGCGGATCCAGTCGGAAGAGCCCGCGCAATAACTTCGTCGCGGAAACCATTCGGGATCGGGGCCTCGGGACCCTTCTGTTCGACTTGCTCACCGAGGAGGAGGATCAGTACCGTGAGAACAGATTCGACATCCCGCTGTTAACCGATCGACTCGCCGCGGTCACCGAGTGGCTGTGGGCGCGCGAGGACGTCCCCGACGTGAACACCGGGTACTTCGGCTCCAGCACCGGCGCCGCGTCGGCGCTCCGGGCCGCGTCGCACCTGAAGGACGACGTCGACGCCGTCGTCTCACGCGGCGGCCGCGTGGACATGGCCACTGAAGTGCTCGACGAGGTCCGGGCGCCTACCCTGTTCGTCGTCGGTGGGAACGACACCCAGGTACTCGAGCTCAATCGCGAAGCCCTCGACCAACTCACCTGCGAGCGGGACCTGCACGTCGTCGAGGGGGCCGGACACCTCTTCGAGGGCGAGGGTGAACTCGAGGAAGTCGCCGACGTGGCGGCCGACTGGTTCGCTCAGAACCTGACGTAGGGGCGACGTTGCCTTCACAGCGCTCCCGATCCCGGTCGGGGCGATCGACGGGAACCACAGCTGTCCCGCCGGCGAGCGCCAGTGGTTAGCTGACGACGGTGACCGGTACCGGCGCTCGAAGGACGAGGGACTCGGCCACGCTGCCAAGGAGGAGTCGCGGCCATCCGGAGCGGCCGGACCGACCGACGACGAGGTGATTGAACCCCCCGTCGACGGCGTATTCGGCGATCGTTCGGGCCGGATCGCCGCGTTCGGATTCGGTTTGGATCGTCGAACCGAGGGTATCCGCGCGCTGTCGCACGGTTTCGAGGGTAGAATCGGCGTCAGCAGTCGTCCCGAAAACCTCGGACGGATCGATGACGTACAATGCGGTGATCGTAGCAGTCGAAAATTCTTGGAGGGCGAACTCGAGGGCTTCGTAGGCGCGTTCGGACCCGTCGACTGCCACGAGCACCTGCTCTGGCTGCGTGGGGTCGTCATCATCGACGCTCCGCACTACCGTGACGGTCGTCGGTGAACGACGGGTGACGGTTTTCGCGACGCTCCCGACGAACACGGTGTCGAGACTCGAGCGACCTTTGCTTCCGACTGAAATCTGATCGACATCGTTCTCGCCGACAAATTTGAGGATTTCCTCGGCCGGTCTTCCGCGTCTCGTTGCCGTCTCTTCGAGCGTTATCCCCCGACGCTCGGCCATCTCCCGTGCCGTGTCGTGTATTTCGACGGCTTCGTCTTTGGCGTTCGACAACCAGCCTTCGTCGTAGCCCGGCCCCTCGTATCGCTTTTTTGTCGGGTTGATGACGTGCAGCGTGATGTGGGTCGCGTCCGGAAAGGTCACGAAACTGTACGCCAGTGCGGTGAATGCCTCGTCCGAACCGTCGATCGGGTCGAGGACGTGATCTACCATTGGGTTCGACACCTCGTGGGCCCTACCATACCAAACGCTATAGTGCTATCCGGCTGATTGCGCGCCGTCGTGGCCCAGCCGTGAACGGAGCAATCGCGTCGGTCTCCTCCCGCGCGCGCGTCGACACCTGTTCGGGTCGATATGGTCGGCCCCTTACTGTAGCCGAAGGATCCGAACCGACGGGGGCACAAGTGAGAAGAAGACGCCGGTTCATGGCTGGCAACGTTTAACATGGGGACCGATGTGGGGAACCCCATGGCTGACTACTCCAACGACGAACGCAATGATCTGACGGCCCCGTCAGACGATTCACTCGGGCCTTCTCGAGACACACTGCTCACCGAGCGACGCCGATTGTTAGTCGCGCTCGGCGGTTCCGGGGCCGTCGTGCTCGCGGGGTGTCTCGGAATGAACGATGACGAAGACGAAGTCGTCGACACCTACGAGATCGTGTTCCTCGACCAGGACCAGACCGTATCGGTCGATTCGGACCAGGATATTCTGGCGGCTGCACTGGACGCTGGCGTCGATATCCCCTACTCTTGTGAGGTGGGGCGGTGTGGGCAGTGTACCGCGAAGTACGATGGTGACGCCGGTACAGTGGTTACTCACGATGGGAACGAGTATCTCGAGGAAAACGAAATCGAGGCCGGGTGGGTGCTGACGTGTGTTGCCTATCCCGACGACGATTTCGAACTCGAGGTCGCCCATCCCGACGACGGATAAACAGCGATCTAGTCCGGTCATCTCTCTGGGCTGTGCTGGTGAAGCTTAATCCGTTTGCGTGGTGGACCCATCGTATGGATGATTCGCTCTCCCCTCGCCAACGGGAACGATACTCTCGACAGCTACTGATCGATTCCGTTGGGGAACCGGAACAACGAACGCTGCTGTCGAGTCGTGTCCTCGTCGCGGGGGCTGGCGGGCTCGGATCAGCAGTGATCCAGTCGCTGGCTGCGGCCGGCGTCGGCACTATCGGTATCGTTGACGATGGCGAAGTCAAACGCTCGAACCTCCAGCGACAGGTCATTCACACCGTCGACGATATCGGGAAGCCGAAAGTCGAGAGCGCCGCTCGATACGTCGAGGCGCTCAACCCGGAGGTCACGGTAGAAACGCATCTTGAGCGCCTGCAACTCGAGGGGGCAGCGGCGCTGGTCGAACCTTACGACGTGGTCATCGACGCGCTGGATAACTTCCGAGCACGGTTTGTCGGGAACGATGTCGCACGACTCGCCGGTATTCCGTTCGTTCACGGGGCTGTGTACGGCTTCGAAGGGCAGATGATGGCGTTCCGGCCGGGTGGCCCCTGCTATCGGTGCTTGCTACCGGAACTGCCCGACCCCGGGGCAATCCCTTCCGGCGAGCCGATGGGTATCTTTCCACCGGTTCCGCTCACGATCGGGTGCCTCCAGGCGATGGAGGCGCTCAAACACGTTCTGGACCTCGACGAGGTTCTCGATGATGAACTGTTGCGATACGACGCGACCGACGTTACGTTCACTCGAACGCCCCTCGAAGTAGACCCGGATTGTCCGGTTTGTGGCTCCGATTCGGTGGACTCGGCTACTGCCCTCGAGTACGACGAGCGATGTCGAATAGTGGTCTAGTGGCTTCCTCAACCTGAGAGGGAGTATCGTCGGCGTTCATCGGTACCGACGAAGAACCCTGCCACAGCGTCGACAGCCGTACTTCGAAACCGCCGGCTGGCTACGATAATCCCTATGAACTGGTGGGGAAGATCATTTGTCGTCGGTCGATTTATCCCACCAGTCGACGTTTGGAAGCGGACTAATCCCGCCTGCAATACCTCGTCAGGAGTCGGTTATCGCACGACACTTACGGGAACCGTCGCCCGTTCGACGAGGGACTTCGCGACGCTGCCGAGCATCATGCCAGCCCGCCCGGATCGGCCGCGATGACCGACGAAAATCGTGTCGAACCCCTCCTCTTCGGCGTACGCCGTGATTGCCACGACCGGGTTCCCGTACAGGAGTTCGGTCTCAACAATCTGCCCACATTCTGCAGCGAGATCTGCGGCGTCCTCGAGGTGTTGTTGCCCCCGCGCTTCGGCGTCTTCGACACTCTCGATGACAAGACGCGGCTCGCTCTCCCAGAGTGAGAGGGCCGGCTCGTCCCCACCCTCGTCGTATGCGGTGGGATCGACGGCGTGAACCACGGTGATCGACCCATCCATCGCGTCTGCGATATCGGCGGCGTATTCCAGGGCGTTTTTCGACGCTTCGGATCCGTCGGCAGCCACAAGGGACTTCATGGGTCTATTTTCACCCTCGAATTATTTGAATCACGAGGGGCTCACACAGATCGACTCTGGACCTGGTTGATACACGCAGTGTAATTCGGTGATATTGTCTCGTCTCCGGAGTCACCACTCCATCCCCCCGTTGATGCCGATCACCTGTCCGGTCATGTAGTCGGCGTGGTCGCTCGCGAGGAACCGAACCATCCCGACGATGTCCTCGGTATCGGCGAACCGATCCAGCGGAATCTTCTCTCGAATCTGCCCGCGGACGCGATCTGGGACCTTCTCGAGCATATCGGTCTCCGTAAAACCCGGTGCGACACAGTTTGCCGTCGACCCCTCTCGAGCGAGTTCCAGCGCGATGGTTCGCGTGAACGCGATGAGGCCGCCTTTCGACGTCGCGTAGTTCGCCTGGCCGTAGTTACCCTGCTGACCGACGACGCTCGAAATGTTGATGAGTCGGCCACTACCAGCGTTCTTGATGTCGTCGTAGAACGCCTTCGTACAGTTGAACGTCCCGTTGAGGTTCACTTCCATGACTCGATTCCAGTCCTCGTAGGTCATGTTCTCGAACGTACGGTCGATCGTGATTCCGGCGTTGTTGACGAGGACGTCGATCGGACCGAACGCCTCGTGGACTTCTTCAGCCATGGCCGCGACCGCATCGGGGTCCGAAACGTCGGCTCCCACAGCTATTGCCTGCTCCTCGTTCGCTTCGATGTGGTCGCGCACCTCACGCGCTTTCTCGGCCGAACTGGCATAGTTCACGACGACGTTCCCACCACATCGAGCGAACTCGAGGGCGATTTCCCGTCCGATTCCGCGCGACGATCCCGTGACGAGGCAGGTCTGGCCGGCAAGCGGCTTCCGCTCGAGCGGCTCGAGTCGTTCCTGGGTGAGTGATTCGGACATACGAGGGATACGCCACCGGCCACCGTGTTAATGATGCACCCCGTTTATGCTGGGATGAGAGAATTGAACGGGATTTAAGCATCTAGTCCCCTCCCAAACGTCGACCGGTGAGTGAAATCGAACAGCGCTGCGTGATTTCACTCACAACTGCAGGTTTGGGAAGCCACTACAGTATCCCGGTAAGGTATTTGAGGCCGTCCGTGGTGCTATCAGATCCATGTACGATACGATTCTCGTCGCCACCGACGGGAGCGATGCTGCCGACCGAGCAGCCGATCACGCAGGGACTCTGGCATCGACGTTTGGCGCAGACTTACACGCGATTCACGTCGTCGATACGGCGCGGTACGGAAAATCGGTTCTGTCGGGTTCGGACGACGTGCTCGAGGCGCTCGAAAAACAGGGTAGAGACGTCCTCGAAACGGTGAGCGAGCGTACTGATGTCGCCGTAACGACGAAACTATCGAGCGGACAACCGGATACGGAAATCGATGCCTACGCCGAGGAAATCGACAGCGATTTGATCGTGATCGGGAACCGCGGTCTGGGGGCCGGAGCGGCCGGACAGATCGGGAGCGTTGCCGAACGGATTGTCAGAACGACGGATCGGCCGGTCATCACGTGCTGATAGGGAGTATCGTCGGCGTTCCTCGGTACCGACGAAGAACCCTGCCACAGCGTCGACAGCCGTCGTTCAAAACCGCCGGCTGGCTACGATAATCCCTATGCGTAGCCCGTTACGCCTGAACGTGTGGGCCAAATCGATAGCGGTTGTCAGATTCGGGTCGCTCACCGACGCTTGACGGGGTACTGAGTTCCGTTGGCGTACCCGTCTCACGTCCTCTCCAACGTGTTCTCGATGGGACGGAGAAGCGGGTTCACGACCAAGCGGTTTCGCCGTGCTTAGTGGACCGCAGCGCGTAGGAGATTCCATCCGTTGCGGTACAAGTTATTTAATGGGCTTCGGTGTGTATCATGGTGGTTCGATGTACGACACGATTCTCGTGCCGACGGATGGAAGTGACGCCGCAAACCGCGCTGTCGATCACGCGCTGGTCCTGGCAGATCGGTACGATGCGCGTATTCATGCGATGTACTGCGTGGAGACGAATCGCTACGGTGAACCGGCACTGAGTAGCACCGAACTCGTCTGCAACCAACTCGAGGAGCACGGACAGGAACTACTCGAGGCGCTCGGTGACCGTGCTGCAGACGCTGGCATCGAGTACACGTACGAGATCTATCACGGCCGTCCCTGGGAGGTCGTCCTCGAGGAATCCGAATCGCTCGATGCCGATCTCGTCGTTATTGGCTACCAGGGACAGAGTCACACGCGGACGAAAAAGATCGGCAGCGTCGCCGAGCGGATCGTGAGGTCGGCCGACCGGCCGGTACTGACCGCCTGAGTTGATTCGTCGTATTCGTGGGACTGTCGAGAAACTCGGTGGAACCGCCTCTCCTCGAGTCTCTCGGACCGTCCCGGAATCACTATGGTGTCTCCACCCGTCGGCTGTCGACGATGGGCCGCATGGACGAATAGTGGGACTGGGACGAGACTGACAGCGATATACGAACCGATACGCCGTGTCACGTACCGAATACGCCGAACGGATTGCAAGCGAGTCCGACGCCGACTGGCACGCCCAGCCACTCGAACACCTCTACGAGGCGCTCGATTCATCACCTGCAGGTGTTTCAGACGAGGAAGCCAGTACTCGCCTCGAGCGATCGGGGCCGAACGAAGTGAAAGCGGAGTCGGGGATTTCGCCGTTGCAAATTCTCATCGACCAGTACAAACCGGCGCTGATCTGGGTATTGCTCGTTGCTGCCACAGTGATGGCCTTCGTCGGCCACTGGATCGATGCCGGCGTCATCGCCGGCGTTGTCGTTTTCATCACGATCTTTGGATTTCTGCAGGATTACCGGGCCGAACAAAGCATTCAGGCGCTCGAGGATATGTCGACGCGGTATGCGGTGGTTCGACGTGGGGGCGAAAAAAAGGAAATCGACGCTCGAAAGGTCGTTCCAGGGGACGTCGTGTTCGTCGAGTCCGGCGACATCGTCCCGGCTGACGCACGGCTCATCGAGGAGTCGAATCTCAGCGTCGACGAGGCCGCACTGACTGGCGAGAGTGCCGGCGTCTCGAAATCGGTTGGCGAAGTCGACACCGACATCGCGCTCGCGGAACGCGAAAATATGCTGTACAAAGACACGGTCGTCCAGCGTGGGTCGGGGATCGCTCTCGTTGTCGAAACTGGCCCCCAATCGGAGATCGGACAGATTGCGACCGCGCTCGAGGAGGCCGAGGATCGGGACACGCCGTTTCAGGCAGAAATGGATCGTCTCGGAAAGCTGATTGCGGGAGGGGTCGTCGCCATCGTTTCGATCATCGCGATAACTGAACTGGTGGTTGGTGATACACCGCCGTTACAGGTGTTCCTGACGGCAGTCGGTATCGCGGTGTCGGCGGTTCCCGAGGGATTACCCGCGGTCGTGACCCTCTCTCTCGCCCTCGGAGCACGTCGGATGGCCGAGCAAAACGCGCTCGTCCGCCGACTTCCGATCGTCGAGGCGCTTGGTTCGGTCGATGTTATCTGTACGGATAAGACCGGGACGCTCACCGAAGAGGAGATGACGGTCACACGGATCGCTGCCAACCGCGAAACCTACGAGGTGACCGGCAGCGGCTACGATACTGATGGGGACTTTCTCCAGGATGGTGACTCCGTCGAGACCGACCGAGTTGCCGAGGTTTTGCGGTGTGGACTGCTTTGTAACAACGTCGACATCGGCACCCGAGAGCGTGACGGTTCTGACGAACACGGTGACACCGAACGAACGTATCTGGGTGATCCGACGGAAATTGCCCTGTTCGTCGCCGCTCAGAAAGCCGGATTCGAACACGATGAACTCGACGCTGAGTATCCCCGAATTGGCGAAGTCGACTTTACCTCCGCTCGAAAGCGGATGACGACGGTTCACGAGACGCCCGACGGAGAACCGATCGCCTACATGAAGGGAGCCCCGGAGACCGTGCTCGAGCGCTGTGACAGGGAACTCGTCGACGGCAAAGCCGTCGAACTATCCGATGATCGACGCGACGAAATTCAGGCCAAGCAGGAGTCATTTGCCGAAGATGCACTGCGAGTAATGGGATTTGCCTACCGACCCGATATTCCCGAGGACCTGGCCGACTCCCCTGACGAATCACTCGAGGATTCGATGGTCTTTCTCGGATTGCAGGGGATGCTCGACCCGCCGCGTCCGGAAGTTCCCGGCGCCATTGCTGGCTGTCTCGATGCAGGTATCAACGTGGTGATGATCACCGGTGATAACGCCGTCACCGCTCGGGCTATCGGGGAGGAAGTCGGCTTGCGCTCGAGCACCGTCATCACCGGCCCTGAACTCGAGGAGATGTCCGATGACGCGTTGAGTGATGCTGTCGAGGACGTCGATATCTTCGCTCGGACAGCGCCGGATCACAAGACGCGTATTCTCCAGATGCTGCAAGCCAAAGGTCACACGGTGGCGATGACGGGCGACGGCGTCAACGACGCCCCGGCGGTCAAGAACGCGGACGTGGGTGTGGCGATGGGGATTCGAGGGACCGACGTAACCGAGCAGGCGTCCGACATCGTCCTACTCGATGATAACTTTGCGACGATTCGAGACGCGGTCAAAGGTGGTCGGCGAATCTTCGATAACGTCCGTAAGTTCGTCAACTACCTCCTGTCGGGCAACGGCGGGGAGGTTACCATGATATTCACTGGCACGCTGGCCGGTCTCGGACTGGTCATCACGCCGATTCAGGTGCTCTGGATCAACGTCGTCACTGATGGGATTCCAGCGCTGTCGATGGGCGTCGACCCACCTGCAGAAGACATCATGGAACGCGAACCACGTCCCCCGGACGAAGGCGTCATCACGACACGAATCGTCACCTCGGTGATCGGCATTGCCGCGTTCATGACGATCTGTCTGCTACCGATATTTACGCTCAACTACTACGGTGACGTCATTCCAGGGTACGACGTGACTGGGTCACTGCTCGGTTGGCGCCCCGGATACGAACCGAGTCGCGAACTTGCCCAGACGATGGTCTTTACCGGGTTCGTCGTCTTCGAAATCGTTCGTATTCAGGCGATTCGATTCCGATACGGACTCGGCCTCCTCTCTAACCTTTGGCTGGTCGGTGCGGTAGCACTCGCTGGCGTCCTCCAACTACTCGTGCTTTATACACCGACGGGACAACTGCTGTTCGACGTCGAACCGCTGTCGCTCGTTCACTGGCTCCAGATCGGCGTTGCTGCAACCGTCTTTGCCTCGCTGATGGCCCTGTTCGTGGTCGTTCAGGATCGGTATTTCGACCGCTACTGATGGATTGTGTTGCCACCCAGCGACACCGGCGGCGTTTTCGTCGCCTGAGGAGCGACGCTTGGTGGTACCATCCTGATCGGGTGGCTGCTCGAGGAAAACGTCTACCATCGGTTTCGACGGCGGGTGCGAATTTTATACTCCTCCACGAGGTCGTGAGTCTATGGAAGCAGTCGTCCTTGCCGGCGGGTATGCCACGCGTCTGTGGCCGATCACCAGACATCGACCGAAGATGTTTCTCCCGCTGGGAGAGACCACGGTTATCGATCGCATCTACGCTGAGTTGGAGTCGATCGATCGGATCGGCGAGGTGTACGTCAGTACGAACGAACGGTTCGGCGATGTCTTTGCCACACACCTCGCCGAGAGCGAATACGAGAAGCCACAACTGTCGATCGAGCAAACGGAGAGCGAAGACGAGAAATTGGGCGTCGTTGGCGGGCTTGGACAACTGATCGAGCGGGAAAATATCGACGATGATTTACTGGTTATCGCCGGCGACAACATCTTCGATTTCGAGCTACGATCCTTTCTCGAGTCCTTCGATGCGAACGCCGCACCGACGATAGCTGCATACGACGTCGAGTCGACAGACCGGGCCACCGCTTACGGGGTGGTCGATCTCGACGGCGATCGCGTCGCCGGTTTCCAGGAAAAGCCAGAAGACCCCCCGGGAACCCTCGTCTCGATCGGTTGCTACGCGTTTCCTCGAGAGGTGCTGTCGCTGATTTCGACCTATCTCGATGCGGGAAACGATCCGGATGAACCGGGGTGGTTCATCGAGTGGCTCCAGTCTCGGAAACCGACATACGCGTACTCGTTCGACGGCTCCTGGTTCGATATCGGCACCCTGGAAAGTTATCTCGACGCCGTCGCCTGGTCCCTCGATGGCGAATCACGGGTTGCCGATGGCGCGTCCGTGGTGGAGTCCACGATTGGCCCGAACGTACACGTAATGGACAACGCGACCGTCGTCGACTCCGTTGTCGAGCGGGCGGTCATCTTTCCAGAAGTGACCCTCGAGGCGGTCACCGTTTACGGTTCGATCGTCGACGAAGGGGCCACTGTCGGCGGCATCTCTCTGGAAGATGCAATGGTTGGCGCGTATACCCGAGTTCCGGACCGCTCCTCGAGGTGAGAGCTCTATTTTCCATCGAGACGTTGACCGGAGAGCAGTGAGCAGTATTGGATCGAAACTGTACACCTGGACGTGGCCCGTTCGTCATCACTGTGGACAGACCGGGGTATTGGAGGGTGTCCGTGTCCCTCTCGGGCACCTGTGTTGAGTGATCGATGGCCGGGTGTATATGGCGACTGTCGTGGCAGATGGGTGGGTCGTTGTCGAAACGTTGTTTCTAACTGCTGCGGGGGGATTCGGCGCTGACGGGTACGCAAAACACTGGAACGTCTGCCTGTCGAACGACGTTCTCGGTGACGCTCCCGAGAAACCACTGGCCGACTCCCGTTTGACCGTGGGTCCCCATGACGATCATGTCGACGTCACTATCGGAGACGTACGTGAGAATAACGTTCGATGGCGATCCGGTGGCGATCGTCCCTGAACTGCTGACACCTGCGTCTGTCGCTCGATCTCGGACGGTGTCGATCGCTTCCTCCCCGCGGCGTTCGAGCATGTCGAACATCTCCTCCTGGTTTCTGGTCCTGGAGAACAGGCTCGTATCGACGGAGAACAGCGAGTGAATCGTCGCGGTTAGTGTCACGGCCAGTGCGATACCCCATTCGGCCGCAATTTCTGCGCCGTCGCTGCCGTCCGTCGGCAACAGAAACTGTTCGAACGGTATTTCCTCGATTGTCGGCCGAGCGGCATCCGGGGGTACCGCGAGGACCGGCATTCGGGCGGTTCGGAGGACGTTCTCCGTAACGCTACCGAGCAGAACGCGCTCGAGTCCCGTTCGTCCTTTCGTCCCCATGGCGATGACGTC
The DNA here is from genome assembly GCF_024298845.1 of Natronosalvus amylolyticus. Lineage (NCBI taxonomy): Archaea > Methanobacteriati > Methanobacteriota > Halobacteria > Halobacteriales > Natrialbaceae > Natronosalvus > Natronosalvus amylolyticus. Next base: position 64,845 of record NZ_CP101156.1, read on the forward strand.
TATCTCTCGCCGGTGGGCATACTCCCGAATCGTCTGGAAGGGTGTCCCGCGTTTAACCGTTGTCGTAACCTGGAGTTCGTCGTCGTAAGAGTGGGCCATGTCCGCGACGGTCTCGACTGCCTGGTCCGCCCTTTCTTCGAGTCGTGGAAACACCAGTTCCTCGGAATCTTCGGGTCCAGGCGTTACCTCGACGACAGAGATGACGGACACATCGGCATTCGTACGGGAGGCAAGTGCGATGCCGTATTTCGCCCCGGCTATCGCCCCGTCGCTCCCATCTGTCGGTATGAGAATCGAGTCGATAAGTTCACTCATTTGGGTGGGATGTCACCGTCTCACCCGATAATGGTGTGGGGTCAGTGTACCAGATTGTGGTTGGGTTGTGAGAGTGATCCGGGGCCCTCGTGACACTCGAGTGGACTGGGCCGGCGTGCCCGTCCTCGGACTTCCAAAATCGATATCAAGTCTCGAGATCCAGTGCGTCAACGAAGACCGAAAGGAGATCCTCGAGTTGTCTGGGAAGTAAAAAGTGTTCGCGAACGTGCTCTCGCCCGTTCGAACCGAACGTTGCTCGGCGTTCGTCATCCTCGAACAACGTCACGAGCCGGTCGGCGGCGCGTTTCGTATCGTCCGGTTCGACGAGATACCCGTTGTACCCATCCTCGATCTGTAATGGGATCCCTCCGACGTTCGACCCGACGACCGGCGTGCGCTTCCAGAGCGCTTCCGAGACGACCAGGCCGAACCCCTCGCGGAGGGACTTCTGGACGACGACGTCCGATCGACGTTGCAGCAGGTTTACCGTCAGATCAGGGAGATCCGTCAACACGTGTACGTCGGGATCGTCGGCCGCTTCCGCGGCGACGCGCTCGTACAGTTCCAGCCCCTCGGGATCGTCTCCGGCCATACCGCCGACGAGCGCGAGCTGGAGGTCCGATATCGTTTCGCGGGCACGGCGGTAGGCGTCCAGGGTGCCGAACTGGTCTTTCCACGGGTCGAAGCGAGACACCTGCGTCACGATCGGCGCGTCGAACGAGAGCGGATCCAGGTGGTCACACTCGGCGGCCGCGGTCTCCTCGTCGAGGGATCGATTTTTCGCGGTCACTGGATCGATCGAAGGATGAATAATTCGCTTGGTCGGGACGTCGATCGCCTCTCCGTACACTCCTCGGCTGAAAATCGCGTGATCGGTCCGTTCGGCGTAGTCGGCCACGAACGACAGGTACTCCTCGACAGGATCGGTCAGGTCGATGTGACAGCGCCAGATGATGGGGGCATCCGGCATCGCCTCCCGAATCGACTCGAGCATACCCATGGGTTGCGGGTCGTGCAAGACGACGATATCGTAAGTGGCGTCGATATCGGCCGCGTTTCGCTGGTTCACTTCGCGGTAGATCGCCTGCATCTCCGCCGTCAGTGGTGACTCCTCTCCCTGCAGACCGTTGTGCATGGCCTTGGTCACCTCGAAAAAGTCGTCGGTGGCGTCCATGACGAGCCAGTTGTCGTCGATCCCAAGGTCGCGACAAACTGGGACGATAGACCGGAGCAATTCCGCGACGCCGCCACCAGTCGCAGTCGAGTTGACGTGGAGGATGCTGACATCCTCGAGCGTGTCCGCGAGCGAGTGCAGGCGTCGAATCCGATCGTCGTCCGTTACGGACTCGTAGGCTTCGATCGTTTGACCTGGTAGCGATGGAGCGTGCATCGTCGATGGCCTTCGCTACCACGACGGTGTAGGTATCTGTTGGGGGCCACCGTCCGATGAACTGACGACACTCGTCTCGAGTCATCGGTGATGCTGTCCACTGCTTCCACGGCCAAAGCCCAAACACACAGACCGATAGTGGTCAGGTGGTCTTTCGTTCCAATTGCTCTGGGTTTCGACAGACGCATTCGGTTGCTCGCCCGTCGGGGACTCGAGTGCCACGCCGTTTGGGATTCGGTGTTGTCCCCTCCGGATCAGCATCGAACCCCGGTATCGATAGCCAAAGACACCAACCGGCTCTGATTGATCTCTCAAAGGATGATACAAGCGACGGCCTGCGGAGAGGGGGCGACGGAGGAACGAGCGAAACGTCCAGCGAGTGAGGCGCAGTGGTCGCTTAGTACTCCGTCACGCGTCGACCGGTGAGCCGAACCCGACAACCGGTATCGGTTCGGCCCACACATTCAGGCGTGACGAACCACTTCGTACAGCGCACGAGTACACCATCGAACTCGAGCAGGTGGCTGCGTGCTGGCTCGCTCTTGCAACAGCCCCTCGTCAGTACACCTTACTTCCAGGATAACCCGCGCGGGTCGGCAGGGGGTGTGAGTGGGGTCGAGGGGAGGTCGCCGCTGGGCTCGGGATCGTTGTACGCCTTCGGCGCGATGTCGTTCGGGGCGTTCGGGTAGAACAGCGAGGCGATCGCGTGGAGGTGTTCGCGACCGACGTCGAGTTCGAACTGTCCGCCGCCGAATAGCTGTATCTCGTGTTCCCTACAGTAATCGATCGTCTCGAAGAGCGACTGCACCGAGCCGAAACGGGACGGCTTGATATTGAGCCACGCCGGTTCCCAGGGGAGGTTTTCGACTGTTTCGACGCTCCGGATCGGGTAATCCCAGGTCACGCGCGTTTCGTGGCCCTCGAACAGCGGCCGCGTCTCGTCGTTCAGTTCCGGATCTTCGATGAGTGCTTCGGGAAACCCTTCGATAACCCGCTCGTACAGCTCCGGGTCGGCGGGTTGATCGACCGTTGTGCCGTGATACTGGCCCTTGAGGTCGAGTATCTGTACCGCGTCCGTCGCCGCCAGCCACTGGACGACATCGTCGGACCACTCGGATGTCGGGTCGAGTTTGAACTCCAGGTCGGGGTCGCGGTCGAGCCAGTCGAGCACCCGATCGCCGGTCGGTGGCTCTTCCAGGCGGGTGCTCACGACGAACCGGACGCGCTCGTAGGTCCGCTCGAGGCGGTCGGCGAGGTTCGTGTCGGCCTGTTTCAACGCGAGGTCGAGCGCCGCGCTCTCGAAGGCCCACTGTCGATAGTTACGAAAGATCGATTGATTCGGTTCGTTGCCGAGAAAGAAGTCGATCTCAGAGAGTTGGTCCGACAACGTCTCGAGCGTGTACCGGCCTGTGACGGGAAACTCTACTGTGGTACCGCGGAGGGTTTCGTGTGCGTCGTTGTCGTATGTTACGTCCTCACCGCGCCCGGTTTCGCCGTCGCCGTGTAACGAGACGATGGTCGTCGCTCGAGTGAAGCCACTCGATGTGTCCCGCTCGCGCTGTGTGAGGTCGTAGTCTTCTATCTCGAGTTCGAGATCGGAGAGCCGTTCGTATAACATCGTGACTCCTCCTTTGTCCCGGCGCCATTAATACGTGAGAGTGACGAGTATCGAACCAGGTAACACTGTTTCAGCGGAATACTGATTTCTCTCGTCCCTGTATTCCGTGTATGCCGATAGAAGAACCCGAAGAACTCCGTCGGATTCTCAAATACGATCGAGTTGCGGTGGTGGGGGCATCGACAGCCTACGAAAAGGCTGCACATATCGTACCGGCCTACCTCCAGCGCCATGGCTACGAGATACGGCCAGTCAATCCGACTGCGAGTGAGATATTCGGCGAACGAGCTTTCGAATCACTCACTGACGTCGAGACACCCATTGACATCGTCGAAATCTTTCGGCCGAGCGGGGAGGTTCCGGAAATCGTGGAGGAAGCGCTGGATCGTGATGATGTTGAGGTGATATGGATGCAACCCGGGACTGGGAACGACGAAGCAGCACGAGCGGCCGAATCCGGTGGCCTCGATGTCGTTCAGGGCCGCTGTATGAAGGTCGAGCACGGCCAGCTAATCCGCAACCCAATGGACTGACTCGGGATACAGACCGACTGCCTCCATTTCCGACAATTTGGTTACAGTTCTGCCTCTGAGAGTGACGGTATCAAGTGTGTAGCTACGACCGGCCTTCGTTTCCCATTCTATCGTTCCGATAGACCGTTCGGTGTTCCGCCGGCGAACTTCGTTATCTCCCCACTGCAAGACAGTGCACACCTATGACCAGACGTATCGGCTCTGTTGAACCCCCCCACTACCTGATAAGAGGAGCCTGCTGCATACAGAGCATGTATGTATCACTGGTCTCCGCGCGAGCGAAGCGAGCGCGGTTCCCGGGCAGCGAGGCCGAAGGCCGAGCTGTCCGCCTTTTTCATCGAAGTTTTTGCACCGAGTGGTTCGCCTGTGGCGAACCCGAGGTGGAAAAAGTTCGCGCTGTGTATACAGCACGGTTGCTGAAACCTATCACTGATTGAAGGTTTCTACAGAAAAAGCAGACCGAGTGCCTTGGGATCGTTCGGAAGATCTTCCGTGACTGAGCGAAACAAAGCTTCGCCATGTCCGCGAAACCGGTGGTTTCGCTCGATGACGAAAGGCCTCGGTCCTTTCAAACCACTTGACTCCGAGGCGGTTCACAGACCGACAATCTCTGTCAGATTTCGTGATGGTGTGAACGGAGTTGATAGGGCTCCGCGACGAAGATCCAGTATGTTCAGCACGGTTCTCGTTCCAACCGATGGCAGCGCCGGTGCCGAAGCGACAATCGGTCACGCACTCTCACTTGCCGAGGCAGCTGATGGCAACGTCCATGCGCTGTACGTCCTCGAGCCGAGTCACGAACCGGTTCGCCTCGAGGCGGCCGATCGGGAAGCGGTGGCTGGCCCGTCCGAGAGTCGGGGTCGGCAGGCGACGATTCGGATAACTGACCAGGCTGAAGCCGCTGGCGTTTCGGCCGCTCGAGCCGTCTGGGAGGGGGTTCCGTATCGCGAAATCCTCGCGTACGTCGACGAACACGACGTCGATCTGATCGTGATGGGGACACACGGGCGAACGGGTGCCGACCGCGTTCGATTGGGGAGTACGACCGAGCGAGTCATTACGCGGGCCGAGATACCCGTCCTATCGGTTCGCCTCGAGGCAGAAGCGAAGCCAGATAGCGGCGACGGCGGGTACGAACGGATCGTCGTCCCCACCGATGGAAGCGACGCGGCCGAACGGGCGGCGGAGACGGCACTTGATTTCGCAGCCCTCCACGACGCGACGGTCCATACGGTCTACGTCATCGATTCGACGACTTACGACCTCGAAGACGCACCGCGCTCGATCATTGGATTGCTCGATGAGGGTGGGCAACAGGCCACCGAGGCGGTGGCAGGAATGGCTCGAGAGCGGGACCTCGAGGTCAAGACGAGCGTTCGCCGTGGTGTCCCAGCGGAAGTCCTCCTCGAGTACGCCCAGTCCGTTGACGGCGACTTGCTCGCGATGGGCACTCGGGGGCAGACGGTTGGAGAAGGCCGGTTGCTCGGAAGTACGACGGCTCGCGTCGTTCGACGGTCGGACATTCCCGTACTGACGGTCACCTGACCGAAGTTGTGATCTCACGTCTGTGGTGGTCAAGGGTGGAACCGTGGGGCGGGACCGATTCGGTCTGTGGCTCGCAGTAGCAGTGTCTCGAGCAACTCGAAAGCAGAACCAACTGGTACAACGACACCCCTGTTTTATCATCGCATTCGCCGTAGGGGCTGGCGATGTACGATCGAATCCTCCTTCCCACGGATATGAGTCCCGGTGTCGACCACGCCACCGAGCACGCTATCGACGCCGCCACGCGGTATGACGCGTCGTTGCACGTTCTGTACGTGGTCGACGCCGATGCCTACAGCTCCTACCCCGGCGACGAGTACGTTCACGAGTTCGAAGGCCTCGAGCGCGCGCTCGAGCAGGCGGGCACTGAGGAAGTCGAAGCGGTTGCCGAGCAGGCTGGCGACGCCGGGGTATCGACGGTAACCGAGATTCGACACGGCGTTCCCCACGAAGCGATCCTCGAGTACGCCGATGAGGCCGACATCGGGCTGCTCGTGCTGGGTTCGAAAAACCGATCCGGGGAGTACCGGCGTCTGCTCGGAAGCGTCGCCGAACGCGTCGTCAGAATGAGCGAGCGGCCGGTGACGGTCGTCAAAACGCCGCTCGAGTCACCGTCGACGTGAATTGAAGCCCCGCCGCTCTGACTCTGGGCAGAATCGTTGTCACTGTGTACCGGTCAGCGAGGAACTGGTGGTCGATCACTCGCTTGCAAATTTGAACCCTGGTGGAAGCCCCTGGTGTTTGATGCCGGTTCGTTCGTCGATGTGGTACGCATAGACCGTAACCGTCGCTTCGAGGGATGCTCTGCGAAAGAGGTCTGGCCGCCACGCGTCAGCCAACGTTTCCTCGAGTTCGTCCCATCTGGATTCGGGGACTGTGCTGAGCGTGCCGGTCAGGAGGACGCTTTCCCAACTGTACATGGTATCGACCGTATAGACGAGAAAGCTCGCGGCATCTGCTATGTCGCTCAGTCTCGCCTTCCGACTACTGGAGCCGCGAAGATAGGTAAAATACAGCCGCTGGCCTCCATCGTAGCCGTACGAAAGCGGGATGAGGTATGGTGTATCCTGTCCTGGCAACCCGAGCACTCCCACCTTCTGTGTAGACAGGAACCGTCGAATTTCGTCGTCGGTCATCTCGGCCAACCCGAACTCCTGTAGTTCTTCGACTGACATGGCTAGCGGTTCCCCGCCTTCGATGAAAAAGTCCACACGCACCACTCACCAGACGAGAACGGATTGTCTGGCGGCATCCGAGCGGTGGTAACTGCGCGTCACCCGCCTCGAGGTCGAGCCCCGTGACATCCGACTTACCTTAACTATTAAATCTATACTAAATTTCTTCAGAGATCGTATTTACTATTCGGTCACTACAGATACTCCCCAGCCAGCAACTCGACGCGTTCGAGCGTGTCGTCCGGAATCGACTCCGTTGGCGTGTTGATCGTGCCCTCGAGTGCCGACCAGGCGTGGCTCTCGAAGTCCTCGGGCATCGTTTCGATGGCGTGTTCGATCACCTGATTGATCGATTCCTGGTTGGCCGCGGCGTTCTCGAGCACTTCTTCGAGGGTGACCTCGCTGTCGGCTTTCCAGACGTCGTAATCGGTGACGCCGGCAACGGTGGCGTAACTGAGTTCGGCTTCTCGAGCGAGTTTGGCTTCGGGTATCGCGGTCATGCCGACGATGTCGTACCCCTGTGCGCGGTAGAACTCGCTTTCGGCTTTCGTGGAGTACTGTGGCCCTTCGATGCAGACGTAGGTTCCGTCTTTCGAGACCGTCGCATCCGTCGCTTCCGTGGCTGCTGTCGCGAGGTGGTCGACCATCGCCGGACAGTACGGCTGGGCAAAGCCCATGTGAACGACCATACCGTCGCCGAAAAACGTCGGCGTGCGGTGTTTCGTCCGGTCGAAAATCTGGTCGGGAATGACGAGCGTCTGTGGCGGCAACTCCTCCCGAAGACTGCCCACGGCGTTGGTCGCGATAACGCGGTCGACGCCGGCCTGTTTCAACGCGTAGATGTTCGCGTGATACGGGGCGTCGGTCGGCGTGTGGCGGTGGTCTTCGCCGTGACGTGGGAGAAAGACGACCTCGTTCCCGGCGAGGGTCCCTTTCGTCAGGTCGTCGCTTGGGTCGCCGTACGGGGTCGTCACCGTCTCTTTCGTGACGTTCTCGAGTGGCAATGCGTCGTAAATCCCGCTGCCCCCAATAACACCGATTGTCATACCGCTACGTGTGTCTGGCAAGAACGTAAACGGTGTGGGTCCCAACCTGTCGACATTCGAGCGTCGGCGATGAGATTTGTTAACACCTCCTACGAGTGTTCAAGTAGGACGGGTTCTATTTCGGTTCGTAATGCCTCCGGAGGACGACCGACAGCCGCCAGCCCGTGATGAGCAGGCGGTGTCGAGCGGGTCGAATCCGGAGAAATCGGATGGTATGGGCCTCGAGGACGAGGATTCGGCCGAACCATCAGAGATTGATACGATGACTACTCGCTCGAGCGCGGGCGGGGAGGCATCGGTAGACGGGGGACCGGCTCCTGCCTCGAGCGACGAGCCCGATGGGGCTGACGACGTGACCTACGGCGATGGTGACGACGACCTCACAGACGGGACGCTGCTCCGGCCGATGTTTCGGCTGGCCTGGCCGCTGGTCGTTATCCAGCTCTTGCAGGTCACCTACAACGTGGGCGATACCTTCTGGCTGGGAGCGCTTTCCCCCGAATCCGTGGGTGCGCTGAGTCTGGCGTTTCCGCTGATCTTCTTCCTGATTTCTATCGGTGGCGGGTTTACGGCGGCCGGCGCAATTCTCATCGCCCAGCACACGGGTGCCGGGAGCGACAAGGGCGGCCTGATCGCCGGTCAGACGCTTTCGTTTATTACGCTGGTTGCGATCGCCGTCGGCCTTCTCGGCTACTACGTCACCGACCCGATGCTCGCCCTGTTACCAGCCGATGCTGAAACGCAGGCGACGGTGATTCCGCTGGCTGCCGACTACATGCGCATTTTCTTCCTCGGATCGCCGTTCCTGTTCGGCTTTTTCATCTTCGTCTCGCTGATGCGCGGCTACGGCAACACCCGGGCCCCGATGCGTGTCATGTTCATCAGCGTCGTCATCAACCTCGTGATCGATCCGTTGCTCATCTTCGGCGTCGGCCCGTTCCCCCGACTCGAGATCCAGGGCGCTGCAGTCGCGACGGTGATCTCACGCGGGGTCGCAACGGCTATCGGCTTCTATATCCTGTTTTACACCGACGTCGGGCCGGACATCCGCCTCGAGCACTTGCGACCACGCTTCGAGTACGTCTCGGAGATTACACGATTGGGCGTCCCGACAGCGCTCGAGCAGTCGATGAGTTCGCTCGCGATGATCGCGATGACGGCGATGGTCGCGACGTTCCCACCGGCTGTCGTCGCTGCCTATGGGCTCGGGAATCGACTCATTTCGCTTGCCTTCCTGCCGGCGATGGGGATGGGACAGGCGACGGACACCATCGTCGGCCAGAATCTGGGGGCCGGAAAGCCCGAACGGGCGGAAAAAGCCACTTGGGTCGCCTCCGGCGTCGTCGCCGTTATCATGCTCGGTGCCGGGTTGATCGCCTTTGCGTTCCCGGAACCCATCGTCGGCGTGTTCATGACCTCCGGGGAGGCGGGAACGGCCGAAACGATCCACTACGGGAGTATCTATCTTCAGATTGCGGCGGCGATGTTCGTCTTTATGGGCGTTTTGCAGGTCGTCCTCGGGGCTTTTCGCGGGGCCGGGAACACGAAAACGGCACTCGTGTTCTCGGTCGTGACACTCTGGATCGCCCGCGTTCCGGTCAGCTACTATCTCATCTTCGTCGCCGATTGGGGCACCACTGGCATCTGGATCGGTGTCGTCGCAGGTGACGTCGTCGGTGCCATCGCCGCCATCGCCTACTTCACTCGAGGGACGTGGAAGGAGGCGATCATCGACGAGGACGACTCGGAGACGGAAGGGGGCGCAGTGAGCCGACCGGAACAGGCGACGGCTGACTCGAGCGACGGAGAAACACCGGCCGCCGCTGCAGCCGAAAAGTAGTGTGCCCAGCCAGCTAGACAGTAGCGCCACGGCCGAAAAACGACTCCATCCGGCAGTTCCATCGGGTGCACAGTCGTCTGATACTCGAGTCAGTCAGCGTGGCCCGGTTCGTCTTCTATAGGCGGTGCAGGACGAGAACCCCCGACCCTTGAGGTCGGGGTTGTTGACCACTCGAGAGTCGACACTTGCTGGGTGATTACCGGGCTCACTCCTGTAGCGCCCACTCGCCGGGTGCGGTCATCTCGACGACGTCTCGGCGTTCCATCTCGGTCAGCACCTCGGTCAGCCGGTTTGGCTGGGCGATTTCCATCTCGATGCGGTCGACGTCGTGATACTCGTTCAGATAGTGTCGGATATCGGCTTTGGCGAACGAATCCTCGTCCGCCGTCTCCATCACGCCTGAAATGAGGTCGATCATATCCTCGATGAAGTTCCAGGGATAGACGACCCAGGCCCACTCCTCGAGCTGTTCGCCGACGTAATCGGGTTCGAACTCGCTGGTCTGGAGTAACTGAAGGGTCGCGGTTCGAACGGTACCGGCATTGCGCTGTTCGACGTACTCCTGTGCGCGTTTGATCGAGCCGCCAGTGTCGGCGATATCGTCGATGATCAGGACGTCTTTGCCCTCGACGCTACCTTCGGGCATCGGGTACCTGATGGTTGGCTCGCCCGATTTCTCGGCAGTACCGACGTAGTGTTCCATCTTCAGACTCGTCAGGTCGTCGAGTCCGAGGAAGTCACAGATACATCGGCCCGCGAACCAGCCACCTCGAGCGAGTGCGACGATGACGTCGGGTTCGAACTCGTCGCTCCGGACGTCGTCGCTGACGTCCCGGCACAGGCTGTAGATGTACTCCCAGTTCGTGATCGTGCAGTTGAAATCGTCCGGCAACTCGGACATGATATGGTCTCCTGGTCGAACGGATGATGGCATCCCTCTTAAGTCGGCTGATACAGTCTGCTGTACCCGTCTATCGGAGTCGGGTTTCGTCCGTCACGGTGACCGTGATTGCGCCGCAGGAACACTCGTACACGCGACGGGTACCGCCTGCGGTCGTCATCGTCAACTGGGCTTGATCGTCGGCCAGTGGCCGTTCACATCGGTCACAGGCACAGGATACGTTCTCGAGCATCGGTTCGTTTGTCACTCACCGCGACCCACCCTTAAGGTACGCCAACAGGAGAGTGAAAGTGAAAGTGGTCGGTCTCGAGTTGGCAGCCTTCGCCTTCGGCGTTTCGTTCCGACCAGATCATGCTATCGGGTCACCGCCAGAGGAGCATCCCGTGTAGTGGCACAACACCTATTTGGTCCCCGTTCAGTGGTGTGTGATAATGGCTGGCAAGTGGATGGCTGGAGTTGCGGATTCGAGTTCCGGGTCGGAACCGCCGAGCGCCGAGCGGTGGGTGCCCGTATCAGTTCCGGGACGACCTCTCGAGCTTCTCGAAGAGGGGTACGACATCGACAACCTCCTCGAGAATCCGATATGCTATCGAACCACTATCGGCGCTCCTCGCGTCAACGCGACTGACCGAACGCAGTTTGCGTTCCACGGGGCACACGGACTCACTCGAGCGTGGATCAACGGCACGGAACACGACCTCGAGGAATCTACCTATTTCGACCCGACACGTCTCGAGTTCGACGCTGATGATGCGCTCGAACACGGTGACGGCGAAATCGAACTCCTGCTTGCATTCGATCCGACCCGTTCTCCCGGCGGTCTGTTCGGGCGCGAACAGGTTCCAGCGTCGCACTCGCTGCCCGGCCTCTGGTGGGGCGCTGACCTCGAGGTTCGTCCGGCAACGTTCGTTCGCCGGGTGCGGGCGAACCCGCGAGTCGACCTGGACGCTGGAACCGCCGAAATCGACGTCGAACTCGAGATCGATATCGGATCCGATGACCCGCTCGACGATTCGATAACGCTTTCGCTGCGACCGGAGGGATTCCGCGGCGGTGGGTCGATGGACCGCGTGGCCGTCAGTGGCGCCCCCGGCACGACACAGACCATGTCGACGACCCTCGAGGTACGGGACCCGAAGCTGTGGTGGCCACACGGCTACGGCCCTCAACATCGTTACACGGTGCGTGTGAAACTTGGCGCCGATTCGACCGAGCAAACGGTCGGACTCCGCCAGGTCGATTGGGTCGACGACGAACTCCGCGTGAACGGCGAGCAGGTTCGTGCGCGGGGACTCACTCGCCTTCCCGGCGCTGCCCCGGCTGCCGACGTCGACCTGGCGCTCGAGGCGAATGCCAACCTCCTGCGCGTTCGAGGACACGTCCCCCGTCCGGATCTGTACCGCGCGTGTGACGAAGCGGGCATCCTGCTCTGGCAGGAACTCCCGATATCGGGGGTCACGTTCGAAGCCGATCGAGCGCGCCCGCTCCTCGAGTCGATACTCACACACTACGGGAGCCATCCGAGCCTGGGATTAATCGGCGTCCAGACCGAACCCAGCGACCCGTTCGAAAAACCGCTGGGAAGCGGTCGACTGGCTCGAGCAGGTTTCCGCTGGCGTGCGTGGCGAGCGAGGTGTGACGACCACGACGCACAGACGGTCAGTGCAAATGTGCCTGCGGACCTCGTCGCAATTCCGGTCACGGGGGCTCCCGGTCTCGGTGCCATGGCGAGCACACTGTCTCCGGGGTGGCAGTACCTGGAGGCGGCCGACATCGACTGGTTACTCGAGCGATATCCGCACCTCGGAACGCTCGTCGGTGGGTTCGGTGCCGCCTCGATTAGCGACGACGTCGACCCTGCGTCGGTTTCCGGTATCGATTCGACCGTGTTCAATCACCGCATCTCCGAAGGAGACTCCTCACAGGCACTGCAAGCACGGATACTCGAGACGGTTGCCGATGGGCTTCGACGCCGCTCGGCCGGCGTTCTCGTCGCCTCGAGCCTCCGAGACGTCGAACCGGGGGGTGGCCCGGGTATCGTCGCCAAGGATGGCGAGCCGAAACCGGCCTTCGAGGCGCTCAGAACGGTTTACGAACCCGTCACCGTTCTTTTCGAATCGGAACCGACAGCGGGCACGACGGTCTCGCTCGTCGTGGCTAACGATACCGATAATCCACTCGAGATACCCGTCCGCTGGGAGGCTGGCACCGCTACCGGCGAGGTGACGGTTGCGGTCGATTCCCACGGTCGAGCGACGGCGGGAGATGCGGCAATACCTGCCGACGCGGAGGCGATGTCGGTCACATTGGAGACGCCGGATGCCCCCCTCGAACGGAAGATCTATTTATAAGCAAACCGACGTTCTGTGTGAACCTATTACACACTGTTTCGGGGCCCCTGCTAACGATTTTCACAGCTACGAACACCGGTACATTTAAATGTAGGGCAACGGTAGTACTCGTTACCAGAACGCCACCGGGGCGCGTATCGCTCGACGACCGATGACAGGAAATCTTATCACCGGGTTTTCGCCAGTCGTGAGCGGCCGTGCTGGCCGGTGCGGGTATGGCACAGAGGGTAACTACACATGGTAGACGAATCAAACAACATCGAACTTACAGACGAGCATCTCGAGAACAACTCCAAAGGACAGCTTATCAAAAAGGCCGGCCAACTTCGAGACCGGCGAAACGAGCTGAACCAGATGGCCTCCGAGCGGGCCGGCAAACGCGACGAACTCAACGCAAAGACGCGTGAGAAAGTCGACGAAGCCCAGGAACACCGCGAAAAACGCGACGAGCTCAACGAGCAAGTTCAAGAGCACAAAGAGAGTCGCAACGAGCTCAACGCCAAAGCCAACAAGCTCTTCGACAAGGTCGAATCCGCCAAATCCGACATGGAAATCGGCGAGGGTAAAGACCTCGAGGAGCTCGAGTCCGAGATCGAACAACTCGAGTTCAAACAGCAGACCGAAGTGCTCTCGACGGAAGAGGAGCGCGAACTCATCGAGAAAATCGAGTCCAAACGCGAAGAGTACGCCGAGCGAAAAAGCAAACTCGAGGACACTGACGGACTCGAGGACCTCGTCGAGGAAGCCGAAGAAGTTCGTTCCGAAGCCTCCCAGCACCACCAGAAAGTGACCGAGCTGGCGGACAAGGCCCAGGAACACCACAACCAGATGATCGAGGCCTACCGCGAGGCCGACGACATCCGTGACGAAGCCGACGAGATGCACGAGTCGTTCGTCGAGGCCCAGGAAGCCGCCGACCGCCACCACGAGGACTTCGTCCGCGTCCAGAAGCGTCTGCGCGAGATGGACAAGAAAGAGGAGAAACAGCGCCAGTCCGCCCGCGACAAGAAGAAAGAGGCGGCCAAAGAGGAAGCCGAGGAGATTTACCAGAAGTTCAAGGAGGGCGAAACGCTCGACACCGAGGACCTGATGAAACTCCAGAAGACCGGCCTGCTCTAAACCCGGTACGCGGTTCCCATCTTTTTGTTCTCGATTTTGCCGTTCTTCGGCCGCTGAGCGATGTCTTCGCGTTTCTGCGTCAGTATCGAGCGTAGGCTCTGGCTCTCGAGTAGCTGCAGAGCGCTCTCGAGTCCAGCACTGATCCGCCTCGAGTGCCAACGCTACGCTTCGGTAACTGTGTCCGTCGCCGACAGCGAATCGTTCTTCGCCAGTGCCAACCCGGTCGGACATCTTATTTCCACAGTACCAACCCGGTCGGACTCCCCAGCCGTATCCGGCCAAACCCCGTGGGCTGGCTCAACCCTTAACATCCAGGCGAGCACACTCGAGAGTATGAAACGAGGTGATTTCGATGGGGCGTAGCCGTTCCATCTTGCGTCTACTGTTCGTCGTGGTGGGAACGCTCGTGATTGCAGCCGTGGGTGTGGGCCTGTTCGTCGTCTATCCGACGACGATCGCCGACGTGCTCGGGGTCGTCCTCGCACTCGGACTCGCTGTGTTCGGCGTCCGGGTGGCCAGTTCTATCGCGAGGGATGTGTTTGCCGATTACAACGTTGCGGAAGTGGCCGTCGACGGGCCGATCACGCGAGATGGGGGTGGTGGACCGATGCCTGCAAGTCCGCGGTCGACGCCGGCCGACGATATCGTCGAACAGATCGACCGGGCCAACGACGACAGCAACGTCGACGCCCTGGTCGTCAAACTCAACACGCCGGGCGGTGAGGTCGTCCCGAGCGACGACATCAAACTCGCTGCCGAGCGGTTCGAGGGCCCGACGATCGCCTACGCGACGGACCTCTGTGCCAGCGGTGGCTACTGGATCGCCAGCGGCTGTGACGAACTCTGGGCGCGAGACGCCAGCATCGTCGGCTCGATCGGCGTTATCGGCTCGCGAGTCAACGCGTCGGAACTGGCCGAGAAAGTCGGACTGTCCTACGAGCAGTTCACCGCCGGCGAGTACAAAGACGCCGGCGTGCCGCTTCGAGACCTCGAGGAGGACGAACGCGAGTACCTGCAGGGCATCGTCGACGGCTACTACGACTCGTTCGTCGAACGGGTGAGTGAAGGGCGCGGGCTCGATCCCGAGTTCGTCAAAGAAACCGAGGCGCGGGTGTACCTCGGCACTGACGCTCACGAAAACGGATTGGTCGACACTCTCGGCACGCGAGCAGATCTCGAGGAAGCACTTGCCGAGCAACTCAACCTCGCTCCCGACGAACTCGTCATCGAATCGTTCGAACCGGAGCGGCCGCTGCTTGGTCGACTCGGGGCGGGTGCCCGCTCGGTAGCGTTCGCCTTCGGGGCTGGTGTCTCGAGTGTGGTTGCAGAACACGAATTCCGATTGCGAAGCTGATCGCCAGGTTACGAACGCAAACCGAAGTAAATCTTTGAGGTGAGATGGCAACGCCTCGAGATGTTTCGTTACGATTGCGCCAAACTGTGGCCGAACGAGTAAGTGGTTTTATCGTCGCAGAGAATGCATCGGCAACCGTGACAACGCTGGTGGTCTGTCTCGACCGGACTGATGACGTCGGTCGTCGGACCGGCTTGCGGACGCCCATCGTCGGGTGGGAAGCTGTCCGCGCGCTGGTGACCGACGTCGGCCTCGCCGATCCGGAGGATTCGGGCGTCAATACGTTGCTCGAGTCACTGCGGGTAGCCCAGAGTCTGCGAGACGAAAACGAAGAAACCGTCGTTGCCGTCGTTTCGGGTGACCGAGAGTCGATGGTGTCCGCCGACCGAGCGGTTGCTCGCCAGATCGACGACCTGATGGCCGAGTACGAACCGGAGTCGGCCATCGTCGTCATCGATAGCGCCGAGGACGAACGGCTCGTCCCCATCGTCGAAAGTCGCGTACAGGTCGACGCTGTCGACCGGGTCGTCGTCCGCCAGGCCAGGGATATCGAGTCGACGTACTACCTGCTCAAGCAGTTCCTGGCTGATGAGGAACTTCGACAGACGATTCTCGTCCCACTTGGAATCACGTTGCTCGTATTCCCGATTCTGGCGACGGTCTTCAGCCCGGCTATCGGGGCGGCAACGATTACCGCCGTCATCGGACTGTTCTTGCTGTACAAAGGGTTCAGCATCGACGAACTACTCACGACCTTCGCCAAACAGGCCCGGGAGTCACTTTACTCCGGACAGGTGTCGGTCGTCACCTACGTCGTCGCTATCGGATTGACGCTCGTTGGCCTCTTCGTGGGTGCCCTCGGTGTATCGAACCTCGGAGAAACGGAGGGCGCCATCGTCCCAACCATGCAGTTCGTCTTCGACAGCATTCCGTGGCTCACTGCCGCGGCACTGACTGCCAGTACCGGCCGTCTCCTCGACGAGATCATCCGCGAAGAGCCCATCCGAAGTTCGTTTCTCCATCTCCCGTTTCTCGCAGTTGCCGTCGGCCTGGTCGTGCGAGGGTTTGCCGCTTTCTTCCTCGAGCAACAGGGACAACTCGATCCACTCGTCATCGACCAACCGGGAATCGCCACCGTCGCGCTGACGCCAGGACAACGGCTCGCGGTTTTCGTCGCCGGAGGGGTACTCTTGAGCCTGATCGGGGTCCGGACGGTTTCGTCGATGGCTGGCAATCGTCTTGCCAATGGGGAATCGGACGGAAACGCCGACGAGGCTGGGAGTAAATCCGCTAACAACTCCGAAACGAGCGCTGCGGACGCACTCGAGTCGGACTCTCCTCGAGATGGCTCGCCATCGAAGCCGTCTGGTGACGCCGAAATGACTGATGGTGGGTCGAAAGCGAACGACGGTGAGGGCGAATCCGACGGGTAACAGCCGCTTGGTGTCGGCACCAGTGACGACGACTCGGTAGCCCTTTCACTCAGGGCCCGAAACGACTGCCATGAGCGAAGCGACTGGCTCCTGGATTGGGCTCTTTTCTGGGGGTAAAGATTCGTCGTGGGCCGTCTACCAGGCTCTCGAGCGTGGGCTGTCCGTCGACCGACTGGTCACTGTCCACCCGTCGGGTGACTCCTATATGTATCACGTACCGGAGACCAGACTGGCGACACTGGCGGCAGAAAGCATGGGTATCCCGCTGCTCGAGGTCGAACCGGACGCGTTCGACGCCGAATCGGCGAGCGACTCCGGTCGGCAGGGAGACCGGGAACTCGAGCCGATGGAAGCGGCGCTGACCGAACTCGATGCAGCACTCGACGGCGGCATCGCTGGCGTGACGGCCGGTGCCGTCGAAAGCGAGTTCCAGACGAGTCGGATCGAAGCCATGTGTGACCGACTCGAGTGTGACCTGTACGCTCCGCTGTGGCAGGCAGACCCGCGCGAACTGGCCGACGCGATGCTCGAGGCGGGCTTCGAAATAATCATCGTGCAGGTTGCTGCGGCTGGCCTGGACGATTCGTGGCTGGGACGAACCATCGACGAGAACGCGCTCGACGAACTCGAGACACTGGGCGAGGAGTACGGTGTTCACTTACTTGGCGAGGGTGGCGAGTTCGAAACGCTGGTCGTCGATGGGCCACACATGGACCGTCGAATCTCGCTCGAGTACGACACCGAGTGGGAGGGGACTCGCGGCCGTATTCGCGTTCGAGACGCGTTTCTCGAGTAATCTCCTTCCGGCGTCTCCTACGAGGTCGTGGTCAGTTCGAACAGCTCCATCACCGCGTCTCGTTCATCGCTGTCAGTGTACGTCCACCAGGCGAGTCGATCGATCTCGAGCAGGCGATACTCGGTGGTGAGCGACAGCCATTCTGCCGAGGCGAGTGTCCGGAGCGGTTCGTTGGTGTCAAGCAGTGCTACGACGGCTTCCGTTCGAATCGCGTCGACGAGTTGCTCGAGACTCGGGTCCGGTTTCGCGGTGTCGATACCGGCCAGTTGTCGAAGATACTGAAACGAGGACGGGCCAATGCCGGAAATTTTCCCGATCGGATCTCGCTGATAGCGGTACACGTCGGCTTCACTCGCCCATCCCTGGAGTGCGTCGAAATCGTCGGCTTCCGGGCGGTCTGCTAGCACCTGTGCAGCCTCGAGGAGGACGTGACGTTTGCGCTCGGCACCGATGACTTCTACCAGCGTCTCATCTTCGATATCGAGGGCCGCCAGGTCGGCAAACGAGGTGAGCGAATCGTCGGCCAGAAATGACGTTTCGAACCGCTCGACTGTCGGTCGGACTCCTGATGCGTATCGCTGGCCCGTCGTCGACGCTGCGGCTTCCACGAGCAAGCCGAGTGGGTCGTCTCCAGTGGGGTGATCGAAGGTGAGATATGCCTCGGCGAGCTCGGCATACGGTGTCCCTTCGGCGTAGCCGTCGAGAACCTCCTGCGGCGTTGGCATGGCTCTTGTCGGCACCTAACACAGCCGGGGGTGATAGGTGTATCGACCGCTTTACACGTTTTTGGACGACTTTCTGGAAGCGGTGACTGTCTTGGTTGTACTCTCCGAAGCGGTTCTCGATGGCTCGAATCCGGCCGATTTTTGAATATCGTCTTTATTCGGCGGTGCCGTTCGTAATCGTCGTATGGGCACCGATGAGCGCCCCGGCGAGGTCCATGTTCTCCAGATGCGTGCCCTCGTCGATAATCGACTGTCGAATATCGGCGTGACGGACGACGGCGTCGGGGAAGATAACCGCGTGATCGACCGACGTATTCTCGAGCGTTGCCCCGTCCATCACGTGGACGTTTTCGCCGATTTCCGCGCTCTCGAGCGTGGCGGACTCGGCGACGAGTGAACTGCCATTCAGGTGCCAGGCGACCGCATCGAGGTAGCTCTCGGGCGTTCCGATGTCGAACCAGGCATCTTCGAACGTGTAGGCGTAGGTCGTCTCGCGCGCTTGCAGCCACTGGATGAACCAGCCGGGTTCGTCCGGATTGTTCCCTTTCTCGAGATACGTCGACAAAAGCGAGAGGCTCGACCGCGGAAACGCATAACAGGCAATCGACACTAACGTGCTGTTGGGTTGGTCGGGTTTCTCCTGAAAGTCGACGACCTGCTCGCCGTCGAGTTCGACGAGACCGTACGATTTGGCCTTTTCGCGGGAGCCAACGTCGTACGCTGCGAGCGTCGGTGCGTCCCGTTGCTCGAAGTAATCGATGAACGATGAGACGTTGAAACTGATCAGGTTGTCGCCGGCGACCACTACCAGATCGTCGTGGATACGTTCGCGCTCGACCAGCTGGGCCAGTGCCCCGACCACGCCGAACTTTTCGTCCTCCGCGGACGTGTCCTCGACCGAGAGCTGCGGTTTTTCGAACGAGGACTCGGCAAGGTGGGCCTCGAACTCGGCTTCGAACCGTTCGTTCGTGCTGACGTACACCGTCTCGATTCGCTCATCAGCCTCGAGTTCACGAAAAATCCGGTCGATAACGGTCGATTCACCGATAGGGAGAAACATCTTGGGCCGATGTTTGGTGATTGGCCACAGTCGCGTCGCATACCCGCCAGCCAGGACGACGGCCTTCATACCTCGGCTTTCACTGGCGGCATGTAAGTCACTTACCTTTCATTTCTTGTCAGGTTTCGCGGGGCTATTGTCATCCGACTCGATAGCTTCGCCGTTCGAAACCACCCGTTCGAGTACGATGCCGTCCTCGAATCTTCCCCGTTCATCGGCCTTTTCCTGGCGACGACGCTCGAGCTCCGCGACGGACCACCCCTCGTATACACAGATTGCGTGGACGACCTCGAGTACGTCTGCCAACTCCTCAAGACTGCGATCGGTCCGAAACTCACCGAGTTCTTCTTCGAATTTCTCGAACAGATGTCGTTCGTAGGCTTCTCCTTCGGCGACGTGGACGATAGGTCGCTCGCCGCTTTCTTCGATAATCCGTGGAATATCGTCTCGGACGAGTTTGTCGTATTCTTCGGTCATACTGCGTCTTCTCGAAGACGCGGGCCGTCAGCGTTCCGATCCCAGTCAGGTTTCGGCCACCGGAAACGCTGCCGCCACCACCTACACGTAAGCCACTCGAGTGAGTACAGGTCCGTATGCGAGAAGCCGACGAGACCACGAGACAGCGTCTCGCCGATCACCTCCGCCGACAGCCATCGACGCCGAGTGCACTGGCGGAGGAGTTCGCTCTGTCCGTTGGCGCGATCATGCGCCACCTCGAGCACGTCTCTCGGTCGGTCGACGGAAGCGAGGACGAACAGTTTCTGGTTGCGCCACCGACCTGTCGTGCCTGTGGCTTCGATGGGTTCGACGACCTGTTGAACATCCCCTCGAGATGTCCCTCCTGTAAGGGTGAGTCAGTCGAGGAACCGGCGTTTACGATCGAGTGATCTCAAGTCGACACGAATATCAGTCGCGAAAGCGAGAGTCCGGGTATGAATCGCCGAGAAGGAGATCAGCGGGCGGCCCGCTCCGCTCGCTGTCACCGGTCGGTGTTACAGCCGGATTTCCGTGCTTCAATTGCAGGTGGTCGCGTTCGATGACGGACCCTGCTGCATCGAACGACCATCCGAATCTGGCACACGATGCGATGGAGTGGCTCGAAAACAGATCGGAGCCGAACGAGCACATCGACGAAGTGTTCTCGGTTCTCGCCGCTCAGCGCCGACGGCTGTTGCTCGAGGTGCTGGTCGAGTACGAACGCGAGATGACGTTGCCTGACGCTGCAGAAGAGGTCGCCCAGCGAGAAACGGGCCGCTCTATCACCGACCTGTCCGCCCAGCAGGTCTCAGACATCTACATCTCGCTCTATCACGATCATCTCCCTCGACTGGTTTCAGCAGGCTTGCTCGAGTACGAACAGGAAAACGACCTGGTTGCCCTGGCAACGGCGTGATTGGCCCGGGCGAATGCGAATTCTCCGTCTCTCGGGGGTAGAAACCGCGCTCAAAACTCCACGTTCGACGTCGAAGCGAGATCGGTATCGTCGGTCTCGAGCGGTCCCGTCCCGACGAAGTCGTAGTTTTCGTCGGTGAGATACACGTCACCGTCTTCGACAGCGACGTCGACGCTATCGAGATACGCTCCCTCACACGGTCCGAACGTGCAGTATCCGCTGTCGGCTTCGAAGTATGCACCGTGGTTCTGGCAGACGAACTCACCGTTTCGCATGGCCGCGCCTTCGCCTTTGTCGATCGGGATGTGGCGGTAGTGCTGGCAGGCATTGACCCAGGCAGTGACGTCGCCGTTCTGGCGGTGGAGTATGATCTCTTTTTCCTCGTTGTCGGCCGTTTCGACCTGCACGATGGTCGTCGTCTCGGTCGGCACCGCCTCCAGTGACAGCATGGGCGAACGCTCCTCCATCGACTCGGACTTTCGGTGGGTGGAAGGTGAACGTTTTGGGATTTGTCCCCGGCACTGGCAACGTGACCTTTAGGACGGTCCGGGCGAACGTGGCTGTATGGACACCGCGCTCATCTACGGTGCCTACGGTTATACGGGTTCGTTGATCGTCGACGAGGCCGTCGCTCGTGGTGGCTCTCCGGTGGTAGCCGGGCGGGACGGAGAGCGACTTCGAGACGTTGCAACCGAGCACGAACTCGAGAGTCGCGTGTTTGACCTCGAACGTGGTCGCGCTATCGAACGCGCACTCGACGGTATCGACGTCGTGTGCAACTGTGCGGGTCCGTTCGTCGAGACCGCAGCCCCACTGGTCGAGGCCTGCCTCGAGACCGGGACGGACTATCTGGATATCACCGGTGAGTTTCAGGTGTTCGACCGACTGGCCGACGAGGACGAACGGGCGATAGCCGCCGGCGTTACCGTCCTCCCCGGCGTCGGCTTTGACGTCGTCCCGACGGATTGTCTCGCCGTCATGCTCGCCGACCGGGTACCCGGGGCGACCGAATTAACGCTCGCTATTGCGAGCACGAGTTCGGTGTCACGCGGGACGGCGAAAACGATGGTCGAGTCACTTGGGTCTGGTGGCGTGGTTCGCCGACGCGGTCGACTCGTTCAGGTGCCGACAGCCTACGACGTCCGGGAGATCGATTTCGGCGAGCGCGTCGGCGTAACCCCGGCCGTTACGGTTCCCTGGGGCGACATCGTTACGGCCGCTCACAGTACCGGTATCGAAACGATTTCGGTCTATGCCGGTGTTTCGAAGCGGGCGATCCGCGCGCTCAGAGCCGGCGGCTCACTCGAGTCAATCGCCGGAACTGCTCCGGTCAAATCCACACTCGAGCGCCTGATCGACGCGACCGTCGACGGGCCGGACGGGCGAGAACTCACCCAGGACCGTGCCGTCGTCTGGGGTGAGGTCACCGACGGTAAAACGCGTCTTCGAGGGCGTCT
The DNA here is from genome assembly GCF_024298845.1 of Natronosalvus amylolyticus. Taxonomy (NCBI): domain Archaea; kingdom Methanobacteriati; phylum Methanobacteriota; class Halobacteria; order Halobacteriales; family Natrialbaceae; genus Natronosalvus; species Natronosalvus amylolyticus. The sequence goes on from NZ_CP101156.1 coordinate 86,896, forward strand.
CGAGACGCCAAATCCGTATGCACTGACCGTCGAAACCGCTACCAGTGCCATCGAACGGACGCTCGATGACGACGTTCCTGCGGGCTTTCAGACGCCGGCAACGGCCTTTGGCCCCGAGTTCATCCTCGAGTGTTCGGCGGTCGATCGGTGGATCGACGAGCCGATGGCCGTGCCCTCGTGAGCAGGGAGCTGTTACAACCGGTCAGAATATTGGAGGAGCGAGCCGTCCACCCGCTCGAAGCCTTTCAACACCGTAACTGGCAACCGTTCACTCCCGGTAACACTGCCGTTCGACACGCTCGGCGAACAGCCGCGAGAGCAAGGCGGTAACGGGACCTGGGGCCTCACACGCGAGGCCATCGACGCGTTCGACGGGTCGAAGTTCCCACGTGGTGTTCGTCAGAAACACCTCGTCAGCCCCCCGAACCTCCTCGAGTTCGTACCAGCCTTCGTTGACCGGGACCGACGCCTCTTCGGCCAGTTCCAGCACGATCGCTCGAGTGATGCCCGGAAGGACCGAGCCCTCGAGCGTCGGCGTGTGTAACCCGGCGTCGTCTACGAAAAAGACGTTGCTCGTCGCCCCCTCGGCGACGTAGCCCTCGAGGTCGCGAACGATTGCTTCGTCGGCGTCGTAAAGCTCTTCTCTCGCCAGGACTCCGTTGAGATAGTTGTGTGTCTTCGCCCCCGCGGGCAGTGCGGCATCGGGGATACGCCGCGTTTTCACCGTCTGCAGCGTCGCCGGCCCCTCCCAGACGGGCGTTCCCTCGAGGCCGCCTCTGGGCAGCGGTTTGGCCCAGATCACTACGGTCGGCTCGACGGTCGGCTGTGGTGTCAGCTTCCCCGGCTGAACGCCGCGGGTGATCGAGAGCCGAATGTAGGCGTCCTCGAGGTCGTTTGCCGCAAGCGTCTCCGATATTCGCGATGAGAGGTCCTCGCGAGTAAGCCCGTGATCGAGTCCGAGTGCTGAACAGGTTCGCTCGAGGCGGTCGAAGTGGGCTTCAGCCTCGAAAATCGATCCGCCGTATGCGCGCAGGGTTTCGAACGCGCCGTCACCGTAGCGAAAGCCCCGGTCGTCGACGCTCACCGTGGCCTCGTCAGCGGGCACGAGCGAGCCGTTGACGTGATACAGTCGCTCTCGAGCGCCTCCATCAGCCTCACTCATCGCGACCCTCGGTGGAAGAGGCACTCGAGTGTGACAACGCGTCGGCCCGACCGTGCTCGGCGGCATACGCACAGAAATTGCGAATCATTCGCTTGCCGATCTCGAGCGAGAGGTGCGTCCCGGTATCGTCTTCGTCGCCGTTCGAGACCTCCCGAGTCAGGATGCTCTCGGGGTGGAACTGGACGCCGAGATGCGGTTTGTCGCGATGGCGGACGGCCATCAACACGTCTCGCTCGTCTGCCGTACTCGCCGTCTCACACAGCGTGTCAGGGAGATCGGCGCGGTCGACCGACAGCGAGTGGTAGCGCCCGACCTGTACTGGCGAGGGGACGTCCGTGAACAGTCCCTCGCCGGTGTGGTCGATCCGTGAGGGTTTGCCGTGGACGACGGCCGGTGCGTGGCCGACTGGTGCGCCGTTTGCGGCACACAGTGCCTGGTGTCCCAGACACACACCGAGAATGGGATAGTTCGTTTCTTCGAATAGCGGTATCGAAACGCCGGCCTCGGCTGGGGTTCCGGGCCCCGGCGAGATGATGATGCCGGTCGGCTCGAGGTCGTGTACGTCCGCGATCGAAATGGCGTCATTTCGTTCGACGATTACCTCGCCGGCGACCTCCCCGACGTACTGAACGAGGTTGTAGACGAACGAGTCGTAGTTGTCGATGACCAGGATACGCGTCCGGTTTGCCACCGGTTCCTTGGAGCTGGGTGTCTCCGACTTCTCGGACGTGGACGTCTCCGACTTCTCGTGTGCACCGTCTGCATCCCTCGAGTCGGATCGGTCACGCACGTGGTTCACCTCCATCGGTCTCGAGGCCACCCTCGAGTGCCATGCCCGCTCGCTCACCCAGCGCGGTGTCGATTGCGTTCAACAGCGCTCTGGCCTTCGCGAGCGTTTCGTCGTATTCGCTGGCCGGGTCCGAGTCGTGGACGATGCCCGCACCGACCCGGAGGTGGTACGCCTCGCCGTAGCGCACCAGCGTCCGAATCACGATGTTGATGGTCGCCCGGCCGTCGAAGCCGGCGATGGCGACGCCGCCAGTGTAGGGGCCACGCTGGGTGGCCTCGAGTTCGTCGATAATCTCCATCGTCCGCGGTTTCGGTGCCCCGGTGATCGTCCCGCCGGGGAACGTTGCGGCGATGGCGTCGGCGAGCGTCGCGTCCGGGCGAAGGCTGCCGGTGACGTTCGAAACCAGATGCATGACCTCTGAGTAGCGGTCGATGCGTCGGTACTCCTCGACGTCGACGCTGCCGTATGCACAGACAGCTCCAAGGTCGTTTCGCTCGAGGTCGACCAACATAGCGTGTTCGGCTCGCTCCTTTTCGTCACCGAGTAAATCGGCCTCGAGGGCGTCGTCTTCGGTCGTCGTCTCTCCTCGTGGCCGGGTGCCGGCGATGGGTTCGGTTCGAACGAACGACCCGTCCCGCTCGAGTAAAAGCTCAGGGCTGGCACTGACGAGGTCGACCGCGCGACACTCGAGCAGACACGAGTACGGTGCCGGGTTCACGCGACGAAGGGCGTCGTACGCGTCGACCGGGTGGACGGCCGCTGGGGCGACCAGTCGCTGGGAGATGTTGGCCTGAAAGGTGTCGCCGTCGCGGATGTAAGCTTTCACCCGTCGAACGCGGTCAGCGAAGGCGTCCCGGCCGCAGTCGCTTTCGAACGTCGCCTCCGGATCCGATACGGGGGGTTCGCCGACCGAAGGGTCTCCAGAGACGGCAGTGCGAGCCAACTCGAGAGCTCGTTCCCGGCCGCGTTCGTAGGCCGCTCGAGCGATTTCACGACGGGATTCGGCGGTGTGACTGTCTGTGGTGTCGGACGGGGCAACCGGCACAACCACTCGCGGACACGCGGTGACCCGAAGCGTCGTCGCTTCGCCTGCCTGTGTTGGACACTCCCAGGCGGCAAACCGGTCGAACAAACCCATCTCGAGGCGAGGCAGCTCACGGTCGTCGACGGCGGATTCGGACAGGTCTTCGAGTTCGCGGGCGATGTCGTACGACAGCCACCCGGCGACGCCACACGGATAGGGAACGTCACAGTCGCCCCGGACGAGCGTCGCCGTCTCGAGCAGTCCCTCGAGGGCGGCCAGTGTGGGTGCCATCTCCGAATCCGGGTTGCGACAACGGGCTGCCTGATTAACGGTCAGTGTCTCGACCGGGTCCACGCCGAAATAGCCCCAGCCGGATTGTCCGCCGGTCGTCTCGAGAAAGACGCCGTTCGCCCCGTCCCGAACCCGTTTGTAGGCCACGAACGGATCCTCGACGGATACCCGGACTTCGACGGGAATTCGAATCGCGGCCATCATCGGTGTCTCGTCGATCTCTCCCATCCCTCGTTCGGATTGGGGATCGGCGGCACCTGCGGGATCGGCCGAGTCGACGAGGTCGACGAACGCCTGTTCGTCGGTGATGACGCGCGGGTCGTTCATGCCTGCCACAAGGCGACGGCCGCCTAACGCTTTTGCGGTTCAAGGTGGACCGAATCGACCGATACTCGTCGGCCAGCCTCGAGCGAACCGACCGCATTCGTTCGGTAATTGTCGGCGGTGGACGCCTCGGTCGTGTCCCCACCAGGTTCGGCGTCTCCATCGACGACGAGCAAGTCGACCGACTCGGTTTCCGCTCCGGGAAAGACCGTGACTGCGTCGGCCAGGAGGGAGACGATGAGCCCAGCAGTCACCGCCCGTGGGTCACCAAGAGACGTTCCGACGCCGATTCGGTCGCCAGATCCGACCGCCCACTGCTCGACGAGCGAGTTCGCCGCCTCGAGCACGCGCTGGTGGCTGTACACCGTGGGCTCACTTGCAGTCAGGCTGGGTGGGTCGACCAGGAGCGGCGTGTCGGGTGCGATATCGACCGGCGGGAACGAGGGGTTCTCACTCCACAGGCCGCTCTCGAGGTGTCTGGCTGCCGGCTCATCCGGATTGTCCCCGTAGCCGATACGCTGGAGCCCCGGATACGTCGCATACGTCTCGAGGTTCGCAGTTGGGGCCACGAGCGTTCGAAGTGACTCGACCGCCTCGCCCCGGGGCGGGTCGAAACAGGTCGTTCCCTCGAGTAGTGCCGTCCCAAAAAACGCAACCGTGGGGAGTGGCCCGTCCCCAGCGATGCCAACGGTGACGCCCTCTCGTACGCCGGTATGGCGCAGGAAGTTCCCCGCCTTCCACGCCGTCGTCCGCAGCCAATGGGCGTCGAACTGTCGTCCAGTCGCGTCCTCGAGTGCCGGCCGGTCGGTTCGCGACTCGCGCCCGAAGTACGCATCCAGCGTCATCTCCATGGGTGGCGATTGGGGACCGGGTCACAAAAGTGAGCCACTTTGGGTTGGACACCGTCGCTGGGCGATTGCGGGAGACGGTCGTCACACTGGACCGTCCACCACCGGCAGGCGCGAGTGTTCGACGGTGCGGGAACTCGAGCACCCCTCAGGATTGTGTAACTGTTTTTCGGCCAGCGACCATCCCGGTTTGTCGCCACCACGACACCGAACTCAATCACTCGAGCGAGTGACAGTGTTGTCAGATCAGCTGCTAATCGGAACGTCAACATTTATTGTGGTTTCCAAACAGGTCTGTGCATGGACGTACGAACCGCGTTTTTCGTGTTTATGCTGGCGGTTTTCGGGTACATTGCGGCGCTGATGGTGTTACCGCTGTTTCCGTACGTCATGGCTGCGGGGTTGCTCGCGTTCGTCCTCTTTCCGGCACAGCAACGCCTCGAACGACGCCTCGAGTCGGCCCCCGTCTCGGGGAGACTCAGATCGAAAATCGTCGCGCTCGGCCTGACGGCATTTGCGCTGGTAGCCGCTGTCGTTCCGCTCGCCGTGTTTTCTATCGTAGTGTTACAAACCGTCGTCGCGTATCTCGGTTCGTTCGACGGGCCGGAAGCGGTCGAAGAGCTGCAGGCGTTCGCTCGTGAAATCGGGCTCGACGACGACACGATCGCTTCCATCGAAGAACAGATACTCTCGGAAATCGAGACCGAAGTCCTCACCGATGTGATCGATATCATCGTCGGAGAGTCCTTGCGGCTGTTGAATCTGGGTATCGAAATGGGGATTGGCCTGCTGGTTCTGGTCTTCTTGCTGTATTACTTGCTGGTCGACGGCGACACGTTCGTTGCCTGGCTCGGCGAGATCGCCCCACTCGAGCCGACCATCAGAGACGAACTGTTCGACGAGGTCAACACCGTCACCTGGGCCGTCATCAAGAGCCACGTGCTGGTCGCCGTCGTCGAAGGAATACTTGGTGGGTTCGGCCTCTGGCTGGTCGGCATCTCCAACGTCGCGTTCTGGACGATGGTGATGATCATCGTCTCGTTCCTCCCGGCCATCGGCGTCTGGTTCGTCTGGGGTCCGGCAGTGGGCTATCTCGCTGCGACTGGCGAACCAACGCTCGCCCTCGTCTTGCTGTTGTACGGCATCGCCGTCCTTTCGGTCGTCGACAACTACCTGCGGGCGATTTTCGTCGACCGGAGCTCCGGCCTCCACCCGGCTGTCGTCCTGATCGGCGTCATCGGCGGTATCTACCTGCTCGGCATCATGGGGTTGTTCCTCGGGCCCGTCCTCCTGGCTGTATTCAAAGCCGGGCTCAACGTCTTCGGTGAAGCCTACGGCAACCTCGAGGCCCGGCCAACGCTCGCCGATGCCGACGGCGCGCACGGTGGGGGAGAGAACCAACGATACAATCGAATCAACGGCCCACCACCGAGTCCGGACACGGAACCTGACGAATCGAGTGGCGAGAACGGTACCCCCGACGAAACGTAAGCAGGAGACTCGAGTCGAAGGCGGATTCGTGTCGACAGTACACCTTGCGTTCGACTTCGGTGGTCGGGCCTACCAGCCTCCAAGGGGGCATGACGAACTCATCAGGTGGGAAACGAACCAGGGTGAGACACCCGTTTTCGCCTCGAGCTCTCGAAATGAATCCCAATTGACTCTGTTGATATGTTCGGTAGACGACAAGCATTGGCTGCTGACTATAGAGAATCCATGAAAATCTCGCAGCTAAGGGTCTAGACCGTGAACGAGGCACTAGGGACTGGCTGAGACCGCAACTCATCCGGTGCGATAAGCACGTTACTAGAGAATGGTCCGAGCCCGTGATAAGACGCGGAATCTTGTGCCATCGAGCACGTATAAGAGGATGGGTTCAGCACGATGGTACCTTTTGATCCATGGCTTAGGTGCGTTCCGGGGCGTCGAACACCTGTGTTGGTCCTCCTGCGACCACCCATGCCGAGAAGCCACCCTCCAGGTGCGCGACGCGTTCGAGGCCCAATTGCTGTGCTCGCCGCGCGGCGAGCGCCGACCGTGACCCGCTGGCACAGTAGAACACGAGTCCCGCTGCATCGTCGAATTCATCCTTGTAATGGGGACTGTTGGGATCCAGATGAGTCTCCAGCCTCCCTATCGGCGCGTGAATCCCCCCGCGAACCATGCCGGCGGCCAACTCGTATCTCTCACGAACGTCGACGAAGTGGACGCCGTCTTCGTCGGTCAGCTCGACCGCCTCCTCGGGTGAGTACGCCTCGACGACGGCTTCAGCCTCCGCGACCAGTTCCTTGTACTCAGGGGTGATCGCCGTCTCTCTGCGGTGATCGGTCGGTTCTCTCTGGCTACCGGTGGCGTGACGTGACATCGGTACATCACTCGTATCCCTACATGGCTCAGTTACATAGCGGCAACTGGCGACGAATTTGCACGGGTTACTCGGGAGGCAATCGGTGACCGATTCGCACTGTGTGTTCATCACGACTGCCGAAACCCATCACTGGGATTGAAATTTTAACAAAGCTCACGATTTCCTTTCTGTCCGTCGTCACTCCTCGAGCAACCGTTTGAGTCGGTCGAGTTCGGTCAACGCTTCCACGGGCGTCAGGTGTGCCAGGTCGAGCGCTCGGAGTTCGGCGGCCACGTCAGTCGGGTCGTCGCCACCGTCCGAACTCATCCGTGCCCGTGCGGACTGGGCGTTGTTGATTCGATCCCCATCGTTTCCCCCTTCAGTCTGCTCGTCGTCTACCGCGATTTCAGCCAGTTCCCGCGAGCGCTCGAGTACCGGTTCGGGGACGCCCGCAGCCGTCGCTACCTCGACGCCGTAAGAGCCATCAGCCGTTCCTCGTTTGAGGGTGTGGTTGAAGTCTATCTCGCCGTCGACGTCCGTCGCCTCGAACTGGAACGCTTCGGCAGCCTCGAGATCGCCTGCCAGTTCTGTCAGCGGGTGATGGTGGGTTGCAAAGAGCGCAATCGCCCCGATCTCGTCGTGGATGTACTCGGTGATCGCCTGGGCGATAGCGAGGCCATCCGTCGTCGAGGTCCCACGTCCGACTTCGTCGAGGAGCACGAGTGACCCCTCGTCGGCTTCGCGTAACACCGTCGAGAGCTCTTCCATCTCGATCATGAACGTCGAGCGACCGCCAGCGATGTCGTCGCTGGCACCGACGCGGGTGAAAATTCGGTCGAACGGCGTCAGCCGAACGCGTTCGGCGGGGACGAAACTCCCCATCTGGGCCAGCAAGGCTATCTGGGCCACCTGGCGCATGTAGGTCGATTTCCCGGACATGTTAGGCCCCGTGATGATCGAGAGCCGCGTCTCCGAATCGAACGCCGCATCGTTGGGAACGAACGACGACTGGGTTCGTTCGACGACCGGATGGCGTCCGGCCTCGATCTCGAGGTGGCTTCCGTCGTCAGATCTATCGCGCTCGAGTATCGCCGGCTTGCAGTACTCACGCTCGGCGGCGACGGTTGCCAGCGAGCACAGCGCGTCGAGGGCGGCGAGCGCGTCCGCCAGGTCCTGCACGCGTTCGACCTCGCCTGCGACGGTTTTGCGCACGGTACAGAACAGATCGTACTCCCGTTCGTCCGCCCGGTGAGTCGCACCGACGATTTCGTCCTCTCGCGATTTGAGTTCCGGTGTGACGAAGCGCTCGGCTCGTTTGAGCGTCTGTCGGCGCTGGTACTCCTCGGGCACGGCATCGAGGTTCGGGTTCGTCACCTCGATGTAGTAGCCATGTACCGAGTTGTGGCCGACTTTGAGCGAGCTAACCCCGGTTCGCTCCCGCTCTCGGGCCTCGAGGGCGTCGATCCACTGTTTGCCGTCCCGTTTGGTCGCTCGCAGTTCGTCGAGTCTGTCGTCGTAGCCGTCGGCGATGATACCACCTTCGGTGATCTCGTGGGACGGGTCGGCCACGATCGATCGCTCGATGCACTCCCGAACGTCTTCCAGCGGGTCCAGTGCCTCGAGAATCGTCTGGAGTGCCTCGGCTTCGACACCCTCGAGTGCGTCTCGAACGTCGGGAACGACCGCGAGGGTGTCGTGTAGCGAACGCAGATCACGGGCGTTCGCTCGCTCTCGCGAGATACGCCCGATTAGCCGCTCGAGGTCGTAGACGGCACGCATCGACTCCTGTATGCTATCGCGGCGGCGCGGATCGTGGGTGAGTTCGTCGACGGCGTCGAGTCGTGCCTCGATACGGTCGGCGTCGAGCAACGGTCTGCGGAGCCAGTCTCGAAGGCGACGGCCACCGAGTGCGCTCGCGGTTTCGTCGAGAACGCCAATCAGTGTTGCTCCGCCCTGCCCGCGGACGGTTCGCGATTCGAACAACTCGAGGCTTCGAACCGCGACGGCGTCGAGCAGCAGATACTCCCGCGGGTCGTAGCGACGCAATCGGGTCAGGTACTCGAGGCGCGTTCGCTCGCTACCGGTGTCGTTCTCGGTTTCGGTGTCGGAGTCGCTCTCTGTCACGTCGACGCCGCCCCGAACGTACTCGGCATAGGTCAACAACGCGCCGCAGGCTCGAATTTCTACGTCGCTGCTGACCAGCGATTCCGGTGACCCAAAGTACGACGTGAGCACATCAGTCGCTGTCTCGAGAGCGAAGGCACTCTCATCGAACGGCGTCACCATGCAGGAATCCGGCGGCAGTGACGACGGTGCGTCGGGGCCGAGGATGGCTTCGGTCGGTCGAAACCGGCTGATTTCGTCGGCGATTCGGTCGCGGTTGGACGCACTCGTCACGAAAAAATCGCCCGTCGAAACGTCGAGCAATGCGAGTCCGATTTGGCCATCTCCCGCCGTGAGCGCGGCCACGAAATTGTTGTCGTCGGCCGAAAGCAGTTCGTCCTCGGTGATGGTCCCAGGGGTAATCACGCGAGTAACCGCGCGTTCGACGACGCCGGCCGATTCCCCCGGCTCTTCTATCTGGTCGGCGATCGCCACGCGGAAGCCGGCCTCGAGCAACGATTCGATGTAGGAGGCGGCGCTGTCGACAGGAATTCCCGTCATCGGGTACTCGCCGGTAGAATCCTCGCGGCTGGTGAGCGTCAACTCGAGTAATCGGGCGGTCGTTTCGGCTGCGCCACAGAAGGTCTCGTAGAAATCACCCACCTGAAAGAGCACGATGGCGTCGTCGTAGGTCGCACAGAGGTCGTGATACTGGGCCATCATCGGCGTGAGTTCGTCCCGTTTCTCAGCCATCGCCGGTGGTGGACCGAGCGCCGCATCCATACACCATACCGACGCCTGCACGCAAAAATACCTGCTGATTGCCCCACCGACTCGAGCACTGGCTGACCGACTCAGCGGGATTGGTGTCACTGTATCCGGTCAGCGATCAGCTCGGTCCGTCGCTGACGTGCGAGACGACAAAGAACTAGCAGTCGATGTCGGCATCCGGCCCAGTCAGGGCGTCGAAGCCACCCGGCGGCCGCTCGAAGTATCGGTCGTAGTGGTCACGACAGCCGGGATTGAATTCGGCGTCACACTCCGGACAGACGTTCTCGGCCTCGAGATATGCGCTGGCCGTCACCGTCGAGTCACAGGCCCCGCAATAGACGGCCGGTTCGTCGAATCGCTCGAGTGGCCACGGCTCCGGATCGTGATCGGCAACGGCGTCGTGACACTGAAAACAGGGATAGAAGGCTTCACAACAGCCAAATCGAAGTGCTACGACGTCCCGTTCGCTCGCATAGTGGGCACAGCGGGTTTCGTCGTCGACTTCGAGGCCACGAACCGTGACGTTCGAACTGGGGGGCACGCTCGAGTGATAGCCCGGAGGTGTGGTGAGTGTTTGGGTGCCGGTTCGGTAGTATCTGTGACGGTAGCGGTTCGCTGGTAGCTGTGACGGTAGCGGTTCTTCGGTGGTTGTGTGGCTGGTTTGTGTCGCCTGTCACGCGAATTTCGGTCGTTCGGTGGTCACTTCGACGTCTCCGTCGACCCGGGGTTTTTCGGATCCGTTCGAGTAGATGTACTTCCCGGTGCTATCACATAGGGTACACTGGTAGGTTTCCATAATCTCGTTGATCAGTTCGCCGTCGGCGAAGTACACACGGCTCTGGGTGATCTGCAGGAACTGCGCCGTTTCACAGTTGGCACACTCGATCATATCGGCCGACACACCGCTCCCCCAAGTAGTTATCCAGCGGGTACTCTCGAGACAATGTCTCGGTATCGCGAGTAGTGAGTGACTGTCAGCGGTCGTGTGTTCAAAACTCCAGCATTCGACAGCGGCCTCGAGGGGTCGGTCAGACGGCAATAACTCGAGTGAAAGGTCCCATTTCCCGGTGGGTTCGACGAAACGATCAGCAGCGTCTTTTGTTGGAAACGCTTTGTTCCCGGGTGGTTACACTTCGAGGTCGACATCGATCCGTTCACCCGTTCGAGCGGACTCGTAGGCCGCCTGGGTGAGCGCCGTTACGGTGAGGGCATCCCGGGCAGTCGCCGGTGGCTCGGTCCCCTCTCGAACGCTCTCGAGGAACGCATCGGCTCGCGTTTGCTCGTGTCGTGGGTCGATGTAAGGATGGTGTTCGCTGCTGTCGCGTTCGATTTCGAACACCCGTCTCGAACCCCACTCTTTGCCCTCGAGGTAGACCGCACCTTCGTCGTCCCAGATGTGAACGTGTTCTCTGACGGCTGGCGCGTCGCCGAGAAATGAAAACGTCCCGGTCGCACCGTTGGAAAAGCGAACGTCGAGATGGGCCCGTCTGTCGATTCGTTGTTCGTCGTCGTGAAAATCCATCGTGGCGCGGACGGATTCTGGCTCCAGGCCGGTCGTCCAGCAGACGCCATCGAGGACGTGACTGCCCGTATCGGCGAGAAAGCCGCCGCCAGATAGCGAGGGCTCGAGTCGCCAGGTCCCTGCGGAGTCAGCGATCCAGTCCTGGGTGATCGAGGCAGTCACCCACGTCGGCTCCCGGTCGCGATAGCGTTTCCTGGCGTGTCGAAACGCCGTCTGCAGGTGACGCTGGTAGCCCACCATCAGCGTCGGTTCCTCCTCGTGTGCAGTCCGAGCGGCGAGGGCTTTCGCGTGCTCAGGGTCGACGGCCAGTGGCTTGTCGCAGTATACAGCCAACCCGTGGTCCATGGCAGCCACCACCTGTTCGTAGTGAACGGTGTGGGGCGTCCCGACGAGAACGGCGTCGAGTGGGGCGTCCTCGAGCATTGATTCGTACTCGCGATAGCGCTGAGTGGGCGGTATCGAAAACCGATCACCAACGAGTTCGAGCCGACCTCCATCGACGTCACAGACCGCGACGACGTCGCCATCCGGGTGCTGGACGAATCCCTCGCCGACGACGGTGCCGATGTAGCCGAGGCCAACGATGCCGACTCGAGTGGATTCGTGTGTCTGTTTTGCCATACCCTCGATTACGATGACCCTGTATAACCCGTTTGGCCCGTTATCCGGCCCGTACGCCAGTCGTACCTGCCGCTGTCTGGATGCGTCGACCACGGACGGAGAAAACCAGCGGGGTCCGCCGACACCGCTGTTACTTTTGTACTGGCGTGCTAACGGCGTTCTATGTCCATCACGTTGTACGAACTCGAGGACTGTCCGTTTTGTATCAAAGTCGCCGAGGCGCTTCAGGAAGCCGATGTGGAGTACGAATCGGTTTGGACGGACGCCCTGCATTCCGACCGTGACGAAGTCAAACGCGTCTCCGGACAGCGTGGGGTCCCCGTCCTCGTCGACAACGAGCGTGGCGTCACGATGGCAGAATCGGACAACATCCTCGAGTACGTCCAACGCACGCTGGCCTAACTCGACCCGGGCGTCCGGTCAGTGGCAGGGTCTTCGTTTCCCCGAGGAGTGACAGAGTCATCGTCTCCCGACCAACCAAGCGCTCGAACCCCTGGGTAGGTGGGTGCTACCTCGTGCGTATTTCCACCCTGCCAACGTTTGGTATTGGTTATCCTTCCACGAGGGAGTCCATAACAAAACTCACGGCGACCATCGGTTGACGTGCGGGGCGTTGAACCCCCGTCGGGTGTGCGCTCGGTTCCACGACCCTGTCGAGTGCTGTGCGTTCGTGCCCGGATGTCTCGGATCGGACTCGCCCCCGTTTCGAGTACGCTCATGTCTCTCGATCAGGTGGGACCCCCGCCCCACCTGATTCACTAAAATACTTCTTTTAGCTACCGTGATTTATACCCGTTCGGCATCACAAAGAGGGTGTATGAAGCAAACACGACGGCGTGTGTTGCTCGGCGTTGGAACCGGCACTGCAGCAGTACTCGCGGGCTGTCTCGGTGATAGTCCGGACCCTGCAGCAGGTTCTGACGACGATGACGATTCCGATGACACCAACGAATCGGGGGACGATACTGGCGACGACCAGTCTGACGACGGCGATGACACTGTTGAGGAATCTACAGATGACGAGAGTGACGAAGAAGCAGACTCCGAGGATCAAGAGGCCGAGACCCAGACCGCTGGCTCCGTTGTTGATCACCACACAGCCTCATACAACGCGACGAACGGCGGGACCTCGATAGAACAGTTCCGACGACGCGACGGGGCAACGGAGTACTTCGAAGGCGTCGAGAACGAGCAGGTCGATGCACTCGTTGAAGACACCGACTTCGACGCCGACCTGCTCGTCGCCCTCGAGACCGAAGGGACCAACGGCTGCTATAAACTCCTGGTCGAGTCAATCGAAACGGACGACGAGGGCGGCGTCGATATGGTTGCTCGAGCGACCGACACTTCGAGCGATGACGAGGCCTGCACCGACCATATCCCGAACCTTGGCTTGCTCGTCCGCGTGGTCTTCGATGGCGAACGGCCCAACCAGGGGTCGTACCGAGTCATCGACGGCTGGGGCGAAGAACACGGCTATAGCTGGGCGAGCGATAGCGCATCAGACAGCGAAACTGACGGCTGAGGAGTGCCAAAGTCGGCAATAAGGCTCCCCAGAATCGGCGATAACGATACGCCGCAGACACCACGTTTTCAGCGAACGCTTGCGCGGTCGATCCAGCCCTGTAACCGTTTGGCAGAGATATCCGTCTCTGCTGAGAGACTGTCTGCGTCTGCGGCGGCCAGATCCGCGACAGTCTTTACGCCCGCTCCCTCGAGGCGGTCGGCGTAGGCCGGTCCAATTCCTTTGATGACGTTTACGGGTTCGCTTTGCTCCTCGCTCGAGGCCTCCGAAGGCTCGTTCGATTCGTCGTCACTCGAGGTTGTTTCTGTGTCCGCGTCCTCCTCGTCGTCACTTTCGGCATCTGCATCGGTATCTTCGTCGTCGCCGTCGGCATCTGCATCGACATCTTCGTCGTCGACTGGACCTCCCGCATCGTCAGCCCCGTCATCCGCATCGCCTCCGTCTGCGGTTTCGCCGACTGTTTGTGCTTCTGCCGAGTCAGTCGATGATTCGTCAACGTCAGGATCGGTCGGACCCGCCGCCTCCGCGGGTTCGGCAGCCTGCTCCGGTTCGTCCGGGATGTCGGTCATCGCGCCGGTCGAACTCGAGGCGTCCGTCCCGGCCGCAGCGGCGTCATCGAGATCGACGTCAGTTTCGTCCCGTTCACGTTCGACAGTCACGCCGATGTCGCGGCCATCGCGTTGGCGAGAATCAGCGTCGCGACTGCCCAACCCGAGCAGTGATTTGAGTTTCTGCAGGAGTCCCATTGGTCGGTCGTAGTTGCCAGCAATACTTAAAGCCGTCTGATACAATCAGTGGTCCGGAGTCACCATCCTGCGTGATATATTACACACTCGAGGTGCAACAAAAGAGCGTGGCTGGGGCGCTACAGTCGAGAGCGTAAGGCGTCGTTCATCACGTCGACCGGAGCGTCCCGTCCCGTCCATCGCTCGAGGGCTTCGATACCTTGATACAGCAACATCCAGGCGCCGTCGACGGTCGTGGCACCAGCGGCGGCGGCATCTCGAAGCAATCGGGTCTCGAGTGGACGATAGACGGCGTCCATCACCGCGAGGTCGCCGTGTAACGCCTCGGCGGGAACGGGCGTCTCGTCCGATTCCATCCCGACGCTCGTCGCGTTGACGAGGACGTCCGCTTCCTCGAGAACCTCGGGGAGAGACTCGAGACCGCCGCCGGTCGCACCGGGGATGGCGTCGGCGAGGGCTGTCGCCTTCGAGGCAGTTCGGTTACGGATTCTGACCCGTGCGCCTTCGTCGGCGAGTCCGAACGCGATGGCTCGGCCGGCACCGCCTGCACCGACGACCACGGCCGTGGCTCCCTCGAGTGTCACGTCGTGGTCGCACAAGGCACGAATTGCTCCGATAGCGTCCGTGTTGTGTCCGGTCGGCTGCTCGCCCGAAAAGTCGACGGTGTTTACCGCCCCGATCCGGGTTGCGAGGGGGTCGGCGTCGACGATGGCACAGACGTCCTGTTTGAACGGAATCGTGACGTTGAGCCCGGCGATGCCGAGCGCGTTGGCACCGTCGAGCGCTCGCTCGAGGGTGGCCCGGTCGTTCTCGGGTTCGAACGTGACGTAGCGAGCCTCGAGGTCGAGGGCGTCGTAGGCCGCTTCGTGCATCGGTGGTGAGAGCGAGTGGCCGACGGGATTGCCGAGGAGGCCGAAGACGTACATAGTACTCGCAACCAGTCAGTCCCAACGTATAACGGATGTGTCTCCGGCAGCGACTACGGCCACCATGTCACCAGCAGCGACTACGGCCACCTTGTCGCCGGCAACGACGGCCACCTTGTCGCCGGCAACGACGGCCACCTTGTCGCCGGCAACGACGGCCACCTTGTCGCCGGCAACGACGGCCACCATGTCACCAGCAAC
The DNA here is from genome assembly GCF_024298845.1 of Natronosalvus amylolyticus. Lineage (NCBI taxonomy): Archaea > Methanobacteriati > Methanobacteriota > Halobacteria > Halobacteriales > Natrialbaceae > Natronosalvus > Natronosalvus amylolyticus. The sequence goes on from NZ_CP101156.1 coordinate 102,097, forward strand.
GACGAGGGCCAGCTCGCGCTGTCGTCTCTCACCACACTCGAGCGAATCGACAAGCAGCACGGATGAATCGGTTAATCGCTTTTCTTATACGCCAGACAGAACAAGGACTGGCTATCCTATGCTCGAGGGCGTCGCACTGCACCTACTGTTTTTGGCAGCGGGCATCGTCGCCCTGTTCATCGGTGCGGAGTTGCTGGTCAAGGGTGCTGGCCGACTGGCGCTCGGGCTTGGATTACGTTCGGCGACCGTCGGTGTGACAGTCGTGGCGTTCGCCACCACTTCGCCGGAACTGTTCGTTGCGATGCTCGGTGCACTGGACGTGTCGGCCGACGTCGGTCTCGGCACCATCGTTGGGTCGAACATCGCAAACATCGGCCTGGTGCTCGGCGTTGCCGCAGTGATTCATCCCCTGACGATTAGCGAGCGAGTCATGCGACGACACGTCCCGTTCATGGTACTCGCTGCTGTTTTGTTGCCACTCGTCGCTATCGATGGGGTGATCGGTCGCCTCGAGGGGGCGTTTTTGCTCGTCGTCCTCGCCGGATTCACGGGGTACATTCTCTACTCCGTAAACGCCGACCCGGCAACGTTCGAAACGGATGTCCAAACACCCCGCGACCTCGAGTGGCGAGATGCCGGCCTCGTTATCGGTGGCCTGATTGCTCTCGTGATCGGCTCCCGGTGGCTGGTTTCGGGTGGCTCATCGGTGTTGCTCGCGTTCGACGTCCCCGAGTTCATCGTCGGGCTAACCATCCTGGCGATCGGGACGTCGCTGCCCGAACTGGCTGCCTCGGCTGTGGGCGCCGCCCGTGGGGAAACCGGGTTCGTCATCGGCAACGTGATCGGCTCGAACATTTACAACATTCTGGCGGTGCTCGGTCTGCTTGCGCTCGTCGTGCCGATTTCGGTCTCGCCGGCCGTACTCCGCTTCGAATTACCCCTGGTCGTCGGATTCACGGTACTGCTGGTTGGGATGATGGGCTATGGTCGCCGGCTCACGCGTCTCGATGGCGCGGTTTTACTGGTCGCCTACGGCGTGTTCATGTGGTTCCTGTTCACCTGAGTGGTACGTCACGTCCGAGGGCCCCTTTGCTCGAAAACGGTGCCTATTCAGTGACCCACCGCACAGTACCCACCGTGATAGCCATCGTCGAGAGTCGAGCAGACCGTGCCTCGAGTCACATCTGTCGGCACTTGCGCGAACTGACCGAGTGGGAGCGACGCGTCGACGATACCCGCCCTGATGCGGATGGAGGCGGTACCTACTACGTGACGACGGGTGCCGAACTCCGGTCGTTCGACGACCTCCATCTTCACCTCGAGTCGCCCGCTGACGCCTTCGAGGCCGATCCCGAACTGCTGGTGTTTGCCTCCCGGCACTCGGGCAACACCGGGCCGCTGTTGACCGCCCACTCCACCGGCAACGTCGGCCCGGCCGAGTTCGGCGGGGCAGATTACGCCGTGGCCGAGGCCGCACCGAACGCGCTCAGCGCCCTCCTCGAGGCCTTCGACAGGTATGTGCCCGAGGGATACGACACCGGACTCGAGTGTACGCACCACGGCCCCACCGCTGTCGGGTGTCCGTCGCTGTTCGCCGAACTCGGTAGCGACGACGAACAGTGGGACGACCCGGCGGGTGCCCGAGCGGTCGCGAAGGCAATCCTCGAATTGCGTGGAGTTCCGGCCCACGGCCCCCGGCAGGTCGTCGGTTTCGGGGGCAATCACTACGTGCCTCGTTTCGAGCGCATCGTTCGGGAGACGCCGTGGGCCGTCGGTCACGTCGCAGCAGACTGGGCACTCGAGGCGATGGGCGACCCGGCCGACCATCCGGGTGTGCTCGAGGCACTGTTCGAGGCCAGCGACACGAACTACGCCGTCATCGACGACGAGTGGCCGAAACTCGAGACACTCCTCGAGGAGACGGGCTATTCGGTCGTGAGCGAAACCTGGCTCCGAACGGTCGGTGACAGACCGCTGGATCTCGTCGAATCAATCGAAACCCGACTCGGACCGATCGACGACGGTGTCCGATTCGGCGAAATCGAAGCGGACGCGTTTTCGGTCGCCTCGCTGCCGAGTGAACTGTTCTCGGCGGCCGAACTCGTCGACTCGCAAGCAGTGTGGGACGCTGTTGGGGAACACGCCGTCGCCTTCGAAACCCGAAATGGGAGCAGCCGAATCGGCGAGCGTGTGGCACTGCCGGTAGCGGAGACGACTGCCGACGGCGGGACGCCCAGGTCACACCTCGAGCGACTCGTTCGAACCATCTGTTCGGTCCTCGAGCGCGAGTACGAACGGGTAACGATGACCGAGGACACCGTCACTCTCGAGCAACGGGTGTTCGATCCGGAACTGGCTCGAGCTGCCGGCGTGCCCGAAGGTCCGGCATTCGGCCGACTTTCCAACGGCGAAACCGTCACCGTTGACGGGACGCGGGTCGAAGCGAGCGACGTGCACCGAACCGAAACCACAATCGTTTCGTGGTGACGCGGGACGGGCCGAACGGATACTGTGGTAACACATTCTTATCCCGAGGTAATCGGTTGTTACCTCGATGCTGCATATTGCTTCTAGTAGTACTGGTGATGTATATGTTCCTCATCCAACTTGTGTCTGACGCCCGTCAGACTCGTGGGGGAAAGATAATAATACTCCATCTGTAAGAAACGGGCAAGAATGGACTCCATTGTCGAAGATGCCATCGACGAGGCCGAATCGGGTGATTCTGGGTCGTTCCAGGAGCCGGCCGAGTCGAACCCGGCCGAGCAAGGCGGCGGGACTGGCACGATGACAGACGAGGAACTGCTCGAGGTACTCGATGACCTCCAAACCGATATTACCGTCGTCGGCTGTGGTGGTGCCGGCGGCAACACCGTCGACCGAATGAACGAGGAGGGAATTCATGGGGCGAAACTGGTCGCCGCAAACACGGACGTCCAGCATCTGGTCGAAATCGAGGCCGACACCAAAATCCTGATGGGTGAACAGAAGACCTCCGGCCGTGGCGCTGGCTCGCTGCCACAGGTCGGTGAGGAGGCTGCCCTCGAGAGCCAACAGGACATCTACGACGCCATCGATGGTTCGGATATGGTGTTCGTCACGGCAGGTCTGGGTGGTGGAACTGGAACCGGTTCGGCACCCGTCGTCGCGAAAGCCGCCAGAGAATCCGGCGCACTGACGATCTCTATCGTCACGACGCCGTTTACGGCCGAGGGCGAGGTTCGCCGGACGAACGCCGAAGCCGGTCTCGAGCGGCTTCGTGACGTTTCGGATACCGTCATCGTCGTCCCCAACGATCGACTGCTCGATTCGGTCGGGAAACTGCCCGTCCGCCAGGCGTTCAAAGTCAGCGACGAAGTGCTGATGCGCTCGGTCAAAGGAATCACCGAACTCATCACGAAACCCGGCCTCGTCAATCTGGACTTCGCCGACGTTCGAACCGTTATGGAACGCGGTGGCGTCGCGATGATCGGCCTCGGGGAGTCCGACTCGGAGGCCAAAGCCGAAGACTCGGTCAAGACGGCCCTTCGAAGCCCGCTGCTCGACGTCGACATCTCGGGTGCCAGCTCCGCGCTGGTCAACGTCACCGGTGGCAACGACATGTCCATCGAGGAGGCCGAAGGCGTCGTCGAAGAGATCTACGACCGCATCGACCCCGATGCCCGCATCATCTGGGGAACTTCGATCGACGAGTCGCTCGAGGGTCGCATGCGCACGATGATCGTCGTCACGGGCGTCGAATCCCCACAGATTTACGGCCGACCCGAGGGTGAAGCCGTCCAGCCACAGGGCCAGGATATCGACTTCATCGACTGAGACGGGGTACAGTCGTCGGTAGAAGATCGTTATCCCGGGAATTCGGTCTCGATGATTCCAAAATCGGGCCTGAACGACCCAGAGCCGCCTCATATCGTTTCGACCTCGTTTGACTTTTCGCCGAGCAGTTCCTCGTAGAGCGCTCTCGACTCGTTACGTCGTCACGTCCGGCTGTGCACCGGCTATTCACGTCACCAGGTCCGACTTCCCACTCGAGAGGTCCACGAGTCCCGACACGTAAAGCAAGCTTCCGGCGAGCAACGCAACCCCGACGGGAAGCAGCCAGGGGATGACGGTCAACAGTGTGCCACTGGCCTGGATGCCGAGGACGAGCAGAATCATCGGCGCACAACAGACCGAGCCCGAAAGCAAGGCGGGTACGGAGGCGGCAACCCCAGCACCGGCTCCGATGCCGCAGGCTTTCGGTTGGACCAGTGCCAGATACGCCAGCGCGAGATTCAGTCCGACCAGGGTGGCCAGCAACGTGCCAATTGCGGCGTCGATCGGCGAGAACAGCAGGCTTCCGATGCCGAACTCGAGGAACGCGACCGGTTCGAACGAGAGGGGACCACGTCGCTCGAGCATCCGTGCGGCCGGGTCGTTCACGACCAGCCAGTCGAAGCCAGCCGTCGCTCGAAACTGCAGGTGGTCGGTGGCCCACAGATACGAGAGCAAGTAAATCCCGGCGGCGAACGTCGTGACCACAAACCCGTCCCAGCGACGGAGGGTAAAGCCGATGGCACGCATCGTTCGTCGCAGCGGGTGGACGACCCGGCGTCGGAGCCGTTTTCGATGAGGGTGTTGCGGTGACATCGCGTTAGTCTATCAGCGCCGTACTCGGATAGAAGCCGGCCCAGGCGAACCACATGGCGTCGAACGCGTAGACGGACTCGAGTGGTAGCTCGTCCGGTTCGTACGTCGTTCCATCTGCAGTGACGACGGTACCCGTGTCGCCATCGTACTCGTAGGTGTCGCCATCGCTTCGATACAGGTGGCCAGCGCCGATTCGGTCGTCGTAGATGGCGAGGTACGTCTCCTCACGGTCGGTGACCGATGCTGACGAGAGCACCCCCTCGTCTGCCAGCCTCTCGAGGTCGAACGCGAGCGGCCCATCCACGGGGCGGGCACCGAGAACCATTCGTTTGTTCGGCAGGCGCTCGTCGGTCGAAAGCGGGGTGAACATCGTCGGCGAGTCCTCCCAGTAGTAGCCGTCGGCCGGGTTGTACGAGCCGTAGGGGTCACTGTTGTAGTCTCTCGCGTAGCCCGTATCGGTCGTCAACACCCGCGTCTCCGGATACGCCGCTTTCCACCGCCCCCAGGTCGACCAGTGGACGGGAATTTCCTCGAGCGACGCGCCCTCGAGCGGGCCGTCGATAGCCGTGGCGAGTATCTGTGGCCATCGGCTGTCGCCTTCCCGATCGTACATGACTAGATTGCTGTTGACGAGGGTGCCGGAAACGCCGAACTCAACGCCGTTTCTGGCGAACCCCATCGCGGTTCCGGTCAGCGGGCAGTAGGTGATGGCGACTGACTCATCACCAACGTCGTCGTTGACGATTTCGTGGTAGACGAGCACCGATTGTGGATACGCTCGAACGTCCCCATCGATAACCAGGCCGAAGACGGGGTCGCCGTCGTCGAGCCGGTTTCCGACGTCATCGACGCCTTCGAACGTCGGGTCGTCTATCGAGGGAATGCCGTCTTTGGGAACGCCCCCGCTGATGGTCTCCTCGCGAAGGGTTTCTGGCGGGTACTCGAGCGGCAGTTGCTCGTCTGCGAGGGGAATGTCGGTTTCTTCGAGGGCCGATTCGTCGGGACCGTCCACCGCCGTCTCCCGGGTAGCCGACGCCCCGTCGCCTCCGGTGTCGGCATCGCCGGTCGTTTCGTCGCTATCGTACAGCCCATCGTCGCTGTCACCGAAACAGCCCGCCAGCCCGCCGAGGACCGTTCCGCTGGCTAGCGCAAGGATGTGCCGCCTCGAGGGGCGTGACATACGACGGGATAGGTCTTTGTTGTACGAGATGATGACGCGGATATGGGTCTGGGATGCACGACCGTGTCCGTTTCCCTGCTGATCGGTTAGGGCAATCGACAGCGATCTTTTGGGCATCCCCGAGTCGTCACTGGAAACAGAGCCACTCGGAACCCTTCCAACCGTCGATCGAACGGTGAAACCGAACAACGCCATCCGGTTTCACTCACCGGTTCAGGTTCGGGGAGTCAGGCAGTACTCCGTCGCGCGTCGACTGATGGGTGAAAACAAACGGTAACAGACGATTTCGCCGGTGCAGGGTCGGAGACCAATTCAGTCGTCGGCTGCTGCCGTCCCAGAGCCCGAATCGGCCTCGAGATCGCCTTCGATACTGGGGGGATACTTACCGCGTTCGAGCTTCAGGTCGCTCGTGGGGCGAGCCATACACGTCAGTGCGTACTGTTCTGCCTCGGCTTCGGTCAATCCGCGGGCTGCGGGCTGGGTGACCTCTCCCTCGAGAATTTCCGCCGAACAGGCCAGACACATTCCTACACGGCAGGAGTACTCCTGGGCGATTCCTTCCTCGAGACAGCGGCTGAGAATCGTCTCTTTGTCCGAACAGGTGATCGTCTCGCCGGTCCCCACGAATTCGACGGTGTACTCGGTCATGCTCGCGGCTACGTCAGAGGGGTGTAAAACTCTTTATTCCCTATCTGTCCGGATCGAAAGGACACATTCCGGGCGCGACGGACGGGTCGGCGGGCGCGCAGGAAAAACGTTTTCTTGACGGGGTGACCAGAGACGAGTTATGAGCAGCATGGAGCAGTCGGCGTCGACGACGGCGAATCGAAATCTGTCGCCTGACGTCGTCGTCGTCGGTGCCGGTACGGCAGGATGCTATGCGGCCGCCACCGTCGCCAATGCCGGCTACGACGTGGTCGTACTCGAGCGGAAAACGGAGGAAGAAGCGGGACACATCGCCTGCGGAGACGCCTTGAAGGGGGCTGATGCGTTCCCCGAAGCCATCCCGAAATCACGGATCCAGTCGGCGTTCACGAACACCGACGTCGACCACGGACGCTTCGAAATTCCACAGGAGGATACCGTCCTCGAGATTCCGGTTCCCGGCGAGCTCGCCGTCATCGACCGGTGGGAGTACGGGCGCAAGATCATCGAGGGTGCCGACGACGCTGGGGCGGACTTTCATTACAACACGGTCGTCCAGGACGTCGTCCAAGCCGACGACGGCCGCGTGACGGGTGTCAAAGCCATGTCCCGTGGGACACCGCTATCCTACGAAGCCGACCTCGTTATCGACGGTGCCGGCTCGCTGTCCGTGCTCCAGGACAAAGTCGACTTCTCGAACTCCACTTTCGACACCAACGTCAACTACTCGCAGTTCTGTTCGGCCTACCGGGAAATCGTCCACGTCGACGAACCGGTCGAGTGGTCCGACGCGCTGGTTTTCAAGCCCACCGAGCGTGCCGCAGGCTATCTCTGGTATTTCCCCCGGACCGAGACCGAGATCAACGCCGGGCTGGGCTTTCAGATGACCGAACAGCCGATGCAACTCGTCGAGGACCTCAAACGCGACCTGCGAAATCGACCGGAGTTTGCTGGCGCGCGCGTCGAAGACAAACTCGGTGCGGCTCTGCCGACGCGTCGCCCCTACGACTCCGCCGTTCACCCCGGCTTCGTTGCCGTCGGTGATGCCGCCGGCCACGTCAACCCAACCACCGGCGGCGGCATTGCCGGAGCTGCTTACGCCGGCAAGTACGCCGCCGAACAGGCTATCGAAGGTCTCGAGAACGGCTCCCTCGACGAGGCAACTCTCTGGCGGTACAACGAACGCGTCATGGACCACTACGGCGCGCGCTACGCCGCACTCGACGTCTACAACATCCTCTCGACGGCCGTCGACGTCGACGACCTCATGGGCCTGCTCGCGGCTATGCCCGGCGACAAACTCGCCGAAGCGCTCTACTCGGGCAGCACGGACATCGGTATGAAACTCAAAATCGAGGCCTTGCTCAAAAGTCGCGGCCACTGGGGGACTATCTGGAACCTCTATCAGACCAAACGTCGCGCCGACGAGATCATGGCCCACTACGAGAACTATCCCTCGAGTCCGGCGGAGTTCGAAGGGTGGCAAACGCGGCGCGATGAACTGATGGAGACCGTCTACGAGACGACGGGTGCCGATCCGAAGTACTAAGCACCTTTTTCTCGCTCGAGTCGGCCCTGCCGACCGCTCGCGACAAAAATCTGTCCGACGAGCGCAAGCGCTCGCTGACCGTTGTCTCGCTTTGCTCGACAAGCGATCAAAAAGGCCGCTGGCTCACCCTGTTCGCGCGCGGTGAGCGTCTCTTTGGGTCCCTGCCCTCCCCCGAAGCGTGCCTCTCTCGCTGTCGCTCGAGACGCACGCTTGGCCAACGAAACGAGGCGTCTGCGAAACGGTTATCGACACGGATGCGCAGACAGTTACCGGCCCGACTGCTCGAGACTTACGCGCTCGATTGCACCGGCAAGGACGTCGATACCGTGGCGGAGACTGGCCTCGTCGACGTCGAACGTCGAGGTGTGATGGCCGCCGGGATGGTCCGTGCCGACGCCAATGTAACACGCCAGGCCGCCGTTCTCCTGCACCCGTTGCATCAGGAACGTCGCATCTTCGCTGCCGCCCAGTTTGTCGCGCTCGAGCACGCGTTCGACCCCTGTCGTCGCCCCGGCGACATCGGCCACTATCGAGACGAGTCCCTGGTCGCTCGTCGCGCTGGGAGCTTCGGCACCGAGTTCGACCTCGAGTTCACAGTCGTGCATTTCGGCGGCCGAGTCCATTACACGCTGACTCTTCTCGCGCATGTACTCCATCAGTTCGGTCGTCTCGCCTCGAACTTCCGCGACGAGACGGGCTTCCTCCGCGATGATGTTCGCTGCAGAGCCCCCCTCGATGACGCCGGCGTTGACCCGCGTCTCCCCCGCGGAGTGGCGCGGAATCGCGTACAGGTTCTGGACCGCGGTAGCGAGCGCCTGATTTGCGTTACGTCCCTCCTCCGGTCGAGCGCCCGCGTGAGCAGGCTCGCCCGAAAACGTTGCCTCGAGGTGGGAAACAGCGAGGAAGCCGTCGATACCGGCGACGATCTCGCCCGTGGGGTGGTCGAGGCCGATGTGCATCGCGAGCAAGTACTCGACGTCCTCGATGTGTTCGCTTTCGGCCATCGACTTGGCGCCCCCGATAACCTCCTCGGCTGGCTGGAAAAAGACTTTCAGCGTCCCCGAAAAGTCGCTGTCTGCGATCGCGTCGATAACGCCGATTCCGATGGTCGCGTGGGCGTCGTGCCCGCAGGCGTGCATCGCTCCGTCGTGTTCTGAACGAAAGCCCATTTTTGCGGGTTCGTGACTCGTCTCCTCGGCTTCCGCTCGAGGGAGGCCATCGATGTCCACACGAAGCCCGACTGTGGGTCCTTCGCCCCGACGGAGGACGGCAACCGCACCGGTGTACCCTCCCTCGAGGGACTCGAGCACGTCGGCGTCGATGTCGTACTCGCTCGCCTGCTCGTACCAGGCCTCGAGTTCGGTCTCGTCAGGAACGGCCAGGCGGTGCTCGCCGGCGATGGCATCCGGCCCGACGTACAGTTCGTCGATATCGGCCTCGAGAGACTTCAGGGCGTCCACGATGCGCGCGGTCGTGTAGAACTCCCGCCAGGCCGGTTCGGGTTTGCGGTGCAGGTCTCGGCGTAACGAAACGAGTTGGTCGTCGTCCATACGGGGGTGTTGGTGGCAGGGCTCAAAGCAGTAGTGGAGACGGAACCGACTGCAAAGTTGTGTGGTGATTCTCTGAACGATTCGGTATGGTACAGTGATCGGGTCCGCTCGAGCGACCTGGTAAACCCACTGCGCGTTCACAGAAGGATGTTCGTGACGCCCGTGCTTTCGAGGAGCATCCAGCCGACAAACAGCACGTAGACGCTGATCAGCAGCCACGCTTCCCGATTGGTGAGTTCAAAGTCAGTTCGGGCCGCCGCGAATACGATTATCGTGGCAACCACGAGAAAGCCCATGAGGGGTGCCGCGACGCCGAAATCGATCGGCGTCGCACCAGCCAGAAGGACGCCGACCGGGATGGCAACGAGCAAGTCGAAGATGTTACTTCCGAAGACGTTGGCCAGACTGATCGTGGAATCGCCTGACCTCGAGGCACGAATGCTAATGATTGCGTCGGGGAGGCTGGTCGCGGCCGCGATGATGGTTATCCCCCACAGAAACGACGGTGTGTCGAAGTAAATGCCGAGATCGACGGCCGCACCGACGAGTATCTCGACCCCGACGAGGATGGCAAGGAGAGACAGCGCCAGCGCCGCCCACTGTTTGCCCACGTTGATCTCGGGTGGGGATAGATCCGCCCGGTAGTCGGCCGCCTCCTGGTACTGAATAAAAATATACAGTCCGTACAACGCTAACGGAAACAGTGCGAGCAACCGCGTGATTTCACCGAACAGCGCCCCATCGTCGCTGGGGAAATAAATGACCGCCAGACTGAACGTCAGGAGGAGGGTCGCGACGGAGATAATGTAAAACTGCGCCTCTCGATAGACCAGCGCACGATTCGATTCCAGCGTCTCCCGATTGACGAGTGCGGCCACTGCCGGGATTACCAACACGTTGAACAGCGCTGACCCGACGATCGCGGCGACGCCGAGTTCGAACTCGCCGTAGCGAAGCGTCGCGATGACGACGCTCGCAATTTCCGGAAAACTCGAGCCAACGGCAGTGAGAATCGATCCCTGGACGATAGCCGGAAGCCCATAGTGCAGTGCCAGTCGGTCCGTGGCGGTCTCGAGGGCAATACTCCCCCACCAGATAATCGCCGTTGCTGCTCCGACGAGAACGGCAAGCCACAGCAACGTGTACATATCACAACGACTACCGTGGACCTAAAAGAATCCCATTGTCTCCGTTTCGTCCGGCTTTCTCCGTCTCGAGTGGGTCGAATTTCGTGAGAGTACGCAGAGCAGATTCGGGAGTGTGCGCAGAGAAAGGAACTGGACTACTCGTTGGGGTGATAGCTGGATCGGGCTGACGACTCCCCCAAGCTACACCAAACCGGCTCAGTTCCGTCCGCGCCCCATGTTGTGTATCTGTTCGACCTCGGCCTCGATGTGGACGGAATCGGGGAAGTTCTGGGAGGCGATGTTCCGTGCGAGGTTGTCGTGGCCGTGAATCTCGAGTTCTCGGGTGAACACGGTGTAGGTCCAGGAACCGAACTTCCGGTCGTCGTCGGCGTGCAACCGTCGGTGCTGTGGGACGGTGTGGTCCTCTGGTGGATGCGAATGTGGGCCTTTCAGCGCTGCGCCCTTCTTTTCTGCAGTCTCTTTGATGTCGTTCACGATGCTATCGAGGGCTTTTCGGTCGCCACTCTGGAGTGTGAGGCGGGTGACGAAGGTCATTGTTGGTCTATCTGTGTGCGACCGCGACAGAAAAAGCTGCTGAGATGGCTGTCGTCGAGACGGTCCGATATTCTCTTAACGTCCGGTCTGCTATTTGCGGTAATGGCAGTCGAAGCTACGAGCGCAGGCGCAATCCTCTTTCGCGACACGCGGGGCCGGCGCGAGTATCTTCTACTCAAGAGCCGCCCGGGCGACTGGGAGTTTCCGAAGGGCGGTGTCGAAGGAGATGAAGAACTACAGCAGACGGCTATCCGCGAAATCAAGGAAGAGGCAGGTATCGACCAGTTTAGACTACTCGACGGCTTTCGCGAGGACTACAGTTACGTCTTCGAAGCGAACGGCACGACGATCCACAAAACCGTCCACCTGTTCGTCGCGAAATCCTACGAAGCGAGTGCGGAGCTCTCGAAGGAACATCGCGACCTGCAGTGGCGCGATTACGAACAGGCGGTCAACACCGTCACACAGGATGGGCCACGCGAAATCCTCGAACAGGCCCACGATTACCTCGACGATCTCGCTGAAGCAGACGAGATCTGACAGGTCAGTCCACCCCATTTTTCAGGGGTCTCGAGCGATGTCTTTACTCACGCACTGACACACTTGTCCGTAACTACTCTCTTCGTATCATAACACTATTTAAACTGGAGTATATGCAGGTACGTTCTAAGACCGACGCTGACCTCCTTCGTTCTAAAGTCGTCGCTTACACTGTTCCAGGGTTATTTTCAGTAGGTGTCAGTATCGTCCTCCACTAGTATCATCGTTTCAGGAACATCACTTCGAATATATGTCTGACGTTAAATATATATGAATAGCGTGTGTTGATACCGGTGGTTACACCATGTTAGAAGATGGCTTATCGTACCCGGCACGCGGTGACTGGATCGGACGAATACTCATCGGGACGGTCCTTGGGTTCCTCTCGTTCCTGTTAATTCCGGCGTTCCTGGTCGGTGGATACCTGATGCGCGTTCTCGAGAAAACTGTTGCAGGAGATGATGAACCTCCTGAATTCGACGATTGGGGTGATCTCTTAGTAAAGGGTATCGTGGCTTCGATCATCGGCTTCGTGTATGCCCTCGTTCCGACGGTCCTGTACTCTGTCGTCGTGATGACGCTCGTCGGCGGTGGTGCACTGCTCGGCGGCGACGGCGGTGGTTTGCTCGCCGGACTGGGAATCATGACCATCCTCGCGTATATCCCGCTGATGTTCATCATCCTGTATATCGTTCCGGCGGCATTGACGAACTACGCCGTCGAAGGTTCTATCGGGGCCGCGTTCGACATCGGCACGATCAAACCCGTCGTTCTCAGCATGGAATATCTGCTGGCAATGCTCATGCCCGTGGTTGTCGCCATCGGCGTCAACATCGTTGCGAGCGTACTCGCAATCACTGTGGTGGGACTGTTGCTCGTCCCGTTCCTGTACTTCTACATGTACGTGGCCGTCTTCCGCATGTTCGGGATCGCGTTCGCGAACACCAGCCAGACGTCGGTCAGTGGCACGAGCACCTCGGCATCTGCACTCTGAAGCCCACTCCGTAGCAGCAACCTTTTTTCGACGCCACACGAACCGTAGCTGTGCCCCTCTCAGACCGCGAATTCCTGTTCGAACTTCGCTGTTGTCGATGGGTCGAAGCGGCCTGGGAACCGGCTCGAGCCAACTCGAACGTCCTCGTCGCCCGCCAGCTTGGCACGAAACGCCGTCGCTGGGATACGATCGTCTTCGAGTGTGACTCCGACGCGCTCGCTCACCGTGCCAACTTCGGCCCGGAGCGACTCGACAGCGATCTGTTGCACGTCATCCGCAACGCACCCGCGGAGTGGGCTTACTATCGCGACGCCCTTCCAGACCCCGGCTATCCGTGGCGATACGTCCGTGAGGCGATACACGAAGCCGACGAGCGAGAGGTTCTCGAGACGCGACGGGCTGGAAACCGCATCGAAATCCGCCGGCGGTGGCCCTATCGCGAGTGGGTCGATCGGATCATCGCCATCGAGAACAAACCCGACCTCGACGCGAGTGCGGCCCGGTCGCTGGGCCCCCAACTCGAGTACGACGTTGCCCTCGGGCTGGCCGACGAAGTCTGGGTCGCGACCAACCGGACGGACGAACGTGTCCAACCTGCCTTGCTCGAAGGGGTTCCCGTGCAGGCCGGCATTCTCTCACTCGATGCCGAGTCGCTCGAGGCCGAAACCGTCTGGCACCCGCGAACGCTCGCCGTCGACGAGCCGGGAACCCGCATCCTCGAGCGCCCCGATGGCGGATCACACGACGCGTCCGCCGCTCGTTTCGAGTACGTCTCCTCGGCGACGAAAGCCCGACGGCGACTCGAGATAGCCGAACGGGCCTACGAACGCGGCTGGCGTTCGTTCGTCGACACGATGCGACCCGACTGCCGCCACTTCGAACTCCGATCCAACAGTCAGTTTCTCCCCTACTGTCGAGCAAAAGAGCGATGTCAGACTGGCCGCGAGTGTCGTGGCTCGTGTCCGGCGTTCGAGCCCGAGCCACCGGCCTGGCGGACCAAGGGATGGCCAATCGAAGGCGGGCCCGGAAAACGATGTCGCCAGTTGCTCGAGGCTCGACGTGAGCGTCGACGGCCCGGTCGGTGACCGCCCAGTCGCCGGGGGACTCGTCCCTCGAGTCCCTCCGCCCGTTGACGAATTACGCGACGACGACCTCGAGTGCGTCCCGCTCGACGGTCAGTCGGAAGGTCGGCACGGTTCGATATTCGACCTCGACGACGTCCTTTCGTCGGAGACTCTGTAACGCCGAGCGAACGTCCTCGGCCGAGGGGTCGATGTCGAAGGCGTCTCGCAAATCGTGGAGGACGGAGACCACGCTCTGTGAGCGCTCGTCGGGTTCGGCGAGCACCCGAACGACCTGGGCGTGTAACTCGGGCACGCGAATCTTCGACGGTGGCCCGTCTTCTTCGCTCAGCTGGACGCCCGGTTCGACGTCGACCAGTTCGGCCGCCTCCGGCGTCGCTCGAATCAGGCTGTTATCGTCACGAAAGTAGTACTCGCTCAGTTCGTCCTCGAGAAACGAGTGGACTTCGCTGCCACTCTCGAGATCCCAGCGGTCCTGCAGTTCGGCATTTTTCGTCGGCTGTAGCTCAACCACGTCGGCCAGTCGCTTTCGGGCTACCTCAGAGAGCGTCATCCTCGAATCGTGTGGGGATAGGACGATACGCTATTTCTGCGTTGCGTCACGGAGTCGCCAGGAGAGGGGAGGCGACGGAGTCAGGATTCGTTCGCACTCGCGTGAGAAAAGACGAACTCGCGAAGCAACTTTCCGGCCAGGGAGGCGGCCTGCCCGTCGTCGCGGTCGTTGACCTCCACGACGTCGAACCCGGTTGCCTGGGGTGCGACGGCTCTGACGACGTCGCGCATCTCACGAGGCTCGAGGCCGAACGGTTCCATCGTCCCCGTTCCAGGGGCGTATGCGGGGTCAGCGCCGTCGATGTCGACGCTCAAGTAACACTCGCGCCCGTCGAGACGGTCCTCGAGCGTGGGGACGAATTCCGCGGCGTCTTCGGGCGCGACCACCGTCACGTCCGACTCGCTCGCACGATCCCACTCCGCTTGGTTGCCCGTGCGCGCACCGATGATAATGGCTTCTTCGACGTCGACCTCGAGTGACTCCTCGAACGCCTCGGGGTCGAGAATTCGGCGGGTGACACACGCGTGATTGAGCGGGTTCCCGCCGTACTCCAGTCTGCAGTCGAGGTGCGCATCGAGGCAGACGAACACGTCTGGGTCGACGGCACCGACGCCGGCAGCCGTCACGGTGTGTTCACCACCGAGGATGATCGGCACGGCGTCGTCCCAGACGGCGTCGGTCAGCGTGCCTTCGAGAAACTCGAGATACTCTTCGACGTCGTCCCAGGCGTGGAGGTCGCCATCGTCGTACACACCCAGGTCGGTGAACTGTTGGCCCGTCCGCTGGTCGTAATCGTCGAACGTCTCGGAAAAGTGTCGAATTCGCCGAGGCCCGAATCGGGTACCCGGCTCGAACGTCGTCGATGCGTCGAGGGGCGCACCGACGATGACGAAGTTCGCCTCCGTACGTTCGGCGGTCGCCCCAGGGAACATCAGACGATCTTGCGCTGGCCTTCCATCTCGAGGTACTCGATGTTGTCGTCAGGGGAGGCATCGACGTCCTCGGGGATGCGCATGGTGAACGTTTCGTAGGACTCGAGGTCCATCACCTGCATGTCGTCGCCGTCGGTCGAGACGACCTGGCCCTGTTTCCGGTTGATGATGGGGACCCAGATTTTCGCGTCGACAGGCTGGGAGAGCGATCGTTTCTTGCCGTCGAAGACGCCGACGGCTTCGATACGGGCTTTGGCGCTCCCGTGTTTGCCTGGCTTTGCCGTGGAGTAGGAGTTGATCTTACAGGCCGCGTCGTCGATGACGACGTAGCCACCCTCGCCGAGGTCGCGAACTTCTTTCTGCTGTTTCGCCATGTGCCGGGATACTCAATCGAGCGCTATAAAGGGATTGAAACCGCGTAGCCGATGACTCGTTTCGAGCGACCACGAAACGACTTTCTTCTCGTCCACCAATCGTCTCGTATTCGATGTCTGAGACGCTGTTGATCGCCGGAACCTTCGTGCTGGCACTCATCGCCACCATCGCGCTGATCGTCGTTCGCCGGCGACTGGACCGAACACACCAAACGCGAGTGGAGACGATCGAGCACCGCCTCGCCGAAACGCACTCGGTCGAACGGACGCACCTCGAGCGCCCACCCACGCTCCGGGAGCTTGCAGTCGTCGACCGTACCGACGACGATCGACCGGTGTACGTTCCCATCGTCCGTTTCGACCTCGGAATGACGGAAGCGCCCAGTATGGACCTCGTCTTCGAGTTCGTCGGGAGCACGCTCGAGACGGTCCACCCGATCCTCGTGGCCGATCCAGACGTCCGGATTCGACACTACGACGTCCAGTTCACGTTCGGACCAAGTGGGTTGTTCGTCTCGAGGCTCTGCCAACGAGTTTCGGTCCCACTCGAACTGGTCGACAGACTGTGTCGGGACGCGAAGTATCGGAAGTTCGATCTACAACGTGACGTTCGCGACGGTGACGCTGGCGATGGAGAGACGCCGCCAGTTATGTGGGGTGATTGTCGCGAGTATCGACGAAGCGACGACTCGAGTGACGGGGCTGGGAACGTTCGTTGAGGGGGAGCAGGCCGCTTTCGTGTGGAGATCAGTTGGCCGTGATCCGGGGAGCGACCAGATACTCGACAGCGCCCGTTCCGTCGGCGAACTCGTATCCCACCGAGAGCGGTTGTTCGGTGCCGAACTGGAGGTCGATGTCGACGCCGCTCGGCATCGCCCGATTGATCGCGCTCAGATAATCGATCGAAAAGATCGAATGTGCGTCCCCTGGTTCGATATCGACGAGATCGTCGGCCGAAAGGGTCAGTGAGACGTTATCGGTATCACCTGCTGCGATGACGGAAAACTGTCCATCGTCTTCGTCGAGGTCGAACTCGAGGTGGTTCGAAACCATCGCTGCTGCCCGGACCGACCGATCGAAGGTCGCCGAATCAGCGACGACCGTCCCACTGGGGGTAAACGCCTCGCGCGACTCCGCAGGTGGGCTGCGAATCGTCTCCGGGTCCAACAGCGCGAGCGTGTATTCCAGTTCGTCGAATCGAATCTGGAGCGTCCGCGTCGCAGAATCTAGCGAGAGTTGCACGGACTGTCCGCGGTTAGCGATACCCACGACGTCACGGAATCGCTCGAGATCGACACCGATGTGATCGGACGTGGCCTCGAACGTTTCGAATGCGGACGGCTCGAGCGTGATGTCCGCCCAGACGACCGTTGCGGCGTCAATGGCGGTTACTCGGACGCCTTCCGGGTCGACGTACAGGTGGCACTCGTCGAAGAGCGTGTGGGCTAGTGCGAGCGTGGTTTGCAGCCGTTCGGCCTCGATTGTCGCCTGAAACGTTTCCATCGAGTTCGTGTGTGCTGTCGTCTCCGTCTCGTTTTGGGTCATGGTTGACGTACCAGTTACGTATCCTATAATTGTTACTGACGGGAATTGGTAGATAACCTGGAATCAGTTATCTATATATGTGCGTAATAGAATAGATAATCTATATCAAGTTATGTCTGACAACTCTCGAGATCGCGGCATACTGAGTGGCGCCGATCGAGCGTACCTGCGCGGTGACACCGAACTGGGGAGCGTGCAGTCAGAACGGAACACGCGGGCGCGGATCCGCAATCGGATCTACCAGGCGATTCAGGACTTCGAACTGCTCGTCGAACACCTGCCAGCGGACGACAGGAAACTCGTCTTCGAGAAACGATTCGATGAAATGGACGGGACAGCAGCGTTCGATACGATGGTCTCCGCGATGGCGTTCCTGTACCAGGCGACCAACGATACCGAACTCACGTTCGAAACGGTGCTGAAAGAGGGAATCAACCTTGCTGAAGCGGGGAACGATCGGGCAGCGACGGTTTCCCTCGAGGTCACCTACCAGTCGCTCACCGTCGACCAGTTGCGTCGTAAACTGAAACGTGGAGAGACGCTCTCGCTCACCGAAATCGCGTTCTTACACGAAAGCGAGGCGATCCGCCGAGACGAACTTGCCCGGTACTTTACCGACGTGGAGGAGGCAACGGCTGACATCGACGACGGGCGCATTCAGTCGAAAGTGACGAACTTCTCGTGAGAATCGGTTCGTCTCCCGTCTCATTTCACTCACAGGAAGACGAACGATCGAATCGGAGCCCTCGGCCCTCAATCCGCGATAACGCGACCAACGCGCTCGAGGCCGTCCTCGAGTTCGTCGGTTGGCAACCCGAAGCCGATCCGAAAGTACCCGGAGAAACCGAACAGGTCACCTGGGGCGAGAACGACGCTCTCCTCCTCGACGACGGTTCGGCAGAACTCGGTGCCGTTCTCGAATCCGTCGGGAACCGTAACGAATCCGTTGACGCCGACCGGGTCGTACCACTCGAGGCCGTGATCGGCCACGAACGTACGCACGCGCTCACGGTGATCAGCCGCCAGGGCGCGGTTTTCCTCGAGGATCGCGGCTTCCTGCTCGCCGAGTGCCTGTTTCGCGATGTGCTGGCCGAAAATTGACGGGGAGATGGTCGTATAATCCTTCCAGACGCAGGCGTCCTCGATGACGTCGCTGTCGCCGACCAGCCAGCCAAATCGGGTGCCAGCGAGGCCGTAGGCTTTCGTCAGGCTGGTCGTCGAGAGACCGTGTGGGCCCAGGCTGGCGACCGGCGGGAGCGGATCGTCCGCGAGCAGCCGATACACCTCATCACAGAGCAAGTAGGCGTCGTTGTCCTCGGCCAGATCGTAAAGCGCCTGCACCGTTTCCTGGGCGTGATACCGGCCAGTCGGGTTGTTCGGGTTGTTGAGAACGATGACTTCGGTCTCCGGACGGATCGCTTCCGCGACGGCGTCGACGTCCAGTTCCCAGGTCGGTGGCTCGAGGGAGACGCGTGTCACGTCGCCAATCGCTTCGGGGACGGCGTGTAACGCCTGGTAGGTCGGGGTGACCACGACGGCGTGGGAGTCGTCGTCCTCGAGCAGCGACAGAAAGGCCAGAAAGTTCGCTTCCTGCGTGCCGACGGTGAAGGCGATTTCGTCGGCGTCCCGACCGTAGCGACTCGCGACGGATTCGCGAAATTCCGGGTCGCCGTCGGTGGGGATCACGTACCCTACGTCGCCCGGGTCGGTATCGAAACGATCGGCTGGCAGGCTACGGATTCCGCTCTCGGCGAGCATGATGTCTGCCTCGTGTTCGTACTCGTCGAACCAGCGCTCGAGGCCGAACGGTGTGATCTGCATGGGGAAACGACCGTTCCCGACGAGCAAAGAATCACCGACTTGCGTGCCCGCAAAGCGGGCGTTTGTGGACAGTGACAACCTCTGGCTTCACTCCCACCGAAAGCCGGCTGGCCCGGAACCCTCCCCTGAGAGAGCCTCTGGGACAGCGAGCGGACTCGTCGGCAGCCCGTCGCTCACGGCTGGCTCGTTGTACGCCCGAGGCGCGACGTCGTTCGGCCCGTCAGAATAAAACAGCGAGGCGAGCAACTGCAACTGCCCGCGGCCGACGCCGAGTTCGAACTGGCCGCCGCCGTACAGTCGGATGTCGTGGTCGTCCGCGTACGCTATCGTCTCGAGCAGCGACTCGAGCGAGCCGAATCGAGATGGTTTGATGTTGAGCCAGTTTGGCTCCCACAGCAACGCTCGCACGTCTTCGACGCCGTGAATCGGGGCATCCCAGGAGAGCCGTTCGCGAACGCCGGCCGCCTCAAGCACGGGTCGCGTCTCGGGCGTGACCGCCGGGTCCTCGAGGACGGCCTCCGGAAACGCCTCGGCCAGGTTTTGGTACAACTCGGGATCACCCGGCACGTCGACGTCGGTCCCCTCGTACTGGCCTTTGAGGTCGAGTATTCGAACGCCGCCGAAATCCGCGACGGCGTCGATGATCGACGAAGCCCACTCCGGCGTCGGGTCGAGTTTGAACTCGAGGTCCGGAACGACGTCTCGGAGCGCCTCCAGCCGTTCGGTCGTCGGCGGCTCGCCAAGGCGCGTACTCGTGACGAACCGAACCGGCTCACACGGGCGCTCGACGCGAGTCGCTATCGAGGTGCCAGCTTGGCGCAACGCCAGGTCGAGTCCCGCACTTTCGAACGCCCAGCGCCGATAATCGAGAAAATCCGTCCGTTCGGGATCGCCCGCTGGAAAGAGATCGACCGACTCGAGATATGCGGAGAATTCATCGAGCGTATAGGTGCCCTCGAGGTCGAACGATGTCCAGTCGGCGGCCTGGAACGCGTCCTGCTCGTCGGTGTCGTAGGTGACGTCTTCACCGATACCGGTGACGGTTTCACGTCCCGGCCTATCCGTTTCGACCGGCCCGGTGAGCATGATTTCGGTGGTCACTCGCTCAAAGCCACTCGAGGTGTCGGCCTCGAGGCGTCGCCAGTCGACCGCGTCGATCGTTAGCTCGAGGTCGGCAAGGGCGTCGTATGCCATACTGGTTCCTCTAACGCGACACGTATGAATGGTGGTCACACGCTCGGCTCAGGGGTGGTGTCCTTGGCATCCCACAGGTCGAATACTGCAAATCCGCCACTCACTCGCGTTGCCGTTTGCGCATATTCTGGCGCGTGAACTGTGGTTTCGCCATAATCGACCGACGGCTGCGGAACGAGCGATACAACAACAGGACCAAAATGGCCGAGAACACTGCGGCAACAATCGACCCTTCGGGTGCCTCGAGTGCGTAGAGGACGCCCATCGAAAACAACGACATCGTTAGCAGGAGACCGTAAATCAGGCGTTTTGCGAGTGTTGCGAACACCTGGTCCGAGTCCTCGACACCGACTCGCACGAACAGGTCGTCCCGGTCGACCCGGTCGAGTGTGCGCTCGAGTTTTGGGGGCACTCTGACAGCTGATTCGCCGGCTCGACGGAACTGGTCGACGGATTCCTCGAGGACGCGCTGGATCGACTCCTCGCGGTAGCCCTGTTCGGTCAGGTAGGTCGTCGCCGTCGAAATGAAGTCGAAGTCAGGGTCGAGCGTGACACAGACGCCTTCGACCACCGTCGCCACCCGGAGCACGAGCGCGAGATTTTTCGGAAGCCGGAACGGAAACTCGTAGATTGAATCTTCGATCTGCCCGATAATTTGCTGAACGCGATACTGTTCGATGTCCTCGCCACGTGCGTCAGCAATAGCCAGTTCCATGACGTCGGCCATCACGGCACGATCGGCATCCGGACTCAGGGTGCCGATTTCGATGAGTGAATCGAGAATCGCGTCGATGTCTTGGTTGGCGACGGCGATGTAGAACTCGACGATTTTGTCCTGAATGAACGAATCGACGCGCCCGCTCATCCCGAAATCGTAGAAGATGATCTGTCCCTGTTCGGTGACGGCGAGATTTCCAGGGTGCGGATCCGCGTGAAACACCCCGTCGTCGATGATCATCTGCAGGTACGCTCGCTGCAGGGTTTCGGCGACCTGATCGCGAGGGATTCCCTGTGCGTCGAGATCGTCAACCTGGTTGATCTTCGTCCCGCCGACGTACGCCATCGTCAACACTCGCTCGCTCGAGTACTCCTCGTAGACGTCCGGAATAACGATTCGTTCGTCGTCCGCGAAATTCGACTGAATCTCGGTGAGCATGCGGGCCTCGCGACTGTAATCCATCTCCTCGCGAATCGTCTTGGCAAACTCGTCGGCCAGGTTCTCGAGTGAAAACGACCGCGAGTCGTCGACGAAGCGCATCAAGACCGGTAACGACCAGCGGATCACTCGCAAGTCGGCCTCGACGAGCGTCTCGATGTCCGGCCGTCGGATCTTCACCGCCACGTCGTCGCCATCGAGCGAGGCCCGATAGACCTGTCCGAGGCTGGCACCGCTGATCGCTTCCGTGTCGAACGACTCGAACTGTTCGTCGACAGGTCCGAGGTCTGCCTCGAGCACCGCCCGGGCCTCCTCCCACTCGGCTGGCGGCACCTCGTCCTGTAATGCCGAGAGGACGTCGATGTAGGCGGGCGGAAGGACGTCCGGCCGCGTCGAGAGTAACTGGCCGAGTTTGATGAACGTCGGGCCGAGAGTGAGCAGTGACTCGAGCAACACCGTTGCTCGCCGCCGATGAATCTCAGGACCGACCTGACGCGGTCGTCCGAACAGGAGCCACCGACGGCGGTCTCGAGCGTAGGCGAGCAACAGCGGGAGGAAATGCCACGCGACGACGACGAATCGGCGGTACGCGTGAAGTGTCGACAACGATGACACCCCGGATTAGCGCTCCTCGTCGGTGGGTGTCGTTTCGTCCGCCGATGCCGTCGACTCGGCGTCACCGGTTTCGTCGTCGCGTTCTTCGGCCTCCTCCTGATCGAGGACGTCGATTCTCGTCTCTTCGGTTTCCGCTCGTTTCGGAAGTCGTAATTCGAGGACGCCCCGGTCGACCGTTGCAGCGGCCTCTGTCTCGACTGCATCTTTCGGCAGGGGCACGTCGACATCCACGAAGAGCGAACGATTCTCTTCGAGATACTTGAACTGTCCGGGGAGCGATTTTTCGCGACGGGCTTCGATGCGGATTCGGCCCCCATCGACGGCGACATCGATGGTCTCGGGAGAGACGCCCGGCACGTCGAGAACGAGGAGGTAGGCTTCGTCGCTCTCGAGCAGATCGAAAAACGCGGCGTCGGAGAGATCCCGCAACGCGTCACGGAGCGCAGACATAGCTACACGTTCGAACGCCGATACGAAAAAGGCCGCGGTCGCGGATGTTTCTTCAAACGGTCTGTTGGACCTGTGTGACGGTGATTCCCACACCTGCATGGGTTCCTTTGGTAAGGACGACCCGAGATCGTCTCTGGTCTCGAGGTCTGGATGGCTGTCTCGATCCTTTTGTGCCATCGCTCCTGATGTCCACGGTGCCTACCGTTTCAATACAGTCTTAATAGTAATTGTCTGTGTCAGGATTTTTGCAGCCTCGTTCACACAGGACGCCACCCTCGGTCCCTCCTCGTCGCTCAAACCCCCGTACGCTTTTGCGCCTGGACACCTGCTTTCAGGTATGGAGGGTGCCGATCACAGTCGCAAGGAATCCGGCTTCAAACGACGAACCCGCGTCGACGATGCACTGTCGATACTCGAGGATACTATCGAAACCCGTGTCGATGGATGCGACACCGAGCGGACCCCACTCGAGCGGGCCGATGGCCGGGTCCTCGCCGAGGCAGTCAGCGCGGCGGTAGACGTCCCACACTACGAGCGAGCGGCGATGGATGGCTACGCCGTTCGAGCCGAGGATACGTTCGGAGCCAGCGACCGATCGCCGGCAGCCCTTTCAATCGATGTCGGAGCGAGCGACAGCAACGCCCCCCTCGAGGCGAACAGTGCCCGCCGGGTCCACACCGGCAGTGCGCTCCCGGCTGGTGCGAACGCGGTGGTGATGATCGAACACACCGAACGCCTCGAGGCGACCGACGAACTCGAGGTGCTGGGTGCCGTCGGCGAGGGACAGAACGTCGCCCCTGTCGGCGAAGACGTGACGGCTGGCCAGCACCTGTACGATTCGGGGCATCGCCTTCGGCCCTCGGATCTCGGATTGCTCCGCTCGGCCGGCATCCAACGGCCACTGGTCGCTCACCGGCCGACGGTGGGCGTCGTGCCGACTGGCGAGGAACTGGTCAGCGGGGACCCCGAACCGGGTGAAGTCATCGAGACGAACGGGCTCACGGTATCGCGACTGGTCGAACGCTGGGGTGGCGAAGCAACCTATCGGAACGTCGTGACCGACGACCCCGACGCGCTCAGAGTCGCCATCCAGCGTGACCTGACCAAAGACGTCGTCGTCACCAGTGGTGGCTCCTCGGTCGGGCAACGTGACCTCTTGCCCGAAGTGATAGACGACCTCGGCGAGGTCCTCGTCCACGGCGTGGGACTGAAACCCGGACATCCCGTCTGTCTGGGTATCGTCGAGGGAACACCAGTTCTCGCTCTCCCCGGCTACCCGGTCGCGTGCATCATCAACGCCGTCCAGTTTCTCCGGCCCGTCCTGGCCTGGTTGCAGGGAACCGATCCCTCGCCGCACCCAACGACTATGGCCCGTCTCGAGCGAAAAATCCCGTCCGAACCAGGGACGCGAACGTTCGCTCGCGTCAGCCTCGAGTCGCGTGACTCCACAGAAGCGCCTGCGAGCGACGATGAAACCCCACTCGAGTACCGGGCAATGCCGACTCGAGCCAGCGGGTCGGGCGTGCTCTCGAGCGTGGCGCTCGCTGACGGCTGGGTGGTCGTTCCCGAGGAACGCGAAGGGATTCCCGAGGGTGAAACGGTTGCGGTCGAACGCTGGGAATCGTGACGGTTGCAGTCAGGTGCTGTAATCCGTACGTCGACGGAGGCGACCGCTGAAACCGGTGTGGTTGGGCGAAGGATGCTGACCTCGAGGCGATAACACAATTCACTGGGTCGGGGTTCTCGTCCTGCACCGCCTATATAAGTCACTCGAGACGTGCCTCAGACGAAAAACACGCCGAGGAGGCCACCATCATCTTCTTCGTCGTCGCCATCACCGTCTTCCTCGTCGGCATCGTCGTCCTCTTCGTCAGTTGCATCCCCGTCCGACTCGTCGGTCCCGTCGTCTTGGTCACCGTCATCGGTCGACGTCTCTCCACCGTCCGTCTCTCCGTCGTCGCCGTATTCGTCTCCGTCGCCGTCTTCACTACTCCCATCGTCCATCCCGTTTCCGGTGTCACCGTCCTCATCGTTCCCCCAGATGTCCGTTTCGACGGTCTCCTCGTAGGTCATTTCCTCGAGCGGGATGCTGATTGTGACTCCACTTACCAGCTCGAAATCGGCGGTAAATTCGATTCGAAGATCGGAGACCTCCTCGTTTTCGACGTGGGTCACCCACCAGTCGTCCAGGTTCTGATTTTCGATACGCGTCGTCGTGTCGACCGTGGTTTCACGACCGGGCTGTAACACGTGCTCGCGGTCGCTTTCACCCTGGCCGATGACGACGTCGTTCATCGTAATCTCGTAGCCCAGACGGGTCATCGGGATGGCATAGTCCTGTGGGTTGTACATGTCGAACGCTAACTCGAGTTCGGTGTGACGGTCGTCGACGTCGCCCCACTGGCCACGGGTTTCGTTGACGTAGAGGAAGGGGTCGTCGACGAGCGCTCTGTTGGCGTCGATTGGCCTCGTTTCGTCGCTATTGAACGATGACAGGAGATCAGTTTCGATAGTTCGTTCGTCCGAAATCGACGTCGAACGGTCGAGCAGGCCACTCGAGACGGTGGCGTCGATCAGGACGTGTGTCTCCTCGTCGTTTTCGATGTGTGTTACCCACCAGTCCGGAATCCGCTCGTTTCGCATCTCGGTTCGGAACGATTCGGTGGAGGTGCCTGGCTCGAGTCGAATCTCGTCGCCACCGCCCTCGGCCATCTCGACGTCGTTCATATAGACGACGTAGGTCGCGTTGACGTCGGCGGCGGCTGCACCGATGGGGTTCGGATTGGTGACCGTCATCTCGGTCAGGATCTCGGTGTCCGTCTCGGTGACGTTGCCGAACTCGTTATCGACTGACTCGACGGCAGGAGCACCGATGAAACCGGCCGCATATGCGCCACCGATCAGTACCACGATGGCGAGCAAAAGGGACAGCAGTATTCGAATCCCGCTGCCAAACAAGAGCGATTGAAGGCGGTTACGTACCATATGGGTATCGTGTTCGGTACCGGTGTATGCCCAGCCAAAGCAGTTAGCTCTGTTGGACTGTCGCCACCGAAAGGATGGAATTAAGATACCCGACATGCAACGTCGCCGTATGGCAGACCACACGCAGACGACTGACAGGGGGCTTGGACTGGGGTTACTCCTCGGCGCCGTCGCCATCCTCGGCGCACTCGTGATGCTCACCACGGCACCACAGATCGAAGCCGCCTGGGGATTCGCCGCCGCAATGGTGTTTGGTTCGCTCGCTATCGTTGCAATGCACGTTTACTGGGACTGAGACTGTCATCTAATCTCGGTGATTTGTTGAGCCAGCGTCGAGGCACGGTTCCCCATCTCAAGAAAACGTGAACGACGCTCAAGAGTTAAGACCACAGCGGCCCTATGTCACGGTACGTACGATGACGGACTACTCCGAAGAAGAACAGCGAATCATTTCGTATCTTCGAGAGAGTGCTGCTCGCGGTGAGCAGTATTTCAGAGCGAAGAACATCGCGAGTGCAATCGGTCTCTCATCGAAACAGGTCGGTGTTCGGCTGCCACATCTGGCCGAGAAAACCGACGATATCGACATCGAAAAGTGGGGCCGCGCCCGCTCGACGACCTGGAAGGTCACGCTCAGCTAACGCGTTTTCGGTACCGTCACCTCTTCGAACAGTCCAACCCTCCCTCGAGCGGCACGAAAGCCGGCAATCCGTTCTCGAAGACGCCGTCTTTTTAATCGCCTACTCCGCAGGTACCAGTATGACAGTCCGGGTCAACCGTTCGTTCGAGTTAGGAGCCCCACCCGAGCGCGTCTGGGAGTTCATTGCTGATCCGGAGAAACGCGCCCGGTCAATTAGCGTCGTCACGGGCTACACGACGAACGATTCCGAAGGGATACGGGCAACGTGGGACGTCAAGTTACCGCTGCCGTTGATCACTCGCACCGTCGAGGTCGATACCGAAGACGTGATTCGACGACCGCCGGAGTACGTAAAATTCGTCGGTCGCTCGAAAATGCTGGACGTCACTGGGGAACACAAAATCGTCGAAACGGAGACCGGTTCGCGACTCGAGAACACGTTCGTCGTCGACGGTCACCTTCCCGGCGTCGAGAAGTTTTTCAAGCGGAACCTCGACGGCGAACTCGAGAATCTCCAACGAGAACTCGAGCGAGATATTCGACGTGATACCATATGACCCGGACCGAACCCGACCACAGCGACGAACGAACGGCTGATGGGGATCGGTCGATCACGCTCGGCCTCGCGCAACTGGAGATCGAGGATGGAGACCTCGATGGGAACGTCGACCGTGCGGTTGACGCTGTCGCCAGCGCCGCCGCCCGCGGCGCTGATCTCGTTGCGCTTCCGGAACTGTTCACGGTGGGTTACTTTGCCTTCGATCTGTACGCGCGCTCGGCTGAACCGCTCGAGGGCGAAACGATGACAAAAATTCGAACGGCAGCGAGCGACCACGACGTTGCCGTTCTCGCGGGGAGTTTCGTCGAAGACCTTGCGGCCACAGAATCCGTCGAAACGCCGGCCGATGAGGGCTATGCGAATACGACGGCCCTGTTCTCGGCCGATGGCGATCTCGAACTCGTCTACCGGAAACATCACCTGTTCGGCTACGATTCGGCCGAAACCGAACTCCTCGTGCCCGGCGAGCGAATCGACACGGCGAACGTCTGCGGGGTCGAAATCGGCGTCAGCACGTGTTACGACCTGCGATTTCCGGAACTATACCGGATCCTCGTCGATCACGGTGCCGAACTCGTTCTCGTCCCGAGCGCCTGGCCGTATCCCCGCATCGAACACTGGGAAACGCTGTCTCGAGCACGGGCGATCGAAAATCAGTGTTTCATCGCGACGATCAACGGCGCTGGGACGTTCGACGATGCAACGTTGCTTGGCCGGTCGACGGTGTACGATCCGTGGGGAACGGTGCTTGCCTCCAGCGGCGACGAACCAACGCTCGTACTGACGACGATCGATATCGACGACGTCGGGGACGTCCGCAATCGATTCCCGGCACTTCGGGACCGACGGTTGTGACGCCACGGACCGCTAATACGCGCTCGAACGCGACCAACTATCGAGTCGGGACACCGATCACTGTCTTTTTATGAGTTGGGGCCCCACCATCAGTCGCCGGTTACGACGCTTTTCACGTCAGGACCGGCAAAGCGCGTCGCTCGGCCCGTCGTACTCGTTCCCGGGAAACGAGTCATCCACTCCACTCACCCCCTCGCCCTCTCCACTCTCGCCTCGCTTTCAGTATGCAAACGATCGAGTCGCAACTCGAGCGTCCGTGGGTTGGTGTGACGGCGTTCGCCGTGGTGATAGCGCAAGACGACCTCGAGCGGAAAATGCGAGACCGGAAGGTGTGTTCCTCGTACGTTCCCTCCCAAACGTCGACCGGTGCGTGAAATCGAACCGCACCGCATGATTTCACCCTTAACTGCAGGTTTGGGAAGGTACTAGTCGTCCTGGGTCTTGATGTCGGCTGAGAGGCCCTGTGCCATCTCGATCTCTTTGGAGTTGTTGAGCGTCCAGGCAGTACGCTCGGTGACGGCTTCGATAGCCTCGCGGGCACTTGGATACCCGTTGCCGGACTTTTTCACGCCACCGAAGGGCAACTGAACTTCGGCACCGATACACGGCAGGTTGGCGTATGCCAGCCCGAGTTCTGCGTGGTCGCGGAAGTAGTTGATCTGGCGGTAGTCTTCGGAGATGATCGCACCGGCGAGTCCGTAGGGCGTGTCGTTGTGAATCTCGACGGCATCTTCGATGTCACCCGAGTACTGCATGAGGGCGACGTGCGGGCCGAAACACTCCTCTTTGATACAGCGCAGGTCGGTGTCGTACTCGATCTCGTAGACGAACGGTCCGACCCAGTGGCCATCCTCGTGGCCGTCCGGAATCTCGTTCGCCTCGAGTTCGGCGCGGTCGACCAGCACCTCGGCACCTTCCTTTTTCGCGAGTTCGTTGTGCTTGTGGATTTTTTCGACGTGGCCCGGTTCGATAGCCGGCCCCATGAACGTGTTTTCGTCGAGGGGATCGCCCACGGCGACCGACTCGGCGAGTTCGACGTAGCGTTCTTTGAACTCGTCGTAGACGTCTTCGTGGACGATCAGGCGCTCGCTCGAGACACAGCGCTGGCCGGTGGTTTTGAAACTCGACATGACGGCCGAGTGAACGGCGATGTCGAGGTCGGCGTTTTCGGTGATGACGATGCCGTTTTTGCCGCCCATCTCACAGGCCGCGAGTTTGCCGGGTTCGCCACCAACCTTGCCAGCGATCTCGTGGCCGACTTCTGCCGAACCAGTGAAGAGCACGGTGTCGACGCGCGAATCGTCGACGATGGATGCGCCAGCGTCGCCGAAGCCCTGGACCATGTTGAACACGCCGTCGGGAACGCCAGCATCGTCCATCATTTCGGCGATGATCTGTCCACACCAAGGCGTCTGTTCGGCGGGTTTCCAGACGACCGTGTTCCCTTCGACGAGTGCAATCGCCATGTGCCAGAACGGGATGGCGACCGGGAAGTTCCAGGGCGTGATACAGCCGATGACGCCGCGTGGTTTGCGGCGCATGTAGGCGTCTTTGGCCCCGACTTCGGAGGGGACGACGTCGCCGTGTGGATGGCGAGCGTTGCCGGCGGCCCACTCGACCATGTGGTAGGCTTCGATGACGTCGGCGCGGCCTTCGCTGATCTCTTTTCCGCACTCTTTGGTAACGACCTCGGCGAGTTCCTCGGTTCGTTCACGCAGTTCGTGGTAGATGTCCCAGAGGTACTCCGCGCGGTCGATGTACGAGAGTTCGCGCCATTCCTCGAAGGCCTCGTCGGCCGCGGCGAGTGCGACGTCGATGTCGTCTTCAGTGCCGCGCTCGAAGGTCGCCAGTGACTCGCCGGTCGCCGGGTTCTCGCTCTCGAACGTCGTGTCGCCGCTGCCGTCGGTCCACTCACCGTCGATGTAGTGTCCGTACGTGCCGTCTGCTGGCTGATCGGTCATACGTGGCAATATTTTCGTCGACCCGTATGAAAAAACCTCCTATCCGTCTGCAGTCACGGACTTTCGTTCAATTATGGCCAATATCCGCCACCTTTTCAACTTCGCTCCTGAGCTGGGTGGAGTCGAACTCGTGGTCGGGCCGTACCCTGATAAAGTCGAGAAACGAACGCGCCGTCAACAGCGTTTCCCCATCGTACACCGTGGCCGCAGCAGCTACTGCAGTTCGGGCACCGATACGAGGCTCGAGGATCGCCAGTGCACACGCGAGGTCGTACGCTGTGGTCTCTTCGACCCGTGAATCGTCGACACTCGTTGCGTCGATGAAATACAACTCGTCATTACAGAACAGGACGTTCTCCGCTCGCAGGTCACCGTGTGCCAGCCCGTGGTCGTGCAGCGTCGCCAGCATCGAGAACAGGTCTGTCGCGTAGTCGCTGAGCGTCTCGTCTGAGACTTCTTCGAGGGTTCGAAAGTCCGGCAGGTATTCCAGCACGAGTACACCGAGACCGTTGACTTCGAACGCGTCGATCGGTCTGGGGGCGTTCAGTCCGACGGCTCGCATCTTCTGGGTTGCTTCGAACTCGTGTTCGACCATCTGCAGTGGCGTCTCAAACCGGTCGAAGAATCCTTCCGCTCCGGAGGAAAACGCGCCAACGTTTCGACCGGTGGTCAGCAGGCCGTGGACGAGCGCGTTCTGTCTGGAGACGATTTTGACGAAGTACTCGTCGTCGATGACACAGGGGGTAGAAAGCCAGTTATCCGCCTCGAGAAACTCCACGCGGACGGTATCGCAGTCGTATCGGTCCGCCAGCGTCCGGATAACACGCTCGATTCGACTCCATTCGACCGTGCCTCGAGCGAGCTGGCGGATGTCCATACCGGCACTACTGAGGCGCGGTTCATAAAGGCGTTCCGGGAGACGGTGTTTCTCGCACGGAATATATTCCCCGTGATTTATCTCTACTGGCCGACATAGTAGCGACGATGTACGCAATCGACGACCTGAGCGACGCTATCGATGTCACTCGCAATTTTCTGACTCCGGTCGACATCTGGATGTGGCTCAAACTGGCGATCATCCTCCTCTTCGTCGGGGGTCTCACTTTCGGTGGCCCGACGGCACCGACTGGTGACCCGACGGGATTCGATACGGGGACGACGACGGAGGGAGACGTCGACAGTCTCGAGGAGTTCCAGGCCGAGTGGGAAGCGGAGACGGGCGAGGAGTTCCCGGTCGATGACCTCATCGCTGCGATTGTCGTGCTGGCAGCCATTCTCATCGGCATCTGGCTCGTATTTGCATTTATTGGTGCGATTTTCGAGTTCGTCTTCGTCGAATCGCTCCGTTCCTCGGCGGTCCACGTCCGTCGGTACGCGAACCGTAACTTCGGGCGGGGCGTTCGCCTCTTTGGCTTCCGAATAGGCTTGCTTCTGATTCTTTCGCTCATCGTGGGCGGTCCTATACTGTGGGCGATTTCGTCAGCCGACGGTGTGAGCGCGACGCTGGCGGTTCTCGGTGTTGCCTACGTCGGACTCGTCTTCATTTCGGTCCTCGCATACGTCCTCATCAGTCGCTTTACGACCGTATTCGTCACCCAGATTATGTTGGGTGAAGAACGCGGCGTCTTGAGCGCCTGGAACCGATTCTTGCCGACGCTGCGATCGAATCTCGTCGAGTACGCGGTGTACGTCGTTCTCGTCTGGGTGCTGCAGTTCGTCGTCTCCATCGGCTACGGCTTTCTCGTTGCCATCGTCCTCGTCGTACTGGCGATACCGTTCGTTATTTTGGCTGTCCTCGCTGCGATGGCCGGTGGCACAGTCGGTCTGGTGCTTGCCGGTGCCATAGCGGCCGTCGGATTGCTGTGTGGTCTTCTGGTTGTCATGCTGATCCGCGTTCCCATTGACTCGTACTTCCGGTACTACGGATTCCTCATCCTTGGGGACACGAACCCGGACCTCGACCTCATCCCGAAACAGCGTGCGGCCGTTCGCAGCGACGGCGGCGAACCGGACGCTGGCGATGACGGGGACACGGAGTGGGACGACAATGGGGCCGATTCCGGATGGAACAACTCGAGCTGGGACGACGATGGCGACGGTTCCGAGTGGGACGACGATTCGACTCGAGACGACGACAACGATCGAGGCGGATGGTAACAGACGGGTCCGTTCGACGGGGTATTTGCGTTCTCTCCCTGCTCCGTCTTCGGTGAATTTATCTCTCCGCTCGGCAAGTATTGCGCATGGATTTCGATCTGCCCGACGAACATCGGATGACCCGAGACTCTGTCAGGGCTTTTTGTGACGAGGAAATCGAGCCGATAGCACAGGAAATCGAAGAAGAACATCGGTTTCCCGAAGACGTCTTCGACCAGTTAGCGGATCTGGACATGATGGGCGTCCCCATCTCCGAGGAGTATGGGGGACTGGGCGGTGATACCCTGCTGTACGCCGTGGTCGCCGAGGAGCTCGGGCGAGTGTCGGGATCAGTGGCGCTCTCGTACGTCGCTCACACCTCCCTCGCCTCCAAACCGCTCGAGTTGTTCGGAACCCACGAGCAGAAAGATCGCTGGCTCCGTCCGTTGGCCGAAGGCGAGTATCTCGGTGGCTGGGCGCTCACCGAACCCGGCAGTGGCTCGGACGCCTCCGATATGAACACCACGGCGGTCAAAGACGGCGACGAGTGGGTACTCAACGGCACGAAGCAGTTCATTACGAACGCGAACGTCGCAGGTTCGGTCCTGATCAAGGCCGTTACCGACCCCGGTGCGGGCTACGGCGGGATTTCGACGTTCATCGTCGACCCCAACGAGGATGACGGGTTCGAAGTGACGAACGTCTGGGATAAAATGGGACTCAACGCCTCGCCGACGTGTGAGCTGTCGCTCTCCGACGTCAGGCTGCCCGAAGACCGCCTCCTCGGCGAGGAAGGCGAGGGCTGGAACCAGACGAAAAAGACCCTCGACGGCGGCCGGATTTCCATCGCCGCTATCTCGACCGGACTCGCCCAGGGTGCGTACGAACACGCCCACCGCTACAGCAAAGACCGCGAACAGTTCGGGAAACCGATCTGCAAGTTCGACGCCATCCGGGACAAACTCGTCGACATGCACCGAAAAACCGAGCGTGCCCGTTTGCTCACCCACAAAGCCGCCCGCCGTTACGACAACGGTCAGTCGGTCACCAAGGAGTCGGCGCTGGCCAAACTCGACGCCAGCGAGGCCGCACGAAAAGTCGCAGAAGACGCCGTTCAGGTGCTCGGCGGCTACGGCTACACGACGGACTTCGCCCCGCAGCGGTTCTACCGTGACGCCAAACTCATGGAAATCGGTGAAGGGACGAGCGAAATCCAGCACCTCGTCATCGGTCGTGAACTCGGTCTGTAACGCACACACACACTCGGGTCTCGGTCTGGTGCATTTCATAGAAAGTTTCGCACAGGCTTTGAAAACTATCAGTACAGCACACCTACAGAGCGGTTGTTTCACTCCAAATCCCCTGGTGAGAATCCGTCCTGATGTGATGAGTTCCTTCGGAAGTTCGCTCACTGGATGCACCGTCGTTCAGATTTCCCAAAACAGCTAAGTGACCGGTCTCGTACTGATGAGTACGAAATGTATCTGCGTCACGTCTGAGTGG
The DNA here is from genome assembly GCF_024298845.1 of Natronosalvus amylolyticus. NCBI lineage: Archaea > Methanobacteriati > Methanobacteriota > Halobacteria > Halobacteriales > Natrialbaceae > Natronosalvus > Natronosalvus amylolyticus. The sequence continues at coordinate 135,227 of NZ_CP101156.1, forward strand.
GATTCGCCTCACTCCACGGTGGTCGTTCGCTCACAGCGACGCCACTATTTGGCGAATCTATCCTCCACACCGACCAGCGACCGCTCCGGTCGTAACGGGTGTGGCACGACTCGCTTTTGACCACCACAGACACACCACAATGACGAACGATACACCGACGAACGAATCGACTACGACCGACCACGCCGGGACCTGCGAACTCGTTGCACAACTCGAGCAAAGTAGTGTCGAACTTGCGACGGCTGACCCGACTGCCAACCACGCCGACCTCGCTCCGGTAGGCGACGCGCTCGCTGACGCCCGCATTATCGGCCTCGGTGAGGGGACCCACGGAACAAGAGAGTTCTTCCAGCTCAAACACCGCATACTCAGGTTTCTCGTTGAAGAGCAGGGCTTGCGACTGTTCACAATAGAGGCGAATCTGCCCGAGACGATGGCGCTCGACAACTACGTCGTCCACGGCGAAGGCGACGCACTCGAAGCACTCGCCGGGACGTACTTCTGGGTTTGGCGGACCGAAGCCGTGCTCGCGCTCGTGGAGTGGCTCCGCGAGTTTAACGCTGGTCGACCGCTCGACGACCGAGTTCGGTTCTACGGTATCGATGCTCAATATACGACTGGAGCGGTGGAGCACCTCGACAAGTTCCTCGCCAGCGCCGACCCAGATCTCCAAGAGGAACTACAGGCGGACTTCGCCGCGACGAACGACGAGGGTAACACCAACGATCAGTACATGAGTGACCACAACCCCGAGGCGACCGAGCGACTGCTCGATCGACTCGGAACTGCGTTTGAGGAACGTAGAGAGGCCTTCCTAACGGCGACGAGCGAACGGGAGACCGTGATGGCTCGGCGCTGTCTCCACGTCATCGAGCAGGCACGGCAGCGCCGCATCGCCCGAGAGACAGATGGGATACAGGCCTCGATGGTTGTCCGAGACGAGGCGATGGCGGAGAACCTCTCGTGGGTGCTGGAGTACGAGGCCACCGACCGCACCGTGCTTTGGGCGCACGACAGCCACATCTGCCGGACGGTAAACTTCGGTGCGCGAGTGGAGCCCGCCCCGTCGCTGGGGAGCCATCTCGCTGAACGCTACTGTGACGACTACTTCGCGCTCGGATTCGACTTCCTCAGTGGATCGTTCAGCGCGATTGGCATCGATTTGACCCCTGAAAGCGAACTCAGCACGTGGTCGCTTGACGGGCCGCCAGCGGACTCCATCACTCGCGTGTTCGCCGCGACCGGGTGCGACCTCGCGTTCCTCGACTTCGACACCGCCAGCGAGAACAGCCTACTCGATGAGTGGCTTGCCGAACCGAGGGCAAAGCGGAAGCTTGGAGCCGTCTACTACGGCCCCGACGGTCCCTCAGAAAACGAGAGAGATGGACAGGCAGCCCACAACGCAGTTAGGGTCCTTCCCGAGGCGTTCGACGGATTACTGTTCGTCCGGGAGACGATGCCGTCACGGGTGCTTGAGGACCCGGAGCACTGAATCGGGTGCGGGAAACCTACCCCGGGGACTCTCGATGTATTAGCGTACGTATCGAGGAAGACAGGATAGAGGTCTACCAAGTACTCGACTAATTTGCTACGTTCGCATCTCTACCGCTCGTTGCGAACTATGCTATGGCACGCTGGTCTGTAAAGCTGACACTCGAGTCGTGATGTGAGACGATTTCTCGAGTTGGCTCAAAACGGAGCGGGTGGGTATATATTTGACGCCTGACCACTTGCTTGCCGTCGGCTATTTTACAGCAATTTCGTTTCCGGACGCGACGCGAACGAAGCGCTTACGCCCGGTCGGCCGATAGCCGGCCACATGAACGCTGGCGAGGACACTGATGGTGGGCCACTCGAGTCCGTCGTCGACGCCCAAGGACTCGAGAAGACCTACGGCGAGACCGTTGCGCTCTCGAGTGTCGCGCTGTCAGTCGACCGGGGGAGCGTGTTCGGGTTGTTGGGCCCGAACGGGGCCGGGAAGACCACACTCGTCCGTGCCCTGACGGGGACGACCGAGCTCGATAGCGGCTCGGTTCGCATTCTCGGCAGCGAACCACGTACCGTCGACCGGAACCGGATTAGCGTCCTCCCGCAGGCGTTTTCGCCCCCCGATAGGCTCACCGCTCGCGAGCTACTGACCTACTATGCGAGCCTCTACGACGAGGCTCGCGACCCGGAGCGCGTCCTCGCTGACGTCGGTCTTGCCGACGACGGCGAGACGTGGTACGAAAATCTCTCGGGTGGGCAACAGCGTCGCGTGTGTGTCGGTGCCGCAATCATCAACGACCCCGACTTGCTCTTTCTGGACGAGCCAACGACAGGTATCGACCCCGCGGGTCGCCGTACCGTCTGGGGCCTGCTCGAGGGGCTCGCTGAGCGCGGGACGACGATCATCCTGACGACCCACGATATGGCCGAAGCCGAACACCTCGCAGACCGCGTTGGACTGCTCGCCGACGGTCGACTCGTCGCCACCGGTACCCCATCGGCACTCATCGCCGAACACGGCGGATCGAGTCGACTGACGATCGACCTCGAGGCAGAGACCGAAGGCGGACACTCCGCGACTGCGAGTCGTGTGGACGACCCGGTTTCGGAGCCCCCTTCCCTCGAGCGAGCCAGAGAGGCGGTTGCCGACCTCGAGTATACGACGACTCGCGAGAAGGGAGCACTCGTGATACACGACCTTCCACCTGCACGCATCGGTGCTGTCGTCGACGCGCTCGATGACGCCAAGGTCGCGTACAACGGGCTCTCGTGGGCGGAACCCGACCTCGAGGACGTCTATCTCGCTGTGGCTGGAGACACCGAACGGCGCGCAACGACTCACTCAGCGACTCTCGAAGGGGGGCCGTCGACAGCGGGTGATGTCCGATGAGTCGATTTGGACGCATTCGAGGACAGGTGAACGCGGATTGGCGGTCGTTCGTCCGACGGCGCACGGCCGTCTTCTTCACGTTCTTTTTCCCCGTTATCCTGATCGTCATCTTCGGCGCGCTGGTTCGGACGGACCCAACCGGCGGCGGGCTGTTCGCCGAACAACCGGCGTTTTACGTGCCGGCGTATCTCGCCGTCGTCGTGCTGTTCACCCCCTTCTCACGCCTGGGAAGTGAAGTTGCACGACACCGCGAAGGGAACCGGTTCGAAAAGCTGGCGACGACGCCGCTCTCTCGTCGGGAGTGGCTGCTCGCCCAGACGCTGGTCAACGCGCTCATCATCGGCCTCGCGAGCGTGTTGATTCTCGCCCTGGTCGTGGCACTGACGGGGGCGGAAATCGTGTATCATCCAATCGTCGTCGCCTACATCTTCGTCGGCGTGGTCTGTTTCTGTGGCATCGGCGCGATGCTCGGGAGCTACGCAGATTCACAGGACGGGGCAATCGCCGCGAGTAACGCGCTCGGCCTGCCGCTGCTCTTTCTGTCGGAAACGTTCGTCTCGCTCGAGCAACTGCCCGGCTGGTTCGAGCCCCTGGTGAACCTCTCGCCGTTGACGTACTTCGCTCGAGGCGTCAGGGCAGCGACGTATCCGGAGGCGACGACCGGCACTACTGGTGTCGCTGGATTCGACCCCATCGTGGCGAATCTCGTGGTCCTCGCGCTGCTCGGAGTCGTGACGTTTCTGCTCGGCGCGCGGTCGATACCGCGAACAGATTAAGGGGACTCGACTCGCCTGATTCAACCGATATGGGGACTTCTCCGTCCGGAAGGCAGTCAGCTTTGTGATTGAACGAGTAGCGTGTCTCGAGAAATAGTAGCCATTGAAACGGTTTACACACCTACCGCGATGCCGTCTTGCGATAGGGTATGCAATGACTTTCAATGGCTACTATAGCCCTCAAGGTTACCCCCAGGTAAGTTTCAAGTTACCTCGAGGAAAGTATCAAAGCTTTTTACCTACAAATTAATTGTACGTCGATATGGTATTACACTTCGGTAAAGCAACTGGCATCTATTTCAAAACGATGCCGTTCGTGTTACTGCGGATGGGAATTGGCGTCCTGCTTGGCCTCGCTACAGTCCTGTATTTCGGGATTCTGGGATTTCTGGCATACACATTCTTTAGCGAGAGTATCTCCGGCGTTATCGCCATTATCGGCCTGCTGATCGCTCTGTTCATCTTCATCAAAGCCTGGAACCTCTTTGCCAGATACGTCCTCTACCTCGTGAAAGCGGGACACATCGCGGTGATCGCACACATCATCGATACTGGAGAGGTGCCGTCGAATCAGATTTCCTACGGAACGGGGCAGGTCAAAGAACACTTCAAAGAGGCGAGCGCGCTCTTTGCCGTCGATATGGTCGTCAAAGCGGTCATCAAGCAGTTCAACAAACGCGTGGTCTCTTTTGCCGACCTCGTCTCGTTCGTCCCGAACCTGAAACAGATCATCCAGATCATCGCCAAAGCGATCACGATCGCGGCTTCCTACATCGACGAAGCGATCATCGCCTACATGTTCATCAGCGAGGAAGACAACCGCTGGAAATCGGCCGGTGACGGCCTGGTGTTGTACGCCAAAACCTGGAAATCCGTTCTCGGGTCGACACTCCTGATCGTGCTCGGAATGTACGCGGTCGCGCTGGTTCTACTTCTGGCACTGAGCCCCGTCGCTGCGCTGCTCGGCGGTCTCTCGACGACGTTCGAACTCATCGGCTGGGTCGTCATCGCCGGCATATTTTTGACCATCTACTCCGGCTTCCTCAAACCGTGGGTCAAAACCGTCGTCATCACTACCTTCCTCATCGAGGCACAGGACGAAACGCCCGATTCACAGACCCGACAGTACATCGAAGAGCGTTCGGACAAGTTCAAAGAACTCCTCGAGCGCGGTGAACAAGAAGAGACCGAAACCTCCACGGAAAAACAGCCCAACGACGGCGGCCCGGCGACTCCTGCCTGATACTGTCGAACAAAACGGTTCACACACCGACCCCACTCGACCAGCCTTTTTCGCTGTCAATCGACCGGGATGAGCACAGCTGGCGTGCTCGCTCGAGGTCGGAACGCTTTTAGCGCTTACGAGGTAGTGGCTAGTGGGAAGCGCACGGCCGCAAATCTGACTGTGTCATCGTTCGATGGCTTGGGATTGCGGAAGTGCAACCCGGTATAGCCGGGTATGCGATTGTCCGCGGTCAGTGCGATTCCTATCCTCAATACATGGCACGAATGCACACCCGCCGCCGCGGATCGTCCGGTTCGGACAAACCGGCGGCAGACGAACCCCCGGAGTGGAGCGACGTCGACACAGACAAAATCGAGTCACGAGTCGTCGAACTGGCAGAACAGGGCTACGACCCGAGCCAGATCGGCCTCAAACTTCGTGACGAAGGCGTCACCGGTACGCCAGTCCCTGACATCAAACTGGCCACTGGCAAGAAAGTGACCGAGATTCTCGAGGAACACGACGCGAAAGCCGATGTTCCCGAGGACCTCCGAAACCTGATGGAGCGAGCGATTCGACTCCGCCGACACGCCGAGCGTCACCCACAGGACTTCCAGAACAAGCGGTCGCTGCAGAACACGGAGTCGAAAGTCCGTCGCCTCGTCACCTACTATCGCGGTGACGAGATCGACCCCGACTTCACCTACTCCTACGACGCCGCCGTTGACCTCCTGGAGGAATAGATGGCAACGGAGCGTCGCGCCACGGACAGTCACGCCGCCGCCTCGGTACTCGAGAGTGCCGACTTCGTCCGCATCGTCACGCGGGCGGACGGCGATGGACTGGCCGCGGCCGGCCTCCTTGCACGCGAACTATCACGTCGAGAGACGCCATTCCAGGTTACCGTTGGGACGACAGTTGCCGACCGCACGGCACGCGTACAGGGCGGTACCGCTACGGACGACCAGTCAGTCACGGTCGCTATCGGTGCGCTCGAGTCGACTGGAGACGCGGGATCCGGTCCCGCTTCGGACGCTCGCGCCGGCGCCCGAACGATCTCACTCGAGCGAACGGACCGCCCGGCAACCCTCGAGACCGCCGAACTGCTCGGCGATCTCGGCAGCGAACCGGACCTGCAACTCACCCTTGCAGGAACGACTGCTGCCGGTATCGAACCGGGTGCCGGTGGAACCGAGTGGCTGCTCGAGCGCGCGCTCGAAGAAGACGTTCTCGAACGCCGACCCGGTGTTGCAGTACCGACGACCGATCCGATCGACGGCCTCGCCCATTCGACGGCGTGTCTGGCACCGTGGTCCGGCGATCTCGACGCGACGGAAGCGGCACTCGAGAGCGTTCCGACCGCGCTCGAGCACCCGGCCGAACTCTCGGTCGACGACCACCGGGCAATCGGCTCGCTGGTCGCGCTGGACGCCGTCGGTCACGACGGAGCCGTCGACGCCGCTGGAACTGCCATCGGCCGATTCCTCCGACCATACGCACTACCCGACGGACCGTTCGCGACCCTCGGTGGGTTTGCGGAGGTCCTCGAGGCCACTGCGCAGGTCGAACCGGGAACGGGCATTGCCCTCGCGATGGGACACACCACTCGAGAACCGGCGCTGGAAACCTGGCGTGCGTGTGGCCAGCAGGTCCACGACGCCATCGATTCGGCGACGACCAGCCGCTACGGCGGCCTGTTCGCTCTCGATTGTGCGGACCACGCCAGCACCGAGCGAGGCCTACCGCTTCGCTCGATTGCGCGAGTCGTCGCTGCCTACCGATCGCCCGAGCAGGCGGTTCTCGCCGTCGGTCCCGACAGCGCGGCCCTCGCCGTCCGCGAGTCGCAACCGCTCGAGGGAAGGATCGACGCGATTGCAACTCACCTCGGGGCTGGAGCCCAGTACGACCTCGGTCGACAGTGGTGTTCGCTCCGATTCGACGCGCAGACAGATACCGAACGCGTTATCGACACCGTGAGGGACCAGCTATGACACCGCCACTTCGCCGTGCGACAATCCGGACTGCGTTCCCCGACGCGGAGTCCGCATCGGTCGTCGCCGCGGCGTTGTCCCCCGATAACACCGAGGAGATGTCGACGCGTGTCGAGCCCTCGAGTACGGGAGACGACAGTGATGCGGCCGTCGTCACCACCATCGAACGCGAAACCACCGGTGGCCTGCAGGCGACCGTCGACGACTACGTCGTCAACCTCGACGTGGCACACACCGTTGCACAGCACGGACGAACGACAGCGAGACCGGGCGTGTCGAACTCGGCTGCGGCCGAAAAGGACACGCTCGAGTCAGCCCCGGATTCGTCGTCGAACGAGGTGTCTCGTTCGACCTCGACATCCGACAGCAGATCAGATACACAACACTATGAGTGAACGATCAGTTTCACGCGCGAAACAGGAAAAGCGGTGGTACACCGTCTTCGCCCCGGAGCAGTTCGACCGGGAAGAACTCGGCGAGACCCCCGCTGACGAACCGGAACAGGTCTACGACCGAACCATCGAAACGACGCTTGGCGAACTGACGAACAACGCCAGCGAGAACAACACGAAACTCACCTTCCAGGTGAACGATGTCGGCAGCGACGCCGCCTACACGGAGTTCAAAGAACACTCGCTCTCGCGAGATTACCTCCGCTCGCTGGTCCGTCGCGGTGCCTCGAAAATCGAGGCCTACGTCACCGTCCTGACAACGGACGACTACCGCGTCCAGATTCAGCCGGTTGCCTTCACGACCAAGAAAGCCGACGCCAGCCAGGAGAAAGCCATCCGCAAGCAGATGGTCGAAATGGTCGAGGACGCCGCCGCCGAACGAACCTTCGAAGAAGTCATCGACGGCATCGTCGAAGGCCGACTCTCCTCGGCAATCTACGGCGAGTGCAAGACGATTTACCCGCTCCGCCGCGTCGAGATCCAGAAGACTACCCTCGAGGCCCACCCCGAGGAAGTCGCCGAAGAGGAAGCGACGTCCGTCAGTGTCGACGAAGACGACGTCGCCGTCGACAACTAAACCAACCCGTATTTTCGAACGGAGCGTCCGATTTTTGGTTGCCAAACTCGAGTGACAGCTCGGTTTTGTCTCGAGGACTCAGTGCTCGAGTGCTGCATGAGTCCGTCGGTTTGGGCGCTCACTCGAGACGGCACAGTCATGCGATGTCCTAGCGCCCGTGCACCAAATTCGAGGGGTTTATCTATGCCCACCGGAAAGCAATGGATGCGTAAGCGGGCTCGTAGATCAGTGGTAGATCACTCCCTTGGCATGGGAGAGGCCCCGGGTTCAAATCCCGGCGAGTCCACTTTCTTCTCTCGCTTCGCTTGAGCCAGTCCTCGCCTATTCGTTGGATCTAAACCGCACTCGAAGCACCTCACACCGGCAGAAGACGACTATCGCCTCCAGATTACAGGCATCACTACCCAAACATCGACCAAACAGTCTGACACCCGCCCGCAAAACTACTCGTTGAGATGGCCCCGGTACCCTTTCGGCTCGAAGCCTCGTCGACAGATCACGTGTTTGCGGCCGACGGTAATCGCACTGACCTGGTTGTCGTCTTCCATCTCGGAAACGACGCTCGAGAGATGCTCTTCCGTCCAGCCGGTTTCCTCGAGAATCGTCGTTTCGTCGACGCGGCCGCCCCGTTTGACCAGTAGCCGGAGAATCTGGTCTTCGTCGGAAATCTCGCGCTCGTCGACGCCGTACTCGACCTGGTCGGCGTAACTGAGGGTTTCGTCTTCGCGACTCGAACGGGACCCGTCAGCGTGCCCGGTTGGCGCGCGCGATTCTCCAGCGTGCTCGTCTTCGGCGGTGTCCGTTCCCCAGAGGGATGAGAGGCGGTCTCGGAGTGAATTGAATACCATGTTGTGATCACCAACCACGGTCGCTACCGGGAATAGGAGGTGCTCCTACCTTGTTCTTATGCTCGCAGGGTTATATGTGTCTGGCGTCGATTCCCCGGTTACGAAACGGGTCAGCAGTGGTGACTGTCCTGGGCTACAGTTGCTTTCGAACACGGCGAACGATGTCGTCGACATCGAACTCGTCGTCGGCGATGTCGAACACGGGCTGACCGTCGACGCGAACGGCGAAGACACCGTGATCGCCAACGGTGAGCGTAGCCGACTCGAGTTCCGTCCCGAACTGTCTGAGGACGGCTTCCTGGACGGCAACTGCTCGCTTGAGGTAGCCACAGGGATGGCAGTATTCGATATGGAGTGTCGTCATGCCAGGATCAGTCCTCGGGCTGAATCAGCCGGGCGTTCGCCTCGTCACTCGAGCCGAAGTCGTCGATGAGGTCCGAGAGGACGTCGGTGTCGACGACGTTCTGTGGGGCATTCAGGGGCGAAACGCTGACGCGCCCTTCGGCGACTGCGCGGCGGTCGGTCCCGTCGGGGTCGGGAAGCGTTTTGGGGTCCATCTCCTTCCAGAGGTTGTCGTGGAGGACGATGGACTGGCCGTCACGGCTGGCATCCATCGCGTACCGGCTGGAAGGCCGGGTGAACTCGAGTGGGGCGATCTCGATCGAATCGTTCGCAAAGGGGGCGTTGACGTTCAGGTAGGCGGCGCGGTCGAAGAGATCACTCCTGAGAGCGCGATCGACGAGGTATTTCGTCGCGTCTATTGCGTGGGCGTAGTCCTCAGGGGTCGTCTGGACTTCGTGGAACGGAGTGTCGTCCACGGGGACGTACATCGATGTCGCGATGGCGGGAATCTCGTGAAACGCGGCCTCGACGGCGGCGCTAACGGTGCCAGAGCGGCCGAGAACGTACTCACCGAGGTTGGCACCTTTGTTACAACCGGAGACGACGATATCCGGGCAGTCGCTGGGACAGAGTTCGGAGAGGCCGGCGACGACACAGTCGGCGGGGGTCCCGTGGACGGCGTAGCCGAGTTCGTGTTCGGTGACGTCGACTTCGTATGAGAGTGCCCGGCCGATAGCGCTCTGGTCGGTGGCCGGGGCGACGACGGTGACGTTGCCCAGCTCCGACAGCCCCTGGTACAGGGCGCGAATGCCGGGGCTGTCGATCCCGTCGTCGTTCGTGAGGAGGATCTCGAGGCTCATAGTACGTTCTTGGGCGGCGTCTCGAAAAGGCCACCGCTTTTCTCCGTCGTTTGCCACGACCGTGGGGCGGAGTCACGATGGAACCCCTTACTATCCAACTCGGTCGACGACGGTTTCCTCGTCGACGACGAGATTGTACGCGCCCTCGTCGTCGTTCCAGAGGACGAGAACGTTTTCGAAGGCCAGTAACTCGCCGTAGTCAGCCTCGAGCAAGCCGCGATTGAGCGAGGTTTCTCGAGTGAGGACGGCGTAGTGGTCGACCGACTCGCTGCCGTCGCTGATCTTGAACAGCGGATTGGGGGTCCTTCCTCGCGGACCCGCGTCGCCGTCTTCGGCCAGCGAGTGGCTGAGTTTGGCTGCTGTCAGGTCGATCCGGTTCGTGACGTGACGGCCCATGTCGGCCATCTTCGCTCGAGCGGAGCCTTCGAGGGTCCCCTGGTGACGGCGTTGGCCGTCGAGCCGGAATATGGTGTGTGAAAACTGGACGTCGACGTTGATGAACTCGTCCGTCCGAGCCGTGTTGGTGTCCTGGTCGTCTCCCATACCTCCGGCGTCGCTATCAGTCTCGTCGACGTCGGTCGACGTTCCTGCGCCGTCTTGCAGTCGCCGCTGGAAAGGGGGTACCTCGAGGTCCGGTTTGACGTCGAAACTCCAGCCGCGGTCGCTCGGCGACTCGCCGGGCCAGAGTCTGACAGTCGGCCCGTAGACGGTGACAGGGCGGGTGCCATTATCGTGGCTTTCGCCGCCGAAAACCGGCTTAATCTGGTCCCCTTCGACCGTACGCTCGAGTTCTCGTAACTCGATGCTGGCGTTTTTGTCGGCCGGAGCCATCGCGAGGAGGCTGCCGTCCGGCTCGAGCCATCCGAGGGCGCGACGAAGCGTCCGTTCTGGGTTCTCGAGTTCGCTAAGGACGTTACAGACGAGGATCAGGTCGAATCCTCGCTCGTCGATAGGTGGCTCGAACGATTCGATGGGCTCTTGGTGTATCGTCGGATGGACGTTTCGTCCAGTTTCTTCGAGGAACCCTTCGAGGATGTCTGCTCCAGCGCCGGGTTCGACGGCGTGGTACTCGAGCAATCCGTCTGCGGGGAGCACGTCACAGAGGCCGAGCGCGGGGCCGCCGGTTCCGGCACCGATATCGAGGACGCGAAGCTGTCTGTCGAGCAGTCCCCGCTCGAGCAGGTCGTCGAGGGCGTACTGTATTGCAGCGTAGTATCCGGGAAGGTGATACAGCGCGTAGCCGGCAGCGACGTCGTCGTCGTAGGTGACCGCCTGACGCTCGAGATACTGGGCCTTGAATCGTCGAATCGTCGATCGGAGCAGGTCACCGGACGGCCCCTCGTGCCAGTTGACGCCGTAGCGTTCGACGAGCAGGTTCTCGAGTCGGTTACTGTATCGGTCCGGTAATCGCTCGACGGCTTTCCGGTCGCCTATCCCTGGTGAGCGCGGCGGTATGGGCTTCTCGCTCGCTGGGACAAAGGTCCCGTCATCGCGTTCGATCAGCCCCAGATCGAGGGCTTCCTCGCGCAGCAGTTGGCGGACCACAGCAGGGTGTGGCTCCCCCTCGATGTAGGTGCAGATTTCTTCGGGGTCGATGGGGCGCACGTTGTGCAAGTATTTCGCGTTCGAGCGAACCGCTTCGCGCTGGCTAGTCACTCCTGATCACCTCGAGCGTCCGCGTTCGAGTCCCCTGGCGACGTGGATGGGGCGGCTTCGTCCGCTTTCGCCCATTTGCGTGCTGCTCGTTCGTGGAGTGCTTCGAACCCTTTCGAGTCCGCTTCGGCAATCGCCTGTGCGGCCTCGGCGACGTCGTGGGCTCCCTCGAACGTATGCTGAATGTCGGCGTACACGCGCGGCGTCCCGCCAGTGACGTACTCGACGAGCGTCCGTAACTCGTCGTAAATCGGCGTTTCGAACCCCTCCGGGACCGGGTCGGCTGCGAGAGCAAACGCGAGGACAGCGGCGTGAGCAGCGGACTGTACCGATTCCATCGCCCGGTCGTGTTCGTCGGCCGTCGTCTCGACGAGTCGGTTTCCGGCGTCCTCGAGGCCCGCTAGCAGCGAATCGCTGTATGGGCCGGAGGCTGCACAGACGACGGCAATCGAACCGGGTGCGCGCTCGGGGGCAAACAGCGGGTGCAGACTGACTCGTTCAGCGTCCGGCGCGACCGTCACCATTGCCTCGAGCGGGCCTTCCATGACGCCGGCGACGTCGACGAGTGCGTGCTCGGCGCGGTCGCCATACGCCCTGATCGTGTCCCCGGCGTACTCGAGTGGGACGGCGATACAGACGAGGTCGTATCGGGCGTCAGAGTCCGGCGACTCGACGTCAGCTCCCTCGATAGACGCTGCGGCGCGTTCGGCCTGTGATCGGTCGACGTCGACGAACGTCACCGACGCCTCGAGCGATTTCGCGTCGGCTATCGTCTTCCCAAACCACGTCCCCATCGCGCCAGCGCCGACGATCAGAACCTCCATTGGAAGGTAGTATCGCGGCCGCTTGCAAAAACCGTTCGATGGTCCGCCCTCGAGATCCGGTCGGCGACGTAAAAAGCACGAACCAGGGAGACCGAAGACGGTTACTCGTCTTCGACGCGAGCGCTCGGCTCGAGGGCGATCGGATAGTCGGTCAGATTGTCGTAGCCGTCTTCGGTGACGACCACCAGGTCCTCGATTCGAACGCCGCCAACGGGGGGGTCGTAGAGGCCGGGTTCGATGGTAATGACGTGTCCGGCCTCGAGTTCCTCGCCGACTGGTGACACGCTCGGCGCTTCGTGGACGTCCAGTCCGATACCGTGGCCGGTACTGTGGATGAACCCGGTATCCGTCGTGGGGTCACTCCGGAGGGTCGCGTAGCCGGCGTCTTCGTACACGTCACAGACGGCGTCGTGGACCGCCTTTCCGGTTACCCCGGCTTCGACGGCGTCGAGGGCGGCTTCGAACGCCTCGTACGTGCACTCGTATCGACGAACCATTTCGTCACTTGGCTCCCCACGGCAGAACGTCCGGGTCATATCGCCGTTGTACTTCGTTTCTTTATCCTGTGGGAAGATGTCGATAACGATCAGTTCGTTCGCCTCGAGCGGGCCGCTGCCACGGTCGTGCGGATCCGCGCCGTGTTCGCCACAGGCGACGATGGTTTCGTCGAGCGAACAGCCGTGTCTGAGCAGTGTGATCTCGATCTCCTGGGTGACGCGCTCGCTGGTCAGTGGCTCGCCCCCGTAGACGAGCGTGCCATCGGCGTCGATTTCGGCGGTTGCGATCATGGTCTCCGCGACGGCCATCGCCTGCTGATTCGCCTGCTGGGCCCGGTGAATGTGTTCGACCTCTTCGTCGTGTTTGACCGCGCGAATGTCGCTGACGATCCCCTCGCTTTCGACCGTCACGTCGAGGCCGTGTTCGCGCAACCCGTCTGCGGTGCCCGCCGGAAAATTTCGCGGGACGGCGATCGATTCGACGCCGTGGTCGGCGAGGAATCGGCTCGTGACGCGGAGGCCACCCTCGTACCGGCCGTGTTCGGCTGCCAGCGCCTGTGCGTCGTAGTCGGCAGTTCGGGTCACGGTGTCCGCGCCCGCTTCTTTGACCGCACGGCCATACTCGAGGCCCGAGACGAGGAGATGGACCGCGCCGTCAGGCGTCACGAGTGTCTGGTAGGCATCCGGTGCCGAAAACCGCGAAACGTATCGCTGGTCGGCGTCGCTCGAATCGTCGTCGATAAGATAGCCATCCAGATCGTGCTCCGCGAGGTAGTCGGCCAGTGGTGATAGATCGATGTCCATGCCAGCAACTGGGTGAGGGGACCTAATAATCGTCAGGAAAGCGGAACGGTGACTCGCGGTGTGGCCACCTGACATTACGGAGGGCCAAGTGTTATTCGCGCAGGCCCCCTCTAGCTATCCAATGAACAGCCTCCTGCAATCACCCTTGCAAGTTTTCGACGTGGCACTCGCCGTCGGCCTTCTCGTCGTGATCGTCGCCGGCGTCACCGTCTGGCAGATGGTGACGTTCATCGACGCCTATGACAGGGGTGCGCTCACCGTCTTCGGAGAGTACCGAAAGCTGCTCGAACCGGGACTGAACATCGTCCCGCCGTTCGTTTCGCGGGTCCACCGGTTCGATATGCGTACCCAGACGCTCGACGTCCCTCGACAGGAAGCGATTACGCGCGACAACTCGCCGGTGACCGCCGACGCCGTCGTCTACATCAGGGTCATGGACGCCAAACGCGCGTTTCTCGAGGTCGATAACTACCGGAACGCCGTCTCGAACCTCGCCCAGACGACCCTCCGTGCCGTCCTGGGTGACATGGAACTCGACGATACGCTCAGCCGACGCGAGCAGATCAATGCCCGAATTCGGGCGGAACTCGACGAACCAACCGACGAGTGGGGAATTCGAATTGAAGCCGTCGAGGTACGAGAGGTTACACCGTCTCGTGAGGTGAAAGCTGCGATGGAGCAACAGACCTCCGCCGAGCGAAAACGCCGTGCCATGATTCTCGAGGCACAGGGTGAACGCCGCAGTGCCGTCGAGCGGGCGGAGGGTGACAAACAATCGAACATCATCCGCGCGCAGGGTGAAAAACAGAGCCAGATCCTGGAGGCCCAGGGCGACTCCATCTCGACGGTTCTGCGCGCCCGCGCGGCAGAATCGATGGGTGAGCGAGCCATCATCGATCAGGGCATGCAGACGCTATCCGAGATTGGTCAGAGTGAATCGACCACGTTCGTCCTGCCACAGGAGCTGTCCTCGATGATCGGGCGCTACGGCAAACACCTCTCGGGGAGCGACGTGAGAGAGGGTGTCGACCCACTCGAGAGCCTCGAGTTCGACGACGAAACGCGCACGCTGCTCGGAATGGACGACATCAGCGAGATCCTCGGCGAAATCGACGAGGAAGCGAAAGTCGACCTCGAGGCGATGGAACAACAGGCAAAAGCGATTCAGCAGGGGAACGAGATTTCGGTGAACGTCGAACCCGACGAGTCCCAGACGAATGAGTAGGTAATATCCTCGGTCGACGTTTGGGAGGGGACTCAGTGGTTCCCGTGAGGATTTTTCGGTAACTGCTCTCGCTGTCTGCGATGTCGTGGATGCTCGTTCGCGTAGACGTGATCGAACATCGACTCGGGTTCGGGATCGGTTTCGGTTTCGGCCGTCTGGACGGCAGCCTGCACCCGCTCGCGAGCGCGATCGCGGACGGCTTGCTCGTCCTCGTCGGTCCAGCCGACCGTCGACTCGAGGTAGGCTCGGGTTCGCTCGAGTGGGTCTTCCCAGTCGTCACCCTCGTCCTCGTCGCGGTAGACCGAGGGGTCGTCGGTCGTCGTGTGTGGGCCACGCCGGTACGTGACGGCTTCGATCAGCGTCGCACCACCGCCATTGCGTGCACGTTCGAGTGCCTCCTGGACCACATCGTAAACGGCGATGACGTCGTTGCCGTCGACGCGCACGCCCTCGATGCCGTAGGCGTTCGCCTTCTGGGCGATAGTGGCACTCGCTGTCTGGCGTTCTCGGGGCACCGAGATGGCGTAGCCATTGTTCTGACAGAAGAACACGGTGGGTGCGTTGAAGACGCCCGCGAAGTTCAACGCTTCGTGGAAGTCGCCTTCGGAGGTTGCACCGTCCCCCAATGACGCCATCGCGACGACGTCGTCGCCTTTGTAATTTGCTGCCATGCCGATGCCGACGGCGTGTGGCAGCTGGGTGGCGATGGGAATCGTGATGGGGAACGTCCGCAAGTCGTCTCCGTCCTGTCTGTCGACGTAGTTGCCACGGCCCATCAGATGACGGATTACCTCGGCCAGCGGCAAGCCACGCGTCAGGTACATTGCGTGGTCGCGGTAGGTCGGGAAGCAGTAGTCGTCGTCTCGAAGCGCCATCGCGGCCCCGATCTGGGCGGCTTCCTGCCCTTGCATCGGTGCGTAGGTCCCAATCCGACCTTGTCGGTGAAGTGAGATTGCCTTCTCGTCGAATATCCGGGCGAGTACCTGTGTCTCGTACAACTCGAGGAGTGTCTCCTCCGAGCACACTGATGGACTTTCGTCCCGGGTAGTCGCAGTCTCCGGCAGCACCCGCACGAGGTCTTCGGCTTGACTTGCCATATTGGTCACCAACGGTCTATCGAGGAAAACGGCACCACGCCTAATAAATGATGGCCTTTGGAAGTTTTTGGTGACGCTTTCAAATCGCCTTTAAGGAGGTTGTGAGGAATTATCAGTAACTACAGCTCGTTGTCGGCAAATATTGACGATCCCTCGAAACACCTACCGGTTCGACCGACCGCTTCCCCAACAGTTAGGCTGCCCCGACGGCCTACCCTTCCCTATGGCAGACTGGATTGGGACACTTTTCACCAGTGACCGCGGCTGGAACCACCTCGAGACGCTCGTCGATATCGGGAACCGGATGGCTGGCTCACCCGGCGAACGGGAGGCCGCCGAGCGAACACGTGACGCCCTCGAGGCGGCCGGTGCACGGAACGCGCGCCTCGAGGAGTTTGACATTCAGGGCTGGGAACGAGGGAGTAGTGCCGTCGAAGCCGATGGACTGGAACTCGACAGTATTGCACTCCCCCGCAGTCCCGCTGACTCGGTAACTGCACCGCTGGTCGACCTCGGGTACGGTCTGCCGGAGCAGTTCGAAGGCGCCGACCTCGAGGGCGCGGTCGTCATGGTCCGAAGCGACATTCCGAGTTACTACGATCGATACGTCCACCGGCGAGAAAAGTACTACCACGCGGTGGAAAACGGGGCTGTAGGTTTCGTCTACCGCAATCACGTCGAAGGCTGTCTCCCGCCGACGGGTAGCGTCGGGACGCCGGAGAACCCGATCGGCGAGATTCCAGCCGTCGGCGTCTCGAAGGAAGTCGGGTCGGCACTTGCTCGTCGCTTCGAGGACGAACCCGTCTGTATCAGCGTGGAGGCAACTATCGAACCGGCCCAGAGCCAGAACGTTCACGCCGAACTCGGCCCAGAGACCGACGAACGCGTTCTCGTCACCAGCCACGTCGACGCACACGACATCGCCGAAGGGGCAATGGACAACGGTGCGGGCACCGCGATGGTCGTCGAACTTGCGGGCGCACTCGCCGAACGTGAAGCCGACCTCGAGACGCGAGTCGAGTTCGTCGCCTACGGCGCAGAGGAAGTCGGACTCGTGGGCTCAGACTACCACGCCGACACCGCTTCCCACGACGAAATCAAGGCCATCGTCAACAACGACGGCGTCGTCAGGGGTCGGACACTCGAGATGACGACCCACGGCTTCGACGCCCTCGAAGAAGCCGCCGAGGACACTGCCGACCGGTTCGGCCACCCGATCGAAACCATCCCCCGACTCGGCCCCCACAGCGACCACTGGCCGTTCGTCCAGTGGGGTGTCCCTGGCTACCACGTGATGAGTACGTCCGACGAAGTCGGCCGCGGCTGGGGTCACACGTTCGCCGACACGCTCGACAAACTCGAGAAACGCGACCTGCTCGAGCAGGCTATCTTGCTGACCGACCTGACGGTTTCTCTCGCCCGTCAGTCGGTTTCCATCCCACACAAATCGGCAGCCGAGATCATCGACATGCTCGAGTCCCAGGATCTCGCCGAAGGAATGCGAATTACCGGCGACTGGCCGTACGATACATCGAACGACCAGTGAAGCGACCTGCCGGCCTGAGCAAACGCTGACGACGCAGTCGGTGGACCCACACGTTTTTCATCGCTTCACGGGAAGGACACGGTATGGAAAGCACCGGGTGGGAACTACCGGAGTCACCGGTAATCGGTATCGTTCACGAAGCCAGCGAGACGGGGTTACACCCCCCTACAGCGAAATCGCCTGCCACCCAGTGGACCGAGTTCCCAGCGTCCGAGGAGTTGTCAGCGTCGGAAGAGTTGCCAGCGTCCGATCTCGAGGCACACCCGGAACTTTCGCGACTAGTTACCGCATTCGAATCGTCCACCGATTCCGTGCGATTTGTCGCCGATACGCCCGAACGCGTCCTTGCTCGGAACCCAGACCTCGTCGCTGCGTTCGGTAACCGCGCTGTGACTGCTCTCGCTCGAGCGACCGACTCACCACCGGCCATCCTCCCCATCGCAACCACGCCCGGTCTCGCACCGAGTTCGACCGATGACCTGGAGGCCTCGGTCGAGGCGTTGTCTGCCAGCCAGTGTCGGCTCGTGGGACAGCCGGTGATGGCCGTCTCCTCAGCATCGTCGACCGCTCGAGCGGTCTTCGACGTCACGCTCGTCGCTGACGAGCCGGCACACATTTCGGAGTACAGCGTTCACGTCGGTGACCGCTCAGTTGGCCAGTTCCGGGCCGATGGCGTCGTCGCCGCGACACCCGCAGGCAGTCACGGGTATGCAGCCGCCGCATCCGGTCCGACGCTCGTCCGTGGGACGGATGCCCTGGCAGTCGTTCCAATCGCTCCCTTTGCCGTTCGAACCCGACACTGGGTAGTCCCGAACGACGCGCTCACCCTGACCGTCGAGCGGGACGATGACGTGGTCCTCTGTGTGGATGAACGACCACTCGAGACGATCGGACCTGATTCACCGGTTTCCATCCGTCTCGATCCCGACTGTGGTCTGCGAACCCTCGAAACCCCTGAAAACACCGGATAGTCCGTATGAACGCTCCCATTCTCCGATGGACACCCCGACAGGCGACATTGGAAAAATTCTAATGCTCGAACCTCTGTGATACACATATGCTTTCACCAGCGCTGCTCGGACCGATCGACGTCCTCGGCGAAACCGTCGTCGCAGGCGTCACGATCATCGAGTTCGTTTTGCTCGCACTCGTCGTGGTCAACCTGATCGTGCGCGCCGTCGCACACCGCTCGTACGTCGCCGCCGCCAAAGACGGAGCCGAAACCCTCTCGCGAAACGTTGCTCTCGACGTCACGAACGTCTTGATCGTCCTCGGTGGCTTCTACTACATCACCGTCCACGTTCACGGTGGCGTCGTCTTCACTACGCTCGCGCTCGGACTGCTGTTGACCGACTTCTTCGAGTTCGAGTCCCGAATGGTCGAACTCCGCCAGGAGATGCCACTCGAGCGGCCGAAAGCCGCACTCGTCGCCTCGACGTTCGTCTTCCTCTACATCGCCTACCAGTCGCTGTTCTTCCTGATCCAGCCGCTCTGGGACTCCGTCGTCTGAAGGGGTCTCGAGCGCTCCGGTGTCGTACATCTGATAAAATTCGCCCGCTCAATCCAGCATCTTGCTGGTATTGCACCCGTCGTGGAACCCGGCGTTCACGCCGGGCGAGAATGTCACTGAGCCCGACTGCGTCGAAGTCGACCGGCAATATTCGATTTCTCTGTCCTCGACAAAGCCCGCTCTTTTCGACCTCGCTTACCGAAGCAGTGAGTCTCGAACCACGTGACCTCGGAGGTGGCACCACTACGTACCAGATGCGTCGATTACGGTCAGCCATTGCACCGCGCTAAGACAGAGCGCAAGTGTGGTTGTCGCGCCTTCCCTACATCTCGCTCTCTCGAGTCGTTCCAGCATGGGCAGTGGGAAAAACGCGGCCGTTGTTTGAGAGAACGTTGTCCGACTGTGCGGGCGCGTGCCAACTCTGTGGGTGGTTCGTGACGACAGGAAACCGGTGGAATCAGCCGGTCTATCGGCTCGCGTAGTAGCTACGCGTCCGACGTCCCGCCGGGATGAGGACCCAGAACGTCAGCGCACCAAGCAGTGCGAAGTACAGTGCCGCGTCTTTGACGACCAGTGCCATAGCCGTATACGTTCCCGGATCTTCGGGATTCGGTGCGACGAGCTGGGTGCTGTAAAACGACTCCGTGTTGTACCAACCCGCAAACGTCATCCACACCAACAGCCCTGCGGTGAAGATGGCGAACCCCTTCATGAATTCGTCAGCCATTATCTGAACCTTTGTCGGCGTCGTCTTTAGCGTTTCCCATTCCTTCGCTTTGAAACCGTGTCGAGAAGGCGTACGTTGCGGCCCCGCCTGCAATCAGGACGACACCCAGTAGCGCCAGTCCAATGCTGACGTCCGACGCCGCTGCTTGCGTTCTGTCGGTCGCCACGTCGAGCAGAATAAACCCGCCGAGCACGCCGACGACTGCGAGTAACGTCGAAAACACTGTTATCGTCTTGTACAGCCGCATCGGGACAATTATCTCTCGCTTCCCCGAGGCAGTCACTCGAGGCCCATCACTCTCTGTCGTCTCTGAGTCGCTCATAGTTAGTGCTTGGGGATGGAACGAAATGAGTTCTGTGTCTGATCGCTCTGTACACCGTCCTCCTCGAGTGAGACTTCGAACGATGCTTCGACAACTCGAGTCAGGCGACGGGACGAAAAGGAATAGCTCAAACCGGGGTCTGAATTACTGTGGCGGCCGCAACCGATAGTACCGCTTGTTCAGGTCGTACATGTAGCCTTCTCGCATCGTTTTCAGGACGGCGTAGGTAATTGCCGCCGACACGATGGGTAACAGGAACGCCAGATCGAACGTGATGGCGACCTCCCACGGGAACATGTCCTGGATCGGGAGGATGCTCATGGTGAACGCGAAGACGACACCACCGACACCGACCGCGGCCCAGAAGGGCTCTTCGACGGGACGGCGTGCGCTCCCTTTGTTCAGGAAGGGCACGATTGCGATGGCTCCAACGGCGACTACGTTAGCGAGGACGCCGTACAGCTCGTCGGACATGATCTTCTCGCCACCAGCGATGGCCAACTCTGGGTTGAGCGGATCGAGGTGGAGCAGCCCGAACGACCAGTACAGATACCAGTCCGGCAGGATCACTGACGGGGTCTCGGCCGGGTTGGCCGGGTCGCCAAGGTGGGGTGGTAACATCGCCGCCAGGAAGAGCAACATCCCGGTGAAGAAACTCGCCAGTGCGATGTTTCGAATCGTCTCGTGGGGCCAGGTCGGGAAGCCAAGTACGTCACGTTCGACGTAACTGGATTCCTGTCGAAGATCCTGGTCTTCACGGCGTGCGCGCTCGAAATATTCGTAGGTGAGCCTCGAGAGGCCCGTCGTCCGTTCTTTGCGCTCACGCCAGGTCGGCACTTCGTCATCCGGGGCCACGATGCCCGGACCGCTTCCATCCGTTCGTGGTTCGTTGTTTGAATCGCTCATGGTACTAGTGTGGTTCCGCAATTCCTTGCATCCAGACGATGCCGATGTGTAAGGCTATCAGCCCTGTCACGACAAATGGCAGGACGAACACGTGCAGGATGTACATCCGCTGGAGCGTCGGTTGTCCGAGGCTGAAGCCACCGAACAACAGCTGTGCTGTCCACTCACCAACGATGGGGACGGCCAGCGACATCTCGACACCGATCTGCCCGGCCCAGAAAGCCAGCTGGTTCCACGGGAGCAGGTAGCCGGTGTATCCGAACACCATCGTCAGGCTGAGCAGGATGATGCCGATCAGCCAGTTGAGTTCGCGTGGCTCTTTGTACGACCCGGTGAAGTACACACGGAGCATGTGCAAGAACACCGCTGCCGTCATCACCTGTGCAGACCAGCGATGGATACTTCGGAGCATGAATCCGAAGTTGAGGTCTTTCATGATCGCGACGATGGTCTGGTAGGCTTCCGGTGTCTCGCCAGCTGTGGATGGCGCGTAATAGAACCCCAGCAATGCACCACTTACGGCGGCGACGATGTACGCGATTACCGAGAACGAACCCAGAGCGTACAACGGATACCAGTACCAGAACTTGTTGTCGAGATTGTACTGTTCGGTGTGGCTCTTTGGCATCTGGAGGTTGATTTTGTAGTACATGTCCTCCAGTAACTCGAGGTAGTCGACGATTCGTAGTCGACGGTCGAGCCAGATCAGCGTCATCAGATACGTCTTTTCGATGACGGAGAGGTCCTTCGTGGCGAGCCACGCGCCGTGGTCGTGTTCGTCTTTTCGCTCGAGACTCATTAGTTACCCTCCGGTCGTGGGAGCGACACGAACTGGTCTTCGGTTGGATTAAACGGTTCGTATACCGAGTTGTGGCAGTTACAGTAGATTTTGTTGTCTGCCCCGAAGTCGGGTGCGCCGCCGAGATTTCTGTATCCTGGGACACAACAGAAGTGTGTACACTTGTTCACGTACGCGATGTACCGGCCACCATCGTCATCCTCGGGACAGGACGCTTCGATCCAGTTCTGTGTGCGTTCGTCCATCCCGTCCAGATCGAGTTGATCGGTCTTGATGACCAGGATCGGAACGGTCTGTTCCGGCGGAACGTTCTGTGACCGCCAGGTGCCAGTGGCGGGCTTTCCCTGTCCAGGGTCGCCGATAGCAGTATCGAACTCGTCGTAATCTTCGAAGTGCTCGGTCAGCATCGCCTCGCCCTGGCTAACGTCGTCCATCCAGTCGTAGCCACCTGCGTCGTATCGGAACAGCGCGTCTTCACCGTCTGCATCCGGGACGACGCCATCGAACGTCTGGAGGCCACAGTACTGGTACCATTCGGTGGTGTACTCGACACCGCCGATTTCGGACGCCGAGCGGACGTACTCCGAACCGTCAGCTAGCGTTTCACTTTCCGGCTCGGGCCAAACACCGAGGAGTTCACCGTCGTCGTTGATCTCCATCGGAATCTGTGGAAGGCCACGGGGGGCCGGCCCGAGCGTTCTGTTCGCCCCGAAATAGTTCATAATCCCACCACCGCCGCCGGTGGGGTTGGTTGCACTCGAGACGGTCACGGCGCCCGTCGCCAGCACGCCCGAAAGGACAGAGCCGCCGACGACGCCTTTCACGAACCGTCGTCGATCTGATTCGACCGGGTATTTATCATCGTTAGCCATGGTTATCGTTTGTAGTATGGGTAGATTGCTCGTTTCACGGTATCCCACGCGCCAGCGCTATCGACGAGCGTGGTCCCCTCGACGTCCTCTTCGTTGATGTAGAGGTCCTCCCATTTGCGTCGTCGCTTTTTGACGATCATGACGTCGGGGAGAAACTCCTTCCGATACAACAGCAAGATGAATCCGAGGTTGATGAAAATCGCCGAGAGGAGGAATCCGAGCAGGATGTTTCCGTCACCGCCGTCGAGACCAGCGATCGCCCAGTTCGCTGCAAGTCCGTACACGAACAGTGAGACGAACACGATCTGGACGAACGTCAACAGGACGATTGCAATCGCTGCTGCGGTACTCTCACGCGGGGGCTCGTATCGGTGGATATCGCCGTACGTGGATCCTGACGATGACATGATTATTTCCTCCCTGGACTACTGGTGTGTGCCGATTCGCCGTATTTCAACAGGTAGAACGTAAAGACGAACGAGACGAAAATCGCGAGGAACGAAGCGATACCGACGAAGTGTTTCTGGATCGGAATCCCGAGTTCGTCGATGTCGACATCGGCGACTGCGGCTGCTTCGTCGGCATCGGTGGTCACTTCGATCGAACCGACCATCCCGACACCAACGTGGGGGTCACAGACGTAGTCGTACGTGCCTTCTTCGGTGAACGTGTACTCGTAGTCGCCGTCGGCTTTGAGGTCCGGGTGTCCTTCCCAGTCAGCGCCTTCGGGCTGCTCACTCGGGTTGATGTTGTGGTCGGCTACGCCGACCCACTCCCAGACGACCGTCGTTCCGGGTTCGATGGTCAGTTCGTCGGGCTCGAAGTAGTTGTCCCCGACCTCGACGAACTCGGTGCCACCACCGGTGGCGGCTGCGCCGTTCCCGTTGGTTTCTTCGTCGCCGTTTTCGCCATCGGCGCCGTTTTCGCCCTCGGCTCCGTTTTCGGCGTCATCACCGTTTGCTTCGGTGCCGTCACCGTTCTCATCTTCTTGCGCCGCGACGGGTGTCGCAGCAGTCGCGGCTACGGCACCCCCGGTCACACCGCTTGCCGCTACCATAAACTCCCGCCTCTTCATACGTGATGTTCTCAGGAACGGGTTTGCTTAAACCCACCGATGAGCGACCCACGGGCGGCCGTCGAGTCGCTTCGAAATGGCTAACTACCGGCGACTCTCAGCTTCCATCTTCGAGCGCGTCTCGAGGCGGTGCAGGCTCGTCGAATGCTTCGTCTTCGAGTGGCAGGAACGACGGCCGTTCACCGGAACCGATCGAGCGGAGCCGCTGTTCGTACTGTTCGGAACGGAACCGTTCTGAGAGGCGGGCGTTTGCGACGACCAGAAAGAGCACGAGCCCGACCACGATGAAGACGGCACCGAAGACGCCGAGAATGAGCTGGGCTCGGAGGCCGCCGGTTATCCAGAGAGCAATTGCGGCCAGCCCAATCAAAATTTGTGAGCCAGCAAGGAGCTGTAACATCCAGTTACCGAGCTCGCTACTCTCCTCCGGCATCGACGCTGGCTCGGGAAGGTGCCAGTTCTCCGGCGGTTCCGCCACGTCGTAACTGTCCATCGAACACAGCGCAACCGTCGGTTTCACGTCGCGAACGACGGTTCCTCGACCTTCGACGGTTCCGTTCGGGAACACGATAGCGTAATCGGTATCCGAGTACGCGACCAGACACCGCGTTCCGTCTACCGTCGCGTACTCGAGGGTGGCGAACACGTCCCGTTCGCTGATCTTCGTCTTGAGTTCGTTCTCGACGCGCTCGAGCAATTCAGGGCCAGTAATCCACGTCTCAGCATCGAAAGCAACGTCCCACTCTTCGGCCGTCATCTCGGCCATATCTCTGGACGTGAAGTTATCGAAGTCGTACTTTTCTTCGACTTGTTTCCGGAGCGCCTCGAGGTCGGCATCCTCGGTGTGTCCTCCTTCGTCGCTGGCCTCGCCGTCCTGAGATGTCCCGCCGTTCGCCGGCGGGTCACCATCGCTTTCGTCGGCGAGAGCGTGCTCCTCGGCCTCGCTCTCTGAGGCGTCGCTCATGGGTTCCCCTTCGTGTCGTGGCATCCTTAGCGTGACGGTTGGCAACGGTTCGTCCACCGAACCGGTTCGGGTATTCGTGTGCGGTGGCGCTGCACGGACGTTCCGCTTTCGCTTCGTTTATTCGTCACGCTTGCTGACTCTCGGGTATGGTCTCGGAGCTGGCTATCGCAACTGCGGCGCTCGTAATGGTGACAGCCAGCTTCCCGTTCTATCTGTGGGGTGCGTGGATCATGATCGATGCGGACATCGTCACCTGGGGCGTACTCAGCTACCATCTGAAGGTCATCGCCGTCGGACTAACGCTGAACACGCTTCCGGTTCTGGTCTGGATGATTCCTCGAGCTGCAGATCAGATCGGGGGGCTCGTCGCTGTCCACGCTTTTTTCGGCTTGCAAGCGTACGCGATGTTACTCGTTGGATTGACTGGCATCGTGCGCATTCTGCAGGTCAAGCTCGCTCACGACCTCTATGGAAACCCTACGCAGGACGTCGATCTCAACGATCTGCACGAACACATGGGTGCCTGGCGACGTCGGTTGCGGATCGGCGTGTTCGGTTACGTCTTCTTCTGGTTGCTTGCGTATGCCCTCGGTATCGTTCGGTATCTCTTGCGCTATCCAGTCATCGCCGGACTGTCGTGACGACAGTACCTTTTTGCGTACCCCTCTGCAACGGGCGCTTATGAGAAACGCTAAAATCGTCTGTACACTCGGTCCGGCGACGAATAGCCGTTCAGCGATCCGTAATCTTTCTGCAGCTGGAATGGCTGTTGCACGGCTGAACGCGAGCCACGGCACGCTCGAGGATCGGGCCGAACTGATCGATCGCGTTCGGTCAGTGGACGAAAAGACATCGAGCCCAGTCGCGGTCATGCTCGACACCCAGGGGCCTGAGATTCGAACGGCGCCACTTTCCGATGGGGAAACGGTCACGCTCGAGACGGGGTCAGAGATTACATTTCTCGAGGGGGATGACGTTTCTTCGGACAGGGTTGGGCTGTCGGTCTCGATCCAGTCGGTCGAGCCGGGGGACCGAATTCTCCTCGATGACGGCCTCATCGAAACCACCGTGCGCGAGGTCTACGGAGACGAAATCACGGCGTTCGTCGAAACCGGTGGCGAACTCGGCGGTCGGAAAGGTGTCAACCTCCCCGGTGTCGATCTGGACCTCAACGTCGTTACCGAGAAAGACAGGCAGGACCTCAAACTGGCTGCCCAAAAGGAGGTCGACTTCGTCGCTGCGAGTTTCGTCAGGGATGCCGAAGACGTCTACGAAGTCAGCGAGACGCTCGAGGAGTTCGGCGCGGACATTCCAATCATTTCGAAGATCGAACGCGCGGGGGCAGTGGACAACCTCGAGGAGATCATCGATGCCTCCTACGGTGTGATGGTCGCCCGCGGCGATCTCGGCGTCGAGTGTCCGATGGAAGACGTACCGATGATTCAAAAGCGGATTATTCGACGGGCGAAAAACGCCGGCTCACCGGTGATCACGGCCACGGAGATGCTCGACTCGATGGTCCATTCTCGGCGGCCAACTCGCGCTGAAGCGTCTGACGTGGCAAACGCCGTCCTCGATGGCACCGATGCGGTCATGCTCTCGGCCGAGACGGCCGTCGGCGACCACCCAACGGCCGTCGTCGAGGCGATGGACAGCATCATCACACAGGTGGAAGGGTCAGAAGAGTACCACGAACTCCTCGAGCAACGGGTCCCGGCGGCGGGCGATGCACGGACGGACGCCCTCGCGCGCTCGGCTCGGTATCTCGCTCGAGACATCGGCGCGGATGCGATCGTTGCGGCGACCGAATCCGGTTACACCGCGCGCAAAGTGGCCACCTATCGGCCAGGGGTCCCGATCGTCGCCTCGACACAGAGTCACGATGTCAGGCGCCGACTTGCCCTGTCGTGGGGTGTTTCGCCCGTGTACGCACGGGTCTCTGATCAAGGTGCCGACGCCGTCGTTTCCAAAGCGGTCCAGTCTGCCCTCGAAGAGGGAATCGCACAGAGCGGGGACACCGTCGTCGTCCTCTGTGGGATGATGACCGAACTCGAGGGGGCCAAAACCACGAACATGATGAAAGTCCACGTCGCTGCGGAGGCGCTGGAGACGGGTCGGGTCGTCGTCGATGGGCGAGCAACCGGACCGATCGCACGGCTCACCGATGGCGATCTCTCGGAACTTCCGGACGGTGCTATTCTGGCGCTTGGACCGGATTTCGACGCCGAATTCGACGGTGAACTCGAGCGGATCGGCGGCATTATCGATGCTCGCCCCGGTATGACCGGTTATCCGGCGCTGATCGCTCGAGAGATCGGCGTTCCAATGGTTTCCGATGCTGACCTGACCGGACTGGAAGACGGCCGGACGGTTACCATCGATGGCGAACGCGGTGTCGTCTACGATGGTGACGTGCGCGGAAAGCGAACCCGAGACTGATACGGAGTTATCTACCGGTCAACCACGGACCGGGGTGATTGCTGAACAGAAAGAGACTGCAACTCTCTATAGGCGATACAGGACGAGAACCCCGATCCTTGCGGT
Source organism: Natronosalvus amylolyticus (assembly GCF_024298845.1). Classification (NCBI taxonomy): domain Archaea; kingdom Methanobacteriati; phylum Methanobacteriota; class Halobacteria; order Halobacteriales; family Natrialbaceae; genus Natronosalvus; species Natronosalvus amylolyticus. The sequence continues at coordinate 162,541 of NZ_CP101156.1, forward strand.
CGGGGTTGTTGACGAGCTATCTTTTCGTGAAAGAGTTGACCGGATACGATTGCCGGACCAGCGGACTTTTGCCGCCAGCCCGATACTGTTCAGCCATGAGTGACGATGGGGCCGGCGAGACACCTGCTGACGGCTCGAACGGGGACTCCGGGGTAGGGGGAGGGAACGAGAGCCGTACTCACGAGCGAGGCCAGCAGGTTGATCGGACCACCGAACCTGTCGAACCGGACCGCATTCCGGTTGCGACAGCTGATGAGCGAAATCGATATACTGAATCGGCACAATCTGCGGCCGAAACCGGTACTGCGTCCGAGGAGTTCGGTCCAGAGCCAAGCGATCGGATTATCGAACCCGAATCGCCCTCGCTCGAAAACGCGATTTTCGTCCTTCTCGGCGCCGTTTTGATGATCCTAATCATGTTTCGGCTCCAATCTGTCGTCGGCTTCTGACCGGTAAACCTTTAATCGGGCTGAGACCCAACCTCAATACATGCTCGAACTCCTCGTCGATAATCTTCCGGTAGTGTTGCTGGCTGCCGGACTGGTGCTGATGGTGCTCGAGGCCCTCTCTCCAGGTGCACATCTCATCGTCATCGGTGTCGCGTTAGTCGGTGCTGGCCTCGTCGGTGTCTTGCTCCCAATCGCCCTGAGCCCCTTCGTTCTCGCGGCGATCACGCTGGTGATCGGTATCGCTGCGGCGTACGTCTATCACGAGTTCGATTTCTACGGCGGGAAAGGGACCGCACAGACCAAAGATTCCGACTCGCTGTCCGGAACGACGGGCTACGTGGCCAAGACCGTCACCAGCCGTGGTGGCGAAGTCAAACTCAATCAGGGCGGGTTCGCCCCCTATTACAGTGCTCGTGCGTACGAAGGAACTATCGAGGAAGGTGAAGAAATCATCGTCCTCGACCCGGGTGGCGGCAACGTCCTGACTGTCGAATCCCTCGATGCAATCGAAAGTGACGGCATCGACCGGGAGCTCGCACGCGAAGCCGCCGCGAATGAAGAGGATGTCGCGAGTGAAAATACTACCACCTCCGCCGAGAACGAGACGGCTGAACCTGAGACGGAAACCGATAAATCCTGATGACCGACAGTGTCAGGAATATGTTGATAAAATAAGGGAACCCTTTTTACTCCACCGCCGTAAGGCTCTCTCATGGTTCCGGAGCTGATACTCACACAAGCGGCAACGTTCGGGCTCTTTCTCGGAGCTCTCGTACTCGTCGTCGTGCTCGCGGCCCTCCTCAGTGCCATCGAGATCGTCAATGCGTACGAAAAGCGGGCACTGACGGTCTTCGGTGAATATCGGAAGCTCCTCGAGCCCGGTATCAACATCGTCCCGCCGTTCGTCTCGAAGACGTACGCGTTCGATATGCGTACCCAGACGCTCGACGTCCCTCGCCAGGAAGCGATCACGCGAGACAACTCGCCAGTGACCGCCGACGCCGTCGTCTACATCAAAGTGATGGATGCGAAAAAGGCGTTCCTCGAGGTCGAGGAGTACCGAACAGCGGTCTCGAACCTCGCTCAGACGACCCTTCGTGCTGTACTGGGTGACATGGAACTCGACGACACGCTGAACAAGCGTCAAGAAATCAACGCGCGCATCCGCACGGAACTCGACGAACCCACCGACGAGTGGGGTATTCGTGTCGAGAGCGTCGAGGTCCGGGAGGTCAACCCATCCAAAGACGTCCAGCGCGCGATGGAGCAACAGACCTCCGCCGAGCGAAAACGCCGTGCCATGATTCTCGAGGCACAGGGTGAACGCCGCAGTGCCGTCGAGAAGGCAGAAGGTGACAAACAGAGCCAGATCATCCGTGCACAGGGTGAAAAACAGAGCCAGATCCTGGAGGCCCAGGGTGACTCCATTTCGACAGTCCTGCGTGCTCGGTCGGCCGAATCGATGGGCGAGCGCGCCATCATCGACCAGGGCATGCAGACGCTCTCGGAGATTGGCCAGAGCGAATCGACCACGTTCGTTCTCCCACAGGAACTGTCCTCGATGATCGGTCGCTACGGCAAACACCTCTCGGGGAGCGACGTCAAAGACGGCGAAGCGACCCTCGAGAGTCTCGAGTTCGACGACGAAACTCGAGAACTCATCGGGCTGGACGACATCAGCGAGATCATCGGCGAAATCGACGAGGAAGCCGAGATGGACCTCGAAGCGATGGAGCAACAGGCCCAGGCCATCAAAGAAGGCAAAGACACCACCAGCATATCGAATTCGGACGACGTCATCGAAGAGATGGGCCAGGACTTCGATGGCGGCTCCGGCGACGGGCAGGTGACGACTGGCGACGATACGAAGAACTGAGGGGTTCGCCCCGCCTGCACGGGTGAATCGACCCCATCTGTTCGGCTCAGACGTCGACTCGTGACTGCGTACTGAACGACTCGTCCGCGATTTTTGTCTCGTTTCGCCACCCTCGTGTGCGTAGTTGGCGTCCCTCGTCTTACTGTGAGTCTCGTTGCTCGAGGGAGCGACTCGGTATAGCCGATTAACTGCGGACGGTGGGAGCCGTTCCCCAACGCTTACACACTCGTGAGTTTCCGCTCGCAGTGTACGAACTGGAGCGAAACGCGTTTTACCCCCGGACTCTTTTATCTCGTAGGAACAGCATGACAGGCTCCGAGGAAGTAGACGAGACGAAGCGAGCGACCTTACGACGGTTTGCGGCCGTCGGTGCAGCGTCGCCACTGGCTCGTTTTTCGGAGTCTGCACAGGCTGATACGGGTGAAAGCGATGCTCGAGACGCAATCGCTGGGTACCTGTCGACGACTCCCGGTGCCCACTTTTCGAAAATCCGTGACGATCTTCGTCTGGGCACGGGGGAAACCCAACACCACCTTCGTCGACTCGAGGAACTCGACGTCGTTGAATCGTACAGCGATGGCGATTACAAGCGGTTCGTCCCGGCGGACCGATTCGATTCGTTCGAGAAAAACGCCCTCGGGTATCTCCGTCGGAGTACCCCACGCGGAATGCTCGTCGAACTGCTTCGGAACCCGTCTTCGAGCGCCTCAGACCTGGCGAGCGTACTCGAGGTATCGGCCCCGACCGTGAGTAAGTACGCCGGACAACTCGAGGACGCCGGTCTCCTCTCGAGAACGGATGGCTATGCCGTCGAACGGCCCGAAACGGTGTTGTTGTTGCTCGTTCGCTATGCCGATTCGTTCGACGAACGAACGGCATCGCTGGCTCGAGAGGCGGACAAACTCATCAGTTATCACGGATAGCACTCGAAGAGTTTTTGTTTGCCTACTCACGGAGCGTAGTCGCAGAGCTTTGACGAGGAAGCCCACGAGTTTCAGTCGCGGGTCGATAGCAAAAACCCGTTATCAGACGACGACCTTCCAGGTGGTGCTCGAGGAGTAGCCCCACTTTTCGATCTCGATATCGTACTCTGCGTGCTGGAGGGCGGTGATATTCGCGCCGACTTCTTTGGCCGTCATTCCGAGTTCCTCACCGATGAGACGGGATTTGAAGTAGGTCTTGGTCACGGCGTTTTCACGAAGATAGCTGAGGATCTGGCGTTGCTTCGTCGTGAGGTCAGGTGCCGTTGCAGTACTCATACCTGTTCCATCGAGAGACGCCGACTTAGGGGGTTTGGTACAGGCGGTTAACCCTCCGACTGCTATCGGTTTTGTCGGTCGAAGGCCACCGGTCGGGGATACCCGAGGGAGAGGTTGGTACAGCTGGTTAATTCGATGCTGCTGGCGACTTTCATCCATCCATGACGGTTGTGGGGAACGGGTCGTTCGAGGTAATCTGCTGTTTCTTCGACTAACAGGTTATTACCGTCACAGGCTCGCCTGTAACATTTACTCGTGCTTTCCCAGAACGTCGGCACTCACCGAGTAGCGGTTCAGAGTGCGTCTACCGGTCGTACTCGTTCGTCACGAACGGGCCAAATGCACAGGCGACTGCCCCTGCAAGCGCCTCTTCACGGTCGATTAATCCATCAGTAAACGCGCCAGCGGCACCGCCGGCGCGGGCAATGTCGTCAGTTCCTAGCAGATCGTCTACCACCGGACCGAGCTCCCGTCCCGCCTCGAGATGGGCGCTTACGACCTCCGGGAGTCGAAGTGAGGGGCCCGACCCACAGCCGATCCGTTCGCCATCAGTGATTGCAGCCCACATGATCAGATACAGCTCACCGTCGAAGCGTGCAACGCCACCCTCGAGGCCGACGCCGTAGTCCCCTTTCTCAGCTGCAAACGCTCGTTTTGCCCGGGTTTTGGCCCCGGATATCGTCTCTTCGACAGTGCTCGGCTGTTCGCTCACCCCCGAATCAACTGCCACGGACCTGATAGTCGGCTGGTATCGGTCGAGAGCGGTTTCGACGGCGGCAGCTTTGACGGGATTTTGGCTCCCGACGACGAATTTCATACCTTGTGGTGCTGGGTAGATACACATATATTCGATGTATTGGCTCGGCCCTCCCTCAGGCGCGAACGTCTAGCGTGCCCTCCCAACCGTCGACCTCTGGGTGGATCCGGATACCAGAGATCGGTTTCGCCCACCAGTCAGGTTTGGGAGCGTTGAGCCGAATCGATCAGTCTTCGTACAGGCGTGACGAACCACTCTGAGAGCCGGTTATTGGACTGTCTGCCTTCTGCGCAGCTGGGTTCGAGAGGTGCACAACCCATGTCAGGCCGACTCATGATCGCACTTTAATGTTTGGATTGTTAATGCCAAATCGGACGAATTCCAACTTTCTGAGGGATATCATGGTCTATCTTCGAAACCTTTATATATCGGTCCTATGAACACGGAAGGTAACGAATCCGTCCGAACGTACATCTTGGCTCGGGCGGGAGGAAGTTGTCATCATGTCGAATTCACGACTATCCACGAGAGCCCGACGCACCGAAACCGAAGAAGAAACCACCGAACAGGAAGGTAGCGACCTCGCGTGTCCGGAGTGTACCGGCCAGCTCGTCGTCGACGACGAACACGGCGAAACTATCTGTGAAGATTGTGGCCTCGTCGTCGAGGAAGATTCCGTCGACCGCGGCCCCGAATGGCGAGCGTTCGACTCCGCTGAAAAGAACAAAAAGTCCCGCGTCGGCGCACCGACGACGAACACGATGCACGACAAAGGGCTGTCGACGAACATCGACTGGCGGAACAAAGACGCCTACGGTAACTCCCTCGGCAGCCGCCAGCGCGAGAAAATGCAGCGTCTGCGCAAGTGGAACGAGCGATTCCGCACTCGCGACAGCAAAGAGCGCAACCTGAAACAGGCCCTCGGCGAGATCGACCGCATGGCTTCCGCACTCGGCCTCCCGAACAACGTCCGGGAGACGGCCAGCGTCATCTACCGGCGCGCACTCAACGAAGACCTGCTTCCCGGCCGTTCCATCGAGGGTGTCTCAACTTCGTGTGTCTACGCCGCCGCCCGACAGGCCGGCGTCCCCCGCAGCCTCGACGAGATCGCCGACGTCAGCCGCGTCGAGAAGAACGAAATTGCCCGCACCTACCGCTACGTCGTCCGCGAACTCGGCCTCGAGGTTCAGCCCGCCGACCCCGAAAGCTACGTGCCCCGGTTTGCGAGCGGACTCGAACTCTCCGACGAGGCCGAACACCGCGCTCGAGCGCTGCTTCGAAACGCGAAAGAAAAGGGCGTCCACAGCGGCAAATCCCCGGTTGGCCTCGCCGCCGCAGCCGTCTACGCCGCCGCGTTGCTCACCAACGAGAAGACCACGCAGGCCGCCGTCAGCGACGTCGCCGACATCTCCGAAGTGACGATCCGAAACCGCTATCACGAACTGCTCGAGGCCGAGGAAACCCTCGGTCTGGCCTGATTCGGAACGGTCGATCTCTGGCGGTCTTTCCCGTCCGATAATACCACCGTCGACGCGTCTTTTTTGCCGCTCGACTTCGAGTCAACGGTATGGACTTCGATTCGTTTACGCTTGCCGCCTCGACAGCCGATCTCACCGAGGAGCCACAGGCTCGAGCCCACGCTGACTGCCTCGAGTTTCGGATGGACCTGGCCGAAGATCCACTGGCGGCGCTCGAGGACTACGCGGGCGAGTTGCCGATTCTGGCGACCAACCGGGCCGAGTGGGAGGGTGGGGAGGCTCCGGATGCAGGACGGTTCGAGGCGCTCGCCGAAGCCGCCCGAATCGATGCCGTGGAAGCGATCGACGTCGAACTCCACTCGATCCTCGAGGGGGATGCCGACGGGGTGCTCGCGGTGGCCGACGAAACGGATGTGGCGGTGATCGCCTCGAGTCACGACTTCGAGGGGACACCCTCGCGACCCGAGCTGGTGCGGACGCTAACTGAGGCCGGGAAGTACGCCGACGTCGCGAAACTGGCCGTTACGGCCGAATCGAAAGCCGACACGCTTGCGGTGCTGTCGGCTACCGAACAACTGACTGTACACGGAGACCGGGTGGCGACGATGGCGATGGGCGAAGTGGGGCGACACACTCGAGCGGTGGCGCCCATCTACGGATCGAAAATCGGCTACGCGCCCGTCGACCCGGCGAATGCGACCGCGCCCGGACAGTACGACCTCGAGACGTTGGCTGGGTTGGTAGCGAGTCTCGAGTGACTGAATTTCGTAGGTGTGCTACTGGCGTGACAGTCAGTCACTCGAGACAGTAACGAATCCATACCAATGGCACGTGTCGATGATGGTGTGGGTATGGACGCGTCCGTGCGAAATACGCTCGAGTCGTTTCGACAACCCGAATACACCGGCGAGAATCGGTGTCTGCCCTGTACCGTGATCAATACGATACTTGCGGTGATACTGGCTGTCGCTGGCTGGTTGCTCGCATCCTGGTACGTCGGGCTTTTTGTGCTGGCACTTTCCGTCCTGTTGATCGGCGCTCGAGGCTATCTCGTTCCTGGGACACCGGAGTTGACGAAACGGTATCTTCCCGAGCGTGTGCATCGACTGTTTGGGACCCATCACGACGAACCGCAATCCGAACACGATGAAGCGTTCGACCTGGAAACGTTTCTCCGTGAGAGCGAGATTGCCGTCGAGTGTCCCGACGAAGACGACCTCTGTCTCGAGCCCTCGTTTCAAAATCGGTGGCAAGAGGAGCGCTCGAGCGTCGACACTCTCGAGGACCGACTCGAGCGCCTGGCCGCCCGGCTCGAAGTGGACCCTGCGGACCTGGCCCTCGAGGACTCGATGGGTGGGTACGCTGCGACGTACGAAGGCGAACGAATCGGATTGTGGCCCTCGGAGGCCGCGTTTTTGGCCGACCTCACCGTCGTTCCCGTCCTCGAGGAACGCTGTCCCGAATGGACCGAACTGAGTTCCGACGAGCAGGGTGCGTTGATCACGGCACTGCGTGTCTTCCTCGAGGAGTGTCCGTCGTGCCAGGGGCAGTTGACTGGCACGAGCAAGACGGTCGAATCGTGCTGTTCGACCCGGACGAGGGAGTCACTCGAGTGTGAAGCGTGTGGTGACCAGCTACTCAGCCAGGTTTCGTGAAGGTAGTGTCTTCGTAGTGGCTACAAAAGGCGTATAATAATTAGCTGAAGCGCCTTTTCAGTCGTTTTCTGGGGTGAACCCGGTGTCAGCAAACCATTCGAACTTGACACCAGAGAACCCATCTCCACAGGGTGTACTTTCAGAAATTTCCAGGTCATCTAACTGATCTTGGTCATCAGGCTGTTCATATGCATCTGCGTCTTCTCCTTCCATTTCGACGAACCCGGATGTTTGAGCTGGGTCGAAGTTGTACACGTACCACTCCTGCCCACCCTTGAGCACGATTCTATCGATCGGGACGTCGCCAGAATCCCAACTGAACCCTACCGGCTCGAGTTCGTCGTTGGTCTTGAAGACGATGTTGGAGATGGTGATATTATCTGCCGTTGGAGTGGGGGGAGTGCTTGAACAGAACGCGGCGAAGCTAATCGCCGTTCGTCCATTATCGACGATTTCGGAATCACATTCGGCATCCGCATCGGCGTTGATGACGATCTCGTCGTCCTCGAGTAACTGGTCGCCTGCGTCGAGGCCCTTCGTGACGGTGGCAATACCGACACAGATACACTCCCCGACGGGGAGCAAAATGCCGTTTTCTTCGCCGACGAGTGACTGCTCGCGGTTCCCACCGAGGTAGAAGTCGACGATGTCTTCGTCTTCGTAGTCTTCGTCCTGTTTCTTCTGGATCGCCTCGCGAACCGTGGCATCGATCCAGACACAGACATCCTGCTTCCCCTGGTTACAGATCTGGAAGACGTTGTCGAACCAGGTGAAGGAATCGGAGTTGATCCCACTACCGAGGTCGTTATCCGAATTTTCGTTCTCGGGCGACATCTCGACGGCGAGATGTCCCGAGTCGTCGATTTCGGTGTAACTCGAGTTGTCGCTATCTGGACAGCCGTCCAGCCCCAAATAAGCGTCCGGGTCCTCGGCTACTTCGATCTTTACGCGTCGCTGCGACTCGATTCTGGTGAATGCGCCGGAGCCAATGATGGCACTCGCACCGAGACTGCTGCCACCGACCCCGATCAAGAATTTTCGTCGTTCCATTGTTTCACGAGCAGTGTCGTGTCGCTGCTCGAGTGAGGCGATGTGATTGTGGGGTTTTTATATAGAGTTCATGTCGTCTCGACAGGGCCTCTAAGACGATTTTCAGGGAGTCCGTACCCTTGGGCAAATAGTAATTTCCAATTCTCAAGAATCTAAATGGGGAGCGCGCTGCTTGCCTCAAGAGCGTAGGAGAATCAAAGCGTTTTGAACCACTTGACTCGAGGTGGTTTACCAGCGTGTGTTTTGAGATGTGGTTCCTTCAATAGCCCATAGTGGTCCACAACCCATCTTGGTTAGTCTTCGAAGCAATCATCTTGTCCAGGATCCCACTCGAACGATTCACCGTCCCAATTAAATTTGACGCTACAGAACCCGTCATCGAATCCACACGGTGTTTGTGGGCTCTGGTCGTTACCTTCCTCTCCATCTCCACGGTTACCAACGATGTTTGTTCCAGAAGTGCTCCCTGAAACGTCGAAATTGAAGAACTCAGGTCCGGTTTTCAGGACAACGGTCTGGACGGGAATCTCTCCAGAATCCCATTCGATACCAACGAGATCATCATTTTCGAACTCGTCTGGCGTGATAGTGAAATCTTCGTGAGTATCTCCCTCCTCGAGGTCTTCGATTGCAATACAGAACGCAACGAAGCTGATCTCTCGTCGATCAATCTCTTCACCATCCACCTCGAGTTTCACCCGACGCTGTGATCGAATCGTATCGTAGCTTCCGGTGCCGACCAGTGCACCAGTACCGACGCTTCCAGCCCCAATTGCGGTGAGGAATCGACGTCGTTTCATCGGCTCATCACCCAGTTTGTGCTCGAGCGAGCCGTCCAGGCACTCGAGTGACGTACTACCATGCTCGAGGAGACACCCTTCGGGGTTTTTTATATGCAGTCCGTGTCACGACGGTAGCCGCTCACAGTAGTTGGGTAACTGGCACATACCAGATGGACAACCGTACCGGTCGCGACGAACGTTCTGACTGACTCACTGCAGGGACTGGGTGTAGAGACTGCTGGCAGTGTATACACAAGGGGTGGTCCGATGTTCACTCGAGTGACGCGTTCGGGCCTCACGGAACGGCAGTCTGTCGGGCAGTGGGGGAACGGACGCGAATACACGTGATACACATGGAACGACGCAAATTCCTCGTTGGGGTCGGCGGCTCCGCCATCGGTGGCGGTGCCCTGCTGGGCTCCGGCGCGTTTACGAGAATTCAGTCGCAGCGACGCGTAAAGATCGAAGTGGCAAAGGATCCGGATGCCTATCTCGGTTTGGACGGGTGTCCGGATAGTCCGAACTCGAGTTATACGAATATCGACGACTCGGGCCACCTCGAGATCGACATGTCTCCGGAGAACGCTACTGACGCGGGAGGTCAAGGGGTAAACTCGGATTCGTTCACCTACTTCGACGATGTCTTCCAGATCTGCAACCAGGGCAAGCAGAAAGTCGGGATCTGGATTGATGATGAAGACTGGCCGATGGTCGATGATGATAACCTGGAGGGCGATTACTCCGACTACGATGGCATGCCTCGAGTCGATTTCTACATCGACGGCAACGAGGAAGACTCGATCGTCGGCGCCGAGAACGCCTTCCCGCTTGGGGTGGGGCAGTGTGTTTGTATCGGCCTTCGAACCCTAACGAAAGGACTCGAGGAAGGCGACCAGCTTCTCTCCGATATCGGTGACGAAATCGTCATCAACGCCGATGCGGACAACCTTGGCGACCTTGGAGACCGTGTCGAACCCGACTCGATGTCCGTCACGGGAATGTGCTCGATGGAGGTGGACGAGCAGGAATACTACCTCTGGCGCGTCTACAACGAAAACAACTTCCCGGTCAACACGCGGTGGGAGTGCGTTGGTCACGAGGCCGAAGGCGCATTGAACGTGTGTGCTAACGCCACGAGAGGCGACGGCGACGAACCGTGGATTCCAGGCTACTACTTCCTGACTGAGGAGCAGTGTAACCCGATTATCCTCTCCACGAACGGAACGGAAGTGGGAAGTAGCGGTATCGATCCGGGCAAGGAATGTGAGGAGTTCGAGATGAATCTCATCAACTACCTCGTTGAACAGGAGAACATCGGTAACACTGGCGTGTGTGTTGAAGACGAAGACGACGTGCCCACGACTGCGTATTGAGAAAGGATCGTCCCATTCCAATCCGGTTTTTGACCGGCGTCGAGGCTCGTTCTGGCCACGGAAGCGGTTCGATACGTCTGGTTACAAAGGCGTTCCAGGGTCAGGGATCGACCTGCGGTAACACACTCCGGGAAACGGTTTTTATTTTCCAAGATTTGTCCTCAACGGCCGCGTATTTCTCGAGCATCACGTATTGCACCTCAAGCGTTAGAGACGGGGGACGACGAACAGTGAACGGTTTGATAGGTTCGACGTCGAGGGCCGCCCGAACTCGCCGAACTCGAGTGTAACTGTCGTCGACCGCAAGGGCCACTCCAGGTCGACATTCCGCTCTCGAACCCGACCCTCGGCAATGGAAAGAGCACATGTACTCGTGGCCAGCTCGGAATCGTTCACCTAATTCGACAGCGTCTTTGAGCTCTGAAACTGGGAGATGCCTCGTAACCCTAGGAACCGATACAACGGCTCGAAAACCAGGTAACGGTTGAGAGGGTAAATCGGATTCGATCAGTCGTCTTCCTGTGAGACCGACTCTTCCTCTGCATTCCCGAGAACGGCCGCCTCCGAAGAGTCGAGCCCTGCTGTTTCGTCAGCGTCGTCGAATTTATCTCGGTCATCCTCGGCCCCTTCAACCTCCTCCACCACCGACTCGACGGGCTCGTACACGTACAACACGCCATCGTCGACGATCCAGTACGACGGACCGTCCTCGGTCTGCTCTTCGATCACGCGTTTGTCACAGTCGATGGCGACGTCGACCAGCCCCTCGAGCGAGTCCACACTCACTCGCGGCTTCGTGAACACCTCGTCCGGGAGGACGCCGCGGGTGATCCAGTCGTCGAACTGTTCGCGTTCGTGCTCGCGCTGGACGGCCTCGACTTCGGCCTGGGATGGGGCGAGCGAGCCGCGGTATTTTTTCGTCGTCAGGACGCCGAGTGCGACGAGAGAAGTGAGCAAGACGACGATACCCCCGGCGGCATCGGTTGGCTCGAACCCTGCGGCCACGTCGTCGTCATCGACGGTTTCGGTGCGCTCTTCGGCGTAGCGTTCGTTCATCGGCCCGTCGACGCTGTAGGTGTCGCCGTCGGGTTCGACGAGCAGTTCGTATCGATCCCGGTGCTCGACCGACTCGCCGTCGATGGTTCCCGAAACGGTGACTCGAGCGACGAGCACCGTCTCGATGTCACCCGGTGTACTCCCCAGGCTGGATTCGATTCGGTCCGTCTCGTTGGCGACCCCGGGCACGTCGACGGTGAAATCGGCTGACTGTGCGTCACCGGGCTCGAGCCCCTCGACGCGCTCCTGGGCGACTGGCTCCGTGACTGACCAGTACTCGTTCCCGTCGCTATCGACGGATCGCACTTCCTGCTCGAGGGTCGTCTGCACGTCGACGTCACCGTCAGCCCCATCGTATCGGTAGGTGAATTCGCCCTCGAGTTCGGGCATGAGTCGCGTGTAGTACAGTTGCTGGTTCGTCAGTTCTTCACCCACCTCGAACACCGGATTCGGTGTCTGGACGGTAGCACTGTGCTGGTACCCACCCGTCGTCGACCAGACCTCCACGGTTCGCTGGTCGGCGGGTTCGGGCTCGGCAGCGTAGGCCGAGTAGGTCATCCAGCCGCCGAAGGCACTCAGGGCGAGTAACACGACGACGACGAGGACGAACCACTGATCGAGCGCGGCCCGTGCTCTAATCCCTGCACGGTCGCTGTTCATAGCCAATACCCCCCGAATCGATGTTTCGAAGTTATCGTGTACATTGGAGTCACCTCAGGAAGCCGGTGGGACTCGAGCGTCGCCGCTCTCTGGTTCGAATCGCGCCGGTCCCGATCAGCAGCGCGAACGGCAGGACGAAAATTCCGACAGTGACGGTTGTAACGGCGGCCGCCGCGAGCCATGGATGGATGCCGTGGAGGCCGACGATGACCGGCGTCGGCAACACCGCGAAGTAGCGGTACTCTGCGAACGAGCGCAGGTAGTAGCCGGTTTCGGGCGGGGCCGTCACGCTCACTGTTGCGTTGAATCCCTCACCTCGCTCGAGGCGAGTCGGCTCAGCGTCGACGCCGATCCCGTCGCTTGCGGGCTCGACGACGGTGACCACGGGGACGGGTCCGTTGTGAGCAATTTCGTAGGTCCTGTCGTCCGTTTCACCGGCAGGGATCACGTGTGACGCGCCGGAGTCGTACTCGCTACTGACGAACCCGATCTCGGTCGAGCCGGACATGGCGATCATCGTTCCCACTGTGACCAGACAGAGCACGAGTCCCATGGCGAGGACGACCCGTTTGGCGTTGAAGACGTCCTGGCGTGATCGGCGGCGGCTTCGGGAGCGAGTGGCCACTCCTGAGCGGTCGAGGAGTGCCGAGACGGCCAGGACGGCGATTCCGAAGCCAAAGAGGAGGTACGAGGTGCCGAACGAGCCAAGGAGTGCGCCGGTACCGAGAGTCGATGCTAGCCGGAACTGTAGCGATTCGACCCCGGACTCGACGCCCATAACGGCCGTTCCCAGGTGTGGGATGGTGACGACCTGGCCGTTGACCTGCCAGGCTTTGGCGACCACCTGTCCGTCGGTGACTGGTGGCTCGCCACTGTCCTGATCGGTGACCATGTTCGCGTCACCTCTCGTGACGTAGCCGCCAGATGAGCTACTGACAACCCGATGGGTCGTCAGTCCACCGCCGTCGATCTCCTGGGCGTCGTAAACGACGACGTCGCCCGACTCGACCGGACCGGCGACAGCCGTCGGGATGGCGATGAAACCATCTCCCTCGTCGATTGTCGGCTCCATACTCCCCGTCTCGACGAAGGACAACAGGATCGGCTGCCCGAGTATCGAGCCAAACACCAGCAACGAGACGATGACCACGGCAAGTGCCGTTCCGCACAGTGTGAGCAGCCGGCGCCCGTCCATCAGCGCCACCTCTCGAGACCCAACCACGTGTCCACTGTTTCACACTCTCCATTCGAGTCACGTCGGCGGTTTCGACCGCTGTCAGGTGGTCCACGTGACGAGTGTCCAGTGGGCGTAGTAACTGACTCGCCAGGTTTGCTGGCGGCGCTCCCATACTGACTCGCGTGTGCACGGACGGAGCTGACACTCATCTCATCGAATCGCTGTAACTCGAGAAGCGAGACACTCGAGTCCGCTACGATAGCCATCGGTTTCACAGTCGAGCGAGTCACACTCGAGGTCGGGTCGGCTACCGACCTTAGTAATGAGTGACTGTCAACAGGTAGTGACTGTCTTCGAAGCCGAATCGTTTTGAAAAGGAGAGCGGAAACAGTTTCGCACGGTTTTCTCTGGCCGGAGCCCAATGCCGCCCACCACGCCATCCACACGGGTGACCGATTCGGTAACGGAACGACGAGGGAATCCTCGATGCACGAGAGTGCGGGTTTCTGTCGTCACTGAGTATTGGTGAGTACCGATCCAGTAGTGGCTCACCAGGGAGAGGCCAGTGAATCTTATTAGCTCTCGCGTTCGCTTCGGACGTACACCTCCTCGAGCAATGTGGTCTCCCCCGAAATCCCCATCGTTCTGGTCATGATGCCGACGGTCAGGCAGCTATCGGGCTCGAGAGTCGTGGCCTGTTTGGGGCTATCTATCGGATTACCCAGGTCGCCATCGGTATAGAACCGAACGGCTGGTTCGCCACGGTCGTTCGTCGGCGGGTCGGCGTCGATCCAGACGGTCGCGGCCTCTTTCCCCCGGTTACAGACGAAAAAGCCGTCGTGGCGGAACGAGACAGAATTCGAGTTGAAGCGCTCGAGGTCACCTTTCGGCATCGAGATTTCAATTGCGGTCTGTTTGGGTTCGGTTTCACCCGGGGGTGGCGATTCGCTTTCGTCGCCGCGAATGTCATAGAGCGACATATCGTCGTCGTCCGTCTGCACTGTCGGCGCGGAGCTGTCGGACCACCCGGCCATCGCCCCGAGCCCGACGACGCCGAGTCCGAGGCCGACGCCACCGAGCGTGGCGAGCAGCTGTCGGCGAGTGAGCGGGGTTTCCTCGGTCATGGTCCGTTCAACACCCAGTCGTCGGGATCTTTATCGGTCAACTCGACCGACTCGAGCAGCTTTTTCGGGCGGGTCTCTTTCCCGAACGCGCTCTTGGCCACGGCGATGATGATGACGTGATCGAGCAACCGTTGTGGTGCTTTGATGCTCTTCGTGTGCGTGAACAGTCCGACCTCGAGACACTCGCTCACCTCCAGGGTCTGTCCCCCGATAATCTCGTAGCCAGTGTCGTGGCCACCATGATAGAACGTGACGCGATCAGGTTCGGGCCCGGACTTCAGGATGAAGATTTTCGCGGCTTCTTTCCCCTGGTTACAGATGTGAAAGAGGTTATCGAACCAGGAGGTCGAATCTGAGTTGACGCCGACACCGCCACCCTCCGTTGGATTCTTTCGGTCCATGCGGATTCGAAGGTGGTTTTTTCGGTCGTAATCGACGAAGCTCCGATTCGGTCCATCGCTCCGTTTGAGGCCGAGATAGGCGTCCCGGTCGTGTGCGACGCTGATCTTTGCTGAGCGTTTCGAGACGACACCGGTGAACGCACCGGTGCCGATGAGCGCTGTCGCCCCGATGGCCGCGCTCCCAGAGCCGAGCAGGAAGTGTCTTCGGTTCATGAGTGGATGGCACGTTGTCGGACGACCGACGCAGTCCTCGGTCGCCAACACGCTTGCGCTCATCCACATCGTTTTGGGGTTTGTGTATGCGCCCCGAGCAATATCGTCAGCAGTTGCCTGATACGCATGTGTCCGAAAATGACAGGTCGAAGGCGGCCATTTCTCGACTCTCGAGGGTTGCCCGAGCGGCTTCTCGAGGTTCGCTGCAGATTCTGTTCTCGTGTACGAAAAAGAGGGATATCGCGCCTCTCGGCCCCTCAAACCCGATTTTTAGCTATGCGCCTTTTGGCGTACTCGATACACGAACGGGTATGGATACCCTGTTTCCGGTTCGGTACCGCGTTACGGTTCCTACGCCCTGATTACTTAATGGCGGTATTCGTGACGTTCCAGGCAGGGGATACGCGGATCATATGAATACAGTAGCCAATACAGTGCCGTCCGGGTCGGAGGGCGAGGGGGGTCTCTCTCGAGATGAGGTGTTTACGATGTTGAGCAACCGGCGACGGCGCTGGGTGCTCTACTATCTCAAACGCCACGAGGGGAATCGTGTCGATTTACGAACGCTCGTGGATACGATTTCAGCGTGGGAGTACGGAACCTCGGTCGAGGCACTCTCCTGGAAACAACGGAAACGAGTGTATACGGCGCTGCGACAGTCACACCTGCCAAAACTGGACGACGCAGGCATCGTCAAATATGACCAGTCTCGCGGCACCGTCGAACTGACGGATTCCGCACACGAGGTGCAACTGTACCTCGAGTACGTCCCGGCACACGATATTCCGTGGAGCCAGTACTATCTCGGTTTGACGCTCGTTGGTACGGCCCTGGTCGTCCTCGCCTGGGGACCGATCTACCCCTTCGACGGACTTTCGGGCCTCGTACTCGCGTCGATGGTCCTCGTTATGTTCGGGATCTCGGCACTCGTCCACCACTATCACCTCCGACAGCACAAACTGGGTGCCAGAGACGTGCCACCAGAGATCTCCAACGCTTGATAGCCGCTCGCCGTTTCTGTGACGTGAAGTGTTTCCAAAACTGAATAGTCACGCGGAACCGCAACGTTAACACCGACGGTCACCAACGATGGGACAGGTATGACTATGGTCCGCGTTCTGATCGCTGCCGGACTCTCGTTGCTCTGGCCGGGTGTCGGCCACGCGATGATCCGCGAGTGGATTCGCGCGCTCTTCTTTTCTGGCCTGTTCATCACGGCGATGGCGCTCTCGTTTACCACCGAACAGATTACTGCCGTCTCCTCGCTCGGCGAACTGGTGGCGCTGTTTACCCAGGAAGCCAGCACTATCGACCAGATCGCGCTCTCGTTTCTCGCTGTGCTCGCCGCGACTGACACGCTGTTCCGTGGCGTCGCTGCGTCCGGACCGAGTGCTGACCAGGATGGTCCGGCGTGCCCCCAGTGTGGTCGGCCACTCGATGAGGACCTCGAGTTCTGTCACTGGTGTACGACGCGACTCGAACCGGTCGAAGACGAGACGCCATCGCCGTAACAGCTTCCCGGCTAGAGGAACTGACATCTACTGAATTTGCCGTGACACGGCCCCAGGAGTCCCTCTCGAGTGAAAAAATCAGTTTCGGGCTCGTTGAAACCCGCGGCTTACTTTTCGATAATACTCTCTTCGACTGGTTCGCCGAAGTGACGAGCCGTCTCTTCGTAATAAAGCAGCAGTTCGTCCCCTGGTGAGAGGCTCGTCACGGCCTTGCGTCCGTCTCTGGTGGCAACCTTGATCGTCTCGGCGTTCTGGAGCAGGGTTTCGATACGGTCGCCGCTTTCGGTCTCGAGCGCGACCCGAAACATCGGTCGTTTTTCGATTTTGACGCGACCGACGATGGCTTCGCGCGTGTGGCCGGCGGTGTCGACGACCTGCACTTCGTCCCCGCTCGTGAGTTCCGAGAGGTACTTGGTCCCGCCATCGGGTGTCCGGACGTAGGCGTGAACGGCACCGGCGTTGACCCGGAAGGGGCGGGAGGCGACGTACGGTGACTCCGCGGTTTCGGCGTGGACGAACACGAGGCCGCGAGACATCGAGCCGACGAGCATCCCCTCGTCGTGTTCGAACAGGTTGCCCGTATCGACACAGACGCGGTCGGCCGAGCCGATGGCTTCGATTTCGACGAGCGTTCCCCACTCGAGATCGAGCGTTTCGCGTTCGGCTTCGTCGCGAACCTCGACCGTGCGCCGGATTTCGTCGGGGTCGTCACTGTCGAGTAATACCGCGTCGGCGCCGATCTCGAGGGTCTCGAACGCCGTTTTGGCCTCTGCTGCACTCGTCACACCTGCGACCAGGTCGGTTTCGGCACCGATACGGGCGATCAGATTCTCGAGTGGGATAATCGTCCAGTCTTCGCCGATAACGAGCGTGTATTCGGCTTCCTCGGCGGCTGCCTCCGCGAAGGCCTCGTAGTCTTTCGAGAGGATGCGAACGTACGCACCGTTATCGTGGTCGGTGTTCCGACGAAGTGTCGAGAGGTCGGCCGAACCGGAAAAGTCGTTCGGCAGATCGATCGTTCCGTCGCCTTCGCCTTCTTTGCCGATGACGTAGGCATCGGGCTGTGCGGTCGGTGGTTCGTCTTCGGCATCGTCGATGAGCGTGACGTCGCCATCGGTCCGGAACGCGGCGACCGAAATGTCACCGAGTTCGCGGACGCGCTCGACGTCCTCCTCGTCGACCAGTACCCAGTCGGCTCCCGCCTCGAGGGCGGTCGTGATCCGTGCGCGGCGGGCATCCCAGTCACCGACGGCATCGTCGGCTTTCACCCAGACTGCTCTCGTCATGCTTCGACTCTCGAAGGGGACTGGCTTGAACGTGGCGAATTCGTCAGTCATCGCCACGGTTTCTTCCGGCCGGGTGTTCGTGACACTACCGTCGCCATTGGAAACCATTGCATTTGCTATCACAAGGCGGCGCCACGGGAGTTGTGTAACTCGTTTCCCTGGTTCCGATAGTCGATGGGTCCTACAGCGGACTAATCCCCCATTCAGTTACGTTAGTAACGATAGTTATGATGGTTATGTTACTTTCGTATTTACCAATAAGATACTCCCGAACCAATCTATAACCATGTCACATCACAGGATTCCATCCCCTGGTGCGGTCTCGAGTGTCGAAGACGCTGCCGAGCAACTGGGTTGCTCGGCCGTCACCGACGTCGCTCGAGCAGCAGCGCGACACGCGGCCCGTCAACTGGGCGACGAGTACACCGACGACGTACTGGCTGCGGCCGCGCTACGACTGGCCACCGCTCGAGGTCGCCACCAGGCAGTTCCCATAGACGCCGTCTGTCAACAGTTCGACGTCGACCAGTCGGCCGTCGCAGCCGTCGAGTCGGTACTCGTCGACACTCTCCAGCCACCGGCGTCCTCAGAGACGATCAGACAGCTTCGCCGGACGGTGATCACGGTCCGTGAACTGCTCGCGGCGCTCGAGTCCGACCGCTCGTGTGCACCGTACCGTCCGGGGTCTGCGCTCGAGGGACTGGACCCTGCTGTCGCCAGCTTGCTCGAGCAGCCACTCGACCGACTCGATGAACCCGAACTGCGGGCGCACCTCGAGCGGTTGGAAGCGGATCTGCAGATGGCGAAACTGGGCGTCGACCTGTATCTGCTCGTCCACGAGTAGCGTCGGTCAGTCCGCTGTGGGCTTCGAATGAAGGCAAATCTGCCGATTCGATCTCTCGGTAAAAAGACGAGATATATTGGAAAGCTACCATTTATATCGAGGCCTTGTGATGAGGGGACATGCAACGGAGAGGATTTCTCGTCGGTTGTGGGTTGGCAACTGGGATCGCGTGCGCCGGCTGTCTCGATGCTCTGGACCGGGCCGAACCGGATATCGAGGAGACCGTTCGCTCGGAGTCCGAAATTACGTTCACCGCCGAACCGGGTGACACGATCACGATTGCGGTCGATACGGAGGCCGAAATCAGTGGCTTCACGTACGTCACGTTTCGTAACCCAGCCGACGGAACGCTGTACGACAATCACGTCTCGAGTGGCGGACCTCTAAGGGAGAGTTTCACGGCTGAACATGACGGAACCTACCAGCTAATAATTCGCACCGACGAACGAGAGACTCACGCCGAAGTGGCTGTCACCATCGATACCGGCGAGGAGTAAAGCCAGTAATAAAACGAGAGCGGATCGATTGGGCGATCAATCGTCTCGGTATGCGTCGGCGTACTCGAGTTTGTGTCGAAACGCTCGATAGGCATTTTCGCCCTGTTCGGTGAGATGAATCACGCGACGGCGGCCAACTGATTCGATTTCGACGTAGCCGTCTCGCTCGAGGGGGTCGAGGATCCGACTGTCGAGGACGCGGAACGCGCCCTTATCCTCGCCGCCGGGATGGGCTTCGGGCGGAGCACGGTCAGCCATAAAGGTTAGGCCGGCGTCTCGGGCATACTCGATACAGTCTTTCTTTTTCGGTGGTGTGGTTCGTGCGTCGTGGTACCCGTCCCAGCTATCGGGGTCGGCCAGAAACTCCATCATCGCGATCTGATCGGGCGTCGGAGAGTCGATGGGATAGGTCGGGAGGCTGTAGACCGCCGAGGCTCCGGTCGAAAGTGGCTCACCGACCATATCGTGGTTGTATTCGTCGGGTTCGACGTAGTATGCCGACGCGTCGGTCGAGACGTCCATACAGGCCATCGTCGCGCCGATAGCCGCAATGGTTCCACCACCCGAGACGTTGACGTACACGTTGTCGTCGGCGTGTTCATCAGCGAGCGTCGTGATGACGCCGAGGACGCCATAGATATCTTTCAGGTTACACGCACGACGTTCGACCGTCGCAATTTCCTCGAGTGCGTGAACGAGGTCGTCGTGATAGGCTGGCACGCCTTGGTCTTCGAAACCATCGTGTTCGAGCAGATAGACGAGATCGGCCCGCGTATCACGAATCGGCTCGAGAATTCGGTCGAACTCGTTGCCGAGTGGCACGATGTGTACACGCTTGACGACATCCATACGTGCAGGGGCCGCGGCATCGATATAATGGTTCAGGGTTCGTCCGTGGCTCGAGTGAGTCACTCCCCGAAGCACCGACGTATCGAGTCACCACCGGTCACCGAGTGCGGCTTTCACCCCGCCGTACCCGCTCGAGCACGACCAGGTCCGCCCGCTGTCGGTGTGTTCGACTTCGTAATCTGCGCCACAGGAGCCACACCGATAGCACTCGGGCGTCGTGACGGGTTTCGACGCACGGTGTCTGCTGGCTTCCCACTCACACCCCTGGTTTTGACAGCGAAGTCGATACCGTGGCTCGGTAAACGACGGACAGTGCCTGGGTGCCTCGAGACTACTCGCCATCCGACGAAACCGTTCGCCGTGTCCCGACTCGCCAAAGTGCTGGAACTCCCAGGCGTGGACCAGTTCGTGGCGGACGACTTCGGCAAATGTCTCCCAGTCGTAGACCCGATACGCCCGGCGGGAGAGGACGATTGTGGCGACTTCGCGCTCTCGATTCCACCGACAGGCGCCAGCACGACGTTTCGCGCGACTCGAGACGGCCCACTCGAGACGTTCCCACTCGACATCGATTTCGACCTGTCGCGCGTGAATTCGGGCGCGGGCAATGAGTTCGTCGTCGATAGTGAGCGTCTCGTCACCGACGGGCTGTGTATCGCCCGGAGAGTCGTCGTTGCGTGCCAGGGGCTCCCCCTGGTGTGCGTTCGATGAGATCGGTCCGTCGTCGGTCACAGCTATACCTGGGCTCATGCGGGCGCTCGAGGTAGCCGTTTTGGTTCCGCAAAGAGAGCGGTACTCCCCCACATATCGACACAGCGCGCGTTTCGCAGGGCTTTTGCCACGTACCGAGAAACGGGACGGTATGACCGCGCCCTGGGACGACTGGAATCACATTCTCAAACTCGACCCTGACAAGGAGCTCCCGGAGGGAGTTACCTACGGAGACCTCTGTGCGACGGGAACCGATGCCATCGAAGTGGGTGGAACGATGGGGATGACCGAAGAAAACATGACGGCCGTTATCGAGGCCTGTGCCGAACACGACGTTCCCCTGTATCAGGAGCCATCGAATCCCAGCGTGGTCGTCGACAACGCGGCACTCGAGGGCTATCTCATCCCGACGGTGTTCAACGCCGGCTCCCCGTTCTGGATAACGGGCGCACACAAAGAGTGGGTCCGTCTGGAAGGCAGCCTCGAGTGGGACCGAACGTACATGGAAGCCTACATCGTGATGAACCCGGAGGCTGACGTGGCGACGCTGACCGAAGCCGACTGCGACCTCGGTGCTGACGACGTCGCCTCGTATGCGACCATCGCCGAGAAGATGTTCGGACAGGAAATCGTCTACGTCGAATACTCGGGCACGTATGGCGACCCCGAAATCGTCGAAGCAGCCAGCGGAGCGCTCGAGGACTCCACGCTGTTCTACGGTGGCGGCATCCACGACTACGAGTCGGCGTACACGATGGCCGAGCACGCAGACGTGATCGTGGTCGGCAACCTCGCACACGACGCCGGTGTCGATGCGGTTCGAGAAACCGTCAAAGCGGCTAACGACGCGTAAGCACGGCTTACACGGCCGAACGGAGGTCTCATTATATGTCGTTTGATGCTGGATGTTGTCTATGGCAAACACGATTCTCGTGCCGGTCGACGGCTCGGAACATTCCCGCGAGGCGCTCTCGGTTGCCATCGAGGAGTTCGCCGATGCCGAACTGATCGTCCTTCACGTGATCGAACCGTACAACGTGTTCTCGGTGACCGAAAACGCGGCCAGAGACGACGAGGTACTCGAGGAGCGTCGGGCGGAGCGCGCGGCACTCCTCGAGGAGAGTCGCGAATTCGCCGCTGACAGGGGCGCCACCGTTCGAACTGAACTGATGTTAGGCTCGCCGTCTCGGGCGATCGTCGACGCCTGCGATGAGTTCGACGTCGACCACGTCGTGATGGGGAGTCGAGGCCGAACCGGCCTCTCTCGGTTAGTTCTCGGAAGCGTCGCCGACACTGTGGTCAAGCGCGCGCCGACCACGGTCACGGTCGTCCGTTCTCCCTGACTGACGAAGATCCGGCAGACAGATGACTGAGGCCTGGAAAAGGGAGTACTGAGACCCGGTCGACGAATGACAAAGGGATCCCCTTCCAACCTCTCCGATTCCCCTCCGGACACCGCTTCGACAATCGCCTACACAGATTCGACCAGATCGGCCAGCCGCGGGAGTATCGCGGTGACGTCCGCTCGGTACACCCTCGAGGCGTGGCGGTCGAGCGGCGTCGCCTCGAGATTTACAATCGCGACGGTCGCCCCGTTACGGGCGGCCACTCGAGGGAGCGACGCGGCCGGCTCGACGACGAGCGAGGAACCGATTGCGAGAAAGACGTCGCTCTCACGGGCCAGGGTTCTGGCTTGCTGGAGTAGTGGCTCCGAGAGCTGCTGACCGAACAGGACGACGTCAGGCTTGTAGAGTCCGCCACAGTCACACCGTGGTGGCACGTCCTCCGCATCGACGCGGTCGAAGATCGGATCGGCCCGCGTTCGGGAGCCACAGCCGACGCATACGACGCGGTGGGCGTTGCCATGCAACTCGAGGATCGACGCACCGGTGGCGTTCTGCGGGCCCGTTGGCTCCGTTTCATCACTTTCTGCAGGGTCCGTGTTTTTGGTCCGGCCAGGTGCCTCGCTGTACTCTCTGTTGCGGTCGCCGTCCACGCTCTGATTCACACCGTTCTCGCTTGGCGAATCGGCCGCTCGCTCGTGTAACCCGTCGGTGTTCTGGGTGATGATCGCCTCGAGATGCCCTGCCCGCCCCAATCGCGCGAGCGCCTCGTGGGCCACGTTCGGCGCGTAACTCGAGCCGAACAGTGCCCGCTGTAACTCGAGCCGATCACGCCAGAAACCGGCGGGGTCGCGCTGGAATCGGCCGTAGGTGAACTGCCCCTCGTCGAAGCGGTCCCAGACGCCGTCGGCTCCGCGAAATGTGGGCACACCGGAGGGCGCAGAGATGCCGGAGCCTGTCAGCGCGACGACGCAGGCCGCCTCGCGGATGTCGCGGGCCAGGTACTCGAGGTCGTCCATACCAGTGTCACGGTACGCCTCCTCAAAAGCGAGACGATCGCTGGCTGGCGTCCTCGTCACTACCCGGAGACGACGATAACCGGCTAAGCAACTCGAGGACGATCACCGGCTACTCCCGTTGTGGGCGTGGGCGCGTGCGAATTTGGCCTCGATGTGTCTGAGATGTTCGCCGACGGTGCCTGTCGCGATATCGAGCGCCGCCGCCACTTCCGCCTGCGTGGTCTCTCGGGGAATCTCGTAGTAGCCCAGGCGAGTGGCAACGTCGAACACCTCCTGTTGTCGCTCGGTGAGGCCGGCGTCGTGCGGTCTCGGGGTGAGGTCGTACTCACCGATTCGCTGGACCTCGAGGGTGATCTCTTCGGGGAGGATGGCGGCGGCCTGTTGAATCGCGTCGCCCGTCCCGATGACGGTCAACTCGAACCCCCGGACACCGTGGGCCACCTCATCCCGGTAGCGGATCGGCCAGTCGAGCACGATGTCGTGGTCTTGAAGGATCGACAACAGGTCGGCGACCAGTCCGACGTTGCGACACGTCACGTAAGCGACGCCGCGTTGGCCGCCCTCGTCACCGCTGACCCCGTATTCGAGGGCGTGGCTCGAGTCTGCCAGTCGGTCTCGAACTCGATCCGGGTCGCCGCGGAACGTCAGCAGTTCGATGTACTCGCCGTCCCGAATTGGACTGAGGTAGCGGATCGATTCCATCGAAACGTCGTCGATGCTGGCAAACAGTTCGTCGAGGGGGTGAATCGAGCCCGTTTTCCAGGTTAGCGTGACCGTAGCATATCGCATCGTGTACTCGCCTCGCGCCAGGTTGGTCGCGTTGCACGCTATTTGATATCTGCACATAAGAATCCCGAGGATGCTCGGGAACAGGGATAGCGGCGTTCCGGTTGTCATAGTGGGTATGCGACTGACGCGTTCGACAGAGTCACGGCCACCCGGGCCCGACGGGTTGCCGCTCGTCGGTACCCAACTCTCGTTTCTTCGGGATCCCTACGGCTTCATGACCGAGACCGCCCGTGAATACGGCGACATCGTCTCCTGGAAGGATCCTGGAGGCTACGTCTATCAGCTGAATCACCCCGAGTACATCGAACAGGTTCTCGTCCAGAACAACCAGCACTACGTCAAAGGTGATCTGTTTCAGAACACGCTTCGGCCGATCACTGGCAACGGAATTTTGAACAGCGAAGGTGAGGTCTGGCGACGCAATCGGCATCTGATTCAACCGGCGTTCCATCCCGAACGAATCCGGGAGTACGCGACGATGATGACGGACTTTACCACCGAGACGATCGAGACGTGGGTCGACGGCGAGACCCGCCCGTTCCACGAGGAGATGTCGACGCTGACCTTAAAAATCGTGGCTCGAGCCCTCTTCGGCGTCGGTATCGACGACCACGTCGACACGGTTGCGGCGGCCCTCGACGACTTCATGCTGGCCTCGGAGACGCTCTCGCACTACGTGCTGCCGCCGGGGATACCGACGCCGTCCCGTCGGCGAATCGCTCGCGCACGGGAGCGACTCGATGCACTCATATACGACATGATCGAGGATCGGCGGTCGAACCCGACCGATGGCGACGTCATTTCGAAACTCCTCGAGGTCAGCGACGAGGGGGGAGCCACCCTCTCGGACGAACAGATCCGCGACGAGGTCGTGACGCTGTTGCTTGCCGGCCACGAGACGACGGCGCTCGCCATGACCTTTAGCGCGTACCTGCTCTCGAAGCACTCGGCGGTCGAGGCGCGACTGGTCGAGGAACTCGAGACCGTTCTCGACGGGAGCCCGCCGACGATGGCCGACCTCGAGGATCTGGAGTACACCGAGCAGGTGGTCAAAGAATCGATGCGGCTGTATCCGCCGGTTCCGGCCATCGTTCGCGAACCCGTCAAACCGGATCTCATCGGCGGGTACGAGATCCCACCCGGTGTGACCGTGCAGATGCAACAGTGGGTCGTTCATCGCGACCCGCGCTGGTACGACGACCCGCTCGCGTTCCGACCGGGACGCTGGACCGACGAGATGGAAGCCGAGTTACCGAAACTAGCGTACTTTCCGTTCGCGGCGGGTCCACGGCGCTGTATTGGTGATCGATTCGCGATGCTCGAGGCTCGATTGCTGCTGGCGACGATTTACCAGCGCTACCACCTCGAGTTGGTCCCCGGCACCGAACTCGACTTGATGGCCACGATCACCGCGCGCCCGAAGCACGAAATTCCGATGACGATCCGCGAACGATAGCCATAGCGATTCACGACACTATCGAGGTCAGTGACTGGAGACGGTACCGCTCGAGTGTCTCAGGACTTCCAGGAACGAAAGTAGGTTGCACCGTCGCCACCAGCTGTCGCAGTCGCTATTGGTCGCGGTCGCTGTGTGCCGCAGTCGCTGACGGTTCAGCCGCCATCGGTACCATCGCTGACGGTTCAGCCGCTATCGGTACCGTCGCTGTCGGCGTCTCCCTCCCAGTAGTCGACATCGTCTTCGATACGGTAGTAGCCGTGAACCGATCGGTCACCCGTTCCACCGGGTGGCGTGTCCGCGAAGACACCGACTTTCTCCATCTCCGGGTACACCGTTATATCCGGTTCGTTCATCGTCGAAAGCATGAGATATCGTACTGGTTCGTCGCTCTCGTTCACGACCTGATGGCCGCCGCCTTCGTTCGTCGGAAACGAGACGAAGTCGCCAGCCTCGAGGGAAACAGTGCCATCGTCACACCGAAGCGTTCCGGATCCCGACAGAACGTACAGCGCTTCCTCGTTGCCGACGTGGTAGTGATACGGCCACGACCGTTCTCCTGGCGGAAGTTCGTAGAGGCTACAGCCCAGGTCCTCGGCTTCGGTGGCGTTCGAGAGCTGTTTTCGTCGAAATCGATTCCGTTCGCGGTCGTTCTCACGCCACTCGAGGTCGCCTTCGTTGATTCGGTTCATATCTCTGGAGTGCGACACGTTCGCACAAAGTCGTTCCGGCAGGATCGAACGAGAAAGATTGTGCTTAAGTTCGGGCTGACTCAATCGGGAGGTATGCAGAACCGAACCTACACGGCTGACGCCGAGCCGGGCGACCACGTGACGGTCGCTGGCTGGGTCCACGAGGTGCGAGACCTCGGCGGTATCGCCTTCCTGATTCTCCGAGACACGTCGGGCAAGATCCAGATCAAATTCGAGAAAGACGAGATGGACGAGGAACTCGTCGACACGGGACTGGGCGTCGCTCGCGAGTCGGTCATCACCGTCACCGGTGCGGTCGACGAGGAGCCACGCGCACCGACGGGTGTCGAAATCACGCCCGAGGAGCTCGAGGTCGTCGCGCCGGCGGACCCACAGCTGCCACTCGACCCCTCCGAAAAGGTCGACGCGGAGCTCTCGACGCGACTCGACAACCGGACCCTCGATCTGCGCAAAGACGAGGTGCAGGCGATTTTCGAGATCCGCGCCGAAATCCTTCGCGCCACGCGCGATCACTTCCGAAAGGTCGGCTGTACGGAGATTACGACGCCGAAAATCGTCGCCACCGGGACCGAAGGCGGGACGGAGCTGTTCCCGATCACCTACTTCGGCGAGGAAGCGTTCATGAACCAGAGTCCACAGCTGTTCAAACAGCTCATGGCCGGCTCGAACCTCGAGGAGGTTTTCGAAATCGGCCCAATTTTCCGTGCCGAAGAGCACAACACGCCACGTCACCTGAACGAGGCGACCTCGATCGACTACGAGGGCGCGTTCTGTGACCACCACGACGCGATGGACGTCGTCGAGGGCGTGGTCAAAGCGGCTTACGAAGCCGTCGCCGAGAACTGTGCGGACCAACTCGAGACGCTCGGCATCGCCGAGGAGTTCGACTTGCCGGATGGCGACTTCCCACGGCTCTCTTACGAGGAAGCCATCGAACGCATCAACGCGACGGGCGAACTCGACGAACAGCTCGTCTGGGGTGACGACCTGCCGACCGAAGGCGAGAAGGCCCTCGGTGCGGACGTCGGCGGCCACTACTTCATCACCGACTGGCCGAGCGAGATCAAACCGTTCTACATCATGGACCACGAGGACGACGAGCAGCTGTCGACGGGCTTCGACCTGATGCACCCCGAGATGGAGCTGGTGTCGGGCGGCCAGCGTGAACACCGCTACGACGAACTCGTGGCCGGATTCGAACAGCAAGGACTCGACCCGGACCAGTTCGAGTACTACACGAAGATGTTCAAATACGGTATGCCACCACACGCCGGTTTCGGACTCGGTGGGGAGCGACTCGTCATGACGATGCTCGAGTTGGAGAACATTCGAGAGGCTGTATTGTTCCCACGAGATCGTCAACGTCTGAGTCCTTGACGAAGACGTTGAGAGGCAGCGAGACGAGTTTGCGAGTCTTGCCGAATCGGCAGCGGCTGAGCCCGTGAGGCGAAGTCTCTGGGAGCGCGTGGAAACCACGAGCGCGTAGCGCGAGTGCGTTTCCGCGAGATCGTCAACGTTTGAGTACTCCGTCAAGCGTTGCCGTGTAAACCGAACCCATCGGTTCGGCTTACATACGCAGGCTTGACGAACCACTGAATCCTTGACGAAGACGTTGAGAGGCAGCGAGACGAGTGTTGCGAGTTTCGCCGGACCGGCAGCGTCTGTCTCCGTACGGTGATGTCTGAACACTCGAGCGGCGTCTCGAACTGGGCGAGCGACGCCAGGGAACGGTTTGAAGGCGGACACTTCCGTACGAACGGGTATGGTGCTGGAACGGAGCGCGTTGCCGGTGGTCGGCGATGAGTGACGAAGGAGAGACACCGCTCGAGCAGATCGCCGCCGGCGTGACGATAGGGGCGATTCTCGCGGTCGCGTTTGGCTTGCTTGCCCTCGGTGTCTCGTGGTTCTGGATCGTGTTTCCGATCGGCTTTGCAGGCGTTCTACCGGCGGTGATGGGACTCGTCAAACTCTACGAGCGACGTCAGGAACAGGAAGCTCCTGAAGAAGATGAAGACCCACTCGAGGCACTGCGCGAGCGGTACGCTCGCGGCGAACTCAGCGATGCGGAATTCGAGCGAAAACTCGACCGATTACTCGAGACGGAGTCGCCCGCTGATGCGCGACGCTTCGAGGGGCTGAACGGAGACGAAAAGGGGTTCGAAGACGAACGAGACTCGACCGAGTCGACCGAAGAACTGGACAAGAATCTCGAGTGAGCGTGTATCAGCGCCGTCCAGTCACTCGAGTGAGCGTCCGACGTGCTGTCGAAATCTTCAACGTTATAACCGCCGCGGCGAAAGCACGGCCGTATGCGCGAGGAGGCGACGGCGTTCGTACCGGGTCACATCACGGGCTTTTTCAGTGCCCACCCGGACGACGATCCGACGAAAGCAGGGTCGCGGGGGGCAGGACTGACGCTGACCGATGGCGTCGAAGTAACGGTCACGCCAGCCGACGAGCCACAGATCGTTCTCGACGGCGAACCGGCCGCAATCGAACCCGTCGCAACCGTTCTCGAGACGCTCGAGGCTCCCGCTCGCGTCGAGGCCGAAACTTCCGTCCCGATCGGGGCGGGGTTCGGCGTCTCGGGCGCAGCGGCTCTGGGGACGGCGCTGGCGACGAACCTGGTGTACGATCGGAAACTATCCTACAACGAACTGGTGACGATTGCCCACGGGGCGGACGTGCAGGCAGGGACTGGGTTGGGTGACGTGGTCGCACAGGCCAGTGGCGGAATTCCGATCCGGCTCGAGCCCGGCGCACCCGGGCACAACCTGCTGGATGGGATTCCCGCTCGAGCGCGCGTGGAGTACGTCTCGTTCGGACAGCTGTCGACGGCAGAAATCATCACGGGTGACACGGCTCAGTTGAGTGCGGCCGGAAAGGAAGCCCTGTCACTGGTCGTCAAGGAACCAACGCTGTTGTCGTTTATGTACGCGTCCCGTCGATTCGCTCGCGAAGCCGAGTTGCTGACCGAAGATGTGCAGCACGCGATCCAGGACGTTGCGTCGGTCGATGGACAGGCGTCGATGGCGATGCTCGGGAACACAGTGTTCGCGCTCGGGACCGGGTTATCGGATGCTGGCTACGAGCCGTCGATCTGTGCCACGCACCCGGCCGGAGCCATGCTCAAGTAAGTGTTCGGTTGCTGGAAACTCGAGCGGGGTGAGATTGCGCCCTCAAATCGGTCATTCCGGGACTGTATCTGTTGTGTCGCCTAAATTGAGGTGAAGATCGGCACTTTACATCCGCCAATTACGGATACAATTCAGTCGAAACTCGTGTCAATTACACCGAGTGTAGCCAGAAGTTTATTATGGTGGGATTCAGTGATGCACTCGAGTTCCCGAATGTCCACACTCAGTGACTTTCACCAGAACCTGTTTCGATTGTACGAACACTACGTCGGCGAACCGGATTCGAAAAAAGACGTATACGGCTACTGGGTTTTCATCGTGGGGTATCTGATCGGGGCAGCGGGGGTTTTTACGTTTATCATCGGTTACGCGGGAGATACCGGCTCGTTCCTGTTGATTCGCGTGTCAGGTGTCTCAGCAGCGGCCGGACTTTCACTCTGTCTGTTCGGTATCGTCCTGATGTTACCCGTCCGAAAACGAGCCATCTGGGCGAGTGGCGTCGGTCTCCTGATCGCACTCGTCGGTGTTGGCTCCTTCGGCGTCGTCTACCCCAGTGACTGGCGTGGATACGGTGCCGACTACAGCGTCGAAGTCATCGCGATTTACGCAACCGGTGTCGCCATCATCGCCGGTGTCACGGCGCTCGTTCCGGTCGTAACCGGGCGCAAAGGGATGTTCGTCGAGGAGGAAGGCGCGACTGAGGATCCCGAAATCCTTACCGGTGATTCCCTCGAGGCTGCCCAGTTCGCCGTCTTTCGCGACGGCGAGGGTGACTGGAAATGGCACATTCTGCACCTCGAGGCCCTGGCCGAAAGCGAGAGTACGACAGTGACACGCCCGGAAACCGAAGCCAGTATTGAGGAGGTCAAAACACAGATCGGGTCAGCCGGACTGATGGAGTTGACGACCTCGGCGTTCCGTCTCCACCAGGATCGCAACGGCACCTGGCAGTGGACGCTCGCTCGAGACGATGGCAGCGTCGTCGGGACCTGTGCGAGTGAGTTCACGGAGCGAGACGATGCCGAGGGGTCCGTGAGTTTCCTGAAAGACCGTGGGCCGACCGCTGACGTCATCGAAATCGATGGAGCGGCGTTTACGTACCACGAAGAGCGCGATCAGTGGCACTGGCAGTTGCTCGATGCCGACCGGCGGGCGCTTGCCTCGAGCGAGCGCGGCTACGGGACCATGGAGGCGGCCGAGGAAGCCGCCCAGACGTTTGCCCAGCGGTTCGACCGGGCGCGCCTGCTCGACATCGAGATGTTCGGCGTGGAGTTGCGAGAAGCCGACGATGGGTGGGACTGGCGATTCGTCGACACCGATGACGAGGAGTTGGCAACCAGCGCCGAAGCGTACGATCACAAGCGAGATGCCGAAGAAGCCGCCGAATCGTTGCTCGCCCAACTCGAGTCGGCGTCGATCACCGTTGCGAGCGAACCGACGTACGAACTGTACCAGTCCGACTCGGGATGGCACTGGCGGCTGGTCGATGGGAACGAACACGTCGTCGCACGGGCACCGGAAGCCTCCGATGCCCACGCCAGTGCAGAGCAAGAAACCGAACAGTTTGCTGCACACGTCGAACAGGCCACGGTTGTCGAAATCGACGAGGCCGAGTACGAGGTGTATCCGACACCGCGCGAAGCGGCCACGGATGGTGGCGAACTCAAACCGGTGACCGTCGAAGAGGACGACAGTTCAGCTGACGAAGACGCCATCACCGACGACTGGCACTGGCGACTGGTCACGGAAGACCGGGAGGTCATCGCCGCCAGCACGGACCCACACTTCGACGAGGAGGCTGCCGAGGACGCAATCGAACGCGTTCGAGAGCAGGCGAGTGAAGCCGACCTGATCGAGTTCGAATCCTCTGCGTTCCAGGTCTACGAAGCGGACTCCGGTGAGTGGCGCTGGCGATTGATCGACGAAGACGGCACGGTCCTCGCCGATTCAGGCGAAGAGCACACCTCTCGGGGGGACGCTGCGGAAGCGATGATGACGCTCAAAGAGCAGGCCCCTGAAGCGGAACTGCTCGAGATCGATACGGCGGCGTTCGAAATCTTCGTCGACGAGAACGACGAGTGGGGCTGGCGGCTGATCGACGAAGCCGGCAAACTGGTTGCCGAAGATCCGAACACCCATCCGACGCGGGCCGCCGCAAAATCCGCGATGGAGCGACTGCTCTCGCATCTCGGCTCGAGTATTCGAACGATGGAAGCGGCTATCTTCCAGACGTACGTAGATCAGGACTGGCACTGGCGATTCGTCCTGCCGACGGGTGAAACGGTTGCTACCGACGCGGCGAGCGCATCGACGCGGGACGAAATCGAAACGAGCATCGAAAGCCTCCGGGACGATGCAGCAGGTGGCGAGATCTGTACGGTTGGCGACGTCATGATCCAGTTGTACGGTAGTGGAAAGGGCGACTGGCGCTGGCAATTACTCGACCGAGACCGAGGGGTGATCGCCGATGCGAGTACGTCCGACCAGTCACGACAGGCAGTCACGGCAACGGTCGAGAACCTCAAACGGTACGCCGGTGATGCGCCGATTTTCACCATCGACGACGCGGCGATTCGAATCGATCGCGGAGACAGGTGGACCTGGCAACTGATCGACGATGAACGGTCGATCCTCGCGAGTGCTACCGAAGAGCAGTCCTCGAAAGCAGATGTGTTGGCACTGGTCGAAGACGTCCGCCAGCTCGCCCCGATCGCCGGCCGCGTCGATTTCGACGTCGCATCCTTCGAACTGTACGCCGGCGAAGACGACCGCTGGTACTGGCGACTCATCGACGAAAACGGGCGGACGGTTGCCACGGGAACGGAAGGCTACACCTCGAGTGAGGCCGCAAGAGAGGCGCTCGATAACGTGCGTGAACTGATCGAAAACGCCAGCATCCTCGAAATCGATAGCGTCTCGTTCGAACTCCACCGAAGCGACGACGGCTGGGTCTGGCGATTGATCGACAAGTACGGTGACGTCCTCGCAGAGAGCACACAGAGTTACGAACACCGAACGGACGCCAGAGAGGCCATGGTCGCGGTCAAACGCCACGCCCCCGGCGGCTGGATTACGTTCACCGAGTGAGAATCGTGATCTCGAGATAATCGGACTGTTTTTTATCGGCCGTTTCCACGTTCTTACCGTGAGCGATCACGAGACCGTCCCCGCAGCAGTCGAACACGAAGACGAGATTCCCCTCGATCATCCGCGATACACCGATCTGGTCACGCGCCATCGGATCGAGCGCGGCGTCGAGAAGGGAATTACGCATCTGCAGGGAATGCACGCGGAGGGTCGAGGCAGCGCGTTCGATTACTTACTGGGCGAAGAGACGACTGAAACCGCCGACGAAGCTGAGCGAGCCGCAGCAGCACACCTGCTGTCTGCGGACCAGCCAGTGCTCTCGATCAACGGCAACGTGGCGGCACTCGTGCCCGGCGAGATGGTCGAACTCGCGGCCGAAGTCGATGCCGACCTCGAGATTAACCTGTTCAATCGGACGCCAGAGCGTATCGGCGCTATCGAGTCACACCTGCGAGAACACGGGGCGACTGCGGTAAAAGGCCTCGAGGCCGATGCGCGAATCCCGAATCTCGATCACGAACGCTCGAAAGTCGACGCCGAGGGGATTTATAGCGCTGACGTGGTGTTGGTTCCGCTCGAGGACGGCGACCGCGCTGAGGCGCTCGAGGCCATGGGTAAAACCGAAATCGTGATCGATCTGAACCCGTTATCGCGCTCGCCACAGGTGGCAGACGTTCCGGTCGTCGACAACATCGTTCGAGCGATCCCGAACATGACGGCCCACGCCCGAGCGCTTCAGGACGCGTCTGAGGCGGAACTCGAGGGGATTATCGACGCGTTCGATCGGGAGCGGGCACTCGAAGCGGCAGAGTCACGGATTCGAAACGGGCTCTAAAGTCTATCGAGAGTGGAACGACTGTCTCTAGTCCCTTCCAAAACCGGCAGTTGTGAGTGAAATCGAACCGTATTGCGTGATTTCACTCACCGGTCGACGTTTGGGAAGGGGCTTGATGGGGGCGGTTTTCATTTCCCGAAATATCTGGCTGGCAACCACTTTTTCACCCCGGGACCGAGTTCGGCAGCCATTTTGGCGTCGTTTTCCGTGAACGCGTCGGTCAGAATTAACGTCCCGATGTACGTGACGAGGACGACGATGGGGAGTGTAATGACCGTTAGCAGGTCGGACTCGAGAAAGAGCAAAAATGGGATGCCAGCGATGGCGGCCGGAACCCCTGCGCCGACGACTTTCGCGAAGTCACGGGTAAACGGGTGGATTCTATCGAGATAGTAGAGTTCGAGCAGGGTGAGGGTCCCGACGAGAAAGAGTGCGGCCGCCGAGCCAATCGCTGCGCCGTTGATGCCGTACAGTGGAACCAGTGCGAACGAGACCACGAAGTTCGTCCCGAAGAGCAACAGTGTGTTGACGAAGACGACTCGAGAGTACCCCATTCCCTGTAACAGGGTCCCGTCAGGCCCGCCGAAAGTGACGTTGAACAGGAAGGCAGCGGCAAGCAAGGCGACGACAGCACTCGCCTCGGTGTACTGTGGCGTGTACAG
This sequence comes from Natronosalvus amylolyticus, assembly GCF_024298845.1. Lineage (NCBI taxonomy): Archaea > Methanobacteriati > Methanobacteriota > Halobacteria > Halobacteriales > Natrialbaceae > Natronosalvus > Natronosalvus amylolyticus. The sequence goes on from NZ_CP101156.1 coordinate 196,590, forward strand.
AACGGCGAGAAACGAGGGTGCACCAACGGCAATGATGATGGCGAAGGGGAGGGTGATGCCGGCGATCCAGCGGGCGGCGACGCGAAATCGTTCCTGGACGAGGTCCGTATCCTCTCTCGTTTCCGCGATGAGCGGTTTGAATACGGGAGCGAGCGAGTTGAAGATGATCATCAGTCCGGAGCCGAGCATGTACCCGACTCGGTAGAAGCCGACGTCGTCCGAATCGAGGAAGTAGCCGAGGACGAAGTAGTCGACGTGGCCCATGAGCACGAAGACGACGCTCGTCATTGCAAGCGGGACGGAGTATCTGACGAGTGGTCCCGGTGCAACCGTCTCGAGTTTGGCCGACATAACCTCCCAGGCCTTGTACGTAAAGACCATGGCCCCGACGGTGATCGCGATGAAAAGTCCGACGACGTAGCCAACGACGAGCGCCAGCAGTCCCCACCAAATCAACAGGAGACCGGTCGTCACGGTAAACCGAACCGTCGGGCGGACCAGATCTCGCATGATGACTCGATACTGGAGCTTTTTGATGCTGTAAAAGGAGGTGAGCAAGACCCTGTACAGTGCCAGCATCGGAATCGTGACGCTGAGCAATACGAGTGCTACCTGGAGTGCTGGTTCCTGAAAGAACGCACTGATCTGTGGCGCCGTGTACGCGACGGCAAGCGCAACCAGTGATGAGGTGACGAGAACCGTCGCCGTCACCTGTACGATTACGCCCTTTGCTTTGCCCGGCTCGTCGTCGTCGAGATACTGTGGAACGAAGTAGTCGATAGCGAGCGGAAGGCCCAGGTTCGCGAACACCTGCATGAACAGGATCACCGAGGTCGCAAGCACCCAGAGCCCGTACACGCTGGGGCTGACGAACCGGGTGATTACCATGACGATGATGTACCCGAGGAGGCCGTTGATCAGATTGCCGGCAAAGGTAATACTCCCTTGCTTCGCCAGCGTCGAGACGCCCTCGTCGTGTTCGGTCATTGCTATTCTGGTATTGGGCTCGACTCAGCCTGTGGCGGGGAGGTCACTACTTCGAGTCGGTCTCTCATACGCTCGTTGCCGGTTCGAGTTCGTAGCGAACGACTTCTCGAGCGGCCTCACCAAACCGGGGGTATTCGATCTCGAACGGCCAGTCGCCTTCTGCGGTGGGATCCTGGATGTTTTCGATGACTGAATCGAGTTCTTCGCCTGCTTCGTCGTAAAACGTCCCCCGGACCTCCACGTACGTCGGCTCCCGGTCGCCTTCGTTACGAAGGACGCCCCAGATGAAGACGCGTTCGTCTTCAGTGCCCGGATTCTCGCGGACAAGATCGGACCACTCGACGACCAGGTCGGCAGGCTCGAGAATGTCTTCCCCGTTTTCCGTAAAGTATTCCAGGCACCCAGAGAGGGAAAGTGAGCCACCGGCAGCAAGTGCGAGCAGCGAGCGACGTTTCATGCGCTGGTCGTAATTGGGCGGGCCAATGCTTCAGCCTTCGGGAACGAACGAGAGCCGCTCTCGGTTTCACAGGTGGCTCGCCGTTCGTTCAGAATATGGCGTCTATGTATCGGCAGGTTTTACTACTGGGTCGTACCACGTAGTAATATGGTCGAATTTGACCAGTTCAGCGACGTCGGAGAGATGGAAGTTACCCGCGCGATCGGCGAGGCGTGGAGCGAGGAATTCATGGAGTTTGCCGACTCGGACGTCATCATCATCGGTGGCGGGCCGTCCGGCCTGATCGCTGGGAAGGAACTCGCCGAACGCGGCGTGAAGACGATGATCGTCGAGAAGAACAACTATCTCGGGGGCGGTTTCTGGCTTGGTGGATTCCTGATGAACAAGGTCACGGTGCGGTCCCCGGCGCAGGAAATCCTCGAGGACCTCGAGGTCGACTACGAACAGGCAACGGATACGGAGGGGTTACACGTCGCCAACGGGCCACACGCCTGTTCAGCGCTGATCAAAGCCGCTTGTGATGGTGGTGTCAAGATGCAGAACATGACCGAGTTCACCGACATCGTCATCCGCGAAGACCACCGCGTCGCCGGGATCGTGATGAACTGGACGCCCGTCCACGCCCTCCCACGTGAGATCACGTGTGTCGACCCGATCGCTGTCGAGGCTGATCTCGTCATCGACGCGACGGGCCACGACGCCATGGCCGTCACCAAACTCGACGAACGCGGCGTGCTCGAGGCACCGGGCATTACTGATTCCCGGGAACGTGGGAAGGTTATGGACCAGACCGAAGACGATACGTACGGCGCACCCGGCCACGACTCGCCCGGTCACGATTCGATGTGGGTCGGTCGGTCCGAAGATAGTATCGTCGAACACACCGGGGTCGTTCACGACGGCCTCATCGCGACCGGCATGGCCACGGCGACGGCCTACGGCCTCCCTCGAATGGGGCCGACGTTCGGTGCCATGCTCGTCTCCGGCAAACGAGCCGCACAGATCGCTCTCGAGGAACTCGAGGTCGATGCCGAACCGGTCGGACTTCGAACAGCCGTCCCCGCTGACGATTAATAGGATTCGTTGGGAACTGTGAGAGCGTTTCGTCGGCATCCATCGGTTCCCGGGGCAGAATCGAGACACAGCGCCGAAGACCGGATCACTGATACGGTTTACTGTCGTCTCGTACCGGTGATTACTCTCCGGGCGTCGGCAATTACCGGTACAAAGGTACAGCCGACCGGCAACCGCTGGTTGGTGACGGTACTCCCCGTGACTCCGAACGAATCGTCTCATTGACCCTTCTCCGGAACGTGTACCGTTTAGGGCTTCCTCGAGAATGCGCAGGTATGACTATTCTCGTAACGGGTGCAACTGGCAGGGCTGGCAGCTGGATGGTCGAACGTCTGGCTCGGGATGGAACCGACGTGGTCGGTGTCGACCTCGAACGCCCACCACGCACACGGGAGCAGGTGACTTTCCTCGAGGCAGACCTCACCGATCAGGGGCAGGCCTGGGAGCTTATGCACTCGTACGAACCCGATGCAGTCGTCCACTTCGCCGCGATTCCGCGGGTGGGCCTCACACCTGGCACGAAAACGTTCACCACGAACGTCGAGAGCACGTATCACGTATTCGACGCAGCCGGACAGGTCGGTGCCGACGTCGTGTGGGCCTCGAGCAACTGCGTGTACGGCTCGGTGTTTGCCGAGGAGCCCTGGTTACCGCCATCGTTCCCGATCGACGAACGACAGCCACGTCGTCCCGAAGACCCCTATGGGACCTCGAAACTCGTGGGCGAGGAACTGGGTGCGATGGCAGCCAGAAAATACGAGATTGCCGTAACGTCGATTCGCCCCTGCTGGATCACGTTTCCGGGCAGCCAGAAGACTGCCCACGCTCGAGAGACGTTCGACCCGAGGGCGGCCGACAGAACGGGGAATTTCTGGTCGTACGTCGACGTTCGCGACGTCGCCACTATGGTACAGGCTGCCCTCGAGCAGCGCTCGGAAGGCCACGAGGCGTATCTCGCGGCGGCCCCAAACAACTATCTCGACCGGCCGACGGCGGACGTGATCGAGAGCGTCTTCGGGGAACTGCCGGCTGAGTGCATACTGGAGGGTGACCAATCGGCGTTCACCACCCAAAAGGCGCGAGCGGACCTGGGTTGGAAGGTCCAACACACGTGGGAAGAGACCGAACTCGAGACAGTAGATGGCCCTCTTTTCGTGGACTGATACGGTCTATTGTGTTACGCTCCCGCGGTCAGCGGTCGTGGCGCTCTATCGGAGACGCCGAGTGTGTGCCCGATTCTGAATCTTGTACCTGGGGTCCGATTTCAGTATCGTACGACCGCATTGTGTCGAGAAGCGGTTCGACGGAACCGAAACGCGGGCCTCGAACGATGTCCTGATTCCGAGGGTCGTACTCGATAATTCCCTCGTCTGCGAGGCGTGGAAGATGATTGTGCAGCAACGAGATGCGTTGCTCGCGTCGGCGTTGCTCACCGTCGGCAGAAGATCGAGCGTCTCCGATCCGATCAGTGCCATACACGTCACTCAGAAGCGTTTCCACCGTAAGACATCGCTTGCCTTGCAGCGCATACAGGAGGTGACGTCGTCTCCAATCGGCGAGTAAGCCCAGAAGTGTATCCGTATCGAGAGCCGTCGGCATACCCGCCACTTCGGTATGGAGAGATACAACAATTCACCCAAAACAGTTAGGGTCGTCTTGCTCTGTTCGGGGTAGACGTCCTGTACCCAGTTGTCTATAGGGAGTATCGTAGCCAACCGGCGGTTACGAAGGACGGCTATCGACACTGTGTCTCGGTTCTTCGTCGGTACCGATGAACGCCGACGACAATCCCGATAGTCCATCGTCATGCGTCGAGGTCTGGGCCGAACCACTCGGTTTGGCTCACCCGGTCAGACCTGACGAACCACTTTGTCCACCTCGACCGAGAGCAATTGATACCGATTCCTGGAACCGTCGAACACCTGAGAGGACCATCTCCCACTCGAGGATCTCAGGACTTCGAGAAATCGCTTCGATGTGAAATCCTCGAGACTCACGACTGCGGATTACGCCTCGAGCAAACGGAATCGAATTCGCTCTTCGCCACTGCCAGCCGTTTCTCGTCCGGTGATCTCGATCCCCGAAAGTTCACCAGTCGATTCGGCGTGGGTACCAGCACAGGCGACCCGGTCGTAGGGCGCGTCTTCGTCCCCGATTTCGACGATCCGAAGTTCGGTGATGCTATCGGGGAGGAGATCGAGTCGCGTGCGCTCGACGTCGAGTTGGGACTCGGCAACCGCTCGGTCCAACTCGTACCATCGAACCGGCAGGTCCTCGTCGATACGTTCGTTCACGGCGGCTTCGATTGCTTCCAGGTCCGTACCGTCGAAGCGGTCGTAGCGACAGTCGAGGCGGGCGCGTTCGGCGTACAACTGGTTGCCGGTCGTTGGCGCGTCGTACGCTTCGAGCAGGTGTGCCGAAAGCAAGTGCTGGGCAGTGTGATAGCGCATGTGTGCATATCTGCGGTCCCAGTCGAGTGTTCCCACAACCGTTGTCCCGTGTTCGAGTTCGTCGAGTGGAGGCGTTCCCTCGAGTTCGTGGTAGATCGTGTCCCGTTTTTGGACGTCGACGACGGACCACTCGAGGGCTCCCTCGGCAGCCACATCTGTATCGAGCTGTATCGTGCCCTGATCGGCGGGTTGGCCGCCACCGGCCGGATAGAATCCTGTGCGGTCGAGCACGACTCGACCGTCATCGAGTACTCGCTCAACTGTCGCCTCGAACGAGCGGCGGTTCGTTTCCTCGAGATAGAGTGGTTCGGTCACGCTCGAGCGAACGGGGGCTGCGTGCAAATCGATTTCGGACGTCAGGCCCGTGGATACCGTCGGTGCGGGGGTCTGGGAACGAGTTCTCGTGACATCGATCCGAACCAAAGGCTAAAGAGTGAATCAACCCAATATTCCTCTAATGACTATCGTTCGTTTACTGCGGAGGGATTTATCGTGGGTGTCGAGATAACTGAGACCACGGTTACCGACGAGGAGTTCGAGAAGATGCAGTCGTTCGTCTTCGAGTATCTCGCGGCGAGCGTGGAAAAAGAGGACGAAGGCGGGCGGATGCGCTGGTACCCGTGGCACTCCGCCGAATATCGGCACAACCACATCCTCAACGTCGTGTCGTTGGCGACCGAAATCGCCGAGAAAGAGGGTGCAGACGTCGACGTCACTCGCGTTGCGGCGCTGTTTCACGACGTCGCCAAACTCGAGGCCGACCAGGAACTGCACGCCGAGGCCGGGGCACGCGTGGCTCGAACCTACCTCGAGACACAGGGGGACTATCCTGAATCGTTCATCTCCCAGGTGACCCGCGCCATCGAATACCACTCCTATCAGGGGCCGCTGAGCGACCTCTCACTCGAGAGTCAGTGTGTGATCGAGGCCGACCTGCTCGATAAGATTGGTGCCAACGGGACGGCGCTAATGTTGTTGCGGATGGGGTACGAAGCCCGCACGCACATGGACACCGACGAGATGGTCGAACGCGTCCTCGAGCGCGGTCTGGATGCTGCTTCACGCGTCGAGAGCGAGACGGCAGAGTCGATCGCACACCGCCGACTCAAACGGGTCAAGTGGTTCAGCGAGTGGCTCGAAGACGAGATTGCGGCCATGGGAGAGTAGCGGTCAATTGGGCGACCGTGCTCCTCGGTCACGGGCGGTTTTCGATGGTTGCGCCCCAGTCCGGTTAGCTCGCTTCGCGCCAACGGGCGCGCAGCCACGCACGTAGCTGTCGGACATATCCTCGTCCGAGACGGTATGCCCGTCGCCAGGTCGACGGTCGAAGACAGTAGCGAACGCCTCGAGCACCCATTTTCACCCAGAATGTAACGGCGGTCATGACTCGAGCGACGTGACGCGAGTGTCTCGCCACCGGCAGGACGATAATCGTGGCACTCGCCAGCCCGATGGCACCGGCTCCCGTGTACGCTGAGAATAGCGGAAAGTACTCGAGGGCGGCGATAAGCGGTGCGAGTGCCAGTGCACCTACTATCAGATGGATTGCTATCGGGCGAAGCGCTTCGGAGGGAACGGTCGCTTCCACGACGGTTTCGCCGAGGCGAACACCTTGCCAGCCGGCAAATGCACCGAGTGTGACGCCCGCAAGCGCGAGCGAGTCGACGTCGCCGCCGGTCGTCGCCAGATAAAACCCACTGAGTAGGACGGCCAACCCAAAGCCGACAGTGGGTCTATCGGTGCCGGTGGACTCGAGGAACGTTCGCACTCCAAAGAGGAACGCGAGGCCGAGTGCAACGCCGACGACGACGTCGACGAGATAGTGGACGCCGAGGGCAACACGGGTGAAACAGACCGTCGCGACGATTGCCGCTGCCGTGCCGTATCGGAGTCGTCGCGATCCTATCGCCAGTGCGCCCGCCAGTCCAAAGTAGACGATGGTGGTGTTCGTCGCGTGGCCGCTCGGAAACCCGTAGCCGCTGGCCGTGGCTGTCGCCTCGTACAGCGGCTGGATCATCCAGGGTAATAGCTCCGCCTCGAGCAGGGGTTGGTCGGGACGGGGGAATTCGAATATCTCTTTGAGCCCTCGATAGAGCCCCATTCCCGAAAATGCGAGACCGATCACCAGTGCGACGTTCCGTCGTGCAGCCGTGTTGAACCAGTAGAGCCCACCGAGGAGTAAGACGAGAAACCAGATATCCCCCAACTGGGTGAGTAGGGCGATAATGGGTGCTGCCCACTCCGGAATCAGTTCCTGTATCGACTGTACAGCACCGATACTGCGGCTCATTGAAGCCTATTTGTGTTCCCACGATAATCAGTTACTTGGTATCCAATGGACCTGCCGACACCTCTCGGCACTGTCGTGAGTAGCTGTATACTCGAGCGAACGCGGCAGGGTTGCTATCGAAACCGAGACTGAGCCAGGTCATCGCAGACCGGTGATTCCCAGGGCCAGAAACAGCGCCCCAAAACCGGCGAGTACGACGCCGCTCAACAGAGCGATTATCGGCGCGAATCGGTCGACGCGTTGCCCCACTCGAGCGAGCACTGCCGGGTACGCGACGATCCACACGGCGATGCCGCCGAAAAACCCGAGGAGGAGGGCTGGACTGCCCGTTTCGACGATGAGGGTTCCCGCGAGAGCGTTGCCAGCGGCCGGGACGTGAGCGAATACGTCGAGCGTCCCTTCCCTGATCAGGCCGACGCCCACGGTGAGCCAGAACCCGATCTGATACGGGTTCGTAATCGAGAGCGCGAACGCCTTCTGAAACCCGGTTGCGTCGGTCTCGAGATCGCTGGTGAACGAGGCAGCCTCACGAGCGCCCTGCCAGGCCCCAATCGCGAAGTACACCATCAGTGTGCCACCCGCGACGTACAGCCCCGACTGGACCGTCGGATAGCGGACGACGACAGCCACAGCGCCTGCGGCCGCCAGCAGGAAAAACAACACGTCAGCGAGCATTGCACCGACACCGGCTTTGAACCCTGCGGTCCACCCCCGTAAGACGCTCTCTTCGGCGATGATGGCGTTCATCGGGCCTGGTGGAGCAGCGAGCGCGATGCCGAACACGATTCCGGCAGCCAGTGAGGCGACGATGGCTGACACGGTTGGCTGTGGGAGATACGTGAGTAAAAACGCTCCGGAGCCATCGCCACAAACGTGTTTTCACCCTCCGCGAGTGATTAGCGCAGTTTCAGCGTCTCGAGGACCCGAGTCTGAAAAAATCTCGCGAGAGGCGGTCTCAGCCTCACAGGGTTAACGCAGCCCTCGGTGTATCGTCGTCAAATCCTCGAACTTCAATCCCGACGGGTCGAAACCTCGAATTTCGGTCGTAATTGGCCGAAACCTGTGCTCCGCTCGAAAACGGTTACTCACTCCCGGCCGCCAAAGCGAGTGAACAGCCCGGAGAAACCGATACGGTCTGCCCACGAGGAACGTTCGTCGCCGAGTGCGGTGACACCCGCCTGTCCCACGGTACAGACCAATCCATCGGCGACGGTGAGGGCGTGTATCGCGCCACCATCGTCGCTATCGTACCGCCAGCGTGCGGAGCCGTCGTCGACACCGAGTGCGTAGACGACGCCACCGTCAGTACCGACACAGCAGACGTCGCCGATCACGGCCGGTGCCGTCGGCATGGAGCCACCCGTATCGAACCGGAACCGCTCACCGCCCGTCTGCAGATCGATTGCGTATACGCTCAGGTCGCCACTAGCAACGAACGCCGTGTCGTGTGCAACGGCGGGGGCTGTTTCGATCGCCCTGCCGGTGTGGAATCGCCAGCGGTGGGCTCCCGTATCCGACTCGAGTGCGGTCACTGTGCCGGTCCCATCACCGACGAGAACGACCCCTGTTCCGACAGCGACCGGTGTCGTGATGGGACGCTCGAGTGACTGGGACCAGCGGTCTTCGCCGGTCTCCGTCGAAAGGGCTCGAACGATACCGTCGGTGGTGCCGACGAAAAGCGTCCCATCGGAGACGGCTGGCGTCGTCGGAACGCCTGCCTCGTCTCGCTGGAATCGGGGCGCTCCGGTCGTTCTGTCGACGGCGTGAATCGTGCCGTCGTCACTCGTCAGGTACACCGTGTCGGTCTCGACGACCGGACCGCCCCGAACCTGTCCGCCAGTCTCGTACCGCCAGGTCCGTTCGCCGGTTTCGGCGTCCAGTGCGTACAGTGCCCCGTCCTCGCTCCCCACGAAGACGACTCCCTCGACGACTGCTGGTGCAGTGGTTATCGGTCCCTCGGTTCGATACTGCCATCGGTTTCCGCCATCCTCGAGCGCGATAGCGACGACAGTCCCGTTGGTACAGCCGACGTAGACCGTGTCACCGACGACAGCCGGTGTGCTCGAAACCTCGCTGTCGGGTTCGAATCGCCACTGTGCGTCGACACCCTCGATCAGCGGCTCTCCGGTAGGGAGTGCGCCAACACCGGCAGCGGTTCCCCGTTCCATTTGCCAATCTTGCACCGCCGTGGCCTCTTCCTGAGAGGGCTGGTTGGCCGCTTCGAGCGTCGCGACGCCGTTCGATGCGACTTCGGATACAGACGGTGCGGGATCGCCACACTGTGGCTCGAGACGTGAGATCGCGGCGGTTCGGTCGAATTCGGACCGACCGAGTGACGTGAGCGTCCGTGCCGCCTGCACTCGGACAGCAGCCACCGGATCGCCACGCAACTCGAGGAGCGCCCCCTCGAGTCGGTCGGTGTGACCTTCGAGCCCGTCGAAATCGGCTGCCTGGGACAATGTTGTGAGCGTCCGAAGGATGTTTTCACGTACCAGGTCGTCCGGATCCTCGAGCCCGTCGAGCAAGGCGGGAACGAGCTGGTCGTATCCCGTGGTCTCTCCTTGGGCACGACTGGCGAGGGCTGCACTCGCGGTTGCCCGGACCACTGGCGAACCCGTAGCCAACCCGTCAGCCAGTTTCGACACAGCAGTCGGGCGTAACCGGTCAGCACCCTCGGCGAGTTCGGCGAGTCCGAGCGCAGCGAGACCACCAACCCACGGGTCGTCGTCCAGTCGGCGTCCGAGGCCCGAGAGCTGTTTGTTGAGGGCGTCAGTGTGTTGGGGTGTTTCGCCACCGACCACGATCGAGGTGACATCGAGCAACCGGTTATCGACGTCGTCGACGACGTCACGTAACACAGACGGTGCCGCCTCGCCGAAACTGACGACGGCGCCAAGCGCCAGCACCGCGTATCCGCGAACGGATTCGCGGTCGTGGTCGAGGAGCGTCCGTATTCGGTCGGACGATCGGTTCACGTCGTCCGGCGCCAGGACTGCGAACCGTGCGATTTCGCTCGCGAGTTCGTCCATCGCTTCTCCGCTGTCTGCCTCCTCGAGGTGGTCGAGCAACAGCGCTGAGAGTGGACGAGCGTCCTCGTCCTCGAGTCGTTCTCCGGCAGTGACGAGTCCTCGCAACTGTGCACGACGCTCCAGTGGACCGGCAGCGCCGAGCCGTTCGGCGATCAGTTCCGAGAGCGGTCCTGGCTGGGACAGCGAAGGTGAGACACACATGGCGTCTGCAATCGTCTGTGCGAGTCCGGCTCCTGTGGGTATCCCGTCCGGCGAGTTCGCTTTGGTCAGCTTCTGAGACGGTGAGACGACGAGTGCCGTTTCTTCGGTTGGATCGGCGTCGTCGGCTGCCGCCTCGAACACGTTTCGAAGGACATCGACGACGGTCGTTTCGGTCTCGAGTGGTGTGGTGAGAAGGGTTTCGACCGTGCCAACGAGCGCAATCCGCTCAGCGACCGACGGTGACGACCTCACACTTCGAGCGGCGATCGCGTCGATCAGCCGCCGGAGTTCGTCCGTGGTTTCGGGGAGGACGACGGCGAGCGCTTCGAACGCAGCGCCACGACGGGCTGGGTCCGGGTGTTCGGTCTCACGGAGAGCGAGTTCGAACGCCGGAGCGCGTCCCTCGTAATCGGCCCCGAGGATCTCGAGCACACCGATGACGTTCGTCCTGACGGTGCGGTCCGGATCGTCGGTCGCTCGAAACAGGCTGGTGAGCACTCCCCGAACCGTGTCCGGAAATGTCTCCGCGAGACGAGCGAGCGCGAGCGCCGCGTTGTTGCGAACGCTCGCGTCCTCGTCCTCGAGTCGGGTAGCAAGCGTCGTCGTCGCTTTCCTGATATCTTCTGGCTGGGCGGCCGCGACGTCGACGAGGTCGCGGGAGGCGGCTCGGCGAACCGTTACATCGTCGGCAGCGAGTCGGTTACACAACGCCGTAACGGCTGGGTGTGGAGCCGCCGTTCGCCTCTTGGCAACCGCGGCCAGTTCCCCGGCCGCATAGCCCTGTATCCACTCGTCACCGTCCTCGAGGGCGTCGAGAAGGGCTGGCACGTCGGGGCCGTCCGTCGGTCCATCGAGTGCCACTGCACCCAGCGCGTCGGCTGCCGCTCGGCGGACCGCATCGTCGGCATCGTCGAGTCGTCCGGCGAGCGGTTCGACGACCGCTCTGATCACGGCCGGATCCGCGTTCGATACCGAGCGGATCGCTCGAATCGCTTCGAGTCTGTTGGGGTCTTCGTCCTCGAGCAGCGTTCCCAGGTCAGTGACGATGGGTTCGACTGCTGTGGGATGTACTCGTGCGACGGACGCGGCAGCCCGCGCGACGAACGCATCGCAATCGGCGGTTTCGTCCTCGAGGCGCTCGGCCAGTGGCTCCATTGCAGCGGTGACTGCCGAGGGATTCTCGGCCGCGATTGTTGCAAGCGTCGCAGCGGCGTCAGTTCTGATCGCCGGCAACGGGTCCTCGAGTCGGTCGACGAGCGCTTCGACAGCCGGGAGCACCGCCTCGGCGTCGAAGGCAGCCACGTCACGGAGCGCGTTCGCTGCAGGTTGGCGAATCGCTGGTGCATCAGTGAGCGAGTCACGCAGTGATTCGACGACCGGGCAAACGGTCGCTGGCTCGGACGCAGCGACCGCCGATAGGGCGATGCTCGCGTCCTCGCGAACGGGCTCGAGTGCGTCCTCGAGCCGATTCGCGATTGTATCCACGTGATCAGTGAGGGCGCCAGGCTGTGCCGTTCCAATCGAGCGAACCGCCGCGATTGCAGCCGTACGGACACGAGGCTGGTCCTCGAGGCGAGCGACGAGCGAGGAGACACAGTCAGTGACTGCGGTCGGATTCGATTCGGCAACGTCACGAAGTATCTGGGTCGCGTTGGCGCGAACGTCATCGTCGTCGTGATCCGTTGCCAGTGCAACCGTGGTAGCGATTGGGGTTACCACTTCGGGGTCTGCACTCGCGATGGCGGCCAGGACCGCGGTGGCTCGATCACAGACGAACGGTTCCTCGTCGGTGACGTAGTCGGCAATCGTTCGTGCCGACCGGGAGACTGCGGTCGGTTCGGCCTCGGCGACGGCCGCCAGGGCCGTGATCGCATCGGCTCGGACCGACGGCGAGTCGTCGAGTTGGGCGGTCAGGGCGGGAACCGCCGATTTCACCGCTGACGGATCGTGCGTGGCGACTGCCGACAACGCAGTGGCGGCGTGTGACCGAATCGCTGGCTGGTCCTCGAGTCGCTCGGTTAGTGCGGGAACGGTAGCGGCGACGTCAGCCGGCCGGTCGGTCGCTTCGGCCGCGAGCGTTCTGGCAGCGTACTCGCGAACGTCCGGATCATCGGCCGAGAGGAACGCCTGTAGCTGGGTGATTCCGACGGTTACTTCGATACCGCCGCCCGGTTCGCCGATGGGCACGTCGTTCGGGGAGTCATCGTTTGCCATAGATGCGTTCGTCGGGAGTCAGGGTATCAGTCACTGACTCCGTTGATTGGTTGTGCATCCGTCGCAGGTAAGTTAATTCTATCCCTGCACCAGTGAGTTACAACGATTGACCTGTGAACTGAATAACATTCTTTGCTGTCAATTCGGCAGGTGTCCGCCATCGACGGACTCGAGACGGTGTCTCACTGTGAGGATAACGAATCGTCCGCTGGAGACCTCGATGGCCCGCTTTACTCCGTCAGGCGTCGACGGCTGCGTCATCCTATCGGCTTGGCGCAAACGTTCAGCCTCGAGGTACCACTCAGTACCCTCCCAACGGTCGACCCATGCGTGAAACCGGAACACAGCCATCGGTTTCACGCTCCGTGCAGGGTTGGGAAGCCACTCAGGTCGCCGTCTGCCAGGTTCGAATTCTATCCGCACTGATGCCGTCGACGGAGTCGGCGACCGTCTCCGGATCGGCGTCAGTCAGGTCGTCGATCGACTCGATACCTGCGTCCGCGAGTTTTTCGACCGTTTTGGCTCCGATACCGTCGATGGCCTCGAGGTCGGAGCCGCTATCGGCCTCTCGAGCCTGGAACTCGCGATAGTTACAGATCGGACAGCCAAGTTCCCAGGGTTCGTCGCCGTTGTGGATCACCAGTTCGGGAAGGTGGTGTTCGTCACACACCTCATCGGTGACCTCGATTTCCCCGCGCCGTGGGAGGGGCAGAGAGTACTCACAGTCGGGATAGCGCGTACAACCGACCAGTCGCGAGCCGCTCTGGAGCGTCTTGATCGCGAGTTCACCACCCTCGTCGTCGCCACACTCCGGGCAGGCTCCGAGAACCGGCCCTTCACCGGCTTCTTCGGCCCGGCAGAGCGGACACCCGTGAACGAACGTCTGTCGGCCTGCGAGCATCTTCACTTCGTGTAAGTCGTGTTCGTCACAGGTTTCCTCGAGAATCAACGGCTTGCCTGTCGAGGGCAACTGCAGCGTAAACTCACAGTCGGGATAACCGTCACAGCCGACGAAGTACGAGCCATACCGGCTTCGACGGACCAGCAAGGATTCACCACACTCCGGACACGGCCCCAGCTGCTTGTCGGCTTTGAGCGATTTCCGGAGGTGGTCGCCGACCTCCTCGCGCGAGGCTTCTAACTGCTCGAACACCGCCTCCAGCATCTCTCTGGACTCGTCCGTCACGTCCTCGAGCGTCGCCTCCCCGGTTGCAATGGCGTCCATATCGGCCTCGAGTTGAGCCGTCATCTCCTCGCTTACCACCTGGTCTGCGTACTGCTCGGCAGCGTCGACCACTGCCATCGCCAGCTGGGTCGGCCGAGGTGGGTCGCTCTCGATGTAGCCACGGTCGTACAGTTTCTCGAGCGTATTGTGTCGCGTCGACTTCGTCCCGATTCCCAGGTCCTCCATGGTCTCGATCAGCCGTGACTGGCCGTAGCGTCGGGGTGGCTGGGTCTGTTTGGCCTCGAGTTCGACGTCACTGACGGCGAGTTCTTCGCCTTCGTCGACCGCGGGGACGTAGTTCTCGCTCGTCGAGAAGTATGGGTAGACCTCGTGGTAGCCAGGGTCGACCAGGCGCTTGCCGTTGGCTTTGAGCAAACAGCCGTCGGCTTCGGCGACCACCTTGAGGTGTTCCCAGATCGCCGGTTCGGCCACCGTCGCGTAGTAGCGCCGAACGACGAGCTCGTACACGCGCCACTCGTCTTCGTTCACGTCGCTGCCCCGTGTCGGAATCTCGCCCGTTGGATAGATTGGAGGGTGGTCGGTCGTCTCCTCGTCACCTTCCGTCGGAACGAGGTCGTCGTCGCTCTCGAGCAACGACTGGGCCGACTCGCCGAGTTCGGGGTGCTCGACGAACGATTCGAGCAGGTCCTCGGGCTCGAGGTCGTCGGGGTAGACGGTGTTGTCGGTTCGCGGATAGGTGATGAAACCGTCGGTGTAGAGGTCCTCCGCGATGGACATCGCACGTTTGGCCGAGAAGCCGATTGCCCCCGCCGCTCGGATGAACTGCGTCGTGTTGAACGGCGTCGGTGGACTGTCGGTCCGGGTTCGGCCGTTGACCTCGGTTACCGTGGCCTGGCTGGCACCTGAGAGAGTCTCGTAGGCTTCGGTGGCGGCGCCTTCGTCCCAGACGCGCTCGGCTTCGTTGTCGTCTTCGTCGAGATAGAAGTACTGGGCTTCGAACGGTTCGTCGTCCTTCGTGAGGTCAGCAAACAGTTCCCAGTAGTCGTCGGGATCGAACGCCTGAATCTCGCGCTCGCGGTCGACGATCAGTTTCAGCGTCGGGCTCTGGACGCGGCCGACGGAGATGAAGTCGTTACCGAGTTGGCCGGCCGAAAGTGAGAGAAACCGGGTGAGTGCCGCCCCCCAGACGAGGTCGATTATCTGCCGGGCTTCGCCTGCTGCAGCCAGGTCGAAGTCGATCTCGTCGGGTTCGTCGAACGCGCGCTGGACCTCGTTTTTCGTGATCGAGGAGAACCGAACGCGGTCGATAGGGACGTCCTCGTTGACGTCGCGGACGATTTCGTAGGCCTCCTTCCCGATCAACTCTCCCTCCCGATCGTAGTCAGTCGCGATGATAACCCGTTCGGCCTGACGGGAGAGAATACGCAACGTTGCGACGATGTTCTCTTTCGTCGGCGTTTTCTCGATCGACGCATCCACGAGTTCGACGGGTTCGACGTCTCGCCAGTCGGAGTATTCTGGCGGGAAGTCGACACCGACGACGTGGCCGGAGAGCCCGACACAGCGTTTGCCGCCCCACTCGTAGACGTTGACGCCGTTCTCTCGCGTCGCCGTCGCAGATTCCCCGCTCAGAATATCGGCGATGCGTCTCGCCGCGTTGTCTTTTTCCGTAATAATTAGCTCCACGGCGATCCACCTCCGGGTAGCCGAGACACCTTCATTGGCGCTCGCTACGACCGAGTTGCGGATAACCCTTTCGGGGCGAAATCAACAGCCTCCGGCGTCCTTCCCTGCGCGAGCGTGTCAATATGCCCGGGTTAGAGAGCGGTGTGATGGCGCCGAAACGGACGGAATCCGCCGCCCACCCGGATCAGTCGTCAGCTGGCACCGGCTGTGGTCGGTGCTGGCTTGCTTCTGTATCGAGCAACAGAGTGGTGGCCACTGGCGACAGTTCGTTGACGACCGATCGGCCGTCTCGCTCGCGGATGACAAGCCCTGCCTCCTCGAGTTTCGTCAGGTGGTGTGAAATCGTACTCGGGTCACGATCGAGCGCGTCCGCCAACTGGCTGTTGGGCGCCTGTCCAAGCGTCACCAGTTTCTCGAGTAACCGTCGACGAGTTGGTTCCGCGAACGCGGCGTGAAGTTCGACGTCGTCTGCGTCGATCGGGAAATATCGGCGTTTTCCATCGACCTTGATCGAGGTAACGAGGGTTTCCTCCTCGAGGATGCGAACGTGATGGCGAACCGTCGAGAGCGGGACGTCGCTGTGGTCGCTCACCGCAGAGAGGTACAGACCTGGTTCGGCTGTCACCGCTTCGAATATCGCCTTCCGCCGCTCGTTCTCGAGTGGGTCGGAGTCGTCGTAGCGACTGTATCTGAGCAGCGCCGCCAGTGAGATCGGGCTGGCATCCCGAAGACGACTCCACAATCGTCGAACCCTCGAGCGGCCAGTCCAGCTGGCGACCGTGCCCCCGGCCGTTCCCGCTCCGGCTCCAGCCCCGGCAACGCCAGCACCCATGCTCGAGACAGCGACGGCCCCAAGCAATCCGGCAAGGATCCCGTTGACGGCGGTTTGCGTGCTCGGTGACGGTTCTGCCGTCGCGACACCGAGCGGCCCACTTGCTGTGTTCTCGTCTGCAACAGCCTCGTCGCCGTCAGTTTCTGTTCCATCCCCAGTGGTGACGTTCGTCGCGTGGCTCGCCTCCTGATCGAGCAGCTCCGTTTGAACCGTGGCGTTCACATCCGTCGAATCGAGAACGGTGTCCGTCGTGTCCGAGAGCGCCGTTGTCGTCTCCTCGAGGGCCTCACCGGTGTCGTCTATCGTGTCGTCTATCGTGTCGAAACTAGCCGCTACCGTGTGGTCAATTGTCTCGAGGCCGTCCGCTACCGTCTCGGTCGTGGTTTTCTCGAGGGTCTCGTCGGTATCATCCACCGTGTCTGCAAGCGTCTCGAGGGTGTCCGTATCGGTTGTATCGACCGTTGTATCCTCGATCGTCTCAGTCGTTTCCTCCAGTGATTCGGTCGTATCCTCGAGGGTCTCGCTAGTGTCGTCGATTTCCCCCGTGGTTTCATTTACCGTGTCTTCGGTATCGTTCGTCGTGTCGTTTACCGTGTCTTCGGTATCGTTCGTCGTGTCGTTTACCGTGTCCCCGAGATCGTTATTGAGCACGAGGGCACTGGCCTCGAGCAGGCCACTCGAGCCCGCCTCGTCCAACTCGCCCGTCTGATCGCCCGGCGTGTCCACGAGAGCGACGGCTGTCCCTGTCCCAGCGACAGCCAATGAACAAATCACCATGGCGACCACGAGACCGACACAATGACCGGCGGGTCTGGACGAACGCATGGGAAAGTTACTAGCAATACGCAGTCATCAAGTATATGCTTTGTCTGTTTGCACGGATTGTATGGCGGTGCGGGACGAGAACCCAAAGGTCCACATCGTCAGCATCGATGGGTTCTGGAGTTCGGCCCCGAGCAACGAACGGATTGGCATCCACTCCGCCCTGACGGCGGGGCTATCTCATTGATTCTCCGTAACCACTGACTCCGTCCGGAAAAGACAACACAGTGAAGTATTTCCGACTCAGTGGTAGGCAGACGAGAAATGGAATCGTCTGGCCCTGAACAGTTCACCGACCTCGAGGGGGATGCGTTCGACGACTCGAAGGTTCGGTGGCGACTGTTCGTGAGACCGCTCGGCATCCTGCTGGCCTATGGAGCCTTGTTCGCCGGGGTCGTCTACGCGTATCGAACCGAGGGCGGGGATGCCGTATTGATCGGTGGACGCGAAATCGGCACCCTCGACTGGGTGAGCCTGTTTGCGCTGCTGGCCATCGCACTCGTCGTCGTTTCGGCCGTCCTCAAGCGTCCGGGTCGGTCCGTCGAATTCGTTCGAACCTTCGCTCGAGACAGACTCGCCGCGCTTGGGGCTCTGGGGACGGTCGTGTTGGTACTGGTCGCGCTCGGCGGTCCGCTCGTGTATCCGCGGCCGGAAGTCGATCCGGTCGTGAGCTATCAGCCACCGGTTGGAGCGACTGTGGATGATTTCATCCCCGTCAACTGCGTCGGATCGACGAGGGACGGCGTCTGCCGGGGGACCTGGGAGCATCCACTCGGCACGGACAACGGCGGTAAGGATCTGGTCCACGTCGTGGTGTACGGCCTGCGAACGAGTTTGCAAATCGGCGTTTCGGCGGCGGTCATCGCGGGCGGAATCGGGACGACGGTTGGACTCGTTGCGGGCACATTCGGTGGCCGGGTCGACCGGGTCTTGATGCGCTACGTCGATATCCAGAGTGCGATCCCCGCGTTTTTCGTCTACGTACTGGTCGTCGCCATCCTGTCAGCGGATTTCGTCTTGATGGCGATCATATTCGGACTGTTGAGCTGGGGTGGGCTCGCGCGACTCGTCAGAAGCGAGGTTCACCGAATCAATACGACTCTGTACGTTCGTGCAGCCACCGCCTCGGGGGCGACGACGTACTACAATCTTCGGTATCACGTCCTGCCGAACATCGCCGGAGCCGTCATCGTCCCGCTCTCGGCGCTCGTGCCGACGTTTATTCTCTACGCGGCTGCTCTGTCGTTTCTTGGATTCGGGGAATCCGATCCACGAATCGTTTCGCTCGGGAACACGATTGCAGACGGCCTCAGTCACTCGTTCGCAAACTGGTGGGACGTCTGGTGGTATCCGGTCGTCCCCGCCGTAGCACTCACTGTCCTCGTCCTTTCGATGCTGCTCGTCGGCGACCGGTTGAGCCAGCTGTCAGATCCGCGAGAGCAGTGAACGAAACGGAGCTATCGGTCTGCCCGCGGGTCCAGTACGACGGTCGCAAGATCCTGGACGACGTTTGCGAGGACGGCTGCCGTCGCAAACACCGCCGTCAGGATCATGACGAGTTCGAGTTCGCGCTCGAGCACGGCCTCGTAGGCGAGCAAGCCGATACCAGGTACCGAAAACACCACCTCGAGGACGAAAATTGCCACCAGAATAACGGCCAGCAACTCGGTCACGAACAGCGTGACGAGGGGAACGGCAGCGACCCGAAAGACGTGTCTGGCAACCCGCACCGGCCCGGCCCCCTTCGAGCGAACCAGCGTCACGTACCGTTCGTTCAGTACAGCTCGCGTTTCGTTTCGGCTGTAGCGATAGTGGCCGGCCAGCACGTGTGTCGACAGAACGAACGCGGGTAACGAGAGCCAGAGAGTGTGCTCGAGGAGACCACTCGCTGTGGCGTACGACTCCGGAAACCACGACGGATTCAGATCGCGGAGCGTGTAAAAGATGACCGCTGCGAGGAAGAAATTCGGCAGACTGAACAGGAGATACGTGGCTCCCGAACTCAACCGCTCGACCAACGACCGCGCGGTCTGTGCCGTGTAGTATCCGAGGCCAGCCGCGAGCCCGAAGGCGAACAAGGTCGACGGTACCACGTACGCCAGCGTTACCGGAATCGCTTCGGCGACGGCGGAAGCGTTGGCTGCGCTCGCGGCACCGTTTTCGCCGCCGTTTACCCAGGCAGCTGCGGTCATCGACTCGCCCCACTCGAGGGAGAACACCGAAACGACCCACTCGACGTATTGCTCGGAGAGCGGTGGTGGGTCATCGAATTCGACTTCATCACCCGACATCGCGGCCGCCCATAACATTGGGGCGTCCGTATCGTCCGGCGCAATGACGAACAGGGCGAACAGCCCCGAAACGATGGAAAAGACAACCACGACGGCCCACAGTAGTCGCCACAGGACGTACAGGCCGAAACGGCGAATCGTGGTCACTCGAGACACAGAGCCGGATTTCGAGTGACGAATAATAGTTGTTGGTGCTGTGACGGTACGACAAATCGTTCCTGATACGTTCACACCTGCACGATCACATGAAGCTCCGGTCGACTACATGAAGCCCCGGTCGACTTCGTCGGCGTCGATGAGGTCCTCGAGTTCGGCCTCGAGTAATTCCTCTGCCTCCTCGAACGTATCCGAGAGGCCCTCGAGTTCGTCGGGTCGATCGTACTGGTCGTAGGCCATCGGTCCGAACGCCGGACTCTCGACGGCATCCATCACGTCGTCGAAGAAGTCCTCAGGTCGCGTCGGGGCGTCCGCATGCGTCTGGACCACCGTCTCGAGGCGCTTGGCGAGGGACTGGGCGTGGTCTTCGTCTTCCGGCGGCGACCGAACGGCGAACCGGCTGGGAGTGTTCTCTTCCGGGAGATACGACCCGATTTCGTCGTCGACCTTGCGGGCGACGCGACCGCCGACACCGCGCAGGTCGTATGGATTTTTCGCGTACGTTTTCAGGACGAAGACGCCGGCTCTTGGATGGGCGAGGTACATATCCTCGCCGACCCCACTCGAGCGGTCGCCGGCGACGGCGCGCCAGCCCTTCGGGTCGACGTCGCGTTCGACAACGTCCTCGAGCACGTCCTGCCACTCACGAATCCGCATACTCGAGGGATACGGCCGGGAGGGAAAATACGTATCGGTCGCAGTGGATTACAGAATCAAGGGGAAAGCCCACGACTTTAGTCGTGGGATGAATCCGACGAGTCCTCGGTAAAATCGGAACGATTAGCTTGACTGGGGTCGAATGTTAGCATAACTCGCTCGGGAAAATTGGAGTTGGATTGGGGTCTCCACCAACAAAAAGCAACCCTACCCAAGTGAGGCTCGAACGCGAGTTCGAGTCGGGTTGATGGCACGGCCTGTAGGGTGCCAGCAGGGTAGTCCAAACGGACTGGCGTCACCACACGCCCACCACTCGACGCACCACCTACAAACCGAGACCGACCAACCGAGGTCGGGAAATTGCCTCCGTTGGCGTCGGAACGCCCGACCCCAAGCGCGAGGAAACCCACGACTTCAGTCGTGCGGAGGATGTCAATCGTCGCGAATCTCTCGAAGTTTCTCGCGGCCGGGCGCGATCAGTTCGTCGAGGTAACTCGCGAGCGTCCCTTTCGCGTCTGCGGGATGCAACTCGCCGGACTCGAGGTCCGCCGCCAGCGCCTCGTAGCCGTCGTACTCGAGGTCGCCGCCGTACTTGTCCGGACGCTCGACCAGCACGGTCTCGAAGCGGGGGAACACGTGGTACTCGAACAGTTCGAGGACGGGGTTCTCGAGGTCACCCTCAGGGTCTCGAGTCGGGGGACAGAACGCCGAGTTGACCTTCTCCTCGAGGTCGGCCGTCGAGTCTTCCATCGAAATCGTGACGCCGGTACTCGAGGACATCTTGCCCTCGCCCGTCGTGAGGTCGGCCACGATCGGGGTGTGCAGACACGGTCGGGCGTCGTAGCCCAGTTTCGGGAGCTCTTCGCGCATGAGCATGTGGACTTTTCGCTGGTCCATCCCACCCACGGCGAGGTCGAGGTCGAGGTATTCGATGTCCAGTGCCTGCATCAGCGGGTAGACCACGTGGCTCACTTTTGCCGTCTCATCGCCCTGGAGTTCGGCCATCGCGCGCTGTGCGCGGTTGAGCGTCGTCGACAACTCGAGTTCGTGGACGTCGAGCACGTAGTCCTCCTCGAGTTGGTAACTCGAGCCGTAGACGAACTCCGTCTGGGATTCCTCGAGGCCGTAGGCCAGAAACTGAGCGCGCATCTGTTCAGCCGTCTCGCGAATTTCCTCGAAGGTCCCCTTTCCGTTCAGGTAGGCGTGAACGTCGGCGAGCAGGATGACGACCTCCATACCCGCGTTCTGGAGGTCGATGAGTTTGTTCGCCGTGAGGAGATGCCCGAGATGCAACACGCCCGAGGGCTCGTAGCCGACGTAGACGCGCTTGCCATCCGGGTCGCTGGCTAGCTCGCGCACCTCCTCGTCGGTGACGACCTCGTCGACGTTCCGCGTCAGCAAGTCGTAGGTGTCCATACCAGAGGGTACCGGAGCAGGGATTTATGCGTTTTTGAACGATGTCACCGAGACTGTGGGTGGGTGACACGGCTCGAGAACGGGCTGACTACTTACTACTAATATAAAAGTAATTAAATATTGAGACTATATCACATGCTATTAGACCTGAAGCTATGTGACGATCGCTTCACTCGAGCAGCGATATGTAGATATCCTCAGAACGGCTTTAGAACCGATTCAGCGCGGTCTCGAGCAGTTCCCGCGAGATACCCAGTCGCGGCACCGACGCCGGCACCGACTGCTCCCGGCACGGGACCGCCGACGCCACCGATACTGCCGCCAATCTCGGCTCCTTTCGCAGCCCCTCTCGAGGCGTGTTTCGATCGTGAACAGGGTGGTTGCAAGGAGACCATACCGTACCATGTCGATCTCCCGACTCATATACCCTCGGCTCGTACAGACGATGCTTCCCCACTTCGATCGTCCCTTCGAGTTACCCCCTTTAACCAGCAGGATCCGATCAGGCGCCGGTAACCAACCTGAGGCCGAGGCCGATTACGACCACGACGATCCCCAGGGGAATCGATGCGACCGGCGGTACGGGAACGAACAGGAGCGCGATACCGATCAGTATCACGATCGTCGAGAGACGAGCCATGCCCCGAGCGTCGACGGCCGCCGGTGTAATCGTTGGCCCGGCATTGCCAATCTCGATTCGGTGGAGACGGTTATCTCACGGTCCGGTAACGGTTTTCCGGCGTCAGTCGGCTTTCGTCGTGCCCACGCTCGAGGTGGTGGGCGTCGAGCGCCAGTAACCCTGGACGTACGCGCCGACGAACATGCCGACGATACCCCAGAGGATGGCGTAGTTGCCGATGCCGAGACTGGCGTAGGCGGCACCCGGACAGATGCCCGACAGGCCCCAGCCGACGCCGAAGATGCCGCCGCCGACAACCACGTTCCGGTCCAGTTCCTTGAGCCGTCGTTCGTACGGCTTCCCGGTAAGGGGCGCACTCCCCAGGACTCGAGGCGCGCCGAAAAAGACGATCCCGGTGACGATGGCTGCACCGAACATCACGAACAGGAGACCGAAGTCGGCAAACTGCAAAAACGAGAGGACGACCTCTGGCTGGGCCATGTTACTCACGGCGAGGCCGACGCCGAACAACAGGCCACCGACGAACACCAGCGCCAAGAACAGCGGGTGCTGTTCGTGTTCCTGCCTGACGCCGTCGGTGCTCATGGGGTCACCCCCGCGGCCATGACGAGGTGTGCGGTGACGATAGCGACCAGCAGGAACGAGATGACGCCGATGAAGGAGGTCCCCGAGACCGAGCCGACCCCACAGACGCCGTGTCCGGAGGTACAGCCTTTCCCGAGACGGGTCCCGATACCGACGAGAATCCCGCCGAGGAGTAGTCGCCACCAGGCGACTTCGGTGACCCAGATACCGTCGCCAGTCGCGAGTTGGTACCCAGCGGCACCGGCGACGATACCGACCGTAAAGACGACCCGCCAGTCTCGAGAGGCCCGATACCGGTCGAACCGGGACAGCTTCGAGCCGTAGGAGAGCGTCGACTCGAGGAAGGTACTGGCTCCGGCGGCGATACCCGTGCCGAGATAGATGACGGTCACGCCGAGCCCGACGAGCAATCCGCCAACGGCGTAGTGGGCGATGCCCTCGGGGAACGGTTCGGCCGGAACGACATCGGCGAGCAATGCGAGTGTCTCGAGTGGAAGCATACCCTGAAGTCGGCTCGACTGGCTATTAACCCTTCATCACCGGGGAAACTTGTTCGTATCTGTGACACGCTCGAGAATGGACGACGAATGTTGCTTCTCACTCGGTTGTGATCCCGTCAATCGGCGGCAGTCGACCCCGACAGCGTCTCGAGTTTCCGGGCGGTGTAGCCGAAGACGTTCCGATAGCCATAGGGCGACATCAAGACGGGATAAAAAGGCTCGGAGGCGACCTGTTTTTCGCCGTCTGCGGCCGCGAAGGGGCTGCCAGCTTCCACGCGCTGGAAGTTCTCGACGAACACCTCGTAGGTGTCTGCTGCGGTTTTATCGATGCGGTCGACCAGTTCGAACACCGGAACGTCCCGACGGACGGTATCACCCGGCAAGACGTCGACGGCGGTCAGGAACGCGCGAGTGAGTTGGTGTGCGTTTTCGACGGCTGCGTCACTCCCCTGGAGGCCGCACTCGATCTCGATGGTATCCACCTCGCTAAACAGTCGGCCATCCGCATACGGGCCTGTTTCGACGATGGCGCTGATCGGTAACTGGGGACAGATATCTCTGGCACGCTCGCCGAGGGCTTCGACGATGGCGAACGGCTCAGCGTGACTCTGCGTCGAGTGCATCGAAAAGGTTAGACAGTGCTCGAGTTCGTCTGCCAGTTTCGCTGCCAATTGCCCCTCGTGAGTCGTCGCTTCGGTGTGGCCCGGAAACGCGCGGTTGAGGTCTTCGTCGACGTAACGGACCCCTCGCTCGAGAGCCAACTCGTTCGCGATTACGAGTTTGACCGGCCGTTTGACGGACGGGTCGGTCTCGAGCAGTCGTTCGACGGCCCGGACGCCACAGGGTTCGTCACCGTGGATACCGGCGACGACGGCGATTTCGGGCGTCCCCGACCCGAGCTGTGCAACTCTCATTGTTGACCGTACGTACGTCAGGCTCAAAGGAGATTCGGTATCTTCCGATCGACAGCCAAATCTTCAAGAGTGCCCCGTTCGTCCAGACCACTATGGACGAGTCCGCCGATGCGGGTATCTACGCACGTCACTCGCCGTATCTCGAGCGGTACGTACAGATCGGTGTCGCTGGCGATCGCGTACTGTCTATTTCGTTTCCCGACCAACCCGACGAGAACGCCGTCGAAGGGGACGAGGCGAACGAGCATCCACTGCTGGACCAGCTATTCGAGTACCTGGATGGCGTCAACGAAGTGGGTTTCGATGACGTCCAGATCGCACTCACCGTCCCGACCGATCAGCGGGACATTCTCGAGACGCTTCGCACGATACCCTACGGCGAAAGCGTCGATGTGGAAGCGATCGCTCGAATGACGCCAGACCTGAATCCCGAGGACGACGATGACCTGATCACCGTCCGGACGGCACTCGATAAGAATCCGATTCCGATCGTGCTCCCGGATCATCGGGTTCGAAACGGACCGAGTGCGGCACCGCCAGGTGTCGAACAAAAACTTCGCTCGCTCGAGGGGCTCTGAGCACTCTCTGTATTCTTGTAACGCGGCGTGCAGTGACGACCAGCTGGCATCAGGTTTCGAGCCAGACCGCGAGGATGTAGAGTCCGATGCCGACGAAGACGGCCATCGAGGCTACGGCGTGTAACAGCAACTCTCCCGTGAAGACGGCAATCAACTGCGCGATGCCGCCGACGAGAAGACACAGCCCACCAGCGCTAAGCGGCGAGAGGCGGTCGGTCGCTCGCGTAAACAGCAACACCCCGACGGTGATTGCGACGAACGCGAAGACGATATCTGCGGCGAACCCGGCGAGGGGCTCGTTCGCGATTTCGGCGTAGACGATCAGCGTAAAGTAAAGCAGGATACCGAATACAATCGACCGCTGGACCGACTCCGGAACCGACTCGAGTGAGTGCATACGTGAGCACAGACGCTCGTCTGGCTTAGCTTTCGGTGATTCGCTGCGGGGGACGTCGGCGTTCAGTTGGCGATCCCCACCGTCCACTCGAGGCCGAGCCACTCGTGCACCAGGAACTCGAGGGCGTTGATCAGGTAGTGAGCCACCACGACCACCAGCAGGCTACCCGTTGTGATGAACAGCCACGCGAGGACCAGCCCTAGCAAACCGGTGACGACGATGCCGGTTCGACCCTGTGCGCCGTGACCGAGAGCGAACGCTGCCGAGGAGCCAACGGCGAGTATCCACAGCGGGATATCGAACCCCGCCGACAGTGCCCCGATTAGCGCGGCGCGAAAGAGGAGCTCCTCGAACAGCGCGACGACTGGCAAGACGAGGCCGAGCAACACGGCCCAGCCGGCGGTACTATCGGGTGCCAGCAGCCCTCGAAGCCCT
The DNA here is from genome assembly GCF_024298845.1 of Natronosalvus amylolyticus. Classification (NCBI taxonomy): domain Archaea; kingdom Methanobacteriati; phylum Methanobacteriota; class Halobacteria; order Halobacteriales; family Natrialbaceae; genus Natronosalvus; species Natronosalvus amylolyticus. Next base: position 222,387 of record NZ_CP101156.1, read on the forward strand.
TCGTCGTGTTCGAGACCGAAGTGGGTCGCAATCGTGGCCCCGAGTTCGTTCCCCACGTAGAGAATCAGCCCGGCAAGGACGCCAACCGTGATGCCAGTCAGTAGATACTCACTTTCGAGCGCGACGCCCAGTGTCTCGAGTGGGACGTTTGTGTAGACGATTGCCCCGATGAGCACCCCCGCGAACAATCCCTGGGTGAGCGCAACGTTCGCCAGTAAGGCCATCGTCGAGAGCTCCTCGACCGGCGACGGGCGATGCGGTTGCCGGTCGACCGGTGGTGTTTCGGAGTCAGAGTCCGGTGATGTTTCGGAGGCAGAGCCCGGTGATGTTTCCGGGTCAGATCCAGAGATCGGAAACTCGCTCGAGCCTGGAGCTGTGCTGGAATCGGCCTCCCCGTTTGTCTGCGTTGCTGGCGAACGACCGTCGGGCGGCCCGGCTGTTTCACCCTCCGGCCTCTCACGGTCGCTTGACTCGCATGGCGACGTGGCCGAATTCTCCTCGAGTTCCGACTCTCGGCGGCCGGTCCACACTGTTTCTGCTGCGTTCGGTCGCTGGTCGCCGGTCGGTGGGCTCTCACCCGTGCCGAGCCCCAGCCCCTCGGCGGTCAGCCTGGTTAACACCAACACCACCACGAGGACGATGGCGGTTATCCCGGCGAACGTCACCCACTGGGTCATCGCTCGAAGGTACGAAGGGTCGACAAAAGAGGGTTTGGCTCGAGACAGTGCACGTTCGGGGTTGTGACTGCCTCGAGTACGCACCAAAGAGCAGTGACTACCGAGGCGAGTAAAAGTCGAAGCCGAAACGTCGGCGGAAAATTACTGCGGACTTGGACTCGAACCGGTACCGGTCGCGCCAGGGCCGGATTTGTCGAGTGCGGAGCCGGTGATCGCCTTGAGGCGGTCAACCAGCGAATCCTTCTGCGGTTCGCCCATCAGGGCGACGTCCAGCACTTCGCTGATGTTGTCACAGGGGATGATCTCGATCATATCCTTGTACTCGTCTTCGATCATCACGTCCTGCTCGTTGGTTTTGGGAATGATGACCTTGGTACAGCCGGCTTTCGCAGCAGCCTCGATTTTGTGGGTGACCCCACCGACCGGCAACACGTCGCCGCGAACCGACAGCGAACCGGTCATCGCGACCGACTGGTCGACGGGGATGTCCTCGAGGGCGCTGATGACGGCCGTCGCCACCGTAATGGAGGCCGAGTCGCCGTCGACACCCTGTTGGCCGGCCTGGACGAACTGGATGTGGACGTCCTTCTCGGAGAGGTCGACGTCCGAGAACTTCTTGATAATCGCCGAGACGTTCTGGACGGATTCTTCGGCCATCTCCTTGAGCTGGCCCGTGGCGATGACTTTTCCGCCACCCTGTGTGGGGGCGATTTCGGCCATCACGGGCAGCATGATACCGGAGTCTTCGCCCATCACGGCGAGCCCGTTGACACGACCCTCGACGCCGCCCTCGTTGACCTGCAGTTCGTAGTCTTTGCGGCGTTCGATGTAGTCGTCTGCCAGTTGCTGTTCGATAGAGCGCGAGCGCCCCTTCGCCTGTAAGACGTGTTCACGTGTCGTGAAGTCGGTGTCCTCGGCTCGAGCGATGTCGCCGGCAACGCGAACCAGCCCACCGAGGTTTCGGAAGTGCAGTGTCAGGTGCTCCTTGCGACCAGCCCGGCGTTTTGCCTCGAGGATGACCTCCTCGACGGCATCACGGGTAAAGTGAGGAAGCCGGCCGTCGCGCTCGACTTCCTGGGCGATGAACCGGGCGTACTTCCGGCGCATCTCGGGGGTGTCCTCGATGGTGTCGTCCATGTAGACCTCGTATCCGTAGCCTTTGATACGGCTGCGGAGTGCGGGGTGCATGTTCTCCATCGCGTCGAGGTTCCCGGCAGCGATCATGATGAAATCACAGGGGACGGGTTCGGTCTGGACCATCGCACCCGAGGAGCGCTCGGACTGACCCGTGATGGCGAACTCGCCTTCCTGGATGGCGGTCATCAGCTTCTGCTGGGTTCGCACGTCGAGGGTGTTGATCTCGTCGACGAACAACACGCCCTTATTCGATTTGTGAATCGAACCGGGTTCGACGCGGTCGTGGCTCGGCGTCTCCATCCCACCGGACTGGAACGGGTCGTGGCGGACGTCGCCGAGCAGCGCACCGGCGTGAGCACCGGTCGCGTCCTCGAACGGAGCCGTGCGCTGTTCGCCGTTGTTGACGATCATGTTCGGCACCATCGCGTCGATGCCACGAGAGGTGTACCGGAAGATCAGCCAGATGATACCGGCAGCGAGAATCCCGAGCAGAATCTGCCTGGCGATGATCGCGTAGACGACGATGATCGCGATGATGATCCACATCAGGATCGAACGCATCTGGTTGCGTTTCCTGGCTTCTTCCTTGTGGGCGTCGATGATCTGTTCACCCTTACCAGCCGGAACGGTGCGCACTTTCGGTGCGTTGCCGTCGTCCGGGTTATGGTAGACGAGAACGTCCTGGAGGTCCTCTTTCGGCAGCAACTGACTCATCGCCTTGGCGAGCATCGATTTCCCTGTCCCGGGAGAACCGATCATCATGACGTGACGGCGCTGCTTGGCCGCCTTGATAATGATGTCTCGAGCCTCGTCCTGTCCGATCACCTGATCGACGAGTCGGTCCGGGACTTCGATATCTTCGGTCGAATCGATTTTGAGGCCGCCGAGCAGGTCCTCGTCTTCGATCTCTTCATCGATTTCGACGCCAGGGTCGACCTCGACGGAACTGCCGAGGTCTTCGACGGTCTCGATGTCGTCTTCCGTCGGTGTCTCGTCATCGGACGGGGATCCCTCAGCGAGTTCGTCGCTGTCACCATCGGTTGCGTCCGATTCGCTCGAGCCATCGAGCAGTGAGAGCGACTCTTCGAGTGGATCTGTGGGTTCTTCGTCTGCAACAGAGGTGGTGTCTTCGGCCCCTGCTTCGACGTCGCCAGTGGTGTCCGAACTATCCACAGCCTGTCCCTGGCCATCGCCGGCGGAGCCATCGTCTGTTCGTGACGACTCCTCCTGTGCGGATGGGACGGATTCCTCCTCGGGGGCGCCGTCCGCTGGAGGGTCGTCGACGTTCGTATCGTTACTCATAGAATGCTTTTCAGTATTGCAACGGAAGGGATTGCGACTGATATACTTTCTCCCTTCTACTGAACCGCGGGACCGACACAGGGGCCTTCAAACGGCTGAATTCGCCGCTTTCTCTCGTCAAAACGACCTCGCCACCCTTAAGAGTCCCACCCACGACGTGACAGGTATGACGCGGGGGTTTTACATTGGTCGCTTTCAGCCCTATCATAACGGGCATCACACGATGGTCGAACGGATTGCCGACGACGTCGACGAACTCGTTCTCGGCATCGGCAGCGCTGGCGATTCACACTCGACGCGAAACCCGTTCACTGCCGGCGAGCGTATTATGATGATTACCAAAGCCGTCCAGGAGTTCGATATTACGACGTATGCCGTCCCCATCGAAGACCTCGACCGAAACTCCGTCTGGGTAAGCCACGTCCAGAGTATGAGCCCGGATTTCGACGTCGCCTACTCGAACAACCCCCTGGTTATCCAGCTCTTTCGTGAAGCAAGCGTCGAGGTCAGAGAGTCCCCGATGTTCAAACGAGAAATCCTCGAGGGGACTGCCGTCCGCAAACGGATGATCGAAGACGAAAACTGGCAATCCCGCGTCCCGGACGCCGTCGTCGACGTCATCGACGAAATCGGTGGCATCGAGCGGATACAGATGGTTGCCGACGACGACTCCAACGGTCGATAGCAGCCCTCGAGCGATCGATTACGATTTCCGTCGTGAACTTTTTTGGGAACTGCCGTCTCTTGGTGCGTATGATTACACTCGCCTCTGACTTTGGCTCTCCGTACCCCGCGGCGATGAAAGGCGTCCTGCTCGAGCGAACCGATTCTGCTACGCGGCTGGTCGACCTCACCCACGAACTGCCGCGGGGAGACGTTCGCTCGAGTGCGTTCTGGCTTCGCGAGATCCTCCCGTACGTTCCGCCAGCGATTCATCTCGTCGTCGTCGATCCCGGTGTCGGCACGGATCGACGAGCGATTGTCGTCAATGCGGGCGATCACCGGCTGGTGGGCCCCGACAACGGCGTCTTACTGCCGGTTGCGCGACGTCTGGTGGGCAATGCCGAACAGCATTCGGATATCGAGTCGGCTGACGACCCAGCAGCAGACGTCGAGGCGTACGTCGTCGACGAATCAGCACTCGAGACTCCTGTTCCCACGGGCGGCAAAGCGGAAGCCGCCGGAAGCACTACCTTCCACGGTCGGGACGTATTTGCCCCGATTGCGGCTGCCCTCGAGGAGACGAGTCAGTCGCTCGAGACGCTCCCCTGGCTCAGTCCGCTTTCGGAGCCGATCGACTGTAGGCTCCCAACGGCTGCAACCGACGGCGACACCGCCGACGCGACGGTGCTCGCTGTCGACGATTTCGGCAACGTGATTACGAACGTTCCAGGTCGCTTCCTCGAGGGGGTCGACAGGGTGCTGGTAGATGACGAGCGCGTCCCAGTTGGGGAGACGTTTGCCTCCGTCGAGCGCGGCGAACCGGTCGCGCTCGTGGGGAGTCACGGCTACGTCGAACTCGACGTGAACGATGGGCGTGGCTCGGAGGCGTTCGGCCTGTTTGTCGATGAACACGTCACTCTCGAGCGTCTCGAGAGCCCCTGATAGCCAAGTTTCTCACTGTCTCCCTGATAGCCAGTGTTCTCACTGACAGTCCACGTTATGCCGGTGTTGGTGTGCGTTTCGGGTCGATGACGATCTCGCCGTCGGCACGGACCGTAACGTCACACTGTGCGAAACTGAACGATATCGCCCCGTCGCCGACGCGTGGTTCGTCACCGCGCCAGTGGACGAACAGTTCGTTGAGTGCGTCGGGATTGACACACTCGTGGAGCGCCTCGAGATCTTCCGGCTCTTTTCCGAGGACGGAAGAAACCGCCATCAGCAAGGCGGTGCTTACCGGTTCGTACTCCCCCATGTCACACCAGGTGTGATACGTCCCCCCACAATCGTCGTAGTAGACCGGCCGCTCATCAGGTCCCCCGATCTGTGTCAGTCGGTCAATTGGTGGATTGTGGGACATTACAAACGGAAGTTACGACTTGTTAACACTTAACATTGTTGGCCCACAGAGACCGTCTCGAGCCCTGAAATAGAAAGGAAGGTGATCCGCTTATTCGGCAGCGATAACGTCGTCGATACGGACGATCATGGTGGCGGCTTCGGTGGCACTTTCGACGGCTTCGCGTTTCACGTCGGCGGGGTCGACGACGCCGTATTCGACCGGGTCGTCGATGGTAACGGTTTCACCGTCGGTAATAAGGCCGGCGCGCCCCTCGGCTTCGTGGGCTGCGCGCAGGTCGACCAGCGAGTCGATTGGGTCCTGGCCGGTGTTGCCGGCGAGCGTCCGTGGGATGATGTCCATGGCGTCGGCGAACGCCGTCACGGCGAGCTGTTTGCGGCCTTCGATACCGGCAGCAGCCGAGCGGACGTGGTCGGCGATAGCGATTTCGGTTGCGCCAGCACCGGGCACGACCTCACCGCTCTCGAGGGCGGTCGAGGCGACGTCGAGAGCGTCACCGATGGCGCGCTCGAGTTCGTCGGCGACGTGGTCGGTTCCGCCACGAACGAAGACGGTGACGGCTTCGGCGGCAGCACCGCCTTCGACGAACGCGAGTTCGTCGTCGCCGTAGGCTTCACTGCGGACGCGGTCGGCGTGACCGAACGCTTCTTCCGTGAGGTCTTCGAGCGCACCGACACGTCGGGCACCGGTGGCATTGGCGACTTTGCGGGCTTTCTTGTTGCTGATGTCGTCGAAGGTCAGGATTCCTTCGCTGGCGAGCAGCGAGGCGACGCGGTCGTCGACGCTGTCGGTGGTAAAGAGCACGTCGACGCCGCTGTCGATGACGTCCTGGGCGTACTGGCGGAGTTCGGCCTCTTCGTGGTCGAGGGCGGCGGTGAGCTGGTCCATGGAGTCGATGGAGTACTCCGCGTCGACCTCGCCGGTGCGGACGCCGAGTTCGACGTCGAGAATACCGATTGAGGCGTCTTCGATGACGGTTGGCATCTCGTCGTGGGCCGGCTCTTCGTCGATGATGATCCCGGAGACCAGTTCGGTCGCACTCGAGGAAGCGCCGACCTGGGTGTGGACCTCGATGTTGTCTCGGGCGACGCCCTCGTCGCTGTCGACGTGGCGGACGGCTTCGACGACAGTCTCTGCCAGGGCTTCGGGTGTGAGTCCACCGGTGCCCTTGCCAGTCATACTGGATTCGGCGACCTGGACGAGCAGTTCGTCGTCGACTTCGACGTTGAGTACCTGTTCGTCGATGGCTTCGAGGGCGATGCGAGCAGCCTCGTGGTAGCCTTCGACGATCGTCGTCGCGTGGACGTCCTGTTCGATGAGATCCTCGGCTTCGGCGAGCAACGTTCCGGAGAGAACCGAGGCCGTCGTCGTCCCGTCACCGACCTCGTCCTCCTGGGACTCGGCGACTTCGACGATCATCTGGGCAGCCGGGTGCTCGATGTCCATCTCGTTGAGGATGGTCGCGCCGTCGTTCGTGATGACGACGTTCCCGCTCGAGTCGACGAGCATTTTGTCCATCCCTCGCGGCCCAAGTGTCGTCCGTACGGCTTCGGAGACCGCTTTGCCGGCCATGATGTTGGACGACTGGGCATCCCGCCCCTGGGTTCGCTTGCTATCCTCGCTCAGAATGAACATAGGCTGTCCGCCCATGCGTCGCTGTTGTGCCATATATGATTCCTCATTACTTGTATCGTCAGCACTTCTATAAAACTGTTTCGGTGCCACCTCGCTCCCCTCTGGCGATTCGTATGTGAACGGTAGGCACACGGACGAGTCGCCACTGAACGGGTGGGACGCTCTCTGGAAATAACCCACTCGCCGGTACCACCGTCGTTCACCGGTACGCGTATGTCAGATCACGCACGCGAAGCCGATAGACCAATGACCTCCGAGGAACGAACGCCTGAACGAATGCTCGAGCTAGAACACGAGTTCCGGGTCGTCGACGTCCACGCTCGCCTGCAGACGGGTGCGGCTGTTCCCGCAGGCACGACCCCGCTCCAGCCGGACCGTCTCGAGCGCGAGATGCACCAGGCCGGTATCGTTCGATCTGTCGTTTTCCCGCCTGTGTCGCCGGAAACGAGCTACGTGGCGGCGAACAACGGGGTGGCCCGCCACAGTGTCGAACGGCCGTTTATCGCCTTCGCCCGAATCAACGGGGTCGACGAACCGGCCACCAACGCTGGCAGCCGGTTTCGTAACGCCTTCAGCCGCCAGCAGGCACACCACACGACGCCCGAGGACGTCGAACAGTACGCCTACGACGACCGCTTTCACGGGTTCGTACTCGACCCTGCCCTCGATGGGTTACCCACCGACGACGTGCTCGAGGTCCTCGATGACGTTTCGCTTCCGTTGCTCATCAGTGGTGGCGAGGGGGCACCGCCGGCCGTACTTGCAGACAGGCTGTTCGACCGATCGTTTCCCGTCATCGTCTCACACTTTGGCGGACATCCACTCAATCGAGAACTGATGCACGAAACCATCGACCACCTCGAGGGAACCGAGGACTGCTATCTCGAGACCAGCGCCGTCAGGTATCGCGACGTCCTCGAGCGTGCATTGCTCGAACATCCAGATAGGGTCTTTTTCGGCAGCGGCGTTCCCGACTGCCACCCGAACGTCGCCATCATGGAAATTCTCACACTCGACGTCTCGGCCGACAAACTCCATCGCGCCTTTTCGAAAAACGCCTGCAGGGTGATCGAGGCCCTCGGGCCACAGTGGTGAGCGCTCGAGTGGGTGAATCACCCGCACGGTACTTCTGTCGCCGGCGCTTCCGACCCATCTCCGGAACACGTGCACTCGTCACGAGCGTGAATCTGCGTTACCGATTGAACTGTATGAGCGCCGCCCCCGACAATCCGACCATGAGGGCGCCCCAGACCAGCCATACCCAGACGGATTCCAGTTGGTACACCACCCACAGCGAGAGCGAAAACACGAGTGCCAACCCAACCGTTGCGCCCCACTCGTTCATTACTCGAAGGTCGTGCTCAGGATACAAACGGGTTTCTTTCCCTCTCGGGCTCGAGAGACCATTCAAGTACCGCCGATCGATTCAAATACCCGGCACAGGTACCCGTTTCCCACGGACTTATACTGGCGCCTTTCACACTTTTAACCATGGCAGATTCGGAAACTGGTGCAGATGGGGAGCTATCGTTCGACCTCGAGTTGCTGACTGAACTCACCGAAACCAGCGGCGTTCCGGGCTACGAAGACCGTATCCGAGCGCTCGTCCAGCGCGAGTTCGAAGACAGTGTCGACCGCGTGCGGACGGACGCGATGGGAAACGTCGTCGGCACGCTCGAGGGTGACAGCGACTATTCGGTCGCCGTCGCCGCCCACATGGACGAGATCGGGTTCATGGTCAAACACGTCACCGGCGAAGAAGACGGCACGGGCTTTCTCCAGCTCGATGCGCTCGGCGGCTGGGACGCCCGCGTCCTGAAAGCCCAGCGGGTGACGATTCACACCGACGATGGCGACCTGCCGGGCGTCATCGGCTCCCCGCCACCCCACACACTCAGCGAGGAAGAGCGCTCGAAAACGCCCGAAGTCGAGGACGTCTACGTCGACACCGGGCTGCCAACCGAGGAACTCGAGGAGCGAGTGTCTCTCGGCGACCTCGTCACGATGGACCAACGGACCGAGCGCGTCGGGGAGACGGTCACGGGCAAGGCCCTCGACGACCGAATCTGTCTGTTCGCGATGCTCGAGGCCGCTCGCAATATCGAGAACCCCGACGTAACGATTCACTTCTGTGCAACCGTCCAGGAAGAAGTCGGCCTCCGTGGTGCCCGGGCACTCGGCGTCGACGTCGACCCCGATCTGGCGATTGCCTTGGACGTCACCGTCGCCAACGACGTCCCCGGATTCGATGCGAGCAAGCACGTCACAACCCTCGGCGACGGCGCGGCGATCAAACTCAAAGACTCGAGCGTGATCACCAGCCCGAAAGTACATCGACGGCTCCGTGCCGTTGCCGAGGAGGCCGATATCGACCACCAGATCGAGATACTTCCGGCCGGCGGAACCGACACCGCCGGCTTCCAGAATACCGCCGGAGCAAAACCCGTCGGCGCACTCTCGATTCCGACGCGGTATCTTCACACCGTGACCGAAACCGCCCACGTTGACGACGTCACAGCGACGATCGATCTACTGACTGCATTCCTCGAGAGCGAATCCGGCGAGCACGATTACACGTACTGATAGGGATTTCGTCGGCGTTCATCGGTACCGACGAAGAACCGAGGTACATCGTCGACAGCCGTCCTTCGAAGCCGCCGGCTGGCTACGATAATCCTCTGAGTCAACTATAGTAGCCAGTGAAACTGTTTACACACCTACAGCGATGCCCGCTTGTGAGCGGGTGTGCACTGACGTTCACTGGCTCCTCTACCAGGGCTCGCGGAATCTGGAGTTTTCGACCCGCTCGTGCTCGAGCGTCGTCCTGTCGCTGGCGGGTACATGGGTGAGGCTCCAGCATTTCTGACTTCAACTACTGGAGTGATTCGGTACCTTCAAAATACCGTTTGGTATGATAAAGATACCAAGTTAATTTGATTATACAACCCATTATTCAGAGTCCTTTCTCCCCGATAGTCCCCTATCCCTGTCGGATCCAGCATGGATATCGGTACGCCTCCCAACGGTGACGCATCTCGAGCGGACGAACCGAAGATTTCAGTACCGCCCATTGCTAAGCCCCGTGCATGAAGCAATTCGAGGAGGACGAACCGCTTTCACGTCGGCTCTTTCTCGCTGGCGCTGCGGGAACGGCGGTCGCGGCCGGTGCAACAGCGACGGGGATGGCTCAGGAAGACGAAGAAGATGAAGCCGAAAACGGTGACGATGCTCCCGCCGGCGGGGGAACCGAAGTCGTCGAAGTTGACGACAACTTCTTCGAACCGGAAAACCTCGCTATCGAACCGGGCACGACCGTCGTCTGGGAGTGGGTCGGCGTCGCCGACCACAACGTCAACCCTGGCGACCAGCCCGAGGGAGCCGACTGGGAGGGCCACCCGGATCTCAAGGCCGACGGCGACTACGAGTACACGTTCACCGAAGAGGGGACGTACGACTACGTCTGTGACCCCCACGTCGGCGTCGGGATGGTCGGCACGATCGAAGTAGCCGAGGGCGCAAGTGCTGCCCCGGAGGGGCCAGCGGACCTCGTTCCCGACGCGGCGTGGACACTCATCGTCGCGACGGTCGCGGGCATGGTGTCGACGCTCTCGCTCGTCTACTTCTTTATGCGCTACGGCGGCGAACCAGCCGAGTAAATTACATTGACGGCTTTACGGTGCGAAGCCACTCGAGGGAGTCACGATGAGTGTGCCGTCTCGAGTCGATGAACACTCGACAGGGTGGAGTCCCACCCGACCGGAGATGCTCCTCCTTATAGGGATTATCGGAGGCGTTCATCGGTACCGACGAAAAACCGAGGTGCAGCGTCGACAGCCGTCCTTCGAAACCGCGGGCTGGCTACGATAACCCCTATCAGTCCCCTCCCAAACGTCGGGTCCTCACGGCATCTCGTGCACCGTCAATTCCACCGACCGCTGTCTTCCTTCGATGTCGGCGACCAGTCGTTCGACGACACGACGAGCTTCCTCCATGAGCCGTGGGCGGAGTTTGTCGATCACCCACCCCATCGAGACGAACCGCGGCAGCGACACCACGTCAGAATCGGCCGAATGTGGGTCGTAGACGGCCTCGAAGTAGATTCGACTGGCGGTCTCTTCCGTCGACGGTGCACTCGCCGGTTCTGGGAGGACGCGCCATTCGCCCGCGGCATCGATATCCTTGGTGAGTTCCCACTCGAGGGAGGTTGGTGGGTTCACCGCAGTCACTTCCGAACGCGCTGTGTAGGACAGTTTCCACCACGACAGGTGTAATCCGTATCTAGTTCCAGGGCCGCCATCGCCGTCGACAGTGACTGCCTCGAGATGTTTGGCGTAGCGCGGATAGTTCGAAAACGATTGCAAGTACGGAAACACCGTCTCCGGGTCACGATAGACGACCGTACTCACCAGGATTCGGTCCACACCTCTGATAGGAACATCGGGGACCTAAACGTTATCCTCGTGAGCGGGATGGTTGGGCAACACTCGAGCAGCGCGCTCTGTTCGCTTGAACACGGGCGTTCCGGCGTGTCCGCAGATATTTGTACCGGCTACACGGATCCATACTGTATGCGCGATGTACTCATTGTAGGTGGCGGCGTCGCCGGTCTCGCCGCCTCGATTTTTACTGCACGTGCAGGTCTCGATACCCTCGTCGTCGACGGCGGCGAGTCGATTCTGGCCAGAAACGCTAGCCTCGAGAACTATCCCGGCTTCCCCGACGGGGTCGACGCACGCCGGTATCTGGCACTCGCGAGTGACCAGGCCCGAAACGCGGGCGCAACCTTCGAGTTGGGCCGCGTCACCGAGATAACCGACAAGGTGTCCGACGATGGTGCGCGCGGCTTCAACGTACGGACTGAAAACGACGGCGGGACACCACTCGAGGCACGCCGGGTAATTGCGGCCTCCTGGCCCGACAGTGAGTACCTCCTGTCGCTCGAGGTCGACCGGGAACAGCGCGGCAGCAAGCACGTGGTCTCAGTCGACGAGGGCGGGAGAACGAGCGTCGACGGGGTCTATGCCGCCGGTCGACTCGCCGGCCAACCACACCAGAGCATCGTCGCTGCAGGACACGGCGCAACGGTCTCCCTTGCGGTCATCCACGACTCGGAGGTTGCGTTCTACCACGACTGGGTGGCCCCTGAAGGGTACTTTACTGGTCGTGATCGTGCGGTCCCGCCAGCCTGCGAAGAAATCGACGATGCTGAACGGCGAAAGCGCGACGAGCGGGCCAGAAAGACGATGCTCGAGGCGTTCGCTGAACCGTTCGAAGAAGAGCCAACGATGCACCCGAGCGTGGCCGACGAGTGATCGATGCATCGACTGTGTTGTCGTGGTCAGTGACGGACTGGGTAGGTCACTGACTGGAAATCAGTGACAACAATCCCCACCAGGGGACGATACCCATACCCATTTTATCCCTGCGTGCGAAGGTTCATCGAGAATGCTCGAGGGAGTCAACGTCGCACTCGGGGTGTCGGGATCGATCGCGGCCGTCAAAACCGTCGAACTCGCCCACGAGTTGCGGCGCCAGGGTGCAACCGTTCGGGCCGTGATGAGCCCCAGTGCCCAGCACATTATCCACCCGTGGTCGCTGGAGTTCGCGACCGAAAACGACGTTGTCACCGACATCACTGGCCGCGTCGAGCACGTCGAACTCTGTGGCTACGACGGGTGGGCAGACGTCTACCTGCTCGCACCGGCGACGGCGAACACCGTCGGCAAAATCGCAAACGCCGTCGACGACACTCCGGTCACGACCGCCGCAACGACGGCCCTCGGCTCTGGCGTCCCTATCGTCATCGCGCCCGCGATGCACGAACCCATGTACGACCATCCGGGGGTCCTCGAGGCCATCGAACGGGTCGAAGACTGGGGCGTTTCGTTCGTCGACCCGCGCGTCGAAGAGGGAAAAGCGAAAATCGCCACGGAGGAAGCTATCGTTTGTGAAGTAGCGCGTGCGGCAGGCGAGCGCCCACTGGCGGAACGTCACGTCGTCGTCACCAGCGGAGCGACGACGGAATCGATCGACCCCGTTCGAGTGCTATCTAACCGGTCGTCCGGCAAAATGGGGCGAGCCGTCGCTCGAGCGTGTTACGTCCTCGGGGCAACGGTCACCCTGGTCCACGACGGCCCCGAAGTGCCCTACGCTACCAGTCGGCAGGTCGAAAGTTCCACGGAGATGCTCGAGGCAACCCTCGAGGCCGCCACCGGCGCTGACGTGCTCGTTTCAGCAGCCGCAATCGGTGACTACACGGTCGAGACACACGAGGAGAAACTCCGGTCAGGCGAGACACGGACCCTCGAACTCGAGCCAACGCCGAAGCTGCTCGATACCGTTCGTGCCGAACAGCCATCGTTGCCGATCGTTGGATTCAAGACCGAAACGAGCGGGGAAGACTCGAAGATGATCGAAGCAGCGCGATCGCTTCTCGAGCGAGTCGACGCCGGGTTCGTCGTCGCAAACGATGCACGTGTGATGGGAGCCGATCGGACGAGAGCGCTCCTGGTTCACGCCGAAACCGCTGCCGAGTTCGACGGAACCAAACAGAATCTCGCCGCCGAAATCGGCCGTTCGATAGCCGTTATGCTGGGCGAAGAAACCGCCTGACGCGACCATCTCCCATGCTCTTTTTGCCCCTCATCTCACGCGGCCGTCAGGAGAATTATATAGGTGGCCTCCCTGTCGTAACCTGATGATAACGGAAATCATATCGAACGATTATCTGCGGTGATCTCGTGTGTTAGGGGCACGTACACAGAGCAAACCACTGTCGAAAGGCGAAATATTCGAAGTGCTTCGCAATCAGCGACGGCGCTACGTTCTCCAGTATCTCAAACAGGACGGTCGACCCGTTGAACTCGGCGACCTCGCCCAGCAGATCGCCGCCTGGGAGTACGAAACCACGCTCGAGGGCGTCACGCCCGAACAGCGAAAACGCGTGTATACGACGTTACAGCAAACCCATCTGCCCAAAATGGACGCCGCAGGTATTCTTCGGTTCGACGCTGACGAGGGGGTTATCGAACCGACCGACCGAACGGAGGATCTCAACATTTACCTCGAGATCGTTCCCGGTCGGGAGATCGCCTGGCGTGAACTGTATCTCTCACTCGGCGCAATCGCCTGTGCACTGGTCGCCGCGCTCTGGCTAGAGATCTATCCACTGACGCTCGTCTCGGAACTCGCCTGGGCCGCTCTCATCTCGCTCACGGTCACCGGGACGGCTATTGCACACATCTACTACGAACGGAATATGCGCCTGGGCCACGGCGAGCAACCGCCCGAGCTGAGCTACGGAACCGACGACTGATGCGGACTGTTGGGTCAATGGACTGCAACTCGCCTGCAACGAGGTCGGCTATCGATGGTACCTGGCCACGACGATACCTGTTGGCCAGATTGGTATCCTCTCTCTGACAGGCGTCTCGCTGACAGACCACACCCGGCATCGCGTATCGTCACCTTTTACACCGTCTCCCGCCCACCTTCAACATGGATCAACTCAAACGGTCGCTCCTCGAGGCACCGATTATCGAAAAAGAGGGTTATCATTACTTCGTACACCCAATTAGCGACGGCGTTCCGAAACTCGATCCATCCTTGCTCCGGGAAATCGTCATCCGGATTATGCGCAAAGCCGACCTCGAGGACGTCGACCGTATCGTCACGCCGGCGGCGATGGGAATCCACATATCGACAGCGGTCTCCCTGATGACCGATATCCCGCTGACCGTGATCCGCAAGCGAGAGTACGGTCTCGAGGGCGAGGTCGCCATCTCACAGGAAACCGGCTACTCCCAAAACGAGATGTACATCAACGACGTCCGCGAGGGCGAGAAAGTCCTGGTACTCGATGACGTCCTCTCGACCGGCGGCACGCTGACTGCGGTCCTTAGCGCACTCGACGGGATCGGTGCGGAGGTCGTCGACACCGTTGCCGTCATCAAAAAGGCCGGCGGCGAGAACAAAGTCGCCGACGCCGGCTACCACGTCAAAACGCTGATCAACGTCGATGTCATCGACGGCGAAGTCGTGATTGTCGACGAAGACGGCGACGACTAATAGAGGTTTTTTACTGTTTACGGGTCACCGCCACCAGGCACTTCGCTGGTCGTGAAGAGGCGACAACGATCCCTATATAGGGGCTGTCGTAACGATATCCAGCCGGTAATCGCCGAAACCAGTCATCGGTGAGTTCAACCAACAAATCAGGTGCACAGTTTCGGGAGACGGCTTAAAACGGACCGCGATTTATTGTCGTGTTGCCCGCATAGGCCTGAAAGACCATCGCCAAAATCATCGCGAGACTAATTCCGACAAAAGCAACGGTAATGAAGAGTCGTCCGAACGGGTAAATCGAGAGATACATTGCTACAATACCGATTGCCGTAGCGGCAAGCGACACGTACGCGAGCTTGAGTCCCGTATCGCCTGCGAGCTCGACTACCCGCGGAAGTTCTTCGTCGTCACCGGTCCCCGGGCCATCTTCGGATGGCTGAAAGGATTTTTCAGACGACGTGGCCCCATCTGTCATACTGTATTCCCTGGCCGCAATCGTAAAAAACGGTGTGGTCTCTCCCGTGAGTCGTACAGGCGTTACAAGCCTGACCAGACGAGTGCAACTTCGACTCCGATTGAAGCGACCGCCAGGGCAAGCGACGTGAGAAACAGGTGAGCATCGTCACCGTAGACATCGTCGTCGCTTCCCGAAAGCGGGTTCAGTCGAAGACGTATCGAAACGGGTGGGATGAGCAGGGACCTCTCATCTGCCACCTCGTCAATCTGGCCGCCCGAACGGTTTCGTACCGCCCACAGGATAAAGCCAATGACCGCACCGATAAACTGTGCTTCACGGACGAACAGCCAGCTGAACTGACCGGTACGGGCGTAACTCCAGAGCGATCCGACGGCCACGCTTCCCAGCAACACGAGACCGATCACGAGCACCACATCGGCGAGTGCAGCCGGTCGCCACTGTGGCATCGTCAGCGGTTCGTTCACGTCGTTTGATCCTGCCATCAGTAACCCAAAAATAGTACCGGTCGTTGTTCAATCTGAAACCGGTTGATCGGCTTCGAGCAACGATCCATCGGTTTTTACGTCGTCGTGGAGATGACAGGAAACCTGCCTACCCGCCCGTTCAGTGAGAGCTGGCGCGTCGCGTTCACAGACGGTCATGAACGACTCCTCGAGGATCTCGTTTGCGCCCTCGAGATTCCCCTGGGCGAGCTGATCGAACGCTTTATCGAGCGTCTCGTTGGCCGTCGTATCGGTCAACTCCGCCGGGAGGTCGTTCTCTCGCCGGAGCTGGCTAATGACGGTCTCTGCTGGCATGTCATCGACTGAAATGTCTCCATCGATTTCGTCCGTGTCGATTCCTTCCTCGACAGCAGCGGTTTCGGCAACTGAGTCGAGATTCAGCGTGCCATCTCGCACACGCTGACGGAAGTGTAACACGTCACGCCAGACCGATTGGGAAAGCTCGAGCTCCTCGGGTGGGATCACCTCCGGACAGCGCGTGTGGAACCGACAGCCACTTGGCGGGGCGCTGGGGTCAGGAACGTCACCCTTGAGTTCGACGCCAAGGCCCCGCTCACGTGGGTCAGGTGTCGGTATTGCAGAGAGCAGTGCTCTCGTGTACGGGTGCTGTGGATCGTTGAACAGCTCCTCGCTGTCTGCGACTTCGACGAACTCACCGAGATACATCACGGCTACCCGATCACAGATCTCTCGAATAACACCGAGATTGTGACTGATGACGATGATCGTCAGGTTAAACGCCTCTTGCAGCTCTTTCATGAGCTGTAGGATCTCGGATTGGATCGACACGTCGAGTGCGGACACCGGTTCGTCAGCCACGATTACGTCCGGGTTGACCGCGAGCGCCCGTGCGAGGCCGATACGCTGTTTCTGGCCACCGGAGAATTCGTGTGGGTAACGGGCCATATCCGAGGCCGAGAGGCCGACGCGTTCGAGTAGATCGGCTACGATTGCCTCTCGCTTCTTCCGATCGCTCATTCCTTGCACGATCAACGGTTCGGCCACCGCATCACCGATACTCATCCGCGGGTCGAAACTCGAATCCGGATCCTGGAAGATCATCTGGACGTTCCGCCGGAACCGTTTGAGTTCGGTGCTATCGTATTCGGTGATGTCCTCACCCTTGTACCTGACCTGTCCGCCAGTGGGCTCTTCGAGCCGGATCATCGACGTTGCAGCGGTCGATTTTCCACACCCGGATTCGCCGACGATACCGAACGTTTCGCCCTCGTGTATGTCGAAGCTAATCCCGTCAACTGCTTTGACGCGACCGACCTCACCGGAGAGCAATCCACCGGAAAGTGGGTAATGTTTCTCGAGGTTTTCGATTTGCATGATCGGATCACTTCGTGACCAGCTCATCGATCCTCACCTCCGACGCCCATCTGGTCGATATCCAGTGCTGAAACCGTTGCATCGCTTTTCAAGACGATATCCGGATTGCCACCCGGTTCGAAGTGGATACAGGAAACGACGTGGTCCGCTGTGCCGGCCTCGTAGGTCGGCGGCTGTGGGCCTTCCAGACAGTCCTCGCGTGCGAAGACACAACGGCTTGCAAACCGACAGCCATCCGGTGGGTCGATCGGACTCGGCAGACTTCCCGGAATACCGCCGAGATTCCCTTTGCTTGGGAGACACTCGAGCAAAGCTCTGGTGTACGGATGTGACGGTGTTTCGAAGATATCCATCACTGGTCCCCGCTCCATCACTTTTCCAGCATACATGACGACGACTCTATCTGCAACCTCGGCAACGACGCCGAGGTCGTGGGTGATGAACAGAATCGCCATATCCCGTTCTTCCTGTAGAGATTTGAGTAATTTGAGAATCTGGGCCTGAATCGTCACGTCGAGCGCGGTCGTCGGTTCGTCGGCGATCAACAGGTCCGGCTCGCAGGCCAGGGCGATTGCGATCATCACGCGCTGTTTCATTCCACCGGATAGCTGATGTGGGTAATCTCCCAGTCGGGCACTCGCTTCGGGAATCCCTACCTGGGTCAACAGCTCGATGGCCTTTTCATTGGCTTCCTTTTTGGTTACTTCCTGGTGAAGTTCAATCGCCTCGCGAAGTTGCCAGCCGATCGTGTAGACCGGATTCAGTGCTCCCTGTGGGTTCTGGAAGATGTGACTTACGCGGCCACCACGAAGTGATCTGAGTTCTTCCTCGCTCATCTCAGTGACCTCCGCACCATCGAACTCGATCGAACCCTCAGGAATGAACCCCGGTGGGCTCTTGAACAGCCGGGTTATCGATTCACTCGTCACTGTTTTGCCGGAGCCACTCTCACCCACGATGGCGACGGTCTCTCCAGACTGGACGTCGAACGAAACACTATCGACTGCTTTGACAACGCCCTCATCGGTTTCGAAGTACGTACAGAGATCCGTAACCGAAAGGAGCGAGTTGCTCGAGCGAGTCGATTCATCAGTACCGATCGTCTGTGAAGGCTGTTTGCTCATTCTCCACCACCTTGTCGTGGATCCAGGGCGTCGCGGAGTGCGTCACCAAGGAAATTGAAGGCCAGAATTGTCATAAATAAGAACACGCCCGGAATCGTCGATATCCACCAGGCACGATCCAGGTCGCTCCGACCGTCGGCGATCGTTTCGCCCCAGGATGGGAGGCGTGGATCACCGAGTCCGAGGAACGCCAGCGCTGCTTCGGCGAGAATTAGTCCCGGAATAACGAGCGTCGCTGCCGTGATGACGCTGTTCGAGACGTTTGGTAGCAAGTGTCGACGGATGGTCCAGAGGCCTCCGGCCCCTGCGTTTTTCGCTGCCATGATGTACGCTTCTTCCCGACGCTGTAAGGCTTCTGAGCGGACGATACGAGCAATCCCACCCCATCCAAGTACGCCGAAGATGATGATCATCACGAACAGACTTCCACCGACCAGGTACACGACCAGCAGGTACAGGAAGAAGGTGGGGAACGTAATCTGGATGTCGACGTATCGGAACAGGATTTCGTCGACGTAGCCACCGAAATATGCTGCCGTAAGCCCAACTGTCGTGGCGATCAGGATCGTCAGGAACATCCCGATCAGGCCGACTTGCATACTAATCTCCATCCCGTAGACGATGGAGATGAGGATGTCTTTCCCTTGGTGTGTCGTTCCAAACGGATGCGCCCAGCTGCCGTGACACTCGCCACCGCTGACCGGGCCCACACATTGAATAGGAACTGTTTCTCGGACGGACCCCCAGACGGGTGGCTGATAGGCCAGCACGGGTTCTACCTCTGGCGGGTCCATGAACCGCGGAACCGTCAGACCGATGGCGAAGATGATCGCCAGGTAGATCAGGCTAATTACAGCTGCTTTGTTCTTCTTGAACTCTCGCCAGTAGTAGGCGGTCATCCGCTGATTCTGATAGAGCGGAATCGCCACGTAGAACACCCCAACCAGCAAGGTCAGTGACCAGAGCCAGGTGACTCCCCCGATCTCTCCGATCAGCGGATACTCTGCGGGTCCTGCACCTGGAATGAATCCCGGTGTTTCGACCTGATACCTAGACGTATCGGTTACGAACGCGACCATCCGCTGGTAGGCTCCTTCACCGAATCGATTAAACAGATCGTTGAGAAGTGCCAGCAGGTACGTCCCCATGATCGCATACCAGGCGATGCGCGTCTTCGTAACGCCTCGAGCCGTCCCGTCGATTTCGTCCCAGTTGACGTCTTCGAAGGTAACGTTGTCTGCCTCCTTTCTGACGTTTGCGGATTGTGTTGTTGGATCTGTATCGACGGACATTAGCGATCACCGTATTTGATTCGCGGATCGAGGATGACGTACGCGATGTCCTGGGCGAGATTCCCGATGATCGCCACGAACACCGGAACGAACACGGTACCGAACACCAGCGCCGTATCCTGGGACATAATCGCGTCGAAGGAGAGATAACCAAGCCCCGGTATGCCGAACACGACTTCGATGAGATAGGACCCCACGAAGACGATTCCGAGGATGTCTCCCACGAGAATCGTTGCAATTGGGATCGAGGCGGGGCGGAAAATGTGTTTTGCGACGATTGTACGCTCGGACACACCTTTCGCTTTGGCAGTTTTGATGAAATCTGATTCGACGTACTCGAGCGCCTCCGCGCGAGTGTATCGCATCATACTGGCGACTGAGGCAGTCATCAAGACGAACATCGGGAGAATCAGCTGTTTGACGTTCTCCCAGCTGACGATCGCTCGGAGCGCCCACTCGCCATCTATCTTTGACGCCTGGGTATCAAATAGGAGGTCGACCCATCCTAACCACGTCCCGAAAATAACCAGCAAGATGATAGCGAACCAGAAGTTCGGAATGGAGATGCCGAAGAAGGCGACGAACGTCGCAACGTAATCTCCGCGCGTGTATTGGTTCACTGCCGAGTACAGACCGATGACAATGCCGATGATCGTCGATATAATGACGGCGGGGACGCCGTACATCATCGAGTATGGGATCGCACTGGCCAGCGCGTCGATCACCGGCTCCGATCGGGAGTCAGACCATCCCCAGTTGAAACTGAGCATGTTCTGCATGAAATCGATGTACTGGATGTGAAACGCCTGATCCATTCCTCGAGCGGCTTCCGCTGCCTGTCTGGCCTGTTCCGGGTCGCTCCCCGACTGAGCGGCCTGGAACTCGAGTTCCATAATCCTGGTGTCGGGCGTCAGGTACATCAGCACGAACGTGATTGTGAGGACTACCATCGTCGCGACACCAGCCCAGACTAGTCGTTTAAATATATACCATTTCATACGCTGTATTCCATGTCTGTAGGGAAGTATGTATTAAATTCGACAGCTTACCAGCTGTAGCGGACGGTTCGGTACGGCACCAGTTAGGCGTCGTAGCCGTAGTCGTCGCTGGTGTACTCTTCGAGGTAGTCCTGTGCCTGCGGTTTGTTGTAGGAGTCACCGACACCAAACTCCGTCACCTGGGAGTCGTCGTACCATTCGGACCACTCTGGCTGGAAGGTGTGGGTGTACTCTGCGAGGCCACGGAGGATGTTCTCGGTTATGTTTGCCTTGTCGATGGACATCGACAGCGCCTGACGGACCTCGCGAGTCTGGAGTTCTTCCCAACCGTTTGCACGCTGGTTGAACGCAAGAATTCCCAGATACGGCTGTGGGATTTCGTAGACGTCGATCGAATCGTTGTCGACGAAGTCCTGATACCGGTCGGTCGGAATGCCGGCCGTCGTCAACTCGCCGCCCTCGAACGCTTGCAGTCGGGTCGATTGCTCCTCGATCACGCGGTAGGTGTACTGGTCGAAGTACGGTGCATCCGCCCACTCGCTGCCCATCTCGTCGGCGTAGGCGTGCATGTAGTAATCGTCGTTGCGCACGGCGACGAACTCCGAGGAGCGGTCCCAGCGCTCGAACGTGTACGGTCCGAGGTTGCCGCTGTACTGGATCTCCTGCATCTCTTCGCTCTGTCGAAGCGCATCCGCGTCGGGTGCGTAGCTCTCGTAGAGCTCTTTCGGCGCACAGAACGCGCCCCACATGACTGGCTCGAGCGGGAAGTCGGGGTTGACCGACGGCAGTTCGAGCTGGAACTCGAGGGTACCGGTTTCTTCGACGTTGATTCCCTCCCAGTCACCGCCCTGGGTCGAGGGACCGTTTTCTGCATCCCAGATATCTCCGCTCTGGTGGACTTCTTCGATCTGGAATACCCAGTCTTCGGCCGTCATCTGACCGTAGCCGTTGCCCCACTCGAGGTTGTCTCGAAGCGTACAGACGAACACCTGGCCGTCGCCGGTGTCTTCCATGTCGAGCCACAGCGGTTGGATGGTGTTCTCGGAGTCGACGGCGTACGCACCGTCGAGACAGAGACCGATTCGGTTCGCCGACGGCACGTCGTTCACTTCGGGGAAGTAAAGCGTCTCGGCGTCCGTACCGGATGCCGCGATGTATTCGTCGGTATCGTCGGTTGCCGACCACGTCGTGGAATCCCAGTTGCCACCGAACACTTCGACTGGCCCTTCGATGTAATCTTGATAGCCGACGATATCGTCGGACATCGAGACGAAGTTCACCGGCACGTCCTCGCTCAGGATGCCGAAAATTTCCGCCATAATCTGCTGGCGCGCGTCCGGATCTGGCTCCTGGCGGAAGTCGCTGTACTTGGCGGCCATGTCCACGTCCGGGGCGTAGCCGTAGTAGTTCGTTCCCGACTGTTCGGTCCAGAAGGCGTCGGTCGCCGCGGGCGTACGCGGGTACGTGTTGAAGTTGATCCCGTACATCAGGTCCCACTGTTCGGGACTCTGGGTCTCATCGCGTGGGCCTGCGTTGAAGCCACCGGCCGACCACTCGGGTTCGCCGTCACCGATGTATTCGTTGGAGACGTACTGTCCGAGGAGCGTGTCGAAGGTGACACCGTTGATGCTCACCGAAAACCCGAGGTCCTCGAGCTCGTTAGCCATGACCTCTGCGGCGGTTTCTGTGGTGTCGGTACCCGTGGCGTACACGAGGTTCAGTTCGACCTGGCCATCTGGACCGAGGAAGTCACCACGGTCTTCGGCTTCGCCGTTCCCGCCGTTGCCACCGTTCCCGCCGTTGCCACCGTTCCCGCCGTTGCCACCGTTTCCGTCGTCGCTGTCGTCGCTGCTAAAACACCCAGCAAGTCCAGCAAGTCCGGCTGCACCGCCGGCTTTGATAATGTGTCGTCGTCGCGGATGATTGCCTCTTCTTTGCGGCATAAAATGGTCATTTCACCAAACCCATATATACTTTATGAACATCCTCTGGCTCGAGCATAATTCACCGTCTTTAACCTAAAAACGCAAAATTCTATCCTTTTGTGTTCAATAGTCGGCTATATCTTTGGATAATCTCTTATTTTGCTGTTTGCCTGTATCTTTGATGTTTGTTCATAGGGAATACAACCTTCAAGAATGATTGTTTGGACAACATGTATTGTGTGCTTATATTACTACTTAGGTATGCTTCCATCTAGTCAGGTAGTTTGTCATTAGCAGTTATCGCTTCCAGCCATTCTCGCTTTAACAGGCGGTATATCGTAGTTATTGCCGGTACTCAAATTCGAGGTCACAACTTTGATAGAACGATACACTCCATCACAATTGATATCAGGTTCTTCGTAAATTTAGACAAGTAGTTATTTTACAGACATTCCTTGTGTGGTGTCTTCGCCAATCCGGAACCGAAACCTTACTTACTTGATAACATGTCGTAGTAGCAGTAAACAGATTTATACATCCGCCGAGACAGCGTCTCGTGAGAGGTCGTGTGCCGTCTACTCCACACTCCACAGGCACCCTCAATTCGGTGTTGGTTACATCACTATACCAGGAGGTAGATTTGAACTACGCGGAGACCGCTCGCTCCGCTCACGGTCTCCTCTCGTTCAAACAACTCGTGCTATCTCCATCGCTCGCGGACTTGCTCGCGACAAGCGGGAGGTAGCTTTGAACCACGGTCGCAGCAAGCTGCTCCCTGCTTCAAATCTCCTCGTCAGCTTTTCAGGGACACAGTCTCCTCGCTATGCTCGTCGGATTGTGTCCCTGAAAAGTAGCGGGAGGTAGATTTGAACTACCGATCTGCGGGTTATGAGCCCGCCGGAATCTCCTGGCTATCCCATCCCGCTGACTCATTGTAACCCGGTTCGACTGATAAGGGTTGTGATTCGGTTGCCCTATGCGAGTTTTTGACGGTGCTCTCGAGTCAAACCGGCCTTCCCAACACCCCTGTACGGGCACGTACAGACTCCGCTTCCGTTCGCTTCCCGTGATCCCTCTTCAGGCTCGTACATTCACCTTGCAGTACCTCTCAGAAGTGCTGTATTCGACGACCGGGGTTATCGCTCGACGCCGTAATCGACGTGGACCGCGGGGACGCTTTTCGACGTTGGCGCAGTGTTTCCGTTCCAGTCTGCTACGTGTACGTTTGCCATTTCACCGGAGAAGCGAAATTGCTGAATGCCGACGTCGATCGTCCCCTCTGCGACACCACCGGACACGATGGTTGCTGTCTCGAGTGGATCCGCATCGACCATCTCGATTTGGCCGTCAACGGCGATTTCGAATCGGGACGGAATTCCTCTCCCGACGAGTGTCACGAGATTGGGGAACTTCGTTGGTTGATGGGTACTACTTGAACTATTCTGTACCGGTTTGTCGCGTGCCATACCCGATAACCCGAGTAGCCTGGCATAAGCTTTCTTGTCCAATTATTGGTAAGAAGCTGTGAGTGTATCAGTGACGAATGTGTATATCCAGTTGTTGCGTTCAGAGCAACCCAAGGACTCGCGTATACCAGGCTGCCGCAGCCGGAATCGTCGCCGCAGCGGCGACGGCCCCCCATCGGTGATACTCAAACCAGGTTACATCGCCCGCCTCGAGGACGATCTCGGTTGGCACAGCCAGTGCCCACGTCAGAGTGAGGACAGTGAGAACGACACCGATAACGAGCGTCAAACCGGCGATGGTGTCGGGCTCGGTTCGACCCTGTCGGCCGGCTGCAAACAGGACGAGTGCCACGACGGCGAGCAAGGAGAGGAACTGTGGCCCAGCCAGACTCGCGTCGTAGTAAACGTCGATAACGGTCGAGTCAACCTCGAGGAATACGTACGGAGCGATTGCGATGATACCGTACGCCAACGCGGCGATGATGCCCAGCGTCGGTGGGCGCGCAACAGGTCGCATATATGATTCTCCTCGCGTGGATTGCTTAATTGCGGCGATGTTGCCGGTGTCTCTCATCTCCCGAATCTTGTGGCGAAACTTGCTCGAGTATTTGCCTCAGGTGGCGGTACCCTTATGTTTGTCTACCAGTCCCACGTACAACCGTGCCGCGCTGCTCGAGCGATTCGACAACAAGACATAAACACTCAACTCGGTGGCTCTCTGAACGGGTAGTATGGGACTTGGTAGTACGGCAAAAAAGATCCAGAGCCTATCCGACCGCGCCGAAGCCATGTACCGCCAGGTACAGGAGCTGCAAGAACGAATCATCAATCTCGAGGAAGAAGTCGACGACACGCACGAGACGGTCAGTAAACTCGACCACAACATCACCGAGCAACGGGCGTTGTTGCTCGCCATCGCGGACGAACACGGTCTCGACGGCGAACAGATCCTCGCGGAGGCTGCAATCGATGAAGCAGAGGCTGACGACGAGGCGAGTGATGACCCTGAGGCGGCTGAGGACGAAACGGCTGATGCGGAGCATTCCGTATAGTCGACGAAACGACGACCGATCCCTTTTGGGCTATCGGAGTGAAGTTACCGGTGGGTCCTAATGAGGAAGGATTTGTCCGACGCTCGGCACCTTCGTTCACCCCGTACCACGGGTGATAGGAAGACCTAACAACGGGGGCAACATTTGCCCAGGCAATGACGACTCACGAGCGGCCGTTGGATTCGGTGCTCGAGACGATCGGTGAGACCCCACTCGTACGGATCCACGACGGGCCGGCCGAGGTGCCGATATATGCCAAACTGGAATCGTTCAATCCCGGCGCAAGCGTGAAAGACCGCATCGGTCGATATATGCTCGAACGGATGCTCGAGCGCGAAGAACTCGGCGCCGGTGGGACCGTTATCGAACCGACCGCTGGGAACACCGGTATTGGACTGGCTATTGCAGCCGGACAGCTCGGTCTCGATGCTATTTTCGTCGTCCCTGAGCGTTTCAGCGTCGAAAAACAACAGCTCATGGCAGCGCTCGGTGCCGAAATCATCAACACTCCCACCGCCGATGGAATGGGCGGTGCAATCGACCGTGCCCACGAGTTGGCCGACGAACTCGACAACGCGGTCGTTCCGCAGCAGTTTGCCAACCCGTTGAACACCGAAGCCCACTACGCGACGACCGCTCCGGAAATCTACGACGCACTCGACGACGAAGTGGGAGCGATCGTCGCCGGCTGTGGCACTGCTGGGACGCTCATGGGAATCGCACGCTACGGTCGTGAACAGGAGTCGGAGACGTACGTGGCTGCCGTCGAACCTGAAGGCTCGCTGTACGGTGAGTTCCTCGGCGAACACCGTGAGGAGGGTGCGTACAAAATCGAGGGGATCGGTACCCACAATACCGACACGAACGAACTCTTCGAACCCGACCTCGTCGACGACGTGTACGCCGTTGCTGACGAGCGCGCCCACGAAGAACTCCACCGACTCGCCGCCGAAGAGGGACACCTGGTCGCTTCAAGTGCCAGCGCTGCCTGTGTCGCGGCGAAACACGTCGCTCGAGCGATTGCTGCAGGCGAGATCGACACACCGTATGAATCGGTCGTTACGGTCTTCCCGGACTCGAGTGAGCGCTATCTCTCGAAAGGAATCTATCGCTCGTTCGAAGAGTGGGACGATTAAGAACGCTCGAAGATCGAGTAGCGGTCCTGGCCGTCGACACGTACGCGAAATGGGACTGCATTCGGTTTTGCCCAACAGTTGGCTCTCAGCAACCTACTCAGTAGCACCCAGAACGTCGACCGCCTCGTGAAACGGGACTCCGAAAGCGAACTTTCGTATCCGTTCAGGGCTGGGAAGACACTCAGTACTCCGTCAATCGTCGACGTGTGGCCGAACCGATAGCGGTTGTCCAGTTCGGCCCACGCGTTCAGGCGTGACGAACCACTCACCTACACAGGCGTCTGTGCTCGATTTTGATACATCGGTTCTGCACGACGGTCAGCCCGGCATTGATTGCTCGAGTCGCGGCTTCGTCGTCACGAATGCCGAGCTGGGTCCAGATGACTGAGACGTCATCTCGGTCGAGGGTTGCTTCGACGATGTCACTGACCTCGTCGCTCGGCCGGAAGATACAGACGATATCGACTTCTTTCCCCTCGAGTTCATCGAGGGAATCGACGGCAGACCGTCCGAATATCTCCTCAGCGAAGGGATTGACCGGTCGAACATCGTAGCCCTGCTCGAGGAGATACTTTGGGACGTCGTGTGCCGCTTTTCCGGGCGTGCTCGAACAACCGACAACAGCAACCGTTTCCAATGAAAGAACCTCTCGAAGCGTCGAATCGTCGGGCGTACTGATGGGCATATCTCGAGTATCGTTCGCAATACCGTAACTGATTGGATCGAGGATTTTTCGCAATACGGTAACGAATTGGAAACGGTATCGTGGTGAGAACCGCTGATCAGCCCACTCAGGATAGACCTGCTGTTCTGATCGTCTGTTCGTTTTCGTCATCGTTGTCGATTTCGATGACACCGTCGAACAGCTGTTTCAGCGTGTTCATCGTCTGATCGTCGTGAGCCGTCGAATCGATCACGTACACGCCAAGAGCGTCAGCGCTCTGAATCCGTCCGGTAAAGACGTGTAAGAACCGGAACACGGTCTGTAGGTTCGAGTACATCAACAGGGTCGACACCGAATGCAGCAGAATCCGGTTTTGCTGGAGGTCTCGGACCTGATAAAAGTCCTGTAAGAACTCGGAAAGTTTGATCCCGATACCGGTCATGTCGACGGGTGAGGAGGCGTATTTAATTCGTGGATCGTCGTCGAGGGTTCCCATTCCGCGCTGCTTGGTCACACAATCGACGATGCCGATATCAGGTTTCGTTCGTGTCGTTCGATCTGTGATCCTCGTCAGTACTTTATCGGCACTGTCTTTCGTGGTGACCACGATCGTGCCCTCCCCTTTGTTGACACCACTTGCGAGAATATCGAACGCGAGATCACGCTTTCCAGTCAGTGGTGGCCCGGCAATTAACACGTTCGTCCCTGGAGTGACTGACTCCTCCGGAAGGACATCTGCGAGATCATACATGTCAGCTGCTCACACCCACCTGCAGTCACGGGTATCGGACGGCTGCTGGTGACTGCCCCAGTACATGGTCAATAGATGAAGCAACCGGGTTATAGTACTTTTGATTAAATACTGGCTGAATTCGCTCGAGTGATGCTTACTATTCGCTGAAACGACAGGTTTTGGGGAGGTGGGAGCCCATAATGGGCCGTCGGCATTTTCGCCTCGAGCCGTGACGTCCCCGTTTACCATCCGTCTGTTCTGGTCGCTATGGCACATACTGAACCAATCGATGCATCGACCGCTCACCCGCTGACAGTCGGTTTGCAGTGACTTACAGGAGCTACTATCGAGATCACCGCGGGTGCACAGCAAACGGCCGCACTCAAAACGATCCCGTTGCCCGGCCGACGATGAACGCAAGGACGGCGAGAAACATCCCATATTTCAGATGTGACTGACCAGCCGTTGGATCGTCAAAACTCTCGTAGGCAGCATACAGCATGACGATGTCTGCCGGAATAACCAGTGCCAGGTATGCGACACCAAACCCGTGTGTGAAATACGGGAGTGGACTGGCGATGACGGCGATGACCAATAACACGGCCCCCACTTGTAACGACTGTCGTTCGCCGATGGCGATCGGAAGCGTTCGCAATCCTTCCTCGCGGTCACCATCGATATCTTCGACGTCCTTAATTATTTCTCGTGTCAGCGTCGCGACTGCAGCCAGAACGAACAATACAGCCGTTGCCCAGACATCCCCGACCGCTGCCCCGCCGAACAAGAACGTACTCCCGACCAGGTAGGCCACCAGCGCGTTCCCAACCCCTGGCAGGCCCTTGAACCACTCCGTGTAACTAATGAGCGCGAGGAGATTGATCGCTGCAATGGCAATCGCTAGCGGCGGAAGCATAACCGCAAACCCAACAGCCAGGGCGAACAAAACCCCGCTGAAGACGAGTGCCCCGCGCGGGCTGACAGCACCTCGAGGGATCGCTCGCTGGGGCTGGTTGATCCGATCGATCTCTCGATCGAAGTAATCGTTAATCGCGTTTCCCGCTCCGACAGCTAGCGCCGTCGCCGCGATTGCACTGGCTACATGTACTGGCGACTCTAGCACTCCACCAGCCACGTACGCGCCAAGAAATGTCAGCATCGACGCTGCAATCACGTTTATCGGCCGCATCAACTCGAGCAAACCACGAATCGTCGCCCACAGCGCCATGCAGAAGTCTGCTCAGTGCGCCGATATAAACCGTACGAAACACCGTGCCATCGTCAGCCTGGCACCCAGGTATACCAAATTGATTCGAAGGAGGGCCAAACCGTTTCGGTTGCCACTCAGTGATTCCTCGAGCCTGAACGTGTGAGTCGAGTACGGGTGTCAGTTCGACATACACGTCGACGTTTGGGGCGGTACTCATAGGGAGTATCGGAGGCGTTCATCGGTACCGACGAAGAATCGAGGCACAGCGTCGACAGCCGTCCTTTGAACCCGTCGGCTGGCTACGATACTCCCTATCAGCAGGAGTCATCCTCGTGGTTGACTTCCCCGAGCGTAGTGCGTTCGATCAGTACCACGAGTACTGCGTTCGAAAATACGTTAGCGCATTGCCTCGAGTTCACACAGGGTCGATCTGTCGACCGAAATCCACTGTGTCATTCGATCGATGTCTGCAGCGTCCTCTGGAACAACCGTCCATGTGTGCCCGTCGTCTGTGAGTAACTCGAGTGGGGCCTGGTCGTCATCGCGCTCTGCAGCAGTGTCGGCCGGGTATTCATAGACGGTCATGGCTCTAGGTAACTCTTGGATCGCGACGGTACTACCCCCTCCGATTATTTTCAAGGAATGGGAACGAGTGTCTCGACCACCATGCACAGGCCTGACGAGGGAGTCGCTGTTTTGGCGTCCAAGGGTCGGAGACTGAGTCCCGACAGAGGGGTGTCGTGTGCGAGGGGGTGACTCGAGCGGCCAAAATCGAGTGACTTATACAGGGTCATCGGAAAGAAGTGGGTACAGGGCGCTTAGCTCAGTCTGGACAGAGTGCTTGGCTTCGGACCAAGTTGTCGCGGGTTCAAATCCTGCAGCGCCCATCCGATTTTCAGTTGATTAGGATTTGGAGGACGGGCGCGGATTGTATTTGAATATCCCGGATATACCCCGCTAAGAGCCCAACCCGCAACGGGTTGCACCCTCTGTCGCCATTGATTTCTGGTCGAGTTGACGCACTCATTTAGCAAATAGCTGTGCATCCCACCGGAGCCCGCACAAGTTTGTGAAAGCGGGGCCGGTGAGCTCCATCAATAGCACTCCGACGGCGGGAGAGGCTGATCACGGCTGGATTATGTTGTCTCGACAGCCTCGACGACTAACTCGAGGTCACCCGATCCGTCGGTGGCGTAGATATTGACCGAGAAACACGAAAGCGAGCACGATGGATGGGATTTCGAGGGGATACTCGTGAAACGCGAAGATTGCGCCAGCGGTGAGCAGCCCACTGGCGACGATAGCGTAGCCGACTGCAGGATCACCGCCACTGGGTGACTCGGTGGGGGTCGTTCGAACAACGAGTTCACCGCGTTCGAGCTGTCCGAAGACGGTATCGAACCGTGCTGGTGCACGCGCGAGGACAGGCACTGACGCGCGGACGTCGTTCTGTACGTCGGTGAAGAGCGCCTCGAGTTCGCTTTCGATGAACCCGTGATCGACGAGAAATGATTGGGTGACTGTGAGGAAATCGAACTCCGGATCGAGTGATCGGCAAACGCCCTCACCGACGGTCCCAACCCGGACGAGCAACATGACGTTCGGTGGGATACGAAACGGGAAGTCATGCAACATCGAGAACAGTTCGGTGATGATCGCTCGCCATGTGACCGTCGATTGCCCCTCGAGATTTTCGATGACTAACTCGAGCACCTGGCGGACGGCGATGCGGTCGACCGTTGGCTCGAGGATCTCGAGGGCGATGAGGGTGTTCAACAGCCCATCGATATCGCGACGGACGAGTGAGCGGTAGAGTCTCGTTATATCGGCCTGTTCCTGTTCGCTGAGCCGTTGGCTCATACCGAAATCGTACAGAATAAGGGTTCCATCTGCCCCGATTGCCAGGTTACCGGGGTGGGGATCGGCGTGAAACACGCCGTCGACGAGCCCCATTTTTAGGAAGGTTCGCGAGACCAGGGTCGCCAGTTCGGTCGGTTCGAGGTCGGTGGCATCGAGTGCGTCGGCAGTCGTGATCTTCTCGCCCTCGACGTACTCCATCGCAACGATACGTTGAGAACACAGATCAGGGTGTGTCGCTGGGATGCACACACGGTCATCATCGGCGAAGTTGGCTCCGATTTCGGCCATAATTTCGGCCTCACGCTGGAAGTCAAGTTCGTCCAGAATTATCTGCTCGAAGTCGTCCGTGACGTTCTCGAGGGAGTATCGCTGCCGTTCGTTAGCGAACGGTGCGATCAGTGGGACGAGCCCCCGTATTACCCGTAAATCGCGTTTGATTATCGGGACGAGGCCCGGCCGTCTGACCTTCAATGCGATTTTCTCACCCTCGTATTCGGCCGTGTAGACGAACGCGAGGGAGCCACCAGCGACCGTTTCGACTGTCTGCTGGTCGATACGGTCGCCTACCTCCGCTTCCAGGACGGTAAGGGGGTCGCCACCGGCCTCTTCTGGAATCTCGTTTTGTAAGGTGGCGAACGCCTCGATGTACGTCGGGGGGATGAGATCTGGGCGTGTCGAAAGCACCTGTCCGACTTTGATAAACGCTGGACCGAGGTTGAGCATCGTCTGTGTCAATCTATCGGCCCGGTCGCGATGGACTGCCTTTGACACCTGCCGTGACGGCCCAAACAGCAAGAAGCGTCGACGGTCTCGCACAAATGCCAGGAGGAGTGGGAAAAATCGGACGAGAACCTGTAGATATCTACGTAAATAGCCCTTCATTGACGACTACGCCTCCAGATGACGCACAGTCCCCTATCCATACGCTATGTTCGGTCACCAACTACAAATTATCAGTGGTGCTGAGTGGTTCGTTACGCTTGAACGTGTGAATCGAACCAATAGCGTTCGTTGGGTTCGGCTTGGACGTCAACGCGTGGCGGGGGATTGAAAGACTCCGAGAACATCGTATTTGTATAGGCGAAGAGAATAACACGTGTGTGCACTCGAGATGATTCACAACTGGATCGGCCATGAGTGAGCGTGATCAATTGGCCGGACTGTTTCTGACGGGTACGAGAAATACGGTGGTTTCGTGGCTTCTCGTCGGGGTGTTGGGAGTAAATCTTCTCGGCGGAATCTACCTTGGGCGGTACGAATCAACTCTGTTCAGTGCCGTTGCGATAGTGATTATTCTTGCGCCTGCAGCGGTGTTTCGAGATCCAACGATCGTCCCACCGTGGTATTTTATCGGACTAATCTGTCTTCCAGTACTGTGGGAGACGTTCGCTCCACAGCCACTTGTGACGGCAATCGTCCCAAATCTCGTCCTCGCGACGCTCGGATTACTGATTGCAGTGGAACTCCACCGGTTTACGTCACTGCGCCTGATTCCGTGGTTCGCGGTCTTGCTCACAGTGTTATTTACGCTTGCTATGGCAGGGGTGTTGAACGTGTTTCGATGGTCGGCAGATGTGCTGTTCGAAACGAGGTTCCTTCTCGACGGACGAAGTCAAGACGCAATCAATGCAGCGGTGATGATAGAATTTGTGTATGCAACTATCGCTGGGCTATTTGGTGGTGCGATTTTCTACGCGTATTTCAGGTACGTCACCAGGCATCCACATCCCCAGATGTCGGTCCCCATGACACCACAGGAAGACCCACCTGACATCAAAGCAGTCTCCCTTAGTAACCGTCTCGGAGTTTCGTCAGTTCGGCAAGTGCAACTGGTTCGTCTCATGCAGGGTGGGCTCGTCGTCGTTCTCGCATACGGGTTGTGGACGCTGGAGCTCCCGGTCGTTACGAACGCTCTGATCGCACTTTCGATTACGGTTATTCCCGCAGTTATGAAGGGAGATTTGAAGCTAGCAGTCGACCCTGGACTCGCCCTTTGGGTCACGAGTGCTGTCTTCTTACACGCCATCGGAACCGCGGGGCTATACGACGCCTTCGGCCCATGGGATCACCTTACCCACACGCTCTCGGCGACTGTTGTTGGTGCTGGTGGGTATGCCACGCTGAGAGCGATACACATTCACGATCCGGCGATACATCTCCCGCGTTGGGCGCTGTTTGCGTTCACCGTTGTGTTCGTCCTCGCTATGGGCGTCATCTGGGAGATTCTCGAGTTTATCGTCGATCAGGGGGCGCTCATGCTCGGGATAGAGCCCGTCCTGGCCCAACATGGTATCGACGATACGATGCTGGACATGCTATTTAATACGCTGGGGGCGGTTGTCGTCGCCACGTGGGGGACGGTGTATCTCACGGAGGTCGCTGCTAGTCTCGCGGCACAACTCGAGAACCGGTTTGGGACTGCAGAACGGGACCAGTGATCCTCGAGTGATACGGTTTCCTGTGGTCGCACAGGTGATTTTCGACGCCGAGAGGGCGACTACCAGTAAACACTACAGCAGATCGTATGAGGTGGCTGTGAACTCACTCGGAGTCAAATCGGTCGAAACTCACCCTTCAACTGACCTGGAGAGGACAGAATTTTCGTCCGGTTTCGAAACACTCGCGTTGCTATCGATGGATTTCTTCGCCATTTGAGCGTCGACGTGGCAGGCGCGGTCGGGTATTGGTAGACAGACGCTAGCAGGCCGACACGTTAAAGACTATTTGTCCCCTTAGAAGGGACACGATGATGCTTCCGACTCATGCCCTCGCCGGGATGGCACTCGCTTTGCCGTTACTAGCGGTGGCACCGGAATACGCTCCGATAGCGTTCGTCGCAGGGTTACTCGGTGGCATTTTCCCCGACCTAGATATGTACGCCGGGCACCGGAAAACGCTTCACTATCCCGTCTACTACAGTGTTTTTGCGGTCGTCGCAACCGGTGTTGCTCTCCTCATCCCGACGGCGGGTACTGTCGCCATTTCCGTGTTCCTGCTGGCTGCTGCCCTCCACAGCGTTACTGACATCTTCGGCAGCGGCCTCGAGTTACGACCGTGGGAAGGAAACTCGAATAAGGCAGTGTACAGCCATTATCACGGCACCTGGATTGCCCCGCGAAAGGTGCTCAGCTATGATGGCTCACCTGCCGATCTCCTCCTCTCGGTCGTCCTCGCTGTTCCCCTGGTATACGTCCTCGAGGGGGGACTCCAGTGGGTCGTCATTGGGGCAGTCGTCGTCGCCGGAATTTACACGGCACTTCGACGTGTTCTCGCTGACCTGGCACCCGTGGTCGTCGGCTTCCTTCCCTCGAGCGTGTATCCGTACGTTCCAGCACGGTACCTCGAGGATACGGCGAGGTAGTTACATCCAACGGTGAATGTGGAAACTGAGTGCTTCGTCACGCCTGCTCGAGTGATCCGACCCGATGGATTCGACTCGCACGTCAACGTATAACTGAATACTGAGTATCCGTGCTGAAAAACTGAACCGGTTAGCCAAACAGGTGATCCATCAGCAACCGCTGCAGTAAACTCTGTCGCCGTCCGTCGTGGGTCTGGACCATCACTGCAGTTGTGTCGACGGAATCGACCAGCCGATTTCCTGGCCGACCGAACACTCGAGCGGTCAGCCCCGTTCGGTCGATACCGGTCACGAGCAAGTCGGCGTCGCCGACGAAGCGAGCGAGACCGGCCGTTTCGTCGTCGGTTTCGATAACCGTCGAACGTGTAGGCACGGTCAGAATCGAAATAAGCTGTTCGTGGTAACGGTCGACCGTTTCCCGTTGACTGTCGGGTGCATCAGCTGGTATCGCCTGCAGGAGGTTTATTTGGGCACCGGTTTCCTCGGCAACGGCGTCGGCAAACAGCAGTTTCAGTGGGTCGAATGGACCGCGGTTGGCAACGACGGCGATTTCATCGGCACCGTCGAAATCGTTGTCTTCGACCAGCATAACGTCACAGGGCGCGTTTTCGATGAGCCAATCCGTATCGCTACCGAACAGTCGGTGGTGGAAATCAGCCTGATTGCGTTCGGCGATGATCAGGTCGTAGTCACCGTAGGTTGCCAGGTCGACGATAGCGTGTTTGTGATCTTCGCTGTCCACTTCCCGATACTCGATGCGAGTCGCTGGCGCTGGGTGTCCAGTGTCGGTCCTCACACCACCGGACGGGCGGACGGGCCGGTTGATATCGTACTCGTCCGGGAACCAGGGGGGAGCATCGTCGCTCGAGGTGGGCATCCAATCGGGAATCTCGTCGGTGCTGATGCGGGCGTGATCGCCAGCGAACAGTTGGTGTGGGACATCGACGAATTCGACGACAGAGACTGTCGTCGATCGGAGTCGCCCCATGTCGGTCGCCATCCGGAGCATGTCCCGTCTCGCGTTTGGCGACGTCGATTCGGTGATGGCTACCAGAACGTCGTACTCGCGGTCGGCCTCGAACAGTTCATGTGTTCGGTCGACTGCTCGCTGACTGACGTTCTGTCGGGCACCGCTTCTGGCCGCTCCTTCTCGGTCGGTTCGAGGGCGAGCGTAGCCAACGTACCAGGCGATGGAGATGATCGTGATTGCGACCGCACCGGCGAACGGAACCGTCCCCATCTGGGTGAGCACGAGGAGTCCGCCCCCCATACCGACGAGTTGCACCCAGGGGTAAAACGGGGCAACGAACTCGGGTTCGTAGTCGTCGATAGCTCCTTCTCGAAAGCCGACCAGCGCGAGGTTGACCAGAATAAACACGAGTATCTGGAACGCACTGCCGAACTTCGCCACCTGTTCGATCGGAAGGGTGACGATCATGAACATCATTACGCCGCCGGTAATCGCGACGGCAAGGGCAGGCGTCTTGAATCGGTCGTGAAGTTTCTCGAACGCACCCGGAACAAGGTCGTCTCGAGCCATCGCGAACGGGAATCGCGAGGCAGAGAGCAAACCGGCATTGGCCGTCGAAGCTAGTGCGAGTAAGGCCGCCAGCACGATAATGAACGAACCGACGCTACCGAGAACGGCGTCTGCAGCGTACGCGATCGATGCGACTTCTTCTCCCGCTGCGGGGACGAACCCACCACCGGTTGACAGATCCGGTGCGACGCCGATGGCCACGTAGACGACCAGCACGTACAGCGCCGTCGTAAACAGTAGTGAACCGATCATCGCTCGAGGAATCGTTTTCCCCGGGTCTTTGACCTCCTCGGCGACGGCGGAAACCTTGATCACCCCTGCATAGGAGACGAACACGAGTCCCGTTGCCGCGAGGATTCCCTCAGATGCGAGATCGAACGATCCAGTGGTCTGGCTCCCGCTCACGTCGGGAAAGCCACTGACGATGAAATACCCCATCGCCAGGATCATGACCCCGACGATGGCAAACTGCAGGCTTCCCGTGGATTTGGTGCTCACGACGTTTAACAGCGTGAAAAATAACGCCAATCCGAGTGCGATCGGAAGAATGTAGCTGGCGAGCTCGGGGGCAACGTACACCAGATAGGGGACGCCACCGATCAGCGCTAGCGCGCCCTTGAACGACAGCATAAACCAGTTACCAATCCCTGCAATGGTTCCCATGAGTGGGCCCATGCCACGTTCGACGTACACGTAGGAACCGCCGTCTTCTGGCATTGCTGTCGCCATTTCAGAGGCTGAGAGCGCTGCCGGTATCACCAGTAGTCCCGCGATAAGGTACGCCAACACGACGGCAGAACCTGCCGAGGCGTACGCGATCCCCGGGAGGATAAAGATACCACTTCCCACCATCGCCCCGATGGCAATCGCCGTCGTGGCGAACAGCCCGAGATCTCGTTGAAGTTCCGGCGCCATTTCAGCACTCACCCCGGGGGACAGGTAAACCGCTTACTCGCCCGAGCGCTTGTCGACATGACGTCGAGACGTGAGACTTCGCCTCAGATCCGGTTCGGTCGGGTGCCGGGTTTGATATCGTCGTTTGCCTTTCCCTCATTCGAAGATCACCGTAACTGCATCTAGTTGTGTGCGTATTGCACTCATCTGTTCAATACTGACTAAGCGGTAGCTGTTTATAATGATTTTGGGTTTATAATGGACGACTCGTTCCGTCACCTATCCGGACGGAGTGCCCGCACGTACATCACTGATGAAAAGCGGACCGTGGATCGCAGAAACCAGTGATAGGTTTCGTTGTGATAGTAGCGAACAGCGACCAGCCGGCTCCGTCACTAACCGGCACACAGTTACAACAGTTCGCATGAACTGACCAATTCGACGTGATAAATTCTGCATGAGAGCCTCGAGTGACCAACCGACCCTCAACTGCCGTCTCGAAGGTCTGACCAACAAAAGAACGGCGCTGTCGAGTTTTCGTTGAGGATAGCTGTTCAGCGTTGCATAAGCCTCACTCTTTATATAGTAGTAAATTGATACAAAATTAATATTAAATTGATTGCCACATCAAGCCGATCTGATCCCAGTTCACACGTAACACCGCTTTCAACCGACCGGACCTGTCGGGTATGTGCAACACATCGTGGCCAATATTGTAGATTGTTCGAAATACTTTACACGATGGGGAGTGTACCGGTTCGTATGGAGGACCCGTTCGTCATCGTCGGCGGAGACGCTGCAGGAATGAGCGCTGCGAGCAAGGCCAAACGTGAGGATCCGGAACTCGAGGTAGTCGTCTTCGAGAAAGGGGATTGGGTATCGTATGCCGCCTGTGGGATGCCGTACTACATCAAGGGAACCGTCGAGGAACTCGAGGACCTGGTCGCAGTCACGCCCGACCAGTTCCGAGACAAGCGAGACGTCGACCTCCGAACCAATCACGAGGTCGTCGCAATAGATGTCGAGGCCGAGACAGTCACGGTCGAAGGACCCGACGGCGAACGTTTCGACCAACCCTACGGCGCACTGTTGATCGGGACCGGCGCTCGAGCTATCGAGCCGCCGTTCGACGGCTTCGACCTCGAGGGGGTGTTCACCTTACACAGCATGGACGGGGCGGCGGCAGTCGACAGCTACATCGACGAGCAGGAACCGAAAGCGGCGGCCATCGTCGGCGGTGGCTACGTCGGCGTCGAAATGGCCGAAGCGCTCGCCGAACGTGGAATCGAGGTGTCGATGTTCGAAATGCTCCCTCGGACGCTCCAACCCTTCGGCGAGGCGACTGCAACGGTCGTCGAAGACCATCTCCGCGAGCAGGGTGTGGACCTGTACCTCGAGACGGCAGTGGAGGGATTCGACGGCGAGGCGTCCGTCGAACGCGTCGCCCTCGAGGACGATGCGGTCGAGACGGACCTCGTTATCGTCGGTGTGGGTGTCACACCGAACGTCGAAATCGCCGAGGAAGCAGGCATCGAACTCGGGCCGACCGGTGCCATCGCTACTGACGAATACGGACGGACCAGTGTCGAAAGCGTCTACGCAGCGGGCGACTGTGCCGAAGCGACCAACGTGGTCACCGGCGAACCGGATCACGTCCCCCTCGCACTGACGGCGAACCGTGCTGGCCGGGCTATCGGGACGACTGTCGCCGGATCGCCCACCGAAACCGGCGGGACGGCCGGCACGGCCATCGTGAAGGCTTTCGAACTCGGTGCCGCCCGGACGGGCATTATCGACGACGAACGGGCACGGGAGGCCGGGTTCGAACCCGTCTCGGTCACCATAGAAGCCCCGACACGCCCGCACTACTATCCTGGCGCTGTCGAGTTGACGGTGACACTCGTCGCCGACCGCTCGAGCGGACGCGTCCTGGGCGCGAGTCTCGTCGGTCGCGATGGGGCAAAACGAATCGATACGGTTGCCACGGCCGTCCACTCCGGCCTGACGGTCGCTGAACTCGAGAATCTCGACCTCGCGTACGCACCGCCGTTCAGCCCAGTCTGGGACCCCATTTTGACGGCGGCGAAAGTTCTTGGCGGGAAACTCGATACCGACGACGAACGCTGAGTGGCCTACGAGGGTACTGAATTGCAAACACTGTGTATCACTGTTGTGCAACGTCGTCTCTCGAGGCACAAAACACGGTAATTCGGTCTGGTACCGACCTTCGCTGGCTATTCCCTTCGGTCGACGAACGTATCCGCACCATGATCGTCGATCCAGGCGAAGGCGAACAATCGCTTGGCAGGAACCGCCTCGAGTGAACGGCCGTCGGCGCTGGTACCGGTAACGGGGTCCCAGACCGTTCCGTCACCGACGAGTTCGTCACCGTCACCAGCCGACTGGCGTTCGAGGCTGAATCCAGGGTCGTCGAAAGCGTGGATACCCTCCGCCGTCGTCACGACGATCACCTGGCGACCGCCGACGGTTCCCTCGAGGATACCACCAGCCTCGTCGACCCAGGGGAGGGGAAATCCGCGAGCGTCACCACCGTGTTCGATACCCAGCAGGATCGATTTTGGCTCGAGGTCGGTTCGCTCCCACGAGCGATCACCCGTTTCCCCGCGCAATCCCGCCAATCCTACGGCGTCGCTCGAGAAGTACTCGGCGTACGGACGCTCGCTGTAATCGACGGGGGCAGGCTGGTCGTCATCGCTCGCGGCTTCGCTTTCGGCGCCCGGGATCGGTTGGAGAATCTTGCCGTCGTCGTGTCGCTCGAGAAAGCCTGATACGGTCGTGCGGGCGCTTGGCAGGACCTCGAGCTGACGGTCACTGAGTGAGCCATCGATACAGGTTCCGGCCGACTGTTTCCACTCTGACCCCGTCTCGCGGTCGTACAGTACCAGGTCGTCGTCGGCGAGTTTGCCACTCACGCCGAAAGTGAGCCTCCGGTTATCGATAGTCGACTCGTAGACGACGGCGCTCGCACAGAGCGGGCACCACGTAACCGCAATCGGTACCTCGCCGATGGAATCGTTGACGACTTCGTGATAGTCGAGAATTCGTATCGGATACGCTCGGGCGGGTTCACCGTCGAGATCGACGACGATGACTTCGTCCTCGGTTGGCCCGTCGTACGAGCGGTCGAACGACGGCGTATCGATGCTCGGTATCGCATCTCGAGGGATGACCTGACGAACGTTCATACTGCGGCAGACGGACAACCGGCACAAAAACGTCGTGTTCTACCACGCTGTGTCGACCAGTGTCCTGCCCTCCAGAACGTGCAACGGATACACACGGTTTTTTGCCCGGCGAGCAAACACCGAGGTATGTTCAACTCCCTTCTCGTCGCGACCGACGGCAGTGAGCCTTCCCAACGGGCAATCGATCACGCGGTAAACCTGGCGAGCCGACTCGAGGTGCCGCTTCACGCGATTGCTGTCCTCGAGAGCCGAACCGAGTACGATTCGGCTATCGTCGATCCCGAAGTCGTTCGAGCCCAACAGGAACGGCAAGCGCAGGTTGCACTCGAGACGGTCGAAACGGCTGCCTCGGAGCAGGGAATCTCTGTCGTCACAGTCCGGCGGGAGGGGATACCACACGAGGAAATCTTGACGTACGCCGAAGAACGCGACATCGAGACGCTGGTGGTGGGTGCCCGTGGGCGCTCCGCCTTTCGCGGGGCCTTGCTCGGCAGTACCGTCGACGCGCTGGTTCGTCAGTCGCCACGCCCTGTCGTCGTCGTTGGCGATGAGTCCGTTAGGTCGGAGTCATAAAACGGGCTGTCCTCGCCTCGTCGCTTCCATGGATCGTTCTGGCCGGCACTCTCCGGAAATCAGCACACCAGGTCAGTGTGAGAACGAGGCGAACATTTACCCATCCGCCCGCCACAGACTCGAGTATGACGCTGCTCGTTCCGTTCGACGATACGCCGCTCTCGCGTGCCGCCCTGGAAAAAGCGACCGCCTTTGGAGACTACCGCGACGAATCCGTACTGGCACTCACCGTGATTCCAGACGACGTCGATTACGCCCTCGAGCGAGGGTGGTTGTACGACCACGAGGCCTTCGACACGGACACGATAGCCGACCGCCTCGAGGAACACGTCGCCTCGATTGCGCCGGCGGCATCGTTTCGGTCGACCGTCGTCAACTCCGACGAACCGACGGCGACGACCACGACGATGGTCGTCAGCGAAATTCGTCGCACTGCGGCCGAGGAGGGGGTGTCGGTCATTTTCGTGGGCACCGAGAACGCCGGGGGCGTGACGACGCCGCTATCGAGCGTTGGCGGGCCGGTGGCGACCGACGGCCAGTCGAAGTACGACGTCTACATCGTTCGCCACGCAGAGTAACGCCTCGAGTTCTTCCCACCAGACTCATCGGGGACTTCCTGAGAGACGGTGATTGGTGGTGCTGTCTCGATGGTGATTGGTGGTGCTGTCGAGGAGTTCGTAAAGAGACGTCCTCGAGGTGGTGGTAGTCGTGGTGGAACCCGTTTCCGGGCTACCTATCGAAGACCCGACCCTCATTTTCGGGCTGGCGACCCTCTCGTTCCTCCTTGCTCCCCTGATATTTCAGCGGTACCGGGTACCGGGAATCGTCGGTATTATCCTCGTTGGGTCGGCTATCGGCGACAACGGACTCGGCATCCTCGCTCGCGGGGAGACGATCGTTATCCTCGGGGAAGTGGGGCTGGTGTATCTCATGTTCATCGCCGGCCTCGAGATCAATCTGGTTCGGTTCCTCGAGCAACGGTCCCGGAGTCTGACCTTCGGCCTCCTTTCGTTTGCCATTCCACAGGGCGTCGGTACGCTCGTCGGGTACGTAGCCCTCGAGTTGAGTCTGGCGGCGGCGTTGCTCTATGCGTCGATTTTCGCGTCACACACCTTGCTGGCCTATCCGGTGGTGAGCCGACTCGGCATCGTGAACGACGAGAGCATCACCGCGACCATCGGCGGGACGATCATCACCGATACCCTCGCGCTCGTAGTGCTCGCGGTTGTCGTTGCGGGCGCTGGCGGTGACCTGTCGACAGCCTTCTGGCTCGAACTGGTCCTCGGATTGGCAGCGTTTTTCGTCGGCGTCTGGCTGCTGGTCCCCCGACTCGCTCGCTGGTTCTTTCGGACTGTCGATCAGCGGGGTGACTACGAGTTCCTGTTCGTCCTTTCGGTACTATTTTGCTGTTCGTTTCTCGCATCCCTCGTCCACGTCGAACCGATCATCGGGGCTTTCCTCGCTGGATTGGTGTTGAATCCGCTGATTCCCCACTCCGGACCGTTGATGAACCGGATACAGTTCGTCGGTAACGCCCTCTTTATTCCGTTTTTCTTGCTTTCGGTCGGCATGTTGGCCGACGTTCGCGCCGTCGTCGCGGGGCCTGCGGTGGTCACGCTCGCTGCCTCGTTTGTCGTGCTCGTCGTCGTCACCAAATTCGCCGCCGCCTGGGTCACGGCACGGCTCTTCGAGTACTCGCGGCCGCAACTGCTCTCGATGTTCGGTCTCTCGCTTGGACAGGCCGCGGCCGCCCTGGCTATCGTCTTGATCGGCATTCGCGAAGGGATTCCTGGTTTCGATGAAACCATGCTCAACGCCGTCGTCCTGTTGATACTGGTCGCCAGCATCTGTAGCTCGGCTGTCGTCGACCGTGCGGGTCGGCGACTCGCTCGAGACCGTGAAAGCATCCCAACCGAGGGGTGGGACGAACCTCGGCGAGTGATGGTAGCGGTCGCTCCGGACCCGCAGTACGGCCGACAGCTGATCGACCTCGCGACCACGATTCGGGAGTCGGACTCGAGTGAGCCACTGTATGCCGTCTCCGTCGGGTACGGGGAGGACGATGTGGGAGGTGCAGTCGCAGCTATCGAGGATCGGCTCTCGTCGGTCCAGTCCTATGCGGCTGGTGCCGACGTGCCAGTCGACCCCGAAGCACGGATTGCCCAGTCGACCAGTGGGGGAATTACGCGAGCCGTTCGTGAAAATCGGATTTCCACGCTCCTCATGGAGTGGGATGGCCGTGTCTCGCGACCACAGCGGGCCTTCGGCGAGACGATAGATCGTGTCCTGGCTCGGACCACGCCGCTCGTTCTCGTCTCACACCTCCAGCAGCCATTGCACACCACGAGCGAGGTGGTCGTAATCGTGCCACCCGAAGTCGTCTACAACGATGGGTTCGACGAGGGATTGTTGACAGCGGCCAGAATCGCGTCGGGCCTTTCGGCCCCACTCAACGTATTGGTCGTTGGAGGGGACGAAACGGCCGTATCCGAGCACACCGGCGGTCTCGAGGACGGAGCGCCAACCGTCACTACGGTCGGAGGCTGGGCCGGACTCGAGACGCACCTCGAGGACGAGACCGGCACGGACACGCTCGTCGTTTCGGTTAGCGTTCGTCGCGGGACGATGGGCTGGGAACCTCAGTTACAGCGGTTGCCACGGACGCTGTCTGGCCGAATCGACTGCAACTTCATCGTCCTGTATCTCGCGGATACCGAACGAACCGACGACCGGCGATTCCTCCGGTTCGAGTGAGTGGGTGGCTGACCATCTGCGATTCTGGCTGACTATCCGTGATTCGTCTCGAGCGCCCTGGCCACGGATCACACTCGAGTCCCCCTGGACCACGGAATCGAAAAACCGGTTAGGCGGGCCGACAGCGAAGTCCCTAAACCGTCGCCGTCCCTACTCCGTTGCATGCAAGCGCTGGTCATCGTAGCACACGGCTCACACCTCAATGCGGGGTCAGCACAGCCGACGTACGACCATGCGGACACCATCCGCGAAACGGGGGCCTTCGACGAGGTTCGCGAAGGGTTCTGGAAGGAAGAGCCACACTTCCGTGAAGTGATACGAACGGTCGAATCCGACGAGGTGTTCGTCGTCCCGCTGTTCATCAGCGAGGGTTACTTCACCGAACAGGTCATCCCCAGAGAACTCCGGCTCGAGAACTGGGACCCGGACCTGTGGGACTCCGAGGGGACCGACGCGTCGAACGTGACGCTCGAGGCTGCTGACGTGGACAAGACCGTCCACTACTGTGGCCCCGTCGGCACCCACGATGCGATGGCCGACGTCATCGTCCAGCGTGCGGAGTCGGTAACGGGCGACTCGAACGTCGGCGAGGGGTTCGGACTCGCCGTCGTCGGACACGGCACCGAGCGAAACGAAAACTCCGCGAAAGCCATCGAGTACCATACCGAACGCATCCGTTCGATGGATCGTTTCGACGAGGTACAGGCGCTCTACATGGACGAAGAGCCGGAAGTCGACGACGTGACCGACCACATGGACGCCGAAGACATCGTCGTCGTCCCGCTGTTCATCGCCGATGGCTTTCACACTCAAGAAGACATCCCGGAAGACATGGGGCTGACCGACGACTACCGCACCGGCTGGGACGTCCCCGGTGACGTCGACGGCCAGCGAATCTGGTACGCGGGTGCCGTCGGCACGGAGGGGCTGATGGCCGACGTGATTCTCGAGCGAGCGGCCGACGCCGGTGCCGATATTGGCGACGCCCTCGAACGCGTACAGGAGTGGACCGGTGGCACGCCGGCGGCGGGTGACTGAGCCGTGGCCGAACACGAATCGTCTCCGCTCGCTCAGGCGACTCGAGACGCCTTCCTCGAGACCGTGGAGACGACCGATTCGGATGCCGAGTCGCCGCGTATCGACTTCGATGGTCTGCTCGTCGAGGTCGACGATGGTGCGTACGTCCTCGAAACGCCCGAGGGAGTCCACCGTGGACTCGCACTCGAGGATCTCGAACGGAGCCTCGAGACCGTCGCGCCGTACGTCTCGAACTGGTACTTCTGGTCGCACATCGTGGGCGGCGAGGGGACCGCACGCCGGGCCTTCCTTCGTTGGTGTGAGGGTACCTCGAGCGCAGACGATGAGGCAGTACCCGCACGGTATGCCAACCTCGAGGACGGTATCGTCCGCCAGTGGGGGCAGCTACAGTTGACGACCCGTCTCGACGCCGACGGACAAGGGAGAGGAGCGCGACAATACGAAATCCGCCACGTCGACGACGCGGCTGTCGACCTCGAGGCGCTCGAGACCCATAGGGACCCGTACGACGCACGCGAGATCGTGACCGAAGACGCCGATGGACGATATCGCCCGCTGAAAACCGCGCCTACACTCGTGGGCGGCTGGGTCTTCGAGGGCCTTTCGAGTGCGGACTTCGTCGAAACGGTGCGGACTGTCTACCCCGCGACGGTCGAAAACTGGCACCGCGAGCAACACGACGAACTCGACGTCGACCACTGGCTCGAGGCCGCCGAACGCCAGACGGGTATTTAC
The DNA here is from genome assembly GCF_024298845.1 of Natronosalvus amylolyticus. NCBI lineage: Archaea > Methanobacteriati > Methanobacteriota > Halobacteria > Halobacteriales > Natrialbaceae > Natronosalvus > Natronosalvus amylolyticus. The sequence goes on from NZ_CP101156.1 coordinate 267,099, forward strand.
GACGTCGTCGACGAACTCCCGCGCGAGGCCCTCGAGTGGGTGACCGAAGCCTGCTGTGTCGACTCACAGTGTCTGAAACGGCGTGAGTGGCACTACACCGAAGACGACCACCTCGAGGTCGACGGCGGCGACGGCACCTTCCCCTGCCGGGAACCCTGCTCGCTGGTCATCGCGGCCGCCCGCAAGTGGGCGATTCTCGAGTCAGAGGAGGAAAAGACCTGGCACCTCGAGTTGACGACCAGCGAACTGAATCAACTGGCCGAAATCGTCGACGCCGTCGCCGACGACCGGACGGACCAGATCCGCGAAGCGGACGTCTACGATGGCGCGAATCGCTATCGTGCGCGGTATCTCCGTGCCAAACGGATGGATGAGGGCTCGTTGCGAGCCGAGTCACACGAGGAGTAATCCGCGATAGCGGGATACAAATGGGTCCGCCTCGAGACAGTGCATAATGGACGACAGTAATTTTAGCGTCGATGTTCAGGTCCGATATCAGGACCTCGACACCCTTCAGCACGTCAACAACGCCGTCTACGTCACCTACTTCGAAATGGCGCGCACGTCGTATCTGGATGCCATCCTCGACATCCCCGTCGATTCCTTCGCGTTCGTCGTCGCTTCGCTCTCGATAGATTTCGAGCGACCGGTAACGATGGGCGACGATGTCGTCGCCTCGGTAGCCGTCACCGAACTCGGCACCTCGAGTTGGACGATGGCCTACGAAATCCGGGCAAACGACGAGGTTGCAGCTACCGGCGAAACGACGCTCGTGTTCGTCGATCCCGAGACCAAACGTCCGACGGAAATTCCCGCGGAAGTCCGAGCGGCGATTGTTGCGTACGAAGGCCTCGAGGAGTAGTATCTACGGAATCCGTCCGCCGGTCAGCCGCACGATACCGCCCGCGTGGCTCGCCTCGGCGATCGCACTCGAGCGCGTCCGCAGCCGCTCGTGAGCGGTCGTAATTCGCTCGTCGAGCGTGGCCGTCATATCCTTCTCGTAGCGAATTTTAGTCGTTGGGGGCGTCGACAGGATGACGACGCTTTTGAACACCGCGTTGACGACCGGCGCCAGTCGCCCGTCGCTTCGAGCGGCGTTGACCAGCACGAGATGTCCGTCCCGTGAGAGCAACTCACTCCAGTCGTCGACGGCTCCCGCGGGATCCTCGAGCATTCCCACCACGAAGGTTGCCAATACTGCGTCGACCGGGCCCGAAAGCGGTGGGGCCGTTGCATCGCCGCGAATCACGTGGACGTTCCCGTGGTTCGCCGTCGCGCGTCTCGCCCGCTCGAGGACGGGCCGAGTAAAGTCGATGCCGATGACGGTTCCGTCGGGGCCAACCTGCTCGGCCAGATAGGGGAGGTTCGCTCCGGTCCCACAGCCCATCTCGACGACGGTGTCGCCCGGCTCGAGTCGACAGGCCAGTGCAGCCTGTTTTCGAAGGGCTGCGATGCCCGGTGTCCGCCTGGCAAGGAGGTCGTACAGGAGGGCCCAGCGACCGTAAAACGCCTGGGCGTCCTCGCTGGATTCTTCGTTGGTGACTCCCCTTGGGCTATCGTTCCCGTCCGGGTCAGCCGCCGGCGTCATTCAAACCAGCTCGCAGACGGTGTGGGCGACCGACTCCGGATCCGAGCCCAGCACGTAGATGAGCGGTTCGATACCCTCACCACCCGTCTGGTAGAGGACGGTTGCCCCAGGCGTCGTTTCGATAGCGGCACCGACGCTCGAGGCGACGTCGCCGGCTTCGTCGAACTCCGCGAGGTCGTGTCCACGTTCCTCGAGTTCGGCCAGTAAGTCCCTATCGTAGCGAATGTTTGCGGCAGCCGTCGCCGTAGCACCGTGGCGACGGGCGGCGAGCAGGACGGTCGCGACGTGTTCGGATACGCCGAACTCCGGTTCGCTGGGGACCGTGGTCCGGCCTTTGACGTCGAAAATTCGGCCCGGAACGCCGGCAACGTCGTCGATGTCCTCCGCTTCTGGCAAACAGGCGACCAGGTTCGAACCGACGGCCGGAATCAGGCTCGCGAATCCGCTCGCGTTCTCGAGGATGCGGAGACCGCGTCGGAGCGACGATAGGACGCGCTCGCTCGAGCGAAGCGTGCTATCGGGGTCGTGGACGCGAAAGCTCGCGCCGTACTCGGCCAACTCCGGGACGGCCTCCTCGTGGAGTGCTGCAAGGACGGAGCCGGGGCTCTCGAGGTCGCGGATACATACCTCGATTTCGATGAGTGCCTGGACGCGACTCATGTCGCCGCTCGAGAGCCCCTCGCTCAGTCGGTCGACCAGGTCCTGGACACGGTCGTCCTGGGCGATTCTGTCGTTCGTCGTGACGTCGCCGTGGGCGTACTTCGAGACGGCACTCTGGCTGATACCGAGCACGTCGGCGACTTCGCTCTGTGTCAACCCCTCGGCGCGGAGCTCGCCGGCCAGTAGCGATCGAATCGTCGGCAAGAACTCCTCGACGACAATCTCTTCGGCAAATTTCATTACCGGGTGGTAGGCAGCCTCGCGAAATAACCCTAGGGTTCGTGGTGGTCCAGTTGGGACGGTCTCGCCGGTCTCTGTTCGAGAGTGTAGTCGACGGCTTCTGTTCGAGGGAGTTGTCGACGGCTTCTGTTCGAGCGTGTTCTCGAGGGAGAGCCCTTTCCAGAAAATCAGTCGTCGTTGCGATCGAGCTGGTCGCCACCGAACTCGTCGTCGCTGCCGATTCGAGACGCCTGTGGCCCGTCCTGGTCCTGATACTTCGAGCCCCGCTCGCTTCCATAGGGCCGCTCTGCCGGGGTTTTCAACTCGGTGAAGGTCAACTGGGAGATGCGCATACCCGGCGTGAGCGCGACGGGCGCGGTCCCGAGATTCGATAGCTCGAGGGTGATCTGGCCACGATAGCCCGGATCACAGAGGCCTGCCGTCGCGTGGACGACGACGGCGAGTCGTCCGAGCGACGAACGACCTTCGACGTGGGCGATCAGGTCCGCTGGAATCTCGACGCGCTCGTGCGTCGTTCCGAGGACGAAATCTCCGGGGTGTAAGATGAAATCGGAACCTTCGTCGACGATAGTCTCAGTGACGTACTCGTCTACCTCGTGTTCGGCGTTGGGGTGAATACAGGGAATGTTGGTCCGCTGAAACTCGAGAAACCGATCACCGAGGCGCAGATCGATACTCGCCGGTTGAATTTGGAGGTCGTAATCGTCGATGGGTTCGACGACGAGGTCGCCGGCCTCGAGGCGCTCGAGAATATCCGCGTCTGAAAGGATCATGCCGATGACTCGAGTGGGCGATGAATAAATGGTTTCGTTCCACGTCGGTGCATCGGGGTTTGGTGCCGCTGGTGCGAGAGGGTCGATTCACGTCGGTTCGAGAGGGGGCACCCTCTTACTCGCCGTTACTCGTGTTCGGCGAGCGCGTCGTCAATCGCGCTCAACACGGGCAGTTCGCTGTTGTCGACCTGTTCGCCATCGACGACGATCCACGGTGTACTCTCGACACCTTCGTTCTCGCCGTGAGCACGGTCTGCGTCGAGTCCGTCTTCGAAGGCCACCTCTTCTGCATCCGTCCGAACCTCACTTCCGTCAGCACCGACCTCGTCCCCGAGCTGCTCGAGGATATCGTAACTGTAATTCGACTGATGCTGGTACACGCCACTGGTAAACTCGAAGAAGGCCTCGTTTCCTTCCTGAGCCTGCACGGAACGGGCGGCGCTTGCTACCGGGTACGACCAGTCACCGCTCGCTGGGATCGGGAAATCACGGTGTTCGAATCGGATCCGCTCGGATTCGATGTATCGCTCGTGCACCGCTGGAAAAATCTGTGTTTTGAAATATCCACAGGCGCCACAGCCGAAATCCTCGAAAACCGTAACGGTCACTTCGGCGTCTGGATCACCGGTAACCGGAACCTCGAGCAGTGCGTCTTCGTCGACTTCCGCCGGTTCGTTTCCTAAACATCCTGCGAGCAGTCCGGTGGCGGCGATCCCCGCTGCCCCAATGAACTGTCGCCGTGAATTCGCCATAATTGCTGGTAGTGTATCGCCGGACAAATAGGTGTCGCAGTCGGTTCTGAACACGATAGACGTCGGTCGGATGAGTGAGGCTGACCGGCTCTCTCGAGCTTTCGAGGGCGTTTTATTACCCGTGCTCGTGGAAGAGGGTATGAAACAGGCCATCGTCGCTCGAACGGACATCTCGATGGGAACCGGAAAACTCGCCGCACAGGTGGCTCACGCCTCGCTTTCGGCCTACGAAAAGGCCGACACGCAACTGCGAGACCAGTGGAAACGCGGTGGTCAGAAAAAGGTCGTGCTGAAAGGCGATAGCGAGCGAACACTCCACGAACTCGCGGCGATTGCCGACCAGGAAGGAATTCCGAACGCGATCGTACGAGACGCCGGTCACACGCAACTCGAGCCCGGAACCGTGACCACGCTGGCCATCGGCCCGGCAAGCGACGAGCGCGTAGACCGCGTGACCGGCGAGCTTTCGCTGTTCTGATAGCCGAACCGTGTCGCTGTTCTTTCGACCGTTTACCTGATTTCCCCACGCGACTCGCCGCCTCGAGAACCCCTTTTAGCCTGCGAATCCAGACACGAGTATGAACGCCGACCCACACAGTGGACAACCGATCGAACGCGCCGGGGCCGACCTCGAGGACGCCAGCGCGGCGATGGTACTCATCCACGGCCGGGGTGCACGGGCAGCGGGGATGCTCGATCTCGCGAGCCAACTCGAGTGCGATGGCGTCGCCTATCTCGCACCACAGGCGGCGCGGGCGACCTGGTACCCGCAATCGTTCCTCTCACCCATCGAAGCCAACCAGCCGTATCTGGACTCTGCACTCGCCCTTCTCGATGAAATACTGACGCAGATATCCGAGCACGTCCCGCTCGAGCGAACGATACTGCTTGGCTTTTCACAGGGTGGCTGTCTCGCATCCGAATACGCGGCCCGCAACGCTCGGCGCTACGGCGTCGTCGTCGCTCTCTCGGGTGGCCTCATCGGCCCCGAGGGAACGCCTAGAGACTACGACGGCTCGCTCGAGGGAACGCCGGCGTTTTTCGGCTGCAGCGACCGGGACCCGCACATTCCCCTCGAGCGCGTGAAAGAATCGGTCGAGACCTACGAAGGGCTCGACGCCGACGTTACCGAACGCATTTACGAGGGGATGGGCCACACCGTCATCCCGGACGAGATTGCGGTCGTTCGAGAAATGGCTTCGGGCGTGACAACGAGCGAAGGCGAGTAAACCGCGGACGAAACCGTGGTACCTTTTGGGCGTGGCCACGACTCGAGCAGTAACGAATGCGCCCCGCCCATCCAACAGAGCAGGCCGTCGGCATCGAGTATTACGTCACGGACACCGACGGCATCGGTGGCCGTCTTCGCGGGCAAAACGACCACTTTCGCGTCCGGGAACTCGAGCGATTCGACACCCAACCGGTCGATGCCTCGACCGACGCCTACCCACACCTCGTCTTTCGAGCCACCTTGCGGGGCTGGGACACGAACGACTTTGCCCGCGAACTGTCGAACCGACTCGGCATCTCCCGGGAACGGATCGCCTGGGCGGGGACGAAAGACAAGCGGGCGATTACGACCCAGCTGTTTTCGGTTTACAACACGGGATCGAACGACCTCCCGGAACTCAACCGAGCCGACATCGAACTCGTCGGGCGAGCGGGTCGCAGCCTCCAGTTCGGTGACTTGCTCGGCAACGAGTTCGAACTAATCGTGAGCGAGTACGACGAAGGTGCGCCCGAGCGTGCCGAGCGAATCACCGACGATCTCGCCTCATTTGCCGGGAGTGAGGTCGCCACCGAGCAGGAGGGAGAAGCGAGAACGATCGGCGTTCCGAACTACTTCGGCCAGCAACGATTCGGGAGCAAACGCCCGATCACGCACGAAGTCGGCCTCGAGATCGTGCGCGGCAACTGGGACGAAGCCGTGATGGCCTACGTCGGCCGGCCGAACGAATCCGAACCCGAGGATACACAGGAAGCGCGAGCGTTCGTCGAGGAGACCCGTGACTGGAAAGCGGCCCTCGAACGATTTCCCAACAGGCTTCAGTACGAACGGTCGATGCTGCACGAACTGGCTGACTGCGACGGGGAACCGAGCGCCGACGAGTACCGAGCCGCCCTCGAGCGAACCCCCTCGAACCTTCAACGGTTGTTCGTCCACGCCGCCCAGTCGTACGTGTTCAATCGCATCTTGAGCCGACGACTCGAGGCTGGACTTCCTTTCGACAAACCCGTCGCCGGTGACGTCGTTTGTTTCGCCGACCAGGCGGCCTCGAGCGCGGTCGAGACCGATCTGGGCGGCCTCGACGTCCCCGACACGGACCGTCTCCAGCGCGTGGACGAGCGGCGGGTCCGTTCGGTGACCAGACACTGCGAGCGTGGGCGAGCGTTCGTGACCGCACCGCTCGTCGGTACCGAAACGACGTTGGCAGATGAGAAACCGGGTGACATCGAGCGCGAAGTCCTCGCCGATCTGGGACTCGAGAAAGGCGACTTCGACCTGCCTGGCGAGTTCGATTCGACCGGGACGCGCCGGGCTATTTTGCTCCGCACAAATCTCGAGCTCGAGACCGACCCGATGACGATGGGGTTTGCCCTGCCGAAAGGTTCGTACGCGACCGTCGTGATGCGCGAGTACCTGCAGTCTGACCCTGTCGCCCTGGGGTAAGTGACTCGCCGGGCTCACGCGGGCGGAAACACCGGCGTTTTACCCGTTCGGTGTCAACGAGGGCTATGGAGTGTCGTCAGTGTGGCTCGCCCCTGAAGAAACCCGGGGACTTCTGTCTTATCTGTCGGGAGGGGAACACCGAGACGGTCGTCCTCGAGGCGGCCCGCGACCGCGCGACGCTGACGATGATTACCGACGACACCGTCATCGGGAAGACGACGGTGACGACCGCCCCCGAAGAGGGCGACCTCGAGGTCGTCGAACTCAGGAATTTTGCCGGGCTGCTGGGCGACGAGTTACGTCGAAAACGACCCGAGGAGGTGTACGCTACCGGAAACCGGGCCGTTATTCAAGCGGTTCGCGAGGATACCCACTACACGTTCTATCGAATCGAAGACGAGTCGCCGGTCGAAGCCGTTCTCGAGCGTCGTGGCGACCGTGCACTCGACGTCGTCGACGTTCCTCCGGCCGAAAAGATCGGTGGGAGCCATACCACGCTTATCGGCGGCCGGACGGGTATGCAGGCGATTCAGACCGTTGCGGGTCATCCCCACGTCAAGAAAGTTATTCCCGGTCCGATCGACGCCGGGGGCATCGGTTCGCAGTCTGGGCTCCGCGCAAAAGTAACTCGAGCGGACGACGGGGGCAACGTCCGAATGCTTCTGCGCGATGGCTCGAGCGTGCAGGAAAATCACGTCGTGACGACCGCGCGCGAACGGGAGTTGGGCGAAGTCGTTCGAGCCGACCTCAACGAGGCGCTCGAGGAAGCAGGGCTTCAGTCTTGACATCCTCGCCGTCCTGAACAGTAGTTGCCGATTCAACGTAGATGGGCGAGCGAAGTTGGTTGGTCAACCGACTTGGATTGTGGTGTTAGACTTTCTGGGCAAAGCAGAGGAAACGAAGAAACGCCGCCAACAGGGCCAGACGACGCGGCCCCAACTCAACACCTTTATCAAAGCGCCGCTAATAGTGATCGATACTATGGCCGAGAAACAGCGAGGACGGGTCGGCAGTGCCGGCCGTTTCGGAGCGCGATACGGGCGTGTCGCCCGTCGCCGAGTAACGGAGATCGAACACGACATGCGGTCGTCGAAAGTCGACGGCGACGATGTCACCCGAATCGGTACGGGCATCTGGCAGAACGAGGAAACTGGCGAAGTCTTCACCGGCGGTGCCTACCGACCGGAGACGCCTGCTGGCCAGACCGTCCGCCGTTCGATCCGTGCCGCGCTTGGCGAGGACCAGCCAGAATAACGCGTTCACAGCGATACCCACTACAGATGAGCTACAAATGTTCCCGCTGCAAACGTGACGTACAGCTCGATGAGTACGGCGGCGTCCGCTGTCCCTACTGTGGACACCGTGTACTCCTGAAAGAACGCAGCCGGGACGTGAAAACCGTCCCCGTCGAGTAACGCAGCCGGGACGGCTCATCCGCTGTCGGCTGCACGGATTCATTTCTACCCGTGTTTCCCCACGATGCAACCCTCGAGTACACCTACGAGACGGCTACTCGAGCACGGGCTGTCGAGAACGCTGTTGCCCAAGAAATCGGCGAAATCGACGACGAGCGTTCGCAGACGACGCTCGAGCGGTCGGAGCGGACTGTTACTATCATGGTCGTAGCAAAGGACCTGACAGCATTGCGGGCGGCGCTCAACACCTGGATGACGCTGGTTGAGGTGGCAGAGCAAGCTGCCAGGATCGGTTCGCGGGCGGGGGGCCCAGAAAATGGGTAACTCGAGAGTGCTGCGGTACGTTTTTTCACCAACGGAGCATGCACGATAGCGACTCGGGGAGTGTAACTCCCAAAACTCTCCCCTAATCTGAACGGTTCACACGGCGCGGGACAAAGCTTGGCTTTATCAGTGCGGAAAGCGACCGTCGAGATATGCAAGGAAACCTGCCGCCAGAGGCACAGGAAAAAATCGAACAGCTCCAGGACCTCCAAGAGACCGCACAGACGGTTGCCATCCAGAAACAGGAAGCCGAATCGTCACTCGACGACGCCCAGGCCGCCCTCGAGGAACTCGAGGACGTCGACGACGACACGACGATGTACCGTCAGGTCGGCGAACTGTTCGTCCAGACCGAGTACGACGACGCTCAGGACCAGCTCGAGGACAAAGTCAGCACGCTCGAGATTCGCCTCGAGACGCTCGAGAAACAGGAAGAGCGCGTCCAGACCCAGTTCGAGAGCCTCCAGGAGGAACTCCAGAACCTCCTCGGTGGCGGCATGGGCGGCGGTCCGGCCGGCCCAGGCGGCCCGGGCGCAGGCGGCGCATAAGTGCCGATGTCCCACGCGGATTCGAACGCGTCGGAACCGTCGGATGAGACGGTCGTCCAGACGGCCTCCGATGCGGCCGAGGACGAGATCTTCTCGGCGTACAAACAGTCAGCGATACGCGATTACGACGTGACCGTGGTCTTCGAAGACGGCGTCCTCGAGGTCGACGTCTACCTCAACGCGCCTGACGGCGCTGGAGACGGTCGGTCGGCCGATCAGGTTGCCGACGAAGCTGCACTCGCTGCTCGCTCGGCAGTCGACGAACTGTTCGACGAGTAACCTTCGCGGCGCCCTTTTTCGGTTATCGTTTCCGACCTGTAGTGCTCTCTATCAATGGCGGTCGTGTGGCCCCCTCGAGTGTGACGTCGATTTCTTTTCACGAGTGGCAACTTCTCACGCACCCTCACAAACGCTTTTGTGACAGGGGTTGAAACCTTGCTCGAGACCGATGGAGACCAGTTCTTCCTGTTGACGCGGGTTCACCGGCTGTTGTCAACCAGCACGTGTTGTCACACGAGCCGGGCGATGACGCCTCGAGGGTGTTCGGGGTCGCCCCGGTGAACACGACTGACGGATGTCTCGAGCGATGACATCAGGGGTGACGCGATCACGGCGGTTTCCCCGTCACAGCCCCGACGTTGATGTCGTCGAACAGTGCCCTGCAGCCAACCAGCACATCTCAATGTCACCATCGGATGAAGATACATCCCGATCAGCATCGGGAAGTCAAACGAACGATTTCCAGCAGCATCGAACACAGCGTTCTCGAACCGGAGAGGGCCGGCCCAAAGCGGCTCGAGCCGACGCTCTCGTCGTCGCTCGGGACTCCGACCCGCCAGTGACTACCGAGGAGTGCGAGCAATTGGCGGCGGCCACGGGCTACCGAATCGTCACGACGAAGACCCAGCGCGGTCATCCGGACTCGGGGACGTATCTCGGGCGCGGGGCGCTCGAGACCCTCAGTGAGACGGTAGCCGAACTGGATGTCTCGGCGGTCATCGTCGACGACCGCCTCACGCCTGGGCAACACCACGGTATCTGCGATGTCCTGCCCGAAGATGTTCGCCTGCTCGATCGGTATCGGCTCGTCCTCGAGATTTTCGAAACGGGAACGAACACGCGTCGGGCGAGCCTCCAAGTCGAACTCGCCCGTCTCAACTACGAGTTGCCCAGACTCGTTGCCGCGACGGATGCGGGACAGCTCAATCGGTTCACCGAGAGCGGGACGCGGGTCTACGACGTCCGGGACCGAATCGACTACCTCGAGCGCCAACTAAACGAGTTGCCGGACCCTGGCGACCAGTTTCGCGAGCGCCGTCGCGAGCAGGGCTTCAACCTCGTGACGATTGCCGGCTATACCAACGCCGGCAAGTCGACGCTGTTGCATCGACTGGCGGACGACCTGGCGCTCGAGGTCGAGAATGACTCGACACGGAACGACGGCTCGAACAAAGACCGGACGGCGAGCGTTGCCGACGGGTTGTTCGAAACCCTCGAGACGACGACCCGACGGGCGACTATCGATGGACGACCGCTCTTGGTCACGGATACGGTCGGCTACGTCGACGAACTTCCCCACGATGTCATCGCTTCGTTCAGTTCGACGCTGTCGGAAGCGGCGGGTGCAGACGCCGTTATCCTGTTGATCGATGGCAGTGATCCGCTCGAGACGATCGAACGGAAAGTCGCGGTCTCTCTCGAGGTACTCGACGAACAGGGCGTCGAACGGGACCGGATCGTGCCAGCCCTGAACAAGATCGATACCATCAATGGTAGCGAGCATCGGGAACGCATCGCGCTCGTCCGTCGGTTGTTCGAAGAACCGATTCCGCTCAGCGTCCGGACGGGCAGGAATATGAAGGCCCTTCGACGCGCCGTCACGAGCCGATTACCCACTGACTCCCTCGCCCTCGAGATGCCACTGAGTGACGACGCAATGTCGATTATTTCCCAGGCGTACGATCGGACGTCAGTCGAGGACGTTGTCTATCGCGATTCGACCGTCGTTCTCGAGTGTCGCGGCCGTTCGGAGGTACTCGAGCAGCTGTGCGCGAGCGCGCCATCGTTCCGGAAGGACTGACGCGAGACGCGACTTTCGCTGCCGTCCGGCGGCACGCTCGGGGCGTTACCAACCGCTCTTGGGGCAAGTTAGTCAAAATCGGCCGGCAACTCGTCGAGCGTCTCACGAGCGCGGGGACGAACATCGAAGAGGTATCGTTCAGTCTGGGTGTTCCCGTCGTCGTCAGTGCTCGATTGCGCGTAAATCACCTTCGCAACCTCGACGTCGTCGGGAAGTTCCTGGGCCACCACGAGCGTATTAACTGCCCGGTCGGGTTGTAACTCGAGGTCGGTCCCGGACCAGGTCGGTGGCAGTTTCTGGGCGTGTGGTCGTAGCATGTTCGAGCCCTGATAGAGGAAGCCGTCCGTCCCAACGAAACTCGTCGCTGCCCGGCCACGCCACTCGACCGCCCGGGGCGCGGTATTGTGTACGCTGAAGAATGCGACCGGCCTGCGTGTCCCGATTCGTGCCCGTCCATCGAGCAGGTCCGCAAGGGGAACGTCCTGGACGAGACCGACCAGGGAGAGTGACAGAAGGTCGCCACGAACGGTGAGTTCCGGACCAACACCGTCGATGCGAGCCGATGGGTCGTACGTCTGTGCAGTTGCGCTCTGTGGAACGGCCCCGCCGTCGGCTTCCGGTGCCTGTTCTCCAGTCAGTGCTTCGTAGGCCCGTTTAATGCGCAAAAACCGCTCTCGAGAGCCACCCTGGTCTGGGTGGTGTCGTTTTAACAGCACCCGATAGGCACGCCTGATCTCACTCCGGGAGGCATCAGGCGAGAGACCGAGCGTTTCGTAGTGGCTCTCCATCTACTGCAGATAACCGTCCACGCAAAAATGAGTCTTTCCGTGTTACTGCGGTTCGATGATGAGTTCTCCATCATTCGAGACCGTAATCTCGTAGCCACAGTACTGAAATCGAACGGTAATCGGTTGCTCGTGCAGCAGTTTGTCGCTGTCGCCTGCGAGCAGTGTATCCAGTGCCTGTGGATCGACCGCCGTATGCAACGGCGGGTACTCCGGTGGACAGAGATCAGCAACGTCGACGCCCTCTTTCTGTGCAATATGCTCGACGATCACGAGACTGGGGTCTGTGTGAAAAGCCGAACCGATAGGATCTTCCCCCGTTCCCATTCTTGGAAACACTAACGAGAGTCCACTGTTAAATCTGTCTTTTTCGGACCTTCTCTCTCGATAACTATTTTCCGGTGAAAGGCGGTTTGCTCGAGTGCCACGACGGTTCCACTACGCTTCGGTGTCACTCGAGGCCGTCTGGGTTGCTCGCCCGTTTGATCGTCGTCCAGTAGATTCCGGCGAGGACGACGATGCCGCCAGCGACCGTTATCAGGTCCGGAACCTCGGTTAACAGGACGAACGCGAGGATGGTCGAGCCGACGGGTTCGCCCAGCCAGGCGACACTCACGACGACTGACTCGAGGTACTTGAGCGTCCAGTTGACGACGGTGTGACCGAACACCCCGGGGCCGACCGCCATCGCCAGAAAGAGCAGCCACTCACGTGGCGGGTAGGCCAGATACTCGTGGCCCTGAACGCCGACGAGTGCGAGCAGCGTGATGGTACAGGCCGTGTAGACGACGGTAACGTACGGGAACAGTGAGACGCGCTGGCGGATCGACCGGCCCGCGAGCACGTATCCTGCGACCGTAACCGCCCCGAGGACGGCGAGTGCGTTTCCGTACCACGTTGCGTCAGCAACGGGTGCGTCTCCCGCGCCGCCGAACGACATCGCGGTTGCGCCGGCAAATGCGACGAGCAGGCCGGCAACCGTCGTTCGGCCGATTCGCTCGTCGAGCACGAGCCACGCGCCGATAGCGACGAACAGCGGTTGGGTTTGAACGAGCGTTACGCTCGCGGCGACGCTCGTGTAATTCAGACTTTCGAACCACGCCGCGAAGTGAATCGCGAGGGCGATACCGGCGATAGCCGCCAGCCCGAGATCACGGGCCGAGAGCCTGGCAAACTCGTGGCGGTAGCGGACGAACGCGACCGGCGCGACAAGCAACGTGGTAAACAGCACGCGATACAGCGCCGCGATCGAACTCGGGGCAGCGCTCCAGCGGACCAAAATCGCGCTGGTGCTCGCCGCAAAGACGGCAAACGCGAGCGCGACGGTCGGGGTAACCTCGAGGTCGGCCTGACGGAACACGTCGCTCACATACGTGACCGGGGTGAAAGCAGTATCGAATCCGCCGAGATTGAGTAACCCGAAGGGTTGCGATGTTCGGCGAGTTCACTGACTGAGACGGTTTACTGTAGTCTCTTACAGATGATTGCCGGCGTCGTGCGGGCAATCACCGGTAAAAAGTTACAGTAAACCGTATGACTCGAGCGAAACGAGAGAGGGGAAGTGAACTCGCCGAGAATCACTCACTCTGGAGCGGCCGGTGGTTCGAGTGTGGAGGTCGACTCGAGTGCCTCACGCGTCCGGGCGTGGCGGTCGCGAAACATGCCCTCGAAACCGAGTTCCGAAAACGGGCTGAGGGGATCGGTGAACCCACCTACTGGGAGTTCGTATTCGACGTGATCTCTGAGGACCGTCTCCGAGCCGTCGGCGAAAAACGAGTGGGTGTGGACCCACGTTTTGAACGGGCCGTGCACCATCTCGTCGACGAAGTATGCCCGGCCAGGTTTCTCGACTCGCTCGGTGATCACCGACGTCCAGTACTGGCGCGGGCCAACGCCGAACGGACGGATTGAGAGCGAGAGCTCCGACCCGGCCTCGAGTATCTCCGGGTCCGAGTCGCCGTCCGGCCCCATGACGGACTCGACCCGCAATCCCATCCAATCAGGAGTCAGTCGTTCGAGTCCGGCCGATGTCGAGTGAAACTGCCAGACGTCGTCGAGGGGTGCGTCGATTCGTGTCTCACGCTCGTAGGTGGCCATACGCAGGATACGGGCTCGAGGGTAAAAACGATGAAACCTACGAGTGGTGGGACGACTCCACGACGGAGTACTAGAACTACTTGAGTCGCTCCTGCAAGAACGAGGGGTGGGCCGCGGTGACGCCGTCTATTTCGAGGATATGGGTCGCAATAATATCGCCGAGTTCGTCGCCGTCCGCTGCTCGTACTTCGGCCATCAGCATGTGGTCTCCGCTCGAGCTATAGAGTGCCTCCACTTCCTCGAGCGCTTTCAGGGCCCGTGTTGCCTCGACGTAGCGTTCGCTGGCGACGTCGATGCCGACCAGGGCGATGGTCTGACTGGAGAGCTTTTTCGGGTCAACGTCGGCGGAGTAGCCAACGATGACGCCGTCCTCTTCGAGTTGATTGATGTATTTCCGAACCGTGGGCTTCGAGACGTCTGCCCGTGCAGCGATTTCGGCGTACGACGCCTGGGCATCGTCCTCGAGCACCTCGAGGATACGGTCTTCGGTGGGGCGGGTACTCATACCCTTACTTTTCCTCGGATAGAAAAATATCTTTTGAATCGGTAAACACAGACTCGTCATCGACCGTGATGTTACTGGACGGACAGGAACCAGGTAATCGTTGGGCTTATTCGCCCGCTCGCTCGAGGAACTGTAATGGTCGCCTTCGACACCATCATGGGGATATTCTGGCTCGTCTGCGGCATTATTGTCCTGATTCCCGCCTACATGATTGCCTTCGGTGGCCGGCCGGACCTGCACGTTCACTACGACGATAGCGTCGACCCGGCGTACGTCTCCAGGCGTGCAGGTACGACGGCACTGCTCATGGGTATTAGCATGATTGTCTACGCACTCTACCAACTCGTCGTTGGATATCAACCCCTGGCTCTCGGAGCCTTGCTCGTCAGTCTGCTTGTCCTGAGCACGCTCACAAAACGGTTTGCGAAAGGATGGGGCTGGAACGGTGATCGCGATTCCACGCTCGAGTGACGAACCAGGGCGTGACCCACTCCCGTTCTACTACCGCGTCGCGAGCCTCGAGCGGTGTAGTAGCCAGTGAGGGCCAGTGCACACCCGTAGACGACGTCCCGGGAGTGTATCAACCGTTTCCTTCGCTCTTTCCGGCATCCGCGGCGGCCCACAGCGGATACAGGTCGTCTTCGACAGGCTCCGTGAATCGTTCTCCGTCCACCTCGAGTGCCGGTACATCTCCATCACACGCGCTCACGGTACCGATCGCTGCGGCTTCGATTCCGGCGTCGGCGAGGGCCTCGAGACAGGCGTCGACGCTATCGACGGGAACGGTTGCCAGCAGTGCACCCGACCCAAAGATGCGTAACGGGTCCACGCCTGCTGCCTCGCACAACTGGGCCGTTTCGGAACGAACCGGAATCGACCCGCGCGAGAGTTCGACGTCCACGCCCGCTGCCTGGGCAAGTTCGAGCGAGGCTGAGATTACGCCACCTTCAGTCGGGTCGTGCATGGCCGTTGCGTACTCGCGGACGATTCGGGCATCCGGAACGACGCTTATCTCCTCGAGGAACGTTTCGGCCCGTTCGCAGACGGCCTTCTCGATGTCGAGTTCGTCCCCAAAATCGGCGGCCAGAATCGCCGTCCCCTCGATACCGGCTGCTTTGGTGAGGATCACTTGCTCTCCCGGGCTCGCTCCCCCAGTCGGGATAACGGTCTCCGCCGCGCCCATAGCCGTCAATGACACCACTGGCCGCTCCAGGGTATCGACGTACTCCGAGTGCCCGCCGACGATGGTCGCTCCCACGGACCGAGCGGCCACGTCCAGGTCGTGTGTGATTTGCTCGAGTACACTGGGGCCTTCGTCGTCCGAGTCGTCGTTGGAACGGGCCGATTCTGGAAGTAACAGGACCGTCGTGAGCCATCGCGGATCGGCACCGGATGCGGCGACATCGTTACAGCCAACGTGGACGCCGAGGGTGCCGACTTTTGAGGCCGCTAACGAGATCGGATCGGAACTGACGACGAGCTTGCCACCTGGCCAGTCGATTGCGGCGGCGTCTTCGCCGGTTGCCGGGCCAAGGTGCACGCTGTCATCGGTTTCACCCGTCCGAGCGAAGACGTGGTCCAGAAGATCGTCGGGGTGGACTTTTCCGGGCATATGCCGTTCGTCGGCCAGGGTCGGCTTGTAGCTGTCGAAGGCGCTCGAACGCTTCCTACCCCTCGAGGAACGAGTCCACCAGTCGCTCGAACCGGTCGACCAGCCTCGACCCGGGGTGTGGATCGACGGTTTCGAGCAATGCTGCCGTCTCCGCAGGACGAGACAGCGAGAGGACGACGTGATTGCCGCGTGCGTACTCTCGGTCGACAACCGCACACTCGAGTAAGTGATCGAGATGGTGCTCGAGCGTGCTGCGTGGGATACCCAGTGTTTCGACGAGTTCGTTCGGTCGACTCGTACCGTGGCTATAGAGCGCGGTTGCAATTGCCGCCGCCGTTTCCCGACGGAGGACGGCGAGCGCATCGCGCTCCCACTCGCTGTACTCCGGGGCGAAGTAATGGGTCCGGCCGAATCGCTCGTGGCGAACCACGTCGCCGGAAGCGATCAACCGGCGGACGTGATACTGTACCTGTCCCGGGGCGAACGGCGTCTCCCGAACGAGGGCATTGAAGTGTACCCCGGGGTCGCCGGCGATCGCTGCTCGAATCTCCCCTCTCGTCTCGCTCACTGGCGATCACCTCCATCCGACATCTCCGAGTCGTGTTTCGAATTCGGACTCGTCTCGAGGCGGCCGACCATGACGATGGCCGCGAGCAACAGTCCGGCGATGATGAGGTCCAGTAGATGTTCGATCGTATGATGAGTTCGCATTGGAATCAGGCCCAGTACGGTGCCAGTGCCGACAATGGGGCGCATAACCAGCGCGCCAAGCGCCCCAGTGATGAGGAGGTACGGCATCGACCGCCGTCGATGTAATGCGGCGGCGGCCAGACAGAAGACGATCAACGAGCCAATCGCTGATAGCGCAAGTAACAGCACAAGGTGCCAGTCCAGCCAGTCTACGCGGCCAGATTCGAGAACGGCTGTCTCGAGTCTGGGTGCCGCTTTGGGTACGGATAACCCTCCTATCGAACTGTCGAACGTCCCATGGAGTCGACCGACTTGCCGGGACGGCTCCGTATACATATTCGTTTTTGTGGCTCAGGGGTCTTGTGCGATTCGCTTGTTCGGCGAATGAACCAGAAAATCGTGTTGGCGAGGTGAAAGGCACTCGAGTGACGGCACCGGCCGAAGCTGTTGGAAAAATCGACCTGGAGGCCTGTCCAGGACCGCGACGGAGAACCGAAAGCCGGTCACTGGCCGGGTGGATCGATCACGCCGAGCAATACAGCCAGCGCACCGACAATTCCGGCTCCGATAATCATTAGCGCGAGGTAGGCAGCGACGCCACCGATAACGAACGCAGTTGCGATACCGATCCCGAGAGCGATTGCCGCGAGCACGACGATGCCCAGTGTTCCCGAATCCAGCCCGGTAACTATCTCGAGTCGTTCGTTGCTACCTTTGTCCTCCGTGCGCTCGGTCTCTGGCCGTTGTGGTTGTCCGAGATTTCGGTCGACATCCACCGGTCGTCGTCCCGGAACCAGAGTGATATCGACAGCACAGGTCGCAGCACCATAACTCGAGACTAACTCGAGAGTACCTTCGAGGGGCGATCCGAGGTCCATCGGTTCGATGTCGAGACGGAGTTTCGTCGGTGAACCGGGTGCCACGTAGTAGTTCGCGTCGCCACGGTCGTCATCCGTCAATGGCCGAATCGAGCCAACGGATTCGAGCGGACCGCGGAGTCGACAGTGGACGTGTGCGGGACTCGATTCGGCCTCGAGCACGATAGTGAGTGGGCCATCGAGTGTGACGGCGTCTCGACTGGGGACGAGCGACTCGGTTCCGGTGCGGTCGACGCGGACGGTAACCTCCTCGGGAGCCACGAAAATCGCCTCTAGGCGGGTGACTCCTCACGCATGTCTGGCGGCAGCAGGTTGGGAATCCCGTCTTCGATCGGGTACCGTTCCCCACACGCTGTACAGACCAGCGTTCCAGAGATGATCTCGGGGTCCTCGCTCGAGTCGTCGTACTCGGCGTCCTCGAGTTCGAGGTCGTTTTTGTCCAGCGGACAGCACAGGATCTCCAGCAACGACTCCTTCATACGTCGACAGGGGACCGCATCCAGCAAAAGGCTTCGGGAACGTTCTCACTCGAGATCGGGAACCAACGGTCGAGACGCGGATCGAACGGCCCAAGTGGGGTCGTAAAAACCGTTCAAAACACGCTTACGCGTCGTCGTACGGCGATTCGAGAACAACGGTTTCTTCGCGACCCGGCCCGACACCGATCGCATACAGGTCGGCGTCGAGTTCGGCGGCGATGTACTCGAGGTACGTTCGGGCGTTCTCTGGAATGGCTTCGTAGCCGTTGTCGGCGACGGCTTGCCAGTCGACTTCCGGCCATCCGTCGAAGGTACGATAGTTCGCTTCACAGCGCGCCCACTGTTCGGTCGTCGGTGGGACGGTAAACACTTCCTCCCCGTCGAAGTCGTAGCTGTGGCCGACCTTGACGTCTTCCAGGCCGGCGAGCACGTCGATGTGGTTGATCGCGAGGCCGGTGAAGCCGTTCGCCCGCGCGGCGTGGCGCAACATCGGCATGTCCAGCCAGCCGACGCGCCGTGGGCGACCGGTGACCGTGCCGTACTCCCCACCTTCGTCACGGATGTAGGTGGCGAGTTCTTCGTCGGCTTCGTTCGTCCCGTCGTCAGCGTCGTAGTCGGGCGTCTGTCCTTCGACGCCACCGAGTTCGGTCGGGAGTGGGCCCGTGCCGACTCGCGAGAGATAGGCCTTGACGATACCGACGACGTCACCCTGGCCGACGACGGTCGGTGCAAGACCGGTTCCGACGGCCGCACCGCCTGCGGTCGGGTTCGAGGAGGTAACGTACGGATAGACGCCGTGGTCGATGTCGATGGAGGTCCCCTGTGCCCCCTCGAGCAGGACGTTTGCGCCGGCGTCGATTCTGTTCTGGAGGAACGTGCCGGAATCGACGGTCATGTTCTCTTCGGCCAGTCGCTCACCGTACTCGCGGTACGTTTCGAAGAGGTGTTCGATATCGAACGCCTCGGCGGCCTCGCCCTCGAGTGTGACGCCAAAGACCTCCTCGGCGAGTGCTCGCTTCTGTGGGACGACGTACTCGAGTCGCTCCCGGAGCACGTCCGGATCGAGCAGGTCACCGATTCGGACACCGCGTCGGCCCATCTTGTCCTCGTAGGTGGGTCCGATACCGCGACCGGTCGTCCCCGCCGCGAGGTCGGCTTTTTCGTCTTCTTCGATTCCATCCAGTACGCGGTGGTAGGGTAAGATAACGTGCGCGCGTTGGGCGACGCGAACGTCGGGCTCGAGGCCGCGTTCACGAAGTTGGTCGATCTCGGCAAACAGGGTCTCTGGGTTGACCACACAGCCGTTCCCAAGAACGCCGATTTTGCCTCGAACGGCTCCAGAGGGAACCAGAGAGAGTTTGTACTTCTCGCCGTCGTGGACAACCGTGTGTCCGGCGTTGTCGCCACCCTGATACCGTGCGACGACATCGGTCGCGTCGCCATAGAGGTCGACGACGCCACCTTTGCCTTCGTCGCCGAGTTGCGACCCGACGATTGTGACAGTCATACAGACGCCGGATTCTTTCCCGGCCGATAAACCGGTTACGGTCTGTGTGTCCTTCTGAACGAAAATGTATGCACAACCATGCATTATCCACTCCAAAATCTCCGAAAATACTGGTTGGGTGTGGATACCGAACGGTATGGCCCGAGTGAAGGTATCGCGAACTCAACCGTAATCCACTCGCTCAGCACCCCGTCAAGCGTTGTCGCGTGAACCGAGCCTGCAAACCGCTATCGTCCGGTTCACAGGTCCTGATAGGGAGTATCGTCGGCGTTCATCGGTACCGACGAAGAACCGAGTCACAGCGTCGACAGCCGTCCTTCGAAACCGCCGACTGGCTACGATAATCCCGATGACTTGACCAACCACTCAGTGCATCTGTTCGACCGTCACTCAAAGGATTGTTCGTGAGGGTTACTGGCACGAACCCGAAGCGTTAACTACTGCCATGACAAATTTTCCAATCTATTCCCCGATTCTTCGCCTCAGGAGGGCAATCTTTAAAAGGTGCAAAGACAAGTTAACAAATGCCATGATAGACCGACTTGAGAAAGAAGTTGATATGCTGGAACGACATCTGCAGGTCCTGAAGATGGTTATCGAGAACGAGCCGATCGGGATCGTCAAAATGTCGAACGAGACTGGTTACCCCCACCACAAGGTTCGGTACTCCCTCCGCGTCCTCGAGGAAGAAAACCTCATCGAGCCCTCCAGCCAGGGTGCGATCAAAACTGAGCGCACCATCGAATTCGTCGACGAACTCGACGGCAAACTCGACGAAATCGTCGACAAACTCGATGCCATGAAAATCGAGGACGTCGCCGAAATCGAAGGCTAACTGCGACTCGCGTCTCGGACCTCTTCCTGACTCTGTTGCGGTAAAGGTCCTCGATAGTGTCGACTGTAACGCTGACTCGAGTGAACACCACGGAGTTTGCTTCCGTGGCCTGATAGGTTTACTGTCGTCTCTTCCCGAAATTGCACTGTGACGGATGAGGATCACCGGTGAGCAGGTACAGCAGGACGTATGAAAGCCGGTGCAGGTACAGCAGGACGTATGAAAGCCGGTGCAGGTACAGCAGGACGTATGAAAGCCGGTGCAGGTACAGCAGGACGTATGAAAGCCGGTGCAGGTACAGCAGGACGTATGAAAGGACGGCACTCGAGTAATCGCAGCCGAATCCGACACCGCTCTCGATTCACCGCTTTTCGTCAAGCGTGAGGAAATGCTACAGTTCGGGGACGTTCATGTGGAACCCACCCGAGCGTGATTCGGCCAAGCACAGATGATACCCACCCTGTTTCCGGGAGAGGGACACGTAGCTCATCCGGGAATCCCGACTGAGGAATCCGCCGCCACCGGTCGCCTGTTCGACGACCTCGAGGGCACCCGGTTCGAAGAAACTCGAGGTGACGACGAACGCAGCACTCAACTCAGGGTGGTTCGCTTTCACCGCCGATGCGGAGGCCTCCATAGTCTCGAGCATTCCGCGTGTCGCGGGCTCGCGGGCGTCGTTGAGGTTGATAGCGATCAGGGGATTCCCCATCTTGTCGAAGACGACGACGTCGAATTCGACGGTATCCGGGACGCCTTCGGTTTCGTCGTCCTCGAGGGAGATGGTGGCGTAGAGTTCTGCGCGGTCGACGAACGGGATCGCATCGTACAGGTCGCCGAGTGCGTCCCCATGACCGGTATCTCGAACCTCGAACGGGAGCGTTTCGATGAGCCACCTGACGAGTTGAAACTCCATACTCGAGTGCAAGAACTCGTCGTAGGGCTGGCCATTGACGACGACGTTCTCGGAGTCGAACTGCGTATGGTGTTCCAGACGAAGGTTTTCGACGACCGCGTCACGATCAGCACCATCGTCGTGTGCTGATTTCAGGGTCGGCTGACTCTTCGAGTCGTATCTGACGAACAGGTTCGTCCCTCTCAATGCGTCGTTCGGTGTGAGTTCGGTTGCATCGACCGGAATCCCAGCCGCACGCTGTTCACGCACGCGCTCGAGTTCGTTCTCGAGTTCGTCGATCCGGCTCCGGAGACTGTCGATCGTCGTCGACATCTCGGACCGTTCCTCGCGGAGCGATTCCAGTTCACCCTGGAGTTCCGCACGCTCCGCTGCCAGCGTGTCGCGTTCGCTTTCTAGTTCCTCGCTTCGGTTCTCGAGGGCTGATTTCTCGGCCTCGAGTTCGTCGACTTTTTGCGTGAGTTGGTCGATGCGGTCCTCTCGCTCGAGCATGTCGGGCTCGAGTGCATCTTCTGCGCTCCGGCCAGGTGGCGTTCGGCTCGATTGTGTCGACGACTGTTGCCGGCGTGACCGCGAGGACTTTGGCGTCGATGTCGAACTCGACGTGCGGGCCGTCTCCGAGGACTGGGTATCACTGGAGTTGCTGTCAGTAGTCTTCTCCGAGTTGGAACGCCGTCGTGGTCGCTTGTCTGACCGTGCGGATGACCGACCCGTTCGTGTTCGTTTCGACGAAGGAGCGTCCTTCGAATTATCGGGGTCGATCGACGGTATCTGTCGCGTTTCACGCCACTGTTCTTCACGTTTGAAGCGTTCCTCGAGCGGGTCTGCAGAGGTCGATTGGGACGTTTCCGGTTTCGTTCCTTGGGGCGCAGTCTCGTCAATCTCAGCACTTTGGGAATCGGGTTCTGGGTCCTGATTCCAGGGCAATGCATCGTCATCGAGCTCGTTGGCTGCTTGCTCCACTTCGTCCGGCTCGAGGCCGTCACTCGAGGCGGGTGGCATCGGTTGGGCAGCCCGACCAGTATCCCCGGCCGGTGGTTCCTGCTCTCCTTGGACCTCGGTTTCGGACGTCGTCGCGTCTTCTGGTTCGGGCGTCGTCGCGTCTTCTGGTTCGGGCGTCGTCGCGTCTTCTGGTTCGGGCGTCGTCGCGTCTGCTTCCGCTTCCGTGATCACGGACCCGGTGTCCTCGTCCGAAGCAGGTGGCATCGGCTGTGGGCTCTGATCGTCGTCAGCGGCCGTTGTCGCCTCGTCACTGCTATCGACTGCTGTCGCCTCGTCAGTGCCATCTCTCACTGCGCTGTCAGTGTCCCCTTCCTGCTCGTCCGTGATGCTCTTCGCATCAGTGATGCCGTTTGACGGGGTGACATCCTCGACCGGTGACGCGGTCGTCGTAATCCCGTTTTCGGAAGCGTCCGTCCTCTCTTCCCTCGGATCGACCTGTGACGTGGCGTCGGCGACTGGTGCCGTGTCCGTAGACTCGAGGTCGGTATCAGCACCTCTTTCATCGACACCTGGCTCCTCAGCACTTCCTTCATCGATGCTCGCTGCCGGTTCCGGCTCCGGTTCGTCGGATGGAATGTCGGCAATTTCGATTGAGGTATCGACGACACGATAAATCCCGACTTCGTCGTCGGCCCGCTCGAACGCTTCCTCGCCGGTGAGTAACCGTTCGGCGTTGCCGATGTACGCGGCCGCCATTCTCCGGCCACCATAATAAACGAGGTAGTAATCGCCGCTCAGCACCTGTTCGCTCAGTTCGACGTAGCCCGTGAACGATTTGTTCTGGAGCGTGCGATCGACCTCGTGTATCGGTGTGTCGTTCGTGTAATACTTGGCTCGCGTCTCGCTGTCGCCTTCGTGCATCGTACACAGCAACGGCAGTGAGGGGTGGGGGGAATCGTATATGGTGCCCTGATTCGATTCGAACGTCTCGAGGGAGCCGTCGAAGACGCCGACAATACGGCCGTTGAGCATAAACGCCCACGCGCCACCGGCCGTTACGGCACCGGAAAACTCTGCGTCGGCGAGGTCACTGAGGCCGTCGTAACCGCCAGAAAACGGCCGAGACTCCCATCGCTCGACGCGTTCGTGCGTGCGCGGATCCATAATGCAACAAGCGGGAACCGCTGTAAATACGTTTCGCCTGGCTCCGATAGAAACGACGCATCAAGACGAAAAATCACCTGTTAGTCGATCAAGCGACCGACCGCAACAAGTTTTCATCGGCTTGATAGTATAGCCAGAGAAACGATTGGCTCCCCCTATCTGGACGCTGTCTTGTTGTCGCGTCTGCAATAGCTTTCAATGGCCTGTATGCGCTCGAAACCATCGAGAGGGATGCAAATCCGACCGAGAGCGGGTTAGATTTTCGACTCGGCGTCGTCAGCGAGCTCTTGCATCCGTTTGCCGATTCGGCCGGCACTCGAGAACTCGTCTTCGCTCATCGCGCTCGCGAGGGCATTTCCGAGGACGAACACCGCGTGTTTGTGTTCACTTTTCGATTTATGGACGTCGTCCGGATCGATATCGAGCTGGTGATACGCGTCGAAAAGGCTGGCATCGACGTTTTCTCGCTCGGAAAAGTACTCCATAATGACGACGAGTTCGTCGTGGAGCTCGAGCAGTTCATCTTTGTGCATACACCGAGGTATGAACGGTCTCAATTTAAGGTTTGTGTGGCTCACTGTGCCAAATTCTCCAGTATCAGTGACTGTCGGTTTCGTCGTTCCCGAAAGAGGCTTTCCGAGCATCCAATGCGAGGAGCACAATCCAGCCACCGAAGGCGATAGCCGCAATCGTTTCTGGAATCGCAAACCAGTGCCAGGGATCGGTCGCCCCTGCCCGCCACAGAAGCCAACCGAGCCAGCCCACTGTTTGGCAGATACCGAACCAGAACGATGCCAGTGACAGCCGCGTTTCACCCTCGAGGGCCTGGCCGGTTCCGATCACCCACTGGGCAATCGGTGCCAGGACGAAAAACGTCAGTGCCGAGGGGCCGTGCATGTCGGTCGCCAGGTAGTAGTCCGTGTGTCCCAGGAAAAAGAGGCCGACGCCGATTAGCCCACCCACAGCGAGGGTAGCGATGGCGATGCCGACGCGCTCGAGGCCGTTACGAGCGGTGGTCCACAGGTACCAGAGGAACGGCAGTCCACAGAGACCGCCGACGATCAGCCCGCCGTTGAACAGCCAGAAGGTGGTTGCTGTGGTCCGCCCCATGTCCGACAGTGCTCTAGTTTGCCAGGTAAAGGTCTCCGGGGCTGCCAGAACAGTCGCGAGCAGCATCGCTCCGACAGCAATTGACGGACCCACCAGCCCAGCGCGGATAGCGAGTCGTTCGGGATCGATGTCGTGGTTGAGTGACCTCACGGAGCGACCACCTCTTGTTCGGACCCACCGAACTGGGAGGGGCCAGATATTGTTGACTCGGGCATTGTTGACTCGGCCATCGATTCTACCGTCTCGGAGTCGGTGTCGGCACCCTCGAGCGTGACCGAAACCCCTGCCTCGTCGGTCACTGTGCTTGCCTCGAGGTCAACGAACGATTCGTTTCCAGCGAACAACACGACCGTTCGATCATCGGGACGGTCAATGGCGAACGCATATTCGTCGGTGAGCCAGGTTGCGTTCCGACGGTCACTCACCGTACTGTTTTCGAACGCGCCGACCGGCTCACCGTCGATGACAGCCGTTTCCGATCGGTTCTCGAGGTACTTGACCGTGGCCGATTCGAACGTCGTTGCGTTGGCTTCGTCAGCGAACGTGATCGCCCAGGTGTACCCGTCCGTCCCGGAAGCCCCAGGTGTCGCCACGGGAACCAGCTGGTCGTACTGCCAACCGGCGGCAGCGTCAGCGCTCGTGGCCGTCGAGAGCTCGGTCTCGAGGACAGTCCGAAGGACGAACTCGCCCATCACGTCGGTCACGCCATGGTCGGCCTGCCAGGTCGTATTCGTCGTCTCGATATCGAGGTCGAAGGTGGGGAGTGGATCACCCGAGTGGCTCGCGTTCCCAGTCCCTCCGCTGAGCACCCTTGCCATCGTCACCGGTGGCTCGTCGTACACGGACCAGTGGGTGGCAGGGGAATCAACGGCTGCATCGACGTACCGATCGCCGTGATAGTACGGTCCCCAGGCGAGTTTCGTCCCAGGGCTGGCGTTGGGATACAACTCCGAGAGAACTTCCCGCTCCGAAGCGACCGGCTGGTCGTAGCGCTCTGTGTAGGCACTCGAGACGTAGACGGCACCGCCCTCGAGGAGACTCGTGAGCGCTAGCGTGCCATCGGTGGTCCCGGCGTGGCCGGGTGGCATCGACTCGAGAATACGCTGTGGCGCGTGCTGTTGATACTGTGCCGTGTGGACGAACTCGTGGACGAGCACTTGCTCGATTTCCGGGGCAGTAGCGTTTTCACCCGGCAGTATGTAGACGGCCTGCATCGCGCTCGCGACGCCACCCACCCGCAACTGACCGTCGACGTCGTCGGGATCGAAAGCGCCGACTCCCATGACGGTATAGAAACTCGAGGATTCCTGGCCTATCGGCCCGTTGGTCCGGAACGGCTCCTCGACGTAGACGGTCGGCGGGTAGATTTCTACCTCGAGCAAGGTTTCGACGCGCTCGAGCGTTCGGTTTGCGTCCACCGGTAGCTCACCCTCGACGGTAAGCGTCGGGTCCTCGTACTCACCACCACCGTCATCGTTCCCCGTGTCCTGTAAATCTGCGACGGGGGCTGCACAACCCGCCAGCACCACGACGAGCGCGACAGCCACCACCCGCACCGACCCGTTCATGTATTTGACCTGTAATGGCACCGAGATAAATACACCGACAGGCAAACGGTTTTGCCGCAGGCGCTGGGATTGTGAGTATGACCGGAATCGTCTTTTTCGGTACCGAATCGCCCGCTACAGTCGTCGATTTTTACACCGAACGCCTCGGTGCCGAACGCTGGCTCGAACAACCCGACTGCACGATCTTACGATACGACAACCTTCTATTCGGGTTCTGCGATCGTGAAGATCCGGACCTCGAGGGAACGATTACGTTCGTGCTCGATTCTCGAGCGGCCGTCGACGAAGCCTACGTCGAACTCGAGGACGTCGCCCGCGAGAAGCCAGTCCTGAACGAAAAGTACCAAATCTACCAGTTCTTCGGCACCGATCCCGAAGGTCGAACCATCGAAGTACAGGCGTTTCTTCACGAAACGGATTCGATCTGAACCCGGCCGGAGGGTGAAACTGCCGTTACAACTCGACGCCGCTTGGAATCAGGCTGTGGTGGCGAAGCAGGTCGCCGTCTTCGTCGTAGACGAGGAACGTCCGTTTGTCGAACTCGACGAACGTTTCGCCGTCGACCGCAATTGAGACGTGATATTCGCCATCAGTGTCCGTATTCCCCTTCCCGTAGCCTCGAGCGGCGCGAATAAACCGAAGGACGTCAGTTGCAGTTTCGTTCAACTCGAGAATAAAATCACCCGTCATTCGGTTCGTGACGCTGATGACGCCGGTCGTCTCATCGTCACCGATCGGGCCTTGCAATCGGAGGGCAACGTCGGTTTCTGCTGCCTCGAGGGTGTCTCCATCGGGACCTGTGAGGCGCTCTCGAAGGAGCGACTCGGGTCCGGTGAAATCGATCGCTACCGACGGACGGTGTGGTTCGTCGTCGGTTTCGATCCAGTCGATGTTGCTGACGTCTAGCGTGAAGTACTCGCGCCTCATTACGCACTTGTCGGTTAGCACTCACGCGGTATGAACGTAACGCCCACGCAATACGATTCCACGAAACCGTCGCCGGTTGGGTGGGCCATCCAATTTAAGAGCCTTCGGTACCCACGTTTCAGGGAATACGAGTGTATGGATTCTCATCGTGACGACCATCGGGAGGGAAGCCAGGGTGGTGACACTGACGAGACCACAGACGAACGTAAAACGTCACGTCGTGAGGATTCTGACACACCTGGTACTGATTCACCGACGGCAGGAAGTGACACGCCCACGCCAGGAGCGGATTCGGCTGCAACAGCGACTGACGACTCGGCGGCAGGGACTACCGCACCGCTCGAGGAAGGGTCGGACGCTGAAAATCCGCCCCTCGAGTCGACGTTCGACCGAATACGGCGAACGCTCCTGCGTGCCGTCGAGATGTTGCAAGGGTCGCGGATCGACGTCAGTGCCTACGATCCGGAGGCACACGGCCCGCTCGTCGATGCGGCACCTCCTATCACTGACGATGACGGCACGGGAGACACGGGCCCCGGAACTGACGCGGAATCCCATATCGAGGAAATCGAACGCTACTGGGTCAACGCCCCGTTTTCATACGTAATCATCCAGTACGATTCACGACGGAGCCAACACCGATACCGAACCGTCGAACCCCAACTCGACGAGGACGAACGCCTCCTTCTCGAGACGTTGCTCGAGGACGTCAGGGACCCGCTGCTGTATCGAGACAGTGAGACTGAAGACGTCGAAACGGTGCTCCTGGAAACGATTCACGAGTATCTCGAACGCTACGGCGCAGAGATCGATATGCGATCTTTTTATCGGATCTTCTACTACATTTTTCGGGATTTTCGTGGTTATGGGCGACTCGACCCGATTATGCACGACCCACACGTCGAGGACATCTCCTGTGATGGCTACGACCTCCCCATCTTCGTCTACCACGACCAGTTTACCGACGTGAAGACGGACGTCTCGTTCGAAGCCGACGACCTCGATCGGTTCGTCATTCGACTGGCACAACACTCCGGTCGGCACATCTCCGTCGGCGACCCGATGGTCGAAACGACGCTACCGGATGGCTCCCGTGCTGAGTTAGCGCTCGGTGAGGAGGTCACGCCTCGAGGGTCCGCGTTTACGATTCGGAAATATGCCGACGAGCCGTTGACGCCCGTCGACCTGATCGAGTACGGCACCTTTAGTATCGAACAGATGGCGTACCTGTGGCTCGCTATCGAACACAACAAGAGCCTCATTTTCGCCGGCGGGACTGCGTCCGGAAAAACGACGAGTATGAACGCGATATCCATGTTCGTCCCACCCCGGTCGAAGGTGCTGACAATCGAGGACACACGCGAACTCCAGTTGTACCACGACAACTGGCTCTCTTCGGTGACGCGAGAACGACTCCACGAAGGCAAAAACGTCTCGATGTACGACCTGTTGCGGTCGGCTCTGCGTCACCGTCCCGAGTACATCGTCGTCGGAGAGGTCCGTGGCAACGAAGCGATCACGCTCTTCCAGGCGATGAATACCGGTCACACGACCTACTCCACCATGCACGCCGATTCCGTCCAGACCGTTATCAACCGACTCGAGAACGAACCGATCAACGTCCCTCGAGCGATGGTCCAGAGCCTGGACATCCTCTCGGTCCAGATGCTGACCAGAATCGATGGCGAACGCGTCAGGCGGAACAAAGTGCTGGCCGAAATCGAAGGGGTCGACCAGCGAACGGGCGAACTCGATTATTCGACGGCCTACCGCTGGCACGGGGAGTCAGATACGTACCGTCACGAGAACAGTCGCGTCCTCGAAGAAATACGAACTAATCAGGGCTGGAGTCAACGTGACCTCCTGATCGAGCGTCGAAACCGGGAAGCGTTCCTCGAGTACGCCCTCGAAAACGGCGTCTCCGATTATCGGCGATTTACCGCACTGGTCAACGAATACTACGCCAACAAAGAACGGGTGATGGCAATCGTCGAAAAAGCGTCAGATGAGGACTCGAGAGGGAGAGACATCGACGATGCCGGAACCGAGGCAACTCGTCCAACCGAATCCAAACCGGACGAGAGATACCAAACCGAAAACCGGACCGAGGACTCTCGAAGCGAGGTCCAGACCGACCAATCGCAACCTGAGGACCGACCGGATACGGAAGAAGACTCGGCCACGGAGCCTGCTGACTCGAGGGACGGGGCTGAACGTATAGATGACGA
Source organism: Natronosalvus amylolyticus (assembly GCF_024298845.1). Taxonomy (NCBI): domain Archaea; kingdom Methanobacteriati; phylum Methanobacteriota; class Halobacteria; order Halobacteriales; family Natrialbaceae; genus Natronosalvus; species Natronosalvus amylolyticus. The sequence continues at coordinate 296,387 of NZ_CP101156.1, forward strand.
TGAAAGCGGAGAGTTACCGGTTGGGACCGACCAATGAATTGCGAGGCCGCGAGAATCGGGTGGCAGACGAGACCCAGGGGTAACGTGGAGGGGCTATGACGCTCGCCAACTTCCTCCCGCTGATCGTCATCGTCGTTCTCTGTGCGCCCGTTGCTCTCGCACGGGTGGTTCCGGGGATAGATACGGTTCTGGCTCGAGGAGCCGTAATGATATTTGGTTCGTACGTCGATGAGTTCCGGAGCGAACACCCCGGTCGCCAGAAAGCTCTTCGTTCGGCACACTTCGGGACGACCTATCGCGAATACGGCTCGAAATCGTTCCTGTATGCGGCCCTGTTCGCCATCGTCGGAAGCATACTCGGAATCTACGTCATCTGGGGGCTCTTGCTCGTACTCTCTATCGAACCAAACGTTATGCGCGAGCAACTGCCGAGTGCACTCGGGTTCCTGGCTAACCTCGGCGGGGTGCCATCGCTGTCACCGCTCGAACTGTTCGGGCTGTTGTTGCTCTCCTGTCTGACCCTCGGAGCGCTCGCCGGTGGTGGCACATACTGGCTCCGCTGGTGGTACCCGACGTACGTGGCCGACAACCGGGCACGCCGCATCGAAGCCGCGCTCCCCTCGACAGTCTCGTTCATTTACGCACTCTCGAGAAGCGGAATGGCCTTTCCGAAAATCATCCGTATCGTCGCGGCAAACGAGGACACTTACGGTGACGCCGCCGGTGAGTTCGACGTCGCAGTGCGAAACATGGACACTTTTGGGATGGACGTCATCTCAGCCCTCCAGGAGATGGGCCGACGGTCTCCCAGCCCGCAGTTTCGCGAATTCACGGAGAACCTGGTGAGCGTCTTACAGAGCGGACAGGGGCTCTCGCCGTTTCTCGAGCGCCAGTACCACGAGTATCAAGAAGAGAGCGAATCACAACAGGAGCGAATGCTCGATTTGCTGGGGACGCTTGCGGAGGCGTACGTCACCGTTCTCGTTGCCGGGCCGCTCTTTCTCATCACCATTCTGTTCGTCATCGGTATCTCCGTCGGTGACACGCTCGAGCCGCTGCAGGTGTTGATCTACGTGATCTTGCCGTTTGGCAACCTCGCATTCATGGTCTATCTCAGTATGGTCACCGACTCGATCAACCCCGGCCGACCGACTGACGAGGCCATCGATCCCCGAAACACGAACTCGATCGCACTGCAGGCCGTTCGAACTGATGGCGGACACGCCGACGATATCGCGTCGGCCAATGCCGAGCGGGTACAGCTCTACCGTCGCTTTCGGTCGATTCGAAAGCGGCTTGGCGCTCCACTCGAGACGCTGACAGAACGACCCGAATTAACGTTTCTCGTGACCGTCCCACTCGCGGCCATCGTCATCCTCTCGAGTGCGCAGAGCGCGCAAGCTATTGGTGACCTGACGGTCACTGCGATCGACGACGTCCTCGTTCTTGCGTTTCTCTTTGCCGGGGTCGTATTTGCGCTCTTTTATGAAATCCATCGTCGGCGACTGAACGCCATCGAGGCCGCAATTCCCGATCTGCTCGACAGGCTCGCAAGCCTCAACGAAGCCGGCATGCCGCTTTTGAGTGCTATCGGCCGGCTTCGACGGTCCGATCTCGGCGGACTCGACACCGAACTCGACCGAATCTGGGGTGACGTCCAGTGGGGTGCCGACCTCGAGACCGCACTCCGTCGGTTCGGTGCCCGCGTTCGTACGCGAGCGACCTCCCGAGTCGTGACGCTGCTCACCGAGGCGATGAACGCCAGTGGCGACCTCTCGACGGTGCTTCGGATTACCTCACGCCAGGCGGCAGCCGATAGACGGCTCAAGCGTGAACGTCGACAGGCCATGCTCGAGTACATGGTCGTCGTCTACATCTCGTTCCTGGTGTTCCTGTTCATTATCGCCGTGTTGGCCGGGTACATGCTGCCGAACCTCCAGATTGAAGCGCTGGAAAGCGGCGGGGATGCTGTCGACCCGACACAGGTCGAAGGGCTGGCAGGGCTTGGAGATATCGACCCTGATGCGTATCTCACCCTGTTCTATCACGCGACCCTGATACAGGGCGCGCTCTCGGGGCTGATCGCCGGCCAGTTGAGCGCTGGAGACGTGAAAGCCGGGGCAAAACACGCCGTTGCGATGGTTGCGCTGTCGTTCCTGCTGTTTGCGCTGTTCATCTGACCGGTGAAACAGGCCTCGACTCGAGTCAATATCGGTCGACATTTACCTCGAGCGGGCGCAGATGGGGGCGATGGACCGACGGGCAAACGTTCGGGACACCTACGACCGCATTGCGGCCCACTTCGCATCGACCAGAGAGTACGCCTGGCCGGAAGTCGAGTCGTTCGTCGACAGCTACGGCGACCGCGACATCGATGTCGCGCTCGACCTCGGCTGTGGAAACGCCCGCCACGCCGAAGTGCTGGCCGAACACGCCACTCGAGTCCTCGGGGTCGACGTGAGTCGGGGTTTACTCGAGACCGCTGCCGACCGGTCTCGAGAGCGAGGGTTTACTGTCGAGTTGGTGCAAGCGGATGCCAGCACGCTCCCGGTTCGATCGGGGGCCGTGGATATCGCCGTGTACGTCGCGACGCTGCATCATCTGCCAACACGCGAGCTTCGTCTGGCGAGTCTCGACGCGCTGGCAGATGTCCTGGTCTCGGACGGCGTTGCCCTCGTCAGCGCCTGGAGCACGGCCCACGATGCCTTCGAGGAAACGACAGGATTCGATACCACTGTCGAGTGGACCCTGCCCGGCGGCGAAACCGTCGACCGCTTCTATCACATTTACGACTCCCAGGAGTTTACCGCGGACCTCGAGGCCAGTTCTCTCGAGACGGTCAGTTTCGAACTCTCGAGCGGGAACTGCTATGCGGTCGTCAGACCGAACTCGAGTCGCTGATTTTGTCCCAACAGGGTAGCACCGATCCGGCGGCGATCGATAGCGGTTTGGACTATCAGCAACTCTGTTCGGCTATGGGCGACCTCAACACGATTGCGAAGCGAATTCACAATATTTCACCGAAACCGGTGTTTCTCCGTCTCGAGGACGGCACCGAGGGCGTCTTCCGAATGGACTGGGTCGAGTTCTTTCAACAGGAGTTCAAAGCCGAAGGCGTTCGCGACGATGACGACGCAACCTATCGGTTCGTCTCGAGTGCGGACAACGAATCGGTGCTGGTCGGTAAACAGGAACCCGACGAAACTGAGTGGACGTCACTGGGGGCGATAACTGATCTGGAACCGGTGGAAGACGACGAGTAACAGTAAGGTGAGGCCACTGGATCGTGATTTCAATCCTCACCCCACACTATTCTTTTCGTATCATATACTATGCCTGGGATAGTATAGCGACCTTTCACAGCGATCCCAGTACAATCTCTGCATTAACTTGCTATTAACCCGGTAGTGACGTGTTTCCGGGATACTGCTCTCACTCTGCCGGCGGACCATCCCATGCCGTTGCATCGTCGGCCGGTTCGTAGCCGATCACCGCTCGAGCGTGCTCGAGGTCGAACCAGCTTCGGTCGCTCGCGCTGCGACCGTAGAACACCTCGAACTCGCCAGGAGGTTGCCTGTCCGCTTCGTCGGCCGCGTTGGCTCGCTCGTGGCCACGCTCGAGACAGCGACGGACCTGCTGGGCGACGTCCCGACGGGACTGCCACATACACGCCTGGCGGGCAACCTGTCGTTCGTACCCCTCACTCTCCCGTTCGAACGCGCCGGTTTCGACGCCCCGTTCGGCGTCACCGTAGGGATGGTCGTATTCCGGGCCCCGGACCGAGCAAATCCGCAGCGCGTAGCAGTTGCATCCGTGTGCGTCGGCTGCCAACTGCGCCATCGCCTCGCCGAAGACTTTGACCACGCCGTAGCGAGAATCCGGCCGCGGCCGCACCGTGTGATCGATCTCGAGGTCACTGTCCTCGCCGTATATTTCGGGCGCGTTTTGCGCTTCGTACATCCCCACCGCGTGATTCGACGAGGCGTAGACGACGGTGTCGACGCCCTCGTTCGCGGCTGCCTCGAAAACGTTCGCAATCGCCTGGCAACTCTGGCCGAACCCGGCCGACCACGCCAGCGAGCGGTCGTCGGGCCCGCCGACGAAATCCGGCATCCCGAGGTGAACCACCGCATCCTGGCCCACCATTGCCGCCCGAACCGTCGCGTAGTCGGTCACGTCTCCGATGGTCGTCTCACAGTCGGGGTCCGAATGCGGTTCGATATCGAGCCAGGTGAAGTCGTCCCGGTCCGTCTCGAGGTGGTCTCGCAACGCCGTTCCAACCGTCCCGTTCGCACCGGTCACGAGGACGTTCATGCTCGAGATGTGGGTTCCCAGGTACAAATAACGAGGTCAGTGACAGGTCGAGGCCTGACTCGAGGGGGAAGTACGACGTTCCTCTCTGGTTCGTACGCGGTCCGGGATGGTAACCCGAGTGCGAGACGGTCCTCTCACGCCGTTCGGTACCGTCACCCCCGTCGTTCAGATCCCTCTTGTGATAGCTGCTGTTCGCGAGTTTGCTCACGGTAAAAGTGCGCGGTCCGGGATTTGAACCCGACTGCGAGACGGTCACCTCACTTCGTTCGGTGCTGCGACTCGCGTGCTTCAAATCCCGTGAGTACATCTCTGGCTCACGGGTCTGTTCGCCAGAGAATGCGCGGTCCGGGATTTGAACCCGGGTCATCAGCTTGGAAGGCTGAGGTCATAGCCGCTAGACCAACCACGCGACCGGCAAATTGGACTATGGCATACGGTTTTAAGTCTCTTCCCATTTTCGATCAATCGCTACCGTTCTGCACAACCAGGGAGCATACTGGGGCGAAAGCCACCAGATGCATCCGAAAATCCATTCACTAACTACGGTTCGATTGCCCTCCTGAGTTTCCAATCCACAGTTTCAGAAACTGCCACTCCGTAGCAGCGAGAGATATGAGTAATTTCTGGAGTTATATCAGTCGGATGGGAACCCCGTCAGTCGAAATCGATTAGCTGTCCGGACTCGGCGTACTTCACTGCCTCGAGTGCGTCGATGTACCCTGCACCGACGTTCGTGGCCGTGTACTCGGCCGTTCCTGTGGGACCCTCTAGATCACTCGTTGCATCGGGGTCGGCCGTCGCCTCGAGCGTCGTAATCACGTCCATCGGATCGGGTGCGGAGCCGTGGTTCTCGATGTAGGCATCGATGACCAGGGCGGCACAGCCTGCTGCGACCGGGTTCGACATGCTCGTTCCCGAGAGGAGGCCGTACCAGAGTTCGTCGTCCGAACCTAGCGCCCACAGTGGCTGCACGGGATTGAGCGTACTCATCACGTCGGCCCCTTTTGCGGCGACGGCGGGACGGTTCAGTTCGAGTGTCCCAAGTTCGTCCTCGGGGACGCCGCTGAACAGGTCGACCACGTTTTCGTACGCGGTCTGCCTGTCGTGATTGCCATCCGCTGCGCCGCGAGAGGAGAAGTCCGTGACCGACTGGTCGGCGTGGGTGGCCGCCACGCTCAGCGTGTACGGCGCCCCCTTTCGCTGACCGAGCGTGTCGTCACCTGGGCCGTCGTTGCCGGCCGAGTACGTGACGAGTACGCCGGCCTCGGTCGCGTACCACGTAGCGACGTTGAGGGGGTCGTACGGGTCGTAATCGCCCGGCCCGGCACCGTAGGAGTTCGAAGCGACGTGAATCCGGTGTTCGCCCGAGTGCTGGAGTTCGAGGAGGTGGTCGTAGGCCGAGACGGCTTTCAGCACCGTTAGCGAGGCGTTCGCCGAGTACGACGTCAATGTGACGTCGGGCGCCATTCCCGTATACTCGCCGTCGCTGGCAGAGCCGTCGGCGCCGACGCTGCCGGCACAGTGGGTACCGTGGCCGACGTCGTCGGTGTTCACGAGGCCCGCGTCGATCCAGAGGTCGCCCTCGTCAGCGAGTGGATCGCCCGCCCAGTGCCAGTTCGCCACGAGGTTGTCCTCGAGGTCGGGATGCGCGCCGTCGATGCCGGTGTCGATGACAGCGACGTGGGCGTTCTCGCCGGTGTAGGGAAGATCGAGTCCAGTCCCTTCCTGTACGTCTTTGGCCCGCGTGTCGGGGCGAGCGTCGTCGTGTTCCCACTCGAGTTCGGCGTTGGGCGAGATGCGTCGCACCTCGTCCCAGCCAGCGACTGTCTCGAGTTGTGCGCCGGTGAACAGGGCGTATCCGATGGGGAGTTGACTGAAGCCGAGGAACCCCTCCGCGAGGTCGAGGTCGGCGAGCAGGTCGACGTCGTCGGTCGTTTCGAAGACGACCAGTGCTTCCTGGAGGGTATCAGTCTCCAGATCCAGTGTGGCCGCGACCGTTCCCGATCCGGCGAGTGCGCCGACGCCGGTGGTTCCGACGAGTTTGAGGAATTTTCTTCTGTTCGATCTACTGGTGTCGTTGTCAGTGTATTGTGTCATCTATGGGTAGTTTGGCGTGGTGACTCGGCTGCCGAATCATCGCAGTTCGCACAGACCTAGCGGGGTCGTGGAAACGGTACTCGAGCCGTGTCGAAAACGGGTCGAACCCGATCGCAGACTGCCCTGGAATCAGGTCGACTCGGCGACGACGGTCACCGTCCGCTCGGTTCCAGCAATCGTCGTCCACTCGCGACTGGTGAGCGTGCCGTCGCTATCGGTGTCGGTCGAGACGGCGATGGGTCCGAAGGTGTAGCGGTCGGACTCCTCGACGCTGTCGGGCGCCTCTGCGAAGTGCGTGAGATCCTCGTATACGGCGTCGGCGTTCTCGAGCCCGAAGTAGACGTGCGTGCCGCCGCCGAAGGCCGGCGTCGTCGCCTCGACGTCGCCGAACTCCTCGTCGACGTCCCAGCCCTGCGGGACGGTGTCGCGGACGAGAACGTCCTCGCCCTCGGGGTGGCGAACCTCGACGTCGAGCTCGGTTCGGTTGGTCTGGCCGCCGGTGAAGACGCTGGCGTCCATCTCGGCGTCGCCCTCGACGACCAGTCCGGTCTCGTCGAACGTCGTTTCGAGATCGAGGTGGGCGCGGCAGTCGAAGCCGTTCACGAGTCCAGGGACGTTCACCAGCTTCGCGACGACGTAGAAGACGCGCTCGCCGTCGTGTGCCTCGAGGTCATCGACGCTGACGCTGGTCGAGACCGTCGCTTCTCCCTGAATGCCGGCGTCGCTGTCGACGATGGTCGGATCGCCGTTGAGCGAGTCGGGGTTCTGGGCGTCGTAGAGGAACAGGTCGATGTGGGGGTCGCCCTTCGTCGCGCCTGCGTTGCCGCCGCTGTAGTGGCTGAACGCCACGTCAGCGGACACCTCTCCAGGTGCATCGACCCGAACGTGTCCAGAGACGGCTCGTTCGTCGTCGGGGACGGCGAGACCGGCCACACCGGAGACGGCCTGATCGGTGAGGTCGCGGGTGACAGCGTCGATTGCTGGCCCGACGTTCGCTCGTCCGAACCCTTCGTAGGGATCACGACCCCCGTGGGTGTAGACGGGTGCCTTCGCGGCGTGGTACGGGGCGGCCGTAAGCGCCGTCTCGCTCGCGGTCGCGAGAATCACGTTCTTCAGGCGAAGCACGTCGTCGTAGCCCGCCTCGCCGGGTGCGGGCAACGCGATCGAGTCTGGCGCATCTCCTTCCATCGCGTCGGCGACGAGGCCGGCGATACCACACACGCTCGGTGCGGCCATCGATGTCCCGGCCTTGCCGGTGTAGCCTCTGACGCCGTCGCTCCCCATCCCTTCACGCTTGGCGCCGCGGTTGAGAAGTTCGAGGTCGGCGTCGTCCAGCGTGAGCGCGTCGAGTACGTCGTCCGCGAGTTCGTACTCGTAGTCCGCGTCGCCCGTAATCGACTGGTCGAACGTCGTCTTCGGAGAGAGGGCGTCGTCCTCGAGGTCGTCGAGTTCTTCGACTGGCTCGAGTTCGGCATCGGCGGCTGCCGAGTCGGGTTCTTCCGTCGTCACTTCGTCTTCAGGCTCGCCGATGTCGGCAGCGATGTCGAGAACGGTCAGTTCGCCGCCGGGAGCCGACACGTCGGGTTTGGTGTAGGGTTCGCCGGACTCGTCGATGCCAGCGATCCCGCCGGAGGAGTAGGACGCAATCCCGTCGAGTGGATCGGTCGAGACGACGGAGATTGCCTCGTTTGCGACCGCTGGTGCACCGTTTCCGCTCGCCGGCGTCGCATCGTTTCCGGCGGCGGCAACCGAGAGAATCCCGGCCTCGGCCATCGTTCGGATGACTCCCGGGATGTCGTCCAGAACCTCGGCGGCAGCGCCAAGCGGAAGCCCGCCGACGTACCCCCAGGACATGTTCACTGCCCGGAGGTTGAACGCGTCCGCGAACTCTTCCGCGTGGGCGCCGACGTCACGGGTACCGGTACCCAGATCCGTGACACTCAAGATGCTCGCGTTCGGCGCAATGCCGGCGTGCAAGGAGAGATCGCCGTTGTTCGTTCGATCGCCGACAGTGTCTCCGGGGTGTTTGAACGCACCGACGGCCACGCGCTCGACGCGACCCGACGTAACCAGCTCTCCTTCGACTGTCCGGACGTAGATCGTGTACGTCGCCGTCCCAGACTCGTGGACGGTCGGCGTTTCGACGAGGTTGTTCTCGAGTGTTATTTCCGCGGTTCCTGAAGTACCACCGGAGCGAGCCAGTTGCTGTCCGTCCGGCCCTTCGATCACGAGTTCGATGCCGTCACCATACGCGCTCCCAAAGACACCGGACCCAGCGACGGCTTCTACCTCGTAGCTGAGCGTGTTCCCGAGCAAGAGGAGCGTCTGTGGCTCTTCCTCCTGGTAGCTGTCGGGATCGATCGCGCTCGCCCGGCCGCTCCCGGCCATGATCGAGGCAACGTGGGTGCCGTGACCGTTAGAGTCACGCGGCTTCTCGTACCCACCGAAGCGCGTGTTGTCGTTGTGCCAGCCGACGAGCTTCGTCGAATGAGGTTTGATCGCACCGCCAGTGTTATTGAACGGGTTCCCGTCGAGTTCGAACCCGTCTTCGGTAGTGACAGTTACTCCGCTCCAGGGGCCGAGATCCGGATGACGCGAGTCAGTTCCCGAATCGGTCAATCCGAGCGTCCGGTCCGGACGACCGCGATAACCACGCTCCCAGGCGTGGATTGCCTCACGAACACGGATATTCAGAAAGTCCGCGGAGACAGTCGTCTCATTGGCCGTGACCGTCTTCCCCGAAACAGCTGGTGTCGCGAGTAAACCCGCCCCGGCGAGTGCTCCAGTTTTGACGAACGCTCGACGCGATAGCCCCACATCATCGGTATCAGTACGTTCTGTTTCGTGTGACGTCATATCACGGCTGAATAATCAGGAGGGTTGTAAGAAGGTGTTCTGACAAACCCATCCAATTGTCCGTCTCGGTAGACTCGATTCGACCGGCGCCAATTTCTGTACTCGCGCCTCTCGAACTCGACGCATCATGTCCTCGAGAAGCGATTCCTCAGCACTGAGCAGGAAGAACACACGACGGCGTTCTGCTCGGTCTTGCTGGAATCTCCACGTCGACTCTCACCTGTATCGAACCAGTGGTTCACCACGTTGTCGACGATGATCCACAAACTGGTTCCACGAGAGGAGCGCGAAGCTATCGTCATCACCGATACCATGACCCGTCTCCGTCCGGTCGGTTTTCCGGGGGAATCCGTAGGCTGATCTCGAGTGGAGATCCGAAACGATCCAGACGGCCACAATGAGCGCTACCGACACTTAGCTGACAGTCGTTTCCAGTTCTGCGGCCAGTTTCTGTAACTGAACGATTCGCTCGTCAGTTGGGGGATGAGAACGCGTTTCGACGTGAAACGCATCGTCGTCTTCGGCCGATACCTGGCTCCTCCACTCGAACCCGTGCGGGAGAAAACACATCCCATCGAGGCCGCGATACCTGGGCAGCCTCGAGGGTACCGTGTCGCCGGCGAGGCGGGCGTCTTCGCTCGGTACCGTCGCCATCCCGTCGAGTCGCTCGAGCGCACTCGCGAGTGCGGCCGGGTCGCCGGTGACGTGGGCGCTCGCCCGGTCGGCGACGAACTCTCGCGCTCTCGAGAGGCGGCGACTGAGAAAGACGACGGGAGCGGCGAGCACACCGAGGACGACCCCGCCGAGCACGATCGTAATGGCGCCAGCGACGATGAATTGTCCGAACCCGCTGACGCTGAGCAGTGGTGCATCGATGAACGTCGACGCGAGAACGTAGCTCCCCATGATTACCAGCGTGTACACGTACGGCCGTGTCCAGGCGGGCAATCGCTTCCCGAAGACCACGCGTTCGTCAGCGACCAGTGCCGGGAGAAACGAGGCGAGCGTCAACACCAGTGCATCGCGATTTTTCAGGTGGGCGAGTTCGTGTGCCAACACCGCATCCAGCTCCGCCGGCTCGAGCGACTCGAGCAACCCGTCACTGACAACGATCGTTCCCGACCGGAGGTCACCGATGGCCAGACTGTTCGGCACCTCGCTCGAGGCGATAGCCACAGCCGGAGGAGCCATATCAAAGCCTGCCGACAACCGAGTAACTCGAGCGTGGAGGTCAGGATACATACTTTCGTCGACCGTCTCGGCGGCGGCTTCCGCCAACAGTTCCTGTCGGGTGTAAACGATCTGTACCCAACACAGGACAAGAACGACCAGGAACCCTGAAAGCGCGTAGCGTCCCAGGGTCGATCTCACGCCAAGGTGCGTCCAGAGTGCCGCCGTCCACGGATCCAGCAGGGCCACGACGGCCAGTGAAAAAACCACGTTAATCGCGAGGATGGCAGCGAGGGTCCCGCCAATCTGCCGACCAGTCGTGACCGCGCTCATACTGGCTCGAGGTACAGTCGGTTTCCCGAAAATAGTTTCGTTTCAGTGACTATTCGTCCCGACAGCTATGCATCCCCTTCGAACCTGACGGAACAGTAATATATTTATGGCGGGACCGAGCACCCTGGGACAGTGGGTTACGACCTCCGGAAAGCAGCCCTGATCGGGTGCTGTTTACTCGCTCTCATCGTCGGGACGGCGTTTTTCCCCGCCGCCGGCTTCGACGACTTCCCGAACACCGAGGCTGTCGACGACGGCTACTACGAGGCCGACCGGGACGTCCCTGGAAGCGGCTTCGACGGTGACGACACTGGGGCCGAGACTGACGACGCTAGCTCGGATGCAGACGCCGATGCGGACGACTCGAGTGCTGACGACGGAAGTGGTGCGGGCGATGCAGACGACGATGCGACTGATGGGGACAACGGCACGGACGACTCGAGTAGTGGTGACGGCGGTTCGGACGAATCGAACGGGCCGGACGATGGTTCGGACGACGATGGCGCTGGCGACACCGATGGCTCTGGCGAAACGTCGAGCGCGTTTCTCACCGCCGGTAGCGCGCTCGTTTTCGCTGTCGTCGTGCTCGCACTCACCGGATTCCTCTGGCGCGCAACGGACCCGACACGAGACCCGGCGATCGGCCCGGAAGATCTCCCAGACGGTTTTATTCCGCGGCTACAGCTTCGACTCCGTCGAATCCCACAGGCGAGTATGACGGCGACTATCGGCGTCGCGAGGGGAACAACCGGCGTCCTCGATATGGTTGGCAAAACTGGGAGCGTGGTTTTCGGTGGACTCCGATACACTGGCTCGAATGTCTCGAACGCGCTCGGAGGGCTGGCTCGCGGTGTTCCCGCCGGAGTGAGCGCCCTCGGTGCAACGCTGGCTGGCGTGCGTCTCCCCTCGCTGGTCGACGGTCTCGAATCGCTGCTGGGCGGTATCGGTCGGACTCGAAGCACCGACACGGCTTCCTGGGGGGCCACGGACGACGGCCCCAGTTCCTCGAGTGGACAACCACCGATTGCCACCGCAAAAAGGCCGCAACCACAGACGGTCGAGGCGGCCTGGGAAGCGATGACCGACCGCGTGGTAGCACAGGCTGACGATCCCGAGACAAAAACGCCTCGAGAGTACGCCCACCGTGCCATCGAACAGGGGCTTCCCGAGCACGCCGTCAACACGTTGACGGAGACGTTCTGTCAGGTTCGGTATGGCGGTTATTCGGCCTCTTCGGATCGTCTCCGTCGCGCCCTCGAGTCGTACGATGAAATCGCCGCTAACGACACGCCGCCGGGTGAGACGTCGTGATACGGCGGTTGCTCGAAGCGTTGGCGCTGCTCGGCGCTATCGCGACGCTCGTCCTCAGCGTGGGCTTCAGACCATCGTTTCTCGCCGTTATCGGGCGGGACGCCATTATCCTCGCAATCGGTGCTGGGATTTCCCTTCTTGGTATTGTGATGGCGACTCGGGCAGCATCTATACCCGACGACTCTGCGCCATTGGCCACCCCGCAGTCCGAGTCGCCAACGTACGACGAGCGGTTTATCGGCAAGCGCATCGAGAATGCGCTCGAGCGACCATCACTTGCGGATTCTCGAAGCGACCGGTCCCGTCGAGCGTACGCCCGGACCAAAGCGCATCAACGGGTTCGGCACGCGGTCCTCGAGACGCTGCAATCCGTCGAGGGCGTCAGTCACGACGATGCCGAACGGGCGCTCGAAACCGGCACATGGACTGATAACTCGCGGGCGCAGGCTTATCTTTCAGCGTCGGTCAGTCCACCGTTTAGAATCCAACTCGTCGACTGGCTTTCCGGCCGAACCGAGCAACGGCAACTCGAGGCAACGCTCGCTGCACTTGATGAACTTGCAGCGACGGACGAGTTCGCTCGGCGGGCGCTGGTGTCGGACTCTCAGCGTCCGCAATCGCCGGGAGCGGTCGAAAATCGGATCCAATCCAGGGGTGAGCGGCGATGAACGAATCCGAACCGCTGAATGCTGTCGAGGACTGCGAGGAGTCCGGAGCGATGGAGTCGGACCACGGGGATGCCTCCGAGGAGGCTGAAACAACCGAAGCAGACGATGATACGGTGCTCGAATCGGGATCGGCGTCCAGGGGGCGGACGGACCCAACACTCGAGCGTTCGGAAGCGAGCCAGCCCGCCGAAACGTCCGCCACCTCGAGTGACCGCTGGACGTTTGCCCTCGCTGTCGCGCTCGGGTGTGTCGGAATCGGCGTGCTCGTGGCCGATGCAGCGTTAGTGCTTGCGGGTGTCGTGGCACTCACGTACGCCGCCTACGGCTACGCAACGGCTCCTCCGACGCCGACACTGACCGTGTCGCGGACACTCGAGCCGGCAAATCCGGTTCCGGGTGATGCGGTGACGGTCACGGTTTCGGTCGTGAACGCGGGACGAAAGGCGCTTCCAGACGTGCGCGTCACCGACGGCGTACACGCCGAACTGCGAGTGGACGGCAGGCAACGCGCGGTCGGCAGTCTGGAGCCGGGTGAATCGCTGCGATGGTCGTATACCGTCGTCGCACGACGCGGCACGTACACTTTCGACCCTGTAACCGTCACTACTCGTAACGTCAGCGGAAGCGAACGTCGCACGCTCACGTTCGAGCCGGAGACGACGGTAACCGCTGATGACGCCCTCGAACGCGTCCCACTCGCCGGACAGACCATTCAACACACGGGCCGAGTCGAAACGGATATCGGCGGCGAAGGCATCGAGTTCTTCTCGATTCGGGAGTTCCAGCCGACGGATCCGATGAACCGCGTCGACTGGAACCGGCTCGCCAGAACTGGTGAGTTAACAACGGTCGAATTCCGCGAAGAGCGCGCAGCAGCAGTGGTCGTCGTCGTCGACCAGCGTCACGAAACGGTCGTCGCTCGGGTTCCCGACGAACCGACCGGGAGGGAACTCACAACACATGCCGGTGAGTGGCTTGCATCTGCCATGCTCGGGGAGAACAACCGAGTTGGGGTCACGCTGTACGGTGGGCGCGGGGATTACCTGTTGCCCCGAAGCGGGCGGGACCAACTGGCTCGCGTGAAGCGCTTACTCGACGGCGAGTGGTGTGGCTCGTTCGGTCGACCAGCCTGGTTGTCTCAGGGCGACCGCTCGGTCGACCGATTCTGTCGACACCTCGCAGACGAGAAACAGATCGTGTTCGTGACACCGTTACTCGACGACGAACCGGTCGACTCAGCACAGCGGTTTCTGGCTCATGGACACGCTGTCACACTCGTGTGTCCGATGGTCGGCGCTCGAGCCGACGAGGCCGGGCTCGTCGACCGACTCGCGGTCGAGCGACGTCTGTCGACGCTTCGCTCCCATGGCGTTCGCGTCGTAGAATGGTCGCCCGACGAATCGTTACATGCAGCCGTTTCTCGCGGAAAACGGCGGTGGTCCGGATGACGGCAGCCACACGTGATGGCCGGCTGCTCACGCTCGGGCTTTTAGGCCTGCTGTGCCTCAGCGTTCTATGGGTCCTTGGTCCCGTCCATGGTGGGATACTCGCTCTCGCCGGTGGGTACGCAATCGTCGCTGGCCATCGGTTTATCATGGACGAAGGACTCGAGCGACAGCTCCTCGGGAGTGTGCTGACGAGTCTCGGTGCAGTGGCTGCAGTGAGTGGAATCTCGAGCACGTCTGGCCTCGAGCAAATCGTTGCCAGTGTGTTCGTCCTTGCAATCGGTGGTGTCGGGTTCGGCCTTTCGGGTTCGATTTCACGGCCCGCGAGACACACCAGAGCAGTCCGCGGGTCGGCACTGACTGGCGTAATAAGTGGCGTTGGGCTGGTGGCCGTCTTCACCGGGTACCTCGCTACGCTGGTGACGGTCAGTGTGACCGTTTTCGGCGGTATCACGGCGACTCCCGATAACAGTGTTGTGTCGCTACTCGTTCTCTCTCTGGTGACCATCGTCCTCGTCTCGTTCGTCGTTTCTATCGCGGAATCTGCTGGCCTCGAAGACCTGCCATTCGTCTCGTTTGGTACGCTGTACGACCACGTTCGGTCAGCATCTGAGTGGGCGTTTTATGTAGCGATTGTGCTGGGCTTCATCCTGCTTTCGTCCGGTAACGCGGGCATCTTTGGAGCGACCCTCGAGGTACTCGGTCCCGTTGGAACGCTACTGGGGACGTTCCTCACGCTTGGCGTGGGACACCTCCTGGTCGGGGTGGTCGCAGGCGGTGCTGTCCTCATCTGCACGGGGTGGATCGGATATCCAATCGTGCGCGGACTGCTCGAGCCCTATCCCCTGCAGTCGCTCGCACTGGCTGGAGGTGGTCTGGTTGCGCTACTCGTTGCCCTTCCGAGTGCCGCTCTTCTCGGCTTCGACCCGGTTATCGCGACCGGACTCGTGTGTTTAACCCTTCTCGGCGTCGCTATCCTCGAGTCTGTTGGTAGATTCGGCGTGGCGCTGGTGGCACTTACCACGAACCGACTCCGACACCTACAACTCGTTACTGGCTGTCTGGCTCTGTTTGGTGCGACCGTGGTCGCGTCTCAGGCGGGGCTCTCTCCGATTGGAGTGTTCCTCGGTATCGGGACTACACTATTCATCTGGGACGTCGGTACGACGACTCGAGAGCTCTCCGTTTTCGCCGGGAACGACATGCACACTCGCGAACCAATCTTCGTTCGGGCAGCGGCCACGATTCCTGTTGGTCTCCTCGGCGTCGGCATTGCCACAGGGGCAATGTACGGTCTCGGTGCCGTGTCACCACCATCGAATCGCTGGGAAGCGCTAGCGCCAGTGGCGATTGCGCTCGTCGCGTTCTTCGCTCTCGTGAGCGCGATCGTCCTCGAGACCGTCGACGGGCGATCGTGGTTCGGACACGCTTTCGGCTGGATTGAGCGGAACCGTCTCGTGACCATTCTCGGGCTGGTAGCGGCGTCCCTCGGCACGGCGCTCGTGTTCGACGGCGTTATTGGCGTTGGCGCTTCAGTTGGGTTGCTTATCGGTGTGCTCCTGTTCGTTCTGTGGTTGTTCAAACGTGTCGGATCGACCAGTCAGTTCGGCGATTTACGACCACCGCCACCGTGAGCCAGATGCAAATCGGTTTGCGCTCGCTCGAGCAGGATGAACCACCGATTGACCAACGGCGTCCCGCTTTGCCACCCGTCGATCAACCATGTCCCGCTTTGTCACCCGCTTCGGGCGCTTCGAAGGCCTTATAGCCGCCACCTGAATACACTGTACCGACTCGTCGATCAGCGGGCGACGGCGGGCACCTGTCCGGTTACCACCACAGGTATGGAATGTGGAACGCGCCTCGAGACTCGAGGTCGGTTCTGAACCAGGAAACGCCCGCAGACAACTATGGCACGAAGCTTCTACTCCCACATCAAGGAGGCATGGAAGAACCCGGGCGACGGCAAGCTCGGTGAACTGCAGTGGCAACGAAAACAGGAGTGGCGCAAAGAGGGCGCAATCGAGCGCATCGAGCGTCCAACCCGTCTCGACAAGGCTCGAGAACTCGGCTACAAGGCCAAACAGGGAATCGTCCTCACCCGCGTTTCCGTTCGCAAAGGGAACGCACGTAAACAGCGACACAAAGCCGGTCGCCGAACGAAGCGTCAGGGCGTCAACCGCATTGGCCGCCGCAAGAACATCCAGCGCATCGGTGAAGAGCGCGTCTCGCGAAAGTACCCCAACCTTCGCGTGCTTGCCAGCTACTGGGTCGGTGAAGACGGCAGCCAGAAGTGGTTCGAAGTGATCCTCGTCGATCCGAACCACCCTGCCATCCAGAACGACGACGACCTCAACTGGATCTGTGACGACGCCCACACCAACCGTGCGTTCCGCGGTCTGACCAATGCCGGGAAATCCAACCGCGGTCTGCAAAACCGCGGCAAAGGCACTGAAAAGGTTCGTCCCTCGCTGAACAGCGGTAAACGAAGCTCCGACTAACGCGGTTCGCGTTTTCGGACCCTCGTTCGATATCGATTTTTTGACTCCTACGCCGATTAGTCACTTCCAATCAGTGGGAAAATCAGTTGGTATTTAGGTACCCCCGGCCCGTACGGTTGCGTATGAGCAAACGAATCCTCGTCCCGGTCGACGAATCGGATCGTGCCACTGACGCGTTCGAGTTCACCCTCGAGGAATTCCCCGAGGCGACGATTATCGCGTTCCACGTTATCGACCCGGCCGATTTCTACGCTGCAACGGGCTTCGAAGGCGGCGCGATGGTCAACTACGACGAGATACGGGAGCGACACGAAGATAGAGGTGAGGCGTTGCTCGAGAAACTGGCCACACAGGCAGACGATGCTGGTGTCGACTGTGAAACCGAGCTGGCGATTGGAAGCGTTTCCCGGTCGATCCTCGAGTATACAGAGGATGACACGGTCGATCAGATCGTTATCGGCAGCCACGGCCGAACCGGTGCGAGTCGAATCCTGCTCGGCAGCGTCGCCGAATCGGTTGCCCGTCGGTCGCCCGTCCCGGTAACGATCGTTCGATAGTTCGGTTCTGGCTGATTCTCCACCCAAAACGCACTTTCTCAGTACCTTCCCACCGTCGACTGAGGCGTCGAACCGACACTCGCCAACTGGTTCGACTCGTCAGTACAGGCTTGGAAAGTCACTCGGTACCTTCTCCCTGAATAGCTACCAGTATCAATACTTCGAGCGCTCTATTCGTTCGGGCGCTTCGAACGAGGTTGCAAGCTCGAGTAACTGGACGAGCATACGCCCCGTTGCGCCCCAGACGGTGTAGTCATCGACGTGGAAATAGTGAATAATAATGTCTCCGTAGTAGGGATGATCCCTCCGTTCGTACTCAAAATTGTCCGGATCTAAGAATCCTGAAAGTGGTAACACGACGATTTCCGCGACCTCGTTTTCGTCCGGTTCGTAGACGCGATCCGGGATCTGCCCGACGAACGGCGTGACCCCGTACTCGGTCACCGTTCGAATATCGTCCAACTGTCCAACGAGTTCGACGGTGTGGGGCTCGAGGCCAATTTCCTCGTCTGCCTCGCGAAGGGCCGTCTCAAGGATGGTCTCGTCTTCGGACTCTCGTCCGCCACCGGGGAAACTCATCTGTCCGGGGTGTTCGCCAAGATGGTCGGCCCGACGGGTAAAGAGTACGTGATCTTCGCCGTCGCGATCGATAATCGGAGCGAGCACGGCCGCTTCGTACGACTGATCAGTTACCCGTGTGGGTGTGTGGGTGGCGACCGGCTCGAGATCGAATCGTCGGGTCGTCATGTTCTGATTGTTGGTTACTCGTCGAGGTCGGTACTGACTCGTTCTCGTAATTTCCCTTATTCTTCGTCCAGTGCATCGGTGAGTCGGGCCCGTTCGTCGCTCAAATCGAGTGGGGCCCATGCCTCGAGGTCGTAACTCACGTCGACCAGGTGCTCGAGGTGGGCCGACTCAGTCTCGTTCCCAGAAAGCGAACTGTCGACGACGTCGATAAAGCGCTCCTGGGCCGCTTTCCCGGCGGCCTCTCGGTCGATCTGTCGTTCCGTAACGTCGAGGATGTGGGGGACGTCTTCGGCATGCTCAGGGGTACGCGGGAACGCCGTCGGTCCAGCGATCAACAGCGGATCCTCCGTCGAACCGTCCTCTTCGGGGATTGCCCTCTGGTCCTCGTACCGAACGAGTGCAAACGATTCGAGAGCGCTATCGACGGCGGCTTCTGCGGCTGTCTCGTCGAGGTCCTGGCCGTCGGAACGGTACGCGATTTCAGTGAGCGCCTGCTCGAGTTCCGCTCGAGTGAGGCCACCGAACAGGTCGACGACCCCGGCCAGTTCGTCGGCGGTCCCATCCATAATCGGGGGAACGGGCGGGGTACAGATTAGTCTTGTGTGGTGGGCTCCGAAAGTGGGGCTTGCCAGGGTGTCGACGCCGCCCGGACGGCATCGGAACCGAACGGAGTCTCTCGCCAGGCAGGGAGTCGTTCGTGACTCGCGGCTTCGAGGCGGGCCCGTTCTCCCCTCGATTCCGTTCCAGACGGGAAGAGTTCAGTTATTGCCGCTGCATACCGTTGGATCTGCGTCTGCTCGTCGCCCGGATCGTATGCGAGACCATTAAATATCGCATCGGCCTCGTACTGCTCGACGAGGGACTCCGCTCGCGAGAGATACCTGGACGTGAGCGTCTCGTATTCGATGTCCACTCCCGACGATTCAATCACAGCAAACAGCGTCCGAGCCACTTCCTGACTCATGCTCTCGAGCCCGCCGCTACCACTCACCGGCCGATGGTCGTGTTGGTGTACCCCGAGGTCGACCTGGGCAGTTCCGTCGAAACCAGCAAACGAGTACGCATCACCGAGTGTTGCGACCTCGAGCCCCCAGGTGCGAGGCGGGCGGAGCGTTCTCGCGAGTTCGGCCGTCATCGCAAACTCGCCTGCGAGGGCGTACCGAAAGGCGGCGAGATACGACAACAATGGGTCATCGTGGCTGTCTTGCAGTGTGCGAACCATGGGTTCATAAAAGAGCCGGCACAGACGTCCGTACAGGTTTCCGTCTTCGACGCGAGCGTAATACCCCTTAGAAAAGCAATATCCCATCGACAGCGGCGCGAGCAAGCGAGCGATGTGATCTGCGCGAAAGCTCGTGGCGTCGGCATCGTGGACCACCACGTACTCGGCCTCGTCAGCGGCTTCACCCAGGGCGAGCCACACGTCCCTGCCCTTTCCGTACGCACCCTCGAGGTCGTGTTTTCCGAGCAGTGTATCGACAGCTGGCGCGGTACACCAGCGAACGTGAATTGGCAGGGAAAACGACTCGAGCCACTCGCGAAACGGCTCGATTGTGTCCGAATCTGCACGGACGGGAACGATGACAGCAGCCGGTTCCGGTTCGAGGGTTTCGAGCGCCGAGAGGACACCAGCCGCCGCCGGACTCTCCTGTTCGCGGTCCGTCATGGGGACCACAATTGCCGTTTGCTCGAGAATTCCCTCGAGGCCGTCGAACCCAACCGGCCCTGACGTCAACTGGTGGAGCGTGGCGATTCGCTCCTGGGTGTACTCCATCGCTACGAACTTCGGCTGGAAAGGCAAAATAGCCACGACTCCGGTGATCGGTGCAGGTGGCTCTGTGATGTCCACCGATATGCGGGCTCTGGGGGACAATAGGCCATCTCCAATCGGTACGGAACTCACTCGAGTAGTGAGCTACCGTTCGGTTCGTCCGTCCTCCATTTCGCCAATCAAGAATTATCTCCCTGCGGAAGCCAGCCAGCGCTGTAGCAGGCGATCAGGACGAACAACACGAGAGCGACACCGACTGCGAACCCGCGGAACACGCTGTGATATCCAAGGCCGGTTCCCAGCAAGGTCCCAAGGATCACGCTCCCAAAGGCCTGAATCGGCATCGTCGCGCTACTGTAGAGGGCGTAGGAACTTCCCCGACTGTCATCTGGTAACGAGGCGAGGAGATAGGTGTCGATTGCGGGGAACATGCTGTGGATGACGTACCCTGTGATGGCAGTCATCGCGATGATTCCCACGAGGCTGTCTACGACTGTCAACCCGAGGAGCGCCAGCGAAAACGCCCCCATGATCGCGAAGAGTAGGGGAAGAAACCGAACGCGGTCAGCGATGCGGCCGGTAAAAAAGAACGCCGGCACGCCAGTTGCGAAAAGGAGCGTCAAAAACACCTGCGCGCGACCCTGCGAGAATCCGCGCGTTTCGACCAGAAACGAGACGTAAAAGTTGAATACGCCGTTCCAGACCAGGCCGACGAAGCTCATGACCGCGACCGCGGTGATGACTATCTGCCACTGGGTGCGCAAAGCCGTACGCAGCCGTCTGTCAGCCATCCCTGCGTCGGGCAGTTCGGTCCGACGGGCCGTCACGTACAGCGCAAACGTCGAACACAGTGCAACTGCTGCGATCGTCAAGAAAACCACCCGCCAGGCGGCGATTGGCCAGACGATGAGGAAATAGCCCGCTACCAGCAGTGGAGCAGCAACCGATGCAAGTTGACTCGAGGTCCCGTGAATACCGATCATTCGCCCGACACGGGTCGGAAACAGTTCACTAACGAGCGGATTGGCTGCGACGAAGTACATGCCACTGGCCATCCCCATCGCCAGTGCACCCAGATACAGGATCTCGAGCGTCTGTGCCGTTGCCGCGAAGATGGCCGAAGCAGTGAGGATAAGCCCCGTCACGAGAACGATCCGATGGCGGGGAATTTTCGTTAAGAGATACCCGGTGGGAAGGCGCAAGGAGGCGCTCCCGATCCAGGCAAGCGTCGCAAGTAGTCCCACGGCGGCCTCACTTGCCCCAAAAGTCGTGCGGAACGGTTCGAGCAAGGGCGCATAGATCACGCGCCCCAGATTCACCAGAAACACCATCGCCAGTAACGATCCGAAGACTTGTGTCCGACCTGATGGCCGTCGGAGACTGGCAGGTGACATGGCTCTACCGAAGCGATGGGGCACATCAAGACTTTCGAAACGAAAAGGTGCTCGAGACACCGGTCTTTTTCTCCCCCAGGTACGTACTGGGCGAATATGAAATCAGTCCGGAAGGCACTTCGAGAGGGCGAACTCACTAAAGACACCTACGAACGAGTAGTCTGTGCCGAGTGTGAGAAGCCACTGAAGACCGAAAACGACCCGGACACCATCAGCACGATTCGGCGCTGTCCGGATTGCGATGCGGAGTGGGAAGAGATCCGGTAACGCTATTCGAACACGTCATCGAAAGTCTGGGCTCCGAGTGGGTCGTAACGCCCCGCGCCAACGTTTTCTTCGACGTGTGCCGGCCGACTCATACCGACCAGTGACGACGTAACTCCGGGGGCCGAGCGCGCGAAGTTAATCGCGCGCTGGACAGTGGTCTCCCCCTCGAGGACGGCGGCAACTCCCTCCGGTAACTCCTCGAGCAGTTCTCCCTGGGCGATACTCGCGCTGGTGAAGACGTCTAACCCCGCATTGGCGGCAAACCAGAGGACGCTCTGGGTTCCGTCAGCCCCGGCCTGGGATTCGACGGTGAAGGCATCGGCCATCGCGACGTTGAACGGCAGTTGAATTGCCCTGAAGTGTGTGCCGCCGGTTCCTGCTTCTCTTGCGGCCGCACGTGCACGGTCGACGATTTGCGCAATAGACAGGTGCGATGGATGGTCTGCCGGAACGCGAAAGGCGTCCCACGTCGCCAGCCCATAGTGGTCGATGTCGCCCACAGCTGCCCGTTTCTCGAGTCTGGTGAAGGTATCCTCGAGTTGGTCGTACACCGCTTCTGGTGAGCGCTCTCGGAGTTGGGTTTCGGGATTGTGAACGTAGTAGCAGTCGATACTGTCGAGGCCGAGATTTTCGAGTGATCGATCGAGTTGCCCCTCGATGTAGTTGGGGGCAATACAGTGACTGCCGGCAACCAGGTCATCACGCTCGATGGCACCCGTATCGACGTACGTTTCTTTGACGTACGCTCCAGGATTGTTCGGACGATCACGGTCGAAGGGAACGAATCCGCCTTTCGTCGACACGAAAATGGCGTCACGGTCGACATCGGTCTGCTCGACAGCGCGACCCACAGCGCGCTCGCTGCGCTGGTGTCGATAGTTGATAGCCGTGTCGATGACGTTGCATCCCAACTCGAGTGCGTGCTCGATAGCGTGTACATATCGCTCGTCGACCTCGTCAGTGGGCGCACCGAGATACGTTCCAAGACCGATGCTCGAAACCAGTCCATCGCCGTACCGTCGGAAGTACGTCCGACCGAAGTCCTCGTAGAATCGATCGCGATAGTCCCAGGTCGCCGATTCAGTGACCATGGCTGGGTTTTGGCCCTGCAGCGTATAAGTACAGCTCTCGAGTTTTTCGGACGTGACGTTCCCAGCGTGTCAGGACCGTTCACCGGCCATCGCCGCGAACAACCGCTCTTCGAACTCCGTTTTACTGACACCATCGGACGGACCGATCCCGTTCATGTGGTCGACTGAGACCTGTCCACCACCCATTCGTGCGTGGCCACCAGCGTTCGCCATCGGAATATCGCTTACGGCGTGGCGAAGGGCTTCACCCATGTGTACCCTGTCGTCCCGCGAACGTCCCGAGAGGTGAATCGTTCCGTCGTGTTCGCCGTAGACGACGACCGCCGTCACCCCTTCGAGGTGCATCAACTCGTCTGCGGCCTGTGGAATCGCATCAACGTTGCCAATGTCGCCGACGTCACAGATTCCGAAGGCTCCCTGGATGCGCTTTTTCTGAATCGCTTCGGCTTTGATCTGGAGGACGTCATCGCTCACCTGTGGATTCGCGATGCGGTCCAGTTGGTCCTCGTCTATCGAAGGGAATAGATACGAAGCTGCCTCGAAATCAGCCGCCGAACACCCCTTCGTCAGATGATTCGTGTCGGATAAAATGCCATACAACAGCCCCGTCGCAATTTCGGCTGTGAGCAGGAGCCCGTTTCCGTCCGTCTCTTCGTCTTCTCGGCTTGCACCCATGTCCTCGAGGTACTCGACGATGATCGTCGAGGCGGCCCCGTAATCGGTTCGGACGTCAGTAAACACCGTTCCGGCTCCGTTGCCCGGGTGGTGGTCGATAACCGCAATCGGTTCGACCATCTGTGACCCGGTGAAGCCTCGAGGCGTATTGTGATCGACGAGGACGACGGCATCCGACTCGAGATCGGACGCGGATTCGACGCGATCGAGTTCGAGTTCGAGTACCGTCCTGAAGGCCCGATTTTCCTGGTGGCGAATCTCCCCGGGGAATTGGAGAGTTACGTCCGTGCCGACGGATTCAGCAATTGCCCCGACCCCCATTGCCGTTGCCATCGCATCGGGATCTGGATTCGGGTGCATCAGTATCGTCACTTCGTCCTGGTTCCCCAGTATCCGTTGGAGTCGATTCCCCGGTGCCCTGGTAAACCATCGAATCACCCACCAGCTTCCGAGAATCAGTCCGACCAGACCAATAACTGCGAGCGAGAGGACCAGCGGGTCCATTCCCTGTATCGTGTCAGTGATTGTCGGAACGAGTGCAGAATCGACGATAGATAACCGTGTGGCTTCGGTCTGTACGTGCAACTCGAGGGGTGTCGACAGACGTACGTCCCTCGATAGCGCACGTTCAGTCCCGGTCAGGGAATCGATCACTAAACCTCCCCGGGTTCCCATACGCCACACTCAAAGTGAATAACCAAGAAGGTTGCCCTCACCTTCACTGCCTTTGCAAATGATGATTTCAGGAACTAGAGCCCCTGATTCGACCGAAAGTCATCTATGGCTTCTCGATATCCCTCTCTGAACGTCGGATACTCGAACCGATAGCCCAGTTCACGTAACCGCTCGTTCGAACACCGTTTACTCGTCAGAATTCGTCGCCGTGCCGCTTCAGAGAGGTCTCCCGCCTCGAGACGCTCCGATTTCGTTCGTTTCGGCGGGGTCTCGACCCCGCATTCGGCCGCCAGCCAATCGGCAAACGCCCACTTCGAAACGGGCTCGTCGTCAACAACCTGTACCACTGCGTTTCGAGCCGCATTCTCTTCGAGCACGTACCGAACGGCCCCTGCAGCGTCGTCTCGATGAACCATGTTGAGGTAGCCTTCGGTCACCGGGCCCTCGAGATAGCGCTCGAGTCGATAACGATCGGGACCGTACAGCCCAGCATACCGCGCAACCGTTCCGTCGAAACCGTATTCTGCCGGTTTTTCGAGTGCGAGTCGCTCGGCTTCGGCGAGGACGGCGGTCTTTTCGGTCGTTGGCTCGATCGGTGTCGTTTCGTCGACCCACTGGCCGTCGTGATCCCCATGGACGCCAGTCGACGACGTGTAGACCAGTCGGTCGGGCGTCTCTTCACGGGTTCCGAACGCGTGGATAGCGGTCTCGAGCCCGTCGACGTAAATCTCGCGTGCTGCATCGGCACCACGGCCACCACTGCTGGCCGCAAAGACGACGACATCCACGTCTGGCACACGCTCGAGGGCATCGCAATCGGTGATATCCGCTTGTACCGCCTCGAACCCTGTCTTTTCGATTGCCGCGATACCGTCATCTGATCGTCGAACGCCGTATGTGGTATGACCTCGCTCAGTCAACTGCCGGCCTAGCTCGAGACCGACGTAGCCACAACCGAGAATAGCAACGTCCATATTCGAAGTCGGGAGCCAACGAGTATAATGGCTCTGCTCTGGGCGAGGAGGGTCTGTGTTCTGCGGTGAGCTTTCAGGGAAGCAGGGAACCAATCCGCGGGCGGTAGAGAGATTCGCTATCTGGATCGACTGACGATCGCGTGTTGAACGTGCACGTACTCATCGAACGTCATCGGTGCTCTGCGTTCGATTTTCTGTTGGACTTCCTTCGCATCGAGATCGGTCTCGAGTTCGCTAGCCAACGTATCGACGTCGAGCACGGCAGTCGTCATTCCCAACAGCAGGTGTTCGCAAGCAATTTCGACTATCGTATCCGGGTCGGGTTCACCGTCCTCGAGAGACTGGATTACTGCTGCATCCTCGAGTGAGAGGTCTGATGACTTCTCCTCGAAACGGGAGACGACGTCACCAATCACCACTGTCGTCTCGGCGACTGAAACCGTGTCCTGGGCGTCGAACGTTGCCGTCTCGAGTATGTCCTCGAGTTGGGTATCGTATTCCTCTCGAAGCGCGGCTGGTGTTTCAGGGACATCCATCCGCTGGGCGTAGAACATACCGAACTTTCGATTCGCCCAACTCAAAGTGATTGCTATTGTGCCTCGAGTGGGGCTGACGACCATTCAAACCATCTTAATTTAATTCAATAGTTACTTATCATAATAACTCGACTGAGCGTTTAATGGTCGAACGGACACGACGACAGTGGCTTGCAACGTTCGCCGGTGCTGGAATTGGCTGTGTTGCCGGCTGCAGCAGTAGCGATGACTCGAGTACGAACAATTCGAGGACAGGCGAATCCGAGTCGCCGTTCAACGACGATGACGGGTCAGGAGGTGGTTCAGAGAACGTGTTTGATACCGGAAGCCAACTCTCGAGTTCGGAATGGCCAATGGCAGGCGTCGACCTCGAGAATACGGGCTATCATCCAACCGCGACTGGTCCCACTGGTCCAGTGAGTGAGAAGTGGGTTTTTGAGACTGGCGATCGGGTAGTAGCCGGTGCAGCAGTTTCAGATGGTGTGGCGTATATTGGCTCTTTTGATGGCCATTTCTACGCGATAGATATAGAAACGGGTGAGGAAGTCTGGTCTACAGATTTGACGTATGGGTTCTTTGCAGGGACTGCAACAATTGTTGATGATCTCGTTGTTGTAAATGATGGAGCCAGTTCCCTGTATGCATTAAATCGCCATACCGGTGAAAAGGTCTGGGATACCAAGAGAATCGCGTTCCATGCAGTCGGGAGTCCAACTATAATCGAAAATAAGATTTATACACATACTGAAGACGGCTACCTGACAACAATAACCTTAGATTCCGGAAAAGTTTCAAACGAAATATCTCTCGCCCCAACTGGTGCGGAAACAACCGCTTTTTCTGAAAAACTTCTTTACACCATCGGCAGACCATACACGATTACCGCTGTTGATGTGGTTTCTGGAGAGAAAAAGTGGACTGCAGACACTGGTCGAGTAATGAAGGGGTTGGCAATAACTGATGAATTGGTGCTTACGGGGAGTCAGAAACCGAAGGCAGTCCATGCCGTGAGTAAGGCGAACGGTGAGATACGCTGGGAATGTGAGGTCGAGACTCCTGTGTATTCATCGGTTTCCGTATCCAGCCAGTCGTTCTTTGTCTGTACAAAGACAAATATTACCAAGGGTAATTTAGCAGGTGAAATTGAGTGGACGATAGACAGAGCAGGGAGGCGAAGTAACCCTTCGCTGACAGACAAACATGTGTTCACAGGAACAACGGAAGGAATGGGGGCGTATGATCGAGATTCAAGTGAGGAGATGTGGTTTTATGAAACGGACAACGCTGTTGACTCACCACCCACAATTGTTAATGAGACACTCATATTTGGAGCCAAAAACGGGAATGTATATGCATTAGAGTGAATCACCCTCTAACATGTGTGACTTCCATTTTGGCTAACATATCCTGATTCTGGCCATCCCTCTGAACATCGAACCCTTTCTCCAGTTCTATCACCCACTCCCCTTCCACCGGGGGGAACTACTATAACCACAACAGTTCGACTATTGAAAGCAATCGGCTCATTAGAACCCAAAGTATGGACATCACCATCCAACTCTATGGTGATGTTCTTTTCCTCCCGAACGAATGTTGTACCTGTGGTAGAAGTGGGGCTCTCTACATTTGCAGTTACTTCGAATCGAGTGTATTGTGAGTTAATCCGTACGTCCCACACATTTCCTGTAGCAATCCAGTAGCCCGGCATTGGAAGAAGTGGAATACCTGCAGGAATTTGATTTGGTGAGTCACCCTCGAGCCAATCCATCTCGTCGGTAATAATGAGATCACCATCGTCGTCAATCATTTCTGCTTGTTCCAGTCGCTCTCGAAGCACATCGTCAGTGACGTTACCTATTTCTGACCGAATATCCATATCCAAATCTTCAATAGAATTTTCAACTGATACAGTCCTATCACTTATTTGATTATTCACTGCTGGCCTTGCTATCGCTCTAACTTTAGCATCCCACGCAGTCTGTCGGTTATCGTAATTACGGGGATTTTCATCAGCCAGTGTTGATACAATCAAATCAGTAATTGGTTCAGTGGCTTCACCATTTCCCAGAGCGATTGCCCGCTGATCTACTGAATCTCCCTTTTTTAATTCATCAAAAATATTCTCCTGCAACCCTGTATGATGGTTTATATTTAATTCACGTTGAACATCCTCCTTTATATCTATGCTAAGGATATACATTGATGTATTTATTGAACTCTCTAGATCATCTATTTCATTTCCAACGTCGGCCCCCAACTCTTCAGCCAACATCGCCGCTCGCAACGTCTCACCGGCCGTATGCATCGGTATCCGTTCTTCTTCATCACCCATATTCAACTTCGGAATCCTCGAGAGAATTCCCGTCATCACCGTATCGTACGGTATCGAGAAAAAGTTCGAGTTCTTGGTCGACATCGGGACGAACGTCTCGGTACCGTCGACGGCAGGCACATCTGTCGCCGTCACGTTCTCCGTGACGAGATACGAAGGCGAACCCGAAATTTCGTACTCGAGGTCGTCCAACAGCGGCACATCGTCCATCTGTCCCGGCTGTGGATCCGACGCACTCATCGCCTCCTGCATATACTGTGTCGCGTCGCTGAGGGCAGAATTGGCGTCCGCGAGCTCGTCATCCAGCCCAGTCATGACCTCGTTGTGGGCGTCGGCTACTCGCTCGAGGTCCTCGATCAACAGCTCGTAATACCCCAGTCGCGCCTCGTAGTGTGCTTTCTCCGCGGGATCTTCGTACGGACTCGAACGCTCGAGCATTGCGTCACGTTCGGCTTCGACGATTTCCAGTAGCTCTTCGACCGGTCCGCTTTCGTCCGGCCCTTTGATCATTTCGTGGCGCTCGAACGTCACTTCGATAGCCGCCAGTTCTGGCTGTAGGTCCACCAGATCCTCGACCACGTCTGCCTCGAGTTTTCCATACTCGTAGTCGGCATCGATGCGTTCGGTGTCCGGGATATCGAGGGCCGCCTCGAACTCGGCTGCACTCGTTATCCCCCAGGCAGTTTCACCCAGCATGTCGCCAAAGTACTGGGTCGTCCGACCACCCACGAATTCGGCTGCGGCTTTGTCGGGAACGTCGCTAAAGTCGCTCGAGTACACGCCGATATCGGTACTGTTGTACTTGGTCTTGATGCCATACTGCTCGGTGTTCCGCACCAGCGAGTGCGGGCTGTGGCTGTCCTCGTACAGCCGGATGTGGACATCGAACTCGTGCCAGGTAGACGCGTTCGTTACGATTCGCTCACGGGAATCCGTTCGCGTGTCGTTCCAGCTGGCTTTCCGTTCGAACTCGTTGACGACCGTTGCGTCGTAGGTGTAGTACGCCGATTCCTCGCCGTGGGCTGTGACGTTGGCGTATTCGACCGTCGTCTCGAGATATTCCGGCTCGGATATCCAGTAGCGTTCCCAGTAGTCGCCCTCATCCGGTGGTGTGGGTCGGTTCCTGGTCGTCGCTTCGGTAACGTCGACGCTCGAGGCGACGTCGACCGTATACACCCGCTCGAACGCGTTGGGGAGTCCGTGGGTATGCTGGTCGTCGAAGAGGTGTCGCATCGGAACGTACGCACTCTCGCTCACGGCAACGGTCAAGTCTTCGTCCATCCCCGGTGCGTGACCGGCGATGTCTTGCAGTGACGGGGCATCGGGTGGGTCGCCGCCGACCTGATCACCGTAGACGTACTGGAGATTGTCACAGACGTCGTCGCTATCGATTCTGGGTGAGTCCCCGTCGTTGTAGCCGCCGTACAGTTCGTCGGCGTCGGTCGCCGCCAAACAGAGCCAGGCCTGGCGCATTGCATCGCTGCCATCTGGGTCCTTCGATCCGAACACGGCTTCCTGTGTCGCAAACGAGGCACTGTTTGCGGTAACCTCGACGTGTCGATTACTAATGACTTCAGACACCGGCATCCCGCCGTACTGGGCGTAGCCGCGTACCCAGGCGATCGGATACAATCGTCCACTGAACTGTCGACCGAAACCGCTGCCATCGAGGACGTTGGTATTGAGGGCCGCTTCGTACTCGTCCGTCCGCGACTGTAGTTCGAAGATCGGTGTCGGTATCGTCACGGAATAAGCGTTCGTCTGGGACGCGATTTCCGACTCGTCTCGGTACACCGTCGTGGTCACGTTTTCGATGGTGACCTCGAGTAATCCCGAACTCGGCCGGACGAGGGTCGTTTGATTCATGCCGTCCTCGAGGGTCGATGCGTTCGTCGCCTGGGGAACGGAGACGACAGTTTGGGTCCCGCGAATGTCCTGACCTACGTTCTCGAGAGCGTCTTGCACCTCGAGATAGATGAGCAACCGGAGATAGTTCTCGAACTGTTGGTCGTGGGTACTCGCGTTGAGGAGTGCTCCGTAGGAGTTGTTTGCGGGTTTATACACCGGGTTGCGGGCAGCGTCGTCAGTTGCTCGCCGCGTTGCGTCGCGAAGGGCGGTCTGGATTGCGGCGTTCGTGCGATCCATCGCGATAGATGGATCGACATCGGGTTGTGGTGTCGGCCTTGCCTCGAGGGCCCCCACGAGGGTGATGCTGCTTACGAGCAACAATATACCAATCAGTGCAAACGGAATCCGGGCCCGGTCGTCGCTTGCCAGGGAGATGGTGTGTGGTTGCGTCATTGTCACCAGACCTGGACGACGAGCGTTACATCGCCGATGGAAATTTCCTCCAGTGCCGCTTCGGGCGTGTCGTACTGTGCTTCAAGATCGATGACGAGTTGCTCGGTGAGGGCATCGGCAAGCAGTGCGTTGGCTTCGGTCGTGTTCGTCGTCGATTGTTCGAGATGATCCTCGAGATGTCGGGGTTCGATCCCGTCGAGGGCGTTGGCAAAACGCTCGTACCGATACACGGTTCGGTCGGCGTCAACCCCACCCCGTTCGATGGCAAGGGCAGTCTCTTCCGCTGGGAAGTAGCCTTCGACGATGGCGTCCGAGGTGTTCGAGGCGACCCATTCGAAGCCGGCCCGCTGTGATGGGGCCGCACTGAGATTGACACGGTCTGGTACGGGGGTCGAAGCGAACGAACTCGGGACGGTCAGCCTGACGGTGCTCACGTCGGCGTCGGTAGGCGGTGTTTCACCGACCGACAGTGTTCCCTCGAGCGGGGCATCGGGATACGGCATCCATACCGCCGCGACGGCGGTTTGGCCCGGTACCGCATGCAGTTCGTTTGCGAGCGGGCCTTCGATGGCGTCGTCGTATCCAACTGTCTCGTGCGTGATTCGATGCTCGTTGACCGAGAGATTGGTGACGGCTCCGTCGGCCAGCACGCCGGCAACAGGACCGTGAATCGTCCGCTCGAGTCCGTCATACTCACTCGGGTCGTCGAAAACGTGTCCTGCTGCAGCATCGACTCCGTCCTCGAGGGAGTATTCGACACTGACGGTCGTCGAACCGATAATCTCGACGGCGTGATCGGCCGTACGCGTATCGTGTGTCTTCCCATCAGAAGCGACATACATCCCAACGACGCCTACGGCAGCAGTCACGAAGAGGAGACAGAAGGCGACGTCGAGGACGGTACTAATGGCACGCGTATCGATCATTAGTCCCAGACCTCCACCGTGAGGACGCCGGTCGAAACGGACCGTTCCCAGTCGACGACTGGGACTGGCCGGCTGTGGCTGTCGACCGTCGAGGGTCGCTCGAGGTCCGGATTGCCGGCAACTGTCGGGCCGACGTACTGGCCGCGGACGTATACGGCTGAGCCGACAGTCACTGCTCGTTCGTCGCCGGTCGTTACCGTAATCGCGACGGTCTTTCCGTCCGGTAGTTGTTCGGGCCTGATCGTCTCGAGCGGGTCCGAGTCGTCGTGTGGGTTGTACGTGCCGTCACTGGCAACGGTTTGCCAGACCGTGTCGAGCGCCGGTTCGGCGAGTGTTCGATCAGAATTCGTCGAAACGCCGGTTAGGCTCCCCGCGTAGAGGCCCACCGCGAGGCAAACGACTGCTACTGCACCGAGTGCAGCTAGCGGCTCGGTCTGTCCACGGGCGTGTCCAGTCATGGTCGCCGCTGGCCGCGGCTTCCTATATAAACCATCATCCGGAACGTTCAATTAGGTGCCGCGGTATTCGAGTGATATGAAAGTAGCCCTGATTGGGGTGGGCCAGGCCGGCGGGAAAGTGGTCGAACGGCTCACCGAATTCGACGCGGAGATGGGTTTCAACGCCGTGCAGGGAGCGCTGGCGATCAACTCCGCGACCCCCGACCTCCAGTCGCTCGAGTGGGCGGAAACCCAGCTCATCGGTGCCGACCGGGTGAACGGACACGGTGTCGGCGGCGACAACGAACTGGGCGCAGAGATAATGCAATCGGATATTCAGGAAGTACTGGGTGCTCTCGATGGGCACGTCACTTCCCGGGCAGAAGCAATCGTCGTCGTTGCCGGACTGGGAGGTGGAACCGGGAGCGGCGGTGCTCCGGTATTAGTCCACAACCTGAAGCAGGTGTACGACGTTCCCGTGTACGCGCTCGGTGTCCTCCCTGGTCGGAACGAAGGCTCGCTGTACCAGGCCAATGCGGGCCGATCGTTAAAAACAATCGTCAGAGAAGCTGATTCGACGATCCTCGTCGACAACGACGCCTGGCACCAACAGGGCGAGAGCGTCGAAGCCGGCTTCGCCTCCATCAACCAGCAAATTGCACAGCGATTCGGCCTGCTCTTTGCCTCGGGAGAGGCCGTCGAGGGCGTCGGCGAGAGCGTCGTCGACTCGAGCGAAGTGATCAACACACTCCGAAACGGCGGCATCGCCGCACTCGGCTATGCCAAGGCCGCAGCGAGCGAGGACAGCACGCAAAACATTCGAAGCGTCATGAGCGTCACCAGACAGGCGTTGCTCACGGGAACGAGCCTTCCGGAGGCCCGCGTTGGTGAGGGTGCCTTACTCGTCATCGCCGGCCGTCCGGAGTCCATTCCGAGAAAAGGCGTGGAAAAAGCGCGCCGCTGGCTCGAGGACGAAACCCAGAGCATGCAGGTCCGTGGTGGCGACTTCCCGCTCGAGAGCGACCAGATTGCCGCGCTGGTGTTGCTCGGCGGCGTCGAACGCTCGGACCGCATCGAGTCGTTCCTCGAGCGGGCACGAGCGGCTCAAAAGGCAGAGGACGAGTCCGAAAAGACGGATCCTGCAGACCACTTTGCAGACGATAGACTGGATAACCTGTTTTAACCGTCCTCACAGAGTGACGTCCGTTTTCGACGTTGGATCGGAACTGGGGATGGAGACAAATGTTGCGAAAAGTCGTCAGATTACCGCCGTCTATCCCCCACAATCATCCGTTAAAGTCAAACACTCTGCCGGGAAATGGGGAGGTATGAGCGAACAACAGGGACGGTCGATCAGATGTCTCGTAGCTAAAGTCGGACTCGACGGACACGACCGTGGCGCTCACGTGATTGCTCGGGCGTTCCGTGATGCCGGCTTCGAAGTCATCTATTCGGGGCTACACAAAGCACCGGAGGACATCGTCCAGGCAGCTGTCCAGGAGGACGTCGACGTGCTCGGAATTTCGATTCTCTCCGGCGCACACAACACCCTCGTCCCCAAAATCATGGCCGGTCTCGAGGAGTACGGTGCGAAAGACGATACGCTGGTTCTCGTGGGTGGCGTGATTCCGGAAGAGGACAAACCGGGTCTGAAAGAGGAGGGCGTTGCTGCCGTCTTCGGGCCGGGGACCTCCATGGAAGAGACCATCGAATTCGTCCGCTCGAACGCCCCTGACAGATGAGCGAGGGACACGAGCAGTTACTCGAGGACCTTCTCGAGGGCAAACACCGGGCACTGGCGCGAGTCATCTCGAAGATCGAAAATCGAGCACCGGGCTATCGGGAGCTGGTGTCGTCGCTGTACGAACACACCGGCGATGCGAACGTCATCGGCATCACGGGGAGTCCCGGCGCCGGGAAATCGACGCTGGTGGACAAACTGGCTGAATCGTACCGCGAGCAGGGACAGACCGTCGGTGTTATCGCTATCGACCCGTCCTCGCCGTTTACCGGCGGTGCGGTCCTCGGCGACCGTATTCGGATGGCCTCGACTATCGGCGACATGGACGTTTTCGTCCGTTCGATGAGTGCTCGAGGCACGCTCGGAGGGCTCTCGACGGCGACGGCTGATGCAGTGAAAGCGATGGACGCCTTCGGAAAGGACACGATTATCATCGAGACCGTCGGTGCCGGACAGAACGAGATCGACATCGTTCGGACGGCCGACACGGTCGCGGTACTCGTCCCGCCCGGCTCTGGCGATTCGATTCAGACGCTGAAAGCAGGCATTCTCGAGATTGCAGACGTTTTCATCGTGAACAAGGCAGACCGACCGGGCGCGAATCGAACGGTTCAGGAACTTCTCGAGATGATCGAACTCGGCGAAGGTGGGCAACCGGCCAGCACGGGTCATCATGGCCCTGACGAGATGGCCGAAGTGACCGACTCGTCGTCGAGGGAAGGGGCACGGACCTGGACGCCGCCGGTCGTCGAAACCGTCGCGACCGAGGGAACCGGTGTCGGAGATGCCATCGACGAATTCGATGCACACAGGACGTATCTCGAGTCGTCCGGTAAACTCGCCGACCGCCAGCAGATGCGTTACGCGGAAGAAATCAGAACGCTGCTTCGCGAGGACGTGCACACGCTGCTCGAGCGAGAACTCGCGGCTGCTGGGGGTATCGATGCGCTAGCTGAAGCCGTCCGAACTGGTGCAACTGATCCTTACACCATCGCCGATACTGCACTCGACTCGGTCGAAACCTGTCTCGATGAACTCGAGTTAGACGGACTCGAGATCGCTTCGAAGTAAACCGTTCGATGTTCCCTTCGCAACTTTCGTATTCGTCTCTCATTCACGAGTCTGGATTTTGCCTGCGATGTGCGGTGATTCCAATGCGTATATTCGTGT
This sequence comes from Natronosalvus amylolyticus, assembly GCF_024298845.1. Taxonomy (NCBI): domain Archaea; kingdom Methanobacteriati; phylum Methanobacteriota; class Halobacteria; order Halobacteriales; family Natrialbaceae; genus Natronosalvus; species Natronosalvus amylolyticus. The sequence continues at coordinate 330,676 of NZ_CP101156.1, forward strand.
CGCCAATCCGCACGGCTAAGAGTCTCGCCGTCTAACGTGGTGACATGAAGGTCCGAACACTCCTCGGCGCGACCGTCGGCGCTGTCGCTGGCGCAGCTATCGGGAACCGATTGTTGACCGCTCGAGCAGGGCCGCTGGAGAATCCCCTCCCCGGTGTCGAACATAGCTATCGCTGGCGCGGGATGAACGTCCAGTACACCGTCGCTGGCGAGCCTGACGCGCCGGACTTGCTGTTAGTCCACAGCGTCCATGCTGGTGCGAGCAGCCAGGAGTTCGCGTCCGTTATGGAGGAACTGGCCGAGTCGTATCGGGTCGTGGCGGTCGACCTTCCAGGGTTCGGTCGCTCCGACAGACCACCGCTCGTGTACTCGAGTGGGCTGTACGCCGAGTTCCTGCGCGATTTCAGCCGGGATGTAACTGACGAACCAATCGTTATCGCCTCTTCACTCTCCGGTTCTTTTGCTGTCGAAGCGTCAGATAACGCCGAGTTCGAGCAACTGGTACTGATCTGTCCCCTAGCCGATACCGGCGAGCAACGCCCCTGGGTTCGCACCCTGCTCCGGACGCCGGTCGTCGGCACGGCGCTATTTAACCTCCTCGCGAGTTCGCCGGCGATCCGGTACTTCTACGAGCGAGACGGCTACTACAACGCCAGTCGTATCGATCAGGAAGAGATCGAATACGCCTGGCGAAGTGCACACCAGCCTGGCGCGAAGTACGCCCCGGCGTCGTTCGCCTCCGGCATGCTCGACCCCGATTTCGACCTGGCGACCGAACTGGCGAGCCTCGAGATACCCGTCACCCTCGTCTGGGGCCGTGACGCCGAACTCGTTCCGCTCCGGGACGGACGGGAACTGGCAGAGGCGGCCAACCTCGAACTGGTAGTCATCGATTACGCGACGCAGTTGCCACACGGCGAGCATCCCGAGACGTTCCTCGAGTACGTCGAAGCCGAACTCCCTCGAGCGGATTCCTGAACTTCGGCTGTAATGCTCTCTAATACACCCGGTATTCACCACGTCACGACCATCGCGGCCACCGCCCAGGAAAACGTGGACTTTTATGCGTACACTCTGGGCATGCGCCTGGTGTGTCGAACGGTCAACTTCGAGGATATTCTGACACCACACCTGTATTACGGCGACGAGTCCGGGACACCCGGGACAGTTCTGACGAGCTTTCCCTACGGTGAAACTGACCCTGGCCGCGTGGGGACACCACAACCCACGGCGACCGCGTTCGTCGTTCCTCCCGGGTCGCTCTCGTATTGGCGAGACCGCCTCGAGGCCCAATCGGTCGAGGTTTCGGAGCCGAAAACCCGGTTCGACGAGCGCGTTCTCGAATGTACCGACCCCGATGGGACGCCGGTCGAACTCGTCACCGGGTCCTCGTCAGTCGACCCGTGGGATGGCGGGCCGGTTCCCGCGAATGTCGGAATTCGTGGGCTTCACGGCGTAACGCTGACGTCGGTGAACCCGTTTGCAACCGCGAGCGTCCTCGAGACGCTCGGATTCGACCGAGTTGGACAGGAGGATGACCGAATTCGGTACCGGGCAGACGGCGACCGAGCGACGATCGTCGACCTTCACGACCGCGACGTGCCGTTCGGCCGAGAAGGGCCGGGAACGATTCACCACGTCGCGGTGCGTGTCGACGGCGTCGACGCGCTGTATGCGTGGCACGACCTGTTTCGAGAGCGGGGCTACGAAACCTCCCGCGTCAAAGACAGACACGTCTTTCACTCGCTGTACGTTCGCGAACCGGGTGGTATCCTATTCGAACTCGCGACCGAATCCCCCGGACTACCCACGGAGGCAGCCGATGGCCACGAACTCTATCTTCCGGACCACTTCGAGGACGACCGGTCGTTGATCGAGAGCCAGTTCCCGCCGCTAGAGGTGCCCGGTTCGAGCCGATGAGCGAGGGGGATCAGTCACCGACGACCGACGGTGAGCAGTCTACACAGGTAGACGCCAATCGAGACCCCATTGGCCACGAGACACAGTCGATTCTGACAGCAGGAGCACCTGCTCGAGGGGCCGAAATTGCACTCGTGTTACTCCACGGGCGCGGTGCGACCGCGCAAGGCGTCATCAATCTGTTCGAGCCCCTGTACCGACACGGCCTCACGGTTCTCGCGCCCGAAGCGTACCGCGGACGCTGGTTCCCACGGAGTCCGACAGCGCCACTCGAGGCTAACGAACCCTGGCTTACCGCGAGCGTCGAACGGGTCGAAACCTGTCTCGAGCGGGTGCAACAAATAGGCGTTCCGCCTGAGAGAACGGTCGTCGTCGGTTTCTCCCAGGGAGCCTGTGTCGCGGCGACCTGGGCGGTTCGACACCCTCGACGCTACGGCGCAATTGGGGTCCTCTCCGGCGTGGTACCCGGTGCTGTGGAGGGGCGTGCCGACGCCGAACACGAGAAAACCCGCTCTCGGGAAGCGGTCGGTTCACTCGAGAACACGCCGGTGTACGTTGGATGTGGGGATGCCGACCCAAACCTTTCACTCGAACACGTCGAAGCCACCGCCGATACACTCGGTGAGGCGGGTGGCGCTGTCGACCTCGAAATCATACCCGGTGTGGGACATGCGGTTAGTGAGGAAGCGTTCGCGTGGCTCGAGTCCGTTATCGACCGTCTGAAAGAAACCGAAACCTGAGCGTTTTTCCCACCGTGTGCGTCGTCACAGCTTCTTGTCTCGGCCGCGTCGTCACATACCCATATCAGCAGCGGCGTCGGGAACCGGCACCTCGTGTGGAGCCACACCAAGCAACTCACCGACGTGGTCGAGTGCCATATCGAACCCGTAGTAGCGCTCGAGTTCGTCGCCCTCGATAGTCGGTCTAACTTTGAGCATGGCATACCCCTCGAGGTTCTGGGCGACGGCAGCCGTCTTGCCGTTCCCCTCGAACGCGAGCACTCGTTCGGCCTCCGTCTCGTGATAGGTTGCAGTGATATCGCCGTCCGTCACAACCCGCTCGTCGTCGGTCATGTGCCGTGGTTACGGCTGGGGGGTCTGGTAGCTGTCGGTTTCGGCCAGCGTCTCCCCCAAAGGAATCGACATTCCTAACCACTCGAGGCGATTCGATGTGAATAGCTGTGTGCGAGTCGGAACCGACTGTGACGTCCTACAAGCAACTGGCGAGTATCCGCTCAACCCGGTCGGTTGCCGGACGCTGGTCCGTGCTGGCTGCAACCTCGTTCCTGGGGTTCACCTACGCGTTTGCTGGCGTGTATGCCTGGCTTCTGGGAGCATCATTCGACCCGATCATCATCTCACCTGCCACGATTCCTGGTCCGCTCGAGATGGTCGCCCTCGTCATACTTGCCATCGTGCTCATCGCGATTCCTCACGAACTGCTTCACGGACTCGTCCTGACCGCCTTCGACGGAAAACCGGGCTACGGAGTGACGCTCGCCTACGGCGTCTTCCCGTATGCGTACGTCGAAACTCGCGGTAGTTACACCCGTAACCAGATGCTCGTCGTCCTCCTGACGCCGTTCGTCGTCATCTCCCTCGCTGGCTTGGCAACCGCTCTGGTCACACGCTCGTACTGGCCGCTGGTCCTCGCCGCGGCGAACGGGGCTGGGTCGACTGGTGACCTCTGGACAGCCTGTCGGCTTTTCGCTTACCCCTCGAGCGTCCGCGTTGGCCCAACGCAAACCGATGGGGGCGAGGCGTTCGGCATTTACGGGCGGGAAGAGGTGCTGCCAGACCGAACGCTCACCGCCATCGTAACCGGTGCAGTCGGTACGTTCACTGTCGTCGTCACTTCGCTGATCGCCCTCGTCTTCGTCTCGCTCGCCTTCGACTCCGGAACGGTCCACCTTGGCGACAGCGATAGCTGGTGGTTCCTGCTTCGCCACGAACGCCATCCATCGGGACAGGGAGCGGTACTCGAGGTCGGTTCCGTCGCTATTTCGGTCCTCTCGTTACTCGGTGGACTCGCGTGGGCGTTCCTCGAAGGAGTGGGCAACGAGTGAGGGTTCCGCGGAATCACCATCGGTCATCGAAGCCCTCTCTGGAGTGGTTTCCTAACCCTGTGTAGAGAGTTGATACCGAACGGTTCGCGTACGAATCCGTTCAATTGTTACCCTGGCGGCCGAACAGGTGCGTATGGGAAAGTGGCTACAAAGCGGACGACGTCGAGATATCTGTGTGTTACTCGCCGCCGAAGGGCCAGTACGTGGACAACAGCTGAAGTCCGCGCTCGAGGACCATTACGACGAGCGTCTCGAGCCACGCGCGTTTTACGGCTCGTTATCTGCGCTGGTCGATGCCGGTTTCGTCGAGAAACGCGTCGAAGGACTTCACGACGTGTATGCGCTGACCGACGCTGGTGAAAATCGTGTTCGGCGACACGGCGAGTGGATGCAGTCGTGTCTCGAGGGAGCAGGAGAGATGGACGACTCTTGACATCCTCCACACGACTGAAGTCGTGGGCTTTCTCCTTGTATTCTGTAACCGTTCAATATCGGTCGGAGAATGATCGCCACTCCAAAGAGCAGTGAATCTTACTGCATCAGCCGGTCGCCGATGGTGTTTCGCAGGATTTCGCTCGTCCCCTCGTAAATCTCGTTGAGTTTGGCGTCCCGGTAGAAGCGCTCGGCGGGGAAGTCTTTGGTGTAGCCGTAGCCGCCGTGGATTTGAATGCCCTCGTTGGCGACCTCGCGGGAGACTTCGCTGGCGTAGAGTTTGGCCTGCGCGGCTTCGGTGATGTAATCTTCGCCGCGTATTTTGTTGTCGGCTGCTTTGTGCATGAGAAGTTTTGCAGCCTGGATTTTGGTGTCCATGTCCGCGAGTTTGTGTTTGATCGACTGGAATTCGCCGATTGGCTGGCCGAACTGCTCGCGTTCGGTGGCGTAGTCTCGAGCCTCCTCGAACGCTGCTCGAGCGATACCGACGCCACGGGCGGCGATGGTGATGCGGCCGCCGTTGAGCGTTTTGAGTGCCTGAACGAACCCATTGCCCTCGTCGCCGAGCCGTCGGTCGGCCGGAATTCGAAGGTCGTCGAACCGAAGTTCGGCGGTCGGACAGCCTTTGTCACCCAGCTTTTCCTCCGTGCCCTCGACGTAGAACCCGTCGTCTTCCTCGGGACGCACGATGAACGAAGAGATGCCGCGGTTGCCCGCCTCTTCGTCGGTTTTGGCGAAGACGGTGACGGTATCGGCGACGGATCCGTTCGAAATCCAGAGTTTACTGCCGTTGATCACGTACTCGTCGGAGTCGCGTTCCGCGGTGGTCGTCATCGACGGCACGTCGCTTCCGGCACCGGCTTCAGAGAGGGCAAACGCACCGATGTCGGTCCCTTCGGCCAACGGCGTCAGGTACTCCGTTTTTTGTGCCTCGTTCCCGAATTCGTAGATCATGTTGCCCGCAAGCGAAATGTGAGCGGCGACGACCGTCCCGAGTCCGCCGGAGCCTCGAGCGATCTCTTCGATACCGATCGCATACGAGTGGTAATCGAGGCCTGCGCCACCGTACTCTTCGGGGAAAGGCATCCCCATCAGCCCGAGCTCGGCCATTTCGTCGACGATATCCTGGGGGAACTCGTCTTCGTGGTCGATCTCGCTCGCGACGGGGACGATCTCTTCGTCGACGAATTCAGCGACCATATCACGGATCTGGGCCTGTTCGGGCGAGTGGCTAAAGTCCATACCGGGATATACGGTGGACGGTTCTTTATTATTGTTATCGCGGGTCTCCGTCCCCCTCAACCTGTTCCGAATCAGACACTCGTACACAGTATCCGTCCGTAGGCAATCAAAAACTGGTTGGTCACATCGACCGGGACCGGGGTGTTTTTCCGGAATGAATACGAAAGGGTCTCATTAGATGACTCCCGGTCACACCTCCCCTACTACCGAAAGCGACCTCGAGTGGTGTTACGAGGCCGTTCACGGCGTTTCGCGGACTTTCTCCATTACCATCGATCGCCTCGAGGAACCGATGGCCAAACACATCTGTCTCGGCTACCTCTTGTGTCGGGTTGCTGATACAGTTGAAGATGCGGGTCATATCCCTCCGGACGAGCAAACATCCTTGCTCGAAACGTACGACGACGTTCTCGACCCTGAATCGGACGTGACAGCCGAGGACTTTCTGGAACAGGTCGAGCCCTGGCTGCCGGCCGAGCGGTCCGCCGACTGGAAAGTCGTCGCTCAGACACCACGTGTCGTCCGCACATTCGAAGCGCTCGAAGACGAACCGCGCGAGATTATGCGGGAGCCGGTGCGTGAACTGGTCGACGGCATGGCCATGTTCACCGACCGCTACGCCGAGGAGGGTGGACTGCGATTGCAGACGCTGGAAGAACTCGAGGAGTATTGCTGGTACGCCGCCGGGACGGTTGGCACGCTCATCACGGGACTGGTCGCCCGTGGAACGTCGCCGGACAAAGCCGAAGTGCTTCGGGAGAACGCCCGCGCGTTCGCGCTATTGTTGCAACTGGTAAACATCGCCAAAGACGTCGAGACGGACTATCACGAGGAGAACAACGTCTATCTACCGGCCGAGTGGCTCGAGGAAGAAGACGTGGCGATGGACGCCGTAACCGACGAATCGAACCAGCGGGGTGTGACCAACGTTATTCGCCGGGTGACGGGCCGAGCAGAGGGGTACCTCGATGGCGCACAACAGTATCTCGAGGTCGTGCCCGAACGCCACGGCAACACCCTTTCGGCATGGGCGATCCCGTATCTGCTCGCCGTAGGAACGCTCCGAGAACTTCGAGAGCGGCCGGAGGACGTCGTCGAAGAAGGTAACGTCAAGATCTCACGAGCGGAAGTGTTCGCCGTCATCCAGCACTTCGAGCAAGATGTCTCACGATCGGCGCTCGAGGAACTCCGCCTCGAGATGTCCGAAAAACCGTTGCACAAGTAATCACGCCGCCACAAACCGACGAACGAGCGTCGTGATCAGCGGCTGAGTAGTGGACTGCCTCGAGTCGGGGAGGGCTCGAGGGCGGTGCGGAAAGGACACCGGTTCTCAGGAGTACGCTTCAACAGCAATTTCGAGTTCGTGCTCAGGAGTCACGAGGATTTCGATTACCGCCTGTTGGGGGCCGAAACGGCTGTCGAGTTCGCCGATAAGGGCTTCGTTAGAGCGTACCAGCGTATCGTCCGCTGTCTTTGCGGACACACTGTATGGTTTCGGGTATTTGAGCCACGGGCCGTTGACGTGTTGTTCTGACCGCTCCTCTCCCTTCGGAGCGAGCCACTGTGTCGTCTCGGCTGTGCGCTCGAGATCAGTCCCGACGGTCAGTGCGAGTCGAACCGTTTCGGTCGTTTCGTTTCGACAGCGAAGCGAGCGAATCCGTAGCTCGTGGCGTCTCGAGTACCGATTCCAGGCGTAGGTTCCGGTCAGAAACGCCCCGACGCCACCGAGGCCGCCAGCGAGCACTGTTCGTCGACGCAGTCGCTTCGTGGAGGGCATAATCCTGGTTTCATCACCACGAAATATATAATTGTTGGATTTACAACAATGGTTCCTCGAGATCAGTGCCTTCCCACCGTGAACCCGTGGTAAAATCGTGTACTACCGTTCGATTTCAGTCAGTAGTCGACGCTTGAGAAGGGAGTAGCAATATATTACTCGTAGTCGTAGAACCCGCGACCGGTCTTCTTTCCGAGGTCGCCGGCTTCGACCTTTCGTTTGAGGAGATACGCCGGTTTGTACCGATCACCGAGTTCCTCGTACATGGTCTGGGAGGCGTGCAGACAGACGTCGAGGCCGATGTGGTCGGCGAGGGTGAGTGGACCCATCGGAACGTTCGTGCCGAGTTCCATGCCGGCATCTATGTCCTCCTTGCTCGCAACACCTTCGTCGTACGCCCGAATGCCCTCGTTGAGCCACGGCATCAGAATCCGGTTAGTGACGAATCCCGGTTTGTCGTCGGACTCCCAGGTGGTTTTCCCGAGGCCCTCGGCGATATCGTGCGCTAGGTCGGTCACGTCGTCGGTCGTTTTCTCGCCCACGACGATTTCGACGCCTTCCATAATCGGGACTGGATTCATGAAGTGTAAGCCAACGACCCGCTCAGGGTGCTCGAGCGGAGCGGCAATCGACGTTATCGAGAGCGTGCTGGTGTTCGTGGCGAGCACCACATCGGTCCCGCAGTGGGCCTCGAGGCCCTGGAAGATGTCCTGCTTGACGGCCATGTCTTCGACAGCGGCTTCGACGACGAGGTCGGCATCGCCGAGGTCCTCGAGAGCTGTCGTTCCGGTGATACGGCCGCGAATCGTTTCGGCCGATTCCTCGAGCGCATCCTTCCGCTCGAGACGAGCGAGGCTGTCCTCGATGGTATCGAATCCGTTTTCGACGTACTCCGGTTCGATGTCGCGCATGACGACGTCGTAGCCACGGGTTGCGGCGACCTGGGCGATGCCGCTTCCCATCGTGCCTGCACCGACGACGCCGATTCGCTCGATATCCTGACGTACCATATCTCGCGGTTTGTTGCAGGCGGTGGTAAACCTGCCGAAAGACCGTGTAAGATGGTGGCCAGGCCCAGGGAGGAGCAATCACTGAGGCGACACTATTCCCGGAGAGGGGGAACGTTCAAGGGGAGCCACTCCGAGATACGGATAGCATCGGTGAGGCCTGTGAGCAACGAAAACGTGATCGAATCGACCGACAGTACGGCGCCGGGACTCGAGGAGCCGGCCCGAGGTGCGCTCGAGGAAGCCGGTATCGAACCGTCAGTCGTCTCGAAAAAAGATTGCTCGTATCGGATGTTGCTCGATGCCGGTGTCGAGGAATCTGTCGCAGACACGCTTCGCCGTCAGTTTTCGCTCCCGTGGTCGTTCGAATCCGATGGCGATCTCGACCGTCGCTCCAGTGAAGTCCGTGGACTCGGTGCGGCAGAGCGAGAGTGGGTGGCTGCAAGCGCGGATTCGACCTGGCAGGCCTTCGAGTCTGCGTCCTCGAGGGCAGCCGAAACGGAGTCCGAACTGGATACCGAACGGCCCTGGCCGAAACCCACGCCGATTACGAAGGTTGCCGGCATCAGTCCGGAGAAGGCACAGACGCTGGCCAAAGCGGGTATCACGTCCGCCGAACGGTTGGCGACGATTCCGGCTCGAGACGTTGCCGCGGCGCTTGACCTCAACGTGTTGCACGTCAGGACGTGGCGACACAACGCGCGGGAACTGCTCAAGTAGCCCGGCAACTCCCCTCCAAACAGACGCCAAGTAGGTGATACGTACTCGAGACCGAGTGACAGCTACGTCAGCATAACACACGTTTGTACGCGTTTACCGGCCGAATTTACTACTCGAGAAAGTACTTTTTAGCTTACAAGATCGCCAGTGCTATATGTGGCGCTGTTGGACACCATATCAGATGCTCCCCATCGACGACACGCCAATCGTTCGCGACGGAAACGCCTTGATTCTCGCGATGGACCACGGTCTCGAGCACGGTCCGGTCGATTTCGAAGACGTGCCGGAAAAGCTCGACCCGGCTACGGTGTTCGAGACGGCAACTCACGATGCCGTTACCTGTATCGCCGTCCAGAAAGGGATCGCCGAAGGATACTACCCGAGTTACGAGGACGACGTAAACCTCCTCGTCAAACTCAACGGCACCTCCAACCTCTGGATGGGTGAACCCGACTCGTCGGTCAACTGTTCAGTCGAGTACGCAGCCGAAATCGGCGCTGATGCGGTCGGATTTACGCTCTATGGCGGTTCGAACCACGAAGTCGAAATGGCCGAAGAATTCCGCGAGATTCACGAAGCCGCTCGCGAGTACGACCTCCCGGTCGTCATGTGGTCGTACCCGCGTGGACAGGGTGTCAAAAACGACACCAAACCGAGTACGATCTCGTACGCGTCCCGTCTGGCACTCGAACTCGGGGCTGACATCGCGAAGGTCAAATACCCCGGCAGCCGCGATGCGATGGCACACGCGGTCAAATCCGCCGGCGACATGAAGGTCGTGATGAGTGGCGGTTCGAAGAAAGACGACCTCGAGTTCCTCTCGAGTGTCGAAGCAGTCATCGACGCGGGTGCAAACGGGCTTGCAGTCGGTCGAAACGTCTGGCAACGTCAGGACCCGTCTCGAATCCTCGACGCCCTCGAAAAAGTCATTTACGAGGGGGAAACGGCGGATGCCGCCCTCGGTGAGTGAGTATGGGGGCATCGGCTGCCCGGCGATCGGACGCCATCGAGTCCATCGTAAACGTCATCGCCCGATCTGCCGCTGAAATCAGGCAAGGCCTGGTCGGTCGTCGCGGTGCCGTTGAAGCCGAAAATCCAAGCGGTGAGGTACAGATGGAAGCGGACGTGTGGGCCGACGGCATCCTCCGGCGGCGACTATCGGCGATCGATGGCGTCGCCCAGTACGCGAGCGAGGAAGAACCAGACGTGTTCGAGTGCGGCGATATCGAGGAGGGATTCGCCGTCGCGGTCGACCCGCTCGATGGTTCGTCGAACCTGCAATCGAACAACACCATGGGAACCATCTTCGGCGTCTACGACCAGCCACTGCCAGCTCCCGGTCGGTCGCTGGTCACCGCAGGATTCGTCCTCTACGGTCCAATCATCACCATGGCGGTCGCCACCGAGGAGGGCGTCAGCGAGTACGAACTCTCCGGCGGGGAGCGGACGCTCATCACTGACGACCTCACGCTCCCCGGGGACCCCGTCGTCTTCGGGTTCGGCGGCCGCGCCCAGCACTGGCCACCCGCAATCGAATCGTACGTCGAGACGATTAGAACCGAACTCAAACTCCGCTACGGCGGGGCGATGATTGGGGACGTCAATCAGGTCCTCAGCTACGGCGGGATTTTTGCCTATCCAACCCTCGAGACCCACGAAAACGGCAAACTACGACTCCAGTTCGAAGGAAACCCGATCGGGTACGTCCTCGAGCAAGCCGGCGGTCGTTCTTCTGATGGCACCCAGTCGTTGCTCGACGTTGAAGCGACCGAGCTACACCAGCGAACGCCCGTGTACATCGGGTCGACAGAGTATGTGGACCGACTCGAGGCCACCCTCGAGTAACATCAGTTCGAGGGTTTTTCTCGAGCACCCGTCCATGGCACGGTAATGGAGACGTACACGAGGACACCGCCAAGCAACAGTAAATAGTACAACCAGCCAGGCCATCCCCTGGCGAGGACCAACAGCGTGACGAACAGCGTCCACAGTCCGAGGGCGAGCGCGTCGCCAAGCAATCGCCCGACGACGGTGATGGGCGCTCGGAATCGTTTCTTTCCACGAGCCGGGTCGCTCCGTGTGGTTGTACCGTTGGCGTTTTCCGATTCTGCGTTTTGTGAGCGTGTCATCGATCTCGATATGGGTTTCGGCGTCTGTGTTCGGTCTTCCTGGTTCTGGCTCGAGTCAGAAGTGCAGGCCGTGGCGATCGGTGAGGGCGTACGCGCTGATACCCCAGACGTAACTCTGTCCTGGCCACCAGGTACGCGCGTTGTTGAAGCCGGCGATAAGGACGCTCCCGTCGTCTGCCTGCTCGTCTCGGTGAAAGCTTACCGAGCCGCTGTCACCATCGGTCATGTCGGTTTCGGTCCCCCAGCGGAGCTGTCCGCGCCGGCAGGTTCGGCTGGTGAGACAGGAGACGGCATCGATTCCCTGAATCATGCCGCTCGTTTGACCGGTCATCGCACCGACCTTTTGTAGCGGTTCACTGCGAGCCACGAGGTCGGCCAGCCCAAACCGGGTGTACTGCCCACGAACCTCGTACGTAGACTTGCCTGCAATGACGCTACTCGGCTGGTGGAAGCCAGTCGGTTCGATAGTGGCGACGTCGGCTACCTCGTAACTGCCAGCGACACGCCCCAGTTCGCTTCGCTCGCCGTTTTCGAAGGGTAACGACACAGGACTTCCGAGGGTTTCGTCGGCCGCGTGGAAAGCGTGTTGGGCCGTCGAAAAGTAACGCGTGCGGCTTTCGGCGTCGTACAACGGTGCGCCAAGGGTTGCAATACTGTGTTCGGATTCACAGACGACGCCGGCCGGAACCGCTGGCTGTCCTGGGTTCCGTACGTAGCGTGGCTCGCCGACAGGCCGTTCTTCAGAAAAGTCGTCCGGATTGACCGACTCGATGTCGATCAGTATCCCATCGGCGAGTCGCTCGAGCGTCTCTCGAAGTTCGGTTGGATCGACCGATACCTCGACGGTGATTCGAGCACCCCCGGAATCGTAGGAACCTGGAACGACGGCACTTCCGAGATAGCCAGTAATCGTCGACCTGGCGAGCATCTCGTTGAGTTCGAACGCCTTTCTTACCCTCGCATACCAGGGTGCCGGGACGTTCCTCGTCCGCGGCTCGAGCGACCACGGGTCCTCCGGGTCCGATCGGACGACGGCGGTGACGACCGGGACCTCACCATTGTCAGCATCGAACACGTCGTCTACGCCCAGCCACCGAGCGAGACCGAGCGTGTATCCCGCGCCGACGAGCGTTCGCAGGACTTCGCGGCGGTCCATCCCGTATTCGAGGCGCTCGCGGACGGACGCCAGTCGCTGGTCGGTCGGCCTATCGGGTGAAGACGACATGAGAATCGGCGGGTGTCTCGAGTGGGTGCTGGATGCGGTTAGCTAATTCTCCCATACACCGACCGTTTCGGTCGAACGGTTCGATAATGCGTGATTGTGTACTCGAGACGGTGACACGAGGAGGACGATCAGGCGTGTGCAGCCGGCTACTAACCCGATTAGTCGAAACCGATGTGTGCCATCACAAAGGGAAAACGGTTTTGTCCCCCTCCTCGCAGAATTTGCCATGAACGTTCGTATCGGACCGGGTGCGTCCGAAGAAGAAGCGTCAGCCATCGCGACTGCGCTGGCAGAATACGTCGGTAACGAAGTACAGGTGTACGTCGGCGAGGCCGACGAGCCGACGGCAACCGTATCGCCGCCGGAGACGACCGACGAGGACGATACACCCGTCGAAAAAGGAGGCCTGGAACGGTCCGGAGCCGCCGAAGAACTGGGCCCAACCGACCGCGAGGAACGGTTGCTCGAGGAGATCGAGGAAATCTACGAGGGTGGACACGAGAAGTACAAAGCGCAGTTACCCGACGAAGGGAAACTGTTCGTACGCGATCGAATCGACCTCTGGTTCGACGGCGACGACAGTTCGTTCCTGTTTGAGGACGGCCGCTTCGCTGAGTTCGACGCCGACGACCGGTTGCCCGCCGACGCCCTGATCACGGGCGCGGCAACTTTTGATGGCCGGGACCTGCACTTCATGGCCAACGACTACACCGTCAAGCGCGGGTCGATGGCCGCGAAAGGCGTCGAGAAGTTCCTCCGGATGCAACAGCGTGCACTCAAGACCGGCCAGCCGGTGTTGTACCTGATGGATTCCTCTGGGGGACGAATCGACCAGCAAACGGGCTTTTTCGCCAACCGCGAGGGAATCGGCAAGTACTACTACAACCACTCGATGCTCTCGGGCCGCGTCCCACAGATCTGTGTCCTCTATGGCCCCTGCATCGCCGGCGCAGCTTACACGCCCGTATTCGCGGATTTCACCATCATGGTCGAAGGGATGTCTGCGATGGCGATTGCCTCTCCGCGGATGGTCCAGATGGTAACCGGCGAAGACATCAGCATGCAAGAACTCGGCGGGGCAACGGTTCACGCTCGAGAATCCGGTTCCGCCGACCTCGTCGCGAAAGACGAGGAACACGCTCGAGAACTCGTCGCACAACTCATCACGTACTTGCCCGACAACGCGGACGAAACGCCACCGATGACCGAGACCAAGCCGCCAGCACTCCCGCCAAAGGGTATCGACTCGATCATCCCACAGGAGCCAAACCGCGGCTACGATATGGTCGACCTGATCGACCGGATCGTCGACGCGAGCTCGTACTTCGAATTACGCCCGGAGTACGGCCAGGAAATCATCACGGCCTACGCTCGAATCGACGGTCGGCCGGTCGGCATCGTCGCCAACCAGCCAGCCCACCGGGCGGGTGCTATCTTCCCCGACGCCGCAGAGAAGGCCGCGGAATTCATCTGGAAGTCGGACGCGTTCAACATTCCATTACTCTATCTGTGTGACACGCCGGGATTCATGGCCGGCTCCCAGGTGGAAAAGGACGCCATCCTCGAGAAAGGCAAGAAGATGATCTACGCGACGTCGTCGGCCACGGTGCCGAAACAGACCGTCGTCGTCCGGAAAGCCTACGGCGCGGGAATTTACGCCATGGGTGGGCCTGCCTACGACCCCGAGAGCGTAATCGGCCTCCCCTCCGGTGAAATCGCCATCATGGGTCCGGAAGCGGCGATCAACGCCGTCTACGCCCGCAAACTCTCCGAGGTCGACGACCCCGACGAACGTGCCGAGATGGAAGCCGAACTGCGTGCAGAGTACCGCGAAGACATCGATATTCATCGAATGGCAAGTGAGGTCGTCATCGACGAAATCGTGCCACCGAGTTCGCTTCGTGAGGAACTCGCTGCGCGGTTTGCGTTCTACGAAGGGATCGAAAAGTCACTGCCGAGCAAAAAACACGGAACGATTCTGTGATGAACGCCGAAGACTCCCTCGCGTTGGCGAGTCTGGCTAGCACTCTCGCAAGACGACGTCGGGATAGGTGTGTAAATCGTTTCAGTGGCTACTATAGTTCGAGATGTCCGTCTCGAGGGAGGATGCAGTAGTGCCCTCGAGTACCCCGTAGGGGTCATTGGACGGTGCATACCCCTTTTGTATCCGTCCCTTACCACCGGTACAGACTCGCTATTGCTGGCATAACAATACGAGATTTTATCGAACCCTCGAACGCTCTCGGTGGCAGTCCTCGGTTCGACTCCGGGGGAGGGCGTATGGGTACCGACCAGGTGCGCTGGCACTTCCCGTTCACGGCCAGCGTCGAGGAAATGACCGACCTCGAGCGCTGGTTCTGGGTCGTCGTCGGTTTTTCCCTCGTCGGCGATATCGTCACGACGTTCGTCGGATTGCACCTCGGACTCACCGAATCGAACCCGATTGCACGGAACGCAATCGAGGGCTGGGGACTGCTTGGCATGCTTGCCCTGAAAGGATTCGCGGTTACGGTTGCATTGGTGTGTCGGGGTGTCCTCGAGCGACCGTATCGACCGATTATCCCTGCTGCACTGGCTATTCCCTGGCTCGCGGCCGTCGTGATCAACACGATTGCTATCGGGACGGTTCTCTTTTACTGAGTACTCTCAAGCGTCGACGTGTGAACCGTACCTGCAACTGCTACCGGTTGGCCCACACGTTCAGGCGTGACGGATCACTGAGTCGGCAGGGCTCTTCGCTCGAGATACTGTCAATGATAATGTTATTCAATCACAACAGCTATTGACACACCAACGAAAGGCCTGGTTATGGCCGATTCCTCGTCACCAAAACCGCTGGTCTACGTCAGCGTTGACGAGGAGCACGTCGCTTCTATCAGCGACGCGCTGGGTGCTCGCGGTGACTTCGAAGTTTGTCCTGCTCGGGCCGTCTCTGGGGCGCTCGAGCAACTAGAAACGGAGCCGACGCCAGTTTGTGTTCTCAGCGACACCAGGTTTTCAGACGGTGACTGGCGCGAGTTGCTCGAGGCGGTCCGAGGGGCGTATCCGACACTTCCATTTATTTTATATCCGAAACCAAACGACGAGGTACAGTTCGAGGTTGCCTTCGATGCGGGTGTGACGGGCTATCTCCAACAGGGGACGGGGAGAGCACACATCACCGATCTCTGTGGGGCGATACAGGCGGCGATCAACACCGATCGGACGAGGGAGTCACTCACCGAGCGGCAAAAGGAGTTACGGACGATTCAAGAGATTACGACGATACTGGAGTCCGGAGAATGGTCACTCCGGGCGATGCTCTACTCTATCGTCCAGGTTATTCCGGAGGGGTTTCAACACCCTGATCGAACACATGCGCGACTCGCCGTCGATGACGCAATTGCCGAAACTGACGGATTCACTCATGGTGAGACAGCTGCCACAGTACGGACGACGACAACTAACAGGAACATTGTTCTCACCGTTTCCGTCGAATCGAGCCCCGACGATACCGAGCCAATTATTTTTCCCGAAGAACACGAGTTTCTCGAGACGATCGTAACGCTGTTGTCCGGGGACATAGAGCGGCGGACCTATGTCGAACGGCTCGAGGAGACTGAGAACCGATTCAACCAGATCACCGAGAATATCTCCGAGGTCGTCTGGATAACCGATCCCGACCAGTCGGAAATGATCTACGTCAACCCGGCTTACGAAGACGTTTGGAAACGGTCTCTCGAATCACTGTACGATGATCCAACCTCGTTTCTCGAGAGCGTCCACCCGGACGACCGAGAGCGCGTCGAACGCGCTGTGTTCGAAGAGCAGTCACGGGGCACCTACGACCTGGAGTACCGAATCGTCCTCCCGAGTGGCGAACTGCGCTGGATCCACGATCGTGGCGTTCCCGTCGAAAGCGGTGACGGGTCCGTGTATCGGATTGTCGGCCTCTCTGAAGATGTTACCGACCGAAAAGAACGTGAACAGCAACTGACAGTGTTGGATCGAGTGCTTCGCCACAACTTGCGAAATGACATGAACGTCATCATCGGTAACGCCGAAGAAATCATCCGAAACGGGGAATCGGCGAGTGCTGCACACGGCCAAACGATCATTGCGGTTGCCGAGGAGTTGCTCGACCTGGCGAACAAACAGCGCAAACTGTCCCGGTTGCTCATCGCGCCCCGAGACCCGAAGAGCCAGGATATCGTCGACCTCATCGAGGGTGTTTGTGACCCGATCGAAGCGGCGACACCGACGGCATCTATCGAGATTTCTACCAGTGTTGCCGGGAAGGAGGTAATCCGAACCACACCACATCTCTATATCGCCCTCAGGGAACTGGTCGAGAACGCCATCGAACACGGTGGTAACGGCGTGTCGGCGGTGGCGATTGACGCGACAGTAACTGACTCCGGCGTCGAGATTTGTGTCAGTGACAACGGTTCGGGGATTCCCCTCGAGGAGCAGGCCGTCCTCGAGAGCGGTGAGAGCCAACTGATTCACGGGAGCGGGTTGGGCCTGTGGCTCGTTCACTGGGTCGTGACCCAAGCCGGTGGCTCGGTGTCGTTCGAACCAAACGAGGAAGAGGGAACCACGGTCACGCTGTGGCTTCCACACGTCCCGGAAGCCGCCTGATTGGGTTTGCCGGAAGCGATATCCGGCTTTCGATGCTCGAAAGATCGTCGGTCGCCCGACGAGGATTTCTCGAGGTCAGGACTCGAACCCCGGAAAGCGAACCGACGCCGTCTGTGGGTCACTCTCGAGATACGCATCGCGAGAGACGGTGTAGCGGTAGACATCCGCAGGCTCATCGCCGATACCGGCTCCATTTCGAACGAGGCCGTCACGACCACCGCCGTGACGTTCGGTGTAGCGTTCGATTGCCACGTTCGATTTCTCGTTTGCGACGTCGGCGGTGGCTGCGACTAACTCGAGGTCGAGTACCTCGAACGCGAGTTGCATGAACGCGGCCGCTCGCTCGCCGGAGTAGCCCCGGCCCCAGTAGCGTTTTCGTAACCAGCAGCCAAGCGTCATCGTCCTGGCCTCCCAGTCGACGCCAAACCCGGCACCGCCGGCGATTTCACCGGCTCCGGCTTCGCCCTCGCGCGGATAGATGAGGTACGACGTGCCCTCGTTCTCGTCTCGCTTGTCGCTCACGGCTTCGACGAACTCGAGCGTCTCTTTCGGCGATGCGTGTGGGTCCCAGGTGACGTACTGGGTCACTTCGTCGATGTCGGGGTCACTCGAACAGATGTCGTAAAACTCGAAGAGGGTGGCGGTCTCGAGACTGTCACGGTGGATCGCCTCGAGTCGTAACCGCTCGGTTTCGATCGTTCGGGGAAACAGTTCGACCATACCTCGAGTGCTCGAGCGAGCGTAAAAAGGGTATTTCCGGTTTGTCTCTCGTTATCACGGCCAGTTTCCAAGTTGCGTTTTTATCAGGCGTTTAATAGTGTCTAAATAGCAAATGGATATGGTATCAATAGTATTAACTTCGTTTCCGGTACCAAAACCTTCGGTGGCGTCTGCAATCCTCCGGAGGCCTACCGGTGTTCACTGCCCGGACAGTCGTTCGACTCGCTCGAGGGTATCCGGGTCGTCGCTATCTGAGCGGACCTCGATAAACCGTGGGAATCGCAATGCATAGCCTGAACTATACGTGGGCGAGGTCTGGATTTCCTCGTAGCCGACCTCGAAGACGACCGCTGGCTCGAGGTCGATGGTTTTCCCGGATTCGGACCGAACGTGTGGCTCGAGCAACTCGGTCAGTTCGACCAGTTGCTCGTCGGTGATCCCCGTCGCCACTTTGCCGATGGTCTCGTCGTCCTCACCGTCTCGCACCGACAGCAAGAACGTCCCAAAGTAGTTCGCTCGACGACCTTCACCCCACTCCGCGCCGGTGACGACACAGTCCAACGTTTCGACGTCCGGCTTGCGTTTGAGCCAGTGCTTTCCGCGCCTGCCGGGCGAATACGTCGACTTCGGGGCTTTGAGCATGATCCCTTCGTGCCCGGCAGCGAGTGCGTCGGCGTCGATCGCTTCGATTTTCTCGGGGTCGTCCGTGAGCCACTGTCCGGAGGTCGCTTCGCCCCCACCGCCCACACACGAGAGCACCTGCTCGAGGCGAGCGTGTCGTTCGGTCAGCGGTGTCTCGAGCAAGTCTTCGCCGTCGGCGTGGAGACAGTCGAAGAACTTCGGCCGAACCTCGATGGCCTCCCTGGTTTTTGCGACGTCGTGTTTCCGGCGAAACCGGCGCAAGACTGCCTGAAACGGGAGTGGATCGCCGTCGTCGTCGACCGCAACGACCTCGCCGTCGAGAATAACCGGTTCGGGGATCGTCGCGGCAAACTCGACTACCTCGGGGAGGGCGTCCGTCACGGGTTCCATATTCCGCGAGAAGATCCGTGTTTCGCCGTCCGGGTCGTGATGCAGTTGGATCCGTGCGCCATCGTACTTCCACTCGACGGCCGCCTTGTCCCATGCCTCGAGCGCCTCGCGTGCAGTTCCGGCCTGAGCGAGCATCGCCTGTACCGGACGGCCAACGGCGAGGGAGAGCGATTCGAGTCCGACCACGCCGTCGGTACGAGCGACGACGGCGACGTCTCCGTAATCGTTCGAGACCTGCAACGCCCGTTCGACGTCGTCGGCCGGTACCTCGAACGCGCTCGCGATGGCGTCTCGGACCGTCCCTTCACCGACGCCAATGCGCATCTCCGAGAGGACGAGTCGGGCGAGATACCGTGCCTCTTCCGGCGCACATCGGTTGAACAGCGAGAACAGCAAGTCGACTTTCGTGTCGTGGCTTCCGGACCCGTCCGCACTCGCCACGGCCTCGAGGGTTTCGTACACATCTGTAACGGTGAGGTCGTCGATACTCGAGGCCGCTCCGCCGCCGAAGGCCCCGAGTCCTCGCTGGGTCCCAAACTCGTAACTCGCCGCGA
Source organism: Natronosalvus amylolyticus (assembly GCF_024298845.1). Lineage (NCBI taxonomy): Archaea > Methanobacteriati > Methanobacteriota > Halobacteria > Halobacteriales > Natrialbaceae > Natronosalvus > Natronosalvus amylolyticus. The sequence continues at coordinate 350,118 of NZ_CP101156.1, forward strand.
CGGCGCCGATATCTCCGTGTTCGGCGACCGACGTTTCGACGTCGTCAGCACTCACGTTCTGACCCGCCGCTCGAGCGATGGCTTCGTAACACGTTCGCGGGCCGATATCGAGTTTGGTGCTGTCCCACGCGGGGAAAACGCGTCCCTGGACGAACCGGGCAACTCGCTCGAGGTCGGCGTCGCTCGCTGTTTCCTCGAAGAGGGTCGCGACGTGAGTGATGATCTCGAGGTCGGCTGTCTCGGCTTCGATGGTGGCGGCCTGGTCGGCGAACGCGGCGAACTGCATTGGCTGGCTGTAGGTGACGGACGTGGCTTAAACGGTTCGAGATGGGGAGCGTTCTGGGACTGTGGGTACTGTGTACCGGTCAACGACCGGCTCGGTCCGTCAGCGGTTACGGCTTATGCGTAAACAGGACCGGTTTCCCGTCTTCGACGGCCGTACAGATATCGAGAGGTATCGTCTGATTGAGACTCGTGTACTCGTCTTTGCAGACGACCATATCGTCGAACGGTTCGTCACAGGCGGGGCAGGTGAGTCCTACCGTGTTCTGGTACAGTTTGATCGACGGGTTCTCTTCACGAAGCGTGGCCGACGAGACGAATTTGTCGAACTGTTCCATATGCTACAGTGGGGGCAACTGGTGGTAAAGTGTTTCCCCGGGTCAGAACTCGAGAGAACGTTGGCGGGCCGTCACTATCATCCTCTATGCTCGCTCATTATGCAACCTCGGGAGCGGGCACAATTATTATGTGCGTAACCCCGAGTCTGTACCTATGGATACCACAATCCACGTTTTGCACGTGGATGATGAGCCCTCGTTGGCCGATCTGGCCGCCACCTTTCTCGAGCGCCACGATAGCCGGTTTTCGGTCCAGACGGCGACCAGCGTCGATGCGGGCCTCGAAGCACTCGAGGAGCACTCTTACGATTGCGTTATCTCCGATTACGATATGCCGGGATCGAACGGTATCGAGTTCCTGGAGACCGTTCGGGAACGATACGATGACATCCCCTTTATTCTGTTCACCGGGAAGGGGAGCGAAGAAGTCGCGAGTCAGGCGATTTCGGCCGGCGTTACCGATTATTTGCAAAAAGAATCCGGCACCGAACAGTACGAAGTGCTGGCAAATCGAATCGGGAACGTGGTCGATCAGTCCCGAACCGAACGCGAGCTCGTTCAACAACAGACCATCTTCGAGACGTTGATCGAAAACCTGCCGGTGGGCGTCCTCGTCGAAGACGAATCGCGGCAAGTCCTCGCCGCCAACTCCACGCTGACGAACATGTTTTCCGAAGACCTCGAGCCGGATTCGATGATTGGGAAGGACTGTGGTCGACTTTTACACGAGTTGAAAGACGTCTTTCACGACCCGGAGGAGTTCATCGACTCCATCGAGGACTGCCTCGAGTCCCGAACACCCAACGAAGGAGAGGAATTCGTCCTCGAAGATGGGCGGATTATCGAACGCGACTATATCCCGTACCAGCTGGCAGATGGGGAGGCAAACCTCTGGGTGTACGACGACGTTACCGAGGACCGCGAACAACAGAGACTGCTCACCGGCCTGTTCGAAGAATCCCTGGATGGAATCGGGATCAAGGAAGTCATTACGGACGACGACGGGAACCCGGTCGATTACCGGTATCTGCAACTGAACGAGAAGTTCGAGGAACTCACTGGTCTCGACGCCGACCAGGTCGAGGGTCGACGAGCAACCGAGGCGATAGACGGCATCGAGGAGACACCGTTCATCGAAATCTTCGGCGAAGTGGCTCTCGAGGGGACGACTGCCCAGTTCGAGCAGTACTCCGCGCCGCTGGATCGATATTACAAAATTTCGGCGTTCTCTCCACGACCTCGGCAGGTCATCACCATCTTTTCGGATATCACCGAACAGAAAGAACGAGAACGAGAACTCCAGCGGTTCAAATTCTTCATCGAACACACGCCGGACTTCATGGTCATCATGGACGAGGACCTCAGCGTTCGCTACCAGAGTCCTGCCTCGCCGATGTTGGACTTCACACCGTTGCACGTCGTCGGAGACAATCCACTCGAGCACATCCATCCGGACGACCGCGAACGGGTGCTGGAAAACATCCAGCGCCTCCTCGAGAACCCAGACACCGTCTCGAGTTCGGAGTACCGGGCCAAAGACGCCGATGGGAACTGGCGGTGGTTCGAAGACCGCGGACAGAACTACATCGGCACCGAACCGATCGACGGGTTGGCCATCTCAATCCGTGATATTACTGATCGAAAACGCCAGGAACAAGAGCTCAAACGACAGAACGACAGACTCGAAGAGTTCGCGAGTATCGTTTCACACGACCTCCGAAACCCGTTGAACATCGCCAAAGGCAACGTCGATCAGGCACGAACGGAGTGTGAAAGCGACTACCTCGAGGAAATCGAGTATGCCCACGACCGCATGGAAACGCTTATCGAGGACCTCCTGACGCTGGCCCGTAAAGGGGACGCGGTCAGTGATAAAGAGCCGGTTGATCTGGGCGAGTTGAGCGATAACTGCTGGCGAAACATCGAGTCCTCGGACGCGTCCCTGGTCGTCGAAAGTGAGAGTGTGATCCTCGCCGACAGGAGCCGGCTTCGACAGCTGCTGGAGAACCTGTTTCGAAACGCCGTCGAACACGGCCCCCCGACTGACGAGTCCGGGGCGGTCCTGGAATCTTTCGACGAACTCATCGTGTCGGTCGGCGACCTCGAGGACGGCTTTTTCGTCGAAGATACGGGGCAGGGAATTCCGGCTGAAAAACAGTCGGCGGTGTTCGAACCCGGCCATACGACAATTGAGGACGGAACCGGGCTGGGATTGCGTATCGTCCAACAGATCGTCGATGCTCACGGCTGGGAGATACGGCTCGCCGCGGGAGACGATGGCGGCGCCCGATTCGAAATCACCGGCGTCGACAGTGTGGAATCTGGGGAACGTTTCGACGACCAATAGGCAGCGTTCATTCGAGTGGGTGCTGACTCGAGACGTCGACTCGAGAACACTGAACCGAGAACTGAACTCGGGGACACCGGGAATCGTCCTCGTAGACGTGGAATCGGTAGGCGGTTTGGGTTCAGGTCCATGATAGCGCCTCACGCAAACGCCTCGAGTGACGGGTTTTAACCGCCTGGCCGCGCGAGTCGTCGCCATGGGAGCCGAGGAACTCACGTTACGTCTCGAGGACGTCCTCGCCGTCGACGCCGATGCCTTTCAGCGTCGGGCGATGGCGGAAGCCGACGACATCGTCGACGCAATCGAATCCGGTGCGTTCGATAACCACCAGGCAATCGTCGGTTTCGAGTACGAGTTTTACGCCGTCGACCGTGATACGGGTGCGCTACGACGGGTTCCTCGGCGTTTGCTCGAGTTGATGGGCTTCGAGAAGGAACTAGGATTACACAACGCGGAGATGACGACCAGTCCACAACCGCTCAATGCGGATGGGCTTCGGGCGCAGGAAGCAGAGATTTGTGCCAGACTCCGGGCCGCCCAGAGCGTCGCGAACGCTGAAGGGATGCAACTGGTCAGTGACGCCCTCTGGACCCTCCCGCCGGCCGGCGAGAGCGCTCGTGCGTATCTGACCGATAGCGTCGAGCGGACAATTGGCGAAGGCGGGGAAGGGAGTGACGAAACACCGCAAGAACGGACGGTAACGCTCGCCGCAAACATGAGTGACGCCGCCCGGTACCATGCCATGGCGAACACCGACCGGGCCGACGCGGCGGGAATGGTACTCGATTGCCCGAACGTGTCACTCGAGGCCCAGACGGTGATGCCGGAAAGCCTTATCACCTCGATTCAGCCACATTACCAGGTGCCTCACGCCCCCGATCTGCCGGCGTATTTCACCTACGCGCTTCGAATTGCCGGTCCATTGCTCGCCCTCGGGGTGAACGCGCCGTTCCTGCCGGCCGACCTCTACGACGACGAGGTAACTCCGGAAACGATCCTCGAGGACGCCTGGATGGAACACCGAATCAGCATCTTCGAGACGGTTCTCAACGACCCTTCCGCGGGGGCTGGCAAAGTTCGGTTCCCGCGTGATATCGACAGCGTTGGCGATGCAGTCGCCCGAATCGCCAGCGACGATACCATCGTTCCGATGCCGGTCGAAACTGGACACCGATTCGACGACGACTTCGCTCACTTCAGACGCAAACACGGTACCTACTGGCGATGGGTCAGACCGGTGTTCGACGGGGCTTCGCGCTCGGCGGCCAACGCCCGTATCGAGTTCCGTCCGATTCCTGCTCAGCCCACCGTCCGAGACTCGGTTGCCTTCCTGGCCACCTTTGCGGGGCTCCTCGAGAGTTTGACTCGACTCGAACATCCGGTCCGTGAACTCGACTGGGCCGTCGCCCGGGAGAACTTCTATGCCGCCATGCGCGACGGACTCGAGGCAGAAATTCACTGGATCACGAACGACGGGCAGGAGACGACCGATATCGACGCACTCTACGAGGACCTGTTCGCCCATGCCGAGGAAGGTCTCTCGAGTCAGGGGCTTTCCGAGGACGAAATCGCAGCCTACCTGTATCCGCTGCGCCGACGTGTTCGTCAGCGCCAGACGCCAGCGGCCTGGAAACACGACCGCGTCGCGGAGGAAATCGAGAACGGCCAACCGTTCGATTCAGCCCTCGAGTCGATGCAACGGGCGTACATCGAGCGCCAGCGAGAGACCCTGTTCGGGGGGAGCTTTTCGGAGTGGAAGGGCGAGTGAACACACAGGTACCGGCCGCAACAGATTAAGTACCCCCGACGATAGGTGCACATATGGTCACGTTTTGCTCCGGAGGGACCGGCACACCGAAGCTCCTCGACGGTGCGGGGGCGGTGTTTTCGCCGGAGGAAATAACGGTCGTTGCAAACACCGGGGACGACATCGAACTCGGTGGTCTTTTCGTCTCTCCTGACGTCGACACGCTGCTCTTTCAGGGCGGTGGCGTCCTCGACCGCGAGAAGTGGTGGGGAATCAGAGGCGACACCCATCGAACGAACACGGCGTTGCACGATATCGCCAAGGCAGCGGGCCTCGAGACCGGGCCACAGTACCTCCCGGAAGAGAAACAAACGGACGGGCGACGATTAGCTCGCTGGCGACGCTTTTCGGGCGTTGGCGAGTTCATGACGATCGGTGACCGTGACCGGGCGGTACATCTCACCAGGACCAGCCTGCTCGATCAGGGGCACACACTGACTGAGGTAACCGAGACGCTCGCTGACGCATTCGGTGTCAGTATCGAACTCCTTCCGATGAGCAATGACCCGGTAGCCAGCCTCATCCATACCGAAGACGGCCTGATGCATTTTCAGGAGTACTGGATCGCCAATCGTGGCGATCCAACGGTGACGAACGTCGAATTCCGCGGTTCGTCCGCCGCCAAGCCGGCTCCGGGCGTGCTCGAGGCGCTGTCGGAGACGGTTATCATCGGTCCGTCCAACCCGGTTACGAGCATCGGACCACTGCTCTCGCTTCCCGGTGTTGCGAAGGCATTGATGGAGACGACGGTGATTGCCGTCTCGCCGTTCGTCGGCTCGAAGGCGTTTTCGGGACCTGCAGGCGACCTCATGGCCGCCGTGGGGGCCCAACCGAGTACGGCGGGGCTGGCGACGGCCTATCCCTTCGCCGACGCGTTCGTCATCGACAGACAAGACGACACCACCTTCGACCGACCGACGATTCAGACCGACATCTCCCTCGATTCGAGAGAGGACGCCGCTCGCGTGATCAAAGCCATCGACGAGGCGCGGGCACTCGTCGCCTGACCCCAATGTTTTCACCACCACTCGCGCTCGCGAGCCTCAGCGGTCAGTCGGACGCCGACTGGGCTCGAGCGGGTGCCGACTGGGCCGGTTGTGCCGTTCTCGGCGGAATCGCCCTCGACCAGCCGTCCAGAGAAGCCGCCCGCGCACTGGTCGCCCGCGACCGGACGGAGTTCCTCCCGGATGACCCCTTTGCCTTCGTCGACGACCAGTTAGCCCGCCTCGAGGGGGTACCGATCCAGGCGGCGTTCAACGTCAGGAGCGCCAGCGTCGACCCTATCAGACGGGTCGCTCGAATTTGCCGTGACCGGAACGCACTGCTGGAGATCAACGCTCACTGTCGTCAGCCCGAACTGTGTGCGGCTGGCTGTGGCGAAACGTTGCTTGCCGACAGCGAGCGCCTCTGCAGATACGTCGAGGCAGCCGACACCACTGGCGTGACCGTCGGCGTAAAAGTCCGGGCCGAAGTCCCGGACGTCTCCCTGTCTTCGCTCTGTCCCAGACTCGAGGCCGCGGGCGCATCGTTCGTCCACGTCGACGCGATGGACTCCGAAGCCGTTATCGAAGAAATCGTCGACAGCTGCGAGCTGTTCGTCATCGCGAACAACGGCGTGCGAGACGGGGCGAGCGTTCGCACCTACCTCGAGTACGGAGCCGACGCCGTCAGCGTCGGTCGACCGAGCGATAATCCGGTCGTCCTCGAGCGCGTGGCTCGAGCGCTCGAGAGCGAGTTCGTGACAAGGTGGTAGGGAACGAAATCGCCAGTCAGAGCTGTCGATACGGGCCCAGGCGCGTCCCGTCGAGCAAATAGGCCTCCGTGTTCGCGAACCCCTCGGGAAAGAACGGGGCGAGAAACGACTGCCCCTCGAGATTCGTCCAGGTGCCGCCGACGAGGTCGTTGAACGCCGGGACGACGACGACCTCGGGCGGGTCGGTTTCACCGTCGAGCCACCCCATCCCCTGGTATTCTTTGCGTTTTCGAAAGGGACCCGGGTCGAGTTTCCCGCGGAGCCATACCCGTTCGATACGCGCGCCACCGACCTCGTCTTCGAGACGAACGCACGGGTGCTCGTGTCCGAGACAGACGGTGGCCGCCCCGAGAACTGATCGGTCGGGCCAGGTATGGCCGTGACAGCAGCCGAGTCCGTCGAGCCGGATCCCCGTTCCGTCGGTGATCTGGATGTGGGTGCCACCGATCCGTCGCTCGAGTTCGCCGTTTTCGCTCTTCTCAGCCTCGACATCACCCTCGAGCCATCGCTCGATGGCACCGTCGTGGTTGCCTCGTACCAACGTCACCTCGACGCCACGGGGGAGCGATTCGAACAGCACCTCGAGTTCACCCCGCTCGGCCCCGCCCGGGTCGCCGATCGAGTGCATGAGGTCTCCAAGGACAATGAGGCGGTCGACCCCGGTTCGTTCGAGCAACGAACACAATCGCTCTCGTCGGTTTATGGCCCGGCTCGGCACCTCGACACCACGCTCCTGACGCAAGCCAACCTCGTATCCTGCGTGGTAATCAGCGATAACGAGCGCTCGCTCTGCCTCGAGTGTTACCACGGCTGCCGGTTCGTCGGGAATCGGCTCGAGGGTGGCCATCGCGGTTAGATGGCTTTCAGCGTCTCGTCTCCTGGTTCGTAACACTGGCCGCCCATGAGCGCATCCTGAATCGCCTCCTCGACGGCATCGGCGTCGGCACCCGCTTCCTCGACGACAGCGTCGATAACTGCCTGGCGATCCGCACCGTCGCCGTCGTCCAGGTCACGCATGGTTTCGACGGCCAGTGACTCGAGGTCGACGTCTGCGGTCGTTTCCTCGGCCTCCTCAGCTTCGGCCGCTTCGTCGTCGATATCCGTTGGCTCGTCGTCGGCCGCTCCGGTTGCCTCTTCTTCGGCCGCCTCTTCAGTCGTGTCGCTCGCTTCGTCCTCGATGGCCGTCTCCGTCTCGGGCACGTCGATATCGGCTTCGCCCGGCTCTTCGACTTCGTCACCGGTGGCGAAGTCGGTGCCAAACTCGGCCTCGAGTTCGGCCCGCTCTTCGTCGTCCATCTCGTACATTCCGGCGGCAACGTCTTCGGAATCCTCCGTCGCTGGTGCGTCCGCTGCACCCTCGGTATCGGCCCCACCGGCGTCGAAGTCACCGAGGGTATCGTCGCTGTCGGTGTCCGTCACGTCGTCCACCGGGTCGTCGCCTGGGGCATCGAAATCGCCGAGATCGTCGGTCGATTCAGGCGTTTCCGTTGTCGCCGTCTCCGCCGAACTCGAGGGTCTGTCCTCGGTATCCTCGGCCAGCGGTTCGGTGTCCTCAGCCGACGGTTCGCTGTCATCCGTCGTCGTAGCGACCGGTTCCTCGAGTTCCGCTTCGGCTTCAGCCGTCGCCTGGGAGGCTGTCGATGGGGCCTCGGTCGACGTCTCTGCCACCCCCATCGTGTCCCCTGTCGATACCGCATCGGCCGGAGCCTCGAGCGACCCATCCACCTCGAGGTCCAGGTCGACCAGTTCGGCAGCGAGCGATGCAAGCGACGGAGCGGTTTCGCTCGAGCCGTTCGGTCGCCGGCCGAGTCCTCGAACTTCATCACGCTCGCCAGCAACGACTCGCGCGCTATCTAGCGCGAGATCGCGGATGCTCTCCAGATACGCGGCGGTGGTTCCGTAATGCTCGAGGGCCAGTGGAATACCTGTGGCCAACCCGCGTTCGACACCGGCCTCGAGTAAGGCTTCCTCGAGTGCGTCGTCATCGAGTGTTGGGGCGATATCGGCTGCCGCCGCCATCGTCCCGGCACGCTCGAGGGTCTGTTCGGCCGCCGAGACGACCCAGCGCTCTCGCGTGTCTGCATCGACCAGGGCGAGGCTTTCGGGTCGTATCGAGGTGTAGACGACCTCAGAATCCTCGGGCTGGTAGGTTCGGGCTTTCCCCGTCACGGCGACGAACGCGGGCGGGTCGGTTCGCTCGAGGAACGCAAGCGCCTCCGGCTGATACTGGCCAGCGTACACGACAAATGCGCCCGTCGGGTCGACGATGCGGGCTCGAAGCATCTCCTCGTTGACCGACGTCACTTCGGTCAGCGCACCGACGACGAACACACGGTTGAGTCTGGCCCCAGTCGGCGTAATCACGTAGTTCGGTGCCCGTTCTTCGTCGCTTTCGGAGTACGAGAGGGTTGCGTCGTCAAATTCGGCTGCAAACAGCCGATAGGCGACCTCTCGTCCCGGGATTTCCTCCTCTGCGCTCATGCTTCTACCTCCTGGCCCTCGAATGTCCCAAGCAGTTCCCTCGCGCGGTCTGCAGGCGAGTCATCACTCTCCTCGAAGTGACTCGCATCGAGGTTCGCGCCGTACTCGTCGATCGAGAGGTGGCCACGGACGCGATACTCGGTGCCGACGATTCGCGAACGAATCGTATCGGCCACCGCTTCCTGATCCATGGCGTCTCGAGCCTCCTCTTTGGCGTCTTCGACGTCGCCGCCGTACACCGCCTCGGTGAGTTCGTCGTCGAGAATCGCGGTCACGGCTCCGGTTCCGTCGTCGAGGATGGCTTTCACTCGGAGGTCGTCGATGCCGTCGACAGAACCGTGCGTTCGACACTGGCCTTTCTGGATCACGCGGTTACACTCCGGACAGCGCTGAATCAAACCGGAGCCGTCTCTGACCGCAAGCAGATTTCCGACGAGTTCGACGTCGTACATCCCGCCGCTCGCGATGGCGTCGCCGATGCCGAGCCTCGGTGCGTCAGTGCCGACGTCGATACTCCGTTCGAGAGTCGTCACCGTCGAGAATTCGGAGACGTTCACTTCGGGGACGCCACGGAATTCTCGCACGTAGGCGTTCTCGATACGAACCGAAGTACCCGCCTCGATTTCGGGGGCCGGATCCCAGTTCGTAAACGGCAGACGGCCACTCTCGTCGCCGAACACGCCGCTGAGAATCGTCGTCTCGCCATCACGGCCGTCGATCGTTCGTTCCTCACACTCGAGAACTTGGACCTCGACGGCTTTCGCCCGGTCACCCGTCCGGAGACTCGCAAGATCGGCTTCCCCGCCGACTTCGTAGGGAATATCGAGTGTTTCCTCGAGTTTCGACAACGAGGTGCTCTCCCCGAGGTTGAGTTCGGGTTGCCCGTCCCACTCGCGGACGCCGGCGTTGCCCGCCGTGATCGTATCGCCGGGGACCAGTCCAAAGTCTTCCCAGGCGGTAAAGTCGATAACGCCGGTGTCGTCGGCGAGTTCGCCCTCGACGATTTCCTGGTCTGATCCCTGGTAACGAATCGAACGCTTGCCAGCCGTCAGGACGCGAGCGGTCACCGTCACCGAGCCGTCATCGGGCGTAATGTCGGCGATGTCCCTCGCTTTGGGGGCGCCGCCACCACCGCCGCTCGAGCCGTCGCCGTACTTACGCCGAAGACTCTGTGTCGCTTCATCGAGTGGGACGGAGTACTCGAGTAAATTCTCCAGGTCTGCTTTGACCTCCTCTTTGTCAACACCGAGATCGGAGGCAAGATCCTCGGCATGGGTATCGATATCCATCACTGGCCCTTCGTCCGGATGGGTAAAAAACGTTCGCGCAACGGAGGATTCTTTGGCCGCGCTCGCACACGGGCAGATATGCACGTCGTCGTCAACGCGGCCATGAGTGCGGATGGCAAACTGTCGAGTCGACGCCGCGAACAGGTCCGTATCAGTGGCGACGAAGATTTCGACCGTATGGACGCCCTTCGAGCGGCCAGCGACGCGGTCGTCGTCGGCGTCGGGACCGTGCTGGCGGACGACCCGCACCTGACGGTCAAAGACGAAGCGCGCTCGAGCGAACGGGTCGACGCTGGTGAGGCCCCCTGTCCCGCTCGAGTCGTCATCGATTCACGGGGACGGACACCCACTGAGGCCGCGATTCTCGACGGCACCGCCGAGACGTTCGTCTGTGTCAGCGAGGACGCGCCCACGAGCGCCCGTGAGCGACTCGGCGAGCGAGCCACGGTTATCACTGCCGGGAGCGGCCGCGTCTCGCTCGTCGACGCCTTCGAAGGGCTCGAGCAGGCGGGTCTCGAGCGGTTGATGGTCGAAGGCGGCGGCGAACTCATCTTTTCACTGTTCGAAGCCGGTCTGGTCGACGAACTGTGCGTATTCGTCGGCCCGCAGATCATCGGCGGTCGAGACGCCCCGACGCTGGCCGACGGCGACGGCTTCGTCGAGGATTTTCCCGCACTTACACTCGAGGCCGTCGAACGTCTCGATGATGGGGTCGTCCTTCGGTGGCAGGTTCGGTCCTGATCGATGTTCGCTGACAAGTACGCCCCTGATCGAGATTCGCCCCAGGAGAGTCGGGTTCGACGGCAGTGAGACGCCCGGAAACCGATACGTTATCTACCCTGCCTCGAACACTCGAGGGTATGGTCCTCGAGCGAGTTCGCCCGATTGCACGGTCGTATTTCGACGAGCGCGTGGCTCCCGCCCACGACTGGCACCACGTGAAACGCGTCGAGACGAACGCGAAGCGCCTCGTTCAGTCGCACTCGGAGGCGGACGAACAGACGGTGTTTCTGGCGGTCTTGCTCCACGACATCGGTCGCCCTGCTGAAGATGCCGGGACCGTCGACGACCACGCCGAGTGGGGTGCCCGTGAAGCCAGAACGATCCTCGAGGAACTGGAGGCCGACGTCGAATCGGAGCGAATCGATGCCGTCGCCCACTGCATTCGCGCCCACCGATTTTCGAACGACGTCGAGCCGCGAACGCTCGAGGCCCGGATTCTCTCCGATGCCGACAATCTGGATGCGCTGGGCGCAATTGGCCTGGCACGGACGTTTTCGTACGGCGGCGAGCGTGGTACGACGATCTATGACTCCTCGTTGCCGCCCGAAGCCGACGGCTCGAGTGCCGGTAAAACGAGTGTCAATCACGTCCATAAGAAACTACTCGCTTTGCCAGACCGGATGTACACCGAGGCTGGCCGGACGCTCGCAGAAGAGCGGTGTGCATTCATCGAATCGTTTCTCGAAACCCTCGAGGGTGAGGTTGGCAACCGTGGTGGAACCGCTGACGGGCGCGAACACGGTAGCGATGTCGAGGGTGGCCCAGCGCATAGCGATCGATAGCCGAACGACCACTGGTATATCCATCGACGGTGTTTGTCCAGCCGTGACAGCGGACGAACGCCAACGCTGGGAGTCGCGCTACGAGCGGACCGCGTTTCGCTCGCCGGAAGACCCGTCGCCGATTCTCGAGGCGACCCTCGAGTCGGTAGAACCGGGGCGGGCGCTCGATATTGCAACGGGCCTCGGCCGAAACGCCCGATTGCTGGCAGATCGCGGGTGGACGGTCGATGCCATCGACATTTCACGGACGGCCCTCGAGCGGGGGCGGTCCCGTTCTGCCAGGGAGCAACGTTCCGATTCGTCGTCGATCAACTGGATACTCGCCGACGTGGACACCTACTGCTTTCGAGCATCGCGGTACGACCTGATTACGATCAGTTTTTTCGATGCACGGACGCGATTGTCCGCGATTCTCGAGGCACTTGCTCCGGGTGGGGTACTCGTGTACGAACACTATCTGCACTCGATCGATGCTGTGTGTGAGGACGACTCGAGCAATGTTGACCGGAAGGGTGGGCCTAGCGACCAGTACCGGTTCGCACCGAACGAGTTGCTCGAGGCCTGTTCTTCCCTTCGAATTCGGTTCTACGACGAACGTCCGGTTCGTGGGGAACGGCGGGTCGTACTCGTGGGTGAGCGCCTCGAGTCTGCTTCTGAGTGACCGTCATCGTTCGATGTCACTGCACAGAGGCGTCAGCACACCGTTTCATAGGAATTCGTAGCCAGCCGGCGGTTTCGAAGGACGGCTGTCGACGCTGTGCCTCGGTTCTTCCTCGGTACCGATGAACGCCGACGATAATCCTAATCAGTTCACACCGCGTACCATCCCCCAGAACAGCGCGCCACCCAGTGTGAGGACGAAAAGCAGGATAGCGACCACGATGGCTGGCGACACGATCGGCCACAACAAGATGGCGATAATGGCAATGAGGAGGCCGATTATCAGATTTAGTCGATACAAAATCGCATCGTCGGACATGACAAATGCTGCTAGGTCGACATGTGAATAGCTTTGGACGGGATTCGAGACCGAAAACGTACAAACCGATCAGGCCAGCCCGATCTGTTCGGTGTACGCGCCGTAGTGGTCTTCGAACACCTGCATGATTTCGCCCATCGTCGCGTAGGCCTTCACCGCCTCGACGATGGCTGGAATGGTGTTTTCGTCGTTTTCGATCGCCGACTCGACCGCCTCGAGCGCCGCGGTGACTGTCTCCTCGTCACGTTCAGCTTTCGTCCGCTCGAGGCGCTCGAGTTGGGTCTCCTGGGCGGTTTCATCGACGTGCAGAATGTCCGGGGAGGTGTCCTCGTCGATGGTGAACTTGTTGACGCCGACGACGATTTCTTCCTCGCGTTCGACGCGTTCCTGGTACTCGTAGGATGCTTCCTGGATTTCCCGCAGGAAGTAGCCGTCGTCGATCCCGTTGAGGATCCCGTCACGGACCGACCCGTCGCCCATCTCGCGAATTTCCTCGATGTAGGCCATCGCCTCCTGCTCGACTTCGTTCGTCAGAGCCTCGACCGCGAAGGAGCCACCGAGCGGGTCGACGATGTCGGCTGCTCCTGACTCTTCGGCGATGATCTGCTGCGTTCGCAACGCGACGCGAACGGCCTTCTCGCTTGGCAGTGCCAGCGCCTCGTCGAAACTGTTCGTGTGCAGCGACTGGGTGCCTCCGAGCACACCCGCCAACGCCTGCATCGTCACTCGAGCGACGTTGTTGATCGGCTGCTGGGCGGTCAGCGATTGGCCAGCGGTCTGGGTGTGGAACTTCAGCCGTTTGGATTCGGCTCGTTCGGCGTCGTACCACTCGTCCATCACGCGGGCGTAAATACGTCTGGCCGCGCGGAACTTCGCAATCTCCTCGAAAAACGAGTTGTGACAGTTGAAGAAAAAGGAGAGTCGCGGGGCGAACTCGTCTACCTCGAGGCCGCGGTCCATTGCATCCTCGACGTAGCCGAAGCCGTCGGCGAGCGTGAACGCGAGTTCCTGAATCGCGGTCGACCCGGCTTCGCGGATGTGGTAGCCGGAAACAGAGATGGGGTGAAACTTCGGCGTCTGCTCGGTCGAGAATTCGACGACGTCGGTCACGAGTTTGAGCGCCGGTTCGGGGGGAATCACCCACTCTTTCTGGGCGATAAACTCTTTGAACATGTCGTTTTGCAGCGTTCCACGAACCTGCTCTCGAGGAACTCCCTGTTGATCGGCCAGTGCGACGTACATCGCGTAAATGACCGGGGCGGAGGGATTGATGGTGAAACTCGTCGAGACGTCGCCGACGTCGATCCCGTCGAACAGAATCTCCATATCTCGTAAGGTGTCGACGGCAACACCCTCCTTGCCGACTTCGCCGTCACTCATCGGATCGTCAGAATCCAGGCCCATCAGCGTCGGCATGTCGAACGCCGTCGACAGTCCGGTCTGTCCCTGCTCGATCAGGTAGTGAAACCGCTCGTTAGTCTCCTCTGCAGTGCCGAAGCCGGCGAACTGGCGCATCGTCCACGTCCGCCCCCGGTACATCGTTGGATAGGGGCCGCGAGTGTAGGGCTCCTCGCCGGGAAAGCCCAGATCCTCGAGGAAATCGAGCTCATCGACGTCGTTGGGCGTGTACAGCCGGTCGACCTCGAGGTTCGAGATCGTCGCAAAGCGGTCTTTGCGCTCGCCAAACCGATCGAGTACCGGCTCGAGGGTCTCCGATTCCCAGTCCTCCCCGGCGGACTGTATCGACTCGAGTTCGTCGTCATCGTACATGATCGTAATTTTTGCCGGACTGCCGGTTAAGCATTCCGGGACGGCCCCTCGAGTCGTCTGACGACGGACTGGGAGTGGCGACCGAGTTAATAGTGTCCCATCACACCGAGTTTTCGTGCCCGCCGAACGAGGAGGTGGAAGACGGCGTACCCACCAAGGAGGTACGCGGTTCCGTTACCCACCAGGGCAACCAGTAGCCACCCATCGAGTTGCCACAGGTGCACGCCCTCGATCATCGCCTGTGAGAGCAGTCCGCTCCCGAGACTGAACGGTACGACGAGCAAGACCGTCGAATCGATTGCCCCGGGTGCGGCAATCAGCCCGATGAACCCGAACTGCAGCAGTTGTTGCACGTTTTCGATCCGCTTGTACAACAACGAGAGGCCAGCGAAGAGAAAGCCGAGGCCAATCGCCGGTAAAATCGTGATCAAGAGGATCGGAACGATGGTCACCGGATCGATCGTCAGCGTTCGGTCCGTCGTGATCAACATTACGGCTAGCAATGCGAAAGCGATGAGTACGCTGAAAACGATATTGAACACCGTCTTCGCTAACAGCACGCGTCCGATTCCGAACGGTGACATGAAAAGCTGCTCGAGGGTCCCCCACTGGGCTTCCCGCATCACGTTCCCGGCCACGTCGAAATACGCGGCAGTGACGCCGATAAACAGGAAAAAGCCGACGACGAGGCCATCGAGCGTTCCATCGAGGCTGTCGCCAGCGGCGGCCTGACCGCCGAAGAACATCAGGGCGAAAAAGAGGTAGAAGCCGACGAGCAACATCGCGGTGTTGATCCAGTAGCGTTTGAGCAGTATCAGTTGCTTCTCGAAGACAGCCGCGAGTAACCCGAGATGACCGGTTCGACTCATCGGTCCGCCTCCGATGTGTTTGGTGGGACATCTGCGTCGGTATCACTCCCTTCTGTCCGTTCAGTCGTCGAACGGTCGCTTGCTGCGCTCGTCGAATGTGCCTTCCCTTCCACTCTCATCGAATGTGTATCTCCCGCATCGGTCACCTCGAGGAACACGTCCTCGAGGTCGATTTCAGTCGTCTCGACGGCCAGTAACCGACAGTCACTGCCGCGAAGGACGTCCATCAGTTCGTAAAAGTCGCTATCCTGTACGTGTGGAACGTCGAACAACAGTTTCGGTCCGCGTTCGATCCACTCGGTAGCGGCGAATTCCTCCTCGAGGCGGCGTTTTCGTGCTGCTTCGAGGCGTCCCTCGAGCGTAATCCGGTACGCTTGCGTTCGAAACACATCGATCAGGTCCTCGAGGGCGTCGTCTGCAACCACTCGACCCTCGTTCATGATGATCACCCGGTCACAGACGGCCTCGATGACGTCCATATCGTGACTCGAGAGCACGACCGTACGCGATTCGCGTTCGACCAGGTCACGCAGTTGTCGGCGTAACTCGAGTGAGCTCTCCACGTCGAGACCGAGCGTCGGTTCGTCGAGAAACGACAGCGGCGTGTCCCGAATCAGCGTGCATGCAAGCGACGCTTTCTGTTTCATCCCTCTCGAGAGCTCGTTCACCGTCGTATCGGCCTTTGCCGTCAGGCCAACCTGCTCGATGAGAGCGTCGATCCGATCATTGTCGGCAGGTTTGTCGGCGAGTCTGGCGAAAAAACGCAGGTTTTCCCGAACGGTCAATCGCCAGTAGATGTTGCGTGCCCCCTCGAGCATCGCACTGACGGATCGATATCCCTCGCTCGGGGCAGCGATCGGATCGACGCCATCGATTCGAACCTCACCCGTATCCGGTTCGATTAATCCGAGCAGTATTTTGATCGTCGTGGTCTTTCCCGCCCCGTTCGGTCCGAGGACACCGACGACGGTGCCTCGCTCGATCTCCAGCGAGAGGTCGTCGACTGCTGTAACTTTCCCGTCCCCGCTCCCGTAGGTTTTCGAGAGGCCTGTGGCTCGAAGAATCGCGTCTCTCGAGTTGTCGGGTGACAACTCCTGTTGCTCCATTGACTGAAGATATGCTACCACGCAGTAAAAAGTTCTCCATCGAACGGTGATGGAATAAACGACCACCTCCGGAGAATCCTATTCCGTGAGGAGGCGGCGCAACACGAGGTGAAGGACGCCACCGTTCTCGACGTACTTCACTGCGGCCGGCGTGCCGACCTGGGCAGTCACGTCGAACTCGGTCGTTTCGCCGTCCTCGTCTTCGGCAACCACGGTGAGTTCCTGGTTTGTCTCGAGGCCGTCCTCGAGGCCGCGGATTTCGAAGTATTCGGAGCCGTCGAGGCCGAGCTCTTCCCAGCCCTCGCCGTCTTCGAACTGCAGCGGCAGAACACCCATGCCGACGAGGTTGTCGCGGTAAATGCGCTCGTAGCTCTCGCCGATGGTTGCGCGGATGCCGAGCAGGTCGGTCCCTTTCGCGGCCCAGTCACGACTCGAGCCGGTCCCGAGTTCGATACCGGCCATGACGATGAGCGGGGTGTCCTCGTCCTGATACCGCATGCTGGCGTCGTAGACGGTCGTCTCCTCACCGGTCGGATGGTGGATGGTGTAGCCGCCTTCCTTTCCATCGAGCATCTCGTTCTGGATACGGACGTTCGCGAAGGTCCCGCGCATCATGACCTCGTGGTTGCCACGGCGTGAGCCGTAGGTGTTGAACTCGTAGGGTTCGACACCCTGCTCCATGAGCCACTGCCCAGCAGGCAGGTCCTCACTGAAGGGGCCGGCGGGGCTGATGTGGTCGGTCGTCACGGTGTCACCCAGCGTGAGCAGACAGCGAGCGTTCGCGATGTCCTCGACGCCCGGTTCCTCGAGCGGGAAGTCCTGGAAAAACGGTGGCTCGCGGATGTACGTCGATTCCGAATCCCACTCGTAGACGTCTCCCGTGGGCGCTTCGAGGGCCTCCCAGCGTTCGTCCCCTTCGAAGATACTGGCGTACTTCTCCTCGAACATCTCGGGCGAGACGTTGTCGTGGATGGTCTGGCGAATCTCTTCCGGGTCGGGCCAGATGTCCTCGAGGTAGACTTCTTCGCCATCGTCGGTCGTACCGATGGGCTCGTTCTCGAGGTCGATGTCCATCTTGCCAGCGAGGCCGTAGGCGACGACGAGCGGCGGGCTAGCGAGGTAGTTCGCGCGGATTTTCGGGTGAATTCGGGCCTCGAAGTTGCGGTTGCCCGAGAGGACGCTGGTCGTCCAGAGGTCGTACTCGTCGATGGCGGCTTCGATTGGCTCGGCCAGCGGGCCAGCGTTGCCGATACAGGTCGTACAGCCGTAGCCGACGACGTGGTAGCCCAGTTCCTCGAGGTCGTCGAGCAGGTCGGCCTGTTTCAGGTACTCCGTGACGACTTTACTGCCGGGGGCGAGGCTGGTCTTGACGTATTCGGGCACCTCGAGGCCGTACTCGGCGGCGTTGCGCGCGAGCAGACCGGCGGCAACCATCACCGACGGGTTCGAGGTGTTCGTACAGGAGGTGATCGCGCTCACGAGCACGGAGCCGTGGCCGATCTCGACCTCGGTGCCGTCCTCGAGTGTGACGGGCACCTTCTCGCCAAGGCCGGGTTGACGTTCGGCGACGAGGCCGCCGTCGCTCTCCGCCGCTCCGGAGTCGATTACCCCTTGCTCCTCGAGCAGTGTCGGGAAGTGCTCGTCGAGGTCGCCCATCGGGATGCGGGCGTGGGGTTTCTTGTGACCGGCGAGGCTCGGCTCGACGTCGCCGAGGTCGAACTCGACCGTCTCGGTGAACTCGGGGTCGTGCTTGCCGAAGAGCCCCTGGGCCTCGAGGTACTCTTTCACCAGTTCGATGTGGTCCTCGTCGCGACCAGTCAACTCGAGGTAGTCGAGCGTCTTGTCGTCGACGGGGAACATGCTGATGGTACAGCCGTGCTCGGGCGACATGTTCGAAATCGTTGCGCGGTCGGCGACCGAAAGCTGGGAGACTCCTTCACCGTAGAACTCGACGAACTTGTCGACGACGCCAACCTGGCGGAGCTTCTCGGTGATGTGTAACACGAGGTCGGTCGCAGTCGCTCCCTCTGGGAGTTCGCCCGTGAGTTCGACCCCGACCACTTCGGGCAGGGTCATCGTGATCGGCTGGCCGAGCAGCGCGGCTTCGGCTTCGATACCGCCGACACCCCAGCCGACGACACCGATGCCGTTGATCATCGGCGTGTGGCTGTCAGTGCCGACGAGGGTGTCTGGCAGGAGCCACTGTTCGCCGTCGACCTCGCGGTCGTGCACGACCTGGCCGAGGTACTCGAGGTTGACCTGGTGGACGATACCGGTCCCCGGTGGGACGACGTTGAAGTCCTCGAAGGCCTGTTCGGCCCACTTGATCGCGCGGTAGCGTTCCTCGTTGCGCTCGTACTCGATTTCGACGTTCTTCTCGTATGCGTCCTCGCTTCCGAAGTAGTCGACCTGGACGCTGTGGTCGATCACGAGGTCACAGGGAACCTCGGGCTCGACGATGGTTGGGTCCTCGCCTGCGCGGTCGGCCGCTGAGCGAAGTGCCGCGAGGTCGACGACGGCCGGGACGCCGGTGAGGTCCTGCAGGACCACGCGGGAGGGGCTGAAGGGTACTTCGACGTCAGGGACGTCGGGTTCCCAGGAGGCCGCGTTTTTCACGTCGTCTTCGGTTACCATCTCGCCGTCGACGTTTCGGAGGACGGACTCGAGCAGCACGCGGATACTCACTGGCAGTTTCTCCAGTTCGCAGAGTCCTTGTTCTTCGAGGACGGTGAGATCAGCGTACGTATACGTTTCGCCGTCTCGCTCGAGTTCGCTAATCGCCCCGAACGGATCGGCAGTGGTTGAATTGTTCGTCATCGATATTGTATAAACTGACGCGAAGGGGCGGTGTGAACCTATCGATATCCCTCGCAATACCTGCCGGGTTTGCCCGATATCGTGGCCTGAGAAGCCACTTAATACCCCAACCGCTCGAGGGTCGACTCGAGTTCTTCGACGTAGCCACCGCCGAACAGGTGGACGTGGACGAGCAACGGGTACACTCGATAGACGAACCGGCGTCGCTCCCAGAACCCATCTCGAATCGACCGTTCTCGCTCGTAGGCGTCGAAAAACGCCGGTCCGAACGTGTCCGTCCAGTCGATGTATGCCAGTTCGATCTCCGGGTCGGCGTAGTACGTTGCGGGGTCGAGGAAAGCGGTCACGCGTTCGTCTCGAGCCAGGACGTTCGTTCGCCAGACGTCACCGTGAATCAGTGATGGCCGTGTCGGTTCCTCGAGCACCGACTCGAGGCCAGCAATGCATTTTTCGAGGCGGTCGGCCAGATACGTTGGAAGCGTTCCAGTGCCGGAGTCGGGATTTGCGGCGATGGCTCCTGCGTGTTGCAGCCGTTGTGTTCGATAGAACTCGACCCAGGACTCCGTCCACGGGTTCGGCTGGCGAACGGGACCAGTGAGGGTGTCCCGGGGAAACCCGTAGTCCGGCCCCTCGATTTCGTGAAGGGAAGCCACGTGCTTCGCGGCGTCTCGAGCCACTGACTCGTCGTGGGTCGTGGAACCATCGACGTGTTCGATCACCAGCAGATCGTCGTTCGCGTGGAACACGGCTGGAACGGGCAGGTGACTCTCTTCGGCGAGGTACTCGAGCATGAACGCTTCCGTCTCCAGTGGCGTGTTCCCGGTTTTGGCCACCACGGTGCGTCCGTTCGCGAGAGAGACACGAAACACCGAACCGATCTGACCGCCCTCGAGTTCGACGATGCGTTCCGGTGTCGTTCCGAGGACGTCGATCAGGGTTTCCTCGAGTGCAGTCCCGGTCACGATAATTTCTCACCCCGCAAAGCCATCATCGTCGGACGTACTCGAGGAACGAAAATCCCTCGTGTTCCTCGCGTTCGACTTCCTCCCACTCGTCGCGGACCCAGTCCGGAAACGAGGTGTCACCCTCGGGTCGGTCGTGAATCTCCGTGATGACTAACCGATCCAGGGCGGGAAGAAACTGCTCGTAGACCGTTGCACCGCCAGCGACAAATGCGCGTTCGGTCCCGCCGTGTCGATCCCCAGCGGCGTGTTCGGCTGCCGCCACCGCTTCCACGAGACTCGAGGCGACGACGGCGTTTTCGGGTGTCTCGAGGTCACGGCTGGTGATCACGATCGAGGTTCGCTCTGGGAGTGGCTCCCCGAGTGCCTCGACGATGCCCTCGTAGGTAACTCGCCCCATAATGACGGGATGGCCCGTCGTTTTGCGCTTGAAGTGAGCCAGATCTTCGGGGACGTGCCAGGGCATCTCGCCATCCCGTCCGATGATCCCGTTTTCGGCGACTGCGACGATGCCGACGAGTTCGAGATCCGTCCCAGAGACAGCCACAGGCACATCACGAGTTTCGTGTGCAACCTGGGTCCCATCCAGGTCTATAGCCCCGTTCGCATCCTGGGCCCCGGTATTCGGTTCGTCCCCCGTCATTCGGCTACCGAAAACCGCAGTCCGTCGTACGACTCGTACTCCCGAAGTTCGACGTCGTCGTGGCTGAATTCGTCGATGGAAACGTCAGCAACCTCGAGCGTCGGTCGCTCGAGTGGGTCGCGCGTACACTGAGTCAGCAGGTTCGGTACGTGGTCGAACCGTTCCTCCCCGTCGGCCTCGGCCGGTGCTTCTTCGACAAGCCACTCGCAAACCTCGGCGTAGTCCTCCCGGCCTTCGACGCCGTCGAGGCGCTTCTGGAGTCGCTCGAGGTTGTCTCCGTACCAGGAGCCTCGCTCGCCGGTGCCGCAGTAGACGTGGGCGTCGACGATTGTGTGCCCGAAGGTGCCCGGTTCGAGGCCAACCTGTCCGGCCACGAGTTTCGTCAGCAAGGCGTAGGCAGCGATGTTGAACGGAATCCCGAGCGCCACGTCGCCCGACCGCTGAGTGAGGTGGCAGTTGAGTCGGTCGCCCTGAACGTTGAACACGAAGCTGTAGTGACACGGCGGGAGCGTCGAGACGGCGGCGTTCGCCGGATGCCAGGCGTTGACCACCAGCCGTCTCGAGTTGGGGCGATCCGAGAGCGTGTCGATGACGTACTGAAGCTGGTCGAACGTCCGGCGACCGTCTGCCTCAGTATTCACCCAGCGATGGGCCTCCTCGGGCCAGGACTCTCCCTCGAGGCGACCGTCGGCCTCTGGAATCGGAAAGCGCCGCCAGAAGCGCCCGTAGGCGGTATCGAGCTGTCCCTCGTCGTCGGCCCAGGCGTTCCAGATTTTCGTCTCCTCGCGCAAATCGCGGATGTGCTCGTCGCCCGAGAGATACCAGCACATCTCGTGGATCATCGAGTTCCAGCGGTAGCCGTCCATCTTTTTCGTCGTCAACAGAGGATAGCCCGACTCGAGGTCGATTTCGTAGTGCTGGCTGAACGACGAGATGGTGTCGACGCCGGTTCGATTGGGTTTGTAGGCACCCTCCGAGAGGACCGCGTCGACGAGGTCGAGATACTGTTGCATACTGTGTCCGTTCCGAGTGAACCCACACATAGGTACCGATGTCGAGAACCACGCCATGGAGGCCGTGAGTTCATGTTGGTTGATGGCGTTTTATGCAGTATGGCAGAACTTGTCTCGAGTGAATTTGCCGAATCGCTCGTGAGCACCAGCAGAGTCACCGTCGGTGACACGCTCAGATCGGTTATTTACTTCACCCCCGAGGATTTCGAAGTGCTGTACGTTCGCTCCGATCTTTACGGCGGTGACGAGGACCTGATGCGCGAGGCAAAATCGACGATGGTCGAGAGTGAACGCGTCGGTTTCCAGGAGACAGAGCGGTATAACAAACAATCCCGAAACGGGACGACTGCCGAACCAACCGTGGGAGAGTACGAGTTCACCGTTCGCGTCTTCTCAGAGGGATTCATCAGCCGCGTCATCGTCGGCGACAGCGGGGTCATCATTACGAGCGACGGGATCGACATCGGTTCGTTCGAGGATATGTCCGTTGCGATCCGGAAAATGCTTGCCGAACCGCACGTCTAATACCCCCGTACCGAGGGGCGTTTGTCCCCTGACTGTCGCAGTAAGTCGACGGTGCTGTCGGTTCGAGTCGGTGAAATCGCCGAATTCAGGGCTCCACGTACTCGAGCCCCAGTTCTTCGAAGACGAACGACCAGGTGTCGAGGGCCTCCTCGACGACCATCCAGGTCGGTTTGCCCGTTCCGTGGCCGGTGTCTCGAGCCGTCTTGCAGAGGATCGGGTGCTCACCTGTGTTGTATGCTTGCATCCGGGCAGCCATCTTCCAGGCGTGGACGGGATGGACGCGTGTGTCGCTCTCGGCGGTTTTGAACAGGACGGCTGGATAGCCTCGCTCCTCGAGGTTGTGATAGGGTGAGTACTCGTAGATCCACTCGAACGCCGCCTCGTCCTCGGGTGACCCGTACTCGGTGGTCCACGATTCGCCGAGCAAGAAGGTGTGAAACTGGAGCATATCGAGCAGTGGGACGTGACACAACACCGCACGCACCAGGTCTGGTCGCTGTGTCATCACCGCACCAACGGTCAGGCCGCCGTTCGACCCACCCTGGATCGCGAGCCGATCACTCGAGGTGTACCCGCGCTCGATCAGTGACGCTGCAGCGGCGATCATGTCGTCGAACGTGTGTTGTTTCCGCTCGTGGCGTGCGGCCCGATGCCACTCCTTCCCAAACTCTCCGCCACCGCGGAAGTTGCCGACAGCGTAGACCCCACCCGAGCGCAAGAACGCCTGTCCGAAACGGGTGTACGACGGTGTCACGCTGATCTCGAAGCCACCGTACCCGTACAGCAACGCGGGATTGTCGCCGTCTAACTCGAGGCCCTCGCGATGGATGACGAACATGGGGACTTCGGCTCCGTCCGTCGAGTCGTACCTGACCTGTTTCACCTCGAGGTCGACCGCAGCCTGGAGGTCGGGTCGGTCCAGTTCCTCGAGGGTTGCACCGCTCTCGTCGGCGGCCGTCATCGTGGTGTTGTCATCTTCGTCCGCCGGCAGGGCCGCACGAAACACCGCAGGCGGCTGATCGAACGACTCGTAGCCGAAGAACGCCTCGGGGGCATCACGGTTGCCAGAGAGGCCCGTGACTGTACCGAGCCCCGGCAAGGGGATACGTCCCTGGGAGGCCCCCTCGAGGTCGAAGACCTCGAGTTCTGAGACTGCAGCCGTCTCGTACCGACAGAGGAGTCGCTCACCGGCAATCGTGGAGTTCTGTAAAATCCCCTCGCGAGGTGCGAGTACCTCCGGTAGTGTCGTGGGGTCGACGGGGCCGTCTATCTCTGCCAGGTCGAGCGAGAGCAGTCGATAGGTCGGTGCCTCGAGATTCGTTCGCAGGTAGGCGGTATCGCCGTAAACAAGCGGCATGAACAGGTTCTCGGTGTCCTCGAGGACGGGTGTGAGATCGTGACTCCCTGTGGTCACTGGTGCATACAGGAGTTCGCTCTTTTCCCACGCACTGACCAGCGTGAGCAGAAGGTGTCTGCCCGATCGGTCCGTCTGTAACTGCGGCCACGTCGACGGGTCCGTGATTTCGCACAGCAACTCGTCGTCCTCGGGGTCGGCCCCGAACTCGTGGTAGTGAACAGATTTCTCGAGCTGACCGCCCTGATCGGCACTTCCCGTTCGATAGTAGTACAGCCCAGACGCCGTCCACGCCACGCTGTGACAGCGCCCCAGTTCGGGGAGTTCGTCTATCACGTCGCCGGATGCAATTTCGATGACAGTTACGTCGTAGTTTTCGTTGCCAGCCTCGTCGACGCCGTAGGCGAGGCGGTCGCCTGCTGGTGAGGGCGACCACCACCCCATCGACACGGTCCCGTCATCGCTCCACTCGTTTGGATCGAGTAATACCGAGCGGTCCGCCTCGAGGGAAGGACGATGGGTGAGGACGGCCTGGTCATCGTCGGGGCGTTCGACTTCTTGAAAGTAGCCGGTTTTGCGGGCACTGATGGTTCCGTACTCGGTTATCTCGGCAAGCGCCTCGAACTCTGGACGGAGCGATTCGCGGACGCTCGCCGATTCGAGATACTCGTCTGCGTACTCGTTTTGTGTGTCGACCCAGTCCGAAATTTCCTCGGCATTGCCCTCGCCGTCCTCGAGCCATCGGTACGGATCGTCGATGACGACGCCGTGGCGCTCGTATCGCAGCTTCTCTCGTCTGGTTGCCGGCGGCCCGTTCATACCTCGAATTTAGCGGGGATGACAAAATACCTCCGTATCTCCAACGACGTTGCCGTCATTTCGATTTCCGTGACCTCCGGACACTCGAAACGGAACGGGATTCGCTCAAACGTCTCGAGGTGCGGGATGATCGGCGACCAGAGATAGGCACATCAGTGCATACCTCGCTCTCGTGAAAGAGCAACCTTTACAGGTTCCTGCGTACCGTTTTCGACCATGCGCGAACACGTACTGCTGATCGGAGGCGGCGGCCGCGAGCACGCTATCGCCCGTTCACTGGCCGACAGCGAGGCGGAACTGTACGCCTGTGCGGGGAACACTAATCCAGGCATCGCGAGTCTTTCGAGCGGGTTTCAGTCGCTCGAGACGACCGACCCCGAGGCCGTCGTCGAGTACGCCCAGTCGGTCGACGCGACCATCGCCGTCGTCGGCCCCGAAGCTCCACTCGAGGCTGGCGTGGCCGACGCCCTCGAAGAAGCTGGCATCTATGCGTTCGGTCCCCACCAGGCCGAAGCCCGAATCGAGACGGACAAAGCGTTCCAGCGGCAGTTCATGCGTGAGCACGATATCACGGGCTGTCCGGACTTCGAGACGTTCGAAGACGGCGAGACCGCCTGCGAGTATATCGACGAGTACGACGGCGACCTCGTGATCAAACCCGCCGGACTCACGGGCGGGAAGGGCGTGAAAGTCATCGGTGATCAGGTCACCCCCGAAGAGGGGAAAGCCTACATCCACGAATCCGACTACGACACCATCGTCCTCGAGGAACGGCTGATCGGCGAGGAGTTCACCGTACAGGCGTTCGTCGCCAACGGGGACGTCCGAACGGCACCAGCGGTACAGGACCACAAACGGGCCTACGAGGGAGACGAAGGGCCGAACACGGGCGGGATGGGCAGTTACTCCGACGCGAGTCGGGAACTGCCGTTCATGACCGAAGCCGATTACGACGACGCCGTCGCCATCATCGAAGAAACCGTCGATGCACTGGAGGGCTACAAGGGCATCCTCTACGGCCAGTTCATGCTCACGGCCGAGGGGCCGAAAGTCATCGAATTTAACGCCCGCTTTGGCGACCCCGAGGCGATGAACACGCTTCCGGTCCTCGAGACGCCGTTCCTCGACGTGTTGACTGCTGCACGAGACCGTGACCCGTTACCGGACCTCGAGTTCGCCGGACAGGCGACCGTCTGTAAGTACGCGGTGCCGGAAGGCTACCCGACTGATCCAAAAAGCGGTGCCAAAGTGCAGGTCGACGAGGAGAGCGTGGCTTCGGTGGTCGCGGACTCGTCGAATGGCGACGGCTCGGGTGAGCGAGGCGACGCCCTCCTGTACTATGCGAGCGTCGACGCTCGAGATGACGGAGTGTACACGACGACCTCGCGATCGTTTGCCGTGGTTGGTATCGCTGATACCATCGCCGACGCGGAGGCAATTGCAGAGGAGGCGCTCACCATGGCGGGCGAAGAAGGGCTGCACATGCGCCACGATATCGGTAAAGCCGATCTCGTCCAGCGACGGATCGACCACATGAACGAACTACGCAGCGACTGACGAGCTCCGGTTTTTTCGCGTCTCGAGTGTGGTTTCCTCGGCCAGTCTTTACACCACCATCAGGCGTTCGTCCCTTGCAGGCCGTCGACGAACGCGCTCGTCGCTCGATAGAGGACTACCAACCCCGCGAGCCCCACGAGGAGACCGAGGACGATAGCGACCGGGCCGAACCCGGCGAATGCGGTCGAGAGTCCAACCCAGGTCGCCGCCGCCAACGCGAGGAAGACGCCGACGGTGAGCAAGACGTAGCGAAACAGCGCAACTCGAGGTGAGCCGCGGTTCAGTGCCTCGAGGCCGCCAAGTTGGATAGCAGCCGCTTCGACGGCGAGTTGCAAGCCGATGAGCAACGAAAGCCCAAGCACGAGGAGACTCACGGCGGCCTGCTCGAAAACCGACTCGTAGCCGAGTGCATCGGCGACCGCGAGCACACCGGTGTGGAGTAACACCGTGACGGGAATGCCGACAAGCATGGCGGCACCGAGATAGACCAGGCTGGGAATGACCAGCGAACGGTTTTGGGTTGCCATGGCATCATATCAACCAGCAGTTATATATTCCTTTCTCCCGAGGCGCCACCGCTACCAACCGTTTGTTCAGCAAGAATTGGTACACGATTTGTAGCAACATACTACAGTAAGCATATCGTCAAATCAAGCGGTCACCTTCTTGTACTGCCACCTCCAACGACCGTCCAGTGAGCGACGACCCCTCCTCGAGACACGACCGAATTCGCCACCATCCCACACCGGGTGGAGCGAACTCGTTGGGCCACTGGACGAGCGCGCGCCACCCGCTTCGTGTGGCCTTCAACTACATCGTCGTCTGGCTGATTCGCATCTCGCCCAGCCTCAAACTGAAACGCTGGCTCATGCGCCGACTCGGCATGACTGTCGAACGGGGCGTGTCGTGGGGCCTCGAGGCGACACCGGACGTGTTCTGGCCTGACCTGATCACGGTCGAAGCCGACGCTATCGTGGGCTACGATGCAACGATTCTCTGTCACGAGTTCTTGCAAGAGGAGTACCGAACCGGCGAGGTCGTCATCGGCGAAAAGGCGATGATCGGTGCGGGCGCAATCGTCCTCCCTGGCGTCGAGATCGGCGCGGGCGCGAGCGTGGCCGCAAACTCACTGGTGACTCGAGACGTGCCGCCGGGAGCCACCGTTGCCGGAGTGCCCGCAGAACCCATGGGATCTGCCGGCGTCAAATCGGGCGAACCGGTCGATGAGGAGTGAATCGAATTGGTGTACTCGTGTACAGATCAGCGACTACCCCGGTTCCTCGCCCACCACGACACCGAATCCTGTGGGACGGTTGAAAGGTGGTCACTGCTGTCTCGAGGTCTCTCAATGGAAACGCGTCGCTACCAGGCGCCTTCGAGTGCCGCCAATCCGAGGACGGAACCTGCGGTGATGATGACGGTCCACAGCCCGATCGAGGCAGTCATCCAGAGGAGGGTGTTACGCGTTCGAGCCCCGAGTCCCAACGCGAAGACGGCCGCGAGGTGGACGCCCGTGACGACCGGTGAGAGCAGCGCCAATCCTGGAAGGCCATAGCGATTCCAGAGTTGTGTTGCACGTTTCCGCCGACCAGCGGGCTCGGTGTCGGCGGTCGAGTCACCCTCGAGCCACGACTGCAGACGGTCGTACGCGAGACAGATGCCGTATATCGGAAGGACGTTGCCGGCAAACGCGGCGATGGCGACTGCCACCGGGTCGAGGCCGATGGCAATTCCGATAGGGATAACGACCAGAATCTCGAGTAGCGGAATCGCGGCGAGCACGAAGACGAGACCGTACTGCCAGATACCACCTGCATTGGCGAGCAGTGATCTGACCCAGGATTCGGTGTCGGCAAAAGAGAACGCGAGCGTCTCGAGAGACAGACCAACGACAAGCACGGACAACTCGGGGAGGGACACTGTCGTCGTCTACAGGGACGGCCAGGCCGTTCTGGCACGGTTCCAGGACGTCAGGTCGGCAATCCAGCGGGCCGCGATGAGCTTTTTGAGGTTCTTCGCGGGGAAGCCCCCGAACGTGTCGAACGGCAGCAGTTTGACGTCGTGGGCGACTGCTTTGTCACCGACGGAGACGACCGTTCCTTTGTCGTCGTACTCCCAGGTTTTGAGGGGGCGGTTGTCGATGGCTCGAGCGATGTTTTCGCCGACGACCTCGGCCGCCTGCCAGGCAGCCTGTGCGGTTGGCGGCGCGGGCTGGTCGCCCTGGTCTATGACAGCGGAGTCGCCGATGGCGAACACGCGCTCGTCGGTAGTCTGGAAGTTTGCTTTCGCAGTGACGCGGTTGTGCTGATTGTCGAGGCTGGTTCCATCGAGCGCTTCGCGGCCGGTGATACCGCCGGTCCAGACGAACACGTCGTACTCGAGTGGGTCGCCCTCGTCGAAGTGGATCACGCCGTCTTCGGCCTCGGTGATCGGGTCGTCCGTATGGATACGGACGCCGGCTTCCTCGAGGAGGTCGCGCAGGGCCTGCTGAATCTCCGGGTCGTTACCGGGGAAAATCTCGTCGAGTGCTTCGACGAGGTGAATCTCGAGCGGCGCTCGGTTGGCGTCGCGGAACTCGGCGATTTCGCCAGCGGTCTGGATACCGGACAGACCGGCCCCGCCGATGACGACCTGTGCTGGCTCGCCACGGGTTGCGTCCTGACTGGCGGTTTTGATCGCGTCGTGGATGTCGAGTGCGTCCTCGAGGCACTTTAGCGTCAGAGAATTTTCTGCCAGACCTGGGATGCCGTAGTATGCCGTCTGGCTGCCCAGTGCGACGAGAACGTAATCGTACTCCACGTCGTCGCTTTCCTCGAGTTCGACGACCTGTTCGTCGGTGTCGAGCGCGGTGACAGTGTCTTTGATGAAACGCGTACTCGGGTCTGCGATATCGGCGACGGGAATCGTGATATCCGACCGAACGGATGGGTCGCGGACGACGCGGTGGGATTCGTGCAAGACGAGATGATAATCAGTGTCAGAAATCCACGTTATCCGGGTGTTACTCCCGAGATGTGCCTGTAACGACTTGATCGCACCAGCCCCGGCATACCCCGAGCCGAGTACGACGACGTTTTCGGTCATACTGGTCTCTGAGGAATACTCCGATACAAAGGTGTTGAAACACGAATCACCGTGTGCACCGTTCGCACCCGGCATATCCTGTCGAAAACGGTTAATAAATTGACTGTTCAAACGAGGTCGATTGGTGAACGAGTAAGTGTATCGAACAGTCCCTCTCTCCCGAAAAATGCGAGCCATCGGTCCGGCAATCGGCCGGTTGCCAGCCACTTCTGTGTTCGTACCCAACTATTTGGGTCCGTTAACAAACTACAGAATACGCTTCCCGAACGCACTTGCGGTCAGCTCGACGGCGAGTTTGGCTGTTTCGTTTTGCTCATCAAGAATCGGGTTCACCTCGACGACGTCCATGGAGCGGAGGACATCGTTCTGGGCATCTCGTTTTGAGACCAGTTCGAGCGCCGTATGAGCTTCTCGGTAGGTGACACCACCGCGTACCGGGGTCCCGACCCCGGGCGCTTCCTTCGGATCGAGCCAATCCAGGTCGAGGCTGACGTGAATCCCATCCGTTCCAGTCGTCGCGACCTCGAGTGCGTCTTCGACGACGGCGGTAATACCGCGTTCGTCGATGTCGGACATCGTGAACGCGGTCATCTCACTCTCGTGAACGAGTTCTCGTTCCCGGTCGTCGATACTTCTGAGGCCGACGTAAACAATCGATTCTTCGCGGACGCGTGGCGCATAGGCCCACTCGTACTCGCTGAACTCCCCACGTCCCAGCACCGCTGCCAGTGGCATTCCGTGAACGTTCCCGCTCGGCGAGGTTTCAGGCGTGTTCAGGTCGGCATGTGCATCGAACCAAATGACGCCAAGGTCGGCGTTCCTGGACGATCCTGCCATCGAACCGATCGCAATCGAGTGATCACCTCCGAGCACCAGTGGGAAGGAGCCGTCCTCGAGGGTCGCAGCAACTGAATCTGCAACCTGTGTACTGACGTCTTCGACCTCTCGAAGGAACTTCGCATTTCCCGCCGCAGGTTGCTTCGCATCTGGATCGCGTTCTTCAGCACGCGGGATCGTCAAGTCCCCCAGATCGGTACAGCTGTTGCCCGCGTCTTCGAGTACTCCGGCCAGCCCGGCGTATCTGATCGCCGACGTGCCCATATCGACACCACGACGGTCAGCACCGTAATCCATCGGAGCACCGATGAGATGAATATCTCGCCTCATACTGCTGTATTACCATCCGATGGTTTAGTACACTCGATTGAGTACACTGTGGAAATTGAACGAGAAATAAGCGGGTCGGAAGATTTAGGGTTTGAGGGGGCTAAATCTGTACAATGATGCTGAGTGACGTTATGGAGGATTATCTCAAGGCAATCTATCAGCTTCAACGCGGTGACGACGAGCGCGTCAAGACCTCCGAAATAGCCGAGGAACTCGACGTCACGTCACCGACAGTCACCAGCATGCTCGAGAAACTCGAAGATCGGAGCCTCATCGACCGCGAAAAATACCGAGGTGTGACGCTCACCGAAGAAGGCGAAACCGTTGCACTGGAAGTGATCCGCCACCATCGACTGCTCGAGGCGTATCTAACCGAACACCTCGATTACGACTGGTCGGAAGTACACGAAGAGGCCGACCGACTCGAACACCACATCAGCGAAAACTTCGAGGCGCGTGTCGCCGCTGCGCTCGATGAACCGGAGGTCGACCCACACGGTGCCCCAATCCCCAGCCCCGACCTCGAGCCACCCAATACGGGGGTCGGCAATCCGATTTCTGAGTGTGGGGAGGGAGACACCGTTATCGTCAAAGAAGTCGCTGACCACGACCCGGAGATCCTCTCGTATCTGGCAGATCATGGCCTCGAACCCGGGGTCGAACTCGAGGTGCTCGAGGTAGCACCGTTCGGGATGGTGACCGCCAGGGCCCGGGGACGTGACACGCAGGTATCACTCCCTGAAGACGTCGCACGACACATTCGAGTGGCGCTACCTGCCGAAGCAGAGTAGTTTTGAAAAGTTGTTCTCGTCCTGAAAATGCTCTCGATCGTCACCCATGCCCAAAGGAAACATCTTTTATTAGACGGCCCAATTTTATATTGTAGATGTGGCTATTTGATCTGTACAGGGCGATAGTACCATGAAAGACGACGATATGTACGGATTGCCGCGATGGGTGCTCGCTGTCGGCCCCGTCGTTATTCTCGGATTCGTCTTCGGCCTCCTGTATCTCACTTCGCCGTTCGGTAACTTCGAGGACATGGCAGACGCCGGGACCGGGGACATCCTACTGATGCTGTCTCTCATCGGCCTGATCGCCGGTATCGTGCCTGTTGCAATCGGTATGCTCTGGTTCCCATTCATCCAGAGTCTACAGCTTCGATACCTACACGGGTTCATCGCCCTCGCTGGCGGTGTGCTCGCGTTCATCGCGCTCGAGATGACCGAAGAGATCATCGAACACGGAGCGATGGTCGACAATGTCACACTGGCGACGGGCGCTGCAGTCGTCGGAATCGGCGGTACCTTCGCCGTCATGTACGGAGCAAGCCAGTGGCGACAGCGAAAGATGGCAGCTGACGAAAAGAGTGGCCTCCAGATCGCCTACCTGGTTGCGCTTGCACTCGGCCTGCACAGCATCGGAGAAGGACTCGGTGTCGGTGTCGCGTTCGTTCAGGGTGATGCCACGCTGGTGACGCTCCTCGTACTCGCGTTCATCATGCACAACGTCATGGAGGGGCCGACCGTCGTTGCCGCTGTTGCGAAAGACCACTCGAGACCTCCGCTCCGACATTTCGCTGCCATGGGCGTCATTGCTGGCGGCCCCGTTATCCTCGGTGGCTGGATTGGAAGCCTCGCAAACTCTGACCTCCTTGCCGTATTGTTCTATGCCATCGCAGTCGGCGCCGTCATCCAGGTCCTGCTCGAGGTCGCGGATCTGATTCGATTCGATTCGAAAGTCCTCACCAAATTGAACGTCTCGGCGTTCGTCGGCGGCCTCGTTCTCATGTTCCTCCTCGAGGACGTGTTGACGGAGCTGCTCCTCGAGGGATGGCTTGTCCCAGTTTAAGACTGGCTTTGGTCACACCAAGGGTTCCACGGGCCTGCTGACCCGTAGTGGTCCGTCGACCGCGGCTCCGAAGTTCCGGATTAGTAACCTATTTGTCACGCACTCAAGAAACGTGAGGCATGTCGACGCCGAACACAGCCGCGGTCAACCCAGAGGCCCTTGCCCGATTGGCTGAATTTTACCATCCCGTCGTCTCCCCTGACGGTTCCACGGTCGCGTTCTATTATGACGAACACGGCCGCAACGATCTCTACCTGCTCGACCGGGAGACAGGAGCGTACGAACGCGTGACCGACGGTTCGGTCCCGCGGAGTGCCCGCTGGCACATCCTGTGGGGCCAGGATGGAGAGGCCGTCTACTTCCACCAGGACGACGCGGGCGACGAACAGAACGACATCGCGGCCTGGTCCCGTGACGATCACACCCGGACCGTCGTCGATATCGACGGACAGGGAATCCTCATGGACACCACCCAGGATGGCCGTCACGTCCTCTATACGAGCGACGAAGGTGAGCAGATGAACTGCTATCGATACGATGTGGAATCTGACGATCGGATCCAACTCACCGACTACGACCGACCCGTCATGTTCGCGGTGTTCGATCCCGAGGACGAACGGATTGCCTTTATGACCAACGAGAGCGACACACTCGAAAACCGTGACGTCTACGTCATGAACGCAGACGGAAGCGACAAACGCCGCCTCGCTATCGGGACCGACGGTTCTGAATCGGCCGTCGCCGGCTGGCATCCCGAGGGCAACCGCCTACTGATCTCCGATAACGCAGACGATCTGCGTCGCGTCGGTCTCTACGACCTCCAGACCAACGACATCGAGTGGCTCGGTCCCCACGAGGCCGAAGAGTCGCCTGCGGCCATCTCCCCGGACGGCCGGTACGTCCTCGCAACCCGAACACGGCGTGGGGCGACGATGCCCGTCGTGTACGACCTCGAGTCCAACGAGGCGCGGGAACTCGACCTCGCCGAAGGCGTTACCTCGTTTCCGAAGGGACGCGGGAGTGCCTTCGTCGACGAGTCGACCGTTGTCTTCGCACACTCGCGACCAGACGAGCGAAAGGAACTCTATGAGTACGACCTCGAGACCGACGAGTACACGGTGTTACTCGAGGCCGCCTACGATGACGTCGACCCCGACGCGTTCGTCGACGCGGAGTACGTCACCTACGAGAGCGAAGACGGCCTCGAGATCGGTGCACTTCTCTACGATCCGCGAGGCGGACCGATTCCTGACGATGCCGACGACGTTCCGGGTGTCGTCCACGTACACGGGGGACCACACTCTCGATCGTCCAAGATGTTCAACCTGTTTGCTCAGTTCCTGGCCACACGCGGCTACGCCGTCTTACAGCCCAATTACCGGGGGTCGACCGGCAGTGGTCGATCGTTTAAGCAGGCGATACTGGGCGACTGGGGCGGATTGGAACAGGCCGACGTCGCCGCCGGCGGTCGGTGGCTGATGGACAACCCCTGGATCGACGAGGAGCGCGTGGCCGTCTACGGCGGAAGTTACGGCGGCTACTCGGTGTACTCCCAGTTGACCCAGTACCCGGAGCTCTGGGCCACCGGTATCGCCTCCGTCGGCATCACGGACCTTCACCGCCTCTACGAGGAGGACATGGCTCACTTCCAGTATATTCTCCGCCAGCAGATGGGCGATCCCGAGGAGAACTACGAACTGTGGCGCGATCGAAGTCCGATCGAACACGTCGAGAATCTCGAACGACCCATCTGTATCGTCCACGGCGTTAACGACCCCCGGTGTCCGATCGAGCAGGCGCGGCTGTTTCGGGATGCACTGCTCGAGCGAGGCTGGACCGAGGGGGAGGCCTTCGAGTACACCGAGTTGGGTGCAGAGGGTCACGGATCGACGGACATCGACCAGAAGATCCGCAAGTTCGAGTTGCTAGGTGACTTTCTCGAGCGACGATTGTAATCGTCTGACTCGAGTGTGTCTTCCCGAGTGACAGTACCGATAGCGTTCGCCTGACCTGATTCCGTATGGCGAGTTTCACACCAGGATAGAAGCGCAACGCCTTACTACAGTCATCAAAAACATTCTATACCGAACACCGACCTGCACTGACCATCGGATTTAAGCAAATCAATTACGAAGGATTCCCTATGTCATCAATCGAACTTACGCCAAGCCAAAAAAAGATTCTCCGCGCACTGACCAACCTGCATACTGAAGACGAAGACGCCATAAAAGGTGAAGATATCGCCGAGCAGGTCGACCGAAATCCCGGAACGATTCGCAATCAGATGCAGAGCCTGAAAGCCCTCCAGCTCGTCGAAGGTGTACCCGGGCCGAAAGGTGGTTACAAACCGACCGCCGCCGCGTTCGAAGCACTCGAGATTCAGCAGATGGACGAACCTGCGGCTGTTCCAATCACCCACGAAGGTACCGAAGTCGAAGGCGTTCTCGTCGAAGAAATCGACCTCTCGAGCGTCCACCATCCCGAACTATGCCGGGCTGAGATTCACGTCCAGGGCTCGACCAGCGACATCCACGAGGGTGACACTGTTATCGTCGGTCCGACGCCGCTCTCGAAACTCGTTATCGAAGGCGAACTCGACGGGAAAGACGACACGAACAACATCCTGATCTTGCGGATCAACGACATGGTCGCTCCGGCCGAAGAGCCGGCACACTGAGTGGTTCGTCACGCCTGCGTATGTAAGCCGAACCGATGGGTTCGGTTTACACGGCAACGCTTGACGGAGTACTGAGCGGGGTAATCAGACGCCTCGTCGCGTTCGTTGTCTCTCGAGTTGTATTAATCGTAGCCAGTGAAACGGTTTACACACCTACCGCGACACCCGCTTGCGATAGTGTGTGCAATGACTTTCACTGGCTACGATAGTAGTCGATTACGCGTTTGCTCGAAGCGTACCGCTAACTCAGGCTGTAAACCGATCCCGTTCGACTGGACCGTATAGTGATTCCAGAACTATCCAGGCGCTCGAGTGGAGACGATATCGAACGAGCGCCCGGGTCGTTATTACTCCTCGTCTGATTCGGGCTCTTCGAGGTCGGAAACGTCTTCGGGGATCACGTCGACGCTTGCCACGGCGTCTCCGCTTTCGACATCCATCAGTGTGACGCCCATGGTGTTTCGGCCGACCGTCGAAATCTCGCTCGCGCGGGTCCGCATGATCTGGCCACGCTCGCTCATCATGACGAGTTCGTCTGCTTCGGTCACCGCTTTGACTGCCGTTACCGGGCCATTGCGCTCGTTCGTCTTGATGTCGATCAAACCCTTGCCGTAGCGAGACTGGGTCCGATACGCCGAGAGCAGTGTTCGTTTTCCGTACCCGTTTTTAGTGACCGTCAACAGCGCACGGTCGTCGTCCTCGTCGGTCGAGGCCAGCCCGGCGACAGCGTCACCCTCCTGGAGTTTGATGCCGTTTACTCCGCGGGCATTTCGCCCCATCGCTCGGACCTCCTCTTCGTCGAATCGAATCGTCATCCCCTGTTCGGTGGCGATAACGAGGTCTTTCGAGCCGTCAGTCACGTCGACGTCGACGAGTTCGTCACCCTCCTCGAGGCTTGCTGCGATGATGCCTGTCGAGAGGATGTTGTCGAACGCTGATCCCGCCGTTCGCTTGACGTACCCGTTCTGCGTTACCATCGTCACGTACTCGTCTTCGCCGAAGGCGTCGGTGTCGACGATTGCAGTGATGTTCTCGCCAGGGTCGAGATCGAGGATGTTGACCGCGGATTTCCCGCGGGCCGTCCGGCCCATCTCCGGGATTTCGTAGGTTTTCAGCTGATAGACCTGGCCGTGGTTGGTAAAGCAGAGCAGATAATCGTGGGTGTTCGCCCGGAAGACGGTCGTCACCCGGTCACCGTCTTTGACGTCTGCACCGATAATCCCTTTCCCACCGCGACCTTGCGCGTCGAAGTTGGCGATAGGCATCCGCTTGACGTAGTCGTCTTCGGTCATGACGACGAACACGTCCTCTTGCGGAATGAGGTCCTCGTGCGTGACCGTTCCCTGGTCCTCGAGAATAGAGGTTCGTCGGTCGTCGTCGTACTCGTCTTTGATCTCGAGCAGTTCGTCTTTGATGACGTCGAACAGGGCGGATTCGCTCGCGAGGATGGCCCCGAGGCGTTCGATCTCGGCAGTCACTTCCTCGTACTCGTCTTTGATCTCCGTCGACTCCATGGAGGTGAGGCTCCCGAGTTGCATCCGAACGATATGTTCGGCCTGTGCCTCCGAGAAGTCGAAGTGCTCTTGCAGACCTGCTCTGGCTGCATCACGGTCTTCGGAATCTTGGATCAGGTCGACGACGTCGTCGATGTTATCGAGCGCCTTGAGTCGCCCCTCGAGGATGTGTGCGCGTTCTTCGGCCTCGTTCAGGTCGTACTCGCTGCGTCGTCGAACGACCTCCTTGCGGTGGGCGATGTACTCCTCGAGGGTTTCTTTGAGCGTCAGCACGCGTGGCTGACCGTCAACCAGTGCGAGGTTGATCACGCCGAAGGTTCGCTCGAGGTGATTCTCGAGCAGTTTGTTTTTCACGACGTCGACGTTTGCACCTCGCTTGCACTCGATGACGACGCGGACGCCCTCACGGTCGGATTCGTCACGAAGGTCGGAGATACCCTCGATAACGCCCTCGTTGACATCCTCGGCGATTCGTTCGACCATCCGTGCCTTGTTCGCCTGATAGGGCAGTTCGGTGATGACGATCCGTTCCCGGTTCGCTTTCCACTCTTCGACCTCGAACTCAGCGCGGACACGAATACGACCGCGACCGGTCGCGTACGCGGAGTAGATGGCGTCACGACCGACGATGTTCGCGCCGGTTGGGAAATCGGGGCCTTTGACGTGTTCCATCAGGTCCTCGACGGTCGCCTCGGGGTTGTCGATGAGTTCGACGGTCGCGTCGATTACCTCGCCCAGGTTGTGTGGCGGGATGTTCGTCGACATCCCGACGGCAATCCCTGAGGAACCATTGACCAGCAAGTTGGGGAACGATGATGGAAGGACCGTCGGCTCTTGCAATCGGTCGTCGTAGTTCGAGGCGAAGTCAACGGTGTCTTTCTCGATGTCCTCGAGCAGTTCTTCGGCAATCGCGGCCATGCGAGCCTCCGTATACCGGGGTGCTGCAGCCGGATCGCCGTCCATCGAACCGAAGTTCCCCTGACCGTCGACCAGCGGATAGCGCATCGAGAAGTCCTGGGCCATCCGTACCAGGGTGTCGTAAATCGCGCTGTCACCGTGTGGATGGTAATCACCCATCGTCTCTCCGACGATGGAGGAGGATTTTCGATGGCTCGAGCGACTCGTCACGCCGAGTTCGTGCATCGCATACAGGATTCGCCTGTGGACGGGTTTCAGGCCGTCACGGACGTCCGGGAGGGCACGACCGGCGATGACGCTCATCGCATAGTCGATGTAGCTCTGTTCCATTTCGTCCTCGATTCGGACGGTCTCTACGCTTTGGGCGTCTACGTCGTGGGGGTCTGGTACCTCAGAACTCATATTAGATATCGATCCATTCTGCTTCCGGTGCGTGGTCTTTGATGAACTGCTTTCGCGGGCCAACAGCGTCCCCCATCAGGACGGAAAACATTTTATCGGCCGCAGCGGCATCCTCGACGGCAATCTGTTTGAGGATACGATTCTCCGGGTTCATCGTCGTGCTCCAGAGCTGTTCGGGGTTCATTTCACCCAGGCCCTTGAACCGCTGGACCTGCGTGGGATTGCCGTTACACTTCTCGGCGACGATCTCGTCACGTTCTGCGTCGGTCATCGCGTCGTAGGTCTCACCGCGGTAGCGAATCCGGTACAGCGGTGGTTGAGTCGCGTACACGTAGCCACCCTCGAGCAACGGGCGCATGTGTCGGTAGAAGAACGTCAACAGGAGCGTCCGGATGTGTGCGCCGTCGACGTCGGCGTCCGTCGCCATGATGATCTTCTTGTATCGGATGTTGTCGATGTCGAACTCGTCACCGATTCCGGCCCCGATGGCGGTAATCATATTCCGAATCTCGTCGTTCTCGAGGATCCGGTCGAGACGGTGTTTCTCGACGTTGAGGATCTTGCCTTTGATCGGCAACACAGCCTGGAATTCGGGGTTCCTGGCCTGCTTTGCACTGCCGCCTGCGGAGTCGCCCTCCGCGATGAACAGTTCGGCTTCGTCAGGGTCTTTCGTCTGACAATCGGCGAGTTTGCCGGGAAGCGAGGTCGAGTCGAGTGCGGACTTTCGTCGGGTGAGTTCTTCTGCCTTCTTGGCGGCTTTGCGTGCCTTGGCGGCCTCGACGGCTTTCATCACGATGGCCTGGGCCGTGTCCGGATTCTCCTCGAAGAACGTCTGTAACCCGTCGTGCATCGCGCTTTCGACGATGCCACGGACTTCGCTGTTGCCGAGTTTGGTCTTCGTCTGGCCTTCGAACTGCGGGTCCGGGTGTTTGATCGAAATCACTGCGGTTAGCCCTTCGCGGATGTCGTCACCACGGAGGTTCTCCTCGAGATCGGAGAGCAAGCCGTTTTCGCTCGCGTAATCGTTGACCACGCGAGTGAGCGCCGTTTTGAATCCTGTCAGGTGCGTTCCACCTTCCCGCGTGTTGATGTTATTGGCGAAGGCGTGGATCGAGCCCTGCAGTTCTTCGGTCGCCTGCATAGCGACCTCGACCTGGATATCCTGGTCAGCATCTTCAAAGTAGATGACGTCGTCGTGGAGCGCGGAGCGTGTCTCGTTGAGATATTCGACGAACTCGCGGATCCCGCCGTCGTAGACGTAGGTCTCCTCGAGGAACACTCCGTCGTCGTCCGTTTCCCGCTCATCACGGAGCGTGATTCGAACGCCGGAGTTGAGAAACGCGAGTTCCCGGAGCCGGTTCGAGAGCGTCGAGAACGCAAACTCGGTCGTCTCGAAGATATCTGTGTCGGGCCAGAACGTGATTTCGGTTCCCGTCTCCTCGTCTGGCTCGAGGTCGCGAACACGAGTCATATCGCCCTGCGGTTCGCCGAATTCGAAGGCGTGTTCGAAGACTCCGCCGTCGCGTCTGACCGTGACCTCGAACCGCGAGGAGAGTGCGTTCACCACAGAGACGCCGACCCCGTGGAGCCCACCTGAAACCTGGTAGGATTTACTGTCGAACTTCCCACCGGCGTGGAGCACGGTGAGAATAACCTCGAGTGCCGGTCGGTCGTACTCCTCGTGGGTGTCGACCGGAATCCCACGGCCGTCGTCTGCGACGGTCACTGCTCCATCCTCGTGGATGGTCACTGTGATGTCATCACAGTGGCCGGCCAACGCTTCGTCAATGGAGTTATCCACGACCTCGTAGACGAGATGGTGAAGTCCCCGCGTATCTGTCGAACCGATGTACATCGCCGGCCGCTTTTGTACCGCTTCCAGGCCTTCTAACACCTGAATTTGTCCGGCGCCGTACTCACTATCCTGAGACATACAAAACCTGCTTTCGGGTAGAGTATGGGGGGTAATAAAAGTCACGTACGCGCGCTCGCGCGAGTGGCCAACACGCAGATGCGACCACAAGTGGCACGAATCGCCCTACCTTCGTGGGAAACCGTCGTTCGAGGAAGCAAAAGCGGAGATACACGGACAGATACGTCGGAAATGCCGTGATACAGCCAAACGATTTATTGTACTCGAGCACTGCGGAATCACTTTCACCGCGGTAGCGCACACCTTTTAGCCCCCGCGGGTTAAAGACGGGACGATGACGTCGCTACAGTCGACACTCGGCGAGGAGGGGATCGCCGAAGAACTCGCTGACAACCAGCGAGCGATCTCCATCGCCGAGTTCTTCGAGAAGAACAAGCATATGCTTGGCTTCGACAGCGGGGCCCGTGGACTCGTCACGGCCGTCAAAGAGGCCGTCGACAACGCCCTCGACGCCGCTGAGGAAGCCAGTATTCTCCCAGATATTTATGTCGAAATTCAAGAAACGGACGACTACTACCGGCTGATCGTCGAAGACAACGGTCCCGGGTTGACGAAAGAATCGCTGCCCAAGGTGTTCGGAAAACTGCTCTATGGCTCTCGATTCCACGCTCGCGAGCAGAGTAGAGGCCAGCAGGGAATCGGTATCTCCGCTGCCGTGTTGTACGCACAGCTCACGAGCGGGAAACCGGCCAAGATCACCAGTCGAACGCAAGGTGCAGCAGAGGCTGAATACTTCGAACTCATCGTCGACACCGACGAAAACGAACCCGAGATTTCGGTCGAGGAAAAGACGACCTGGGATCGACCACACGGCACGCGGATCGAACTCGAGATGGAGGCGAACATGCGCGCCCGGAACCAGCTACACAACTACATGAAACATACGGCGGTCGTGAACCCGCACGCCCGCCTCGAGCTGGTCGAACCGAACGCCCACTTCAAATTCGAGCGGGCAACCGATCAGCTTCCCGAAGAAACCGAAGAGATCCGTCCACACCCCCACGGCGTCGAACTGGGGACGGTCATCAAAATGTTGAACGCGACGGACTCACACTCGGTCTCCGGATTCCTTCAGGAAGAGTTCACGCGCGTCGGCAAGAAGACGGCCGAATCCATCATCGACGAGTTCCGTGACCGTCACTACGGCCGCGCCATGCGATGGAAGCCACCTGGCGCACACGAAGCCGGCGACATCGAGTCTGCTGTCGAAGCAGCGACGGCAAACAAGGGTGCAGAGGCGACGACAGCCTTTGCGACGGAGATTGCAGACGCCGTCTCGAGCCGGGACCGAATTGCCCACCACGAACTCTCGACGGTCGTCGAGAACGTCGGCGACGCCGTTGGCGAGGAGTACGGGACGACGTTCGGGTCGACGGTACGAGAGAACGCGATCGAAGCGGCGTGGGAGACGATCTGCGGCCACGAAGAAGCGACCAACGAGGGTGCAAAAGACGTTGACGGCCAGCAGGCCCTGGACGATATCGGCGAAGGCGAGAAACCCAACGTCTCCCGACTCGTCACGGATCTCTACGGGATCAGCGACGCGGCGACGAGTACCCGCAAGGACGACGAGGTCGTCCACGCCTTTTCGGTTCGACTGGCTGGCACGTTCGAAGACCTCGAGGATACCCGACATCGCCTCACCCACAGAGAGCTACGGAAAGCCATCGACCGCGCGGCCGATCTCACGGAAGAGTACGACGACGTCGCCTTCGGCGACACCGCTCGAGAGAACGTCACGGAAGCGATCTGGAACGTGATGGCCACCGTCCCGGACGACCCGCCGCTCGTGCGTGAACTCGCAGGTGACCGTGATGCCTGTAGCGACCTCGTCGAGGGAATGCGTGCGACGAACATCATGGCACCGCCGACGCGGTGTCTGTCGCCGATTACTGACGAACTGGTCGAAGCCGGCCTCAGAAAGGAGTTCGACGCCGACTTCTATGCGGCGGCAACCCGTGATGCGGGCGTTTCGGGAGGTGACCCCTTCATCGTGGAGGCGGGTATCGCCTACGGTGGCGACCTGGCAGCCGAGGGCAGCGTCGACGTTCTCCGATTCGCCAACCGGGTGCCCCTCGTCTACCAGCGAGGTGCCTGTGCGACGACTGACGTCGTCAAAGATATCGGCTGGCGAAACTACGGCCTCGACCAGCCTGGCGGCTCCGGCCTCCCAAACGGCCCGGCCGTCATCATGGTGCACGTCGCCTCGACGAACGTTCCCTTTACCAGCGAGTCCAAAGACGCCGTGGCGAACGTTCCCGAGATCGAAGACGAGATCGAACTCGCGATACGGGAAGCCGCCCGCGAACTGAAACGCTATCTGAACAAGCGACGCTCGATGCAAAAACGCCGGCAGAAACAGAACGTCCTCGGCAAAATCCTGCCTGAGATGGCCGAAAAGGTCGCCGAGGTGACCGACCGAGACCAGCCCAATATCGACGATGCGGTTGCCCGGATCATGAACAACGTGCTGGTCGAACGCCACCGCGAAGACGACGACTCGAGCGTCAAACTGGTCGTCGAAAACCACTCGAGCACGGCCGAATCACTCGAGATCACGGACATCGTTAGCGCCGAGCCGGCCAACCTTTCGGATGGTGCGTCGGCCATCGAGATGGACGGTGAGTGGTTCGTCTCCTGGGACGTTGACGTTCCTGGCGGTGAGGAAGCGACACTCGAGTACGAAGTTCCCGGCGACGCCACGTTCGACCTCGACGTCAAAGGCATCGACGAGGAGAAACTGACGATCACAGCATGAGTACGGATTCAGACGCGACGGCCCGAGCACAGCTCATCGACCTGGCTGCCCAGTTTTACGATCAGTTCGAACTGGGCGAGATTCCACACATGGAGGTACCAACCCGGTCGAAAAGTAACATCG
Organism: Natronosalvus amylolyticus; assembly: GCF_024298845.1. Taxonomy (NCBI): domain Archaea; kingdom Methanobacteriati; phylum Methanobacteriota; class Halobacteria; order Halobacteriales; family Natrialbaceae; genus Natronosalvus; species Natronosalvus amylolyticus. The sequence continues at coordinate 392,821 of NZ_CP101156.1, forward strand.
AACTCGACGAGGAAGCCAACGTCTGGGTGTACGGCGACCGGACGTCGACCCGTAGTGCGAACTCCGTTCGCGGCGCACGGAAACTGCTGAAAGCGGTCTACACCATCGAGTTCCTCGCCGACCAGCTCGAGCAGGATCGTTCGTCGACTCTGCGTGAGTTGTATTACCTCTCCGAAAGCTGGGACAACAAGGAAGCCCAGTTCAACGATCAGGACGAATCTAACCAGTTGATCGAAGACCTCGAGATCGTGAGCGAGGTTACCCGTGAGGACTTCCACATGCGCCCGGAAGAGTCCGGAGCGACGATTATGGGGCCGCTGTTCTTGCGCGAACAGACCCGTCGTGGCGACCGCGAAATCCACTGCCAGGAAGACGTCGGCGAAGGTGGCTACCAGATTCCCAACAACCCCGACACTATCGAATTTCTCGACTCGGATGCCGAATTCATCCTCTGTGTCGAGACCGGTGGGATGCGTGACCGACTCGTCGAGAACGGCTTCGACGATGATTACGGCGCGCTGGTCGTCCACCTCAAGGGACAACCCGCTCGAGCGACCCGTCGAATCACGAAACGGCTCCACGACGAACTCGGATTGCCGGTGACGGTGTTCACTGACGCTGACCCGTGGTCGTACCGGATTTTCGGCTCGGTTGCCTACGGATCGATCAAATCCGCACACCTTTCGGAGTATCTCGCGACGCCCCAGGCACAGTTCATCGGCATCCAGCCCTCGGATATCGTCGAGTACGACCTGCCGACGGACCCGCTGACCGACTCCGACATCAACGCCCTCGAAAACGAGTTGACCGACCCACGGTTCCAGACCGATTACTGGGAAGAACAGATCGAACTCCAGCTCGATATCGGGAAGAAGGCAGAACAGCAGGCACTCGCGGCTCGCGGTCTCGACTTCGTGACCGACACCTACCTGCCCGAGCGTCTCGAGCAGATGGGGATTTTCTAGGGCACTTTTCTTCCGCTCGAGTGGTACAGTGCCGGTGGCTGCGGATGAATTTCCCGTGTCACTGTGTCGGTGTCTCGAGTACCACAGGGACGCCTCGATGGGCGACGTCGACGACGAACGCGTCTTCGTCCGTCTCGAGGGCGGCGAACGTGTTGTAATGAATCGGGAGCACCAGTCCTGGCCGAATCGTGTCGGCGAGGTCGGCGGCATCGTGGCGGTCCATCGTGAAAGCGCCACCGATCGGCGGGAGCAGACAGTCGATAGCCAGTTCCTCGTGGGCGGGGAGGACGTCGCTATCTCCTGGCCAGAACGCACAGACGCCGTCGATGGTCACGCCGAAGCCACAGCCCTCGCCTTTCGGGTGGTACGGGACGCCGTCGTCGTCAGTGTAGGGACCGTCCGGTTCGTTGTACGCCGGCGTGGTGAACAGGTCGAGTGGCCCGAGGACGAACGACTGGTCTTCCCGGACGCGTTCGACCTCGTATGGGAGTTCCTCGGGTTGTTCGTCGACGCGGTCGATTTCGTCGGCATCGACGGCCTCGTGCACGACGACGATTGCGTCTTCGTGAGCGACCCGCCTGATACCGTCGGGGTCGTAGTGGTCGCCATGAGTGACGAGCACGAGGTCGCCGTCTCGTTCGTCGTAGTCGTCGAGGACGCCGTACCGTCCCGGGTCCATGTAGACGACAGCGCCGGTTTCTCCCTCGAGGCGAACGGTCGCGTAGCCAAGCCAGTCGATCAACACCGAATCGAAGCGGACGGTCATGATTGGGCGTTCGGGAAGTGAGTCGAAAAGCGTTGGGCTCTCGAGTGGGCGAGTGAGGCCGGTGTGTCATCTCGAGTGGGCGAGCGAGGGTGGTGGGTGAGTGAGAACAGTGTGGTCTCAGGTTCAGGGAAGGACCTGATTCTCGAGGTCCCGGTAGGAGCCGGTCTCTCGAATCGTGGTCACGTTCCTGGCGACGATATCGGCCAGTCGGTCGTAATAGCGCGGCGTGTACCCCGAGTTGTGTGGCGTGATACGAACGTTTTCGAACGTCCAGAGAGGATGCGATTCGGGCAACGGCTCCGGATCGGTTACGTCGAGGGCAGCCCCACGGATGCCGTTGCGACGAATCGCTCCCACGAGGGCGTCCGTGTCGACGACGGGGCCTCGAGCGACGTTGACCAGGACGGTCGACGGTGGGAGGGTGTCGAACGCATCCCGGTCGATGAGTCCGCGCGTTTGTTCGGTGAGCGGACAGGCGAGGACGAGATACTCGGTCCGCGAAAGTGCCTCGTAGACGTCCGCGTCGTCGTACCCGAACACTTCGTCAACGGGACCGCCTTTTTCGGGAGAGTGGCGGATGCCCAGGCGTTCGACGCCGAACGGCTCGAGGCGTTCACAGACGGCCTGACCGATGGCCCCGAGTCCGACCACTGTGACCGTCGACCCCTGTAACTCGTGGGTCTGGTAGTGACGCCACTCCCGCCGTCGCTGTCGGCGTTCCCCGACGTGAAACCGACGGGTAAACGCGAGCATCGAGCCGATGACGTGCTCGGCGATGTTTGGACCGTGGACGCCCGATGCGTTGGTGACTGCTACCGACCGGTCGGCCAGCGTCTCGAGGGGCAGGTGGCCCGTCCCGGCGTACGCACAGGCAAAGAGTCGGAGGTTCGCGGCGTGCTCGAGGAGCGATTCGTCGAACGTCATGCCAGTCACGATTGGCGTCTCGCGAATGAGTTCTCGCTCTGCTGTCGGCGTGTCTGCCACGTTCACTGTCGTTTCCGGTAAGTGGCTACGAAGTTTCTCCGCGTACGCTCCAACCGGCATCCCGTGGGTGCCGCGACGCAACACGAGTACGTCCGGGTTCGAACTCGATTCTCCCGACGCGCCCGCACGGTTTCCTGTCATATCAGGGTACTCACGACGACCTGACTTGAATCTGCGGTTTGTCGTCATTTCGAAACTGCGATAGTAAGTCGTGGAACTATCGAGGGGCTTGACCGATCCCCGCTCTACCCGAGTGTTTCAGGACTTCTTATATCGCTATTCAGGCCGTCCGAGTGGCGCGATCACTCGCCTTCGAAGGTTGGTGGCTCCTTCTCGAGAAAGGCCGCTAATCCTGCCGCATAATCGCCCGTATCGGCCAGTGACGTGATTCGTTCCTGTTCGAGGTCCAGGTGTTCGTTCAGGCTGTTGGTCGAAGAAGCACGGAAGAGTCGTTTGATTTCGCCGTAGGCTTTCGTCGGCCCGCTCGCCAGAGAGGTCGCGATCCCCTCGAGCCGATTATCGAAGGCTTCGTCGTCCACGACTTCGGTAGCGATTCCGATATCGACCGCCTCGTCGGCACCGATCGGCTCGTCGAGGAACGCGATTCGCTGTGCCGTCCGACGACCAACCAGCCTGGGCAACAGCCAGGTCGCCCCGCCGTCGCCCGAGAGACCGATTTTTGGATACGCGTACTCGAATCGCGCATCGCTCGAGGCGAGAACGATATCGCTGGCCAGTGCCAGCCCCATCCCTCCCCCTGCGACGACGCCGTTGACGCCGGCCACCACCGGAACGGGCGCATCGACGATCGTGGACACGGTATCGTGGAGGGGTTCGGCAATCGCCTCGAGACGGTCCGCGTCGGTCTCGTCGCCCTCGAACGTGGACAGGTCAGCGCCCGTGTTGAACACGCTACCGGTCCCGGTCAGAACGAGACAGCGCACAGATTCGTCGGCTGCGAGGTCGCTGACTCGCTCTGCGAGGGCGTTTGCCATCCGTTCGTCCATCGCGTTGTGTCGGTCAGTCCGCTCCATGACGACCCGTGCCACATCATCGTCCCATTCCGTCCGAATGTGCTTTGGTGCGCTCATAGCTGTCTCGAGGCTCGAGTCGAAGAAAAAACCGGTCGGTTTGTGTTCCGTCATTGGATTTGCCGTAACTGTGTGCTAGGCCGCGACCATCCCGGTTCGTCGCTGGCTGGTGAGCGAGTACAACGAACCCTATTACAGTGTGAACGACCCCAGCAGTTTCCGTTCGGCTTGCCGTCGATGCTCGTCCGCGGTCCGCCGGTCGATACCGACTCGGTCTGCGACGGTTTCCATCGAAACCCCGCGGGGGACCTCGTAGTAACCGCCCTCGACGGCACACCGAACCACCTCTCGCTGACGTGGTGACAGCGACGGAGTCGATTGACCCACCCCCGACAGCGACCGGTCGATGTCGGTGACGGCGAGTTCACGTTTCGACTCCACAGTCACGGAAAACGATTCGAGCAACGCGCGGTAGTACTCGGTAAGCTTCGATGGGTCGAGGGCGATGACGCGAATCAATCGTGCTCCGTCCCGATACCGAATCGGGGGTAACAACAGGCAATCGTAGCCCTCGAGGTCGGTGTCAGCGACGGACATGCCGTGCGTTTTGACACAGGTTTCTGTCGCCACGACGAGTTTCGTCCCCTCGACGATCGAATCCGACACGCCGACGAACCTATCGACTCGCTCGAGAACGTCTTCGACGGTTCCCCGCGGACACTCGATGACGAGCAGGTCGCTGTGGTCGTTACACCACAGCGACACCGAGGCACTATACTCGGCCGTAATCTCGTCGAACGGACTGTCGCCGACGAGGCGAAACGTGGCTTCGTGCATACCGTACACACAGCGCCATTATATAAAACACCAGGCGTACGGCTACTCGAAACCCATGTCGATTCGTGATGAATGCGTGACTATGTCCGATCAATCCGCTCGAGCGACCGACACAATCGGCGAACCGAGCGAGCAGTGGATCGAGTACCAAGGTGCGAACACGGGATCGAATCTCGAGTGTCGGGGCTGGCGACAGGAGGCGGCACTCCGAATGTTAAACAACAACCTCGACCCCGAGGTTGCCGAGGACCCGGAATCGCTCGTCGTCTACGGGGGGACCGGTCGCGCGGCGCGCTCGTGGGACGCCTACGATGGTATTTGTTCGCAACTACGAGATCTCGGCGACGAAGAAACCCTGCTGGTCCAGAGCGGGAAACCGGTTGGCCGATTCGAGACACACGAGCGCGCACCGCGTGTGCTCATCGCCAACTCGAACCTGGTTGGGCGCTGGGACGACTGGGAGCACTTCCACGAACTCGAGTCGAGGGGGCTAATTATGTACGGGCAGATGACCGCCGGTTCCTGGGCGTACATCGGAACCCAGGGCATCATCCAGGGAACCTACGAGACGCTGGCCGAACTCTCGCGCCAGCACTTCCCCGACAATCGCGGCCTCGAGGGAAAGATTGTCGTCACCGCCGGACTGGGTGGGATGGGCGGGGCACAACCACTGGCCGTCACGATGAATCACGGCGTCTGTATCGCTGCCGACGTCGACGAGCGACGGATCGAGCGTCGCCTCGAGACCGAGTACTGTCAGGAGCGCGCCCCGGACCTCGAGACGGCAATCGAGCGGGCAAGGGCGGCCGCCGAGTCTGGCGAGGCATACAGCGTCGCCGTCCACATGAACGCCGCCGATATGCTCGAGGCGATGGACGAACGAGGGTTCGTCCCGGACGTTATCACCGATCAGACCAGCGCACACGACGAGCTCGAGGGGTACTACCCGTCGGGGTACACCGTCGAGGAAGCCGAAGCGCTTCGAGAACGCGACCCCGAGGCGTACGTCGAAGCGAGCCTCGAGACGATGGAACGACACGTCGACGGTATTCTAGCGATGCAGAAGGCGGGAGCCATCGCGTTCGAATACGGAAACAACATTCGTGGCCAGGTGGCCGACCATCGCGACCACGAGCGAGCCTTCGATTTCCCGGGGTTCGTTCCGGCCTACATCAGGCCGTTGTTCTGTGCGGGCAAGGGGCCGTTCCGCTGGGTTGCCCTCTCTGGCGACCCCGCCGACATTCATCGAACCGACGACGCGGTTCGTGAACTGTTTCCCGAAAAAGACCACCTTCGCCGCTGGATCGACCTCGCACAGGAGCAAGTCGCCTTCCAGGGGCTTCCTTCTCGCGTCTGTTGGCTCGGCTTCAGTCGCGACGAGGACGGACTGACCGAACGAGCGCGTTTTGCCCTCCGAATCAACGACCTGGTTGCCGACGGCGAGATTTCAGCCCCCATCGTCGTCACGCGCGACCACCTCGACGCCGGGTCTGTCGCGAGTCCGAACCGGGAAACGGAAGCTATGCGCGACGGGTCGGATGCGGTCGCCGACTGGCCGATTCTCAACGCCCTGCTCAACACGGCCGCAGGAGCCGACATCGTCAGCGTCCACAACGGCGGTGGCGTCGGCATCGGCAACTCGCTGCACACGAACAACCACGTCGTGCTCGACGGGACGGACCTCGCCGCCGAGAAGGCCCGGCGCGTCTTTACGACCGATCCCGGCATGGGCGTGATTCGCCACGCCGACGCCGGCTACGACGAGGCCCTCGAGGAAGCACGAAACTCCGACGTCACGATTCCGATGGGAGGTGACTCCCGGTGACTGCGTTCGGACGGCCTCCGGCGTGGGAGTCCCTCTCGAGCGATCCGAACGACACCACCTTCGGCGATGTGATCGAAGCGACGTCCCTCGAGGCCACGACCGAGGACGCGGATTGCCCCGTCGGCGAGGCTATAGCTGCGTACGATGCCGTCCTCGTCGGCGAGCCTTACGATGGAGCCGTTATCGGCAGACAGGGTGCCAGCGAAGGGCCGCAAGCGATACGCGCGGCCCTGGCGGGCGTGAAAACCCATCACTTCGACCGTGGGCCGGTCGAGAACAGTTGGTCAATCGCCGATATCGGCGACATCGAAATACAGGAAGGGGGCGTTGCGACGGTACAATCTGCACTCGAGCGGGCGATTACGCCCCTGTACGAACACGGCGTTCGACCGGTCTTTTTGGGCGGGGATAATTCGCTCACGGTCCCCAACGTGGGCGCTGCCATCGAGGCCCTCCCCGGCAGCGTTGGGGTAATCAGCCTCGATGCTCACCTCGATTGTCGCGAACCCACCGACGGCCCCTCGAGCGGGACACCGTATTATCAGCTTCACGAACGCGGACTGGACGCCTTCACCGTCGTCGGTGCGAGGCACTTCGAGACCTCGAGCGCGTACGCGGGTTTCGTCGATGAACAGGGTGGAACTATCGTCACTGCCGACGCCGTTGGACGCGATTTCGACGCGGCCGTCACAAAAGCGCTCGATGCGGTCTCCGACGTCGACCACGTCTTTTGCAGCCTGGATATGGACGTCCTCGATGCGACGGCCGCTCCGGGCGTGAGCGCACCGACACCTGGCGGACTCACGACGCGAGAACTGTACGCGCTGCTCGGCCGACTCGGGGCCGAAGACAGACTCGTCGGCTTCGAGGTTGTCGAGTGTGCACCGCCGCTCGAGGACGGATCGATGACGAGCGACGCGGCTGCTCGAGCGATCGCCCACCTGCTTTCGGGGTGGTCACGATGAGTGCTGAGAACGGCGCCGGAACCGCGGGCCACAAAACTATCGTCTACAACGCGGGCGAACTCGCCGTCGGGCCGGAGGGGTCGGCGGGTAACGACGATCTCCGCGTGCTCACCGACGGCGCGCTCGTTGCGGTCGACGGCACCGTCGTCTCGGTCGGCTCGAGCGAGGAGATTACCCGATCGTATCCGCCTGAAAACGCGGATACCGTTATCGACGCCGATGGTGATGCGGTCGTCCCGGGGTTCGTCGACCCGCATACACATGCGGTGTTCGCCGGCGATCGCTCCGACGAGTTCGAGGCCAAACTCGAGGGAACCACCTACCAGGAACTGCTCGCAGACGGCGGGGGCATTTTGCGAACGGTTCGAGCGACCCGCGAGGCATCCCTCGAGGAACTCGTGGCGAACCTGCGTACGCATCTCGACGTGATGCTGGCCCACGGAACGACAACTGCCGAGGTGAAATCGGGCTACGGACTCGACACCGATACGGAGTGTCGGTTGCTCGAGGCCATCTCGATAGTCGACGACAGTCACCCGGTCGACCTCGTGGCGACGTTCCTCGGTGCCCACGCGGTGCCCCCCGAAACGGACGCGGATGCTTACGTCGAGCAGGTTATCGACGAACAGTTGCTGGCCGTCGCCAATCAGGGCATCGCCAGGTTCTGTGACGTGTTCTGTGAAGACGGCGTGTTCTCGGTTGAACAATCTCGCCGGGTCCTCGAAGCCGGACTCGAGTTCGGGTTGACGCCGAAGGTTCACGCCGAAGAACTCTCCCATCTCGGCGGGACGAAGCTGGCAGCCGATCTCGAGGCAGCCAGCGCGGACCACTTGTTGTACTCGAGCGAAGACGACATCGACGCCCTCGTCGCGGCCAACACCGTCCCCGTGTTATTGCCAGGGACGGCCTTCGGACTCGGGGAGTCGTATGCCGATGCACGCGGGATGCTCGAAGCAGGAGCACCGGTCGCTCTCGCCACCGATTTCAACCCGAACTGTTTTGGGCGAAGTATGACCTTCACCCAGACACTGGCGTGTGTCGGGATGGGAATGACCCCGGCGGAGGCACTGCTCGGGTCGACGACTAACGCGGCGATGGCACTCGATCTACCGGGTGAGACGGGCCGACTCGAGCCTGGGGCACCGGCTGATTTCCTCGTCGTCGACGGGCCCCGGTACGCGCACCTCGCGTACCAGTTGGACGGAAACCCTGTCAGGACGGTCTGTAAAGACGGTCGAGTCGTAGCCGAGGGTGGACGACGTGTCGACACCGACAGCGACCGATTCGAGGCGGAGGGGACACGATGACTGACGTGATCGAACTCGATGGAGAGTCGCTTACCCCTGAGGCCGTCGCGGCCGTCGCTCGTGATCACGCCAAAGTCCGGATAACAGACGAGGCCCGGGACCGTGTCCGCGCCTCGAGAGCCCGCGTCGAAGACGTCATCGAAAGCGGCGAGCCGGTGTATGGTCTCAATACCGGGTTTGGTGAACTCGTGGACGAACGAATTCCTGCCGACCGTATCGAACAGTTGCAGACGAACCTCATTCGCAGCCACGCGGCTGGAAGCGGGCGTGAACTGCGCGTCGAGGAAGTTCGTGCCATGATGGTCTGTCGGGTCAACGCACTGGTCAAAGGCTACTCGGGCGTCAGGCCCATAGTCGTCGATCACCTCGCCACGTTACTCAACTGTGGTGTCCATCCCGTCGTTCGCTCTCGAGGCAGTCTTGGGGCGAGTGGTGACCTCGCCCCACTTTCCCACATGGCGCTGGTCCTCCTCGGCGAAGGTGAGGCTATGTTGACCGATGGAGCCGGGCAAGCCGAAACCGACGACTCGAGGGACGGCGGATCACCTCCCGATGGCAGCGCCATGCGCGTCACTGGCGACGTCGCCCTCGAGGCTGTCGACCTCGAACCACTGTCGCTGGCCCCCAAGGAAGGGCTGGCGCTGATCAACGGGACCCAGCTGACGGTTGGCCTCGCCTCGCTGGTCGTCGTCGACGCCGAACGTCTCGTGCAGGCGGCGGATGCGACCGGCGCGCTGACGACCGAAGTCACACTTGGGACGACTGCGAGTTCCGATCTGGCAATTCAGGACGTCAGACCACACGCAGGCCAGGCGACGAGCGCTGCTACCGTTCGGGCGTTGACAGCAGATAGCCAGATTGTCGAATCACACCGAAACTGTGACCGTGTTCAGGATGCGTACTCGTTACGGTGTCTCCCGCAGGTCCACGGCGCCGTTCGTGACGCCATCGCCCATCTTCGAACGGGTGTCGAAATCGAGTTGAACAGTGCGACCGACAATCCGCTGGTGTTCCCTGCTGAAAGCGTCGATGACCGTGCCTCCGGCACCGACGTCGGTGCGGTCATCTCGGGTGGGAACTTCCACGGCCAACCGCTGGCACTCCGCCTCGAGTACGCCAGACTCGCACTTATCGACCTGGCGGCCATCGCCGAACGTCGAATCGACCGATTGCTCAACCCGAACCTCCAGGAGCCACATTTGCCCCCATTTCTCGCACCTGACAGTGGCGTCCAGTCCGGGTACATGATCGCCCAGTACACCGCGGCCGCGTTGCTCAACGAGTGTCGGTCTCTCGGCGCGGCCTCGAGTGACAACACTCCGGTGAGCGGTGGGCAAGAAGACCACGTCAGTATGAGCGCCCAATCTGCGCTAAACACCCGTCGAACGCTCGAGAACGCCCGACGGATCGTCGCCACCGAAGCCATCTGTGGCGCGCAGGCCGCCGAATATGTGGACGCGGCCATCGAAGCAGGATTCGTCGACGACACTGCGTTCGACGACTCCTCGCGGCCACACGGGCTCGGCGCGGGCACCGCTGTGCTTTACGAGCAGATCAGAGCGGTCGTGCCGCCGCTCGAGGACGACCGCGTGCTGACACCCGAACTCGAGGAAGTCGCCGAGTTAATTCGGGTCGGTGCAATCGAAGACGCGCTCGAATCAGTGCTCGAGTAAGGTGTCGAGGTGAGGTTGGCTCATAGGGAGTATCGTAGCCAGCCGGCGTTTTCGAAGGACGGCTGTCGACGCTGTGCCTCGATTCTTCGTCGGTACCGATGAACTCATACGATAATCTCTCTCAGTGTCCGAGTGGTTTTCCGGAGACGGGTAAACCGGTATTCGAGTAGGTTCGCGAAAAGATCGAACTGGTTTCAATCCGAGCCGTCTTCGTCGTCAAAGAAATCACGCAATACTTCCTGGAGCCCTTTCCGCAAATGCTGATGCATCGTGGGTGGTGCAATTCCCATCGACTCGGCAATCTCTTCACCAGTGGAGCCTCGTGGCCAGTTGAAATAGCCCCCGTAGTACGCCAGTCGTAACGCGGTGAGCTGTCGATCAGTCAACCGATCCCGGACGTGGTTTCGTCGATCCTGTGCCGTCGAGACCGACCGATCTTCATCGTGTTTCGAGATCAATTCCGTCCGTTCGTACACCCGAGTCACAGCTTCAACGATTTCTCGGACGTTGGTGTCTCGAGAGACCTCAACCGTTACGTGTCCGACGCCGTCTTCGACGACGATATCCCGAATCGTCGCCCCGTATCCGGTTAACGTTCCGACCGCGGACTCCGACAGCTGAATGCCTATCGTCGCCTTAGTGTCTCCATCTTTGATCAACCGACACGTTTCGACCGAGTGATGATTCTGAGCGGCTTCGTAAACGCAGTCGCCACTCAGGCCATCGACCGTGACGTACTGGTATCGTTCCCCGTTTGCCGTCGTGCCCGTCCACTCGAGGGTAACGGTACAGTTGTGCTCTTTCGACAGGTCGAACGAAAAGGAATTACCGCCCTCGATCCGAAACTCGAGAACCGTCACGGCGTCGGCGAACAGCAATCGGCGGTTTTTGATTCCGTTAATCGCAAACCCGATCGTTTCGCCGAGGAGTTTGAACGTTTCCGTTTCTCTCGACCCGAACGCATCGCCACGACGAGCGAGCACCGTCAATACGCCGTATACGGTATCGTCGTGTGCGAGCGGTACCGCGATTGCTGAGTGGATGTTTTCTTGCCGAGCGATACGCTGGAGTCGCTCGGGTATATCCGACTCTGTCTGCAGTTCGTTACTCGAGTAGATCTCGTTCTGTTCGAAGGCCTTCGTGATGGGGCGATCACCAGCGTGCTCGAGTGATCGGACCTCGTCGAGGTAGCTGTCCACCTCACCTCGGCCGAGCTGGTAGGTGATTTCACCGGCTCCGGTCGGGCGTGAAATCCAGGCCCCACAGTACAGCGGTGATTGGACCAGTTGTTCACAGACGGCCGCTTCGACGGCCGATTGCGTCGGCGCTTCCACCAGCGTGCGAATGATCCGACGAACGACGCTATTGATCTGGTTGAGCGACTCGAGGTGATCACGTCGCTGTCGAAGTGCCTGCTCTCGCTCGTGTCGTTCGGTGATGTCTCTGGCGAGCCAGATGACGACCGGCCGACCGTACGGACTGTTTTCGATTGGGACCACCCGTCCGTCGAACTGCCGACGGCCATCGGTTGTCTCGGCGTCGTACTCGATTGACTGAATCGTCCCAGTGTCGTGTGCAGCTTCGATAGCGCTATACAACCGGTCAGCAGTCGACTGGGGAAACGCCTCCCACAGCGTTCGACCAACGAACTCTTCCGATGAAACGGTGTACAGATCGGCAGCATTTGGCCGGATTTCGGTGTCCAGATACCGTCCGTCGGTGTCCAGGACGAACACCTCATCGGGCAACGTCGTCGTCAGTAACTCGGTGAGGTCGACGGAGGATACATTGGCACTGAGATCTTCGCTTTCTGTGTCTTCAGTCAGCATCTCCGCAAGCTGCTCGTTCAGATCGTCGATCTCACTCGATGGGACGTACTCGCTCGCGCCGTGTCTGAGTGCGACCGTTGCGAGGCTTTCACTCCCTTCTCGGCTTGGTGCTACGACCGTCGTTCCCGTCCAGTCGGTCGTTTCGATTCTCTGGAGGGCGGACCTGACCCAGTCTGGATCGCTCGAGAGAACGAGGGTGGCATCGGGCTGGGTTTCCTCGAGCGTGTCATCGAGCGATTCCAACGTAGTGAGGTGCCGAACGGTGTGTTCCCACCGGCTCTCGAGTGACTCGAGGGACGGCAGATGTGATTCATCGGATGCAACGACGAGCGTGGAACGTGGACTACCTGTCGACATTGTACTATGACGCGGCCTGTTGGGCGGTGGTCGTCAACTGTTCGTTTCGATAGGGGCCCGATGGCGTTCGTGCTGTAGAGCACGACTGATGTCTGTCGACTCCTTGGTACGGATGGACGGAGTGTGTATTATTCTTCCGGCCCCGGGTATCCTCTTCGAATCTGGTATAATGGAGTATTTCGATAGGCGACCCTTACCGCCTGACTCCACTGTACCGTTCTGTTTCCAATGGTTATCTATCAGGGCTATGGATAAACCAATCGGTACAACCAGTATGTTCTTTCACCGAGCCAGAACTATCACTGGGAATTATATCCCTCGAAAGAGACTGACATGCAGGGATGGGATGATTAAGACAGTCAAGACACTCCTCTTTCAGGGAGATGGAACGGGGATCGTTCACGAATGTAGACGGTGTGGAACGACAGTTGAGGCGCCGACGTGTTCCTGTCCGTCCTGCGACGTCGGGGATATCGTCAGCTACCACACTGAATAAGAAGCCAACACGTTTACTCGAGACTGGCCACATTTCCTCGCGTGGGCGCTCACACACTCGAGTCAGTCCTCGTGTGAGCCGTGTTCGACTCGAAGCAGTCACAGTGAGATGCATCTGCACAGACTGCTGTTGATAGGGATATTCTCCTCGACCGCCGATAAAATAGCGAAACCGCCGTTCGTACGCTAGATGTGACCCTGGTCTTTCAGTTCGTCGACGACGTCGTCGACGAACGCGTCGACGCTCTCGTACGGGAACTCGCCACCGGAGAGTTTGGTGTTGAGTTCCATTGCGGTCATCGAGAAGTCGCCCGACTCGAATTTCGTTCCGGGGCCGTTTGGCAACGCGGGAACGAGGTCCATTGGACTCGAGATCGGGTAGTCTGCGCCTTCGAACGCCTCGGTGAATTGCTCGCGGAGTTCAGCTTCGTCTGCCATAGCACTCCCCATGTTCACGCGGATAAATAATAAACCTGTTTACTACATTTGTTTGCCCAGTAGCACGAACACGCGGTGAGGAACAACCTGCTGGGAACAGGGAACCAGGCGATAGCTCCCTTTGAACGAGGTCTAACTCCCTCAGGTCCGGTCCCAGTGGCTGTTAGAGTCGTCGCATGAACTCGGGGAGGATACCTCGTTCGTCCCGCCCACCGCCAGCAGGCGTCGGTTCGACACCCGGTCGGTCAGCGTTCGAGTCGGTCTCGCCGGGTTCTACGAAGGCGTCTCCCGTTTCATTCGTGGGGCCCGCAGTCGAGTGATCGACCCCTTCCCCGCTCGAGTCGATAGGTTCTTGCCTGCTCTCGCCCCTGGATTCGGCCAGGTCTGCCTCCGCAACTGCTTCTTCGTACGCCTCCACTGATTCCGGCCCGAAGTAGTACGGTTCGACGGGATCGAAGTAGTCCATCAACTGCAGGTTGACAAAGCCGGCCACAACCAGCGCGACCGGGAAGATGATGTCGGGTAACAAGATGACGAGCATGATCGCTACTGGTGAGTAGACGAAGTACGCTGCGATCCGAAACCAGTTGCCGACGTAGGCATCGACGACGTAGGCATACACGCCGTAGGCACCGATTACGAGGCCGATATCAAGATACAATCCGACGGGCATCCAGACCCCTCCCGCGATGAGACTGTGCGTGTACAGGGCAAGCGCGCCGGTAAGAACGGTGGCTCGATTGACGTAGGTCTCATCGAGAGCCATGCCAAAAACGAGGAGCCCAATCTGTAACAGCGGTGCGGCGATCCACCACGGCAGCGATTCGAAGATGAGTCCCGGATACACGTCGGTTCCTTTGTAGATTGTCGTCGACGGAGACGACGGTTGGCTTACTCGAGGGCGATACGTTGAGAGGGTTCGTATCCGAACAGAAGCAGGACCAACCCTAAAACGTTCGTTCCGTTTCGAGACTCGATACGAGCCTCGAGTTTCGTGTACAGATTGGCGCCAATGGCCGCCGGCCACGTGTGTCTGGACTTTCTCGAGGTGTTTCGTGCTGGTGGTTTTGGCCGAAAACCGCTTATTTACCAATAATTAGATAGATTCCGCAACAATAATGCTATCGTAGCAGCCTGGTGGTATGTATGGCTAAAGATACCGTCAGGTATCCCGACGACGTCGTGGAAGCGATAGACGCCCTCGTCGACGACGGTATGTTCGAGAGTAAGTCCGAATTTTACCGATTCTCTGCCGAGTACGTCCTGACGCTCATCAATCCTGATCACGAAGTTGAGACGTTCAATTTCGACGAGATCAAATCGGAGCTCCATATCGAGGAGGTCAACCACGTCGAGGCACTGGGTACGGATGGCGGCACGTTCTTTCTCGACGCCATCATAACCGTCCGGAAACACGGCCTGAGAGGTAACTACGAGGATGCAGAGCGCTTCATCGACACGCATTACGAACCAACCGATCAGGAGTGCATCATCCTCGAGGAGCTACTGGGGACGTATCGCGACGGCGTTACCTGAGTAGGTTGTCACGAGGGTTCTGGCACTGATACGTACACGGTCTACAAAAAAGCAGGCCGAGGCGGTTCACCAGTCGACTCCGGTCCATTCCTGTCTCCCGGGGAGTCCCAGCGGCTCGAGATCCACGTGCGCCGCTACTAACTCGGCCGCTCGGTCGTAGGGAGTCACCGATTCGTCGTCAGCATCGATCACGTCTCCTTCATCACGTCCTCCGGTAGCACTCGGTGGGCATTCCGCCTGTCGACGGACACAGCGAACGAACGCACGACGCACGGCATCGGTTTCGAACAGTCCGTGCAGATAGGTGCCCAGCACGAGTCCGGACGCGACACTCGAGGGTTCGAGGGGCGACGTGAGTGTCTCGGGGGCGGTCTCGAGCGGCCGCGTTCGACCGGCATGAATCTCGTATCCCGTCACCGGTCCGGTCGCACCGGCCATCAATGGCGATGCAGATTCATCGACCTGGACGGTCGTTCTGCGCACTTGTTTCGCCTCATCGAACGTCGTTTCGATTGGAAGCACACCGAGTCCATCGAGGGAGGTCTGTCTCGAGGTTGCTGCCTCGAGCCCGGTGTTATGTAACCGTGTCCCAAGCATCTGGAACCCGCCACAGAGGCCGACGATTGGGCCATCGAACCGTGCGATGGCCTCACCGATACCCGATCGATGCAGCGCCTCCAGATCATCGACCGTGTTTTTCGTGCCCGGGAGCACGACCGCATCGGCGTTTCCGAGAGGGGATTCTGGCGTCGGTTCAGTCGTTGCCCCCTCGACCGGAATGAACGCGACACGAACGCCCGGTTCGCCCACGAGCGCCTCGATGTCAGTCGCGTTCGATAGGTGGGGGAGTCGCGGAACCGCGATGGTCACCGTGGAGTCGGCTGGCGCGTCGTCGATACCCCAGACCGCCCGCTCGTCCGTGGCCGGTAAACTGAGGCTATCTTCCTCGGGAAGTCCGGGGTCGTCGTACGGTATCACGCCCAGGACGGGAATCCCGGTTTTCTCCTGGAGTGCCTCGATACCGGACTCGAGAAGGGCTTTTTCGCCCCGGAATTTGGTGATGACCATCCCAACGACCCGCGCACGGATGTCATCGGGGACCAGCTCGAGCGTCCCATACAGGCTCGCGAAAGCACCCCCGCGCTCGATATCGACGAGCAGCAGGATGTCAGCATCGCCAAAACGCGCGGTTTCGATATTCGCCAGGTCACGATCATGGAGGTTGATCTCGGCGATACTCCCTGCCCCCTCTGCGATAACGAACTCGTTTTCGGCTGCCAGTCGCTGATATGACGTTTCGGCTGCGTCTCGAGCATCGTGCCAATGGCTTTCGTAGTACGATCCGGCACGCAGATGTTCGACAGCCTTGCCCTGGATAACGAGTTGACTCTCGCCGTTGCCGCGTGGTTTCAACAACACCGGATTGACGTCCGTCGTGGGGGTCGTTCTGGCTGCTCGAGCCTGTACGTACTGTGAGACGCCGATTTCACCCCACGGCGAGTCGCTCTTTTGGGACGAAGAGACAGTCACTCGACCATCCGTATCCGTCCAGTCATCCCCATTTTCTCGAGTGGTCGGGTCTGTACTTGCACTGGCACTCCAAGCACAGGAGTCGGCGCGAGTCTCAGCACAGGAGTCGGCGCGAGTCTCAGCACAGGAGTCGGCGCGAGTCTCAGCACAGGGGACGACGCGAGCGTTGTTGCTCATGTTCTGTGCCTTGTATGGGGTGACGGACACCCCGCGGTCGGCAAGTAGCCGGCACAATCCGGCGGCAACCGTCGACTTTCCAACGTGGCTTGCCGTCCCGGCGACGAGGATGGTCCTTGCCATCTGATTGATTCGACGAAGGGATTCGAGGGGTTTCGCTGTAACGGTACTCGATGCCCCGACGAATCGGTCGATTCCCGACGGTGTTCAGTGGTGTTCGAGTTCAGTTCGATGGACGATTTCACGCAATCGGAGTCGCATTGGGGAACTATCCAGCAAGGGTGACCGGGCTGGCCGGTCACCCGGTTCGGTATCGCCGTTCCCATCGCGGACCGGCAGCGCGGGCGAGCGCCAGCCCGATACCTCCCGCTAGCACACCGACAGACAGGAGACCGCCAACGTGAACGACACTCGAGCCGTCGAACACGAAACCAATGAGGAGTGCCGGAACCAGAACGGCGGCGACGGCGAGGGTAAACGCCACGAAACGAACCGCATCGAACAGGAATTCGTTGGGGTCGAATCCGGCGATGGCGACCGTCACGCCGTAGTAATAAAGCGAGAAGCCGCCGAGCAAGACGCCCCCAACGATGGCCTCGAGTGGGGCCACACCGTACCAGAAGAGTGCGACGACGTACGGGACGAACATCGTCGGCCCGCCGACGAGATAAAACGCCAGCCGTTTGGCTCGAAACACGGCCGTGACAGAGACCGGGTAGGCGAGATACGCCTCGACGGAATCGAACTGGGTTAACCAGTTATACGTCGTAAACGCCGTCAGCCCGAGAATGCCGCCGAAGAAAATACCAGATGCTGGCTCGACGCCGACGATGGTACGTACGATGGTCTCGAGTGCAACGGTCGTCCCAAACAGAATCGCGGCAGAGACGACCGGTTTCCAGAGACCGCCACTCGAGCGAGCCAGGTCAAGCAACGTCTTTCTCACGAGCGGATCACTCGAGCCAGGGACGCGCTCCACCCAGGTAGCACGCGTCGAGGTCGAGTGTGTATCTCCGGTAGCCATCGGGTCGTACAGTCGAAGTGCACCGAGGGCGATGACCGCTGTTACCCCTGCGACACCACCGCCAATCCAGACCGGGCCGTCGACGAACACCAGCCAAGAGAGGTAACTGCCGTCCACGCCGAATTGTAACAACCCGATTCCTGCCAGCAGTCCGCCGAGGGCGAACCAGCGGGTCGATACGCCTCGAGTCCGAAGTGCAATCAACGTGAGCGTGAGGGTCCCGCCGACCAGAAAAACCAGACTCAGCGATAGCCACGTGGTGACGACCCGCCACGCGATCAGCGGGTCGAGTCCCTCGAGCGCGATGGCGGCAGTCGAGAGCGGCAACACGAAGACGACGGCATAGAAAATCGCGTCTTTGAGCAGAAAGTGACCGAGCAACCGCCGCTGAGCAATCGGCAACGTCGACGAGGTACCGAGGACGGGGGTAATCTCGCCGAAGATATTCTCGAGCATGTCCGAACCGACGAACGCCGCCGAACCGCTGTAGAGGCCGAACGCGAGCACGGCGAGGTGTAAGCCGGTTCGAATCGCTTTCGTCGAGTAGCCGGTTTCGACCATGGCATACGACCCGACGGCAACCAGTGTCGCGATCACCAGTGGGAAGAGGAGAAATCGTCTGCCGCCGAACAGGCGCGTGTGCAGTCGCCACTCCTCACGAAAGAGCGTGACGAACAGCGTTCGGTCGAGGCTGGCCCCCATCGCAATCACTCCGGAGTTGGCGCGAGGGTTTCGACTCCCTCTGGCATATCGCGCGGTTCCTGGCTCGAGACGGCATCGATGAATCGCTGTCGGAGTGAACCATTCTCAGGGAGTGGGAGCTGTTCGACAGCGAGGCAGGTCCCGTCGGCGACGATGCCGACTCGCGTGCAGATCGACTCGGCCACCTCGATGTTGTGTGTCGAGACGAAAATCGTGTTTCCGTCGGCACAGTAGGCCCGTAAAAACGACTTTACCTGCTCCTGGACGATGGGATCGAGATTAGCCAGCGGTTCGTCGATACAGACCAGTTTCGGCTCGTGGAGAAACGCCTGTGTAATCATCACCTTCTGTTGCTGGCCGCGCGAGAGGTCAGTATGGAGGGTGTCTAACTTCCCTCGAAAGCCAAGTCGGTCGACCCACTCCTCAATCCGGCCTGCCAGCGTTTCTGGCTCGAGGCCCCGAATCTGCCCCACGAACTCGAAGTACTCTCGAGGGGTGAGAAAGCTCGGCGGGGACTGCTTTTCCGGAAGGATACCCACGCGACGACGCGCCTCGAGTGGCTCCTCCGTCGGATCGACACCGAGAACCGAGATTTCACCACTATCGGGAACCAGCTGTCCGGTCACCAGTGCGATGGTCGTCGTTTTACCGGCCCCGTTGGGGCCCAGAAAGCCGAATAGCTCCCCTGCATCGACCTCGAACGTCATTCCCGAGAGCGCCTGGACCGAGCCAAACGATTTCTCGAGTCCAGAGACACGAAGGGCGGACATTGATTGGATGCACTTTGCAGTGAATGTGACATAACTGTACTGTCCATATTGTCTCGAAAAGACAGGTCCAAAGGGGGTACGCCGACGGTCGTGGCAATCTCGAAGGGAAGTGTCTCTTGAATCGTCCGGACTCCTCGAGTGACAGTGATTCGTAAAACTCTCGAGAGACTCGAGTGGAGGGGGGTACCGCTCGAGTGTCGCAGGACTTTCACGAGTCGCTATCAGTATTCGGTTCCGCGTCTGGCTCGCTGTCCGGCATCGATCGGATGGCGTTGTTTGGTCACCTTCGTGACGAGGTCTGCAACCTCGAGCAGATACGTCGGTTCGGCGTGGCTGCCGGTCAACACGAGCTCCATATCGTCGGGCTTCTCATCGATCACAGACAGCACGTCCGCCGGCTCGAGCAGCCCCATATCTGCAGCGTACAGAATCTCGTCGAGAATCAGCATGTGGACGCCATCGTCGGCGTCTCTCTCGAGGGCGAGCGGTTCGGTAAGGTCGGCGTCCGCGGCTGCCGAAAGCAGTTCCCTGGCTCGGTCGAGGCCAACCTGGGCTTGCCGTTCGTGATCGGCTTCGTCGCTTCCGTCGGCCATGCCGTGCCAGCCGTAGTGGCCCAGGTTTTCGTAACTGAATCCAGGCAAGGCGGCGATAGTGTTGTACTCTCCGCGAACGGCTTCCACGCTCGAGGCCCCGCCTTTCATGAACTGGAGCATGTGCACGCGATAGCCGTTTCCGGCAGCGCGGAGGCCCATTCCCATCGCGGCAGTCGTCTTCCCCTTGCCGTCTCCCCACCAGACCTGCACGAGGCCGAACTCCTCGGGAGCCGCGGGCGTGATTGGCTGTGCCTCGGGTGTCTCGCCCTTCCCCGGCGTCCGCTCGAGGGTCGCGTCTCGAGACTGATAGCCCGATTCGTCCCCACCAGCGCTCCCATCAGAGGGGGATTCGTTGGTGTCGTCGACGTTCGTGCGGTCTTCCATGCCCGGGTATGGGAGTCGGTTGCCTATGAATCAACCTACCTCGAAGGACTCGAGACGCGCTCGTCGAACTGTTCGCGAACTTTGTCGATTTTCGGGGCCGCGTGCATACGACAGTAGGCATCAGTCGGATTCTTCTCGAAGTAATCCTGGTGGTAGGCTTCGGCTTCGTAAAACGTCTCGAGGGGTTCGACTTCCGTGGCAATGTCGTCGTAGCTTCCCGCCGCCTCGAGTTCCTCGATGAACGCCGTCGCGAGCTCACGTTGCTCGTCACTGTGGGTGTAAATCGCCGAACGATACTGGGTGCCGACGTCCGGGCCCTGGCGGTTGACCTGCGTCGGGTCGTGAACCGTAAAGAACACCTCGAGGATATCACCGTAGCCGATCACGTCCGGGTCGTACTCGAGCTGGACGACTTCAGCGTGACCAGTTTTACCGCGACAGACCGCCTCGTAGGTCGGATTCTCGACGTGGCCGCCAGCGTACCCCGATGTGACCGCCTCTATTCCCTCGAGTTCCTTGAACGCAGCCTCGATACACCAGAAACAACCGCCACCGAGCGTCGCTCGTTCCATACACGGTATACGTGACTGACGGGCAAAGAGGTGACGGACGACGACCTCGAACCAGCATCTCCCTCTCGAAGCCCTTTTACGGACTTTGATTATCTGGAATCTTCTTCAGCCCCGTTGTCACCACGTCGTTCATCGACCGGTGGCCCACCCGGGAGTTCGTGGGGGTCTGGCGGATCCTCGCCGCGGACCACGTCGTCTCGTTCGAACAGGTAAAACACGATTCCCGCGAGAACGATCACGAGCAGCCCCGGAATCGGAACAGTCCCGACGAACACGTGTAACGCGAGTCCGATTCCCATCGAGACGGCGACGATTCCGGCCCAGAGCCGAGGGCGGTCGAACCCGACTCGCTGTGCGTCCCAGTAGACGAGGCCAGTCAGCACCATAATTACAATGAGGCCACCGACAGCGACGAGTGGCGACGTGGCGAGAACCATTTGTGGATTAATTGAGTCGACCTGCGCAAAAGCGTTCTGAGAAACGGTGAGGCAACGACTGGGAACCTGCGAGTCCCTCGATTGGGACTCGTGCTCGAGTCAGACTGCGATACCAATGGAAACCGTCTCCAGCACCTATCCCGGAATCGCTACTAGTACCCTCTAAAACGTCGACTCCTGCGTGAAACCGGACATTCGAAATCGGTTTCCCGTAACCGTTCAGCTTTGGGAAGCCACTAATCGACGACAGCAACGGCTCGAACCGGGGACCCGTCACCATCAGCTACTGCAAGCGGGAACGCCTGCACTTCGAACACTGCGTCAGTCGGGAGCGCCTCGAGTCCACGAAGGTTCTCGAGGAGGAGCCGGTCAGCTTCGAACATGGTCTGGTGGAAGGGATACGTACCAGGTTCCTCATCATTCGTCCCAGAACTCTCATCGTTCGTACCAGGGCCCTCATCGTTCGGACCGGAGTCGTCATCGTCCGCTCCCGGCGTAGGGTCGACGTTCAACGCGTCGATACCGAGGTCGAGGTCGTTGGCGACGAGCCAGTCTCCGGCGTCTGCGGTCAGATACGGGTGTTCGAAGTACCGATCGGTGCCCCAGTACTCCGCCCAACCAGTGTAACAGAGAAGCAAGGACGCTGTCTCGAGTGCCGTTTCGGATACCGTCACCGCCTCAGTCAATCGATTCTCGTCGATCGGTGTTCTCGGCTCGAGTGGTCGACAGTCGGCGACGACGGCTCGAAACCGAAATCGCTCGAGGTCGATAGCTTCGATCGTATCTCCATCCGGTCGCATGTGCGCGGGGGCGTCCATGTGCGTCCCGGTGTGTGAGGACAGTTCGAGCCTCGAGGTAGCGTACCCGTCCGATTCGATGGTGGCTGTCCGGCCGATTTCGACCGGTGGTGAGCCAGGATAGACAGTCATCCCCGTTTCGAGAGGATGTGACAGATCGTACAGCCTCATGCGTAGTCTCGACTCGAGTCCGGATTGAACGTTGTGCTTTGCCTGTCGTGGATGAGGACATTGATACAACGACGGTAGCCAATGCTATGATAAATATATTAAATTGTTATGACATGCATATTATTGCGGCTGTGGGACCCGATCCCTGTTCGTGAGATAGTTCGGACCGACACCGTCTACGGCGCACTATCAGCCACACCTGAACACCAGTGCTCACACTCGAGCGACACGAATCCCTCACCTTTTTTGATCTCACATGCCGAGGCTCGGGATGTATGTACAAGCACGTCGCCTTGCTGGTGCGAAAGGACGGGATGAGCCACGAGGAGTTCGTCGACTACTGGCAACACAATCACACGCCTATCGCTCGTGATATCGAAGGTGTGGTTCGCTACCAGACGGTTGTCCCGACCGAACCCGACCACGCCGAGTTCGATGGCCTCGCAGAGCTCTACTTCGAGACGCTCGAGGATCTCCACGACGCCCTCGGCAGTTCGGGGTCCCGGGATTACGACCCAACCAGGGAGGTCGCCGCCGAGGCACGTGCTGACGTCGACAACTTCCTCGACCTCGAGGGCCGACCACGGTTCATCGGCGAGGAAATCGTTCAGAAAGACGAAACAGATGGCGACACGACGGGGCTGTACAAACACTCCGCATTCCTGGTCCGACAGGAAGGGATGAGCCACGAGGAGTTCGTCGACTACTGGCAAGAGAACCACACGCCGATTGCCCGCGAAATCGAAGGTGTCGTCCGGTATGCGACGGTCCTGCCAGCGGATCCCGAGAACGCCGAGTTCGACGGCGTTGCCGAACTCTACTTCGAAGACCTCGATGCGCTGTACGACGCACTGGGCAGTGAAGGCTCTCGAGATTACGACCCGGACCGTGGGAAGGCAAAGGAGGCTCGCGAGGACGTCGATAACTTCCTCGCGATCGAAGATCGGCCACGTTTTATCGGACAGGAGACGCTACAGGTCGACCGGACGAGCGAGGACTGATGGCAACCATGGAGTATGCAAAGCAGGTTCGAGCGGCGTTTCCCGAACTCGAGGCAATCGATGACGGGCAACTCCGCGACCAGGTCGTCGAGGCGTGGGTCCTCGGCCTTGAGCGAGGCGGGTGGCGAACGATTCAGGACATCCCCTACGCCTGGAACATTCACGAGGTCGACAACGTCGAGCACGTCCGCGGGACGACGAAAATCGCCCTCGAGTCGGCGGCCATCCAGCGCGATTTTCACAGCGCAGACCCGGACGAAGACGTCCTGATTGGGGCGTGTTTGCTCCACGACGTCGGCAAGTGCTACGAGTACGTCGACTTCGTAGACGAGTCGCTCGTTGATCCGGACCCGACCTACTGTAGCGAGGAGATTCCACACTCGATCTCGGGATATGCGCTGGCTCACGAGGTAGGTTGTCCACTCGCGGTTCAGCGCGCGATACCGCACTTTCTGGGCGAGGTGCCGACGCGAACGCTCGAGGCCGAACTGGTCAAGAGTGCCAACTCCGCGAGTTCGAACGCGATTACCCAGGCTACGATGGGGATTACGTTGAAAGAGTGGGTCGACCAGTACTCACAGACGACAGGGTGACTGACAGTCGACAGTGTGGCCGGTGAATCACGGTTCGCCTCATCCCGAGAGCCCCCATATCTCGATTGCGCTCGCCAGACCTCGATAGGGGCGTTTGCCAACACCGGCTGTGGTCCGTTCATGCCAGACCGCGCAATGGACAGTATCGCTTTCCGTGAAGGGAAGGCATGTCAGAGCCACGTTCTTCGATTCGCGATCTCCCACCGAGTGCGAAACTCGTGTATTTCGTGCTCGAGCACCACGACCGGATGACGCAACAGGAGCTAGCGGCTGAAACGATGTTGCCGGACCGAACCGTTCGACACGCCCTCGACCGACTCGAGTCCGTCGACAGCATCGACCGTGAGATCAGTTTTCGTGACGCCAGACAGTCGCTGTATTCGCTGACTCGCTCGAACCCTCGAGCGCATCTCGAGTCGAGTGGTAGCCTCGAGTAGACGGATTGAACAGGTCTGGCCTCGAGGATGCGGATATGAGGGCGTCATAGAACACTTCTCACAGGACTCATTCCAACTGCGTTCGCAGGGAATAAGCCGATACATAGGTCTGCGAATAGAACACTACGAATTGTTGAGCATCCGCGAACGAAGTGAGCGGTTCACCGCCCGAGCGCGGTGCGTTCTGACGACACCAACGGGTTTTACCGGGGTTCGACCGAGTGAGCGAAGCGAACGAAGGAAGACCCCGGTAAAAGAGGTTGCTGTATTGAGCATTTTCTTGTAGCACTACAGAAATGGGTGAATTATTCTATGACATCCTCGATATAGCGTTGTGCGACAGACCCTCAAACGCCTCGGTTTGTCTGCCGCAACCGCAGAGTACAGGTGTATCGACCGTCGTCTCTCGGACGAGCATCGAAGATGTCCGACTCGAGTCCATCGTCGCGTTCGCAGACTGGCTCGAGACTGGCGTCACTCAGCGACTTCGGGCGTTACGATGCCCTCGTCCTGACGGCCCTCATCTGGTTTCTCGCGAAATTCCTCCGATACGCGTTTCCCCCGCTTTTCGAACCACTGCAGGCAAGTTACGGCGTCTCGAACACAGTCCTCGGCCTGGCTTTTACCGGCTTCATGATAGTGTACGCCGCGATGCAGTTCCCCTCCGGCGTCCTTGCCGATCGAATCGGCTCGATTACAGTCATTACGGGCGGCGTCGTTCTCGCCTCGAGCGCGGCGCTCCTGCTCGTTTTCGACAGCCCATTTCTCGTCCTCGTCGCCGCCATGCTCGTCATGGGAGCCGGAACGGGTGCACACAAAACCGTCGCCGTTCGACTCCTGGCTCGAGCCTATCCCGCTCGCACGGGGCGTGCGCTTGGATTCTTCGACACGGTCGGCACCTTTGGTGGTGTCGCCGCCCCGATAGCTGTGGTTTTCGTCGCTTCCCTCTCAGTTGCGACCGTCTCGAGTTGGCGACTCGTTTTCGTGGCGGCCGGCCTCCTCGGCCTCGTGTTGGCTGGATTGTTCGTTACCCGCGCGCCCAGACGACTGGCGAACACGCCACGCCACGAGCGCGATGGCGACAGCCGGAACAGTGCCCAACCTGACGAAGCCAACGGTGACTCGAGCGAAGCGATGACCGAAACCGAGAACAACAACGCCGCGCCCTCGAGTACAGAACCGTCGACTCCCGGCCTTCGTCGGTACGCAACGCTGTTTCGAGACCCGCGGTTTTCGGCGTTCGTCCTGGCGACCATCTGTTTTTCGTTCACCTACAACGGCCTCGTTGCCTTCGCACCGTTATACATGACTGAGGAGGCTGGGCTCGAGTTGTCGACGGCAAACCTAATATACAGTGCGCTGTTTGCGGTCAGTCTGATCCAGCTTGTGACCGGCGAAATGGCCGATAGAGTGGGGTCGTTACCGGTAATCGTCACGTCGCTCACCGTTGCTTCGCTGGCGCTCATCGCGTTCGTCGGACTTACGGGCGTCGGCTCTGCGCTCATCCTCGGCGGTGCACTCGTCGCCGTCGGGTTCGGATCGCACGGGTTTCGGCCCGTTCGGGGCGCCTATCTGATGGCCGCGGTCCCGCCATCCATCTCCGGGGGGAGTCTCGGTGTGGTGCGAACGCTGTTGATGGGAGCCGGAGCTATCGCGCCAGCAATTATCGGCTACCTCTCCGAGACTGTCGGCTTCAGACCCGCCTTCTGGATCCTCGCCGCTTCGATCACCATCGCCACCTTGCTCTGTGCAACCCTATTGGTAACCGAGGGTTCGTCGTTCCGGCCCTCGAGCGAATCGACGTGATCGAGCACGATGGTTCGAGATCTAGGTGTCAAGAGCGTGTATGGCTCGAGGCTACGTATCCTCCCAAGCGTCGACTTGTGAGCGAAACCGCGCCGCACTGCGTGATTTCACTCAGGACTGCAGGTCTGGAAAGCCACTAAGACAATACACGGGTGATTGGCTCGAGGTGGTTGATGAGCCCTATGCAGTCACGAACGTCTGTGACGTGCCTTCAGGACCGACTGTAAACGACCCAGACGCCGAGTAAGAGGACGCCAACTACTATCGAAACGCTACCAACAACCGTCTGCCCGGCGAGAAGCAGGCTCAGACCAGCGACGAATCCGGCTGCACCCCCGCCGACGGCCCCCGAAGTCACTGGCGTCGTATTTTCAGTTTCGCGCGTCTCCGCTGGCTGTTCAGCAACCCCCTCTTCGAGCGCTCGCACATCGCTTTGCAACGACTCGAGTGACGACACACGACCCTCGATGCCTTCGATATCTGCTGTCGCCGTCTGAATGTCTTCGATACGCGAGGATACCTCGTCGAGTCTGGTTTTTAACTCATCTTCGACATCGTCGAGTCTGCTTGCTACCTCGGAATCGGCGTCATCGAGCCGGTCGACAGATTCTGCCGTCGTTTCTTGCTCGACTTCGAGTGTATTCACTGTGTCCTCGAGCGTATCGAGTCGGGGGTCGACCGACTCGTGTGTTACCAGCCTGTCGGGTTCGGGAACTCCGTCTTCGATTGACTCGACCTGTGTCTCGAGGTCGTTCAATCGCTCCGCGAGGCTCCCACTCCTGTTTTCGACGGCTTCGACCGTGTCCCGGATGTCCGATACGTTGTCTTCGCGTGTCTCACATTCCGTTGTGAGTTGTTCGACGGTCGCAGTTACCTCGTCGACTGCCGAGTGCTGGGTGGCAAGCTTTGAATCGATGGTTTCCTCCAGATCAGTGCGGGTCGACTCGAGTGCATCCCGTACCCCTTCGATGTCGGATTGGAGTGATTTGATATCCGTTTCGCGGGCCGTTTCGATATCGGCGATTGATTCCTCGACGGATTCGAGGTCGGTTTGTAGAACCTGGAGTGTACTCTCGATGCCATCGATAGCTGCTGTCGCCGTCTGGAGATCTGCTTCGGTTGCGTATTCGGCTTCGACTGTGTCGAGATCCGACCGGAGTTGCTCGACATCTGTCTGTAACGTGTCGAGCTTCGATGTGACAGTATCGACGTCGTCGGTGACGCTCTCAACCTGTGATTCGATTCCCTCAGTCCGCTCGTTCGTCGTCTGGAGTGTCTCATCGAGGCCCGAGATCAACGCTTCGAGGTCAGCACGTTCTTGTTCACCTGTTGCCTCGACATCTGTGATCGATTCCTCGAGATGGCCGGTTCTATCGGTTAATTCGTCGGCTCTCTCGGCGAGGCGGTCGGTCTGTGCTTCGGTGTCTGATGCTTTCGTCTCGACAGCAGCAGTTCTCGCCTCGATGTCGTCCGTCTTCACCTCGAGGTTTTCAGCCTTCGTCTCGATGGTCTCGGTTCTCTCCTCGAGGTTTTCAGCCTTCGTTCCGAGGGTATCCGTCGTCGTCTCGACATGGTCAGTTCGTGTTTCGAGGGTATCCGTTTTCGTCTCGAGACGATCTAACGCCTGGTGAAGAGCCGTTACCTCCCCACGTATCTCATCGACCTGCGTTTCGAGCGCAGCTACTTTTGACCCGACCGAGTCGACTGTTGACTCGAGGGCAGTGATACCTGCCTCGAACGTTGAAAGGTCGCTTTCGAGGGTATCGACGCTCGTCTCGAGTCCGTGCGCATCGTCACGAAGGGCTTCGTGGTCGTTCCGAAGGGCCTCGTGTTCTTTCTCGCGGGTTTCGAGGGCTTCTTCGACCGCTTCGAGCGTCGTTTCCACCGTCTCGAGATCGGACTGGAGCGTTTCGAGTTGCCCGTCGAGATCAGTCTTCGTCGCTTTGTAGTCGTCGAGGTGAGACTCGAGGCCAGCCGTCAGGTCGTCGATCTCCTCACCGAGAGATGTTGCAAGCGAATCAACGTCGGAGTCCAGCCTTTCGAGTGTTTGGTCGAGCGCTTCGATCTCCGCCATAGAGTCGGTTTTCAGTGTCTCGAGAGCGTCCTGTAACCCAGTTTCGGCAGCTTCGAGATCGCCGCGGAGCGCTTCGAGTGCCTCCTTTTCCGCATGGGTTTCTGCCTTCGTTTCGAGTGTATCGGCCCTGGTCTCGAGGGCGGAGAGTTCTGTTGTGATTGTTTCGACATCGCCTGAAACGTCTTCGAGTCCCGACCTGATGGACTCGATTTCTTCGTCGCGCGACCCGAGTCGGTCGAACAACTGTGTGATGGCGTCATCGTTCCGCTGATGGTCGATGTCGCTGTCCATTTCGTCGAACGACACGCTCGAGGTACTTTCGAGGCCGCCCCCTCTGGCTGACTGCTGTACAATGGTTTGGTCCGTCCTGTCCTCGGTGGAGGCAGTCGAGTCGCCTGCTGTGGTTGCATCGGTCCCACCCGAGTTCGAGCCTGTTGTATCACCCCACGTAACCGCATCGAACGCGTCGACGCCATCAGCCGCGGCTGCGAGCGCCCCGCGAACCGGACTCTCGGCTGGGTCGTTCGCGAGACGAACCCCACGTATCGAAAACGGAAGGTTTGCGGCATCGAACCGACCACCGAGAAGAAATTCGATCCCCTCGATCGCTTCGTCACCCCCGACTGCAACGGGTACCGAAATCCCCTGTTGCAGGTCGGCTGCCTCCGCCTGTGTCGTGATGGCGTCGGCCAACTCGCCCGCGAGCGCGTCGTGAGCCTGGGCGAGCGCGCTTTCGACACCACCCGTTGCCGCACTCGGATCGAGCTGAAACCCCTCGAGAACCGATGCGACCTGGTCTCTCGAGTGGCCGGTTTTGCCGGCCGCTTGCTCGACGATCCAGTCAGTCCCCTTCGCCAGTGAAAATGCGAGAACGGGGACGCCGTAGTACGAGAGGGCGACACTCGTCGTCTGGGATTCGATACAGACGCCGAGTCCGGTCACATTTTCGTCCTCGAGTTGGTCGTAGATCACGGCAAATCCTTTGCTAATCGGCGTCCCATCGTATCCCAGTCGCTCGAGGACGGCGGCGACAGACTCTCGGTGGGCGTCCGTCGGTTCCGTCACATCCACGAGGGTCCCGGGCGTGGTATACCAGACTCCATCGTCGCTAGCGTCTGTCGACGTGTCCGGGTTTGCCGACGTCTTTGCTCCGTCGTTCGAAGCGTCCGCTCCGTTGCTCGAGGTACCTGCTCCCTCTCTCGAGGCGTGTGACCCGTCGACGACGAATTCGATGAGTGACTCGAGAGCGGGTTCAGCATAGCCTCGAACGTCCAGAACTCCGTTGACAAAGAGTGGCGTGGCGTCGATATCGTTGGCAGTGGCCAGATCTGCGGCGTCTGATCCAAGAGCGTAGGTCGTCCCCTCGTACTCGATCGTACGGATATCCGTTGGTACTGCCTCATCCCCGTTGTGTTCTTCGCTACCCGATTCCCCCTCGAGGGCGAGTACAATCGCCGGTTCATCGGCTATCCTCGTCGTTGACCGCTCCCCAACGGCCGATCGTAGTGTCCCCGTTCCGATATCGAGACCGAATTCCATGTCATCGGATGTGAGGGCGGTTACTTTGCCTTTTGGCTCTGAATACCAGATGTGAAAATCAGGCCCGTAGCAAACCGAAAGGTAGGGTCTCGCGTGGACGTCGTCCGTTCGCGAAATTAGCTGTTGATACTCGTCCGTTCGCAAAATCAGGCGGGTATGTGGTGAAAAGGCGGTTTACAGCGGTTCGAGACCGTTCTCGGCCCGCAGCACGTCGATGTACTCGCTGAATCCGGTCTCGAGGTCGTACTCGGGTTCGTACTCGAGGTCCGTTTTTGCTGCGCTCATATCGAGTCGTTGGGTCCAGGGGAGTTCCCCTTCGTCTGCGACGTCAATATCGGCATCTGGTACGATCGATTCGACGGTTTCAGCAGCCTCTCGAATGGTTGCAACGGTGCCGCGAACGTTGTAGATCCGCCTCGAGAGTCGGTCATCCGGGGCGAACGTTGCCTTGCGGAACGCCTGAGCGATATCGCGGACGTACTGCCAGTCGATGACCTGATCGCCGTACTCAACTGCGAAGGACTCTCCAAGTGCTGGCTTTTCGATGATGTTGGCGAGAAACGCCGAGCCACCAGTTTCGCGGTATGGCCCATACGCAACTGTCGGCCGAAGCCCAACGTGTGAAACGTCGTGATCCTCGTAATAGACGCGTGCCTGGTGCTCGTTGTACTCCTTGGTCGCTCCATAGAGGGTGTCTGGATAGACGAGGTCGCTTTCGGTGACCCAGCCGTCGTTGTCCGTGTAGTTCGTCGGTGGAGCATACACTGCTGCGGACGATGCCCAGGCAACCCGTTCGACCTGGTCGTCGAGGAGTCGTGCGGTTTCGAACACATTGTTCGTCCCCTCGATGTTGACCTGCAGAGCCGTTCGAGGATGGTCTCGAGCGGTCGTCGTCAGGAGTGCAGCGAGGTGGACGATGTGGGTCGCGCCGGTTTCCCGGACGGCCCGAAGAACGTCCGTTACCTCGGAGACGTCACCGCGTCGGATTTCTACGTCTTCGGCAACGTCCAGTTTCTCGAGAATGCGTGGATCCGTCGAGAGGTCGAACGCGATCACGTCGTGCCCCTCTGCGACCAGGTCTTCGACCACGTACGAACCGATGAAGCCCGTGCCACCAGTGACGAGTACAGTGTTGCCTGCCATTATCACGAACGTCCATACAGGACGGCAAAAGCGTTCTGACATGTGGCCGTCTCGAGCCACCATTGCCACTCATCTGCGCTCAGATCTGTACAAGAATGGCCCCTTGAGGGCGAAGTCCGTGTGAATGATTTTTCTGTAGAGTCACAGTTCGATCACACCTGCCCTCGTCACGCTACTGGTCGGGTATGAGGACACTCGAGTCACCGACTTCGAGTTCGTCACCCACAGCGAGTGTCTCACCCCAGTCTGATTCCGGAACCTTCGTGTTGACCATCAGGCGGAAGTAGTGGTCGAACCACGCCGTATTCGCCCATTCGGGTAGCGTGGCTTCTCGTTGAGAGACGAACGTCTCCTGAAAACCCGGCGTCCGTTCACCGGTATCGGGATGGCGAGTCGGCACCACACACCGTTGGCAGGGATTGATTCCGTACAATCGAGTTGTGCCGATGCTGAACGGTATTGCACGCCCCGGTTTTTCGTAGAGTTGGTCCTCCCAGAACGCCATCGGTGTGCTCACCTCGAGATTCGCCCGCAAACGCCGTCGCATCTCGGTGACGTCGATGTCGTCGAACCAGGCGGAAACGGCCTCGAGCGTTTCCGTCGAGATGAGCGTGGGTCCGGATGCGTCAGTGTCGTCCGGATAGCCACCTTCGTCGTCACGGACGAGGGAAACTTCGTAGCCGAAGAAGTCGGTGAGCCAGGACTCGAGTGTCTCACGATCCTCCTCGAGGTGGAACGTTTGTGTAGTTCCTTCAGCGTCGGTTCGGCCTTGGGTGTTGGCTCGTCCCTCAGTTATCGGGGTGGTTCCGATGGTGACCGTCATCCGGTCCAGGTCGTAACTCGCTCGTAATCGATGAATCGAACGCTCCCGTTTCCCGTTGACATACTCGCCCGACGAATCGAGGATTGCGTACCGACGGTCCCACTCCAGAGCACCGTTTTCGACGAGCGTCGCGTGTTCGACCGGTGTCGGATCGAGTGATTTGATCGGGTGGACGAAGATTCGCTCGAGGTGGGCCATTACTTGTCACATTGGACTCGGAGGTGATAGCGGTGTCCGTTCGAGGCTGTTGGAAAAGGGATAGTGTCCGATTCCAGAGTGCGAATCGTCGCGGTCGTTGCAATCGATTTGAGACCTGATTTCACCCAGTTGTGCTTGCCTCGAGATAGCGTCGGATTATATTGCCTCGAGATAGCGTCGGAAAAGCAAAAGAGCTCCGCGAACTACGGACCGGTCAAGGTGGGGCCTACTCGTGTAAGCCACCGACCTCGTCGTAAAACGAGGACGAAAGCTGATCAGCCATCTCCTCGTCGGGGTCGATTCTGACGTCCACGACCGTTGGGACGTCAGCCCTGGTCGCTTCGGAAATCGTGCGCTCGAGGCCATCAGATTCGGTGATTCTGACGCCGTCACCACCCATCGCTCGAGCGATGGCGACGAAATCCGTATCGTGGAACGTGGTGCCTGGGATCGCATCGTCCATCTGTCGCACCATCCCCAGCGAGCGATCATTGAGGATGACGAAGGTCGGGGCGACGCCACAGTCGACCGCCGTCTCGAGTGCGGTCATCGTCATCGTGAACCCGCCGTCCCCAGCAACGCAGATAGCGTCCTTACCGAGCAGTGCAGCGGTGACGGCAGCGGGGGCTGCCCAGCCCATCGCCCCGACGCCACCGCTTCCGTAGTAGCTCCCGGTGGTCGGTACCTGGAGGTAGTTCAGCAACCAGAATCTGTTGTTCCCCGAGTCAGCGGTGACGACGGTCTCCTCGTCCATAACGGCCTCGATGGCCTTACACACCTGCTGTGGTTTGATCGGACCTTCGTCAGCTGGTTCGGTTTTCTCGGACGTCACCTCGAAGTCCTTTCGTGCGGTTGCCGCTCGCTCGAGCGCCCAGCTTTCGCCGTTTTCGTTCGTCGCTGTCGGCGCATCAGCAGCCGTGGCAGTTGACGCAGCATCAGTCGTAGGGGTCACAATCCCGCGGTCCGCTGCGTTCTCGAGTAGTCCAGCGAGGGTTTGGCCCGCATCACCGATCAGGCCAACATCGGCCGGATAGACCCAACCGGCGTTTCTCGAATCGATATCTGCGTGGATGATCGTCTGCTCGTCGGGTCGAATGAACGATGCCGCTTGCCAGTTGGTATCCATCGGGTTCAGTCGACAACCGACCACCAACAGCACGTCTGCCTCGCTGACGACCCGATTAGCGCCTTCGTGCCCGAACGACCCAATGACGCCAGCTGCTCGTTCGTGTGTCTCCGGTATCGTCGATTTGCCGAGATACGACGTGGCGACGGCAGCATCGAACGTCTCAGCGACATCGACGAGGAGGTTGTACGCATTTCCTGCAGTCGAACCTGTATGCGTTTCCTCACCTGCCGAGTCGTTGTCACTGCCGACGCCGTCCCCGGCCGTCCCATCCTGGGTCCCTGCACTCGAGTGGACGCCGTTCCCGGCCAGAATTACTGGCCGATCGGCCTGCTCGAGGGCCTTCACCGCCGTCTCGAGGTCCGAGTCAATCGGTCTCGAGCGCCAGTTTTGGACCTGTTCTTTGTCGTCCCACAGTCCAGGTGTCTGACCGGTCTCGAGATCGTCAGTGATCGCCGACCCGTCGAAGATGACCGCACAGGGCCCATTTCGTCCAGCAGTCGCGTGTTTGAAAGCCAGTTGAACGCTTCTGACGGTTTCGTTTGGGGTCCGGGGGAACCACCACTCCTTTGTCACCCCGTCCAGTATTTTTGGGAGCGAGAGACCACCGTAATCTCCCCGAGCCTGTTGGTACGGTGCGAGCGTCGAGTAATCGCCGCGTTCTGAGGCCTCGGTGAGGACGACCATCGGCGAGGAACCGAGTCTCGCTTCCATCTGCCCAATCGTCCCGAGACTACCAATCCAGGGCCCCTGTCCGGCGAGAACGGCTGGGGACCCAGTCATGCGACCGTAAGCTTCGGCCATCACGCTCGCCTCGCGTTCGTCTCTCGGCCTGACCACAGAAATATCAGTCTCGCGATGCCCAATCGTCTCGAACACTTCGATGATACGGCCCCCGGGGTAGCCGAATACGAACTCGACGTCGAGTGCCTCGAGAGTGTCTACGACACGTTCTGCGGTCGCTTCTGTGTATGTAGCTGCTTCGTTTTCCGCTGCTTGCGTTGTTTGCTCGTCAGGGCGTTCGCTATCGGTCATCGTCCGACTCCGTATCGGCTTCGTTCAGGTGGACCGTTTCGTCGACGATGAGCGTCTCACTCTCGTCCATGTCGATAAACGTCGCCGCGTCTTCTTGCACCTCCTGTCCGATTTCCGAATCGAAGGCGTCACTGAGCGTTTCGTGGTCGGGGAACTCTAGCTGAACGATGCCATCGTAGCTGGCGTATTCCGGACTCGTCGGTACTGACGTCGCGTATCGCTCGAGGCCAGGGAGCCGTTTTGCGATTTCGATGTGATCGCCCTGCCAGCGCTCGAGGAACGCCTCGTGGTCGAGATCGTCGTTCCGAACCAGTAAATTTACGAACGTGACCATGTTCGTCCGTGCTGTCTCCGGGTCGGCCCTTTGCTCTGTCGGTTTGCAAATATTGCCGGGCAGGACTTGCCGGACACTGACACCGTTATATGTGTGGGCTACCCACTGTCATACACTAACCAATGAGTGTACAGCTACGGAAACCGACCAAGCGGGTATGTGAGCAGTGTGAACGAACCGAGCAGTGGGATGAAACTAACGGCGCCTGGCAGTTGGCGCGAGAGGATGGGTCGAAGTTGGTAGGTGATCCCCATTGTATCCACGAGTGGGACATCAATGGGACGTTTTATCCGTTCGAGTGAACTGCGTAATTCGTCGCGATTGAACGGTAGATGCGAATTGGATAGCAGTTGTCTCGTTCGAGTTATTCGTGCTGGTCGAGAGGTTACAGGGCCGACGCTGTCGAATTGGATGCTGAATAGTGGTAGTTGAAATACCTCCCCCACCCCACTCTGTCGAGTGTTTGTGCTCGAGAGTGGTGGCTTCGGTTGTGAGTGTGTTACGGCCCAAAATGTTGTCTATAAACTACAAACTGCCTGAAGGGATGAGACATCCACAAACTGCCTGAGGGGATGAGACATGGTGATCATTGGCACCCCCCATGACTGGAGCTTCTGGGCTTTCCCCTCAAACCTCTGTAACATATTGACTGACCAGTGCAAACCGGTGGCCGGAGTGAGACACCCCACCATGTCGAGTGTTGTGAACACTGGATTGATTCGAGTAAGCGTGAGTTCTCTCTGCTACCAGCTCGAGGGTTCATTGCCGGTTCAGTGGCTTCCCAAACCTGAACTGGTGGGTGAAATCAAGCGGTTCGATTCGATTTCACTCATGAGTCGACGTTTAGGAGGGTACTCATAGGGATTATCGTAGGAATTCATAGTTTTCCACTGACGGACCGAGATACGTCGCCAAAGACCAGACGTCGAACCCTCCGGTTGGCTACGATAATCCCTATCAGGTGATAATCGAAAAAGTAGTATTTCGGGGATGTACATCTCAATGTAAACCGACACCTCTCTCGTAATCGACACGCTCCGTCTCAATGCTCTGCTCTCAGCAATCGACATCTGTAGCCGCTGACTCGAGGCTTCTGATCAGGTTCTCGAGCAGCCGACGGCCGTTTGAATCTGATGTCGAATACGCAAGAGACTGGGTTACGTCTATTACACAGAGAATCGGTCGATAGAACGGGTGGTCAAACACAGTCGGTTTGGTACAACAGGCTGTTTGGAACACTTGACAATATGGGGTGGGTTATCCCCTCGCCATAACAAACACTCGACGCACTCGACACGGTGGTTTTATATATGTTCGGCCGAGGATTCAAACTAATGCCGCTGTTCGACCGGGACACGTCGATATTTTTTGATGAGGACGTGCTGCGTGAAGACTATCAGCCGGAGTCCATCCAGGAGCGTGACGAGGAAATCGAGACGTACATGGCTTCGCTCCAGCCGGTGATCAACGGAGCACAACCGCGTAACATCTTTTTATACGGGAAAGCTGGCGTCGGAAAAACGGCCGTCACTCGATATCTCCTCTCGCACCTCGAGCGGGACGTCGAAGCGTACGACGACGTCGAACTCACAGTCGTCTGGCTCAACTGTAACAATCTCTCGTCTTCGTATCAGGTCGCTGCCAATCTTGTGAACGAGCTTCGGCCCCCCGGAAAGCAAATCAGTACCACGGGGTATCCTCGCCAGACCGTGTTCGACATGCTCTACACAGAACTCGAGACTATCGGCGGGACGGTGTTGATCGTTCTCGATGAGATCGATCACATCGGTGACGACGACGGAATACTATACGAACTTCCGCGTGCACGAGCGAATGGCTACCTCTCATCGGTCAAACCCGGCATCATCGGCATCAGCAACGATTTGAGTTTCCACGACAGTCTTTCCCCGAAAGTCAAAGACACGCTGTGTGAAGAAGAAGTGCACTTTCCGCCGTATACTGCTGGTGAACTTCGCTCGATTCTCGCCCAGCGGGCGGAGAACGCGCTGTACGAAGCGGCCTACGAGCCAAACGTCCTCTCGCTATGTGCCGCGCTGGCTGCACAGGATACGGGGAGTGCCAGACAGGCACTCGATTTGCTCTACAAGGCAGGAGACATCACGCGCGCGGATGACGCTGAAACGATCACCGAAGCACACGTTCGTGAAGCCCAACAGGCACTCGAACGTGGGCAGATTAGACAGGGGATGATGGAGCTTACCCGACACGGCCACCTCGCGCTTGCGGCCGTGTTGAGTATCGCGATCGAGGAGGAAACGCCAGCTCGAGTCCGTGAAATCTATCCGGAGTATGCGTCCATCGGTGAACGGTTTGGCACCAAACCACTGGTTCGGCGGCGGATGCACGACCATCTCTCAGACCTGGCGATGCAGGGTATTTTGAAACGGTATGCGCGAAACCATGGCCGATCTGGCGGACAGTACTACGAATACGACCTCGACGTGACCCTCGAGTTAGCTCTCGATGTCGTCGATGAACTCGAGGACGTGGACCTATCACTCGAGGCGGTACAAACTGCAAAACGTCGTGGGTTGAGTACGTGACGTCCGCTCCGGGTTAGACGGCCCTTCGGGCAGAAGCGACTGCTATTGGCTCACCTCCCGAACTATTAAATACGTGTTCCCGTCGGGCCACTCTCACCGGGTAGTAGCAAATACGTCCACGAGGCGACTCGAGATGCCGTACAAAAACAGGATCGCGGACGCGGCGACCTGAACCCAGGTTCCGACGAGGAGTTCCAGTAGGTCGCCGCTCGGAACGCCGATCGAAGCAACCACGAGGGAGAGCACTGCTGATGCTATCAGAATAGTGGACGTCCTCGGATTCCACGGTTGGAAAACCTCGGGTGGGTGCTGAGACAGATAGACCCCCAGAACGACGATAGCCGCGGCAAGTACTGAACTGAATACGACCGATGGTGCGAGCCACACCGTTATTTCATCGCCCCGACAACCCAACAGTTGCCGATGGATCATTTCTTCAGTGCACAGCCGTGCCTGCGGAAGGAAAGCACTAATCACGTAGAGAGCGGCGGCAACGAGCGCAATGAGTTCGCCCCGGTTTGCGGTCTTTGTATTGAACCACCAAATTTGCACGGTATCCTCAGCGATCTTTTTCAACTAACCCTTCTTGAACCTTCGGCTGCGTGGATCGCCAACCCGTCCGCGCTAACAGAGAGTTGCTCGAAAAGCTACGTTCCGCTCCAATTATCGTAGCCAGCGAACGTCATTGCACACCCTATCGCAAGATGGCGTCGCGGTCGGTGTGTCAATCGTTTCACTGGCTACTATAGGTTTTACACGACGATCTTCCTGTCGCGAGGGGCGACAATAACACAACAGGTGGCTGCTCACATATGGGTACACGTTCGCGTACCGGAACACTCGACAGAGTGGGGTGGGGGACCCACTCTCTTTCCGTTCACCGAGAACCGAGCAACTATCTGAACACCGACGGCCACCTCACACGAAACACTCGACAAAGTGGGGTGGGACACCTGACGCCACATCCAGGTGGACGCTTCGATAACGCAGCAATTACAGGAATTTGAGGATAAGTCCCCGAGTTTCAGCCGAGGGTTGTCGTCAACTCTCTCTAGTAGCCAGTGAAAGTCATTGCACACCCTCGCCCAAGAGAATGCCGCAGTAGGTGGGTACATCGTTTCACTGGCTACGATATACCACGAACATCCGGACTATCCAACTTAATTCGGTTCCGTTGTTACAGAAAGTCAAGGAGAAAGCCCACGACTTGAGTCGTGGGATGAATCCCACAACAGACGACACGAACCACGAGCGATAGCCAGTCCGAGTCTCCCACGCTCATCCATACCTTTACAAAACAATATTTCGTAAGATCTGGTGATGAAGCGAGCCAACCGCTTCAACGTTCGCCCTCGCTCGGAGAAAGAGCGTGAGGTGTTCATTCGCTGGTTGGACGCTTCTGCGAGTCTCTGGAACGAGACCAACTACGCTCGCCGCCAAGCCTTGCTTGAAGACGACGAAAGCATCTGGGACGCCGACACCGGCAAACTCGAAGGCAAATACAAGGGTGTTCTCAGCAGTTCCGTCGCCCAGCAGATCATCCGCAAGAACTCCGAAGCGTGGCGGTCGTTCTTCTCCAGCAACGAGAAGTACCACGCCGGCAAACTCGACGAGAAGCCGTCGCCACCCGGGTACTGGGGTAACGAAGACGATGGACGGGTACTCCGCACGTACGTTCGCAACGACCAGTACACCATCCAATTCGGGAAATATTCCCGGCTTGAAGTCCCGATCGGCTCCGAACTCAAAAACGAACTTGGGTTGAATCGGAACCAACGCCTTCGCGTTGAAGTTGCTGGTGAGCCGAAGTGGAGCGGCGAGCAAGGCCGACTCGAACTCGTGTACGACGAAACCGCAGATACGTTCAGGGCTTATCAACCAGTCACCGTCGACAGTTCTCGACTGGATTCACCACTGGCTTCGGAAGAAGCCGCTCTCGACGTGGGCGCGAACAATCTCGTCGCTTGCACGACGACAACCGGTTCTCAATACTTGTACGAAGGACGTGAGTTGTTCGAGCGGTTCCGCGAAACCACCGAACAAATCGCGTACTACCAGTCACTCCTCGAAGACCAGCGCAAATCCAGCAAGCGCATCGACCGCTTGTACCGTAAGCGCACGAATCGGCGCAAACACGCCCAAAACACCCTCGTCCGCGACCTCGTGGAACGTCTGTACGACGAGGGCGTGTCGACGCTGTACGTAGGCGACATCAAAGGCGTTCTCTCAACACATTGGTCGCCGGTTATAAACTCGAAGACGCACAACTTTTGGGCGTACCGCCGGTTCATCAATCGGCTCGAAGACATGTGCGAAGAGTACGGTATCAGGGTCGAAGAGGAATCTGAAGCGTGGACGAGTCAGGAGTGTCCCGACTGTGGCGAGCGCGAAGGGACTATTCGCCACGAGGATTCGCTGGCGTGTCCGTGTGGGTTCGAGGGTCACGCCGACCTTGTCGCATCGGAATCGTTCCTGAGACAGCAGAACAACACAGTAGGGTCGATGGCACGGCCCGTGTACCTCAAGTGGAACAAACACAGTTGGCGGGAACATCATAGCCCGCCCTCCCTTGTGGAGACAACGGCCAACGAGGCGTACACAAACCAAAGTACCGCAGCAGGCGGGAATGTCGCTCTCGGGGAAGTTCAGGACGACTGAGGCTCCCACGAGAGGAATCTCACGACTTCAGTCGTGGGTGGATGTCAATGACGAATCGTTCGCTTTTTCGGGCAAGCGATACGGTCGTCACGTTCTATCGCGCTCGGTCCGAGGAAGGGCCGAAACACACTGTCGAAGCCAGCCATCGAAACCGCCGGTTGGCTTCGATGCTCCCAACAAAAGGTTCGTTGCCACCTCAATCGTCAGCAAACAGCACGGATTTGCTGGTCCGTACGCACGGTTATACCCCAAATCAGTCGTTCCAGACGCCTCGAGTCGGGTAGTCCTCGTCAATACCCCAGGCTTCCATCTCCTCGAGTCGTGGCGATTCGTAACCGCCTATCTTGCTGTGTGTCCAGCCCAGCTCGGCGAGTTCAGCCTGCAGTTCCGCGAATTTGAACGGTGCCGTGACGGCATCCAGCACCGGGACGCCGAGTTCGTCCTGTAGCGTTTCGTGGAACCCGTACTCGGCGGTACAGCCCAGGATGACGACCTCGGCGTGGTCTTCCTCGATGGCTGCTCGAGCGGCTTCGGTGAGTCGCTCTCTGGTACACTCCGGGTCGGCCTGGAAATCCAGCACGCCGAGATCGACGGGCCGGAACGAGGCCAGGCGGTCGCCGAAGCCGTATCGTTCGATGGTTGCCCGCATCTGTGGTATCCACTTGCGACGGCCGACGACGACAGAGAAGGTATCCCCCATCGTCGATGCCAGATGCGTCGTTGCCTGGGCAGGCCCCATGACGGGCATCGAATCGGAAACTTCGCGGGCCTCCTCGAGACCGAGGTCGTAGAAACAGCCGATCACGGTGGCATCGACGCCGTCGTTTTCGGCCTCCTTGACCAGGTGCAACACGTCGGTCAGGACGAGCGACTCGTAGTAGTGGTACTCGACGTGGTGTGGGCCGCGGTCAAGGCTGACGGTTTCGACGGTGGTCGAATCGCGTTTCACGTCGTTCAGCAGGTCTTCGATGTCGCCGCTAAAGTCGTCGTGGCCGACTGGGTCTATCCATCTGATTGTCGTTTCGGTGGAACGCATATTATCTCCTCTCGTGTTCGTTCGCTTCGGTTTCCGTTCGTTTCTCCGCACGCAGCCGTTCAGTCGCCGCGTCGTCTATCTCCCCCGACTCGGTAAGGGCGACACCGTACACCTCTCGAGCGAGTTCCGGAGTGATGTATTCGTCTCGGCAGTCCTCGAGGACCCGTTCGGGCTCACGCTCGAGTGGGTCGCCCCAGCCACCGCCGGAACTGGTGACGAGTCTGGCGGTTTCGCCGTCTTCGAGGGGTTCGTTGGTTAGCTTCGACGCCCGTTCGACGGAGCCGTCGTTTCGCAACAGTTCGATGTAGTTGCCGTCCCCTTTCTCCCCGCCTTCGACACCCCAGGGTGGATACTCCGACCGGCCGAAGGAGGCGGTGATGAAGCCGCCGCTTTCGTTGTACATCGTGTAGTCTTGCACGAGTCCGGTGCCCCCACGGAAGCGGCCGTGACCTGCCTCCTGTGGCGTGTCGAGGGCGAACTGGTCGAACAGCAGTGGAAACCGCGTCTCCATGATTTCGACGGGCATCTCGAGGGTGTCGCCGTCCCCGGCACAGACGAGGACGTCAGCCCCGTCCCTGTCGGCGCAGGCTCCCCACCCGCCGGGTTGCGGTTCGATAACGAGGAAGTCGTCGCCAGTGCGTTCGTCAGTTCCCCCGACGATGGTCGCACAGACGCTCGTGAAATGCCCCGCCGAGAGTTTATCTGGCAACTGTGGGGCAAGTGCCTTCCAGGGGAGTTCGGCCGCCATCGCGGAAGACTCCCAGTCGGTTCCGATTGGTGCCGGTTTGGTAGCATTGAGTACTGTCCCTTCCGGAATAATCACCTCGAGCGGTTCGAAAAAGCCCTCGTTGGTCGGTGCACCCGGGAGCGTAATGGCCTGGAAGAACGACCGGACGTCGCTGATACTCGCGGCGTACGGCGAGTTGATCGGTCCTTCCGTTTCCGGGTCGGTGCCAGTGTAATCGAGGGTGACCGTCTCGTCGGTAATCGTTACCGCACACTCGACGTGGATCGGTTCGTCGGTAATGCCGTCGTCGTCCAGGTAATCCTGGGCGTGATAGGTGCCGTTTGGCAGTTCCTCGACGGCGTCCCGTACCAGATCGTGGCCGTACTCGAGCCACGCGTCGACGGCCACCTCGAGGGTGTCCCAGCCGTACTCTCGAGCGATATCCTGGACGCGTTCGACGCCGACGTCGAGGGAGGCCTTCTGGGCCTGCATGTCTCCGAGCGTCATCTCGGGCATGCGGGTGTTCGCGGCGACGATATCGGCGACGGCTTCGTTCTCGACGCCACCCTCGTAGAGTTTGACCATCGGATACTGTATCCCCTCCTGGAAGACGCTCGTTGCATCAGTCGTCCACGAACCGGGGTCTTTGCCACCGATGTCCGTCCAGTGGGCCTTCGAAGCGAGGAACATGACTGGTTCGTCTCGTCCGTCGTCTTCGAGGAAGACCGGGGCAACCATCGCGACGTCGTTCAGGTGGGTGCCGCCGTGATAGTCGTTGAGCATAATCACGTCGCCGGGTTCGAACCCATCGCGGCCGAACTTCTCGACGGTGTCCGAAACGCAGAATTTCAGCGTTCCGAGAAACCCCGGAACGCCGTTGGCCTGCGC
The DNA here is from genome assembly GCF_024298845.1 of Natronosalvus amylolyticus. NCBI lineage: Archaea > Methanobacteriati > Methanobacteriota > Halobacteria > Halobacteriales > Natrialbaceae > Natronosalvus > Natronosalvus amylolyticus. The sequence continues at coordinate 434,968 of NZ_CP101156.1, forward strand.
GACGACGTTCCCGTCGATGTCGACGATACCGGTCGCGTAGTCGAGCGTCTCGTAGATGACGCTCGATTTAGCCGTTCGGCCGAGGTTGATAAACGACTCCTCAGCAGCGCTTTGCAAGGCGTTCGTAATGACCTCTCGAGTAAACGGGTCGAGGTCGGTTTTCGGTTCGTTTGTCTGGTGACTCATCGGATTTCCTCCGTGATTCGAACGTTCGCGTACTCGTCGAGTCGGAACTGTTGTCCGGGGTGAACGAGCGTGGTACAGGCCGGTTCTTCGATGATGGCCGGTCCAGTGACCGGTTCGTCGATCGGTATCGAGGCTCGTTCGTACACCGTGGTCTCTTGGGTCCCCTCTCGGTCGAAATCAACTGTGCGAGAACCTTTCCTCGCGTCTTCGAGGGTGCCGTCTCGAGAAACGGGTTCGATCGTCGGCTTGGCCGCTTCCGCCGTCGCGGTGAGGCGAACGTTGACGAGTTCGACCGGGTCGTCGAGCGAGAACGTGTACGCCTGTTCGTGGCGCTCGTGGAATCGGGCTATCGTCGCTCCAATCGCGTCTGCAGTGACCAGCGGTTCGCTCGAGGCAGCCGAAACCGTTCTTTTTGTATCCTCGCTCCCCACCGGAATTGGCGTCTGCACGGTATGTTCCTGACCGGTGTACCGGAGGTCGACGCTCAACTCGAGTGAAACCTTCTCGGGAGGAATGTCTTCCTCGCCAAATTCGGTGACCGCGCGGTCGGCCAGTTCGACAAAGCGTTCGTTCACGGCGGGTGCAGCCTCGCGGTGGAACGGGCGGACCCAGGTCCGCACGTAATCTCGGCGAAGGTCCGTCAGGAGCATCCCCCAGGCGGAGAACTGTCCGGGCGCTCGTGGGATGATGACTTCGTTGACGCCGAGGTCACGCCCCAGGGCGGCGGCGTGCAGGCCGCCTGCCCCACCGCTGGCGACCATCGCGAACTGTCGCGGGTCGTACCCCCGCTGCAGGCTGACCTGCTTCAACGCGTTCGCCATGTTGGAGTTGACGACCCGGAGGATGCCGTGTGCGGTCTCCCGAACCGAGGTACCGAATTCGTCAGCGACTGGCTCGAGGGCGGCTTCGGCCTGGTCGACGTCGAGTTCCATCTCGCCGCCGAGGAAGTACGCGGGATTCAGACGGCCGGTCAACAGATTGACGTCGGTGACCGTCGGGTCGGTGCCACCCTGGCCGTAACAGGCCGGTCCCGGGTCGGCACCCGCGCTTTCCGGGCCAACGTTGATCGAACCGCCCTGGTCCACCCAGGCGATAGACCCGCCGCCGGCCCCGATTTCGACGATATCGACCACGGGAATCTGGAGCGGGTAGCCTTCGTTCTGGCGCGAACTCTCGAGCCAGTATTCCGTGCCGATGTCGACGTCGCCATTCTCGATGAGAGAGGTCTTTGCGGTCGTTCCGCCCATGTCGAAACTGATGACGTTGGGTTCGCCGATGCTCGTACCGACGCGTGCCGCCCCGAAAACACCGCCAACAGGTCCGCTTTCGACCATCTCGATGGGGCTCTGCCGGGCCTGTTCGAAACTACTGGTCCCCGCGTTCGATTTCATGACGTACCGGTTTCCCTCGACCCCGTTCGCATCGAGGTGTGACTCGAGCGTGGTGAGATACTCGTCTGCGATGGGTCGGACGTAGGAGTTGAGAACGGCTGTATTCGTGCGTTCGTACTCACGATACTCGCCGGTCAGTTCGTGTGAGAGCGTGACGTACGCTTCGGGGAATTGTTCGGCGATGATCTCACGGGTCCGCAGTTCGTGTTCCGGGTTCGCGTAGGCGTGCAGATACGCGACGGCTATGGTGTCGATGCCCCGGTCACGAATTTTCGCGACAGCCGTTTCGACGGCCGATTCCGATAGTGAGTCCAGGACGGTTCCTGCCTGGTCGACGCGTTCGTCGACTTCGAACCGGTCACGACGGGGGACGAACGGTTCGGGCTTTTCGTACCGGAAGTTAAACATATCCGGTCGATTGGCCCGCGTAATGTCGAGAACGTCGCGGAACCCACTGGTAGTGATGAGCGCACACCGTTCGCCGTTTCGTTCAGTCACCGCATTGATGACGACCGTGGTTCCATGCACGAACTGATCGATAGCAGACTGGGACAACGAACTCTTCTCGAGGGTCGAAATGACGCCGTTAGCGAAGTTATCCGGTGTCGTAGACGCCTTCTCGAGGGACAGTTCTCCGTCGGTAACGGCGACGAAGTCGGTGAAGGTCCCCCCGATATCGACCGCGACACGGGTGTTGTTCTCTCTCACACCTAGCACACAATACGGCACATCTATTAAACTTTCTGTGCACTAATTTCCTTTTGAGGTTTTATTCTACCACAATTTACAACACATATTACCTAATGAGGTAATTGCTGGCTACGCACGCACACAATGACTATGCTGAGAGTACGCACACAACGACTACATCCAGATACCGACTGTACGCACGACTACATCCAGATACCGACTGTACGCACGACTACATCCAGATGCTGATTGCACGCACACAACGTCCAGACAGGAACCCCGACTACACGAATATACGAGTGAAAGGCCGTCAAAACCAGTGACTGGTAGGCCGAAGCACTCCCTCTCAGAGACCGCCCAGTACGGTGTAGACGAGTCTGCAGGGTTCTTCGCCGGTGTTGACACTGTAATGGGGCGTTCCGGCTTCGATTACCGAGAGGGTTCCTGGCCCTGCTGTGTAGCGTTCGCCGTCAGCGACGAGTTCGACTTCGCCCTCGAGGATCACCGATATTTCGTCGCCTTCGTGGCTGGTCGTTCCGGTTTCGGGAACTCGCTCGCCGGGTTCGATAACGTAACTCCCTGTCTGGACGGATGGGTCGGATGAGTCGTACAGGGCTAGCGGTTCATCGACGCTGTCATCCCACACCGAGTCGAGATGGTGTATGGTAACTGCATCCATGCGTACCTTTGGTACCAGGGTAGAGTAAACCCTTCGGGTATTGCTCTGAACTATCAGACCAACAAAACCGCTAATGGCGAACACATCGTAAATATCGTGTGTCGTTATGTAGCCAAAATCCGTGATTTGTGCATAAATTATATATCCTGTCTCGTCCAGAGCTAGGGTATTGGGAGGAGATACCACGTGACAGAACGACTTGCCGTAGACATTGGCGGAACATTCGTCGATGCGATCAGTTTCGATCGAGACGATCGGGACATCCGCGTCGAAAAAGCATCGACTACGCCGGAGGAACCGGAATCGGGGGTGCTGGCATCGATCGATAAGGTCGGTGCCGACCTCGAGGCGACTGAAGCGTTCGTCCACGGGACGACACTCGGATTGAACGCCGTCCTCGAGCGAGAGGGTGCCACGACGGGCATCATCACCAACGAGGGGTTCCGCGACGTGTACGAGATCGGTCGGACAAACGTCGAACGCCACGCGATGTACGATATTCGCTACGAGAAACCCGAATCTCTCGTTCCACGCCGCCGACGGGTTGGCGTACCGGGTCGACTCGACGCCGACGGCGAGGAAGTCGAACCCCTCGACACCGATGCGGTTCGGGATGCAGCCGAGCGCCTGATCGAAGAACAGGACGTCGACACCATCGCAATCTGTTTCTTACATTCCTATCGAAACCCGGCACACGAGCGTCAGGCTGCCGAGATAATCCGCGAAGCCTACCCCGAGACGAGCGTCTCCATCTCGAGTGACATTACCCGTGAGTACCGCGAGTACGAGCGCACGAGCACCGCCGTAATGGACGCCTACATCAAGCCGATTTTCGGCAGCTACGTGGACGATCTCGAGAGCGAACTCACCCAGAACGGCTTCGACAGTCCGTTTTTCATCACGCGCTCGGGTGGAGGGACGTTGACCGCCGAGAGCGCGACGGATGCACCGGTACACACGATTCTCTCTGGACCGGCGGGTGGGCTCATCGGCGCAGCCCACGTTGGCCGGGAAACCGACCGGGAGGACCTCATCACCGTCGACATGGGTGGGACCAGCCTCGACGCCTGTGTGATCGAAGACGGCACGCCCGCCGTCAAGTACGATTCCCGCCTCGAGCACCAGCCCTTGATGATTCCGGTGTACGACATCCGAACGATCGGTGCCGGCGGCGGTTCCATCGCCTGGCTCGACGGCGAACTGCTCAAAGTTGGCCCGGAAAGCGCGGGCGCAGAGCCTGGCCCCGTCTGTTACGGTCAGGGTGGCACCGAGCCAACCGTTACCGACGCAGCCGTTGCACTCGGCTACATCGACCCCGCAGACTTCCTCGGCGGGGAAATGGAACTCGACGCAGCGGGCGCACGCGAGGCAATCGAATCCGTGCTCGCCGACCCGCTCGAGTCGACCGTTACGGACGTGTCGCGAGGTGTTTTCGACGTCACGCTCGCCAACACCGTCGGCGCAATACGAGAGATCACCATCGAAAAGGGACTGGACCCCCGCGAGTTCTCGATGATGGGCTTCGGCGGAGCAGGTGGCATGTTCGTGCCGTTGCTCGGCCGTGAAATGAACGTCGGGGAAATCGTCATCCCGAACGCACCGTCGGTGTTCTCGGCCTGGGGTATGTTGATGGCAGACGTCGTCTACGACTTCGCCCGAACCAACATCGAGGCGCTCGGCGACCTCTCACTCGAGGATATCGAGACCGTGTTCGACGAACTCGACGAGCAGGCAGTCGAAACCCTCGAGAGCGAAGGATTCACCCACGACGATATCACTCTCAACCACACCCTCGAGATGCGCTATCTCGGCCAGGAACACACCGTCGAAGTCGATGCAAACGGCGTCGAATCGACCGACGAAATCAACGACCGGTTCGAGCGCAAACACGCAGACCGCTACGGTCACGAAATGGCCGACCCGGCCGAAGTCGTTCACCAGCGAGTGCGTGCAGCCGGCCAAAACGATAAACCGCCACTCGAGACGAGCGAAATAGAAGGAGATGCGTCTCCTGACCCCGTCGGAACGCGTGAAGCGTTCTGTTTCGCAGCCCTCGAGGCCGTCGACTTCGCGGTGTACGACCGTGGCGACCTGGTTTCGGGAACTGAGATACAAGGACCAGCCATCGTTCGCGAACCGACGACGACCATCGTCTTCCACTCGGACCAGACGGCGACCGTCGACGAGTATGGACAGTTGCTGATCACTGGAGGTGAAGACCAATGAGCACCACGACGAACGGACCGGACGCGGCGACCGTGGAGGTCGTCAGGAACTACCTCACCTCCGCGGCGACGGAGATGCAACGCACCCTGATCAGGACCGCCTACAACACGATCATCTACGAGATCCTCGATTTCGGCATCTCACTGTACGATCGAGACCGGAACCTCATCGCGGACTCACCCGGACTCGCACTGTTCCTCGGGGCGAACGACTTCGCCCTCGAGAAACTGATCGAGCACGTCGGCGAGGAAAACATGGAACCCGGCGACGTCCTCATCATGAACTATCCCTACTGGAGTTCGACCCACACCCTCGACGTCGGTGTGTTCGCTCCCATCTTCCGGGAAGGAGCCGACGCTGACGCCGACGACAACGAACTGATCGGCTACGCGGCGACCCGCGCTCACTGGCTCGACCTCGGTGCCAAAGACGCGGGCTACGTGCTCGATTCGACTGACGTCCACCAGGAAGGGGTTATCTTCCCCGGGACGAAGGTGTACAAAGGCGGCGAACCCGACGAGGAGGTCCTCGACCTCATCCGGTTCAACTCTCGTATCCCCGATAAGGTCATCGGCGATCTCAACGCACAGATTGCGGCCATTCGAACCGGTAAGCGCCGTCTTCGCGAACTCCACGACAAGTACGGCTCGGAGACGGTCGATTCGTGCATCGACCGTATCCACGATCACGGCGAGCAGACGGCTCGAAACGCCGTTCGCGACCTCCCTGACGGAACGTGGTCCGCGGTCGATCACGCGGACGGATCGACTGGCGAACTGATTCGAATCGAAGTCGAAGTAACCATCGACGGCGAGGAGTTCAGCGTCGACTTTAGCGGGTCGTCCGATCAGGTCGAGGGGCCACTCAATATTCCGCTGGGAATGACCGAGACGGTCTGTAAACTCTGTTTCAAATCGATCACGACACCGACAGAGGTGTCCAATGCGGGTCAGTACGCGCCGCTGTCGGTTCACGCCCCGGAGGGGAACCTGTTCAACGCGAGCTATCCGGCACCGACGTTTACTATCTGGACGGGAATCGTCAGCATCGACGTGGTCTACAAGGCACTCGCCAAGGCACTCCCGGAAACGATTCCGGCCAGTTCGGGCGGCGACCTCAACGACATCATGCTGTACGGCGAGGACCCCGAAACCGGCCGACAGTTCGTCGAGGCGAACAACGACGCCGTCGGCTGGGGAGCGACGAACGACCACGACGGGGCCAACGCTGTCATGCACATCAGCGAGACGATGGTCCAGAACATCCCCGTCGAAGTTTTCGAGAACAAAGCGCCCATCTCGTTCGACGAACTCTCGTTGCGAACCGACTCGGGCGGCGCTGGAGAATACCGCGGCGGCCTCGGGTTGCGTCGCGACTTCCGCATCGAACATCCGGTCGGCGCGCTCTCGATCATCCAGAAAACCAAGAAACCCGGCTGGGGAATCGACGGCGGGAAACCCGGGGCGAAAAACGGAATCGTCCTCGACCTCGCCGACGACGCCGACGAGCGAGTCCAGATACTCGTCGACAATACCGACCTGTACAACGACGGCAACACCTGGGCGGGGTTCTTCCGCGGAAACTTCGCCCCCGGCGAAGTCATCTCGAACCGCACCGGCGGCGGTGGCGGCTACGGCGACCCATACGACCGCGACCCCGAAGCCGTCCTCGAGGACGTCAAAGACGGCTACGTCTCGCGGGCGGCCGCCGAAAACGAGTACGGCGTCGTCATTACCGACGACCTCGAGATCAACGCGGAGGCGACTCGAGAACACCGAACATCGTAATCTGCCGGTGACGACCGGTCTCTGCAACTGACCGTTCGAACCGGCTCCACACCGTGTCACGCACCGCGCGTTGCGCACCGACGGATCGTCGGCGACCATTCGGTCGCTTCGTGGGGTGATCGGCAGCAGCAACCACCACCTTCACCACCATCAGGCTGCCAACCCATCCTGCCAGGTTCCCGGTGTCGCAACCGCATCTGTATAGTAGCCAGCGAACGTCAGTGCACACCCGCTCGCAAGCGGATGTCACAGTTGGTGTGTCAATATTTCACTGGCTACTATATTCCATCTTCTTCGATTGTGACGCACAATTCGTCCACGCGTTCTATAGGCGGTGCAGGACGAGAACCCCGACCCTTGAGGTCGGGGGTGAAGTCCGTCACGGGATGACGCTATCCACGTGCCGCGACTCCACGCCTAATATGAACGTTTAAATAATATTTGCTCGATTTATAGGGTATGACTGTCGTCAGGAACATCCAAGTCAAACTCGACATCCCCGAGGAACATCACTCGGTAGTGGATGCCACGTTTGAGGAATTCCAACGAGTCACCGAACCCGTCATCGACTACGGCTGGAGCGACAACCCTGACGACATCATCATCAACAAAAACCAACTCAACGAAGCCACCTACCACGACATCCGCGAAACTAGCCCACTCACAGGTGGACACGTCCAATCGGCCCGGAACCTCGCAGCCAACGCCCTCTCGAACTGTAAGGACTTGCTTGAAGACAATAAGAACACGAGCAAACCAGAGTTCAAAGGCACGGTCGTCACGTACAACTCAAACACGATAACGTACAACGACGACCACTGCACACTCTCCACAGTGGACGGGAGAATCCGTGCAGAGTACGTCTTCCCACACGACGACGAGGGAACACCGTTCGAGGAGTACTGGGACGACGAAGAGTGGGAGAAGCGAGAAGCCACGCTCCACAAGCGCGATGGTGAATACTACCTCCACGTTGCCGTTGAACAAGTAGCCAACACTGATTCTAGCGACGAGCAGACCGAGAACGGAGTGGTTCTCGGCGTAGACCTCAACGTGGATGGCTACCTGGCCGTCACCAGCACGGGAGCATTCCTTGGAAACGCGGACGAACTCAACCACAAGCGTGGCGAGTACGAACGTCGTCGTGGACACTTGCAACAGACTGGGACGCGCTCGGCGCACCTTACTATCCAGTCAATCGGGGACAGGTTTGCCGAGTGGAGTCGCCATCGTCTGCACGACGTGTCGAACGGCATCGTTCGAGAGGCGGTTGAGAATGAGTGTACGCATATCGCGTTCGAGCGATTAACGTGGATTTGGACTCGCATCTCGAACGCGTCTAAGTTCCAGCAGTGGGCGTTCCGAGAGATTCAGCGACAGGTCGAGTATAAGGCCGAAGCGCACGGTATCGAAGTGGATACCGTGGCTCCGCAGTACACGTCACAGCGGTGTAGCCACGGTGAATGTGGGTTCACACACGAGGATAACCGTGATGGTGACGAGTTCGAGTGTCTGAAGTGTGGGAAGGAACTGCACGCGGATTACAACGCTGCGCGGAACGTCGCGTGGCGTCTTGTCCAGAACTGGCTCAAGTCTGGGTCTGGACGGGCTACCAGTCAACTAGCCCTGAAGTCAGGAACCGTGAACGCGAATGGTCGTTTTAGACCTGCTGCACTCAGCAGTTAGAGCTGGAGTTCACTGACAAGCCCCGACCCTTGAGGTCGGGGTTGTTGACCTCGTAATCAGTCGCCGACTGTACACGTCCGAACCGATGCCAGCCCACAAACGCTTTTGACCGCGGGGACCGTATTTCGAATCATGTACGTACGGGACGCGAAAAACCGTGAAGAGGTCTGGCTTCTCGACCACATCGAGGCGATGGGACTCGACGATACGGCGTTCCGTTCACGGGATTACGTCGTTGCCATCGACGAAACGTCGGGAGCGAAAGCCGGCTTTGGTCGTATCCGTCTCCACAAACCCGAAGATGGCGACGACGTGTGTGAGTTGACGAGTATCGGCGTCCTCGAGGAGTGGCGCGGACAGGGAGTCGGCGCACACGTCATCGAACGGCTGATCGAGTACGCCGGTGACGAAGGGTTCGAGACGGTATACACGCTCACTGGCGAAGGTGCCTACCTCGCACAGTTCGGGTTCGAACGCATCGACGAATCGCAGTTACCGTCGGTGTTGCAAGACCGTCTCGCAGCGAAACGAAACGGAACGGATTCCGATGCCGTACCGCTCGCTATCGATACCGACGAGTTCCGAATGCGCCAGGCGTTACGAGACGCTTTCAAACAGGCTAGCGAGGGCGGTGAAACCGATGGTGCGGATGAGGATACGCCGGAAGACTTCGGTATCGATCCGGACACGGCGACATACAAGTACGATACTGGACGGCACTGACTCCCGTCGTTTTTGTCCACGCCGTTTGTCAGGAGAGATCGCGAACTCGCGTGGCTCGGCCACCGAACCGGTTTGTCAAGCTTCAAGCCACAGGAAACCGTTTCCAACAATAATGTTCGATTCCGACGACCTCGAGGCCATCCGAGAAGACAAAGGGCGGTGGCACGAGAGCAAGGTCGAGCCGGTAATAGATCGGTTTGGCGAACGAAAAGACACTTTTACCACGGATACTGGCGGGCAGGAGGTCGATCGTCTCTACACGCCGGATGACGTCGGCGATATCGACTACGGGGACGACATCGGATTCCCGGGGGAGCCGCCGTACACGCGGGGGGTATACTCGACGGGCTACCGGGGTCGACTGTGGACGATGCGTCAGTACGCCGGCTTTTCGACGCCCGAGGATACGAACGAGCGATTTCACTACCTGCTCGATCAGGGCCAGACGGGGCTGTCGATGGCGTTCGATTTGCCGACCCAGATGGGGTACGACTCGGACGCCGCGATGTCCGCAGGTGAGGTGGGAAAAGCGGGTGTGGCAATCGACTCTCTCGATGACATGGAGACGGTATTCGATGGCATCCCACTCGACGAAGTGTCCACGAGCATGACGATCAACGCCCCTGCGTCGGTGCTTTTGGCGATGTACATCGCCGTCGGTGACCGACAAGGTGTCGACCGCGAGACGCTTCGCGGGACGATCCAGAACGACCTGCTGAAAGAGTACATCGCCCGAAACACCTACATCTACCCACCGGAGCCATCGATGCGGATCATCACCGATATTTTCGAGTTCTGTGCAGCGGAAGTCCCCAAGTTCAACACCATCTCGATCTCTGGCTATCACATCCGCGAGGCAGGGGCGACCGCCGCTCAAGAACTCGCCTTCACGCTCGGGAACGGCCTCGAGTACGTCGAAGCAGCCATCGACGCGGGACTCGACGTCGATGACTTCGCCCCTCAGCTATCGTTTTTCTTCAACGGGCACAACAACATCTTCGAGGAAGTGGCGAAGTTCCGCGCGGCTCGCCGGATGTGGCACGACATGATGGACGAGCGCTTCGACGCACAAAATCCCAAATCAAAACAGCTCAAGTTCCACACACAGACGGCCGGCTCGATGCTCACCGCCCAGCAGATCGAAAACAACGTCGTTCGCGTGGCCTATCAGGCGCTAGCGGCCGTTCTCGGTGGCACGCAGTCACTCCATACTAACGGCAAAGACGAGGCGCTGGCGTTGCCGACCGAGGAGTCCGTTCGGACAGCACTCCGAACCCAGCAAATCCTCGCTCACGAGTCCGGAGCGGCTGATACGGTCGACCCACTCGCCGGAAGCTACTACGTCGAAAGCCTCACCGACCAGGTCGAAGCCGAGGCGTACGATCTCCTCGAGGAAGTCGACGAACGCGGTGGGATGCGAGAGGCAATCGAGAGTCAGTGGGTCCAGCGACAGATCCAGGATACGGCGTTCGACCGCCAGCGAGAAATCGAAGACGTGGACCGAATCATCGTCGGCGTCAACGAGTTCGAAGTCGACGAGGATCCGGAGATGGACGTACAGGAGGTTACCGAAGCGGACGAGCGTCGCCAGATCCGACGCCTCGAGTCCACACGGGAGGAACGCGACGAAGAGACCGTCGACGCGAAACTCGAGGCCCTCCGGACGGCAACCAACGAAGACGAGAACCTGATGCCGTACATCATCGACGCGGTCAAAGCGTACGCGACGGTTGGCGAGATTAGCGGGGTCATGCGTGAGGAGTTCGGCGAATACACGCCCGGTAGTGCAGTCTAGCGGTTCGTCACGTTTGAACGCGAATCTCGAGTCGATGGCCGAAACGGAGTACGGGACCTCGAGCAGATGACTGTACGGGGGCACGGTCTGTCCGAACCGAGCGACTCGAACGGAACGAGGTACGCACGTTCCCTCGCGCCACGGTGGTTCGCAGAACTGTCACCACCGACACGCTCTTTTCGCTTCCGGGGAGAGGTAGGATAATGTCACACGAAATCGCCGTGATTCCCGGCGACGGCATCGGTCAGGAAGTCACCCCAGCAGCCGTTTCGGTCCTCGAGTCGTTCGACATCGACTTCGAGTTCGTCGAGGCAGCTGCCGGTGACGCCGTCGAAGCGGAGGGAGGGACGGCGCTACCGGAGGAGACGTACGAACTGGCAGCCACTACCGATGCAACCCTCTTTGGTGCTGCCGGCGAGAGCGCGGCTGACGTGATTTTGCCGCTTCGGGAGGCCGTCGACTCGTTCGTCAACGTGCGCCCAGCGAGAGCGTACCCCGGCGTCGACGCGTTGCGCCCCGAAACCGATCTCGTCTTTTTACGCGAGAACACCGAAGGTGTCTACTCCGGCCACGAAACCCGACTGAGCGACGACCTCTCGACGCTGACGCGAGTTGTGACCGATTCGGCGTCGAAACGGCTGGCAACCTTCGCGTGCGCCTACGTGAGCGACCGCGACCTCGAAGGCTTTACCGTCGCCCACAAGGCTAACGTGATGCGTGAAACCGACGGTCGATTCCGCGACGCTGTCGTCGACGTCGCCCACGATCACGGTGTCGAAACCGATGAGGTACTGATGGACGCCTTCGCCACGCACGTCTGTCTCGACCCGACCCAGTTCGAGGTCGTCGTTTGTCCAAACCTCGCCGGAGACGTGTTGTCTGATCTCGCTGCTGGCCTCGTTGGTGGCCTCGGATTGCTCCCAAGCGCAAACATCGGCCCCGACCGGGCCCTGTTCGAACCGGTTCACGGCACCGCACCCGACATCGCCGGAAAAGGGGTTGCGAACCCGTCCGCAGCGATCCTTTCGGCGGCTATGTTGCTCGAGTATCTCGGCTACGACGAGGAAGCCGATGCTATCCAGACGGCTGTCGAATCGGTCCTCGAGGACGGTCCACGAACGGGAGATCTCGGTGGTGAGGCTTCGACCGACGAGATGACGGCGGCGATTATCGACGCGCTGTAGGCGTCTCCCGGTTCCGTAACGGGTCGAGAGGGGGTGGGCAGTTCACAGAGCGAACATGCAGTCATTCTCATCTCTAGCGTGGGCGAGTTTGGCGGTAGCAGTGGTGCCGAATATGTTCCCCTATTCGATCCAGGGACGGTTTTGGACGAGGTGTTGCACCGTCAGGCCTCCATCGTGCCGGTTTCGGATTCGAGTACCGCGCCGACCAGCTTTCGCTGGCCGACGGCGAGATGCTCGCTGAAGGTCGACCGCGCGATATCGAGGGCTTCAGCTACCTCGCCGGCGTTCGCGTCTCGAGGGTAGTTGAAATAGCCCATTTCGATAGCCGTCTCGAGGACCTCTCGCTGTCTGTCGGTCAGCCCGAGCGCCTCGAGGGGGACATCGTCGACGATGGTTCCCGCATTGCCTGCGTGCTGTAACCGTTTCACGTGAACGCCGTCAAAGCGGTCCCGAAGGGTCGAGATAAGCAACCGCAACTGGTCGACCGAGGGAACGTAACACGTGACGGCCAGCACACCGTCGAACGCGTGAATGTCGGACACCGGCCAGCCGAAGCCTTCGATACAGGCACAGACACAGGTCACATCGGGGTCTCTCGAGAACCGGTAGACTGCCCGGTTTTCGTCGGTAAATATCTTCGACCCGGTTTCGAGACCGGCCGCCACTCGAGTCGACTGGTCGATACTGTCAGTTGCTACTGTGAACTCCTCTGTGAGGTCCCCGCGTTCGTTTCGCTCGGTCGAACGGGTTACCGAGGGGACGGTAAGGTCGTTTTCTGCCGAGACTCGAGCGACCGGACAGTCACCTGGGTCGGCGATTTCGATAGTCGTCCGAATCGATCCGTCCATAGGCGGGCCTCGATGGGGAATGCCATAGAATCGGTCGTGAACACGTTCGTCTCGAGGATATATGGATCCGTGTCTGAACTGCGGGCTCTATGCTTGCGCGTGGCTTTGCTACGGCGATTGGGGGTGCCTGAGCACGGCGATTGGCGGGACGTGCGTACGCTTGTACCAACTAGTCCGCGTCTGTCAATGCCGTCGGGCCGCTCGGCGGTGTCGGTGGCTGTGTCGTATCATTCCAGGGGAGCGGGCCATCGTAACCCTCCGTCACGTACGGACAGAGGGGGTCGCTGGCGAGCGGGTCGTCGAAGTAGGCGAACGCTCGAGAGCGACTGCCGCCGCAGACGTGTCGGTATTCGCAGGCTCCGCACTTGCCGGTGAGTTGGTCACGGTCGCGAAGCGAGCGAAAGAGGTCGCTATCGCGGTACAGTTCGGTGACCGATTGTTTGCGAACGTTGCCGGCCGATTTTGGGAGAAATCCGGAAGGAAACACCTCACCAGTATGGCTCACGAACGCAAAGCCGTCGCCGGCGACGATGCCACGCCGGCGTCGGAGACCCGCCGCGTGGTCATCCCCTGTGGTGGCAGGACCATCGTCACTCGCGTTTCGTTCGTGCTGGAGACACACCCGTCGATACTGGGGGGCTTCCGTCGTCTTGACGCCGAACGGTTCGGTTTCACTCACCGTTCGCAACCAGTCCATCACCGCGTCGGCCTTTTCGGGTGCGAGCGGCTCGAGGATCCGTCCTCTCCCGATTGGAACCAGGAAGAACACGCTCCACATGACGACGCCTAGCTCGCACAACAACTCCCGAATCGCCGGCAGTTCATCGACGGTCTGACCACAGACGGTGGTATTGATCTGGACGGGAAGGCCGGCAGCGTTCGCGACCTCGATGGCTCGGACGGTCTCCTCGAAACTACCAGCTTCGCCACGAAACGCGTCGTGGCTCTCGGCGCTCGCGCCGTCGAGACTCAGCGCCATACGCCTGAGTCCGGCGTCGGCGAGGGCGTCGATTCGTTCGCGTGTCAACGATCCGGTGCCACTGGGTGTAATCGTCATCCGATGGCCGAGTTCCGTGCCGTACTCGATCAACGTCACTACGTCGTCACGGACGAGCGGGTCGCCACCGGAGAGCACGACTAACTGTCCATCACCGAACTCGCGGGCGTCCTCGAGCAGTCCTTTCCCTTGGGCGGTGGTGAGTTCCTGCGGATGGCACTGTGGCCGGGCATTTGCGCGACAGTGGTTACAGGCGAGACCACAGGCCTGCGTGAGTTCCCAGATAAGGACGAGGGGCCGTTCGGCGGTATCGAGTCGGCGCGACCCTGGTGGCGCTGGCATAGCTGTGTATGGCTCTCCAAAGCCCCATCCAATAGGAATTTTGCTCGTTCCCACTGGGCAGGAATTACACTGAAGTATTCGCCACGACGGCTTTATCATTCGATTACCCAGCGTTCAATGAAACCAATGGTCGAACACGCACATCGTTCGAAAGTGGCAGGGAATCGACGTGGAACACCGCTCCCCCAGTGGGAGGTGTTCCTTCGAGACGAGCGGACGGAGCCGTTACGACACGTCGGGAGCGTGGCTGCAAGTAGCGCCGACGGAGCCGTCGAGCACGCTGCAGCGCTGTTCGACTGGCACGCCGCAGACCTCTGGGTCTGCCCGGCAGAGAGCGTCGAACGATACTCCTCGCGTCCCCTCTCGACCGAAACGGACTCGAGCAAGCCATCCAAACCTGGGTGTTCACCCTCGAAAAACGATTCGTCATCGAAGAAGGAACCGGAAGGCGACGAGCCGACAACCGGGTCAACAGTGGGGAACCATTCGTGATCTCGATCAGTAAACTGCTCTGTGACCTCGACGCGGAGGGTGATGGCCTTCGATACGACGCTGCGGAGGCTTCGAGCAAGCCCCAGATCACTAGCGAGAAACAGCGACGGCCAGTCGTCGTGTGGAACGCTACCCGGCGGTGTAATCTCGCCTGTTCACACTGTTATGCAGCCGCCGAAACGGAGCCAGCCCCGGGGGAGTTCACGACGACTGAGGCACGTCGGTTCCTCGAGCAACTGGCCCACTACGACGTTCCGGTCGTCCTCTTTTCGGGTGGTGAGCCATTAGCTCGAGGCGACGTGATCGAACTGGTCGAGTACGCGGCCGACCTGGGGCTTCGACCGGTGCTGTCGACGAACGGCACACTCCTTACTCGCGAACGGGCACTGGCACTCAAAGACGCAGGCCTGCAGTATGCGGGCGTCTCCGTCGACGGGCTGCCGGAGCGAAACGACGCCTTTCGGGGCAAGGAGGGCGCGTTCGACGCCGCCGTCCGCGGCATCGAGGCCTGTCTCGACGTCGGCCTGAAAACGGGCCTTCGCTATACCATCACCGAAGCCAACGCGCCAGATCTCGAGGGCGTAATCGACCTGCTCGCCGACGTCGGCGTCGACCGGTTCTGTTTCTATCACCTCGATTACGGCGGCCGTGGAGCTGACATCACCGACATTGACCTGTCGCCACAGGCCAAACGCGACGCCGTCGAACGGCTCTGTGATCTGACCCTCGAATATCACGACCGTGGCGAAGAGATCGAAACCCTGCTCGTGGGTAATTACGCCGACGCCGGTTTTCTCGTTGAGTACGCCCGCGACCGTTTCGGCCCGGAGAAGGCCGATGCCGTCTACCGGCATCTACAGAAAAACGGCGGGGACCCCACGGGTGAGCGAATTGCGGACGTCGATTACGAAGGGAACGTGCACCTTACGCAGTTCTGGCAGGGCTACAGCCTCGGTAACGTCCGGGACCGACCCTTCGGGGAAATATGGGACGACGAGACGAATCCGCTACTCAGGGCGCTTCGCAACCGGGAATCACATCTCACCGGCAAATGTGCGGACTGTCAGTACCTGTCGATCTGTCGGGGTGGATCACGGCTACGGGCACTGGCGACCGAAGGCGAACTGTTTGCACCGGACCCGCAGTGTTATCTCGAGGAGCGAGAAATTCGAGGCGGCAAAGCGGTCTCGAACGCCGATTAAGTCGGTGAGATGGCGACTGCTGGGACATCGAACGATGCACTTCGAGCGAACGAGTTCTACACGTCAACTATCGCCATTATCTCAGCTATCGAACAACGATAAAAAGTGACCGAGGGTTCCTATGCTGCGTAGAATCCGCACTGTGAGAGATCGGTGTACTCGCGGGTCGTCGCCATGACTGCGCTCAGGCTTCCGTCGTCGAGGTCAACCGTTCGCCAGTCTCCGCCGTTGGCATTGTGCGCCCACAACGTCCCGTCGTCGTCGAAGGCGATCTGTGAACGGACTGCAAAGGCCGTTCGGTCGGTGGAGGCAACGATTTGTTGCTGGTCGGTCAGATCGGTGAGGTCGACACTGAAGAAGTTCGAACCGGACTCGTTCGTCCTGGTCGTACTCACGTAGAGGATATCGTTCTCCCTGTCGATAGCAAGATCCCCGAGACCCACACCAGACCAATCCAGTTCGGTAACGGTGGTGGTGCTCACGGTACCGCCGCTGATATCCGCGGCCATCAGCGTACTTCCACCGTTCGGGATATACAGATACTCGGCGGTATCGTTCCGGAAGGCGGCACCTGCGATTGATTCGCCGTTTGGCGTGATTACCCCGTACTCCTCGATGCCGAAGGCCCCGTCCTCGTTCATCGTTTTGAGGACGCCGGTGTCCTCTGCAAAGTACCACACGTCGTTATCGTCGTCGAATGCGAGACCGTTCGGATAGTTCGAATCCGAGCTGTCGTCGGGAATCGCCCCGACCGACTGTTCCACAATTTGTCCTGATCCCGCGTCGTATCGGATACTGACAATCTCCGTCGGATCGGATCGTGACGTTCCGTAGAACGGACACTGTGGAAGCGGATCGTCGTCCGCTTCGACGAGACAGAACTGAAGGTGAGGGTGTGTAATGACCTTCAATAGCTACTATAGTGCACGGGAACCCGTATTCATCAAAACCGTCGGAAAGCGGATTTGTATCCGTATCAGGCGTGCTCGATCACGACGTGCCACTCGTCGGGTTCGACCTCGGTCGGCTCGTAGCTGAACCCGCGTTGTTTGAGGATGTTGTACAGCGGTTCGGGCTCGAAGCTATTGATCAAGAGGAACGTTTCGTCGGCCTCGAGCGCGTCGAGTTCGTCCATAATCGGGGAGAAGGGCTCGCCGTCGACCTCACGGGCGTCGAGTACGCGATCAGCGTCTTTTATCCTCATTACCGACTCATTTGTGCGACTCGGTTGTATATATTGGTGCGATTATCTTCGGGTATGGGAGCGGTTAACAACAGAAGAAAAACGGCTTCATTAGGGCGACCCGATCACCATCCTCGAGGACCGTGTCGAAGCCGTCGGCGTGTTCGTTGAATCGACCGTTGATACAGATACGGGCGTACGTTCGCGTCTGGTCGCCTTCCGGGTTCTTTCGCCAGGTACCGGGCAAGTCGTCGGGTTGCGGTGCCCACCCGTGGGCCGTTGTCTCGTCCTCCGATTTCGCGATCAACAGTGATTCGACGTCGTAATCCTCGAAGAACGCTTCGAGGAACTCTCTGAGTGTTGTTCCATCGAACGTATACTCGAAGCGATGGTCGCCGATCGCCGTTCGAACGTGGCCAGTACACACCACGCCCACGGTCGTCTGAACCTGTCGGTGGTCCGCACTCGAGTGAGTTGCCATGGCAGCTTCAATACGTACTCGAGGGGAAAACGCGGTTTCCCGAACGTGTTCGCAACCGGTTATCGGTGCTCGTAGAAGACGGCGAAAACGATGAGTGCATACAGGAGTGCGCCGACCAACACCAGCACAGAACCGGCGTGCTCGAGGCTGATACTCCGTCCGAGTAATCCGCTCGCTTCGAGGAGCAGCCCAACGGCGATCAGCCCCATCGAGAGCGATGCCGTTCGGTCGTCGAGCCCAGGAGTCGAGGCGATTGCGGGCGGATAAAACTGGTAGGTCACGCCGATGATACTCAACCCGAGGAAACCCGTCAGGGCGAGGCGATAGTGGGCGTCGAAGGGGTTTCCGGGAAGGGTGTGACCCTCGAGTGCGAACGTGAGGCCGACGGCGACGGCGAGAACGCCGAAGAGAGTCCCTGCGTACACGCCATAGAGGCCGATTCGTCGGCGGTCGCTGCGATGGAACATATCAGCATATGCGAGTGCGAACCCGGTAACGGCTGCCGTCTGCATGAGTGCACCGAGGCGGAACGTCGTCGACCCGAGAAAATCGGTGACGAGGAGGAGTGGCCCGAGGCCACCGGCAGGAAGCACGAGCCAGACGAGTGTTCGACGTGGCGAGACGACGAGAAATCGCGGAATCACACGAAATCCAATGGCGAAGAACAGGAGGGTAGCCGCCCCGAGGGCGAGAACGTGTGTCGTCGCTGGTCCGCTAGGGGCCTGGACAGGCAACAAGCCGTCGAACCGACGGGCGAGAGGGAGTAACGAACCCACCAGAAGGTAGCCCACGACGACGGGAACGAATAGATTGGCGAACCTGTCGACGCTCGCTCGCTCCGCGTTGACACCGCCGGTCCCCGTTCGTTTGCCGAGGAGATTGCCACGGACGGTCCAGCCAATAGCCCCGACGAACACGAGACACCCCGCGAACCACAGGAGTGAACCGATTGCCAGCAGTGGGAGTCCCGATATTCCTCCGGCACCCTCGAGTGCCAGCACGGCCGTTCCAGTCGCAGTCAACGGGAGTTGAACGGCCGGTGCCTGCGGGAACGCCAGCGAGGAATCGAAATAGGAGGGAATCAAACTGTACCCTTTTCCGAAGATGACGTGGAACACGAATCCCCACAACCCGAGAACGACCGTGACTGACCGGTCAAAGCCAGCGACGACGGCAAATTGCCAGCAGACGAACCAGCAAACGCCAGCGCCAACGAACGCTCGAGTCCACCGGGTGATGGTTGCAGCCGACATCGTTTCGATATCGGTGGCGAGAACCGTGAATGTACGTGCGAACGGACGGGGAGTACGAACGTGTCAATCTATCTCGAGGGCGTCGCGATCGGCGCCAGCCAGTGCACAGAGGGCGTCCGCCTCGAGCAGGTGCAGGCGACCGGGAATCACGAGTAGGTGGAGCGGGTCGCCGAAATCGCGCTCTGCGAGCTCGCTCATTGTTCCGGCTTCGACCAGCGGTTCTGGACTCCCCGCACGGGCGACGACCACGCCGACGAGGTCAGGGTATTCTTCGGCGAGTAGTGATGCTCCCACGTCGGCCGTCATGTACTCCTCGCGATCGGCTTTGATGTCGAGGTAGACGACCGTGTGGAGATTCGCCTCGCGGTTCGCGTCGATGGTTTCGGTGACGCTGGCGGGTAGGCCGTCGGCCCCATGGGCGTAGGGAAACGGGAGCGTCGTCGCCTTTCCGAACCGATAGTTCTGGAGGCCGGTGAGCGAACTGGTCGCGGTCTGGGCGGTGACGCCGTGGATGACTCTGGTTTCGATCCCGCGTTCGTGTGCTCGCAACCGAAGGTCGACGTGGGTCGTCGAAATCATCGTATCGCCGGCCGTGAGAAACGCGACGGATTCGTCTTCGGCGGCCTCGAGGATGTCGTCGGGATGTTGTTCGACGCCGACCCGGTCACGGACGTCGATGTCGATGTCGTGGTGGGCCTCGAGGTCCTCGATTGTCGTTCCGATCAGTTTGCTGGTGTAAAACTCGGCGTAGGCGCGGTTGGCCTCTCGCAGTGCGGTCTGGCCTTCGACGGTTATCGAGGTTTCGTCGTACAGGCCGAGACCGATAAAGGTGAGCATGCGCTGTGTTACTGGAGGCTGGTGGAATACGTTTTCGAGTTCGGTCGCGCCGGTGACTCGTTCGGGAAGTGCAGCCGGGTGCGATCGGATTGTGGCCCGCAGGCCTGGCCGAGAAACCGGACGCCAGCCCAAGTTACCACTCGCCGAAAGAGTGGTACAACATTCCCTATAAGTAGTTCCTCGAGCAAGGACGGATATGACTTACTTTGGGACGGCCGGCATCCGTGGTCCCGTCGAGGAGACGGTGACGCCGGAACTCGCTCTGGCGGTAGGGAAGGCCGTTGGCGAGCCGGGAAGACGGGTCGTCGTCGGTCGGGACGGCCGCGAAACGGGCCCGGCACTCGCCGCGGCGATGGAAGCCGGCCTCGAGAGCGCCGGCGCGGACGTCAGTCGAATCGGACAGGTGCCCACCCCAACCCTCGCGTTCGCCTCGCGTGGACGCCACGGCGTGATGATTACGGCCAGCCACAACCCGGCTGCTGACAACGGGATCAAACTGCTCGCAGACGGCGTCGAGTACGATCGGGAAGCCGAACGTGCCATCGAGGCACAGATAGACGCACCTACCCAGGCGTCGTGGGACGAGTGGGGCCGCCACCGGACCGAAGACGTCCTCGACGCGTACCGGGCCACGGTAGCCGACTACGTTCGTGCGCAATTCGGTGAAACCAGTGGCCCACCGCTCGAGGGACTTTCAGTTGCTATCGATTGTGGCAACGGCGTCGGCTCGCTGGCCTCGCCCCAGGTCCTCGAGCGACTGGGTGCGGACGTCGTCGGCGTCAACGCGACGGTCGACGGTCACTTCCCTGCCCGGGCGAGTAAACCAACGGCAGAGACGCTGACCGACTTTTCGGCGTTCCTCGAGGACGGGAGGTTCGGCCTTGGACTCGCACACGACGGGGATGCAGACCGACTGGTCGTCCTCGACGGCGATGGAACCGTCGTTCACGAAGACACGGTTCTGGCACTCGTCGCCCGACACTACACCGAGACGAGCGACGTGGAAGACCCCGTCGTCGTCACCACTCCGAACGCCTCAGCACGAATCGACGAACAGGTTCGCGAGGCTGGCGGCCGGGTCGAACGCGTTCGGTTGGGAGCGCTTCACGAGGGAATCGCCAGGGTGCGCGAAAACGCCGATTCAGAAACGGCCGTCGTGTTCGCTGCCGAACCATGGAAGCACATTCACACCGCCTTCGGTGGCTGGATCGACGGCGTGTGCAGCAGCGCCGTCGTCAGTGCACTGGTTGTCGAAGCCGGTTCGCTCGAGGCCCTTCGCGACCCCGTCACTGAACGACCGTATCGAAAGGTCTCTATCGACTGTCCGGACGACAGAAAGGAATCGGTGATGGAGGCGCTCGAGACGACGCTACCGGCCTCATTCGAGGGTGGCGACGTCGATACGAACTACGGAGTCCGCCTCGAGTTCCCGGACGCGTCGTGGCTCCTCGTTCGACCCAGTGGGACCGAGCCGTACGTTCGGCTGTACGCAGAGAGCGATGACGTCGAGGCACTCGTTGCCGACGCGCGGGTAGTTATCGAGCAGGCCGTCGAGCACGCGAACTGATCAGACCGTGACTTCACAGGTACGGAACAGTCCACTCTCGAGCCAGCTAACCGTCGCCGTATCGTCGTAGGTGACCTGAATTTGATTGCGCTGGCGAACGTACTCCTGTGGGGAGGTGTTTTCGTAAGGCTGGAGTAAGCCAGCGTCCTCGAGTCGGTCGACCGTTCGATAGGCGGTCGTCAGGGGGACGTCGAACTCTTCAGCGAGGTCTGCGACCGTGGTCGGCGTCTCGACGGAGAGGTAAAACGCCCGCGGCGTCTCCTCGGCGAGCAACGTGAGCATTACTTCGGGGTCACAGTCACTGTGTTCTGTGTCCGGGTCACACGGCAGTTGGTGGTGTAGGGTGTTGCTCATGTGGGATACTTGTTCGTGTTTCTTCATAGAGTATGTTACAGGCTCCCAGTCGCTGGGAATGTGTCCGCTGACGGTGTGGTCACTGCTGTTTTGAAAGTCGAATGCGAACGTATGTACCAAACGTTTTGGTCTCGCTCCCGCAATCCCCGCTATGGATTCGTTACTCGAAGCTGCACGGGAAATTCAGGCAGCTGCACACGTCCCCTACTCGTCCTATCGCGTCGGTGCCGCCCTCGAGACGGCCGACGGCAACGTGTTCGTCGGCTGTAACCTCGAGAACGCTAATTACAGCAATAGCTTGCACGCCGAGGAGGTTGCCATCGCCGAAGCAGTAAAAAATGGCCATCGCGAGTTTACTCGCATCGCCGTGAGTTCGGACCGCCGGGACGGGGTGACGCCCTGTGGGATGTGTCGACAGACGCTGGCGGAGTTCGCCGACGACGACCTGGTCGTCATCTGCGACGAGGGCGAAAATGAGACACCCAGCGAGTACACGCTCGGTGCACTCCTGCCGAATACGATTACCGAAGAAATGCTCGAGTGACCCTCTCGACGGGTGCCCACTCCTTGTCGCAGGCAGCCGTTTCTCATCCGACAGGGGACGCCAGTATTTATATACGCAACCCCCTCGAAGTTTCAGGTCTCGATGACTGGCGACAGCGAAGACCCGAACGCGGACGTACAGTACCACCTCGAGGTGAGCGCCGACGACGTCGCCGACACCGTTTTACTGCCGGGTAATCCCGAACGCGTCGAGAAGATCGTCGACCACTGGGACGACCACGAAGAACGCGCCCACCACCGCGAGTACCGAACGGCTACGGGCACCTACGACGGAACGCCGATTTCGGTCACGTCCACGGGTATCGGCGGACCATCGGCCGCCATCGCCGTCGAAGAACTGGCTCGAGTTGGCGTCGACACCTTCATTCGCGTCGGATCCTGCGGTGCGATTCAACCGGAGATGGACGTGGGCGACCTCGTGATCACGACCGGTGGCGTTCGTCAGGAGGGGACGAGCAAGGAGTACGTCCGGGAGGAGTACCCGGCGGTTGCTGATTTCGAGGTCGTCAGCGCGCTCGTTGCCGCCGCTGAACGCCTGAGTTATGACTACCATACCGGTCTCACGATGAGTGCCGACTCGTTTTACTCGGGACAGGGGCGACCCGGTTTCGAGGGCTTCGAGGCCGCCGGAAGCGACACGCTGGTCGAGGAACTGACCGAAGCCAAGGTCGCTAATATCGAGATGGAAGCCAGCGCCATCCTCACCATCGCGAACGTCTACGGGCTTCGTGCGGGAGCCGTCTGTTCGGTGTACGCCAACCGCGTCACCGGCGAGTTCCGCACCGAAGGCGAGTCTCGAGCGGCCGAAACCGCGTCTCTGGCGACGCACCTGCTGGCGAAGATGGACGCCGTCAAACGCGAGGCGGGCGTCGACCGCTGGCACGCTGGACTCAGCCTCGAGTGACTCCCGTTTAATGAGTGTGCCTCGACACTCGACCGAGTGCGAACCGTAATTCCACCAAGTACGCACTGACGCTTCACCGAATGCGAATCGTAATTCCACCAAGTACGCACTGACGCTTCACCGAGTGCGAATCGTAATTCCACCAAGTACGCACTGACGCTCCACCGAGTGCGCACCGACCGGGCGGTGACCTCGAGGTACTGCACTCGTTTCGACTCCGTCACACATTTTCGAATCGAAATCAATAGGTCACTCCTGGCGAACTAGTCGCTGTGAGCAGGTATCGAAATCTAGTACTGTTTCTGGTGCTGGCTGCCGTCTGGGGAACCGCATTCGTTGCGATCAGCGCCGGCCTCGAGTACTTTCCACCCGTTCTGTACGCCGCCCTGCGCTACGACATCGCGGGGATACTCATGTTAGCGTACGCCGCTTACGTCCTCGACGACGTCGTCCCGCGTGGTCGAGAGCAGTGGCTACTCGTAACTATTGGCTCCGTGTTGCTCATCGCGGCCTACCACGCGTTTTTGTTCATCGGGCAACAGCACACGACGGCCGCGGCGGCCGCCATCGTCGTCAGCCTCTCACCGGTGTTAACGACCGGGTTCGCTCGCCTGCTCGTCCCGTCCGATGCCCTCTCTCCAGTGGGACTCGTCGGCGTCGCTATCGGCCTCGTCGGCGTTGCCGTCATCGCCCAACCCGACCCGAACGACCTGCTGGCGACGAACGCGGTTGCAATCGCGCTCGTCTTTTTCGCCGCGGCCTCATTCGCCCTCGGGAGCGTCCTCACGCGGCGACTCGACGCCGAGATGCCGATCGAATCGATGGAAGCCTGGTCGATGCTCGGCGGGGCAGCCCTCATGCACCTGTTGAGTCTCGCCCTCAGAGAACCGATCGAACCGCGATCGTGGCTCCAGGCCGAAGCCCTCGGTGCGCTCGCGTACCTCGCGCTGGTCTCGAGTGCCCTCGGCTTTCTGTTGTATTTCGTCTTGCTCGAGCGACTGGGGCCCGTCGAAATCAACATGGTTTCGTACGTCGCACCGATTTTCGCGGCGGTTTTCGGCTGGCTCTATCTGGGTGAAGTCATCGATGGAACGACGGTGTTCGGCTTCGCCCTCATCGCCGTCGGTTTCGTGTTGGTCAAGCGCCGCGCGCTCCGTGAGGAGTTCGGACACCTGCAGGCACTAGCCGGACGATAGGCGGCGTCGCCATGCATTGGTACGATAGTTCCCTCGAGTACGCCACTACGCAACTATGGTAATAGCTACAGTAGCCAGTGAAACGATTTACACACCTATCGAGGCGCTGTCCCGCGGTAGGATGTGTAATGACTTTCACTGGCTACTATACTGGTGGTGAAATGGAAGACACAGTCGGGCAACCGGTAGTATACGTAGAGCGACCAGTAGTGGAAGTGGATTTAACGGTAGTGAATTGGTGCCAACGGTAGTGGTGATAGAGTAAATGGTAGTGGAAGTAGAGTGAACAGTAGTGTGAGTAAAGCATTTGGTACTCTTAGCGAAGTAATATAATTTCGGATATAGATTGTACAATACTATTACTGGAGCATATGGTAGGGAACCGATAGTTTGGCAGTATAGCTCGTGTGATGACAAAACGTCTCAGGCGAGCAGTCGGTCGTCCCCCTCGAGCGCGTAGTAGGTTCGGGCGGCCACGTTGACCGCGTGGTCGCCGATTCGCTCGAGGTCGCGAACCAGGAGTAACGTGTACAACACGTCCTCGAGTATCGCGTCGGTCTCGACCGACCCGCTTTCGACGTGGCGCGGAGGGCAGGTGATGGCGGATTCGGTGGATTTCGATTGTAGAATCCGGGTCAGCACCCGATTGGTTACCGCTTCACAGCGTCGGTCGAGTTCCGCATCCCGGGCGATGACCTCGAGACAACCATCGGTGTCATCGGTCACAAAGGCGTCTATCGCCGTGCCGACTTGCTCCCGTGCAAGCGCCGTTAGGCGTTCGAAATCGACATCCGGAATCGTACACCGGTGGGATTCGAGGGTGTAGCCTGCAAGGTTGGTCGCTAAATCGCCGATTCGTTCGAGGTCCGTGATGATTTTGAACGCGGCAACGACGAGTCGAAGGTCGCCCATCATCGGTTGATGGAGGGTGATGATCTCCAGACACTCGGCCTCGAGAGCGAGATACCGACGGTTCACCCGGTTGTCTCCATCGACGACAGCGCTCGCGAGCGAGCGGTTACAGGCGACGAACGCTGCGACGGCGTCTTCGAGTTGCTCGCTGACGAAATCGCCCATGGCGACGACCGCCTCGCGGAGGCGCTCGAGGCGCTGTTGATAGCGCTCGCGAGCCATCAGCCGAACTTGCCGGTGATGTAGTCTTCGACGCGGTCGTCTTCGGGGTCTTCGAACACCGAGGCGGTGTCGTCGAACTCGACGAGGTTTCCGCCGGTGAGGAACACGGCCGTCTTATCGGAGATTCGTGCCGCCTGTTGCATATTGTGTGTGACGATGACGACCGTATACTCTTCGACCAGTTCGTCGATCAGATCCTCGATTTTCGAGGCCGCCACGGGGTCGAGTGCTGATGTCGGCTCGTCCATCAGAATGACTTCCGGATCGGGGGCGATGGCACGGGCGATACAGAGTCGCTGTTGTTGCCCTCCGGAGAGGTCGAGGCCGCTCGAGTCGAGTTGGTCTTTCACTTCGTCCCAGAGGGCTGCCCCGCGGAGGGCCCGTTCGACGTCGTCGTCGGTCGCAGACTTGCCCTGTACCTCGAGCCCGTAGGTAACGTTGTCGCGAATGCTCTTTGGGAAGGGGTTCGGTTTCTGGAACACCTGGCCGATTTTGCGACGTAGCGCGACGGGGTCGACGTCCTCGTCGTAGACGTTCTTGCCCCGGAACGTGAGTTCGCCCTTGACTCGACAGACGTCGATCATATCGTTCATGCGGTTGATACACCGCAAGAACGTCGATTTACCACAGCCTGAGGGGCCGATGATGGCCGTAACTTTGTGTTCCGGGATTTCGATGTCCACAGATCGGAGCGCCTGGTCCTCGCCGTAAAAGACGTCGAGGTCTCGAGCCTCGAGGACAGTCTGGTCTGGCTGTTCTCGCCGCGTCGACTCGGTGTGTTGTATGTCGGTCGTTATCAGTTGGTCGTCCGCTTGTTGTGTCTCGGTCTCTTGTGTTGGCATGGGTTACACCTCCGTCTCGTATCGGTGTCGAATGTAGATCGCGACTCCGTTCATGACGAACAGGAACGAGAGCAAGACGACGATACCCACCGCTGCAAGGTGGATAAAGTGCTCACTCGGTTGGGCCGCCCAGTTGTAAATCTGGGTCGGCATCGCACTGAAGCGGTCGGTCGGTCCGCTCGGCGTTCGGTTGACGAACAGTGCACCGACCATAATCAAGGGGGCCGTTTCGCCGATCGCTCGAGCCAACGCCAGAATCGTTCCCGTCATGATACCAGGAATGGCGGCAGGGAGAACGACACGCCGGATCGTTTGCCACTTCGTCGCCCCAGTGGCGTACGAGCCGTTTCGAACGCTGTCGGGGACGGCACGCAGTGCCTCCTGGGTGGAGACGATAATAATCGGCATCACGAGCAATCCAAGTGCAACGGCTCCGGCGATCAGAATCGGACCGATCCCGATTCCGTTGACGACCGCTGCGAGTGCGAGGAGGCCGTAAACGATCGATGGGACGCCAGCGAGGTTCGCCAGATTCGCTTCGATTAGCCGTGTTATTCGGGTGTCTGGTGCATACTCTTCGAGATAGATCGCCGAACCCACACCGACGAAGAACGCCAGAATCGCCGTCATGACCATGAGCATTATCGAAGCGATTACGGCACCCTTGAAGCCGGCTCGAGTCTCTTCCTGTGATCCATCCTGCGTAAAGAACTCGTAGAGACTGATGTTGAACTCGGTCAATCCCGTGTAAAAGTCGGTCACCACGTCGAACAGGAGCAGGGCCAGCATGACGACGCCGAACAGTGACGCCGCGATGAGTAGCCAGCGAAAGAGCTCGTTCTTACGGTGTTCCCACGAGAGATCGATATCACTGAACAGGGTGTTGCTATCCTCGACGCCAGTTTCTGTCTCCGTGCTCATTGATACTCCTCCTGGAACCGTCGTTTGAACGCGTCATTGAGTAGATTCATCACCAGCGTCATGACGAACAACACGAGGCCAACTGCGAACAGCGACTGATACTCGACGGTACCGACCGCACTGGTACCTCGGGCCATCGAAACCATGTACGCGGTCATCGTCATGATCTCATCGAACGGATTCGTCGTGATGTTCGCGTTGAACCCTGCCGCGAGGGTAACAGCCATCGTCTCACCGATCGCTCGAGAGACGGCCAAAATGTACGAGGCAAACACTCCCGATATCGATGCCGGTAGAACGATTCGCGTCGACACGTTGAACTTCGTCGCGCCGAGCGCATAGGCACCGTTTCGCAGGTCGTCCGGGACCGCACTCATCGCATCTTCGGAAATCGACGAAACCATCGGAATCGTCATGATGCCGACGACGAGGATTCCCGAAAGCAGGCTGTACCGACCCACGTTGATACCGATCATCGAAGTAGCTACCGAGGTCAACGAATCCCCCATCGTCCCCGGCAGCGCCGATCCCACTTGCAAGAGCCCGTTGCCGAGGGGGTCGAGGACGTACGCCGCCAACCCGCTGAGCAACACCGGGTTGATGAAGGCGATGGCGAAATACCCATACACGATGGTCGGGATTCCGGCCAGAATCTCGAGCGTGGGTTTGAGCTTCGATCGGATACCTGGGGATGCGTACTCGGAGAGATAGATGGCCGTCGCGGTTCCGATCGGAATTGCGACGAACGCTGCTCCAACCGTAATCGCCAGGGTCCCGAACACGATAGGGAGGATGCCGTGTGCCGGGCGTGCGTGATCTGGTGCCCAGCGCTGTCCGGTGAAAAACTCCGTGAACGTGACCGTTTGCTCGAAACTCGCGCCCCGTATCATTTCGGTGAACTTTGCCCCAAAGAAGTAACTCGCAGCGTTGTCGAGCAAGACGAAAAAGATCGCGAGCGTCGTCAGGACGGTGATGGCGGCACAGCCGAACAGGATGCGTCGAGCACGCCTGTTCGCCGCGTTATCACCGGCTGCAGCGCCGCCTCCGGTTATCTCGGCACCGGTTTGTGTCGGTGTTTCAGTACCCATTTACCTATTGCCTCGAGGTGTTATTCGCGCTCGACGGTCAGGTCGTCAATCGAAGCGCCCACTTCCTCGAGCCACTCGTCGATCTTGTCGTTGTTTTCCTCGGTCGCCGCGTCGGGTGCCGCATAAAAGCCCTGGTCGCGAGCGTAGTCCTGTGCACCGTTGGTGTAGAACTGGGCAAACGAACCGATCAGGTCGGTTCGTTCCTCGAGGCTCGCAATGTTGAAGAACGCGAACAGAGGTCGGGCAAGCGGCGAGTAAAGCCCGTCCTCGATGTTTTGCTCCGTTGGGAGGTAGAACCCTCCGTCGGCATCGCTCTCGACCGGGACGGCCTCGATCGGCTGGTCGTCTTCGATCTCGCGCAGATAGCCAAGGCCTCCCCAGCCGAATCCGTCCACGTTGTCGGCAACGGCTCCCATAATCTCGTTCGTCTGGCTGGTCGCCGAGTAATCGTCCCGGATCAGTCCTCGTTCACCGATGACGTTCTCGGTGAAGTAGTCGAACGTTCCTGACGCACTGTCACGTGCGTGGAGCGCGATCTCCCTGTCGGGCCACTCAGGTCGAATGTCACTCCACGTCTGCACGTCGGATTCGAACTCCCAAACCCGTTTGAGTTCGTCGAGCGTGATTTCCTCGACCCAGTCGTTCTCTGAATTCTTGACGACCGCAAGCCCGTCCAGACCGACCTCGAGGAAGCCATAGTTGACGTCGTTTTCGCTACAGAGGTCCACCTCGTCATCGGTGATCATCCGACTCGCACTTTGCACGTCCGAGTTCTGTCTGCAGAACTCCTGAAAACCAGCACCCGTTCCTTCCGGTGCGACGTCGACGAGCGTGTCCGGATACGCCTCTTCGAAGTTTTCTCCCGCCCAGGCCGTGATCGGTGCGACAGTATTGCTCCCCGAGGCATCGATGGTTCCGGACAGTCCGGCGGAACCGTTTCCGCCGTTTCCGCTATTGCCACCGTTCCCGCCGTTTCCGCCATTTCCGTCCCCACCATTCCCTTCGTCATCTCCACCGAGACAACCTGCGAGGCCAACAACGCCGGCGCCCGCTGCACCCAACAGGACGTGGCGTCTAGTCGCCGTACTGGTACCCGATGCCGATGATGGTTGTTCCGTCATCAAGTGGGCGTTCCCGAGAAACGGATAAATAGGATGCTATGAACTCTCTATGGTCGGTCACAGGGCTCTATACCGATCTTTTTTCTATATAGGTCTGTGTAGCCACTCGAGGTACACCAACTGGTTACCGATGAGATACTCGAGACGACAATGACCATTTCGTGATCCCATCACGTACACACTGGAACCGCTCCACCCACGGCCAACCAGTACGGGGAGAGCGAGCAAGATTCCATGCCGATAGGCTCGAGGCCTGTTGGGGTCGTGCCAGCAGCTATAGATATAGCTTGCGTACTAACAGAGCGATACAAACAGCGGCGTTACTCGGAGGGGTGTTCGCTTCGTTCGTAGAGGTACACGGCTTTCCACAGAACGTCTTCGACGTCACCATCATTCGACAGGTCGTTGAGTTTTTGCTCGATCGAGTCCGAGAGCTGGATCGCTGCCATAGCAGATTAAACAATGCACTCACTAATAAAGCCACTGTGATTCGTAATCGAGTTAATTCTCTCGAGCCCCGCCGAACGCAGGTGTTTCGCGAGCAAACCAGTGGGTTCCGTCAATTCCCGTAAGGGTAGCGTCAGAAACGTGATGTCAGGAGCTGGGTTCACGTACCGCCGAGGTGTCTCGATCGGCGCACGGCCGATACGGATACCGGAAACAGCGTCTTTCGGACCTCGCAGCAGCCGCTGGTGAATGCGCTCCTGGTCAAACAATACGAAATAGCTGCCCGATCCGGACGAAGCGAGCAAACGGAACTGTGAGGCATTTTCTACTGATTCCATTCGACCGCACGACCGATGCCGTGTCGACTGTCGTGTACAAGCGTGAAGACGTACTCTCCAACCCACAAACACACCAGATACCCTCTTTATCTGACTCGAGAGTTGTTTTCAGACCGTATATTGTTAAGTGACAATAATTTCACCGTTGCGTTTGCAGCATAGGGTAGGTTTATTAATCCTGTTTCGTACACATATGTATATATGCCCTCCAGAATGTACTCCCCGGCGACAGTTCCAGTCACCAATATCCGCACGCAGCGATTACGAAATAAGGTCACTGATATTACACTACCCACGATAGTGTTACGCTCGGTTCGAGGGACGGGTCAGTAGCACCGAATGAAAAATTCACCAATAATTCCCTACGCATGGTAATCTGGGTCACATTCGATATAGCCGTTCTGTTGATGGCGTTCGGGATATTTCCTTCACTCTACATTATCTACCTCCTGTACGACGACCGCCGGAAACCCGGGGTACTCTGGTTCCTCGTTGCGATGGGAATCGGGGGTTCTTGGGCATTTCTTTACACAACCTTCACACTTGTCCGTTCTCCTACAATCACGCTCGCCCTTGCGAACGTTTTCTGGACACTCGTTGCTGCTGCGGCGGTCGTGATGTTTCTACTCGCATACGAATTTGTCTACAAAACGGTCGCCTCCCGCCGATTAGTTACTGGACTGTTTGCGCCAGTCGGTGTGTTCTTTCTATTGACCTGGATCAATCCCGGAAATATTGTCTACTCCGCAGACTATTACGTCGGGGTAGACGGTGTGTTGTACTTCCCGCAGTTTGGCGGGATACTCCGATTTCTCGTCGTTCAAGCGTACGGATACCTTTTGGTGTTTCTCGCGACCGGAATGTTCGTTGGCGAGATACTACGAACGAGTGGGATACAACGGCGACAAACAGTGTATCTGCTCGTAATTACGTTGGCACTGGTCGTCTCTACGATGATCAAAGTGGCAGAGCTGGTACCGATGTACTATGATCCAACGTCTACCGTGTTCGCTTTCTCGGGTCTGTTGTTCGCATATTCGATCAAGCACCACGGGCTCTTGAGATACGTTTCAACCGCCCGCGAAAAGACCTTCGAAGAGGTAGAGGATGTAATACTCGTCATAGGTTCTGACGACGTTATCGTCGATGTCAACCGGGCCGGTCGAACACGGTTCGGCGAGAATATCATCGGTAACTCCCTTCAAGACTTTCTTCCTGAGTACCGCCGCAGCGACGAACAAGATCCCACTCAAACGATCGAAATCGAATTCGAGGGGGCCAACCGTTACTACTCGGTCAGTACATCGTCTATTGAATACGGGAGGGGGCTGACGGGATCAATAGTCGTCCTGAGTGACATCACCGGACTAAAAGAACAGGAGACCGAGTTACAATTGCTCAAAGCGATATTGATTCGCATCTTGCGCCATAATATGCGGAATGACCTGAATATAATAAATGGGTATGCAGGAGCGATGAAAGAAGTGGCCGACGGAGAGGTGGTCGCGATGGCAGATGCGGTCCACGAACGGTCGGCTGCGCTCTTGCAACATGCAGAGAAGGCGCAGTTGTTGGAACGGGTAATTTCTGACAAGTCGTTAGTTACTGGTTCGTTGAAAGCACCCGTCGAACGCGCCCTCGCCGAATCAGAGACGGACGGTCGGGCCATCGTGCGGACACAAATCGATGATGTGGTAGTCGAGCACCATCCGGAATTTTACCTCGCCGTCAAGGAACTCATCGACAACGCCATCACACATCATTCTGGCAGTGACGAACAGCGTATAGATATCTATTCTGAAACGAATGGTGGCGATGTCTTCCTGATTATAGCGGATCAAGGACCGGGGATTCATCAATCAGAAATCGACGTTCTCCAGGCCGAGGAGGAGACGTCACTCTATCACGGTTCGGGTGTGGGCCTCTGGCTCGTGAGGTGGGTCGTGGATCGTTCGAACGGAGACCTGCACGCTACCTCTTCTGATACCGGGACACGAATAAAAATTCGACTGTCGAAGGGAGAGTCTGCTGTCAAACACAGCTGAGAATGTTCGACAGAACCTATCCTAAGCAGAACACGTCGGCGAATAGGTACAAAGATCTTGTGTACCTGTTTATCAGCCTAAACCTCTGGCTGTGCGTTACATCGGTGGTGATGGTCGTTGCCACTGCCGTGGCTCTGTCTGAACCGGTTCAGGGGGTTGGCGGTGGCCTGGTCCTTCCCTCGTTGCTCGTGTACGCGGTATATGTAGAGGATCGACGTCGCATCAGTGATGCAGATAGGATCAACGCTCCTCGACGGACGCAGTTGGTCGAGACGTACGATTCGCTGCTCGGTTTGACTGCTATCGGCGCACTGATCGGGTACGAACTCATCCTGGTGGCGTTCGTCCTCGAGGCAGGTACGATCGGACTCGAGTACGTCCTTCTCGGTCAAGTACCGCTGATCGTGCTGGCACTATACGCAACGGCCAAGCGATACGCGACGTTTGACTCTCTCGTCGTCGCTACAGCTTGGTCGTTGTCGATCGTCCTTTCAGTCCTGGTCGCGACCGGCCAACCGATCTCACGAGCGAGCGTCATCGTGTTTTGTCTGTGGTTTCTCATCGCGTTCGCCGGTGTCGAATCTCGAAATATCGACGATATTCCGGGGGACACTGCACTGGGAAAGCGAACGCTGGCGGGTTATCTCGGTCGGAAGAATACCCGTATACTGGTGGTGGGACTCAAAGGGTTCGCCACCGGGCTCTTCTGGTATCGGTTCGGACCAACCGTTGGTGCGTTAGTCGTGGCTCATCTCCTTTTGTTGTGGTTCTTTCGACAGATCACGCCCAGTGAATCCGGGTCACAATGATGTGGTAGTCAATCCAGTGAACCCGAGATACGGTTCGCTATCAGCACATAAAGACCTCTGTTGTCGTTATCGGCATTCTGGACTCGAGTATATGATTTTAGAATGCCATGCAGATACTCCAACTATTTAACAAATTATATTATGTACTTCCAGCATAACGATAGGGGTATGCGAAACGTAATTACGTCACCGATCGATGCTGAGAGCGAGACAACGACAGGGACGACTGTTTCTCGGCGCCGCCTCTTGCGAGGTGTGGGTGCAAGCGTCGCTCTCCTCGGTGTCGGTGGCGCAAGTTCGGCTACTGCCCAGCAAGAGGATGGTCGATTCAACGACGCACCCGGAAGGGGAGGTCAAGCGGTCGTTCCGGCGAGTGATTTTACCGATGATACGTTCGTCATCACGGAGCGAACGGGGGACAGTGCCGAAACCATCGACGGTGTCCTGTACAGTTGCAGTCCCGAACAGAGCACCGAACAACAGATATTTCTCGTCGGTTGGCACTTCACGTACGTCGACGATGATGAGGTACGAACCCTCTATACGCGTTCTAACAACATCGAAACCGGAAAAGAGTACGACTGGAACGTCGTCAGAGAGTGTGCCGATTCCGGGCAAGAAATACCGGCGGGTGAGTTACCACAGGAACCGGTAGATATGGTCCAGGCCGCCTATCGCGCTACTGGAGATCAATAACACGATCCGGCACCGCCACTGTATTCACCGGTTCTCTAGGTAACATCGCTCGGGGATCCATCCAGTATCGACCTGTAGGAAGACGGCTACGAGGGTTCAGCCAACTCGTGGCAGACGAGACATCACTGGTTGTGGTTCCCTCACTCGAGCGTCGATCTACGATACGTGGGCGACACATTACGGTTATACTCGAGGGCGACACTCGGCATGACTCATTTTGACTGGTGCCTGCTTCGAGGCCATGTGTAACGCCTTAAGCGTAGTTTCGCCTCACTATATGCTGAATCGTCGAAATGGTCTCCTGGCCGAATTGAGACAAAACAGGACATGGAAATCGATGGCCTCGGCACTCTAACAGGAACCACGAAACAGTATCACGACACGGTCTATGCTGCTTTACCGGCGATTTTAAACGAATTTCATGGCATTTTAGCTCGAGGAGGTTCACACCGGGACCAGCTATGGCGACTGCCCAAGATGACAATCATTCAAAATAGGGATTATTCTCGCCCC
The DNA here is from genome assembly GCF_024298845.1 of Natronosalvus amylolyticus. NCBI lineage: Archaea > Methanobacteriati > Methanobacteriota > Halobacteria > Halobacteriales > Natrialbaceae > Natronosalvus > Natronosalvus amylolyticus. The sequence goes on from NZ_CP101156.1 coordinate 469,489, forward strand.
GTAGCGGCTTCGGTTCGCAGGGGCCAGCTACGATTCCACTGCAAACTCGTCGAGGACGGTCTCGTCGTCGGATTTCGGTTTCGCTCTCCAGAGGGGAGTCGGTCGGGGCCAGAGGTATCGCCACATGAGTCCTGCGGCTACTCCACCGAGCGTCGAAGCGAGCATGAACATGACGGCGTCGAACGGTTGGATCCCCGCGATCCCCGACGTGAAAATGCGGGCGAGAGCGACCTGGGGGTTCAGAAACGCCGTCGAGGCCGTTCCGATGATTCCCATGCCGACGGTAAAGCCCACCGCGAGACCGATCAAGTCACTTTCCTGTCGGATCAGGGAGATGATGACCGACGCGAGTAACACGGTGCCGAGGAACTCGGCCAGCCAGGTAGATGCGGGTCGTTCGACGGCGGAGACGGCAAACACTTCCCATCCGATCGTGCTGACGAAGGTGAGCCCCGCCAAACCGACGCCGACGAGGCCGCCGATGAACTGCACTGGAATGTACTGCCGTGCGGTCCTTGCATCTACGTCACCGGTCATCAGCAGCGCGATGGTAACTGCTGGATTCACGTGTGCCCCGCTGATCGGCCCGAGCATCTGCACGACGACGAACAGCCAGCCGGCCGTCGCCAGCCCGATGAACAACACGCCCATACTCGGGCTCGCCCCTAACATTCCGTCCGCGAGCAGCCCCGACGACACGAGGACGAAAACGAGGGTCGCGGAGCCGAAAAACTCCGCGATGAGTTTCTGACTTGTAGTGAAGTTATTGGAAGTCTTTATCTAGCAGGCAGTTCTCGAGCGGATATAGCCACGCCCCCTAACCGCCCGACGGCTGTACCGTCCGTCTTTTCGGACACTCTACGGCCCGGACTATGTTGTCGTCGTTCGCCACACGTCTAGCACGGATAGACGCCGTGTACCCCGGTGACTGATCGCCTTCGTATTCGATGTTGGCGATCCGGCACGACTGTCCCGTCCTTTCTCCACGGTGGAGCATAGATCCGGCGTATTGTAGCGCAAACGGGTGTAATGTTACGCTGGATCTCATCGGAACTGGAATGGAAAATACAGTTACCGACCCGATATGATCTGTGACACCAGTAAATCGGTGGCCTCGGCACTCACATTTCGGAGTCTATCCATAGTGGTGACGACAAGCAGGAACCGAGCGGTTCCGGCCCCACTCAATCGGCGGACTTGGCTCCCCGATTCAGGTCGAAGAGACCCTCCGGATCGTACTCCTCTTTTAACCCGATCAACCGTTCGTAGGCCGGTCCGAACGTACTCTCGAGCGCAGCCTCACCACCCTCGAAGAAGCCCGGGAAGTTGAGGTAAAACGAGCCATCTGAGAACTGCCGCATGTCGTCGATGCAATCCCGCACCCACTCGACGTTGACATCGTCATTCGCGGAATCCTTCCAGTTCGCCTCGATTCCGAGGAGAAACGGCGCATGGCGTCCGACGAACGCAGTCTCGTCGAGGTCGACGTCCGTAATCGCGCCACCAAGCTCCCAGACGTCCACGGTCGAGAGCGGCGACGGTGCGGTCTCCGCCCAGTAACGAATCCGATCGATGGCGGACTCTGTGAGTCCATCGAGATAGAGCGATTTCCAGTAGTATCGCATCCCATCCGGGTAATCCTCGTCGAGGAGCTGCTGAAACTCGGTGTAGGGCATCGTTGCGCTGAAGTCGGCAATCGGTTCGCCGAGTTCCCGTAACGGTGCAAGCGCCTTCTCGCCGTCCTCGGGTGGTCCCGCGTAACACCCCAGAAAGCCGATTTTGAGGTCGTCCACCACGTCTGCGGGGAACACCTCCTCGTCTGCCATCACGCCGGTAGAAGAGAGCGTCGTAACCTCATCGGGCGCGCTCGAGACGTACTCGCGGTACGCTCGCAGATACTCGCCTGCTCGCTCCCCCGGATAGAGTACGAAACAGGTCGCCACCTCCGGTCCGGCCGGGTGGAGCTCGAACTCGAACCCAGTCACGACTCCGAGGCCGCCTCCGCCGCCACGAAATCCCCAGAACAGCTCCTCGTTTTCGTCGGCGCTGGCCGTCAGGTACCGCCCTTCCGCGGTGACGACGTCCACCGAGCGGAGGTTGTCACAGCTCAGGCCGTACTTGCACCGCAGGTGGCCGATCCCGCCACCGAGGGTGAGCCCCGCGACGCCGGTCTTCGAAACGACCCCGCCGGGCGTTGCCAGGCCGAACGCCTGGGTTTCGTGGTCGACGTCGGCCCACGTTGCACCGCCCTGAACCCACGCCGTGCGTTCTTCGGGATCGACCCAGACGGCTCGCATCTCCGAGAGGTCAATGACGAGGCCATCGTTACAGACGGCTGTGCCAGCGACGTTGTGGCCGCCACCGTGGACGGTCGCACGAAGGTCGTTCTCTCGAGCGAATTCGACGGCACGGATAACGTCTGCCACGCCCCGACAGCGGGCGATCAGTGCCGGATATTTATCGATCATCCCGTTCCAGACGGAACGGGCATCGTCGTACTCGGCGTCGTCGGGACGAACCACGTCCCCGTATACAGTGGTCTGAAACTGTTCGATGTGATCGTACTCGATGGTGGATTGGGCCATATACACATGAACGGCTGCAGCGTTGTTAGCCTCATTTACTGAAACAGGTTCGGTGGGTTACGCGCCATTTCAGGCCCTGAGATTGCTCTCGGTTCGCGAACGCGATAGAGTTACAACCTATGCTAACATTTAACAAGATGGTGGGTAACATGGAGTTCCACGAAGACGAAAGATCGACAGACAACGAGGGCCTACCGCCTGGCTCACCGATTCTGGAAGCCCTGCTCGAGAACGCACGAAACCAGCAGTATCTCGGACAGCGACTCGACGCCGCGGACAATCGTGTGGAAACGGATCTGCTCGGCGATATCGTTCGACACAGACCGGTTCTGGAGGCGCTCCGCACTGAACCCCTCGATCGTCGGGAGATCGAAGACCGACTCGACGTCTCACGGGCGACGAGTCACCGATTTACGCAGTGGCTCGACGGTCAGGGCTTCGTCGAGAAGGTCGACGGCCGGTTTCAGTTGACCGGGCGGGGTGAGGCAGTCGCCGACGAGGTGCTCCGGTTCGAGGCGAACGTTCGCACCGTCCATCGACTTGCACCGTTACTGGACACAATCTGTGCGGATCACCAAGAATTCGTCCTCGAACCGTTCGTGGATGCAAAAGTTACGCTTGCGGAGCCAGAAGCTCCCTACCAGCCGGTCGAGCGTTTCATTTCGTTACTCACGGAGTCGGAGACCTTCCGTGGGTTCAACACGACGCACATGGCCCCGCTCGTTCTCAGCGGGTTCCACAATCAGATCTTCGATGAGACTGACACAGAAATCATCTATCTCCCCCACATTGGTGGGAAACTCTTCGATACCTACCCCAAGCGCGCTCAGGAAGCGATCGATCGCGGACACCTCGCCCTCCGGACCCGTGATGATCTGCCGTACGGTCTCGCTATCTTCGACGAGCGCGTCGGGATTGGGGGCTACGACGAGGCCACTGGACTCATGCAGGTGTTCGTCGATACGGACGAGCCGATTGCATGCGAGTGGGCCGACCGGGTGTACGCCTCGGTCAGAGCGGATTCTGATCCACTCCACGAGCGGCACCCATGACTGGTAAAACACGCTCGAGAGAGCTAAACGCAATGAATGAAAGTGGTACATGTAAATCGATGGCCTCGGTACTCATAGGGTTCCTCACAACCGGGTGCCGAGTCCGGTTCGGGCGGAGTACATCGTCATCGGCCACTCGAGGCTACTTCCTCGAGGGCAAAATGGGTTCCTCATCTTGCGTTCGATTTTCCGGCCCCGATTAGGCCCTTGGATCCGAACGCGTGTCGACCGCGGCGTTGTACTCGTCGATCAGATTCTCCAGCCGGGTACTCGAGTGTGAACAGAACGTTGCTGGTGCACCGTCAGTAGCCGTTCGGGCCGGAGTCCATGACTCCGTCTTCGCGGTACTCGAGTCAGAATCGATGGCAGTTGTTTCGAGAGCGTTGGGTCGAACATCGGTTCTGGCGGTGTTTCTCGACGCGGGGGCACTCGATATTGTACTACTGGTGTTCGATTCGGTGGTCTCGGGTTCGGTGCTGGCGTGTGTTGGGGTTGTTTGCATTGGTGTCGGTTGAAATGGTGGTCAGCGTGCTGTCTCGGTATACAGTCTTAGAAGGAGGTTACGGGTACTGCTACAGCCGCTGACTGCTGGTGATCCGACATGGGTACTTCCACCTCCGTGGCCAAACAACATAAACATTCGTGATAGATCAAACGCTGCCAGGTGCTCGAGGCGAACCCTACTTGAGCCAGGACGCGAAGGATGCGGTATGAATCTTCCGCCGGTCGGACTCGGTACGATGGGGATCGAAGAGCCGGACGTGATCGCGACGGCACTCGAGTGTGGCTATCGACATCTGGATACGGCACAAATTTACGACAACGAGGTCGTCGTCGGTGCGGGCCTCGAACGAAGCGATGTCCCCCGGGAAGCAATCACGGTGGCGACAAAAGTCTGGGCAGACAAGCTCGAGCCCGAATCGGTCCAACAGAGCGTCCAAGAAAGCGCCCGAAAACTCGGTCTCGAGACGATAGACCTGTTGTACGTCCACCGACCAATCGAGACGTACGAATCCGAAGTGACGTTGCCAGTGTTCGATAGCCTTCGAGATGCGGGCAATATCGACCACGTCGGGCTTAGCAACTTTACGCTCGACGAACTCGAAACCGCTCGCCGAATCCTCGAGAGCCCGATAGGTGCTCACCAGATCGAGTACCATCCGTTGTTTGCAACGCCCGAACTGCTCGAGCACGCTCGAAGACACGAGTACCCGGTCGTCGCCTACTCGCCACTGGCCAGTGGCAGGGCCCGCGAAATCGAGGTGTTGGTCGAGATCGCGAATCGCCACGGGACGACCCCCGAAGCCGTCTCCCTCGCCTGGGTGCTCCAGCACGACACCGTCGTGGCGATTCCGAAAGCGAGCACTCGGTCCCATCTGGAGGCCAACCTCCAGGCAGCGAGCCTCGAGTTGACGCCCGGCGAAGTCGCTCGAATCGATGGCATCGAATGCGAAGAGGAGCTGTTTCCGGCGTGATTACGGGTTCGTTCCTTCGACTCGGTCTCGAGCTGCAGCCACGACTAGCGGCAGCGTAATCGTCGCGTCGCCGTACACCGAGACGTTTCGAGCGTCCTTCTCGAGTTTCCCCCACGACCGGGCTTCCTCGAGGGTGGCACCGGAGAGGCCGCCGGTCTGTGGTGGGTCCATCGTCAGCTGGACCGCATAGTCGTAGGCTCGCGGGGTGACCAGCATCGTCTGGAGCGTGAAGTTCTTCGGAACGCCGCCGCCGATGACGAACGCGCCGGCTTCGTCGGCCTCGAACGCCAGGTCGGTGAGTGCGGTCATGTCACCCAGCGCGTCCAACGTGAACGCCGTCGTCTGGGAGTACATCCAGGCCTGCAGTCCGAGGACGGAGTCCTGTACTGCCGGACAGTAAACAGGGACGTCGGCTTCGTAAGCCGCGGCGGCGAGTCCGGCCGACTCTTCGACGTTGTCACGCTCGTTTATCTCGAGGTTGGCACGCCCGAGTTCGCGGGTCAGTTCCTGAATCGACACGGAGCCGGATTCCTCGCACGCTGCCTCGAGTGGCGGGAACACCTCGCTTCGGAGGTGGCTCTCGAACTCGGCGAAGTGCTCCTGTGGCAGGTAGACGTTGTAAATCCGATCGACGCCCTCGTCGCGGAGGGTTTCGTCGTGTTCGCGTTCGGTTTTCCCCTCGGCGTGGGCACAGCCGTGGTGGTGTTTACCGCCAATGGCTTCGATGGCGTCATGGGTGAGGTTTGCGCCGGTGGTCACCAGTGCGTCGATGTAGCCGTCACGAACGAGGTCGGCGACGACTTTGCGCATACCAGTGGGGACCATCGCTCCGGCCAGGCCACAGAAGACGGTCACTTCGTCGTCGAACATCGCCGCCGTCACGCCGACAGCTTCGTGCAGATTTGCGGCCCCAACACCGGCGTGTCCGTACTGGTCGGCCAGTTCACCGACGCTCATCCCTGCCCAGACGTCCGTGTGACCGACCGGATCGTGGGAGAAGGTTTCTCGAGGCGGGTACTCGCTGTGGTCCTCGTCTTCGTGCTGTCCGCCAGCAGAATCGTCGCAGCGACGATCTTCGTCTTGGCTTTCATTTTCGTGGTGATCCGCGGTTCCATCGTGCTCGTCGGTCATTGTTCTCGAGTGCGCGTTCCTCGCTGTTTAACACCGCGGTTTGATCGTGGGAACATCACGATTTGGCCGTGATGCCGGGTCAGCGGAAAGATACTCGAGGCTGACTGTCGATACACGGCGAATCGCAAAAAAGCGGGATGTCACGACTTAGGCGGGAACGTCCGGCATATCGTTGTCGTTGTCTCCGTTATCGTTGTCGTGATCGTTTTTCTCACAGACGACGTCGGTGTTGGCGTCGGCTTCCGTAAGGAGCTTCCCGTCGTAGTAGAGACCGATTCGGGCTTTGCCTTTCTTGTCGAGTTTGACCCACAGATACTGACTCGAGTGCTTCGGCACCGTAATCGTCCCTTTCTGGTAGCGGTAGCGATGCTTCCAGACCAGTTTCATATCCTTGTGGCCGTGGTTCGTTACCCGATATTTCGCCCGACCGTGTTTCTTTTCTTTACCGTTGTCTCCCTCGTAGCAGATCGGCTCGAGTTCGATGACCTCTTTCGGGTCGGGTTTGCACTTTTTCTGGTCGTTCGCGTGTTTGACGTCGATCTGTTCGTCCTCGTAGTGCAAGGTCACGGTGACGTCGCCTTTGTAGGCGTCGACCCAGAAGTAAGTCGAGTCGTTCCCCTTGACGTCAACCGTGCCCGACTGGTCCGTGCCGTAGGCGTTCCAGGTCACCGAGACAGGCTGGCGATTGTGGTTGTCGACGCGGAACTTCGATCGGTGTTTTTCGTAGCAGATTCCGACGAGGCGGATCTGATCAGGATCGGGCTCACACTTGGTCTCGGTGTTTGCCTTCGCCTGGTGGACTTTCTTCCCGTCGTAGTATAAGCCGACCTTCGCCTTGCCTTTGCGGTCCAGTTTGACCCAGACGTATCGCGACTCACCGGGCATAATCGTTCGGACGCCGTACTGCTTGCTGTAGTAGTTCTTCCAGACGACCTCCATTTTGTGCCAATGGTGGTTGGTGATGCGGAATTTTGCTTCACCGTGTTCGTGTTTGCTGTGCTTTCCATCGACGTAACACACTGGCTCGAGGCGTAGCGCTTCTTTCGGGTCAGGTTTGCACTTCTTCTGGTCGTTGGCGTGCTTGACGTCGATCTGTTCGTCTTTGTAATGAAGTGTCACCGTCGCATCGCCTTTGTGGGCATCGACCCAGAAGTACTTCGAGTCTCTCGCCGGAACCGTTATCGTCCCGGACTGGTCGGTCCCGTAGACGTTCCAGGTTACCTCGACTTCCTTTTTGTGTTCGTTGTCGACGCGGAACTTCGAACGCTCTTTTTCGTAGCAGATTGCGACGAGGCGAATCTGCTTTTCGTGTTCATCCGCGCTCGCGCTCGAGGACCCCAGTGCGAAGCCGGAGCCGCCGAGGACGGCACCGGTCGTTGCGATTCGTTTCAAACTGTCTCGACGTGTGATTGGACGGTTGTCTGTCATGGTCGACTCTCGGATGGAACCCGGAGTATCAACCCATCCACCAAACGGATAGTTTGTAATCGATGAACTACCTCGTTTCACGACCCTCATTCGACGAAAACGGTCTCGAGGCGCTGAATTCCACGAAGAGTGACCGATACTGGTGACCGAGTATGCAGTGATAAACTGGGTTTGGCTCACGGATGGGTGACCAAAACGCCCCACTCTCGTCTCCGGATCCGAACGCCCGACCCGCCGGTTAGCGCCATTGTAGCCTCTAGTACGTCCTTTCTGCGAGAAGTCACACCGAACAGCAGGGTAATTCCCGACTACAGTCCCGTCGGAACCTCGAGATAGGTGGTCTCGAGACCCCACGACTCGGCTTTCGCTTGCAGCGAGCGCACGCCGAACGTTTCAGTCGCGTAGTGACCGGCCAGCGCGACGTGAATGCCGGCTTCGCGGGCGTCGTGGTACACCTGTTGTTTTCCTTCGCCAGTGACGAGGACGTCAGCGCCTGCATCGACTGCTTCGTCGAGCCAGTCGACGCCGCTGCCGGTGACGATGGCGATCTTCTCGATCCGTTCGGGGCCGAACTCGAGTATCGGTACCGGCCTCCCACCCGTCTCAAGCGACTGCTCGAGGGTTTCACGGAGGGTCGTGACGGTATATGGCTCGTCGACCCGACCACGCTGTCCGATGTGCTCCGGACCGTACGAACCGAACGGCTCCCGGTCACCCAACTCGAGAACGTCAGCCACGCCTGCTGCGTTTCCGAGCTCCGGATGCGAATCGAGCGGTAAGTGTGAGACGTACAACGCGAGGTCGTTGTCGATCAGTGCCTCGAGGCGGTCGTACGTGCGACCGGTGACGTGCTCGATGCCACCCCAGGAGATGCCGTGGTGGGTAACGAGCACGTCTGCACCGGCGTCTGCGGCACCCGCTATCGTTTCGAGGGCGGCGTCGACGGCGAACGCGGCGTGCCCGACCGTGGTTTTCTCGCCGTCGGGCCCGACCTGTAACCCGTTTGCGCTCGCGTCGAGGTCCGCGAAATCGGCGGTCCGTAGGTCGTCGTCGAGTCTATTGACGAACGTCGAGAGTTGCATACACAGCCCTTTAGGCTGGACCGACGTGAATATTCACGATTCGGGTCGCTCGAGGGAGGTGTTAGGAGAACATATGCCCTGAACCGGCCGAGAAAACCGAGACGGAAACGGGAACGATGTCTCGGGTGCGGTGAGGTTATTCTTTCTGGGCGTCGACGACGGCAACGCCGGCGAGGTTGACGATGTCTTTGACTTCGTCGCCTCGTTGCAGGACGTGAACCGGTTTGTCCATGCCGACGAGCATCGGGCCGATGGCCTCTGCGCCACCGAGTCGCTGGAGCAGTTTGTACCCAATGTTGCCCGACTCGAGGTTCGGGAAGACGAGCACGTTCGCGGCTTCATCGAGTTCCGAGAACTCGTAGGTGCCGGTGAGGATGTCCTCGACGACGGCCGTGTCGGCCTGCATCTCACCGTCGACCGGGAAGTCGACCTCCGGATCGCCTTGCAACATCTCCGTTGCGCGGCGTGGTTTTCGCGTGCCTTCGTTGTCGACGCTGCCGAAGTTCGAGTACGAGAGCAACGCCGCGCGTGGCTCGACGTTGAACCGACGGGCGAGTTTGGCAGTTTGTTTCGTTATCTCGGCCAGCACTTCCTCGTCGGGGTCCTGATTGACCGTCGCATCCGCACAGAAGACGATTCGGTTTTTGAACGTCAGGAGGTAGACACCGGCGGCGTACTCGACGTCTTCGGCCGTGCCGATGACCTGCAGGGGCGGTCGCAGTGCGGACGGATAGTGGTGGGTCAGCCCGGTCAAGAGTGCATCTGCGTCGCCCTGTTCGACCATCACGCTCCCGAAGTAGTTGGTGTCCCGACGGATCAGGTCCGTGGCCTCCGAACGAGTGATACCCTTACGCTGTCTGAGTTCGAACAGGCGGTCTGCGTACTCGCCGTAGTTTCCATCGTCGGGGTCTGCAACGGTCGGTTCGAAATCGAGGCCGAGTCCACGAGCGGCCTCGAGAATCGTCTCCTCGTTGCCGATCAGAACGGGATGGGCGATTCCTTGCTCTTGTATCTGGTAGGCTGCGCGAATCATCTTCTCGTCTTCGCCCTCTGCCAGGGCGACCCGCTTTGGCTCGCTCTTGGCCTTGTTGAGAACGACGCGCATCATCTCTCGAGATTTGCCCAGGCGGGCCTCGAGTTGCTCCTCGTACTCCTGGACGTCGACGTCGACTCGGGCCGAACCGGAATCGACGGCCGCTTTGGCGACGGCCGGTGCCACGCGGAACAGCACCCGTGGGTCGACCGGTTTGGGGATGATGTAGTCGGGGCCGAACTGAATCGGCTGGTCGCCGTAGGCTTTGACGACCGCATCTGGGACGTCCTGGCGAGCGAGGTCGGCGAGTGCGCGAGCGGCTGCGACTTTCATCTCCTCGTTGATTTCCGTCGCGCGCACGTCCAGGGCCCCGCGGAAAATGAACGGGAATCCGAGGACGTTGTTCACCTGATTGGGGTAATCTGACCGTCCCGTTGCCATGATCACGTCGTCGTCACGAGCTTCTTTGGCTTCGTGGTAGCCGATTTCGGGATCGGGATTGGCCATTGCGAAAATGATTGGGTTGTCGCCCATCGACTGCACCATCTCCTGAGAGACGAGGCCGCCGATTGAGAGGCCGACGAACACGTCTGCTCCCTCCATTGCGTCGGCGAGGTCGCCGGCAGAGACGTCGCGCGCGAACTCCCGTTTGTACTCGTTAACGTCGCCGGATTCCGCCCGGTCGGTGGTGATGATTCCCGAGGAATCACACATCGTAATGTTCTCGCGTTTTGCTCCGAGCGAGACGTAAAATCGGGCCGTCGCGAGAGCGCTCGCACCCGCTCCAGAGAACACAATATCGAGTTCCTCGAGTGCTTTGCCGGCTATTTCGGCGGCATTGACGAGTGCAGCACCGGAAATAATCGCCGTGCCGTGCTGGTCGTCGTGGAAGACGGGGATGTCCATCTCCTCGCGAAGCCGTTCCTCGACGGTGAAACACTCCGGCGCCTTGATGTCTTCCAGGTTGATGCCACCGAAGGTCGGCCCCATCATCTTGATCGCTTCGACCAGTTTGTCGGGGTCGGCTTCATCGAGTTCGATGTCGAACACGTCGATATCGGCGAATCGTTTGAACAATACGCCTTTCCCCTCCATGACGGGCTTTGACGCCTGTGCACCAATGTCTCCGAGGCCTAGCACGGCAGAGCCGTTCGAAACCACGCCGACGAGATTGCCTTTGGCCGTGTAGGTGTAGGCATCGTTTTCGTCGTCGTGAATTTCCATACAGGGTGCCGCAACCCCCGGCGAATAGGCGAGCGAGAGGTCGCGCTGTGTGTTCGTCGGCTTTGTCGTCGAAATTTCGACTTTGCCCGGTGGATCAACCCGATGGTATTCCAGGGCGTCTTCATCCAGTCCCATACAGAGGGGACGAACGGGCAGTACAAAAAACGATGCGAAAGTGGCATTAGACAATCGTCGAACTTTTCACCCACGTCTCCCGGTTGCTCCCGATTCGACCCTTTTATACAGTTCCCGTGAGTCACCTCGGGTATGGACGTCGCGCTTGGTGGGACGTTCGACCCCGTTCACGATGGGCACCGCAACCTGTTCGAACGGGCGTTCGAACTCGGGGATGTGACCGTCGGACTGACCAGTGACGAACTCGCACCGAAAACGCGACACGTCGACCGGTACGTCCGGCCGTACGACGAGCGGAAACGCGACCTCGAGGCCGAACTCGAACCTCTCGCCGAGAAACACGACCGTTCGTTCACCATCCGCACCCTCTCTGAGCCGACCGGTATCGCGACCGAACCACAGTTCGACTACCTTATCGTCTCCCCGGAAACCGTCGACGGCGGCAAACGAATCAACGAACTCCGTCGCGACCAGGGTCACGACCCCCTCGAGATCATCATCGTCCCCCACGTGTACGCCGAAGACGGCGATATCATCTCGAGTACCCGTATCGTCAACGGCGAAATCGACGAACACGGCAATCTGACGCCGGATCGGGACGGTCGTGGTCGGTCGCGCTAGCACCTTCCCAAACGTCGACGAATGCGTGAAACCGGACAACAGCAATCGGTTTCACGCATTCGTTCAGGTTTGGGAAGCCACTAGTGAGAACGGAACGATTGTAGCCGAAAAACATCATTTTCACACTAATCAGTAGCGATAGGATTTGAATGCGCATTTTCATCGCCTAAAATATAACGTTCCTGTATCGTCCGTTTTATACTAGCCAGTGAAACGGTTTACACACCTACCGCGACGCCCGGTTGCGATAGGGTGTGCACTGACTTTCACTGGCTACTATAGCTCCGAAGGATTCCCTTCTATGCCACTCATAGGAGCCATCCAAAGTCACTGCACATCCTCACCACAAGATATCTTCGCGGTTTCTCTCGAGTATCAGTTCGTGGCGCCGAAATGACTGTCCGGATAGACACTGCTAAGTGTGATGAATAATTACACCCAACCTGCAAGACGATCCGACCGACACGTTCACACGGTTCACGGTCTCGAGGACGCCCTCCAGACGCACTGTCGGCGGGTCAACTCTCAATCATGAGCGATCAACACGACACACCGACGTCGGTGCACAGGCGAACGGTACTGGGTGGTCTCGCAGGACTCGGGGCACTTGGCGTGGCCACCGGTTTGTCCAGTTCAACGGCAACAGCGAGCCCGGATGCCCTCGAGGCGAGCGGTATCGATACCTTCCATCCGGGCCATCCGCGCTTCGTCCAGGTCGGGGAGAAACTGTGGAATTCGGCGTTCGTCGGCCCTGAACTCATCGGCGGGCGTGACAATCTCGCGCCGTCGGTTCCGGCGGCCGAAGCCGACGCCGAGAACTACGCACCCGAGGACTTCGAGTGGTCGATCAGTTCGAAGCCCGACGACAGCGAGGCCGAACTGACCTACCAGTCTTCGCTCGACCCCGACCAGCCGCGGTACGACGAAGGGCGAGACAACGTCACCGAGTTCGAAGCCGACGTGCCCGGTACCTACGTCCTCGAACTCGAGGGACCGGACGGAACGCACGAACTCACGATCTATGCGTTCCCCGAACCCGATTCAGCGGCCGGTGGTCCGCCTCGAATCGAACTCGAAGGCGAGTACGACGATGGTACCTTCACCATCGGGACGAACGCCGCGCTCGCACCAAACAGCCAGGCGTCACGGGATGCACTCGAGGTCGTCTTCCTGGCTGACGACCGCGACGCGCTGTCGACCGACGACATCGAAACCGACGCAGATGCGCTCACCGGCCAGGTCGACGTCGACGCACTCGAGGGCGAAGCCGCCCGCGTGCACGCCGTCGTCACTGATGGGAATCACCAGAGCGTCCTCGACACCATCGAACTGGAACCGGACGGAGAGATTTCGTTGCCAAACCGTGCCCCGGAGTGGATGGAAGACGGCGTTATGTACCAGATCTTCCCCCGTTCGTGGTCCGGCGAGCGCGGCGAGACGACGTTCGAAGATCTCATCGACGGCGTCGACTATCTCGACGAGCTTGGAGTCGACGCCGTCTGGATGACGCCGGTGGTCCCCGCCGAAAGCGTCGACAAACTGTTCGGGAACAACAATTTATCCGGGTTCCAGGAAGGCGAACTACCCGGCGGCGGTCCACACGGCTACGACACGAACGACTACTTCGGGGTCGCTGAGGACCTAGCGTTCGACGGTATGGACCCGGTCGAGGCATACACGGCGTTCGTCGATGCCTGTCACGAACGAGATATCAAGGTCGTCTTCGACCTGGTGATCAACCACGCTGGTCGCGGCCATCCGTTCTTCCAGGACACCATCGCCGAACAGGGCACCGAGCCCCCAGCGCCTGATTGGGAGTACCCACCTGTCGAGGCCTGGAACGAGGATTCGAAGTACTTCGACTGGTGGGACCGACTCGAGGCACCGGTTACACACGATGGCGAGGTCGTCGACCCAGCGCCACAGACCACCGGGTTCTGGGGACTGCGGGTCATGCCAAACTGGAACTTCGACAACGTCGCCGTACGCGAACACTTCCTTGCGGTCGCCGAGTTCTGGTCCGGCGAAGTCGGCGTCGACGGATTCCGCTGTGACATTGCCTGGGGTGCCCCCCACAGCATCTGGAAGGACATCCGTGAAGTCGTCCGGGACAACGACAGCGAGTTCCTCATGCTCGACGAAGCGATTCCGAAAGACCGGACGTTCTCCGAGAACGAGTTCGACATGCACTTCGACACCGACGGATTCACGACGACCACTCACGATGTGGCCAACGGACTCGCCTCGCCCGGCAACCTCTACGACGACGTTCGCGCCCGTCAGGAAGACGGCTTCCCGGAGTACTCGCTTCTCCTGAACGCTGTCGAAAACCACGACGAACACCGATTGCTCAACCAGACCGTCGCCGACATCTACAACCCGAACCACGACGAGTTGACCGAGGAGGACTGGGAGGCGGGAGCGACGCTCCAGCGAGCCTGCTGGGCTGCCGGGGTTACTCTCCCTGGCGTCCCGTTCGTCTATTACGGCCAGGAACGCCAGATCAGTCGCTACGGAGAGGGTCGACACCTGGGCGAGGACGATCCACGTGGTATCGCTGCAGATGGCTCGGTCGATATCGGTGCCGACGTCCGACCCGGCGGTCGCCAGCGCGCGTTCATGAACTGGGACGAGTACGACGAAGACCACTTCGAGTTTTACAAAGACCTCATCGATACCTACCACGAAATCGATGTCCTGAAAAACGACGCCGCGCTCGTCGGCGAGTGGTACGACTCCGACGACCGCGTTCTCGTCTTCGGTCGTGACGGAAGCCACCTCTCAGAGGTTTCCGGACCGGAACGCGCCGTCGTCATCGTCAATTTCGAGACCGATGGGCCGGCAACGGTCGACCTTCGGTCGGAGGTCCTGTCCACTGACGTGATTTCCGGGGACGATATCGCCGTCTCGAGCGACGACGAGCGAATCACCGTCGACGTCGACGAGGTGGCCATTCTCGAGACGCCGACGTTCTACGCGCCGGGCGACCGAATCGCCAATCTCACTGTGGCCCCGGGCACCGACGACGGAAACGGCCGCTACCGATATCCTACTGGTGAGCAGTTCACCGACGGCATCTTCGATATGGTTGGTGTCAGCGTGCACGACGGCGCCGACACCCACCAGGTTCGCGTCGAGGTCGGCGGTGACCTCGTCAACCACGAAGGCTACGAGGGCGGGTTTACCGACCAGCACATCCAGTTGTACCTGAGCGACGGGAGCGGTGACGGAACCGAGTTGGCTCGAGAAGGCGTCAACGCGACGTTCGCCGAACCCTACCAGTATCGCGTAATCGCCGACGGCGAACACGGCGTCCGCGTCGAAACCGCAGATGGAGCGCACGTCGAAACGGGCACCGTCTCGGCCAATCCGGCAGACGATTCCATCCTGCTCGAGTTCCCCAAAGGAGCGCTTCCTGGCGGCATCGAAGCGATGGATCTCTCGATTCTCATGCTGGGTTACGATCCGGAAGCCCCGGGGAACGTCCGACAGGTGACCGAAGACGCCACGGAGACGACGTTTGGCGGCGCACAGAACGATTCCGCACCGAACGTGATCGACCTGACGACGCCCGGCGACGTGCCGAACTTCCAGGCGCTGGCTTACAGCGATGGAACCCTGGCGACGATTCCGTACGTGCCGCTGGCGACGGATCTCGAGGAAATTGCCACGTTCGACGAACCAACGGGCGAGCCCTATGGGCCGGGGACCTACGAGTATCCGACCAGCGACGACTTCTACGAGGGCGCGTGGGATATCGATGAGTTGACAGTCTCTGCCTCACGCGACAACGTCGAATTCTCCTTTACCATGGCGACCGAGGTCCAGAACCCATGGGGACTCCCACGGCCGTTCTCCCACCAGTTTTACCAGATATACATTTACGATCCAGCCACGGATGGCCCGGAAAGTGTGTCCGGGCGCGCTGGGTTGAACGCGAACATGGCCTCGCCGTACAACTACCGTATCGTCGTCAACGGCGAATCGAACGAAACGGTCGAAAGCGCCGACGGCGAGACCGTCACCTCGAACGTCGAGACGAACGTCGAGGGTCGAACCGTCTCGATTCGCGTCCCGGCCGACGCAATCGGATGGGATGGTGACGCCAACGGCGGTATCGGCATCGCTGCACTCGTCGCCCCATTCGACGGGTTTGGAGAAGGTAACGTTCGTGGCATCGGTACGGAAGCCGAAGAGTACACTATCGGTGGCGGGACCGGCACGAACGACCCGGCAGTGATGGATATGATCACGCCCGATGGCGTCGACCGAATCGACGTTCTTTCCGAATACGGGGAGGACTCGTTGGTCGAAATCCCGTTCGTCGTCCTTGGGGAGGTCGATTTACCTGATGCGGGAGACGTCGACGTCTCGGACGAAGATGAGGAAGACGCGGACGAGGAAGACCACGATGAGGAGGCGGATACCGATGAGGAAACCGACCCAGGTGACGGTGCGGATGACGCGGGCGACGACACCGTAACCGAACCTGATGAGGATGCAGACGACGACGGTATGCCCGGATTTGGGGCTGTCGTCGGCGCGGCAGGGCTCGCCGGTGGCGGTGCCCTCGCAGCGAAACGGTTTGCCAGCGAGCGGGACGAAGGAGACGAGAAATAGGGACTGATGGACGGTCAGAGTTGTTCGGCACGACTGCACGGGTGGGCCGAACCGATGGGGTTTGGCTCATCCGTCGACGCGCGACAGAACTGGGCTACTCGAGCGTAAATCGGGTGATCGAATTAAAACTGTCCCAAACCTACAATAAGCAGAGCGCAAAAAATTCACGATAAGGTAATCTTACTGTTCGATACTGCCCAACGAAGCGGTTATCGTTCGATCAGTGTGAACCTCTATTGAGTACAGAGAGCGATTTTTGAAAGTGCCGAGAGTCTTAGGGGTGGAGGCGGATACCTCGACCCTTGTGATCGGAGATGTTGACGAGGGATGATCTCGAGAGCACGCTTCAGCACACAGTGACTGGCAACCTGGCGAAATCGACGGTCACCGTTGACGAAGTGTGGTTTTCTGGCAGTCTATTGTGTCTCGAGACGAGGAGAGAGAACAGGCTTTACCAACTCGGTGGCTCGAGGCCGGCATCCTCGAGGATCGTTTTCCACCGCTGTTGTACGGACAGCCGGGAGACGTCGGCGGCGTCGGCGACTGCACACTGGGTCCGACCATCACCGGCAACGAGCGAGGCCGCGTAGATGCTGGCGGCGAGGACGGCCGGCTTCGAGCGGTCGGATTCGGGGACGTTCGCGAGAAAGAGGTCGGCAGCCGTCGAGCGGGCGTCGGACGACAACTCGAGCCGGTCGGCGATGGCCTCGAGTTCCTCGAGCCATGGCGCGTGTTCGAGACGGGCGCTGGCGTTGTACATACCCATTGTATCGGTGGCAGTGACGAAATACTATCGGTCAGGGGCCTTCCGGAGGGTGAATACGCTGGCCCGTTGTGTAGCCGATGACTGTCACGACAATACGTGGCTACGGCTGACAACAGTCGGTCGTAAACACGTTGGTAATCCGGCCGTTCGCTGGCGATTTCACTAGGTTGCACTTACTAAAGCGGCTCTGTTTCAAAGGATGGGTGATGCCACCGGTGGCAACCATATGAACGAACCAACCTGTAAACTCGTCTGCACCGGCTGCGGGCTCGAGATGCCGTACCGAGATCGAGCCCTGGCCGAGCAAGCCGCGGAACTCCATCAGCTGCGGGACGCAGAGCACATTACGTTTATCGTGCCACCGGACTGGTCACCTGAAGAGCCGGTTACTCAGTAACTTATAGAGACTCGCGTCGTCACTTACCGTCGAGCGCTCTTCACGAGGGTGGTGCCTGGCGGTAAATTGTTCCAACAGTCCCTATCACCCCAGACCGATACCTTCTTACACGATTCGGCGTCTACTCGAGAGTGCGCGCGGGTAGCCAAGTGGTAACGGCGCAGCGCTTAGGACGCTGTCGCGTAGGCGTCCGCAGGTTCGAATCCTGTCCCGCGCATACCGTCTCGAACACTCGTGAGAGACGTGTCTGCGCGACGAAGGATTCGAATCAGGGAGGAGCTTGCTCCGACCGTGGTTCGAATCCTGTCCCGCCTCTCTCTCTCTCGAGCACCCGTGAGAGACGTATTTGCGAGCACTCGGGGGAGACGTATCTTCGGGACGGGAGCTTCGAATCAGGGGGGAGCTTGCTCCGACCGTGGTTCGAATCCCGATCCGCCTCGAGTCGAACACCTCACTCCAACGCATTGCCCCTTCCGCTCGAGCGAAGAGACATCAGCATCGAAGGCAGACTCCCTATCACGATCGATCGGCCGTTTCGTCACGGTAAGAGATCGTGCTCGAGGCCAATCGAACCTCCACAAACCACTATGATAGCAACATAATAGTATATTGCTATTTAAGTTGAACTATATATCAGTATGTGGTTTCACCGATAGGCCTGTTCGGTCCTGAAACCAGCAACTACTGGACCGTAATCGAGTGTTCGACGACGATGGATTCGGATGGTTCGTGGACGACGATGACCGATATCGTGTCGCCAGAGTCGATGTTGCCGTTTCCGGAATTGAGTTTGAACGACATCGAGGTACCCGGTTCCCAGGTACCATCGCCGTTGGCTGCGACGCCCCCAACACAGCCGCTGCTGTAGAAAATGTTCGAGGAGTCGTCGATATTCTCGGCTCCGATTTCCGACTCGCTCAACGTTGTACTAGGGACCGGAAATCCGGTTGTCGAGGCTTCGATGTCACCGCTATCTGGCAGCCGAACGATAACACGCGTCTCCTCGAGTTCGAGGGTATCACCGGCAACGTGGCTCAGTCGAACGATATCGTCATCGCACGTCTGGGTACCGGTTTCGTACGTTCCGGTGGAATCGCCTACGAGCGGTGGTGGTTCCTGGGTCTCATCGGCGATCCCCAGTGCGAACGTCGAAACCGATACTGCCAGGATAATCGCGATCGCGACGAGGAGCACGATCCCGACGACGAGGCTGGTTGCGTGTGTGTCTCGGTCGATATCTAACACGAAGCGCCAGCGGAACAATATTATTGTGGCTGATTGGTATCAGCGGCCATCACCTTGGACAACGAGGGAACCGCTCATGACAGTGATCAACCGGGTCTGTTCATCCCAACTAAGCGTGAATGGCCGCCATTCACGGCGTCTATTTTGGATTTTCTCTCTCGAGGCGACCGATACGAGAGCGTTCGTCGCACCGACGGATCGGCATACACACGTCAGACAGTCCAAAACGCTTATTCGAGCAGAAATAGCTTATAAGAACCAATGGTCGAACTAGACGACGTATTCGGTGATATCTTCGCCGATATCGAGGCTGTTGTCCTCTTCGGGCCGAGTGGCTCGTACTACGAACGGTTACAGGAAATCGAGGATCTCGATGTCGTCGTCGTGGGAACGGAGAACGCCGTCGGTGCAGAGACGTTCGTCGAACTTCCCATCGAATTTCAGAACGTCGCCGAACGCATTCGGTTCGGTCTCGAGGGTGCACTCGAGCAGGGCGTTATCGACGACGGTGACGACCTCGCGTGTGCAACCAGCGTCTTTGGTGATAGCATCGATACGGTTTCTCGGGTTCGAGCCGACGGGGACAGCGAAACGGGTATCTACAATCTCTTTGCGAAATCTCGTGCGGATCCGGACGTGATCAAATCGGTCCTCGAGTTGGCGATCGAACTCGGGAAAAAAGGACAGAAAGGCAAGCCTGTCGGTGCGTTGTTCGTCGTCGGTGATGCTGGCAAGGTGATGAACAAGTCCCGTCCACTGAGCTACAACCCGTTCGAAAAATCCCACGTCCACGTGGGCGACCCCATCGTGAACGTGATGCTCAAAGAGTTCTCACGACTGGATGGCGCGTTCGTCATCTCCGATTCGGGAAAACTTGTATCAGCGTATCGGTACCTCGAGCCCTCCGCAGAGGGTGTCGACATCCCGAAAGGGCTCGGTGCAAGACACATGGCCGGTGGGGCAATAACCAGAGATACGAACGCCATCTCGATAGTCCTCTCCGAGAGCGATGGGATGGTACGGGCGTTCAAAGCCGGTGAGATTATTCTGGAGGTCGACCCGGAGGAGTACTGAAATGGAGCTACAGGTGCTGGCCGGGGAGCCAATCTTTATCGCCCTGGGGGTAGTCCTCCTCGGGCTTATCGTCGGCTACATCGTCGGGCGAATCAACGCCGAATTACTCCGTGCAGCGGGGGTTCCGGGGGCTGTCGAGGGAACGCCGTTCGAACGAACCGCACAGTCGCTTGGAACCTCGACGGTCAAAATCATCGCCAGGCTCAGTTCGTGGTTCATCTACGGTATCGCCCTGTTGACGGCGATTCATATTGCAGACTTGCTGCCGACCGAGGCGTTCTGGCAAACGATCATGACGTTCGTCCCGCAACTGTTCGTTGCGGTTCTCGTTGTCCTCGTCGGCTTTATCGTCGCGGATAAGGCCGAACTGGCCGTCAGTGAGTACCTTCGCGGCGTCAAACTTCCTGAAGTTTCGCTCATCCCGAAAGTCGTCAAGTACTCCGTTCTCTACGTCGCTTTCCTCATCGCACTCGCACAGATCGGTGTCCACGTGCTGGCGCTTCTCATTTTACTGACGGTGTACGCCACCGGATTGGTACTGGTCGGCGCGTTCGCCTTCAAGGACTTTCTCGTCTCGAGTGCCGTCGGCATCTATCTGCTGTTGAACCAGCCCTATGGCATCGGTGACGAAATCGAAGTCGGAGACCGAGCTGGTATCGTCCAGGAAGTCGACCTGTTCGTCACGAAAATCGAATCCGACTCGAGAGAGTACATTATTCCCAACCGCGTGGTCTTCGAGGACGGTATCGTCCGTATCCGCGATTGATGGCGTTTCGGTATCGGTCTACAGGCGGAGCAGGCCAAGTGCCTCGGGGTCAAGCCCCGAGGCTGTTCACTTAGTGGCTACTCACGCCTGCACACGTGAACCGAACCGATTGCGGTTGTCTGGCTCGGCTCATACGCCGGCGTTTGGGAGGGTATTCAGACGTCGAGGCTTGCTGGGGCACCCAGCGGTCGCTCCTGATTGTTATCTCTTCCTCGAGAGGTGTGGCGCTCTCAGTCGGAACGTGGTTCCAAAAAGTAAACGTTGGAGTCGGTTCGGTGCAGGGAAGCAAGGTGGCTCGAACGTCGGCGCATGACCCAGTCGTCGTCCATCTCGAGCACGGGTGGATCTGTAGTGTTGGAGTGGCCAGACGCTGTCGAACAGGCAATCGCCAGGCTCGTCATCTGTCTGGGTTGATATTTGCTCACAGGCTCGCCGCTGTCCCGAACTGTCAACAATGGCCATCTTCGAACCGTTGGCACTTCAGGAACGAGGATCGTACCGGTTCCGGATGAAGATGGCGATCGCGTTCATCAACAACAGGATGGTGAGTAAGACGACGATACCGGCAGCTGCGACGTGCTGGAAGCCGGGCTGTGGGAGCGTCGCCCACTCGAATATCATCATCGGCATCGCACTGAACGGACTCGTTAGACTGTCCGGTGCGATGAACATCGAGGTCGCTGCACCGACCATCAGGATGGGTGCTGTCTCCCCGATTGCTCGAGACAGCGAGAGAATCGTCCCGGTCATTATGCCGGGCAGTGCGCGGGGCAAGACCACGTCGCGCGTGACCTGCCACTGGGTTGCGCCCACGCCGTAGGCCGCCTGGCGCTGTGAATCGGGGACAGCCCGCAGTGCTTCCTGTGTCGAGACGATGACGATGGGCAGGATGAGCAGGGTAAGCGTGAGGGCACCGGCGATGAGACTCGAGCCGAGTTGAAACGCTCTGACGAAAATCGCCAGACCGAGCAAACCGTAGACGATGGAGGGGACGCCCGCCAGGTTCGCGATGTTGGCCTCGATAAACGATTTGAGACGGCTCTCTGGGGCGTATTCCTCGAGGTAGACAGCCGCGCCAACGCCGAGGAAGATGGTGAAGACGGCGGTGAGAGCGATCAAGAATATCGAGCCGACGATGGCCGGATAGATCCCCGCACCTCGGCCGTCTGGGAGGTAGTTATCGATCACCTGTGACGGTGGATAGGTCAAAAACTCCCAAGTGACCCAGCCCCAGGATTCGTACAGGACGTCGGCGATCAATGCGACGAGTGCGACGATGCCCACGAGCGTCGAGGCGAAACAGATCGCCACGAATACGCGTCCGATCTGACGTTTGCGTTCGATCTGGTCGGTTGCGTCGGTGAACGGATTGGTCGTATCGGTGCTCATTGGTACTCCTCGCGGTAGCGTGATTTGATCCAGAGGCTGAACAGATTCATCGCGAGTGTCATGGCGAACAGGGTGAGGCCCACGGCGAAGAGGCTCTGGTAGCCGATCGAGCCGACGGACACGTCACTGATACCGATCTGTACCATGTAAGCGGTCATCGTTTGAATCGGTTCGAAGGGATTCATCGTGATCTGTGGTGCCATCCCCGCTGCGAGCGTGACGGCCATGGTTTCGCCGATTGCCCTCGAGAGTGCAAGGATGTACGACGCGATAATCCCCGAAAACGCTGACGGGACGACGACGCTAGTCGACACCTCGAATTTTGTCGCGCCGAGGCCGTAAGCAGCATTGCGAAGGTCGTCGGGGACGGCACTCATCGCGTCTTCGGAGAGCGAGGAGACCATCGGGATGATCATGATGCCCACGACGATTGCGCCGGCGGCCGCGTTGAAGGTTCCGACGTCGGGGATGTACGGCAAGCGTTGCAAAAGCGGCGTGATGAACGAGAGGGCGAAAAACCCGTAGACGATAGTCGGAACTCCCGCGAGTATCTCGAGTGTGGGCTTGATAGTGCGCCGTACCTTCGGGCTGGCGTACTCACTCAGGTAGATCGCCGTGGCGGTCCCGATCGGAATGGCGATGAGCGCGGAGCCGACGGTAATCAACAGTGTTCCCCAGATCAACGGTAACACGCCGTAGCTACGTGGGCGGATAACTGGTGACCAGTTCGTGCCGGTGAAGTAGTCGATAATCGAAACCTCGGCAAAGAAATCGATCGACCCCTGCACTAGCACGAGGATGATACCGAGGGTCGTCAAGATCGTGACGAGTGCACAGGAGAAAAAGACGTACCGTACGGCGGCATTTTTCCGATTGGCGATAGTGCTTCCCGCACTCGTTATTTCATCCGCGGTATCGACGCTCATGCTGTCCCCTCCTCGAGGGCGGCGTAGAGGGTTTCCCGAGCGCTCGAGAGGCGGTCCTCATCGAGGGCGTAAAACCCGCTCTGTCTGGCAGCCCACTGCGTCCAGGTCATGGACTCGTCGTCGACGAATTCGGCTTCGGTGGCTTCGTCGTCGATGGGATCGAAATAAAATTCCGCGAAGCGCTGCATCTCGAGTCGTTCGAAGGCTTCGACGTTGAAGTAAAGGTACAAAGGACGAGTCAGGGGGGAGTACACCCCCGTTTCGATGTTGTCTGGACTCGGCCGGTAAAAGGTTCCCTGTTCCTCGTCGCTTTCGACGGCGATGAGTTTGAGATCGTCTTCGTTTTCTTCGTAGTATCCCGCACCGCCGAATCCGAGACCGTACTGCGTTCCACGGACACCCCGGACGATGACGTTCGTGTCGGCGCTCGCTGAGTAATCGGAGCGAATGGCTCCGACCTCGCCGTTGATCGCTTTGGTAAAGAAATCGAACGTACCGGAAGCGGGGTCACGTCCGTAGAGGTCTATTTCCTCATCGGGCCAGTCTGCGTCCGGTCTGACGTCGGCCCAGGTCTGGATCGTCGAGCCTGGTTCCCAGATACGCTCGAGTTCTTCGAGTGTGAGTTGGTCACACCAGGTGTTTTCTGGGTGAGTGAACACAGCGATTCCGTCGAGGGCGACCTCGAGTTCGATGTACTCGATATCGTTGGTGCGACAGAGTTCGCCCTCATCGTCGTCATCTTGAATTACCCGACTGGCGTTCTGTGCGTCGGTTTCACCGGTACAAAAGCGTTGAAAACCAGCACCGGTTCCGGAACCGCGCACGGAGATGATGACGCGATTATTTCGCCACTGGAACTCTTCGGCAACGATCGCGCTGTGGGGCAACACGGTGTTGCTGCCGTCGATCTGGATCTCTCCCGAAAGATCACTCGATTCACCCCGAACGAAACAACCCGCGAGACCGGTTAGGGCTGTTCCGGCACCGCCGACGAGCAATTGTCGGCGTGAGAGGCTCCCAGAACCCGGTTGGTTTCCCATCAGTGTCCTATTGAGGACATGGTATCTAAATACCCTACTATGTTATCTATATAGCGCTATGTGGGGCAACCATTGACGTGGCTATTTCCATCCATATTTCTCTTACCCTCGATAGCAATTACACCGCTGCTGTTACCCAGTTTTTAGCAATATTTGAAGGCTCTATTGCTTCTAGTGGATTTATATAGTGATCGCTATAAATTGCGGTCATGGAGACGCGCAAGGTCCAGGTGACTGGCGGTTCGACGTACACCGTCTCGCTCCCAAAATCCTGGGCGACCGAAAACGAGGTGAGTGCTGGAACCACCGTCGAGTTTTACCCGGAGGACGATGCGCTCTTGTTGACACCACAAAGCGAGAGCCATCGCCAGGAGGGGACACTCGATATTTCGAACCTCGAGGGTGAGCGACTCACACGTGCAGTCATGACCATGTACGTCAGTGGCTTCGACATTATTCGACTCGAGGCCGCTCGCATTACGACCGACCAGCGCCGGGCGATTCGAAGCGCGACCCAGGGGCTCGTCGGTGTCGAAGTACTCGAGGAAACGACCGATAGCGTGGTAATTCAGGACCTGCTCGATTCCTCGGAACTCTCCATCGTCAACGCTGTCACTCGAATGCGTCTCATCGCGAGTGCAATGCTCGAAGACGCCGTTCAGGCCGTAATTACCAACGAGGACGACATTGCACGTGACGTCATCGAACGTGACGATGACGTCGACCGGCTCTGGCTCGTCGTCTCCCGCATCTTCCGGGCGACGCTTCGCTCACCTCGAGCATCCGAAGAACTCGGGGTTTCCCGCGAGGACTGTTTCGACTACCACTCGAGTGCCCGCCAACTCGAGCGGGTTGCCGATCACGCCGTCAAAATCAGTAAACTGGCGCTCAAACTCGATGAAATACCCGACGAGGTCGCCGAGGCAATCGGGGCACTCCACGACGATGCGTTCGAAGTGTTCGAGAAGTCGATGGACGCGCTGTTCGCCGAGGAGAGTGAAGCGGCCACCGAACTCGGGCACGGCGCGCTCGAGTTGGTGCTTGGAATCGACGAACACACGCGTGTGATCGACGACCGACTTCGGGGGCTGGATTCGGTCGAGGCACAGTCGCTCGGATTGATTGTCGATTCGCTATCCAGAAGTGCGGACTACGGCGGTAACATTGCGGAAACTGCGCTACAAAAGGCCGCCCCGCGGCCCTGAAAGAACCCGGTTTTCGGGTCCACACTCGGCGGAGAAACCGATCACTCGAGTGAAACCAGCAGATCGAGCATTTCCTCGAGTGGCATATCTGTCACGGCTAGCGAATAGCCGTCGATTCGCGCCAGGTCGGCAGCGTGCTCCCAGAGATCGGCCTCGTCGAGGCCGTGGAGGACGACGGCGTTCGGCGTCGGGTTGACAACCCGGAGTGCGACGAGTGGTGACTCGCCTCGCGTCACGCCCGTAAAAACGAGGACACGGTTGGTGCTCTGGCCGTACAGCCGGAAGAACTCTTCGCTCGAGAGACGTGTTATCGCCTGGATGCTGTTGATGACGGTGTGGCCGCTGATTCGGTCAGTCGAGCCGTCGGTGATCTGGGTCGCGTCGATCGTGTCGTACAGTTCAGTGAGTGGGTGTGTCGTCGCGTACTCTCGTAGATCGTAGACGACGTCGCTTTCGAATCCAGCGGAGAGGACTCGTCCGTACTGGCGGATGCGATCACCGCCACGGTGTTCGTCGATTTCGAGCAATCCGTCCACCAGCCGCCGGACGACCCCGATACCGGGGCTCTCACGACGACCGCTTTCGTAATCAGAAATTACTGACGAAGAGACCTCGAGTTCGGCGGCGAGATCGGTCTGTGAGATATCGAAATCCGTTCGCCACTTTCGCAATGTGGCTCCAGGGTCGTTACTCAGCGTGATTTCGCCGGCGATTTTCTCGGCCAACTCCCGTTTGGGTCCGCGTCCGCCCATAGGTGTGGCTTGTACGGCCCGGGCAAGTAGCTACCGGCATGGCGTGGAGCGTCGAACGTACTTCCTCGGTTAAACGAGTATCTCGAGAGGCGAACAGTCAAGTGGGTTCCAGTCCTGGCTGTGTGTCATGCCCTCGACTGTGGTACACGTGGCGGTGGCCGGCCTCATCGGCGTCGCGCTCCTCGGCGACCGGTTCGACGCGAAAGCGATTCTGGTGGTGATGGTTGCGGCGGCCGTGATCGACCTCGATACGCTCATTGGAATCTATTTCCCCGGCACACACCGGGCTGCCTTTCACAATATATGGATCGTCCTGGTGCCGGCTGTGCTGTTGGTCTGGGACGTCAAACTCCGCGAGCGGTCGACCGTCCTCGAGCGCTGGGGTGAGTACGGGTACCGAGTCGGCTGGGTCACGCTCGTTGCCGTCCTGTTCGGTCACATCCTGCTGGACGCTTTTTACAACGGCGTCAATCTATTTTGGCCCGTCTACGATCGATTTTTCGACCTCTCGGGGAAGATGATCATCACTGACCAGCGCGGCTTCGTCCAGACGTTCATCGAATTCGAGTCGGGAGACGACGGTACCAGGGTGGCAGAGTCCACCGCTCGAGGTACCACCGAAGACACGCATTATTCG
Source organism: Natronosalvus amylolyticus (assembly GCF_024298845.1). Taxonomy (NCBI): domain Archaea; kingdom Methanobacteriati; phylum Methanobacteriota; class Halobacteria; order Halobacteriales; family Natrialbaceae; genus Natronosalvus; species Natronosalvus amylolyticus. The sequence continues at coordinate 496,072 of NZ_CP101156.1, forward strand.
ACGGGGTTCGACCCGTCACGGGACGACCCACCCGAGGACGTCGAACGGATATTCCCGATAGCCAGTTCCGGCGAACTGTTCATCATTACTGTCGCTGGCTATCTCTCGGTCGGTTACCGGTTGCTCGAGCAGTGGCGAACGGGCAAGTGAACCGATACAATGGAGGCCACCCGTTCCCCATCTGGAGGTATGGACACGAGGATTCGACCGTACGATCCCGATACTGATCGTGATGCTCTCTGGGCACTCAAAACCGGCTTCGAGCGCGGACTCGGTACTGGAACGGGTGGCCACGAGAAAGCCAAACTGTACGACGCGAAGCTGAACGACGAGTACCGTGAGGGGTACCTGGAGTGGGTCGAACGCTGTCTGACCGAGGAACCCGGGGCGGTGACGGTCGCGGAACGCAACACCGTCGATGGCGAGGACCTCCCGACGTCTGGGCAGGGGACTCAGTTAGTCGGCTACGTGTTCGTCTTGCCAGAATCTCTGGCGTACATCTGGGACAGTGCCGTGTTGAACGAAATTTACGTCACCCCGAACTACCGAGGGACCGGCGTTTCCGACGGACTCATGAGCGCCGCTATCGAGGTGGCAGAGGGGCAAGACCTCCCGCTCGAGCGACTGGTCCTCGACGTGGACCGGGAAAACGACCGGGCGCAGGCATTTTACGAGCGCCACGGATTCGATCACTGGGGCGAGATGGTTTCACGGTCACTCGAGTAACCAGGCGAGGGCCCCACCAATCCCGCCAAAGAGCAAGGGATAGACCAGACCGGCACGAACGATCGCTTCGGTCGGGTCGGGACGAACGATGGCATCGCCAACGGTTACGGTCCCAACGGTCATTGCCGTTATCGTCACGACGAGGTAGCCGACCGTCACGACACCGCCAGTCGCGATGTGGTCACCGAGGGACGCGCCATCGACGCGGCGGGCTTCGCGTCGAGCAACGACGAAGCCGGCGACAGCGATGACCAGCGGCGGGACGATCAGTAACAGCGGCTCCCAGTCGGTGCCATCGAGGACGACGTTCTGATTGGCCTGGGCGAGTCGGAAGACCCCTTCCTGGGGAAAGGAAGTCGGGACGGTGTGGGCGTTGAAGTACGTCCAGATGACGAGTTCGGTGGTCAGGCTGTCACCAGTCACGGACTCGATGATTTCGGTCCGGAGGTCATCGCGAATCGTCGATCTGGCCGTTACAAATGTGATGAAGACGCCGAGTATCCAGGCGAGCCCACCGGCTAGCGTGGCTTCGAGCAATCCCTGATACCGATTCTCGGCTGACTCGCCGTAGTTTGATGCGTTCGAATCTGGCACGGGTTGGTTGCCACCGTTCCTTCGTGAATCGCCCTTCTTCCCGGATTCGCCGTCTCGAGCACCCATCCCCAGCGGGTACTCCGTGTGCAGTCAAAACCGTTTGGTCCCGTCGGGAGAACGGGTGTGTCAACACGGCTCGAGGGAAAACTGTTGAAAGCGTACGCAGTATGGGATGTACGGTCTCCCTCAATCAGCGTGATGGACCGCTTCGGGTTCGGGGTTGAGACGAACTGCTCGACCGGTTTCACTCGAGCGATAGATGGCGTCGATCACGCGCTGGACGGTCAGGGCCTCTTCGACCGTATTCGTGGCTGGCTGTTCGCCAGCGACGATCGTTTCGAGGAACCGCTGGTCTTGCTCGGCGTGCCCGGTGACCGAAGAATCACCGGTCAGTTCGCTGTCAGCGTAGTGGTCAGTCCCTGCAGTGCTGGCTTCCAGAATCTTCAGGTCAGTGTCGCCGATTTCGAAGTGTGCCCCGGCTTCCGTACCGCGAACGCGGAAGTCCATACTCGAATCGCGGTTGGTGGCCCAGCCTGCCTCGAGGGAGATGGTTTGTCCGTTCGCACAGCGAATAAAGGCGGTTACGGCGTCGTCGACCTCGTACGTTTCGGCCTCGGCATCCCAGTTTGCACCGAAGCCGTCCGGGTCAGCGTACTCCGTTTTCGTGCCGAACGTGGTTCGAGCGACGCCGCTGACCTCGACGACTTCGGGGAAATCGAGCGTATAGAGGGCGAGGTCGATAGCGTGGACGCCGATATCGAGCAACGCACCGCCGCCGGCCAGTTGCGAGTCGGTGAACCAGGAACCCGGGCCGGGGACCCCGCGGCGTCGGACGTACTCGGCTTCGACGTGCGTCAACTCGCCGAAACGACCCCGTCGTTTGTACTCGTCGAACATCGCCGTCGAACCCGCGTGCCGGTTGTGGAAGCCAACCATGCAGATGCCGTCGGATTCCGCCGCGGCCGCTGCGATTCGCTCAGCGCTCTCGAGCGTGTGTGCCAGGGGTTTTTCGACCAGTACGTTACAGCCAGCATTGAGCGCGGCAACCGAAATCGGTTCGTGGAACTTGTTCGGCGTGGTGACCACGACAGTATCGACGTCGTCGTCGGCGATCAGTCCCTCGTGGGACTCGTAGGTGGTCGCGTCGAACTCCGCACCGAACGCCTCGCGCTGTTCGGCGACGAGGTCGGCACCGGCAACGATAGTGGCACCTGCCGCACGCATATTCGAGGCGTGGAGATGGCCCATGCCGCCGAGGCCAACGATTCCGACGCCGATGTCGGCGAGATTCATCGAGTAACCTCCAATTTCTCCGTTCGGGTAGAGAGAACGTCATCGGAAATGAACGATTGCGACCACGGCGATACAGTGCTGAAAGGAGACATAGGTGAAAACCGGTTGGCGATCAAAATAAGGGTTGTGACCCAGCCCGGTCCGATTTTCACAAGAATCCTTGACTATCGTTTATCGTATACAGTTGTAATCTCTGTTGTATTATAATAATATGAAATTACGGTCGCATAATCGGCCGACCTATCATGCTCGAGGTGTAACCGTCGGTTATGGCCACAGTCACGATATGGAACGAATATCGACACGAGCGAGAAAACGAGGCCGTCGAAGCCGTCTACCCGGACGGGATCCACGAGGCACTGGCGTCCGTTCTTCAGGCCAACCACGACGTTCGGACGGCAACGCTCGACGAACCCGAACACGGACTCACCGAGGCTGTCCTCGAGTCGACAGATGTTCTCCTCTGGTGGGGTCACAAGGCCCACGATGAAGTGGCTGACGAGGTGGTCGATCGGGTGCAAGACCGGGTACTCGAGGGGATGGGGTTGCTCGTGTTGCACTCGGGGCACTACTCGAAGATTTTCAAGCGCCTCATGGGTACCAGTTGCAGTTTGCAATGGCGCGAAGACGACGGCCTCGAGCGACTGTGGGTCGTCGATCCCGGCCATCCGATCGCTGCGGGCCTGGACGAATACATCGAACTGCCGAAAACCGAGATGTACGGCGAACCCTTCGACATCCCCGAACCCGACCGACTCGTCTTCTCGAGTTGGTTCGAAGGCGGTGAAGTGTTCCGGAGCGGCTGTTGTTATCGGCGTGGCAGTGGCCGTATCTTCTATTTCCGCCCGGGACACGAGACGCTCCCGATCTACGAACACGAGGATGTCAAACTGATTCTTCGAAACGCCGTCGAGTGGGCGAAACCGCGTGACGGTGCCCCACGAACGTTTGGCAATCGAACGACACCGGCAAACGAAGAGTGAAATCGCCCACTCCACGCTGGCAACCGAATCAGTGAAAAAGCGCCCTCGAGTCGTTACAGCGATTTCTTCCCTTCGTCCGTGATTACGCTATCGAGGAGGTCGACTGGTGTCGCGTCGTACGCCGGGTTCTCGATCTTGAAGCCGTCTGCCGGTTCGGCCATCACCTCGACGGGCGTTCGATACTCGTTTTCGAACACGAACCCTTCGGTGACGAGTTTTGCTGCAGATCCGAGCACGGTCACGGGTACCTCGAGCTGGCCTGCAGTGGATGCGATTGGGAACGTGCCAACGCGATTGTACAGATAGTCGTCGACGATACAGTCCATGCCGATGAGGACGCGCGAACACTCCGGAAGGTAGTGGCCGTGTGCGCTGTCGGTGATCAACGTCACGTCAATACCCTCGATAGGAGCCAGTCGCCTGGCAGTTTTGCGGCCGATGTAACGCGGGCGGGCTTCGGTGACGTAGATGTCGAACGTCATCCCCTGGTCGGTCGCCAGTTCGAGCGCCTCGATGACCGTCGAAGAGAAATCGTGGGTCAAGATAGCTTCGCCGTCGGAGAGGTACTCGACAGCGTTTTCCGCGGCTCGACGCTTTCCGGATTCGACTCGGGCCACAACGTCTTGAATCGCGGTTTCGGTCAGTGAGAGCGCTTCTTCGACGGTATCCGGTTCGGCGTCTTCGACCTGATGGACGACCTCCCTGACCGCGTTCTGGAGCGAGGCGTGAGACGGGTTTGCCCGGCGAAGAACCGTGCCGTTTCGCTCGAGCGTTCGGAGGTACTCTTCGACCGTGGCGTACTCTCGCTCGAGCAGTTCGGTCAGTGCTCGCGTCGCCTTCACGGCTACCACCGAGGAACTGTGCGTCTGCATGGCCGCAATCTCCTCGGCCGTTTCGTCGATCATACTCGAGCAGACATCGGTGAGCGCAAAAGGTGTTCCGGGTATCTCCACGACCACACACGTTTTGCCCGTCACGCCCCTACTCGTTTCCAATGGTCACCGTTCGTTACACCTGTCCCAACTGTGATGCCGTGGTGAGTGTCGACCGCCGGCCGGATCTCGCAGACCGGTCAGTGACGACGATACAACAGCCGGGCTGGGAGTACGTCACCCCTAACGTGGATTCCGAAACGCTCGAGGCTGCCGATGGCATCGCGTTCGTCTGCGGGGAGAATTGCCACGTCACCGATTGGGAAGGCAACGAAATCGACGGCTGTGGTCGGCCGTTTTATCTGAACTTCGTTCGGTTCGAAGCGGGTGTCGAACTCGAGCCGAACCCACCCACCTACGGCGGTCCTCGATTCGATTTCCGTCCATGAGGGTGACCTGAGCGGCCACGTGCGCCCGTATACCGAACACAACGCTTTTCGACCGGCAGAAACCACTGTCTGGCATGGACGAATCTACAGTCCGTGAGCGTCTTCGAACCGTCGAAGACCCCGAGCTTGGCGATGACATCGTCTCGCTCGGACTGGTCAACGACGTCACCGTCTCGGATGACGGGTCGGTCACCATCGATCTCGCCCTCGGTGCGCCGTACTCGCCGACGGAAACGCAGATAGCCGGCAAGGTTCGCGAGGTCCTCGCCGAGGATGGCGTCGACCCGGAGCTGTCTGCGAGCATCGCCGGTCGGGATGACACCAATGGGGATATCGTTTTGCCGAACGTCAAAAACGTCATCGCCGTCGCCTCCGGGAAGGGTGGCGTCGGTAAATCGACGTTGTCCGTCAACCTTGCGGCCGGACTGGCCGACCGGGGAGCTCGAGTCGGGCTGTTCGATGCCGACATCTACGGGCCGAACGTTCCGCGAATGGTCGACGCTGACGAACCGCCGATGGCGACCGAAGACGAGACGCTTATTCCGCCGGAAAAGTACGGCGTGAAACTGATGAGCATGGCGTTTTTGCTCGGCGAAGACGACCCCGTCATCTGGCGGGGACCGATGGTCCACAAGGTGATTACCCAGTTGACCGAAGACGTCGAATGGGGACACCTCGATTACCTCGTCGTTGACCTCCCTCCCGGAACGGGTGATACGCAGTTGACGATGCTCCAGACGATGCCGGTAACCGGTTCAGTGATCGTCACCACACCACAAGATGTCGCGCTCGACGATGCTCGAAAGGGCCTCCAGATGTTCGCCAGACACGACACGGTCGTCCTCGGCATCGCCGAAAATATGGCAACGTTCGTCTGTCCGGATTGCGGCGGCGAACACGACATCTTCGGTGCCGGGGGTGGCTCGGCTTTCGCCGAAAGCCACGATCTGCCGTTCCTCGCCTCGATTCCACTCGACCCACAGGTCAGAGAGGGTGGCGACGAGGGCAAGCCAACGGTTCTCGACGACGACAGCGAAACCGGCGAGGCGTTCAGGGAACTCACGGCGTCCGTCGCGAACAACACCGGCATCGTCCACCGACGTGCCGTATCCGAATCAGTCCAGGACCGAACGCCGCCTGCAGAGACCGATCACCAGTAACCCCACTCGAGTGCCGTCACTACGGCCAATAACTCGAGTACACTCAGCGCACAAACGAACTCGAGTGCCGTCATTACAATCGACGGATCCGGCCCCGACCAGACCAGACTCGAGAGAAGCCTCCCACATCCACGATGACTGAAACTGACTTCCCTGCAGATCCCGAACGTGTACAGTTTCTCAGAAGGGTCGCCGACGACGTCCGTGGCGATTCGGTTGAAAGTAAACAACTCGCAAACATCCTGTACCGGACGAGCGATCTCTACGACGAAACCGAAGACACCTCGCCTGAGGAGATTGTTCGAAACGTCAAATTCATCCTCGAGGTTATCGAACGCGACGGCCTCGGTCGGTAATCCGAGCAGAGCCACTGGTGGGTTGATAGGTGGCCTGTAATAACGGAGTTGTGTCGTCTCGGACCTGCCGCGATTCGTGACGGAGCCACCGCGATTCGTGACGGAGCCACCGCGATCATTGCCATTATAACCCCCCGAAACAACCGGTGATCGTGTTGCGTTTCGAAAGTATCCGTGGCTTCGATCGCTCGGTCTGGATTATCGCGAGCGCTCGGTTTATCAACGTCCTCGGCTCCGGGTTGGTGTACCCATTTGCAACGCTGTATTTTTATCTCGAGGTCGACATTCCGTTCACCCTGGTCGGTACGGGGTTGTTTGCCAACAGCGTTGGTCTGGCGGTCGGTACCCTGGCTGGTGGCATCCTCGCGGACCGCTACGGTCGTCGGCCGGTAATGATCTCGAGCATGGCCCTTGGTGGCCCGGCATTGGCGACCTACGCACTCGTGACGACTGCTCTCGAGTTCATCGTCGTGGCGGGGATTGCCGGCCTCGTCATGGGGTTGTTCACACCCGCCAGCCAGGCCATGATCGCCGACCTGACCACCGACGATGCGCGGGAGCGAGCATACGCCCTGCTGAAAGTGGCGAGTAACGCCGGATTCGGGATGGGGTTCGTCCTCGGTGGCGTCATCTACGGTGTTACCCAGACGGGGGTGTTCGTTGCCAACGGAGTGACGAGCGTCGTCGTTGCCGGCCTCCTGTTGATTGCGTTGCCTTCCTCGCCTGCTACGAAGTCGCTCGAGGGGCCAGCGAAATCAGTTCGCGAGACTATCCATCACTGGTCGCGAGCCGTTACACACCCAACTATTCTGACGCTCGCCGTTCTCAACGTCGGATTTGCGGTATTGTACTCACAGATGAACTCGACGATACCGGTTCACGCGGAGACGACGTTCGACCTGACGAGCGAACAACTCGGGACACTGTTCGTATTGAACCCGCTGGTTATCGTCCTGTTTCAGTTGCCTATCGTGGCTCGAATCAGCCGGTGGCGCCGTACGCGGGGGCTGGTGGTCTCTGCGGGGTTCTGGACGGTCAGCTTTCTCGCCGTCTGGCTCTCCTATGGTACCCCCTGGGCACTGGGAGTTGGCCTCATCGGTGCGTTTCTCGTGTTGCGAACCCTCGGAGAGATACTGCACGCCCCGTTGATAACCGCGCTCGCGAGCGACGTCGGCCCCGTCGAAGACCGTGGCTCACAGCTATCGGTCCTCGAGGTCGCCAAACGACTCGGGTTTGGCATCGGGCCGATCGTGGGCGGCCTCTTTTTCGACTACGGTATCGATGGGTTCCTCTGGCCAGCGCTGGTCGCCCTCAGTTGTCTCCTCGCACTTGGGATACTGGCCCTCGAGCGACGGGTCAGTCCGACACAGAACGGCATTGCAGTTTCGGGCTGAGTGTTCGAGGTCAGCAACCATCTCGGCTCCTCGAGACGCGTCCATTTCGGTTGCCCGAGACGCGTCGCTTTTGTCGATGGCACACCGAGAAATTAGCGTGGACGCAAATCAACTGTCGACGTCGAATCCGTTCGGGATGGACGAGGGGTGTACGAACTGTCCGAACCTCTGTGAACAACGGACACAGATCGTTCACGGTTACGGTGACGTCGCCGCTGACTTTCTGTTCGTCGGCGAACGCCCGTCGTCCCAGGCAGATACCATGGGGGTTCCATTTCTCACCGCTACCCCATCGGGTGATTCCGATCACGATAGTGGCCTCTTTCGGATCCTCCAGCGACTTGGTTTGTGCGCTCGAGAGAGCGACCCCGACTCGCCAGAACTGACGAACGTATACCTGACGAACCTGACTCGCTGTCGTGACCCGGAGCGACCACCGACCGACGACGAAATCGAAACGTGTGAACCGTACCTCAACGCCGAGATCCGGATGATCAATCCGGAGATTATCGTCCCGGTCGGGGCACGAGCCCTGAAAGAAATCGCGACAGAGTACACGACGAAGCGTGCCAGCGACCTCGATATCGAGCGCCATCATGCGACGACGATACGGGGCAGGGGTTTCGAACTGGTCCCCATGCTCGAGGTCGACCGACAGAGCGAGGAACAGACCCAGCAGTGGCTCGAGCACTTCGTCGAACTGATGGCGTCGGATTATCGCCAGACGAAGGGGCGACAGGAGCGGTGACGAGTTGTCAGATTACCAGTAAGGACTGCGGAGCCAGCGATCTGACCGTGCGCCGAGAACGAACAACACGAACACGAAGCCGAACGCGATTACAGCGGTAGCGACGCTCTCGAGGAGGAAACCGTCGTTCGCGCCGACGACGTAGGTGTCGACTATTGTCCAGAGGCCGGCCCCAACGAGGGCCGCCACAATCAGCGTTGTGCACAATCCGGCTATGACCCTGTTCATACGATATCCGATGGCGTCTGGGATTAAGATTGTACCGCAATTCTGGTCACATGGACGTTCCCAGTAGCTACCGCTTCCGTCTTGCTCTCGTTTACATCTCGTTCCAATTTCCGTCTTGCTCTCGTTTGCATCTCACTTACGTTTACCACGCCGTATGCTCGAGCCACGTCTTGTCCTCGAGAGACACCAGAACTGTCTCCGACGCGTTGAAGGCTCGAGGGAACCGAGACCAGGTATGCTCGTCGTCGTTCCCGTCGACCCCCCGCACGAATCGTTGGCTCCACCGACACTCACTGACGACCCGGCAAACGGCCTCTCGAAGGCGGAGTTTGTGACGCTGTACAGGGCAACGATTTCGGACGTAATCGCAGCCGTCGACTCGAGCGGCGGCGACCTGTTACTCAACGTTCGGGACGAACAGACCCTCCCCGAGGAAGCCCGTGATTCGATTGCCGACCCCAGGGGAGCGGTCCGCTCGCTTGCCGAACAGCGGCTGGGGACGGATGCCGATATCCGCATCGAACCACAGGTCGGGTCGACGCGTTCGGCCCGAATCGGCAACACGGTCACGCACTTGCTCGAGCGCGAAGAGGTAAACAGTGTCGGGGTACTTGATCCGATGGCCGCCCTCGTCGGTCGTCCACAGATCGACGGTGTGGCGATGTCGTTGCGACGAAACGAGATCGTTCTCGGCCCCGCACAGGCCGGGCAAGTGTATCTGGCGGCGTTCACCGACCCAATCGACTTCACTGATGTCTTCGATGCGTCGAGATCGCCAATCGAGGTTCTCTCGAGTCGCGGCGTTGGGGCCGATCTGGGTGTTGGGTTCGCGCCGCGTGTTCCCCTCGCCTCCGATGCACAGGGCCTGGGAACGACGATTGCAGAGGTCCGTGCCCTCGAGTCGGCAGGGCGGGCGATTCCACAGGCGACAACAGCCGTTATCGAGGAGTTGGGTCTCGAGACCGGAGCCGATGGGACGCTCCGCTGATAATCGCCCGAGACCGACAACGCTTTTAAATTCCGACGTAAAGATTCACTCGAGGTGAGGTGGCAGAGCGGCCTAACGCGCCTGCCTTGAAAGCAGGTGGCGCAAGCCTCATGGGTTCAAATCCCATCCTCACCGCTTCTACGACGAACAGATGTGAGGAGCGAAGCGTGAACAGGGATCTGAATCAGGGAAGCCGCCCACAGCGAGAGCGCGGTCGCCTCGAGACCGCGATTGCGAACGCCGAAGCCGTGAGCGAGCACGTCCGACCGTGGTTCAAATCCCATCCTCACCGTTTTCTCGAGCCTGGCAATAGATCAGACCCGGAAAAACCTCGATGGATTTGAACGAGTTATAGCCGCAATCCAGCTAAAAACAGTGTCGATTGCGTCCGCGAGAGCCGGCCGCTGTCTGGTCATCACGGCTGTGGATTCGGACCCGACTTCCAGCAGGTGTCGAATTCTCCGCTCACTCTCTTACAGAATGTATTTCAGTCGCCTTATCCTACGTTCCGCCGATGGTAGAGACGCTTTTGATTATCGGCGTAATCGCATCGATATTTGTAGGATTCAATATCGGTGGGTCGTCGACCGGAATCACCTGGGGCCCTTCGGTTGGGGCTGGAATCGTCAAGAAAACGACTGCAGCGGCGGTAATGACGGTCTTCGTTTTCCTGGGTGGGATAACGGTTGGACAAAACGTGATGGATACCCTCAGCGGCGAAATTATTACAACCGAACTCACGTTGTCTGCGGGTGTGGCCGTACTCTTCTTTATCGGCCTCGGCATTCTTGTCGCGAACGTTTTCGGCGTTCCGGTTCCCACATCGATGACGACCGTCGGTGCCATCGCCGGGCTTGGACTTGCCACGGGAACGCTAAATTACGAAACGATTGCGGAAATCGTTATCTGGTGGATCGTTACACCGGTTATCGGATTCTGGGTCGGAGGGGTTATCGGACGCTACATTTATCCGTGGGTCAATCGTCGAGTGGACATCAAAAAGTCCGATGGGCCACTCCTGACACTAAACCGAGATGGAGGGGTTCCGTCACCGAAATTAGGCCCAAACACGACTGTACAGGAACTTGGCACCACAGTGGTTGTCCTCCTTATCGGCTGTTATATGGCTTTCAGTGCCGGCGCGAGCAACGTTCCAAACGCCGCTGCGCCACTGGTTGGCCAAGCCGGCCTCGAGGTGACCGATGCCGTAATTCTCGCCACCGTCGCCATCGGACTCGGCGGATTTACCATCGCTCGCCGAACGATGGACTCTGTGGGTGGAGAACTGAGTGACATCCCGCTCCTGGCAGCGCTTTTCGTCATGGTGACCGCATCGACGATCACGACGATTCTGTCCTGGATGGGAATCCCGATCAGTCTCGTGATGGGGACCGTGATGACGATCGTGGGAATTGGGTGGGGGCGAGCAACTCGGCCGATAACCGTTCGCGAAGCAGTTACTCGCGATAGCGATATTACCGACAAACGGATCGAACTGGGTGCAATCGTCACCGAGGAAGAAGAGGATGAAGACGCACCGGCTATCGGGGAACCGGAAACTGAAGCGGTCCTTCACGGGAGCGATCTCTTCAATCCTCGTGCGATAATTAAGTACGTCTCGATGTGGGTTATCGGGCCTTCGATGTCCACGCTTTTGGCATACGGCTTCTTCACCGTCTTGCCTGGTGTTGCCTGACTGATCCCAATCAGTTCTGCGTGTTTTTACGGCTCCTGAAGCCGACGACCAGCCGGTCAAAACCACAGGGCAGCGAGTGAAATCTCGTTACAGCGATCGCAGCGCCCGGCGACAGGCAGCGACGCCAGCGTCAGGGTCCACGTCGGCTCCGTGGACCTCGAGTGAGTCACCGAGTGCCGTCACGACGAGCAATACGTTTTCGGGGCGAGCAGAGTGGCCCATGCAGCCGATGCGGAAGATCTCGCCGGCGAGGTCGCCCAGGCCGCTCGCGATCTCGAGGTCGTAGCGCTCGAGCAGGTCGGCACAGATGTCACCATCGTCGACGCCGTCGGGAACGCGGACGGCGTTGAGACTCGGGAGCCAGTAGGCTTCGGGGGCGTTCATCTCGAGGCCCATTCCCTCCATCCCGGCTTTGAGTGACCCGGCAAGTTCTCGGTGGCGTTCCCATCGCGCCTCGATGCCCTCTTCGGCGACGAGTCGGAGCGCTTCGCGAATTGCATAGACGTTCGTAATCGGAGCTGTGTGGTGGTACGATCGGTCCGAACCCCAGTATCCCTCGAGGAGGGATAAATCGAGGTACCACGAGCGAGGGTCGGTGTCTCGGCTGAGTACTTTTTCCATCGCCTCGTCAGAAAGGGTGAGCGGGCTTGCGCCGGGCGGACAGGAGAGGCACTTCTGCGGTCCGGAGTAGGCCACGTCGATGCCCCATTCGTCGACACGAAGCTCGACACCGCCGAGTGAGGTGACGGTGTCGGCGATCACGAGCGCATCGTGATCGTGGGCGGCGGCGGTCAGTTTGGGTACGTCAGGCTGGACGACCCCGGTGCTGGTCTCGGCGTGGATGAACCCGAACACGTCGGGGTCGTGTTCGGCGAGTGCATCGGCCACGTCGTCCGGATCGAGCGGTTCTCCCCACGGGGCGTCGACCGTGACGACGGTGCCGCCGGCCCGTTCGGCCATGGAGGCCATCCGGCCGCCGAAGTAACCGTTCGTCGGAACGAGCATCGTGTCTCCGGGCTCGACGACGTTACCGATGGCGGCTTCCATCGAGGCTGATCCGGTTCCTGAGACCGGAATCGTCCACTGGTTATCGGTGCGGAACGTATAGCGTAGCAGGTCCTGCACATCGTTCATAATCTCGATGAACGAGGGGTCCAGGTGACCGACGAGAGGGGTGCTCATCGCCCGCAACACGCGCGGGTTGACGTCGCTGGGACCAGGTCCCATGAGGGTCCGATTCGGTGGCGTGAGTTCGCCGACGTCCGGCGCGGTCTCGAGTGTTTGCTCCTCTGAAGATGCCATAATCTGTGTCGAGTAGGCACAACCAAAAACGTTGAGTTGTCCGAAGAGGGTAGCTGGGCACTTTTCGCCGGTATCCTCACGGACGCAGGCCACCCGCGTAGTCGGTGAGCCGCTCGAGGGCACAGTCGGAAAATCGATGTGAGAGCAATCGCCCGGTGTCTCGGTCGGTCGGATAAGTCGTTCCGCAGCGACAACTCGTGGCGTCGAACTCGTCGTCCCAGGCGTAGGCGCTGACCATCGGGGTGACGGCAGTTTTCCCATCGTGACGCTCGATGTGACCGTGTTCGTGTCGCAACCCGAGCGTGTGCCCAACCTCGTGCAGCAAAATTTGTGCAGTGAGTGCCGGTCTGGTGTAGCCGTCGTAGCCGTCGAAATCGGTGGGTACGTCGAGGGAGGCAAGGTGGCGAGCACCCCCAACCGAGGCCACGTGGGGAATCGCATAGCCGGTCGGTGCCGTCGACATCTGTCCATCCGTGATGAGGACATTGACGTCTCGAGCGGGGTTCGCGTCGCCCATCCCCGTGACGCCAGCACCCACGGTGAACGGCCAGCGACCGGTTCGAACGGGGTCTGCGCCGTCCTCTGTCGGGGTCGAGACGATGCCCCCCATCGAGACGTCGACCGACCAGAACGGGTACTCGAGGGCACCTTCGAGATAGGCGCTAACGCGACTCTCAATACCCGGATAGTCGCTGGCACCCTCGGACAGAAAGAACCGAACCTCGAGTTTCGAGACTGGTTCTCGGGTGGTGTAATGGAGGGTTCCGAGCGAGCTCACGGCCCCGAGTGTGCCGAGAAACGTTCGTCGCTTCACACCCGCTGTCTCGAGTGTGGGCCCCAGAACGTTCGGCTGTACATACACACCGATTAATATCGGTAGCCTCTGGCGTCGGACAGTGCGTCGATGGCCGCATATTCGTGGGCAACGAGAAGTGAACAGCTGGCCAATGAGGGGGAAAACACATCCCGTCCAGTATGGCTATCGCTTTCGGCAGGATAGCTGTGACTCTCAGCAGGGTGATTGTCCCGAAAAGGGTGGGTTTACACCGTTACCGATGGCCCTGGCGGAGCGCGCTCGACCTGATACTCCTCCCCGTCGACGACGATGATCGCCCACTCATACGCGGGATTGTGGCGTGTAAGTCGGTTCTCGAGTTCGTCGGCGTCGTCCGGTTGGGCGACGAAACAGTGGAACTGTCCGTCACCCCGGGGAAGCTCGTTCATATCGTATACCGTGTTGACGTGGACGACTTTCCACGCACGTTCGGCTCGGAATTCCGGTCCGTTGCCCTCGACTGTGTAGCCGAGTTCAGCGAAAATCGACCTGGCCTGCTCGACGAGTCGCATGTTAACAGGACCCATTCACCTAATCATACTCTGGACACCATGATAAAGCTTTGCACAGTATGGGTGATCGATACATTGGTGAGCGATAGAAGTGCGGACGTTCAGCAAAAATAGACCATGATATCGGACAAGCGTAGTTTTTCGATCGGTCTCGAGCGCCCATCTGTGCTCGAGGTTTGTCCCCATCGGTCGTTCGTACGGTCGGTTGTTGTCTCTTCTCGGTAACCGACCACCCAATATAGCGATTACCGGTGAATAGGTACAACCGACCGTATCAGCGGGCAGCTATTCGTGGGCCGCATCCCACTCGGTTGGTTTCCGGAGGTTGCCACACTGATTGCACAGGATTCGGCCCATGGGGTCCATCGCGTTATCTATGCGTTCACAGTTCGAGCAGAACCAGCCATAACGGCGCTCTCGATCACGTGTTTCGTAGGCGATCAAAAACGGTCCCTTCGATCCACGGTCACCGTCTGCCCTCGAGACGTACACTGTCTTTCCATCATCAACACCGACAGCTTCCATGCGAGAGACTACGTTTGCACACACTTTAGGTTCGCGAACCGACGAAGCCAAGGCAGTGGTGTCCAAATTCACACCGAATGCCGCCCCGGCTCCTCCACTATTCGGACGTCGAAAACGCCTGTGACAATCCGTCAGTGATCGGTCGACTCGCGCGGACGATCGCCCGACATCGAGATGACCACACGCTCGTCGTGGGGACGGGTGACAACACCTCGCCGGGTGTTCTCCCGCTGGTCACCGAAGGGAGACAGGCACTCCGATTTTACCAGGCTATCGACCCCGACTTCGAAACCTTCGGAAACCACGATTTCGACCACGGCCTCGAGGCCACTCGGGACATCGTCAGTGAATCACCACAGACCTGGCTCACGGCCAACGTGAACCAGAACGGAGATCGTTTCGCCGCTGAAAGCGGTGTCCAACCCTGGGCCGTCCGCGAAGTAGCCGGCACTCGTCTCGGCTTTACGGGCGTGACGACACCCCGGACGGTCTCGCTCAATCCAGTGGCAGCGCCACTCGAGATCGATGACCCAGTCGAGTCCGTTCGCGATGCACTGGCTGCACTAACGGACGAAGGCGTCGACTATACTGTCGTCTGTTCACATCTCGGTCGTGGCGACGACGAGCTCGCTCGGGCGGTCGATGCCGACGTGATCGTTGGCGGGCACGTGCCGAGCGTCAGAGCCGAAATTATCGATGGAACCCTCCTCACGAGGCCGGGTGACGGTGGATCGGCCATCGTCGAAGTGACGTTCGAGGAGGAAACACCCAGCGCGACAATTCGTCGAACCTCGAGCGTCGAACCCGACCCAACGGTGGTGACGGCGTTCGAGAAGTTGTTCAAAAAAACGGGGCTCGACGAAGTCGTTTCCCATACGGAGATACCGCTCGACCGCTCGGAAACGACTATCTTCGGTGGCGAGTGCAGACTTGGGAATTTCGTCACCGACGCCTACCGGTGGAAAACCGGTGCTGACGTCGCGCTCCAGAACAGCGGTGGCCTGCGAACGGGCCAGACGCTCGAGGGTGCGGTGACCGCGGCGGACGTCATCAGCCTCGTCCCATTCGAAGAACCCGTTGCCGTCGCCGAGGTAACGGGTCGACAACTCGAGCGGATCTTCGACGGTGGGGCCGGGATCGATCTCGGCTTTGCTGAACCAGACTGGTGGCACGCTCAGGTGAGCGGAGCAACCCTCGAGTGGGATCCGCGAGACCACGCTGTTTCGGTACTCGAGGTTGACGGTGAACCGCTCGACCCTGACGGGCGCTACCAACTCGCAACGTCCGATTACCTGTTCCATACGGACGACGAATTTGCCGCGCTGGAACCGACCTACCGAATCGAACGAACCGTCGAGACCCAGTACGAGGTGCTCCTCGAGTATGCTCGCCATTGTGGCATCGAAACCGAGAGGCAGGGGCGAGTTCGACGGCTCGAGGACATCGAATCGGCAGAGTGAAACGTTTACCAGTACCGGTCGCGTTACTCTCGATGATGACGTTGGTTGTGGTCCCAGTTCGATATCCTTTGACGAACCACTCGAGACGTACCCTCGAGGCGGCGATAGAGGTCGCTCGAGATCGGAATGCGACGCTTTCTGTGTTACATATCAATCTGTATCAGAACGGGAAAACAGTGACACGAACGGATCTCAAAGCGGCGGTTGAACGCCAGTTTGGTCGCCTCGAGAACGCGAGATACGTCGTCCGACCGGGATTTCTGGTCGAAGAGAGTATCCTGGACGAAGTGGCTGCCGAGGGAGCCGACGTGGTCGTTATCGGTACGCGACAGGCGAGTCGCTGGCGACGGCTGTTTCAACGTCTCTCCGACAACCCCGATATCGAACAGTATCTCCGCCGGCATCTGGATTGTGAGTTGTTGACGGTCGAAGAGGCACTCGCGTAAAACAGGACTAAAGCACGTTCGACAACGGGTTTCCTATTAGAATAGCGGTCTAACAGTGCTGTTGTTTGTCCTGAACCACAGATCCACATCTCATACAAATTCACTCCTTAAAGCGTATTATTCGGTATCTTTTCGATAGTGTTTTCACTCACTCGGTTTTCCGCTCACTGCCTGTGGCTCACTCGCTATGGCCCCGAAAACTTCCTCTCGAGCCGAGTGCCGTCGAACATCTCCGTTATTCGTCGTCGGCATCTGCTACCTGCTCATGGGTTGGGTTGGAGTCTGCCTCGACAGCCATCGACGGCGTGCCCTGGGTGCTGATCTGTGCCGTTCCGCTCGTGTTGTCGAACACGTGATGGGTATGTGGATACGCAAATTCGATTCCTTCCTCCAGAAACCGTTCGCGGATACGACGGTGGACGGCTGAACGAACGACGGTTAGCTTGTATGGATGTTTCACCCAGAACCGGACCTGTAGCAAAATACCACTATCCGCGTACTCGAGAACGTCACACTTCGGCCCGGCAGCATACCGTGCACTGCCGATACGAATGTCCGGCCCGCCACTGATGACGTTCTCGACCTTGCGAGTTGCCCGTTCGGCGACGTGAATCGCCCGCTCGAGGTCACTTTCGTAGGTAATTTCCATTCGGACGTCGACGCGGGTTCGTTCGTCCTCCGCAGAGTAGTTAATAACGTCGCGTTCGTGGATCTCGGCGTTCGGAATGACGATAAACGTATTCTCGAGGGTGAATATTTTCGTATACCGAATCGTGATGTCCTCGACGAAACCGCGGTGGCCTTCGTCGGCGACTTCGATCATATCTCCGATCTCGTAGGGTCGGTCAGCGAGGATGAAAATGCCGTTGATAAAACTGCCGACCAGCGGTGCCAGAACGATGGCGACGACGGCCGAAATAACGGTCACCGAGAGTAAGATTTCGTATCCGCCCAGTCCAAGGATACTAGCGGCCAACAGGACAGCCATTGCGATGACCGAAAGCCGAACGCCGCGAAGCACCGTTCTGGTCACACTGGGTCGCTCGATATGTTGGGCGACGGTGCGACCGGTGATTCGAACGACGAGTTTCGAAACGTACCAGCCGATGAGCACGATGAGAATAGCCAACCCGATATCGACAACGGGGCCAGGAATCGAACCGGGAAGAATCGAACGGACCTCTTGCCCGATAACGGATTCGTTACCAGCCGTCACGTTGTCGGTCATACCATCACTGTCTGGGTGGTGGTGGTTAAGGGTTCTGACCATCGCTGTCCAGTCCACACCTGATAACTGTGTTCCATAATGGGATACTACTCGAAACATAATAAATGATTTAGCGATAGCTCCCTAACCGGCCACATATGGCAACAGACGAGTTGCGTTCGACCGTCGAGCGCGTCGGTGACCGGTTCAATCTCGGCGAGTACGAGATTGATGCGTATCTGACGGTGCTCGCTCACGGGCAACTCACCGCGAGCGAAATCGCTGATAGAACCGACATTCCACAACCACGGGTGTACGACACCGTTCGCAGTCTGAGCGACCGCGGACTGGTGGAACTCCGGGAATCCCGCCCCATGAAAATCGTCGCTATCGATCCGGGGGAAGCCTTCGACGACGTTCAGGACGCCCTGACGGAGATGATCGACGAACTCGAGGCACGGTACACCGCTCCCGCGAGAGAAACCGAGGCGGTCTCACTGGTGAAATCTCGTTCGACTATTCTTCGCTATCTCGAGGAGATCATCGAAGGTGCCGAGTACGAACTGGCGCTCTCACTGACACCCGATCTCCTGGTTCGTTTTCGGGAGCAACTCGAGGCGGCGACGAAAAACAACGTCAGCGTGGATCTGATCGTGACGCCGGCATCGGAAGCCCCCAGCCCCGAGGAGTTCGATTACCTGTCGGTGGCGACGACTGCGCGCGCACGTCGAGGTATCACGACGCCCGTGATCGCCGTTGCGGATGGAAACTATTCGATGTACGCGACACAGAACGCGCTTCGAGACGACCAGGACCGATACGGCGTCATATTCAATCGCTCTGCGCTCGGATTCCTCGTTTCGGGCTTCTTCGGAACGGTGTTGTGGACCACAGCGGAACGGACCCTCGGCGAAAATGGGGTGGGTCGTCCATACCCCCGCAAGTACGCTTCTATTCGCCGCTGTGTCAAAGATCTGATCGAGAGCGGCGGTGATGCCTACGCGACTATCGCTGGACGTGACGTCGAACAGGGCGGCTCACGGGTCGTCCAGGGCCGCGTCGTGGATGTCTCCTTCGAAATGAGTGAGGAAGTCGCCTCGATTACGCTCGAGACCGACAGCGGGACCGTGACCGTTGGTGGCCGTGTCGCCGCCATCGAGGACATCGAAGCCCACGAAATCCTCATCGGGAAACACGAACCGCCAGCGCTCGAGGAATAAGCACACCGAGTTCACTCCCGAACATGACGCTGCGACATCAACACAGGAACAGACTTATCACGGTGTCGTCTCGAGACCCACAAAATGCGCTATCCTGACGGTTCCTGTCGCGAGTGTGGGACACGTCTATTTGCCCATATCGATGGCGGCGTGCAGTGTCACAACTGCGGGCATCGAAGGCTTGCGAGTGATAGCGAGCGGCCTGTCGAGGATCGTTCACAGCATTGAGGGGGATTTCACTAGAGCGTGGACGTTTGTGGCACCTGGCTCGCAGTTTCGGTGTCGCTCGAGAGAGCCCGTGAGGAAAATCGCAGGGTATTCAAACCACACCTGCATATCTACGGGTGCGTGCGAGGGTAGCCAAGCGGCCAACGGCGGCGGACTCAAGATCCGCTCTCGTAGGAGTTCGTGGGTTCGATTCCCTCCCCTCGCATCGTAGCACAGCGCATGCACGCGCTGGGCGAACATGCGGAAGGTCCTGCAGTAGCGATCTTCCCTCGCAAAGATTCTGCGGTGAACCAATCTCACGAGTTACCAGTGTCTACCCAACCGACGTCTAAAGTTCTCAGTGTCCGCTACGTCGGTCGACCCCGATGGGACGAGCGAAACCGCCATCTCTTTGCCCGGTGGGTCATCGAATACCATCAATGACAATTCACGACGCGACTCCCGAATCGGGGACGCCGAGACACCGTTCGATGGCGGCTGCTCGAGCGGCCCAGGCTGGTGCTTCGGTTGCACTCGAGGCGTTTCGAACGGAGATTCCGGTCGAGACGAAAGGTGGGAAAACAGACGTCGTCACGCAGGCTGACCGTGACGCCCAGCGAGCAGTCATCGAGGTGCTCCGTGAGTGGTATCCGGAGGACCCGATCGTCGGCGAGGAAGACGACGAGCGAAAAACCGTTCCAGCAGAGGGACCGGCATGGATCATCGACCCTATCGATGGGACGAGCAACTTCGTCAGGGGAATGCGAACCTTCGGAACTGCTGTCGCCGCCGTCATTGACGGCGAACCCGTCGGATCGGCAGTCGTGTTGCCGGCGCTGGAAGACACCTATCGTGCGGGCCCGGCTGGCGTGACGAGAAACGGCGAACCAGTTTCGGTGAGCCGGCGAACGGACCCGGAAACCTGTGCGGTCTGTCCGACGATCTGGTGGGATTTCGACGAACGCGACCAGTACGCCCGTGCTGCTCAGGCTATCGTCGAACGCTTTGGCGACTTACGCCGGTTCGGGTGTGCACAGGCAGTATTGTCGAACGTGGCCGAGGGGGCACTCGATGGCGTGTTGACGAACGTGCGAGCGAATCCGTGGGACTCCGTCGCCGGCGTCCATCTCGTTCGAACGGCGGGCGGGACGGTGACCGACCTCCAGGGGGAGCCCTGGCGATATGATTCGACGGGACTCGTCGTCTCCAACGGTGAAATACACGAAGACGTGTTGGCTGCTGCCCAGGAAATCGACGGCTGATAGCGTTCGTTGGCGTTTCACCCTCACTCGAGGTGGGTTCTTCGGACACAAGTGCTGCAACACGAACCGTTTCTGGGCTGCGGCCGATGAGTACAGAAGTATTTTGAGGCATCTCCACGCAAAATCGATATGGAACTCGATGACACGGACCGGGAAATTCTTCGGTTGCTCCAGGAAAACGCCCGGATCCCGTTTAGCGAAATCGCCAGACAGATTGAGATGTCGAGTGCGACGGTCCACGACCGGGTCAACCGAATGGAGTCCGCCGGCGTCATCACGGGATATCATGCACAGGTCGACCCGAAAGCAATCGGTCTCGGTATCTCTGCAATCGTCGGATTACGGGTCGAACAGGGTCGAGAGCAGGATACGCTCGAGCGTCTAACCGACATTCCTGGCGTGCAGGAGGTCCATCTCACGACCGGCGAGTGGGACGTCATGATGCGCGTCTATGCCGACGATGCCGACGCACTTCGGGAACTCATGTTCGATCAGATCGCCCAGATGGATGGATTCTCTCGTTCTCAGACGATGGTTATTCTCGGGACGACCTACGAGAACGAGGTGTTGCCAGTCGGAACGGACGACGAACCGTTCGAAGCCTGAGGGTTCACGATCTGTTCAAAAAGGTTGATACGGACCCTACGACGGGGGTATTATCCGCTCGAGCAGGGAGTTCGTTTTTTCGATCGTTCCGGATTCGGGTGTTTTTGTCTGGTACCTTCGGAAATTTCTCGCGGCGTGCTGACTCGAAGAAACCGGAAGCGGTAAGCGATAACCCGAGAGGAATGTAGGGTATGGAAGCGTACATCGAACGCTACGGTGCGGGTCGGGTCTGGCTCGCGGTCGTCGGTGCCCTCGCGACGGCGGTCGTACTCGCCGCTATCGCCTTCCCAGAGCGGGTATACCGTGACATCATCTGGCAGTATTACTGGGGACCGGTCGTTGCAGACGCCCAGAACTACTCGTGTATCGCGTGGAACGATGGCACAGAGGTACCTTGTGGGCCGGATACGACTGGTCCTGAAGCCAGCCCCGGATACACATGGCAGTCGTATGCTGGCTACATCCCGACGCTGATAATCATGCTGGTTGGCATCATCATTTTGCTCCAGCGGCTAGCCATCGACCGCTTTCGAGCCGCGTTTTACGGACTCTTTCCGTTCATGCTGTTCGGTGGGGCACTCCGAACGGTCGAAGACGCAAACGTCCGCTCGCTGGTCGAAACCGGTGAGGTCGCTATTGCACTTCCCTGGGTTGCGCTCTTGATCAGCCCCTTTATTTACGGCACGGTGTTCGTGATCGCCCTCGTCGCACTCGTGATTTCCATCTGGTTAGATCGGAACGACTACGTCTCGGGATACGAGTACCCCCTGGCGGGGATCGGTACCGTCGCGCTGGCAGTTACGCTCGTCTATCTGGGCTACTTCGCTGCCACACACGAGACAGCAGGATTCTATCCTGCGATCTCGATCATCACGCTCGTCGGTGCGACAGTCATTACCGCAGTGACCTACGTCGCTATCGATCGCTTCGCGCCGTCGCTACACGAGGGGACGAAGTATATGGGTGCGGTGGTTATCTGGGCACACAGCGTAGACGGCATCGCGAACGTCATCGGCCTCGACTGGGCCTCGTCGTTCGGACTCGAGGGCTACAGCCCAAAACACCCGGTGAACGAGTGGATCGTTAACACGACGGGGTCCGTCCTCCCGCAGTCGGTCGCCGAGATTACTGGGGTCGCCTGGCCGTTCCTGTTCGTCAAAGTCGCGGCAGCCGTCTTTATTCTCTGGGTGTTCGATAAGGCGATCTTCGAGGAAAGCCCGATGTACGCTATTCTGTTGCTGATAACCGTGGTCGCCGTCGGCCTCGGGCCAGGAACGCGTGATATGCTTCGTGCAACCTTCGGGATCTGATCCAGCTCTCGCTCGTTTTATACTATAGTAGCTATTGAAAGTCAGTGCACACCATATCGTAAGCGGGCGTCGGGATAGGTGTGTACATCGTTTCAATTGCTACTATACCGTCGGACAGATACTTTGATATACTGTCACCGGGACCGGCCTCCGGTAAATCTAGCAACCGTTCTGTCCGACGGTATATATCGGACTGATTCGTGGACCTATCGAAACACTCGAGTAGGGACAACTCCGCTCGAGGGGGTCAGGACGCGGACGAACCGCTAACAGCCCTCTCGAGCATGCAGTTACCGCTTCGAGTAATATCCTGGAACCGGTCCAAACGCTAGTCGAGATGCCGTTTCTTCTCACTTCAAATCGCGTTCATTGGCCCCGACCGTCGCCAGATTTCATCGAAACTCGAGGCGAGATCTTTGGCTATCGTTTCGTCTCGGAAATTGATAACGGCGAGCAGTTCGTCGGCGTGAATTGGGTTTTGCATCTCGAGACAGACTTCGGTTTCATCGATAACGATGAATCGCTCCGCAGGAACCACATCTGCCTGTCGGACACGGACGCCAGCCTGGATGAGTTGCTGTAATTTCCCGGTGTCATCAGCGAGTTCGGCCCCCAACAGTTGGACGTCACAGTCAGCACGCGCCTGCTCGTCCAGTCGTTTGACGACCGAATCTCGGATATCCGGCCCGAGTTCGATGTCGTCGACGAGAATTCGAATCGAGTGACTCGCGGAATCGAATCGCTCGAGTAAGAGGTCTCTGGCGGCCTCGTCGTGAAACGCGCTGGTGGCAAACTGGTCGACGGCCCCCCGTTCGTCAAGCTCGGTCAGTGTTTGTCGAGCGCTCGAGGCAGTCTGTTCGTACGCACTGCGTTTGGTCTCGAGTTCGGTCGTTCGACGCTCGAGGAGACGGTCGATTGCAACCGATGGCTGGACGTGGGTATAGGTGCGCGGACGACCGTCGTCCGACCTGATCAGTGACCGGTCGTCGAGTGAGTTGAGTACGTCGTAGATTCGACCCAGCGGGACATCGGCTTCGGTCGCAACATCGTCGGCAGTCATGACGCCGTTTTCAACGAGTGCCACGTACGCCCGCGCCTCGTAACTCGAGAGTCCAAGGGATGTTAATTTGTCGACGTAATCGGCGTCCATATCCCAGCTCACGGTGGGTGTGATCAATTACCTTGGGATTTCTCTCGGCAAAATCATCCGCCATCAACAGTTATCGTTGTAAGTAAACTATCTATCTGCAAGTGAGTACAGTGCTGGATTCAAGTATGCGATAATTGTTTGGGATGGTAATGGGTCAACACCGATTCCCCTTGCTCGTCGAGCTGGATTGAAAGAGTTAATCGGCGTCGGTAGCAAGAGCACCTATGAGTGGTGATGGGTGGTTCGCCGGGACACAGGACGAGCGCCTCGAGCGAATTCGCCATGGATCGGCCGCCAAGCCAGCTAATTGGCCGACATTAGCTGTCGAATCGGCAAGCGATATCGAAGACGAGACGACGTATTACGACCGGCTCCACGAGGCAACCGTTTCCGCGACCCGCGCGGCAGTCCAGACTCGCGAACGAGCCGACGACAACCAACTGATTCACGCAATCAGATCGCTCGAGGATTGCCGTCGCACGGCGAACGAACTGGCCGAACGGCTGTCTGAGTGGGGTGGAACGGTCGATCCGGAGGCTGGAGCTGGCATCGACTACGCGAAGCAACTGGTCGAAGAGCCACCAGCCGATGGGCCGGAACCGATGC
The DNA here is from genome assembly GCF_024298845.1 of Natronosalvus amylolyticus. Classification (NCBI taxonomy): domain Archaea; kingdom Methanobacteriati; phylum Methanobacteriota; class Halobacteria; order Halobacteriales; family Natrialbaceae; genus Natronosalvus; species Natronosalvus amylolyticus. The sequence goes on from NZ_CP101156.1 coordinate 520,207, forward strand.
TATCGCTTGCAGGGCGCGTCGTCGACCTGGCCCACCAGGCCGAGGAGCTTGAAGCGTACGTCGAACGGCAAGCACCGGTGGTCGCACCGAACCTCTCTGCACTCGCCGGACCCGTCCTCGCCGCGAGACTCCTGTCACTTACAGGCAGTCTCGAGTCCCTCGCGAAGAAACCCAGTGGGACCGTGCAGGTTCTCGGCGCCGAAGAGGCGCTGTTCGCCCACCTCAGAGGCCACGCCCCGTCCCCCAAACACGGAATCATTTTCACTCACGAAGCGGTTCGTGGGACGCGTCTGGAAGACCGTGGATCGGCGGCTCGAGCCCTCGCCGGGAAACTCGCTATCGCTGCGCGCATCGACCACTACTCGGGTGAGTACCGTCCCGAACTTGAGGCGGAATTCGAGGAACGGATGGCGACGATTCGCGCTCGAGCGGACGAAGGCGACGATAAAACCGAAAATGGTGATTCTCATGCCTGAGCTGCCAGCAGGCGTCGAGCGTCGCTCGTTCGATGGTGTCGAACGACTCGCGACGCGGGGTGAACCCGTGTATGGGGAACCGACTGCGGACGGGTGGCGTGCCTGGAACCCCGACCGGTCGAAACTCGGTGCCATGTTCGAACTCGGCATGGATACCGGGCTCGAGGGAGGCGAAACCGTCCTCTACCTCGGAGCGGCCAACGGCACGACCGTGAGTCACGTGGCGGACTTTGCCGGTCCGACCTACGCGGTCGAGTTCTCTCCGCGTCCGACGCGGGACTTGCTGGAAGTTGCCGAACGTCGCTCGCGACTGTTCCCGTTGCTCAAAGACGCCAGAAAGCCCGACACCTACGCTCACATCGTTGAGGCAGACGTCGACGTCATCGTCCAGGACGTCGCGACCCGTGGACAGGCCGACGTCGCCCTGCGGAACCGCAAATTCCTGGCCGAGGACGGTCGGCTGTTGCTCGCAATAAAAGCGAGAAGTGAAGACGTAACGGCGTCCCCAGAAAACGTCTTCTCTGCGGTTCGTGAGTCACTCGAGTCAGGCTACGAAATCCTCGATTCGCGGCGACTCGAGCCCCACCACACTGACCACCTGGGCATCGTTGCTCGCCCTCTCGAGTAATCACTCTCGAGAGTCGACGACGGCCGCGTCGAGGTGTGACTGTAACGCCGGATGAAGCACCCCGTTCGAACCGAGGAGTTCTTTTCGCGTGTCCATCTCGAGGTCGAACTCGAACGGGTTGCCGCGAGCATCGGTGATACGTGCGCCGGCCGCACGAGCGATGACGAGGCCGGCGGCGACGTCCCACGGGTAGGTGTCGAACTCCCAGACGGCATCGGCGCTACCGCGGGCGAGATAACAGAGATTCAACGCCGCGGCACCCAGTCGGCGGACGCCTCGAGTTTCCTGATAGAAGTTCGCCAGAAACGAGCCGTCCGGGTCGTAACCGGACAGAAGCATGCTCTCCGGGAGGCGGTTCCGATCGGTCGTTGCAATCTGCCTGCCGTTTTGCCAGGCGGTTCCACCTTCGACGGCAGCGAATAACTCGTCTGTTTCTGGGACGTAAACCACTCCGAGGGTGGGTGTTCCTGAAACGACCAGTCCGATCGAGATGGCGTAATTCGGATTTCCGTGTGCAAAGTTTCCGGTCCCATCCAGTGGGTCGATGACCCAGGTGTATGGAGTTCCGGACGCTCGATGGCCGCTTTCTTCCGAAAAGAGGCTGTGGTCGGGGAACTCGGCCCTAATAGCCGTCGTGATGATCCTATCTGCCTGCCGGTCGGCTTCCGTGATGATGTTCGCTTTGTCCGTTTTGAAGCCGACCGATTCCACCTGTCCGTGGAGTTCGCGTAAGGGTTCGCCAGCGCTGTGAGCCGCCTCGATGGCTATCTCGAGGGCATCGTCGATGGCAAAATCGGTCGGAAACGATGTTCGATCGAGCCCTGCCGTCATAGCGTCGACGTTGGGAACACCGCTACGGCTCGTTCCGTTCGGCTGAGCACGACTCGGTCGAATCCGGGGGACGTCAGCACGTAAGGGCCGCCCTTCGTCCGACCGAACGTCCCAGCCGAGTTTCTTCGTGATTGCCGTGAAGAAATGGTCGTCGTAACTGGTTCGGACGACGTAAGCCGGCGTTTCAGCTCCTGTGATCAGTACTTCTTCGTCTTCATTGACGGCCGTGTGAACGCGACCGCCGTCGACTTGCAACGTGGCGGGACCTTCCGTGTATATCCGGAGTTCCGTCGACGGTGCCATAACGACCGGCCGCACACCGAGTTGATGGGTGTGCAGTGGAACCAGCTGAATCGAGTGGTTGTTAACCGGATAGTGAATCGGCCCGTTGGCCGAGAGTGAAATTCCGGTCGACCCGGTGGGCGTCGAAACGGCCAGTCCGGTCCCTTCGAACTCCCCGACGTACTCGTCGTTGGCGAACACGTCGAGACGGGTTATCTTCCGGTCGATCGGGTTCTCCGGCGGCGCGTGCTCGAGCATGATCTCGTTGATCCCCGTCGCCTCGAGCCCGTCGGTTTCGACGCGAACTTGCTGGCGATTGTCGACAGCTGCACGGCCACGAAGGGCTTCTTCGAGTGCTGCCTCGAGGTCTTCCGGTTCGACGCGAGCCAGAAACGAGAGCGTGCCCGTATTGATGCCCAGAACTGGAACCCCGCGCGGAGCGAACGTCTTGATGCCCTCGAAAAACGTCCCGTCACCACCGATTGTCAGGCCGAGCGTTGCCGTCCCCTCCTCGTAGACGTGTCCAATATCCGTACCGACGTCGACTGCTGACACCGAGAGATCGTATGCGGATGCAATGGTCTCCAGTCGGTCGAGCACGTCCTCGCTGCCTGGGCTGACGACGGCGATCAGTTCCTCTGTCGTCGCCAATCTTCGGCCGTGCATTTGTGTCGAACTATCTTCGGGCTCACCGTATAAATCCACCTCGACACGCCGACACCTGCCTGCCGACTCCAAACCCTATTTAGTATCCGGGATACAATCCCCGAGCGATGGAACGGGGCTCGCGCGAATCGTTTACGCGAATGGGAACGCTGGGAATCGAAGAGGAGTGTTTCGTCGTCGACGAGCGTGGGCGCCCGACGAGCGGTACGGATGCACTCGTATACGACCACGAACCTCCTGCTATTCTCGACGAACGACTCGATCACGAGCTGTTTAAATGCGTTATCGAGACCCAGACGCCCTTGATCGAACGGCCGAGCGACGCCGAGTCCGCTCTGCTCGAGGTCCGAAACGCGCTGCTCGAACACGCACAGCGTCACGGATACGGAATTGCCGCAGCGGGCTTGCACCCGCTGGCTCGCTGGCGTGAACTCGAGCATGCCGAAAAATCGCGATACCGATCACAGCTCGACCGCATTCAGTATCCACAGCACAGAAACACGACGGCAGGGGTGCACGTCCACGTCGGTGTCGATGACGCGGATAAGGCTGTCTGGATCGCCAACGAACTTCGGTGGTTCGTCCCGATTATGCTCGCGCTGTCGGTGAACTCGCCGTTCTGGAACGGATTCGATACCGGGTTGCAGTCCGCACGCGCAAAACTGTTCGAAGGGCTGCCGAACACCGGGATGCCGACGTACTTCGAGGACTTCGAAGCGTTCGACCGGTTCGAACGACGGATGATCGATACCGGTTCGATCGAAGACCGCGGAGAACTCTGGTACGACGTCCGCCCGCACACGGGCCACGGGACGGTGGAGGTTCGAACACCAGACGGACAGGCAGATCCCGACATCGTGATGGCGTTCGTCGAATACACCCACGCACTCGTCACGGACCTCGCTGCCGCTTACGAGGACGGTGAGTCGCCACACGAGCACCGACGGGAACTGCTCGACGAAAACAAGTGGCGAGCTATCCGACACGGTCACGAGGCTCACTTTATCGACCGTGATCTCGAGGGAACCGTCTCCCTTGGGGAGGTCGTCGAACGGGAATGTGACCGGCTGGATATCGATGGTATTCGAGATATCTACGAGCGTGAAAGCGGGGCCACACAACAGCGGCGGGTACTTTCGAACGGCGGCGTTGATGCTCTCTGTGCGTCGCTGTTGCTCGATTCGTCGTAGTCTCGAGTCGCTATGGGATGAAGGATACATCGTCGTGCTCACAAAGGTTTAACTCCGCGGCTAACTTTGTCCTATACGAGAGGACACATGCCTGCTGATGAAAACGATGAGCCCCGGGTGCCGACGGACGATACCGACGCTCATCACGACGACGGAGCAACGGGAGATCCTGCAGAGAGCGATTCTAGCGAAGGCGGAGACGGTGAAGGGGCCTTCGATGACGGTACACTCGAGAGCGAGTCCGGAGTCGAAGGTATCGGCTCTCTGGACCAATCCGGCGGGAAACGAGTGAACGTCAGTGCAGAGGATATTGATCAGCGAATCGTCGATCTGCTCTCGTGGATTCTCGATACAGAAACGCGAGCGAAAATATACGTGCACCTGCTAGCCCAGCCGGGGAGTACGTCAGAGGAGATCGCCCACGGAACCGGTTTGTACCCGAGCACGGTTCGAGAAGCCCTGGCTGAACTCCACGAGGAAGAGCGAGTTACCCGACGCAAGCGGGCGAGTGAAGGCGCTGGTAACAACCCGTACGAGTATCGGGCGATTCAACCCAGCGAACTCGTCGGCGGCGTCGTCGATCAGGTCCAACACGAGCTGAACACGATTTTCACGCTCGATCGGCTGTTCGACCGTGAGGACGAACCGACAATCGATGCCGATGTCGAGCCAGTGACTATCGTGGTCAACGACGAGTCGATGGAGTCCGACGCGGACGACGAAGCCGACGACCTCGAGGCCGACTCCAGTGACGAGTCACTCGAAGATGGTGATAGCGACGAAGACGGGACATCGAGTTCGTCTGCCGAATAGTAACCGGTCTGGTTAACATGGCAGTGTACCGTGGCGAGTCGTTCCCAACGAAATACGTGCTCGATGATGGCGCTGATCGTGTCGGCCGCCCATAACAGTTATGTGATATTCCATTTCCGACAACAACACTATTGGTTCTCACATCGTACGTTCCGTCATGGTATCACGTGTCCTGGTCCCAGTCGACGGTTCCGAGATGGGAGAACACGCCCTCGAGTACGCACTCGAGGTATTCCCGGACGGCGACATCACTGTCCTGCACGTCGTTGGTGGGCCGTCACCGATGTGGGGTGAAGCAGCGGGGCTCGCATTGGCAGACGATATTCAAGAGAAAGCAAACGAACTCGCAGCGTCAGCGTTTGAACGTGCTGAGGAAATCGCCGCTGAAAACGATCAGGAGATTTCGACCACCGTCCAACTCGGACACCCAGCACGGGTGATTGTGAATCGAGCCGAAGACTACGATACCGTCGTTATCGGCGCTCACGGTGGCACGTTAGCTGATCGACTCATCGTTGGAAACGTCGCAGAAACGGTTTTCCGTCGCTCGCCCGTGCCGGTTATCGTCGTTCGGTAAGAGGAGTGATTGTCACTTTTCTTTAGTATCTCTGTCGTCTTTAGAACCTTCGTTATCCGTGTCTTCGCCCCCATCGTCTTCGTCGTCCGTCTGCTCGACCGACTCTTCGATCAGTTCGGCAACTTGGTCCTCTCGAGGGCGTCGTTCGACCCGTTCTTCGACTGATTCGACTTGTTCCTGGACCGCACTCACCTGTTTCTCGACTGTCTCACCAACCGTTTCTTCGACGGTTTCGCTGACCGTTTCCTCGACGGTTTCACTAACCGTTTCCTCGACACGCGGTCCAATCTCTTTTTCGACGGTTTCTTCGACCTTCTCACCGACTGTCTTCTCCACGGTTTCGCCGACGGTCTTTTCGACCGTCTCTCCAACCTTTTCGTCGACCGTTTCCTCGACCTTCTCACCGACTGTCTTTTCCACGGTTTCACCGACCGTTTTCTCAACCGTCTCCTCCACGGTTTCGCCAACCGTTTTCTCTACGGTTTCACCAACCGTCTTCTCCATGGTCTCATCAACCGTCTTCTCCATGGCTTCACCGACGGTCTTTTCGACGGTTTCTCCAACCCTCTCATCGACCGTCTTCTCCACGGTTTCACCGACTGTTTTCTCGACGCTCTCACCAACCTTTTCATCGACTGTCTTTTCGACCGATTCGCCGACAGTTTCTTCGACCACTCGAGTCATCCACTCGGGATCGAATCGGGCCATCTTCCAGAGCACGTGAACCAGATACGCGGAGAACACACCAATCCCGAACGCGACACCGATCTGGGCATCGAAACCGGCGATGAGCGCGATAGCAGCAAAAATCAAGATACCGTAGGCGATATCCACGATGGCATCGACGTGTGTGGCTCTCATCGAGGGTCACCACACTCGAGAGACTCTGTCGTTCGTTTAGCCAGTACGACCGATCCCGACTGTCCACCGGTTCGCCGCTCGCTGACGGCACATCTCACTCGTCGATACATACTGATCGAAGAGAGGGCATCGTCGGATGAAACGTTTGGGGTTTGGAACGCCCGATGAGCGGTGTCTTCGGGCCGATCAACTGCTGCTTTTGTTCGCATGCTCGAGCGTACTGCTTTTGTCAACTGCGTACAGACTGTCGATGAATGCTGCGCAAGGACCTGCTTCGGGTTTCACGAGCCGGTGGCGGTTACCAGCCACAGTTTGCCGGTCGGGAACACCGACCGCTCGCTGCTCGCGTTATCGGGACGTTTCAGGGCCATCTGGGTGAAACCCGAGGCGACCTCGAGGCCGCACTGGCTGATCTCGAGGCGGAGGCAGCCGATTTCAAACTCGTTCGCGGGTTCGCCGCCTTGCTCGAGCGCGAAGCGTCGTTCGAGACCGACGCTCCCGTCGATCCTGAACGGGTTCGCACCGTCGTGTTCGAGGCGGCGGAAACGATCGGCGTCGTCACCGAAGGCGAGCGACGCGAAGCGCTCGAATCAGCCGGAGACAGCCTCGATATGGCATCCGAGGTGGTCGATTCGAGCCTGTTCGCCGACCTCGAACACCGACAGGTCCTTTCCGATATCGACGTGCCCTGGACGCCCGACGAACTGCTCGCCCAGTACAACCTGTCGCTGGCACAGACGGCCCTGTTCGACGCCACGAGCGTCCGGATTCGCTCGTCGAACCCGAAAGCGCTTATCTCAGCGACCAAACGGCTCCGACTCCTGTACGAAATCGAGCGGACGGACGAGGGTCGTGTCGTCGTCGTAACGGGACCAACCGCGCTCTTTCAGGCTACTCGTCGGTATGGAACCCGTTTTGCCCGACTCCTTCGAACCGTCGTGGGGGCTCCGGAGTGGTCACTCGAGGCAGCAATTGACGATCGCGGGACTGAACGAGTCCTTCGACTCTCGCAGGCGGATCCACTTCGAGCCCCTGACGCGGAACCTGTAACCGACGTGACGTACGATAGCGACGTCGAAGCGGACTTCGCGGCCCGGTTCGAGGCACTGGATCTCGACTGGGGCCTGCAACGGGAGCCGGAGCCGCTGGCAACCGGTACGCGGGTGATGATCCCCGATTTTGCCTTCGACTACCGACACGCCGACTTTCGGGTCTACTTCGAGATCATGGGGTTCTGGACGCCCGAGTACGTCGAAAAGAAACTCGACCAGCTCGAGCACCTCGAGGATGTCGAGATGGTCGTCGCCGTGGACGAATCGCTCGCTGCCGAGGCCGATATCGAGGCGCGCGACCACCGGGCAATCCCCTACCGCGACCGCGTCCGTGTGAAAGACGTCGTCGATGTCCTTCGATCCTACGAACGCGAATTGATCGATGAAAGTGCTGCCACACTCCCGGATTGCCTGCGTCCGGAAGCCAACGTCTGCACCCTCGAAGCCATTGCCGCAGAACACGGCGTGAGTGAAGCGGCACTCGAGGCCGTGACCTTCCCCGAACACGAACGTCTCGGTCGAACGCTCGTTCGCCCTGCCGTCCTCGAGGCTCTCGAAGCCGACCTCGAAGAAGGGCTGACGCTCGAGACTGTCGAATCGCGGCTCGAAGTGCACGGACTCGAGGAGACGAGTGCCGTCCTCTCGAAACTCGGTTACCGCATCGAGTGGGAGGGGCTGGGTGGGGGCGTACTACGACGGCCCACGTGAATCGTTCACACGGTTTACTGTCGTCTCTTACCCGTGAATGCCGTACGATAAATCCCGGTAAAAAGTCACAGGGGACCGTATCAGGGACGCCAGCCCATCGGCGACTCGTTCAGCCGTTCGACGCCATCGTCGGTGACGAGCACCAGATCCTCGAGTCGAACGCCAAACTCGCCCTCGAGGTAAATTCCCGGCTCGACGCTGAACACCATTCCTGTCTCGAGCGTCGTCTCGTTTCCGTCGACGATGTACGGTGGTTCGTGGACCTCGAGGCCGACGCCGTGGCCGGTCCGATGAACGAACGCGTCGCCGTAGCCTGCTTGCTCGATGATATCACGGGCAACCCGGTCGACGGCTTCAGCAGTCACCCCCGGTTGCGCGTGTTCGACGGCTGCCTGTTGGGCTTCTCGGACCGTCTCATGAACGACCTCGTACTCGGCTGGTGGCTCTCCATCGAACACAATTGTGCGCGTCTGATCGCCTGGATACCGAGCACTCCCGACCTCGAGATCGGCCGGAACGAACGCGCCGAAGTCCAACACGACCGGTTCGCCGGCCTCGATTTGTTTCTCTCCAGGATGGTGGTGGGGTCTGGCACCGTTTGCCCCTGCGGCGACGATCGAATCGAACGACGGCTCGATGCCACCTTCGTCCCTCAGTAGCCGGTCGATTTCAGCCGCGAGTTCGGCTTCGCTCATCCCGACGATTTCGTCACCGCGCTCGCGCAACCGCATCGAAACCCGGTCGGCCAACTCGCCAGCCCTCCGGAGAGCGTCTCGTTCCACCGAATCTTTCGTGATTCGCAGGGGCCCGACGACAGAACTCGCCAACCCATAGGTCGCGTCGGGGCGTATCCGTCGAACGTCCTGGGCAAAGACCGTCCACATACGGTCGTCTAGCAAGATTGTACTGTCATCGGCCCTTTCCGTGATATCAAACTCCGCGAGGACCGCATCGAGGATGTCAACGGGGTCGTCGCCGTCTCCCCAGCAGCGAAAGTCACCGATCGGGGCTTCCTCGAGTTCGGCTTCGTACATCGTCGGGGCGACCATTTGCGGTGTCCCATCGGCTGGCACGACGTACAGGAAGTGACGTTCGGATGGCGATTCCTCGATCCCAGCGAGGTACGTCAGATTCGGACCCGGTGTGAGTATGACGACTGCAGCATCGGCCGCCTCGAGTCGTTGCTGGCAGGCCACAATTCGGTCGATAAACGGGTACTCCATAAACGGACATTCGGACGGCACACCTTCAACGTGCCTGCCTGCGTTCGATCCTGCAAATTGTCTGGGGCGATCGGGCGGTCGACTCGAGGTTTTTAGTTACAGACGGTGAAAAACGACGAAATGACACCACCTCCTGACGTCGCTGACGGTGACAAACCGCCTGCAGACAGGCTCGAGTCGGCTCGAACGTGGCTCGAGTCGGCCGATCGGACGATTATCACGTACATGGACCGGCTCGCTGTTCCCGTGTTGCGTATCGCGCTGGGTGTCGTGTTCATCTGGTTCGGTGGCCTGAAAGTCATCGGTGGGAGTCCGGCAGCCGACCTCGTGGCTGCGACGGTATACGTCGTCCCGCCGGAGCTGTTCGTGCCAGTTCTGGGTATCTGGGAGGTCATCATCGGCATCTGTCTGCTTTACCGGCCGTTGATCAGGCTCGGCATATTGCTGTTGTTTCTCCAGATGCCGGGAACGTTCCTCCCAATCGTGTTGTTGCCATCGGTAGTCTTCCACACGTTTCCGTACGGGCTAACAGTTGAAGGCCAGTACATCGTCAAAAACCTCGTCATCATTGGGGCGGCCCTCGTCGTTGGCTCGACCGTCCGCAAGGAGGACAAACGGGTGACTGAGGACGTACGTCAGTCAGATGCGAAAACGTAGCCACGATCGAAGCACTCGGAATCAGGTGACGTCGTTATCAGGGGCCTGTATGTGCAGGGCGCGCACGAACACGTGCGGGAGGTGAGGGGACAGCCACTGATGGGATCGAACGAGCGGCACGCAGCGCTGGGGCGGGCATGGCGATCGGTGAATACTCGGATATTCGAACAATCGAGCGCGACGCTACGGGCAGACGGTGGGGAAACCGACGTCGTACCGGACACGCTGATCGTCGCGTCGAATCGACAACCATACCGCCACCGGTTGGCGGATGACACGACGTCGCAGCCGAAAATTGCGTCTCTGGAGGACGGTAACGGGTCCACGCTGTCAATCAGCGTCGATGAACCGACTGGCGGACTCACTGCCGGCCTCGATCCAGTGTTGCGATCGGTCGGTGGCACCTGGATTGCTTGGGGTGACGGAAATGCCGATCGAGTCGTCACTGACGAAGATGACTGTGTCGCGGTACCACCGGATGCCGACGATCAGTACACGCTTCGTCGGCTCTGGCTGTCCGAGGAAGCTGTCGATGGATATTACGCCGGCCTGAGTAATCGCGTCCTCTGGCCGTTGTGTCACGATCGGCCGGATCTCGTGTCGTTTCGACCGACTGACCTGGCCTGGTATCGTCGCGTCAACCGGAAGTTCGCGGCGGCTATTCGTACCCACGCAACACCGAACGCCGGTGTCTGGATCCACGACTACCACCTTAGCCTGGTTCCGTCGTATCTGGTCGACGAACTCCCACCGGGAACCACTCTCGGCTTCTTCTGGCACATCCCGTGGCCGACACCCGACGTGTTCGAGTCCTGTCCGTTCGGCCGCGAACTGCTCGTCGGGTTGCTCGGTGCCGACGTACTCGGTTTCCATCTCGAGTCGTATGCAACCCGGTTTCTCGAGTGTGTCGACCGATTCGTTCGGTCAGCCGAAACCGACCGGAGCGAGCGGGCGATTCGATACGACGGCACTGCCACGAAACTCGTTGCGTCACCGATGGGTGTCGACACCGCGAGCTACGAGCGGCGCGCTCGAGCAGGTGACAGGGGGCGCTGGGAATCGTTGTGTGAGCAATATGGTATCGACCCCACCTGCGATATTGGCATCGGTGTCGATCGGCTCGATTATACCAAAGGAATTCCCGAACGACTCGAGGCGCTCGAGCAGTTCTTCGAGAATCATCCGGACTGGCGCGGCTCGTTTACGTTCGTCCAGAAGGCAACGCCGAGCAGAACTGGCATTCCCGCCTACGATCGACTGGGTGACCGCGTTCGTCGGCGAGTCGAGCGACTGCAAGCCCGGTTCGGCACCGACACCTGGCAACCGGTCGTTTACACCGAGGATATCCTGCCGGTTGCGGACCTCGTTGCGCTGTACCGACGTGCCGACCTGGCAATCGTCAGTTCACTCTGTGACGGGATGAACCTGGTCGCCCAGGAATACGTTGCGTCGTCGGTCGATAACGACGGCGTGTTATTACTCGGTACCGATGTCGGCGCCGCCGAGGTGCTCGGCGCTCACGCGCTGTTGGTTGATCCGACCGACACCGCACAGTTTGCTGATCAGATCTGTGACGCACTGACTATATCGAATACCGAAGTTCAATCGCGTATGCGTGCGATGCGCCAGGTGGTGACTGCCCACCGCCTCGAGGCGTGGATGGGTGAGCAGTTAGAATATCTCGCACAGAATCCGCTCGAGTCGGGTCACCGCCCGGAAAACCACTCATCTGACAGGTGGCACATACCAGACAGCATCGACCAGTGACTCCTGAACCCTCCTGTATATTATGAGTCTGTTCGACAGAGATCCATTAGAACTGTGTTGGATTGTTGACAATCCTCCCGGAGCAGCCCCTTTGTTCCGTCACTATTTTACGGTCCGGCTTGGTACACGAGAGAAGAGATGGTGGCCAAACCAACGAACACAATTTCCTCCAGCATATTTCGGCCACCGTCCGGCCTAACTGAGCGTGAGTATTTGTGAAACTGCGACAACCCACTGACTTCCTTATTCTCGAGGCCCTCGAGGATACCGGACGAAACGTAGCAACTAACCTGGCACCGCATACGGGAAAAAGCCGGAAGAATATCAACACCAGATTGCCCGTACTCGAAGACTACGGACTCGTGAAGAAGATCGGCCCGGCAGAACGATCCGGACTGTACGAAATTACTCGGCTCGGTCGCACAGCCCTTATTTACGCCGACCAGTACGACGATGTCGATGATTTCGAGGCCCTGATCCGCGGTCCGAAAACCGATGGAATGGGTGCTCAAGAGGCTGGTACAGTTGTCCGTGGCCAACACGATGCTGACGACGACGCCGACGACGACATCTCGAATGGTCGTTCCGAGTAACGTCGTTTCTCATACGTTTTCATCACCTCGTCGTTATCCATGATGCCAGATGGGTTCGCGTGCTTTTATACCGCCGCAACCGGCGGATAGTCGCCGAAAGCGGGCGAAGAGACCGTTGTAACTCGCTCGAGTGTGTCGTGATTGGTGGCGCCACGTTCCCTCTAATTTTCACTTCTTTGAAAATTCATGATAACGGGGGTCATGCGTGTGTGTCCCGGGGGCGATTCGAATCCGTGCCCTTAAGTGTGTGACCGGAAAAGGATCTAATCCACAAGAAAAACCGATGCACCTCCCCGCGTAAGCGAGGTAGGGAAGGGTGAATGCATGCCAGCCGTCTACTGGCGTGCAGATGACACCGTATGTACGTGTAGTCCAGGCGTCCACTGGACCCGTTCCCGGGTCACATCGCTGCTCATTACGAGCAGCACCCAAGATCCGAAAGAACGTGGCTACTGTGCCAGCTGGTGGATCGCTCGGCTCGAGAGCTGAAGAAGGACGTGCCAAGCTGCGATAAGCCCAAGGGACCCGCACGGAGGGGAAGAACTTGGGATCTCCGAATAGGAATCCTCTTTGCAATTGCTTTGCGCAATAGGGAACGTCGAGAATTGAAACATCTTAGTATCGACAGGAAAAGAAAGCAACGCGATGTCGTTAGTAACCGCGAGTGAACCCGACACAGTCCAAACCGAAGCCTTAGGGCAATGTGGTGTTCGGACTGACTCTCATCGGACGAACTTTGACGAGAAATCTCTTGGAATAGAGTACGAAACAGGGTGACAGTCCCGTACCGTCGATCAGTACTCCGTGCGTCAGCTCCAGAGTAGCGGGGGTTGGATATCCCTCGTGAATATCGCGGGCATTGACCGCGAAGACTAAACACTCCTCGAGACCGATAGCGAATTAGTAGCGTGAGCGAACGCTGAAAAGCACCCCAAAAAGGGAGGTGCAATAGGGCGTGAAATCAGTTGGCGATAGAACGACGGGGCATGAAAGGTCCCACTCTCAATGAATCAGGTGCAAACCTGTAGTAAGCGGAGTGGGAAGCCGATGTTCCGTCGTACGTTTTGAAAAACGAACCAGAGAGTGTGCCTGTCTGACGAGTCTAACCGGAGTATCCGGGTAGGCATAGGGAAACCGATATGACCGCAGCCTTCGGGTGAGGGTCACCGTGTTCAAGCGCGGGGAGTCAGGCGGGGACGACCCGAAACCGGATGATCTAGGCGTGAGCAGGGTGAAGCGTGCCGAAAGGCACGTGGAGGCCCGTTAGAGTTGGTGTCCTACAATACCCTCTCGTGACTTACGTCTAGGGGTGAAAGGCCCATCGAATTCGGAAACAGCTGGTTCCAACCGAAACATGTCGAAGCATGACCTCCGCTGAGGTAGTTCGTGGGGTAGAGCGACGGATTGGGGGACCGGACTCCGAGAGGAGTTCGCCCCCCTGTCCAACTCCGAACCTACGAACGCCGTCGACGCGGGGAGTCCGGTGCGCGGGGTAAGCCTGTGTACCGTGAGGGAGACAACCCAGAGCTGGGTTAAGGTCCCCAAGTATGGACTAAGTGCGATTGAAGGTGGTCGCAAGCCCTAGACAGCCGGGAGGTGAGCTTAGAAGCAGCTACCCTCTAAGAAAAGCGTAACAGCTTACCGGCCGAGGTTTGCGGCGCCGAAAATGATCGGGGCTCAAGTTCATCACCGAGACCTAGCGGCGCAATTCACATTGCGATCCTGTAGGTTGGCGTCCTGTTCGGGTGGAAGCACGGGAGAGATCTCGTGTGGACCGTGCAGGAACGAAAATTCTGGTCATAGTAGCAGCGTTAGTCGGGTTAGACCCCCGACGGCCGAACGAGTAAGGGTTCCTCAGCAATGCTAATCAGCTGAGGGTTAGCCGGTCCTAAGTCAGCCCGTAAGTCGAAGCTGACAAAAGGGAAATAGGTTAATATTCCTATGCCGGTGTGCAGTAAAAGTCGACGCTTTGGGGCCACCTCAGCCGGGCTTTCGCCCGGTCGAACTGTCGAAGTTCGTGGAAGCCGTAATGGCAGGAAGCGAATGAATGTCAGGATAGCGAAAGTGAGGTCAACCTGGAGCCCGTGAAAAGACGAGCACACTGTCCGTACCGAGATCCGACACAGGTACTCATGGCGGCGAAAGCCAAGGTCTGTCGGGAGCAACCGACGTTAGGGAATTCGGCAAGTTCGTCCCGTACGTTCGCAATAAGGGATGCCTGCCACGGAAAGTGGCAGGTCGCAGTGACTCGGGCGCTCCGACTGTCTAGTAACAACATAGGTGACTGCAAATCCGCAAGGACTCGTACAGTCACTGAATCCTGCCCAGTGCGGGTATCTGAACACTCAGTACAATGAGACGAAGGACCCGTTAACGGCGGGGGTAACTATGACCCTCTTAAGGTAGCGTAGTACCTTGCCGCTTTAGTAGCGGCTTGCATGAATGGATTAACGAGAGCGCCACTGTCCCAACGTTGGGCCCGGTGAACTGTACATTCCAGTGCGGAGTCTGGAGACCCCCAAGGGGAAGCGAAGACCCTATAGAGCTTTACTGCAGGCTGTCGCTGAGACGTGGTCGTCATTGTGCAGCATAGGTAGGAGCCGTTACACAGGTACCCGCGCTAGCGGGCCACCGAGGCAGCATTGAAATACTACCCGATGATGACTGCGACTCTCACTCCGGGAGGAGGACACCGGTAGCCGGGCAGTTTGACTGGGGCGGTACGCGCTTGAAAAGATATCGAGCGCGCCCCAAGGTTTCCTCACTCGGGTCGGAGACCCGAGAAAGAGCGCAAGAGCATACGGAAGCCTGACAGTGTCGAGCACAACAATCGACGCTGACGCGAAAGCGTGGTCTAGCGAACCAATTAGCCTGCCCAATGCGGGCAATTGCTGACAGAAAAGCTACCTTAGGGATAACAGAGTCGTCACCCGCAAGAGCACATATCGACCGGGTGGCTTGCTACCTCGATGTCGGTTCCCTCCATCCTGCCCGTGCAGAAGCGGGCAAGGGTGAGGTTGTTCGCCTATTAAAGGAGGTCGTGAGCTGGGTTTAGACCGTCGTGAGACAGGTCGGCTGCTATCTATTGGGGGTGTCATGGAATTTGACGAGAACGTTCGTATAGTACGAGAGGAACTACGAATGGGTGCCACTGGTGTACCGGTTGTTCGAGAGAGCACGTGCCGGGCAGCTACGCACCACGGGGTAAGAGCTGAACGCATCTAAGCTCGAAACCCACTTGAAAAAGAAATTCCACCGAGGTCACTCGTAGAAGACGAGTTCGATAGACTCGGGGTGTACGCACCGAGGCAACGAGGTGTTGAGCCCGCGAGCACTAACAGACCGAGCCACACATTCATTTCACATGGATCTGCACTGGACCCGCGAACGGGTCCAGGCGTTAACTGGACTACACGGACATGCGGTTTACCGATTACAGGTTGACTCACACGGCTTCAGGGTCGTGTGAGAGACGGTTCGAGTCCGTCTATCGGCATTACGGCGGCCAGAGCGGCGGGGTTCCTCCCGTACCCATCCCGAACACGGAAGATAAGCCCGTCTGCGTATTGGTGAGTACTGGAGTGGGAGACCCTCTGGGAAATCTGATTCGCCGCCGACCACTCATAACACATTTCCATTCGAGGTACCGACCTCGAGTGACCGGCAGTGGTCTGACGGCGGTTCGATTCCGTCGGCCGGCATTACAGCGGCCAGAGCGGCGGGGTTCCTCCCGTACCCATCCCGAACACGGAAGATAAGCCCGCCTGCGTATCGGCCAGTACTGGCGTGGGAGACCCGCTGGGAACACCGATTCGCCGCTACTATTCATACTGATTATCCTCACAGAGCTGTGGGGATTTTTGCATTTTACTCGAGGCAGATGAAGAGGGCATGCAATCGTAGTCGCCCACTTGACCGCGAATCGACACGCGTGGTGACGGTCGGATGACACACTTTTCAGGCAATGATACGGTCGATGGAGACTCGTACCAATACTCACGATACCTGGTGACCGATCACGAGAAAAATACTAGCCAGTGAAACGGTGTACAACCCGACCGCGATCCAGTCTTGGGATGGGGTGTACACTGCCTTTCACTGGCTACTGTCGGTACAGCCGATCCGAAGACTGGCTGGTTCAATGGAATCACATGGTAGGACACTTCGATCAGGCGCTCGACTCGAGGTGAGTGTGCCGTCCCGTTCGGTATCGAGAACAGTATTCGGACCGGGACTGTCAAACAAAATGCCAGGAAGCGGCGGCCATCGCCGGATTCAAGTGGGTAAGTACTCGATACTGAGTATGGGTTTTGGAAGCTACGATGAATCCGAACAGCGACACCAGAATCGGGATGAGGACGACGGAGAGGAGAAAGCGGTGAACGTTCACGAAAACGCCCACGAGGGGGAGATGACGGTCGAAACTGGTGCGTCGACGGACGATTTGCTGGGGCAACTGCAGGACATCAAAGAGTCGAAAGCTGCTGAGGAATAAGGACAGAAACAATTCTGTGATGACTGTCTTTTTCCAGGGTGTCATCGATCCCTATTAGATAAACTGTTTGAAGGGGGAGGCTGTAACCCGTGGCATGGAGAGTCTCAACCGAATGGCGATCGAACTGGTCGACGAGGCCCTCGAGTTCGCCGAGGAGCTGAATGTGGGGGCGTACGAACTCGAGAACGAGGCGACGGTACTCGATTTCGGCCTCGAGTTCGATGGTGGAATCGAAGCGGGACTACTGTGTACGGAGATTCAAACCGCAGGATTGGCGACACCGGGGCGTGATCTCGGAGAACTGGGTGGTGCGCCCATACCGTATATCGAACTGTCGACGGACCAGCCAGGGCTGGCATATCTGGGTTCACAAAAGGCTGGCTGGGAACTGCAGACCGATGATTTCGAAGGACTTGGAAGCGGCCCGGCTCGAGCGCTGGTGGCCGAGGAACAGGAGTTCCGACAGCTTCAGTACACAGATGCGTTCGACCTGACGGCACTGACACTCGAGACGACCCAGATGCCGACGGCGGCCGCAGCCGAGGCGGTTGCCTCGCGGGCAGAAATCGAGTCGAGCGGTGTCTTTTTACTCGCGTATCCGACGGCGAGCGTCGTCGGCAGCGTGACAAACGCGGCTCGAGTCGGTGAACTGGTGACGTTCAACCTCTCCGAACTGGGCTACGATCCGCTCGATATCGTTTCCGTGACGGGCCGAGCGCCGGTTCCGCCGGTTGCCGACGACGAGGAGACGGCAATTGGCCGGACGAACGATGCGATTGCATACGGCGGGACGGCACATCTGGTCGTCCGGGAGCCGTTCGACGGCTTCGAGCAACTGCTTTCGACGGCAGGAGACGAATATGGGAGGCCGTTCGTCGAAATCTTCGACGACCGGGACTGGTCGTTCGAGGAGACTGCGGCCGACCTCTTCGGGCCGGCAAAAGTCACCGTTGACGTACTCGGCGGTGGCACCTACGTGTACGGTGAAACACGCGAGGATATCCTCGTCGAATCGTTCGGACTCGATGAAAATCCTGCTTGAGCCTATGCAGTTCAAACTGGTTCCCGAAGCACCTGAATCGGTCGACTACCTCGAGACGGTGCAGGCTGCCGTCCCGTTAGTTCCGGGGACGGAGGACGACTGCTGTGCCCGGATCATGCGCCAGACGGAGATTTCACCGCGTGATGAGGCTCGAACGTGGCTGACCTTCCTGCGAGCGCTCGAGTTGGCAACGGAGGGGCCGACGGGATTCCATCGCGTCCGTGGGCGACCAGCACCGAGCAATCCGGCGGAGCGTTCGCGTCTGCGCGAATCGTTTGTGAGCCGAGTATACGGCGTCGAACGGATTCTCGAACTCCTCGAGGCGGCCAATGAACCGTTGTCGGCTGACGCGGTTTTCGATCGATTTCGCGAATCGATACCGCAGTACGAACAGCACAAACATCGAAATCGACTACGTGAGATCTGGGGTGAACGGGTCGCACGAATCCTCGACTGGGCTGTGTTGTTCGATCTGGCTGTAGTGGAGTCTGCCGGATACACCGTCGCTGACTCGAGGCCGAACCAGTAGCAGTGGCGGCGTGGGGTCAGGTTCTGCCCGAGGGCCGAGGCCGTACGCGAACTGGTATCACTTGCGTTCGAACGGCTTTTACACTATCTCCCCGCATTCGAGAGTATGTCACATCCGCCTGAAGCGATTCTTTTCGATCTCGACGATACGATCTGCCGATATCGGCGGTCCGCAGAGACGGTCCTCGAGTGTGCGTTCGAACGCGTTGGCGTCGATCCCGTCTTCGACCCCGCTGCGTATCCCGAACGGTACGGAGACTATCTCGCCTCGAGTTCGAGTATCGGTGATCTCCATCGGCAGTGTTTCGGCGATCTCGCTGTGGAGGCGGGTGTAGATCGAGAAGTTGGAATCGCCGTCGCCGAGGCGTTCAACGAAGAACGGGATCAGCGAGCGGTCGACCCACTGGCTGGCGTCCCGGACGTGTTCGATACCCTCGAGGCGTCGTATCGACTTGGTCTGATCACGAACGGTGACCCGGCGATGCAAGCAGAGAAGTTGGCTGCGCTGGGATTGACTGAGACCTTCGAACCGGTGGTCTGTGCGGGATACGAGACTGCCCCGAAGCCGGACCCGGAACCGTTCGAGGTTGCACTCGAGGCCCTCGATATCACGCCGGAGAAGGCGCTCTACGTCGGCAATTCGCTCACGAGTGACGTGGCCGGAGCCAAAGCTGCAGGTGTCCCGTCAGTGTGGGTCCCCGTTGATGGTCGGGGCGGAGAGACGACGAGGGTATCCGGGCCTGAACCAACCTTTAGGGTGTCCTCGTTGGCAGCACTCGAGTCAGTGCCGGTGCTTTCGATGTAACTCGGGAAGGGGATGATCAATTGGCTGGATAGACGTCGGTTACCGTTCCGACACCTTTACTCCGCCCTTCTCTGAAGACGAACTTCTGGCCGGGTTCGACCAGATACGGCCTGAATTTGAAGCGGACGCGTGCGATGCCGCTGTCACCGGGGAGGAGGCGGCCGTTCTCAGGGGAAAACGCGGCTGCTTCGCCGATCGTCTCGAGGTGGACGACGGGTTCGTAGCCGTCACCGATCCTGGTTGGATGGTTGAGGACCATGACTTCGGCGTCGAACTCCCGAACCGGCACGGGGTCTGCGTCGGCTGGGAGTAATACCATGCCGCGTTCGATCTCGGGTTCTTTGACG
Source organism: Natronosalvus amylolyticus (assembly GCF_024298845.1). Lineage (NCBI taxonomy): Archaea > Methanobacteriati > Methanobacteriota > Halobacteria > Halobacteriales > Natrialbaceae > Natronosalvus > Natronosalvus amylolyticus. Next base: position 539,748 of record NZ_CP101156.1, read on the forward strand.
CCTTTCAGGGCGATACCGACGATTCGACCGGCCTGGGCCTGGTCCACGCGGTGGTAGTGCATTTCGATGGATCGCACTTCGACCTCGCGGAAGGTTCCGTCAGGCATGGGTCCCAACAGGAGTTTGTCACCGGCTTCGACCGATCCGCGCATGACCGTTCCCGAGGCAACGGCGCCGACGCCAGTAACGGCGTAACTCCGGTCGATGTACATGCGGAATTCGCCTTCGTCACGGGTCGTTTTGGGGAGGCGCTCGAACAGTTCGTCGAGTACGTCAAGCCCGTCCATCGTGATTGCGCTGGTTTCAGCGATGGGAACGACGGTATCGCCGATTTCATCGACGGCGGCGTCGACGCCGTGGCGGGCGATTCGCAACGGCGACTTTCCGACCTCTCGAAGGAGTCGCTCGATCTCGAGAACGACCGATTCGATCTGTTCCTCGCTGGCGATATCCGTTTTCGTGAGAACGACCATCGTTGGAAGGTCGGTCGCGAGCAAGACACCGAGGTGTTCGCGGGTGGTTCGGGTCGGCCCGTCGTCGGCGGCGACGACGAGCAAGCCGTAATCGAGTTTCTGCCCGACGAGACCGCGAATAGTCGTCCGCAACCAGGGTTCGTGGCCAACCGTGTCGACGAAGGAAACCAGTCGGTCGGCCTCCTCGACGATCTGTGCCCGGTCGTCTTTTCGGTTGGGATTTCTGACGTGTACGGGGCCGTCGTCGTCGAACCCGTAGACGGCATACGAAAGATCCGCGGAGAGACCACGTTCGACTTCGTGTGGCTGGACATCGAGGAACGCTCGAGTGGCCCCATCCCCGTCGTCCGGTCTGCCGGTTACGAGCGAGCCAACCAGCGTGCTCTTGCCGTGGTCGACGTGGCCGGCTGTCCCGATGACGATGTGTTTGTCGTCCGTCTCGAGGACGGCGCCTTCGCGTATCTGAGCGATACCGACGAGACCGTCTTTGACACCCCAGGTCTGTACGTCTTCGATGTGGCAGTCGGCTTCTTCGGCGAGCAACGAGAGAACGTCCATGGACTCCGAAAAGGTATCGGGGTCGATTCCAGCGAGGCCGCCATCGTCGGTCACACCAACGACGTAGGTCGCCTCGCCGTCGCCCGACAGTACGCGGTGTCGAAGCTGTGCGGCGAGACTCTCGCGTCGACCCCCCTCGAGGTGAATCGACTGCAGGAGACGTTCTTTGAACTCGACGTTTCCACCGTCCTGTTCGCCACGTTCCAGGGCTCGCTCGAGGAGAGCCCGGTCACGGCTCATAGACGCTGGTAGCGACTCACACGGCAAAAGCTTTCGCGTCGAATGTCACAAAATAGCACAGTCGGCGAGGGGAGCTACCACTCATTACTTCGCTCGCAGTCGTTCGTAGGCGGCCGTCACTCGCTTGAACTCGTCTTCGTCGCCCCCACGGTCCGGATGGGTGTCTTTGACGCGCTCGCGGTAGGCCTGTTTTATCGACGATTGATCGGCTGTCGGATCGACACCCAGCACCGTTCGTGCTTCCGCTCGAGTGGGGCCGTCCGACGTCGAGGGCGCTCTATCACGGGAGTCGTAGCGGTCGTGTGCCCCGAATCCTACTCGGCCCTGTGAGCCAAAACGCGCTTCACGTTCGCCACGGGTTCGCGGGCCACGACGCTGGCGTGGACCGGCCCCAAACCCGCCACGTTGACCGGTCGCGCGCTGTTGGCGGCGCCGCTGGTCAGCCGCTTGCCGGCGCTCCTCTCGACGGTGCAGTCGCTCGAGTAGTTTGCCGCTGCCGTGATAGTACATGAAGTAGGCGGTCACTCCGAGCGGAACCGCCACGAAAAACGCGACGGGTGAACCGGAGACGACGGCTCCAATGGCGAGCAGTGCCGTCATGGCTGCAAACGAGGCGGCCATGAGCAAGACGACTGGAGACTGACGCACAGGGATTATAGTGGCTCGAGGCTCCTAAAGGGTACGGCGATGGGTGCGATTGCCGGCTTCGACATCGGAGTTCCCGAAGAGCACTGGGGACGTTTCGGCATTCCTGTCGATTCCCCACCTGATTGATACACCTAGAGTCCGTACGTCGGGTATGAGCATCACCGGCCTCTGTCAGATCTGTGAATCGCGACCGGCCGAATACCAGTGCTCGAACTGCGGGACGCTGGCCTGTACGGCCCACTTCGACCAGTCTCACGGGCTGTGTACGACCTGTGTGAAAACTGCGAAGCCCGATAGCAACACTGACGTGGACATTCATCGGCTATGACCTCGATACGTGATCTCGTCAGTGGCTCGCTCGGTGTGGGTGAACAGTTCTGTCTCGAGGTTGAACTCGAGCCAACGGCGGACGCACAGGCACGAGGTAATAGACGATTACTCGCCGCCCATCCGTATCCAGCGACTCCAGTGCCGATTGCCGTGACGGAAAACCTCGATGCACTCGAGGAGATTCCCCCGGCGGGACCGATCGAAGTGGAAGTCGTTGGACCGGTCGTTGACGGTGCAGTCGTTGGCCGTGTCGCTTCGGATCACTGCCAGGAGCCTGAAGCCTGAAGGCGGTTCGTCGTTTGGGAGGGGACTAATGTCGATGCTCGTTGAGCCGGTCTTGCAGCCGTTTGGCCGCCTGTCCAGACACCTTTGCGAAGTCTTCACCGGCATTTTCGCCGGCGAAGATGATTCCGCGAGAGGAGTTGATTAACCCAACGCCACCCGCGAGTCCGTATTCGACGGCCGCCTCTGCATCTCCGCCCTGGGCTCCAACGCCGGGGACGAGAAACGGCAGCTCGGGTACCTGTTCGCGGAGTTCCTCGAGTTCTTCGGGCTTCGTTGCCCCCACTACGAGGCCGACGTTGTCGTTTTCGTTCCAGAGGTCGGCAAGCGCGGCAACGCGTTCGTAAAGTGGTTCGCCGGTTTCGAGTTCGAGGTCCTGTAGATCAGCGCCGCCGGGGTTGGAGGTGCGACAGAGGACGAACACTCCGGCCTCTTCGTTCGCCAGGAACGGCTGGAGTGAGTCACGGCCCATGTAGGGGTTGACGGTTATCGCGTCGACTCGCTCGAGGATTTCGGCGTATTTTCGGGTCGTATTGCCGATATCGGCGCGCTTTGCGTCGAGCAAGACAGGGACACCTTTTCCGTGTGCGTAGGCGATGGTCTCTTCGAGGGCGGCCCACCCGTCGGGATCCTCGTAGAAGGCGGCGTTCGGTTTGAACACGGCGGCGTGTTCGTGGGTGGCGTCGATGATACGGCGGTTGAACGCCCAGCGCGGGAGGTCGTAGTCGAGTAGGTGATCGGGAATCCGAGACAGATCTGGGTCGAGGCCGACGCTCACGACGCTATCGACGGTGACGATCCGGTCGTGCAACCGGTCGAAGAAGTTCATGCACTCGAGTGCTCGCCGGATCGGTGAAAACGTTGCTATTTTTCGCCCTCGTGGTATTTCTCCTCTCGCTTTTACACTCGTTCGTCGCACGTTACCGCCGGTGAGGACGCGTTACTGCTCTCGAGCGTTGTAGATCACGTCGACTGCGGCGTCGCCTAACAGCTTGAAATCCTCGAGATCGCCGGCAAACCAGTAGGCGTCGAGCCAGTTGCCGACCGCGCCGCGAACGGTTCTGCCATCGATGATGTCTTCCTCGTTGATCGAGGCGTTCCGGTAGTCGGATTTGACGACTGCGCCGCTCGCCCGGAACGAGTATACCGCCGGTCCGGACGCGTTCGTTCCGTCGATGACGATGGCGTGTGGGAGGAGTTCGTGGTCGCCTGCGTCTTCGATCTCGAGCGGTTCGCCATCGAGTGTCACGTTCGCTTCACCGTCGGTGAAGGAAACGTCAGTTAGCGCGCCCGAAAACCGGAATCGCTGGGTGCTGTCCGTCACGGAACTCTGAGCTGTGGTGCCAGAGACCATCGTGACGTTCTCGGCCGGATCGTCCCCGTCGTAGACGAGGTCGCCGTCGACCGTGATCTCGAAACTCGCGGGTTCACCCGTTCCCTCGATCTCGAGGACGTGTGGATGGTCCGCTCCGTAGTCGGCTGGGTCGATCACGTCGCCGTTTACCGACATCGTCGCCGGTCCGTCGACCGTTACCTGCTCGAGTGAACCGGAAAACCGGAACGCATCGCGCCAGTTCGCGACGGTGCCCTGGACGTGTCCGTCCTCGATTTCGAGGCCGTCGTCGATCGTCGCACCCTGGGCGTTCGAGCTTTCGACGTGTCCATCGACGACGAACTCGTACCGGCTGACATCTGCATCTGCGCCTTCGACCAGGAGCAAGTTCTCGAGGACGTCGTCGATATCGTCAGGGTCGATTTCGACGCCGTTGACGCGGACGGCCGCGCCGCCATCGACCGTTAGCGTCTCGATTTCGCCGTCGAATCGGAACGCGTCGAGATAGTTGGCGACGACGCCTTCCGCGTAGTTTCCGTCGACGGTTGCTTCGGCGTCGATAGTCGCGTTTTCGTCTGTGCTGGGTTCGATATCGCCTGTCGTCGTGAACGCGTACTCAGTGGTGTCGGTGTCTGATTCACGCCCGTCGACCACGATAACGTTTGATAGCCTCGTGGTTTCGGGTTCCGCCGACGCGTCGTTCGAATTTCCCGAGGCGGCCTCCACAGCTGACGTCGGACAACCGTCAGGAACGACGTTACGTGGTGACGTCCCGTTGCCACCGGCCATATTGATCGACCCGCCCGGACGTCTGAATCCGCCATTGAAGCCGGTGTCGTACTGGGTGTTGGTCATTCGAACGGCGGAAGACCTCCCGTTTGCACCGACGACGACGGAGTAGTGACGGCCACCCATCGCAAGGTGACAGTTGTCGACGTGGACGGTTCCGGGTGCCCACGCCCAGACGCCACGTCCGTTTTTGTATCTGCTCGTATTGACCGCCGTACAGTTCGTAATTGAGCCTTCGCCCAGACGGTAATGAGATACCCACGAGTCTCGCGAGTAGCAGTTACTAATATCGACGGTCCCACCGCTGCCGTTGTGCATCGGCGCCGAACAATAAAACGAGTTGTCACCCATCTCCTGTATATTCACGCGGTCGATGTTGATGTGACCGGTATGCTGTGGGGCAACCCAGATGCCAACACCCATTCGGTGGCCGTGGACTGCCCCGTCACCGAGATAGACGTTCTCCATCGTCGATGTATTTCCACGGCGGTCGGAGAGGCCAAAGACGGCGTCGTGTTGCCCGACGCGACCCTGGATACCCACATTTCGGATCGTCCAGTTGGTCCCGTGTGCGGCGATCACAACCTTGGCCTCGTCAGCGGTACAATCGATCAACAGGTTCTCGAGCGTCTCGTTCGAGCCGACGCGAATCACGCGTCGTTCACCTGCGCCGACGGTAATCTCGTCATACCCGGACGCACTGGCGCGACCGGCAGCGGCCGTTGTGACCGCACCGGTCAGCGCGCTCGCGGAGGCGAGCTTGAGGTACCCCCGTCGGTTGAGTAATCCGCTATTACCGTCGATTTCAGTCGTTTCAGGTCGATTACCGCTCGTATCACTATCATCCGATACCGAAACGTCGCGTGCCATGCAATCAGGTAATTTGAGGATACCGGCATAAATCTTTCTTTAAACTAATGAATTAAATTTACAGACACTCGATATAGTCGGAACGACAGGCAATAACAATATCTCTATACATTCATACAGATATGACCATTAGGGCATGGAAATAGGGGCGGTAACAGTGTATTACCGCAAAAGCCCGCTCGAGCCTGGTCACCTTCTCATCAACGAGGTCACAATGTGAGGGGAAAGCAAGCGCTATCAGGAAGGTTTTGATAATAAATTGCAAATGATACGCGGACCCAGAGAGTCCGGAGAGCTGGTGGAGGTCCGTGCGTCCAGTGGGATGTTGTCAGCGGAGACCGGTCACCGAGGGTTCAAGTGGAGGGTGTCGTCAGCGGAGGCCGTGTTGCGTCGTTCGCGAGTTGCCGAGTGGGTGGTGGATTCAGAACCCGAACCAGGTAAACGATGGACCAGTGTCCGCACTTGAGGTACCTTCGTCCCCACTGGCAGCTGCTTCAGGAGTCTCTGGGACGCCGTCAGGAATCTCCGGCTCCGGATTCGTGCCGACGCTGTCATCGATTTCGATGCTCGAGCCAAATTTCTCGTTGAGACCGCCGTGGAAGTCCGAGCTGTAATCCGTCTCGGTCACCGTCAGGGAGGTCCCGTTTCCGTTCGCACCCACGTCGATCGCGTAGTTATGCCCGTTCATATCGAGTTGGCAGTTATCGATTTCGCAGGTGCCGGGCGACCAGACCCAGATACCGCGGCCACCGTATCCGTCGCGGTCGACGTGGACGCTCGAGTTCGTGACAGCGCTCCCGGCCGAACCGATTCGGAAGTTCGAGACGTAGTTGTTCGCGGCGTAGCACTCGTCGATGTGTACGGTACCGCCACCGTTTCCACCGGGCGCAGAAGCGTAGATTCCGTTATCTGGGAAGTTCTGCACGTTCACGTGGCGGAAATCGATGTGTCCGTTGTGCTCAGGGCTGACCCAGAACGCCGTCTCACCCGTTGCCTGTGAGCCGTGTACGGCACCGTCGGCGATGTAGACGTTTTCGATCGTACTTTCACCGCCGTCGAGATCAGAAATACCGAACGCTGCATCCGGTGCACCGACATCGAACTCACCTTTGATACCGACGTTTCGGATCGTCCAGTCGGTAGCGTGAGCCGCGATCGTCACGCGCGCACCGGCTGCCGTACAGTCGAATAAGACGTTCTCGAGGGTTTCGCCGTCCTCGAGGGACACTAACCGATCCTCACCGCTGTCGAGGGTGATGGTCTCGTAGTCGCCGTCGTCACCAGCAGCCGTGCCAACTGCACCGAGGGCCAGGCCGGTTGCCGCAGCGAGCGAACCCGCAGCGCGAAGGTACGAACGGCGGGATAATCGCTCGTTACGAGCAGTAATCTGTGGTTCGACATCGGTAGTGCGAGAATTCTGCGCCATGCATTTGCGTAACCTGGGCTTTCGCACATAAACCTTTCCGTATCAAAGGCAATGATTTTACAGAAAATCATTAGAAACATACGCTGTATTCACAAAATAATAGCATTATTGTACAGCAATCATTACTTTCGTCGAACCCAGGGTGTCGGCGAAATAAGCATGGGTTACGGAGCGGTGTGGCCGTTTGAAGTGATGTATGGATAGGTTTATGATACTAACTTTCAAATATCTGCTATGAAACGGCGAACGCTTCTTGCTGCGACCGGTCTCTCGACGGTCACTATCAGTGGTTGTTTGAGTAGTGATGATGACGCTAGCGACGAGTCAACCGGTGACGATGGCGCGCTATTCGGCGATGATGCTTCTGACGACGCCACCAGTGATGACGAGGATTCGGGGGATGCCGGTGACTCGGAAAACGGCGACGAAGGGTACCGTCTCGAGGGCTTCGAAGATTGTAGTGCGCCCGACACGGACGATCTCGAGGCTTTGCTGCCAACCGAAGCGGACGTCGATGGCCTCTCGAACGCTGGAAGTGGAAGTGGAACGGATGTCGGCGTCGAACGGGTGAGCAGAACGTTCAGGGAGGGTGGCTCGACGGACGTGAACACAGTCGTTGGACGCGTAGAAGAACCGCCGTTTCAACAAAATCAGCTCTCGCGAAATATACTCTACGCCGATTCGTCCCACGCGGAGAAACTCGCCTACGTCATCGTCGGGGAGTACCTTTTCATTACCGGTGGGTTCGACGAAAATCACGCCATCGAGATGTTGACTGCGTTTCCGTCCATCGACCAGGCGTGTGCTGCAAATGCCGAACTCGTCGATTCGGACTCGTGAACCGCTCCGGTTTGCTCCGCCTGTAAATAGTTGTAGAGAGGTCGGGGTCGCTTTTCCTCATACAAGCGTGTAGCTGAGTACTCCGTCGAACTCCCATTTTGCTTGGCAAAGGAGGAGCAAAGAGGATGTCGATCGCTATACGATGACGAGGACGGCCCGACGTATTCTCCCTGGATATGGTGTCGTCTACTCTCCTTCAACTTCGTACATCCTGAATTCGTTGTTCGAGACGAGTCGATTGACACCGGGGTCCTGTTCGATGGACTCGAGGGCTTCACGGGAGTGATGAAGTTCCTGATACACCTCGAGTTCACGCGTCTCGTCGTAGGCGCTCACGGTGAAGTAGTAGTCTGTCCCGTGATAGGCACCACTGTAATTGCCGGCTTCGAACTCCTCGACTAGGACCTGTCCACCTGCACCACCGTCATAGTTGATCTCGGTCCCTGCCTCAGTTCCGTGGTAGGCGTCTCCATACCGGCTGATTCCGTAGCCGAACCCGGCGAAGAGTCGTTCGTCTGCTCGGGTCTCGAGAGCCGTGTCGTAGCCGAACTGCTGTTGTTCGGTGACGTGCTGGGTCGGCTGATAGATCGTCGGTGACGCAAACAGCGTCATGAGTGTGAGGACGAGACACGCCGAGACGAAGATGGCGGCGAGTGCGTTCGAACCCGGGGTCGTCAGGAAGCCGGAAAGCCAGCCGAACAGGTGTGCCAGCGCGATGCCGCCGAGTATCGTCAGGAGGACGTAAATGAAGCCCACCTGTCTGAACGCCATCGTCGGCGTCCCGAAGAAATACACGATGAACATGGCGAAAAGCGGCACGGTTGCCAGTGCCAGGTACGTAATGTACGCCCGAGCATCGCTATCGAGTTGCGTTCGTCCGAGCCAGTTTGAAAGGACGAACAGGGCGGCTATGGTACCGATAATCGCTGCCACGAGAAACATAAGGACGAACAGCTCGACGAGGCTGCCACCGATTTCAGTTAGCGACCCACCCCGTTGTCCGACCTCGGAACCGGTACCGATATCCTGCACGAAAAGGCCATATACCAGCCCGGAAAACGCCCTTCGGAAACGCTCGTTCGCGGCAGCCCACAGGACGAAGAGCACGCCCAGAAGCGCAGCGGGCGTGTGCATTCGTGGATGCGTCGAGATTGGATGGTTCGCGGAACGAAGGCTCGCGAGCATCTGGACGCCGGCGAGTGCTGCGAACACGACGACGACGTTGACCATCTGCTGTGGGTGTACCAGCAGAATCCCCGCTCCCACGAAGATGAGCAGAAACGTAAACGGCGAGATGCCAAAGGGCAACCGCTCGAGGCCACCTCGCCGACCCAGATACGCAACTAGCGCGAACAGCGCCACTGGAACGAGGAACAGCGCGTTCGAGTTCGTATGCGGTCCCATGTGGGTCGCGACGTTGTTAACCGGTAGAACCATCCAGGAGACGATAGCCGCGAATCCGGCCGCACCGGCGGTTCCGGTAATCGCTCGAGCAATGAGCGGAACGAAGACGACGAACGGAACGAACAGAAGAATAACGGACATAATCACCGCTCGCTCCATCGAAATTCCACCCGCTATGTGGACGGTAGTAGCGATCGAGTGCAGCCCCGGATAGAACAGTTCGTGGGGTGTCATCGTACCCTGCGTGAAATCCCGAACCCAGCCGAGGTGCGTGAGGGCGTCGCCCATCCCCTGGAAGTGATAGTTACGAATCACTGGGATGCTCACGACGGTCGTTACCGTCAGCCCCCCGAGTGCCATTGCCCCGACCTGATATGGCCCTCGCGTCCCGATCGTCAGCCCAATCGCGATTGCCAGGGCGAGACCGACGCCCAGCCAGGTGAGCGTCGGTGTGGCAGTATAAATCGACGGCTCGTACCCCGACGGCGGCGACCGCCGAGCGACGCCAATCGCGAGCGCCAGAGCGAGGAAACCCACCGCGAGGACGGTATTGAGTATCGTCCGGTTCATAGCTGTAGCGAACGGCGAAAGTCACTCGGTCGTCGACGTTGCTTCCCGCTCGAGGCTTTTCGAATCACTGGCGAACCTGCATACTCCATTGGAGTTGGCGTTGCAACGGACGGGGTTTGTTATACCCGTCCTACCTCCGAGGAAGGTTGGTCGTATAGACTGGGCCTGCCCGTGAAACCCGGGAGAGGGTCCGTGGTTTCCGTCTGTCTGATTGTGGTGTCCAGCAGTCCGTCTATCCGCACGATCGAACTCAAATTTAATACAGGCCATCTACTACCAATCTACTAACTATAGATATGACCTCACGAGACCCAAAAGAGATGCTTCTCGTAATAGCCAAAATCAGTTTAGCGTTAGTGGGCGCAATCGTAATCACCGCTCTTGCAACGATCGTTCTTCCGTTTAGCGGTTTCAGTCCGCAAACTCCCGGGAGAGTCGTTCAGATTTCGGTGTTTTATACAGTTTGGGCACTTTTGCTATTCAAACTCCTCTTCGGAGCGTATATTCCTCGAGAAATATTCAGTACCAGTGCATCGTAGTCTTCGTTTTGCCGGGCTTGCGTGCTTCTATGGTAGCAATTGAAACGATGTACACACCTATGGCGACGCAAGCTTGCGATAGGGTGTGCAATGACTTTCAATAGCTACTATAGGCCACCCCTTCCAGATGTCGTGACGGTTCAACCATTGTCAGTATTTATGGCAACCCCTGTGGTGGCGGGCACAACGAACGATGGCACGGATACATATCGACAGGTCAACAGTCGACGGTTCGACCCTCCGAACGACAGTTCGTCCCTCGAGGGAGGTGACCCAGTTTTTCAGCGGGTCGCCACTCGAGGTCACGTACGAAGGTACCTCGCTCGAGGCAGTCCCGGAGTCGATTCGCTGTCTGCCGGCACTCTCTCAAATTGCACCCGTTGCGTGGGCCACCGGGGCCGACATCTACGTCGAATCGGTCGACGCGACGTTCGTCCGAGGACTCGAGGACGTCAAAGCGAACATGCTCGAGATGTACCCGTTTCTCGAGGGGGGAAACCTCTACGCACAGGAGGTAGTCGACAGGGGGCAAGTGAACGAGACGGATGGAGACCAGTCTGTAGTGACCAACGACTCGTCCAATGAACCAGCGCGACCCAGTGCCGGTCTGTTGTTTACCGGGGGTGTCGACTCAACGTGCTCGTACGTTCGACACCGTGACGAAGCGCCGACGTTGATCAGCGTTCGAGGGTGGACGATTACTCCAGACTCCGCAGACGACCACCAGTGGGAACACCTCCGCACGCGAACGAGTGGGTTTGCCGCCGAACGCGACCTCGAGACGGCGTTCATAGCGGCCAACATGCTCTCGTTTCTCGACCATCCCATGCTGTTAGCGCATTTCAAACGCTACGTCGATGGCGGGTGGTACAGTTCGGTCGGTCACGGACTCGGATTGCTCGGACTGTGTGCCCCGCTTGCGTTCAGCCGTAGTCTCGAGGACATCTACATGGCGGCCACTCACTGGGAGGGAATCGACCTCGAATGGGGATCTCGTCCCGACATCGACGACCACGTTCGGTGGGCTGGGACCCGTTGTCATCACGACGGCTACGAACTGACTCGCCAGGAACGACTGGACGTAATCGCCGAGTACGTCGAAACCGAGTGCCCCGAGCTGGCACTCCAAACGTGTAACGTGCGCATGGACGGGAACTGTGGCGACTGCGAGAAGTGTTATCGAACAGCCGTGGGCCTTCGCCTCTCCGGCCTCGAGCCGAGCGAGCACGGCTATCCGTTCGACGAGTCGTCGTATGCCGCCATGCGCGATGGCCTCGAGACGGGCCGCTGGATACTCGGGGAAGACGAACGGTATATGTGGGAAGACATCCGCAACCGAGCCAGCGAAACCGAGCCAAACTCGCCGGCCGAACGCGAATTCTTCCGATGGCTCGAGGGGGCCGACCTCACGGAAATCGTGGACAACTCGGGCTCCCCAATCCATCATCGACTGCTTCGCGCGGGCGCAAGAACTGCCCCACACTCCGTCTACACGACGTTGTATCCGGCGTGGAACGTCGCCAAAACGGGGTATCGTCGTCTCACCTCGAGTCGATGAAGTGAGACGAATGAGTGTGATCTCTCTCCGAACCGGCTGAACAAAAACGGGTTAGAGGCCGATATTCAACGCGTACGGCCAACTCGCGTTACTCACTGCGAGAAACGCGAGGGCGGCACCCGCACCGTAAACGTTCTTGAGGAAACTGGTCATCTCGTTCTGGGCGTCTTCGCCCTCGGCGTTCCAGAAGTCGTGCATCTTCACGGCGGAGACGAGCAAGAACAGAGCGAGGGCTCCGGCTCCGATCGCTGGCAGAACGCCTGCAATCACGGAGAATCCACCGAAAATTAGCAATCCACCGCTTGCGAGGACCGAGAGTTTCGGTGCGGGGAGACCCTTGAATTCCGCGTAGCCTGCCATCGACTCGAGGTTCAGAAAGTGATTTAGCCCCATAAACGCGAGAATCCCGCCGAACAGCACTCGAGCGAGCAAGAACGCGACGTCAGCCCCGGCAGCTTCGAACATTAGTTTGTTACCTCGAGGGTGGTGGGATGATTCGATTTCGTGGCGTTTATCGGACGAATTTCCGCTGTTGTAATCTCTGGTTTCATTACGTTACCAGGTACGTATTCGAACCATTATATCGGTTTGCGAACATCGGTGTCACCGGGTAACGACGATGTCACCGGCAGGAATTCACTCGAGATTGGTGTCCACAGTGAATTTCGCCGCCGGGATTACGTACAATGGATATCGATGCCAGGATTATTCCATGTATCCGAGCCCTTTCAGCCGATCTTCGACGCCGGAGAAATCCTCGTCGACAGTTCGTTCGTCTCTCTTCTCGGCCATCTCCGTGCGTCTGACTTTACTCCCGCTTGGCTCGGCTTCGGGATGGTACGCGTCGAACAGCACACGGCCATCCGCGTTCGATGGAACGGGTTTCCCGATGCCGTGAAGCAGTGTCGGGGCCACGTCGACGACTCGAGCGCCGCGAATGGTACCGCCAGGTTCGATAGACGGGCCGCGACAGAGCATGATTCCCTCGGCACGGTGGCTCGCAGCGGTCGGACTTGGATCGCCAAAGACCGTCTCCGTGATAGCATTTCGTGCCTCGTATTTGTCCGTCCCGTTGATCACGAGGTCCGGTGCGTTTGGGTCGGTCTGGAACAGTTCTGCACCGTCGTACACGACGAACACCCGCTCTCCGTCTTCATCGGTTATCGACTCGAAAAGCTCTCGCAACTCTGTTCTCAGTGCAGGACGTCGGTCCGCAGCGACCACGCCGTCTTCGAATCTGTCGGTGTCATTTATGTAGAGCGTTCCCGTATCGTGAACGAATGCCATGGTGCGCTCGTAATCGACGTCGTAGAGGGCGTGTTGGCCGGGTATCTGTTCAGCTACGGAGTCGACGAGACGCCGAGGAAGCGCCGATAGAAGAAACTTCTCCGAGATGCCGATTCGGTTCAGGGCCCCCGTAACCCGGTCGCGGGAGATGCCGAGGCTGGCAAGTGCCCCACGAGTGCCGTCGTCCTCTTCCTGAAAGAGATATCCCTCTCGCTCGAGGATGTGGTTTGGATATGCCAGGCGTTCGATAGGCCCGAAGCCGTGGTCGGAGACGACGTAGAGGTCCGCGCCCTGTTCGTCGGTGTACTCGATGACCTCGCCGAGGATGTCATCGAGGTCTTTGTAGTGCTCGAGGATGCGGTCTTCGTCCCAGACGAGATGCTGGAACCGGTCGGGGGCGGTGTAAACGAAAAAGACGAGCTCGGGTTCGTTCGCTCGCTCGAGCAAGAGCCGCATGAGGTCCCGTCGATTTGATAAAATATCCGACACCGCGTCTTCGAAGTCATCCAGCCGATTCGCGTAGTCCGGATAGTTGAGGCTGATCTTGTAGTCCGGAATTCGATCTTTGATCGTGTCGGCGAGCTCCGGCGGATGGGTAAACTCGTGATCGACCGACGGCGTAATCATGCCGGTGACGAGTTCGCCATCGACCTCGTTCGCCGGATACGTCATCGGTACGTTGCCGACGGCCACCGAATCGAGTTGCTCCCAGAGAGGGGGCTGCGTGCAGTCCTGGCTCGTGTACATCCGCTGTGAGTACGACGACGAGAGCTTCTGAAAACCGTAAATACCGTGTTTGTCTGGCCAGACACCGGTGGAAATGGCAGGCCAGGCTAGCGGTGTCGTCGCGGGGCGCGTACTATCGAGGGGGCCGGAAGCCCCTTCGTTTCGCATTCGGGCGAAATTTGGCAGCGCTCCGTCTTCGGTCCAGCGATCGATCAACTCCCAGGGTATGCCGTCCAGCCCGAGGACAAACGCACTCTCGGCAGCGGACGACGGTTTCGTCGGTGTAGATCCGCTCATGATAACACTCGAGGCGTGAAACGCCTGCTATCGTGGTGATAGCCCACGGCAGTCTTTGTTATCCAGTCACTGCAGCGTGGAAACGACCACGAACGATTCACTCTCTCGGATTCGACGATATCTGAGAGAGAGTGTTATTACCGGTTACCGGTCATCGAGCACCCCGGTTCGTCCCTGGCTGGTGAAATTACAACAGACTGTATGAGATTGGCCGAATCGACGATTTTCGATAGTTCGTTCGGACCGATGGCGGCCGGTTTGCAGGGCCCGTTTGTTCGGAGTCACTGCTCTCTGCGGTCACCGTGACACGCCTGTCGTGGTTCCGAACGATGCACTCTGGCTTCCTCGAGCGTGTCGGCGCAGCCGTCTGATCTGTCCTGGTGTTCGATGGGGCATCGAGATAGTAGGCACCAATCAGGCGCTCATTAACAAACCTCACTAACGATATGTGGTCCGTGTATGGACACGCGATTCGTCGGTGAGCACGGTGGGTAGTGTCGTGCTCTCGATCGACGCCGAACTTGGCTGGGGCTTTCACGACCTCGAGTCTCCGCCGACTGACCGCGTCGAGAGCGCCCGCCGTGGCTGGACCACGCTCTTGGACCTACTCGATCGACATTCGGTGCCGGCGACGTGGGCCGTCGTCGGTCACCTCATGCTTACCGATTGCGACGGCGAGCACGCCGAACACCCTGCCCCACCGGGGTGGTTCGAACGCGAGCGGACGACATGGGCCGACCGGCACGACCTTCGATTTGGCCCCGAATTGATCGAAGCCGTGCTCGAGTCGCGGGTCGACCACGAACTGGCTAGCCACTCGTTTTCGCACGTGCTCTTCGGTGATCCACGGACCACGCGAACGCTCGCTGACGCCGAACTCGAGCGGGCGGTCGAACTGGCAGACGACTGGGGACTCGAACTGACGTCGTTCGTTTACCCGCGAAACGACGTTGGCCACCGGGAGGCGCTCGCAGAACACGGCTTTCGGACCTATCGCGGCCGCAATCCACACCCCGAAGGGGTGTACCGAATCCTCGAGGCTGCGGTCGTCGACCGCTCGTTGCTGGTGCGACCGAGTATCGACGAATATGGGCTGGTCGACATCCCTGCGTCGCTGTTTCTGTTCGGCTTCGAAGGCCGTTACCGCCGTCTCTTCGAGTCGATCTGGGGCGACCCGATGGTGCGAACGGCCTGCCGCGGGATCGACCAGGCCGTCGATGGGGACGACGACCAGGTGTGTCATCTCTGGTTACACCCGAACAATCTGACCGGCTCCCGGGACGACGAACGGATGGAGGCTATTCTCGCGTACCTCGAGCAGCGACGACGGGAAACCGACCTTCGCGTCGAGACGATGGCCGAAGTTGCCGAACGGTGTGCCGGGAAGCGACCCTCATTGACGTCACCCGTCTCGTGACTCGAGCGACTCGGCCACCGTCATAGCCCGATGACTGACCATCTGCCTTTAATCGTATTATCGCACCAAGATAGTAGGATTTTGGTAGTTATAATGGAGGAGCGGAAACGATGCGGTAACCCTTCGAAAAATGAATTGTCCCAGAGGCTGATAGCACGGTGTCCCGTTCGGATTCCGAGGCGGCCAGCGAGCGTCCTACGCTCGAGGTGGATTTTCCCTGTGTTGTGACGGGTGATCGTCCGCGTCATCGTCGTTCCCGTCACGGACGACTGCCTCGTACACCTCCAACAGCGAATCGGTGGTCGCCTCGAGGCTTACCTCCCGGACCGCGTCTCGGCCGTTCGATCGAACCCCACGCTCGAGTGTCTCCGTGAGACCGTCGATCAGTTCCTCGTCGCTCGTCGCCACCGTCGATGGCTCGACTCCCTCGAGGCGTTCACGAACGTCGCCCACGTCGGCTGCGACGACCGGCAGGTTACAGGCCATCGCTTCTTTGACCGAGTTGGGTGAGCCCTCGCTGTGTGAGGTCAACAGCAGGGAATCAGCTGCGTTCATGTACGTGACCATCGCTTCGTGGTCGACGCCCGAGACGGTTCGTAGTTGGACCGGTTTCTCGAGGCGTTCCCTGACGACGTTCACAATACGACGGGCACGCGGGTAGTTCTTCACCGACCGATCAGGCGCGTAGGGAAACAGGACGTTCGCCACGTTTTTTGACCAGCCTACCGCCTCGAGTGCTGCCTCCCGTGGTTGGGGTTCGAACATTCCGATGTCGACACCATCGGGAATCACTCGACACGGCCTGTCGATGGCATCGGCCATCGCCTGTGACATGACGATCACCTCGTCACAGCGTGGTGCACACAGACGACTGATTGGCTTGACAGGGCCGTGCACGTCGGATCCCCACAGCGAGAGCACCACCGGGAGCTGTCGTTGGGCGAGTGCCATCGGTGCGGTGAGTCCGTAGTGGGCGTGAATCAGATCGTATTCGGCTAGGGGCTCCGCTCTGACGGTTCGGAAGAATCGAAGATAGGGCACCGGGCCTCGAGACTGGGGCGTCGTTGGGTCGCCGCCGACAGCTCGAACCGTCACTGACACACCCCGTTCCTCGAGCGCCTCGAGTTGTTGTTGTAAAAACGGGGCCTCGGGAGCGTTGGTGAGGGTGAGAACGTCCATTCGTCTCTCCGTCCACCTGGGTTGGCGATGGGCTTTGTTACGGATGCCTTTCTGAGAACCCTCTGGTGGATTCCCCAACCTGCACGGATGCGTGAAACCGATTTCGGGAACCCGTGTTCACGCATCGGTCGACGTTTGTGAGGGGGCGAGGAGCGCCCTTTCGGTCCCGGTTCGTCGATTTTGATTACGACGTGCCGTTAGCATCGCTCGCGGCGTCTGCGCTTCCTCGAGCGTCGATACAAACGCGACTCGAGATGGTGCAGTAGCCATTGAAAATCATCGCACACCTTTTCGTAAGACTGCGTCGTGATACGGTGTAAATCGTTTCAATGGCTACTATCGGCAAACGAGTACCGATCACTGGTCTGGCGGTGTCGTCAGCGAGCGGACGCCGAATGGAAACTTGATGAAGAAAGCGGGTCTATAATCGGTTTCAACGGCACCTTGTAGAAGTGTACCGAACGTTGACGGCGAAATACTTATTCCGGAAAGTCCTGAACGGGGAACTACCAATGTCGCTTTCTGAATTCGTTACTACTCTCTTTTCTGGGTCGAAAGGCGACGAGTCGCCGAGTGACACGTCGAGTCAACCGGGGGAGGGAACGAGCCAGAACGGGGCTGTCATCTACGAGTGTCGCCAGTGTGGCACTACCGTCACTCCCGAGGCGAAGACCTGTCCCAACTGTGGGGACGACGATATCGTCGACTACCCCATCGAGTAAAACGAAAAGAACCTGTTACTGGTCTCGAAACGCATCGTATGGACATTCGTCTCGACGAGGTCAACAAGCGCATCATCCACGCGCTGATGCACGACGCCAGGTCGACGTCGGCACCCATGATCGCCGATGAAGTCGGTGTCTCTCCGGCAACGATCCGAAACCGTATCGGACAACTCGAGGATGCGGGCGTGATCGAGGGCTACCACGCGAACGTCGACTTCGAACGTGGAGACGGGCGACTCCGAAATCTGTATCTCTGTAACGCCCCGGTCGAAGACCGCGAACGGCTTGCACACAAAGTCCGACTGGTACCCGGCGTGATCAACGTCCGCGAACTGATGACTGGCCGCCGAAATCTCCACGTACTCGCGGTCGGCACCGATACTGGCGACCTGCGTCGAATCGCCCGGGAAATAGCCGCACTCGGCATCGACATCGAAGACGAGGACCTGCTCCAGGCCGAACACTACCAGGCGTACCAGCCTTTCGGTCCGGACGAGGAGAAGCCCCAGCCCCTCTCAGATTATATTAGCCTGACCGGCGGTGCCGAAATCGTCGAGGTAACGGTTCCAAAGGGCGCACCGATCGAAGGGCTCACGCTCGAAGAGGCCGGCCGAAACGGTCTGCTCGCCAATGACGTCCTCGTCGTCGCCATCGAACGTGACGATGCGGTTTTGACGCCTCGAGGCGGGACGGCCATCAGATCCGACGATCTCGTGACGTTGCTCTCCCGTGAGGGCGAAGCGGATCTCGAGGCGTTTCATAGGGAGACTGTTTAGCGGTTTGTGACGGACCGGGACGGTCGCTGACCAGGACGACTACCCCTCTCAGGCGACGTCCGACCGGTTCTGTACGCCACGCACTGATACCTGCCAATCACAATCGAAAGTCCTCGTCCCCGGTGATCGAGGGCTCCCGAAGGGAACCGAGACCTTCGCCGACGTGCCGATAGCATCCTCGAATCGCCCGATCCCGAAACAGCGCTGCTGGAACGAGACCAGTCATCCGCTCTGGAACGGGTCGACCAAGCGAGGCCATCACCATCGGAGCGATATCCGCTCCAGTGAGTCGACGTGTCGTGGTTCCACAAACCGCGGGGCCGGTAAGGAAACAGTGGCCGGGACTCGAGCGAACGAAACCGCGAAAGCGGCTCACAGGTGTCCGGTTGGGCGCCCCCGAAATCGTACAGTTCGTCCCTGCAGTCGATACGACCACATCGGGGACATCTCTCGGGGGACGGCCCGGATACAGGTGGTCGCGTCGACAGACGAACTCGAACGCCGGATTTCCGTCCGGATCGAGACAGTCTGCCAGCACGTCGATGACGGCTTCCTGTGTCTCCCGATATATGGAGTTGGTGACCGTTCCGTTGGGTTCTCGCCCCGCTACGTTCAGTCTGATTCCACCGCCCGTGGGACTCGGACAGAACGCCCGCGAGTGCTCCCAATCGTAGACGGTCCACGTTGCTGTCCCATCGTGTGCCCTGTAGGGGCCGTCTTCCCCATTCGAAACGGTACCCGAGGGTGCGATGTCGCGGAACGGAGCAGTGAGTCGCCTCAGTGCTTTCGTAAACCCTGTTTGTTTCGCGGCGTCAGTTCGCTCGAGCAGTCCGGCACCAGTGAGGAGTTCGTTGAGGTGGACCACGTAGCCGTCGATGTGCCGGACCCCGGCCGGTGAACAGCCTATGACTGTCGTGGTGTCGGGAACCGACTCGATTATCGCCTCGACCAGCCCGTCCGCGATCTGCAGTGCTCGTCGACGAACCGTTTCCGGGTTGGATCCATCTCCGTTCGTGACTCGGGCGAGTAACCCTGGCGTGAGAATCGGTACGTGGATGATGGCTAGCTCCCAGGGCTCGTTTTCCAGGCAGTCTCGACAGACGCGTCGTCGGCGCTCGAGCAGTACCTCGAGGTCGCGACTCGAGTGTACGTCCGCAGTCGTCCACGGACGGCTGGCTGGTGTGGTTGTCGTCGGACGTGTGTTTCGCCCGGGTATCAGTGTCGTATTTTGCATCTGCTGATGAGAGAGTGAGCTTTCGAACGACTGCTCCTCGTTCAACACTGGAAGCCCGCACACGACCGCCCGTGCACCCTGGCTCGCCAGATACTCCCATACGTATGGACGGTTTCGGTCAGCTGGCCTGACCGGCCGTTCGGACCCTGGATAGCCATCTCGCGTGTGACTGTCGAAAATCCCGTGCTCGTGTGGTTCGGTGCCGGTTGCGACGGTCGTCCAGGCGCTAATGATCGACTGTGGAACCGGTGGATCGAGCGCAGCGATCGTCCCCGTTCGCCGCAGTCGACTGATCGTGGGCAGTACGTCCGAATATCGCTCGAGGCACTCGTGATCGAGGCCATCGAACGCAAACATAAGCGTCTGCATTGTCAGGCCCTCCGTGCTATTCGCGACGTGGCCACCGGTGTCGAGCAGAATCGACTGGCTGTGTCACCGGCCCATGATCGCATCGAGTACGGAGACGCTGCTCACCGGTATCGTTAATCGGGTATTTCCGGTGTTGATTGCTGTTTCCCGGACGTGATGTGAGCTTCACGGGGCTCGAGCTGGTGCAACTTAGTGGTTCGTCACGCCTGAACATGTAAGCCGAACCAATATCGGTTGTCGGATTCGGCCTACACGTCAACGCGTGACGGAGTACTTAGTTTTCTGCGTCGAACGCTGCTGGCCTCCCGATCGTCGAGGTTCCCGTCTCGGTGCTCGTCCCGCTATCGATGACGACCGGTTGCCGTCCACGTGCACCGCCGAGAGTCACGACCCGGTGGTCGGTATTCTCGAGGGAGAGCACGTCACGGCCATCGAGGACGGTCATCGGATCCATGGCGTCCCACCGAATGCGGTCGAACGCGTCTTGCGGGGTAACGAGCACGGCCGCGTCGAAGGCGTGGTCCGGCAACTCGTCGACCGTAACGGCCCGGGCGCCGAACTCGCTCGGATCGACCAGGGGATCACAGCCCCAGACCGTTGCCCCGCCCTCGAGCAACGTTTCGACCACGTCAATCGCTGGCGACGACCTGGTTTCCTCGACGCCCGGCCTGTACGTGAAACCGAGAACGAGGACGGTTGCATCCTCGAGTCGGGTCCCTATCGATTCCAGTTCGGCCTCGATCATCGAGACGACGGTTGCTGGCATTTCCCGGTTGACCGACCGGGCGAGTTCGACCAGCGAGAGGGGCGTTTCGACCTGAGAGAGGAGGAAGTGCGGATAGTACGGAATACAGTGGCCACCGACTCCCGGTCCCGGATCGTGAAGGTGGCACATCGGAATGTGATTTGCCGTTTCGATAGCCTCTCGAACGGAGATATCGAGATCGGCAGCCGTCCCAGCGAGCTGGTTTGCCAGTGCGATATTGACGTCACGATACACACCCTCGAACACCTTGACGGCCTCAGCTGTCGTCGCGTCCGAAACCAGATGCACGGCGTTGCTCGACAGTTCGTCGTACAACAGCGCCGCTGCGTGCCCGCTCTCGGCGTCGACGCCACCGACCACTTTCGGGTAGGCGCCTCGAATGTCCCGGATCGCTGTTCCCGACGCCGTTCGTTCGGGACAGAACGCGAGGCCGAACGACCCCGTCTCGAGGCCGCTTTCCTCGAGGAGATACGGATGGATTACGTCTCGACAGGTTCCCGGAGGAAGGGTCGATTCGACGATCACGAGGTCGCCGGGCTCGAGGCCGGCCGCGATGACCTCGAGGACCGCCTGAACGGTCGAGAGGTCCGGTTTGAAACTCGAGCGGTCAGTGGTACTCGAATGGGCAGCGGTCCTCGAACGGTCGGATTGACTCTCGCTCCCCGTCTCCTCCTCGGAAATCTCTGACGGGACGATGACGACGTGAATGCGCGCATCCGCCGCGGCTCCGTATCCATCGGTGGTCGCCGCTAATCGATTCCGTTCGACCTGCTCGGCGACCAGTTCCTCGAGCCCGGGCTCTCCACATACGTGACTCGATCCATCGTTGACCGTCTCGACGACGGCCCGATCGACGTCGACGCCGGTGACGGCACCGGTTACCTCGGCGAAGACGGCCGCCAGCGGAAGTCCCATTTTACCGAGCCCATAGACTGCTACCGGCACCTCACCGTTTCTGAGCGCATCTCGACATGCTGTATCGGCTCCGAGTGCCTCCTCGGGTTCGACGACACCAGCACCCACGGCCCCGTACAGACTCGGCTTCGAACGCGAGTCTGCGTTCGTCATCGGACGATGACCTCCTGTTCCCCGTCGTCGATCAGCCGTTCGATTTCGGTGACGATCTCGAGCGCTTCCAACCCGTCAGTGGCGGTGACAGCTGGCTCGCTCCCCGTTCTGATGGCCTCGATAAACGACCTGATCTCCCGTTTGAGCGGTTCACCATTGTGGACGCGTGGCCGTTCGATGACGGACTCGTGGCGATATCGGTTGGTTCCATCGTTAGTAACGTACTCCGGGTAGGAATCCCGGTGGATCAGCACGGACTGCTCGAGGTAGTCGACTTCGATCAGACACTCGCTGGTCGTGATGGTGAGCGTCCGGACTTTCTTCTGGGTCCGTCTGCTGGCCGTCACGGACGCGATCACGTCGTCGTAGTGCATCGTCGCCGTTGCATACTGGCCGTCGTCGGTCCCCTGGGCTGCAATTTTCGTGGGCTTCGATCCCAACAGGGAGCCGATGACGTCGATATCGTGGATCATCAAATCGAGGACGACGCCGTCGAGATCCGGTCGATCGACTGGCGGTCCGAGCCGTTGGGCATCGATTGCTATCACGTCGAGATCATCGATGATCGCGGCTGCCGTTTCGACGGCAGGGTTGAACCGTTCGACGTGGCCGACTTGCAACATCGCTTCAGATTCGTTCGCCTGCCGACAGAGGGTTCGCCCTTCCTCGAGTGATTCTGTCAGTGGCTTTTCGACCAGCACGTGTATCCCGGCCTCGAGGAACGTTCGAACAGTATCGGCGTGAGCGAACGTTGGCACGGCAACGCTGACGAGATCACAGGCCTCGAGCAGGTCCGCCAACTGGACGGCGGTGGTTCCATACTGCTTGGCCACATCCATGGCGAGTTCGTGGTCGAGATCGACGACACCGACGAGGTCGATGTCTCGACACTCGCTGTAAACCCGGGCGTGGTTGGCACCCATGGCCCCGACGCCGATGACGCCTGCTCGAAGTTTCGATGGCTCTTCTCCGTCGTTTACAACTGCTTCGCTACGGTGTCCTGTCATTGGTGATCGTAAAATGCGGTGATCGCTTCGATGACTGTCTCCAGCTCGTCGTCGCTCAGGTTCGGATGCACTGGCAGCGACAGCACTCGTCTGGCTGCTGCCTCGGCATGTGGGTGGCTCGAGGCAGCCGTGCTTACCGACTCGTATGCCGGCTGTTGATGGATTGGCGTCGGATAATAGATCCCCGTCCCGATATCACGGTCTGCCAGCCAGGATGCGAGTGCGTCCCGTTCGTCCGTCGAAATCGTGTACTGATGGTAGACGTGTTCCATGCCATCGGGAACCGCGGGGGTCTCGAGAGGGAGACCGGACAACTCCTCGTCGTACCTCTCAGCGTTCGCCTGTCTCGCGTGGGTAAACTCGGGTAATCGATCGAGTTGTGATCGGCCGATAGCGGCGGCGAGACTCGTCAATCGATGATTGTTTCCGAGTCGTACGTGGTCGTAGCCACGGTCGCCCGAGACGTCGCGACCGTGGTTGATGTGGCTGGCCGCTCGGTCGGCGATGTCCTCTCGAGTCGTGGTGATAATGCCACCTTCGCCGGTTGTCATATTTTTTGTCGGATAAAAAGAAAAGCAACCGGCGTCACCGAGGCTCCCGACCGGTTGCCCGTCGATAGCGGCTCCGTGGGCCTGACAGGCGTCTTCGACGACGATCAGGTCGTGTGCCGCCGAAATCTCGAGCAAGCGATCCATATCCGCAGGCAAGCCATAGAGGTGGACCGGAAGGAGACCCACGACGTCTGACCGTCGGCGTACGATGCGTTCGACCGAATCAGGGTCGAGAGTGTAGGTGTCCGGGTCGATGTCGGCGAACACCGGCGTTGCCCCGGCCAACCGGATCGCGTTCGCACTCGCAACGAACGAAAACGGCGTCGTGATGACCGCGTCACCGTCACCGATATCCAGGGCCTTCAGTGCCGTTACGAGCGCTGTCGTTCCGTTCGTCGTCGCAACGCCGTGGTCCGCACCGCAGTAGCGCGCGAAGGCCGATTCGAACTGCCGGACCTCTGGCCCGTCGGCGAGTTGCCCGCTCTCGAGAATCGCATGGACTCGGTCGTACGCGTCCGGACCGATGTCGGGGTTCGCGATCGAAATCCCCGTCATGCGAGCTGATTCGGGCCCTCGAGACCCGCAGGGAGTGGTCGTTCGGTTGCCGGGACACCGACGGCAAGCGTGTTGGACGGGACGTCACGGGTAATCAGCGCCCCCGCGGCGACGAAGGCGTTTTCGCCGACGGTGACGCCCGGGAGCAACGTGGCGTTGGCACCGATTGAGGCGCCGTCCTCGATGGTCGGCCCCTCGAGTTCGACGTCAGTCCGAATCGGATACGGGTCGTTCGTCAGGACGGCACCGGGACCGATGAACACGTTGTCGCCGATGGTCGTCCCCGTTGGGATGTAGACGGCAGACTGCAGGCTGACGTGTGAACCGATGTCGGTCCGGCCGTCGATGACGGTGTTCGTCCCGACGAGCACGTCGTCCTCAATTGTGGTCTCCTCACGGACGAGGACTCGATGACCCGTCGTGAACTCGTCGCCGATGGCGACGTCACCGTAGATGATCGACCCTTGCCGGATCGTCGCCCCATCTCCGATCGAGGTGGGACCGAACGAGTCACCGTACCCGATCGTCACCCCCTCATCAATTGTACAGTCATCGCCACAGGTGTACACTGCAGGCACAGTCACGGTAATCACGTAGGACCTTCCGGTAACCGGGCTTTGTTATCCCGAACCTGACGCTCGAGTAGTGGCGTCTTACGTCCTGTTACAGCCGAGAAACATGCCGATAGCGTGTCTGGTCTGACTCCGTGTTCGAGGCACCATCGTGCTCTCCACTTTTCGGGAGATGCACACTCGGTTTACCCCAGATTACATCGGTCCCGTACGAACATACCACCCTGTCAAATACAACTGTCTCAGGCCTCCAGAACCGGTCAGTTACGTGCGCTGCCGACGCATCCCGCGGCGTCCGTCTACGGTTGGTACTGGTAGTGACCCACGCGAGAGCGAGTACAACCGTGTGAACGTATCGAGTTTTACGTCAGTCATCGGAATCGATCGGTACAACCCGATTTCGGTTCGGTAGCCCGATGATAGTAAAGTGGCAATCGGTGGCACTCAGGGCTGTGAGTCAACCGATGATGTACACTCTGGTGTTTGGAAGGATCTCTCGTGAGGGGCGCTATGAGTGAGGAGCTGACACAGGCCGAGCTGTTCGATGTCTTTAGCAACGCCAGACGGCGGCAAACGGTCAGATACCTCAAGCGCCACCAGGGAACCTGTGACCTGGCGCCGCTGGTCGAGCAGGTAGCAGCCTGGGAGAACGATACGGAAACGGAGGCAGTGACCAGAACGCAACGACGACGAGTGTACATTTCGCTGTATCAGACCCATCTTCCTATGCTCGAGGAGCACGGCATCGTCGACTGGGATCCTGACGCCCACCGTATCGAGTTACTTCCCAGCGAGGACACCTTCGAGCCGTATCTTGACAGGCAGCTGAACGAACAGCGTTCCTGGCATCTTTTCTATGCGTCAGTGACGCTCGTGGGTGGGCTCCTTTTCGTGCTGGCACTGCTTTCTATTGGCGTCGTTTCACCCTCGATAGCACCCTTGATCGCCCTTGGGGTATGTTTCGTCATCGCGGCGATCGCCCTTACGCAGTACGTTTCCAGACAGCCAGCACACACGCTGCCGTTCGGTCTCGGGCGTTGAAAGTACCGTTGGCCTGTCTTCCAGTTTCGTTCCGAGGGTGCATCAATCGGAGCTAGCAGTTCTCAGTGGATCCTTCGACTTCCTGTTGCCCAACGAAAGGGCATGTGCTCGGCGCTCGAGAATAGAGGAGACGGAACATTAGGCGAGCGTACGTGATTCACCCACGGGTCAGGTGACCCGTGGAACTCTCGCTGTTTCCTTTAGAATTGGGAAGCCACGCAGCACGCACTCGAGAGAGTGGCTGGCGCCCTCTCGAACTTAGTCATCTGTGTCGTCTGTATCGTCTGTGTCGTCTGTATCGTCTGTGTCGTCTGTATCGTCTGTGTCGTCCGTATCGTCGGAATCGTCTGTGTCGTCCGTATCGTCGGAATCGTCTGTGTCGTCCGTATCGTCGGAATCGTCTGTGTCGTCCGTATCGTCGGAATCGTCTGTGTCGTCCGTATCGTCGGAATCGTCTGTGTCGTCCGCATCGTCGGAATCGTCTGTGTCGTCCGCATCGTCGGAATCGTCGGAGTCGTCTGTATCGTCGGTGTCGTCGGTGTCGTCGGTGTCGTCGGTGTCGTCGGAGTCGTCGGTGTCGTCGGAGTCGTCGGAGTCGTCGGTGTCGTCTGTGTCGTCCGCATCGTCGGTGTCGTCTGTGTCGTCGGTGTCGTCCGCATCGTCGGTGTCGTCCGCATCGTCTGTGTCGTCCGCATCGTCGGAGTCGTCTGTGTCGTCCGTATCGTCAGTATCATCTGCGTCGTCTGATGAATCGACCTCGTCTTCACCAACCGTGTCGTTGGAATCAACCGTTCCATCACCATCGTCCGAATCGGACTCTGCCGGTTCCTCCCCATCGTCTTCGCCACCGGATCCCGGTGCCGCTGGGGGCGTCTCGATGGTGACCCAGAAATACGTATACTCGAGTGAATCATCCATCGTCGGCGTCGCTGGCGCATCGCCCTCGAACAACATTACGGCGATTCGAACCGTCTCGCCGTCCTCCGCTTCCGGCGTCACGGTTCGCTCGGCGGTGATACGTCCCCCGTCGTCGGACTCGCTGATCGCCCGGACTTCGCGATGGGTGATTCGCTCGAGCACCTCACCGTCTTCGACGACTTGCTCTTGAATAACGAGGGTGTACTCCATGGACTGGCGTTCGTGGTTGTGTATCTGGAACGTGATCGGGATCTCTTCGCCTGGAGCGGCGACGTCCGGCATCGTCGCTCTGAGTTCGCCATCGTCGGTTGCCGTGTAAATACCGAGTTGCGTGAACCCACCTGCTGCCATCGGCGTCGCGAATGCATAGAGCAGGACACCGACGGCAAGAACAACGGCAATAGCGAGAACGATAGCCGATGCCCTCGATTTTCCTGTTCCAGCCGCGAGTGAGGCTCGCTCGAGTACATCTGAGAACGAAACAGTGTATCGCTGGTTAGCTGGCAGTCGCAGTCGACGGATAACACCAAACTGGGCAAACACGATTGCGAGGGCTGCGAGGGCACCCACGATGGCGTTCAACTCGAGGCCCCACTGTGTGAACGGGAGTGCGAGGACGACCATCGGCGTCAATGCGAGTGACGTTCCGAGGCCCAGCGCAAGCCGTTCGACGGCGTCAATTCCACCCGGGCGACGATTTCCTGGTGGCGATTCGGTGTCTGTCGAACGCGCTCGCGCTCGTGCAGGAAACAGCACTGATATCAGTGCGTATCCAGGAACGAATGCGACGAGTGCCAGCGTCAACACGAGGCGGATAGCGCTCCCCTCCGCCAGAGATGGAATCAACCACCAGCTACCAGCCGCGACCAAAGAGACGAGGGCGAGATCCGACGGGTAGCGAGCAACCGCCCCCACAGTGTGTTGTGTCTTCGCCGCCAGACTCATCGTTGCCCCGCCATCGACAGCCGAGGGATTGCTACTGAAACGGACATTCTCGAATCAGTAGCTCACTCGAGTGTTCGGTGCTTTGTTATGGACGAATTACCCTGTATCGGGGCAGTGTGGCTTTACAATGAGTTGTGTTAGGAGACGCACGTTACGTTAGAAATCAGGAGGTGCGTCAAGACGATCCGCGGGAGTCATGAGACACTCGAGTTGCGACGGGCTCGCTCGAGTATCTCGAGCGTTCGAAATCACTGTCAGTTTGCGGAAAGAAACTGGCGGTGCCTGCGCCGGTAACTATACAGACTGGGGGAAATTTGGCGAGAGGCCTGCTCAAACGGCCGGAACAATCGACACGGACGAATTTCGAAGCCGTCACTTCCGGTCGCGACCGTTCTCTGGTTCGAAATTCGTTGGCACGACCGTTAAATGAGCCATTCCCGTCCCGGCCTTTGGCTCGTCTTCGTCCGCGGGAATCTCGTGGGTCGTGTACTGGTTGGTTGCCATCTCGTTCAGATGTACGCGAACAGCACGCATAAAATTACCCATGCTCATAATGCATGCGAGGTGAGAGACACATTACTCTCGAGTATCGGACGTTCGAAAACCACACGAAAGCGCGCCTGTGTTTCGATAGCGAGTCTCGAGTGCAAATCTGCTGTCGACGGTCGTAAAATACGGGTCCCCAAGGGCCGAGGTGGAAGTCGGCCCGACAACCGTTATCGGTTCGGTTCACAGAAATGCAAGGAGGAAGCCCACGATTTAGTCGTGGGTCGATGACCCGTGTGGGGCTGTGACAGCACTAGCCGAAGTGTTCTTCGTACAGGTCTTGAGCGTGTTCGATGGCATCGTGGGCCGCCTGTTTGTCTTCCCACCCGAGCGTCTCAACTTCTTTCCCAGCCTCGAGGTTCTTGTAGGTCGCAAAGAACTCGTCAATTTCGTCACGCTGTTGTTCTGGGATGTCCTCGAGGTCCTGGATGTGATCGTATCGCGGGTCCTCTTCGGGAACGGCGATGACTTTGTCGTCCTGTTCGCCGTCGTCGTCCATCTTCATAAGTGCGACCGGACGGGCTTCGATTACACAGCCGGGGAACGTCTGGTCCTCGACGAGAACGAGCACGTCGAACGGGTCCTCATCGTCGTAGTAGCTTTGCGGAATAAAGCCGTAATCAGAAGGGTAGTGGACGTTCGAGTGAAGGACTCGGTCGAGCACGACGCCGGGGACGTCCTTGTCGTATTCGTATTTGTTGCGCTCGCCTTTGAGGCACTCGATAACGGCATAGATCGTTTCCGGTGCGTTTGGTCCAGTTTCGAGGTCTTCCCAGAGATTTACCATACAGGCTCACCTCGGTGGTCGACCAAAAAGTACTTTCGTAATCGTGACTGACCTGTCAATGACGGCTATCAGTCCACTGTCGTCTGACAGCGACTCGCTCAAAAGCACGTCACCGCGGTCGCTGGCCGACGACAGTTGGCAGGGAACCTATCCCTCGATCAAATATACAAAAGCTGTCACTAACCGAACGGTAAGGCGAACCAAATGGTTGGTAAGTCTTAAATATCTCGGTGACATTTACAAACCTATGTCAGAGGCACAATCAATCACCGGCGAACAGAGCATCGCGCGCGAACTTACCGCGTTTCAGAACAATATTCTCGTCATCCTCGCAAACGAGCCAATGTACGGATTGGCGATCAAACGCGAACTCGAGTCGTACTACGGCACTGAAGTCAACCACGGCCGACTCTACCCCAACCTCGACGAACTCGTCGACCTGGGCCTGGTCGAAAAGAGCGAACTGGACAAACGCACGAACCAGTACGCCCTGACTGACGACGGATACGATGCCGTCCTCGATGGCATTCAGTGGACCCTGTCGAACGTCGTCACCAACGACGACCGCGCGGACGAGATCAACGATATCGTCGAAGACAGCTACTAACGGTTCGAAAAAGAGCGCATCGAACTACTGAGACGGCTCCGACCGAACGTCGGGACACGGCTTTTCAGCCGTCTCGAACACCAACTCGAGAGAGTCATCGACGACTGCCCTTTGTTCGGAAGACGGCCAGGCGTTCCGCACGAAATATTCGTTACGAAACTCGAGTAACTCGTCTCTGGAGGCCGAGGTAATGGGTTTCGCGTAGTGATTACTCATATAATCTGCCAGTGCAGCAGCAGTATCCCCGTGCACGTCACCGTGGTCCTCGCGGACTGCAGCCGCCAGTGCCCGGTTTTGCTCGTCGACGGCTTCCCATTCGTCAGGGTCACCGGCTCCATCCAGTGGGAGTTCGACAGCCCGTGAGAGGTCGTCGATACGATCTGTCCGGATCACCTCTTCGTCTTGCCACTCCGCGGGGTGTAAAACCAGCACTTCGTTACCATCGTCGGTCCGGATGTGGTCCGTGTAGTCATACCTGTCGAGAATCGTTTCCCGTCGGTCTGCATATGCGTCAGCCTCCCCATCGTCGACTGCATTGCGCTCGAGTCGACGCAAGCGTTCGGCTTCGTCGACGACGTCAGAAGGCAAGTCGTCCGTTTCCTGCTCCGGGAACGCCTCATCGACGTCGGTCGAGCGGGATTCCTCGTGCTCAGACATTCACTCGATAGCTGGGTCTCGAAGGACTTGTGTCGTCCGTTTTCGCTGGCAGCGCTTCTTACCCCTGGTCCATCGCTTCGTTTGCCAGTTCGTCTGCTCGGCTATTGACTTCGCGCGGAACGTGCTCGAGGGTCCACTCGTCGAAGTGCCGAAGCAGTTCGTGGACAGTGACCCGTTTTTCACGCAGTTCG
Organism: Natronosalvus amylolyticus; assembly: GCF_024298845.1. Classification (NCBI taxonomy): domain Archaea; kingdom Methanobacteriati; phylum Methanobacteriota; class Halobacteria; order Halobacteriales; family Natrialbaceae; genus Natronosalvus; species Natronosalvus amylolyticus. Next base: position 569,829 of record NZ_CP101156.1, read on the forward strand.
GGATCGTTCGTGTTGTACTCGCCACGGACCTGTTTGACGATTAGTTCTGAATCGCCCCTGACGTGCAATTCGTCGTATCCGTAATCTCGAGCGGCCTCCAGGGCGGCAATCAGTGCTTCATACTCGGCCTGGTTGTTGGTGGCACGTCCGATGGTCTCGCTTCCTTCCGCGACGATTCCGTCGCTCGTGACGATAACCCAGCCGATGCCGGCGGGACCTGGGTTGCCGCGCGCGCCACCGTCGAAGTACACGTGTGCTCGGCCTCCTTCTTCTCGTAACAGCGCCTCGAGCCTGCGGGGATTTGCCCCCTGAATGACGACCTTGTTCTCGTATGCAACGGCCGTTGCATCCCCCTGAGACGCCCGCCATCGTTCGTGTTCGGTGTTTCCGGGTTCGACTGTTACCCCCTGGTCCTCGAGGCGCTTTCTGGCTACATCGACATCGCATTCGATAACCGGCATACGCTCTGGGGGTCGCGAGAGACCGAGTAAAGTCTTTGTGATTCTTTTCGTAAATCTGTACAAACATGTGGGTGAAACCGGTGAATTCGGCAAACGAGTCTCATACGTAAAAAACATCGACCAAAGGTTTATATACACCTATGATGCTACTATAAAAGTGCGATGACACGGTCCACCCGCCAGCGGGAGCGAATGCGCGAGACGGACGAGACCGAAGACCAGGAAGGGGTACGTGCCTGCCCCGAATGCGAATCGGAAAATCTCGTTAAGGATTCTGATCGGGGTGAGCTCATCTGTGAAGACTGTGGGCTCGTCGTCGAGGAAGAAAAAATAGATCCTGGGCCTGAATGGCGGGCGTTCAACCACCAGGAACGCCAGAACAAATCCCGCGTCGGCGCACCGACGACTCAAACGATGCACGACAAGGGACTGACGACGACCATCGACTGGAAGGACAAAGACGCCTACGGTCGATCGATTTCCTCGAAAAAGCGCAGTCAGATGCACCGGCTGCGCAAGTGGCAAGAACGCATCCGAACCAAAGACGCCGGCGAACGCAACCTGCAGTTTGCCCTGTCCGAAATCGACCGGATGGCCTCGGCGCTCGGTGTCCCCCGGTCAGTCCGAGAAGTGGCCTCCGTGATCTACCGACGAGCGCTCAAAGAAGACCTCATCAGAGGGCGTTCGATCGAAGGCGTCGCCACGTCCGCGCTGTACGCTGCCTGTCGAAAGGAAGGGATTCCCCGCAGCCTCGAAGAGATTTCCGAGGTATCCCGCGTCGAACGTAAAGAGATCGGTCGAACGTATCGGTACATCTCACAAGAACTCGGCCTCGAGATGCGACCCGTCGACCCGAAAAAATACGTCCCTCGCTTTTGCTCCGAACTCAAACTCTCCGAAGAAGTCCAGAGCAAGGCCAACGAAATCATCGAAAAGACGGCTGAGGAAGGACTGCTCTCGGGGAAATCGCCGACCGGATACGCCGCAGCAGCGATCTATGCGGCGTCACTGCTCTGTAACGAGAAAAAGACCCAGCGAGAGGTCGCTGATGTCGCCCAGGTGACTGAGGTGACGATTCGAAATCGGTATCAAGAGCAAATCGAAGCGATGGGCATCCACGGGTAAGGTCCACCACCGTTTTTCGCGGAGTCGTTTGACCGGGATCGGTCCGGTCACAGGACTCACTTTCGGTGGACATATTCTGGACGTATTCACTGCAATTGTTCTCGAGCAATGGCCATCTCCGACACGTACACGTCGGCTGTCCGAAACGTCCAACCAATCGATTACTGACAGCCCACGTTTTCAGCAAACTCGAGCAGGATCTCCTCCTCGAGTTCACTACTCAGCTGATAGGTAAGCTCGCCACAGTCCCAGGTGACGAGCGTGAGGTCGTAGGCGCTTTCGACGGTCGCGTTCATCGGTCCGACTTCCTCCTCGTCGGCGTCATCGCCGCGCAAATCTCCATCTGATACACTGAACCACAGCAGGTGTTCGTCGGATTCGTAGGTTTTGTGTGCAGTAACGACACCATCGAATCCATCAGCGGCGAGGTCGACGCGTTCGAAATCCGGGAAGGTTGCCTCGGGTAACGTAAACGGAAGTTGTTCTTCTGCGTCTGCTCGGTCATCGAACTCGACGTACCCCGTAATCGCTGGTTCGTCTTCAGCGGGCGGTGTGGGTTCGTCCGGTTGGGTTTCCGTCGCTGGCGGCTCGAATAGTTCGTCCTCGATGTCGACGCCGAACGTAACTGATTCGAACGTCGAGGTTACCTCGAGCGTCGTCCCATCTGGGTCAGTGTACCGCTCCTGTGCTTTCAGCGGATAACGTTTTTCCGTATCGATCCAGAGGGTCCCACCCTGGAAGTCGGTTTCCGGTGTCTCTGCCGTTTCGAGGGGATAGACGTACTGCGTATCGCCGACGAGGAAGCCAATACCGGTTTCGACCGTTTCGTCTTTCGGCTCGTACTCGACCACGTGGACCGAGCGGTTGGCTATCGTGTCCGTACCCTCGTAACTAACCGTATACCCCTCGAGTCCCGTCGCAACATCCGTCTGGTTCTCAGCCGTCGACTCATCGGATGGCTCGAGATCGTAGCGTTCAATCTCTTCGCCATCGTCGAATATCCGCCAGAATGTGGTCGAATTTTGTATCGTCACATCGCCTGGTGTGGCCCCGTTGATCCCCTGGCTCTCGAGCAACTCAGTTCGCTGCTCTGCGGGCGGCCGTATCCAGACTCGCTCCGTGGTGGTGTAATTTCTGGCGCTGTCTTCGAAGGCGACCGTTCGTTCACCGACCAAATCAGGTGCCTCTGAGCCGGTAAGAGCATCCTCGAGAAGGAGTTCTGGATCGGGCTCCGTATCGCCAGACACGAATGTCGTACACCCAGCGAGTACGACAACTACGAGGAGGGCAACGGCGAGGGTGAGTACACGACCGCGTTCCATTTTGAGAGATTGTTCGCTCGATTGTACTAAGTGTTAGTGTTTTCAGGACGAATCGAGCGCCACCCTGGGCCCCCTATGTTGTGCAGGAAGAGTACGCCTGGAGACGTGAGCCGGATGGCAGCCATCGGATCGAGATGTCAGAGGCACGACCGACGGGTGAGTGGATTTGTGGAGGGCCTTATACGGACTGGTGATACCATTCCGCATCGGTTCACGTCACTGGCGACCTGCATCTTCGACAAAAACGGGAGATAATATAAAAAGATCAGGGCGTATTCAGAAGGAGAAAACACTCCTCGAGCATTCCCGTGGGTGTTATCAGCGCGTTCCGTACAGCGAATACGTGATCGCGACCAGGCCAGCCAATCGGCTCACATTCTCGAGAAATACTGTCACGGTCTGGTCGGCTCCGGTCAGTGTCGTCACCGTTACGTTCAGCACGAAGGGACCGAGTGTCAACAATAGCAATCCGAGAGCGAGATACAACATCGGTTCGCTGTCGTTGCGCCGGTAGCCTCGGTACGCCTGGATGGCGATGAGCGTCCCGACGATGGCGACGAGTAGTAAACTCAGGACCGTCAAGAGTTCGAACGGTGGTGCCTGATCTAGGCGGACGACGTCACCGGTCATCGCATCCCCTCCCACAGCCGGGTGAATTTGTCGGCAACGTCTTCGTCCCGACGGCGCACCTCGAGTGTGAGTTCGCCGTCGTCGAGTGTCACCTCGAGACCTTCGAGTCGGGCTTCGTACACGCTGTAGTGGTTACCGTCCGGTGCAAGTGTCGTCTGTTCACTGATCAGGTCACACTTCTGTAGCCGCTCGAGGCGGCGGTAGACGGTTGGAAGGGACGCCTCACAGCGGTCGCTCAAGGTGCTGGCGGACATGGGTTCGACGCTCGTTTCGGTGAGGATCGCGCGGGCATACTCGTCATCGAGAAGGGCGAGTAGTTCCGAAATATCTGCGTCCTCACTCACAACTGAGGGGTTGTTCTCGGACAGATATCAAAAGGGGTCCGGTTTTTCTGTCTCAGAACATCCCACACCGATTCGACGCGAAGGGGACGACATGGACTCTCGCGGTAGGTTCGGGAGACAACATTGATTTGGTCGGCGTGCCGAAGAGTAATCGAATGCGTCTCGGCGACTACATCGAGGAGTTAGAACCCGACGAAGAAGCCGAGCGTCGGCGACTCGCAAAAGAAAAATCGTACGCCATCACCGACCACCTCGAGCGGTTCGAACGAAACTTCGAGCAAGCGCTGTCGGGTGACACCCTCGTCGGCTCGTCTGCCCCCTCTATATTCGTCGGGCGGTCGAATTATCCGGACATACCCGTGGGCGTCCTCTCCCCGGTTGGCGACGAGGCCCAGGCCGAAGAGTACGTCACGGACGGAAAGTGGTACCAGCAGGGGTATGCTATCGACGACGTCTTGCAACGACGAACCGGGTTGTTGAACTCGAGCAAACGCACGAACGTGGATTCGCCGGGTATCGCGAGTCGGCTCGCCCCCTCAGTGCAAGACGTCTGGGACGGGTTCGTGGGCGTCCAGCGGGAGGTCGCCATAGCGGATCGGCCAGTTGACCTCGAAATCGGGCTCGACGGCACCCCTGACCTCGGCCTCGACGCCGGAACCGACGTGGCAACCCCTCGTGGCCCGCGGGCGACCGCACGGTCGGCCGACCTGACCGAAAATCCACACGTTCCCCGTCCGGTGAAAAAGACCCTCGAAGACGACGACTGGCAGGCCCAGGGCGCGATGACGTACCTTTACCGACGCGGCTTCGACGTCTACGAAATCAACTCGATTCTCTCGGCGGGCGCACTCGGCGAAGCGGCCCAGCGCCGCCTCGTTCCGACACGCTGGTCGATTACGGCCGTCGACGATACGATCGGACAGTATCTCCGTGGCCGGATCAAGAACGCCCCCAGTATAGACGAGGTTCAGGTCTGGGCTAACGAATACATGGGGAACCGCTACTGGGTCATCCTCGCCCCCGGGACCTGGGAGTTCGAACTCGTCGAAATGAAATCTCCCGGCAGTATTTGGAATCCTGCACCGGAGGGCAACGTCTGGATGGCCAGTGCTGCTGAAGGGTACGAGGGTCGCTCGAGTTACGTCGAGGAAACTGCCGGGGCATACTATGCTGCACGACTCGGTGTTCTCGAACATCTCGAGTCGATCGGCCGGCAAGCGACCTGTCTCGTCTTACGAGAGGTCAGCGACGACTACTGGGCACCCGTCGGCGTCTGGCAGGTTAGAGAGAGCGTCAGAAACGCCTTCGATGGTGAGTACGGGACGGCCGAAACGTTCCACGACGCGGTGTCGACGGTGACCCAACGCCTACCAATTTCACTCGGCCGGCTTCGGCGAAAATCGACGCTGGCTGCCGGATTGCAATCCAATCTATCTGCTTTCGAGTGAGGGTGAATCGTTCGTCGCTTCCGCAGAACACTCCCTCGTTACGGTCCGCAACCTGTATTTGATCTGAATAGCTACGTACCGTATGCACTGGTCTGTGGCATGGTCGGCTTCTGCGTTGCTCTCTGGAACCGACTCATCTCTGCTGATGACTGGTTCCGCCGCCAGTATTCCCGGCGGTCCTGAACTGGGTGTCATCCTCTTTATTTTCGTGGTGATGTTCGTGGTCCCCGCGATACTGATTATACTCCTCCTGATCGCGATCAGGCGACGTGCGCCGGGTCTCGAAGCGTACGAGGACATCGAGTCGGACACAATCGAAAGCGATGAATCGGGCGACGAGGTGTCCGCAGCGGACTCGCTCGAGGGAAAAACGACGGCAGGGGAAAACGACGGTTCCGAGAACGGTCGGTGATCACCGAGGATTCGGCAGTGGAAGCGAGCGATGTCGACGCGGCGGGACGAGATAATTCGCCCGTCGCCGGACAGTCATATACTGCAGAATACCGTTGTTCATGCGGGCCGTAATCGCAGACTCATCCGCGATATCTGACCCCGTCATGGCTGCCCTGGTCGCGACGAAATCGTCGATCGATCGCTGATGGCACAGAAAGTGAAGGCCTGCTTCGTCGTTGTCCGTCGAGTTGAAATCGCGACGGAGAATAATCGGCCGCCCATCCTCTCGAGCACGGGCAGATTTCTGGGCGTGGCCAACCATTCCGTGCTCTTTGGCGTCCTCGAGGGTGCGCTCGGCACAGCCACCGACCTGGGACGAATCGCCGAGGTTGTGTCCTGCGCCTTCGATGCGATTTTCTTCCGCGTGTGCAGGACAGAACATCTTCCGTTCGCGGATCTCTCGGCTGTCCTGTTCGTACCACTGGTTGAGATGCAGTCGGATGAGCGAGAGGTGCGTCGTGGTACCATCGGCGAAGGGGCCCTCCTGAATCGTGACGCGGTCTTCTGTCGCCTGACTCTTCTTGAAACCTGACTTAAATCCCATGAAAAGCGGGGCGTCATCGGGGACTGGTTCGCTGTCGGGAATGCCATCGATACCCGACTGGTTGTCCGCCGGGAGTCCCTCCCCAATAAATCCCGTTCGGCGTTCAGCAACCTCGAAAATTCCCTCGAGCGAGCTCCCGACGTCGACACCGTTGAGCGTCTCGAGGTCGCCACGCAGTGCTTCCTCGGCGCTCAGAACGGCGCTGCCGTGGTCGCTCGCGAGGTGAATCATCACGTCGTAGCTGTCGAGTTCGGGATCCTCGATCGGCGAAAGCGATTCCGGTTCCGGTACGTCGACGGGGTCCGGAAGCGACTCATCGAACCGACCGAAGTACGTCGGGCCGTAGCCGACGGTGAACAGGAGTCCGTCACTCCCTCGAGCGTACGCTCGATCGAGTGTTTCGAAGGCCGATTCGACAGTTTCTCGCTCCTCGCTCATCGTCTCGGGACCGCCACCCACGTACTCGAGATGCAGCGCGACGTGGTGTTCTGGTGGTATCGAATTACCGTGCTCGTCCGTTCGTTCGTAGTCGACCCAGGCGTGTTGGCGCTGGGGCAGCGTCTCGAGTTCGTCGGGTTCGAGGCCTCGTGAGATATCCGTCTCCGACTCTCGGTCGAGACATGCGGCGAGGGCACTCGCACCACCGATAGCGACTGCGCTGCGGACGAATGCCCGGCGCGAGAGTGTACGCGAGGACCGTTCCATACACGTCTTTCGGGGCCGCGCGTTAATGGGGGTTATGGTGGACACAACGGTGGGCTTTCGATCAGCAAGCACCAGTGGAAGCGATCTTTTAACCGAGCTCGAGTGAGAAGACAGCTATCAGTCAAGAATAGCAGGGAGCCCATCCAGTCCCGCTATTTCGTAGGTTGGCTCGCCGTCGAACCCGTACTGTGAAAACTGGTAGGCCTCACGGTGTGACCGTCGAAGGAAGACGGAGTCGATTCCGATGGTTTCGGAGACGGCGACGTCGACCCAGCTATCGCCGACGTACAACGGGTTCGAACAGCCCATGTCGTCGATGGCGTTCTCCAGGTAGTAGGGGGTTGGCTTTTTCCGTTCGATACCGGCGATAGTCGGTTCTCGACCGTAGTAGGGATCGAATCCCTCGAGGTCGAAATAGTCGACGATGGTTTCGATCGTTTCGTGCTGATTGTTGCTCACGATTGCACGAGGGACCTCGAGGTCGGTTATCGTCGTCACGTCTCCATAGAGGGTTTTCTCCCCGGAGACAATCGCCTCCCGCTGTTCCTCGATTGCCGCGCGTTCGCGTGCTGCCCACAGTGAATCAGCGTCGATATCGTAGCGGTTTGCGATATCGTGAACTCCCTCGACCGTTGGCGAAAACAACGTCTCGAGGTCATCTCTCGTTGGATCTTCGACTCCGTGTGTTTCGAACGCGTATGCCGACGCCCGTCTGAGTTTTTCGTGATCGGTCAAGGTCGTCAACACGCCGTCGTTATCGAAGATGACTGCGTCGTACTCCATTAGACGGCTGTACGCAACGCCATCGTATTGGTCTTTTGTCGCCGGGAAAATGGGCCTTCACGCGGTCTTCGGAATCGCCCGGCGAGTGACACCCTCGACCCTCATTACCCCTCGAGACCCAACGTTCTCGAGCGTTCACCGCTTCGCCGAGAGTTCATATACGAACACGCGGCCAACGACGGTAATGGGACATAGAGCGCTTCTCGCCTATCGCCGACCAGACCGGTTGTACGATCTACGGTACAGCCACTGGGGTGGTGACGAACTCGAGTTGTTCGAGTATCTGGGCCCGGACTCACCACTGGCTCACGGCCGTATCGACGCCGAACTGCTCGCCGATGCTGTTGCGCTGGATAGTGTTCTCACGGATTATCTCGATCCCGGCGGGTACGAGGCCCTGTATCTGGTGTCTCAAGACTTCGAAATCCAGGCCTATCGCGTCTGCTGGCTCGAGTGGCACGACGGTCGGGAACAGGGCCGTGGCGCCCTCATCGACGTCGAACCAGGAGATCGGGATTTGCAGGTACAGACGTGGTTTCGCGCAACAAAGACCGCACTCGCAGATATCGTCGAGATGGGTGTTCTCTCGCGGCGGGCGGCACAGTCCTATCTCGAAGCGCGAATCACAGAAGACCAGAACGGCTATTTTTACACGTACGGTTCGGAGACAGCGGTTCCCGATCGAACGGAACCCCTTTTCGACGCCTTCCTTGGCGAATTTGAATCGTCCTAGACGTATTCGAACCACTCTTCGTACTTGTCGGTTCGTCGTTCGACGACGTCGAAGAATTTCTGCTGGATTTCCTCGGTAATCGGGCCTCGAGACCCGTCACCGATGGCAACGTTGTCGACTTGCTTGATCGGCGTCACTTCGGCAGCCGAACCGGTAAAGAACAGTTCGTCGGCCGTATAGAGTTCGCCACGGGAAATCGAAACCGCATCGTTGACCGTGTAGCCGAGATCTCGAGCGATGCGAGTGACCGAGTTTCGCGTGATCCCATCCAGAATCGATTCGGAGAGTCCGGGTGTGAAAATCTCGCCATCGCGCACGAGGAAGATGTTCTCGCCCGGGCCTTCGGCGACGTTGCCCTCCTTGTTAAGAACGATCGCTTCGGCACAGCCGTTTCGCCGCGCTTCTTCTCCTGCGAGAAGGCTGTTGACGTAGAGCCCCGTGGTCTTCACGTTGGTTGGAATCTGACTCGAGGCGTGCTTTCGCCAGGACGAAACCATCACGTCGATACCGTTCTCGAGGGCGTCTTCACCGAGATAGGCCCCCCACGGCCAGACGGCGATCATCGTTCGGGTGGGGCAGTCACTCGGACTGACGCCAAGGCTATTGTAGCCGTAGTAGACCAGCGGGCGAATGTAACACGAGGCCAGATCCTGCCGGTTGATGAGTTCTTTCGTGGCCTCGGTCAATTCCGCAGGGGAGTGGTCGATTTCCATCTCGTATGGAAGACAGGAGTCGAAGAGTCGATCGACGTGCTCCTCCCAGCGAAAGATCGCTGGTCCGTTTTCAGTATCGTAACACCGTGCACCCTCAAACACGCCGGTTCCATAGTGCATTGCGTGTGTGAGAACGTGGACCTGCGCGTCATCCCAGTCGACGAACTCGCCATCCATCCAGATCGTGTCGACGTCCATCTCGTCGAATCCCATACCCGGGCAGAGGAAGCCCTCCGTAATGAACGTTCGCGATTAACCGCCGCTATCTCACCACCTGGAGGATGTCACCGATCACCGATCCCACACTCGAGGGTGTAGCTGCGGGACCGATTGTGTGGAAATCGTCGATGCCTGATAGAGTACCTTAGTAGCTAGTAAAACGATGTTCAACCGACCGCGACGCACGCCTGGAATAGGTGTGTGCACTGACGTTCACTGGCTACTATAGAAACTCTCGAGGACGTCACGCCCCTCGAGGTACACGAAGTCGTGACGCTCGGCATACGACTGTGCATCCTCGGGAGTCAACGCCTGTCCGGAGGTGTCGTCGAGCATCTCACAGACGACAACCGCTGGCGGAAGGTCGCCTTCTACAGCCAGGGCAACGCCGAGTTCCGTATGCCCTTCCCGTTGTGCAAGCAGGTCCGGTGCGGCCCGTAGGAGATGGACGTGTCCGGGTACTCTGAACGTCTCCTCGAACACGGTTTCGTCGGGGTTATTGGCCGCACGTCCGAGTGATCGAATTGTCAATGATCGGTCCGCGTCGGTGATGCCGGTGTACGTCTCCCGGTGGTTGACTGTCAGTGAAAACGAAGAACGTTCGTCGTAGCCAAGGTCGTGATCGGTGGTCGCTGGATGATCGACGACGTCGGTGTAAAAGGGGAGGCCAAACGATTCAGCAACTGAATCACCGAGTGCGACACAGATCAGCCCGCCAGCGTCGTTTCGGAGGCGAGAAACGGCATCCGGCGTGACCGCATCGGCGTGGTAAATCAGGTCGGTCTCACCCTCCCGGTCGGCGGCATCGTGAACGAGAATCGGTTCTCCGTTCTCGAGGGCCTCGATTGCATCGTCAACCGTCGAACCGGCGGTGCGCTGGGCACCAGTGCTCCCCGGTGTGGTACTGGTTGATAACTGTTCACTCCGATGGTTCGTGCTCGTATCTGGTCCGTTCATATGTATCAGTGATCTCCGACGATTATCGTTACGTGGCTGTCGTCCGTGAGATCGAATTCGTCACGCAGTTTGTCCGGTGCGATCAATTCGAGTTGATCTTCGTCGTGGTGGGTTCGTTCGGGGGCGATCGTGTGGGCTGTCTCGTAGCGAGTGCCATCGCTCAATTCGACCGTGGCAGGATGGCAGGCGGCTGGGCCGTAGGTGCGTTCCTCGTCTTCCCAGCCATCGATCGGGATCGACTCGAGTGAGGACATCGCACTTCGTCGTCGAATGCTGTCGTCGGTGAGTTCGACGTTGAGTGTCCCGAGAAACGGTTCGTATCCCAGGCGGTCTTCGAACTGTCGTTTGTACCCCGAAAGTGAAATGTAGTGACGGCCTTCGCCCATCCCGCTCGTGACGGTTCCCTCGAGTTCGATCGTCGCATTGTTCTCGAAAATACGCCTGTACGCCTCGTACTCCGAGCGAAGGGCGCTAGTCCCAGCATCGGTTATCGTGATCCACTGTCCGTCGGCGACTGTGTCACGTTCGAGATACCCCTCGCTCTCGAGTCGCTGGAGGCGTCTGGATGCGGTCTGATTCGACGCGTCCAACTGCTCTGCCAGGACTGAACAGGAGATTTTCCGCTCGCCCGCCAATCCACCGTCCAGCGCGAGTAGCTTGAGTACGGCGAGTTCGTCGTACCCGACGGTAGATTGAACAGTCTCGTGCATGATCGACAGTTTGGGTCGTCACGACATAAGCATACCGAATGTGGCATGCATAACAAAACTGGAAAGCTGTTGGAGGCCGTTTACGATTGACTGTCCAATTATGTACTCGTTAGAGCGTCGCTGCAATGTATTCATCGATCGCTACGACGCGCTCTCGGTCGTACGTCCAGAATCCATCCCAGATTCGCGGCTCCATCTCCAGACAGACGAGTGCTGCCCCCTTTTTCTGTTCGGTCCACTCGTCAGGGCGGAAGACGACGAACCAGGCGTTGTGGTGTTCGGCTGAATCGCCCGCGTGGACGCTAACCTCGAGGCCCGATTGAAGATCATCGATATCCGACTCCGCGGATTCGTACCCGTACAGGTGCACGTCGACACCCGTTTCCCCCATCGATTTGTAGACGTTGTGCGTTCCCACTTCGTCGGTCACGCGGGAAAGGTTCTGGAACGAGCTCCGAAGCGTCCCGCGCCCCGTTTCCCAGGCTAACTGTTCGATATACCGTGAGATGACGATCAGTAAAAACTTCTCTTTGTGTGCAAGCGGATACCCTCGGAGTCTGAACTCCTGGTTATCCAGGTTTGCAAGGACGTCGGGTAATTCGATTTCGCCGAGTTCACGCGCCCCAGTGATGAACAGATCGGAATTGATGGCCAACAGTGCATCGTACAGCTCCATCAAGGAAGATTCAGCGACGACTCGATCGTCTTCGATCAACACGACTTTCGTATCGGCTTCGATGGAAGGTGTCGAATTAGCAGCTTCGTCGATTGTCAAATCGAGCGGCTGTTCTTCGAACGTTTCCGCTAACATCGACTCGAGGGGACCATCCACGCTCCCGTCGAAGACAGCGAGTTGGCGCGAGCTAGAGGCAGTCTCATCGATAAATGAACGCAGCGACACCGTACTCACACCTCGTTAATGGGCGAATATCGCCATAAATATTCTTGCCATTTCTGCTGTGCATGAGTGGACAGTCGGAAGGCAACGTGTGACAGGGAGCCGTCTCAATCGCTCGCGACTGGATCGCGTTCCCAGAACTCGCTGTCCTTTTTCAATTTCGGGACCCACGTATCCTCCGTCTTCGAGAGCAGCGCAACTCTCGAAGGTGGCACACCTTTTACTTCAGTGAACTCGGGCATGTGGGTGGCGACGGCGTTCGCAAACTCCATGACATCCTCGTGTTCGGGCATCGACGATCGGTCGAGACGTCCTCGAGAGTGTCCCACGTGCATGTACGCTTTGAGTTCGACGAAATCGGGGTCCGCCCGCTGATAGAACGCGGCGTACCAGTCGGGGTCTCGCATGTTCTCACCGTCGATGAGCGTCGTTCGAAGCACGGTTCGTGTCTCGTCTTTTGCTGCGAGGACGTCCATGGTTTCGACGAGTTTCTCCCAGGCGTCGTCTTCCATCGCTTTGACGACCTGATCGAACGTCCATCGCTCCGGCGCGTCGACGCTGACGTACAACTGGGTCGGATCACACTCCCGGAGGACTGCTGGTCGAGTTCCGTTTGATACCAGAAACGTCGTGATATCGCGGTCGTGAAACGCCTCGATGAGTTCCGGGAGATACGGGTACAGTGACGGCTCACCGTCGAGACTGATCGCGACGTGGCGCGGTTCCATGGCCTCGTCGAACGCCGAGCGGGGAACTTTGTCGTTTCCGCCAAAGCCCGAGAGTAACTTCTTTTGTAAGCGAATCGAGGCGTCAACGACCGCTTCGGGATCGTCCCACTCGACGCCGTCGAGTTCGTACGCGTGGCCGTTGTGATCGCGCCAGCAAAAGACACAGCGCTCGTTACATCGAACCACGGGCGTCATCTGAATACAGCGGTGTGACTCGATTCCGTACCAGATGTTTTTGTAGCATTTACCCTCGCCGCGCAATGCGTTTGCCGTCCAGCCACAGGTCTGGGCTGCCGTGTGATTCTCGTTGTGATAATTCGGCGAATCGACCTGCATCGGTCCATCATCGCCGTTTGACGATCCTGACTCTTCATCTGTCCCACTACGTTCCTCTCGCTTGGGCTCGCCACCGTCGACGGCCTGGGTCTCGGCAGCCTCGAGCGCCCCCGATTCGGCGTCACTCATGTTGGAAAGCGGTTGGACGGCCGCGAGTAAAAGTCGTGTGGTGTCGATATCGTGCTAGCGAGGGTGGAAACCGCTACGTCCCCGTGCCGCGAACGCGCTCGAGCACGTCCAACGTCCCATCGGCGTGTTCAGCCTCGAGGACCTCGTCGGCGGCTGCTTTCGCGTGGGTATCGGCGTTAGCGACGGCAAAGCTCCGGCCGACGACTTCGAACGTTGAGACGTCGTTGATCGAATCGCCGACGGCGACCGCGTTGGTGAGGTCGAATCCTTCGGTTTCGGCGACGAGGCGGACGCCGTTGCCTTTCGACGTGTTTGGATCGATGACGTGGTAGGCGTAGCCGGTGTCGAGTACCTCGAGACCGAGTTCGGCTGCAATTTCGCGCAGTGGCTCCGCTGGTTGCTCGCGACTGATGGCGACCTCGGTTTCTCGCCACCGATTGACGGTGTCTTCCGGACCCCAACCGAGGGTGTAGCCCGCCTCGAGGTACGCATCGACAACTGCCTGTGTCCCACTCCGATCAGCGGTAATCGTCACCGAATCGTCGGTGTATACGACGCCACCGTTTTCCGCGACGACAAGCTGTGGAATTCCAATAAAGTGACAGAGAGCGATAGGGTATGGGAACGCTTTCCCCGTGGCGAATACGACGGGGCCGTTCCAGTTCCATAACGGATCGAACACGCGTGGGTCGATACCCCAGCGGTCCGGACGGGTCAGCGTCCCATCGATATCGAGAATCAAGGGCGGGTCAGTAGACATACACAGTACCCTGGAGTGCCATCTTCAAAAGTCGTCGGTTACGCCGTCGGGTTCCTGCCGTATGGTCCTCGATGTCTGGCCGAAGGAACTCGAGTCTGAGCGAGTGGCTACTGTCCACCGGTGAGTGAGTCAGGTGAGCTTTCTTCCAGAATCGTTTCGTCGCCGATAGTGAAAACGGCCGCACCATGTGGCGCGAGCGCTCGTTCGATCCTCCCATCGCTCTCGAGCGGTTCGCCAGCGAAGCCATCCCACACGATCGGCGCCTCGTCAGTGACGGCGGTTCCCTCGAGATAGCGCTGCGGGTCGAACGAAACGGTCGTTTGTTCGTCGCTCCAGTTGAACAATGCCACCGTTCTCGCCCCATCTCCCGTTCGTTCGCAGGTAACACGGGACGGGAACTCCCGGTCAGCAACTCCTTCGACGACGCCAGTTTCGACCGGCGGTAGGCTTCGCTCGAGGAGACGGCGTCCAGTGGGGTCGATTTCGGCAATACGGTCGGAGAAGACGTTCACGCCACCCGTGGTCGCGACGAGTGCGGCAAACGCTTCCCGTTCGGCCGTCGTGAGGTCGCTCGTTTCCCTGACGAGTTGGCAGTCGGGATCGTTGAGCCACCAGCGCCGGTGCAGGAACTGCCGTGTGAGGGTGTTTCTGACGGCGTTTTTGAGCGCCGGCTGACTGGCCGATTCACCCACCGTTTCCCAGACCGGGTCGGTGTCCGGACCGATTCGCATCGCATCGACGAGACCCACGCTCGGTGCAAGCGGTGCACCACAGCCGAGCACCGTGACGTCGTCACCGACGGTTTCGTCGATTATCTCCATCCCCGTTCGATAGGCCTCGATACGCGTGACGTCGTCGTAGCGCGACCCGGGAAGCGCGGCAGCGAAGAGGAAGTCGAGCTTGAGGTACTGGAAGCCCCACTCCTCGACGGCCGTCTCGAGGGTTTCTCGGAGCCACGACTGTACCTCCGGATGGGTCGTATCGAGTCCGTGCAGATGATCACCAGCGCGAAAGCCACCATCTACGGGTTCGTCGGTTTCGGGGTCGGTGATGAACCACTCCGGATGGTCCTGAAAGAGGTGTGAGCCGGCTTCCACGTAAAACGGGGCCAGCCAGAGGCCCGGCGTGAACCCCTCGTTCTCGATAGCTCCTGCCAATCCGGCCATCGAATCGAAGTCGTCGTCGATCGTTCGCCAGTCGCCAAAGGCGTTCATGTACCCGTCGTCGAGCTGGACGATATCGACGGGGATACCCCACGACTGGAGTTCGTCGAGATTTTCCCTGACGTCGGCTTCGGTGACGTCGGTGAAGTAATGATACCACGAACACCAGCCGGTTGGTACGGTTTCAGGTACTCTGGCATCCATCTCATCAGCGACGAGATCGGCAATCGTCACGAGGCCGTCTTCCAACGAGCGAGCCGTGTCGATCCAGAGCGTCGCACTCTCGAGGCTGTCACCCGGTTGGAGCGTGAGTCCATCGAACGGGCAGACGGCAGCAACCTCGTGGATACCCCGCTCGTCATCACGGACGTCGAAACGGGTGCAAAAACGGTCGTGCTCGAGAAACCCCATCGTCACCGCCTGCCCCGACTCGTCCACGAACCCGGTGAGGTAACTGCTCGTCCGCCTGTTCGTCGGTGCCTCGAGGTCGAGCATCATCGGAGCATTGTCGGACGATTCTTCGGGGAAGCGCTCACCGGCTGGGAGCGTCGCCGTGGGCGACCAGGACTGATAGCCGTGGCGGTAGATCCGACTGTTGGGGCCAAAGAGTGAGGAATCGTCAGATGTCTCGAGATCGAAGACGAGACTCTCGAGCGAACGTGGCCGTTCGCCGGTGTTGGTAATCGTCACCGATACGGCGACGCCGCCAGCAGTCGTCTCGAGCGAAACGTCCGTTTCGAGGGAGACATCATTTTCGAGCGTAGTAGCGGACGCGTCGGACGGTTCCGGACCCAGTGGGCGAACCTCGAGCGAGCCGTCGAGCATAGAACTTTCGTCGTCGCTCCGGCCGATGACTATCCTCGAGTGTTCGTCATCGTAGCCGACCGATGTTCCGTTTGCCGTTCGGTTGTGCATGGACGAGCATCGAACTGCCGTCACAAATACCCTGCTATGACAAGGCTTAGGTAGCCGTCGGCGAACGGTTTGGGTATGTCAGTTGGCGTCTGTTACTTTCCGGAACAGTGGCCTCGAGAGCGGTGGGAAACCGACGTCGAGGCGATGGCTGAGGCGGGCCTCGAGTACGTTCGCATGGCCGAATTCTCCTGGGCCGTCCTCGAACCAGAGCGCGGCGACTTCGATTTCGAGTGGCTCGACAGAGCCGTCGAACTAATCGGCGAACACGGGATGGAGGCCGTTTTGTGTACGCCGACTGCAACCCCGCCGAAGTGGCTCGTCGACGAACGGCCGGAGATTTTGCAAGCGGAACCCGACGGAACGCCTCGAGCGTTCGGCAGTCGGCGACATTACTGTTTCAACTCCGACGCCTACCGCGAAGAGACGCGCCGAATCGTCGAGAAACTCGCCGACCACTACGCCGATAACCCCCACGTTGCTGGCTGGCAAACCGACAACGAGTTCGGCTGTCACGACACGGTTCGGTGTTACTGTGATGACTGTTCGAGGGCCTTTAGCGAGTGGCTCGCCGAACGGTACGAACACGTCGAGGAACTCAACACTGCCTGGGGGAACACCTTCTGGAGCCAACGCTACAACGACTTCGAGGCCGTCGACCCGCCGCGTCACACTGCAGCCGAACACCATCCCTCGAGATTGCTCGAGTACTATCGATTCGCGAACGATTCGGTGGTCGAGTACAATCGGCTCCAGGCGGACCTGCTTCGCGAACGCAACGACGACTGGTTCATCACCCACAATTTCATGGGTCGGTTCGACTCGCTCGACGCCTACTCGGTCAGCGAGGACCTCGACCTCGTCTCCTGGGACTCGTATCCGACCGGCTTCGTCCAGGACCGCCTCGAGGATGGGCACCAACCCACGCCGGACCAGCTACGGGCAGGCGACCCAGACCAGGTCGGCATGGATCACGACATCTATCGAAGCGCACTCGACCGTCCGTTCTGGGTCATGGAACAACAGCCTGGTGACGTCAACTGGCCACCCCACTGCCCACAGCCGGGTGACGGTGCGATGCGACTCTGGGCCCACCACGCGGTCGCCCACGGGGCCGATGCCGTCCTGTATTTTCGTTGGCGACGAGCTGTCGAAGGTCAAGAACAGTATCACGCGGGGCTCCGAAAACAGGACGGCTCGCCGGACCGGGGCTACGAGGACGCGACGCAGACCGCCTCGGAGTTCGAGAACGTCCTCGCGGACGGCCTGGACCACGTCGACGCACCCGTCGCCGTCTTGCACGATTACGACAACCTCTGGGCGCTGTCCGAACAGCCACACGCGCCGGATTTCGAATACTGGAACCTGCTAGACGCCTTCTACAGCGCGTTCCGTGCACGCGGCGTGCAAGTCGACGTGGTCCATCCCTCCAGTGACCTCTCAGGATACGACATCGTGGCCGCGCCCGCACTACATCTGGTAACTGATGCGTTGGCTGCCAGACTGACCGACTTCGTCGAAACGGGTGGCGAGGTGCTGTTCGGTCCTCGATCGGGCGTCAAAGACGCCTACAACAAGCTGCAGCCACGACTCCAGCCCGGGCCGCTCACGGACCTGGTTGGCGCACGTATCGACCAACACGAGTCGCTGCCACCACACCTCGAGAGCTGCGTTACCCACCTCGAGACGGGCACGAACTACGAATACCGAACCTGGGGCGAATGGCTCGAGCCGACGACCGCATCACCACTTCTCGAGTACGATGGAACGACCGGTGGCGTTGCGTGCGGGCGACCGGCTGCCGTGGTCAACGACGAACGCGACGGCACCGTCACTTACTGTGGCGTCTGGCCCGAAGCCGACCTCGCAGACGCTCTCGTCGAACCGATACTCGAGCGGGCCGCCGTCGACTACAGCTCCCGACTCCCAGACGGCGTTCGCGTGGGCGCTCGCGATGGCTACACGTGGGTCACGAACTTTTCCAGTGACCGGTATCGGATTCGGCCCGCTAGCGAGACCACGCCGGTTATCGGTGGGCTCGAAATCGACGGCTTCGACGTCACCGTGGTCGAAGGCGACGCCGTTGACGACCTGTCCGTTGTCTCCCTCGAGTGACCGCTCGGAAGGGAGGCTGAGAACGTTCTGTTATACAATCGACGGGATCGTACCACTGTACTGGGGCAACACGTGCCCACTGTCCGTCATTCTCGAAAACAGTGTCTCGAGACGAACCTTCTTGTAGCCAGTCGGACTACGGTCTTCCATGGGTTTGTTCGACCGATTGCGCGGCGATGGAAATCCGCGCGTCGCGTTCATCGGCATCGATGGCGTGCCGTACAGTTTATTGGCAGATAACCGTGACCGCTTTCCTACCTTCGACGCCCTCGCGAAGGAGGGCACTGCCGCCGAGATCTCGAGTATCGTACCGCCGGAATCGAGTGCGTGCTGGCCGGCGCTGACGACCGGCGTCAACCCTGGCGAGACCGGTGTCTATGGCTTTCAGGACCGTGAGATCGGTACGTACGAGACCTATGTTCCCATGGGGCGAGAGGTCCAGGCCACTCGCCTCTGGAACCGAGTGACAGACGCCAATCGAAACGCCACCGTGTTCAACGTTCCCGTCACGTTTCCGCCACAGCGAGATATCCAGCGAATGGTCTCTGGTTTTCTCTCACCGGGCCTCGAGAAGGCTGCCTTCCCCGACGACGTCCGCCAGCAGCTAGAATCGCTCGACTACCGAATCGACGTGAACCCCAAACTGGGGCACGAAGCGGATAAAACTGCCTTCATCGAGGACGCCCACGAAACCCTCGATGCCCGGTTCGAAGCGTTCCGTCACTACCTCGAGGAAGACGACTGGGACCTGTTTTTCGGCGTCTTCATGACGACCGACCGCGTGAATCACTTCCTGTTCAAAGATTATGAACAGGACGGTGAGTACCACGATGAATTCCTCGAGTTTTACGAGAAACTGGACGACTGCATCGGCCAGATTCGGGACCTGCTTCCAGACGACGTCACGCTCGTCGTCGCCTCAGACCACGGATTCACCAGCCTCGAGTACGAAGTGCACTTCAACGAGTGGCTCCGTCAGGAGGGGTGGCTCTCGTTCGACACCGATTCACCGCAGGAACTCGCGGATATCGCCGACGAGACACGTGCCTACTCGTTTATCCCTGGGCGCTTCTATCTCAATCTCGAGGGGCGAGAGCCACGCGGTTCCGTCGCGGAAGCTGACTACGACGAGGTGCGAGACGAACTCAGAGCCATGCTCGAGTCACTCGAAGGGCCGGACGGCAACCCCGTCGTCGAACGTGTCGTCGACAAGGAGACGGCTTTCCGCGGCGAACACGACGCCATCGCACCCGATCTGGTCGCAATTCCAACCAACGGCTTCGACTTCAAATCCGGCTTCAAAGCCGACAACGAGGTGTTCGACGTTGGGCCACGAAACGGAATGCACAGTTTCGACGACACCACGCTGATCATCGACGACCCGGACGCCGAGATCGAAGACGCCGACCTGTACGACATCGCACCAACGTTGCTCGGGTTGATGGATGTCGATTTCAAGCGGTCGGCGTTCGACGGAGCGAGTCTAGTCTGATATAAGTCGCTCTCGAGCGAATCCGATTCCGTTTTCACCCGGTGACCGTTGGCTCGAGTATGGACGACGCGACGGACCAGCGTACACAGGAAGAGGACGCCCTCGAGTCACCGCTGACTGAAGTGATACACGCCCGGGGACACGAACACGTTTCGGCCCGACACTCGAGCACGTTCGAAATCACCTCGGACGACTTTCTGACGCCTGCCGGCGATTGTATCCTCGCTATCGAGGCCGACCGCACCCCTGCGGATTTTGCTCCCGAATTTATCGAGGCCTGCCAATCGAAGACGGCGACGATCAGGGTCACGATCGAGGCTGGTGGACACAGCGACAGCGTCGCCGGACGGGGCGACCCCGCACTCGAGTTTACCAACGAACGGAGTGCTGTCGGTCGAACGAGCGAGTACGTCGACGACAGAACGGTCATGCTCGAGGCCGAGCACGCTGCCGAAGGATTCGATCGTGAACTGGTCGATGTGCTCGAGGCGGGCCACGACGTGAAAGTGACGTTCGCCGTCGAATGCTTCGACAAACAATAGCTGCTACACTACTAGCGGGTACGACCGGATTTCTCGCCGATTTCCTCGAGGACGTGCTCGTGAAATGCCTGTAAAACGGCGCTCTCGTCTTCAGCCAGAACGACGTCGCTCGCCGACAGCGTGGCCAATCCGAACGCTCGAGGTGTCGGTGACTCGACGAGCTGTCTCGAGAGGTAAATCTCGCCAGTTTCGAGTTGCTCGACGATCCGTTCGATTTCGGAGACGGCGAGTTTGTCCTCGAGGATTTCGCGATACGTTTCGTCCATGACGGCAAAGTCCTCGAGGTCTTCGGCGAAACCGAGTAACATCTCACTCGAGACCTGCTGTTCGCTGGCCGATTTCTCGTAGCCCTTGTAGCGTTTGAGAATCATCAGCGCCCGGGTGGCATTGATGCGGAAATATCGCTGTAACAGGTCGGTTCCCTGTAATGCATTCCGAAGCTCTCCACGAACGGCCTCGGCGGTGAGGCCCTCGATAATCCCCTCGAGGTCCACTTTCCGATTCAATGGCATCGTCAACACGAATCCGTTGTCGGCCACGGCGACTTTCACGTCGGCGGTGGCTTGCTGTGCACATCGGTACGCGACCAGTCGGGAGAGCCCGTCGTTTACCTGTCGACCGTAACACGAGTGGACGTAATAGTGGCGCTCGTACTCCTGGCGGTCGCGTTCGACTTCGATTGCCAGCCGAGTGTCGGTGCTCACGCTCTCTGGCCCCGCGTATTGCAACTGATACTCGAACAGTCGCGCGATGGCTCGCACGCTCGAGTCGTCTAACGGGAATTCGCGAAGCCAGGCCCGAACTCTCGAGGCGCCACCCGCCCGATGGTGCTCGAGGAGGTCGCGCTGGAACGCGAGAATTTCACGCCCCATATCGGTCGAGAGCGGGAGGCGTTCGGCGAACCAGGAGGGGACCGTCGGCCGGGCGCTCGTGCGGTCGACGTACACCTTCGAGCCGCGTCTGTAGCGATACTCGAAGTGCTCGCCACCGAGTACGAACACGTCGCCTTTCTCGAGCGTGTCGAGGTAGTTTTCGTCGAGTTGGCCGACCCAGGTACTGTCGCTCCGGGTGTGGACATCACAGCTAAACGAGTCCGGTATCGTCCCGATGTTAGTCATGTAGATGACGCGAGCGAGGCGACCGCGTTTGCCCATAAGCGGCTGGCCGACAGCATACTCCTCGTAGTGATGCGTGCCGTCAGGTGGGTCGTTTTCGTCGCGCCAGACTTTCGCGTAGACGTTTCGGTCTTCCATCCCAGCGTATTCGGCGGTCAGGTACCGCATCAGCGCTTCCCACTCGTGGTCCCCGTAGGTTCGATACGGATAGGCTCGAGTCAGGATCTCCCGGATTTCCCGCTCGGGTCGGATTTCAGCGATCGCCATGCCGTACACGTGCTGGGCGGCGACGTCCTGCGCGTTTCTGGGTATGGAAACGGAGTCGACGAAGCCCTCGTCTGCGCGTTTACACATGACTGCGCACTCGAGCAGTTCGTCTCGGTCGAGTGCGATGACCCGGCCGGTCACGGTCTGGCCGACTCGATGGCCCGCCCGCCCCACTCGCTGTAAGAGCGAGGCGACCGATTTCGGCGACCCGATCTGGACCACGAGGTCGACGTGTGGCATGTCGATGCCTAACTCGAGGCTGGTCGAAGTGGTGACGACGTCGAGGTCGCCGGTTTTCAACGAGCGCTCGATACGCTGGCGAACGTCTTTAGAGAGACTCCCGTGGTGACAGCCGGAGTTTTCCTCGTCGTACGCGTCGAAACGCTCCCTGAGGCCGTGTAACACGCGCTCGGCTCCTGAGCGCGTGTTCGTGAACACGAGGGTGTTCGTGTGTGATTGGATGTGCTCGTGCAGTAGCGTGTAGAACTTTTCCTGGACGACGTCACGGCGGGTGTTAATCAAATCGTCGACGGGACACTCGAGTTCGATGTCGAACTCGCGAGCGAATCGAGCGTCGACGATTTCGTAGTCTCGGGGCTCGAGAGTGGGTAAGAGCGGTGAAACGTTTCCGTTTCCGTCGCCTTCCCGATCGTCCGCAACCGCATCGCTTCCCCGGCTATCCGCGTCCTCATGCTTCCCGTCACGATGTTCGCTACCAACCAGGAACTCCGCGACGGTCGACAGTGGGTCGATAGTCGCCGAGCAGCCGATGCGCGTTATTTCCTCGTCGTGGTCGACCAGCGAGGTCAGTCGCTCGAGGCTGACCGACAGGTGTGTTCCGCGTTTGTTCGCCGCCAGCGAGTGGATTTCATCGACGATGACGTACTCCACGGTTCGCAGTTTGTTCCGGAATTTCGGCGAGTTGAGGAGGATAGCGAGGGTCTCTGGGGTCGTATTGAGAATGTGTGGCGTCGTCTCAAGCATGGCCTGGCGCTCGCTCGAGCTGGTGTCGCCGTGACGGATCGCATGGCGTATCTCGTCGATGCTGTCTGCGTTTCCCTCGTCATCTGCCGTATTGTTATTGGAGCTGGATCTATTTGCTATTGAAGTAATACCTTCGAGCGGCACCTCGAGATTCCGGTGAATGTCGTTGGCGAGCGATTTCAACGGCGAAATATACAGACAGTAGACCGAATTCTCGAGCCCCGCCGTCTCACGACTGCGTCGATACAGTTCGTTGATGATCGCCGTAAACGAGGCGAGGGTCTTCCCGGAGCCCGTCGGTGCACAGATGAGGGTGTTCGTCCGCGACTGAATTCTGGGGATCGCACCCTTCTGTGGCGGGGTGAAAAATCCGCCGTTTTCGGGGACGTACTCGCCAAATTCCTCGAGCCACCATTGCCTGACGGCTGGCTCGAGAGCTTCGAAGACGTCACCGTCGTCGATAGCGACCGTTTCGGGATCGAACGGCAACTCTCCTGCCGGCACTGGCAGGGTATCGACGTTCATTAGCGGATTCTCAGGGCCGCCCCCTCAAATGCGTTTGGCTCCAAATCCTTTTACGCGATCACGGCACAGAGTCTGGTATGCGCGTCACGTTTCTCGGCACCGGCAGTGCGATTCCCACCGGCGATCGATACCAGTCGAGTATCCTCGTTCAGGAGGATGGCCACTCGTTGCTCGTCGACTGTGGCAGTGGCTCCCTCCAGCGCCTCCAGCAATCAGGGGTTGGATTCGAAGCCATCTCGAGTGTCCTCCTCACCCACCATCATCTCGATCACGTCGCCGACCTTTTACCGCTGATGAAGGCGCGTTGGCTCGCGGGTGAGGAGTCTCTCGAAATTGTCGGTCCACAGGGTACAAAGGCGCTCGTCGACGGGTTACTCTCGGTCCACGAGTATATGCAAGATCGGCTCGAGTTACAGGTTCGCGAAGTGGTCGCCGACGACTTTACGGTCGCCGGATTCGACGTTAGGGGGTATGAAACCAGACACTCGTTGCCGTGTCTGGCCTATCGTTTCGACGATTACCTGACGGTAAGCGGTGACAGCGAGGCGTTCGCTGGCCTGGCGAACTTCGCCGATGGCTCCGGGATTCTGGTCCACGACTGTTCGTTCCCAGACGATGTGGACGTCTCGAATCACCCGACGCCGGACGCCCTTGGAAAAGTTCTCGCGGGCAAAGACATCGGTCGCGTCTATCTGACCCACCTGTATCCACACACGGAGGGACGCCACACCGAGATGCGCGACTCGATCGCTCGCCACTACGATGGTGACGTTCGGTTTGCCGAGGACTTACAGACGGTTTCGATCGAGTGACGCAGGAACTGGCCAGCAAGAGGACTGCTTCGTCATCTGCTCTCGAGAACGCTCGAGAGAGTGTCACAGGGATGGCTCGAGCGTAGCTACCCACGTACCATCCCAAACGCCGACTGGTGGAATAAATCAACCGATGACGAATGATTTACTCCGCCAGTTCAAGTTTGGGAAGCCACTAGAGACGTTGTGCCTGCCCCGAATCGTCATCGTCCAGATTGGTCTTGAGATGTATCTCGTCGTCGGTCACCCGGTCGATGGATGATACCTGTAGGGGATAGGTGTCTTCGCTGGTATCGCCCCAGCCGAGTTTCGCCTTGATGGTGTCTGTCATCCCCGGGTCCGGCTGGACGTGTGCCGTCCCGTGTTGGATCGCCGAAACCATACCGATTGGCTCGCCGTTTGCGTTCACGACCGTTTTCCCGATGTCGCTCTCAGTTACTTCGTGGCCCATAGCATTCAAGCACGCACCAGGGACGGGGATGATGGTAGTGCCTGCATCAGCAGGCAGAGACGAGTCTCGGTTCTCGAAGACGGTTGTGAATCCCGTGAAACGATTTCGTGGAAACGTTGGGTGCAGTGGTTTGTCACGCCTGAACGTGTGAGGCGTTTGGTTCACACGGGACACTTGACGGAGGACTCAGTCGAAATCCGGTTTTCGCCCCTCGAGGAACGCGGACACGCCTTCTTCGTGTGCGTCCGACGTGTATGCCTGCACCTGCAGCAAGTTTTCGTACTCGAGTGCCTCTCCCCAGTGTCGACCGAGGTTTTCGTGCATTCCTCGTTTCATCAGCCCGATAGTCGACGTCGGACGCCGGCCCAATCGCTCGACGGTTTCGGTCACTCGTTCCTCGAGGTTCGCAGCCGGAACGGCTTCGTTGATCAAATCGAGATTTGCTGCCCGGTCGGCGTCGAAGAACTCACCGGTGAACGCGAGTTGTTTGGCCGTGCGAAGGCCGACCAGTTTGGGCAAGAGGAAGGTTCCACCCGTATCCGGGATGAGTCCGACGCGGACGAACGCACACGAGAACGTTGCGTCCTCGCTCGCATAGGCGAAATCCGAAAGGGCGGCGATTGCCAACCCAGCGCCGACAGCGTCACCGTTGATCTTTGCGACGATCGGCACGGGACACTCGAGCATCGCTTCGACGACGCGACCGAACGTCTCCGAAATCCGGTCGAACGCCTCCTGCGGTCCTTCCCGACGTTCCGCCATCGCCTCGATGTCGCCCCCGGCGCTAAATGCCGGCCCCTGGCCGGTAAGGACGACCGCGTGGTACTCGGATACCGTGGCATCTTCGATCGCATCCGCCAGTTCCTCGGCCGTCTCCGGCGTAAACGCGTTCATCACACCTGGTCGGTCGAACGTGATCTCGAGCACGCCATCGGCACTGTCAACCTGCATACCTCGAGTATTGTGTAGGGTCCGCTTAAGTCCCCTCGATAGCAGATCGAGGGATACCGACTGTTGGGAGCGAAGCCGGAGCGTCCCGTCGTGTTACATCATGTAGGAATCCAAACGAAACTCTCTCCCCACAACCGTCCTGCACACTGCGTTCGTTGACCGGCCGCCACATCTATAGTTCAGCAATCATATTGACGCCGAAGACTCCCGTGTTCTCCAGAGAGTAACGAATTCCTACCAATCGCCACTGAACGAATAACGATACTTCTGATTCCGGTCTCCCCGTTCATGGTTGGACTCACTGGCCGTATCGGATCACCGGTCGAGGCATCTCGAAGCGAGGCAGCGTCGTTTGAGGCCTCGCTCGAGGGGCTGCTACACACCGATCGATTGTCGAGTTCCGTCATCTATGACGGCAGAGGAAACGCAGAGTCACACCGCTTCCAGGTTGGATACACTGCCTACCCTTCGTATCCGATCGAACGTTTCGAAACCGAGGAGTACCTGTTCTGTCTCGAGGGCATACTGTACGACGTCCCGGATGCGTCGCTCGCAGATGAACTGCAGTCTATCGCCTCGCTCCTGTTCGAAACCGGACAGAGGACTGACGACAAAGGAAATTCGACGACGGACGCTCAACTCGAGGAATTCCGGGAGTGGCTACTCGACGTCGATGGCACCTTTCTCTGTGCGATTCTCGAGAAGGAAACCGGTGAACTCGTGTTGTTCAACGACGTATTGGGCCGGTTGCCAACGTATTACTACGCCGATTCGGATCGTGTTCTGTTCTCTCGAGAACTTCGATACCTGCTCGAGTCGGTTCCACCCGAATTCGACCGACTCGGGGCCGCCCAGTGTTTGCTCTTTGGGTACTCGTTGGGCACGCGTACGCTGATCGATGGAGTCGAGCGGCTGCGACCGGGAACGCTGGTTCGTATCAGGGCCGATCCGCTCGACCTGGAGATCATCGACGTCCATACCTTCTCGTTCGACGACCCGAAACACACAACCCGGACTCGATCACAGAACGCCAGGGAGTTGGCGACCCGATTCGTATCCGCCTGTGACCGTCGCGCTGGTTCGTTCGAGACGGATCTCATCTCGCTGAGTGGTGGGCTCGATTCGCGCTCGGTACTCGCCGGCTATCACGCCGCCGGCCGACAGATCAAAGCGGCGACTATGGAGTCAGCGGAATACGTTCCCATTTCGGACGTCGAACTCGCCGAAGAGTTGGCTGACGCGTTCGATGTCGAGTGGCAATCGTACGACGTCGGCCATCCGTCCGGCGCAGACCTCGATACGCTTATCAAAACGAAAAACGGTCAAATCGGTCTCATGACTTCGTTCGTGCTGACATTTTTACGCCAACTCGAGGCCGACCACGGCCACTCGATGGCTTATATTACGGGTGACGGTGGCGACAAAGCGCTCCCCGACCTGACACCGTCCCGGTCGGTCGAAAGGGGAGATCTCCCCGACTACATCATCGCCGAAAACAGCATCCTCGACATCGATCAGGTGGCTCGAATAACGGGTGTGTCGACGGCGGCGATTCGCCAGAGCGTTCGCGAACACGTCCGTACCTATCCCGAGACGACCGTCGATGGGACCTACATACACTTCCTGCTGTACGAACGGGCCGCAAACTTCCTGTTTGAGGGAGAGGACCGAAATCGGCTCTTCTTCTGGAGTGAAACACCGTTTTACTCGCTCCCGTTTTTCCGCTATGCGATGAACTGTCCCCCAGAACAGAAGACGAGATACAAACTGTATCGTTCCTTCCTCCAGTCACTCTCACCAACTGCTGCGAACTGTACGCATGCGCTCTATGGTGCGCCAGTCAACTCCTACCGACACGCAGCTGGGGCGCTGGCCGACGATATCCTGTCACGGTATCCGTCCGTCCTCGAGACGCTCAAGCCGATAATCAAGTCCGTCAACGACCTCGACACCGAAGCGACACTCGACCCGGCGACGCTCGAGTGCATTCGAGACCAGGTCGACCGTATCGACACACTGGAAGCCAGGTTCGACACCGACGAACTGCATCAGTTCCTCGATACCGCTGATGACCGCGAGAAGTATGCCGTCTACCGAATCTTTGCGTTGACATCCGTTATCGACGACCTCACGTCCACCGAGCAGAACCGGCCGAGCATTCTCGAACGGCGCAGCGACACAATATTTGCTTGATATTCCCTCGAGTCGTCGTGTGAGTCGAACCAATATCGATGAACTGACCAACGGAGAGGAAAATTCGACACACGTTAGAGACGAAAATTGTAAAGGGGTACAGACCAATTTGTGCGTATGCGAACGCTGGATGAAACGGACCTCGAGATACTGCGACTGCTCGTCGAAGATGCTCGACGACCGTACAGCGATATTGCTGAACAGGTCGGAGTTTCGCCACCGACGGTTTCGGACCGAATCGATAGACTGCAAGAGCTGGGAGTTATTCAGGGGTTCAGTGTCGATATCGATCGCACAACTGTCTCGAGTGGCACCGAATTACTCATTGATATCGAACTCGATCCGACGATCGATAACCGCGTTGCAGACCGGTTTGGCGCAATCGAACACGTCGAGCACGTGTTCACGACGGCAGACTGTCGATTACTCGTTTTGGCGACCGTGTCTCAGGACCGTGTTCGTGACCTCATCACGGAAGCCGTCGATCTGGAACTCGTTCGTTCGTACACCGTCCAACTCCTGACCGATCGGCAGTGGACGCCGACCGTCGGGTCGACCGATCTGGCACTTGCGTGTGATGAGTGTTCGAACACCGTGTCGAGTGACGGGGTTTCGACCGTTATCGACGATACCCGGTATCACTTTTGCTGTCCGACCTGCCAGGCAACCTTCGAAGATAGATACACCAGCCTGAGCGAATCTGCCTGATATCGTTCACATATGGCCCCTCGCAATCGGAGCCAGTAGTCCATTATCACCCAACAGTAAGAGATTGGGGGGCTGTGACCGATCGATTGTTGGCCCCTCCTGAAGGCACCCACCTCGAGCAAGCGGAGAGCGATTTTGCATCGTTCGGAACTCGTGGAGATGGGCGCCCACTCGAGTGGCCCGTCAAAATCCCGATTACGGTGAGCCTTTCCGCGTCTTCGCCCTCCGATACGGGTTCAGCACCGTTATTTATCGTGACGACATCTGGTAGTTCGTGGAGAACGTTACCGAGCGAACGAGTAACCCATTCGGGATGCGACCGCCTTTCGAACGACAGGACCCTGGTAGTCACGTGGCCGTTTTCGGATATGGTGACGCAAACGCCGACTTTCATCTCATCGGTGATCACCCCGGTATCCACGGCGGCGAGCGAACTGGCATCCCGTTTACCGGTACCCGCACGGGCGACATCCTCCTAGAGGTGTTTCGTGAACTCGGATTCGTCAGCGGCGACCGTAATCAGCCACTGCTTTCGAATCTGTTCGCCAATTACGTTCACATGTGTAGTCTGCCGAACGGACGAGATCCCACGGTGGCCGAATACGACGAACTCGAACGCTACTTCGATGCTGAACTGCGAGCGATAAATGCACACATCCTCTTGCCTGTTGGGGAACACGCTACGGACCACGTTCTACGGGAGTACACGACACAGCGCCATCGAATCGAGCTGGCAATGCCACGACTCCACGCCACGGAGATTCGTGGACGCGGGTTTTTGATCGTCCCCGTTCGCGAGCCGGGCGAATGGGAAGACACGGATCGGGAACGACTACGAGCCAGACTCGAGGCAATACTCGAGTCGGATTATCGCCAGACGAAGGGCGTGGCGACTCGCATTGGATAGGTCGTTCGGCGGCCGGGGGTCCAACGATCCGTGTCAGCGACCGAACCGTTTTCTGATACTGGCCCGCAGGGGCAACCCAAAAGCACCGAGGAGCGGGAAAACACCGAACAGCGCTATCTCGAGTGCTAACGTGCTGTACCCGGCGAGGATCACGCCGAAACCGATTGCGGGTGCCAACACACACCCCACGTACAGATACGATGGTGACCAGCCAGGAAGCTGGTGTGTTCGATGGACGATGACGCCGAACAACAGCGGCATCAGGACGGTACCCGTAAGAAGGGGCCCACCGATTACCATCGTCACGGCCGTCAGTGCAATCGCCACGACTATGGTTTCGTCTATCGATACGGGGCCCCAGGTTTCACTTCGCCACCGAATCCGGCCGATGACAACCAGTAGTAGCGAAAGGACGACGATTCCAGCCAAGAGACCATACCATTCTAGTGCTTCAAGTGGTGGGGAAACGAGTTCGACACTCGAGACGAACTGTAACGGTGTCGGAACGCCGTGGCGGCTGGTCGATATCGCCGCCCAGATGGCCCCAATATCACTTCCATGACTTTGCACCTCAGTTACGAGTGCCGTGAGTGTTGCTTCGTGGGCGCGTCCAAAATGGGCAAGACCGGCGAGGTAGATGAGCGTTGCCGCATAAATGAGCGGCCAGGCGAAGTTCTGGTTTCGCCACCACCGGACAATCGCGTTGTCAGTCACTCGGCCGGGTCGTGAACCCGCTGTGGACCGACCCGACTGCGCAAACCCACCGTTCGTTTGTGCATCACCATTTGGTGTTTCGGTTTGCCCCGTTGTCGTCGAACCCGTTCGATTCGCACTCGTTCCGGTCGTCGAGGATGCTGCCGTCGATGTGTTTGCACCTGTGGCACTGCTCCCTGTGGTCGAACTCGTGGATGACGATGCCCTGGATTCACTGCTGGTGGCACTCGAACTCGAGCGACCACTGCTGCCTGACGTCGTTTGCCCGTCTCGTGAACCGGAGTCAGTGCCCGTCGTTCTCGACCGTGATGTACTCCGGGACGCGCTCGAGGTAGTCGTCCGTGATTGCGATCCCCCGCTCGTTCCACCGATCTCGCTGGAGGTACTACTCGATGTGTCATCAGGACGTTTCCAGAGGTCCGGGGAGGGCAATCCAGAGGTCCGTTTTGCAACGTAGTCTTCGTGTCCGAGTCGGTCGTACGCCCGTCGCTCGACGGGGTCTCCCAGGATATCGTATGCCTTTTTTACCGCGGTAAACTGCGCTTGCGCTCTATCATCGTCGTTGAGGTCGGGATGGTAGACACGAACCTGTTCTCGAAACGCCGTCTTGATCTCATCTTGGGACGCGTCATCGGCAACGTCGAGAAGGTCGTAGAAGTCAAAATCATCGGTCATGGAAATCGGGGTCAGGGGCAAGCGGGTGTCGTCTATGTAGACGTTTTCGTGGGATACCTTATAACTTCAATATCTCGATTCGACTCTGTCGGTGAGTGCTCACTCGAGTGCTATGGGTATTTCGGCCGAATTATCAGTAAACGAAACAGAACGACCGATAGTAGCCAGTGAAACGAACCCCCACCGATCACGACGCCGTCCTGCGATAGGGTGTGCACTGACTGTCACTGGCTACTAGCGCTCTGCGGACGTCGAAGGGATGGCGAGCCGGTATATCTGTCCCTGTTTGGGAGCCATACCGTAACCAATACTTGATGGGCTACGGCTCCAATCGAAAACCTGGCCCTACACGTCGACGTACTGTTCTTCCCACTCGCGACGCTCGTCGATTCGTGCCAGGCCCTCATCGGTAATAGCGTAATAATTCGTCCGACGGTCGAGTTGCCCCTTCTCGACGAGTTCTTTGTTGACGAGTGTATCGAGATTCGGATACAGTCGCCCGTGATTAATCTCGGAGCTGTAGTATCCTTCGACCTCTTCTTTGACATTCTGGCCAGACGGTCGGTCCGCCCCGGCAATTACGTACAACAGGTCACGCTGGAATCCGGTCAGATCGTGCATTGCTCAATCACATGGACCGTTCCGTTGAATGGATATTTGTTATCCGCATCATACAGCCGTGTACCGATCGATTTTGAAAAGCGATGTGAGCAGTTTCACATCACTACACCTGACTACCATTGACGGAACGATCGACCGGATTAATCACGGAAGTCGCTCCGAGGCCTCTCCAGCGTCTTCGATCGTTCAGTTGTCGCTGTGCGCAAAAGATCCGTACTCCCCCAACTCGGCGGCCACCCTTGGGCGTAATGACAACCGTATCGATACTCATTCACCAGCAACGGTCGACACGTCGATACCGTTTTGGCCGATTGTAACCTGGACGTGATCGACGGTTGCCTCGTAGGCGGTCGTATGCGTTCCGTTTTCCTCGAACCGTATACACTCCGCCAGTAGTTCACTCTCGAGCAGATTGTTGATTCGGCGATAGACCGTTGCTGAGGAACAGTCTGCAATCTCGGTAAGCTCTTTGGCTGTTTGTGGGCCGTCACTGGTTGCAATCAGAATGGTACGTGCGCATTCGTCCCCCAGTACGTTGAGTTTGGCCATGGTATCGACGGTCGATTCTGCTGTGACGTTGTTTGCGTGCGTTGACATGGATTGAATCACCCTCTGAAACGGTTGGGCGCAGTATGTGGAACGAGCCTGCGGCCGTGAGTTGGCCTCAGTATGTTCCAGTCACCTGCCTCGTAGGCCGTATGGGTATTTTATAACGGACATCCTTACAGAGTGGAATGCTGATCATTACTCCCAGAAACCGCCGATTTCGAACGAGTAATTACTGATTTCGTCACGCCCTATTGGGTGCTTATACCGTGAACTGGAGAAAAAGCAGGTGAATTCAGTGAGATGAATTTCCAAGTTTCCGTCCGGAGACACCGGAGTGTCCGGGTGTAATCGAATCCAAACACCTGCAAGTGCGATGTTACTACGCGCTTCCGGGACAGACTCGAGTGAACAAACGTTCGCCTTTATTCAGATCTGGCTGCCTCGATTTCATACTGCTCGGGGCCAGCCACCCGGCGGCACTCGAGTACACGTGACCAATGGATATCTCTACACATGAACTCACCAAAACACACCTGGACGCCAACTGAATCGAAATCGACGGGAACACGCTGTCGCAACTGTGGCACACACGTCACCCAGCAGTTTGCTCGCGTGTTTGGTGATAACGGCGATGTCGTCCACGGTTGCCCATCGTGTACGACGTATCGGGAAATGCAATCGGGTGGCCACTTGCCAACACGCTAACGACGTCGCGGAGACATCGTCCTGAAATCGTACCAGGATTTACATTTTGATAACCTATAGTCGCCAGTGACAGTCAGTGCACACCCTATCGCAAATGGGCGTCACGTTAGGTGTGTAAATCGTTTCACTGGTCACAGTATTCGTGAGTGCTACGCCAGATTCGAATCCGCTATTCTGGCTTTTCATTCTATCCATCCAGGATTAAGTCAGCCACAAGCACATAGAACATCTTACATCAGCTTCAAATGGGCTGTAGTTGAGTATCAGAGTGTTACGATGGTAGGTGGTGGACTGTTCGATAGCTGCTGTGGGACAGAGAGTTGCTAAGATATGTCACTACAGCAACGCCGTTCTGATACGCTGGCCGAAAGCGAAATTTTCCATATTCTCGGGAACGATCGACGTCGAGCGATCGTCCAACTACTCGCGTCTGAACCCGGGCAGGTTGACGTGTCAGCAGTGGCCACGGCGATTGCGTCCCAGGAAGTTGGGGAAGACGTCTCGAGTAACGAGAGCGAGACGGTACCGAACAATCTGTACAAGAGCGTCTACGTCTCGCTGCAACAAACCCATCTCCCGCAACTCGAGGAAGACGACGTCATCTCGTACGATTCGTCGGCGAAAACGCTTCGACGGGGAGAACAGTTCGACGCCGTGTATCAATACGTTGACGGAGAGCACACAAACGACAAACAGCTCATGCTCTCCCATCTCTCCCTCAGTGTTCTCGGCCTGGTCGTGATCGTGCTCGCGGGCTTCTCTCTCCCCTTCAGTATCGATCCGGTGCTCTCGAGCGTACTACTGTTCTTGCTGGTCGGTGCGAGTAGTTTGTATCGACTGTTAACGTAATCGGTGTGTTCTCTCGTAGCTACTGGAACGGTTCACATACCTATCACGGCGCCGTCTTGTGAGAGTGTGTGGACGTCATTTTCAATGGCCACTGTAGGAGATCCCGAACCTGCACCTCCGAGTAGACTCGACTGTGCACGTCCGGTGCCGCTCAGGACGCAACGTTTGGGAGAAGACGGGTACTCACCGTCGAGTGGCATGGTATTAACCTTCACACGCGTCTGAAGACATGGGCATGCGCCCGCACCATATACCAATTCAGACTGCAATTTCTTTTCGACGTGCCACTATAGTAGCCAGTGAACGTCAGTGCACACCCTATCGCAAGCGGGCGTCGCGGTAGGTGTGTAAATCGTTTCACTGGCTACTATAGGTGGCCTCCACCACGTTTCTGCCAAAGAAATAGCGAAGGACGTCACCCGATCAGCTGACGTTCACAGGGGTGACAGTGCGCCGATCGGAACGAGTCGGTCCGCTTCGCCGTTGTCGTTTTCGTCCATGTCGTCATCAGCTTCTTCGTCTTCAGCTGCCTCGAGTGTGATGAACGCCACCTGACCGAACTCGTCGGTCAGAACCATGTGGACGTACTCACCTGGCTCGATATCAGCCGTATCTACTTCGAAGGTCACCGTTTCACTTTCCTCAGGTCCGAGTGTGAGTGATTGTGATTCGACGAGGTTCCCTTCGAGTCTGAACTGAACGTCCTGGGTCGCTTCCTCATCAGTCGGGTTGGTGATGGTTGCAGTCACCGTAATGACGTCGCCAACAGTCGCATTTTCGGGTGCCTCGAGGTCATCTACGGTGAACGACTCCGTTTCTTCGACGTCCTCTTCAGGCTCGTCCTCCTCGGGTTCGTCTTCCTCGGGCTCGTCCTCTTCAGGCTCGTCCTCTTCAGGTTCGTCCTCTTCAGGTTCGTCCTCCTCAGGTTCGTCCTCCTCGGGCTCGTCTTCCTCAGGTTCGTCTTCCTCAGGCTCGTCTTCCTCAGGTTCGTCTTCCTCAGGCTCGTCTTCCTCAGGTTCGTCTTCCTCAGGCTCGTCTTCCTCAGGTTCGTCTTCCTCAGGTTCGTCTTCCTCAGGCTCGTCTTCCTCAGGTTCGTCTTCCTCAGGTTCGTCTTCCTCAGGCTCGTCTTCCTCAGGCTCGTCTTCCTCGGGTTCGTCGACATCGACTTCCCCGTCGAGGATTTCCTCGAGACGGTCGAGGTCCGCATCGTCACCGATAACGAGTACGTAGACCTCAGCGTTTTCGATGACCAGTTCTTCGATCGTTAGATTCTCGATGATGACGAAGGTTGCCTGCGGTTGAACGATTGCGACACCGTCCTCGACGGCGTCATGATCCGGCTCCATGATGACCGTCTCATCATCTTCGGGTTCTTCTTCCTCGGGCTCGTCTACCTCAGGCTCGTCCTCTTCAGGCTCGTCCTCTTCAGGTGCTTCGTCTTCCTCGAGTGTAACGACTGCGTCGTCAGTCACCGGTTCGCCGTCTTCGTCCACGTATGGACCGTCTTCCTCACCTTCGGTTTCGACGAAGTCGTATTCCTGGTTATCGTTGGTATCCAGGTGCGGCATCGCGATCAACGTCTCACTCTCCTCGAGTGGCTCGTCGAGTTCGATTTCGACGTTTTCGTGGGTGCCTGCCTCGAGATATTCGGAGACGCCGATGACGCTCTCGATCACGTTCCCAACGAGCAACGAACTGTCGTGAATCGTGACGAAGCCACCCTCGTCCATGGTGACTTCGTCGACGACAACTGTTGTCCCATCAGTGGTTTGGTCGCTAAACGTGACACTTGCGGCCGGCTCTGCGACCGCATCGTCATCCTCGTCTGTATCTGTATCGTCCGGTTCATCGTCGTCGTTCGAATCGTCCTGTGCCGAAACAGTCGTCGGTGATGCTACTGCGGCCCCCGCCACCATGGCGACCCCGCTACACAGTACCATCAGCGCGACGAATGCAACGACGAGTTGTTTCCGTGTGCTCATGTATCTCGTGCCTGTAAGGCGTCGGAGAATAGACGAAATATAGTATAAAGCGGGCAATCCCTTCCGGCCGGTAACGAAATACTGGACTGTACAGTGGCTCGTTCACCCTCCGAACAGTATCGAAAAGCCTCATTGGGATGAGAGTCACTCGAGCGTTGCTTTCAGTGCCATCGACGGGTCCGGTTGCTGTTGCTGTGTTTCTCTGGACGACGACTCACAATGTAGCGTCGATGGCCGACAGGTTGCAAGCGCTCGGCGAGTCATGAACAGTACCGACAGTCCGAATCATACGGTCTGTTGTATCTTTTCCAGGTAAACCGTATCAGTCCGTCCGCTTCATTTCACTCGAGGTCGAAGAATCACTGGATCGAGAGAGTTGCGGTTCGTGGCCACGAATACAGACGAGGTTCTCACGCCCGAGTCGTAATTTCGTGACCTGGCCGTCCTTCTCCAGTTCGCTCAGGAGACGGCTCACTTTCGCTTTCGACCAGTCGACAGAGTCGACGATAGCAGACTGTTTCATCCGCCCACCGTTATCCCGGATGAGTGAACAAACCAGTTCCCTGTCCGTCTTGACGGGTTGCTGATCCGTGTGGCTGCCGGTCTCGCTTTTTGCTCGTGAGAGTCGTTTTTTCACGTGCAACGAACCACCCAGCACGGCCAGGGCTACAATCCCGACCAGGGCTGCCAAATGGGATCGACGATCGGTCTGTAAAATGAACTCGCTGGGCAGGGCAAAGACCCCGGTAACGTCGGTCCAGACCCACGCGGTTTCGAGGAGGAATACACCGGCAATCTGTATGGAATTCATGGAAACTGAATAGTGGACGGTGCTCGAGTGACAGTTCGTCAGCATCAAACGACACGTGGCACCTAAATCATTTTTATAAGGGAGGCAGGTTGTACTCGGAAAGTGAAAGTGGAAATAGCGGGAAACTCACGGTCGACAGTTGGTTATCAGAGGTCGTCGCGGCAACTCGAGTTAACACCTTTCGAATGGCCATCGTAGTAGCTATCGTAGCCAGTGAAAGTCAGTGTACACCCTATCGCAAGCGGGCGTCGCGTTAGGTGTGTAAACCGTTTTAAGCCCATCTATATCCGCCATTTGGAACGATTCAATGGCAAACACGCATCTACAGAAGGCGAGTGCCTCGGGGTCGTTCGGCTGATCTTGATCTTCCGTGACTGAGCGACGCAAAGCTTCGCGATGGCCGCGAAACCGATGGTTTGGCTCGATGACGAAAGACTCGAGGTTTTTTCAACCACTTGCCCCCGAGGTACTTCACGAATGGCAGGGTGATCATCTCCGCTCTCGTTTCAGGTTGGAACACCGACGGCGTCGAACGTTGTAACACCGACAACCGCCAGGAGCGTCAACACGATCAGCACGCTGAGCCAGGCGACCAGCGTGATGAGGAGCGCCCGAATCCATCCCCCAGGATATCGAGCATTGATCACCGATAAATACGCCAGGAACACGAGTATCGGGCCCAGAAATGGTATCCGGCCGAAAAAGAAGCCGACGACACCCCAGACGAGCGCACCGAATAACGCCGTGACGATAGCGTAGGTGTAATCCGTCGTGTCGACGATGGCTCGAGCGCCGACGTAGATACCGAGTGCGCCGATCAAGAGGCTAACGACGAAGACGATGATGCTGTTCAGCATACCCCGCGTTCTGTGATCGTTGACAGTAACTAATGACCTCCTACTCGAGGAAGCATATAGTAGCCAGTCAAAGTCATTGAATACGCTATCGCAAGACGGCATCGCCGGAGCGGTCTAAATCGTTTTGTTGGCTACGACAACTTGCCCGACCACGGACAACCGCACCGCGAAAAAGATACAGCAGACCGTTTCAATCGTCTGACCGGCCAGTTCCTGCCGAGGTATACTCATCGCCGGCCGGCGGAGACTGTTCGGACTCACCGTCGGTTCGTCGCCTGTACTCCATCCGCTCTAATCCCGTCTCGAGGTCGATGCGAGCCTCGAAGTCGAGTTCGCGTTTACAGCGGGTCGTCGATGCAACGCTGTGGCGGATATCACCCGGCCGGGGAGGTTTGTGTACGATCGGGGAGTCGGAACCGGTTACAGCCGAAATCTTCGACGCCAGCTCGAGAATCGAGGTAGCAGTCCCCGACCCAACGTTCAGCGACGGTGCGTCGACATCGATGCTCGCCGCACGAACGGTTGCCGTGACGACGTCGTCGACGTGAACGAAATCGCGGGTTTGCTCACCGTCGCCTTCTATCGTAATCGGTTCACCAGACCGTGCCTGCTCGAGAAAAGTCGAGATGACCCCGCTGTAGGGGCCTTGCTGTCTGGGTCCATAGACGTTAAAATACCTGAGTGCGACGGCCTCGAGGTCGTAGCACTCCCGATAGACACGAGCGTACTGATCGAGCGCCAGTTTCTGGACGCCGTATGGTGACGTCGGTCGCAACGAATCTCCTTCAGCAATCGGTACGTTCGTCGGATGGCCGTAGACGGCCGCACTCGAGGCCAGCACGACTCGCGCGTCTTCGATTCTGGCCTGTTCGAGCACCGAGTGGGTCGCCTCTATGTTGACGGCGTGACTCGCCCGTGGCTCGTCGATACTCTGTTCGACGCTCACGATGGCAGCGTGGTGAAAGATGACGTCGACGTCTCTAGCCGCTCGCTGGAGCGCAATTTCGTCTCGAATATCACCCTCGATGAGGGTTGCGTCCTCGTGGACGTGGTCTCGAGTGCCGGTCGAAAACCGGTCGAGTACACGAACGTCGTTGTCCGAAACGAGCGTGTCGACCAGGTGGCTGCCAATAAAACCACCGCCGCCGGTGACGAGAATTCGTTTTCCCTGGAGTGAGTCGGCTTCGTGGGCCGATCCAACGTTCCTCTCGGGTTTCATTGACGCTGGCAACTGGGGGGCGGCGGTTTAGTATGAAGGACGTACCGACCGAAGCTCCTCGAACTGCAAGACTTATGGCACCATTGCTGTCAGATCTCCCACTTTGGTGGCCGGTGAGAAGCCAACAGAAGCTATTTGATCGGTCCTTCGGAAGGGTGCACAATGACAGTTGATCTCGTCGTCCGCAATGGAACGGTCGTCACACCGGCCGGCCGAAGCGCGGACGCAGGCATCGCTATCGACGGGGAGACCATCGTCGCTGTCGGGCAAAGCGACCAGCTACCCACAGCAGACCGCGAAATCGACGCCGAGGGGAACGTCATCGTTCCGGGAATAGTCGATTGTCACATTCACAATCGCGAACCCGGTCTCGAGTACAAAGAAGACTGGGAGTCAGCAACGCGAGCGGCCGCTGCAGGTGGAGTCACCACGGTAGTCGGTATGCCAAACACGGATCCCATCATCGACCGACCCGAACACCTGCAACTGAAATTCGATCGTGGTGAGGCGTCGGCTCACGTCGATTTCCAGAGTTACGTGGTGGTTACCAGCGACAACCTCTCGTTGATTCCCGACCTCGACGAGGCTGGCGCGCTGGGGTACAAAATCTTCCTCGGCTCGACCGTCGGTGATGTGCCACCGCCGACCGATGGCGAGATTCTCGAGGCGATGGAACTGATCGAGGGGACGGGCAAGCGCCTCGGTTTCCACGAAGAAAACGGCGAAATTGTCGACCATTACACGACCCAGTTCAAGGCGGCTGGAAAAAACGAACCGATCGATTTTGCCCACTCGCGGCCAGTGATTGCCGAACGGGAGGCTATCGAACGGATGCTCACCTTCGCCGAGGAAACCGGCGCCAAGGTACATATGTATCACGTCTCCTCCGGATCAGGTGCGGAAGCCGTCGCCCGCGGGAAAGACCGTGGAATCGACGTCACGGCCGAAACCTGTCCGCACTACCTCTGGTTTACCGAGGACGTGTTGCGAGAGAAAGGCAATGTGGCTCGCATTCAACCACCGATTCGCGATGCCGACCAGCGAGACCGTCTCTGGACAGCCCTCCAGTCGGGCGCGATCGATTGTATCGCGACTGACCACGCACCACACACTGACGAAGAGAAACTGGTCGACGACCCATTCGGCAACACCTGGGACGCAATCTCGGGATTCGTCGGCCTCGAGACCGAGGTCCCGGCGCTGTTGACTTTCGTCGACCAGGGGAGACTGACGCTCGAGGAGTGGGTCTATCACCACGCCACCCGTCCTGCACAGGTCTGGGGAATGTATCCTCAAAAAGGCTCGCTACAGGTCGGTACCGACGCCGACTTCACCATCGTCGACCCCGAACACGAGTGGACACTCGAGGACCGGCACACACTCCACTCGAAAAATTGCGTGACACCGTTCGAAGGCGAGACCTTCACCGGAAAAGCGACGACGACGGTGGTTCGAGGCGAGGTCGTTTATCAGGACGGTTCGGTCGTCGGCGAGTCCGGATTCGGCACTCGAGTCGACGTCTGATCGGATCGTAAGTCGGTTTACTCCTCGAGATCCGCTCCAATCGCTGTCTCAATCGAGGCAAACCCGTCTCGCTCGAGCAGTTCGACCAGCCCTTTGTTGATCTCGCGGGCGGTCGATGGGCCGTTGTAGACGAAACCGGTGTACAACTGGACCAGCGACGCACCAGCCCTGATCTTCTCGTAGGCGGTTTCGGCCGAGTCGATGCCGCCGACGCCGATGATCGGCAAGTCGGTGTTCGAAGCTAGCAACTCGATGACGTGCGTCGACTGCTCGCGGAGGGGTGCACCACTCATACCACCCCATTCGTCGCGTTCAGGGGCTTGCAGTCCTTCTCGACTGGTCGAGGTATTCGTCGCGATCAGTCCGTCGACACCGTGTGATTCGACGATGTCGAGTAACTCGAGGATCGAGTCGTCGGGTGAGTCGGGGCCGATCTTGACGAGGATCGGGACCTCGAGGTCGTTTTCAGCCTCGATGGTTTCGAAAATCGCCTCGAGGTGTTCGGGCGAACTCTCGTCGAACGTATCGGGCGTGTTCGGACAGGAGACGTTCACGACGACGTAATCGGCGAACGGGCTGAGTCGAGAAAAGACACGTCGGTAATCCTCGATTGCTTCCCGTTCGGTCGAGGGGTTCATTTTGCCGATGTTGACGCCGAGTGGGACACCTGGCGTAGAGTCTGCGAGGAGGCGCTCTTTGACCGCTTCCATGCCGTCCCCGTTGAATCCCATGCGATTGATCATCGCTTCGTCTTCCTGTAGACGGAACAATCGGGGCTTTTCGTTACCCGTCTGGGAGTACGGCGTGACCGTGCCGATTTCGACGAAGCCGAATCCCAGTGCCTCGAGTGCGTGGGTACACTCAGCGTTTTTGTCGAACCCAGCGGCGACGCCGACCGGATTCGGAAACTGGGTGCCAAATCGCTCGAGTTCCAGCGCGGGGTCTTCGTACTGATAGACCGAGCGAAGGGCTTTGCGCGTCGGCCAGGTGGACTGCCCCAACCGAAGCAATCGCTTCCCAAGGGTATGAGCCAACTCTGGCGGGAGTCGAAACGCCAGGGGCCGAAGGCGAGAGTAGCAAGTCATTGGCTGAACTGGTTCGTGGACGTACCTAAAAGAATCGGACCGAGACCAGCGTGCATGACAGCTAAATCAATATTGTGACGGTGGATATCTCCTCGAGTGATACCGGAGTGCTGAATAGGTACATGAATGTTCGTTCGGAATCCGAAACAAGCGTCGGTCCAGACGCCTGTGTTCGGAAGATAACGAAATAGTTTTCCTACGACTCCCGCATGAGTCGACTACCAGACAACAGAGCCATGAGTAACGTATTTCCGCCGAGTGGAGGGATCTTCTGTGGGGGTTGAGCGACTGCTCATCCCGCTTTCTCGCTCGGCAACTGTCCGCCAAACAGTGGCCTACGCCGTCCAGTCCGGGCTCGAGTCGTCGCCCGAAACACTGTCGTGTCACCTCGTCGTCGCCGTGCCCTACGAGGCTGACGTGCCAGAAGAACAGGCAGCTCTCGAGGAAGCGCGCGCCTTACTCGAGCGAGCGGTCAACTGGATCAACGAGGACGCCGAAGGGTCCGAGACGACAGTCGAGTGTGAAACGGCTGTCCTCGGGGGTGGGGAGTACCTGTTCGG
Organism: Natronosalvus amylolyticus; assembly: GCF_024298845.1. Lineage (NCBI taxonomy): Archaea > Methanobacteriati > Methanobacteriota > Halobacteria > Halobacteriales > Natrialbaceae > Natronosalvus > Natronosalvus amylolyticus. Next base: position 611,115 of record NZ_CP101156.1, read on the forward strand.
TCCGAAAGACTACGCCAGAACGTTCCAGGCGTACGCCGACGAACACGATATCGACCGACTCGTCCTCGACCCGGAGTACCAGCCAGGTGCAACTGCACCGATCTTACAACCACTCGAGCGAGAGTTGGCACGCTGCCCGTTGCCGTTTACCGAAGCGCCGGTCGAACGGCCGGCACAGCACGAGCGCCTGACTGGTACGGCGAGCTGGAGCCGTTTTCTCTCGCTGTTCGGCATCTCGTTTGCATTTTATCTTATTCTGGGCGATCCAACGTACTGGTTCGACCTCGTGACGGGAACGGCCGTCGGTTTGATCGTCGCCCTCACCCTTTCACACGTGACGTTCTCGACGGCTCCGACGTTTCCGCAATCGCCGATGCGGGTCCTCAGATTAGTCGTCTACGTGCCCTATCTCATCTTCGAGATCATCAAAGCGAACATCCTCATCTCGCTGGTCATCTTGCGGCCATCGATGCCGATCAATCCCCGAATGACCCAGGTGAACGCCCGCGTTCGAAGCGGGCTCCCGCTCCTTGCGCTCGCGAACAGTATCACCCTCACGCCCGGCACGCTCACCGTTCGGGCTAACGACCAGCGACTGCTGGTCCATACGTTGATCGACGACGCTCGAGAGGACCTGTTCGATGGCGGTCTGGAACGTGCCATCAGGTTCGTGTTCCACGGCCGCGAGTCGGCGAGGATCCCGACGCCTCGAGAACGCGGCGATACGGAAGTGCTCAACGGGGGTGCTGAAGAGTGATCCCGACCGACATCAACGAAATATTTGTGTTCGCTGCCGCGATTTTCGTCCTCATCGCCATCGCGATGTTCTATCGGGCGGTGGCGGGACCGACGACCCAGGACCGACTCCTCGCGGTGAACGTACTGGGGACGAACACGGTCGTTATTCTGGCACTCCTCGCCGCGGGGCTCGATCAGCCATGGTTCCTCGATATCGCCCTGATTTACGCCTTGCTTAACTTCCTCATGGCGGTTGCCATCTCGAAGTTCACCGTCGAACGAGGTGGGGTCCTGTGATCGAAACCGTCCGCTTCTGGGCCATTATCGTCTTGCTCGCACTGGGTGTCTTCTTCACGTTCGTCTCCGCAGTCGGCGTACTCCGGTTGCCGGACGTGTACGCCCGCGCTCACACCGCATCTCAGACCGACACGCTCGGCGCGGGACTCGCTCTCGCCGCCGTCGCGCTCGCACTCGGGTGGCAACACGCGACGGTCTACACCGTGCTGTTGTTGTTCTTCGTGTTCATCACGAACCCCACGGCAGCACACGCAATCGCCCGCTCTGCAGCCGAGATGGACATCCAGCCCTGGACCGCAGACAGCGGGGATGACGAGGCCGGAGCCAACCTCGAAGCGGATGGCGGATCGTCACTCGAGGATTCAGCAGACGGCCACAACGGGGGTGATACCCGATGAGCCTCGTCGCCTATACGCTCGTCGCGTTTATTCTCGTCACTGCCGTGGCGACCGCGCTGTTCCGCGACGTACTCTCGGCAATCGTCGTCTTCGGGGCCTACAGCCTGGGGATGGCGATTCTGTATACGCTGTTGCTCGCTCCTGACGTCGCCATGACCGAGGCGGCAATCGGGGCCGGCGTCACGACGATACTGCTCCTATTGACGATCGCACGAACGACCAGGCCGAGTACGGAACGGCTGTTCGAGCCGATCAACGTGCCCGCACTGTTCGTCGTGACCGCGTTCGTCATCGTTCTGGTCACGCAGTTGCTCCCAGAGATGTATGCCGTCGGTGACCCTAACGCCCCGGTCTGGTCGAACCCCGAGGTCACCCAGGCCTACCTCGAGCAAACCTATCGTGACACGGGTGTACAAAACGCCGTGACCGCCGTACTCGCGGCGTATCGAGGGTTCGACACCTTCGGCGAGGCGGTCGTCGTCTTCGCCGCTGGTATCGCAACCCTACTCGTATTGAAACGGGAGGTGTTCGCCTGATGGCCGATAAACGGACGACCGGGTACGAAGACACCTATACCGAGAGCCAGGTCATCCTGACGGCGGTGAAGATTATCGCTCCCTTCACGCTGACCTACGGGATGTTTATGACGCTTCACGGAGCCGACACCCCTGGCGGAAGCTTCCAGGGTGGTGCGATAATCGGCGTCACGATACTCATGTTGGCGTTCGCCTTCGGCATCGAACCGACGCGCCAGTGGCTCAAAAATAGCGTCATCGTCTCACTGGTTGCCGGCGGCGTTGCCATCTTCGTCGGCGTTGGGCTCGCGACGATGGCACTCGGTGGCAACTTCCTCCAGTACGAACTGTTCGACACCGAACTCGGGATTCCAGACGGCACCAAGTGGGGGATGGAAGCCATCGAGGTTGGCGGTATCGCCCTCATCGTCGCCGGCGTGGTCATCACGCTGTTTTTCGCGACGGCCGCAGGCTTCACTCCCGAGGGACGGAGCTACAGACCGGATTCGACCGACTCGGACGACGAGGTGATTTCCGATGATTGAGTTGCTTGCCACTCGCTATGCGTATCTGTTGATGTTCGTTCTGCTAGGTGTCGGTCTCTACATGACCATCGCCAGCCAGAACCTCGTAAAGAAACTGATCGGCGTCAACCTGTTCCAGACGGCGATTTTCCTGTTCTTCGTCGCCGTCGCCTACGTCGAAGTTGATGGTGAACCGGGTGGATCACCGGTCGTTCCAGCCACCGAAAACCCTGCCTCGAGCGACCTGATCCTCGCCAGTCCGTTGCCACACGTAATCGTTCTGACCGCGATTGTCGTCGGGATTGCGCTCACGGCGGTTGGACTGGCGTTGATCGTCCGTATCTACTCGGAGTACGGAACGCTTCGAGAAGACACCCTCCGGGAGGTGCGTGCCGATGAGTAGCGTCGAACTGCTGCCGGCGTTGCTAGTCGTGGTTCCGATCCTCCTGGCGACGGTGCCTATCGCGCTCGGACTGCGTTACGATCGGACCGGCTGGTCTGTCACGCTTGCGACAACGGTTGGCCTGTTCGCTGGGACTGTCTACCTCGCGACGGTCGTCTACGGCGGGTCGGGAACGAACCAGGAAGTCGCCGTCATCCATGAACTCGGTGGCTTCACCGCACCGATGGGCATCGAACTCGTTGCGGACACGCTGTCGACGATGATCGCCTTGTTGGTCACCGGAACGGCACTCGGTGTCCTCGCGTTCACCCGCGTTGGCGGCCCGCGTGGAAACACGTTTTACAGTGGCTATCTGTTGCTCGTCGGCGGCCTGCTCGGACTGACCATGACCGGCGACGTGTTCAACATGTTCGTCTTCCTCGAGATCGTCGGCCTCGGCAGTTACGCCCTGATCTCGAGCGGGAGAGGTCCGGAAGCGGCCGTTGCCGCCCTCAAGTACCTGATTATCGGTACCGTCGGCGCGTCGATCTACCTGATCGGTGTTGGCTTCCTGTTCATGGCGACGGGGTCGCTGAATATGCTCGACCTGGCGGCTACGGTCCCCACACTCGAGGGACAGAATCTCCAGCTCGCTCGAGCGGCGTTCGCGTTCATCTTCGTCGGCTTCGCGATCAAAGTGGCCCAGTGGCCGCTACACAGCTGGCAACCGGATGCCTATCAGCACGCCCCTGATGGCGTGACGCCGCTGATTGCGGCCCTGGTCTCGACGGTGTCGGCGTATGCGCTCGCACGCCTGCTGTTCACCGTGTTCGGCGCTGAGTTCATCGCTTCGACCCCCTATGCGAGCGAAATAATCGTCACAGTGGGTGCCGTCAGCGTCGTCGCCGGCAGCACCCTCGCCGTGATTCAGACCGACGTGAAACGGATGCTCGCGTACTCTTCGGTCTCACAGTTTGGTCTGATCGTGGCTGCCTACGGTCTGCTCACCGAGACGGCACTTGTCGGCGCGCTCATCCACCTCATCGGCCACGGGCTGATGAAAGCCGGCCTGTTCATCGCCGTTGGAATCATCGCGATCGGCTACGGTGCTCGGACGGTCGATGCATACGCCGGTCTCGCCGGCGAGCGCCCGTTCGTGGCAGGTTCGATGGCCGTACTCCTCATCGCCTTGGTCGGAATCCCGCCATCGATCGGCTTCATCGGCAAGTGGTACATCGCCGTGGGTGCCATCGAGGCCCAGTCCTGGCTCGTGGCAGGCGTCATCTTCCTCAGCACCATGTTGACGCTCGCCTACGTCGCCCGTCTGCTCGAGCGGATGTACTTTACTCCTGCCTCAGCGCTCGAGGCTGGCCACGAAGACACCGCGACAGTTGGCCACGCCGTCACCGATGGGGGAACCGCAACGGTGAGGGGTACTCGAGTCACGATCGGGATGCTCGCCATCGTTATTTTCGTCGCGGCGCTCGCGGTGTTCCTCGGCTTTGCCGGGGACGCGTTCTTCGCGTTGCTCGAACCGTTCGTCGAATCTGCTGACCTGGAGGTGTCTCCCTGATGTCTGAAACCGTCGTTACTGACCTGCGACCGCTGGCTGCCGTACTCGTCTCGGCAATCGCCGTGGTCTTCATCGTCGCGTCGTATCGCTACCCGAACGTTCGTGAGGGGTGGTCGGTTCTGGCTGCACTGGCCAAATTCGCCATCGTCGCCAGCATGTTACCCGGCGTGATGAACGGCACCGTGTATAAATGGAGTTTCGCCGAGGCAACCGGCCTCGATTTCGTCGCAGGCGTCGACTTCGCCCTCCGGGCGGACCCGCTCGGAATGCTCTTTGCCTTGCTCGCGAGTTTCCTCTGGATCTTCACCTCGTTTTATGCGGCAGGCTACATGCGCGGACTCGACGAACACGCCCAGACCCGGTTTTTCGCCGCGTTCGCCGCCAGTCTCTCGACGGCCGTCGGCATCGCCTTCGCCTCGAATCTCGTCACCATCTTCATCTTCTACGAACTGCTCTCGCTGGTGACCTACCCGCTCGTTGCCCACAACGAAGATAGCGAGGCACGGATTGCCGGTCGGAAATACCTCACCTACACGTTCTTCGGCGGCGGGGTGTTCTTACTCGCCGGAACCGTCCTCGTCTACTGGCTGACAAGCTCGGCCAGTGGGACGGACACGGCCACCCTCGAGTTCCAGGCTGGTGGGATCGAACTCCTCACGGAGGCCGCAGCGGCTGACCCGGCAATCGCTCAGGCCGCGTTTTACCTGCTGATTGCCGGCTTTGGTGTCAAAGCAGCGGTCATGCCGCTACACTCCTGGCTCGCAGACGCGATGGTTGCGCCGACCCCCGTGTCCGGACTCCTCCACGCCGTGGCGGTCGTCAAGTCCGGGGCCTTCGGGGTTGCCCGCGTCTATCTGGACGTGTTCGGCCTCGAGTTCCCGACGGCGTATCCACTTTCGGTCCCGGTGGTCGGCGACGTGCCACTGAACATTCCAGTGGCGATACTGGCTGCCTTCACGTTGACGGCGGCGAGCATCATCGCGTTGCGAAAGGACCACCTCAAACGACGGTTAGCGTACTCGACGACCGCACAGCTCTCGTACATCGTGCTGGGGCTCTCGATGCTGCATCCCATCGGCGTTCTCGGTGCCTTACTGCACATTCCCGCACACGCGTTCGGGAAACTCACGCTGTTCTTCTGTGCCGGTGCGATCCACGTCGAAACCCACACCGACTACGTTAGCGAGATGGCGGGTATCGGCAAACGAATGCCACTCACGATGTCGGCGTTCACGCTCGGCGCCGCGAGCATGGCGGGCATCCCGCTGCTCGCCGGCTTCGTCAGCAAGTTCTATCTGCTCATCGGTGCTGCAAGCGGTGCTGAGGTCGCGGTGTACGGCCTCGAGGCGACCTGGCTGTGGATTTTCGCGGCCTCGCTCATCGTCTCCGGCGTGCTCAACATCGCGTACCTCTGGCCCGTCGTCTACACCGCGTTCTTCGAGAGCGAGGATCGACACGACGCCAAACCAGTGTTCGAGTTCCCCGCAGGCGGCGAACGGAAATCCTACGGCGTCCTCGAGGGCGAACGGGATCACGACGTGGCCCCCGACGGCGGTCCGGACGACGATGTCCGGAAAGACCGCTACGCAGTCGACGAAAACCCGAGTGACGCAGACGTGCCGTTCGGGCCAGGTTCGGGCGGTTCGACGGCTGCCGGCGAAACTCCTGTCGCTGCCAATCACGATGAAACTGGGCACGAAGACAATGGGAACGACCACCACGATAGTGCGATGAACGAACCCCACGAAATTCACGACGACGGTCACCACGACGACCATCACCACGGCGGCGCACCGCAAGGTGGTTGGGAACGACGCTCCGCACTCACCTTTAGCGAAAGTACCTGGCTCATGTTGATGCCGATTACCATCATCGTCACCGGGGCCGTTACCCTCGGGATTCTCCCCGATTACGCGGTCTTCCTCGAGCTGGCTGATACTATCGTTGCCGGGGTTACCGGGGAGGGGGTACTATGACCGAAGTCGATGCGGTGACGGCTATTTATCCGCCACTACTGGTCTTCGCGACGGCACTGTTGGTACTGGTTATCCCCCGAATCCTCGGTTTTGCCCTCGGTGCGGTGAGTCTGGCTACCGTGACCGTCATCGCGTACGTTGCCCCCGAAGGCGGGCACATGGCGATGACGTTCCTCGGATTCGACGTCCAGCCGTATCTCGTCGACGAGTACACCCGATTCGTCGCCATCGGACTCGGCTTCCTCGGTACCTTCGCCGTCGTCTACGCGTACTCGAGCGAGGCGTCTCGAGGGATGGCTGCGTTCGCACTCGCGTACGTCGCCAGTGCGCTCGGGGCCGTCTTCGCCGGCGACTGGCTCGTCCTCGTGTTCATGTGGGAAATCATGGCCGTGACGAGCACGCTGCTCGTCTGGCACTTCGGGGGCGACGCTGTCCGCGCGGGCTATCGCTACGCGCTGGCTCACGGGATCGGTGGCAGCCTCGTCCTGTTCGGGGTCATCGCTCACTACGCCCAGGCGGGGACGTTCCTCTACGGACAGGGCGTGGGCCTCGAGCAGACGTTCATCACTGGCGGTATCGCGACGGGTATTCCCGCTCTGCTTGCCGTCCTGGGTATCGGCGTCAACGTGGCCTTCATCGGCTTTCACACCTGGCTGCCGGATACCTACCCCCGACCACACCTGGCCGCGTCGGTGTTCCTCGCCGCGTTCACGACAAAGACGAGCGCATACGTCCTGTTGCGTGCGTTCCCTGACGGGCACATCTGGCTCGCGTACATGGGCGGGTTGATGGCCGTTTACGGCGCTGGTTTCGCGCTCCTCCAGCACGATATGCGCGCCCTGCTTTCCTATCACATTCAGGCCCAGCTGGGGTACATGGTCGCCGGTATCGGCATCGGATCGGCCATTGGGATTGCCGGCGCGATGGGACACCTCTTCAACAACGTACTCTACAAGAGCCTGCTGTTCATGGCCGTCGGGGTCGTCATCTATCGAACGCGAGAGAACGACCTGTACAAACTCGGCGGCCTCTGGCGAGAGATGCCACTGACGGCACTCGCCTTCTTCATCGGCGCGCTCTCGATTACCGCCGTACCTGGGTTCAGCGGCTTTATCAGCAAGGGGATGGTGTTCGATGCAGCAACCGGTTACTTCGGTGGGACCGAGCACTGGCCGCTGTTCGTGCTGTTGTTCATCGGCGGCATCGGAACGTTCCTCTCGTTCATCAAACTGGGATTCTACGTCTTCTTCCACGGGGAAAGTGACCGGGAGGTCAGAGATGCCAAAACCGGACAGACGACCGCCATGCTCTCTGTCGGTGGCGCCTGTGTCGTCCTCGGGCTGCCAGCCGTCGGCTGGCCAATCTTCACCGACCTCCTCCCGGTCATCGACGGTACCCAGTTCACCGGCCCGGAGGGGCTCGAGACGCTCAACCCCTACAGTATGGGCCACCTGCAGGACGCTGCGCTCTTGCTCGGTATCTCGGCAATCGCGTTCCCGATCATCCGGAAACCGCTCTCGAAGCTCGATTTCCGTGATCCGGCGACGTACGTCAACCCTGTCGGCTACAGACTTGGACGGTGGTCGATGCTCGGCGTTACCGAACTCTTCGCTGCCGTCGACCGAGCCGCTGTCGGACTGGTACGGACGTGCTACTGGGCCGGAAACAATCCCGTACGCGCTGTCGGGGCCGTTGTGAATCGTGTACCCGATAGCGTGCTCGAGAGCGATGTGTTCGAAGCCCGTGACGGGAAATCTCCCTCGACACTGTCCTTGCGGGCCACTATCGGGATGACCGTCTTGATGGTCACGGTGGTGTTAACGAGCATGCTCTTGCTCGTGCTCTGATACGGTTTACTGTCGTCTCTTACCGACCCCGTATGGGTATTCACCGGTAAAAAGTTACAGCAGACCGTATGAAGAGATTGTTGTAACTGAATAGCGGTCGGCGACCCTACCCTCGTGATCAGGATGCGACAATGGATCCAATAACCCGGTTCGTTCGAGACACCAGGGTTCCCGTGAGCGAATCCGAACTGCCAGGAGTGTCTTGTTTTCTCATCGTGTCGGGAGACAGTACGCTAATCGTGACCTACACCGAGTGCATGGGTCGCATAACAATGTCCGAACGAGCGCTTGAAAGTCCTAGATGAGACACACGGCTACCGAATGTGAACAACCGACGTTTCGCCCGCTCGAGGCAGGTGACGGCGTTCAGTCGACACGCCCGAGCGTGAGGGGGTGACCGTCGTGTACCGAGAACACACTGTGGGGGTGGTGGTTCCAGCGTACAACGAGGCCGGATTCGTCGGGGAGGTACTCGAGACGATGCCCGATTTCGTCGACCGCGTCTACGTGGTCGACGACCGCTCGACGGATGGAACCTGGCGAGAGATTTTGTCGGTTGTCGACCAGGAGATGGATGACCCTATCGACGGAGCGACAACGACAAATCGTCCGGCAGAATCACCAGTTACGGGTGCCGTAACCGATGGTGGGTCGGCGACAACGGTTTCCTCGGACGAGCGAGACGGGGCAGGTGAGCGGCCCCCATCGAGTAAGACGGTCTCTGAGGTGACAGAGGACGATTCGGGCACGAAAGATGTGGCCACTGATTCGACGTCGGCCCAGGGATCGTCAGCTGCTGTGAACACTGGTGAGTCCGCCACCGAGATGGCTTCGACCGAGTCCGCCGCTGAACCGACACCCGAAGCGTCGACCGAAGCTGACACTGTGGAAACCACGACTGTTCCACGCATCATCCCGATACGACACGAAGTCAATCGCGGGGTCGGTGGTGCAATCAAGACGGGATACGAACACGCACTCGAGGACGAGATCGACATCGTTGCAGTGATGGCCGGGGACGGGCAGATGGACCCCGAACAGTTACACCGACTCCTGGACCCCATCGTCGACGGGGAAGCCGCATATGCCAAAGGCAATCGACTCGGCCGAAGTGAGGAACACGCCTCGATGTCGAGCTGGCGGCTCTTTGGCAACGTCCTGTTGACAATCTTGACGAAAATCGCCAGCGGCTACTGGGAGATGATGGATCCACAGAACGGCTATACGGCACTGTCGACCTCGGTTTTGGAGACGGTCGATCTCGAGGGGCTGTACGAGGAGTACGGGTTTGCAAACGACTTGCTCGTCGAACTCAACACCGCAGGCTACCACATTGCCGACGTCTCGATGCCAGCAGTGTACGGCGACGAACACAGCCACATCGAGTATCGAACGTTCGTCCCACGGTTGTCCTCCCTGTTACTGTTCGGGTTCTTCCGACGGTTGCGCCGTCGCTACGTGGTCCGGGAGTTCCATCCGATGGTCTGTCTGTACGGACTCGGTATCGTCGGGTGGCTGCTCGCCACGGCAGGCGTCACCCGGGCCATTGCTCGACGCACCGACGACGAGAGCGGGCGATCCAATAGCGTGTTGTATGGGTTTCTAGCGTCGATCTGTCTCGCCGTTGCGATGGTGTACGACCGTGAGTATAACGACGGCAGCGTGGTGAGGGTCCGATGAAAGTCGTCGTCACTATCCAGCACCCAGCACACGTCCACTTCTACAAGTACGTCATCGACGAACTCGAGGCCCGCGGGCACGACGTGTACGTCTTCGCCCGCGAGAACGACCTTGCAATCCCCTTACTCAACGCCTACGGGATCCCACACGAGGTGCTGGCTGGCCCACAAAACTCCCTTTCGGAACTCGTGCAGGTGCAACTGTGCTACGAACTCCGTTTACTCGAGCGAACTCGCCGAATCAACCCGGACGTCATGACCGCTATCGGTGGCGTGGCGGTCTCCCACGTCGCACCACTGGTCGGCGCCCGAAGCGTGGTGTTCATCGACAACGAAGGCACCAGTTCACATCGAGTGACGACCCCGTTTGCCCACGTGGTCGCGACCCCTCGAAATCACGATGTCGAGTACGGCTCCAATCACGTCAGATACGATGGGTTCCACGAGCTGGCCTATCTCGATCCGGCGTATTTCGAACCCGACCCCGAGCGGTTACGAGCAGCCGGCGTCGACCCCGACGAACGGTATTTCGTACTCCGGTTTCGGAAGTGGGACGCTTTACACGACGTCGGTGAAGCAGGCCTCTCACTCGAGGGCAAGCGAACGCTGGTGTCGGTACTGGCCGAACACGGTACCGTCTACATAACGAGCACGGACCCCCTGCCCGAGGACCTCGAGCAATACGCGTTACCGGTTTCCCCGACGCACATCCACGACCTCTTGTATTACGCTGACTGCTATGCTGGTGACTCGGCGACGATGGCAACTGAGGCGGCCTTGCTGGGTACGCCGACCGTTCGCATCCAGTCCTTCGCCGCACGAGGGACAGACATGACCAACTTCATCGAACTCGAGGAGACCTACGACCTGCTACGGTCGACGGCCGACGAAACCGAGGGGATCGAACTGGTTCGCGAAATCGTCGCCGACGACCGAACACCCGAACGCTGGCGGAGCCGTCGTGAACGCCTGTTCGAGGAGAAAATCGACGTCACCGCGTACGTTACGGAGCTCCTCTGTGCCCAAGGTGGTGCCCGGACGTATTCGGCACTCGAGCGAACGCAAACGAAAGCGCCGCCAGAAGGGGAACCGTCGCCCTCCACACAGCCGACACAGCCCGATATCACGGCGATGGACGACTGATAGATATCACAGCGATGGACGACTGATAGGTTTCGTCGTGGCGGTGGACGTTCGGTCCGGGGTGGTCGCTGACCGGTACTCCATCGATTTTTGCGTCTTTACAGAATTACAAGGCGAACGCCGCGGGGCTTGACCCCCGAGGCACTTCACAGCCGTGTGATGATTTCCGTCTGACGTCGTGGGAGTTCGTCGTCTCCGATTCAGGGGTGTACTCGAGTACAAATATAGTAGCCAGTGACAGTCAGTGCACACCCTCTCGCAAGCGGACGTCGCGGTAGGTGTGTCAATCGTTTCACTGGCTACTATAGAAGTGGCTTCCACAGTCTGCACTGGTAACCGTTATCCAGTTTCGACCAGGGATCGACGTTTGGAGGGAACTAGGTGTCCGTATCGGAACTGTTCGCGTCCGATGCGTCAAGCGACGAAAGGTCTTCGATCACGGCGATTGATTGCTCGAGGGGTTGCTCGCGAAGGGCGGTTTCGGCTGTTGCCTGCTCGGTCGGGTAGGTCCGTTCACCCAGGCCGGGACGCGCCCCACGAGGCGTCAAATAGTCACCACCGACGTCGATCTCCGCAGCGTCACACAATCGTTTGAGAATCGACCGTGCGCCTTCGGTCGTGATTGCCGGTGGGGCAATCGCATACCGCCGAGAGAGTTCCGCGGCGGTATGTGCATTGGACAGCGCTTCGATCTCGTCCTCGCTAAATCCGCGCTCGCCGAGGACGGTCCGGACACGTTTGGCAACCGACGGGGCGTGTCGAGTCGGAAACAACGGCCACTCGTTAGTCGGCGGGTCCTGGACGACCCGATAGCGACGCAGCGGTTTCCGTGCCGCTGCCGGAAGGGGAACGTCCTCGAGTCGTTGGGATTTGCCCAGCACGCGGATGGTGCCCGAGTAGAAGTCGACGTCCTCCCAGGTGGCACCGGTCCGACGGTCGTCTTCGGGCACTCGAAACAGCTCCGACCCGCGAACGCCCGAGTGAGCTAACACCACAACCATCGCGTGCTCTCTGAGTCTGGCGAGGCGCTCGTCCCGTGATGCGTCCTCGGCGGCATCGGCCCGGTCCCTGACGTAGGATTCGAGGCGCTCGCGCTGAGCCGGCGTCCAGAAATTGTCGGACCCGGATTTGGGTTCCGGCGTCGGTAACGCCGATTCGACGTCGGACGAGGTCGCGGGATTGGACTCGAGGATGCCGCCACGAACGCACCACGAGAGAAACGCTCGAACGACGGCGAAGTACGTCCCCGCAGTCGAGGCCGTATACTCGCCACTGTCGGTTCGTCTGGCGAGTTCCTCCGCGTAAGCGCGCATGTGTGGTTCCTGTAGGTCGAACAGTGATCCGGTCTGGTGTTCGCGCTCGAGCCACTCGACCCATCGTCGGAGAATCGATTCTGCGTTAGCGGCGTACGTGCCAGCACCAGGTCCGTCGGGGTTGCCGACGGATTTTCGCTGCAGGTAGGCGTCGACGGCGTCTCCGACGCGGACGTCGATATCGACGTTGTCGGTGGGGTGATGGTCCGTCACAGCCCCCTCACCCGCTGTGTTATGCGACAGTTCTTTTGGTGTGCACCCCTGACTCGAGGGACGAACGACCCATCGGGTCCAAAAGAGTCAGTTTCCCGAACGCAGTCGTACGTCATCTACCCAACGGTACTCCCCCCGGATAAATTTGCTTTGCGGTCACGACTCAACAGAAAGAAAGTATTGCCGCCGGAGAAACGCCGTGACCCGTCCTCAGTTGATTGCTCGATCTCGGTCGCAAAGGTACAGCGAGTGTGTACAACCAACAGCTATCAATCGTCCGCCGTCGGCGTATCCGGGCGATACGACCGGCTGATCTGCTTCCACTTGCCAGTGGTAAAGCGATAGTAGTTGATGCCCGCTGGGACGGCTGTTTCGGCGATAAATGCCAGGTACAACCCCCAGAGACCAAGGGCCGGAATCGAGATCCCGGGCACCGTCATTGTGAGGTCGATCAGGGGAACGGTCCACTCGAGTGTCGGGACCTCGAGGCCACGGGCACCGAGATAGGCCAGCGGAATCGAGCAGCCGAACATTCCAACTAACTGGCTGTAAAACGGCCAGCGGGTGTCGCCGCTGGCGTTCAGCGGGCCAGCCGCGCCGCCGGACACGCCCCGAAGGACGACGGCCAGGCAGGCGGCATACACGAGTGAGACGGCGATCGGTACCGACGGATCGTTCGGATCGTCTGTGAACAACATCGTGATGGGTTCGGCGAAGACGAACACGAGGAGCGCGGAGACGGCATAGACGGCGACAGCGAATCGGATGATTTCCCGGCCGTACTGTTCGGCCGTCCGCTCGTCACCCGTCCCGAGTTCTTGACCGACGAGACTCGAGGAGGCCAGGCTGAATCCCCAGCCAGGGGTGTTCATGATTCCCCAGATACGACGGGCGATCACGTACGCTGCTGCCGTGTTCTCGCCGAAGATATCGACGATGGAGAGCATCGGTAGTTCCGCAACCGTCCAGACGAGGTTGGTCCCGAAGACGGGCAGGCCGATGGTAATGAGATCGGTCAGCGTCTCTCGGTGGAAATAGGTGCCGAACGGATCGACGGTCACGGGGAAGGTTTTGGCCCCCGGCAGGCGACCCGCAACCAAGCCGATAGCGAACACGACAGTGACCGCGACGTTCGACAGGACGGTACCCATAGCTGCCCCGACGACACCGTAGTTGAGCCCGAAAATCAATACGATGCTGAGCCCGATGTTCATGACGGCACCGCCGGCACGGACGACCATCGGTGTCCAGGCATCGTCCATGCCGACGAAGACCCTGCTCCCGATCAGGTTCAGCCCCGCAAACGGAATGCCGAGGGCGACGATTTGTAAGTAGTCTGCACCGAACTCGATGACGGCCGGGTTGTTCGTAATCAGTGAAATGAACCATTCGGCATGGAACCAGAACGTAGCCACGAGCGGCGCTGAGGCGACGATAACGAGGACAACGCTCGAGCGAACCGCCTGGCCGAGCTGTTCGTAGGCCTCGGCACCGTACCGTTGTGAGACCAGCGCAATCGTGCCGCCTGCAACGCCACCGCCGACCGAGAAGGCGAGTCCCCAGAACGGGCCTGCATATCCCACCCCTGCGATAGCAGCCGAGCCAAGTGCAATCCCGACCAGTGCGACGTCGACCGCACTTTTCGACATGCGTGCGATCCCGGTGACGATACGAGGCCACGCCAAATCGGTCGTCCGCCGTGCGCGCTCCCGGTCGATAAGCCCCGCTCGAGCCAGCGCGTAGCCGATCCAGAGGATCAGGAGCCGAAACGGGTTCGGGAAGCGAGAGTCCACGAGAACTGGCGGCTTCTAATCAACCACGGGTAAAAGCACTTCTCGAGGCGGCAGGCACAACCGGTTTCGATTCGAAACCATTACCCATGGGTTTGGGTAGCATGGGTGGCGAAGTGAATGTCCTTCAGAAGGGCTGAGATGGAAGAAATCGACCAATATGGCCGGATTGCTGTTCTCGAACATTGATTCCCAGCTAGCGGTGTCCTTTATACCGATCCGTCACACCTCGAGCCTTCGATACGATCGAACCCTCACTGGTCGGTACTCGGTGGTCACTGCTTCGGATTCGACTCCGCAGAACCCGGCGTATCCTGCGTCTCGAGGCGCCGTTCGTACTTCGAGAGTGACTCTTCGAGGACGCTCGAGGCGTCGACGTTTAATTCCACACAGAGCGAGAGCAGAGCGAAGAAAACGTCTCCCAGTTCGTCACGGGCGACCGCAACGTCCCCGGGGTCCGATCCATACCCCGTCGACTCGTTGATCTCCTTGGTTACTTCGCCAACCTCCGAAACGAGGTCGAGGGTTCGATATGCCGGGTCAGTGTGCAGGTCGTGTCGCTCGAGAAAGTCGGCGACACGTTGTTGTTCGTCCATACGAAAGCGTGAGACGGTGGATCACAAAAATCACTGTGTTTTGACCTATCGGCACACGAGCGTACATGGCGTTCCACTGTCGTCTCTTGGTGACCGGGTCGCTAATCGCCGATAAAGAGTTACAGGGGACACTATCAGTCGATACGTTTAGGCCGCTCTGGCTCCCTTCTTCGACACTGAATGCGTGATAATTCGGATCCGGAAACTGACAGCGACACACCCGATGAGACGGGTTCGACGCTACTCGAGCGAGTGCCTCTGGTTCTCCGAACAGCGGCGTTCGTTCTGGTACCGGTTGGGTTTCTTGGCTTTCTGACGACCGAAACGACCGCGTTTGCCACCGACTCCGTATTTACGCTGGTCTTTGGTCTCGGAATCGTCTGTGCGATCAGTTCGATCTATCTTGGCATATTACTTCACGACCCGACTCGAGCGGACTGATTTCGACCGTGTCGGGACACTGAACGTCGACTCTGTATGATCGGTAGGTGAACGAGACTGTAACGTCCGTCTCTGCAGTGGTTGACTCACAGAGTGTTTCGAGTGCATCAGTATCGATAACGTTTGCAAGTGGTGGGCTGAGCGTCCGCGTATCACTGCCTTCTCGTTTAGCGATTTCGTCGACGATCTCAAAGACGATGTCCCCCTGCGTGCTCATATCTACCGATGCCACCAACCGGTGTATTAAATCAGTGTGAAAGTGGATTGATAGCTGTCTGACGGGCGTCTGTCGCAGGGCTGACCGAAGCCGACTCATGGGGGACGGTGTGACGATATACTGTCGTAATCTAACTTCGAAGCGGGCGATGGCCGGCACGTGATGATAACGACGGCTATCAGCAACTGACGAACCTGCAACGCTTGACAAAGTGGGGTGACTTATGCATACTCGAGTCAAGGTCCGAGCATGAGCAGTGACGACGTGTTCGACCACGGGAAAGACGAGCGACTGCAGAGTCGCGACGTGACAGAGGGTGCAGAACGGGCGCCACACAGAGCGATGTTCCGCGCCATGGGCTTTGACGACGAAGACCTCGGTTCGCCGATGATCGGCGTACCGAATCCCGCAGCCGACATCACTCCCTGTAACGTGCACCTGGATGACGTCGCTGATGCCGCCCTCGAGGGTGTCGACGACGCTGGCGGCATGCCGATCGAGTTCGGGACGATTACCATCTCCGACGCCATCTCGATGGGGACCGAGGGAATGAAAGCGTCGTTGATCTCGCGAGAGCTGATCGCCGACAGCGTCGAACTCGTGAGTTTTGGCGAACGGATGGACGGCCTGGTTACCGTCGCTGGCTGTGACAAGAATCTCCCGGGGATGATGATGGCCGCCATCCGCACCGACCTCCCGAGCGTATTTCTCTACGGTGGCTCGATCATGCCCGGCCAGCACGAGGGCCGAGACGTTACCATCGTCCAGGTGTTCGAAGGCGTTGGCTCCTACGCCACGGGCGAGATGGACGCCGACGAACTCGACGACCTCGAGCGCCACGCCTGTCCCGGAGCCGGTTCCTGTGGCGGCATGTTCACGGCCAACACCATGGCCTCGATATCGGAGGCACTCGGCATGGCCCCCCTGGGGAGCGCCTCACCACCAGCCGAAGACGAAGGTCGCTACGAAGTCGCCCGGCGTGCTGGCGAACTCGCCCTCGAGTGCGTCGAGGAAGACCGCCGACCATCCGATATCCTCTCCCGAAAATCCTTCGAGAACGCGATCGCCCTCCAGACGGCAATCGGCGGTTCGACCAACGGCGTCCTCCACTTGCTCGCGCTCGCCCGCGAAGCCGACGTCGACCTCGAGATCGAGGACTTCGACGAGATTTCGAAACGAACGCCGAAAATCGCTGACCTGCAGCCCGGTGGCACCCGCGTGATGAACGATCTCCACGAACTGGGCGGCGTTCCCGTCGTCATCCGCCGTCTGCTCGAGGCAGGACTGTTCCACGGCGACGCCGAAACCGTCACCGGTCGAACCATCGCCGAAGAACTGGCCCACCTCGAAGCCAGTGGGGAACTCCACGACGACGAGGACCTCGAGGCCGACTTCCTCTATTCGGTGGACGACCCCAAGGAGAAAGAAGGGGCCATCAAGATACTCGAGGGGAACCTGGCACCCGACGGAGCCGTGCTCAAAGTTACCGGGGACGATGCCTTCTACCACGAAGGACCCGCCCGAATTTTCGAAGACGAAGAGAACGCCATGGCCTACGTCCAGGAAGGGCACATCGAGAGTGGCGACGTGATCGTCATCCGCAACGAGGGGCCAAAAGGCGGCCCCGGAATGCGTGAAATGCTCGGCGTCACCGCCGCCGTCGTCGGAGCGGGCCACGAAGAGGACGTCGCGCTGATCACCGACGGGCGCTTCTCCGGGGGCACTCGCGGCCCGATGATCGGTCACGTCGCTCCAGAAGCGTTCGTCGGCGGTCCGATCGGATTGCTCGAGGAAGGCGACACCGTCACCGTAGACATTCCGGAGCGAACGCTCGAGGTGGACGTTGATGCCGACGAACTGACGGCCCGACGTGAGGCCTGGGAACAACCCGAACCAGTCTACGACGGCGGCGTACTGGCCAAATACTGTCGGGACTTCGATTCGGCAGCTAACGGTGCCGTGACGAACCCGCGGCTGACTCGAGATTGACGTTTTCTCGATCCACTCTCTTTTCCCGAATCTCTGTGTTTTCCAAAACCGCTGCGTTTTCGCGACACTTTCGCAGATTCGAAGCTGGCACTCGAGGAAGCAGCGACGTGAAAATAACAGTGAGTCGTTATTCTGTGACGCGAAAAGGACAGAGGGTCGTTATTCCGTGACGCGAACGCCGATCCCGTGGAAGTCGCTGTCCTCGTTGCCCTCGTCGGGTTCGATAACTGTGACGATTTCGCGGTCTTCGACACTCAGAACGGAGAACCCCGGCGTTTCGCCCTCAGCAGCGTGTGGGTCGCCGGAGAGCGGGTCCGGTCCGCGGAGGGTGACGAACATGTACTCGTCGTCCGGCGATCCCCACATGATGTCCGGTGCTGGACCGTAGTCCTCGATCTCGTCGATAACCTCGTTGGTTTCCGGGTCGACGACGAGTCCGTTGTCGGTCTCTCGGTTGAGAATCCAGAGCTCCTCGCCACCGGCAGTGAACCAGAAACCGTGTGCGTCGTAGCCGTCAGTGTCTCGAGCCACGTCTTCGGCTGAAAAGTCATCGACCGGCTCGTTCGTCTCGGGATCGAGCGGCAGGTTCGTCTCGGTGTCGAGTGCGTACCACTCACCGACGCCGCCCGTCTCTTCGTGGTTGCTGGGCGCGCCTGCAGTGAAGTAGAAGGTCTCCTCGTCGGGGCTAGCCATCGTGCCACAGTTCGACCGAATCTCTCCCGGGCTGAACACCTGTTCGATCTCGAAGGCATCGTAGTCGACGACCACAACACCTGCGAAGTCGACGGACGGACCGAGCGTGTGATAGGAGTGTCCGTTCGCGTAATCGTGACAGATCGGTCGACCGCGGACGCCGTCGCCGTCAGCTGGGAACTCTTCGGCGCGGTCGGCGAATGCGGGTGCGTCGTCGATAACGATTTCGTCGACGATGTCGAACGATTCGTCCTCGAGGTCGGCGTCGACACGAACGATTGCGCCCTCGCCGATGGCGTCGACCTGGATGTACTCGTCGTCGGGCGTGAACCCGGCGAAGTGTGAGCCGGCACCGGTATCGAGATTCGCCACGAGTTCTCGGTCTTCGGTTCGGTAGACCAGCGTTTTGGCACCGGCCGTACAGGCGACGGCGGCGTACTCGTAATCAGCGCTGAAGTCGACCATGTGTGGAACCTGGCCGAACTCGTCGACGTCCTCGTTGACGTCGATTTCGGCTACTGCTTCGAATTCGTCGTCACCGTCCGGTTCGTAGATGTAGATCTGGTCGGTCCCCTGATCGAGTGCCCATACTTCGTAGCTTGTGCCATCCGCATCGTCGCTGCCGAGACAGCCGGCGGCCGCAGTCAGGGTTGCCCCAGCTGTGCCGGCTAGAAACGAGCGTCGAGTTGTTTGCTTCATTCCTGTCTCAGTCTGAGAACTCGATAGCTAAAAGTTTGCGGGTTTCAGACTCTCTACCTGGCGAATATGGGGTTTTAACGTAGATGTAGGCAAAACTTGTGAGGAGTTTTCAGGGCTCGATTTTCACGCTGGTGTGCAGCGGCACACGCGCTCAAATCGGGGTGTTTGCTCGAGTCGGAACAGTAAATTTTGCCGTGTTCTGTGACAGTCGGGGCGTCGACTATCGCTGCCCGGGCACACCAACGCTTTCGACGAACGATTCTCCCTCGAGCGCGCATCTGTACGCCGGTTTGTACATCATATTCGTCCCGCCGGCTTCGATAGCCCAGTCGTCGCGGAGTTCCTCGCGCAAATAATACTGTGCTCGTTCGTTACCCGGCTTCACGCGGTACTCGCTCATACGAATCGGGTCGGCGTCGAAGAGCCCGCCAGGTTCCCGCCCGTCGATCAGCACGACTGATTTGTCGGACAGATAGAGTTCCCCGTCCCCAGCCCGTTTCGTGTGTGCGTTTTCGGGGTGGGCCTCGAGAATCGCCGTCACGTCGTCGGCCGACAGGTCCGGCGTCACGACGTCGACCCGGTTCACGGTCATGTACCCGATCAGGTACCGATGGGCTCGTGCCTCCGGGTCGTCCTCACGACGGAGCCCGGCATAGAACCCGACGACGTCCCCAGCCTCGAGTGTGCGAAGTCGTGATACGTAGCCGCTCGTTCGATGTTCGCCGTAGGTGAGTGCGTCGAAATTCGGGTCGTGGTGCAGTGGCCAATCCTCGAGTTCCTCGCCCGATATGGTGACGTCACCGTCTTGCACGGGTTGCGGGTGAATCCGGTTCGTCAGCGAGGCCGCACAGTCGTCGCGATAGCGAAAGGCCCAGGTGCCAAGCGTCTGCGTCTCCATCGTTGCTCGCGTTTTTTCCGGGATGGGCACGTATTCGAACGTCCCATCCGCGTACATCGGCCCAAGCGCCCCAACGTTGGTCGTATCAGAACCGATTCCTGCGAGGACAACAGTCATGGTTAGGCGTCGGTTCGCTCGAGTCAAAACACTCGTGATTTCGCGGGCTGACTCGGATGTAACGAGTGAATGAAGTGGGACCACGGTCGCAGCAAGGCTGCTCCCTGCTCCCATTTTCACGACGAAGCAAGCGAAGGAGCGAAGCGACTGTAGCGAGCGAGAAGTGAAAATGGGACCGCCGAGATTGAGCAAACCCAACGGGTTTGCGATGTACGGCGGTCTCACGAATGAACGAGTGTAACGAGTGAATGAAGTGGGACCGCCGAGAGTCGAACTCGAGTCCTACGGACCCCATCCGCAGAGGATACCACTACCCCACGGTCCCGCATTTGCATCGAGGCCGGTCGGTCGTTTAAGCGTGTCGTTTCTCGATTAGGATCGCGGTGCGACGAGGTCGCCCTCGTCTCGAACTGCCAGGCTCGCCACCGCATCGTTTTCGTAGGTCGTGGGTGCACGCCAGCCGAGGACGTACCCGTCGTGCGGGGCCTCGAGCGTCTCGCGTACCGTCCCGTGGGGGGAGACGACGTCGGCGAGCACGTCACCCGCCTCGAACGGCACCCCCGTCTCCACACGTGGCCGGCAGAAGCCAGCTACGGAAGCCCGTGGACCCACGAATCGACGAACTGGATACGACACGGGCGACTCGAGTGTCGGTGTCTCACCTTTCATGTCCGGCATCTCGGGGAGCATCTCGAGATGAACCATCGCATGATACACGCCAGCTACCCCCGCTGCTCGATAGGGGTCTTCGATCGCGTGGTGGCTCCCGAGTTCGAACGTCAGCGCGGGAATCCCTGCCTCGTTCAACACCGCACCGGCGTTCGATCGGTGTAAGTTGCGGTCGGCGTACTCTGTCGCGGGATACTCGTTCACGAGCGGAAGGGCCGTCGCTCGAGCCAGGGCCTCGAGTCTCGCTGCGAGCGCCGTTGCTTCAGACTCCGTGCGGGCCTCCCCGTAGAGAACGCGGTCTCGAATGACGAACGGTTCCGACCCAACCTGGGCGGTGTGCAGGTCGAGCAAGGCGTCGGCGGACTCGACGATCGTCTCGTACAGTCGTTCGTCGATCAGTTCCTGCACCCGACGGCCGGTGGTGTCGCCGGCATCGGTCGCTGGAAAGAACCGGTTTGGGTCGTCGTCGTGATAGTACGAGTGTCGGTTCGTCCGTCGAATCCCGGCCGGGTTACACATTGGCATACAGACGACCGTTCCGGAAAGCCCCTCGGGGACGCTCGAGCCGAGTACATCCTGCACGGCGGCGATACCCGTCGATTCGTTTCCGTGGACGCCACCGGTCACCCACAGCGTCGGCCCCGATTGCTCGCCACGCGCGATGGTCACTGGCAGTCGTTCGCTCCCGCCAGTTGGCAAGTCCGTCACCTCGAGATACCCGTGCTCGAGTTCCCCACGCTCTGCAGTCGCGGTTCCAATTTGCATACGCTCGGTCTCGAGTGGATCGACCAAAAGCTACCGACTCGGGCCGAAGGTGCATTCATCCATTATAGCAGGCCGCTATTGATACATATATAATAGTGTCTTGATAGATTTTTAGGAGTTAAACCAACAACCGCCCCGAATTTCGTCACCGTTTTGCAGGCCACCACCAAGGAACCGGTATGCAAAGCGCATTCGTTATCGGCGGAACCCGTTTCATCGGCCGCCATCTCGTCGAGGACCTCCTCGAGCACGAGTACGACGTGACGATTTTCAACCGTGGCAACCACGACAACCCCTTCGCCGACGAAGACCGGGTCGACGCTATCGAAGGCGACCGGACGAACGATTCGGCACTCGAGGCGGCCGCAGAGACGGTCGACCCCGACGCCGTTTTCGACTGTGTCGCTTACTATCCGCGTGACGTCCGCGTCGCGACCGAGGTGTTCGCAGACGCCGAGGCCTACGTCTACATCTCGAGTGGTGACGCCTACGGCCGCGAAGAAATCCCCAAGCGGGAAGACGAAACGCCGATGCGCCCGTGTACGAGCGAACAGGCAACGGACGAGTCGGGCGACACGTACGGCAATCGAAAGGCGGAAGGTGACCGTGCGGTGGTCGAAGCCGCCGAACGGGGCGTCAACGCGATGTCCGTCCGTCCCTGTATCGTCTACGGCCCCTACGATTACACCGAGCGACTCGATTTCTGGATCGACCGCGTGCTCGAGCACGACCGCCTCGTCGTTCCCGGTGACGGCACCAACATCTGGCACCGAGCCTACGTCGAAGACGTCGCCAGCGCCCTTCGAATCGTCGCCGAGCGTGGTACTCCTGGAGAGTTCTACAACGTGGGTGACCGTCGACTCGTCACCCTCGAGGAGATGATCAACCTCATCGCAGACGCTGCCGACACAGCAGTCGAAGTAGTCCACGCGGGCCCGCGAGAACTCGAGGCCGGTGGCCTCTCGAGTGAGGACTACATCCTCTATCGGGAGTACCCACACGTGCTTTCGACCGCCAAACTTGCCGCCCTCGGCTGGGAATCGACGCCGCTCGAGGAGGCGATGGCCCGAACCGTCGAAGGACATCGCGAGAGTGACCGTGACGGGAGCGACCACGACCCCGGCCGTGAGCGAGAAGAGCGGGTGCTCGGTATCCTCGACACGCTGTAGTTCGACGCTCGAGTCCTTCCGCATATTTGTGACATCCTCCCCGCGGTGAACGGCGGGGCTTCCCGTACCGCGTTGGGATATTTACGGTTTGCAGATGCTCGCTTGTTCAGCGAACGTCCCCTGTCCACTACTCGGGTCGTGTTCTCCACGACGGAACAGGTTGACCGCAGGACGTGCCACACGCCCGCTACTCCTATCCCCGGAAGACCGGGGATTCAGAGTTACCTTTTCTGCTTGGTCTAACCGACGCCGAATGTTTTCTGCACCATTCGAGTCGGCATTCATCACGGCGTTACACCCACGACAAACGTACAATCCGCGTTCTACACGATTTGCCTTCCGCTTCTGTCCACAGCACGAACACGTCTTCGACGTATCTCGTTCACTCACTATGACTACGGCAATGCCTTCGGCTTTCGCCTTGTACGTGAGCAAGTTCGTGAAGCGGTCGAACGCCCAGCCGTGCAAGCCTTCGTTCCCACGGTCGCCCCAGTTTCGAACCTCGCCAGTTTCGTCGTCTTCACGGACGCCTTCGAGGTTGCCGACAGCAATCGTTCCGACACCTCGTTCGACGCACTCTGTGACGATGTGTCTGGTGACGGCGTGGAGGTAGTGCGACCGACGCTCGGAACGCTTTCGGCGGATTCGGAGTGCCTTGTTCGACCGAGATGAGTTGCACTTCGCTATCTCCTTGGCGAAGTACCGTTCGTCAGTCTTGAGAGCGTTCCCCGGATACAACTCGTGGTCGCCCGTGGAGTACGAGACGGCGGCGAAGTTCTTGATGCCGAGGTCGATACCAGCGGTTTCGTTGCCGGGAGAGTCGGCCTCAATTTCGTGCTTGCACACGAGGTGGAGTTCCCATTCGTCGCCATTCCAGACGGCTCGAACTTGGCGAACATTCTCAACAACAACGTCTGGTCGGGTTTCGATTTCACAGAGGATGAAGTCCGACCAGTGTTCTTTCAGATTTCGACCTTTGGAGAGGCGAATCCGGTTGTTCTTCGAGTCGTGTTTAAAACCGTCTTCTTTGAACGTGACCGTGGAGCGTGGGTGGTCGCCGTTGTGTTTTCGGTACTTCGGTGGGTTTGCGCGGTCGTCCCCGTTTCGGCGCTTGGCGTACCACCCTTTGAACGCTTCAGCGAGTTCTTCTATGACTCGCTGACTCGACTGAGAATTGAGGTCGGCGTAGCGTTCGTGGTTTTTTAGGTACGCTTTGAGCGGTCCATCCTCGGGGATTGTCCCTGTTTCACTCCAGATTCGGTCGCACGTCCAGCGTGCAATGTTCCAGAGTTTCGAGGCGGCGAACCCGAGCGAATCCAAATCACTCTTGACCTGTTGCTGATTCCTGATGGAAGCAACGTAGGTACGAGTGACCTGAATCGCCATACATAGGCTATGTAAACAAACCTACTTAATGGTTCGGATTGACGTTGAATATCCAGCCTGCCATCGGCGGTGGACTGTGTGGAAGTGGCCGGATTCACTCCCGCCGTAAACGGCGGGATTCTCTCCTCGCAGAAAGATAGCAGATACCGAAGCAAGCGCCCGCCATGTCCTGACTAGTGATCCTGTGACGGGGCAGCGGTCGTGTGACCAACACGTCATAGGGATTGTTGTAACCGATTGCCAGTGAGCCCTGTCTCTCGTTTGACCTCGCACGGGTACAGAAGACAACAGATCGTAGCAGTGCTCGAGGCCGGTCACCAGTTCGCTATTCACTCGGGGTTCGAAGCGTTCTGAGGCCGTGAGTCCTCGAGTTCGTGGCCGTACGCCTCGCGTGCCATCTCGAGGCTGACCTTCTCGAGCTCGATATCGCGTTCGATCTTCGACCGTGGTCGTTCAGCAGGATCTCCGTAGCCACCACCTCCGGGCGTGCGGATGCTGAGGACGTCGCCCGGTTCCAGCGTCAGTGATGACTTTGCCTCGAGAGCGCGTTCAGCCCCATCCCGAAACAGGTGATCGCTTCCTCGAGAACCAGGTTGGCCACCCTGGATGCCGTACGGATGGTGTCGCCGTCGCTCGCCGATGAGGCTACAGGTCGCCTCGTGGCCTCGAACCTTGATGTCGCGACGGAGTCCCAGGCCACCGCGATGGGTACCCGCCCCACCGGTATCGGGCCGGTATTCGTATCGCTCGACCGAGAGTGGATACACGGTCTGGAGGACTTCTGCGGGCGTGTTGAGCGTGTTGCTCATGTGGACGTGCACGCCATCCATACCGTCGCCGCTTGCGCTGGCTCCGAACCCGCCAGCCTGCGTTTCGTAGAACGTGTACGGTCTCCCATCTCGGGGGTCCGTTCCGCCGAGGGTGACGTTGTTCATGGTCCCCTGACCAGCGGCGACGGCTCGTTCGGGGACGACCGGTGCCAGTGCGCCGAGGATGACGTCAGTTACACGTTGAGAGACCTCGAGGTTCCCGCCGACGACGGCTGCTGGAGGCTCGGCGTTGACGACCGTTCCTGCCGGCGCCGAAATTTCGATCGGGCGGTAGGCACCGGCGTTAAGCGGAATTTCGGGGTCTGTTAGACACCGAATCGCGTAGTACGTGGCCGAAGCCGTCACGGCAAAGACGGCGTTGATCGCACTGGGTGTCTGTGGGGCAGACCCCGAGAAATCGACCGAAACAGTGTCGCCGTCGATAGTGACAGTGGCCTCGATAGCTACGTTTTCGTTCCCCTGCCCGTCGTCGTCCAGTCGGTCGGCGAATTCGTAGGTCCCATCGGGCAGGGCCTCGAGTTCGTGACGCATTCGCCGTTCGGCATACGTCTGTATTGCGGCCACGGCGGTTTCGAACGTCTCGAGTCCGTATCGTTTCGCAAGTGCTTGCATCCTGTTTCGACCGGTTTCGTTCGCGGCCTGCTGGGCGCGGAGATCGCCGCGGCGCTCGTCGGGGGTCCGGACGTTTGCGAGGATAATCTCCATAACGTCCTCGACCAGTGTTCCGCCTTCGTACAGTTTCACAGGCGGGAGGCGTAGTCCCTCCTGGTAGATTTCAGTCGAATCGGCGGCGACGCTCCCGGCTCTCGCCCCGCCGACGTCCGCGTGGTGGGCCCGATTCGCCGTGAACCCGATTGGACGGTCTTTTTCGTCGTCATCAGCGTCGAGAAATACCGGCGTGACGAGCGTCAAGTCCGGCAGGTGAGCCCCGCCGTGGAACGGATCGTTGACGAGGATGGCGTCACCGGGTTCGAGCGTTGACGGTGGAAATCGCTCGAGCGCCGAACGAACCGAAAACGGCATCGCGCCGAGGTGCACCGGCATGGTCTCGGCCTGGCTGCACATCTCGCCGTTCGAATCGAAAACGGCACAGGAACAATCACGTCGTTCCTTGATGTTCGGCGAGTAACTCGTTCGAACCAGCGTCGCGTTCATCTCCTCGGCGAGCGCTCGAGACGCGTTGCGAACCACCTCGAGCGTCACGGGGTCGACGTTCTGACTCGAGTCAGCCATCACTCGTTCACCTCGATGATGAGGGTCCCGTCGTCCTCGACACGGGCCCTCTGCCCCGGCCGTAACACGGTCGTACTGCCCGCCCCCTCGAAGATACCGGGACCGCTCACGGTAACGTCCGCTGCGAGCGCGGTTCGATCATACACGGGCGTTTCGTAGCTAGTGTCTTCGAACAGTACGGAGCGCTCGTCGGTGACTGCATCCGCCGCACTCGATTCCCCCGTTCGATCCGTCAATGCCGGCGGGTCGACGTCTTCACGGGTTCGGGTTCGGAGCGTGACGATCTCGAGCGGTTCCTCGGGAGCGGCGTGTCCGTAGCGCCGTTCGTGTGTACGGTGAAACCGATCGGTAACCGTTTCGAGGACCGCAGACGTGAGGGGGTCGTCGGGCAACTCGATGGTGAGATCGAACGACTGGCCGACGTACCGAAGGTCGAGCGCTCGTTCGAACGTGAGGCGCTCCGTATCGACGTCGGTACCCAGTTTCTCGCGACTTTCCCGTTCGAAGCGCTCGAAGCGAGCGTCGAGATCCGACGGCTCGATTTCCTCAAGTCGCCGGACCATCGAAGCGCTTTGCTCGGTGATTCTGTCGGTCACGAGTAGGCCGAGTGCGGAGAGAACGCCCGCACTGTGCGGGACCACGACGGTCGGTATTTCGAGTGACTCGGCGAGCACGGTGGCATGGAGCGGACCCGCACCGCCGAAGGCGACCAGGGCGAACGACCGCGGGTCGTAACCCCGTTCGACGCTCATCACGCGAAGCGCGCGTTCCATCGATGCGTTCGCGACCTCGAGTATGCCTGCCGCAGCGGCTTCGACCTCCATCTCGAGGGGGTCGGCCAGTTTGTCGGCAACCTGAGCTTCGATGTGCGCTTGTGTAACGTCCCGCTCGCCAGTTTCGAACGAGTCGGGGTCGAGGCGACCGAGGATGGCGTGGGCATCACTGACCGTCGGGTCGGTCCCGCCACGTCCGTAACAGATGGGGCCGGGCACCGCACCTGCAGACTCTGGTCCGACGCGAAGCGCGCCGCCGTCGTCGATCCAGCCGACGGAGCCACCGCCAGCGCCGATAGTGTGAATCGAGATCATCGGCAGCGCGATCGGATACTCGCCGATCTCGAGATCGGTCGCTCGAACGGGCGTCCCGTCACGAACGAGTGAGACGTCACAGGAGGTGCCACCCATGTCCATCGTGAGAGCGGTGTCGAAGCCGTGGCTCGCCGCAATGTGCGCGGCCGCCTGCACGCCCGCTGCTGGGCCCGAAAGCAGCGTTCGAACGGGTTGTTCGCGTACCTGCGTGGCCTCGAGAACGCCGCCGTTCGATTGCATGATCTGCAATGGAGCAGTGATACCGAGCGAATCCAGTCCCTTCTCGAGGTTCCCGATATAGGAGTCGACCCGCGGCTTGAGGGCCGCGTTTAGTGCGGTGAGTAGCGTGCGTTCGTACTCTCTGATCTCGGGGTGGACGTCACAGGAAAGCGAAAACGAGGCGTCGATACCTGATCGCTCGAGAACGGTTTTGACCAGTCGTTCGTGGTCGTCGTTTTCGAACGAAAAGAGGAGTGCGATGGCGATGCTGTCGACGTCGGTGGTTTCGAGCGCCTCCGCGACGGCTTCGACGCTTTCGATTGATAGCGGTGTCTCGACGGTGCCTCGTTCGTCCAGTCGCTCGGACACTTCGTAGCGCCGGTCGCGGCCGACGATCGGGTCCGGTTTGCTCGTAGCCAGGTCGTACATCGCGGGTCGCGCCTGTCGCCCGATCTCGAGGACGTCTCGGAACCCCTCGGTCGTAATCAAGGCAGTATCGGCCCAGTCACGCTCGAGAACGGCGTTCGTGGCAACAGTCGTCCCGTGAGCAACGGTTTCGAGGGCTGCGTACGGGGTGTCACCAGTCGTTTCCACTTGCGCTTCTTCGGTACCGCGGAGAACGGCACGCGATGGGTCCTGAGGCGATGACGGTGTCTTGATGACGTCGATCGCACCATCCGAAACGGTAACCACGTCGGTAAACGTGCCGCCAACATCGACCCCGAGTCGCCACGGAGTCGGCGAAGCTGTCATATCTCCGGGGTTGGCTCGAAGTGATATAGGGATTGTTGTCGTCACCCGGCCAGAGGGTCGATAGCCGTCGGACAGGGAACGCCTTTTATAATGTCGGTAACCTGATGACCAGTATGTTCGAAAAGTCGACGTGGATCCGACTGCCGCGAAACGTCGTCGTCGGCCACGGAGTCCTCTCACAGACCGTCGACGTCGTCGACGATCTGCATCTCGAGGGCCGGCCGCTGCTGGTGACGAGTCCAACGCCGCGAAAGCTGGCTGCCGAACCGATCGCGGCCGACTTCGAGGAGCGCGGAATCGACCCGGCTATAGTTACCATCGAAGAGGCGACGTTCGATGCGGTCGAGGCCGTACTCGAGGCGGCCGAACGCGAGGACGTCTCCTATCTCATCGGCGTCGGTGGTGGGAAAGCGATCGACATCGCGAAGATGGCAACCGACCACCTCAACGCTGGCTTTCTCTCCGTCCCCACGGCCGCGAGCCACGACGGTATCGTGAGCAACCGTGGTTCGGTTCCGGACGGCAACACGCGCCACAGCGTGGCTGCCGAACCGCCGCTTGCCGTCGTCGCCGATACGACGATTCTGGCGAACGCCCCGTGGGAGTTGACGACTGCGGGGTGTGCCGACATCATCTCGAACTATACGGCCGTGATGGACTGGCGACTCGCTCACCGGCTGAAAAACGTCCAGTACTCCGAGTACGCGGCTGCACTGGCCGAGATGACGGCCGAAATCCTGGTCGGAAACGCGGATATGATTCGCCCAGGGCTCGAGGATTCGGCCTGGATCGTCACGAAAGCGCTCGTCTCCTCCGGCGTGGCAATGTCGATTGCAGGGTCCTCGCGCCCGGCCAGCGGTGCCGAGCACCTGTTTTCACACCAGCTGGACCGATTGGTCCCCGGCGCAGCCTTACACGGCCATCAGGTCGGCGTCGGCTCGATCATGACCGCCTATCTCCACGGCGGCGAGCGCGGCTTCTGGACGGAGATTCGGTCTGCACTCTCGAGCATCGACGCGCCGACGACGGCCGCCGAGTTGGGTATCGACGACGAGGTGGTCATCGAAGCGCTGACGACCTGTCACGAAATCCGTGATCGGTACACGATACTGGGTGATGGGATGGACGAACACGCCGCTCGAGAAGTCGCGCGAAAAACCGGTGTCATCTCGTAGCGGTGGGGATCACACGGTAATCGTCCGTTTGCCACGAATCGAGAGATACCACGCGCCGGCACCACAGACAGTGACGTGCAACCAGTAGGTGCTCAGGCGAAAGAGAAGTGCACTCGCCGTTGCACTCTCGAGGGAGAGTCCACCAACGGTAACCAACAACGAGACGAGGACGGTTTCGATTCCGCCTGTTCCGCCGGGCAGTGGGAGAATCCCACCGAACGATGCGAGCGGTGCACAGAGGAGTGCGAGAACGAATCCTCCCTCGATGCCGAGTGCGAGAAACGCGAAATACAGCGGGAGCACGTTGATGAACCAGCTCGAGAGCGCGAGTGCGAACGCAACCACGAGTGTTCGTCTGGCCGCGCCCACGGTCCCGAGCGTTCGAAGGAAATTCTCGAGGCGGCGAGAAACCGGGTCAGGTGTCCGAACGCGGGGTCGGCCGTGGAGCAAGGAATCGAGTCCACGAGCCCCTCGAGTCATCAGCCGTCGGACGTATCCGTCTCGAGTCAATCCGACGACCGTTCCGGCGACGATCAATCCAGCCAGGATTCCGACAGACAGGCTGTATACGACAGTCGATGCCGTTTCTTCGGTTCGGAGAAGGTCGATATCGAGGTAGAGCAAGCCACCAGCCAGAGCGATGATGATGCTGGCCAGAAAGGCAAACACCTCCGCGAGGCTAATCGCTGCCAGGGTGTCTTCTGGTTCGGCGTCGCTGTTCGCCGCCAGGAGAAAGGCCATTACGGGCGCTCCCGTCGATCGACCCCATGGGAGGACGCTCCTGGCGAAGTATCCAGCGAGGAACGGCACGGCGAACGCCACCCCTCGGGGAGCGCCTGCGACGGGACGGAGCAACCGCTCGAGGACGAGCCCACGAACGAGCAAGATTCCGCCACCGGCGAGAACGGCTCCCGCAACGTACTGAGGTTTTGCTTCACTGAGGAGGGCCAGGACCTCCTGCCACCCGACACCGTACACGAGCAAGCCGACGAGCGCGAGTGCAATCGCGAGTCCCACGAGCGTCTGTCGTCGGCGCATAGCTGGTAGAGAGGGTGGGAGCGCGATAAACGGTGCGTGTTCGTTTCAGGGCACAGGCAGTTGTGAGTCTGTGACACACAACGGGCGAGGGACAATATCCTCTTTGCATGGAATACCAACCGCATGTCTACAGAAACGACAACATCGGCGGAAATCGAAGACGAATCGCTCCCGGGTAACTGGAAAGCCGGCCTCGTTGGCGGCATCGTAGGTGGTATCGCCTTCGGGGTGATGATGACGATGATGATGACCAATATCATGGAGATGGCAATCCCCGTAATGTACGGGATCGAAGGCCCAGCCGGAGCCCTCGGCTGGGTCATCCACATGGCTCACGCGGCGATTCTGGGCGTCGTCTTCGCCGCAATCGTCGGTTTCGGTGGCCTCGAGGGAGCTTCCGCACAAAAGCTGGTCGGTGCTGGAATCGCCTACGGGATCGTGTTGACGATCGTGCTCGCGTGGATCGTGATGCCGGCATGGGTGGGTGCGATGGGGCCGATGAATCCACCAGTTCCAGACATCAATCCGATGAGCCTGGTCGGACACGCCGTTTACGGAGCGCTCCTGGGAACAGTCTATTACGCGCTCGAGGGAGTCTGATACGGCATATCGAAGCGTCTCAACGCTGCTCGAGGAAATCGTGACGGCAATCACCGTTACAAAGTTCCAGTAACCGCTCCAGTACCTTCACAAACGTCGACCGGTGAGTGAGATCATGCAGTGCGGTTCGATTTCACTCACAGCTGCAGGTTTGGGAAGCCACTAGACGTATTCGTCCAGGAACGCCGCAATCTCGCTGTAGGCTTCGATACGGTTCTCGAGTTTCGAGAACCCGTGGCCTTCGTCCTCGAAGATGAGTTTGCGGACCGGCACACCCTGTTCACGGGCCGCCTCGACGACTTGTTCGGCTTCCCCGACCGGAACCCGCGGATCGTTCTCCCCGTGAAGGACGAACAACGGCGCCTCGATCGCCTCGATGGTGTTGATCGGGGAGATTGACTCGAGGAACTCCCGGTCGTCCTCGAGGTTGCCGTACTCGGCTTCTCTGAGTTCGCGTCGCCAGTCGCCGGTGTTCTCGAGGAACGTCACGAAGTTGGCGATCCCGACGATATCGATACCGGCAGCCCACAGGTCGGGATACTCGGTCAGGGAGGCGAGGACCATGAAGCCGCCGTAAGAACCGCCCATCGCGACGATACGGTCGGGATCGATTGCGTCGTGATCGCCGAGCCAGGCGACACAGGCCGCGATGTCTCGCACGGAGTCCATCCGCTTTTCCACGTCGTCCAGGCTCGCGTACTCGCTCCCGTAGCCGGAGGAACCGCGCACGTTCGGTTCGAAGTACGCGTAGCCCCGATTCAGGAAGTACTGTTTGATGCTGGAGAACGACGGTCGTCGCTGGCTTTCGGGACCGCCGTGTATGTCGACGATGACGGGAAGCCCGCCGTCTGTCGAGGATGGCTGATCGTCGGGAAGGGTCAGAAAGCCAGGGACCTCGAGGCCGTCGAAACTCTCCACGTGGACGAGTTCGGACGACTGAAAGGTTTCCGATGGGATACCCGCCGTCGGGGCGAGCGTCCACTGTTGGGCCTCGCCGGTTTCGACGTCCACGAGGAACACGTTGGTGTTGACGGC
Organism: Natronosalvus amylolyticus; assembly: GCF_024298845.1. Classification (NCBI taxonomy): domain Archaea; kingdom Methanobacteriati; phylum Methanobacteriota; class Halobacteria; order Halobacteriales; family Natrialbaceae; genus Natronosalvus; species Natronosalvus amylolyticus. The sequence continues at coordinate 643,113 of NZ_CP101156.1, forward strand.
ATCGCCCGTCGTCGAGCAGGCAAACGTCGACCCATCGGGACCGAAGGACACGCCACCGGAGATGCCTCCCGGGAGTGATGGGGCTGGGAACGTCTCGAACGCAGTTGGATCGTCTCCGGTGAGTTCACCCACGCAGAGTTCCGTGTACCCGTCGACGTTCCGTGAGTAGACGAAGCGGCCAGTGTCGTCGTCGAGGGCGATGCCGTCGATGTTCCACTCGCCGCCATCCTCGACGACGGTGAGCTCCCGTGACTCGAGGTCGAGGTAAGCCAGATACAGGGTGTCGGCCCCGTCGTCGGTGACGAGATAGACGCCGTTACCGTCCGGTGCCCAGGCGGCGCTCTGATAGCGAACGTCGCCCTCGTGGGGTGTGAGATGGGTAATATCACCGGTTTCGATCTCGAGCGTGTAGAGGTCCTGGTCGAAGTTCGAGTACGCCTGTGAGACGAGCAGGTGCGTGTCATCCGGATGCCAGCCACTCAGCGTGAGCCAGCCGTCGCCCTCGTGGACGAGTTCGGCCTCGTCGCCGACGGCGTCACGGTCCTGGACGTAGACGTCGAACACGGACTCATCGCGTCGGTTCGAGGTGAAAGCGAAACGCTCTCCATCGTGACTCCAGCCACCCCACCGGTGTTTCGCGTCGGGCAGTGCCGTCAGGTTCATTATTTCACCCGTAGCCGCATCGAGACGGAACAATTGGGCGCGTTCGTTCCCGCCTTCGTCCATCCCAAAGGCCAGTTCGTGACGCTCGGGCGACCAGGTCGCGAACGTCACGCGTTCGTCGTAGAACGTGCGCTGTTCCGGCCAGGACTGTGCACCTTCGAGTGTCCAGACCTGCGGCGTGCCCGTCGTATTCATCAAGAACGAGAGTCGGTCACCGTCGGGACCGAGAGATGCCCCATACGCACTCCGAATGTTGAGATAGCGTTCGATGTCGTACGTTGCCATACGACAACTGTATCGATTCGAAATGGTAATCGTTTCGGCTCGAGGTGGCGTACCACTCGAGGGCGACGTGAAAAAGCTGTGATTTTTTAACGTGGGGGTGCGTCCCCTCGGTCATATGCGTCTGGCGTTCGTCTCTTACGAAACGGTTTTTCACCGCGACAACGAGACGAACCGTCGCCTGCAGACGGTACTGGAGTTGCTTCACGAGCGAGGTCACGAGGTCCACGTCTGCTGTGTTGCCTTCTGGGATTCGAATCTCGACACGTTCGAAAAAGACGGTATCGTCTATCACGGTGTCGCCGACAGCCTCGAGTCCGGTCGCACCTTCATGCTTCGATTACCGTTCACCCTCTGGTCGATTGGCCCCGACATCGTTCACACGGCCAGTGAGCCACCGGGCCAGGTACACGCCGCAAGCTGGGGCGCTTCGCTCGCTCGAGCCCCGTTGCTGACTGAGTGGTACGGCGAAATCGACCCTCCAGACGAACCGACGACCGTCGGAATTCCGACCGGACGATGGTACGACGGTGCGATTACCAAACCCGACCGTGTGATCGCTCCGTCACGAATGGTCGGCACCTGGGTGCGCGAACGCGGCGCGACGAACGGACAGGTCGCGATCCTGCCGAACCCCATCGACCTCGAGCGAATCAGCGACACCCCGCCTGGAGCGAACGTCGACGTCGTCTACGCCCGACGCCTGGACGAGGGCGCGAACCTCGAGAGCCTGTTACTCGGCCTGGCCGAACTCAGAGACCGAAACTGGAACGCCTCGATACTGGGTGATGGTCCACACCGGGAAAATTACGAATCGTTGACGCGAGACCTGCGTATCGACGACCGGGTGACGTTCGTCGGCGACATCACGCTCGAGGAGCGAATCGCGGCCTACCGAAGCGCACACGTCTTCGTCCAGACGGCAACCGAATGCGTGTACCCGACGGAACTGGCCTGGGCGCTCGGTGCTGGCTGTATCGGCATCGTCGAGTACCACACCGACTCTGCGGCCCACGAACTCGTCGAAGGACGTGAACGCGGTTTTCGAACGACCAGCGAACAGGAACTCGCCGACGCCATTTTGGAGGCGGGGGGCCTCGACCACCTGACTATCGACGACTCGTATGCTCATCTGGGTCGGTCGAAGGTGATCGACCGGTACCTCGAGTTATACGAGGAACTACAGGAATCGAACGGACTGCTGTAGTTCTCGGCTGGCAGTGAACGCTTTGACCCACAATTCGGAATGACTACCGTACCCTCGGAACGAAGAGAGTCCCGTAGCTCTCAGGCCACAAGAAGTGATTTACACTCTCACTACCTGATAAGAGAAGCCTGCTGCATACAGAGAATGGGTGCAGCACGACGACTCGATTTATTTCACTCACAACTTAAATTCGTTCGCTAAGCTCAAAAAGTCAGTTTACCTATCGACGTCTGGTATCTATATACCCTGTACTGACCGGCCACTACCTTTCGCAAATCGGGCCAGATGATGTGCGACATTCGCGCTGTATAGTCAGCACAGTTGCTGAAACCTATCACTGATTGAGGATTTCAACAAGGCCTCTCTCGATTATTTCGCGTTTCGGAGCGCTCGAGCGGTCTCGAGTGCGGCGACGTTTTCGTCGACGTCGTGGACGCGAACGATGTCGGCTCCGCGGTCGACTGCCAGGGCCGTCGCCGCAATCGTGGGCTCGAGGCGATGGCCGTGCTCGCGGTCCACGTGGGCGAACATCGATTTGTGTGAGTGACCGACTAGCAGTGGACAGCCGAGCGCCTGCAGTTCCTGGAGTCGCCCGAGTAGTTCGAAACTCTCTGGTGCAGTCTTGCCGAACCCGAGACCTGGATCGATAACGATCTGTTCGCGATCCAGCCCAGCCTTCTCCGCCAGCAGGACGCGTTCGGTCAGCTGATCGATCACGTCGTCGACGACGTCGTCGTACTCGATATCGCGGTCGGGCACGACCGGCGCGTCGATGCTGTGCATGAGCACGATGGGGACGTCGTGATCGGCAGCCACGAACCGCATTTCCGGGTCACCCAGTCCGGTGACGTCGTTGATGATGTCGGCGCCGGCCTCGAGTGCCGCCTCGGCGACCGCGGCTTTCCGGGTATCGACCGAGACCAGTGCCTCGAGATCGCCAGCGCTCAACCGCTCGATTACCGGGACGACGCGGTCGATTTCGTCTTGGGTGGAAACGGGGTCCGCGCCGGGTCGTGTCGACTCGCCGCCAACGTCGATGATCGTTGCGCCGGCGTCGACCATCGCGCTGGCTCGCTCGAGTGCATCCTCCAGGCGCTCGTACTCGCCACCGTCGTGGAAGCTATCGGGCGTGACGTTCAAAATCCCCATCACACAGGGGCCGGCTTGCCAGGGATACCGTGGTTCGGTGTCGGCTCGCTCGAGGTCGAGCGTGTCTCGAAGATGGGTCCCGACTTCGACCAGCCCGTCGTCACGGGCGGTGAGGCGGTCGACGAGACTATCGAACTGCGCGAGCGTGCCCATCAACACCGTTTCGACGGGTTCGTCGGTGACGCGAACGCTCGAGGTGATTCCGTTACCGCCAAGGCGAACCAGTTCGCGCTCGACGATGGCTGCCTGCCGAGCGGGGAGCCCGATGGTGATGACTCGGTGGACGCCGCTCCCGGCTACTCGTGTGGCTCTGCTCCCGTCTACGTTGGTTCGCTCGAGGATTGCTCGTTCATCCTCCAGCGTTTCGATATCGTGGGGCGTCGCCGTTCTGGTCCAGTGACGTCGGGCTTCGGCCACGGCGAACAGCGACCCGGTTACGAGCACACAATCGTCCGGCCCTGCTCGCTCGAGTGCGTGTGCAACGGCACCGCTCACCGACGGAATCGAGCGGACGGTTTCGACGCCCGAATCCTCGAGCACGGTCGCGAGGACGTTGCCGTCTGCCGCACGGTCGAGTTCGGGTTCACAGACGATTGCACCACTCGGCGTCGGCAGCGCGTCGACCATCTCGCGGTGGTCCTTATCGTGCATCGCACCGAACACGAGATGGAGGTCGTCGTACTCGAACGACTCGAGGGTTTCTGCGAGCCGTTCACAGGCCCCCGGGTTGTGCGCCCCGTCGAGAACGGTCAACGGTGCGGTGTTCATCACTTCGAAGCGGCCGGGCCAGTGAGCGTTTCGCAATCCGCGCTCGAGGTCACGCTGGGAGACGTCAGTGACCTGTCCCGCGAGCGTCGCCGCGATCCCAGCGTTTTCGGCCTGGTGGGCACCGATCACGGGAATGCGCGTCTCGACCGACCACTCAGGCCCGGCGAGTGAAACGGCGGCTTCTGCGTGATTGGTCGGCCCGTGGTACGTAACGCCGACGTCGGGACGCTCGCCCTCTCGATTCGCTTTCCCAACGGTGACGATATCACCGACTTCCGCCCGAATCGTCTCGAGGGCGGCCCCCGTCGTCCCGGTAACCAGCGGGTTCTCGGTCGAGGCGACCTGCGCTTTGTCCGCCGCGATTTCCTCGACGGTGTCGCCGATGACGCTCGTGTGCTCGAGGCTCACGCTCGTGACGGCGCTGGCGACTGGGTCGACGACGCTGGTCGCATCGTAGCGACCGCCGATACCCACCTCGAGAACGGCCACGTCGACGTCGGCACGGCCGAATTGCCAGAGCGCGAGCGTGGTAATCGCCTCGAAGAAGGTTGGTGACTGGCCGTCTGCGGCCTGTCGGGTCACGTACTCGTGTGTGGTGTCGACGAACTCCCGCACGGCGGCTTTCGAAATCTTGCGTCCGTCGACACGAATTCGCTCCCGCAGGTCCTCGAGATGTGGTGAGGTGAACAGGCCGACGGTCAGTCCGTGTTCTCGTAACGTCGACTCGAGCATCCGGGCGGTGCTCCCTTTTCCGTTCGAGCCGGCGACTTGCACGAACGAGACGTCCTCGTGGGGATTCTCGAGGGACTCGAGAAACGCCCGGGTCGATTCGGTGCCGGGACTGGGCCGAAATCGACGAAGTGAGAAGAGGAACTCCGCCGCCTCGTGGTACTCCATACTGGATTCTCTGAGGCGGGCCGCTTTAGGGTGTCGAACCTGAGTCGACACGTCCATGTGTCTGTGTCATATTACTATCGACACCATAGTTAACAGATTCAGTAACGGTACTCGATACAATAAGCGTATTTTTTGTTATCTCGGTAGAGACTTCCCACATCTGCACCGATGTTGTGAAAACGATCCCGGGCGTCCGGTTTCACGCAAGGGTCGACAGTTGGACGGTGACGAGCGTCCTTACTGACCCCACTCAGCCACGCGGTGTGGGCGGTCGCTCACGGCGGCGACCTCGAAATCGGCACTGCTCGTTCCGTCCCCGACGTACGCCTGCAGACCCTCCAGGTACGCGCGGGCACTAGCTTCCGTCGACAGGTACGGAATGTCCTCTTCGACGGCCATCTCGAGGGTGTCGCGGTCGTGGCTGACGACGAAATCGACCTCGCCTTTCCTGATAGCGGCGGGGACATCGTCGAACTCGGCGATATCGAAGAACTCCTCGAAGCCGTCGACGTCGAGGTCGATGACGGCCGTGCCGCCGGTGACGTCGTTGTACGCCGCCTGCTGTCCTTTCCAGTAGGCGATGCCGAACGTGCTGGCCGTCCCCATCACTTCGCCGGTCGATTTCATCTCTGGGCCAAGCCGTGGGTCACTGCCCGGCAAGCGGTCGAACGGCAGGACGACCTCCTTGATCGAGGTGTGCTCTGGAATCTGTTCTTCGACACCGAGGTCGGCAAGCGACTCACCGGCCATGACCTTCGCTGCCAGTTTGGCGATCGGGACGCCCGTCGCCTTCGAGACGAATGGGACGGTACGCGAGGAGCGCGGATTGGCCTCGAGCACGTACACCTCGACGTCGCCGTCCTCGAGTCCTGTCACTGCCAGCTGGACGTTCAGCAAGCCGACGGTCTCGAGGGCCGTCGCGATGTCTTCGGTAACCTCGCGAACGCGGGCCAGTGCGTCAGCATCGAGCGAACGGGGCGGAATCATACAGGCCGAGTCGCCGGAGTGGACGCCGGCGCTCTCGACGTGTTCCATAATACCGCCGATGAGGACGTCCTCTCCGTCGGAGACGGCGTCGACGTCCAGTTCGACTGCACCTTCGAGGAACTGGTCGACCAGGATTGGTTTGTCCGGGCTGACGCGGACGGCTTCCTCGATGTAGGTCTCGAGTTCGTCGTCGTCGTAGACCACGCGCATGGCGCGACCACCGAGGACGTACGACGGGCGAACGAGCACGGGGTATCCCAGGTCGTGTGCGAGGTCGAACGCTTCCTCGCGGCTGTAGGCAGCCCCGCCTTCGGGCTGGGCGATACCGAGTTCGTCCATCAACTGGTTGAAGCGGTCGCGGTCCTCGGCGAGGTCCATCGCCTCGACGCTCGTTCCCATGACCGTACACGCGAGGCCACGGCGCTCGAGTTCGTCCTCGAGGGGTTCCCCGATGTCCACGGAGGTCTGGCCGCCGAACTGGACCATGACACCGTCGGCCCCGGTAGCTTCGACCACGTCGGCAACCTCTTCGGCAGTGATCGGCTCGAAGAAGAGGCCGTCGGAGGTGTCGTAATCCGTCGAGACGGTTTCGGGATTGTTGTTCACAACGTGGGCGTCGATGCCCATCTCGCGCAGCGCGCGGACGGCGTGGACGGCACAGTAGTCGAATTCGACACCCTGACCGATACGGATCGGGCCGCCACCGACGACGACGACGCTTTCGACGTCGGTGTCGACCTGCACTTCATCGTGGGCGATTGGCGAGGGACCTGACTCGAGGGCGTCTCGAGCGGAGTAATAATACGGTGTCGAGGCGGCGAACTCGCCGGCACAGGTGTCGACCTGTTTGAACGTCCGCTCGGGAGCGACCGATTCGACCGCACCCACGTCAGCGCCGGCCTGAGCGGCTACCTGCTGGTTGGTGTAGCCGAGTTCCGCGGCTTCCTCGAAATTCCCGTCGGCAGCGGCGACTGCCGCATCGGCTATCTTTTCGAAACGCTCCACGTACCACTCGTAGATACCGGTAAGCGCACAGATGTCGTCGACGGTGTAGCCGCGTTCGAACGCCTCGAAGATGGCGTACGGGCGGTCCGGAGTGGGCGTCTCGAGGTAGTCGGCCTCGAGTTCGTCGTCGGGGACATCGGCCCAGTCGACGCTCGGGTCGTACTCGCTCGAGCGCAGCGCTTTCAGCATGGATTCTTCGAAGGTTCGACCGATGGCCATCGCCTCGCCGGTCGATTTCATCGCAGTACCGAGTTCGAAGTCGACGTCTTCGAACTTGTCCTTGGGCCAGCGTGGAACCTTGGTGACGACGTAGTCGATAGCCGGCTCGAAGGCGGCTGTCGTCTGACCGGTGATCTCGTTTTCGATTTCGTGGAGTCGCTTGCCGAGCGCGACCTTCGCGGTCACGCGGGCGATGGGGTAGCCGGTCGCTTTCGAGGCCAGCGCCGACGAACGGGAGACCCGAGGGTTGACCTCGACGACGCGGTATTCACCCCCTGGCGTGCCATCGTCGTGCCAGGCGAACTGGATGTTACAGCCGCCCTGGATGCCGAGTTCACGGATGACGTCGAGTGCAGCGGTGCGCATCTCCTGGTGACCGTCGTCAGGGATAACCTGTGAGGGCGTGACGACCGTCGACTCCCCGGTGTGGATGCCCATCGGGTCGATGTTCTCCATATTGCAGATGATGATACACGAGTCGTCGGCGTCGCGCATGACCTCGTACTCGAGTTCGACCCAGCCGGCGATGGATTCGGTAATGAGCACTTCGTTGTTTCGCGAGAGACGGAGTCCTTTGCGCACGCGGACGAGGAGTTCGTCCATCTCCTCGACGACGCCCGAACCGGAGCCACCCAGCGTGTAGGTCGTTCGGGCGATAACCGGCAGGCCGCCGACCTCGTCGACGGCGGCTTCAACCCGCTCTTTGAGGTCGTCTTCGCTCAACTCGATCACGGATTCGCCTTCCTCGAGCGAAATCGTCGTCGAGCGCGGCACCGGCTGGCCGATTTTCTCCATCCGCTGTCTGAACAGGTCGCGGTCCTCAGTCGCGTAAATGGTGTCCAACGGCGTGCCCATAATGTCGACGTCGTACTCCTCGAGGACCCCTTCCTCAGCGAGTTCGGCGGTCACGTTGAGCCCGGTCTGGCCGCCGAGACCGGCGATAACCCCGTCCGGACGTTCCTTCCGGATAATTTCGGCAATCGCCTCGGTGGTAATCGGTTCGATGTAGACGCGGTCGGCCATCTCGGGATCGGTCATGATCGTCGCCGGATTCGAGTTGACCAGCACGACGCGTGCGCCTTCTTCTTGCAGTGCACGACACGCCTGTGCTCCCGAGTAATCGAACTCTGCGGCCTGTCCGATCTGGATCGGTCCACTGCCGATCAACAGGATGGTGCGCCCGTCTGCCTCCGTTTGGGTCTCCGTACTCATTGGTCGTTGTCCTTCCGAAGTGTGCACATCGTAATAAGCACCACGAAATAGTGCGAATCTCGAAATGGAGTTTCGAAATTCGTATATCGGGCGCGAGTACACCGGAGACATGCGTGACGCGTCCAATAGGGCATGACCGTAGGACGCTTCACAGAGACGGTCGATCCGTGGGACGCTTCACAGAGAGTGTCGATGGCCGAATATCTTATACCACTTCCCAATAAGATATGGACAGCTAAATGGTCAGTGTCGATGACCGATGCAGGGTATCCCGTGAAACGACCAGCCTCGTCTACGTCGACACTGAGACGAACCGCGCCGTTGAGACGGGTGAACGGCTGGAAGCCGACCTCGATGTCGTCGTCGAAGCCGCGACCGATGTGAATACGGTGCTGTCTATTCTCGAGGAACACGAATTCGAGTGCCTGATAACGACAGAGAAATCCTCCGATGGTGATGGTCTCTCGCTCGTTCGAGCCGTCCGCCGTCGCTTCCCACAGTTACCGATCATTTTTGCCCCACTCGAGGGAAGTGAAACACTGGCGAGTGAGGCAATCGAGGCGGGGGTTAGTGCCTACGTTCCGTCAACAACTACACTCGACGGTACGGAATCGGGAAGCCGACTCGAGACCCTCTCTGCAAAAGTTTCGACGGTTCTCGATCAGTACGCAGAAGACCGATTTCGAGACGTCGACGCGATGCACGACGTCGCCATCGAATTCGAAACCTGCAACACCGAAGAGGGGGCGTATCAACTGGCAGTCGACGCCATGGTGCACGTCCTCGAGAGTGATGCAAGTGCCCTGTACATCGAACGAGACGGGCTGTTGTGGCCGTCTGCAGTCTCCGGCGACATTGCCGAGGAGTCCGAACCCTATGGACTCGACGAAGGCGTGGTCGGTCGGACGTATCAACACCACGAGTCTTCCATCGCCAATAACATCGAACACGACCACGGCGAGGAAGCGAAACCGATAGACGACACCATTCGGGCCGGCATCAGCATTCCAGTTGGCACCATCGGCGTCTTACAGGCAGTCTCCTCTACGCCGGGGGCGTTTAGCGAGCGCGATATGACGCTCGCCGAACTGCTCGCCGCCCACGTCTCCGCCGCCATCTCGCGGATTCGATCCGAACGAGCGGTTCGCCGTGAGCGAGACCGTTTCGCCGCACTATTCGAGAACGTACCCGACGGCGTGGTATTTACCGGAGAGGTTGGCAATAATACCATCGTCGATGTCAACCCGGCGTTCGAATCCATGTTCGGCTTCGACCGAGAGGCCTTACTCGGTAACTCACTCGATTCGATGATCGTTCCGGACGACGACGACCCCGTCGATATCTACGAAACTGCAGGTCTCGATTCGCTCATCACTCGAGAAGTAACGAGGCTCACGGCAAACGGGCCTCGAGAATTCCTCGGCCACGGGTTTGCAATCGAACTCGAGGACACCATCCACGAGTACGCCATATATACTGACATTACCGAACGAAAACAACGGGAGCGTGAGCTCGAACAGTATCATACGCTCGTCGAAACGGTTGGTGACCCGATGTATATTCTCGGTCCCGAGGGGACCATCGATGTCGTGAACGATGCTATGGTGGATGCACTCGGCGTCAGTCGGCGAGACGTGGTCGGACAGCACGTCTCACAGTTCTTGCCGGAGGAGTCTGTCGAAGAAGCGATCAAAACCCTCTCCGAGATTCTGACAGACGACGAGCAAGAATGGGGAACCTTCGAGCTCGAGTTCATGACCGCTGACAGCGAACCCCGGGTCGTCGAGGCGAACGTCGCCCCGATCACCGACGATGGTGAGATGGTTGGCAGTGTGGGCGTGTTTCGGGATATCGGCGACAGAAAACGACGCGAACGCCGTATCCGTGCCCTTCACGATGGAACGCGACAATTGATGGCTGCAGCGGACGCCGAAGAAGTGGCCCACGTTGGCTGTTCGATCGCGACCGAAGTACTCGATTACAAAATAAACGGCGTTCACTGGTACGACGAAGAACGTGACGCGCTCGTTCCGGTTGCCGTCTCAGAACACGTAAGCGACGTGCTCGGTGAGCCACCGGTCATCAATCGGAACGAAGGGCTCGCCTGGGACGCCTTCGAAGCAGGTGAACCGATGGCTCACGGCGACGTTCGATTCCGTGACGGCGTACGCAACCCGGAGACCTCGGTCAAGAGCGAGGCACACTTGCCACTCGGAGAGTATGGTGTCCTCGTCGTGGCGTCCACCGAACGCAACGACTTCGACCGTGAATCACTGGCCCTCGCAAATATTCTCGCCGCAAACATCGAAGCCGCAATGGAGCGAGCCGAACGCGAAGGCGAACTCGAGGCTCGTCGGGCCGAACTTGAGCGACAGAACAACCGCCTCGAATCGTTCGCCGGAACGGTCTCACACGATCTCAGGAACCCGATAACGCTCGCCACGGGACACCTCGAGCTAGCCCTCGAGGCGGCCGACGACCCCATCGAAGGACACCTCGAGGAAGTCGACTGGGCGCTCGGTCGGATGAACGACCTGATCGACGACGTGCTCGCGCTGGCCAGAAGCGGAAAGGAGTTGTCCGAGACCGAAGCGGTCGATCTGAAATCGGTGACAACCGAAGCCGCGCGGACGGTCGATCCGGACCTTGCCGTGTCGATCGATGACTCGTTACCAACGATACAGGCCGATAGAAACCGGCTGCTCGTCCTGTTCGAAAACCTGTTCCGAAACAGTATCGAACACGGCGGCGAGGCGGTCACGGTTACTGTCGGTCCCACCTCCGATGGGTTTTACGTGGCTGACGATGGACCCGGCATTCCCGAAAACGAACGCGAAAAGGTCCTCGAGTCCGGCTATACGACCCATCCAGAAGGAACCGGCTTTGGGCTCGCCATCGTTTCTGAAGTCGTCGACGCACACGACTGGTCGATTTCGATTGCGAACAGCGACGCCGGCGGTGCCCGGTTCGATATCGACGTCGAAGGGCGTCACTCGGATCGACGAGCCGGTGACGACTGATCTCCCCCGTTGTGGTGTATATCGTTACCGATCATTCCCGACTTGAGGAGGTCGGCTCGAGAGACGGCCCCTCAGAGCACGGCTGTTGAGGAAGGATATCGACGGTTGACGGATACGACCTATCGAACTCCCCGATTCTAGACCGGGGTGTCGAACTCGTCTGAGAAATCACGCATGTCGCGATACTGGTCGACGAATGCCTCGACGTCGAACTCCCGCATCTGTTGTTCGAACTCCGAAGTCGTGGTGTCGTCTTCGGCGTGGCTCACCGCATGCTCCATCAACTCGACGAGCAACTCGACGATGATGACGTGTACTCGTCGGGCTCGAAAGTCGGTGACCCACAACAAGGTGTAGCCGACTGCCCCATCTTCTGCAGCGTCGTGAACGACGACGTCGTCGGGGAATTCTTCCATGACGATGCCCATGATGTGTGGCGTGCCGAACTCGTCGAAGTCGTCTGCTGTCTCGACGGTCTCTCGCAAGATCGAAACGAGGGACTCCGGGACGAATCGAGACGGTGGATGGACGTCTGTCACCACGGCGTGTCGTTCGCCACAGGTGCAACTGTACTCGCGCATCCCCAGGTCGATATCGTGTGGGTCGAGCGTCTCTCCACAGGGCAACTCGAGACGGGTGGTATCGCCACCTGGGACGCGGGGTTCGGCCATTAGGGTGATTTTGGCCGCGTTCCTCATAAGCCCGACGACTGCACGACAACGGAGTGGACAACACAGCCGATCTACAGGGGAACAAGGCGAGTGCCTCGGGACCGTTCGGAGGATCTTCCGTGACTGAGCGAAGCAAAGATTCACGATGTCCGCGAAACCGATGGTTTCGCTTGAAACGAGACGCTCCGCGTCTCGAGCCACTCGAGCCCGAGGCAATTCACGGGAGCAACTCGTCGTCGATACCGTCCCACTTCTCCGCCTGCGTCGCTCGGTATCGACGAACCTGATCGAAGCCGCTCGAGAGCAATGCCAGCGCGTAGCCCCACGCGAGTGCGCCGAAGGCGACGTTGATCAGTTCACCCACAACAGGATAGGCCTCGAGAGCGAGGACGAACATCGCGCCCACGGAGCTGATGGTGACGTAACTCAGGACGATGGCTGCCACCAGTGCGAACGTTCGGAGCCAGGATTCACGCGTCGTCTCGAAGCTCCGTTTCATCGCTTCGAGGACTCCGATACGTTCGGTCGCCAGATAGGGGTGGGTGAACGCGAACGCCGTCGCCAGGAAGAGCCCGGGAAGGATGAAAAGTGCGAGCCCAACACCCACGATGAAGGCACCGACGATCGCAGCACCGACACCTACCAGTGTGGTTCGACCGATCGACGCGTTCCACGTCAGGCTACCGTCCTGCTCTGCCAACGGCTTCGACGCTCGTTCCTCAAATGGGTTGGCAGCCTTAGATTGGGTTTCCCAGTCGTTCGGTGCTGGTGAATCCCAGTCTGAAAGGACTTCGCTGGATGTCGACGAGGATGCGGTCGAATCAGCCGGCTGGTGTGCTTGCTCAGCTGGACGTGGCTCCTCACTCGAGGTGGGTTCACCGCCTTCGTGACCATCGTTGGGTCCTTGTTTTCGACCATCCGTACTGCCATCTTCACGGCCGTCCATGGAGGGTGACTCTGCCAGCACACGGAAGAACACCATCGAGACGGTAACCCCACCGACGAGCATCACCAGCCAGAGCACCATCGACAATCCGAGCGGAATGTCGAGCGCCATCGGTAACACCTCCGGAGCGACTTCCTCACCCAGTGGCAGTTCGGTTTCCTCGAGGAGCTCTCGCTGGGCTGCAAGCTGGCTCTGGAGTCCGACGAGCATGAGTAACTGCACTGCAAACAGTGCGCCGAGACCGACCAGGGCCTCGCGGGTGCTGAGTCGCGAAAAGCCGTCGTCAATCGCTTCGAGAACCGATAGCGGTGCCATCCCTATGGCCAGTCGTCTCGGACGTCTTCGTCTGCTCTCTCCCCTGCGCTTGACTCCTCCGTGAGGGTCCACTCGGCGGCTTCGGCCGCATCTTCGACGTGCAAGAATTCCCAGTCGACTTCATCCGCCAGCGCTTCGTCGTCTTCGTCGACGCCCACGAATACGTGGCGCTCGGTGTCGAACTGGCCTTTGACGCTCTCGAGGCTTTCGGCTTTGCCCCGCGGTCCCGAGAAGAAATCCTGTCGAACCCGATTCTTTCGCGTGAAGTTCGTGACGACGTACGTCGGTTCCTCGGAAACGACGCCGACGTATTTGCTCCAGCCACGTGCATCGTCGAACACCGCTTCGGGGGAAGCGAGTGCTTTCAGGGCCTCGAGTTCGAACGCGAGTGTCATATCGCTGCCGCCGTTCATACTCGAGCGGTGTCGCTCACCCGGCAAAACCGCTTCGATACACCACTCGAACGCGTATTTGTGGCCACCACTCGCACGCGTGATTGTGTCTTATAAACCAGCGACGGTGTAATACTCGGTGTACACGATGGTTTCTCCCTCGATAAGGTCGTGATCACCCGGGTCGATCATCGATTTCCCCTCGAGGAGGGCCAGAACGGTCGTCAGCGTCTCGTCCGGGAGCTGGTCGATGTGACGAACGCGCGGTGTGGGAGTTCCCGCATTCGTCTGATGGAGACGAACTGATCCCTGATCGTGATTCGTGTCACTCGTAGCCATGTTCATTGTTAGCAATGGTTCTGGCGATGCATAAATGTTCGCCTCTCGGCCGGTGACACGAACGAAGAGAAAAGAGCGTTACTGTCCCTGGGTCGGCGCGAGATTGTCGAGATCGACCTGTTTCTCGAGGAGGACGTCCGCCTGATCGGCGACGACGCGTTGCTCGCGCATCAGTTGCTTGAGTTTACTCTGGGCAGACAGGTCACCGATGAGGACGCCGCCGACCACTTTGCCGTCTTTGAACGCGATACGCCGCCACTCGGTATCGGAGTACCGCCGTTCTGCGTGGTCGTCACCGATGGTCGGGTGACCAAACGAGAGGAATGGGAAGTCAAAGTGTGTGATCGAGTACGAGGAGACCCATTCGAAGGCTTCCGCTTCGTCGTCTGCAGCCATGTTGGTGCCCGCGACACGACCCTGTTCTTTGGCCGAGCCCCACGATCCGTTCTGGGCCTGGTCACCAACCAGAACGTCGTAAAACCGGGTGAGATCGCCGGCTGCGTACACGTCCTCGACGTTCGTTTGCATGAACTCGTCGACGACGATGCCGTTGTCCTGTTCGATGTCGGTATCCCGAAGGAACTCTGTGTTGAACGTCAACCCGATAGCGACGCCGGCAAAGTCACACGGATAGTGCTCTCCGTTGGCGTCGATAGCCGCCTCGACGTGGCCTTCGTCGTCGACTTCGAACTCGCTGACGCCGCTGTCGAAAACCGGTTCGACGCCGACGTCACGCATCCCTTCGTGCATAATTTCGGCACCGTCGGCAGAGAGTGCATAGCGCCACCAGCGGTCACCGCGCATGATGTATTTGCCGTCGACGTCCTGGGAGCCACAGACGGCAGCGAAATCGATGCCGAGCAGTCCGGCACCGACGATAACGGCGTCATCGGCTGCTTCGGCGCTCTCGCGGATTTTGCGGGCATCCTGGAACGTCCAGAAGTGGTGAATGCCCTCGGCGTCACTGTTCTCGACGGGCAACTGCGTCGGCGTCCCACCCGTCGCGATCAGGAGTTTGTCGTAGGGGATGTCGTCTTTTTCGTGGGTCCGAACGATGTGTTCGTCCGTATCGACGGTCACGACGTGAGTGTTCAATGAAAGCTCGATATCGCGCTCTTCGTACCACTCCTCGTCGTGGATCGAGATCGGCGCCTCCGGCAGTTTGCCCTTTGCGTGTTCTTTGATCAGAATGCGATTGTACAGTGGCTCACCCTCATCGGTAATGACGGTTATCGAAGACTCCGGGTCCTCCTCCCGAAGTGTCTCTGCAGCCGAGCTGCCAGAGATACCGTCCCCGATGATGACGTACTCGGTCATACCCGGAATCTTTGCAATGGGGGTTAAAGTGGGTTGCTATCTGATTCATCGTTTCGAGTACTGATTTCGTGTACATATTGCCACTTTATACCGCACAAAGGGATCGAGAGACGGATACCTGCCTGGTCGGGTTGTCCTCCTAATGTCTGCTCTGGTCCGGGCGGCGCACACTTACTTTCATTATTTGTGTATTTTACTATGATTACCTAACCAAAGGCGACGTGAATTACGCTTTATGTATACTGATTCCTCGTGACCGGCTTTCGTCTCAAACGAGTCAAATTCCTGGCTTTCCCACTCCACATCGCTCAATAGTGTTCGATACATAGTGGGCATATGAAGCTCCGCCAAAACGCACGCCATTTCGCCTCGAGAAAAGCCCTCGAGACGCCAGTTATCCGATCAGTTGCCGTGTCCGGACTCGTCCGCCTCCATACGTCGGTTTTCTCGAAAAAGGCCGATCCGGAACACGCCGAAGAACGAAAAGACCACCTCGATGGGCTGTTCGAAGCGACGATGGACACCTACCTCGAGGCACTCCGGGCGGGGTACTCAGAGGCCGAAGCGCGTGAGATCACCCACATTCAGGCGAACTTCGACTTCTACAACCACGGCTGGACCGAAATGATGGAGTTCCCAGCCGACGAACTCGAGGCGCACTACGATCGCTATCATGACTTTTTCGACACCTGGGGAATCACCATCGCCGAACCCCTCGGTGAGTTCAAACCGGACGGCGGCCTGCCGTTTGCACCCTCGACGCCCGAGAAACTCGAGAATCCCGTCCACCCACACGCAGAAGGCGGCTTCGCCGACGACGCGTACGTCGAAGGTCCCGACGGCGAGTTGATCGTTGGCGGTCAGGACGAACCCGAAGACGTCGACGTCTCGAAAGCCGTCGGCGTCAACGAGGGCGACCTCGAGGACGAGTAAACCCCGTTTTTGTATTTGATGACCGGCATTCCCAGCTATTCTGCTGTGGAACTGAGTGGCCTCCCAAACCTGCACGGGTGCGTGAAACCGTTTGCTGTTGTCCGGTTTCACGCATGGGTCGACGGTTGGGAGGTACTGAGCGGCGGCCACAATCATCTCAACAGAGTGAACTACCCCGCCCTACTCAGCAACGCTTCGCGTTGCTTCCTTGAGGGCGGGGCTTCCTGCTTCTGTGACGCGACTTGCATCTACAACGATGGACGAATACTCGCCACCGTCAGTAGACACAGCGGTCGCAGTCTCCACAGACGTTTCTTCGGAGTGAACCACTCCTAGTTTCGAGAGTCCTCGTGAGAGGACGTTCAGAGCCGCATTCCAATCCCTATCGAGTTCGAACCCACACGTCGGGCACGAATGTTCACGAACCCACAACGGTTTCCGCGTCTCCATGCCGCACGACGCGCATTCCTTAGTCGTCCCACGAGGATTAACGGACACGACGTGACATCCGTTCTTGTCGCCGTGGTGTTCGAGGATGGTGATAAAGTCTCGCCAGCCAACTTCGGCCTTGTTCCGCGCATTCTCCTGAGATTCGAGCATCCCCTTGACGTTGAGGTTCTCGACGATCACGGCATCGTACTCAGTGGTGTAGAAGTGTGCGAGCTTGTGTTTGTAATCGCGTTTCATGTTCGACATTCGCGCGTGGATCTCCGCAACGCGACGCCGTTGTCTCTCCCAGTTGTTGGACTCGTACTCCTTGCGGGAGAGCGAGCGTTGCTCGCGTTCGAGCCGTTCTCGGTCAGCCGAGAGGTCAAGTCGTCCTATCGAACGTCCGTCAGAGTCGTGAATGAAGTGAAGTACGCCGAGGTCGAGTCCCACAGTATTCTCGGCGTCGATGCCTTCAGCATCCGGTTTCTCGGGTTCTTTGGTCTTGATACAGAATGAGACGTACCACGCCCCCGTGGGTTCTTTCTTGAGCGTGACTTCTTTGATTTGCTCGTGGTCTGGAAGGTCACGATGGAGACGGATTGGAATCTCGCGGGTTTCTCCCTTGAGTTTCTTGAGTGTGAGGAGTCCGCGACCAGTCGGGCCACTCTTCTTGTCGAGTTCGAAGCCTGATTGTCGGTACGTGAAACTCCTGTACTCTCGCGGTTTCTTCCAGTTCAACGACCCCACGTCGTATCCTTTGGCTTTGAGCTTTCCGAGGTTCTGGATGTTGTCGCGGATACGCTCAACAGCCTTCTGGAGAACAGTGGAGTAGACCTGTTTCAGGTCTGTCCACCATTCTTTCATCGCGGGGAGCGTGTCTCTGACCATCCAGACACGCTGGCGGAGCGTGCCCGCGTCTTCGGGTATCTGGGCAAACTCGTTGAGAGCGTGGTTGTACAGTTGTCGCACGGTGTTTCGTTGCCAGTCCATCGCTTCGCGTTGCTCCGTGGTGGGGAGCAAGCGGTAGCGGGGACTGTACATCATACGACGTGTCAATCCGTACGAAGTGCGGTGTATTAATAATGCGGATTGGCGTGTCTGTGAACCGTACGGGCGCTGTATCCCCTCCCTACTCCCTCTCTACCGTTCGCTCCTTGAGGAAGGGGGCTTAGCGCCCTCTCTTTCAGCTAACCCGAGTGACGATGCCGATTTCCACACCGCTAAGTAGTCTGGCGCCAGCCGTTGGGATAGAATACACGCCCGTATGTCACTCAATTCGAACGATCGATCGATTGCCGGCTTCACGATGGCCGGGCACGCGCTGGTTCACTGGTTCGAAACCGCAATCCCCATCTTTCTGGTCGTCTGGTTGGCCGAGTTCGACGTCTCGGTCGTTCTGATCGGCCTCATCGTTGCGCTCGGCTATGCCCCGTTCGGTCTCGGCGCCCTTCCGGGCGGCATCCTTGCCGACCGATACGGGCCGAAACGACTCATCGTCCTCTGTCTCGCCGGGATGAGCCTCGCTTTCGGGGTGCTTGCCGCCGCTTCCCTGCTCGAGTCGATTTACGCCATCGCCGTCGGGTTGCTTCTGTGGGGAATCGCCGCCAGTATCTACCATCCCGCCGGTCTCGCCCTGATCAGTACGGGCGTCGAAGAGCGGGGCACTGTCTTCGCCTGGCACGGCATCGCCGGCAACGTCGGCATCGCGCTCGGTCCCTTCGTCGCCGCGACGCTGTTGATTTTCCTCGAGTGGCCCGTCGTCGCCGCCTTGCTCGCGATTCCCGGCATACTGGCCGTCGTATACGGATTGGCGGCCCAGTTCGATTCGACCGCAGCGGTCGCAGACGATGTCGACGCCGGTCCTGACGAGGCGCTCTCGCTCTCGGATCTCGTCACGAATTCCCGGGCTCTCTTCGCCAGCGCCTTCGCCATCGTGTTCGTCATCGTCACCTTCGAAGGCCTGTTCTACCGTGGTGTGCTCACCTACCTTCCCGAGATCATGCACGGGCTACCTGCTATCGAGGGACTGGTCGTTCCGGACGCCCTCGAGGCCTACGATATCGAGCCAGAGTTCTACATTTACGTCGGCTTGCTCGTCGTCGGTATGGGTGGACAGTACGCTGGCGGGAAACTGACCGATACGATCCCGGCTGCCCGTGGACTGGCTGGCATGTTCGCCATCCTTGCCGTACTCGCGTTAGCGTTCGTTCCCGTCTCCAATCTCGGACTGGGTCCGCTGCTCATCCTCTGTGCTGTACTGGGATTTTTCCTATTTGCGATTCAACCGTTCTATCAGAACGCAGTCGCCGTCTACACCCCGCCTGATACGCGCGGGCTCTCTTACGGCTACACCTACCTCGGCGAGTTCGGACTCGGTGCCGCCAGCATCGCCATCGGTGGCTTCGTCCTCGGGGAGTTGAGCGTGACCGCTTTCTTCGTCGTTATCTCGAGTTTCGCCCTCGCCGGTAGCGCGTTGTCGGTCGCGCTGGCACTCGGCCTCGACCGTATGTTCGACCGCTTCGAGACGGAACCGGCAGCCGAAGCCGAGGCCGAGGCCTAAAGCATTGACATCCTCCCGCGCCTGAAGACGCGGGTATGCGCTCGCACTATGTATCAGCGAGAATTCCACGAGCCCGACCCCTAGTCGTTCACCAGCAGTTGTACCGACACCCCGGACTCGAGAGTCGAGTCTGGACCGATTGATTCGAGTCGTGCACCAATCGTTTTTTGTGGCCCACACGCTCAGTATCTGTTATGAGCGATTCCACGAAACAAGCACTGACGGTCGGGATGGCGATTGGCGGTGTTCTGGTCCTGCTCGGTATCCTCGCGTACGTGATAACTGATTTCGCCAGTATAACTGCGCTCATCCCCGCCTTCTTTGGCGCCGTGTTTGTCGCCATCGGTGCTCTGGGTGACAAAACCGTTGGCGTGAAACCAGCACTCTACGCCCTTGGTGGCCTCTCCGCACTCGCGATAGCGGGCAGTCTTCGAGGTGTACCGGACATGCTCGAGCTCGCAACGGGTGGGAGTGTCGATGCACCCGTCGCAATCGCGGCCCAGGGGGCGATGATCCTCTGTAGCTTGATCATGTTGGTGTTCGTAATCAAAGCACTTGCGAAAGAACAGTAGGCGCCCACGGGACCCAACCAGAGACCAAACCAGTTTTCTCAACTCACCCGAAGGCAGGAGTATGATCGAATCCACGCTCTGTTTCGTCCTCGAGGACGAACAGGTCCTGTTGATCGAAAAGCGTCGTGGCCTGGGTGAAGGGTGGTACAACGGTCCCGGCGGTAAACTCGAGAACGGCGAGACGCCTCGCGAGTGCGCCGTGCGAGAAGTTAAAGAGGAAGTCGGACTCGAGGTCCCACTCGAGAGTGTAGAAAAAGCGGGGCACCTGACGTTCACGCTCGACGGCGAGGATCACATCGAGACCCACGTGTTTCGCACGTGGGAGTACGCCGGAACACCGCAAACGACACCCGAGGCGTACCCCGAGTGGGTCCCGTTCGAAGACGTTCCCTACGACCAGATGTGGGACGATGACAGATACTGGCTCCCAGAGGTTCTCGAGGGAGATACCGTCGAAGCCACGTTCGAATTCGAAGGGGGTGCACCGCTGGACGAAGCAGATCTCGTCGCACAGGACCTCGAGTTTGGAGTCGATTTCGAGGTGTAACCGGAACGCACCGGCTCGAATCCTCTACGGGACGAGGACGACTTTCCCCGTACTCTTTCGGTCCTCGATGAACTGGTGCGCCTCGGCCGCCTCCTCGAGGGCGAAGGTTTCGCCGACGATGACCTCGAGTTCGCCGTCGCTGAGCCCCTGTGTCAGGTCTGGAATCGCCTTCATGATCCGGTTTGGATCGTGGCGCGAGGCTTGACCGAGATGGAATCCGATTACGGATTTGTTCTCGAACAACAATCGCTGGTTCTGTGCACTCGCGGGGACGCCGCTGGCAACCCCGTAGGTGACGAGTCGACCGAAGTGGGCGAGTGCATCGAGGCTGTGATCGAACACGTCGTCGCCCACGCTCTCGAGAACCAGGTCGACACCCACGCCATCCGTTTCGGCGTCTACGACGTCACGGAAGTCCGTCTCCGTGTACTGGATCGGGTGATCGCAGCCGAGGTCTGCCGCAAGCTCGAGTTTCTGCTCCGTGCTGGCCGTCCCAAACACTGTCGCGCCCGCTCTCGAGGCCAACTGGACCGCAGCCGTGCCAACGCCACCGGCAGCGGCCTGGATGAGGACGGATTCGCCTTCCTCGAGGCCGCCCCACTCGAACAGACAGGAGTGGGCCGTCAGAAACTGAACGGGGAAGCCGGCGGCTTCCTCGAAACTCATCCCGTCGGGGATGGGCAAGAGCATCTGTGCGTTTGCCGTCACGTACTCGGCGTAGCCGCCCCCGTTGAGCATTCCGACGACTCGGTCGCCTTCGCTCAATCCGACACCATCACCCGTCGCGTGAACGGTTCCGGCGGCCTCCATGCCTGGCACGTAGGCTGGTTCTGGTCCACCGGGGTACAGTCCCCGACGCTGCATTATGTCTGCAAAGTTGATTCCCGCCGCCTCGACCTCGATACGCACTTCCCCAGGTCCGGGCTCTGGAATATCGCGTTCGACGACCTCGAGCACGTCGCTATCACCGTAGGAGCCGACTTCGATTGCGTCCATTGGAGACATACTGAAACCTATCTATACGGTGTGGTTTCGACGCTCATAAAGAACAGAGAACCGGAGAAAACCGGTGTACTGTTGGGTTGTTCGCGTAATCGATCGTCTTCGAGGATATCGTCGTCGACCTCCCAATTTCCCGCCACCAACGTCGTCCCGCCGCCTATCGTTGTCCAGGGGGCGCGTACATGACCCATTCCTGTGCCCCCACCTCGAGTGAGACGGTTCCGTCCGAGTCGACATTGCGGTCCGGCCCGTGGTTAGTATAGTCCGTGAGGCGCTGGTCACGCCAGCTCGTTTCGACGGTGACCTCGAGCGGTTCGGTTCCGGTATTGATTCCGGCCAAGAGGTTACCATCCCGCTCGAAGACGTACGAATCGGCATCGAGATGTCGGTCTATCGCTTCCCCTTCCGCCAGTTGCTGTTTGACCCAAATGAGGTCCTGCAGGCCGTCGTCGTCCAGGTCAGCGCGGAACAACATCGGAAGCCCTGGATAGGAGAGGAGGTACGCATGAGCCAGTTCGATTTCGATTCCCTCCGGCGAATCCGGGCCGACACCGGGGCCGTTGATATCGTGATTCTGAGCGAACGTGACGGCAACGTCTGGCCGGTGGTGCACGACACCTTGTCCATTGGATTTCGAAAGCTGTTCCATTCGACCCCCATCGAATGCAGAGACGATAGCGCTGTGTAACGGGAAATCGAAGACCGTCATCCCGGTATCGGCGAACTCGAGCAGTTCGTCGACGTCGTCAGACCAGACCTCACCGACCCGCCAGAGTCCGAGATCGGCCGCTAAGGGGTTGATCTCCTCATCGAAGTACCACGGCCAGATGTGCTTGGCCGCATCGTAGCGGAGTCCATCCGCACCGGTTGCCGCCAGGGTTCTCAGGTAGTCGCGATGGGCGGCCTGGACCTCGGGGTGTTCGACATCTAGGGTTGGTAATCCAAGCAGGTCACACTCGTATTCGGCTGCTGGCTGGTCCAGTTGGCAGTCACCGCCCAGCGTGCCGTAGTCGTGGAAGTGCTCGTCTTCGAACTGCGGAAATTCGACCGGTCCGAGTGGACCCGGCGAATTGGCCATATGATTCAACACGGTGTCGAGGACGACCTCGATACCGTGATCGTGAGCCGTTTCGATCATCGACTCGAGTTCCTCGCGGGTGCCGTACTCGGAGTCGAAATCCCGCAGGTCAATCGGCTGATAGCCAAGTGGGGGATGGGGCTCGAGATGCCCGTAATGTGGGTGTTCGCTCTCGTAAAACCCCTCCTGGTCAGCGGTCGCCTGATCTTCCCAGCGGAGTTTCGATTGTGCTGGCTGTGGTACCCAGAGCAGGTCGATCCCAGCGTCAGCAACCCGCTCGATATCGGCTTCTATCTCGTTCCACGGGGTGTGAAAATACTGATAGCCCACTCGTTCGTCGGCCCTGACACTCGTGTCGGACCCGTGTGGGGCACCCATCGCAGAGAGAAGCCCACTGATCGCACCGAACCCGGCGAGTCCACCTGCAGTGTATCCGATAAATTCTCGACGGGTCGGCGCACTCGAGTTCGTGATATCGCGACGCTCCCTTGCACACATACGACGTAATTCAATTGGGAGGTACTATTTCATAACGTTTTCCATCAGATGCTGCCGATAAACCGGTTCGGTACCCGCAGTCGGGGTCGATTGTGATGGCGGTAGTGTCGTATCGACTGGATTGGCGATTCACCCAGCGGTTGAAATACCAGAATGATCGAACTGTGGTGACTTTACTTTCGTTTTCACGACGCTCGAGCACAGCAGACGTTGAAACACATTTTCCCTGCTACCTTTCCAAACGTCGAGCGATGCGTGGAACGAATACTTGCAATCGGTTGCACGCATCGGCTCAGGTGTAGAATGCTGGTCGTGGTCAGGGGCCGGTGCCGTGAGACGCAAATCGTCCACACACCTTCGCATGGTTTAAGAGCACGCTGGCAGACTGACGAAGTATGAGCAACGAATCTCAGGAACTCGGCATTACCGAGTCCAAGAATCATCGACCCGGTGAGTGGTACGCCGAGGTCGTTCAAAAGGCAGACCTGGCCGACTACGCGCCCATGGGCGGATTTATCGTCACGAAACCTCGTGGCTACGCCCTCTGGGAATCGATTCAGGACACGCTCGACGGCTGGTTCAAAGACACCGGCGTCACGAACGCGTACTTCCCCCTGTTCATCCCCGAAAGCTACCTCGAGCGGGAGAAAGACATCGTCGAAGGATTCGACCCCGAGGTTGCCTGGGTCACCCAGGGTGGGCACAACGAACTCGAGGAACGACTCGCTGTGCGCCCGACGAGCGAGTCCATCATCGCACCGTTTATGTCTCAGTGGACGCGGAGCCACCGCGACCTGCCGATGCGACTCAACCAGTGGTGCTCGGTGGTTCGGTGGGAGGCGACGGACACCAAACCCTTCTTCCGCACCAAGGAGTTCCTCTGGCAGGAAGGCCACACCGCCCACGAGACCGACCAGGAGGCCTGGGACGAGGTCTGGACTCGACTCGAGCAGTACGCCGACCTCTACGAAGAGCATCTCGCGATTCCTGTCTTGAAAGGGAAAAAGCCCGAACACGACAAGTTCCCCGGCGCGGATACGACGACGACCGTCGAGTGTCTGATGCCCGACGGCAAATCGGTCCAGGGCGGGACGAGTCATCACCTCGGGCAGAGCTTTGCCGACGCGTTCGACATCACGTTCGCCGACGAAGACGAAACCGAACAAACCGCCTACACCACCTCCTGGGGACTGTCCTGGCGGGCACTCGGGGCACTCATTATGACCCACTCGGACGATCAGGGCCTCGTGTTGCCACCAACCATCGCACCCACGCAGGTCGTCATCGTCCCAATCTGGCAAGCTGACAACGAAGACGAAGTGCTCGCGTACGCAAATGAGGTTGCCGAAGAACTCGAGGAAGCAGGTATCCGCGTCGAACTCGACGACCGCGACGAGCGCAATCCCGGCTTCAAGTTCAACGAACACGAACTCGAGGGGGTCCCGCTGCGGATTGAGATCGGCCCGAACGAGGCTACAGACGGCGAGGTAACGCTCGTTCACCGTCCGGATAACGAGAAAGTCGTCGAGAGTCGCAAGGGCGTCGCCGAAACCGTCGACGACCACCTCGAGACGGTCTACGACAAACTCTACACGGCGGCCGAAGAAACCCTCGAGGCAAACGTCCGGACCGCAGACAGCCCCGAAGACATTATGGGAACGATCGGACGACACGGCGGCTACGTCAAAGTCCCGTGGTGTGGCGATCAGGCGTGTGAAGAAGTGATCAAAGAGAAAGTGGCCGCCGAAATCGTCCTCCAGCCCCTGGCTGAAGAGAGCCCGGAAACTGACGGAACGCCGGTAGCACCCGAGGACGACGACGCCTGCTGTACGATCTGCGGGGAGTCTGCAGATCAGGTTGCCTATTTCGCGCGCACCTACTAACGCGCTCGATTAGGCTATTCGAAGGTATGGGTTAGCTGAAGTAGAGGGCGCTAAGCCCCCTTCCTCAGGGAACGAGCCGAAGGCGAGTGAGCAGGGAGGGGATACAGTGCCCGCCCGACTCACAACCACTCTAATCAGAGCAGTTAACTAACTATAATCCAAAGACGAAAGCAAGTCGCATGAAGTACAGTCCAAAATATCGACTCTTCCCGACGAGCGAACAGCGGGAGAGACTCGACTGGACTCGTAACACCGTGCGACAACTCTACAACCACGCACTCCACGAATTCAACAAGATACCAGAAGACGACGGAACGCTTCGACAGCGTGTCTGGCAAGTCCGAGACGACCTACCCAGACTCAAACAACAGTGGAACGACCTGAAACAAGTCTACTCCACCGTGTTACAGAAAGCCGTCGAACGCATCCGAACCAACATCAACAACCTCGGCAAACTGAAAGCCAAAGGATACAGCGTTGGCTCGTTGAACTGGAAGAAACCACGTGAGTACCGGAGTTTCACGTATCGGCAATCGGGCTTCGAACTCGACACCAAGAGTGGCCCGAGAGACCGAGCAATTCTGAGACTCAAAAAGGTTCGCGGTGAAACCCTCGAAATACCAATCCGACTCCACCGAAACCTCCCAAAGCACGACGCTATCAAAGAGGTCACGGTGAAGAAAGAGCCGACTGGCGCGTGGTACGTCTCGTTCTGCATCAGTACTGAGGAACCAGAGAAACCAGACCCAGAAGCCATCGATGCAGAGGACACGGTTGGTCTCGACCTCGGTGTGCTCAACTTCGTTCACGATTCTGACGGGCTTTCCATTGGGCGACTCGACTTATCAGATGAGCGAGAGCGACTCGAACACGAGCAACGCTCGCTCTCTCGCAAGCAATATGAGTCGAACAACTGGGAGAAACAACGCCGTCGAGTGGCCGAGGTTCACGCTCGAATGTCGAACAAGAAGCGCGATTACAAGCACAAGCTCGCGCACTTTTACGCGACAGCGTACGACGCTGTGTTCGTTGAGAACCTCGACGTGAAGTCGATGCTCGAATCCGAGGGGAACGCTCGGAACAAATCCGAGGTCGGATGGAGCGATTTCCGTTCGATTCTTGAACACCACTGTGACAAGCACGGCACACACTACGTGGAAGTGACTGCTCGCGGCACGACGAAAGAATGTGCGTGTTGTGGGGTAGAGACTGCGAAGCCGCTGTGGGTTCGCGAACACTCGTGCCCATCGTGTGGGTTCGAGTTGGATAGAGATTGGAACGCCGCATTGAACGTGAAATCGCGTGGTCTGGAGAAACTAGGAGTGGTTCACTCCAAAGGTACGCCTGTGAAGACTGCGACCGTCCTCAGAACCGTCGGTTCTGATGGGCCGCACGAGAACGGAGTTCTCGTGGACGCTGTGGACGCTCGTTCTGTGTCTGCAAGTCGTGTCGTTGAAACAGGAAGCTCCTGCCTCAAGGAAGCCGTGTAAGCGGCAGAGTAGGCAGGAGTAGTTCACCAGACAGAATCGAGAGCAAGTTTGCTACCCATTCTCGTGAAATAATCACCGACCCTAATTCTTTAGCCCCATAATGGATAAGGTCCTAACTCACTCTTTCAAACGTGGTGTTCATCCAATGGGTGGACACTACGTGCCTCTGACACTTTCTGCGTGGGTGTAGTAGACTCGAGCGATGAGCCTGTAGTGAGAACAACACGATATGATCTCGTGTGGGTTTTGACGACTATGCCACGTTTCCTATCAGCCAATAAATATTTCTCAACCATCTCCACACAATGGTTGACATAAATAATGCGGAATGTCGAATGTGACGAAACTACCACCCCCGTCCCAGGGAGAGCTGTTTATCCACACTCGAGTGAATCTTTGCTGTACGTTCGTCCGATACCCATACACCTTATACACGCTTATATGTGTTATTAATACCCTTAGCCATTATGGAGTAACGTCTTATCCCAGGATTGGCCAGTAGTTTGTATGCCACAGCCACACATATCCGACGATACGTCCCAGGGTCTCGCCGATCCCCAGGACGACCGCTCGAACTGCGGCGTCGGGGTCATCATGGATCTCGATGGCGGGTCGAGTCACGAAACCGTCTCAGACGCACTCGACTTGCTCATCAATCTCGAACATCGCGGCACTACGGGGGCGGAGAAAGACACCGGCGACGGGGCCGGAATCATGGTACAGACCCCGGACGCGTTTTTCCAGCACGTTCTCGATATCGACCTCCCTGATCTGTATGCTGTCGGTTCACTGTTTCTTCCGTCTGATGATGCCGCTCGAGAAGCCATCGTCCCGATCGTGGAAACAGTGTTCGAGGAGTACGGTCTCGATGTGCTAACCTGGCGTGACGTCCCGACGAACAACGACGGCCTGGGAAAGACGGCTCTCGAGTCGGAACCTGACGTCTGGCAAGTGGTGGTTGTACCCGATGATACAATCGACCGCGAAACGTTCGACCGCCGCCTGTACGTCGCCCGTCGAGCAGTGGAAAATCGCATCGAAGCGAGCGAAATCGACAACAGCGAACGGTTCTACATCTGCTCGCTCGATTCGAAAACGCTCGTCTACAAAGGCCTGCTCAAGGGCGAACAGGTCCCGACGTACTATCCCGACCTCTCCGATGACCGATTCGCGTCGACGTTTGCCATGGTTCACGAGCGATTCTCGACGAACACGCTCGGAGCCTGGCACCTGGCCCACCCATACCGGAACGTCGTCCACAACGGTGAGTTCAACACCATTCAGGGGAACGTCAACTGGATGCGCGCACGAGAAACCGATCTCGAGAGCGAGGTTATCGACGATCTCGAGGCCGTCAAACCCATAATCAACGATCCGGACCAGTCGGACACGGCAAGCGTTGACAACGCCCTCGAGTTGCTCATGCAAGACGGCCGTGACCTGGCACACGCCCTGCGGATGCTCGTTCCGGAGGCGTGGCGCGGTGACGACTCGATGGACCGGGCACGCAAAGACTGGTACGACTTCCACGCCTCGCTCATCGAGCCCTGGGACGGCCCTGCACTGGTCGCCGCAACGGACGGCGAGCGCGTCGGTGCCGTCCTCGACCGCAACGGACTTCGCCCCTGTCGGTACGACATCACGACGGACAACACACTGATCGTCGCCAGTGAAGCGGGCGCACTCGAGACCCCACCCGAACAGATCGAGTCGCGTGGTCGACTCCAGCCGGGACAGCTCTTCCTGGCCGATCCAGCGGAAGGTCGCGTGATTCCGGACGACGAAGTGTTCGAGGACCTCGTCGACGACCGCTACGGCGAGTGGGTTCACGATCAACAGGTACACATCGACGAAATCACCGGCTCGAGTGAGCGAGCGCCCCAAAAAGCAGTTCCAGCGCTTCGGCCACACCAGGCCGCCTTCGGCTACACCTACGACGAACTCGAGAATATGATCGAGCCGATGACCCAGAAAGGGAAAGACCCAGTCGGGTCGATGGGCGATGACACGCCGCTTTCGGTACTGACGGAGTTCAACCGACCGCTGTTCTCGTACTTCAAGCAGCTGTTCGCCCAGGTGACGAATCCGCCGCTCGATTACATCCGGGAGGAACTCGTCACTTCGATGGAATCGCGTATCGGTCACCAGCGTAACCTACTCGCAGAATCGTCCGAGCACGCCCGCCAACTGGTCGTCGATTCGCCGGTGCTGACGGACACCCAGTTCGAAGCCCTCTGCGACTGCGATCGAAACGACATCACGGCTGCGACGGTCGACATCACGTACGAGCGAGCTGACATCGACACCGAAGACGGTGTGACCGGCAAAGCGCTCGAGGCCGCAATAGAACGCGCCAGAGCCGACGCCGTCGAAGCAATCGAAGCCGGACACGACGTCGTCGTTCTCTCAGACCGTGGCGTCGACGCGGACCGGGTCGCGGTCCCGAGCTTGCTCGCGACCGGAGCCGTCCACCACCACCTCGTTCGGAACGGCCTCCGAAACCACGCCGGTATCGTCGTCGAATCCGCAGATCCACGAACGGTCCACCAGTTCGCGACGCTCGTCGGCTACGGGGCGGACGCGATAAACCCGTACCTCGCCTACCAGACAATCGAAGACATCACTGCAGGGCCTGACGGCGCAGACATCGAGGTGGCCATCGACGCCTACGTGGGCGCACTCGAAGACGGCATCCTCAAGACGATGGCCAAGATGGGCATCTCGACCATCGAGAGCTACCAGGGTGCCCAGATTTTCGAAGCCGTCGGCCTCGACTCGAGTCTCGTGGACGAATACTTCGAAGGCACGGAGAACCGGACCGAAGGTATCGGACTAGCCGAAATCGAGGCTGACCTCCTCGAGCGTCACGACGCAGCGTTCGACGTCGACGAAACCAAACTCGAGCGCCAGGGCGAATTCGAACACCGAACGGACGGCATCAAACATCAGTGGAACCCACAGACCGTCGGTACGCTCCAGCAAGCCGTCCGGTCGGGCGATTACGAGCGCTACCAGGAGTTCGCCGAACTGATCAACGACCAGTCGACGGAGTTACAGACGCTTCGGGGCCTGCTCGAATTCGACTCCGACCGAGACCCGATTCCGATCGAGGAAGTCGAACCGGTGACTGATATCGTCGAACGATTCTCGACGGCCGCAATGAGCCTTGGCAGCCTCTCACCGGAGGCTCACGAGAACAACTCGGTCGCGATGAACCGAATCGGCGGTAAGTCCAACTCCGGCGAAGGTGGCGAGCCGCCGGAACGATTCGGCACCGAACGCGAGTGTAACGTCAAGCAGGTCGCCTCAGGACGATTCGGCGTCACGAGTACGTACCTCTCGAGTGCCGACGAGCTACAGATCAAGATGGCACAGGGCTCGAAACCCGGCGAAGGTGGCCACCTCCCCGGTTCGAAGGTCAACGAGATGATCGCTCACGTCAGGAAATCGACTCCAGGCGTTGGCCTCATTTCTCCGCCGCCCTTGCACGACATCTACTCTATCGAGGACCTCAAACAGCTGATTCACGACCTCAAAACCGCAAACGAGGACGCAGATATCAACGTCAAACTGGTTTCCGAAGCGGGCATTGGGACCATCGCAGCGGGCGTCGCCAAAGCGAACGCAGACGTCGTCCACATCTCCGGTCACTCGGGCGGCACCGGGGCGTCGCCGCGCACCTCGATCAAACACGCCGGCCTCCCGTGGGAACTCGGATTGGCCGAAGCCAACCAGATGCTCTGTGCAACCGGGCTACGTGATCGAATCCGCGTCTCCACCGACGGCGGGATGAAAACGGGCCGTGACGTCGCTGTTGCCGCCCTGCTCGGCGCAGAGGAGTACATCTTCGGGACCGCCAGTCTCGTCGCGGAGGGATGTGTGATGGCCCGTCAGTGCCACAAAAACACCTGCCCGGTCGGCATCGCGACCCAGCGTGGCGACCTCCGGAAGCGCTTCCCGGGCGAACCCGACAACGTGATCAACTACATGACGTTCATCGCCCAGGAACTGCGCGAGATCATGGCCGAACTCGGCTTCCAAACCGTCGAGGAGATGATCGGTCACGTCGAGGTTCTCTCACAGCGCGAGGATGTTGCGCATCCGAAAGCACGACGCGTCGACCTCTCCGGTGTCCTCGCCACCCCGGAAGGCGACGTCAGAACCAAGATCAGCGAACAGGACCACGAACTCGAGGACCAACTCGACCGGACGCTCATCGATCAGGCACGCGATGCGATCGATACCCAGGAGCCCACCACGCTCTCGACGTCGATTTCGAACGTCGACCGCGCCGTCGGAGCCATGCTCTCGAACCGGGTTACGAGTCGCTATGGCGAACCCGGGCTCCCCGAGGATACGCTCACGATCGACCTCGAAGGCACGGCCGGGCAGAGTTTCGGCGCGTTCCTCGCCAACGGCGTCTCCCTCCACCTCGAGGGAAGTGCCAACGACTACGTCGGCAAGGGACTCTCCGGCGGCAAGGTAACCGTTCGGACTCCCGAAACGGCGACGTACGACCCACTGGAGAACGTCGCCATCGGCAACGTTGCTCTGTACGGCGCCACTGGTGGTGAAGCCTACATCAACGGCGTTGCCGGCGAACGGTTCGCCGTCCGTAACTCCGCCGCGAAGGCCGTCGTCGAAGGCGTCGGTGACCACGGCTGTGAGTACATGACTGGCGGGGTCGTCGCCGTACTCGGTGAAACTGGCAAGAACTTCGCCGCCGGTATGTCCGGCGGTGTGGCCTACGTGTTCGATCCGGAATCGGAACTCGCAGCCAAAGCCAACACCGGCATGGTGTCGCTCTACGACGAACTGGACGAATCCGACGAGGCCATCCTCGAGCGACTCATCGAGAACCACGTCGCCTACACCGGCTCCGAACGCGGCCAGGCCCTGCTCGAAGACTGGGATGGCGCACTCGAGGCGTTCGTGAAGGTCATGCCCGACGCCTACCACCAGGCGATCACCGAAGACGGTCGTGACGACGTCCGCGCTGAGCTGCCAGAAACGCCAGAAACGCCAGTCCAACCCGAGTCGACCGGCTACGCGGCCAGCGACGACTGAGACGGTATACTGTCTTCTCTCCCGTCAGCCTCCGTTCTTGTTTCCCTCGAGCAACGATTACCCACCCGTCTGTTCATCGGGGAGTTCCGCACAGCCAAGTGAGTGATGGGTACAAAACCGACAGGCATGCCCCGGATTGGTCTCGTCGTATCTCGGATCGTCGACCGCCTCGAGCGTGTCCAGGACCGATTCCCACGAGGGGATCTCCTCGAGCGAAACGTGATCGACCCGTGTCGAATCGACATCTCCAACGTAGACGTATCCGACGGCATCGACCGGCTCGTCGAACTGTCGCGCACAGGCTCGAGCGTACAGCGATAACTGGGTTGCCATCGCGGGCTCGATTCGCTCGCCAACCGTCTTGTAATCGAAGACGCCGAGTCGGCCGTCGGGAAGTCGCCGCACGGTGTCGATGTAGCCGATGACAGCGCCGTCGATACCGGGAACGTCGTCGACTTCGAACGCCAACTCGGCGGCCAGTTCGTCCCACTCGTGAAACGGGACGTCGAACGCAGGTGTCGTGGCCTCGAAGTAACGGTCGATACAGCGTTGGACGGCTTCTTCGTGCCCTCGCTCACCTCGAGCCGTGAGTTCCCTGGTGGCTGCCTCGTGCCACGCTTCGGGAGTATTCTCGTTGCGATAAAAGGCCGCTTCGGCGACCGCGTGAAAGACCGTCCCGACCAGACGGGCATTTCCATCGGCCCGTGATGGAGGGGGAGCCGTGTCAGCTTCACCACCATTCGCCTGTGCCTGTACGCCTGCTACCGAGTCGTCGAAGGCCCCCACCACGTGGTCGAGATAGTGCTTTCGCGGACACTCCGCGTGGGTCTCGAGTGCGCTGTAACTGTGTCTGAGTGCGCCGGGGATCGTCGAATCGCCAAGTGAACTGACGTCAGTGACCGAGAAGCGAGTGGCGGCATCGACAGTGGCACCGAGGCGTCTCGTTTTCGGCACGTCGAAGGCTTCGGTGTATGGCGCGGCGTCCGCCGCTGGGAGCAACCGACGGGACCGAAGGTGGGCCCCAAGGGTAGTTATCGTCTCCAGCGCTTCAGGGGTCGATACCATCGTCTCCCCGTCATCGTAGGAGACCATTCCACCAACCGACGCATCGGCCTCTGCGAGTTCGGCGGTCGCGTCGACGACGCTTTCTGGGTATTCGGCCTCGAGACGTTCGAAACTCGCGGTGAGGGCTGGCCAGAGGTCCATTCGCTCGCCAGCGACCGACCACTCGAGATCCGCTGCCAGACATGCCTCGACGACACTGCGGCCGAGTGCGTTCTCATCTCCTTCGTAATCGTACTCAGATCCGAAGACGAACAGATGATCTTCTGCTCGAGTCAATGCGACGTGAAGCACGCGCCAGGCTTCGGCGAGTGGCTCGGTCGCCAGATCGCTTGCCAGCGGTGTGTCAATCGCGGGATCGAGCGCGGCGCTCAACAGCCGATGTCTGGAACTGTAGGCGTAATCGCCACGGACACACCAGTGCTCGTCGGAGAGAAACGGCACCAGGACCGTATCGAACTGCAGGCCTTTGGCCTGATGGACGGTCATAATGTCGACCGAATCAGTCGAGGTGGTCCCCTGCTGTCGGTCACTCGACCCCGAACGCAATACGCTCTCGAGTGCATCGACGACTCGCGGCGAAAGCGAGCCGAGAACGTCACCGCCATCGTAGGCGTCGACAAAACGATGTAACCGATCGAGTGCCCGGTCATCGTCCGGGCCCAGAAACCACTTCATACGCGTCCGTTCTTCGAACCGCTCGAGAAATGGCGAGAGTGGGTAGGCGTCTCTGTCTGCAACGAGCGACCGTAAGTGGATCCTGGCCCGCTCGATACGTTCCGGTTCATCAACCCGTTCAGGATCGGTCTCAAGCAACGCGCTATACAACCCATCGGTATCGAGTTCGTGAAGGCGTTCGAGGTCCGTTTCGGACAATCGATACCGAAGCAACAAGACGCGACGGAGGTGGGTATCGTTCTCTGACGGCTCGGCGATCACCCGGAGATACGACAGGAGGGTCTGGACTCCCGGCGAGACGGTGCCGGCGGGTGAACCCGACTGTTCGTACGGGATCTGGCGCGCCTCGAGTTCGTCCGCGACTGCACTCGCCTGGGCGTTCGTCCGAACGATGACGGCGATATCCTCGAGTCGGCGCTTTGCAACGCCGTCGAACTCGTCGGTCAACAGGCGAGCAACCGTCATCCCAACTTGCTCCGGCGTAGACCAACCCAGTTCGTCGCTATCGACTTTGACGACGTGTCGGGTGGAATCGGTGTCTTTGCTCGAGACCGGTGCCGTCGATCCGTCAGGTTTCCGTCCGTACTCGCGGAGCGTTTTCGACGAGTGACCGCCGTAGTCACAGTAGTTCGTCAGATCGAGTATTTCCTGTTTCGAACGGTAGTTGAGGCCGAGTTCGACAGACTCGTGATCAGTGTAGGCATCACCCAACCGCTCGAGTCCGTGCGGATCGGTGCCGCGCCATCCGTATATCGCTTGGTCAGTATCACCGATAGCGAGGAGTTCGGGTCGGTCTGGACCCGTCGTCAGTTCCGACACCAACTGGTACTGGGTTCGGTCGGTATCCTGAAATTCGTCACAGTATACGTGCGTATACTCGGCCGCGATTTCGTCGGCGACCGTCTCGTCAGAAAGCAGGCGGGTCGCTGTCCGGACGAGTTCGTCGAAATCGAGCGTTCCTTCCTCGGCCTGCAGTTCCCGGTAATCGCGATAGATAGCCGTGTACTGTCTCGCCTCGCGCAGGACGCCAATGTAGTGTTCGAGTCGACCGATCGGGGTTTGCTCGATGGTAGCCGTCTGTTCTCGCCAGAGTTGATTTCGAAACAACACTGGGGCGAGATGCTTCGTCGTCGGGTCATCGAGCGTGAGCGATTCGTGGACGTTCGTCACACAGGATTGGAGCGAGCGAAGATACCGTTCGACGTCTCGGACGACCCCATCCTCTCGAAAATCTGCCGGCGCTTCGGCGATTTTCTCCCGGCAGAACGTCAGCAACTTCCCGTACTCGACCAGTGCGCCACGGGCATCCTCGAGGTGTTCGTCTCGATTGAAAAATCGAAACGCCTCGTTGTCAAACGACAGCCCACTGGCTGCTTCCTGGCGAAGCCACAACAGCAGTTCGTCGAGAAGATCGATCGTCCGTGCATCGGGGAGGTGACCCTCGAGCGTGTCTGGGTCGATATCGTCTCGGCTCATTACGGCGATAAATTCGTCGACCGCGTCGGCCAGCGTCTCAGGGGTGGCGCCTTCGCTCGAGCCCGCGGTTTCGTCGACGAATGCGTAATCACGCTCGGTGAGCAGTCGTCTGACCAGTCGATACCGATCTCGCTCGGTGACGATATCGAACGATGGAGACAACCCGAGATAGTAGGCATACTCACGAACCAGTCGGTGACAGAACGAATGATAGGTGTAGACGTCGATTTCGGCAGCGATCGCAGGGTCGAGTCGGTTCGCTATCGACGACCGGATGTTCGAGGCCGCTTCGTTAGCGAACGTTAACACGAGAATATCGCTGGGATCAGTACCTTCGTCAGCGAGCGTTCGCTCGAGTCGCATGAGCATCGTCGTCGTTTTCCCCGTACCGGCACCGGCATCGACGGAGATACACGCGGCATCGCTGTCGATGACCGCCGGCTGATTGCCACGGGGAACGCTGGGTTCGCCCTCCTTATCTGCCATCGAATCGCACCTCCGCTTCGATGTAGTCGCTACAGCAGACGGTGTACGGGCACTCCGAACAGGATTCCCGTCGAATTAGCTCCCAGGGAACGGGTTCGTACTCGTCGTCGATAGCGCGACGAGCGACGGTTTGCAGTCGATCGTCGACCGTTCGGTTCCGGTGTTCGTGTGTCAGTCCAAACGTGTGATGGTCGAGATATCGGTCGGTGAGGTCTATCGATTCGAGCTCGACAGAAATCTGATCTCGAAACCGGTTGATCGTTCGATTCTGGCGGTCCACCAGCGGAACCTGCACGTATCGGCAGGTTCGAACCGAGTCGAGATTGGCCTGGTCGCGGAGGGTTCGTAGCCCGCCGAGCACCACCGAAATCTCGAAAAGACTCGAGACCAGTCCGGGGTCGAACGTTTCGGTTTCCGAATCGAAATGATCGAGAAAAGCCTGTTCGACGTCGCCGTCCCATCGGTTTCGATACCGAAGCAAGCCGAGGTGCGCCGGGGTCGG
The DNA here is from genome assembly GCF_024298845.1 of Natronosalvus amylolyticus. NCBI lineage: Archaea > Methanobacteriati > Methanobacteriota > Halobacteria > Halobacteriales > Natrialbaceae > Natronosalvus > Natronosalvus amylolyticus. The sequence goes on from NZ_CP101156.1 coordinate 678,765, forward strand.
CACGAGTTTGACTCCGACGAGCGTTGATCCCTCGACCGTGGCGTAATCGATCTCGGCCGTGAGTCGAGCCGTCGAATGCTGGTCTAGCGCCGATTCCTCCTCGGATGCCTCCTCTGGCAGGTTGTGCCCAATCTGTACCGTCGTGGCCACTGGCAACGTCGGACCGATGAGTTCCCTGGCGGTCGATTGGGTAGACAAGGACGCGATCCCCTCGAGATGCTCGGCTCCACAGTGGTCGACGTAGGCCTCGAGTGTCGCCTCCATCACGCGATGTTCGTGACGACGCTGGACAGCAGAGTGAAACCGTTCGGTGTGTCCTTCCCACAGCGTTCGGAATCGATTTTGGATGTGACGAATCAACTGCTCTGGGTCGTCGGTAGCTCCATCATCCGTGGTTGCCGCCCAGCGAAATCCATCACAGATCGCGGTTCGGAGTAACTCGAGTCGGTCGACGGCAGTGTCGTCGGGTGGTGACCTGAGCGATCGCTCGTGTGCGAACTGGAATTTGCGTGGGCACTCGAGATACGCACCCAGACCCTCGACGGTCAGCGTGGGTTGTCCGGTGTCCTGGGGGTGCGCTGGCTGCTCACCCCCCGAAGCGTCGGATCGGGGCGATTCAGTCATCGACGCACCTCGCCTGCGGCGAACTCGAACTGCGTGCGGATCGCTTCCCGCAGCGTCGGATCGAGCCCATCGTCTTCGAGCAACAGGGCCATCTCCTGGAAGTGTGACTCGGTTTCGGCCAGGTCGACCGGTTCACCCATCGAGGCCCGTCGGCGAACGCGCTCGAGTTCGCCCCACGGCTCACCAAGCAACGACTCGAGGGTACGCTGTGGGCCATAGACCCGGCCGTCCTGTGTGGTTGACTCGACGTCTGCGATCCTGATCGAACTCGAAGCCTTGAGTTCTCGCACATATCGTGATTCGTCGTGGGTTCGACGCAATCCATCCGTCTCGCGTTCGTAGGAGCAAAAATACAGCCGGTCAGTCGCGGCCCTCGAAGCCAGTGCGAGCCGTCGTCGGCCTCGCTCGACGTGATAGGTTTCGAACCGGTCACTGACGCTTTCGGGATCGGTGACCGTCTCGAACGTCTCCTCGAGTTCCCCAATGGTGGGGTCGGTGACTGCCGGAAACGCATCCATCGATCGAACCCACGCGGTCGGGAACAGCGACGTCAAAAACTGTGAGCCGGGATAGACGGTGTCGTTGCAATCGAGGACGAACACCGCGTTGGCCGTGGCGTAGGCGAGTTCGTCGACGGGACAGACGGTGACACCACCCTCGGCCGTGCTCGAGTCGATCGTGTGGACGTGGGGAGCGTCGTACTCGATCGTTCGCGCAACCATGCGCTGGAGCCCGTCCCAGTCGGGTGAAACGAGATCCGTCCGTTCGACGAAACGTGCGATCTCACGTATTCGTTCGACGCTGTCGAACTGCTCGCGAGCATCGACCCACGATTCTCCGTCCGCGATTCGCCCCTTGAGAGCCGTTCGTTCGATCCAGCGATCGAGCGTCGTGTGGACGGCGTGGTCTCGACACTCGACCAGTAACTCCGGACTGAACGAATCGACGCGTGCCTCCAGACGTCGGAGAACAGCCTCGTCCCAGTCGATAGCGTCGGTCGGTGTCTCTGCACCGATTTCGGTAGCCTCGTGCTCGAGGGTCTGTTGGGCTCGGATGACGGCGTACAGCTCGGACACTGCAGGGTCCGTGGCTAACGACGGTGTGCCAATAGTCGCAGTTGGAACGCCGGCTTCCCGGAGTCGCCGTCGAGCCCAGGGAACGCGTTCGGCCCGAGACACACCGACGACGAACTCGTCGAACGACCAGTCGTGACGATCACGGAGTGAGCCGATTTCCGTGGCCACCAGCCGCGTCTGTTCGCGAGCGGTTTCGGTGCGAATACGGAACGCGTGTGGCTGCACCCCTGTCCCGGATTTTCCCGAGCTTGTGTCAGCAGCTTGCACCGACCGGTGGCAGTCACTGTGCGCGTCGTCAACGGAACCGGTCGCGAGCCAGTTGATGATCGGCCGATGGCGTACTCCGGACGGGGCAGAACGTGCTGGGTGGCGGTGTTCGAGTGAGTCGGCTATCGTCTCGAGCGAACCAGGTTCGACCCGCGTCCGCTCGACGCTGGCGTGGCGCTGGCCGACACAGACCAGCTCAGTGTCACCCGTTAACGCCGCGAGATACCGGCGGTCGAGTTCGCGAAACTCCTCGAACTGGACCGTGAGGACGGCATCGACGCCCGCCGTGATACGGTCACGGACACCGTCTGCATTGTCCTCGAGTACGTCGACTGCGCGTGGAATAACGTCTGCGCGTTCGATGAACCCTCGAGCGTCAAGTTCGGCGTGGAACCGATCGTTCATCGCGTAGAGGAACTCGAGGCAGGGATGCATGTCGTCACCGTTCCCAGCTGTCGAGTGGGTGTGTCGCTGTCTGGTGACCTCGAGCAACAACTGTCCGACGTCACGAGCGAAGCTCTCGTGCTCGCGTGCCCGCTCGAGATAGGGTGGGATATCGCGTTTGGCACCGGCGATGACGAGCGAGATCAGTTCGATTCGCTCTTCGTACTCGAGGCGGTCGATGGTCGGGTCGAACGCTTCGATGACTTTGGAGGCGTGTTCGGGGAGCGATTCGACGTTCGGCGCTGGCACCAAGCCCGCATCGCGACTTGCGCTGGCGAGGGTTCGCTCGAGTTCCTCGAGTCCGGCCGGATGGCGTTTCACCACGAGCACGTTTTTCGCCCCGTGGGCCGCCGCCAGCCGGGTGTATGCTTCGGCTACACACTCGAGGACGTCGGTACGAGGATACTCGAGGGCAATGAGTGTCCCCTCGAGTGTGGATGCGGAGGAACCTGGTGGGGACATCGGGTATGACACCGAATAGTGGCAGGATGATATTTAAAGATGTACCTACCCGAGAATCATCATCACTTCGTATACCATGGACGTGCTACCGACAGCTGTCGCTTCGTTCACTCCATGTGAGGGACCGATATCCGTTTGAGGGTTCTGTATCGAGGTCCGTCTCTGAGCGCTCGAGCGTGTTATTCAGCGAACGTATCGTTACTGTGACCGATTCAATAATGAGGAGATGCGGTCGTTCGACCAAACACCGCTGTCGATAATCCCCATGCCGGAGAAAGCCCGGATAGGATTCACGACGCCTCGAGCACCGTGAGATAGGCTACGTAGACGACTGCTGCAACCACCAGTGACAGTGCAACGACGGTGACGCCGACGAAGTTATCGAGGAACACCTCCGGCTGGTCCCAGATGTATGCACCGCCTTCGACTGCCAGAATAAACAATGCGCCGTACACTGCAGCGACGGCGATCCCTCGAGCGACGGCGATAGCCAACCCGGCCCGACGACTGTTCAAGAGTTCGATGACGAACAGAAAAGCCAGGGCGAGCAGGTAAAACGGCTCCGGCAAGGCCTGTCCGAGCATCCGTGGCCCACGAATGCTCAGCCACCCGTAGTAAGCCAACGCGAGTAAGATGCCCGCGACGAAGGTCATCGCGACGCCATATCCGCTCGTGTTCTCGACACGCGGGGCCACACCGCTGTTTGCCGAGGAGCCAGCGTCGGACTCCGACCGATCCGACGCGTCACTCGAATCCCCATCGGTCATGGGTGACCTCCCTCGAGCAGCACTAAAGTTATCGTCCTCGTATTTTCACTCACAACGTCGCTCGAGGGGCGCTTCCCTTTCGGGTCGTTCCTCGAGTACTGCAACGAACGGGACACACAGAACCACTCGACGTCACCAATGTTTATAGGGAATCGCCGTCACCTCCACGTATGGACGACATTTTCGTTGCCCGACTGATGACCTCGGAGCCAGTGACGATCAGTGCCGACACGCTCGTCGAAGACGCCGGACAGACCATGCTCGAGAACGGTATCGGCTCGCTCATCGTCGTCGACGATGACGGCCACCTCGAGGGAATCTTGACGACGACCGACTTCGTCACCATCGTCGCCGAAAGCTTCCCGAAAGCACAGACGACCGTCTCACGCTACATGTCTACCGAAGTCGAAACCGCTTCGCCCCAACAGCCGATTCTCGAGGTTGCCGACGCGATGCTCGAGCACGGCTTCCACCACATGCCCGTGACGGATAAAGACGGCAGCGTCGTCGGTATCATCTCGACGACCGATCTGGCCGGCTACCTTTCGAAGATATAGCGTCGCTCTCGAGCACCTTTGTTCTGCATGTGCTCGCCTTTCACCCCTCTCGAGAGGCAGTCGTGATTCACACATAGCGTGCTGGAGGTTGTGACCACGAGTGCTTCCAATACGTGATGCTGGTCGCAAAAGAAAAGCAGACGGGGATTTGAACCACGGTCGGAGCAAAGCTCCTCCCTGATTCAAATCCCTCCAGTCGCTCCTTTACTCTCACTTGCGTTCGAACAGAAAGAGCCGGTGGAGGGATTTGAACCCTCGACCTAATCCTTACGAAGGATTCGCTCTGCCAGTCTGAGCTACACCGGCGCGGATCTCGCGTCCACTTCTACGTACGTTCGATAGCCGGCATAAGGATTGCGAATCGAATCGGTCCGTGTGTGGCCCTCGCAGTGGTCGGTTTAGGGAGCACCGTTTCTCGACCGATCACGAGTTGCGGCGCTCGAGCACGACGTCGAGACAGACGTTGAGTTCGTGCGGAGCGTACGACCGGACGGTTCGACGGGTCTCGACTACGACCTCGTACTCTGGCGCTGCGGCCTCTCGAATGGCGCGTTCGCCCGGGCCGAACGGATCGTCTTCGTGCTGGATGTCGTAGTAGTGCAGCGTACAGCTGTCACCTGCAATCGTAACCGCCGACTCGAGGAACTCGTCAGCGCTGTGTGGGAGGTTCATCACGATTCGGTCGGCCCAGCCCTCGTATTCAGGAGCGATTTCTCGGACATCCGCACAGTGGGCGGTAACGCGATCAGCCACACCGTTTGTGGTCGCGTTGCGTTCCAGATATTCGATTGCAGCCTCGTTAATGTCGACGCCGACGCACTCCGCGCCACGTTTGGCGAACGGAATAACGAACGGGCCGACACCCGCGAACATGTCGAAGGCATGCTCGCCGGGTTCGACCTGCTCGGCGACGCGATGGCGCTCGGTGGCGAGTCGCGGCGAGAAGTACATGGCCGCGAGATCGAGTTCGAACGTACAGCCGTACTCCCGGTGAACGACCGTCGTTCCGTCGCCCTCAAGCACGTCCCAGTCGCGAACGCGCGTCTCACCTTTGATTTTCGAGGCCTTGTTGAGAACCGTCTCGAGTGGAAGATCCGACTCGACGATTGCACGCGCAATCTCGGCCGCTCGCTCGTCGTCCTCTTCCTCGAGTAACGCCGCCTCACCGAGGCGTTCGTACGAGGGTTCCCAGCCCAGAATGTCCTCGGGAGTCGTCTGCGTGTGTCGTGTGGGTGGGTCAAACGGCACGAGATCGTGGTTCGCCTCCGAGGTGGACTTGAGGGCTGTCGCTGCTGCCTCTTCGTCGACGACTGGAATGTATAGACAGCCATCCTCGACGGTGATCTCGTACTCGTCGTCGATCAGATCGGCGTCTGCCAGCCGACTCCTCGTCGCTTCCCCCTCGTCGGGGGGCACCCGAACACACGGCACGTCCATAGACGATTTCGACTCGCGAGGGTACTAACGCTGACGTTTCCGACGAGTGGTTCGTTCTGGCTGGCTCACCAGGTCAGACCCTCATAAACCTCGAGATTCGTTCTCTCGGGATCGATGTCGATTCGACGCCCGTCGACGAGTACCCTGGTAGCCATCTTTTCGAACACCGACGCGTCCATATCGTCGAACTCCGGCCAGTCCGTCGCGACGATAGCGCCATCGGCACCCTCGAGTGCGTCCTCCACCTCGTCGACAAACGTGAGTCCCGCGAGGTCGGTGTAACGCGGATACTGTCGATCCAGCGCATCTCTGGCGACCGGGTCGTACGCGACGACGCTCGCGCCGCACTCGAGCAACGAGTCGATCACCACGAGAGCACGCGATTCACGCACGTCGTCGGTGCCAGGCTTGAACGACAACCCGAGGACCGCAATCTGACTCCCCTCGAGATCGACGTGATGGGCGAGCAAGTGGACCAATCGGCGCGGTTGCCCGTCGTTGACCTGCACGACGGCATCGAGGAGCGCCGGTTCGTATCCCTGCTGTCGGGCTCCGGCCCGGAGCGCGTTGACGTCTTTTGGGAAACACGACCCACCCCAGCCGAGTCCCGAGCGCATGAAGCGCTCACTGATTCGGTCGTCGAGGCCGACTGCCTCGAGCACCTCGTAAGCGTCGACACCGTAGGCCTTCGCGATGTTCCCCAGTTCGTTCACGAGCGACACCTTCGAAGCCAGGAACGCGTTGTTGGCGTACTTGATCAGTTCCGCTTCGCGAACCCCGGTTTCGACGAAGGAAGCGCCGGTTTCGACCATGGGCTCGTACAGCGTGCCCATCGTTGTGGCAGCATCCTCGCTGGTCGCGCCCACCACGATCTTTTCGGGCTCGAGGAAGTCCTCGACAGCCGTCCCCATCCGGAGAAACTCGGGGTTCATCGCTAACTCGAGGCCGTCGGGAGCACCGATTGCTTTCTCCGAGCGCTCGGCGACGACTGGGCCGATGACGTCCTCAGTGGTTCCTGGAAGAACGGTGCTTTTGACGACGACAAGGTGGGACCCCGCCTTGCCAGCTAACGCGTCGCCCAGCGATTCGCTCGCTGCCTGCATGATGGAGAGATCGAGGCTGCCGTCGTCGTGTTGGGGTGTCGGCAGGCAGAGAAAGGTGAGATCCGTATCACACACGGCATCGTAGTCTGTCGTCGCACGAAGACGTGTACCGGCGTGCTCGGCGATTCGTTCCTCGAGACCGGCTTCGTGGATCGGAGCCTCACCGGCGTTGATCTTCTCGACGATCGTTTCATCGATCTCGATATTCGTGACCTCGTGGCCCAGATCGGCGAGACAGGCGGCAATCGTCGTGCCGACGTAGCCGCTGCCGACGATAGAAACGTGCATGCCGAGAGATTGGACTCGAGGGGGTAGTGGTTTTTGGGTTGTCGACGATGTGATGGACATCGAGTCCGGACTACGGGCTGATCCTCAGCGCTGTAATCGATCCTTTCCCTTTTTGACGAACGCCGACGGTTTGACGACAGCATCGTTGAAGAAGTACTCCTCTGCTGATCGGCCGACGGCGTAGGTCGTTGCACTCGCGACCGTCCCGGAGACCACCTGTCCGACACCCGGGACGAGTTGTGCCAGTGACCGAGCCACCCCTCGAGCGGCCAGCCCGGCAACCGTGGTTCCGCCCATCGCCGTCAGATACTCCTCGACGGTCCCGCGCTCGAGTTCGCGACAAGAAAAACTCCCGATCAGGCCCACCAGAAACAGCTGTAATCCGGTTAACACCGGAAAGTCTGCCCCTGGCGTCGGTGCACTCCCGATACCACCCGCGATGCCCGAGAACCGTTTCGTCACGTCTCGAGATAACTCCTGCATCAGTTCCTCTCGCTGTTGGGCCTGGATGAACTGCAGGCGAGCATCAACCGGCAAAAAATCTCCCACCAACCAGGCGAGCGTATCGACGTTCCAGTACGGTTCTTCCTTCAGGTACACTGGGACGACGCCGACGTGATCGTCCGATTCGAACTCGTAGCCGTGGAGCGGCTGGCTCTCGTCGAACGGCGTCGTTTCTTCCTCGTTCAGGATCTTCGCCACGAACTCGAGCGTGTGCTTGATATCACCGGCCAGCGACGGGTTCGATTCTGGCGGCCAGTCACCACCAGGAGCCAGATAGGTGTCCACCTTGTTGAGACAGTATACGACAGGTGGAAAGACACCCGGCAGTTCCCTTCGCAGCGTTTCGACCGTCGCGAAATCGTCCTTCCCCGCGCGCACCTGATCGGGCGTCATGACGTGAATCGCAATATCCGGACGATACTCCTCGAGGTCCGCTTTGAGATGGGAGATCGTGTCGCCAGGGATGTCGCCATCTGGAGACACACTTTCGAAGAGTCCTCGAGAGTCGACGACGTCCCAGCTGGCGTAGCGGTCTGGAAAGGAGACGTGGTACAGTTCGGAGTCGACGGTCGTCGGCTCGACGGACCCGACATCGGCGACCGGCTTGTTCGCCAGCGCGTTGATCAGTGATGATTTTCCGGCCCCGGACCGGCCGAACACGTACAGTCGAGGCGGCCGTGAATCGTCGATCAATCGCTCCGTTTCCCGGAGCGCGTCGCCAAACGCCGTGTCCATCAGTCGCCCCACGGTTCGTTTGCCGCCGGGAGCCATCGCCACGATATCGTCCACCTGCTCCCGAAATCGTTTGAATTTGTCCGGGTCGACTGCCATAGGAGAATAATCTCATCAATACAGAAAAAGCTAGTACTCCGTTAAGCGTCGACGCGAGCGCCGAACTCACAGATTGTCATCGGTTCAACCCGCTCGGAGAGGCTAGACAAACACCCGTCAGTTAATCGTCCGAGATCACCGATCGGAACGCTGGTCGACACCTCCGTCCTCGAGGTCGGGCATCCTCGAGCGCCTGTGAACCGCCTCTGGTGACTACGATACCTACACGATGAACGCTCTCACCCTATCGACGCTTTTCGGTTATGCCAGTGCGTTCATACGCCATTTCAGTGGCCCTCACAGCACTAACACGCCTGCTAATTGGATTTGTATGGCTATTCAGGAGTCATAACGACTGCCTACCTCCGCAAGGGAGTATCCCAATAACGAAGCGACCGAAACTAGGATTCATAGAACGGGACTGGTCACAGTCCCAACCTCGAGAGCCGAGGGATCCGTCTCGATAGACGAAAGCATTACGAGGGACCCTCCGTGGTGTTCACGCCACTCGAGCCGTGATGAGAAACAGAATACTGAGGCAGTCTGTGATGGGGCGTAAACGAACAAGAGAGGCGACCTCTTTGAATTTTGCCCACTCGAGAAACTTCATAATCGGCCTTCGTCTTGCGGTTTCCGTTCTCAAACATGGCCGGGTTTCAATCGAGGGGTGATGTCCGCTCGAGGCGATCTCCGAAAAGAGAATATCGGTGTTTGAGGGGCTGTCGCGTTAGATCTCAACGCGGGATTCACGTCACATTGAGGTGCAATCCCATCGTCGTCCAGATTTTCATAATCGGTCGCAGGCTAGCGCTTTTGGTGGCATATTCGAGTGCCAATATTTCTGATTTTGAGCCCCCTCGAGATGGTCATCGACCTCGTTCTCATGAGATACCCTCTTTTGCGGACTAACCAATCACCGTGAGTCGCTCTCGAGACGGCTGAACGTCACTGAATAGAGGGCACCTCGCCTGTAGAACGAGGAAACTGCAAAACAGCGATTCTGTGACCATACACAGCAGCTACTTCGTTACCAACGTGACGCACTCTCGAGCGACTCGAAAAACGCCTATACGGCTCCTAGATTACACCACTGTCTCACTCAGATCTATTCTTGCGGATTGGAATCCAATTATGAATGGTGACCGGTTTGGGTAGCTTTCGAAAGTGGGTCAGTCTGTAATTGCAAGTTCGGGTTCGTCACTGAGCCGTTCCTCGGCCTCATCTCTGTCTTCTGGGTATCCCACGTCGATTCGCCAGCCATCCATCCGGATCGCGTCGATAGTTCGCCCGGACTGGATCAACAGGTCGATTGCGTCAGGGAGCTCGTACTCGCCGCGGTCGGAGGGCTGGACGAGGTGACACGCGTGGAAGATGGCCGGCGTAAACGTGTAAAAGCCAGTCATCACGAGGTTAGATGGTGGCTCATCGGGCTTCTCCATCACCTCGACGATCTCGCCGTACTCGTTCGTGTCGAGGACCCCGTACCGGGAGGCTTCCTCCCAGGGGACTTCTTCGACGAGGAAGGCTGCGTCAGCACGCTCTTCTTGCTGGCGATTGATCACGTCGCCGAGGTTTCCGCGGAAGACGTTGTCCCCGAGCATCAGCACGAAATCGTCGTCGATGTGGGGTTCTGCCTGGAGGATAGCGTGTGCGAGACCCAGCTGTTCGCGCTGGTGGGCATAGGTGATCGGTATGTCTTCGTAAGCATCGCCGTAGCGCTCGATGATCTGCTCTTTGAGATGACCGACGACGACCACGAACTCGGTGACGCCAATCTCGATGAGGTTGTCGAAGACGTCCTCGAGGAGAGGCTTGTCGTCGACTTCCACGAGCGCCTTCGGCTTGTCATCGGTGAGCGGCTCGAGCCGCGTGCCTTTGCCGGCGGCGAGGACGACAGCTTGCATTGTTAGCATGACTTGGGTCTTTTGCCATATACTTTGTGAGCGAACCCTCTGTCGTGCTTTCGTCGTACAACCGAAGCAGTAGCACGTTGCGATTAATGCTGAACCCCCTGTAAGCCACCTAATAATCAAGAAGTGAAACAAGGCCTTATTGCCGACACTCGGTAATGGCCGGTATCTACTCGTCGCCCCTTCGAAGAGTTGATAGCCGAGGCTGATGTACCCCGTCTCCCAGATCGGCATTACATCCATTAACTGCTCTACTCGCCGGATTGAACCGTTTTGTCTTCCTCCACCGCTGGATACGGGACGGCATTCGACACACCAAATTGGCCGTCTCGGATACGACCGGTGAGGCCGATTGTTTGCTCGAGAGCCGGTATATTTCGCCCTTCTGCTGGCTTGACGTCGAGCGACTCTTCATATGGGGTAGCACGGACCGTCACTGCCACGAATATTGTATCCGAAATATAACGACAGGCGACATCTCGTCAGTCAGCGCCCTCACCGAACTATATAAAATTCATCTATTATTTTCACCGGGCAGACCATGGATAGGGGCTAATACGCGTTTTGACATGATACAAAGGCTTTGTTGAAATCCTATTCTTCGGATACATTATCGTCTGAAACAGCCGGTCGCCGAAGAGTGCATATTCAGCGCGACGATTATTGCCACATAACATGTCTGTCATAAAGATCAACCAGATGTCGTAACCACCAGAAGTTCAGCACGACGGTCAGAACGGTTCCAAGAGCAGTCTTCAGCGGGTGCTGACGCCACGCAGCATACAGCGTGTAGATGCTTGTCAGCACAGCTGCCGTACTGAAAATGTTTGGCTTGGATACCCCGAGGATACCGTGGCCTTCTTCTCGAACCCACCACTGTTGAGCGAGAACGCCCCGCGTCATCCATGCTTCTTCATCCTTGGGAGGAGAGAATGAGATCGGGTTGACTACTCCCCACAGTATCGAGAGTAACAAGAGACGCCAAGAACGCCGGTAAATAGCATACGCAACAGCAGGAGCAATCGGGATTCGCGTCCAGACGCTTTTTGGGTTCGAATGGCGCCTCCAAAACCACTCCTCAACCTCATCAGAATCACCGGAAGCCATAGCTAACAGTACGAGTTTCTCGAGAATAAACGTTGTCGGTAGTGAACACAGATGATGACTACAGTCTCTGTACTGACTGCAACCGGGGCAGAAAATATCACTTACTGAGGATTTTAACAGAGCCGATACAAAGGAACGACTAGATATGACCTTAACCTACGCTGGAGTCCGGACGGAACGCTCGTCTCGATACATTCCACCTTCTCCAACGTAGGACACTCTTACGCCGTCCACGTCGAATCGATTGTAGGCAAACACCCGAATCGGTCGATCCTGATTATCGTCGGTCGTTGGCGTGCAACTGCCTGAATAATTTGTCGTACCCATCTGCAATCTCCGCCCAGCTCCACTCGTTCGCGATCTCGCGGCCGGCCTCACTATAACTCCTGTACTCCACCTCACCATTCCGTAACTCCTCCAGCCGCTCAGCAATCGCTTCGGGTTCGGGCTCGACGAAAATCAGTTCGTTTTCGTCGTGCCATTTTGACAGCTCGCCGGGCCGGACGACGATCGGTAAGCCCGCGGCACCGTACTCCTTGAGCTTCAGTGGCTGTTCGGCGTCCTTGAAACAGAACCCGACCTCAGCATGCGCCAAAAAGCCCGGCATCAGGTGGTAGGGAAACGAACCCGGGTAGTGAACATTCTCAACCTCACGTGCGACCCCCCGAACGTGCTCTTCGAGCCCCCCTTCGCCGACGAAGACGAACTCCCATTCGGGCGCGTGAGCAGCGGTCGCGAGCATCTCCTCGGTACAGTACCGCGGTGAGAAGATGCCGATATAGATGGCGAGTGGCTTCTTCAGGTCGATGCCCTCGTCTTCGAGGATACCCCGCGCCCTCTCCACGGCTTCCGGCTCCGGATTCGAGAACTGGTCGTAGTTGACCGCGTTGGGAAGCTTCACGGCGTCGTCGATGCCGCGGTTCAGAGCCTCTTGATACGTTGACTCGTACACGAACACGGTCGCGTCAGCACGTTCGAGGACCTGCCACTCGTACCATTCGAAAAAGCGAAACAGGGGGGAAGCGAGGTAGTCAATGTCTGAGATTGGGTCGCTGACGTCCCCCAGGAACGGCGTTCGCAACAGCCGCGCGAGTGGGAAACCGAGATAGAGTCCGACACGGACGTTTCCCGCGATGACGTCGTAATCTCCGACAAGTGCCTGTTTGATTGCTTCAAAGGCGTCAAGCCCTGATGCGTCATGAATATCTATCTCGTACCCTCTCTCGCGAAGTTCCTCGGCGATGCGCTCTCGCCGGACGCTGATGTTCTCGCCCGTCGAGGGGCGAAGCCAGAGTACTTTCATTGGAAATAGTCGACTGTTCGTTTCAACTCCTCTTTCAACTCAACGTCCGGTTCGTATCCGATACGATCGACCGATTTCGAAATGTCCCCCACCGAGTGACGTATTTCTCCTGGTCTCGGGTCGTCGTACACTGGTTCGAGGTCGATAGCGAGAATGTTGTTCACCAGTTCGATGAATTTGTTTATAGTCTTTTGTTTACCCCACACAACGTTCAACACTCCGGCAAACTCTGATTCTGCTGTCAGCATATTCGTCTCCACTACGTCAGAAACGTAGACAAAATCACGAGACTGTTCGCCGTCACCGAAAACCACGGGCCGCTCGCCACTAGCCATCAATTCGATGAACTTGGGAATCACAGCGGCATACTGTCCACTTGAATCTTGTCGGGAACCGAAGACGTTGAAATACCGAAGTATGATAACTGCCGTGCCACTCCGCTCACTAATTTGTAAGCCAACCTGTTTGGCGTTTTCGGGTACAGATTCGAGATTCTCTCGTCCACCTGTCGAGAAGTCATCCAGGCAGCGGACAATCAACCCTCCTTGGATAGGTTTCTCAACGAGATGCGACCCAGCAAATCCGGCTGCACCGGTGACCTGTGCGGTATCCATCTACTCAAAACGTGCATTCAACGGGTGTTAATAGCTGTCGAACATGTGTCGTGACCACTTGAGAAGCATCACGATATGGAGCGAGAAAATACCGGAACGAAGAAGACGAAAGATATACGCACGAGACATCAGGATACCTTAGCATGGGTGCTCCCGCTCTGGATGACCTACCGCTTGCATTCCGTCGCCATCTCTCCGAAAGAGACCTCAATAAAAATTCGACCCTCCAGTCGTTCGATAGCATCCGGACACAACTAAGGATTCTCGATAATCACCGCGATTCTATCGATTCGATTCTCGACGTAGGCTGTAACCGTGGAGGATTCGTCACTGCACTGGGAGATCATCTCGATGCAGATACAGTCTATGGAATCGATATCGACAAGAACATGAGGGAACAGGCATCAGAGCGAGGTGTCTCGACTTTCGGGATTGATGTCGAAACTGAACCGATTCCACTCAGTGATGATTCTATCGACCTTGTACTCTCGTTCGGACTCGTCGAGCACCTTCGATACTATGACAATCTCTTCGAACAAGTGAATCGGGTCCTTCGAGACGGCTGGTTCTGGATTGCGACGCCAAACCTGGCGAGTTGGGTCAACCGGTTCGCTCTACTTAGCGGCCACCAGCCACGCAACGTCGAAGTCTCACGAGAATACACTCCCGGCGTGCTCCCAATCTACAAGAGACCCCAACCAATCAACCATGTCCACGCCCCTACCTACGCTGCCTTGATAGAGTTGCTCGAACACTACAAGTTTGAACCACGGACGAGTGTTCCACTGTATCCCTATCAACGGTCGATGACAGCCAAACTGCTCGATACACTGTTCAGCGTTCGTCTATCCTGGAGCCGTCGAGTGAGTGTTCTCGCCTCTCAACGCTAGTTCCTGCGAACATCTGCAATCAACGACCGGACCACACTGTAGACGTACCCGAACCCAACAACGGCAGTAAACACGAAGATTGCTCCCAGTTGCAACGTCTCGTCCTTCGACGGAGACTCGACTAGCCTACGAATCCGCTCGGGAACGAATACCAGCAGTAAATCGCGCAGATATGCCGACTCGTTCTCACCGGACGCCTCGGGCACGAGCGTTCCGAGAACATGTTTCGAATAACCCTGCCAGAATGCTCGCTCCAGCAACCAGGTCGGCTCCCTTCGATAGTCGAACACCTTGTGTGCGACCACCGCGTCGGGATTATACACCACGCCACGACCGAACTTTTCCTGCATCCTGACACAGAACACCGTCTCTTCGGCCTGGACATTCAACGACCCACGACGCCCAAGTTCCGGGTCAAACGTCCCAATCTCTTCGAACACCTCCCGACGAAACGAGATGTTCGACCCGAACGTATTCCGAACTTCCTCACCTGGCTCGGCAAAGCCGCGATGTGTCACGCCCACGAGCCAGTAGAACTCTTCGGGGAGAAATGACGGTTTTCCGGCCAACCACTCGCCGCACATCTTCCCGCCGACGGCAATCGCATCCTCAGCTTCGTAGACCGAAACCAGCTCTTCGACCCATCGTTCGTCGGCAACCGCGTCGTCGTCCAGAAAGGCGATGACGTCACCAGTCGCGAGTGAAACGCCACGATTTCGGCTCCTCGAGAGGCCCAGATTCTCCTCGTTCAGGTGCACCGTCATCGAGTCGTACCGCTTTATGAGACGGTCGTACAACTCCTCGTTGCCGTCGACAACCACCACGAGTTCGAGGGCTTCGTAAGTCTGTGCGAGCACGCTCTCGATTGCCTCACGACAGGCGTCGAAGGTATCCAGCGAATACGTACACAAGACGACAGAGACCTTCATCAAAGGAGCTATTCAACGCCTATAGAATAACCATTGTGAATGCAAGACCGCAAACCTTCCTTTGAGGCGATCAAGACCTGCTACGTAAATAACAAAGTTTATTCGCCGCTTGCCACTGGTGAGAGCTAATGAGTACGGAAACCGAACGCATCGGTGAGGATACCACCGAATCCACACTTGAGGCGGTCCAACGGTGGTATCACGTCCCTATTATCGCGGTTGCGATGGCGTTTATGTTCTGGGTCCGGATGCAGGAGTATAGCGAAGTGGCGATGCGCGATGGCCAGGCGAGGCTCTCCGCGGTCGACTCCTGGTATCACTGGCGAAGCGTCCAGTGGACGGCCGAGAATTATCCGTATACGATGCCGTACGAGATCTGGACGAGTTTTCCTACGGGACAGTACGTCGGTCAGTTCGGGACGCTGTTCGATCAGATCCTCGTGACGGTGGCATTTATCGTCGGCCTCGGCGATCCATCGACCCACCAACTATACACCGTCGCTATCGTGATGGTACCAGTACTCGCCGCTCTCGTCGCGATTCCGGTCTATTTCATCGGCCGTCGTCTCGGCGGACAGATCGGCGGTCTCGTCTCAGTTATTCTCCTGGCACTCGCTCCAGGTCAGTTCCTCTCGCGGACGACCGTAGGGCAACTTCAACATCACGTTGCTGAGGTCCTTTTCATGGCCATCGCGATACTTGCGATGATGGCGGCCCTCCGCGTTGCCGAACGTGAGCAACCGATCTGGGAACTCGTTCTGGATGGGGACTGGGACGGGCTGCGCGAACCAGCTCTCTACAGCGCCCTCACGGGCGTCGCCCTCTCGTTGTATCTCTGGTCGTGGCCACCGGGTGTCGTGCTGCTGGGTATTCTCGGCGTTTTCTTTGTCGTCCAACTCTCACTCGATTTCGTCCGTGGACGTTCCCCCGACCACGTCGCATTCGTGGGCATCGTGTCCATGGTTATCCCGGGCGCATTCATGCTCCTGATGCTCGAGGTTTGGACCTTTAGCAGTGTCACGAGCTTCGGTTTACTCCAGCCGACTGTTGCGTTCCTCGTCGGTGCCGGCTGTGTATTCATGGCCTGGCTCGCTCGACAGTGGGAGGGGCACGGACTCGAGCGACAGTATTATCCAGTCGCAATAGCCGGTTCAATTATCGGGTCGTTGATCGTGATGTCGTTGGTACTCCCCGATCTGTACAGCACCCTTATCGGGAACTTGACCGGGCGATTGATCCCGATCAATGTAAGTGAGACAGCACTGACAGTGTCTGAAGCACAACCACCCGACAACTTCGGCCAACACGTTTTCAACGAGTTCGGTGCAGCCTTCTTTACCATGCTCGGCGGTCTCGCGTTCCTCCTCCTTCGACCGCTGTTCGGTCGTGAGTTCCGCGCCGAACACACCCTTATCATCGTCTGGGCACTGTTTCTCACGAGCATGGCGGCCACGCAGATTCGATTCGCGTACTATCTCGTGCTCGCGGTCGCCGTCCTCAACGCCGTGTTCGTCGCCGACATCGCTCGACTGCTCAATCTCGATTTCCAGCGCAGTGCACAGTCCATCCGCGACGTCGAGACCTACCAGGTGATCGCTATCTTCCTCGTCGTCATGATGCTCTTCATGCCGTTGTTGCCACCCATCGCTGCCCAGGGGTCGACCGCCTGGGAACGCGGTGCGCAGGCCGGCCCGAGCGGCGACGCGATGGTCTGGCAGGAGTCCACCGACTGGATGCTCGAGAGCACGCCCGAACCCGGTAACTGGGCAGGTGCGGGCCATCAGGACGACCTCGAGTACTACGGCACCTACGAGTACCCCGAGGGTGGCGACTATGACTACCCAGAGGGAGCCTACGGCGTGATGTCGTGGTGGGATTATGGCCACCTGATAACGACGAACGCCGAACGGATGCCGCATTCGAACCCGTTCCAGTCCAATGCTCGGTCCTCCTCGTGGTATCTCCAGGCGGGCGATGAAGCACACGGTGAGGCTATCCTCGATGGCATTTCCGCCGGCGTGTCCGTCACCGACCGTTCGGCAGACGAGATTCGGAGCGATATCGACGAACCGGGCCACGAAGACGTCCAGTACGTGATGATCGACGACCAGATGGCTGGTGGGAAGTTCAGTGCGATTGCGACGTGGTCCGGTCCCGGGATGAGCGCCTACGAAACCGCTGAACCAGTCTCGGTGATGGGAACCGAGATCGAGGCGACCACGACGAACGAAGCCTACGAGGACACGATGCTCGCCTCGCTGTATCTCGAGGACGCCGAGGGGATGGAACACTACCGGCTGGTACACGAGTCGAGTACGTACTCCATCGTTGGCAGTCAGATTCTGGTGTTGCCAGACGGCCAGGCTGTCGATATTTCGACCGGTTCGGAGCGATTCGCCGCGGGCGGCTACACCGATGCAGTCGCGGAAGCCGAACAGCAATTCGAGATGGCAGAAGCGACGGACCAGGCACTGTTGCTCAACAGTCAGTATCCGTTCCAGGGCTTCATGACCCAGCAGTACGTCCACAACGCACAGGTAGTGTCCGCAGTCAAAACCTTCGAGCGAGTCGAGGGGGCGACTATCACCGGAAGCGCACCGGGCGTTGCTGACGGCGAAACGGTCTACGCACAGGTGGAACTCGAGACCGAGCCCGGTCGGACGTTCACCTACACCCAGCAGGCGACCGTCGAAAACGAGGCATTCGAGCTGACGGTTCCGTACGCAACTGACAACGAACTCGGGCCGGAAGATGGCTACAGTGACAGTGCTGTCGAAGCACTGGATGACGAGTATACGATCTTCGTGGGTAGCCCGGAAGACGGTGAGATCGAACGCGAGTACATCACGACGACCGACGTGTCAGAACTCGCCGTCGTGGAAGGCGAGACACTCGAGGTCACGCTCGAGGAAGGAGACGGTGAGGTCGTTCCGGATCCGGATGCAGAGCCGGATTTCGACGGTGAAGCGGTAGAAGGCGAAGAGGTTGATGATGAAGATGTCGATGACGAAGAAATAGAAGACGAGTAACGATAGGCCAGGTTTTTCGAGCGGCGACGGGAGGTTTGCTGCATCGTGGGGGTCGATATCCGAAACTCGATTCTGCGTTAGCCCAGTTGTGGGTGGAGCTCCTCCGGGAGGCCGATCGCTGGTGGCCAGTGTACCTTCCCATCGTAGATGACTGGCGTAGTCGACCACTGCAGATCTTCTTTCAACGCCGATAACGGAACCGCCGGGAGGCAATGTGCGACAGGGGCGAGGGTACTGCCGTCGTACTCTGGAAACCCGGTGTGGGCCGTCGAGCCGAGGTTTCGATTTAATAACGGGAGTTCGAACGAACAGAGAGAAACCGGATCGGTGAACGAATCGATGAGATAGAGCGCAGAGGAACTCCCATCCGACTGTGCGATCGTGATCGTTCCATCGCCGATGATGCTGTATTCGCCAACCGATTCGACGAGCGCCGTAAACTGCACAGCGTCGTGCAACCGAAGCCCCCTGCTGAGAAACCGTGAGAGCGTTTCACCTGCGCGTATCGCCCGTTCGTTGAGAAGGTCGCTGTGGGTGGCCAGACCGCCGTGTGCGCCACCGTCGACGAGCGCCAATCCTTGCTGGGCGGATCGACAGGCGTTCAGTATGAACGCGTCGATAGAGACCGCCTCGAGCGTTCGAACATCCAGGAGGCCATCGTGGCAGGTGAGGCCGTCGGGGCTAGCGTGACCGATAAAATGAAACAGATCGATGGCCGAACTCGTCAATAGCGTCGTCAGCCGGTCCGTCGAGACGCCATATTCGACCTGAACGTCGAACGGATGGACATCTCGGTCGGCGTATAGGTCCTCGAGGTGTTCGACTTCCGAGAGCATTTCAGCCTCGTTGCAGACGACTTGCACTCTCGTTTCCTCGCTCGCTGGTTCTCGGTCGAGTCGGCGTCGATACGACGCTACCGTAGCGCGGCTCATTCCGGCTGGAATACCCGGTCCGAACCAGATGTGTTCGAGCGAATGTGGGAAGACCCCCTCGAGTCGCTGTGCACCCCCTGGATTGGACGAAACAGCCTCACCCTGGTCCGCAGACGGAGAAGCAGTTCTCTTTGTGAGGATGGATTCAGGTATCGAGAGGGTGGATTCCGGTACCGAGAGGCTGGAATCGACAGCTGACGTCTCGGACGACTGGCCAAATCCGGTGGCGGCCGTGAGTGGTTTGATCAGGGCAAACTGGTCGAGTAACAGCGGCACGAGCTCGGCGGTCTCAGGGGTTTCCGGAACGAAAGCTGTTGCTGGCCACGGCGGGATGTGCGGTTCGACCATCTCGAACGGGACCTCGAGATACCTCTCGAGTTGCGTGGCGATCGGTGCGGCGTAGATAGTTTCGAAATCGAACGGTGCCGCTTCCTCGAGGGCGTCGGCCCCGTTGAGCCGATCTTTGACGATCCCAGCAGACCGAACGAAACAATCGAGGACGAACACGTGTTGTAAGAGCCGTTCGACGGCGGCCTCCAGGGGACGGCTGGTTCCGAGAGGATATCGTTCTCGAGGCGTATCGATGGCTGCACTCGACCCCGAAACGAGGTCGGCTCCGAGATAATAGGCCAACGGTGCGACCGTATACACGGCCTCGAGCGTTGGCGGGACCGTGATCGTGATTTCTGTATTCGGTTTCGACAACGAGTCGGGAATCTCGAGCGCGTTCCCTCGCTCGATCAGCGGCGGATGGCCCCGGAGGGTTGGCCACGAACGGTCGGGCGTCATCGTTTTCATCGCCGTGGTAGCCATCGATACGGCGTTCATGATGGAACCGGGGTCTTCAGTCGTGGTTATCGTCGTCGCCGGTGTCGTGTGCGTCGAGCGAACACCGAGCGTGACGATTGTCGGTTGTTCGAAATTAATCGAGACGTCGTGGTGTCCCAGTGTAACCGTACCGGGATGGTCGGCGGCCACGTACAGAATAGGTTGTCCGTTGAGGCCAACCGTCTCGGTCGAGTGCTCGAGGTGGTGGTGATCACCGGGAACGATCCGCTTTGCCGTCGTCCCGTCCTGGTCGTGAATCCGAACGTGAAACCGCTTATCGAGACTGAACGACGTCGTCGTAAATCGCCTTACGGCGTCGACTGGATACGCAAATGGCTCGTGCTCGATTGGCACGAGCGTCGTCGGTTCCGCAGTTTGCAGCGTGACGAAGCGATTTTCGATTGTGTCACGTATCGTCCACTCGGTTGCTTGGTCCCCCCGTTCGAAGGCAATCCAATCGGAGTCCGTATCGACCACTACCGGATACTATTGTCGCGTTGATATAAGCCCGGCGGCCGGTTCAAGACGATCGATCGCAACTGTTAGGCGATTCAGGTTACCGACGCTCCATCGCTTCCGGACTCAACGCCCGAAACGCTAGCTGTGGAAAACGGGGCTCGAGCGTGCTGGGGCGGCGACCGCTTCCGGGGCGCTCGAGCGGGACTCTGGCAAGGATTTGCTTGTCGGCCAGTTCGTAGAGAAATCGTTTGACAGTCCCAGTCGTAAGCGACGAGTCGCTTGCAATTTCGGCGGCGAGTTCACGGATTGGAAGCAGGTTGTCCGCACACTCGAGTTCGAGCAGTGCAAGGAGAACGCGCTGTCTGGTCTCGGGAAGCGCCAGGACCCGGTCGAGATGGACGCCATCTGTTGGGACGGCAGCCTGGGCCTGACGAATATCTGCGGATGAAATGGAGTCGCGGTCGGCTTCGGACGCCAACAGGGCGGCGCTGAACAGCGCAGTCAACGCATCGTGGGCGCTCCCATCTGCCCACTCGGCAATACGACGTAATTCGTGATGTTCGATCGCACCGGCAGCCAACCCGACAGACGAACGGGCGGTTAGAATGTCGACGAGTTCGTGGCGACGATAGTGCGGAACCTCGACGACGGCTCCGTGCCAGTCTGTGGGTGGCTGCTGTCCAACGGGAACCGTCGTCGTCCCGTTTGCTATCGGTTCGAGCAAGGTCCCCACGCGATCGAAGGTGAGCGTCTCGGGTTCGTCGTGATGATCGATGGCGATGACGGCCCGACGGTCCGGGCGGGAAAGTTGCTGTGTGAGCCGCTCTCGTAACGCATCCGTTCCGACGCCGCTGGCCGGGACAGGCTCGGCAGACACCGTCGAAAGGACGGCTCGGTAGAATCCGAACGCGCTCGTCACTCGCCGACCATCGACGTAGACGAACCAGGTCGTGGGGTCGGGGGCACCCGTCCGCGTCGTCGTGCCGATAGTTCGGGCCGTCGTCCCCAGCTGCCTCGTCAGTGCGCTAAATAGCGCGGTGATGACGGCAGACGTGCCCGAGCCGGCCGGACCAGAGACGGCAAACGGCTCCGGAAGGCTATCGGCAAACGCTGGCTCGAGTTTGTCGAGCAACCGTTCGAGCACCGAGCCACGACCGATCGGTTCGGGTCGATGGCCCGTCGGGTTGAGTGCCTCTCGGTCGGTGAAGATACCACTCCCGCCACGAACACCGAGTCGGCGAGTGATTCGTTCCTCGAGATCCATCAGGCCGCCTCCGGCCCCTCGAGTAATGCCACCTCCAGAATCTCGAGTGGATGTCGGATTTCGTATCCGGTTCCGTGTTCCATCTGCATCGAACAGGTTGGGCACTCCGTCATGCCCGTCTCGCCCGAGGCTCCCTCCATATGATGGAACATATCCTCGCCGATTTTCATAGAGGTGTCGTAATTCTCTTCTTTCCACCCGTAGGTGCCGGAGATGCCCGAGCAGGAATCGCCCACGTCTTCGACTTCGACGCCGTTGATGACCGAGAGTACCTCGACAGCCTGCCCATCGAGGCCCTGATTTCTCGCGTGACAGGGCGCGTGATAGGCTAGTCCGGGAACATCGGCTGTCGTCCCCTCGAGTTCGGACTCGAGGTCCTCGTGGACGCGCAGGAACTCGAGGCCCTCCCAGGTGTTGTTCGAAACGCGTTCGACGTCTTCGATGTCGAACAGTTCGGGGTACTCCTGGCGCAGCGACATCGAACACGAGGTACAGGAGGCGATAATGTCTGCTCCTTCGTCGATGGCGGCAGCGAGTTCGGGAACGTTGGTGTCTGCAGCCCGCTTTGCATCCTGCAACATCCCGTTTGCGTACATCGGCGTCCCCGAACAGCGCTGTTTGGGAACCAGCACTTCGTACCCGAAGTGTTCGTAGACACGGACGAGGGCTTTCCCCACCTCCGGGGTGTTGTAATTCGAGTAACAGCCGTGGAAGTACGCGATTCGTTTTGGCTCGTCGCCGTCGATACCGCGGGAGGTCCGAGCCGCTTGCGCACGGTCTCTCGAGGCGGCAGCACCCCCTCGTTTGTGCCACCATTCACGGAAGGTTTCGGTCGCGAAGTCGGGGAACTCGCGTTCGCTCGTGATACCGAGGACTTTCTCGTTGAAGACTCGAGTCACACTCAGTCCCATCACGAAGTTCGTAAGCCGCGGAACCTTGCTCCCGAGGTGTGCCATAATTCGATAGTTCGACAGGAGTCGGTTTCGCCAGTACTCACGCGACAGTTTGTTCATCTGCTCGTCGACGTACGCCCCGCGAGCCGTGTTGTGCATCTGTGAGAGCGGGACTGCCGAGGGGCAGGCATTGTCACACCGCATGCAGTTCGAACACTTCAAAATTGAGTCGTCGATGTCGTGGTCCTCGGTTCGCTTGAGTCGCCACTGCTCCGGTCCCTGGAACTTCGGACCAGGGAAATCGTCGTCGACTTCGGCGACCGGACAGTTAGTGTCACACGTCGAGCACTTGTAACAGTCATCAGCGCCAGGACGGAGGTCCATTTCGGTCGACTCCGGGAACACCTGAATCGGCTCGAATTCGTCGTCGGTCGATACGCCGTCGTCTGGTGTGTGTGCTGCGTCGCTCATCGAATCACCTGGTTGGCTCCGTGACCGCCCGCATCGTTCGTCGCTGCATCCCCTACCGGGGAACCGAATCGAGTGTACTCCACGCCTGAGACCGTTGTCCCTCGAGTCGTGCGTGAGTTGGTCATTTGACCACCTCGCCGGCACGAGCGCCGGCGACGAAACCGGTCGCGATAGAGACACCGCTTCCGGACTTCTCCGCGGCGAAGTCGTAGCCCCCAAGCACCGAGCCGGCGGCCCGGAGGTTTTCGAACTCGATCGCCCCATTCGCTTTTTGAGGCCGTAACTCGGCGTCGACGGTAAGGCCGTAACGAGCGAACGGATGGTGTCCGAAAGCGTCGCCGTCGAACCACTCGTATCGGTCGCCGGCGTGCTCGACGTAACAGTCGAAAAGTGGCTCGAACACGCGCTCACGTTCGGAGTCGATACCCTTTCCGACGAGACCGCCCGTCGCGAGGACGTATTCCTCGGCCTGGTAGGGAACTCGCTGACCCGTTCGGTCGACGATGACGTGATCGATGTGGCCGTTCGAGGATTCGTAGTCGACCACCTCGACACCTGTCGTCACTCGGACGCCGGCTTCCTCGAGCGCCTCGTACAACAGGTCCTCGAGTCTGAGCCCGGGCAAACTCGGTGGGCCAGAGGGGACCTCGAACACGTCGACGCCGAGTCGTTCTTCGAGGTCACGGCGAACGACGTCGTGATTGTCGTCGCCAAGCACCGGTGGGAACCCGATGCGAGATTCTCCCTCGAGGTGGGCAGACACTGTCGTGGCCAGTGCGGGCCTGGCTGCGGTTTCGCCGTGTCCGATGTCGACTCGTTCGTCGTAATCGAGGATGTGGGCATAGCGGATGACCTTGGCGTCGTCTCGTCGGATTCCGGGAAAATCCAGCGTGACGCCGCGAACGTCGAACGGAACGCCAGTTGCTCCGAGGTGGGCCGCCGCGAGCGGTGCGTTGAACTCCGGGAGTCGTTCGAATCCGACCAGGAGCGTGTCTCGAGGAACGCTTGCCAGCCCGGGGGCGACGCCGACGGGATACCTGGCAGTCGGCTTGACCGCGCCACTGCTGGTCGGAACCAGAGCGTTCGCGTCCGTGTGGTTACCCGCGTACGCATCGTCTGCCACCGCGTCGAAAAACAACAGTGCTTCTCGCACCGCGTCCGTTCCGACCCGTTCGTACGGGTGTCCTTCCGGTAGGTCCTCGAGTACAGCGAACGGATCTTCCAGCGGTCCTTCGCCCTCCGGAGTGTAGCCGAGCACGTCGATCAATCCGCTCGCGTGTCTGAGTGTACTCTGTTTGTACGAAATGAGGCGTACCTGCCTGTCGTACTCCGCGGCGGACAGAGCAGCCGTGACGCCGGCGAGTCCACCGCCGATAACCAGCACGTCGTCGGTGATCGCCATCTCAGCGGTCACCTCCTCGAGTACCGACCCGTTTCCCGCCATCAGTGGTCGCCCTCCCTGGCGTCCCTCCATCCGAGTCGGATTGTCCGCCGTCGAACGCCGCGAAATCGAGAGACGTGCCCGAGCGCGCAACATCCCCATCGGCGTTGAACGTCGTCGCGTGCAGGGCGTAACTGAGCATCGCCTGGGAGAGCTGTTCGCCCCACAGGGCGTGACGCTGTCCCTTCCAGCGTTCCTGCAAGAGTTCGTCGTAGGCCGCTCGAGCCGTTGGTTCGTCGTATTCGTCGGCGAGTTCGTTCGCGATCTGATGGGTGCAAAAGCCACCCTGGCAGTTCCCCATCGAGGCACGCGTGCGAATACGAACGGCGTTGAGGTCCGAGCCGGATTGCTCGATGGCGTCTCGAATCTCCGCGCGCGTGACGCTCTCGCAGTTACAGATCACGGGGTTTGGCTCGTTCGTGTCGAGCACTTCCTGTGACCGACTCCCGAGGCGCTGTTTGCTCCGTCGTGCAACTGGCGAGCGGAGACCGAAGTCGTCCATCGCGGTCTCGAGTGTCTCGAGATTTTCGCTTCCGGGTAACGGTTCGTCGGCCGTGGCACAGGATGCCTGATGCCCGAGTTGAGCACAAACGTGGTCGGCGATCTGTTCGGCCATCAAGCGGTAGGTAGTAAGCTTCCCGCCGACGATACTGGCCATTCCGGTGACGCCATCGCGCTCGGCGTGATCGAGCAAGAAGAAATCTCGAGTGATGTCAGTAGGGTCTTCGGTACCGGTTCCCGGTGGCTCGTACAGTGGCCTGACGCCCCAGAACGAGCGTATCGTGCGAGCGTCTCGCAAAATCGGGACGAGTTCGGACAGCGTGTCGATCATCATGTCGACTTCCCACTGTTCTTCGGGGTAGTCGTCGGGGTCGCTCACCTCCTCGTCCGTGGTCCCGAGAATCGCCGTCGTTTCGTGAGGCACGATGATGTCGGCATCCCCTTTCGGTCGACACCGGTTGATTACCGTATCGACTTGTCGGACGTTCATAATCGTCATCACACCTTTCGACGGACGAACAGCGACCTCGAGGTCTGCCATATCGCCGATCTGTCCCGCCCACGCGCCCGTCGCATTGACCACGTACTCGGCGGTGATGTCCTCGGTCGTCCCGGGCGTTTTGTGTGTGCGTTTGCCCGGGCCGGAGTCGTGCCTGACGGTGACGCCGTAAATGTCGTCACCATCTCTGAGCAGGTCAATGACCTCTGCGTGGGTCTCGATCCGTGCCCCGTGACGTTCGGCATCGATCGCGTTCGCAACACAGAGTCGGAACGGGTCGATGGCTCCGTCAGGCACCTCGATGGCCCGCTTAATGTCCTTCGCGAGATAGGGTTCGATCTCTCGAGCCTCGCCGCCGGACAACACGCGTGCGGGAATATCGCACTCTTTACACCCCGATAGTTTCTGCTGAAAGTAGTCGTCGGGGTCCTCCGGTCGCTGGACGAACAACCCACCTGTCATCTCGACGCAGTGGCCAGCGATATCACGCAAGATGATGTTTTCGTCGATGCACTCCCGGGCACTGGCCTGATCGGAAACAGCGTAGCGACCCCCACTGTGTAACAGTCCGTGCATCCGTCCCGTCGTTCCGTGTGTCAGATTCCCTCGCTCGACGAGCGTTACCTCGACTCCCCGCATTGCGAGATCTCTGGCGATCCCACAGCCCGTTGAGCCACCGCCGAGGACGAGAACCGTCGTGTCGTATGCCATCCTTTGGTGAAACATAGTAGTCGCGTACCTTTATTTTATCGACGCTTGGGGAACAGCCGTAACTATCGCTATTTTTACACTGTTCTGTCGGTCACAAATCGCTTCGCTATCCGGGCCAGCGGCCGACTGCAAATCGCTGATCGCCGCTACGGCAGTGTTAGTCAATGAATTCGTTCGAATAACAACGGCACTCGAGCGCTATCGAAACCTCAATTTACTCGAGTTTCGTCACGACCCCTATCAAGACGTCGTAGACGCCCAGAAGTTGGGTATAGCGACCAGCGCGGAGGTTTCCTCTCGTGTCGTCCGACCTGGACACGTGGCACGTCGATTTGGGGAATGTTTATAACGAATGTGCGGATTGTTTATTATTGCATAGCAACCGTCGGTAAACACGGAGACACCACACCAGGGGTGACCAGTAGTGACAGACACATATGTTGGCGCAGTAGACCAGGGGACGACTGGAACGCGGTTTATGGTATTCGACCATGCCGGCCAGGTCGTCGCAAACGCATACGAGAAGCACGAACAGATCTATCCGGAACCGGGCTGGGTCGAACACGACCCGATAGAAATCTGGGAAAACACGAAGTCGGTCATCACGACGGCACTCGGACAGGCCGGCATCAGTCCGGACAAACTCGAGGCGATCGGCGTGACGAACCAGCGCGAAACGACGCTGCTCTGGGACGCCGATTCGGGCAAACCCGTCCACAACGCACTCGTCTGGCAAGACCGGCGGACGACAAATCGGATCGAAGCGCTCGAGGAAGACGGACTCGTCGAGTCGATCCGAGAGAAAACGGGCCTCGAGGCGGACGCCTATTTCTCGGCGACCAAAGCAGAGTGGCTCCTCGAGAACGCAGACCCGATCAAGATGGAGCGCACCCGGCCAGACGACATCCAGGACCGGGCCGAACGCGGCGACATCCTCTTCGGGACGATCGACACCTGGATCATCTACAACCTGACCGGGAATCACATCACCGACGTATCCAACGCCTCCCGGACGATGCTCTACAACATCCACGACCTAGACTGGGACGACGAACTCCTCGAGGAGTTCGACGTTCCCCGCGCGATGTTGCCCGAAGTCCGGCCCTCGAGTGACGAAGCCACGTACGGGTCGACCCATCCCGATGGGTTCCTCGAAGCAGCGGTTCCGGTCGCCGGCGCGCTTGGTGACCAGCAAGCCGCACTATTCGGCCAGACCTGTTACGATGCAGGGGAAGCCAAGAACACCTACGGTACCGGATCGTTCTTCCTCATGAACACCGGCGAGGAAGCCGTCGAATCAGAACACGGCTTGCTCACGACCATCGGGTTCCAGCGCTCTGGTGAACCCGTCCAGTACGCCCTCGAGGGGTCGATCTTCATCACCGGAGCGGCGATCGAGTGGCTCGAAGATATGTCACTGATCGACGATCCCGTAGAAACCGCTGAATTGGCTCGGAGCGTAAATTCGACCGACGGTGTGTACGTCGTCCCCGCGTTCACCGGCCTCGGTGCACCCCACTGGGATCAGCGCGCACGCGGTACCATCGTCGGGATGACACGAGGAACGCGCAGAGAACACGTCGTCCGCGCGACACTCGAGTCAATCGCCTACCAGACTCGCGACGTGGCCGAAGCGATGGAGGCCGATTCGGGCATCGAGATGCAGAGCCTGAAAGTGGATGGCGGTGCGGTGAAAAACAACTTCCTCTGTCAGCTACAGTCCGACATCATCGGATCAGAAATTATTCGGCCGGTCGTCGACGAGACGACCGCTCTGGGTGCGGCATATGCTGCTGGTCTCGCAGTCGGGTACTGGAACGACCTCGACGAACTCCAACACAACTGGCAGGTCGATCGGGAGTTCACGCCACAGATGGACGAGAAACGAGCGGACGCCATGTACAGCCGATGGGGAGACGCGATCGAGCGGTCACGGGGCTGGGCGACCGACGACGCCGAGTAAAAACCCGTCTGATCGCCTCGAGAGGCTCTGGCGGAAACAGGCTGACTCGAGTATCTCTCTCTATAACTACTCCCGGTGTTTTTCGAGCCACTCGACACCGAACTCGACCATTTCGGGCTGTGAAAAGGTGATCGCAGTCGCCGCACCGACCGTCCCACGGCCAACCTCGTGAGCGGCTTCGAACGCTTCACCGATAGTCCCGAAATCGCTGTCGTCGTACTCGAGGTCGATGTAGTGTCGTAACACCCGTTCACCGTCCTCGAGGACGGGAGCACACGTTTCGAACGACGGGAGGTCGATATCCGCACGTGATTCGGCGAGATGCAACGACGTGTTCGGTTCGTAGCCGACGCCGAGCAAGAGGACCGAGCCATCGTGATCGTAAACTCTCGAGAGCGGTGATTGCTCTCCCAGTCCGTCGTCGAACGCATGGTCAGCAACGATCGAGTCGGCATCCTGTCCCCAGGCGGCAAACGAGTAGACGGGGTGTGCACTACGCTGCACGTCAGGATAGGTTCGGAAACACTCAGCGATGGCCCCCATTCCCCGGGTCGGGGTCGTCTCCGGTCGATACGGCGGTCTGTTTTCACGCACGGTTTCGATCCAGGACTCGGGCACGGGTGGGTTCGACCAGTTCGCCGGGTCGCTGTACTGAGCGCTGTGAGTCGGCATCACGATGGTTCCTGCAGGGGTAATCGTTTGCATCAACGCATCGACGACTACCTGCGCGTCGACACAGACCCACCCGAGTTCCTGCAGGGAGGCGTGGACCAGTATCGTGTCGCCTCGAGCGAGCCCCAGATCCTGAAAATCGTCGACGAGCGACGAGACAGTAACTGGCTCATCGACAGCCGCGATTGCATCTGCTTCTGCCATACGGAAGGCTCGAGAGCCACCTATAATGGTTTTAATGAAGCGTGCTACCAGACCGCGTGAGCGTATCGGGGCCTTCTTTTGGGTCCGTTCCGAGAGTCGACCAATGAGTATTCCCTCGTTCGTCGTCGGCATCGCGGGTGGGACCGGTGCCGGCAAGACGACGGTTGCCCGCGAGGTTGCGGGAGCCGTTGGCGAAGCCGTCACCAGGATACCACTGGACAACTACTACAAAGACCTCTCACATCTCGAGTACGAAGACCGGAAAGAGATCAACTACGATCACCCCTCGGCCTTCGAGTGGGAACTGATTCGAGAGCACCTCGACAATCTCTCTATGGGGCAACCGATCGAGATGCCCCAGTACGATTTCGAACGGCACAACCGAACCGACGAAACCGTGAGCGTCGAACCGACAGACGTCATCGTCATCGAGGGTATCTTTGGCCTCTACGACGACGCTATCCTCGATATGCTCGATCTCCGGGTGTACGTGATGACCGACGCCGACGTCCGTATCCTGCGTCGCATTCAGCGCGACGTCATCGACCGGGGCCGTGCCCTCGAGGGCGTCATCGATCAGTACCTCGAGACGGTCAAACCGATGCACGAGCAGTTCGTCGCGCCGACGAAAAAAGAGGCAGATATCATTATTCCGGAGGGGGCAAACCGCATTGCAGTCGACTTGCTGACGGACAAAATCGAAGTCGAGGTCGCAGACAGAGATGTCGAGACGGACCTCGAGTGAACCGACCTGGAGAAAATACCCTGTCGACTCGGGTGTGTCTCGTGGCGCGGTCACTCACTCGTTAGCCGTCGTTCGGCCTCGAGTAACGCCTCTTTCGTATCAATGCTCTCGAAGGCAGTTCCAACCGGCGTTTCGAGGTCGCTTTCTTCGACGACGATACAGTCGATGGCCTCGAGCGCTCGAACGATCCGTTTATCGTCGCTCTCGAGCACGGCGCTACAGGCAGTGGCCATAGGTTGGGCCCGATAGACGGCATGGGTCGGCTGATACCAGCCATCCTCGAGGCGGACGACCGCGCCGTTATGACCGGCCGCACGCGCGGCCAACTCCTCGAGAAGCGCTGGCGAACAAAATGGCATATCACAGGCCACTACGGCCGCATACTCGTTCGAGACCGCCTCGAGGCCCGTCTTGATGCCACCGACAGGTCCCTGGTCCGGAACCGGGTCAAACGCGAACTCGATGGTCACGGTGGGATCTCCTGACAGCGACTCGAGTGCAGATTCGATTGGCGACTGTTGTTCAGCCCGACAGTTCACCACGATCGTATCGACACTCACAGACAGACGCTCGACGACGCGTCGGATCATCGGCTTGCCCGCGAGGTCGGCGACGGCTTTGTCGTCCTCACCGAACCGAGTGGCGTAGCCGCCAGCGAGGATTACGGCCGAAAACGAGGGGTGGTCTCTGGAAGTAGGCGTCATACCTTCGGTATATTGCTACTACCTCGGGGCCACGTATGAGGGCTCTGACTCGAGCGATCCAGCCTCGAGCGGATCAGGCTCGACCGCCTCAGTGTTGTCGTCTCTTCGACGTTTGCGACGGAATGGGGGAGGAAGACAGGTGCACAATGACCCTGGTCCGATCAGTCGTCAGCCGATGCTTCGGAGCCGACGGGTTCGACCTCGGCAGCGGCCGCTTTGTACTCCGGAATCTTCGCCAGCGGGTCCAACACGTCGTTCGTGAGCGTGTTCGCTCGAGCGTCAGAGAAGTGTGGCGTCGTCCAGACCACGCCCTCTTTGATGTCTTCGGTGACGTGTGCCTCGAGGACGATTTCACCGCGCCGGGAGCGAAGCGTGACGTAATCCTCGTCCTCGATGCCACGTTTTTCCGCGTCTGCTGGATGAATGTCGACGAAGTTATCGGGCGTTTTCCGTCTGAGTGTCGGCGAGCGGGTACTCATCGTGCCCGTGTTGTAGTGTTCCTCGAGTCGGGCCGTCGTCAACACGAGCGGGAACTCGTCGTCAGGTACTTCTTTTGGGTCCTGGTGACGAACGCCGCGAATCACGCCCAGTCCGTCCTCGGTGTCGAACGTCTCCTCGTAGAGGTACTGGTCGCCTTCGTCGCCTTCCTCGTAGCACGGCCACTGGATTCCCTCGAAGCCGATGCTCTCGTAGGTCATCCCGTGATAGATCGGGCAGACCTCCCGAAGCTCTTCGAAGACGGCTTCCGGGCCATCGAAGTCGAAGCCGTCGCCGAACAATCTGGTCCCGACTTCACAGAGAATATCCAGATCGTGACGGGTGTTTCCGGGGACATCCGTCACTTTGCGCATACGCTGGACGCGTCGGTCCGTGTTCGTCACCGTCCCGCCGCGTTCGGCCCACGACGTTGCCGGGAGCACCACGTCTGCGAACTCGGCCGTTTCGGTCATGAAGATGTCCTGTACGACGAGGAATTCGAGGTCCTTCATCCGGTTTTCGACCTCGAGGGCGTCCGGTTCGCTCATTACCGGGTTCTCACCCATGACGTAGAGTCCGTGAATAGCGTCGCCGATGGCGTTCGAGACTTCGACGTTCGTCAGGCCCGGTTCGGGCGGGATGTCGAAGCCCCACACGTCCTCGACTGATTCGCGGGCTTCGTCGTCGTCGACTTCCAGGTAGCCGGGCAAGACGTTCGGCATCGCCCCGACGTCACAGGTTCCCTGCACGTTGTTCTGCCCGCGCAGCGGATTGACGCCCGTTCCCGGTCGGCCGAGGTTCCCCGTGAGCAGCGCGAGGTTGACCTCGTTCTGAACGTTGTCCACACCACAGGCGTGCTGGCTCATGCCCATTCCGGTGAAAATAGCCGCGTTGTCAGCTTCGGCGTAGATCCGCGCAGCCTCCTGAATATCCTTCAGCGGGACGCCACACCGTTCGGCTGCTTCCTCAACGTCGAAGCCCTCGAGCGTCGCCTCGAGATGGTCGAAGCCCCTCGTCCGTTCCTGGATAAACGCCTCGTCGTACAGTTCTTCGTCGATGATGGTCTTCAACACGACGTTGAGCAAGGGAATGTCGGTCCCTGGCTCGAGTTGGAGGTGGATGTCGGCGTCACGCGTCGTCTTGTTCGCGTGTGGGTCGACCTGAATAAGGGTCGCGCCGTCTCTCGTCGCCTGCCGAAAGTAGTTGCTGTGGGCGATGACGTGCTGTTCGGCCGGATTTGCCCCCTGCACCCAGTAAACCTCGCCGTGGTCCTCGAGGTCGACCATGCTGTTGGTCATCGCTCCCGCACCCAGGCTCTGGCGGAGCGTGTAGACGGTCGAGGCGTGACACATTCGCGTGCAGTTGTCGACGTTGTTCGTCCCGTACCGTCGGGCGAGTTTCTGTAACAGGTAGTTCTCCTCGTTCATCACCTTCGAGGAGGCGAAAAAGCCGGTCGCATCGGGACCGTACGTTTCGGCGAGTCGCTCGAGTTCGTCGACGATTACCGTCAACGCCTCGTCCCAGGTAGCGGTTCGGAACTCGCCGTCGTCGTCCCTGATCAGCGGCTCGGTGAGCCGATCTTCGTGGTTGACGACCTGCGGAGAGGCGCCGCCTTTGATGCACAGCGCGCCCTCGTTGACCGGAGCGTCGAACCACGGCTGAAGCGACACGTCGCCGTCTTCTTCACCCGGTTTGAGTTTGAGACCACAGCCGACCCCACAGTAGGGGCAGATGGTGTGCACGCCGTCGTCCTCGGTTGCCATATGGATACTTGCTACCAAGAACCATTTGAGTCTTTGGCCGAAACTGGCAGCTAGCCAATAGTCTACTGCCATCGCTTCCCCGTGATTACCGATTCTGGATGGCGAGTACTGGATTGCCACCGAACTGAGCCACGTTTTTGCCCCTCGCCCCATTCAACCCATCCAATGACAGCGCTCACCACGGCCGAACTCGAGGATGCCGTCATCGAATACGAACGGCAAGAACCGTTCGCGACCGTCGAAGCCGAACGCCTCGAGTCGATGCCGGAGGCGTTTGCGGACGGTTCGTACAACTGGAAGGACGTGGAGTGGGTTGTCCGCTGGTTTGGAAGACGTCGACGCACGAGTGCCGTCCATCCAGCTGAGGAAGCCTTTCGGACGAACGACTGGGGCGACGTCCAAGACGCGATTGGGGCGACACTCGAGGCGATGGAGCACACCGATGACGCTGAGCGGATCCCACCCCCACAAACTGAAATCGAGCAGGCGCTAGAGGCGCTGGCCGATCTCGAGGGGTTCGACGTGCCGGTCGCGTCGGCGCTGCTGTTTTATGCCGATCCGGATCGGTATCTCGTGGTCGATGATCGCCTGTGGGAAGCGCTGGTGAGCGCTGGCGCCCTCGAGGCGGTCTCGAG
The DNA here is from genome assembly GCF_024298845.1 of Natronosalvus amylolyticus. Taxonomy (NCBI): domain Archaea; kingdom Methanobacteriati; phylum Methanobacteriota; class Halobacteria; order Halobacteriales; family Natrialbaceae; genus Natronosalvus; species Natronosalvus amylolyticus. The sequence goes on from NZ_CP101156.1 coordinate 712,069, forward strand.
CACTCCAGACCCGTTCGATGCCGTGTCGTATCATCAATACCTCGAGGCCTGTCACGAACTCCGTACGGAACACGATATCACCATGGTTGGTCTGTACCGGGCATTGTGGCGAATATCTGGGTCCGAATAACAGGCGACAACTGCAGCGCTCGGGCAGTCACCATTTTGGACTTCGGATCTTGTAGAATACCGAAACTATCACCACCAGGTAGATGACGAAGCCGCCGATAAATCCCCAGGTCAATGGATTGGTCACGTCAAAATCGTTCCACGCGAGACCGGCACCAAGGAGCACTAACCCAAACCCGATCACTTGTGTCTGCACGACGATTTGAACAGCACTCAACCGAGACTCGAACGCAACAGCGAGGTTAACCACGCCGAATAACGCGAACCATCCCAACAGAATACGTGCGGTCAACGGGGAAACGTCCCAGGGCCAGTAGGCTATCAACACACTCGGGAAGAAAAACAGGACAATCGCTGTCCCGGTAATGAGGAGACCGGTTAGCCCGCTCAACTGTCGGACGATTTTGGGCAGCGATGGATCCTTTCGGTTTTGTACGCGTGGATCGGTTCGCCTGTTGAGGAGCCAGATTGCCGGCACCAGAAACGGGGCCACTACGTAGATGAATACCCAAATCCAGAACGTCACGTGGTCGTGATTGAAGTTCTCCCAGTGAAGGAGCGTAGCGAGGAGCATAAACCAGGTGAAAACTGAGATGCCGGGAAAGATGAGGGCTACTTCGTGCCAGTGATTGTGGGTTGCGACTCGGTAGAAAAAGTACGCACCCACCCCATACCCAGCCCCCATCAGAATCGGCGTCATGTCCGGCCTGATGGTCCACGCGAAGAGTTCGGTTGTTCGGTCTGGAAACCCATAGAGTATGACCGCCGCAACGGCAAGTACTGGGACGAGAATCCGACCGACCCATCGAGTAACGGGAAGGACTTGATCCTCTCGAGTCAAAGCCTGTTCATCAATGCCGAGAAATCTTCTCAGTTGGCTCATTCGTCCTGGTCCTTACTGGTATCACCCGGACGGTGATACCGCTTTTCGACAGTCGATTTCGCTTCTTCTATCGTAACAGTTACAGCAAGCAGTACGTGGCCTTCAAGTAGTGCTAGCTCGCACTGGTTATGTCCGCTGCTAACAATTAACAGATCCATGAGATTCCAATGCTATGGTATGATATAATCGTTTCTGTGATTTGGATCAGTTCACCAAACACCTCTGTACTGTTTAGAGAATCTATGGACGGAAGGCCGTCAAAAAGCCGCTATCGCATCGGGGCCGGCTGGTTCTACAAAAAAGCAGGCTAACTGCCCCGAATCGGTTCACAATAGGTTCGGTCCTCTGAAACCTATTTGTGGGTTGGTGACATATGACATTCGATGAGATACTTTGTCACGGGTTCGACCGGGTTAATTGGCTCACACGTCGTAACCAAACTCCTCGAACATGGTCACGAGGTTGTTGCGCTGACCCGCTCGAGGGCAAATGCGGATCACCTCCCGGAAGGGGCCACAGTGGTGGAAGGAGACATCACCGAGAAAGAAAGTATGCGGAATTCGATGAAGGGTGTGGACGGAGTGTTTCATATCGCCGCGTGGTTTTATGTCGGGCCCGGGCCTGGCAATGTCGAAAAGGCCGAACAGATCAACGTAACGGGAACCCGAAATGTGCTCGAATTGATGGACGAACTGGCCATCCAAAAGGGAGTTTACACCAGTACGATAGGTGTGTATCCCCTCCGAGAGTTAGAATATATCGATGAAACGATTGCGCCGAGGTGCCCGGAATCGGCCGTGTATTACCGGACGAAATGGGAGGCTCATTACGAGGTCGCTAAACCCATGATCGACGACGGGCTTTCGCTCGTCGTCGTGCAACCGGGCATCGTCTACGGTCCGGGAGACAAGGTGTACGGGTCGATTCGGGGCCTGTTTCGGGGCTATCTCCAAGGTGAGATTCCGATGATACCGCGCGTCCACTACGCACCCTGGGACCACGTCGGAGATATCGCAGACGGGCACGTACGCGCAATGGAGCAGGGTACCCCCGGAGAAACGTACATCATTTCAGGACCATCGAGAGAGATTGTCGACGTACTCCGGTGTGCCGAAAACATAACCGGAATTCCGGTCCCCCGAATCGTCTCACCGAAGGTGATTGGAGGGGTCGCCAAACTAATGGGTGCAGTAGAACGATTCGTTACGCCTCCCGAGGGCTTAGAAGCTGAAACCCTCAGGTTTCTCGCCGGCCCGCAATGGCCAGTCGATAACAGCAAAGCAACCGAAGAACTTGGCATCGTACACAGACCGCTCGAGAATGGACTGCGTGACTACCTGGAGTGGGAGATGGATCAGCTTGGAATCCAGGGAGAGGGGCTAGCCGTAGCGCAGCGTTAACCATCAGTTTCTCCAGCAATGGTGGACCGATTGTCTCACTCGAGAACGTCGACCAGCGGGTCCTGTTCGATCATACTCGTGAGGACGACTTTTTCGATTCGGTCGTCACCACCGTCATCGAGCACGAGTCGGCCAATCTCGCGAGCGACCTCGAGGTCGGCTTCGTCGTCGACCATGTTGATAACGGGGATGGGAGTCGCCGATGGAGGAATCCCCTTCATCCCACCGTCGCTGTGAGTCAACACGGTCGCGATGTCCGCTGGCTCGAGGACGTCGCCCACCGAACGACCAGTGAGCGCGGCGACCCGTTCCGGGCGGTGAACGACGTCGGCCTCGAGCGAACGGCCAACCGCGTGACAGCTCGCAATCGCGAGGACGGTATCCGCCGACCGCGGGAGTTGTGGTTCGCGGTCGTTCGGCGCTTTCAACAGCCGCGTTCTGGCTCCATCGGCTTTCACTAGGACCTGATCGATACCGTCGAGAGCCGCGATACGGTCCACGGTTTCCGGATCGTAGCCACGATATCTGTCGGTCCCATCGCGTTCAGGAACGACGCCGAGCGGCCAGAATTCTTCCGAACCGCTGTCCTCCCGCTGAATCACCTGCTCGAGCGTCCTAACGGGATCCGAAACGACGTCGACCTTCGCTACCTGCTCGTCGAAAATTGGAATCCGAACGGTTGCCGTCAGGACGCACCGCTCGAGGCGACCGGCCAGTTCGTACAGAGTAGATTTCTTTCCCCCAGCGCCGACGACACAGACGACGCCTGTGCCGGCCTCGAGTGTGTGTACGAGACCGTTCGACCGAGAAGTGTCCGACGAGTCTGCCATAGCAGGGTCTTCTGGCTCTGTCCCTAAAAATACGCGCAACGGAGTGGCATACGATTTACCGTCATCTCTTATCCACGATGCCGCCATGAAATCCCGATCACCAATACAAAGATACAGGAAACCGTATCAGCCCTGCCAGGTCAACACCGTAGCGGCCCAGGTGTAGCCCGTTCCCGCAGCGAGGAAACACACCAGGTCACCTGCCTCGAGCAACCCGTCCTCGAGTGCGTCCCCGAGTGCGAGAATCTGGTCGGCGCTCTGGACGTGGCCGTAGGTGTCGAGATAGACACCGTCGGTCTCGTGATCGAGTCCGAGTTCGTCGAACACTACCTCGTGGAACGAGCGTTTCATGTGGGTAACCGCGACGAAATCGAGGTCGGCCCGTTCGTAGCCGGAGCGCTCGAGGGCAGTATCGGCCACGGTCAGATAGTTCGGCAAAGAAACCGGTGCGAGGCGTTCTTTCATCCCGTCCGGGTCGGGAACGTCGAGACGGTGGCGGTCAGCCGCGACGGTCTCGGAGGATGGTGGCTCGAGTGAACCGCCCGCTGGCATGACGACGTCGTGTGCGAACGAGCCATCCGTGAGGGCTGCGCTTTCGTGAACGATGGCTCGAGAACGGCTTCCGGGGTCTGCCTCGAGAACCATCGCACTGGCTCCAGAGCCGAAGTTGAACATGAACGACGACCGCTCGTTTTCGTAGTCGATCAGGTCCTCTTCACGACTTGCAGCGACCAGCAACGCCGTGTCGACGTGGTCGACCTGGAGTTGCGCACGGGCCTGTCGAATCGCAATCGGCGCGCTGGCACAGAGTGTGTGACTTTCCGTGGCGAACGCGCTCTCGGCCCCTAATTGCTCCGTAATGTTTGCGGCAGCCGACCAGACGACGTGATCTTTGTACTCGCTGCCGTGATAGAGGACCATGTCGATATCCGTCGGTGAGCGATCGGCCATCTCGAGGGCGTCTTGGGCAGCGGCGACACACATATCCGTAACGTGATCTTCAGCTGGCGGACAGACGTGTTTCCGACGAACGCCCATCTTATCGACGACCACTGATTCAGGAATACCGCTTTCGGCGGCGATCTCACTCCCCGATAGCGTTTTGTCGGGGAGGTACCGACCGAAACCGGTGAGGCCAACGGTCGTCATCGCCCCCCACCCTCGCTGTTATCGGTACCCTCTCCCGCTCGTCCCACCGCCTCTTCAGCCGACGGACCGTACTGGTCCTCGAGTGTGCCCCGGTCGAGTTTACCCGCTCCGCTGCGTGGCACGGCCTCGACCACCTGAATCTCGTGTGGCACCTGGAAATCCGCGAGTGTGTCACGGGCAAACGCCTCGAGCGTCGATGAATTCTCGAGTGAACCGGTCACGATAGCTTTCGGAACGGTTCCCCAACGGTCGTGTGGGATTCCGACGACGCCAACCGAATCGACCGCTGGATGGTCCTCGAGGGCGGCTTCAATCTCCTCGGGATAGACGTTCTCTCCGCCGCTGACGAACATATTGTCGGTTCGCCCGGTAATCGTGTAATCTCCGGCGTCGTCCCGTCTGGCCAGGTCACCCGTCGACACCCACTCGCCCGTAAACGTGCCGTCCTCGGTCTCGAGGTACCCTGCCGCAGTCATCGGGCCACGAACCTCGAGTTCGCCGATTTCGTTTGCCCCGAGCACCGTGACATCGTCGTCGACGACCCGTGCCTCGCAGTCGGGGAACGGTCGCCCGACACTCGAGATGGACTTCTCCAGGCCGACCGTTCGCTCGGGGTCGAGGTACAGGTTGTTCGGCCCGCCTTCGGTGAGGCCGTATCCCTGTGAAAATCGCTGACCACGGTCGCGATAGGCGTCCATGACCGCCTCACTGGTCGGACCACCGCCGCTCATGAACCAGTCGACGCTCGAGAAGTCGGTGGCCCCGAAGTCGGGGTGGTCGGCCATCGCTCGAAAGATGGCGGCGACGCCAAAAGCGTGGGTTGCCCCGTACCGCTCGATAGTGTCGAGTGCGAAACCTGGCTCGAACTCGCGGTGAAGGACCACCTGCCCGCCGACGTACAGCGTCGGGACCGTCAGGAGGTTCCAGCCACCGGTGTGAAAGAGGGGCAAGAACACGGGCGAAACATCGGTTTTGCCCAACCCCCAGGCAGCCAGTTCGGTGATGCAGTTCCACTCGAGTTGCCGGTACGGACAGACGACGACTTTCGGCACGCCGGTCGTGCCGCCGGTGTGCAGATACAACACCGGTCGGTCCGGATCCCGTGGAACGGTGTCGACGGTACGGGCGTCCAGGTCGACGTCATCGGCGACACTCTCAGCGGAAGCGTCCGCGACCGACAGGTCGAAGAAACGCTCGAGGGTCCGATAGGTCGTCTTCTCGTCGGCAGTTTCGCCCCCCGTCGATTCCTCGGTACCGGTTTCGAGCAGTGCCTCGAACTGTGGTTCATACAGTGTGAGGGCCGGGTCGATTCGTTCGTGGAGGGTGCACACCGATTCGGCTGACAGCCGATACGAGATCGGTGCGACGATAGCGCCACGGTCGACGGCGGCGAAAAACAGGATCAGGAGTTCGACCCGGTTTCGAGCGAGTACCGCGATCACATCGCCCTCGCCGACCGCATTGGCTGCGAGCCGACGATTACAGGCTCGAGTCGCTGCGGCGAGGTCGCCGTAGGTGTACTGGTCGTCACTCGCCCGGTCGCCAGCCGCCTCGGGGCCGGGGGCCATCCCCCGGTCGACGACGGCGACCCGCGAGCCATACTGTGCTGATCGGTCGTGAATTGAAAGTGTCATGAACTCAGTCAAATCGCAGCCCTGCCCCGATCCGAGCTAGCGCCGATACCGCTCGAGGTGGGCAGGGAGACATTTCGCAACGGTGCCGCCGAGTCGATCACGGACCGACCCGAGCAAGCCGTTGGGGACGAACAGCACGAACAACACGAACACGATACCGAGATACAACGGCGCGCGTCCGTCGATGAGCGTATTGATCAACTCGAGGAACGTCAACCCTGCAACATCCACACTCAACAGGCCCTCCGGGAGGGTTTCGCGGAGGTACGGGGCGAGACCGCCCTGTTGTGAAGAGAGGATGTCCTCGAGCCACTCGAAGAGGAACGAGCCGAATAGCGGCCCAGCCAGCGTTCCGATACCACCGATGATGGTCACGATCAGCGCGTCGGCAGTCACGAGGAAGTAGAACGTGCTGTCCGGTGACGCGCTGCCGGTGTAGGCGGCGAACAACGCACCGGCGATGGCAGCGAAGAAGGCGCTCATGGCGAACGCGCCCATCTTGTACCAGAACACGTTGTAGCCGACCGCTTCTGCGCGCTCTTCGTTCTCGCGGATGGCGATCATCACGCGGCCGAACGGCGAGTGGATGATTCGCTGCATCGCGAAATAACAGATGACGACGATGACCCCGATAGCGTAGTAGGACGTGAGCGTTGCCGAGATGTCGATGCCGGTACCCAGGACGTTGTTGAAGCTGTCACCCGACAGTCGACCGAGTCCAACCGAGAGCGAGTCGACGAACGGCACGCCGATTTCGGGAGTTGGGCCCGCGTGGTTTGGCCCCTCGAGTGGGTTCGAACCGACGTATCCCCAGTTTCGGATCAGTTCGTAAAGCACCTGTGCGAACCCGAGGGTCAACATGGCGAAGTAGACGCCCGTCAGCCGGAACGAAACGGCGCCGATGGCGAGGGCGGCGATAATCGCGATAACGCCGCCAAGTACCATCGTCAGCATGAACGGTGTACCGCCCGGCACTCCCGGAATTTGGCCATTAGCGGCCAGTACGATGGTGTAAGCACCGATGCCGTAGAAGGCCGCATGGCCGAACGACAGGTAGCCGGTGTAGCCGCTGATGAAGTCGAAGCTCATCGCAAACAAGCCCAGGAACAACATCCCGATGAGGAACGTCGTCGCCGGCAAGAAGGCGTTGAAGAACGCGCCGGGATCGACGGTCCCAACACCGATATCGAGTGCCGGAAGTCCAGTCAAGACGCTGTAGAGAGGTGGATAGACGATGAAGAAGCCGATGACGAGCACGTGAGCGAGATGATCGTGCACGTAGCCTCGAGCCCAGTGTGTCGACTCGGCTTCGTCGGCGTCAGTGGCGTCGCTCGCGGCGGGCTTCTCGTCCGTTGCCTGCGCCAGATCGCTATCAGGGGAGCTAATGGCCACCCACCTCCTCGACGCCGTAAAGGCCCTGTGGGCGCACGATCAGTGCGATCACGAGCAACAGGAAGATGGTGACCTCCGGGAGTCCCGAGAAGTCGATGATGCCTCGAGCGAACACCCAGGTGGTAAACGAGTCGGCCATTCCGACGATGATCGCCGCCACGAGTGTGCCTTTGAACGAGCCGAGGCCACCGATCACGACGACGACGAACGCGTACAACAAGACGTCGAGGTTGAGCATCACACTGGGTCCCTCCGTGGGATCCCACATGAGGAAGACGCCCCCGACTGCAGCTAATCCGATTCCGAGGCCGAAGACGACGGTGAACGCCTTCCGAACGTCGATCCCGAGGGCTTCGACCATCTCCGGATCCTCGCTGCCCGCTCGGATGTACAGGCCGTAGAGCGTTTTCGTGAGGAACGCCCAGACGATAGCCGCCAGTATCGCACCGGCGACGATGGCGAACAGATAGAAGCCCCTGATTCGGGCACCGAAGAGGTTCAGCAGAATCTCCGATGGCGTCCCGAGGACCGTCGGAATGGTCGCCTGCGCAGCAGCCCACGTGGGCTCCGGCTGGATACCACGGGCAGATGCGATTATCCGCGCGAGTTCCTCGAGGATCAAGCCGACACCGAAAGTCAGCAGAATCTGGTACATCGGCGTGCGGTCGTAGATTGGTCGAACCAGACCGATCTCGAGGGCAGCGCCGACGGCAGTCAATAGGGCGAAGATGACGGCGACGACCACGACGAAAAACGCGATTCGTGTAAACGTTCCCGACCCGGACGAGAGGCCGACTACCATCAGGATGCCACCGAGATACGCGCCGACCATCGCGAACGCGCCGTGGGCGAAGTTGAGGATGCCCATCAGCCCGAAGACGAGGGTCAATCCGATGGCGATAATGAAGTAGATGGCCGCCTTGCCGAGTCCTTCGATAAAGATACGAGCCAACGTATCGGGTCGGAAGAAACTGCGAACCCCGTCAGTAAACAGGGGTGTGAGTGTATCGCTTGCGAACAGTACCTCGAGCGCTGGGGTAAGTGACCCAATCATGCAGAGAGATACCTCCGAATGCGTTCGTCATCAGCGGTAACGCCTTCCGTCGAGCCAGACTCGACGACCGTGCCGTGATCGAGCAGATAGAACCGGTCCGCGAGGTCCATCGCGAGCGGGAAGTTCTGTTCGACCAGGACCATCGTCGTCTCGGTCGAGGCTTCACGGAGTACCTCTACGACCTGTTCGACGATCAGTGGAGCCAGCCCCTCACTCGGTTCGTCGACGAGCAATAGATCGTTGTCACCGACCATACCGCGAGCGATGGCGAGCATCTGCTGTTGGCCGCCGCTCAAATTTCGCGCTTCTTTCTCCCGAAATCGCTCGAGGTCCGGAAACAGTTCGAACATCTCGTCTCGAAGGCGTTCGAAGTCATCCTCCGGCGGCACCGCGACGCGGATGTTCTCCTCGACGGTGAGATAGCCGAACATTCGTCGTTCTTCGGGAACCCAGCCGATTCCGTTCGTAGCCACTTCGTGTGTCGGCCGTCCAGTCACGTCGACACCATCGTATCGAACGATCCCCTCTCGAGGCGGCGTCAACTGCATGATCGTTCGAAGGGTCGTCGTCTTCCCGACGCCATTGCGGCCGATGAGCGCGACGACTTCGTTCTCCTCGACGTGAAGGTCGACACCCTGTAAGATGTGGCTCTCGCCGTAGTAGGTGTGAACGCCCTCGAGTTCGAGCAACGCCATCAAGCACTCACCCCGGTTGCGGCGTCGTCACCGTCGGTGGTCTCTTCGGTACCATCGTAGCCGCCGAGATACGCACGCTGGACGGCTTCGCTATTTCTGACGGTTTCGGGGTCGCCATCGGCGATCAACTCGCCGCGGTTCAACACGGCGATCCGGTCACTGATCCCCATCACCACATCCATGTTGTGTTCGATCAACATCACGGCGTGATCGGCCGCGACGTCTTCGATGATGTCGGTGACCTGTCCGACGTCCTCGCTCGAGACGCCGGCCGTCGGTTCGTCGAGCAAAAGCACGTCCGGATTGCCTGCAAGCGCAATACCGATCTCGAGGTTGCGTTTTTCGCCGTGACTGAGGTTCTGTGCGGTTCGGTCGGCGTACTCGGTCAGGCCGATTCGGTCGAGAATCGCTTCCGCCTCTGTGTAGTGATCATCGAACGCGTTGACGTTGCGCCAGAACTGCCAGGAGTCGCTCCCCCGGTGTGCCTGGACCGCTACGCGAACGTTCTCGAGGACGGACACCGTCGGGAAAATGTTGGTGATCTGGTACGAACGGTGGAGTCCCATCAGTGCTGTCTCGTGTGGTTGTGCGTCCGTTATATCGATTCGACCGTCCTGTCTCCCATCCCTGACGGTGTCGCCATCCGCGTCCCCAACACCACCATTCCCGGTCGGCGCAAACTCGATCGAACCCGCCGTCGGCTCGAGTACCCCGGTCAACAGGTTGAAAAACGTCGTCTTCCCCGCACCGTTCGGCCCGATGACCGAACAGAGTTCGCCCCGCTCGAGGCTGAAGTCGACGCTATCGACGGCGGTCACGCCGCCAAACCGTTTCGTCAAATTCGACGTCCAGAGTACCATGAGATCAGTTGAGCGAGCAGCTAGCCTCGTCTGCTGGCACCATGACCTCCTCGGGTTCGAACGTCTCGATGGGTTCGCCGGGCATCACCGACGCGTCCCAGTACTCGGCAACATCGTCGTCGGTCGGGACAGGCCAGGCGACGGTCATGGCCGACGCAGCCTGGTTGTTGTGTTCCTGGAAGGTGTAGGCGTTCTCGCCTTTCGGCGTATCGATGACCGTCATCCCCCGCATCGCCTGGGCGATGTCGCCGCCGTCGACCGAACCGGTCTCGTCGATGGCCTGGACGAGCGCCGACCCGCCGACGAACGTCCCGGCACTGAACAGGTCCGGCATCAGCCCGTACGTCTCAGTGTGCATGTCGATGAAGGCGTCGTTGATCGAGTTGTCGTACTGGTTCCAGTGATAGCGGGTCGTGAACGGACCCAGTCCGGCATCCTGGATATCTTCGGCCGTAAAGCCTTCGCCGAGTGTGGCCTCGACGGTCTGGCCGGTGACCTGTGTCGTCACCAGTTCGGCAAAGCCACCGAACGCCTGGATCTCGTCGTAGGCCATCGCCGTCGGGAGGAACTCCGGCAACGTGATGAAAGTGAACCCACCGACCACGCCGTCTGCACCCTGATCGATAGCCTCGTCGAACAGCCCTTCGAACTCGCTGTAACCGGGTTCGACGAACCGTGGGTCCAGGACTTCCACACCCTGTCCTTCCAGGACTTCGCGGTAATTGTTCGCGACACCCTCACCGAACGCCCCTTCTGCAGCGAAGATGGCGACAGTCGAGACGTCCCCCTGCTCGGCGACGTATCGACCACCCGCTCGGGCGTCCATCGCGGTGTGCTCACTAGCACGGAACAGCAACTCGTGACAGTGGTCGGATGACACCGTGATGTCGGCGTCTGCCGCTGGCCCTGCGATGTAGGGGATCCCGGCATCGTCGAGAATGTTCGCCGAAATGCGGCGCGCCGAATCGGAACTCGAGGCCCCGAACAGGACGTCGACATCCTCGTCGACAACCAGATCCTCGGCCACCTGCTGGGCCGTATCCGGGGTGAAAACGGTATCCTGGACGATGAACTCGAAGGTCGGCCCGTCGTCCGGGTCGAGCGTATACGTCCCGGTTGTCATCTCCTCGATCGGGTCGAGGTCGTACTTGTAGGCGATTCCCGAGTAAAAGCCCATCAGGCTGATCTGTCCGTAGTACTCGAGGTCGCCTGAAACGGGTTGCATCGCCCCGATTCTGATCGTCTCATCAGCAACGTCCTCGCTCCCGTCGCCCCCGTTTCCGGTGCCATCATCGCCGTTCCCATCGTCAGCACCGTTCCCACTGTCGTCGCCGTTCTCGTCTGCGATACACCCTGCCAGTCCAGCCGTCCCGAGCGCTGCCAGTGTTCCCGTCCGTCGGAGCACCGTACGCCGGTTGGTATCTCGTGGCATACTAATTCTCTAGATGGACTAGGGGTCCTAAACGCCGAAGGTTGGTATACAAACCTCGAGGGTTGGGTGACTACCGTTGGGGAGGACACAGCAGGTGGTTTCGCTCGACGAATTCGGTTACTATCCTCCATTCGTGTCCACCATACCGCTCGAGAGACGGCCTGAACCCACTTACAGAGATGCTACTATAGGAAAAACACCGACTTCAGTTCTGGGGAAAATCACGAGTGGTGGTCTGGCAAGGCCACAGAATCGTAACCCTCATATACTATATTTACAATTGACAGAAGGTGACAGAATACGATATCGCGCTCTTCGACAGTGATGGCGTTCTGGTCGACCCACCTGCTTACGAGACCCAGGTCGAAGCCACAGTGAAAGCCTTCGAAGCAGTGGGCGTTACAACAGTGGACCAGCGACATATTGACGACATCGTGAACGGCACTACTGTTGGCCGGCTCCAGGAAATCTGTAGCGTATACGATATCGATCCAGAGACGTTCTGGGAAGCTCGAGAACGTCACGACGAACTATCCCAGTTCGAGAAATTCGAAGCCGGTTCTCGGGATCTATATGACGACGTAGCGGCTATCACAGCCCTTCCGCATCCCTGTGGAGTCGTTAGCAACAATCACCACAGTACAATCGCCTACGTTCTGGAGCATTTCGAGCTAGCTCCGCTGTTCGAGGTCTATTATGGACGGGAAAAAACGATCGAAAGTCTCGACCTGAAAAAGCCGAACACGCATTACCTCGAGAAAGCCCTCGCGGACCTCGAGGGAGAATCTGCACTGTACATTGGTGATAGCGAGAGCGATGTGATCGCGGCCCACCGCGCAGGGATGGATTCGGTTTTCGTCAGAAGACCCCATAGCACAGACGTGGCACTCTCAGCGACACCGACCTACGAGGTAGAGAGTCTCCATGCCATCACGGACATCGTGAATAGCTGACTCAGAGTTTGAGTGCCATCATCACTTCGTCGACGTACTCGCCGTTGAGTTTGTAGTGATCCGCCCGGACCGCTTCGATCTCCCAGCCGTGGGTCTCGAGGAAGTCGATTGCCTCTTCGTTCGTGGAGGGAACGCTGTTGTAGACCTTTTCGTATCCGTTCGAACCGGACCACTCGAGGCCACGCGAGAGCAGGTGCGAGCCGATGCCGTGTTCTCGGTACTCCTCGATGACGCCGACGGTCAACTGCGCGGTGTGACTGAGTTTGTCCAGTTCCTGCCCGTGGATGTGGACCCAGCCGACGACTTCGTCGTTGACCGTCGCGACGAAGAACATCCGGGCCTCGAGTTCGTTGTACCGCAACAGTGCGTCCTGATGGTCGACCTCGTCGGCGACGGACTCGGCGACGATGTAGGTCTTCTCCTCGGCGACCTGTCGAATCGCGCCGACGATACCCGCCAGATCTTCCTGTCTGGCCGGCCGAATGTGGAACTCGAGGTCGTCGCTTTGGTACTCTTCCTCAGCACCCGCATCGATCGTTACCCGGAGCGTTCCGTCCCGGTCGTCGAGACGGCCGTCCCGTTTGAGGATGGCGACGTGGTGTCTGAATCCACCGGGGTCGATCTGTAATCTGCGTCTGACTTCGTCCGGATCGACTGCCCCGTGGCGCTCGACGTGTTCGTAAATGCGTTTGCGGTCCTCGTGCCCAAACTCGATTTCCTCGGCGAATGCCATGCCATGCTATCTCTCACCAAAGTACTTAATGATTGTTCAGGCACCAGGTCTTCGAACAGCGACTCGAGGAGAATGCCGACGAATAGCGACTCGAGTGTAGCCTCCCGTTATAACAGACCAATCAGTACAGGCTTGGGCCTTTGCCTCGAGCGACGAAGCCACACAGATACCGAACGCGCCCTTCGACGGATTGATAATGCCGTCATCGAATCCAGAAACGTACACTCCGATATGATCGAGCTCACACCCGACCGACTGCTTGCCGTCGTCATTTTGCTCCCTTCGGTGGCGGTCGGGTTGGTGCTCCACGAGTGGTTGCACGCACTTGTGCTTCGACTCGTCGGTATCGAGTACACCATCGTCTTCGGCGGCGAGCGAACACCCGGCGTCCTCTCCGGAATGCTCAGTCATCCCTGGGCTGTCGTCCACCCCGAACCGACGGGCGAGGAACCTGCCTGGCACCTTCGAGTCGCTGCAATGAGCCCGCTCCTCCTGGCACTCCCCACACTTACCGTCGCGACCGACTTCGTCATTGTACCCGCCCATCCTGCAGTGACAGCGATACTGTTGGCCACTCTCGCGTGTGCTATTCCATCACCACAGGATTTCTCCGTCGCGTTTTACGCACACAGCGTGCTCGAGGATTTCACCTCACCAGAGTGAAAACGTGCAAATCACTCACTCGAGCGTTCGGGCACGCCGGTCAACAATACCCCCACGTCGTGGATATTGTGTGTCTTGAGCAGGAGTTCGGCCACTTCACGGACGGTAAACTCGGCCTCGAGGTCGACGCCGTGGCAGGCAGCATAGCACTCGAACCAGAGGTTCATCGCCCGCTCGAGCGCCGCCATCTCTGCCGCCGAAAAGCGACTCAGGTCACCACCACTGCGTCCCTCGACGTACACCCAGACGGCCGGGCCAACACCGTGTCTGAGGTACTCGAGTCCGCAATCGTTGTCAGATTCATCTTCCTCATCCGTTTGGACGCCCTCTGGCACAGAGACACCCGTCGGCACCGCCTCGCCGGACGGACAGTCATGTGACGACTGCTCGAGGGCTTCCCGGTCCCGTTCGGCACGCCGCTCGAGGGCAGCAATCTGTGGCCCGTACTCGCTCATTGCTAGCCCTGTTTGTACTCGACGCCTTTCTCACCGCGCGGGTGTGTCCACTCGGTATCGGCGACAATAGCACACGTCCCACATTCGACACAGGGTTGTGTGTCGAGACTCACCAGTTTCTCCTCGCTCCCGTTGGTCTTGACCGTCTCAGCCCGGTAACAGCCGCCACCGAAGTCTTCAGCACTGACCGGACAGGCGTAGACGGCGGCCCCGCTGGCCTCGAACGATTCGTCCTGCAACAGGATGTGTGGATTGCCGACGTCCGTGTTGTACGTCAGATCACCGATGCGTTCCTCGAGCGATGGTGGCTCGATTTCGTTCTCCCAGTGGACGGTCCGGCCGTGTTTTTCGCCGATGAGCGACGGTAACGTCGTGTACGCCATCGACGTATCCGGAAGCATTCCCACGAGGAACGGGGAGTTGTACGCTTTGGGCAACAACCGTTTCGCAATCGGATTGCCGACGGCGATCGAGCCGACGGGCGAGTTCAACACGCCTTCGACTGCTTTGGTGACCAGATCGTGTTCGCCGACGGTGCTCGTGAGTTCGTAGCGGCGTGGCCGCAGTTTGCCCATAGTGCCCGACTGCTCGAGCATCGTGGTGTACCGACGACCGGCGGCCTCGGGGTCAGCGTTGCCCCGAGTGAGTGCGTAAGCGTCAGCGGCCAGCGCACCGGCGGTGACAGCGTGATTCATTCCCTTGATGATCGGTCCCTGAGCTTGCATCTGGCCGCCAGCGTCGCCGACGAGGACGAGGTTGTCGGCGTAGGGTTCGCGGTGAGCCACCTTCTTCGAGTCGGGAACCAGTTTGGCCGAGTACTCGAGTTCGTTGTACTCGCCGTCGAACCACTGTGCCAACAGGGGGTGGGTCAACAACGCATCGAGCAGTTCGTGCGGTTCGGCCTCTTCGGCGACGAGGCTATCGAGGTGGAAAACGGTCCCAATCGAGAGGGTGTCTTCGTTCGTATAGAGGAAGCCACCGCCCCGGACATCCTCGAACAGATCGCCCGAGAACAGGTGCGCGACACCTTCGCCCTCCTCGATGGAAAACCGATCGTTGATGACGTCGGCGTCCATGTCGACGACGGCTTTGACGCCCTGGAACCACTCGTCCGGTTCGTCCCAGTCCATCAGATCCGCGGCGCGCGCTAACTCGGAGTTGACGCCATCGGCGGCGACGATGTAGTCGGCCCTGATCGGGTCGAGTTCGTCACAGGTCACGCCGACGATCTCTCCGTTCTCCCGGAGCAAGCCGTTGACGCGTACGCCGGTCAGAACCCCGCCGCCGGTCTCACTCGTTTTCTCGTGGACACGTTGTTCGAGCCAACTGTCCATCGTCCGGCGCAAGACCGCGTCACACCAGTCCGTGTCGTGTTCGTGCAGGTCGGTCAGGTCGTAGGTCGTGACCTGCCGACCGTCGATATTGTGGATGTGATAGTCGGTGACCGGCCGTTCTGCCGCTTCCTCCCGGAAGTCGGGGAACAGGTCGTCGATCGTGTACGGTGCCGAATCCTCCGCGTAAATCAATCCGCCCGAAACGTTCTTCGACCCGGCCTCGACGCCGCGCTCGAGGACGAGCGTCTCGATACCGTGTTCGGCCAGGCGAGCCGCGGCGGCAGCCCCACCTGGGCCACAGCCGACGACGACCGCTTCGTAGTGTTCGTAGTCCTCGCTGCCACCATCGGTTCGTGTTTCACTCATCGGGTTCACCTCCATCAGCTACGGCCTCAACCGTCAGTTCGCCGGATTTCACCGCGTCGGTGAGCATCGGGAGCACGTCGAAGAGATCACCCTCGATGAAGTAATCGCTGAAATCACGAATCGTCGCATCGGGGTCTGTGTTGATCGAGACGATCGTCTCCGACTCGTCGACGCCGACTTTGTGCTGGACCGCTCCGGAGACCCCCGCTGCGATGTACAGCGGCGGTTCTACCTCCTGGCCGGTTTCTCCGATCTGGCGTTCTTCTTTCGAGTACTGCTCGACGTGCCCGTCGAACTGGTACGACGAGGTAACGATCCCGCGGGTGATACCAAGGGCAGCGTCGTCGAAGGCATCGACCAGTTCGAGTCCAAGTTCCATGCCAAGCGTCGGATCATCACCGATGCCACGACCCAGACAGACGACGACCTCGTGTCCAGTCAGGTCGACGCCCGCTTCGAGCGTATCGTGGGATTCGATGTCGACGCTAAACCACTCGTCCTCGAGTTCCATGTCGTGTTCGACGACGAGTCCCTCCCGGTCGTAATCGGGTTCGGGAACGTCGAACGCGCCGGGGATAACCGAGGCACCCTGTGGGTGAAAATCCCGGTCGGGGTTGTCCAGACAGAGGATCGTCGAGTACTCGAACCCCGAGAAGTCCGGTCGCTTCATGTGCAAGGTGCGTTCGAACGTCTTTTTCACCCCTGGCTCGCCTGTTTTGACTGGGTTCGAAACTTCCTCCGGCTGAATAAACAGATCAGAGCAGTCAGATGCGAGGCCGGAATCGAGTTCGGCCTGCACGAGTGCCGAGAGATCACGGCCGTTGTTCGTCGCCGGGAACAACGTGTATCGTGGTTCGTCGTACGACCGCCAGTCAGTGCTTTCGGTCGTCCCCTGCCCGCGAGCCATGTGGGCCGAAATTTCGGTGTAGGGCTTGTGCAAGAAGCGCTCGAGTCGGTCGTCATCGTGATAGACGGCGACGTCCGCTCCGTAGGCGATACACTCCTCAGCGAGGTCTGCACAGCCGTCACCTATCAGGAAGGCCACGACATCCTCTTCGTCGCCGAAATCCTCGGCATACCCGTCCATCAGCTCACGGGCCTTCCCGAGCATCTCCTTCGAGACGTCGAGCAGTTCGCCGTGTTGTGTCTCACAGAACACCCACATGTCGGCGTAGTCTCCACCGACCAGGGCTCGAACGTGCTTTTTGTCTCGAGTTGGCTCGTCATCGCTACTGTCAGCGTCGAGTGTATCCAATCGCTCCTCGAGAGCTTCCAGGGCGGTCTTTCGCTCCGCTCCCGAGCGCTCTGTCTCGAGCGCTTCACGTACTTCCTCGACGTCGTCGATTCCGTCCAGTTCCTCTCGCAGTTCGTCAACCGTGTAGTCGTCCGGGTCGAGTGTCATGCTCAGTCACCTCCTGCATACGGCTGTAGTTCCTCGAGTACCTGTTCCATCCCGCCACTGTCGCCCGGATCGATCATCGTCGCCTCCCGTTCGGAGGGCGCTTTCGGAATGGGGTCAACCGAGGAAACGATCGTCGGTGAGCCATCGAGACCGATGTATTCGGAGTCCAGACGCAGGTCCTCGTGGTCCCAGGTCGTCAGATGGTCGTCGAAGTCCTCGACGCGTTCTTCCGTGGCCGCGCGCAACCGCTTGTGCTCGAGTCGGTGGGCCGCCTTCCGGTAGGTCGGTTCGAACTCGGGGTCGGTGACAACGAAACACGGAAGTGGGGCTTCGACCGTCTCGATCTCGTCAACGTCACCCTCGACCAGTCTTTTGGCCCGGAGGACGCGTTCGTCGGGGTCGATATCCAGTGCGATGACGTGCGTGACGATCGGCCACTCCAGACACCAGGCGGTCTGGGGCCCTGTGTGACCGGTCTCGCCGTCGGCTGTTTTGAACCCCGCAAACACCAGATCGACGTCTGTGACTTCCTCCTGGTACTTTTCGATTGCTGCTGAGAGCGTGATCGCAGTGGCCCAGGTGTCCGAGGCCGCGAGTTCTCGGTCCGAGAGCAGATAGCTGTCATCCGAATAAATCTCGCCCATCGCCTCCTCGAGCACGCTCGAATAACTCGGCGGCCCCATACTCATCCCACTCACGTGTCCACCGTGACGAACTCGCGTCTGGAGGGCCGCGCGCAACGCGAAGTGGTCGTTCGGGTTCATTACCGTCGGTGTCTTCCCGCGCTCGAGGTGCCCGTCCTCGTCGAATGATACCGCACCCTCAGAGAAGTCGGGGACCCCTTTTGTCAAGACGATCGATCTCACAACTCCCACCTCGAGTGTGTTATGATTGTTCGTAGCATACTCATCTGGGCGTTTCGCAACATTAGTTATTAAGGATGTGGGGTAAAATCCGAGTGCGCAACGGTGGAGTTCACGCTGTGAGGATTGTCACAGATATCGATCAGTCCGTATCCAAGATAGTCCTGCTCCCTATGACTTTTCCTGAATCTGGCCGCGCCTACTCGATGTCGCGATTAGTCGTCTCCATCGTGATCTCACCGCTAGCGCGAATTGAGCCGTCAACCTCAGCACCTGGCCCAAGGTCGAGGTCGCTACAGGAAACGTCCCCCAATATACGCACGTCAGGACCCAGCGCAACCGCACCGTCACGGGTCGTCACATCGCCGTGGATTCGTGTTTTCTCACCGATGGTGATGTCGCCTCGAGCGCGAACACTACCGAAGACGTTCCCATCGCTCCCGATCGAAACCGTTTCGGCGCGAACGTTGCCGTGGAGTCGACACTCGTCACCGATTCTGGCAGGTGTCGATACTCGCCAAGCATCGTCGCTGACAGTTGCGTTAGCCGGGATAACGAGCGGTTCTGCGCCCCTCTCGAGGTCGTCATCGACGACCTCCGAAATGAGCTGCTGGGCGGCGTCTTCCTCGCCGATAACCAGCAGGTGTTTGAGGTACATAAACAGGAAAATGATCGTCGGCATCGGGTTCCGGATGACGATCCAGCCGTTCGCCTCGAACCCCTCCTCGATGTCGACGTCGTCCCCGATATCGAGGTCGCCAGCTACTTTGAGCTGGCCACCGACGTGGACTCGTTCACCCAGATACGCGTCCTCGCCGACGAGGACGTTGTCGGCGACGTCACACCACATGTCCAGTCGGCAATCTCCGTCGGCCTCTATCGACCCGCCAAAGGTTGCGCCCTCGCCCGCGAGAACGTTCCGGCCGCGAACGCCGAATTCGACGGTCGCCCGACCACCGACGAGCACATCACCGTCGGTCACGAGATCGTGCTCTTCTGCTTCGGTTCCGGACGGGACGACGAGTTCGTCGAGCGGATCGGTACTGAACGCCACACTCTGTGGCAGAGTCACTGCCGGGTAATAAACCCCGCGCGAACGTCAGACGCGTGGCAGACAGTAGTGCATCGAGTATCCGATTTCTCGGTTCTCATCTCGAGGGAGCCGTGTCTCGGCCTCGAGGACCGGTGCAAGTCGCTTCATTTTTCCACCGGCACCCCGAGAGTGTGGGTATGACCACGCTCGCTTTCGACGACGCCGGCGTCGACGTCGTCTACGAAGGAACCGAATTTCGCCTCGAACGAGACCTGATCGAAGAGGCTATTGGCAAACCCTATCCCGAAGTGACCGACCACGAAGTCCTCAAGATGGTCGCCGAACAACCCTCACTTTCCGGCGAACCGCGGCGCATTGCCGATATCATTCGATAACACCATCGGGCAATCAGCTTCGCTCGCCATTTTCAGGACACTACAACGACGCTCGAGTGGGTCGCTCACTCCCGGTCCGTCCGTTCGGCCGCCGTCTGAAACCCCAGTTCCTCGAGTTCGCGGTCTCGACGACCTTCACGGGCCCCAATCGCTTCCGGGTCGGGTGCAACGTCGTCGGTAATTCTGGCCCACGAGGAGTGCACTTTCGCGTGACACCACCGACAGAGATAGACCGTGATTTCGTGACTCAGGGTTCGTCCATCGCTCGCATAGGACAGGTGATGTTCCTCGAGCAGGGGACGCTCGTCCGACTGTCCCATTCGCCGTTCCTCGAGGCCACAGCGTACGCATTCGTGGTCGTGGTTCCGTGAGCGAAAGTGCGGACAGTCTGCCCACTCCGGGTCGGCGTCCGCGCCGCTACAACCAGTACAGCTACCGGCGGCGTCACCCTGTTCGCTCTCCGGATCGACCACGAAACAGGCGTAGTCGGCGTGTGCGCGTTCGCGAGCAAACTCGGGGTCGTGCTGGTAGTGGTCGTAGGCGTAGCGGCATTTTCCTTCGCCGGTGAGGTAATCGCAAACCCCAACGAACGAATAGGGGTCGTCGACGCCGACCGACGTTCCTCGTGGCGTCTTTTCCATCGAGTGAACGTTAGCCTCGAGATACAAGTAGACTGCCCACGAGCGTTTGCCCGGCACCGGGTGCTGCGGGCAGGCGAAAGACGCGGCCAGTTACTGGCCATCGATTATTTACCTTCCGGGCACCCAGACGCCTTCGTGCGACTCGTGTACGATTCGGACGGTGCGGAGACACCACTGGCCACGAACGTCGAGACGGCCGATTCACTAATTCAACAGACTCGTGGGCTCATGTTCCGTCGCTCTATCCCTGACGACTACGCCCTCGCATTTCGGTTCGACACGGCGAAAATGCGGGACATCCACATGCTGTTCGTCTTCACCTCGCTCGACGTTATCTGGGTCGAAGATGGCACCGTCAGCCGTGTCGAAACGCTTCGACCGTGGCTCGGTTTCGCTCGTGCACGAGCAGACCTGATACTCGAACTCCCCGCTGGTGGGGCTGACGGAGTCGAAGCGGGCGATGAAATCAGACTCGAGGACTAATCGTATTCGTGCCGGTCGAAGCGACTCGAGTAACGAACCGCTTACTTATCGACGCCGGGCCAGTAGCGCAATCGAGAGCAGGGCAACGAGCGCACCAATCGCGGTGAATCCTGGCTGACCGTCGACATCGTCACCGAGTCGCAGTGGGAGACCACCACGATTCACCACCGACCGGTCTACTGTGACAACAATCCGGAATATGACAGTGACTGAGTGTGTGGCAGGTAGTGCCGATACCGGCGTCCTTAATGACCGGTAGGGCCACCTCCGAGATACAATGGCACGAGACACACTCTCAACGCCGGCGTCCGAGGATAGAGGAAGTCGGGGCAACCCGGCTGGGCGTGAAATTCACCGCCAACACTGACTCTCGGACTCGAGCCGAGACCGACGTCGATACCGTTTTCGAAGCCGACTATACAGACTCTCGCCTTCGAGCCGATGGCGGGCAGGCTGTAGGTGACACCGTGAAACTACTTGATACAACACTCCGCGACGGTGAGCAAGCGCCAGGCGTTTCGCTCTCCCCAGACGAAAAGGTCGAAATCGCCCGTGCGCTCGAGCGCACTGGCGTCTCCGTAATCGAAGCCGGCAGCGCCTGTACGGGCGCTGGCGAACGCGAGGCGATCTCCAGGGTAACCGACCTCGATCTCGACGCCCGCGTGACGAGTTTCTGCAGAGGGATCCACACCGACATCGACCTCGCCCTCGAGTGTGACGTCGACGGCATCCATCTCGTCGTCCCCTCGAGTGACCGCCACGTCGAAGGGAAAGTCGGCAGTACGCGCGAGGATAACCTCGAACGAACGGCCGAACTCGTCGAGTACGCCAAATCCCACGGTCTCTGGGTCGAAGTCATCGGCGAGGACGGCTCTCGCGCTGACCTCGAGTACCTCGAGACGCTGATGGCGACAGCGCTCGATGCCGGTGCAAACCGCACCTGCTTTGCCGACACCGTCGGACACACGGGCCCCGAGCGAACGGCCGAAGTCGTCGGCCGACTGGCCGAACTTGGCCCCGTGAGCGCACACACGCACGATGACCTCGGTCTCGGCGTCGCCAACGCTCTGGCCGCCGTCGATGCCGGCGCAGACTTGATCCACTGTACCGTCAACGGCCTCGGCGAACGGGCTGGAAACGTCGCCCTCGAGGAAGTCGCCATCGCGCTCTCGCACGTCTACGATATCGACACCGTCGAGCTCACCCAGTTGTACGATCTCGCACAGCTCGTGGCACGTGCTACGGGCGTCGAACTGCCGCCGAACAAGGCCGTCGTCGGGCAGAACGCCTTCACCCACGAGAGCGGTATCCACACCGACGGGACGCTCAAAGACGACAAGATGTACGAGCCGTACCCGCCGGAAACTGTCGGTCGCGAACGACGATTGGCGCTCGGTAAACACACCGGTCGCGCCGGTGTCCGGGCCGCTCTCGAAGAACACGACGTCGAGGTTTCCGAAGATGCGGTCGCAGAGATCGCCAACCGAGTAACCGAACTCGGTGATCGCGGCCGACGAGTCACCGATGCCGACCTCCTCGCAATCGCCGAAGACGTCACGGGTGCCGACCGCGAGCGAACGGTCGAACTGCTCGACCTGAACGCCATCAGCGGGGGCTCGGTCCCAACGGCGAGCGTTCGGTTGCTCGTTGCCGGCGACGAACGCGTCGCATCCGGGACCGGATCAGGGCCCGTCGACGCAGCCGTTTCCGCCGTCCGCGCCGCACTGGGTTCGGGAGCCGATGCCGAACTCGAGGCCTACCACGTCGACGCCGTCACCGGTGGCACCGACGCACTCGTCACCGTCGAAGTGACGATGTCTCGAGACGACCGAAGCGTTACCGTTGCCCGAAGTGAAGCCGACATTACTCGCGCCAGTGTCGAGGCAATGGTCGACGCATTGGACCGCTTGCTCGAGGCAGACGCCCAGGCGTTTGCCCCGGCAGACGACTGATCGGATAAAAACACGCTTTGTCCAGCTACTCCGTTTCTTCCTCGTCCGCCTCGAGACCGTGGGTCCGTGTGATAAGATTGGCTGGGTCGAGACCGTATAACGTGGCGAGAAAGAGCGCTAACACCACCACTGCTACTCGTGCCATGTCACCGAGTGTGCTCGGTATCGTTGGCTCGAGCGTCGTGGCCATCACGATGGCGACCGCAAGCCAGAGGAGCGTTAGTACGGTTCGTTGACGACTGTCCATACCGTTGCTTCTAGGTGAATGTATAAGACTGATACGTCTGGCGCTCGCAGTTCTCGTATGACCGAATGGCTCCGAATCGGCGGGCTCGCCCTGCTGGCGCTTATCGCACTCTGGGTCGTCCTCGAGATCGTGTCGCTGGTGCTTGGCTTTCTCACCTGGGCCATTAGCCTCCTCGTCTCTATCGTGATCGTCGCCCTGTTGCTGGCTGGGGCTTACTATTTGTTGACCGACGTCCTCGGTGTCGACCTCGGGATCTAATCGCTCGAGTAGACGTTTCGATTCTGTCGAACGGTTGCACTCATCTTTCGAAGGTTGAGATTGAGAATTTTCTGCAGCAAATTTGCTGGTTGACTATCGAGAACAGCGGGTATGCCTCGCTCACCGGGTAGTCGTCGAAAAACGCCGAGAGGGAGATTTGAACTCCCGTGTCCGTGGGGACAGCAGATTTCGAATCTGCCGCCTTGGCCGGGCTAGGCTATCTCGGCTCACCTCACAGTACCAGGGTTATGATTTTAGCCGTTTCGGTTCGTCGCCTCCGTGTGGGTGACCCACGTAGCGGTCCTCCCTCGAGCCAGTCTGTCAAATTCGATCGCGACGATGACGCCACAAACGTGACAGAAACAGAAGAAATATGGCCGGCCATCTCGAGTCACCGCCCATGGACGTCACTCAGGCGAGCGAGGAGTGTGAAGCGGTCCTCGATGCCATCAGCGAAGCGGTTATCTCCGAACGAGAATTCCTCGAGACCGTGTTACTCGGCGTCGTCGGCCGTGGACACGTCCTCTTAGAAGAAGTACCCGGGACCGGGAAAACGCTGACTGCACGCAGTTTTGCCAGCGCGCTCGGGCTCTCGTTCTCTCGGATTCAGTTCACGCCCGATCTGTTGCCCGCCGACGTCACCGGAACGCACATTTTCAACGAACAGGATCGGTCGTTCGAGTTCAACGAAGGGCCGATTTTCGCCAACATCGTCCTCGCCGACGAAATCAACCGTGCTCCGCCGAAAACCCAGGCGGCGCTGCTCGAGGCGATGGAAGAAGGCCAGGTGACGACCGACGGCGAAACCCGTCAGCTCCCACAGCCGTTTTTCGTCATCGCCACGCAGAACCCGGTCGAACAGGAAGGAACCTTCCCGCTGCCCGAAGCGCAGGTCGACCGATTCCTCGTCAAAACCTCGATGGGATATCCGGACGAACTCGGCGAGGTCGAACTCCTTAGACGTCGAGCTGCCCGCGACGAGATGAGCCCGAGTGTCGACACCGTGTTCGAACCCGAACACGTCGAAGCCCTTCGACAGGTCCCCGAATCCATCACTGTCGACGAGGACCTCCTCGAGTACGTCGTCGCACTGGCTCGAGAGACTCGAAACGATGGCCGCGTCTCCGTCGGCGTCTCTCCCCGTGGGACACAGCGCCTGTTCGAAGCCGCTCGAGCGTATGCGACGCTCTCCGGGCGAGAGTACGTCACGCCAGATGATATCAAACGCGTTGCCCAGCCGGTGATGGCTCACCGACTCGTCTTGACCCCTGATGCGACCGTCAACGAGGTCAAAAAGTCCCAGATCGTCGACGCCGTGCTCGATTCGGTTCCGGTACCGACCGTCGATTGAGAGGAGCGTTTTGGTCACCAACGGCGGTTTGTCGTAACCCCCCTGGCGTTCTGTCTCAACACTCCGAAATACGGTATTCCAGCCCATCGCGGACAGCGGCTGCCAGAGAAGCCACGTCGACTTTCGAAGGAGCGCCCACGAAAGGCCTCGAGAGAGCGCCACCGTTCGGTCGAAGTGTCGCCAGTGAGCGTCTGTTTCACGTATTCATTTTCGCTGTCGAAAACGTCTATGTGGGTTGAGAGGGTAGGTACCTTGGTGGTTGGTGACAATTCGCATGGCCTAACCACCGAACACAGGGGAGAGACATGGCACGAGCACACAAACTGGATTGTGAAGCGGCGGAATCCGGCTGTCGTTTTATTATCCAATCCGAAAACGAGGAAGAGGCGATCGAACTGGCGCGAAACCACATGCACGAGGTACACGGCAAGGAGTTCTCCGACGACGAACTCCAGGATGAGTATCTGCAGATTGTGTAATCTGCAGGCCTGTCGTTCTGTGAGAAGGGATTCGTTTTCCTTTTTCGATTTTGATCGAACTGATCCTCGGAAACAGAACCCGCGATGTCACCGACGTTGCGTTGCAAGTCTGAATATACGACGCAGTAAAGCAGGAATGCTATCCGGTATTTTTCATCCCGGCAGCGATTCCTTTGACCGTTAGCCGAAGCGTCCGTTCTTCGACGTCGGTCCGGTGGGTCTGCCCAAGCAAGTGCGTCTGCAACAGATTGAGCGGGTCGACGTACGGGTTTCGACGCTCGAGGTTCTCGCCCAGCCAGTCCCGAGTGTGTAACTCCTCTCGTTGCCCCACCGTCGTCACCAACTCGACGGCTCGTTCGTACTCATCGGTGATTCGCGGGAAGTACGTTTCACGGAGGTCGGCCTCTGCAAGGTCCGCGTACTGTTCGGCAATCTCGAGTTCGGTTCGTGAGAGCGAGAGCGCCGCGTTATCGAGCGTGGACCGGAAGAAGGCCCACTCGTCGTACATCGTCTGGAGCGTTTCGACGTCGCCACCGTCCTCGAGGTAGGCGTCGAGTCCCGCAGCCAGCGCGTACCAGCCGGGAAGAATACAGCGCGATTGAGTCCAGGAGAACACCCACGGAATAGCCCTGAGGTCCTCGACCGTCCGCTCGCCGCTTCGCGAGGCCGGCCGCGAACCCAGGTCCAGATCTTCGATGACGGTGATCGGTGTCGCTTGTTCGAAGTACTGGACGAAACCCTCACTCTCGAGGAGGTCGCGATACTCCTGGCGGGCGGCGTCGGCCATCGTATCCATGGCGTCGATCCACTCGTCTTCGATACGCTCTTTTGGCTGTTCGATAGCCTGTTTTCGCGCCCGGAGCTGGGCATTGAGCATCTGTTCGATGTTTCGCTCGGCGATGCGTGGATTACCGTACTTCTCGGCGATGGCTTCCCCCTGTTCGGTGAACTTCACCTGGCCGGTGACCGTGCTGTTTGGCAGCGCGAGCAATGCTTCGCTCATCGGGCCACCACCGCGTGAGATGGAGCCACCACGACCGTGGAACAGCCGCATCGTCACGTCGTAATCATCACAGATCTCCCCGAGCCGGCGCTGGTTCTTGTACAACGACCAGTTCGCTGCCAGGAAGCCGTTTTCTTTGTTCGAGTCGGAGTACCCCAACATGATTTCTTGCGTGCGACCGCGGGCCTCGAGCGCCTGGGCATAGGCTTCGTTCTCGAACAGCGTCCCCATGATACGACGGGCGCCCGAGAGCGCGTACTCGGTTTCGAGCAGCGGAACGATGTCCAACCCACAGTGTTCGGGGAGCGAGACGATCCCAGCCTGGTCGGCGAGGAACAGCACCTCGAGGACGTGGGATGGCTCGTTGTTCATCGAGATGCAGTAGGTGTCGATGGCCTCGACGCCGTACTCACGCTGCCACTCGGCGAGCGTGTCAAAGAGGGTGACGACGCGGCTCGAGGTATCCGTCAGGTCGTCGGTTTTCGAGAGATCGATCAGTGGCTCGTCCTGTAAGACGGCCTCAGTCAGCAGTTCGACGCGCTCGTCTTCGTCCAGTGCCGCGTAATCGATTCCCTCCCGTTCGAGAGTTTCGGTGATCGCGTCGGTGTGGTTCTGGCGATGGTCCCGAAGGTCGAGGCTAGCCAGCGAGAGGCCGAACGTCGCGACCTGACGGCGGAGCGGGTCCACGTGGGCTTCGACGACCGTTTCCGCATCGTTGTCACGGAGACTCTCCGCGATGACCTCGAGGTCAGTGGTAAGTTGGTCGGCGTCGTCGTAGCCGCCCGGTCGTACGTCGCCGACCCGCGCGAGGCGCTCGCGCATCAACTTGAGTTTCTGTCGGTAGGGTTCGCCCGGATAACGGTCTTCTGCGGTGCGCGCCACCCCTGGGAGCCGCTCGCGGTCTGCTTCCAGCGAGCTATCGAACGCACTGCCCGTGGTGATTCGGCTCCCATCCTGGCTCAGGACACCCGAGAGGCGTTTGAGTTGTTCGCGATAGCGCTCGAGAACGACTGCCCGCTGGCGCTCGAGGGTGTTCGCAGTCACTTCGGGTGTGACGTAGGGGTTGCCGTCACGGTCGCTGCCGGCCCACGAGCGAAACTCGAATAGTTTAGGAACGTCGGTCGGCCCATCGAGTTCGTCATCCAGTGCGTCGGCCAGTTCGTCGTACACCTCTCCGACGACGTCGAAAAGTGTGTTCTCAAGATACCACTGCACGTTTCTGGCTTCGTCCTCCGGTTCTGGTTGACGCTTTCTGACCTGGGGCGTCTGCCAGAGGCTCGTCACTTCGGCGTCGATATCGCGCCAAACCTGTTTGCGCTCTTTGTCGGTCAAAAGCCGCTCGTCCAGGGTCTCGAGGTGGTTGGCGACCGAGCGAAGCTTCGCTTTGACCGTCTTTCGTCGTGCTTCGGTTGGGTGTGCCGTAAACGTCGGTTCGATGAGGACGTCGTCGAGAATCCCCTCGACCGTTTCGTCGTCGACTTCTGCGAGTTCTGCAGCGGCCGTTTCGAGACTGTCTTCCAGCGTCCCCTCGTGTGAATCCTGTCGAATCGTCCGCACCCGTTCGCGCTCTTCGGCGAGATTTATCAGTTCGAAATAGGTAGTAAATGCTCGTGCAACAGTTCGCTGTTTGTGCGTCGAAAGGTTCTCGAGTTCGGTGATTAGCGATTTCCGTGAGTCGAGTTCGCCCGACCGGTAATCGATCGCGGCCGTCCGACACGATTCGACTGTTTCGAACGCGCGTCGAGACGTTTGGTCCTCGAGGACGTTGCCGAGCAACGCCCCGAGTTCCCGCACGTCCTGTCTGACTTCCCTGTTGTGCAGTGGCATACCTACTCCGTATGCGGCCTACTGCAAAAAACTCAGTACCTCGCGAAAGTTTGCCACGTGCATCGTTTTTCGTTACGTTAGTCGATGGTCGGATGAAGAAGAACGTCGGCCCCGCTATCGGTTCGTACGCGAAATCCGCTGGTGAGCGCAGATGGGTTGTGGAAACTCGAGAATTCGCTCAATTGTATTCACGCCACCGATAGCCACACTCGGTGCACTTGAAGAACCGGGTCGGTGGTTCGTCCGCCGAGGCGGTTTGTTTGATCGTGTACCACGCTTCCTCAGTTCCGCACTCGTCACAGCGTACGTCGGTCGCAATGGGTTTACCTTCGAAATTGGCGGACTCGTCGGATTCGATGACGTCGTCGAAGGTCTGTGATTCGGTCGTCACGAACGCGGCCTCCTGGTCGCGATCTCGGACACTCGAGTGGCCACAGTCGTCGTTCGTACAAACCATGTGGTCCCCATCGGCTTTCATCATCGAACCGCAGGCATCACAGAACTGCATATCCGGACTACTGGGTCGGCCCTGAAAAGGTATACGTTCATCCCTTTTTCGCACTGTTATGTTGAACGGGCGAACTGCCGATGAACGAGTATGACAGCGTTACCGGGACACCCCATAGACCGAGGTGGTGACCGATTGACGCGTGTATAATCGGATTTTCTACTCGAGGGTGGACAAGTGCTCACAAATCTTCGTATTATTTTAGATTGTGCACCTGAACGGGCACAACCCACCGTACTTACACCAACAGTTAGCTTTATTATTGGACGAACACTACACTGTGATGTCGACGGGAACTCCCGACGACGCGACGCATTGGCAAACAAACGACCCTGTGAGTGCCGGTGGTATGCGAACGTCCCACTGTTCGCCTACTCAATGACGCGAAACCCGTGTCATGGTGGATCACTCATGCTCAACAATCCATTTGCGACCATTCGTGGCTGTGTGGTCGCCCACTGCTCGTTCGGCCGCCATTTTCGGAGGCCGACGAACTGCCTTTCTTGCACTGGTGATCGGTGAGAATCGACGTGTTCACTCGAGGTGGCAATCGAAAACGGACACACCACGATGGCCAACCGTCTCTGTACTTACGACGACTGATCGAGATAGGCCATCGCTTCCTCGTCTGAAACCTGGCCGAAGTTGCGGTAGTACTGTCCCACTGCGCGGAAATCAGGCGGCGTCTGGAGGGCGATAACCTCGTCTGCCTCCTCCTTGAGTGTACGGAAGGAGTCCGGCGAACTCACCGGAACCGCGAGGATAACCGACGACGCACCGGCTTCCCGAACCTGACGAAGGCACGCAGTCGCCGTAGCCCCCGTCGCGACGCCGTCGTCGACGACCACCACGTGAGCATCCGTGAGCGAGACCGCATCGCCGTCACGATATCGGTCGGCTTTCTTCGCTGCGTTCTCGGCTTCCTCCTGGCGAACGTCCTCGAGGTAGTCCTCGGAGACGTTCAACTGGGAAACCAGTCGGTCGTTGAGCCAGACGGTGCCATCGCTACCGACAGCACCCAGTGCGAGTTCTGGATTCATCGGCGCACCGAGTTTTCGCGCAACGACCACGTCCAGTGTGGCATCGAGCGCGTCCGCGACCGGTCGGGCGACGGGTAATGCCCCACGGGGAATTCCGAGCACAACGTCGGCTTCGACACCCTGGTGCTCGAGTTCGTCGGCCAGTCGCTCACCGGCGTCCGTTCTGTCAGCGAACATAACACAGCGTACAACCTCGAAGACATTGATTATTGGCCCTGCTCGTTCCACAGAAACACGGATATCGAATCGATCGTCCACCGGAATATATACCGGATTCCGTCACGATTCTACGAACACAAATGCTCCGTCGGGATACCAGTAGCGACGACGACTCGAGCGCTACAGACGAGATAGACCATCCGTTGGTCGCCCGTCTGTACGGATCGCTCACACCGATGGAGTGGGTGTTCGCGCCACATCGTCGCTATCTCGCGGCGGACCTCTCCGGACGGGTTCTCGATCTCGGTGCCGGAACCGGCGGCATGTTCGAACCGGTTCAGACGGCAGTCGATTCCGATCTCGAGTATCACGCCATCGAACCCGACGAGACGATGCGCGAGCAGGCCGCAACACAGGCCAGAGAACTCGGCTTTCCGGTCGATCTCCGAGACGCTCGAGCCGAAGCCCTTCCGTACCCCGACGATGCGTTCGACGTCGTCCTCGCGAGCGTGGTCTTCTGTACAATTGCCGATCCCGAAGCCGCCCTCGAGGAGGTTGCTCGAGTACTCAAACCCGGTGGCGAGTTTCGATTTTTCGAGCACGTTCGCGCCGATGGCTGGCGTGAAACGGGCCAGGACATCGTCGATCCACTCTGGACTCGGCTTGCCGGTGGCTGTCACGTCAATCGGGACACCGTGGACCTGTTCGTCTCTCACGACGCCTTCGACGTCCTCGAGATCGAACGGATCCGGTTCGGTGTGTTCCCGGCAACCCCGTTCGTTCGGGGGACCCTTCGTCGACGGCGATGAGGCGATTGTCGAGTAGCGACGCTTCGGTGGTCGGTAGTCACAGAGTGCTCGCTGGTCACTCGAGATCTCGTCTCCCCTGCCAGAACGTGGAACACGCGCCTGAGTCATCACGCGTCGAACGACCCCGATACGCCCCAGGACCCGTCTCTCTTTTACCATCGAACACGACGACCGTGTATGGAGCACCCAGACGAAATCCTGCGCATGACGCCAGGGCCGACGACTGTGCCCCAGCGCGTCCGAGAGCGAATGGCTGAGCCAGCCTGGAATCCCGACGTCGAATCCGAGTTCGTCGACTTCTATGCTGCATTGACGGCCAAACTCGAGCCAGTGTACGGCGACGGTGACATCGCCATCCTCGGTGGGGAAGGCATCCTGGGACTCGAGGCAGCCATCGCCTCACTGGTCGAACCGGGAACGGAGGTGCTGTGTATCGCCAACGGCCTCTACGGCGAGGGGTTCGCCGATTTCGTCGATATGTACGGCGGAGAGGCGACCGTCTGTGGCGGTGACTGGCGAGAGCCACTCGATATCGCGTCCGTCGAACGGGAACTCGAGACCGGAACGTACGACGTTGCGACGATGGTCCACTGTGAGACGCCAACGGGCGTCCTGAACGACCTCGAGCCGGTACTGGAACTCCTCGAAGCACACGACGTGCTCAGCGTGGTCGACGCCGTTTCCTCGCTCGGTGGGACGGCCGTCTCAACAGAACTGATCGACGTCGTCCTCGGTGCGAGCCAGAAGTGTTTCAGTGCCCCGCCTGGTCTGACGGTGTGTGCGATCAGCGACCGTGCCTGGGAGCGAATCGAACGCGTCGAGACCCGCTCGTTTTACGCCAGCCTCGAGCCCTGGCGGACCGTCATCGAGGACCGCTGGTTCCCCTATACGCACCTCTCTTCGAACCTACTTGCACTCGACGAGGCAACCGACCTGTTGCTCGAGGAGGGGGTCGAGGACGTCTACAAACGCCACGAACGAGTGGCGAACCGCTGTCGACAGCGAGTCGATTCGATGGGCCTCGAAGTGTATCCCTCGAGTGATGCCCTCGCATCGCCGACAGTGACGGCGCTCGCTGTGGACGGGCAAGCGACCGCACTGCAACGACGGATTCGGGACGAGCACGATATCGTGCTCGCGACGGGACTTGGCGACCTCTCGGACGACATCATCAGAATCGGCCACATGGGCTACAACGCGCGTCTCGAGTGGGTCGATCGGACGATGGACGCGCTCGAGGACGTGTTATAAGGGGCCAGTCTACGGGTTGAAACGATCGAGTGGAGGAGAGTTTTCAGGACTGTAACGGTTCTTCTCGTATGCCAGAGGACTGTGTCAGGCCCAAACATACCACTCCAGCGACAGACCAAAACCCGTTTAGTCGGGCCGCTCACAGGAGGGATAATGAGTAAGAGTCACCGAATCGGACTCGTCGGCAAACCCTCTGTCGGCAAGTCCTCCTTTTTCAATGCGGCCACGATGAACGACGTTCCCGAGGGGGCCTACCCGTTCACGACAATCGATCCCAGCGTTGGTGAAGCGTACGTCCGCGTCGAAGACGCCGCCCCTGAATTCGACGAAGTGTCGACACCCAGCGTGGGCTATCTCGAAGGCGACGTTCGATTCGTTCCGACGAAACTGGTCGATGTCGCGGGATTGATTCCCGGCGCACACGAGGGGAACGGCCTCGGCAATCAGTTCCTGACCGACCTGAACGAGACGGACGTCCTGATCCACGTCGTCGACTTCTCGGGAGAGACGGACCTCGAGGGCGAACCAACCGAGGGGCACGACCCACGCAAGGACATCGACTTCCTCGAGGAGGAACTCGATCAGTGGTACCTGGGCGTCCTCGAGAAAGGGATCAACCGGTACGCCTCGGGCTACGTCACCGAAGAGGACGATATCGAGGAGGACCTTGCCGAGCAGATGAGCGCGTTCAAGATTAGCGAAGACGAGATCAAACTCCTGATTCGTCGGGTCGGTATCGGATTCGACCCCGATGAGTGGGACGACGACGACCGCCTCGAGTTGGCTCGTGAGATTCGCAAAGCGACCAAACCGATGGTGATTGCGGCCAACAAAATGGACACGCCACAGGCACAGGAGAACTTCCAGGAAATCGCTGCCGACCCCGAGTACGAACACCTCACGATGGTCCCCTGCAGCGCACATGCGGAAAAAGCACTCAAGACGGCCGGCGAGGCGGGCGTCGTCGAGTACCGACCCGGCGACGATGACTTCGAAATCGTGGGCGATATCTCTCCCGAGCAGGAACAGGGCCTCGAGCAGATTCGCGAGTTCGTGTCCGAGTACGGCGCGACTGGCGTTCAGGCTGCCCTCGAGACCGCACTCTTCGACGTGCTGGGCGTCGTGCCGGTGTTCCCAGGTGGCGCGAACGGTCTGGGCAACGAG
Source organism: Natronosalvus amylolyticus (assembly GCF_024298845.1). Lineage (NCBI taxonomy): Archaea > Methanobacteriati > Methanobacteriota > Halobacteria > Halobacteriales > Natrialbaceae > Natronosalvus > Natronosalvus amylolyticus. Next base: position 744,896 of record NZ_CP101156.1, read on the forward strand.
CGCGGTGAGGTCCTCCCCGACTGCTATCTTATCCCGTCGGAGTCGACCGCCGAGGACTTCGCTTACAGTCTGCACTCTGACATCGGCGACGGCTTTCTCTATGCCATCGACTGTCGGAGCAACCGCCAGCTGGGCAAAGATTACGAGGTCGAGCCTCGAGACGTGATCGAAGTCGTCACGACGAACTGATCGGACGGTTCGCATCGCCCCCTCTCCATTACTTCATCATCCATATCATTTAGTATTACGCACGAACCAAATTGATTCAGTTGTGATAGTCGAAGCTTGCCACGAGAACGGTACAGGCACTCGAGTCGGCGATAAAATCCAACAGGTACTCACGGGTGGACCCGCTCTGTCCCGGTAATGGACGTCCAGCGGGCCCTCGAGTCCGGGCGACTGACGAAGGCGGAACTGGCCGTGTTCGTCTCCGGAATCACGAGTATGGGCCTCGAGATTCTCGCCGTGCGCATCGTCGCACCACAGTTCGGGAGTCACATCTACACCGTCGGCGGCCTACTGACCGTCTTCCTCGCCGCACTGAGTCTAGGCTACTGGCAAGGTGGGAAGCTGGCCAAAACGGCTTCGAATCGCCAGATGACGTGGATTTTACTCGCAACGGCAGTCTACATCGCCGTCGTCATCTATGCGAGCGATATGCTCTTGTATTACACCGCGACGATACCACTCGGACCGCGCTACGCCGCGTTGCCATCGATCGTCATCCTGTTCGGTCCACCGACGTATCTCCTCGGTTTTATCAGCCCGTATGCAGCCGAACTCTCAGCAAAGGAGGGGGTCGGCGAGGCATCCGGACACGTCTATGCCCTCGGCACCATCGGCAGCATTCTCGGCGCTGGTGCGACGACCTACCTGTTGATTCCCTCGCTCACGATCGACGAGATCGGGCTCCTCTTTGGCCTGATTCTCGTCGGGACGGCGCTCGTCCTCAGTCTCCCCCGGCCTTCGAAGGCAGTTGCCGTCACGCTCGTCGTCGTCACACTCGTCCTCTTTACCGCCTCGAGCAGTGCCGCCCTCGGTCTCGACCCGCGCGGTGAGGTCGTTTACCAGACACAGACCCCACATCAGCAACTCGAGGTCATCGATAACGACAACGTTCGAACGATGTATCTCGACGGCGCTCGCCACAGCGCTCTCGACCTCGAGGACGCAGATAGACACGTCTTCGCCTACACGCGATATTTTCACCTGACAATGTTATTACAAGAGGAACCCGAATCCGTCGACCGCGTGCTGTTCATCGGTGGTGGCGGTTACACCGGTCCGCAGGATTTCGAAGAGCACTACGACGTCACCATCGACGTCGTCGAAATCGACGGTGAGGTCACCCGCGCCGCAGAAACGTACTTCGGACTGGAGCAGTCGGATTCCCTACAGGCACACGAACACGATGGCCGACAGTTCCTCTACGAGACAGACCACACCTACGACGTCATCGTTCTCGACGCGTTCAAACGCGATCAGGTGCCGTTCCAACTGACGACGGTCGAGTTCATGACACTTGTCGACGACCGCCTCAGCGACGATGGAGTCGTCCTGGCAAACGTCGTCTCTGCTCCCGAAGGTTCCGCATCGGAGTTCTACCGCGCCCAGTACGCCACCATGGACGAGGTGTTCGAACAGGTCTACAGTTTCAAAACCTCGAGTACACCCGCCGTCCAGAACGTGCAGGTCATCGCGACGAAAGACGAGACGCGCCACTCCGTACATGACCTCGAGGCTCGAAACGAAGCGGGACACATCGACACTGACCTGTCGAAAGAGATCGATAACGCCCTCGAGCAACCGGCGACTGACGACGTGCCCGTCCTCCGAGACGATCAGGCGGCCGTCGACGCCCTGCTCGACCCGATGCTCGGTCAACAGTACGTCATCGAGGAGACCGAATCATCCGGTAGCGTCGGAGAAACAAACTCGAGCAGTAGCGACCGGACTGAGGAACGATACATCCGCGTCCCGGAAATCGATACCAAACGATAAGGCCCGGCCTCGAGTCACTCGACGAAGGCTCAGACGCCCGCACCGGTTGGTGCGTCCGGCAACTCGTGTTTCTCGGTTTCGAGCCCCAGTTCCTCGAGAGCGGCCTCGAGGTGTCGCTCTTCGGCGAACTCGACGCCATCTTCCTCGCGAAGTCGCTGGGCGGTCGCGAGTACCTCACCCCGACGGTCGTCTGGAATCGAGAATTTGTCCGTCGAGAGTTCGATCGTCAGCCCGTTGTTGTCACGGGTATACAGCGAGTGGAAGATGCCGCGGTCGAACTCGTTGTAGCCGTACCCTTCGGCTTCGAGGGCTTCACGGACCTCGACGAAACGTTCCGGTTCGATCGAAAACGAGAGATGGTGAACGGATCCGATCTGATGACGCAAGGGAGCAGGATTCGATTGCCGATCATCGCTAACGAAGAACGTGATGATTCTGCCGTCTCCGGTATCGAAAAACAGGTGCGTCGAGTTCGGGTCGTCCAGATTCGGCTGGCGCAAAACGAGTGGCATTCCCAGCACGTCACGGTAGTAGGCGATGGTGTCTTCCTCGTTCGAGCCGATCAGTGTGATGTGATCGGTACCGGAGGTATGAATCGGGCTGTCGGGTCGATCGGCGGTGATTTCGGGTGTTTCTGCCATAGTAGCCGATAGGAACTCCGGACTCATATCTCCGCGCTAACACTCGTGTCACCGGCCGATGTGCGAAGCGGGCCCTCGAGTTTGAGCAGCCCCCATACACGAGTTACCAGCCACCGATACGAGTTTGACCGTCACCGACACGACTTGCGACCAACTGACCATTTATACCCCATCCGTACCTCGAAGCAGGTGGATGACGCGACCTCTCTTCGACCGGGAGCCGGATGACGTGGTGCAGGTACTCGACCGACACGGTGAGATCGTCTCGCCGGCGTTGTTTCCCGACCTCGAGGACGAGGAACTGATGTCGATGTACCGTGACATGCGGGCGTCACGCCGCCTCGACGAACGGCTGATCAGCCTCCAGCGACAGGGTCGAATGGGCACCTACGCCTCGCTTGCCGGACAGGAGGGCGCACAGATCGGTTCGACCTACGCCGTCGACGAAACGGATCAACTGTTCTATCAGTACCGCGAACACGGCGCACTCGTCGCACGGGGGATGCCCTGGGAGTACCTGCTGTACTGGATGGGCCACGAACGCGGGAACGCAGCACTCGAGGAGGCGAACGTCTTCCCGTTGAACATCACGATCGGCGACCACATCCCCCACGCAGTCGGCTGGTCGTGGGCCGCGAAACTCGCTGGCGACGAGGGGGTAACGGTAGTCCACTTCGGCGATGGGTCGACCTCCGAGGGTGATTTTCACGAGGGCCTCAATTTTGCCGGGGTGTACGACACGCCGACGATCTTTTGTTGTCACAACAATGGCTGGGCGATTTCGACACCGGCAGGTGCTCAGACGGCCGCCGACACCTACGCACAGAAAGCGATCGCCTACGGTTTCGAGGGGATTCGTGTCGATGGGATGGATCCCCTGGCGACCTACACTGCGGTCGAAGCCGCCCGCGAGAAGGCAGTCTCCGATGATGGGACCCCACGGCCGACGCTCATCGAGGCGGTTCAGTATCGCTACGGTGCCCACACGACTGCCGACGATCCAACCGCCTACCGAGATGAGGTCGACGTCGAGTACTGGAAACGGCGTGATCCACTCGAGCGACTCGAGACCTTTCTCCGAAACTGCTCGCTACTCGACGACGAGGGTCTCGCAGCTATGGACGACGAAATCGACGCGTGGATTGGCGGGCTGATCGACCGCGCCGAACCCGAAAGTGCGGACCCGCGGACCATGTTCGAACACGTCTACGAAAGCCAAACCGAGCGAATTGCCGCACAACAAGCACACCTCGAGCGGCTTCGAGCGGAGCATGGTGACGAGGCATTGCTCGAGGAAGAACGATGAAGCGGTCAAATGGGGGTCATATGGGAACCGAATTCCGCAACAGGTAACTACCGCAGGGACAATTGACTGGTAACGAGCATGACCGCCAACCGAGCCGGAACGGGGGCGTATTCGGGGTCCGTAGCCGAGGACTCCGACGCGTCTGTCTCGAGGACCGGGCCATCAGACACACTCTCAACAGGGGTCGAAGACGCTGTTATTCAGTCACGTAACCTCGACGTCTTTTACGGCGACACCCAGGCACTGCGGGGAATCGACATGGACATTCCCGAGAAACAGGTGACGGCACTGATCGGCCCATCGGGCTGTGGAAAGTCCACGTTCTTGCGATCGATCAACCGCATGAACGACCTGATCGACGTCTGTCGCGTCGAGGGAGACATGCGCTTTCACGGGAAAAACGTCTACGACGACGACGTCGACCCGGTTGCACTCCGTCGAAAGATCGGGATGGTGTTCCAGAAACCGAACCCGTTCCCCAAGAGCATCTTCGACAACGTCGCCTACGGACTCCGTGTCCAGGGCAAAGACGAGAACGTCGAAGAGAAAGTACACTCAGCACTCGAGCGAGCAGCCATCCTCGAGGAGGTCGAAGACCAACTCGACTCGAGCGGTCTCGACCTCTCGGGTGGCCAACAACAGCGACTGTGTATCGCCCGTGCGATTGCCACCGACCCCGAAGTTATTCTGATGGACGAGCCAGCGTCGGCACTCGACCCCGTCGCAACCTCGAAGATCGAAGACCTTGTCGAAGACCTGGCAGAGGAGTACACGGTAGTCATCGTCACCCACAACATGCAACAGGCGGCCCGTATTTCGGACAAAACCGCGGTCTTTCTCACGGGTGGTGAACTCGCGGAGTTCGACACCACCTCGAAAATCTTCGAGAACCCAGAGAGCCAACGCGTCGAAGATTACATTACGGGCAAGTTCGGGTAGCCCGTTACCGGTCATCCGACCCCACTCGAGAGAAGCGACTGGTTAGTGGCTTCCCAACCGTTCATCCCCGAAAGCCATGTCCGACCGTTCGATTGGACCCGGGTGTCGACGCGTGAGAGGAAGCGAATTGAAAAGCGGTTGCGGATGCACGACGCCCGTCTGACTGACCTTTTTGTACTCGATTGTGCTATGTGTTAGTCCCCATCATGAGTACCGAGTGTCTCATCGAAGAACGGGCCGAAGACGCACGAAAAGCGTGGAACGGCGAACGCGAAAGTGTGGATGGCTCGCGAGCACAGGCGACGAACGCCCAGCAGCGAGTCGACCGCCTCGAGGCCGAACTCGAGCACACCGAGCGTCGCCTGCAGGTCATCATCACCCGCTACGAACGCTTACTCGAGGAAAAGGATCGACAGCTCTCACGTCGTGAAGAGACGACGGCGGATGAAGGCGAATCGCTCCTCTCGCGAATCGTTTCGAAATACGGGTGAGAGCGATACCTGGAACTATCGAGACAAGGCGCTTCCCGGAGATTGGCCGTACCGGGTCGCCTACACCGAGAAAAAGTTACAGCAGCCGTATCAGAGGTAGCCGTTTTCGAGCAGCAGTTCCCCGTTCAGCACGCTCGCTCCGGCGGCCCCACGAATCGTGTTGTGTGCCAGGCAGTTGTACTGGAGGCCGAACGTCGACTCGCGAATGCCGCCGACCGAAATTGCCATGCCGTCTCCGAGATTCCGGTCGAGTCGTGGCTGTGGTCGTTCGAGATCCTCGAACACGTGAATCAGTGGGTCGGGTGAGGAAGGCAGGTCGGCGGATGGGTACGCCTCGAGCGCCTTCGCGGCGTCTTCGGGCGACAGTTCGTCAGCCGCCTCGAGCCAGACGTTCTCGAGGTGGCCGTCGATAGTCGGAATGCGGTTACAGGAGGCGGCAACCTCGACATCGTTCAGCTGGAGGCCCGCGCCATCGAATTCGCCCAGCAGTTTCTTCGACTCCGTCTCGAGTTTCTCTTCTTCGCTGCCGATGTGCGGAATCGCGTTGTCGATGATTTCCATCGAGGTCACGCCATCGTAGCCCGCTCCGGAAACAGCCTGGAGGGTTGCGACGTGAACTTTCTCGAGGCCGAACTCGGCCAGTGCTGCCAGCGTCGGCACGAACGTGATCGTCGAGCAGTTGGGGTTCTTTACGAGCGCTCCGTCCCAGCCGCGTTCGTCGCGCTGGACCTCGAGCAGGTCGATGTGCTCGGGGTTGACTTCGGGGATGACGAGGGGGACGTCCTCGGCCATCCGTGCGTTCGAAGAGTTCGAGGAGACGACGTAGCCTGCCTCACAGAAGTCCGGTTCGACGGCTGCACCGACGCTCGAGGGGAGTGAAGAGAACAACAGGTCGACGTCACTGGGAACGGCATCGGGTTCGGTTGAGCCGACGGTAATGTCTGCGATGTCGGCTGGAATTGGGGAATCCGCTCGCCATTTGGCTGCCTCACGATACGACTTGCCAGCACTCGAGTCGCTCGCTGTCAGGGCTGCGATATCGAAGTCAGGATGTGGCTCGAGGAGTTGAATCAGTCGTTGTCCGACGGCACCGGTTGCGCCGAGAATACCTACGCGTACTGCCATTGTCCCGTCTCGGAACCCTGCCTCTAAAACCGTTTGGATGGAGTCACGGTTTGCAGGGTTTCGTCGTGTTGGGTCGAGTGAAATTACTCTCGAGGTATGAGTACGTGCGGATGACCAAAATTTTCGAGATGCTCTGAGTTGCTGGCGCTCGCTTCGACTTCCTCGCGGTGGCTACCAGCGATGGTGGACCTCGTCCCGAATGTGGCCCTCGTAGACGTCGTCTACGATCTGACGCTGTGTGGAATTCAGTGACGAAAGTGAGGATACCTCGACGTTCTGACGAACGTGTGCAGGATTCGTCGAACCAGGGATGACAGTCGACACCGCGTCGTGGTCGAGAATCCACCGCAGCGTGAACTGTGCCATGGTCCAGTCGTCAGGAACGGCAGGCCGAAGCGCGTCGACGGCCTCGAGTCCCCGTTCGAACGGAACGCCGGCGAAGGTTTCACCGACGTCGAACGCATCGCCCTCGCGGTTGTAGTTTCGGTGGTCGTTCTCCGGGAACGTGCTCTCGCTGTCGAGCGCATCCGCCAGCAATCCGGAAGCCAGCGGAACCCGGACGATGACGCCGATGTCTCGTCTGGCCGCCTCCTCGAGGAACAACTCAGCTGGACGCTGGCGGAACGGGTTGAATATAATCTGGACCGTCTCGAGTCCGGGATACTCGATGGCTTTCAACCCTTCCTCGACGCGAGCGACACTCGCCCCGTAGGCATCGATTTTTCCAGCCGCTACGAGCGACTCGAGTGCCTCGATTACCTCGGGGCGGTAGTAGACGTCCGTGGGCGGGCAGTGTAGCTGCAACAGGTCGAGCGCGTCGACGCCCAACCGGGCGCGACTGTCATCGATAAATCGTTCGATGTTCTCGCGAGTATAGCCACCGGCGGTGTGTTGCTCGAGACCGCGTCCGGCTTTCGTGGCGATGATGGGGGAGGCCTCGTGTTCGGCTACCACGTCGGCGATCAGTTCCTCGCTCTGACCGCCACCGTAGACGTCCGCAGTGTCGAGAAACGTAACGCCCGCATCGAGTGCAGCCCGAATGGCGTCCCGGCCCTCAGCCGGAGAGACGTCCCCCCAGTCGGAGCCGACGTTCCAGGTACCCATTCCGATTTCGGTGACCTCGTGTCCGGTCGTTCCCAGCGGTCGCGTGTCCATGCTGGACACTGACTACTCGGGAACGTAGATGTTCGGAACGCCGAGGGTGTTGGCGCTGACGAAGAAACTCGAGGGCTGAATAGAATACTGTCGAAAAGGTAGCAGTAACTCGAGAACCGACAAACTTCGAGAACTCGACTCGATTTACGCGGGAACGGCCGCGCCTTTCTTCCGGGTGACGTAGCCAGCGATTCGGTTTCGAACACCCTTGGATTCGATGTTCGTCAGTTTCGTGACGCTGTCTTTGTTCTGTTCGAAGTCGGTGGTGAACGCCTCCGGGTACTGCTCCAGGAGGATGGTTCCGGTCTTTTTGATGTAGGCCGGTTTGATTGCCATACCCGGTTCTTATCCGAGGGGCTTCTAAAGGCATTCGTTCTGGCCTGACCGTTAGCGCCTCGGAAACCAGCCGCTGTACCGACACAGATTGGCGAACGCCTCCTGTTCGCGTGGTCCACCCGCACGGTTCACCACGTCCAGACAGTGTTCGAGGCGTCCCTCGAGTTCCGCTCTGTCGTATCCCTCGACGTCGAGCCGAGAGGCGACGACGGTCGCCTCGATCACCGCGCCGAATCCACGGTTGATCGGCGTCACCGTTCGATTCCGGACGGCCGACTCGAGTGGCTCGAGCGTCCAGTCCTCCCACTCGGTCCCACCCTCGGTTCCCGTTCCCTCCGGGGTGGCCTGGACGCGAACCCAGGCGTCTGCGGACTCGAGGAGTGGGTCGTCCCGCTCCGTAATTGACAGCGCGCCGTCGACGAAATCGACCGGATCGCGAGTGAACTGCACGTAGCCACAACCCTGTCGGTGAAAGTTCCGTTTAGTTCGTGTGTTGCCCCACGTCCGCGCTCGCACGAGGGTCGAATGGTTCCTCGGCGAACAGCCCCCCGATGGGTCCTCGGCGAACAGGCCCAGGACGGCCACGTTCCACAGTCCATTAGGGCCGAGCGTTGTCACGACCGATTCGGTCACCCCGGTGAGGTCGACGGGCCAACTCGCGTCCGTGACTTCCGTCTCACCACTATCCGAAGGGCGTTCGGTCATACCTCGAGGCCTCCACGCTCAAGGGCGATGAAAATCCCGGCTGCGGTGATGTCTGCCGTCGTTCCCGGGTTGATTCCACGTTCACAGAGGTCATCAGCGAAGGTATCGACCCGTTCACGGTCAGTCCTGAAGGCACCTGCAGCAGCGAGGTCGGTCGCGCACTCACACACCTCCTGAGCGACTGTGTCGCCGTGTTTACTCGCGATAAGAGTATCCGGTCGCTCTCCGAGCAGGCGCAAGAACACTTCGGCGATGCGGTCCGTAGCCGACCGCTGGGTCTCGAGCGATTCGAGCCACTGCGCAGCGCGAAACGACCGTTCGAACCCGGTCAGCCACTCGCGGGCGACGTCGTCACCGGGAACGCTCGCGTCCATCACCTCGTACATCGTGACGCCTCGCTCTTCGAGGGTTGGAATTGCGGCTGCTCCGCGACGGACATCGAGCGGTTCGAGGTCGGCAGGCGGATCATCCACGAAGACGTCGACGTGGTCGAACGCACGATAAAAGCCAGCCGCATCCTCGATCGTCGTCGCCTCGACGGTATCGGTGGTGAGTGCTGGACGCACCGACCCCTCGGCAGCTGCCGTCCGAACGAGCGGAACCAGCAAGAGAAGACAGCCGAACTGCGTGTTCCCACCTCGCTGGTTAGCCATCCCGGCGACAGCGGTTTCGAACGCAGCACCGACAGGTGCGCCAGCTTCTGCCCGCTCGAGCCCCCGTCGCGAACCCACTGCGCCTGCCAGAAAGTGTTCGAACCAAAGCTCCTCGAGGTCGCGCTCGCGGTCGACGTTTCCCGGTTTCGGGGTACCGGCCACCTCGAGCAAGAGGGCGAGTTCGGCATTCTCTGCAGGCGACCGGGGGCCCTTGGGTGTCGTCTCCTCCTGGTCTGGCGTTACCATGCAGTGTCGTGTACAGAAAGGCACTCGAGTACCTTGGTTCGATTGGATCTCGCTCGAGTGTCTGTCCGATCCAGCGTGACAACAGGCCCAATCACTGGGCAATTCTCAAGGTAGTTCGCCTGCAAGCGATGGGTATGAGTGAGTCGGACGATGGCGGTGTTACCCTCACCGTGCGAGCGGCCGAAAAGCGCGATGCGGGTCGGGGCGTGGCACGGATTCCGGAGTTAGCTCGCCGAAAACTCGGCGTTTTGAGCGGTGATACCGTCGTCATCGAAGGAACCGAACGGACCGTCGCCAAGATGTGGCCCGCCGACCCATCGATCCCGGAGCAGGTCGTCCAGATCGACGGCGATACGCGCGCCAACGCCGGCGTGACCGTTGGCGATTCGGTACGAGTGTCTGCCAAAGACAAGTCCACGATCCGGGAAGCAGAAACCGTCACGCTGTCGCCACCACCGACCCTGAACGACACCGAATCGCGACTGGCCGAACGCGTCGCGAACCAAAAATTGCGAAACCGACCGATTCGAGCGGGCGAACAGGTCCGCATCGAGGGCGTCGCTACGGAGCCGTTCACCGTCGTCGAGACGGAGCCCGCAGGTGACGTCCGGATAACCAGTTCGACCACCGTCCTCGTATTCGACGAAACGGGTGCCGCAGCTTCGGGAACCTCGAGTTCGAAACGACAATCGGACCCCGCTCAACAGAAAACGTCACCGGATACGCCTTCGACCAAGGGGGCCACAAGCGAGCCACCGTCGGGAGTCACCTACGAGGACATCGGCGGGCTCGACGAGGAACTCGAGCAAGTCAGAGAGATGATCGAGTTGCCCCTCTCGGAGCCGGAGCTGTTCAAACGGTTGGGCGTCGATCCACCGTCGGGTGTTTTGCTGTACGGACCGCCAGGAACGGGCAAGACGCTGATCGCTCGAGCAGTTGCCAACGAAGTTGAGGCCAACTTCATCACCATCTCCGGGCCGGAGATCATGTCGAAGTACAAAGGCGAGTCCGAAGAACAGCTTCGCCAGACGTTCGAAAAAGCGCGCGAGAACGCCCCTTCGATCATCTTCTTCGACGAGATCGATTCCATCGCGGGGACACGAAACGACGACGGTGACGCCGAAAACCGGATCGTCGGTCAGTTGCTCACCCTCATGGACGGCCTCGATTCTCGCGGAGAGGTGATCGTCATCGGCGCAACCAACCGTGTCGACTCGATCGATCCAGCGCTCAGACGCGGCGGCCGCTTCGACAGAGAGATTCAGATCGGCGTTCCGGACATGGACGGCCGGCGAGAGATCCTCGAAGTCCACACCAGGGGGATGCCGCTCGCCGATGACGTCAATATCGACAAAATTGCGAGTCGAACACACGGCTTCGTCGGTGCCGATCTCGACGGCGTCGTCACCGAAGCAGCGATGGCGGCAATCCGTCGCCGACCGACCGACGCTGCCGAACGCGCCGAGTGGAGCAAACGCCCGTCGGTAACCAGAGCCGATTTCGACACCGCTCTCGCTGCCGTCGAACCCTCTGCGATGCGTGAGTACGTCGCCGAATCCCCAAACACCAACTTCGACGATGTCGGCGGCCTCGAGGACGCCAAACAGGTGCTCACCGAGTCCGTCGAGTGGCCCCTGACCTACGAGCGACTGTTCGACGTCACCAACACGAACCCGCCCTCGGGCGTGTTGTTGTACGGTCCGCCAGGGACCGGAAAGACGCTGCTCGCCCGTGCGCTCGCGGGTGAAACCGACGTCAACTTCGTTCGCGTCGACGGGCCAGAAATCGTCGACCGCTACGTGGGCGAATCCGAGAAGGCTATCCGAAAGGTTTTCGAGCGAGCCAGACAGGCCGCCCCGTCTATCGTCTTTTTCGACGAAATCGACGCTATCGCAGCCACTCGAGACGACAGTCACGAGGTGACCGAGCGCGTCGTCTCACAGCTGTTGACCGAACTCGACGGCATGCGCGAAAACCCGAATCTTATCGTCCTCGCGGCGACGAATCGAAAGGAGTTCATCGATCCTGCCCTCCTCAGACCCGGTCGACTCGATACCCACGTTCTCGTCCCCGAACCCGATTTCGAGGCACGGGAGCAAATCCTCGAGGTCCACACCCGTGGCAAACCCATGGGAGACGACGTCGACCTCGACGAGTTGGCAGGTGAACTCGAGGGATACACCGGCGCCGATATCGAAGCCCTCGTCCGGAACGCCTCGATGGGTGCAATTCGCGAGGTCGCCACCGAATACGGACCCGACGCCGCAAACGAACGGGCCGAGGAAGTCATCATCGAGAAACGGCATCTCGAGACCGCCCTCGAAGATATCGAAGAGACCCAGTGAATCGTCGCTCCAGAATCCTTTCTCGAGTCGGTTACAGAATCAAGGAGAAAGCCCACGACTTTAGTCGTGGGATGAATCCGACGAGTCCTCGGTAAAATCGGAACGATTAGCTTGACTGGGGTCGAATGTTAGCATAACTCGCTCGGGAAAATTGGAGTTGGATTGGGGTCTCCACCAACAATAAGCAACCCTACCCAAGTGAGGCTCGAACGCGAGTTCGAGTCGGGTCGATGGCACGGCCTGTAGGGTGCCAGCAGGGTAGTCCAAACGGACTGGCGTCACCACACGCCCACCACTCGACGCACCACCTACAAACCGAGACCGACCAACCGAGGTCGGGAAATTGCCTCCGTTGGCGTCGGAACGCCCGACCCCAAGCGCGAGGAATCCCACGACTTCAGTCGTGTGGAGGATGTCAAGGAACCTGCTCGTATTCTATCGGTTGTAGGATGACTGTCTCACCTGCGCGCATCGAGTCACCCATATCTACCGCGATATCATCGTCGTCGATTCCGGGCGGAAAGAGTACGTCGACACGACTCCCGAACGCGATGTGGCCGATTCGCTCGCCACGCTCGAGCGTATCACCGGGTTCGACGTAGGGATGGATGCGCCGAGCAAACGCACCAGCGATAAAGGTTACGTCGGCCGTCACCGGTTCGCGCTCAGTTTTGGTGTCGCCAGTGGCATCGTCCGCGTCTCTCGACACATCATTTGTCTCTCGAGAATCCGCTTCTCGCTCTCGATAAACGTCGTCCAACCGGGCGTCCGCTCCCGTGTCACTGACACCCCTGGTTTGTCCGGTGACGTCGAACGAGGATTCGAACGACGAAGGGTTGACCTCGAGTCGGACGTGTACCTTCTCGTTCATATCCGAATCCTTCGAAAAGGCCGGTTTGTAGCCGCCGGGTTCGCGTTCGACCTCCCGAACCGTCCCCTCGAACGGCGACCGAACCACGTGGACGTTGTGAACGTTCATAAAGGTCCCCACGCGAAAGCGGTCGCCCTCCGGGCGTAGCACCGACACCGTCCCATCAGCCGGAGCGACGACACCCGATGGCGGCGGCGTTCGATCCGGATCCCGGAAAAACGCAATGATCGCAAGGCTGAGGACGAGTAACGCGATACTGGCGCCAACGCTAAAGATGACGGCGAACGGCGCAGCGGCGAGGGGAACGATCGTATATCGCCAGGCCCCCGGTGCTACCTTCATACCTGGCAGTCGCAAGCGAGCGGTTATGACGTTTGTGTCAGCAATCGATTCTCCCCCGTTCGTCTCAAACCGTTCCGTAGTAGCAGAGATTTTCCGCCCGATAGCTACAGCTTCGACCGCTATCTTCGTTCATGCGCTCGAGAAACAGCCACCGTGCTCGGATGGAGCGACTCGATTACCGCATCCGTGGGCCACTGACCGAGCACTCGTCAGCAGGTGGATAAATGAAAACGTCACCGTTGGCGAAAACGTACACTTCGTGATCGAGGGCCCTGAAGCAAACGTGCCCGTCCAACCGTGGCTCGCCGTCTGCCTTCGTTGTGAACAGGCGCTCGAGCGCGTCAGGATCGACGCTGTCGTACAGCGAGAATTCCCCCTGGGACACGTCGACGTTGGCAATACTCGAGAGCGCGTGGACGACCGTCGTCGTTACCGTTGCCGCCCCATCCGGATCGTACTCGAAGACGTATCGATCGTTTTCCTGGTCGTAGTTCGCATCATGTGCCGTTTCGGCAGTGGATAGTTCAGTTTGCATGTCGGTTCACGAGGTGTTCAAACGTGTATGGATACACAGGTCGCGAAGTCACAAAAGTCAATCGGCTCGAATATTCGTACCGGTTCTTGAAATTATTGCACTAATGAGTGTACGCTCAACCGATCATAAGTACTGTTTACCGGCTGGGCGTATCGCTTCGTGGTGGTCATGACTCGGTTCAACAGCACCTTGGCTACTGCTCTGGGTGTAACAGGGTCGATTGGAGGCTCTTCCAGCTAATCGCTATACTGGATGGCCGAATCCGGTAACTAGTTACAACCGATTGGATGACTCGTGCCTACGGAGCGAGACCGTGGTTCATCTGCCAGAATTTGGTGTGTAATTACACCGCACGTTAATTGAAGTGCGGTATCCCGCCGGTAAGCCCACACTTACCGGTGGTATACCGGTCCTACCGGCGTGACAGCGTAGTGCCTACCGGCGTGATGGCGAAGTGAACAGTCACCGACTTTTATTAATACGGCTACAAGAGCTCAGGTCGAGAGCCGGTAGCTGGGGGGCTACGGGCGGAGGGGAGCATGAGAGTTCGTATACTGTACGGAAGACTACTCGTCGCACTGATTTTGTTCGCTGTAGCCGGAGCTATCCTGGCGGTCGGCTTCCTCGGTTTTTAACCCGCGAACGAGCGGTCGACAGCAAATCCAGTGCATCGGTCATCGAAAACCTATCGAAAGGTGAACATTGGCCGGGTCGTTTATTACGTACTCGCCCGTCACCCACACCATGGGCAGTGTCCACGAGTCGCTTTGTGCCGACGAGCGAGAACCAGGCTCGAGTGCGCTCGTCGTCTGTCCCTCACTCCCCGCCGACGAAACAATCCGCTGCGTGGATGCTCTTCGTTCGTCTCGGTCTCGGCCGGAACCAACCGTCGTGGTCTCCCGCGCCCACACTGCACAAGCCTTGCTCGAGAACTGGCAATCGACGATCGGTTCCTTTCCCGAGCGATTAGGCATCGTCTCCATCGGCGAGGTGACGCGTTCCGTGAGCGCAGCGTCAACTGCCGTTAACCTTCCCCAGGCGTACGTCCAGACAATTGGCACCGAGGATGTCACCGGAATCGGCATCGCAATCGGCGAAGCGTTCCTTCGGTGGGAAGACGACACCAATCCACTGCTCTGGTTCGACTCGCTAACACCGCTTATCGAGGGAAAAGGACTCGAAATGACGTTTCGGTTTTTGCACGTCACTCTCGAGGAAGTTCGGCAAGCCGGTGCCGTCGCGTACGTCCACATCGATCCCGAAAAGCACGACGAACAGACCATTCATACCCTGGGCCACCTCTTCGACGATGTCCTCGAGTACGACACGGAATCGGTACCTCTGAACGAGTGACGTGCTCGCGACGTGGTGTCAACCACACAGCAGCACACACCCGATTCGAGCTCGCCCACTGCAGGTTTGTTCGCTCATAGTGATCCGTGGAACGATCGAAATCCTCGAGTAGAGACGCCCCTGTTCGACCGGGCCAGGGCACCCACGAGTCGAGATAGGTGCCAGTGAAACGATCTACACACCGACCGCGACGCACGCTTTCGAACGTGTGTGTACTGACTTTCCCTGGCTACTGTGGCGTGACCGTTGTCAGGTAACAGATCTTGGTCTCGGATATACCCGCGCGTTCGATCAGTACGTTTTTCCACACTGGGCGTTGAGAGTGTGCCAATGGACGAGGACGGTGGTATCGAAGCTGAGTTCCGCGACCTCGAGACAGCGTCCAACAAATCGGCTGCCACAGACGATGGTGCATCTGAGAAACACGCGGCTGAAACGGCGGGAGTGTCCCACCCCCTCCCACCCGAGCAAGTCTGCATTCTCATTCCGACTCTCGAGGAAGCAGCCACGATCGGCTCCGTTATCGACGGTTTCCTCGAGCAAGGCTACGAAAACGTTCTCGTTGTCGACGGCGACTCGACCGATGAAACGCGGGAAATCGCCCGTGAAAAAGGCGCTCGGGTGCTGACACAATCGGGTTCGGGAAAAGGGCAGGCCGTCCGCGAAGCATTCGAACATATCGAGGTTTCATACGTCCTCATGCTCGATGGCGACGGGACCTACGACCCGGCCGAAGCCGAAGTCATGCTCGAACCGCTCACCCGTGGCTACGAGCACGTGATCGGGAATCGCTTCGCCAAGATGGACGAAGACGCGATGAAGCGACTCAACGGCGTCGGGAACCGAATGATCAATGGAGCTTTCAACGTCATCCACGGCGCTAATTACGAAGATATCCTGTCCGGCTATCGTGCGTTCACGACCGACTCGTTCGAACGCCTGCTACTCGATTCGGACGGGTTCACGATCGAGACCGAACTCGCCGTCGAATGCGTTCGTCAGGGCATCGAAACGACCGTCGTCCCGGTCAGCTATCGTGCCCGACCCGAAGACTCGGAAACGAATCTTCATCCCGTCTGGGATGGTGGGACCATCATCCTGACTCTGTACTCGCTGGCGAAAACCAACAATCCGTTGTTTTACTTCGGGAGCCTCGGCGCAACCGCAATATTCAGCGGGCTACTGGTGGCCGTGTACGTCCTCTGGCAGTGGGTTCAATACAGCGTCGGCCACAACATCCTCGCGGTAGTCTCCGCTGCAGCGATTTTACTCGGCGTCCAACTCGTCATGTTCGGCGTCCTCTCGGACATGATCGTCACCCTCCATCGCGAACAACGACGCCGATTCGAGCGGTTTACCCGAACGCAGTCACTCGAGCGCGACGACGAATAAAAACCACCGTACCATTTCACGACTCGATTGATGGGCATCCGCATCGTAATCTCTGTGAACACACGACTGAGCGGCTTCCAAAACCTGAACAGGTGAGTCGATCCGTCGGTTCGGCTCACACGTCGACGTGTGAGAGATCACTGACGTTTCCCATCGTGAGCGACAGCCAATCCGATACTTGGTTTCTGGTTACCGCGTGGAAACCGTCACAGATGATTACCGCCCAAACAGTGACCGAACGCGTCCAAGAAGACCACCTGACCGTTCCTCCCGATAGTGTTCGAACACCGGATGCAAGGCGTTGAGTAACTCCTGGCGGCTCTCGAAGGTCTCGACGTCGACGGCCTCGAGTGCCTTCCCCAGGGCGATACTGTTCCCTTTGACGTCGTACGGAATCGCCGTCGTACCGAGGGCCTCCCGGACGTCAGCTTCCGTGGCAGGAAACTCGATATCCGTCTGCTTCAACCGGGCATCGACAGCCGCGATGCCGAACTCGATACTCTCCGGCTCGTCATCTCCGCCGTTTGTCGGTGGCCGAACTCCCATACTCGCTCGTTCGAACGCAAGGTGAAAAATCGTATGGACTCGTCACTGTCGTCGTCGTTTCTCCCCATCGAGTACTCGAGAGCCAGTGAGCGATACACATTTGGGGACGGCCAGCGACCCATGCAGTAGTCACGATGACCGAATATACGACCGTCTCCATCCCCAAGGACCTCGCCGCACGCGTCGAAGAGACCATCGAGGGAACGAGCTTTCAGAGCACGAGTGATCTCACGCGGTTTTTGCTCCGCAGTATCGTCATCCAACATCAAAAGTCGGGCGAGTTGACCGAAGCCGAGTTCGAAGAAATTGCCGAACAGTTGCGGGGATTGGGATACCTCGAATGAAAAACGAGAACGTCTCGAGCTAGCCATATCTCGGCCACATTATTTAACCATCAAAATACTGAATATATGCTACGGAAAGAACGAATGAGACACCTCCTGCAAACCCTGCAACGACCACGTTAGATAGACGCCATGGGGCGATAATTTCAGACAAGCTATAAACAGAGGTCCATATAATTATAATCATAATCATACTCCTGAGCGATACGTCAAAATGAGATTCTTCCATATGCCCATCTATATTCTAACCTACATAATAGACCTGCTTTTCAAGCCTAATACGGAGAGATATGTTTGAACCACGAGGATCTCGCCTCGCTCGACCTCTGGGCTCAAACCCTCCTCCTGTAATTTCTGCTGCTCACGGAATTGGTCGCAGGGAAAATGGGGTCGGAGGGATTTGAACCCCCGATCGACTGATATCTCCGGTGCGCCTCGGAACTCCAGAGGGTCATCACACGGACACTGATCAGGTGTCCGATCAGTATATCAGTCTGGAGTGTCGTCCCGGGCGCGGGACCTCTGGAGTCAGTCGCCATGCCTGGCTTGGCCACAACCCCGTGGCCGCTTCTTGGGTTATCCACCCTAAAGCAGTTACGATTCGGTCCGGTTTTACGACTCTCGAGACACGGCGGAATCTCGAGGCAGTAATCGGAATATCGATTACGAAAAACGGCCACCCAACCCGTTACAACCAGGGTGCCCGACCCTGGGTCGTCGTCGTATCGTCGCTCGGGTACGGTTCGTCGTCATCGTCGGTATCCTCGTAGGGTTCGGTTGCCTCGGTATCCGACTGATTTTCAGACAGTTCCTCGAGTGCCTCGAGTTCGCCATCGCTGGTCCCACCGTCGGTTCGCGTCCCGGAGCCGACACCGGGGAGCGACTTATCGCCCGACGAATCGGGATCGAGCGCGAAGATTGCGGCGACGATCAGGGCCGCGAGAGGTGCCTGTCCGAACGCCATGCCCATGATCGAGAGGGGCAACAGTCCCAGCGCGACCGCACTTCCAAAGCGGAAGCGGTTGATGTCCATGTAGGTGCGCAGGTACGGTCCACTCACCGCAACGCTCAGGGCGAACGCGACACCGATAACGGCCGCAAGGGTTGCATTGGCGACCAGCGCAGGGTCTTCCATCAGGGCGAGTTCAGCGCCCGTGGGGTCGAGGCTAGCGAACAATCCCAGGACGATGATAACTCCCGGCCCTGGCAAGTATTCACCGACCGTCGCACTCGCCGTTTTTGCCGCAATTGCGAGGATGACCAGGGCGGCGAATCGTTCGAAGATAACGGTATCGACGACGCTCCCGATCGCGGGTGCCAGTGCCGCCTGCATCGCCGCAACGACGATCAACGGAATTCCAACGAGTAGGACGACGCGAACCTGGTGGCGCACCGACCCCTGCATTTCAGCGAGGATCACGGCCAGCGTTGCACTGCCACCGAAGATGAGGAGGCCGACCTGTATCGCGCCCATCGTCGTATCGAGTGCACCAGCCAGTATCAGCGCGACGAAAATACCATCGACCAGCGGGAGTGCCATCACCAGCGCGAGTAATCGGGTGTCACCGCCGACCAGTCGCTCGAGGCGGAGTGCGATTGGGTGTTGTGAAGTGCTCATCGATCAGGTACGATGGCCATGACCCGAGGCCTGTGGGTAACGATAAGCGCGGTACTCCTGTCGGTGCTGGATTGGGGCGAGCCAGTCCAGTGCCGGTCGGAGTCGAAGGCCTCGTGCTGTGAGTGTGCGTTTACCCATAAAAAATGCGGCGTCGGAGTCGACACTCGTCCGGCCAGCAGTTCGGGTATCGCAGGGAATCACAGCGTGCATACCAGGATAAACTGGGTGATTGTTATTAAACGTTGTGTGGGAAAGGTCGGCACAATTCTATAGATTTTCATCGAAACCGGGGAAAGACCGACAGATCTGTGCCGATATGCGCTATCCACCCACATGGATTGAGTAAGATGACGGTCTCGCAGTGAACGTTTCACTCGAGCGAAAATGGTCAGCCAAGTGGACTATCGGTGCAATACGGATCACAATGACTCGAGTGACAGGCTGAGTAGTTCGTCAAGCCTGAATATGTAAGGCGAACCGATAGCGATTGTCGGGTTCGGCGTACACGTCATCGTTTGACGGAGTACTGAGAGACGTCCGTTCGATAGTCTGAGTGGGGGATACGAACCCTCTCCAGAGCGAGTTTATCCGGTGTGTTGACCGGCTTCCGTGTAACTCTTGCACCGAGCTCGTTAGGAGCCGTACATCGGGCCTGTTATACCGTCGGACAGAGGCTTTGATAGACTGTCGCCGGGAACGTCCTCCAGCGAAACTATCAACCGTTTTGTCCGACGGTATAGGAGAGACGTTCACACACGGTCAGCCGTTCTCGCAACGCTTTTCAACGCTGGTTCCGGACAGTTTACATGGCGAACGACGTTCCCGAGAACGAACCGTATTCTTCGAAGTTGCGTGTACCGGAAGCGTTGACTTTTGATGACGTATTGCTCCGTCCGAAAGAGAGTCGAGTCGAGCCCGACGAGGCCGACTTGCGCTCACGCGTCTCGAAAAACGTCGAGGTTTCCGTCCCGATTCTGTCGGCGGCGATGGACACTGTCACCGAGAGCGACCTGGCAACCGCGATGGCTCGACACGGCGGTCTTGGCGTGTTGCACCGAAACATGAACATCGACCAGATGGTCGAATCGATTACCCAGGTCAAACGTGCCGACGAACTCATTATTCCGTTCGAGGACGTCGTGACGGCAGACCCCGAGATGAGCGTTCGAGCAGCCGACGAGATGATGGTTCGTAAGGGCGTTGGCGGCGCCCCGGTCGTCAACACCAACGGTGAAGTCCTGGGGATTATCTCGAGCACAGATATTCGTCCACACCTCGAGGTCGGGGAGAACGACCCGGTCACGGCAGCGATGACCGACGAGGTCATTACAGCTCCGCAGGATATCGACGCCCGCGATGCGTTCGACCTGATGTACGAACACAAAATCGAGCGCGTCCCCGTCGTGGATGACGAGAACCTGTTGGTGGGGCTCGTGACGATGCAGGGTATCTTACAGCGCCGGGAGTACAAAGAGGCCGCCCGCGACGAGGACGGTCGCCTGCGCTGTGGTGTCGCTGTCGGCCCGTTCGAAACCGACCGCGCAACTGCTGCCGACGAGGCCGGTGCGGACGTGCTGTTCATCGACTGTGCACACGCACACAACCTGAACGTCATCGACGGCGCTCGAGAAATTAAAGAATCCGTCGACGCTGACGTCGTCGTAGGCAACGTCGGGACGCGAGAGGCAGCCGAGGACCTGGTCGGGTTTGCCGACGGGATAAAAGTCGGTATCGGGCCCGGTTCGATCTGTACGACTCGCGTCGTCTCCGGTGCTGGAATGCCCCAGATCACGGCCGTTTCGCAGGTCGCAGACGTCGCTAGCGAAAACGACGTTCCCGTGATCGCAGACGGCGGTATCCGGTACTCCGGCGACGCGATCAAAGCAATCGCCGCCGGGGCGGATGCGGTCATGCTCGGCTCGTACTTCGCTGGCACAGACGAGGCACCGGGCCGCGTCGTTACGATGAACGGCAAACGCTACAAGCAGTACCGCGGTATGGGCTCGGTCGGTGCCATGAAATCCGGTGATGGCGACCGCTATCTCAAAGACGACCCCGAAGACGACGAGGAGTACGTCCCGGAAGGCGTCGAAGCTGCGACGCCGTACAAGGGCACCCTCGAGTCGGAACTCCACCAGCTCGCTGGCGGGATGCAGTCGGGAATGGGTTACGTCGGTGCAGAGACCATTCCGGAGTTCAAATCGCGCGCCGAGTTCGTTCGCGTCTCCGCTGCCGGACAGGCCGAAGGTCACGCACACGACGTCGTGATCACCGACGAGGCACCGAACTACTCGCCACAGGAGTAGCGGGTACTCACGTCCAGACTCGGGAGGTGTACCTGGAAGCCGAGAAGCACAAGGATACGCGCCATCTGTTCCAATTTCGTTTCGAGTCTACCCGGATTTTGAAAGGCTTTTGCGACACAACCGTTCGATACGGAGGGCACCACACCGAAGTCCACCCCTATCGTTTATGCAGGATGACCGTCCACGTCACCGTATGGACATCGAAGCCTTCTTCGAGGAGATGCCGTTTGCCGACCTGCTCGGCGTCGAAGTACTCGAGGCAGCAGACGGTCACGCCGAAGGGCGACTCGAGATGCGGGAATCGCTATCGTGGAACGCCGACCGGTTGATGGCCCACGGCGGCGTCACGTTCACGCTGGCTGACACCGTCGGTGGAGCGGCCCTCGTCTCGGAGGTCGATCAACCCGTACCGACCATCGACATGCGAATCGATTACCTGTCCGCCGGAACGGGTGACCTGTATGCCGAAGCTGACGTCGTTCGCTGTGGCGGGGATGTTGGCGTCGTCGACGTCGACGTCTACAGCGAGGACGAGACACTCATCGCGGACGCTCGCGGCGTCTACAAGACCGGTTGAGCTATCGCTCTCGTAACCGAACACGAACGTCTTCCGCCGGTTGGAGGGTCGCGCCTGGCTCGAGTTCCGGCTCTGGGTCGCTGCACAGTTCGACGTCGAATCGTTGCCAGAGCGTTGCCAGCACGACCGTGAGTTCGAGCATGGCAAATCGCATCCCGATACAGTGGCGTGCACCGCCGCCGAAGGGGAAGTACGCGTACTCTGGACGGGTGTCGTCGATTTCCTCACGCCACCTATCTGGCCGGAACGCTTCGGGTTCATCGTAAAAACGAGCGTCACGATGTATCTGGTACTGTGGCAACGAGAGAACAGACCCTTCCGGAATCTCGTATCCACCGATTGTTACGTCACTCGTCGGTTTCCGGAAGATGATGTATGCGGGCGGGTACAGTCGCATCACCTCACGAAGCACACGGTCAGTGTACTCGAGTCGCGTCACGTCCTCGAACGATGGGGCCCGACCGCCAAGGACTTCCTCGAGTTCCTCCTCGAGTCGGGTACGAACGTCCGCATGCTGAGTGAGCGTGAGGAACGTGTACGTGAGCACGAGCGACGTCGTTTCGTGGCCGGCGAAGGTAAATGTGATCAGGTTATCTCGTATTTCGGCTTCCGAAAGCTGATAGCCATCCGTGTCGCGTTGGTGCAACAACAACGAAAGGAGGTCGTCACCCGGTTTCGACGCCGATTCGTTTTCCCGTCGTCGTGTTTCTATCAAGGTGTCAACGCGGTCTCGATAGGCGTCCATAGTTCGACGATAACGCCGGTTCCCCGGTGTTGGGAGCCATCGTGGGAGGAGCCCCATGACGCTCCGAGAGTTGCTCTGATCGTTGATCAGTTGGGCCGCTCGAGTCACCGCGTCGTCTTCTCCTGGCTCAAGTTCGATATCGAAGAGGGCTTTAGCCAGAATTCGGAGCGTCAACCGTGAAAAGGCCCTATTGAGAGCGATTTCCTCACCCGGCCCCCAGGCGTCTGCAGTTTCCTCGGCGTACTCCGCCATCGTCTCCGTGTACGATCGTATCCGGTCGACGGTAAACGCTGGCTGCATGCGTTGACGTTGGTTGGCCCACTGCTCGCCGTCGTTGAACAGAATGCCTTCGGGGGCGAAATCGAACCCCTGGTCGGCAAACAGATATCGCTCGAACGACTGCGGTTCCTCGACGAGTACTCGCTGGACATGCTCCGGGTGGAACAACGCTGTTGCCGTGTTCCCCACGATCTGGTATCGAACCACGTCGCCGTAGCTGTGCAGTTCTTCGAGAAAATCCAGCGGTTCTCGGATGATGCGATGAGCGCTCCCGAGAATCGGATAGCCGTCCGGACCAGGCGGTTCTCGTCTCGAACCGGAGGCAGTACTTGAGGGCCGGGATGACGCCTCCCCGTTGGAGTCGGTATCCGAGTGTACTGGCATACGTGTCACTACACTTGCACGCACCTTCGAACTGTGGCCGAAGCACCTAGATGATTTTTATGTACCCTGGGAACTTCGTTCGCCCAATGCGATATCTCGAGACCTGGCTCGAGCAACCGGAGTGGATGATGCACCCGATGCAATCGTTTATTCGTCGGACCGACGCCGTGCGCTACGAAGAACTGCTGGCGTGGACTGTCGACCCCGGCACCGACCTCGAGTACGAACTGTTCTACGTCGACGGTGACCTCGAAGCGTATCGGCCAGTGCTGGAGCAGGTCGATTCCGTCCGTCGCCACACGATTACTCCGATCGATGACGGTTCGTTTTACGTGTACGTTTGCCAGGAAACACGACCCGAAGACGCCGGCTGGCGCAACGCGTTTACCGACCGCGACCTCGTCGTCATCCCACCGGTTCGGTTCGATGACAGTGCACGAATGGGGCTCACGGTCGTCGGTTCGGACCCTGATTTACAGGGACTCCTCGAGGATATGCCCCAGGCCATCGACGTCGAGATCGTCCAGATAGGTGACTTCGACCGCCGCGGGAGCACTATCGCCCGGCGACTGACCGATCGACAACTCGAGGCGATTGTGACTGCCTACGAGCGTGGGTACTACGACGTGCCGCGAAGCGGGACGCTGACAGACGTGGCCGATGCCCTCCAGATAGCCGAAAGCAGCGCCTCAGTGACGCTTCGACGGGCTGAGTCGGTGCTCGTCGAAACGGCATTACGTCAGTATGGCGTCCGGAAGGGATTGGAGGAACGATAGCTGGGTACCCATATTGATAGTAATATTATAGTAATTTACTACTGGCTCAAGATTTACATTGTTCATAGACCGTAGTTACTTCGGCTCCAGTACTAATGTGGATTCGATAAAAAGCGCTCGAGCCCTCCCTGGGAACAAGTACGGAAAGGCGCTCAATCGAACAACTGACCGAATACACCACGCTGCCCCCGTCGTAATCGCTCCAGAAACGCCGATTTGCTGATGTCGAGTTCGGCGGCCACCTCCGAAGCTGTCGCGGCCTTCGGAATTTCGAAATACCCCATTTCGTAGGCTGCCTGAAGCGCTGCTTCCTGTGCGGGGCTGAAGTCCCATCGGTGTGCAACAGCATGGTCGTCTTCGTCCCCCAACGGGTACATCCGCTGGAGGGTGACGCCAACGGTTTCACCAGCGGCCTCGAGCACGCCCTGGAGAACGTCACGACCCACGACAGCGCCAGTGTAGCGTTCTTCACCGTCGACGTACTGCATCGAATCGACGAGAAATCCGGCGTCAATCAGTTCGTGGACGACGCAGGGTTCCCGGGACAGACAGCGAAAATTCTGGCGATCGTTCGTCCGTGCGACGTGGAGATATCGTATCCGACTATCGTCATCGAGCACGGCAGCGAGCCCCGAGTCGGCTGGGCTGCTAAACTGCAACAGCGTGTTCCCATCACCACGCCGTTGTGGGGGTTCGGCGTCGACCGTCAACCCCGTCGCCGCTGTCGCCTCTGCGAGCGGACAGCGGTCACCGCTCACGGCGAATTCGACGACGAGGCACTCCTCGATCATGATACTAAGGGTGTGCCCACGACATATATAAATGCCGTCCATAGACGGGCCAACAGGTAGGCAAGACGAAACCGAATAATTGTTCATGGACCTCGAGACCGTCAAGGATCGTGCGGGTCCGCGGGCGTTTAGCCCCAAGCACGATCTGCCGGAGGAGTACCGCAAAGCCGCAACCCGAATGATCCAGTTCCACGCTAACTCAGAGATTATGGGCGCATATCTCGAGCGCCCGTTCATCCGACAGGCACCCTCCCTCGACCGGAAGCTGGCGTTTTCAGCGAAGGTGCAAGACGAAATCGGTCACGGGCAGTTGCTCTACCGTGCAGCCGAATCCCTGGGGATCAAAACCCGAGACGAAATGCTCGACGAACTCGCCAACGGCGAAGGAAAGTTCCTCAACTGCTTTCACTACCCGATGGAGAGCTGGACCGAAACGCCGATGATCGGCTTTTTCGTCGACGGAGCCGCGATGCGCCGACAGGCAACCCTGAAAAAGGTCAGCTGGGAGCCCTACGCCCACGCCATGGACAAAATCTGCTTCGAGGAAGGGTTCCACGTCAAACACGGCGAAGACATCCTTCGTGAACTTGCTACCGGATCGCGAAAAGAACAGGAGATGCTCCAGGAGGCGTTCGACCAGTGGTGGCCACGAATCATCCAGTTCTTCGGCCCAACTGACGACAAAAGCACCCACCACGACTTCTCGAGCGAAGTCGGCCTCAAACTGATGAGCAACGACGAACTTCGAAGCGCCTTCCTCACGGCGTACGTCCCCAAGGCAAAGAAATACGGCCTCGAGATTCCCGACGAGCCGCGCATCGAAAAGCGCGACGACGGTACGTACAAAGTCGTCGAAGACGACCTCGACTGGGACGAGTTCTTCACCATCGCGAAGAACAACTCCGCGGGCAGCAAAGAACAGATCGGGAAACGCCAGGACACCCAGGAAGCAGTGGAGTGGGTGCGCAGCGTCCTCGACGAGAACGAACGAACAACGACGGGCACCGCCCCGCAGGCGGCAGACTGAACCATGATCTGGGAAGTTTTCAGACAGGAGAAACCGGGCGGCTATCACACCCACTGTGGGAACGTCCACGCACCGGACGCACAGATGGCGAAACTGTTCGCCGAGGTCCAACACGGTCGGCGAAAACCGACGAACAGCCTCTGGGTCGTTCCCCAGCAGGAAGTGGCCGAGGTCGACGCCGAGGAGGCGAACTTTGGCGGCACGACGGACAAATCCTACCGGTGGGCGATGACGTACAACCGGGTGGACGAATCGTTCGCCGAGGAGGTCGCCGACTCACAGCGCGAGCAGGAGACGGCCGACCGTGAACGTGATGAGGTAACCGCAGGTGGGAACCGATGAGCGCCATCGAGCACCTCTCGGGGCCCGAAGACCTCGAGGACGACGAACGGGAAGCTGTCGAAACCCTGCTCTACCGGCTGGCTGACGACGAGTTCGTCATCGCCGAACGCTACACCGAGTGGCAGGTTCGCTCCCCGACCCTCGAGTCGGACCTCGCGCTCTCGAACATCGCCCAGGACGAACTGGGTCACGCCCGCCTGTGGTACGACCTCCTCGAGGACTTCGGCTATACGGAAGCCGAACTCCTCTGGGAGCGAGATCCCGCAGATTTCAGACACTCGACGATGGTCGAACTCCCCTTCGAGACGGGCGACTGGGCCGACGCAATCGTCCGGTCGTACCTCTACGACGAGGCCGAAGCGCTCAGACTCGAGGCGCTCGAGGACTCATCGTACCCGCGAATCGTCGACCGTGTCGGCAAGGTGCTGGGCGAGGAAACCTATCATCGCGAACACGCGACCAACTGGCTCGAGCGACTGGCCGGGACCGACGACGGGCGAGAACAGGTGCAAAACGCCGTCGACCGCGTGTTTCCCCACGCACTCACCCTGTTCGAGCCGGTCGATCCGGACGTCGAGCGCCGAATCGACGAGTACGGAATCCGCACCCGGTGCCTCGACGAACTGGCCACCGATTGGCTCGACCGTGTCGTCCCGTTCCTCGAGTCCCAGGGCATCGAGACGCCGGTGTCGGACTCGAGTGAAGTGACCACGGCTGACCTGCCGGACGTTCGCGGCCGTGATGGCACGCACACCGACGAGTGGTTCGACCTCTACGACGAATTTACCCACACGTACCGCGAACTCGGCCGGGACCGCGCCGACCGGATTATGTCGGACCCGGACGATGCGTAACTGTCCGGACGCAAAACGAGTAACCGATACTGCAAACACACCGAAATTATGACTGAAAAAACCCCCATCGGCGGCGAGAATCCAGGTTCATCTACCGAGGGAGAGAGTGACCGGCCTCCACGGAATGACCCCTCGAGTGAACTCGCTGCCGACGTGAGCGATGACCGACACGACGTCGACGTCTCGTTCGATAGCGACGCAGAACAGACACCGTGTGCGTACACCCGATACGTCGAGCGCGGTGACGTCGAAGGCCTCCCGGCGACCGGTGAGGAAGCCGTGGGAATCGAGCGAGCCGTGTGGGACGCACTCTACGCGGTTGAAGACCCCGAAATGCCGGTCTCCATCGTCGACCTCGGGCTGATTTACGGCGTCGAACTCGAGGAGGGCGACGATGGCGCCCACGTCAGAGTAATCATGACGCTCACCTACACTGGCTGTCCGGCCCGGAAAATGCTGAGCGACGAGGTTCGAGAGGCCGCAGCCTCCCCGGATGGGGTCGAATCCGCCGAACTCGAACTCGTCTGGAGTCCCTCCTGGTCGCTCGATATGGTTACCGAACAGGGGAAAGCCGACCTGCGAGAATTCGGCCTGAGTGTCTAACATGCGACGAACAACCGATCCAAGCGTCGAAACGGGTGGCGACTCGAGCGGTGCCGAGTGTCCGTACTGCGGCTCGAGTAATACCGTCAGAGAGCATCCGAAGGGACCCTCGCTGTGCCGATCGATGCACTACTGCAATGGCTGTGAACAGCCCTTCGAGAAGTTCGAGTAAAACGGACTGCAGCCAGGCGTTTTCAGGGTATTCCGAGCCGATTTATCGAACACCAGCTTCGGAGATCATTCGTCTGTGAAACAGTAGCCTTAGGACCCTTCATTCCCTAGCCAGGGGTGTGAATCGTCGGCACGTCCTCCAGTCAGCAGGTGTGGTGTCCCTCGGAGCCCTTGCAGGGTGTCTCGACGGCGTGAGAGAGCACTTTACCGGCAGTATCAGTACGAACGCGCCTATCGAAATATACAGTGCAGCAGAACGCTCGTACAACATCGCTCTCGAGGGGATCGACCCCGAATCCGGACGACAAACCTACGACCAGAGTTTTAGTGTCAATCCGAACGAGCGAGTGATTCCTCAGACCGCGGCACGGAACGGCCAACTCTTTCGAGTCACCCGGTTCGGGCACGACGACCTGAGCGGACGCCCCGGAGAGGACCTGGTCGAACAGGGAACCGTCGAGCGTGACACACAGCAGATAGACATTCACATCACCGACGACGATCTGACCCTGACCATCTCGAGGTCGGAAACTGAGACAAACAGCTCCGCAGACGGAGAAGAGCGGACCGACGGAGACTCCGCTTCCGCCGAGTGAGCCACCGAATGCGCCCCCAAACCGCACCCGTTGGTTCGTGACCTGATTTTGGACATAGCGTTTCGATTCGGAGAGACGTTGCCCAACTCTTCGCCTACGGATACGGGTGGAACGCTCGCTCGAGTCTGGGTTTGAAGCCCATCGATTCGGGAACCTCTCGCGCCCGGTCGCTGAAGTACGGGTCCCCCGTGAACAGCGGTTGGGCCTCCGGAACCACGACACGAACCGCTTCGAACCCGATTCCCTCGACATCTCGAGTGGTCAGCCGAGCCGCATAGGGCGTCAATCCGGCATCGGTTGCCCGCGTGAGGAGTGCTTCGAGGCGATCCGCACCGGTTGGAACGGGGTCAGGGCCGACCGTCTCGGCGGCGACCGACGTTTCCACGTCGACGAACTGACGGGCCTCGTCCGGAAACGAACCGTAGTGCCCGATTGCACCACCAGCTTCGTCGGCCCCCTCAGGGCCGAGACTCCGCAGTTCCATCCAGTTCTGCACGGCTTCCTCGAGCGCGCCCACGGCCGCCGCGGACGCATCGAGTCCGGCAGCCGACCCGATGGCAAAGTGTGGCCAGGACTCGTCGTACTCGTCGGTTGGAACCTCGAGGTCGCGGTGAACGGCCACCGCGACGACTGGCACGTCGACGTCCATCGTACACAGCAGGGCCGTGGTCTCCAGTCCCTCGCTTCGAGCCCGTTTTCGAAGCGTCGTGAACGCATCAACCTCGACCTCGAGGCCCAACGGCTCGAACGTGGAGTACCACGATAGCATGGTGGCGTCGCGCTCGAGGACTTCCGTCAGGCCCGAACACAGGGCGTCGACGGTCGACGAGCCGAGACCCAGACCGGTCGTAATCGAGGGGACGTGAGCCGTCCCCGGTTGTGGAAACTGCACCGCGGCAGCCGGAAGGTAGGTTCGGTCGCCAGTCTCGAGCGCTGTGGCCTCGACCCAGCGGATTTCTGTCTCCGGATCGTAGGTCGGAGAGTCTTCCTTTCGGGCGAGTGCCGTCGGTGAAACGGCGTTCGAGAGCTCACTCTCGCAGGCGTGAACGAAATCGCTATCTCGATAGGTGCCAGCACAATAGCGTTCGAGGCCCTCACCCACGGCTTTCATCAGGGCCCCGTTCCAGTCGGTAGCGACGCCCGCCGACTGTTGGGGTGCCTGCACGTCGCTGTAGGCCGAGGTGTCGGCCGTCGTCGCGAGGTAGTACGGTGCCGGGAACGACTCGAGTTCGCCGATGGACTCGATCAATCCGACGCGGTCGTCGATAGCGAGTTCGGCCCGGTCGACGGCCGCTTCGAGTGAGAGAGAGTCGTCGTCAGTGCGGTCGAGGGTCCGATCACGACCGCCATCTTCAGCCGGTTCCTGGCAGGAACAGCCGGGCACCGGGTGGAGCGTATGTCTCGCATAAGGCAGTTCGCGAACCTGTCCCAGAATCGACGGCTCGTCGCCGCTAAACAGCCGAATGCACTCGCGGCCGGCAATCGCGCCGGCCAACCGCGCCGCGCTCCGGTTAGCACGGGGCCTTTCATCGGCGTTCGCGGTCGTCGAGGCCACGCGCGCCTCGAGACACTCGAAACAACCACTCGCCGCCGACAGTCCGGAGACGGCCGCGTCGACGCCCTCGAGAGCGTGGCCACCGACGCCGCCGATTTCGACGGCGACCCAGGGTGTCCCCCCGGAGAGCGCCGCCTCGTTCGCTCGAGTGAAAGTCTCGGCCCCGACGACGTCGCTCACGACACCAAATCGGGCATCCGACAGGTCCGCAGGGCTGGCAGGGACGACCGAAATCGAGTCGACATCATCGAATGCAGCGGTGACCGCCGCACGAACCGGATCGTCTCCAACGACGTGTACGTCCATACTCGAGGCTCTCACGCAGAAGGCAAAAGCGCGGCGTTCGTCGGAGACCAGGAGTCTCCGTCAGGCGGCCAGTGCCGTCACTCGAGTTTCATCGACAGAGCTACCGACACGTCTCGGTAATGAGGCCAGTCAGGAATCCTGGGCCGCCGCAGCGAGGTCCGTCAAGACTTCCTCGGCGTTCTCGACCGCGTGTGCCTTTTTCGCCGGATAGGCCTCCACTTTCGCGCGGAACGTGATGCCGTCGCCAAGGGCCACCTCACCGCCGAACGCAGCCTGTTTGTCCAGTCGGAGGAACAGTTCACAGTTCTCGGTCACTCGGTCGTCGAGTTCCGCGATGAGAGTGTCGAACGCCTCGAGGTCAGTCAACTGGGAGAGCACGTGCCGAACGTCGTCTGCGTTCTCGACACGCGCCGAAAGGACGAGGATGCGGTCGCCGTAATGGCCCTCACTTTCGACACGTTGGATCTCGAATTCCTCGGGGAGAAAGCGGAGTAAGGCGTCTTGGACCCGTTTTTCGTCCTCCGTGGCGTAGCAGAACGTTCGCAAATCGACGTAATGAAGCGGTATCTGTGGCATCTGAGATTTCGATATCGGTATGTCGACCACTGGCCATCGTGAAACGGCCAGCTAACGTACCTTATTCTTCGTCGCCTTCGTCAGCCGGTTCCGCTTCGGGGGCCGCCTCGAGTGCGTCCTCGGGAACGCCCGACTCCTGTCCGTCCTCGAAGCTGATAGTGTAGGTGACGTCGCCGAACATCGACTCCATCGTCTGGGTGATGGTCCCGGTTTCGCCGTCGAACTCACTGTGTTTGTCGTGCAAGACGACCTGGTCGTCTTCGTCGAAGCTCATACTCGACTTTCCCCGTCACCGGGTAAAAAGGCCGTGATTCGTCGATGCAACTCGATCATGAGTGTCGAATCGATCGGAGTCGGCTCCATCATCATGGATCATCTCGAATACTGAGAAATCGACCAACATGAGAGTCACTCCAGTGCAGAATACCGTTTTTGAGGCTGTGCGGTGGAGTGGATGATATGGCCCGACGATCAAATCCGTTCGAAGACCTCGCAGAGTTGGTCGACCGACTGAGTCAAGAGTTCGAAACTGCGGCTCGTTCGTGGAATCCCGACGATACACGCGGGGGGTTCGGCTGGTCGCTCGAGGAGCGCGAACCGAGCATCGACCTGGCAGACCACGGCGACGCGTTCGTCGTCACCGCCGACGTTCCGGGCTATGCGGCCGATGACCTCGAGAGTCGTCTCAGCAACGGAACGTTACACATCAGTGGAACTCGGTCGGAGACGGACGAAACGACGGACGAGACGTTCATCAGACGGGAACGAACGACGCAATCGTTCGACCGGCGCGTCTCGATTCCGGAACCGGTCGACAGCGACGGCGTAAGCGCCACGCTGAACAACGGCGTCTTGACTATTCGCCTCGAAAAGGCAGAGCCGACAGCAGGGCAAGTCGGCATCGACATCGAGTGAACCAGGTAGCTGACGCTACGTGGAGGACGCCTCCTCGAGATTGAGCGCTTCGAAAAACCGTCGCCTGATCCGGGTGTCGACCAGTGAGAGCAGTGCTTCGTCATCGTCCCCGCCGTCGTCACCGAACAGTCCCAGTTCGATCCAGCCGCCAGCCATGTCATGGTGACCCCCAACCGAACCGAGGTCGCCAAAGGCCGCCCCGAGCAACTGACCGACGTTCACTCGCGGGTCGAGCGACCGGGCGCTGAGTCGGATCGTCCCGTCGATGATCCCGTAGGCGAGAACCGTGTCGACGCCTTCGACGTTGAGCAGGTATTCAGCAGCCTGTGGCAAGGCATCCGTCTCCGTCGTGCGCCCGACGCTGGCGATCATCGACGACCCGCGTTGTTTTCGGTCGACGATAGCCCGACCGATCGCGTCGATCGTCCCCGGAGAGAACGCGCTCCCGTAGAGTCGCTCGAGCGTCTCGAGGTCGGCGTCCCGATACACGGCAAGTGCAGCCTCGTACTCTCGAAGCGTGGGCTCGCGCAGGTAATCCAGGCGTTCGCGATGGAGGGCAAACAACAGCGCAGTCGCGAGCCGCGGCGGGATTGATAGCTCGAGCTCCTGAAGATACTCCACGAAGATGGTCGCCGTCGCCCCGTAATCCGTGCGCACGTCGGCAAACGCGGCTTCGATCGGCGGCCCTGGATGATGGTCCACCACGATCGACGGCTCGAGTTCGGTCGTCAAACTCGTATTGACGCCCTGTTTGGAGTGGTCGACGAACGCGATACAGTCGAACGAATCCAGGGGGACAGCTCCGATTGGTTCGACATCGATATCGAGCAGGTTGACGAAGGCCCGATTTTGCTGGTGAGATATCGACCCACCGTAGGTGATCGCGATGTTCGAAAGGTCGGCCTCGCTCGAGGTGGCGATCTCCTGTAGCGCGAGCGCGCTCGCCAGCGTATCCGGGTCGGGATTATCGTGACAGACGATCGCGAGCGAATCACACGCCTCTAGAACGCTCACGAGAGCCGCTGCACGTGACATACCTACAGTACGTCGACGACAGGCTTGAATTTCAGCCCCAGGTTCGCGTTGTTCGCTCTGGAACAAAAACAGTCACCGCCCGATGTCGGTCATCGGGTTGTGCACGAGTGAAAACCGTGGCCGATTACTTTCGAGACTTGATCAGGAACTTCATGTCACCTTCGAAGACGACCGTCCCCTCCTGGTTCGTCATCGTCGTATCGATGATCACGAGCCCCGAGTCGTCCCGACTCGAGAGGTCTTTGGTCTCGATTACCTCCATATCGAGCGAGATGGTGTCGCCCATGTTGACCGGTGCGGGGATATCCATGTAATTCATCCCGAGGAACGCCAGCACGGTTCGCTCGAGGAATCCACAGCGGTAGACGAAGCCGGTTGCCAAGATGAACGTCATCGGCCCGTGAGCGACGCGTTCGCCGAAGTACTCGTCGTCAGCGTAATGTCGGTTCG
Source organism: Natronosalvus amylolyticus (assembly GCF_024298845.1). NCBI lineage: Archaea > Methanobacteriati > Methanobacteriota > Halobacteria > Halobacteriales > Natrialbaceae > Natronosalvus > Natronosalvus amylolyticus. The sequence continues at coordinate 778,128 of NZ_CP101156.1, forward strand.
TGTGTAACTCGGTCCAGTCACCCGAAACCATCGAGTGGACGACGAAATCCGTCTCTGTGACCGTTCGCCCGACGCTTTCGAACTCCTGTCCTTCCTCGAAATCTTCGAAGTAATGTGGCTCGTAGCTGTACGGCATATATCCACGTTCACGGTATACTACCTTTAATTGTGATGGTTACATCTCACAAATGACTTATCGGCTCCCCTCGTAGCCCGCGTATGGACCAGGACGATTTCGTACGCCTCGCGTTCATCGCGTTCGGCCTCGTCATTTTGAGTTTCGTCATCCTCGGATTCAGTCGGCTCGTCGTCCCGTTTCGAGTCGCCCAGACGCTCGCCGCGCCCGTCGGCGTCATCGGGTTCGGCCTGGTCGTCTTCCTCTTTCTCCGCGCAACGGCCTCAGCAACGGGGATTGCCCCGATAGAAGAATCGGTGGAAGAGTAGCAAAAAACCAGGCCGCCACCACACAGACACCGCTGTCACGAAAGAAACCGTTTTTCACGCCCCGCTCGAAGCCCATTCTATGACAACGCTTTCGGTCACCGAAATTGCCGATCTCGGCCTCGAGGCCCGAGCGGCGCTGTTCGACCGCGACGCCGGGATCGACGCGGCGAGAAACGACGCCCGCGAGATCGTCGAGCGCGTCCGCGAAGAGGGTGACGTCGCCGTGCGAGAGTTCTGTAGAACCTACGACGACGTCGACGTCGGCAACCTCGAGATTACGGACGATTGTGAACGGGCCGTCGAGGAAATCCCCGACGACGTGCGAGCGGCCATCGAAACCGCCATCGACAACGTTCGCGAATTTCACGAGGCACAGGTCCCCGACGACTGGCGACGGGAGTTCGATGACGGGCGAGAACTCGGTCGTCGCTTCCGGCCCCTCGAGCGCGTCGGCGTCTACGTCCCCGGTGGCCGTGCCGCGTACCCCTCGAGTGCGATTATGGGCGTCGTACCGGCCGTAGTCGCCGGCGTCGAACACGTCTCGGTCGTCACCCCGCCTGCTGATACGATCAATCCGGTGACGCTCGCCGCCATCCACCTCTCGGGGGCAGACGCGGTCTACAGCGTTGGCGGCGCACAGGGAATTGCCGCCCTCGCGTACGGCACGGAAACCGTGACTCGAGTCCAGAAAATCGTCGGTCCCGGAAATCGCTGGGTCACCGCCGCGAAGGCGCTGGTTCGCAACGACGTCGAAATCGACCTGCTCGCCGGCCCCAGCGAGATCGTCGTAATAGCCGACGAAACGGCCGACCCGGACTACGTCGCTGCCGAACTGCTCGCCCAGGCCGAACACGACCCTAACGCGTCCGTCGTCGCGGTCACCGACGACGAGGGGACGGCCCAGGCGATTACGGAAGCCGTCGATGCCCAACTGGCCCACCGGAAGCGCGCGGATACCATCGAAGCTGCCCTCGAGAGCGATGCAAGCGCGGTCTTGCTCGCCCGATCGATGAGCGAAGCCATCCTCTTCACCGAGGAGTACGCCCCTGAACACCTCTCGATCATCGCCGACGACGACGAATCGGTACTCGAGCGCATCGACAGTGCCGGCAGCGTCTTTCTCGGCCCCGATACACCGGTCGCCGCCGGTGACTACGCGAGCGGGACCAACCACGTCCTGCCTACCAACGGCGGAGCGAAAGTAACTGGCGGCCTTTCGGTTGACCACTTCCTCCGAGCGACGACCGTCCAGCGCCTCTCTAGGGACGGTCTTGCGTCGCTCGGCCCGACGATCACGACACTTGCTGAGGCCGAAGGCCTCGAGGCACACGCCGAAAGCGTCCGGGTTCGTCTCGAAGACGAGTAAACTCACCAAGGATCGAGTAAACGTACCCAGCGAAACCCGCCGTGGCGTCACAGTTAACATCCTCGCCACACAATACCAGTCTATGAGTACCGAAAGTGCGGATGGCGGCGGCGGCCGTCCCCGGATCGAGGTGACCGAAGTGGCCGCGGAGGAAGCACTCGATCTCCTCGAAGGCGAAGGCTTTGACACGGGTATCGCTGGTCTTCGACTGTTCGTCCAGCAAGGCGGCTGTGCCGGCCTCTCTTATGGGATGCGCTTCGACGAAGCGCCAGAGGAGGACGATTCGATCTACACCCATCACGACCTCCGAGTGTTCGTCGATCCGGCCAGCCTGAAATACATCGAGGGAAGCATGCTCGATTACGAGCGCGGACTCCAGGGCGAAGGCTTCCACGTCGAAAACCCGAACGTCGTCAGCGAGTGCGGGTGTGGCGAATCCTTCCGCACCTGAAACGAATTCTCGATATCTGACATCGGCGCTGGTGCATTCGACCGGCTAGTTACCGCTGAAAAAACGGCGAGACGGGTGTGTTATCGGGAGATTATACGGTTTACTGTAGTCTCTTACCCGTGATTGCCGACCGGTATGGACAATCACCGGTAAACAGCTATAGTAGCCAGTGAAACGATTTACACACCGACCGCGACGCCCGCTTGCGAGAGGGTGTGCAATGACTTTCACTGGCTACTATACAGCAGACCGTATTAGTCCTCGAGTTCGAACGCGACTGTGACTTCCGCCTGGTACTCCCGGTCTTCGACCGACGCGATTTCGACGCCCAGCTCGTCGACTTCAACCCAGTAGACGTTCTGCAAGGTCGCCTCCGCTCGGTCGATGGCGTCGTCTGCGGCGGCGTCGAAGCTCTCCGAACTCGTTCCGATCAGTGTGATCTTTTTGAACACCATAGCGAGTGACACTACCGCCTTTGGGGACTTAAACATGCACCCGAAATCGTCAATACAGGCCGGCCTCGAGGACCGTCACTACTCGCTTCTGTCGCTACTGGCTTTTCGACCGAGGTGTGCTTCCACCGCCTCGACCTTCGCTGCTGCATCGCCATCGCTCGAGCGTTTGTCGTCGATTTTGAGGAAGGTACTCACGCGGTCGCCGTCGACGGCCTCGTGAGCCGCCTGCACTGCATCGAGCAGTTCACCGATCTCCGCCGCCTCGATGGTCGTGCCCATCGGTCCCGTCTCGTACTCGACGTCGAAGTCCTCGAGTGCGTCGACGGCGTTGGCGACGTCTTCTGCCATGCTGTCTTCGGTGGCTGGTGCCGTGCTCAGAAAGCCGATGACGGTCATGGTTGTCTCGAGGTCGCCAGCGACAAAATAACCCCCGGGTGCCACGTTTACGTTCGCCCAACGCGATCGATTCACTCATGAGAACTATCAATCAGTCCCAGAAGGATTTCGTGCGAGCGTACTGGCGTTCTTTCTCGAGGATGTCACGATAAAATTCCTGTTCGTCTTCGCGATGACGGTTGATGATCTGGGCGGCGTTGTGTGGACCGACGCCCCGGGCCGACATGGCGACGACGGCCCGTTTTCCGTGACTCTGGACTAACCCTGCGTTGTGAACCGCTCGCTGGGTCTGTTCGACCTGTTCGTCGTCTTTTTCAGCCGCCTGAACCGCCTGCACTACTTCGTCGGCCCACGGACTCAGGGCCGCGATTCGCGTCGAGCCACACTCGGGGCAGGCTGGCTGCTCAGCAACCCGTTTCACTTTCGTGCGCGAGAGCCAGTCCCGACAGTGCGTACACAGCAGCGTCACCCGGTCGTCGTGTAACCGCTCTTTGACCGTTTCGATGACGCTCGCATCGGCGTTCTCGGGTGCCAGCAGTTCCTTGCCGCCCGAACGCCCCGCACTCCCGATCGCCGTTCGACCACGAACCGTCTCGAGTGCAATCGTGCCCGATTGAATACCCGCGAACACCGCACTCGCCGCCTCGACGTCCAGATCTTCGTGGAACACCGACCGAACAGACTCGGCGTACATCGGCGTGTCCTCGAGGGCGGCCAGGAGTCGCTCGTTCGACAGCCGACCCGACCCCTGCCACCGTTTGAGCGCCCCGAACTTCGCCGAGATCTGGGCGAGGCGGTAGGCCAGCGTATCGGACCCTTTCAGTCCGAGTTCGAGAATTGGCTCGACGTGTGTCGGATCAGTTTCGGTCAACTTCTCGCAGATGTCACTCGTCGAGACGCTCGTGGGAACCTCGAGTTCGATACGGTACGGGTCCGTGTCGAGTCCGACGGAGGAGCCGGATTGCTGACCGAGCAGTGCCGAGAGCACGCGACCGAGCGTCTCGTTCGTCCGGTGTCCGAAACAGGCGTTGAGGACCACGGTTCGGCCCTGGCGTTCCAGCACCACGCAGTCAGCCGTCGGCATGGGTGCGCCCCCGTCCCGCTGGTCGCCAAGATGGCGACAGGCGCGCTGGAGAGCGTTACGATCGCCCGGATATCGCCGCCCGAGGTCACGGCTGATCCCGGCGACGGCACCACCACCGTCGAGTTGGCTGCCCACGATGGCCCGTATCGCACCGACCTCTTCGGCGACGGGCTGTGGAACCGGTATCTCCTGGCCGGTCCAGGACGGTACTTCCCCCGCAGGGTCTTCGATTGGTGTCACCTTCACCCGAGTTTCGTCCTCGTCGATTTCGACGATTCGCCACATTTCACCCCGCTGGATGAACACCGCACCCGGTTGGGCGAACGTCGTGACGAATCGCTCGTCGAGCGTGCCAATCTGTCCGCTCGAGGCGATGTCGTGAACTTCGTAGGTCGCCTCGTCCGGAATCATCGAGAGGTTGGCATAGACGTACTGCCAGGTACTTCCAGCAGTTTCGATCCGCTCAGCCCCCTCGTCGAACCAGACGATTCGGTTCCGATGGAGTTCGCCGAGCACGCCCCTGAACGCCGCTTCCTCGAGGTCCCGAAACGGGTAGGCTCGTCGGAGCAGGTCGAAAACGGTATCGACGTGTCTCGAGCCGGTCGACTGCACGATGCCCGGAATCTGGTTGGCGACGACGTCGAGACTCCCCTCGTGGATGCCCGCTGGTTCGACCACACCCGCTTTCGCCCGGCGGGCGATGGCCAGTGCCTCGAGCGTGTCGTCCGGCCTGGTCGTCACGATAGTTCCGCGTGAAATTTCGTCGCGGCGGTGGCCCGCGCGACCGATGCGCTGGAGCAACCGTGACACCTGTCGCGGACTCTGATACTGAACGACGTGATCGATGCGACCAACGTCGATACCGAGTTCCATCGAGGAGGTACAGAGCAAGGCATCGAGTTCACCCGCTTTGAACCGGTCTTCGACCTCGATACGGGCGGCTTTCGACAGTGAACCGTGGTGGACGCCGATGGGCAACTCGAGGCGGGTGAACCGAGAACCGAGCGCCTCTGCTGTCTGTCTGGTGTTGACGAAAATCAGTGTCGACTCGTGGGCGTCGACGATATCGCGAATGCACCGGACGTGGCTGGCCGTGGTCGCATCCGTTGCGAGAGCCCCGGCGAGGCGTTCGTCTTCGTCGGTGATCGTCGGCCGACACACTTCGACGTCGATTCGACTGCCAACGTCGATCTCTCGAACCGTACATGGCCGGCCACCGGTGAGGAACTGCCCGACAGCTTCGGGTTCCCCAACCGTTGCCGAGAGGCCGATTCGCTGGAACGGGCCAGACAGTTCCTGTAGTCGCTCGAGGCCCACCGCTAACTGGGCCCCTCGTTTCGAGGCTGCCAGTTCGTGGACTTCGTCGACCACGACGTGGCGCACGTCCTCGAGCCCCTCACGCAATCGCTCGCCCGTGAGCATCGCTTGGAGCGTCTCGGGGGTGGTGACGAGCACGTCCGGCGGGTTTTTGGATTGCTGGCTCCGCCGATACTGGGTCGTATCGCCGTGGCGGACGTCGACCTCGAGGTCGAGCGTCTCGCCCCACCACTCGAGGCGGTCGCGCATATCGCGGTTGAGGGCGCGAAGGGGCGTGATATATAACGCACCAAATCCGTCCGGTCGATCTTCCACCAGTCCGTCGAAGACGGGCAACATCGCCGTCTCGGTTTTCCCGCTACCTGTGGGTGCGATTACCAGCGTGTGCTCGCCGGCAGCCAGCGGGGGAATCGCCAGTCGCTGTGGGGCTGTCGGCGTCGAAAACCCGCGTTCTGAGAGCGCCGAGCGGACGCTCGAGCCGAGGTGGGTAAACGCGGCGACGTCCCCGTCGGTCATCAGCCATGGTTACGGACGACGATCCGATAAGGCACTCGCTTGTCGGAGACTGTGCCATTCCAATAGATCAACATTCCCATTTCATCCCCAGTACCACTGGAAGACGTGACATCGCTGGACGCTGAAGCAGCGATATCAGTTACAATCACCGGTTGGCACTGCAACTATGGAGGATAACGGTTGCAATCGAATACTAAAAGCAGCGCCTGTCACCATCGTCTGCCCGAAACAATTCGAACAGTGATTTTACTGATAACAGTCACTGGTTTGGGTTAATCTTGTTACAACACTCATCTCTTGAGACATTTCTTGTTCCAGTCGTTCAGTACATTTATTAATGATAGTCAAGAAGGGCTGATTGACTATGTCGAATGACAGTGGCCGTGTAACCGACAGGTTGCCGGTATCACGACGGCGGGTGCTTAAACAGACTGGTGTTGTTACGTCAGTCGCAGGCCTCACATCAGTTGCCGGGTGCCTGGGCGACGACGATGGCGAAGGGCTCGATGACGTCGACAGCGTCGAAATCGAGTTCTGGCACGGTCTGGGAGGCGACCTCGGACAGATGGTTTCCGACCTGGCTGAGGACTTTAGCGACCAGTCAGACGTCATCACTGTCGATGCGATTGAGCAGGGGACGTACCGGGAGACGATGAATCAGACGATCAACGCAGTTCGGGCCGGAAACCCACCCGGACTCTCGCAGATTTTCGAAGTTGGAACCAAACAGGCGCTCGACAGTGACGCGTTCGTTCCGGTCGAAGACATCATTCCTGAAGATCAAATCGACTTCGATAATTTCGTTGATCCTGTCCTCGACTACTACCGTGTCGACGGAACGCTGAACTCGATGCCGTTTAACTCCTCGAACGCGCTGATGATGTACAACAAGACCGCCTTCGAGGAGGCCGGTCTCGATCCGGAGTCTCCACCGGAAACGTTCCAGGACGTCATCGACTACTCCGAGGAACTGATGGATGCCGGGTATAATTACGGGATCACGTGGCCGAACCACTCGTGGTTCGTTGAGCAGTGGTTCGCGCTGCAAGATCAAGAATTCGTCAACGAGAGCAACGGCCGAAATGGCAACCCGACTGAGACGTACATCGACAGCGACGCTGGGATGACCGTCTTCGAGTGGTGGCAAGAACTCGACGAGATGGGCGCGTATCTGTCGACGGGTATCGAGGCGTGGGGCGAGGCTCAGCAAGGGTTCTTCACCCAGGAAGCCCCGATGGTGCTCTACTCGACCTCGAGCATCAACCCGATGCTACAGGGTGCCGAAGACAACGACTTCGAGGCGGCCGCCGCTCGGATTCCCTCGCCCGGAGGCGACCGCGCGGGCGTCACCATTGGTGGCGGTTCGGTCTGGATTCCCGACGGACAGGAACAGGCAGAACAGGAAGCCGCCGCGGAGTTCCTGGTCTGGCTTACCGAACCGGAACAGCAGGAACGCTGGCACCGCGGAACGGGGTACTTCCCGGTTCGTGAGGAATCGATCGAAAACCTCGAGAGTGAGGGGTTCTACGACGAGAATCCCGACTTCCGAGTGGCCCTCGATCAGCTTCAGGAAGGGCAGGACACGCCAGCAACGAGAGGGGCCCTGATGGGGCCGTTCCTCGACGCTCGAACGACAGTTGCGGAGTCGGCCGTCTCGGTACTCGACGGGCAACCGGTAGAAGAAGTGCTCCAGGGTGCGGCCGATGACATCGAAGAGTCACTCGAGGACTATATCGAACGCCAGAACTGAGTGCGGAGTTCGACCGGCACCATCCCGGTTCCGGTCGAGCTATTGAGAGGCACACAAACCAGTTTTACATGAAACCTACTATACTTCTGGGGGTAAACCGAACCGATGTCTGAATCGTCAGCGAGAGCCGTCTTCAAAAACAACAAGGAGGCAGCGTTCCTCCTGTTGCCGACGGTGGCTGTCTGCATACTGTTCCTGTACTATCCAGCCATCGATACGTTCCGTTTGAGCCTGTACCAGACAACGCTCGTCGACGAATCGTTTGCCGGTCTGTACAATTATACGCGACTCTTCGCGTCGGAGAGCTATCGTAATAGCCTCTTCGTCACGTTCGGATTCGCGGGCGTCGTCGTGTTTGGGACGATGCTCATCTCACTCATCATCGCCTTCATGATGTACGAGGTGAACACGGGGACGTCGGTGTATCTCATCACCGCGATCTGGCCGTACGCGCTCCCGCCAGCGGTTGCAGGGCTGGTCTTGCTGTTCTTGTTGCAGCCGGATCTGGGCATCTTCACCTACTACATTAGGGCGATCGGATCGGTATTTGGCTACGATATCCAGTTCAACTGGCGTCGAAACGGACCACTCGCGTTCGCCGTGGTCTCTGTCGCTGCGATCTGGAAACAGCTCGGCTACAACATCATCTTCATGATCGCCGCACTGAACAACATCCCAAAAACGATCCACGAAGCCGCGGAACTCGACGGGGTAAGTCGGCTCAATCGACTGTTCCGCATCTACGTCCCGCTCATGTCGCCGACGCTGGTGTTCCTGATCGTCATCAACACGATCTACGCGTTCTTCGCAACGTTCCCGTTGATCGACCTGATGACGCAAGGCGGGCCCGGCGGGGCGACCAACATCCTGATCTTCAACCTGTATATCGACGCGTTCGAGAACTTCAACCTCGGCTACGCCTCCGCGCAGTCGCTCGTGTTGTTCCTTCTCGTTGGAGTGCTCATGTACGTCCAGTTACGAGTCTCAGACAGATACGCCCACTACGGAGGATAACTCATGGCAGAATCGACTATCACCGAGGCGAACGTAGAGCACGAGAAACGGCGATCACTGGAGGAATACCTCCCCGACGAGTGGCTGATGCACATCGGCCTCATCGTATCCATCTCGCTGATGGCCCTACCACTGGTTCTCGCCGCGATTATGAGTACCCAGTCGGTTGCCCAGATTTACGACGTGACCGATCTCTCGCCGGGAAGCAACGCCTACGAGAACTACTACCGGGTCATGACCGATTACAACATGTGGACGTTCATGATCAACTCGTTCATCATGTCCATCGCGATCGTCGTCGGGAAGGTCGTTCTCTCCCTGCTCGCCGCTCTGGCGCTGGTTTACTACGACTTCCCGTACAAGAACGCGATGTTCATGTTCGTTCTCTTTACGTTGATGCTTCCCGTTCCGGTTCGGATCGTCCCGCTGTTCGAGTTGATGGTGACGCTGGACTGGACGAACAGCATGCTCGCGATCACCATGCCGTATCTGGCAAGTGCGACCGCCGTCTTCCTGTTCCGTCAGCACTTCATGTCGATCCCCGCGTCGATCGTCGAGGCGGCGAAACTCGACGACGTAGGCGGACTAAAGTTCCTGATATTCGTGCTAATACCGATGTCGAAAGGGATGATTGCGGGTATCTCCGTGATTACGTACATCTACGCATGGAACCAGTACCTGTGGCCGCTCGCAATCATCAGCAGTCAGGATCAGCAGGTCGTTCAGGTTGGACTGAAGAGTCTCGAGGGAACGGCGGCCGCTGGACAGATCGAGTGGGGACTCATCATGGCCGGTGCGATGATCGCACTCATTCCACCGCTCGTCGTGCTGATCGTCTTGCACAAACCGCTCCTCGAAACGTTCGGACTCCAGCAAAAGTAGACATATGGCAACAATACAACTCAGTAACGTGGAGAAACGCTTCGACGATGTCGTCGCAGTAAACGGAATCGATCTGATGGTACGCGACGGGGAATTCCTCGTTATCGTCGGCCCATCTGGCTGTGGAAAAAGTACCACACTCCGTCTCATATCCGGACTGGAACGCGTTAGTGGCGGGGTGATCAAAATCGGTGATAGCGATGTTACCGGACTCGAACCCAACGAACGGAACATCTCGATGGTTTTCCAGAATTACGCGCTATACCCGCATATGACCGCCAAACGGAACATGACGTTCGGGATGAAATCGGCGGGATCCTTCACCGACGAGGAGATCGAAGAGCGAGTTACGGCGGCCGCCGAAACGCTCGACATCACCGACCTCCTCGATCGAAAACCCGCCGCACTCTCTGGCGGGGAACGTCAGCGGGTTGCCCTTGGACGAGCCATCTGTCGTGATCCGGAAGTGTTCCTGATGGACGAGCCACTGAGCAATCTCGACGCGAAACTTCGCGTCCAGATGCGCGCTGAACTGTCGAAGCTCCACGACGAACTGCAGACCACGACGATCTACGTTACCCACGACCAGACGGAAGCAATGACGCTCGGTGATCGCGTCGCCGTGATCGATAAGGGGGAGATCCAGCAGGTCGACGCGCCACAGCATCTGTACGACTTTCCGAAGAACCGATTCGTCGCGGAGTTCATCGGTGACCCGGCGATGAATATGATCGACGTTGCCGTCGAGAACGGCGCGGCGGTTCATCAAGATTTCACTATTCCGTTACCGGGTGGTGCCGAACTCAACGACCGAACGGCCACCCTCGGCGTCCGTCCTGAGGACTTTTATTTGGCCACCGAAAATCCAACCCTCGGAGAAACGACGTTTAACGCGACGGTGACCGTCACCGAACCACTCGGTGACAGTCTCCTTCTGTACTGTCTCATCGGCGACAACGAATTCAAGGTGCAGGCCGAACCACGCAGTTCGATCCGTCCGGACGACGTGGTGGAGTTGACCTACGACCCGAAACGGCTCCACCTGTTCGACCTGGAGACGGGAGAGGCGTTCTACCACGCAGAAGAGACCACCGACGCCTCCATAGCGACCGGGCCAGAAGAGAACTGAACGTTCGAGAACATTGCTCGGAGTCACGTCTCGAGTCGTCGCGGGTTGCTACTGCAGTCGCTTTTCGAGTAAGTATATGCTAATAATCTATTCGAGCAGGAGTACTGCACACCCACAATCCGCGAACAGTCTGCTTTAACCCTCCTCTGCACTCGTACTGGTGCCCCCGACGGCCGCCTTCTGACAGTAGTTACTGTTCTGACAGTAATCGATTAGTGAATAGACAACGAACGGTCGAACAGCGTATGGACAACAAGCAGTCCGGCCAATCGGCGGACGAGTCCATCCAAACCAGGCGATCTGTGCTTCGCCAGACCGTCCGATTCGGCGCTTTCGGTGGCATGGCGATCGGAATCAATAGCGGATTTCGCCTGGCAGATCGTCGACCAGCTGAATACAACAACGATCCCCCAGGTATAATTGGTCATCGAGGGTACGCTCTGGAGTCTCCCGAAAACACGTTGCGTGCTGTTAGCACTGCTGCCACCACTGCCGATGCCGTTGAAGTCGACGTCCGTCGGTGTGGGAGTGGCGAACTCGTTGTCATCCACGACTCGACCGTTGACCGCGTGACTGATGGGAACGGCGAGGTTCGAAACTTAACCTACGATCAGTTAGCGGAACTCTCTGTGCTGGGTACCGATCAACGCATCCCGCTCCTCAAAGAGGTGTTCGAAACTGCTCCGGAGTCGGTCGGGATCGTGCTCGATCTCAAGGAACGCGGTATCGCGTCTGATGCCGTTTCGATCGGGACGTCCTTCGATCACAAACTGCTCGTGACCGCGTTCGATCCAGCTATCATCGAGGCGGTAAACGATCTTCCGACGGCGGTCTCCACCGGTCTCATTGTTCGGGAGTCGCGGTGGGTGAACCGGCGACTCCGATCGTGGATTCCGGGCGCACTGCCGTGGCTGTACGGCCCGGAAGACGTCGATTCGATGGTGGCAAACGCGAAGCAACTGGGATGTACGGCCATTCTGCCCCGATACGAACTATGCCTCCGGACGTCTCTCCTCGAGAGCGCTCGAGAGGCAGACATCCGGGTGAACGCCTGGACGATCGCCGAGCGAGACACAGCCAATAAACTCGATGCCGTTGGGATCGACGGACTGATCGCAGATCGTGCCGGTCTATTGTGAAGAAGAAATTTCTCGCGGCGACGATCAGTTTACCGTCGTCCCCCTGGCAGGCGCAGGTGTGTGAACGGTTGCTGAACTCCGAAAACACTCTCGTAACCCCCTTATAGCTCCGACCATCTATCCATGTCCATGCACCCACCCGGCGCGCAGACCGTCCTCGTTCGCCACGGGGACCTCAACACCAAGAGCAACGTCGTCAAGCGCCAGATGGTGGACCTCCTGGTCGAGAACCTCGAAGCAGTTCTCGAAGACCGGTCCGTACCGGGAACGGTCGAGTCGGCCTGGAACCGGCCGTTGATTCACACGTCCGAAGCGGACGTCCTCGAGGTGGCCCAAACCGCCGCAGACGTCTTTGGCATCGTCTCGACCAGTCCTGCGCTGACCGTCGAAACCGACCTCGACACGATCTGTGACGCTCTCGCAACGACTGCCCTGGAAACGTACACCGAAGGGACGTTCGCCGTCGATGCGCGTCGGGCGGACAAACGACACCCCTACACGAGCGAGGACGTGGCGAGAGCTGGTGGGACCGCAATCTGGGAGGCCGTCGAAGGCGAGTTCGAACCGAGCGTCGACCTCGAGGAGCCGGATTACACGTTCAGCGTCGAGATTCGCGAAGAAGCTGCCTACATCTACACCGACAGTATCCAGGGCCCCGGGGGACTCCCCCTTCGATCGCAAGCACCGATGGTCGCGTTGATCAGCGGCGGTATCGACTCGCCCGTCGCGGCCTACGAACTCATGCGTCGAGGATCGCCCGTGATACCAGTCTACGTCGGCCTCGGCGACTACGGCGGCCCGGACCACGAGGCACGGGCTCTCGAGACAGTACGAACGCTCGCAACCTATGCTCCAAACACGGATATGAGCGTGTACCGCGTCCCGGGAGGCGAGACGATGCGGCTACTCGCCGAAGCGATGGAAGAAGGCCGTATGCTGTCGATGCGTCGGTTCCTATATCGCGTCGCCGAGCACATCGCCGGCACCGTCGGTGCACACGGCATCGTCACCGGCGAGGCCATCGGTCAGAAATCGAGTCAGACCGCCCAGAACATCGGCGTTACGAGTCGGGCAACCCGTCTACCGATTCATCGGCCGCTGCTAACGCGAGACAAACAGGACATCGTCTCCCAGGCTCGAGCTATTGGCACGTTCGACGACTCGACGATTAACGCGGGCTGTAACCGCATCGCACCGGAACGAGCGGAGACCAACGCGAACCTCGAGCGACTGCTCGAGTTCGAACCCGACGACCTGTTCGAACGGGCGAAAACGGCGGCTGCAGAAGCGACGATTATCGAAGTGTAGGCCAGGCGTTGACGATAGCTGGCTGGAGAAACCAACAGATGTGGATCGATGGTGTCAGATTGCTCTGCGGTCAGCTCTCGGCACGTTCCTGTCGCTCTGCCTCGAGGCGGTGACACCCGATTACCATCGAATCAGGGATGTCGACCGCGTTCGCGTGAAGCGCGGAAAAGACGACCGCCACTTCCTCAAATCTGGGCCCACGGGATGCAGTTAACGGGTCCCGGTCCCAGTGGATGAATCCCTGGTCCTCGAGTTTGGGAAGGTGTACGTGGAGCAGTTCCTGCCGAAGCCGTTCAAAATCGACAGGAACGTCTGGATTGACTGCGCTTTCCGGAAGGGGGACAGCCTGGTCAGCGGGGGCGTCGAGTAGCGAGACGACCAGCTGTCGGCGTGGCTCTGCGGTGATAGCTTCGAAAACAGTGTTCCAACGGTTCACCACGCGTCGACCGTTCTTGACCCGTGCCTCGAGTCTCATAGTAGTAGTTGTCTCGAGAGCAGCATATTTAAACTGACTACCTAACGATATGGGTGTTGTTATATTCTCGAGCAGATATCGCAATGGGGCTGTTCGATACCTTGTGTAGTGAAGAACACTGGCTATAGTAACCAGTGAAACGATTTATACACCTACCGCGACACCCGCTTTCGAGAGGGTGTGCAATGACTTTCACTGGCTACTATAGAGTGAAACGGCCAGGTACCGTCCACCCGCTACCGCCCACCACGGTCGTCAAAATCAACGACGTGGATAGAGCTCCCGAAGTACTTTTTTAGCGCCTCATCGACCGTATCCGCTTTGAACGTTCCGAGTTGGTCCCCAATCGCATCTCGCAACGCGTCTAGATATGCCTGGTTCGTCTCGAGTTCACTGAACGATATCGAGACCACTGGCACCCCAAGTGCGTCCGCTGCAACCTCTCGAAAGTACGTCTCGTCACCGAGGTTTCCGCGCCAGAGATGATCGCGGAAAAAGAGCCAACCGTCCGCTCCCGGTGGGTCAGCCGCCCGATACAGCGTTGTCTCGAATTCGTCTGGGGCAACCGACACCTCCGGCTGTGCGGGTTCAATGCGGAACCGGACCCGGAGTTTGTAGCGAGCGCCTCCTTTCGACGAGTCGCTGACGTCCATACCTGTCTACTTGGCTCCCCATCCGCAAATAACGGCCCCGTTAAACACCACTGACGATGCGAGGTTTCATCGCCACAACACAGACAGGGTGCGAGAAAAGACGAGGTTTGGCTCGACGTGGGAAAAGTCGTCCCTACCCCTCAGATTCTTCGAACGACTCAAACGCTGCCAACGTCACCGTGTACGCGTCCCGGTTTTTGTGATAGGCGATCCGATATTCTGTCGGATACTCGCCGGCTTCGGGCATCCGCTCGGGCATACTGATCGGCTCCGTCACCGTGCCCTCGAGGCCCGCGAAGAACTCGGTGGTAATCATCGGTTCGAAGAAGTTAACATCCCCGTCGTAGTGACCCCAGACGAACGTTTCAGTGAACTGCTCTCCGCTTGGCACGCCGGGTGCCTCCCACTCGTGGGACGTCGCATCGAAGAGGTGTTCACCCATATTGGCTACGACAGCCCTGGTTCTGAAGTACCCCGTTGGGAACTGATCGTCGGCCAGTTCGACCGCGTATGGGTCACCAGTCCCGGGCGGGTAGTTGACCGGTTCGATCTGGTTGATGACATCCTCCGGCTCGAGATAAAAGTGGATATCGAAGTGTGGGACGCCGTATACGTCTGGCGGGCCGTGTCCCGCCGGTTCCCAGTTTAGACCGAGCCACTCGAATTGGGTGTCGCCGGGAAATTCGATCGAAACGAGATCCCGGTCGGGATATTCCGTCTCGTCTATCGTGGCTGCCTCGGCGGTCATTTCCACCCCAAGGTACGTCCATTTGTCCTGTGGATGGTCAGCCAAGAAGGCTTTCACTTCGCCGTCGCCGAGCTGCTCCGGGTCACTGTAATCGGTCCGCCCCCGCGGTGGAAATCCGTAGCCGTTCCCCGGGTTCGCGGTTGCCCCGCCGACAAATCCACTGACACCTACCGTGCCCATCCCACCGAGAACTGCACGCCGCGTCATTCCACGAGACTGTTTTTTATTCATAGCGCTCGTTATTTGTGCAAGTTAATTAGTAGCAATATAACATTTTGGGTGCGCAACCGGAGAAACGGGTGTTGCCATTGACCTCTTCCCGCGCTAATTCGCGAGGTTTTCCGCCTGTTCATCCCATAACCGCAGGCTATTGCGGTGAATACCAACCCGAAACCCACTTTAGCCGGACGCTCCCAGAAACAGTCGTGACGCGCGTCTGCTTCGTTGGCTCGCCCGACGTCAACCTCCAGTACGAACTGCTCTCCCGAGAAACGTCTCGAGAGGCGCTTGCCACGTACGACCTTCGCCGGCCGTTCGAGAACAGCCTCGAGGTGCGGACTATCAGCCTCGGTGCGGCGATTTCGCTGTGTAACGATCTGCAGTGGTATCTCGTTCGGTTCGTCGACACCGTTCTGATCCAGGAGCCAAGCGTGAGCGACGACGAGTGGTTGTCTCGCTCGCTCGCCAGAGCGCTCCGTGACGGTCACCTCGAGCCAGCCGACACCGGCACGTATCTCCAGGTATACGGTCTCGAGCGTCCTGATCCGACCTCCGACAAAGTAGACGCCACAGGTGCTGACACAGCAGACGCCTCGAGTGACGACCAACCGACGGACGACACCGATACACCCACCGCCAATAAATCGGGCGGGGGAAGACAGGCGCAGACGGTACAACAAGAATCACAGCAAGCTGAATCGACGGAGACGGCAACCGATTCACAGACAGCACCCCGACTGGTCGAACCGCTGTACGTCAAACGGGTCGACGGCGACGTCCCGGAATACGACCTCAGGCCAGTCGACGAGACGCTGGTCGTCCGTCTCACCGAGGACGAGTTTTCACCATGAGGTCTCGCGTCGGTGGCACCGGCCGGGTTACCGTCGATGACTGCCGGCTCGCGTATCGCCGCGCCGGAACTGACGGCTCGCCTATCGTGTTACTTCACGGTGGTGGCATCGACGATTCACAGCTCTCCTGGCACGAAACGATCCCCCGTCTCGCCAGAACCCACCAGGTCTATGCCATTGACTGGCCCGGATATGGCGACAGCCGTGGTCACATCGACCACACCATCCCGGCGTACGTCGACCTCCTCGAGTCCGTTTTCGACGCGCTCGATCTCGAGGAAGCGACACTGGTCGGTCTCTCGATGGGAGGTGCTACCGCGTTGGGATATGCGCTCGAGCAACCCGATCGGGTTGCCAAACTGGCGCTCGTCGGGAGTTACGGACTTGGACCGAGAGTGCCGGTCGGCTCCGTCTGGAAGACACTCGCGATGATTCCCGGCATGAACGACCTTGGCTGGGCCGCACTCGGCAGTACGCGAGAGAGCGCGTTACTAGGGCTCAGTTCGGTGGTTGCGACCCCATCGAGCCTTTCGGACGAGTTCCTCGAGGACTTTCGTACCCGTGCAAAACGTGCGGGATCGGGGCAGGCATTCGAAGCGTTTCAGCGCAACGAAATCAGCATCAGGGGAACGGCCAGAACCGATTTCACAGGTGAGCTGTCGACGCTCGAGGCCCCAACACTTCTCGTTCACGGCGAGGAAGACCCACTATTTCCGGTCGCGTGGTCCAGGCGAGCAGCCAGCACGATACCAGAGGCAGAGCTCGCCGTATTCGACAACTGTGGCCACTGGGTTCCAATAGAAGAGCCCGTGCAGTTCAACGACCGCCTCGGTACGTTCCTCGAGTCTGGCTGTTGATTCCGCTTTTGTTCGTTCCTCGAGTCTGGCTGTTGATTCCGCTTTTGTTCGTTCCTCGAGTCTGGCTGTTGATTCCGCTTTTGTTCGTTCCTCGAGTCTGGCTGTTGATTCCGCTTTTGTTCGTTCCTCGAGTCTGGCTGTTGATTCCGCTTTTGTTCGTTCCTCGAGTCTGGCTGTTGATTCGAGTCAAAAAGCTACTGATTCGCCGAGCCCGATACCGTTCACCTGCGTTCACTTGGCCAGACAGTGATGACTCCGCTTCAGGGTTCGTCAAACAGCCCCGTCGAGAGGTATCGTTCGCCGCTGTCCCAGAAGACGGTGACGACCAGCGGACAATCTTCCTCAGTGTTGCCCCCATCGGTGCTCGTCACCGCCGAGTCCTCGCCGTCGAACACGCCCGGGATTTCCGGACAGGGCTGTCCCGGGTCGGCGATGCGGGTGGCTTCCGCCTGGGCGACCAGGCTCGTGGCCCCGCTCGACTGGCCGACTAACACCCCTTCCCCCCGTGCCAATCGACGACACTCCGTTTCGGCGTCCTCGAGCGCGACTGTTTCGACGCGGTCGATCAACTCGACGTCGAGGTTATCACTAACGAAGCCAGGACCCATCCCCTGGAACTCGTCGGCTCCGGATTCGCCCGTCGAGAGGACCGGATTCCGTTCCGGCTCGACGGCCACGATGTCGATGTCCGGAAACTCCTCGCGCAGTCGTCGACCGATTCCCGAAAGGGTTCCACCGGTTCCGACGCCTGCGACAAACGTGTCGATCGAGCGGTCGCCGACCTGTTCGACGATTTCCTCGCCCGTAGTTCGATAATGGGCCTCCGGATTCGCCGGATTGTCGAACTGTCCGAGCTGGACGGCTCCCTCGGCCTCGAGTTCGTCAGCCCGTTCACGTGCGGTTTCCATATTCCCGTCGACGAGTTCGAGGTCGGCTCCGTAAGCGGCCATGATCTGGCGTCGCTCTTTCGACTTCGACGCCGGCATCACGATCGTCAGGTCGTAGCCACGCGCCGCGGCAACGAGCGCCAGTCCGATGCCCGTATTTCCGCTCGTCGGTTCGACGATCCGCTGGCCCGGCTCGAGGCGGCCGTCGCGTTCGGCCTCCCGGACCATCGCCAGCGCCGGGCGATCCTTCGCGGAGCCGCCGGGGTTGAACGACTCGATCTTGGCCGCGACAGTCGCCCCTTCGGGCGATTCCATCCGGACCAGTGGCGAGCCGATAGTGTCCAGAATGCTCGCTTTCATTGGACACAGGTATGGACTCGAGACGGAAAGTCATAGCGGGCAACGGCAGGATGTGCCGGCGTCTGCTCTCGGCAGAATGTGCGGGTGTCCTCAATCGGCGGGCAGGTGGCAGATTCGAACTCCCTCGAGACGGTTGTCACGAACGCACCGGTTAAGCGACTGGCCACGTGAACACCACGTATGACACTCGAGACGATGCGACCCAACCCGACCTGGGATAGTGCCTCCTACCAAGATACCGTCGACGTACTCGCGGCCCATCGCGACGAGCTAACCTATCTCGTCTGGGGTGGTGACTGGTGTAAGGACTGCCGAGCGCTGCTGCCGGATTTCGGCGCTGCACTCGAGGCCGCCGAGGTTCCGAACGAGCGAATCGAAGAGATTGCCGTGGATACCGATAAACAGGGCCCAAAAGTCGATGCGTACGACATCGAATACATTCCGACGATCATCGTCGAGAACGATGACGGCGAGGAAGTCGCTCGCTTCGTCGAAAGTGAACAGCTCCCGCCTGCGGTCTATCTTGGGGAAGCGGTCCAACAGGCCTTCGAGACGCACTGAACGTCCCGAGAGGCACAGATTACTTCGAGACCCACTGAGTGTCTCGACGGCTACCGATTCCTATGCATTCCCGACGAACCACTCGAGCGCCTCGTCGACGTCGTGGGTCGGCGGTGAGCAGGCCCGATTTCGACACGCGTAGACGGTCGGCTCCCCATCTCGGGCTTCACGACCGGCCCACAGCGGTGGAGCGGACTCGAGGTTCAGTGTCTCGAGCCAGGAATCGAGGCCGTCGTCGGTCGCTGGTCGGCGGCTCAACAAACGATCTGGAAGATACGTTTCCCCGATCGTTGCCCGCCACGCCGAGGGTACGGAGTCGGCTGCGACCGTTAGCTCGAGTGAGCCAGTCTCGAGTCTGTCCGCGGCGAGACAGAGGCTCGTGTATTCGACGGGACTCGCTCTGAGCCGGCCACCGTGGGTTTCGATGACGGCCTCGGCGATGTCGCCGAAAGGTTCCGTCGCGACATGATCGAGCGCGAGCAAGACGTCTGTGGCTACCCCCATAGAGGAAGGCGTGGACGAATCGCTGAACTCCTGGGGACGCGTGACCAGGGATTCGCCGCTCTCGGGGGTGAAATACAGCGTCTCCTCGGCGTCGTCCCAGAATTCGTCCTCGATCTCGCGGGCAAGATCGAGGGCGAACGCCAGGTGCTCCACGTCGCCGGTGGCTTCGTAGCAGTTGAGCGCTCCACGGGCGAGGAAGGCGTAATCTTCGAGGTAGCCGTCGATTTCCGCACCACCGATGGCATCGGTACTATCGTCTTTGTAGCGACGCCGTAAGCATCCGTTCGATTCATCCCACAGACGGGTACGGACGAACTCGAGGGCGTCCACAGCCATTTCGGCATAGTGGTCTTCCTCCAGGACAATTGCACCCTCCGCAAACGCGCTGATCATCAGCCCGTTCCAGCCCGCGAGGACCTTCTCGTCGCGACGTGGACGTGGGCGCTCCTCTCGAACCGCTCGGAGCCGGGTTCGGGCAACCTCGAGGGCTCTTTCTACGGCCTCGCTCGAACAGTCGTAAGCGTCGGCAAGGTCGTCGACCGGCTGCGTGACGTTCAAGACAGTCTTCCCCTCGAAATTACCGCTCGACGTGATGCCGTAGCGGTCACAAACGAGCGACGCGAGCGTCTCGGTGTCGAACTCGCTCGATGGCGCGTCGTTGTCCGCTTCCTCGAGTTCCACGTCCTCGAGGGCTGCCTCGATCTGGTCGGGCGTCCAGACGTAGAACGCTCCCTCTTCGTGGTCGCCATCCGGCGTCTCGCTCTGGGCATCGAGCGTACTGAAAAAGCCGCCGGCATCGTGGGTGAGTTCGCGTTCGACGAACTCGAGCGTTCGGCGGGCGACGTCGGCGTACGTGGCGTCTCCGGTGAGTTGGTACCCGGCCAGATACGCGCGAGTCAATTCCGCGTTGTCGTACAGCATCTTCTCGAAGTGTGGGACCGTCCAGTCGCGGTCGACGCAGTAACGATGGAAGCCGTCGCCGACGTGGTCGTAGAGTCCACCGGTAGCCATCGCATCGAGCGTCTTCGTCGCCGCCTCGAGGGTCGCCTGGCGTCCAGTGCGATCTGCAGCCCGTAACAACAGGTGAATCCGGGCTGGCTGTGGGAACTTCGGTCCGTCCGATCCCCAGCCGCCGTGTTGATCATCGACGCCTCGGAGCGCAGTTTTGGCCGCCGACTCGAGCAGGCCGCTCTCGAGGGACTGCGGGGCGTCCGGCGTATTTTCGAGTTGATCTTTTGCCGCCGCAGTCCACTGATCTGCCCGGTTTTCCATCTCCTGGCGGTCCTCTTCCCAGGAGTTAGCAATGTTGTCGAGTAACTCGAGAAATCCGGGCATTCCACGCTTCGGTTCCTTCGGAAAGTAGGTCCCGACGTAGAATGGCCGCCCATCTGGCGTGAGCCAGGCTGAGAGCGGCCAGCCGCCCCGACCTGTCACTAGCTGACAGACGGTCATATAGATGCTATCGACGTCCGGACGTTCCTCGCGGTCGACTTTTATCGGGACGAAGTCCTCGTTGAGTCGTTCGGCAACCGCTTCGTCGGCGAAACTCTCGTCTTCCATGACGTGACACCAGTGACACGCCGAGTAGCCGATCGACAGAAAGATCGGCACGTCCCGCTCCCGGGCTTCCTCGAGCGCACTGTCGTCCCAAGGTTGCCAGTTGACGGGATTATCAGCGTGCTGGCGCAGGTAGGGACTTGCCTCCTCGTCCAGTCGGTTGCGTTGGGTTGAATCGCTCACAGTATCTTATACTGGGGGAATTTGTAAAAGGGCCACGTACGACACACCGATGCCACCCCGCACATCAGCTGAACGCAACTCCACGAGTCGGTTCCCGGATCGTCGTACCGTTCTCTCGAGTACCGCCACCGGAGGATTCCTCGCACTCGCTGGCTGTCTCGGGCTGCTGGAGAACGGTGCCGAAGTCGAGGAGACGGCTCCCGAAACGAGTGAGCAAGTCGATTTCGATGTCGAGATAGTCGCCGACGATCTGGCGTATCCCTGGGGAATTGCTTTTTCTGACGACGGTTCGACGATACTGGTCACTGAACGCGAAGGAACACTCTCCCTCGTCGACCGCGATACCGGCGATCACCGATCGGTTGACGGGACGCCAGACGTCTACGCAAGCGGTCAGGGCGGACTCCTCGATGTCACGTTTCACCCGGCGTATCCCGACGAAACGTGGGTGTATCTCACCTACGCCGCCAGCGATGACGACGGCGCGTCAGCCACACATCTCGGCCGTGGCCGCCTTGAGGAATCCGACCCCGCTCTCGAGTCGTTCGAACAGCTCTTCGTCGTCGAGCCGTTCGTCGACAGCACCGCCCACTTCGGCTCGCGCGTCGTCTTCGGCGACGATGGGATGGTGTATCTGACGAGTGGTGATCGCGGGTTCAAAGACTTCGGCCCTGACCACGTCTCACAGGAGACGACGAACGCCATCGGGACGACCCTTCGACTCGAGCCGGACGGCACGGTCCCGGACGACAACCCGTTCGTCGAAGACGAGGACGTCCTCGACGCAATTTACAGCTACGGTCATCGAAACGCACAGGGGATGGTCGTCCACCCAGAGACTGGCGACATCTGGCAGAGCGAACACGGCGAAGAAGACGGTGATGAAATCAACGTTATCGAAGCGGGTGGCAATTATGGATGGCCCATCGCACACACCGGCTGTGAATACAACACTGATGAGCCGGTCGGGGCGGATCCAAGAGAGTTGGACGACGTCGTCGACCCGGTCTATTTCTGGGAGTGTGGTACCGGTGGGTTCCCCCCGGCCGGTATGACCATCTACGATGGCGAGGCGTTTCCGGACTGGCACGGGGACCTGTTCGTTGGTAATCTGGCCGGCCAGTACATGGGCCGGTTCACGCTCGAGGGAACCGTCGTCGAAGGCGTCGAAGCGCTGCTCGAAGGCCGGGGCTGGCGAGTCCGTGACGTCGAAGTAGAGCCCGGAACCGGGTATCTGTACGTGGCTGTCGACGACGAAACTGGACCACTCGTTCGCCTCGTCCCGCAGGAGTGAGTTCGACAGGGTAACTTATTTGACGATTGGGATAGTAAATCATTATTAATGGAGAATGGTGCCGCCGACGAGGGATCGGCACGGCCGATTTCACAGCAGCGACTGGCCACACTCGAGCGTGAGGTCTCCCTCGATGAAATAACGATGGCACTCGCCGACGTCCGCGTTCGGTACACGCTCTACTATGTGGACGAAGAAGGCACGACCACGCTCGATGCGCTGACTGACTTTTTGACGGGGATCGGCGCGTCGAAGTCACGATCGGTGCACACGTCGACAGATTGGGAACACATCCGAACGAGCCTCCACCACGACGTCCTCCCGCGACTCGAGTCTCTCGGTTTCGTCGTATACGAGGGCGAAACGGAGACGGTTATCGCGACTGGGTGGCCACCTTCGGTCACACGTGCCTTGCAAGTCGCGGATACCGCGTTTTTCGAAAGCGCTCCAGAGTAATGTCCTTTCAGCGTGTTTTTGAGTGGGTTCGCCAGACCGAACGGACCCTCGAGGTACACACCCGTGACGAGGCCCGCATTGCCGACCTCGAGACAACCTTTGCAACGTACAACGTGACGGTGTCTGCGCGGGAGACACCACCGCAGGTCGACGACGAATTCGTCCTCGTTCGGGATTCGACTGGATCGGTGCAGGGAGTAGTCGGATGTGAGACGCTCGAGGCGATTCTTTCGCCCACCGAGACACACCTCCAGTTTTCGCCGACGGTAACGCGCGATGAGATGGCGGTCTTCGATTTTTTAGAGAACACGCTGTTTCGCTCGTCCAGCCGTCGCCAGTTGCTCGCGATCACCCGCGAACTCGAGGAACGAGCCTGGCGGACGAACGAAGGGAACCTGTACGTCGGGTTCCAGCGATCCGGTGCGCTCGAAGCCCAGCGTGAACTGTACGAACGGTTCGAAAAAGATCGTGAGGTAGCAGTTAACCTGTACATTCGAGACGATTGGCACGGGAACGACTCGTTCGAGGTGAATACAGTCGTAGCGGACGAAATCGCTACGAACTGGTTCGTCATTTTCGATGGCGGACCCGGTGGCGAGCAGCGAGGGGCGCTGGTCGCGAGAGAGCGTTCACCAGCCGAGTACGATGGGTTCTGGACACACGACCGAGTCGTGCTCGAGACGCTGATCGATACCCTCGAATCACTGGAAAGTGTTGTGCCCGAAGAGCGAGATTGATACGTATCACGTGGGCGGCAGGTGTCAATCCGGCTGGAACCGTCACCAGTCCAGCCGAGTTTCTGGATCGAAACGAACCGCTTGACATCCTCCGCACGACTGAAATCGTGGGCTTTCTCCTCGATGTTCTGTAATTGCTTCGGTACGTTTCGAACATTGTATCACCCCTTCAGCACGAGCAGTAGTACTCAGACCTCCCAAACAGCGTTTCGAGGAGTTGCAGGGCTGGTCCCGGATCGGACGGCCGGTAGACACCAGTGGTCAGCCCTCGCTGTTGCTCGAAGTCCCCGGACAGGAACGACCGCCACGCTGCACTCGAGAGGACATCGTCCACACCGGGACTACTCGAGAGCTTTTGGATGTAGTCTGGAAGGTACACCCAGCGTGAGTCACAGATCGGGCCGACGGCGTACGACTCGCCGACTGCATCGGCATACGCCGCATAGGGAAGATTGATCCCAGCTTCAACGGGCAGCGAAATCCACTTCCATGGTCGCGTGTTCACGTCGAGAAGAACGTACTTCTCCCGTTGGCTATCGTAAACGAACTCGGATTCACTGATCCCGTAATACTCGGCAGCCTCGAGGATCGACTTCGCCCGAGCTTCGAGTTTCGAATCTTCGACGGTATCGACGACACAGGACGTGCCGTACGCCTGGGGATATCGGACGTGGGCGTTGCCGACGAGGCCAATCACGTCTCCAACCGGTGATCGGTAGGATGCGAACGAACGATCGTGCCCTGTTGCGATTGGTACTTTCTCCTGTGCCATGATCCGCACGTCGGCTGCGCGCGCACGTTCGACGATATCGAAAAACGAGTCCGTATCCTCGATCTCGATCACATTGGTCCCGATCAGTTCCTCGAACTCGCGCTTTCGAGCCGGTTTGACGACGAACGGGCACTCGAGACGGTCCATGATCGTCTCCGGATCGTACTCGGACAGACGGTAGGTTTCCGGATACGGGATTTCGAGAGCATCCGCGAGAGAATAGAGGGATTCCTTGTCGAGAACCCCCTCGATCACCTCGCGGTCGGCAAACGGCAATCGGACGCCCGCAGGTGCCCCCTCGACCAGCGCGTGCACCCACTCGTCCATACAGGGGAAAATAACGGGGTCGTATTCGAGCACGGCTGCGATACGTTCGACATCGTGAACGAATCCGTTTGTGTCCTCGAGTGGGAACGTAACCGCGCCGGCCGCAACCACGGCCTCCGAATAGGGCCCAACGCCATCGCCGTTTCGATCGACAGCGATTACGGGCACGTCCTGAGCAGCCAGCGCACGACCGACACTACACCCCGTAATATGGGCGTTACAGACGAGTGCTGGAGGACGGTCGAAACGCATCGACTCGAGCGTCTCGATAAGTCCGGATGTCGAGTGAAACGAGGTGGCCATACCCCAGTTTCGAAGCGATTGTCCCTAAAAACTCCCCACGGAGGAGAGTAAACATCAAATGATAGAGAGTTGGTCGCGAGATTTATCAACCAGAGCCACCATTTGTGACGCGTGGCTGAAATCGAAGACGAGAACGGAGGGGTTTCCCAGTGACTGACGAGCCTGAAGTGCTCGTCGTCGATGACGAGGCTCGTCTTGCAGACCTCTTTGCGGCCTGGTTGGGGACAGAGCGCCCCGTCGCGGCCGCCTACAACGGTGAACAGGCGCTCGAGATGATGACCGACACTATCGAAGTCGTTCTTCTCGACCGCCGTATGCCGGGTCTTTCCGGTGACGAGGTCCTCCAGACGATCCGAGAAGAAGGATACGACTGCCGCGTTGTGATGGTTACGGCAGTCGATCCCGACTTCGACATCATCGAGATGGGCTTCGACGATTATCTCGTCAAACCCGTCTCGAAGGACGAGCTCCTCGAAATGGTAAAGAACGTATCGACTCGGTCCGACTACAAAACCGATATTCAGGAGTACTACGCGCTGGTCTCCAAAAAAGCGCTGCTAGAGTCGGAAAAAGCGGATCGCGAACTCGCCGACCACGACGAGTATCAACAACTCTGCGCACGCGTCGATGAACTCCGCGACCAGGTCGACGAAACGGTCTCGGGAATGTCTTCTCACGATGACTTCGTCGGAGCGTTCCAGGACCTACAAGGTGAAAACTGAAGACCAACAGTCTCCGATCATTGTGCACTCCCGATGTGAGCGAACGCGTCCTCTCTTTGCAGGCAATCCTATCCGTCGATGACGAACGAAAACCTGGCTCCGCCGGCGGAACTCTCATCGACCGAGACGGTCCATCCGTGTCCTTCTGCAACCTCCCTGACCACCCAGAGACCGAGTCCGATTCCCGACGACCCGGTCGAGACGGACGAATCAAACACGTCCTGTCGTAATTCGGTCGGGATTCCACAGCCATCGTCCGCCACGTAGAACCCTTCACGCCCGTCCTCGAGAGCACCCACACGGATCGTCAATGTGTGCTCGGGCCTGTGGTCAAGCTGGCCATGCTCGATCGCATTCCGGAACAGATTTTCGAGTAATCGAAGCAGTGGCGATCGGTCGGCGGTGAGCGTTAGCGTCGAATCGATTTCGAGGTCCGCTGCTTCGGTCGATACGTTGTCCCAGGCCTCTCGGACGACCTCCGCAAGCGCAACTTGCTCGAGGTTACTCGCCCACTCGCCTTCACGAGCGACAGTGAGGACGTCGCCGATAATAGCTTCCATTCGTTCGAGCCCTTCCCGGACGTTCTCGAGGTGTTCGTAGGATTCGGTCTCCTCGAGGAGGTCGAGATACCCCTGTGACACGCCGAGCGGATTACGAAGATCGTGGCTGACTATCTGGGCAAACGCCTCCAGGCGTTCGTTTTGTTCGCGAAGCTTTCGTTCTCGACGTTTCCGTTCAGTGATGTCTCGGACAACGCCGACGGAACCGTGCACCGCTGGTTCCTCGACCAACACGACCTGTGTTTCACAGGGAATCTCCTCGCCGGCTTTCGTTTCGAGCACCGTTTCGAACGTCGCCGTGGTCGACTCGCTCTCGAGTAGTCGTTCGCTCGTTTCGCGCTCGCGTTCGTAACCGTCTTCGCCGAACAAAAGCGATAGCGGTTCGCCGAGGATCCCCTCTCGGCTATGCCCAGTCATTTCGACGAGAGCATCATTGACCGTCGTGAGGTGTCCATCCTCGTCGACGATGTACATTCCGTCACCAGCGGTCTCGACCAACCGTTCGTAGCGGCGACGAATCCGCTCTTGTTGGGCGAGTTGCCCGCGAATCGCCACTGTCTCGAGGGTGTAAGAGACGCTCTCAGCGATTTCATCGAGGGCCCGGTGTTCGACGGCAGAAAGCGGGGTGGCCGCGTAAACAACCAACAGTCCGTACCGGTCATCTTCGACCGCGAGCGGTTCGACGGCAACCGAACGGACCCCGCGGGACCGGGCTTCTTCACCGAGCGGAACCACCGACTCGTTACCCTCGATCTGGCGAACGACCTGGGATTGACCGCTGTGTAATACCCGTTTGAGCAGCGGTTGGCCCCCATCACCGATACCGAAGGTTCGTTGCATCGGCCAGTCGACGGCCGCGGGATTCGTAATCCAGGGAACGATCTCCCGTTCGCCAGGGTCATACTCTCCGAGCCAGGCGAAAACGAATCCCTCGTACTCGAGAAAGGACTCGCGTACCGTCCGTTCGATGTCACTGGCAGACCGTGCATCGACGAGTCGGCGTTTGATCGTGCCGACGAGTTGATCCAGCGTCGAAGAAAACTCCGACTCAATCCGCTCGGCGACTGTGTCTGCCAGTACGGTATCGAGGCGAGTCGGGCGCGTTCGAGAGACGACTTCGGCGAGGAGGCTCACCGTCCCCTCGGTGTCGTCTTCCCAGTGAACGAACGCCGGTGTACCAGGCCAGCGGTTCTCTACAGCTTCGAGCAAACCTGGCACGTTTGCCACGGTGTTGGCGTCGACAAGGACGGCGTCAATGGGTTCGTGCTCGAGGCGGTCAACGGCGTTCGAAGACGATTGGGCGATAGCAACGTTGACTTCGACCTCGCCAAAGGAGCGGGTGAGCGCCGCCCGGGTTGAGCGATCACTGCTGACACAGAGCACCCGTGGTCGTGGCGTGTCACTGCTGTCTGTCCCCATTATCGCCACCAGTTCCTCGACACTATGAGTGGTTCGTCACGCCGACACATATGAGCCGATGTGGTTGTCGGGTGCAGCCCGGACGTCGATGCGTGACGGAGTACTAGATCAATCCTGTCCATTATTCACTCTGTTATCGTCTCGTTAGCTATCATAGTGATCTACCCGTTGATTGCTTTTACGACTTTTTTCCGAACGGCAGGTCGTGGATATCTGGCGTCGAGGGCTATAGTAGCCATCGGAACGGTTTATACGGCCATTGTGATACAATATTGAACGTTTTCGTTATCACAGTCCAGTGATGTTCGTCACGCCTGCGCGTATGAGCCGAGGATGGGTTACCCGTCGACGCATGACGGAGTACTCAGCCTGCAAACCCACTCAAAAGCCACTCACCGTCACCGCCATCGTCAGTATCGAGTCCCGGAGCACTCACGAGGACGAACGCGCTTTCGGTCTCACCGTTTCGAATCTGGCGGGTAGACGTCGGTGGAATCCAGAGAGCATCGCCGGCTTCCATCTCGACTGGCTCATCGTCGACGACGACGGTGGCCGCACCTTCGATTAACACATACACTTCTTCGTGATCGTTATCCGTGTGGTCGTGTGGCTGGCTATTCCACCCGGGGTCACAGCGAGCAATCGTCACGCCGACCTGTTCGGTCTCGAGTGGGTCACTGAGAAAGTGCATCGCACTCGAGACCTGTTCGACGTCTTCGTAGTTGACTTTGCGATAACTCATACGGGGACATTACGCCGTGGGGATAGTAAAGGTATACCGCGATTCCGAAAAAGTATATGAAGGGACAGGCCGCGCCAGCGAACGGATATGGAACTGCTCGTTCGGAACGCACCCTCACTATCTTTAGACAGCGAGAGAATCCCGCCGTTCACGGCGGGCGTGAATCGCGTCACTCCACTACGCCAACTGCGAACTACAGCACTCTGAATACCCGACGCAGTCAGAACACATAAGGTACATAATATCGTACGAAGAAACGGATGCGAGTTGACATCGCCATCGAACGTGGAAGCGACCTTCACGAACGAGTCAAAGAATACTCTCGTGAGAACGGCCTGCGAATGGACTTCGCCTACGCCGAACTCATCGAACAAGGACTTGACGCTGCTGAAGAATGAGCGAAGAGTGCAAGACACCCGAAGCGTATCTTGCCCCACCCACTCAGCACAAACAGCGCAAGCTCCACGACGAACACGCCCGATACGAATCATTGCTCCGTCGCAGTTTCAACAACGAATGCGACACGATGAGTGCCGTTAACGAGGTCGTCAGCGGTGAAGACCTCAACTGGCACTCGAAAAATGCACTCAAACAATACGTTCCCAACTTGCTCGATGCGGGCACGTATGGCGCGACGCAACTCGCAGACGATCATCCAATTCGCTACGCGAACACCGCAGCCGTCTTCGACGTTGATGAAAACCGCCACCACGAAATCTGCTGGGAGGTTCCCCTTCCCGGTCGCGGGACGAACTTTTGGATTCCACTCCAACTGAACCCCGAGCAAGAAGACTGGTGGCATCCACTCATCGACGACGATGATGAGAGCGTGTGGGCGGGCGAGATTCGCCTGCAACGCGACGGGACTCGCTGGGTGTTGCACGTCACCGCGAACTACGAAGTCGAAGCAGATCACTCGTGTTCGTGTGAAAGTGACGACGTAACGCCCGTCGGGTTCGACGTGGGCGAGTCGAAACTCTTGGTGGGCTGTGCCCTCCGAGACGACACGCCCGTCGACCCGTTGTTCGTGGATGGAGGTTGCGTCCGACACCTCCGACAAAAACAAACCTCTGCCGAAGACCGCTTGAAACAGCGGTATGCCTCAAACCTCTTGGACGACCTCGTGTGGGGTACGTGGCAAGACGCCATCGAAGACGAAATCGAGAAAGCTTCCACACGAGCCGTTGAATACGCCTCCCAGTTCGAGAACCCGATTATCGTCCTCGAATATCTCGACGGTATCACGGACGAGGACCTCGGGAAGTACTGGAATCGGCGCCTCGGCAAATGGCTGTTCTCTCGGTTACAGTCACGTATCGAGGAGAAGGCAGCGGAACGCGGTATTTCTGTGGAATACGTGTATCCGCATCACACGTCGAAGACGTGTCACGCTTGCCAACACATCGGGTACAGGCCGCATCAGGGCACGTTCAAGTGTACGAACGAGGAGTGCTGGGTGTCGGAGTATCAGGCGGATTTGAACGCAGCAGCGAATATAGCCAATCGGTTGAATCCGTGGGGAGAGAGTCTGCCTTGGAAATCGGCAGGCGATGACTCGCTACGGAGTGGGGGCCAGTGGCAGGCCCACGAAGACACGTCACCGAGGGAGGGACTCCCGTCCGAGAGGCGGGCTTCCGATGACAAGGTTTCGTCTAGCTCACCATCGGTGGAAGCGGGGGCGAAGCCGGAGACCGGTGACGCGCACACGTCTTGAAACCTCAATCCCAGTCAGTCTGGGTATTCCCTCTGTGAGGGAAGCCCCGGCGTTCACGCCGGGCGAGGATGTCACCGTTCACGTAACCGTCGCATTCAGTGCTGACTCGACAGCGGATCGAATCCGTCAACTGGGTTTACCGAGTAGTCGACGGATAACACGTTCTGCGTGGCTCTGATTTTCCCAACGAACGTGGAAATGTCGGCGAGTTCGCCCTCGAGAACGAACAGTTCCATACAAAAATGATCGCCGACGTGCGTATGAAAGTTCGAGGCGACGAGCGATTCGTGTTCGTGACGCAGGTGCATCATGCGTTCTTCAACGCTCGTCGTTTCGTAATCGAATAACACCGTGACGATGGCCATGAGTTCGCGGTCCTCGAGTCGAGTGTCTTCGAATTCCCCAAGCAGATTCCGCGATGCTTCCCTGACTACCTCACTCCGTCCTGTGTACCCGTGCTCGTCGGCAAACTGATCGATTCGCTCGAGGAGTTCATCGGGCATCGAAACGCTGACTACGGCCATATAATAAATTGGACCAGGTTTGCTATTAACCCTTACTATCTGTTCCCCCACGTTAGCACCGTTGGTTCCAACTCTCGCGCGCATAATTGCCCTAAAGATCTTGTAGCCCATCTAAAGCCTTTTGAGATGGTAGAACAAAATAATAATTTATTCCCCTCACCTCGAGATGACCGGGACGAACCGTGTACGACACCCGCGGGTGGTAGATAATGGTAGTATCACTAACAGTTATCCGCGATCCTAACTACAGACTGAGTAAACAAAAGAAAACGTGTGTCCGGTGGGTATGGAATAAATATGCTAGATAAATATTTGATGTGGTAATTGTCGTTCATTCGTCTGTTGCCGCCCGGTTACAGTAGGCAGTGCTAATTAACAACACCCGTTGTAATCTCTCCATTAACTATAAGTGCCCCTCACTCACACGTATGAATGGCTATGGTTGCTAACCATTCACAGGGGTCGGACACGAATAGCTCGAGCGTCTCTCGACGGACGTTCGTCAAAGCAGCAGGTGCGTCAGGCGCAGCAGTGGGCCTGGCAGGCTGTATTTATGGAGACGATGGGGATGGAGATGAAGTGGTTATCTCCATGGGTGCACAGACGATCGAAGACGTCGAAGGCGCCATGCCAGATTTGCTTCGCGAAAACGGATTGGATGACGATATCTCCCTGCGATTCAGTTCGCAGTCAGACGACTCCGGCGACCAGCGTGATACGTATATGCAGTTGCTCGAGTCGGGCGAAGCGGAACCCGACTTGATGATGGTGGACACCGGGTGGACGAACGTCCTCATCGAGCGAGGGCATCTCGCTAATCTCTCAGAAGAACTCGATGACGATACACTCGATTTAATTGACAGCGACTACTTCGACGCGTTTACCGAGACGGCCCGTGATCCGGATGGTGATCTGTTCGCGCTGCCGTTGTTCCCGGATTACGCGGTGATGTTCTACAACAAGGACTACGCCCGTGACGCCGGATATGACGACAGTGACTTCGACGACTGGTCGACGAACCCGATGACCTGGTCGGAGTGGGCGGAAGTCACCGAAGAGATCGTGGAAGCCTCCGACGCCGAGTTCGGTCTGGCTACCCAATGGGACATCTACGAAGGAACCGCTTGCTGTACCTGGAACGAGGTAATGACCTCGTGGGGTGGCGCATACTTCGGCGGAATCGACAACCTCGCCGGCCCGGTCGGCGACCGACCCGTCACTGTCGACGAGGAGGAGTTCATCGAGGGACTCCGCATGATGTACACGTTCGCCGCCAGCGAGGAGGACGAAAACACCCATCCGGACTACCCGACCGGTATCGCCTCGGACAGCATTACCTCCTGGACGGAAGAGGGTGCTCGAGAGCCGTTCTCCTCCGGCGACGCAGCCATGTTGCGCAACTGGCCGTACACCGTGCCGTTGACCCTCGACCCGGACAACGAGGAGTACCCGTTCGAGAGCGCAGACGACCTCGGCGCAATGCCGATTCCATACGCCGTCGAAGAGGGCGAGGGTGCCTACCCAGGCACTGGCGGTACGACGTCGGCGCAGGGTGGCTGGCACATCGCCCTCAACCCGAACTCCGAGCGAAAGGAAGAAGCCCTCGAGGTCATGCGAGCGATGACGGAAGACGACTTCAACCTCGGGATGCTCGACGTGATCGCGTGGCTCCCACCGAAACCGGCACTGTTCGATGCTGATGAGGCAACCGACCCCGACGCAGTCGGGGAAATTGCGAACTACATGGATACGCTCCGTGTAGCCGGTGAAGGCGCAATGCCTCGTCCGGTCACCGAGCAGTGGCCATCACAGGTTGACATTATCGCAGAGCAGGTCAACCAATCGGTTGCCGGTGACAAATCACCAGAGGATGCCGCTGCAGACTTACAGACGGCACTCGAAGACTCCGAATCAGTATAATGAGTACCGAGGGTCAGACGTCAGTCGCCGACCGCGAATCGAAACGGTCGGGACCGATCGTCGCATTTACCAGATGGCTGGAGAACCTGGGCGAGACAGCATTCGCGTACCTGCTGTTGTTGCCAGTGTTTCTCTTGCTCGGCTCGGTCGCGCTCTATCCACTGTTGCGGACGTTCGAGCTGTCGCTGTACGTAAACATCCTCGGAACTGGTACACCCGAATTCGTCGGGCTCCAAAACTACATCGACCTGCTCACCGGGGCCAGTAATCCACGGTTCCCCGGCTCGACTACGTTCCTCCCCTCAATGGAAACGTCCTCGAGTTTTCCTTTCGTTCACGTCGAGGGGTGGCTCCGTAGTGCGTTGATCGTCACGTTGCTCTTTACGTTCGTGAGCGTCTTCTTCGAGACTATCATCGGCTTCGGACAGGCCCTGATCCTCGATCAGGATTTCCGCGGCCGAAGCTGGGTCAGAACGGCGATCATTATCCCGTGGGCGATCCCAATCGTTATCCAGGGGATGATCTTTTACCTGATGTTCCATCCCAGCACCGGCTTCCTTACCGAGTATCTGGCACGATGGGGTATCGTCGCCGGGACGAACACGCTCAACGATCCGTGGAGTGCGGTGTTGATCATCATCGTTGCCGACATCTGGAAAACGTCGGCGTTCATGGCGCTTTTGATCCTCGCCGGCCTCCAGAGCATCGATCGAAGTCTCTATGACGTAGCCAGAGTCGCCGGTGCCACACGCTGGCAACAGTTCAAGATGATCACGTTCCCACTGGTGTTGCCCGCCGTCGGTATCGCAGTGCTCTTTCGAACCATCGACGCGATGCGAATCTACGGACTGATCGATTCGGTCTCGAGCTGTACGGTCGTCCCGTCGTTATCGTGTATGGTTGTCGAGACGTTCAACACCAATCGTGGCCTGTCATCAGCGGTCGCGTTCGTCACCGCGGCGATTATCGGGGTTCTGGTCACGATCGTGATCTACCAGCAGTACAAGGAGGGAATCTAGAATGGCTACAGAAACGAACACGGGAACCGATTCGGACGACAAGAACCTAGGTCCGCTCCAGACGTGGACGCGCGGTGTCCTGACCGATCAGGATAAACAGGACCGATTGTACCGGGCCCTGTTTTACGTCGCCGCAGTGTTCTTCCTTGCGACCACCCTGTTCCCGTTCTACTGGCTGTTGGTGCTCGCGCTAACGCCAAACAGCGCAATCTTGACCGGTGACTGGTCGCTGCCAGTGCTCGGCTTCGAGTTCCCACATCCACAGGGGTTCAACGTGTACGCGTTCGTCGAGGTGTTCCAGCAAGTGCCGTTCCACCTCTACGTGTTCAACAGCTTCGTGCTCGCGACGACGACGACGATCATCGTCATCATGATCGCGAGTCTCGCCGGCTACGTCTTCGGCCGACTCGAGTTCCCGGGACGTGGCGGACTGATGCTGGCAATCCTGATGGTGTCGTATTTCCCCCCAGCAGCGTTCCTGATTCCGCTGTTCGATGCGTTCCTCGGGAATCCCGTTGCGATACCGTTCCTCGGTATCGAGGTATTCGAACCGCCACGGCTGGTCAACACGCCGGGCGCGTTGCTGTTGCCATTTAGCGCGCTCATGTTGCCCCTGTCGATTTTCATCCTGACGACGTTCTACGCCCAGATTCCGGACGGCCTGGAAGACGCGGCTCGCGTCGAAGGAACGACACGACTGGGAGCACTCGTTCGCGTGATCATGCCGCTATCAGCACCCGGTATCGCCACCGCGGCAGTGCTGACGTTTATTGCGGTGTACAACGAGTACTTCTTCAGCGAGATCATGGCGCTCGAGAACGTGCCACAGAACTGGTCGCCGCTGGTGGGTGGTATCCTGAGCTACCAGACCCAGTACACGACGGATTTCAATCTGATGGCAGCAGCGAGCGTCGTCGGGGTGCTCCCCATGCTGATCATCGTGGTTTTCGCCCAGGAAAAGATCGTCAGCGGCCTGACCGCCGGCGCACTCAAGGAGTAAATAGATATGGCAAACGTAACACTCGAACACGTCACGAAACGATACGAAGACGTCACCGCAGTCGACGACATGAACCTCGACATCCGAGACGGCGAATTCGTCTGTCTCGTTGGTCCATCCGGCTGTGGGAAGTCGACGACGATGGAAACGATTGCAGGATTAACCAAACCGACCGAAGGAACGATCAAAATCGGAGAACGAGACGTCACGAAACTGCCACCGAAAGACCGTGGCGTCGCGATGGTCTTCCAGAACATCGCATTGTTCCCGCACATGGACGTCTACGACAACATCTCCTTCGGGCTTCGGCTGCGAAAATACGAAAAAGACGAGATCGACCGTCGCGTCGAACACGCTACCGAAGTCGTCCAACTCGATGGAATGCTCGACCGGATGCCAGACGAGATGTCCGGCGGGCAGCGCCAGCGCGTTGCTATCGCTCGCGCAATCGTCCGAAATCCGGACGTCTTCCTGATGGACGAACCGCTAGCGAACCTCGACGCGAAGCTCCGTGTGCACATGCGAACGGAGCTCCAGCGTCTGCACAAGGAACTGGATACGACGATCATCTACGTCACTCACGATCAGGCTGAGGCGATGACGATGTCCGATCGAATTGCCGTCATCAACGCCGGTGAACTCCAACAGATCGATCCGCCACTGGTCTGTTACAACGAGCCAGCCAACCTGTTCGTTGCTGGATTTATTGGCTCGCCATCGATGAACCTCATCAACGGCGAACTGACCAGTAGCGGGCTTCAGACAGACTCATTCAGCGTCGAATTCGATCCTTCGATCCTCGATGGCGTTTCTGCTGGCGATCAGGTCACGCTCGGCATCCGGCCGGAAGACGTCTATCTCACAGAACAGGCAGAGGGTGTTGGAAAGCCGACACAGCCGATGCACGTCGAAACCGACGTCCTCGAGCCGATGGGCAATGAGATATTTGTCTACCTCAACCTGGATGGGAGTGGTGAACGAACGATGGCTGACGCCGAGGGCGCGGCCAAAGGTCAACTGCTGATGAGTGTCGATCCGGACACAGATATCGACGAGGATCAGCCGGTGGACATCGTCCTCGATCGCTCGAGTCTCCACCTGTTCGACACGGAATCTGGAGAAGCACTTCTCCATGGCCTCGAGAAGCCGGTTGCCGTCAGTGACGAAACTGGAACCGTTGCTGAATCCGATAGCTAACGATGAGTTCACTGGTCCCCATCGTGTACTACGGCGGCCTGACGATCCTGTTTTTCTTCTGGATCTACGGGATCGTCTCGTTCGTGCTGGATTTGAAGAATAAAGTCATTCCGGGAATAATCCAGTACCGTCGGGGACGAAAAGCACAGAAAGAGAAAAAGGAACACGAAGAAGAACGGGACGAGCACGAACGACAACTGTACTGACCGTACCGATTCAGGAAGTACAGAAACGTTCTCGATTCAGGTCGTTCGAAATGAATCCGCGATCGAACGGAGATGGAAATCAATACCAGAGTACACCAACAATGAGTAGAACAAACATACGCTCGAGGGAGATTCGATGACAGAATCCGAATACTCGTCGATACGAACCGGTGTGATCGGGCTCGGCAACATCGGACAGTATCACGCCGAACGCCTTCGAGACCTTGGAGTTCAGCTCGGTGGTGGACTCGACGTCTCCAAAACCGCTCGAGACCGGTTTCAGACGCGGTACGACGTTCCCGTCTACGAAGCGGGCGCCCCCCTGTACGAAGACTGTGACGCGGTGATCATCACCACACCAAATACGTTTCACGAGCCGTACGTCATAGAGGCGCTGGAGGCTGGCTGTCACGTGCTCGTCGAAAAACCGCTCGCACACTCACTCGAAAGTGCAGAACGGATCGCCGAAGCTGCCGACTCGAGTGATCGCGTCTGTATGGTCGGATTCAACAATCGGTTCCTCAACACGGTGCAGATCGTGCGGAACCGTATCGAATCCGGCTTTTTCGGCGACATCACTCACATCGAGGCAAACTACGTACGACGCCGTGGCGTCCCCGGACGCGGTTCGTGGTTCACTCGTCGTTCCGTCGCCGGTGGCGGCTCGTTGATAGACCTCGGCGTCCACGCGATCGATCTCGCTTTGTACATCTTCGATTTCCCGCAGGTTACGGAGGTCAACGGAGTCACTCGTTCGGAGTTCGGCTCCAGAGATGACTACGCGTTTCTCGAGATGTGGGGTGATGACGGCGGTTCAGACGAATTCGACGTCGATGATTCCGCAAGTGCGTTCATCCGATGTGCTGATAGCCGAACCGTGTCGCTCGAGGTCGCCTGGGCGACGAACCGGCCAGCCAATCACGACTTCATCATCCGAGGTACTGAAGCCGCTGCCAGATTCGACATCATGGAGGGCGATCTCACGCTTTATTCGGTGAAGGCTAACGGTCCGAATCACTTCGAGGATACGACTGTACAGACCACACACAACGACACCCACGCCGACGAACAACGGGCATTTTTCCAGGCAGTCATAGACGGTCGAGGCTTCGAAGAAAGCGTCGAACAGGGTGTCACTGTCCAGCGCGTGATCGATGCTATCTATCGATCGAGCGAATCGGGTGGCTGTGTCACGAGCCTCGAGTAACCCTCTCACAGCCTGCAGAAAGCTGATCGTGATTCGAGGAACTATCAAGGCGCTCGAGCGATCCCGCCTCCACTCGACTGTCCCGGAGCTTCCACGAATCGCTATGAGAAAAACGATACGGACAGTCGATCGAAACGCTCTGCCAACCCACAGTTCAACTGGACGAAGAAGTGCCCGTCTGCGTCCTCCCGTTGTATTGTGACTCTCACGGGCGCGGAAACCACGACCCCGATTACAAAAATAGCGTTCCAGCGACGAACACGACTACCACAAAAACCGCCAGTAACCCGCCGGCTACACGGGGGAGGCCAGCCAACAGCAAACGTCGAACGGTGCCGGATTCGTCGGTGTCGCTGATAACGAACACGGGTGTCGCATTACCGGCGTGCAAAATTGCGTCTACCTGTGAACTCCCCCACTCTCTGTCTCCAGACGTGTCTCGACTGACTTGCCCGAACGCGTACACCTCGCTTCCGATATCGAGCCGTCGCTCGGTAAAGCGTTGTCTGTTTCCGGTTTTCAATTCGGTGATGAACAGGTTGATCGTTCCATCCTGGGCATCCACTTCGTCGGTCGTCGCGACGTATTTCGCTAGCGAATCGGGAAGTTCCTCGCCGGGATCGACCGTAATGGTGTGTGTTTCGAGATGCATATCACTCCCATCAGGGTCGACGCGAACCCGTCCAGAGTCGTCTTCGATGAAGAAATCGACTCCGCCCATGCCGCTATCGAGCGTCTTCCAACTCCCGTTATCGTTATTCGATCGATACTCTTCGACCTCGTATTCGTACGCGAGGCACGTCTTTCCCGTCAACGGAGCGGTAACTGTCCTTTCGTCGACGCGAGCGGTTCCCTCGACGTCCACCGGCCCCGTGTGCTGATGAAGTGACCAGACGGGGACCGGATCGTGCTGGCGAATCGTATGTGCCGCACGGAGATCCCGGCCGCCGGTGACCAACAGATACCCACCAATTGGCACCGCGACGAGGGCAACGAGCAGTAGGCCAACGTTCATGGGGTATTTTGGAGAGTCGACGGCTAATCGTTTCCGTTTTTCGACACGAGTGAGGGGCAACGACCGCGGCTATCCACGGCTTTATTTTCCCAGCCCGTGATACACAGAACGTATGGATATTGGCGTTCACACACCACCACTGTACGGTGAATCGTTCGAGGAGGCCGTCGCCTATCTGGCCGACCAGGGCGTGAGTGCGATCGAACCCGGCGTCGGTGGTTTTCCCGGCGACACGCACCTGAATCGTAACGAGTACCTCGACGACGAGGCTGCACAGGCCGAGTTACAGGCGCTGCTCGAGAACCACGACATGCACATCAGTGCGCTGGCGACCCATAACAATCCGCTCCATCCAGACGAGGATCGGGCAGCAAACGCAGATACCGAACTGCGCGAGGCAATCGAACTGGCCGCCCAACTCGAGGTCGGTACCATAACGTGCTTCTCCGGTCTGCCTGCTGGCGGTCCGAACGACGAAGTTCCGAACTGGATTACGGCCCCCTGGCCGAGCGAACACGCTGACGCCCACGAATACCAGTGGGAGGTCGCCATCGAGTACTGGTCCGACATCGCGGCTTACGCCGACGAGCACGACGTCGATATCGCCATCGAGATGCACCCGAACATGCTGGTGTACGAACCCACAGGGCTCGCACGACTTCGCGAGGCCACCAACGAGCGTGTCGGTGCTAACTTCGATCCATCCCACCTCTACTGGCAGAATATCTCGATCACTGATGCAATACGCTTCCTCGGCGAGGACGATGCTATTCACCATTTCCACGCCAAAGACACCCGTATTTACGACGAACAGGCGAACGTCAAGGGCGTCCTCGACAACACGCCCTACGACGATGAGATCAACCGCTCGTGGATCTTTCGGTCGGTCGGCTACGGCCATGGCGAAAGTCACTGGAAAGACATCGTTTCGACGCTTCGCATGGTCGGGTACGACGGCACGCTGAGTATCGAACACGAAGATTCACTCACCAGTTCGAGGGAGGGACTCGAGAAAGCGATCGAACTACTCCAGCGGGCGATTTTCACCGAACAACCGGGCGAAGCGTACTGGGCTGAGTAGGTCGATTAGCCGTTGGGTCACTCGTCCTCCCCTCGAGCGCGTTCGAACATCGCGAGAGCCTGTTCGCGACGTTCCGAATGATCGACTATCGGGTCGGGATATTCGGGGGCGAGCTCACGTCGTTTCGAGACGGAGAGTTCGTGCCAGTCGTGGATATCGGCGGCATCGACATCGGCTAACTCCGCGACGTGTGTTTTGATGTACTCGGCTCCCGGGTCGTAGTCACGTCCCTGTTTCATCGGGTTGAAAACCCGAAAGTACGGCTGTGCGTCGGTGCCGGTGGACGCTGCCCATTGCCACCCGCCGGTATCGTTTGCCGTATCGTGGTCGGCGAGGCGGTTTCGGTACCAGTCGTAGCCCTCTCGCCAATCGATCAGCAGATCCTTCGTCAGAAACGAGGCGACGATCATCCGAACTCGATTGTGAACCCAGGCTTCCGTCCGTAGCTGTCGCATCCCGGCATCGACTATGGGATAGCCGGTTTCGCCGGCTTTCCAGGCCTCGAGTTCATCGGGATCGTTTCGCCACTCGATAGGATGGGAATAGCCGGAGAAGTTTTCCGTCACGACCTCGGGGTTGAACGCCAGCACGTGAGCGTAAAACTCGCGCCAGGCCAGCTGTTGCTGGTACGTCTGAACCGATTCTCGGGCGGCCTCGTCGGGTGCTTGCTCGTGAGCCGTCTCGGTTGCTTCGTAGAGTTCTCGTATCCCGATCGTACCATATTTCAAATCGACTGACAGCCGCGACGTGGTGTTCCGTGCAGGATAATCGCGTTCGTTCTCGTAGCGATAAATCGGGCCATCACAAAAGGTGGTTGCTCGTTCCCGGGCACACTCGAGTCCAACTGACGGGACCGTCGCTTCGGGGTTCTCGAAGCCGAGATACTCGAGAGTCGGTAACGGATCGCCCGTAACAGCAGCGAGCTCGGACGCCGACGGGGCAGGGACCGAATCGGGCTTGTCCCGGTCGCGCCACTTTTTCCAGAAATAGGTATAGACCGAGTAGTGGTTTCCCTCGTTCGTCGTGATGGAACCGGGCTCGAAACAGAGTGCGTCCTGCTGTTCGTGTACGGCAATCCCCGCATCCTCGAGTGCAGCGCTAACCGCCAGATCACGCTCGCCCGCGAGACCGCTGTAGTCGACGTTCCAACTGACGGCCGTCGCATCGACTGCTCGAGCCAGATCAGGGAGTACCGCACTTGGGTCGCCGTGTAGCACGACGAGGTCACTGTCATGCTCTCGGTACCACGTCCGCAACGAGTCGAGAGCCTCGAGCAGACAGGCAACTCGAACCGGCGACCCGTGCTCGAGAATCCCTTTATCGAATACGAACACTGGGACGACCGAGTCATCGCCGACTGCGACAGCGTGGTGGAGGCCACGGTTATCCGTTGGACGCAGGTCCCGGCGATGCCAGTGGATATGCATAGTCTCACTGTGACCGCCAGCCGTGAAAAAGCCGTGATGGCGGTGATCGATGCCTGTTTGCTGACGAAAGAGGCCACTTATTTCGTTGTGATGCGCAGCGAGCATCCTCCCGTTCGTCGTTGATCCGTAACAGTGACAACGATCCCAATCAGGATCGGTCGGCTGTCCAGTTCCGGAGCCGAGAGCGAATCGACCGACCGATCTGTGACAGATCATTTACAGAGTACGTGATGCCGATATAGGAGCTAATTCCTGCGAGAACAATACCTGCGAGCACGTCCGAAAACCAGTGAATACCGAGATACATTGTCGAGATGACGACACTCAAAGCCAGGAACCCGGAAATGGGAACCCATAGCGGATACTCGTCTCGAGTCCACCACGCGAGGGCAAAGACGGTCACAGACAGCGATGTGTGGAGCGATGGAAAGACGTTCGTGTTCTGGTTCACCTCGTATGTGAGGAGACTGGATTGTGGATACACCTCGTACAGGAGCGGCGTGACGTCGATCGCGAGAATGTTCCGTGGACCATAAGCGATGAAGAAGACGTAACAGATCAGTCCAATAGCGTAATTAGCTGTAAACGCCAGGATGAGCGACGAAAGCGTATCCATTCGTTTGAGAGAAAAGTACGCGAGGATGGGAAAAACGAGTAAAAAGACGTAGCCGTACAGATAGATGAAGACGAAAAACGAGTTCAGCAATTCGGTTTCGAGAGATTGTAAGAAAACGACAGGGTTCTCCGGAAAAACGGTTCGCTCGAACCGTTCGATATCTGATGTAATATTCCGGCCAAGAACCCGAAACTGGAGGCGAATCGCGACGTTTTGACTCGCAAGTCGGATCAGTAACACGGTCACGAGCAGCCCAATCACTGGCAGGATCTGACGAAGTCGCCAGCGGCTATCGCTGACGGCTCGAGCGAACCGTCGCGGACCGACGAGAACGACAGTCGCCGTCAGCAACATCGCGCCAACGACGAAGACGAGTTCTCGAAGGACCGCCTCAAGGGTCATACCTAGAATCGTAAGACGCCAACCAATTTAAGTGGTGTCACTCCACTAACTCACCCTCGACGTAGCTATAGCCGGCATCTTCGAACATCTCCCGGGCCTGGTCGGCATCAACAGTACCGTCTTCCCCAGGAAAGTCGTGGTTTTGTGGAAACCGGGTGGTTTCCCACTGTTGATCCGGAATACCCACCAGTGCGTTGTGGGTTTCCGCGACGGTCGCATACCCCTCGAAGAACGTATCGACGACGTCATCTCGGTCTATCAGTCTCGAGATTGCTCCCCGAAACCGCCGATTCGTGAGTGTTGGGTGGCGCAGGTTGTAGCCGATCATATAGAACGTCCCGGTCGAACGAGTCAACGGACGAATCGATTCCGATTCGTCGATACGCTCGAGGCTGTCAACTGGAATTTCGCTTGCGATCAGGTCGATATCACCCTCGGTGAGCGCATCGATCGCCGAGCCGACATTAGGTGATATTTCATAGTTTAGTCGACCATCGTACCCATCTTCGGTCTCGAGCAAGTCGGGATCGAACGAAAGTTGATCGAACAGTTCGGGTGCCTCAGTGGACAGG
Organism: Natronosalvus amylolyticus; assembly: GCF_024298845.1. NCBI lineage: Archaea > Methanobacteriati > Methanobacteriota > Halobacteria > Halobacteriales > Natrialbaceae > Natronosalvus > Natronosalvus amylolyticus. The sequence goes on from NZ_CP101156.1 coordinate 820,466, forward strand.
AGTCGATGCTCATCGAACAACCGAAGATGCAAAAACTCGTTATCGGCCGCATCGTCATAGCGAAAGAGACCGGAGCCGACTGGTTCCGGATTGTCCCACGCCAGTGCGTCTGTCCGGTGTTCACCGATGACCTCCGCTCGCGGGCGCCAGATGTGCTCAGGAAGAATCGGCAGGGTAAATGCCCACTGGGCGACCTCCTGTGACGACGATTCGAACGAGAACGAGACAGTCCGGTCGGATTCTATCGACACCCCCTCGATGAGTGACTGACGGCCTCGAAACCGCGGAGCGGGGATCGGGCTTTCTCCCTCACCGAGAGACGTGTCGGACAAAAACCGGGTAGTAAAGGCGAGGTCTGCGGCGTCGACAGGTTCACCGTCGTGCCATCGAATATCCTCTCGGAGCGTGACGAGTGCCTCGAGATGGCCGTTTTCTTCCTGCCAACGGGCAGTCTGCGCTAACCACGGGACGTACTCGCCGTCGATTCGACGGTAGAGTGGATCGTACAACAGGTCGAACACAGATCGGATACTCGTCAAATCGACAGCAAGCGGATTGAGCCGTGAGACGAGTTGCTGACCAAAAAACCCCACATCGAGCGATGGTGGGTCACGATCCTCGAGTTCGTCGTCGGTTACGAACTGATCGGTTACCGAACCGAGGGCATTGAGGTAATCGATCGTATCGATCGGTAACGTCACGAGGTCGAGAGTAGCCCGACTCGCACCGATGTGATCGTGGTGGGCAACGGTGGTAAACGGGGCCGTGTTCTCTTCGACCAGGTACTCGAACAACGAATCGAACGTCTCTCGACGCTCGTCGTCTGAGAGCTGTAGCTGTGTTTCAAGATAGTCATCAACCGTTGGATCGGAAAGGCTAAACGGGTTTTGCCATCCCTGCTCGCCGACGTAATCGGAGTGTAAAAGCGACCGTATCGAATCCGGTTCCTCAATGCCAGGGTGGCGCATCACGAAGATATCGTAATCGCGGTCGATGAGGACTTCCCGGTTGAATTCGGCTTCGTCGATAGCAGTCTGATCAGTATCGATTCCGGCAGCTCTGAGGTTTTCAGTCAGCCGGTTTGCAATCATTGCCGCTACCTGATCGTCGTCAGTCGGTACGGATTTGACCTGCAGTGAGACGCGGTCCGGTGCCGTTCGCTCAGCACGAGACCAGAGCCGTTCAGTGCATCCCGCTAGGGCGGCGCTACCTGCGGCTCCAAGACCAGCCAGAAAGTGTCGCCGCTGCAGGGGACCGTCCATTGACCGAGGGTTTCGCTGTGGCCATGTATAGGACTTTCTACTCAGACGATACCTTTCGATACCTCTCGTAGCGTACCGATTCACTCATCGGTCCAGCAACATACAACGTTAAGAGAGTTGACTGTGTATTTGGCCATGTTCCCACCACCCATGATACGGAGTGACTGTCGATGACGACCGATCAGTACCGGGTTGATGGAGACGTCGCACTAATTACGGGAGCCTCGAGCGGTATCGGTGAGACCATCGCCGAGCGGTTCGCCGCCGACGGCGTCGACGTTGTCATCTGCTCACGCGAACAGGCTGCCGTCGATACGGTCGCAGACCGAATCAACGAAAGCGACCGGCCGGGGCGGGCACTCGCCGTCGAGTGTGACGTCACTGATAACGCGGCCGTCGAGGCGATGATCGAGGCGACCCTCGAAACGTTCGACGGGCTAGATGTTCTCGTCAACAACGCAGGAGCGAGTTTTATGGCGAATTTCGACGGTATCAGCGAGAACGGCTGGGAGACCATCGTCGATATCAACCTGACGGGGACCTATCGCTGCACCCACGCCGCTGCGGAGGCCCTCAAAGACGGAGGTGGCATCGTTGTCAACCTCTCGAGCGTCGCCGGCGTTCAGGGCGCACCATACATGAGCCACTACGCCGCGGCGAAATCGGGGGTGAATGCGCTAACAGCCTCACTCGGCTTCGAATGGGCGAACGAAGGCGTCCGCGTTAACGCCATCGCTCCCGGTTTCGTCGCGACCAAGGGCGTCGAGGCCCAGATGGGAATCGCCGCCGAAGACGTCGATCGTTCCGAACTCAATCGTCGAATGGGGACCGTCGAAGAAATCGCCGACGTCGCTCAGTTCCTCGCGAGCCCCGCCGCATCGTACATCGTTGGACAGACGCTCGAGGTCGCCGGCAAGCCGGCGATCATGGAAGACCCTACCGTATAAACACATGACCCAGACACCAATTCGAACGCTGCATTTACCGGTCGCTGCACAGCCAACCGTCGACTCGCTCGTCGACATCGCCAGAACGGGCGAAAAACATGGATACAAACGCGCGTGGCTTCCCGAAACCTGGGGGCGTGATGCCGTCACCGTGCTCACACAGATCGCCGCCGGCACCGAGGAAATCGGTATCGGCCCGAGTATCGCCAACGTCTACTCGCGGTCACCCGCGTTACTGGGCCAGACCGCAGCAACCTTACAGGAGGTCTCGGATGGCCGAATGCGACTCGGGATCGGGCCGAGCGGTCCTGCGGTCATCGAAGGCTGGCACGGTGTCGACTTCGACCGCCCGCTCCGGCGCACGCGTGAGTACATCGACATAGTCCGCGCGGTCACCTCGGGTGAGACGCTGTACTACGATGGCGACATCTTCTCACTGGCTGGCTTTCGCCTTCGCTGTGATCCGCCGGAAGAACAGATCCCGATAGACGCCGCCGGGATGGGGCCGAAATCAGTCGAACTGGCTGGCCGCTTCGCCGACGGCTGGCACGCTATCGTGTTCACCCCCGAAGGCATGAAAGAACGGCTCGAGGACCTTCGGCGAGGCGTCGAACTCGGTGACCGCGACCGGGACGACGTGCGTGTTACCCTGTCGCTGACCGCCTGTGCCCTCGAGGACGGCGACCGCGCCAGGGAACTCGCACGGCAACACCTGGCGTTCTACGTCGGGGCCATGGGAACGTACTACCGCGAGTCACTGTCCCGACAGGGCTACGAGCAGGAAGCGACCGACATCGCCGCTGCCTGGTCGAGCGGCAATCACGACGAAGCCCTCGAGTTGATCTCAGATGAACTGCTCGACGACCTCGGCGCAGCCGGCACGCCCGAACACGCTCGAGCGGAACTCGAGAAGTTCGAAGCTATCGACGGCGTCGACTCGCTCGCCATCGGCTTCCCCCGTGGCGCAACCACGGACGAGATTCTACAGACAATCGAGGTCCTCGCGCCGGAGCCCTGACCGGGAGGTTCCAAGTTTTACGAAAAACTGCTCGAGGTAGTCTCAAACCCGACTTCTCAGGCGTCTACGAGACGAGTACGGACGCCGACCTCACTCCGTTTCGGATGGGCGAACGACGTCGTCGACAGCCGAACGGAAGCCATCACTGGTGCCATACCAGAGCCACAGGCCGGCGACGGCACTCACCAGCGAGCCGACGACGACGGCGATGGTCGCGTACAGATAGGCACCTGAACCGGGGCCGCTCACCGCGCCGACGTTTGCCGGATTGTCGTGGATCAGGAAGAAGTAGATCACGAACCAGCAGTTAGCCGTGGTCGTTGCGAACAACAGCGGTGCGCCGTAGGCGTAGTTTTTCAGCCAGATAAGTCCCATCGCGATCAGCGGTCCTCCGTAACCGATCAGCACCAGGAACTCGAGTTGCCCCTCGGTAAAATTGACACCTGCCGTCGACTGGGCGATAGCAAGCATACCACCGCCAAGTAGGTGGGTCATGAACGCAGCCGTCACGATAAGTCGTCGATCCACGTGATTCTCTGGCCGCTTGAAACGCTTAACTGTTATCGCCGACCGCACTCGAGGGATTTGGTTTTCACGCGTCGTCCGTCCTCTCCTCGTCACCGCCCGTCTGTGACTGGGTTCCAGGCGAGGCCGGAACCGCCCGCGCTGCCGTTGCCTTGAACGAAGCCACAATGTGACGCCCCGGCTCGAGCCCGAGTCGCTCTGCACTCACCCGGGTAACGACCGTCTCGAGTTCAACACCCTCGGCCACCTCGAGAGTTACCTGCACGACAGACGTTCCCGCTCTTCGCTGTGTCACCCGGCCGTGCAAACGGTTGCGTAGACTCGTCCCGTCGCTATCCGGAACGCCTGCTGGGTCCGTGAGGACGACGGCGTCGGATCGAATGCCGATCTCCACCTGCATAGCGCCCTCGGGGACGATGGCTACGACTGGGCCGGCAGCCGTTTCGACCGTCGCGAGTTCGCCATCTCGGCTGTCGACCGTTCCCGTAAGGACCGACTCAGTCGCGTTGACGATTCCCTCGAGGTCGGTTCGGTGGCGCTCGAACTGACTGATGAGGTCGAACGCAGCCTCGGTGAGATCAGTCCCGCCACCCTGGGAACCGCCACGGCGGCGTTCGGTTACCGGACCGATTGCGTTCTCGAGGGCGTCGAGTCGGCGCTGCATACGAGCGTACGACCGGCCCAATGCGTCGGCAGCCGCGTGTATCGAGCCGTGAGTTCCGATGGTCTCGAGCATCTCTACGTCGCGGCGATCGATCGTGAGCGAGCCAGCGGTCAATTCGGTTCGGTAGCTTCGTTCGGTCGTCATTAGTAGATCAGTTCCCCATCGATGAACTGACGCGTTCGGTCGTCGCGAGGGTGTTCGAAAATCTGGTCGGTCGGCCCGAGTTCGATGATGCCGTCGTCGAGCAAGACGCCGACCCGATCGGCGATCCGTTTGGCCTGATTCATATCGTGAGTTGCCATGACGATACCGATATCTCGTCGGCTCGCCTCGAGGACAGCCTGTTCGATCAGGTCGGTGTTTCGGGGATCCAGGTCCGAGGTGGGTTCGTCGAGTATCAGGACGTCCGGTTCGTAGGCCAGGGCTCGAGCGAACGCGATCCGCTGGGCTTCCCCACCGGATAGTGAATCTGCTGACCGGTCGATCGCGTCTTCGAGTTCGACGACCGCGAGGGCATCTACCGCCGGGCCGGTTCCGTTTTTGCTCCCGAAGAAGTCGGCAACGTTTCGCCGGAGCCGTTCGGGCCAGGGTTTCCGTACGTGCACGCCATACTCGACGTTGCGTCGAACACTCGCGTCGAACAGGCTCTGGTCCTGAAACACCATTCCAAGTCGGCGCCGACAGGTAAGCCGTTGGCTCTCACTCGCCGCCCAGACGTCGACACCGTCGTAGGTAATCGTCCCATCACTTGGTGGTTCGAACAATGCGAGCAAGCGAAGCAGCGAGGTCTTTCCGACCCCCGATGGCCCGATGAGTGCGACGACTTCCCCTGACTGCACAGACAGGTCGACGCCCTCGAACACCGGATCGGCGTCGTAGCACTGCGTTACGTCACGGGCGGTAATGACACCAGTCATCGTCCACGCACCCCTCCACGATCTCCATCATCGCCAAGGCGGAGAACGAGTGCGTTCACGAGCAAGACCAGCACGACCAATATCGCGCCGAGGATCATCGCCAGTTCGAACTGGCCCTGGCGAGCCTCGAGTTGAATCGCCGTCGTCAGGGTTCGCGTCTTCGAGGTCCCATCCGGACCGGCGATGTTTCCACCAACGATGAGGACACCACCGACTTCGCTAATCGCGCGGCCGAAACCGGCCAGAACTGCCGTGGCGATGCCGTACCGTGCCTCCTTGATCGTCACCAGTGCAACGTCGAGTCGGGTACCACCCATCACGTACGCCGCGTCGTGCACGTTCTGGTCGATGCTCGAGACCGCGGCGAGGCTGACACCGGTAATCACCGGAGCAGCGAGGACGATCTGTGAGAGAATCATCGCCTCACGCGTAAAGACGAGATTCAAGGAGCCGAGTGGACCCTGATTCGAGACGGTGAAAAGAACGACAAGCCCAACGACGACGCTTGGAAAGCCCATTCCGGTCGTAATTATTGCAGTCATTGCACGCTTTCCTCGAAATTCAGTAAAGCCAAGCGCGAGCGCGATGGGGAGGCTGAGGAGCGTGCTGATGAGGACTGCGGTGACGCTGACGTACAGCGAGACCTCGATAATGGTTCGCACGTAGTTCCACTCGAACGGGAACGTTGGCAAAAGCGCCGAGAGCGTGTGTAGCCACATCACCATGGAGTCATCACCATTTCTTCCAGGCCGGGCGGCTCGTCCGTCGCTCGAGGCCACGCTCTACCCGTGTCGATTCCTGTTGGTACCCCAGGAAAGGTCGACCCGTTCGTGGCTACCGAGCGTCGGTGTATCTTCACGGATACAACGAGATCGTGACACAACATAGCTATGTCGGATGGCAGCGTACGCATGGCGGGTATCGATCAGACGAGGTTCCGATTACTGGTCCGCATCGTTCTCCTCGTTACGCCAATCTTCAGGGACGTACTGGCCGAAATTGGGGTTTTCCGAGAGCGATTCCGGGAAGAACAACTGCTCGCCGTTGACGGTGTACTCTTCGATGATTTCCTGGGCCACGGGTCCGGTAATGAACCCGATGTACGCCATCGCCAGGTCGTACGAAACGTTCTCGTGGACGGCCGGATTGACCGCGACGATACCGTACGGATTCATGAGCGCTTCAGGCCCGCCTTCGACGGGCCCCTCCACGAGAATCTCGAGGCCGATATCGGCACGCATCGAGAGGTACGTTCCCCGGTCGGCCAGCGTGTAAGCACCCTGTTGGTCGGCCTGAGTGAGTACTTCGCCCATTCCCTGACCGGCCTCGAGGTACCATTCGCCGCCGCTACCGATTTCGACGCCGGCCGCATCCCAGAGCCCCAACTCTTTGGTGTGGGTCCCCGAATTGTCACCGCGGGAGATGAACATCGACTCCGTCTCGGCGATCGTCTCCAGCGCGTCGGTGGCCGCTTCCATGCCCGCTATTCCGGCCGGATCGTCCGCCGAGCCAACGATGACGAAGTCGTTAAACATCAGATCGCGCCGGTTGACGCCGTATCCTTCCGAAATAAACTCGTCTTCGAGCGATCGGGCGTGGACCATCACCACGTCGGAGTCGCCGTTTCGAGCCGTCTGCAGGGCCGCACCGGTGCCCTGCGAGACGGTATCGACGGTTACGCCAAATCGGTCTTGAAACGGGGCGTTGACTTCGTCGAGTAACCCGGTGTCGTAGGTACTCGTCGTCGTCGTCAGCGTCAGTTCCTCACCGGTGATAGCACCCTCAGCAGTATCATCTGTGAACGAGCCCAGACACCCAGCAGTGCTCGCCGCGACACTCCCGCCAAGCGTGGCCAGGAACGTTCGTCGTTGTATCGACATAGATACCACGACATAGCGAACCCACAAATAGGTGTGGATTCGAGTAAATTATATTCAGTTACTAATGCATCTACATGGAACGTCCCGTTGTTGCCGGCGAACACATTCTCGAGGCCCATTTAGCCCAGTAATACGCCATCGCTGGCGAGTGGAAAACAGGTTAAAAGATAACCAGAACCAGTTATTTTCTATTCCGTCTGAAGCGGGAGCAAATCAATCGCTTCGCGACGTCCGTCGAGTACGTCGAAGCGTTCGCCTCGCCGACGTTCGAGCCAGTACAGGAGTCGTTCGGCCCACTCGAGTTTGGCTGCCTTCATCGGGTCGACGGCCGGATCCTCGAAATCCCACCCGACGAACCCGAGGGTGGCCGCTCCGAGGTGGTCGGCCAGAAACGCCGCCCGGTCGCCGTCCGTGAATCCACCGAGATTCTCGACGGGGCCGACCGGACGGGCCTGGGTTGTCGGCACCACGAACGCCCCACGACAGTCGGGGACGACCGTTCGGACGCTCGGGATGTTGTCGCCATGAGCATGGACGGCCACCGGCGTCCCACGCTCGGTCAGTTCGACGACGGTTTCCGGGTTTTTGTCCAGATCGGTTACCATGCAGTCGACGACGATATCGTTCGCCTCGAGTACGTCGACGGCCGTAGACGCGGCGATGATCACGTCCGCCCGTCGCGCCGTCTCGAGTGCGTCGGTCGATTCGAGTGAGGGGCCAGCACCCGCAATCACAACGTGTGCGTTTTGGACGTGCTCGAGGCAGTCCCACTCGAACGGGGAGGACAGTGCAGCGAGTACGTCACGGGCGCGTTCGTCAGCACCGCGCTCGAAGCCGAAATCATCCAGGATTCGCTCGTATACGGGCTCCCACTCGTCGAACTCCATACTCCGTAAAGAACCTCCGGGCGTCATGGGCCTGTCGCTACGGCACTTCCAGAGGGGGCCGGTGTCATTCCTTATCGGCGTCTCGAGTCGACACAGCAGTCGCTCGCCGTTTTGTCGTCACAATAATCCGGTAGTGGGCCAGGCGATGCCTCGCAAGTACCCCTACCCGTGAGGCGACCTGGCTTCCAGTCCCTTCTTTCGAAGCCGTTGGCATAAGCTTTCTCTTACTCAACCACCCGCACGAGATGGTCGCGCAACAGTCCAATATCGCCGTCTCCGGCGTCGAGATGGCGAGAAACGCTGGATATGGCAGTGCTCGAACCAAACAGCAGTGAGCGACCGTCGGCGAAGTCGACCCAGCCGGCCCCCTGTTTCTGGGCGAGCTGTCCCAGGCGATCACGCGCAGAGGGGTCAAGGCCGTCGATTTCGAGGGTATGCTGGACCCAGTCATCGGCCTTCGCCGGGTCGACACCACCTTCGCGCAGGTGAGCGCGTAGCTCGCGCGTAGACTGAATCTCGAGATGGGAGATCCGGACACCGTTCTGGGTGCAGGCTGCCCGTTCGGTAAACGCCGACCCGATCAGGGCAGCGTCTCGCGTCTCCGCGACGTCGTGCGTTCGAATCACGTGTGCGCCCCGTTCGACGGCCATCGACGTCGCAGCCAGACTCACTGGTAACCGCTCGTCGGTGTCTCGTTCGGCGAGTTCTCCCAGGAAGTTCTTCCGATTGATCGAGACGAGCATCGGCCGCCCCAGGGCACGAAACTCTCGGAGTCGTCGGAAAGTCTCGCGGTCGTCCTCGATCGTCTTCGCCTCGCTCCACCCGCCGAATGCCGGGTCGATGATCGTCTTGTCCGTCAGACCGTTCTGTTTGAGCGCTTCGTACACCTGATCGACGTAGTCTGCCGACGCCGCCCACTCCGGTGACCGTCGCTCGGCCCAGTCGGTTTCTTCGACCGCGCCGGGGCGTTCGAGGTCCGGCGGACTGGCCATCTTGGCAACGGCAACGTCGTAGTCCTGACAGACGACGGGCATCTCGGGATCGGCAAACCCACAGATGTCGTTGACCATATCGAAGCCCTGTGAAAGCGCTTCGTCGGCGACCGACGCGTAGCGCGTTTCGATAGAAAAGACCGCGTCCCCAGAAACACTCTCGATCGTATCTAACGCGACGTGCAGGCGCTCGAGTTCCTCCTCGGCGCTCAACACTTCGAAGCGTTTGTTGGCGGACTCGAGTCCGATATCGACGATGTCCGCTCCCTCGTCGATGAGTTGTTCGTCGACGTACTGGGCGGCCTCGCCATGGTCGTCAAACACGCTGGGGTCGTATGGCGATTCTTCGCTCACGTTCAAGACGCCCATGATTCGTGGTGGGTGCTCGTCGCCGATACCCAGGCCCGCTGCGTCGACTCGTTCCATACACCCTCTGTGGCTGGGACGCAAAAAGGACCCTCGGTACCGGCGAACGGGACGGTTACTCACACGAGATACACAACCCTCGAGTGTGTTGGCCTCGAGTATGAATCGGTAACGTATCACATGACGACTCTGCCAGTGAAAATGTTTTTCAAAACCCTGGAGGTAATGGACGATTGTTACATATAACCCGATATTCCCACACAATGGGAACGATTGTCCCCTTATACGTGGGTAGCCACCGAAGCTGTACCTGTAACAGGTGACCGACAATGTCCACAAACACTCAAAACCGACTTGAAAGCCGCTACGGCGGTATCACACTCGAAGGCTACCCACACGCACTCTCCGCCTGGTTCGTCGTGGCATTGCGGTTCGTCATCGGCGGGATGATGCTGTTCGCCGGCATTAGCAAATATACCGGTGAAGGGTTCGACGCAAGCGGCTACCTCGTCCACGGTGTCGACGCTGCCAGCCCCGTCAGCGGCCTCTACGCCTGGATGGCCGGCAGCGGCATGTTGATGGAATTCATCAACGTCATCATCCCACTCACGCAGGTCCTGATCGGCGTCGCGCTGATCGTCGGCGGCTTCGTCCGCCTCGCGGCACTCGGTGGCGCGCTCCAGATGACCGCGTTCTACCTCGGTGGCTGGGAAGGCGAAATACTCGCCCTGTTCGACAGCACCCTCATCTACGCAGTGGTGTTCCTGGCAGTGGCCGCATTCGGTGCCGGCCGCATCCTCGGCGCGGACCGCTACATCGAACAGATGCAAGTCGGCGGCGAAAAACTGGTCGAGAAGTACCCCAAGATGCGGTACCTCCTCGGCTGAACTACACCCCACGCCAGAATCGGATTACCGGCACTCGAGTTGGGATTTCGAAAACCGAACGATTTCTAAAACGCAACCGGAATCGATAGTGTTTGTTGTAGTCTCTTCCCGATCAGTGACCGACACGGTCCGTCACTGACCGCTAATCAGGTCCACCAATCCTTGTAACCAAACGACGAACATGCTCTTTTTACTCTCGCGGCCGAAATCCACGTCCATGGGAAAAGTCAGCATCGGCATGCTCGGCTGGCGCTTCGACGAGGAGGAACTGCTCGACGAGAACGGAGAGTTCCGTCCCCTCGAGGAGATGCCGCCAGGTATCCGCGATCGACTGATTCGTCTCGACGTGATCTACAACGCCCCGTGTAACGCCTGCTGGCTGATTCACGGCGACGAAAACATCGACGAATGCAACCGATCGAAGTACGTCTACGGGGAGCCGCTCTCCGAGATTATTCTTTGTGAGGAACACGAGCCGGATTTCGTCTACTGGTTCCGCGAAGACGGTGGTGACGCGTATCGGGGCACCGACGAGTTCGAGGAGTCGTTTTACGAGTGGTTCCTCGAGGGGAACCGTGCACCGGAGGGATACGAGGGCATGGAATACGTCTCGACCGACCCGGACGACCTTCCGGAACCGCCGAAGGCTGACCCTGACGAACACGGAGACCTGATGGGAGACGATGTGGCAGAGCGCGTCGGCCTCTCGGACGAAGAAATAGCCGCCTCGGGGGTCGACTTCGGGGCCGAATATCCCGGTTCGAGCGAGGAATGACGAAACCGGAGCCGGCAGACGACGACACGCCCGCAAGCCGTTCGATTCCGGCCGTTGCCATCGTCGACGCCCAGACGCCCGGCAACGTCGGAACAATCGCTCGAGCGATGAAGAACTTCGGCTTCGAGGAACTCCTCTTGGTCGATCCGCCCGAACTCGACCCCGATGGTGAGGCGTACGGCTTCGCCGGGCACGCTCGAGAGGACGTGTTACCGAACGCCCAAGAGATATCCTTCGACGAACTCGTTTCTTCCTACCACACCATCGGCTGTACGGCCGTCACGAACGAGGGCGACCACAACCACGTCCGGTTTCCGTTTTCGACGCCGCGTGACCTCGCACAGCGGCTCCCGACCGTCGATGCCGACACCGCCATCGTCTTCGGGCGTGAGGGCGTCGGCCTCACGAACGACGAACTGGCTCGCATCGACGAAATCTGTTCGATTCCCGCGAGTGCCGACTATCCCGTCTTGAATCTCGGACAGGCCGCGACGATCACCCTCTACGAACTCCGGGAGATGACGCTGTCACCCGCAGGGACACAGCTACCGGATCTCGAGCGCGTCCGAGCCTCCCAGCCGTTACTCGAGCGACTGTACGACCAGTGGAACGAGTTGCTGGTCGAGATAAATCATCCCGAAGAGAAACGCGAAAAGACCGCTCGGATGATTCGACGTGTCTATGGACGAGCCGATCCGACGACTCGAGAGGTGAACACGTTTCTCGGTGTCTTGCGGCGGGCGACCGAGCGCCCGGATCAGGAGGAGTGACCTGGCACAAAGCGTCTGAGATCGAACGAGAATACCATCTCATAGGAATTGTTGTAGTCACGTACCCCGAGTGCAACCCCGTGGAGAGCGCTCGGCGGTACATTGTTGCAATACTCTCTATCAGTGGCCAGTAGTATCTTGGACCTCGAGTGACCAGCAGTAGTAATGACTGAGACGTACAGACGCCACTTACTGGGATTGATAGGGGCCGGCACCGCAGCACTCGCAGGGTGTTCGGAGGCCGATGACGACGAACTCCTCGACGATGGAACGGACGACACCGACGACGATTCGGACGCCGACGGTACGACCGACGAAACGGAACCGACGGACGACGAAAGCACCGACGACGAAAGCGAGGTCGAGGGGTCGCTCCCGCCGTACAGTTCGACGCTCGCCTCGATGGACGACATCTCGGATACCGACTATTTCTACACGGCGGCTGACCTCGGAACAATCGTGGAAACACTCGACGATGACCCTGGCGACGGTGAGATGCCCAACGATCCGTTGTTGATCAATCCCATCGCGACCGTCTCACTCGGTATTTACGGGCTGTTCAATCTTGGCCTCTCCCCTGTTGCCGAGGCACAGGCTGCCGCCGAACAGGAAGCTGAACATCCGACCTTGCTGTACCTCGAGGGCGTGTACGTTCTCTACGGTTCCTACGACCAGGACCTCGCAGCGAGTGAACTCGAAAGTGCAGGATACGACCAGACTGGTGGCGGCAACGACGCGGGCTACGTCGTGTTCACCGACGACACCTCGAGCGAGGTCATCGGCGTCACCGACGAGGCGTTCATCTACAGTTTCGGTAACGACGAAGCTCGAGCCGAGCGTGTCGTCACGACCATTGGACGGGCAAACAGTGGCGGAGGGTCGCCGAAACACGACACCGACGATGAGTTCGAGTCACTGCTTCGAACGAGTGAGGAAACGGGAATTACCTGTGGACTCTACGGGAACGGCGAAACACTCTCCGACCTCGAGACCGAGCAGGTCGACGAGGACGACATCGATTTCGACTTCGGCCCCTACGAGGGAGCCACCGGGGTTGTGCAGGGACTCACTGTCGACGGCAATCGGTCGACCGCTCGAGCGACGGTCATCTACGAGACCCCCGACGACGTCGACGACGACCGCCTCGAGAACCGACTCGGCACCGAAGCCGAAAGCGTCGATATCGAGGTCGCTGAAAAGACGGCGACTGTAACCGCGACGTACGAAACCGACGTCATCGACTGATCGAAGGCTGCGTTGATTGGCTCCGTGATCAGGAAAACAGTCGTACTCGAGCGCCTTACGCTCGCTTTTGAATCTCTTCGCGCAGTATCTGACTAACGAGGTCCCCATCGGCTTTGCCACGGAGGGCACCCATACACTCGCCCATCAGACCCGAGAAGGCAGCCATTCCTTCGGCTTCGACCTGAGCTTCGTTGCGCTCGACGACCTCGAGCACGGCCTCCCGAACGTCGTCTTCGGCTGCCGAACCGAGTCCCGCTTCCTCGGCGACGGTCGCTGCATCACGGTCGGGTTCGGCCGCCAGCGCCGAAAGCAGATCCGGAACCCCTTCCCGAGCCAGGTCGCCCCCATCTGCCATACCGAACACTTGCTCGAGGTGACCGCTGGTCAGGTTCTCGACGGGAACGTCGTCGCGGCGAAGTTCGGTCAGCGTCGACTCGAGCGTCGTCGCGGCAAATGTGGGGTCGATCCCGTCCTCGACGACCGATTCGAACAGCGGCATTCGCCGTCCGTAGGCTACCTGTTCGGCGAGTCCGGCATCCAGGTCGAAATCGGCCTGGTACCGCTCGACTTTCTCGGTCAGTAACTCCGGCACCGGAACGTCGCTCGGGTCCGGTTCGACCGGCGGCACGTCCGTCTCAGGATACATGCGTGCGGCACCCGGAAGCGGTCGGAGATAGCGTGTCGTTCCGTCCTGATTTGCGCCGCGGGTTTCCTCGGGGACGCCCTCGAGTGCGGTCCTCGCTCGCTCTGTGACCGCATCAATCGCGGACGACGCAATCTCGGTGTCAGCAGCGACGATGGCGACGGCGTCGTCCGGACTCGCGTCGACGGCATCACGCAGGGCTGCCACTTCGTCGTCGGTGACGCCGTAGGCTGGCAGTTCGTCGGTGTGGAAGATCCCGCCTGCGCCGTGTCGTTTCGCGTGATCGGAAAACTCCGTGCCGAGGCGACGATCCGGCGCAATTTCGCGTCCGACCAGGCCATCGAATCCCTCGAGTCTGACCCCGAACACGGACCCACCGTCGTTCAACGCGCCCGCAATCACGCCGCTGTCGGTCCCTTCGAAAACCGCGGTGACGTCCTGTGGCTCGTCGACTGCTCCGTCGCGAGCCTCGAGTTCGTCCCGAATCTCGACCAGTTCGGCCTGCCGGCCGACCTCCGTGCGGACGATGTCGGCGATGTCGTCCAGGCTCTGGACACCTTTGATCTCGACGCGAGCCCCATCCGCGATGGAGACGTTGACGTCCTGTCGGATCGTGCCGAGTCCGCGTTTCACTTTGCCCGTCGAGCGTAGCAACATCCCGATTCGTTCGGCCGCTTCCTGGGCCTGCTCCGGGCTTCGGATATCGGGACCGGTCCCGATTTCGACGAGCGGAATTCCGAGTCGGTCGAGGCTGTAGACGACGCCGTCGTCTGTCTCTTCAACTCGCTGTGCGCTTTCCTCCTCGAGCATCATGTCCTCGATGCTGACGGGACCGTCGCTGGTCTCGATTGCGCCGCCGGTTGCTACCAGCGTCGACCGCTGGAAGCCCGAGGTGTTCGAGCCGTCGACGACGATCTTTCGCATGACGTTAGCCTGGTCGACCGGCGTCATGTCCATCAACTGGGCGATCTCGAGGACCGTTTCGAGGGCTTCTTCGTCCAGTCGGTGTGGCGGTTCGTCGTCCGCTTCGACGAGACAGGTGGTGTCGTAGGCGAGGTAGGTAAACTCCCGCTCGACTTTGCTCTCCTCGACGGCCGCGTCGTCGAGTTCGCCCAGTTCGCTCCGCGTCGGATGGAGATATCGGGTGAACTGGTGGGTCGCTTCCTCGGGTTCTCGAAGCGTCGTCGGGCAGTTACAGAACAGTTTGGTCGCCGTATCGAGTTGCTGGTGTATCTCGAGGCCGGCGACGAGGCCGAGTGCCTCGTAGTCGTAGGCTGCAGTCATTGTGCAACGTTCGGAGTCGAGGGGGTAAAAAACCGTTCAGTCTGACTGGCGGCCACAGGAGGGTATTTCTCACCGGGATCGGGATCTCGAGCACGGTGACCGAGCAGGGGCAGTGAGTTGAGTAGGGGCAGTGAGTTGAGCAGGGGCAGTGAGTTGAGTAGGGGCAGTGAGTTGAGTAGGGGCAGTGAGTTGAGCAGGGGCAGTGAGTTGAGTAGGGGCAGTGAGTTGAGTAGGGGCAGTGAGTTGAGTAGGGGGCAGTGAGTCGAGCAGCGACAGTGACTCACCCAGGAACACGGGTTACTCGAGGGACGAGAGCCGGGTGAAAACCGGTTAGTCGTCCGAGGACGTCTCGACCGACTGCCTTTCCTCCCTAGTGGACTCGTCCCCTTTCGACACGGTTCGGTCCAGCGTAGCGTGTTCCGGCCCATACTCACTCTCCTCGATGGTTCGAACGATGCCGTCGAGTACGCCCGCACGCGTGGTGATCACGCTCTTTTCGAGGAGCGCCGCGTATCGGTCGTTGGCCTCCGCACCCACGAACTCACCGGCGTCCTCCGACGACTCCACAGCCACGAACGTCGTCTCCGGCAACTCCTCGAGCAGGAGTTGCGATCCGGTCGTAATCGGGAAATCGGCAAAAACGGTGACGTCGGCCGCCTCGACCAGAGAAACGACCCGTTCTCTGTCGACTGCCGTAATGGGCGCGAAGGGCTCCGTTTCGACGCACTGGAGATCCTGTCGTCGAGCGGTTTCGGCAGCGATTGCGTTTTCCGGGATTGGTCCGATGGTGACCGACGCGCCCTCGGCTGCGAGGCGAAGGGAAACACCCGCAGCGGTTTCCCCGGTTCCCAGTACGTGAATCCTCAGATTGGTCGGCTCGACGCGTACCGAGTCGACTGCAGCCGTCGACGGTGGAAGGGCCGTCACCGTCGGCGTCCCTGTCACCGGGTTCGACCCGATAGTCGCCGTCGTGTCGAAGGCGTCCTCGAGTGCAGCCCCGGTCAGCACCGTTTCGGGGCGCCCGTCTGCACGTATCGACCCGTCGGCGAGCAATAGCAATCGGTCGCAGTAGCGGGCTGCCAGGTCCAGATCGTGAATCGCAGCCACAATCGCTCGACCGTCGCTGACCAGCTCTCGAGCCAACTCGAGGGTTTCGACCTGATGGTTTACGTCGAGACTCGCCGTCGGTTCGTCGAGCAACATGAGCGGCGTATCCTGAGCGATAGCACGAGCGAGGAGGACCCGCTGGCGCTCCCCGCCGCTGACCGCATCGATCGAGCGGTCGGCAAACTGGGCCGTTCGGGTTCGTTCCATGGCCCGTTCGACCTGGTTTCGGTCGGCAGCTGATGGCGGTGAAAACCGTGAACGGTGCGGATGGCGTCCCATCTCGACGACGCTTCGAACGTCGAACGAAAACGAGAGGGCGGTATCCTGTGGAACCACGCTGACGAGTCGGCTCGAGGCTTTCGAAGTCAGGTCGCCGATCGCCTCTCCGTCGATGACGACGCGGCCGTCTGCTGGAGACAGAGCCCCACTCAGTGCCCGAAGGAGCGTCGTTTTCCCCGCACCGTTTGGACCGACGAGGCCCACGAACTCGCCCGGGTACACGTCGAACGACGCGTCATCGAGGACGGATAGGTCGCCGAACGTGACCTCGACCCCATCGACCGTGGCGATGGCATCGTCGTGATGGCACCGGTCTCGAGACGCGGACCGTTTCTCGGTCACAGGGAGTGCACCTCCTGGCGCAGTAGCAGGTACAGGAAAAACGGCGCACCGAGTGCGGCCGTTACGATGCCGACGGGGACCTCGGCCGGTCCGACGCGAGCGATGGTGTCGGTGATGACGAGAAACGAGGCTCCCGCGAGCGCGCTCGTTGGAAGCAAAATCCGGTGATCAGGACCCACGATGAGCCGCATAATGTGAGGGACGACGAGGCCAACGAAGCCAATGACGCCGGCGACGGCCACCCCCGCGGCGGTAATCACGCTCGCGATGACGAGCAAGAGCAGTTTGGTCCGTTCGACGTCGACCCCGAGGTGGTGTGCGTCTTCTTCCCCGAGCAACAGGACGTTCATCTCTCGCGTGTACGCAGCGAGGACCACGACCCCGATCAGGGCGACGGGGAGAGACATCCAGACGTCGCCCCAACTGCTGTTGTTCAGATGTCCCATCAGCCAGACGACGGCCTCTCGAAGGCTCTCGCCGCTGTGGACGAGCATGTACGAAATCATCGCGCCCAGAAACGCCTGGACAGCGACGCCGGCCAGGAGCAGCGTGGCGACGGGTGTTCGTCCGCCTTCGGTGGCGATCGCATAGACGAGTAGCGCCGTACCGATCGCGCTGATGAACGCAGCAGGTCGAAGCCCAATGGGGACCAGAGTGGGGAACGCGAGCGCGGCGACGGCACCGGCAGCGGCGCCCGTGGAGACGCCGATGATCGAAGGATCGGCCAAGGGGTTACGGAAAAATCCCTGCATTACCGTTCCAGCGGCAGCCAGGGCAAAGCCGACCGTCGCCCCCAGCGCGATCCGCGGCAACCGAATCGTGCCGACGATGGCCTGGTGACTCTGTTTGACTTCGAACGCGAACACGGACCGGTACTCGAAGCCTGGCCACGGAACGGACACATCGAGAAGCCAAACCGGCCGCGACTCGAGCACGATTGCGGAGGGGACGACGACTTCGTTCAATACCGCAGCTGCGACGGTAAGCGGGTCGATGCGTACCGGACCCAGCGCGGCACTCACGATCGTGGTTACGACGAGCAACGCCGTTAACGCCGCCGACCACACGAGGACCTGACCGGGCCTATCCATGATAACAAGCTCGCTTGCTTTAGATAAATATTTGTTGGGGTATCGGCGTAGGTCCAGTCGATGAAACGGTTGTCAGTGCTGTTGATCGCAACGCTCGTCGTCACCGCTATCGTCGCCCCTGCCATGGCAGGCGGTGTCGCCGCAACATCCGCGCAGGCGGAACCCGCCTGTGAGTACCCGGTTTCGCTTACCGATGCGACCGGAGAAACCGTAACGCTCGAGGAGCCACCAGAGCGCATCGTGACGTTGAACCCCAGTGACGCGAATACGATCTTCGAAATCGGCGCTGACGACAGACTCGTGGGCATGCCCGTCGGAGACGGCACCTCGAGACTCGACGCCGAAGGTCAGACCGATATCACCGAAGACGACGGCTTCACCGTCGATTCCGAAACCGTGGTCGGTCTCGAGCCAGATATCGTGCTCGCCGCGAACGTCAGTTCCGTCGAACAGGTCGATCAACTGCGAGACGCGGGACTCACCGTCTATCACTTCCCCGAAGCAACGTCGCTCGAGGACGTCGCGGAAAACGTGGCTATCACCGGCACACTGAGCGGCGAGTGTGATGGCGCGACTGAAACCCTCACCTGGATGGACCAGCGACTCGACCTCCTCGAATCGGCGGTGGCGGATGCCGAGCACCCGACAGTCTACTACAAGATGGGTGATGGCTTCACTGCAGGTAGCGGAACGTTCCAACACGAGACCATGACCGCGGCGGGACTCGACAATATTGCAACCGCCGCCGACATCGAGAAGTGGGGGATCATTAGCAACGAAGTCGTCGTCGAGGAAGACCCGGACTGGATACTTCGGACCAGCGGACCGTTCCAGCCTGAGATTCCGGAGAGCCTCGAGGACACGACGGCCGTCCAGAACGAGCAGTTCGTGACGGTCGATTCGAACGACTTCAGTCAACCCGCGCCACGCATCGTGTTCGCTATGGAGACACTCGTCGAAACCGTCCATCCAGAGGCGTACGATGAGATTGCGAACGATCTGGAGACGCTCGATGCCGACTACGAAGCCGGCGAGTTCTTGCCCGCAACGGAGGAAGAGACTGACGACGATGGTGCCGACGACGATATGAGTGACGACTCGTCAGCGGCCGACGATGACGAACCAGCAACGACGGCGGATGACGACTCTGGAGCGACCGACGACGCGGACACCATTCCCGGCTTCGGCGTTCCCGTTGCTGTCGCCGCAGTGTTGAGCCTCCTCGGATTCACTCTCCGTCGACGATAATGACCAGCGTATAGAGACGCTCAACCCGTCTCACAAACGGTTTTTCGACTTTATACCGATACGCCTCGAGCAACCGTCCGTTTTCGTCTCCCCGGGGCCCGCAACAGAAACCGAACCTCCATCCGGTTCTAGCGATCGCTGAGAGCGGCCGTTTGCCATCCCAAAGCGTTCCCAACTACCCGTCTCGTTTTGAAAAGCGTTTACTGACCCGCCCGCAGAGACACGGGTATGGTCGAGAACGTCATCTGGCCCGCGTACCTCGATGCGGATCGAACGCGGGCCGAGGGGCGACGCGTTCCCCTCGAGTTGGCCGTCGAAGAGCCCACCGTCGAAGAGATAGCTAAAGCCGTCCAGCAGATCGGGTACGATGCCATCGTCGAACGCGATAAGGCTTACTCCCGCGAACACTGGCAGCCCCGTGGCCGCGTCGTCGTCCGGGGGACCGACGATTCGACGAAAAACGACCTGGTCCAGGCCGTGGCGGCATACGTCGTCGCGCTCAGAGAGTGATGCACCGCGTTGGCCAGGTCGTCCGGACGGCCCAGGGACTCGCCGTCTTGCGTGCCGAACCGGACGGCGAAGACCACCGCCACGTGATCGGCACGATGGTGCTCGACGACTCGCTCGAGGAAGTCGGCCGCGTCGTCGACGTGTTCGGTCCGGTCGAGCAGCCCTATCTGGCGGTCACGCCCGACCGAGGTGTCCACCTGCCCGCGCTGGTCGGTTCGACGCTGTACGCTCGCTAGGGTGGCACCCGCTTCCTGTCTGTTTACGAACCCCTCGAGGAGCGAGTATACACTCAGCACCGAAATCCGACCCACCTCGAGAGCGCAACACCAATACCACGGGCCGCCAAAAACCGGGACATGAACGAACGGGCCCGGTTGCTGGCCGCCATCTGCGGGACGTGTCTGTTGTTTATCGCCGTGCAACTCGGTTCGCTGACCCTCATCGAGCCGTTTACCGCCGCCGACATGCAGGCCGTCGAAGATCCCCAGGACCCTACCTATAGCCTGTTTTACGTCGGGGCAATTCTGGTGATGACCGCGTTTATGCTCGCGGCGTTCAAGTACAACCTCCAGTGGATTATCCGCGCGCTGATAATCGGTGTCAGCGTCATGCTCGCCTGGTTCGTCTTCGCCGAACTCTTCCCGCCACTGGTGATCGTGGATGGCATCGGTCTGTTTCCGCTGGTAGCAGCGCTGGCGGTCGGTGTAGGCTTACTCGTCTATCCCGAGTGGTACGTCATCGACGTCGCGGGCGTGGTCATGGGGGCTGGTGCAGCCGGGCTATTCGGCATCAGTTTCGGCCTGTTGCCAGCCATCGTCCTGCTCGTCGTCCTCGCCGTCTACGACGCGATTAGCGTCTACCGGACCGGCCACATGCTCGACCTCGCGGAAGGTGTCATGGACCTTCGTATTCCAGTCTTGCTCGTGATCCCCACCTCCCTCTCGTACTCCTTTCTCGAGACGCCGCCGATGCCCGACTCGAGCGAACCACCGGAGCAAGAACCGAGCGAGTCATCGGAGCAAGAACCGAGCGAACCATCGGCACCAGACTCCAGTGAGCCAGCGGAACCCGAGAACGAAACGGGAGCCACCGTTGACGATGAATCGCTCGAGGAGGATGGAGAGCTTCCGGCAGCGGAACACCCCGAAGGCGTCCGTGACGCCCTCTTTATCGGCCTCGGGGATGCCGTCATCCCGACGATACTCGTCGCGAGTGCCGCCACGTTTATCGACGAAGGGATGCTCGAGGTGCCACTGATTACGCTCAACGTCCCCGCACTCGGCGCGATTGTGGGTACCCTCGTCGGCTTGCTCGTCCTGCTGTCCATGGTCCTTCAGGGCCGGGCACACGCCGGCTTACCGCTGTTGAACACGGGCGCAATCGGCGGGTATCTCATCGGGGCGCTCTGGGCCGGTGTCCCGTTGCTGACGGCGCTTGGATTGTAAAATCAATCTAGTTCTTCGGCCCCTGTGCGGAGTTGAATTTCGTGCGTACACTCATACGGCTCATCCCACGCTTCCGATTGGAGTATGACCGTCACTTCTGCTGGCAGGGCCGCACGGGCTGTCGGAACCGAAAAATCCGGGTCAGGACAGTTATATACACTCCCATCACGATCCAGAGTGTATCCGATAAAGATCCACGCGCCAGCTCCCTCTTCGCCGTAGCTCGATCCATATCTGGCCCAATTCTTCCCGTCGATATCAATCTCGAGGCGGTCGTTTAGCTCATCGAACGCAGCCCCAGCAGCCACACTCGCACACTCTCGTTCGATTCTCCATCCCTCCCTGTCGAACTGTGCAGCGTCGTCTTTATCCAGTTCCACTTTCGTGGAAATCGCTTCTCCCTCACCCTGCCAGCGCCCGGATTCAATATCGCACTCCTCGTTTGTCTCTTCCTCATCCGTCTCATCCTGTTCGGAGAGACAGCCTGCAACCGCACTGAGAGAAAGCGTCGCAAGGAGGGCACGACGTGACCGAAAACGTCTCATACCGTGGTTAATGTGACAGTCGTAATAGGTTTTGGGGCGAGAAAATACCCACTCGAGGCGGTTTGGACACTCGAGTAGCGTCACCCACTCGAGACGCAGGCTCGAGAAGACTGATTGATTAAAACGGAAAACGGGTCCTTCCTGAACACTCGAGACAGTCTACGGCAGCCGGTAGGTCGCTCCGTCGTCCGTATCCTGGATTTCGACACCCAGCGCCGACAGTTCGTCTCGCAGTTCGTCCGCTCGCTCGTAGTTGCCCGCCTCGCGCTCACTCTCGCGAACCTCGAGTACCAGTTCGACGACCTCGCCGGCGAGTTCGACGTCGCCCGTAGGCTCCTCGCCGCCGAAAGACAGGCCGAGCACGTCGCCCAGTTCCTCGAGCGTGTTCACGGCCCGATTGAGTCCACGGTAGTCGTAGCCGTCGGCCGACGCGGTCCCATCGTCGCTCATCTCGTTGTCGGCATCGGCGAGGTGCCGATTGATCGCGCTCGCCACCTCGAGCAGTGCCGACTGGGCCTCTCGAGTGTTGAAATCGTCGTTCATCGCGTCGACGAACGCTGCTCGAGCCTCCGCGACCGAGTCTCGAAGCGCTCGGTCCTCGACTTTCGAGTGCGCACGCGGGGAGTCGATGGTGTCGACGGCACCCTCGTAGGCGCGCTCGAGCCGTCCCCAGCGTTCTTTGGCCTCGCGAATCGTCTCGTCGGAATACAGTTGCGAGCTGTTGTACGACCCGGCAGTGAGGAACGTTCGGATAACGTTGGTGCCCCACTCCTCGACGGCTTCCTCGACGGTGACGAAATTGCCCAAACTCGAGGACATCTTGGTTTCGCCCATCTGGAACAGTTCACAGTGCAGCCAGTACCGAGCGAAGCGCTGGCCGGTCGCCGCCTCGCTCTGGGCGATCTCGTTTTCGTGATGCGGGAAGACGAGGTCCCGACCGCCGACGTGGACGTCGAGGGTTTCCCCGAGGTGGGTCATGCTCATCGCCGAGCACTCGATGTGCCAGCCGGGTCGTCCCTCCCCCCAGGGCGACTCCCAGGTCTGGCCACCCGGTGGCCGCTCCCAGGTCGCGCCTTTCGCGTGTTCGCGAACCGCATCTGGGGCTACCGCACCAGCTTTCCAGAGTGCAAAATCGGCCGGGTGCCGTTTTTCGGACTGTTCGTCCGGGTCACCCTGCGCCTCGATCGCCTCGAGGTCCTGGTTCGACAGCCTCCCGTACTCTTCGAAACTGGTCACGTCGAAGTACACCGAACCGTTCGACTCGTATGCGTAGCCCCCGTCGATCAGCGTTTCGACGAGTTCGATGATCTCGGGAACGTGTTCGGACACGCGAGGATACACCTCCGCGCGCAGGAGGTTGAGCGCCCGCATGTCGGCTATCGTCTGCTCGATGTACGTATCGGCGACCTCGTTCTCGCTCTCGCCCAGTTCGTCCTGGCCGATTCTAGCGACGATTTTCTCGTTGACGTCCGTAAAGTTCTCGACGTGGCGAACGTCGTAGCCCAGGAACTCGAGCCAGCGATGCATCACGTCCACGTGCACCCACGAGCGGGCGTGGCCGAGGTGGGGCGGGTCCGAAACCGTCAGGCCACAGTAGTACAGAGAGACGTTTTCGGGGTCCTGTGGCTCGAACGGCTCCGTTTCGCCCGTCAACGTGTTGCTCACGTGCAGGGTCATTACCCGAGAGTATCCGCGACCGAACGTTAAAGCGTCGGATGTCCCTCGAGAACTGAATCCCAGTGAGTGGCCAAAGATCTTCGGTTTGTAGTATGTGAATATTGAATTGGTAGCCACTACGGCCCTGGTACTAAAACTAAAATATAATATCCATAGCTACTATTGTTCCTGTATTGAAATACTCTCACTCTAGCACCGTCTCGAGACTGTCTTCGACGGTTCGGACCGCGTTGGCTCCTTCGAGTCGTTCGACGACCACGACCATTGTTTCACCCTCGAAACCAGCCGCGACGACGTCGATTTCTTCGAGCGAGAGTCCAGCTATGGCGTTTGCCAGCGATCGTCCATCCACGGTGCCGGTCGCGATGATAGCCGTGTACGTCGGAGTGTCAACCCCGGATTCGTCGGTGGTAGCACCGTCGGTATCAGGGAAGCCGAGGGCCGTCGTCCCAACGACGATGAGTGCCTCCTCGAGCGATTCGACTGGTCCGAGTCCGCTTTGCATACGAACCCGAACGGACGAGTCGCGAGGGGCCGGTTCCTCGAGTGAGTCGGCATACCGTCTGAGCGCGGAGGCGACGGCATCGACTTCGCCGTCGACATCGAGAAACCGAGCGACTGCCGTGTAGTTCGCGGTTCCGGTCCGGAGGGCCATGACCAGAAACGGATAGCGCCGCGCGGCGGTCCGCGTCCGGGCAGCGAGTGATGTCATGGTGATCATAGGTCGCCTCGGGCGCTTAAAATCGACGGCTCGCTCGAGTGTCCGTGAACCGAACGGGATTGCAAACCACATTTTCCGATTCGAAGACCGCGTCGTTTTTTACCGACTCGCCCCAGTGAACGGACATGGAACCTGCTGCCGTCGAAGCACTCATCGAATCGGGACTCGAGGACGCCGAGGCAACCGTTCGCCGAGCACGGGGCGAACACGACGACGACCACCTCGCGGCGACAGTCGTCTCCCCGGCCTTCGAGGACACCCCGCTAGTCCAGCAACACCAGTTGGTCTACGACGCACTGGGCGAACACATGACGACGGATATTCACGCCCTCGAGTTGTCGACGTTCACCCCGGCAGAGTACGCCGACCGAACCGAGTGAGGGAGCCTCGGAAGCATCGCCAGCAACGCCGAACCATCACGCAATCCGCACTTTTATCGTTCTCTCCTCGTTTCATCCGGGTATGGAATCGTTGCACCCGCGAATCCGACTGGTGTGGGTCGCCCAGTGGGCTCTGACAGCCATTATTCTGGGCGTCGTGATCGCCGCCGTAGATCGGTGGATCGTCGAAATCCCAACCGTCGGCATCGTTGCGGTCGCCGCCGGAGCCCTGCTTCTGGGCGTCGTGTACGCGCTGTTGCTCTACAATCGCTGGCAGTTCGAACTCCAGGACGACGCCCTCTACCTCGAGCGCGGCGTCATCACGTTCGTCGAAACGGCCGTTCCCTTTGTCCGCGTCCAGCACGTCGACACCCAGTTCGGCCCGCTCGAGCGAGTGCTCGGGCTCTCGAGCGTGGTGGTCTACACTGCTGGCTCGCGAAACGCCGACGTTCGGGTCCCCGGATTGACTCCCGAACGCGCCAGGAAACTCCAGGATACGCTCCGCAATCTCGCCGTCGAGAGCGAGGCTGACGACGCCGTATGAACACGCCACATCGTCTCCATCCGTTGAGTGCTGTCACGATAATGCTTCGAGGCGGGTTTATCGGCTTCACCATCCCGTTTTTCCTCGTCAGCATAGCCAGCGGTATCTTCGAGATCGGCTCACCCGCATGGGGCCTGTATCTTGGCCCGGTCGGTTTCGCCATCGGTGCCGGCTACGGTATCGCCTACTACTACCGATTCGAGTACGAACTGACCGAGAACACCTTCGACGTTTCCTCAGGCGTCATCTCACGCCGCTCGAGGGAAATTCCGTACCGGCGAATTCAGAACGTCGACGTTCGTCAGGGGGTACTCGCCCGTCTTCTCAACCTCGCGACGGTCTCGGTCGAAACCGCCGGTGGCGGCGATACCGAAGCGACGCTTTCGTTCGTCAGTGAGGCTGAAGCAAATCGACTCCAGCGAGACATTCGTCGCCGAACCGCCGGCCGTGGTGACTCGAGCAGACCGACAAGCGGCCGTGCCGCCGAGTCAACCACCGCGCTATCGGGGCTTCGCGCAGGCGACCCACTCCCGGAGCCCCGTAGTGCCCACGTTGGCGAACTTCGGTCGAACGAAGAGGCGTCTGTCGAAGTGAGCGAACCATCGTTCGACCAGGGCAAACCCGAGCTATTGTTCGACCTGAAGCCTCGAGAGTTGCTGCTGTATTCATTTACCACGCTCCGTCCGGCGGCAGCAGCCGGGCTCTTTGCCCTGTTTTTCTTCTTCAG
Source organism: Natronosalvus amylolyticus (assembly GCF_024298845.1). NCBI lineage: Archaea > Methanobacteriati > Methanobacteriota > Halobacteria > Halobacteriales > Natrialbaceae > Natronosalvus > Natronosalvus amylolyticus. Next base: position 846,144 of record NZ_CP101156.1, read on the forward strand.
CGAGGCTGCCATCGACGTTCTGTTGACGACCGCGAGACCCTTTGGTGGGCCTGCGGAGCTGACCGAGGGAACCACGACGAGTTACGGTATCCTCGGTCTGGTCTCGATCATCAACGGGATCGTCGTGACCTACGCCGTCAGCGTCGCCTATACGTTTGCGACATATTATGGGTTCCAGCTGGGACGCGCTGATGACGATTTCGTCTACGAACGCGGTCTCCTCCAGCGCTACAGTGGATCGATTCCCGCCGAGAAAGTCCAGTCGGTCACCGTCACCGACAATCCGGTTCAGCGCGCTATCGAGTACGCCGGTCTCTGGGTCGAAACCGCAGGCTACGGCCCGGATACCAGCGGTGGCAGTAAGTCTGCAGTCCCGCTTGCCCGATCCCGTCGCGTCTATACCTTCGCGGAGAACCTGACGAACGTCGAAACACCGAGGTTCACCAGTCCACCAGCCCTCGCCCGGCGACGATATCTGGCTCGCTACAGTATCGTCGCCGGCGTCTTCGTCGCGCTGGCGTTTGGCCTGACACAGGTGAGTCCGCTCGAGCGCTGGTATCTCGCGGCCATCGTGTTCGTCGTCGTCCCGCCAGCAGCCCACCTCAAGTACGTCCATCTGGGCTACTACGTGGGCGAAGACCACCTCGTGATTCGGCGCGGCTTCTGGCGACGCCGAACCACCGTGATTCCGTACTATCGCATCCAGACGATTTCGAATCGCCGCTCGATATTCCAGCGACGGTTGGGACTCACCTCCGTCGTAGTCGACACCGCCAGCTCACGGACGTTCGCCTGGGCAGCCCCGACGATTTACGATGTCGACCTTGCGGATGGGCGGGGCGTCGCTCAGACGGCCAGAGAACGCCTGCAGACTGCACTGGCCGAACGTGGTGTCGGTGACGATGAGACGGGCTTTTCGGTGGATTTTACCTGACAGACACAGACGCTCTAGGTATGGCAGACGAGTTCAGAACGGAATCCGACAGTCTCGGCGAGATGCAAGTGCCAGTCGACGCCTACTGGGGCGCACAGACCCAGCGCGCCATCGAAAACTTCCCCATCTCGGGGATCACGTTCGACCGGCGCTTCATCAGAGCGCTGGGCGTCGTGAAAAAGGGTGCTGCACAGGCCAATCGGGACCTCGGCCTGATCGAAGAAGACGTCGCAGATGCGATAATCGAGGCCGCAGACGACGTCATCGCTGGTGAACTCGACGATCAGTTCCCGGTCGACGTGTTCCAGACCGGCTCCGGAACCTCCTCGAACATGAACGCGAACGAGGTCATCGCCAACCGGGCAGCCGAAATTATGGGGGCAGCTATCGGTGACCGCGTCGTTCACCCCAACGACCACGTTAACTTCGGACAATCGAGCAACGACGTGATTCCGACGGCGATGCACGTCGCCGCCCTCGAGGCCGTCGAAAAAGACGTCACACCTGCACTCGAGACGCTCCGACAGGCGCTCGAGGCAAAAGAAGACGAGTTCGACGACGTCGTCAAAACCGGACGTACTCACTTGCAAGATGCGACACCGGTCACGCTGGGTCAGGAATTCGGCGGCTACCGAACCCAGATCGAAAAAGGGCTGGCACGCGTCGACCTCGTGCGTGACCACCTGAGCGAACTCGCCCTCGGCGGTACGGCCACGGGAACGGGCCTCAACACTCACCCGGAGTTCCCCGAACTCGCGGCGTCGTACATCAGCGAGGAGACGAACGTTGGGTTCCGAGAAGCCGACAATCACTTCGAGGCCCAGGCGGCCCACGATGCGATGGCGGAAGCACACGGGGCGCTCCGGACGGTCGCCGGCTCGCTCAACAAAATCGCCAACGACCTCAGACTGCTGGCCTCGGGGCCACGAAACGGCCTCGGAGAGATAGAACAGCCGGAAAACCAGCCGGGGTCGTCGATCATGCCGGGGAAAATCAACCCCGTCGTCGCCGAAGCCGTCAATCAGGTCCACAAACAGGTCGTCGGCAACGATGCCGCCGTGGCCGCTGGCGCAGCCGAGGGACAGATCGATCTCAACCTCTACAAGCCCGTCCTCGCACACAACTTCCTCCAGTCGGCCTCGTTGCTCTCTAACACGAGCAGTGTCTTCGCGGAGCGATTCGTCGCGCCACTCGAGGCAAACCGCGAGCACTGTGAGGACCAGGTCGAACAGTCGATGGCACTCGCAACGTCGCTCAACGTCCACATCGGCTACGACAAGGCCAGCGAGGTCGCGAAGACGGCGCTCAAAGAAGGGAAGACGGTTCGCGAAGTCGTCCTCGAGAAGGGGTATCTCACCGAGGACGAAGCCGACGAAGTGCTCGATCCACGCAAGATGACCGAGACGGGTATTCTCGGGCAGGATCACTGATACGGTCCCCTGTAACTTTTTACCGGAGATCGCTCGTACGGGGGTAGCGATCAATGCTATCGATTTACGTTCAACGTCTGAAAACGTCTAGCGTCACTCGAGTGCGAGGCGTTCACCTGAGAAGCCGTCGAATCGCCAGGCTGAACGGAGTTCGACAGGTTTCGAATATCGAAAACGACTAGCTAAGACGTGATTCAACGGTGAAATGGCGGAATAAACGAACCCAAGCAGTTTTGTCTGATGCTCACGTCAGACGAAATATGTACACCTGTCGTGACTGCAACCAGTCGTTTCAGACCGAGTTAGCACTCGAGATACACCGAGACTCGTGTGAACAGGGTGGCCTCTACTGCCAGGTCTGTGGCGACCGGTTCCGTGAGGCCGATGCAACACAAGACGGGTGGCACTACGCCTGTCCGAGCGAAGATTGCGACGGCGAAGGATTGCAAGAAGACCTGTTCCAGGTCGATGAAATGCGCGTCGCAACGCACTGAGTTTTTTCGAAGACTGAGATTGTCCCTGCGGACCGATCAGCCACCTGTCCCTCGTCGACCACGACAATATAGTAACCAGTGAAACGGTTTACACACCTACCGCGATGCAGTCTTGCGATAGGGTGTGCAATGACGTTCACTGGCTACTATACATCCGCTGACCCCTCGAGCGAAATCGAGCGAAGACGGTCGAATACGTACAGGCCTGCCAGAAGACGGCGGCCCACATCGGATCGTGGGGCAGTTTCAGGAACTGTCGAGCGTCACATCGTTTATCCGGGGTTTTGTTGTGTCTGCAGGTGATGGAACGACTCGAGCCCCGGGTTCGAACGCTGTGGATACTCAGTGCGCTCGGTAGCTCGACGCTGATCGGCGTTGGTTTCGTCCTGATAGCGACACTGCTGTATGGCCGTTTCGCCTCACCCGATTCGCGGTGGATGGTTCTCCTCCCGGCGCTACTCCTTTGTTGTCTCGCCGCCGGTTTGGTCGCGTTCGCCTGGTATCGGTACAGCAGGTTCAGGTTCGACTGTCGAGACGACTCGTTGTACGTCGAACACGGCGTTCTAACACGACACAAAACGATCGTTCCCTACAACCGACTCCAGCACGTCGACGTTCGTCGACGTCCACACGAGCGAGTCGCCGGCGTAGCTACGATCGTGATACACACGGCTGGGACCTGCCGAAATCAGGTGCAGATCCCCGGGCTTACTCCATCTCGAGCATGGATGTTACAGGATCACCTCCGTCACCTCGTCACGGAAAAGGGGGACGACGACCCACGATGAAGCTTCATCCCGCAACGATCCCGCTCAGGTCGCTTGGGCGTGCAGCGAGTCTCGGGTTCGTGTGCTTTCTAGTGGGCCTCTTCCTCTCGCCGGGTGCGAACGCCTCGACAGCACTCGTCGTTCTCTGGAGCTCTCTCGGAGTCTGCGTGGCTCTCCTGTACGAAGGAATTCGGTATTTCCGCGTCGGTTACACCCTCACTCCTGAAACCCTGAGGATAACTGCAGGCATCCTCTCGAGACGCACTCGCGAGATTCCCCGCCATCGGATCCAATCGGTCGACATTCACCAATCGCTCTTCTTGCGCCCGGCCGGCCTCGCCACAATCAGGGTCGAAACGGCAGGCGGCAGCCACGGCCCGTTCACCCTCGAGTACGTCTCAATGGGAGAGGCGACCAGAATACGGGATTGGCAATGTGGGGTTCCGGAGCGACAGTGTACTACCACAGTTCACGGGAGGGAGCAGTCGAGCAATGCCGGACATCGCGGTTCCGCCACCGAAAGCGAGACGATCTTTACCCTGAAACGAACCGAACTCATCGCCTACAGCATCACGTCGGTCGGACCTGGGGCCGTGATTCTCTGTGGGATCGCGCTCTCTTTTATCAGTGGGCGCTATCCCCGGGGCCTCGTCGCGCCCGAGGTATACCAACTTGGAGCGACGCTGCCAAAAACGATCCAAACGGAGGTGCTTGTTGTCGCATTTCTGGTCACTGCCTGGGCACTTAGTGCCGGTCTCCACACCGTTCGATTCACCGGGTTTCGTCTGACCAGATCCCAGGACGTACTGCACTACGAGCATGGGTTGTATGGCCGCTACAGCGGAACGATTCCGCTCGAGAATCTGCAACGGATCACGATAGCGGAGCCGATTCCGTTGCGATGGCTGGGCTATGGTTCCCTGCAACTGGAAACGGCCGGTTCGGACGGCAGTCAACAGGCCACGGAAACGCACGCGCTGACCATCCCGCTTGCGAGCCGAAAGCGGATCGACGTGCTTCTCGGGAAAATAGCACCACTAGGGGGACTCGATTCGGAATCCATCGAGTCACCGCCACGACGAGCCAAAACGCGGTACATATTGACCTATCTCGTCGCGGCTGGACTCGGTCTCGTCGTTGCCTTCTCGCTGTCCGTCACGACACCCGTGGTCCGGGACTGGTATGCCCTCGCTCCCGCGGTGTTGATTGCTCCGATAGCTGCACACTTGAAGTGGTCGAACAGAGGCTACCAGTTACAGCGACAGTATCTGCTCACTCGAGACGGTTTCTGGCATCGGCGTACCTGTCTCGTCCCCTACCAGCGAATCCAGTCGCTTGCCTATACCCAACGGCCACTGCAGCGCCACCATTCGCTGGCGACGCTGACGGCCGATACCGCGAGCGTTTCACCAGCCATCCTAACGGCGTACGACGTCGATGCGGAACGTGGAAACGAGGTCTGTCGACGTCTCGAACGACAGATGTGTGGTCGATCAGGGACGACAGAACCCTCGTCGACTACGTAACGCCACGCTTCTCGCTGTTTTCGAGTGACTCCGAATCGAGAATGTCGACCATTGCGTCGACGAACGACCACACGTCGTGGAATCCAATATACAGCGGTGATGGACACACGCGGACGACGTCGGGTGGTCGAACGTCCACGATGTATCCTCGCCCACGGAGGGCGTCGCCGAGGGCATACGCGCAGTCGTGCTCGAGAGCGACGTGACCACCTCGCTCGGCCGGCGCTCGAGGCGAACCGATACGTACTCCCCGCTGTGCGAGTCGTTCGTCAGAGAGCGCGATGAGATACTCGGTCAGGGCGATCGATTTCTCTCTAATGGCCGCCATGCCGACCTCCTCGAGCACCGACAGTGCGCCGTCGAGTGGGGCGGCGGCAAATATAGGAACCGTTCCGATCTGCCAGGCCCCAGCCGATTGTGCAGGTGTGTACTCGAGTGCCATCTCGAACTGCGTCTCTTTGTCGTGGCCCCACCACCCGGCGAGTGCTGGCGTGACTCCGTGGTGTCGTTCGTTGACGTACAGCCCGGCAACTGCACCCGGTCCGGCGTTGACGTATTTGTAGTGACACCAGACGGCAAAGTCGACGTCGAGTGCGTGCAAGTCGTGTGGAACGGCTCCTACGGAGTGTGCCAGATCGAATCCCGCAAACGCGCCGTACTCGTGAGCGATCTTCGTGAGGGTCTCGATATCGAAAAGTTGTCCGCTGCGGTACAGTATCGACGGGAAAAAGAGGATTGCCACGGTCGAATCCATCGCTTCACGGACATCGTCTTCCGAGATCGTTCGCCCGTCGTCGCTCTCGACGACGACCAGGTGTTCGTCAGGGTCGAGGCCACGAGCTCGAAGTTGTGAGCGGATCGCGTAGTGATCGGTCGGAAAATCGAGTTCGTTGACGACGACTTTAGTACCGTCGGCATGGTCGAGGAACGTCCCGATGAGGGTGTGGATATTCACCGTGGTCGAGTTGCCGACGACCACTTCGTCCCCGTTCGCGCCGACGAGGTCGGCGACGCGATCACCCAGTCGCTCGCCGTACCAGAACCACGGTGGATTCGCCTCGGTCCAGCCACGAATGCCGAGCGTGCGCCACTCCTCGATGACGTGCTCGAGGGCGGCGACCGATTCGACACTCGCCGGTCCAAGGGAGTTACCATCGAGATACCACTCGTCGGGCAGGTCGAATCGTTCTCGTAGCGAGGATAACGGATCTTCGTCGTCGAGCGTTTCCGCCGCTGTCGCTGTCGCGTCGATCCCATCGATGTCCATACACACCCGTTCGGAGCCACCGACATTCATCTTTACGCCCCGGCAAGGGAGTCTATGGAACCATCGACGCTTCGAACTCCACTCGATGCGGAGGTCCAGACGCTGCTCGAGGAGCCGACATATCGAACGCTTCCTCCCTGGCACACCCTCTCGGTGGATGGCGCACGGAAACTCGAGGATACCGTGTTCGGCGGAGAGCCCACACGGCCACTTCCCATGGTGCGGGACACGACAATCTCCGGGCCGGCAACCGAAATCCCGGTTCGGCTGTACTACGGATCGACCGATAATTCACTACCCGTGTTGCTCTTCTTTCACGGCGGCGGGTGGACGCTCGGCACGCTCGATTCGGCCGACGATATCTGTCGCGAACTTGCCTCTCGTACCAACTCACTTGTCGTCTCCGTCGCCTATCGACTCGCCCCCGAACACCCGTTTCCGGCCGCGCTCGAGGACGCCATTGCAGCGCTCGAGTGGCTAGAAACTGTGGCCGACGGTATCGGCGGAGACAGTACCCGAATCGGTGTCTGTGGCTCGAGCGCCGGTGGGAATCTTGCAGGGGCACTCGCTCGATGGGACGCGAACCGGAAGTCACCAACAATCCTCCAGCAAGCCCTTTTGTATCCGATCACGAACCACTCCTTCGAGACGGATTCCTACGACGAACAGGCCGATGGCCCGTTACTGACGCGGAAGGATATGCGCTGGTTCTGGAACCAGTACCTTCGACATCCGGTCGATGGGGAAAATCCGTACGTATCCATACTCCAGGGCGATCACGTCGGCCTGCCAACGACGACGGTCGTCACCTGTGGCCACGACCCACTTCGTGACGAGGGCCTCGCCTACGCTCAGCGTCTCGGGGAAAGCGGAGTGTCCGTACGGAGCCAACACCATCCCTCGCTGTCACATGGTGCACTGAGTCTCGCAGACTCGGTTGCGATGGCGGATCAGGCGATGGACGACCTGACGGGGGTGATTCGAGCGAATTGGGGACTCGAATGAGGGCTCGACGAAAGGAAACCGCCTCAGAGTCAAGTGAATCACCCCGAGGTCAAGCCTCGGGGTATTCTCCTGTACCGCTGACAAATCTCGTCAACCTAGTCTTTCGTCGAACAACGAGTAGCAAACGACCCAGATCTCCTCGGAAGTTGATATAGCATTATGCGATATATCTGCCCCGTACAAACCACGACCGCAAATGTGTGTTATTATCAAACACAGTGTCGGGGCGACAATAACACATTGCAAATCAACCGGTACGAGGACCGAGAGACACACGGCTTAGGGGCTTCGAAAAATCACCACCCACTACTCTACACCTCGAGAACACGAACTCAACAGATTGAGTAGATATTGGATTCGTACACCGTCCGGACCTGGTCACCCCAGTCGTGGGTATAGGTGTCGATGATATCGCTCGCGACGTCGCCACGAAGGTACTTTACAACGCCTCTATCACCCGTTCTATCCCGCAAATGCGTCGTGAAAAAGTGCCTGAAGTAGTGCGGCGTCACGTTTTCGCTCGCCCCACCACCGGTTCGGTACCAGCCCTGCTCTCGAGCGTGTCGTTCGACGATATACCGAATGTCGGAAGGCTCGAGACGGTGTCCCCAGTCCCCGCCTGTATCGACGAAGAGGGGGTCAGCCGGCGAAACCGGGTCAGGACGGATCGCGAGCCACTCGAGGAGGACTGTCGCAACCTCCTGATCAACGGGAATCACCGTCTCTCGCTTGCGTTTGTTCGATGCAGACCGCTTTTCTCCGTTGTAGACGGACCCGCGTGCCGGTTTCGAATCCACGTACAGCGATTGGGGCCGGCTCTCGAGGGCGACCCTGGGAGTCCAACCCAGGTCGAGGCCGAACTGATCAGCGTCGACGTGGAGGTCACGCAGATCCAGATTGCAGAGTTCACCCACACGAACGCCGGTTTTGAGCAGTGTCACGACGACTGCTCGCTCGAGTGGATGGGTAATCTCGTCGACGAAATCCCGCATTTCAGGTATCGATATCTCTCGTCGAGTCGGATTCGTGTCGATGGATTCGCCCATCTCTTCCATGACCAGCGCCATCGGGTTCCCCTCGAAGGCTTCGACGCGCGTCATGTACTCGTAAAACCGATGGACGTAGGACGCATACGAGGCGATTGTACTGCTCTCACGCCGCCCTCGCAACGAGTGGACCCAGGCCATACACTCTCGGCGCGTCGCGTCTGCCGGGGTCGACTCTTCTGCACGAACGAAGGTCTCGAACTGTCGGAGTACCCGTTCGTAGGCGTCGATGGTCCGTTCGGATTTCCCGTGATAGCGTTGCTCCTCGAGGAAGTACGCGATGGGATCGTCGATAGTTGTCCCATCCTCGACGCCGGATTCAGTCGCCATCGTCAGACATCACCGCCAACGTAAATGTACCCGCCATCGCGCCCGCTGTATCGAACCTGGTCCTGGCTTTGTAGCGAATCGAGCGCATCCTCGAGTTGTGTTTCGATATCGTCACTGACCGCCTCGAGGAGTTCATTCCAGGAGTATGTTTCTGAACGAAGCAACTCGAGGACCTGTGTTTCGAGACCGCTACCCCCAGGGGTAGCGTCCGGAGAAGGGGGTTGCTCAGATGACGACTCGAACCCATTTCGACCCGCTTGTACCATACTTCTGACAAACTCACTTTGGCTCATATCGAGATCCTCAGCGTGTGATTCCCAGGCTTCTTTCTGGTAGGCAGGGACGTACGTTCTGACGACGACAGTCTCCGTGTCGGGATCGTCGGGCATGGATGAGAGTTCTAACTCCGTGACCTTCACTTTTGCCATGATTCGAGATAAAAGACCTTATCTCGATTTATAGGACCACACAACGAAGCTAACTAGACCCATTAGTCGGGATATCGTGTATAAAATGACTGCGAGTCGAGATACAATTCATTCAAAGGTAAGTATGCCAGTTGAGATATTATTTAGATTGTAATCACAAGACGTTCGAGAGCAGAAACCCAGGCACAGGTCAGGTTTGTGTGCTTGGGCTTGTTGACAGCAAAAGCGAGCGTCGCTCACTGCGGCCAGACCGTTCCCTGTACTAGCGGAATTATCTGAAAATCCTCATAACGCACGTGACGATGAATATCCCTGTATAGCGGTCCTGGAAAACGAGCTAATTTCTCCCTGTACCCAGGAACGACTTCCAACGATCTATAGTAGCCAGTGACTCGATTTACACACCTATCGCGACGCTGTATTGCGATAGGGTGTGCAATGACGTTCACTGGCTACTGTAGTGGCTTCCCAACCAGTATCCGTGGGTGAATGCAAGCGGTGCGATTCGATTTTACCCACGGATCGACGCTTGACGGAGTAGAGTCGAGCGGACATTACCCACGACGATTGACCGTGTTGGCAGGCCGACTGTTTCGAAAACTGTCGCCTGGTAACTCACGAAAGTCCATCGTTCGGGAGATTCTGGAACGGTGTGTGACCGCCTCAGAAGGCCCTGAAGGCGGTTGGTGCAACCAAGGGCCCCCGTGGCTGATAAAACGAAAAAAACGGTACTACTGACTAATACGGGATACTGCCGCCTCCCCCCGGTGATTGGCCTCACGGCGTCGACAATCATCGGGAAACAGTTACACAAACCGTATGAGAGGGTTCAGGAGATCGTACTCGAGAGAAACGGTGAGGGTCTGTGAAAGGCGAGCTCGAGCAACCCAGCTCGTGGCGCTATCGCCACGAGCGTTCGGTCGCCACTGTGGACGTCCGGGTGCTGCCGGGGTGTTTCGAAATGATTGACACGGCGTTTCTGAGCGTTCGTAGTCCGGCAGCCGTTCACGGGTTGCAGTGGTGGCTCGCTTGGACTCTTGTGCCGTTGAGGACCGTTTCTGAGCGCATAGGCGGGCCCTACAGTGGCGGTTCGATCACCCCAACTATCGGGGGAAGGCCTCTCGTTGGGTGTCCGTACGCATTCAACTCGCGATAGGGAAACCCAAAAACAATCAGCCACAGTGACCGTTGTGACCACGAAGGTATTTGTGATGGTGAACGTCGATGTGATAGTCCAGTCGCTCCGCTACCTGTTGTGTCGGGTATACAGCGTAGCGGTGACTGTACTCAATCGCCGTCTCTTGAGTAGAGATGTGTGCACGAAATGGTCTGTATCCCTGCCTTTGTGATTCAACCTCGGGGGCAAGTCCCGGGCTATTCTCCTATACCGCTTGTAAACCGCCTGAAAACGAAGCCAGTTACGTCCCGTGGCTGTGGGAGATTACGATAGCTCAGAGCCAGTCGTTGAACGACCACCTGTTTGTCGGGACGACGTGAGGTGTGGGGCGTGATAATACGCCTGTCGAGATAGGTCGGTTCATCCCACTCGTGGGCCGACCATGTGGCGGTGACCCGTAGACATTGAGACGACGGAGTGGCTATACCGTTGTTTCACTCGACGTCGAAATTCCCAGACGAGTTCGGCTGTGGGCTCGAGGAAGAGGGCCGTAGAAACCCCATAATCGACTAGTCAGCAGTGATTCATCGCTCCCGAGTACCCTCCCAAACGTCGGCGTGTACGCCGCCAACCGCTATCGGTTTGGTCCACACGCGTAGGCCTGAGGAGCCACTGAGTACCCTCTCAACCGCCGACCGATGTGTGAAACGGAAGAACCGCAATCGGTTTTACGTATCCGTTCAGGCTTGGCAAAGCACTGAAGCACTGAAACACACCCATGACCGTCGTGTTCCCGTACCCAACGTCGGTGGCCATCGTCTCAATTGTAAAGAGTGGGTATTGGTGAATCACGAGATGGATCTGACTTTTGGAGAATTCACCTCGCTCGAGGCATCCCGGAAACAGTGGTTACCACACCCTCGAGACATCCAGTGATATCGAATCAGCTGGACGCGCTCAAAAGGACAACGAGCTACTACACCGTGACGCACTATAGCGATTCACCCCCTCCGCGGAGAGCGGTAGTAGCCCGAAAGCACATAGTAAATTCGTTGTTAGTGGTAGCTATTAGCCGGTTGAAATCTACCTTGTAAACCATATCTCGCTATACTAAATAGGCATGCTATCTGGCCAAAAAGACCGGAAATCAGAACCTAACAATGAGGGTGTCTATCCACACACAGGACATGACTCCGCCGCGGGACGCGTCACTCGTCTACGTCGGGTGTACCGCCCCAGCCAAAGCCGTTCTCGAAACGCTCATCGACCACGAGTATCCCATCGAGGCCGTGGTCACCATCGGTCCGGAGATGGCTCGAGCAAACAGCGTTTCCGGCTACGCCTCACTCGAGGGTGTAGCAAGCGAGCACGACATCCGGGTGTACCAGCCCCAGGGATACTCGATGGAAGATTCGGCCGACCTCGATTTCTTCCAGACGGTCGACCCGGACCTCCTCGTCGTCAACGGGTGGCAACGACTCATTCCTGAGTCAATACTCGAGACCGCAACCTACGGCGCACTCGGCAACCACGGGAGCGCGTTCGGGTTGCCAAAAGGCAGGGGGCGCTCACCGCTCAACTGGTCACTGATCGAAGACCGGGACCGATTTTTGCTTTCGGTTATCCACCTGGACCCCGGTGCAGATTCGGGCGACGTCCTTCTCACACGCAAGTTCGACATCACCGGTTTCGATACCATCGAAACCCTGTATTACAAGGTCACGCTCTTACTCGAGGAAATGCTCCTCGAGGTGGTGCCACAGATACTGGCTGGGACGCTCGAACGAGCGCCTCAGCGTGGAACGCCAACCTACTATCCGAAGCGCAATCCAGAAGACGGAGAGATCGATTGGCGCAACGGCACCAGGTCGATTTACAATCTCGTCCGGGCGGTGGCCGACCCGTATCCAGGGGCGTTCACGTTTGCGGATGACCAGCAGGTGATGATCTGGGAGGCGATCCCGTTCTCGAGTGATATTGCAGTGGACGCGCCCGCAGGAACCATCGTCGCCGTCTTCTGGACCGACGAGTTCGTCGTCGCAACGGGAGATGGGACGGTGCTCGTCCGTAACTGGGACGCAGACGACTGGACACCGACAGAGGGCAGTCAGTTCGACACGCCAAGCGCTCCCCCAACGGATCGTATCGACAGCCAAGACCATCACACGAATCTCTCGAGCACCACCGACGATGCCTGAACTCGCTGCACTCGGTCGGTTGTCCTACACGTTTGGAGAGTACGAGCAACTCCTCCAGTCATTGCTGGCCGATGGCTTCTCGTTTATCCCGTTCAAGGGATCGGTCGACGACGACGAAATCGTCCTTCGCCACGACGTGGACCTCTCACCTGCACGAGCACTCGAGATGGCGAAAATCGAAGCGGCGATGGATATCCAGGCGACGTACTGCGTGCTCGTTACGACGCCGGTGTACAATTTACTCGAGGTGACGAACGCGTCGATTTTACACGAGATTCAGGCACTTGGCCACGACGTCGCGCTCCATTTTAACACGCACCACTACTGGTCGACACAACCGAGTGACGACGAACTGTGCACGCAAGTCCGCGCCGAGTGTGACGTTCTCGGCACCGTTCTCAACAGACACGTCGATATCGTTTCGTTCCATCGACCCCCCGAGTGGGTCCTCGGCGTGGATTTCGATGGCTTCGAGAACGCCTATCAGCCAGCGTATTTTTCGGCGATTACGTACCGCTCTGACTCGAGTCACAAGTGGCGAAGGCAGCCACCGTTTCCGGACGGTCGACCCGACAGGCTACAGCTGTTGACCCACCCCGGACTCTGGGGGGAGACGCCACGTCCGATGGACGAAATCGTCGCCGGGGTGGGCGAAGAACGGCAAAATCACGTCCGGACGTATCTCGAGGGGCTGGAATCGTAGCGGAAGACAGGTGCCTGAGTTGTTCATCACGCCTGAACGTGGAACGAAAAAATGGGATCGGCTCACACCTCGACGCTTGACGGAGTACAAAGCGAGTGAGTCGATCAGGAAACAGTCAACGCAGTTTCGGTCTCGAGGGCACCAAGAAGGGTCTTGATCGCGTCGCTCTCCGGCGTGACCTCGGCTGCGTTTTCCATCAACACGGTTTCACTCGGAAAGAGCTGTTCACCGAGTACCAGTCCGTGGTCTCTTGCGGTCGAACCCGTTACGGTGAGGTAGACGCCAACGCCAGCGTCGGCGATAGCCTGTTCTTCATCGATATCCGCAGGCGGGTACTCGAAGTCGATGCCCTCGAGTGCGCCAGTTCCCAGAACGGCCTGAACGAGTCGTTCGTACCGTGGTGTGATACACAGCGAGCCCTCGTAGGCTTCGATAAACGACCTGTCAATCGGGTCGTTTGTCGGCGCACGCTCAGGCGTTGCCATCAGCGTGTGATACACCGTATCGCCGAGGCCGGTGACGACCTGAACGTCCGTATCGGTTGGGTTGATTCGGGCGTTGATGTCGGCTATTTTGCCAATTGGATCGGGGCGAAGTTCGACGACCTCCTCGAGCACGAGGTCGGCACTGTCGAACCCCAGGGCGAATTCGTGGGTTCTGAGTGCCCGAAACGGCTCCTCTCGACCGACCAGTACGAGGTCGGAACCCGAAGGGAAGGTTTCGAGTAACTGTCCGTCATCGGGTTCGACCTCATCGAGCGGGATACTGACGCTATCGAAGACGATCCGGCGCGGTTTGCCTGCCCGGTCGTCGCGGACGAGTGTGTACTCAGGTGCGGCGGGTTCGTCCGTGTTGGAGTAGGTGGCGAGTCGATGGTACAGGTCAGACGTTTCGGGTTCGACCGTTCCTTTGGTAATGGCTTTCTCGTGTCGAAGCGTCGAACTGACATCGTCTGCGAGATCTGTCACGCCGAGACGACGGGCCAGACAGTCGAGTACTGACTCGAGTGGCCGTCCCTTTCGCGGCACTGCAATCGGTATTCGCTCGCCCATTGGCTAGTGAAGGCGGTTGCGACCACAAACCGATTGCGTTTCCCGCAGGACTCGGGAGACGATACGCTCCATATACAGGCACCTATAGTCGCCAGTGAAACGGTGTACACACATATCACGACGCCGTCTTACGATAGGGTGTGACTGACTTTCACTGGCTACTATAGAAGACCACGAATCGTACCCTGGCGCAAAAACCGTCGAGACGCTACTCTGAGAACATCGACCCGAGCTGGTCGCGCCACTCGGTGAGATCCGTCACTGCCTCGTCGACGTCCTCGAGGTCGGATTCCAGCGTTTCGACGTCTGATTCAACGGCCTCGAGGCCAGATTCCAGCCCTCCGACGTCGTCTTCGATCGTCTCGACGCTTGCTTCGACCGTTTCCAATCCGTCGTCAAGCGTCTCGACGTCGCCTTCGAGGTCCGCCGTCCGACTGTCGACGCGGTCGACGTCCGCCGAGATCTCCTCGACAGAGGCTGAAACGTCACCGACATCGTCGCTGACGGACTCGAGTTCGGATTCCAGATCCACCATCTGAGACTCGATTGCGCTAACGTCGTTCGTTGTGGCCTCGAGCGTCGATTCGGTTCCTTCGAGACGGCTTTCGAAGGCGTCCAGGTCGGCCTCGAATTCCTCCACCTGTTCGCGGAAGGATTCGATGACCTGTGTACCCGTCCCCTCCTCATCGAGGAACTCCTCGAGTGCGCCCGTGTAGGCCGCAACTTCCTCGATTCGAGCCTGGAGATGCTCGACTTTCGCGAGGTCGGTGCCAGCTGGCGTCGTGTCAGTCCCAAGTGCCGACTCGATCGCTCGTCGATCCGCTCTACTGACCTCGCCAGCCTCGAGCTCGGCGGCGAGTTGGGCGGCTATCGATTCCTCACCGGCCGTCGAGGCCGCAGCCGATTCTGTGGCGTGTTTGGCTTCGGTTTCGTCCGCTGTGGCCTCGAGATCGATGTCGACGGTTGGTTCTTCTTCCTCGAGGGCTGCTTCGTCCGGAGTTTCGTCCGCAACGGGTTCGGTTTCCTCCTCGTCGTCCACGGTTTCTTCCACTTCCTCATCAGCCACAGCATCTGCAGCCTTCTCGTCGCCTGCAACTTCTTCCACACCCTCACCGGCCACGCCTTCTTTAGCCTCGTCGTCGGCTGCATCGTCTGCAGTTCCCTCCTCAGTAGCAGCCTCTCCGGCGGCTTCAGTCGCCGCCTCGAGGTCGAGTTCGATTTTGGGAACGTCCTCGTCGTCGTCCCCTTCCTCTGCACTGGCTTCGTCGGCTTCGAGACCCTCGTCCTCCTCGACGTCGTCGGCGGGTGGTATCTCTTCTTCGCCGAAATCAAGGTCTATATCTGGGGTGTCGTCTTCCGCTTCGTCGTCCACCGCCGTCGGCTCGGTGTCGACGTCGCCGAGGTCGAGATCGAGGTCTTCGTCTTCACCGAGGAAGCCAGCCCCCTCATCTACATCCTCGAGATCATCGTCTTCGTCGTACTCGAGGGTGTCCTCCGACCCAGCGTCCATCGCGTCCTCGCTCTGGGCGTCGCCGGCCTCTTCCTCGTCGGTTTCTCCGTCGTCGGTTTCCTCGAGTCCCGGGACGGAATCCGCTTCACCCGACAGCATATCTTTGACGACCTGGTTGCTGTCGTCGTCGATGATGTCGTCGATCATCGTCTCCTGGACGTGCTCGGCACCCTCACTATCGTCGTCTTCGGTGGCAGACGACTGCGACTCCGATAGGTTCGTCAGTGTCGGCTCTGTGAGGAACGCTGATGGATCCGTCTCTTCATCGAGACGAATGCCGTACACCGTGACGAGCGACTCGTCGGGTTCGACCGTTCCGGAAAACTCGACGTGATTGTCCTGGAACGCCGTCCAGCTCTCGCTGTGGTACTCCGGATGGAAGCCAACGCTATCCATCGGGAACGATTCGGGAATATCTTCCGTGAGACGGATCGTTACCGGCTCGTCGTGATCCGAGTCGATCTCGAACCGAATTGCCGGAACGGGGAACTCATCGGCAGTAAAAGATTTCTGGACGGTCACCCCATCGTCGTGCACCTCGACCACGTCATCTGCGTCCGTAGTACTACTCATGCTCGCAACGTTAACTGAGCATTACCTTAAAACGAACGGGCAATTTTCCCCTTCGTTACCTCCGAGTTACAGATCGACCCGGTCACCGATCTCGACGATCTCGAGACGCCGTGGATATTCGAAACTCTTCGCGTGGTGGTGCAAGACCTTCGGGTCCGAGGTGAGTCCGCGCCACATGTCCCAGTGACTCGGCAGTAGTCGGTCGATCTGTAGGGCACTCGCACACTCGACGATCTGGTTTTCGTCGTTGTACCAGCGCGTGCGGACCGGCTCTCGAGTCTCTTTGTCGGGCACGTTGCCAACGGTGCCGAAGGCGAAAATGCCGAGGTCGATATCGTAGCGCGCCCCGATATCCTCGAACTCGGGTGATGGCTTGGTGTCGCCACCGTGGAACACCGTCCCTGATTCGTGTTCGATGACGTAACTAACCGGGTGCGTCGCATCGGGGTCGTGTGCCGGTTCGACGGTGATCGTGAACGCACCGATCTCGAGGGTGTCCCCTTCGGTTACTTCCTCGAGTTGCTCCTCGGAGACGTTCCACGTGTCGGTCCACTGTTCGTCTTCGCGAGCGACCGCGAGACTGTCATCGGGCGCGTACAGAGTTGCGTCGGATTCGGCGAGAATCGGTGCCTGAGAGGGGCCGTGGACGTGGTCGGTGTGCTCGTGGGTTGCGAGTACCGCATCCGCGTGGTCGATATCGACGGGGTCGAACGGGACCGGTATCATGCGAACCGTCCGAGGCGGGTCGCCCAGTCCGATGTACGGATCGATGTAAACCGTCGTACCATCGCTCGCTTTCAGCGCGAAGCCGTTGCAGCCGAGATACCAGACGGCGACGCCGTCGGGTGCTGCCGATTCGATCGCTCGAGGGAGCCAGTCTCCCCAGTCACTCGTAGCCATACTCGAGGGTGAGAGAGGCGACTGGGTAAGTGTTATCGTTTCTGCCGTTCGACCCCTCGGCACGAATCCGACCCGCCTTCAATATTGAAACAATAGTGTCATGGTACAACTATCGTACTCAAGAGGCTCGATGGGGCGCGATTACCAGGTGCCGTGGAAGGTATCGAACTCGAGACTGTCGAGCGGTTCGTTTCCGACGGCGATTTCGTACTCGCCGGGGGTGAGCATCGGTTTGTGGAACCGTGGCCCGTCGTCGGTCGTGATTCGTGGACAGCCGGTGTTAACGAAAGCGTCCATATCGAAGTTCTGGAGTCGGTCGGGCGTAACTTCGTCCATCGTGATGAGATAGGCGTCGTCGTTGTCCGCGAGGATGTCCTGAGCGATTTCCCAGCGGCCCTGGCCGATTTTGGTGCAGAAGATGACGCCCCACTTTCTGGCGTCCATCGCTCGGTGGACTGCACCGTAGCGCTGTTTCATAAATTTCTCCGTGTCTGCGACGGTGACGACGTTGTTCACGGGGTCTGCAATCACCACGTGCTTGTCGGGGTGTTCCATCGCCAGGCCGAGCGGGTGGAACTTGCCGCCACCGACGTAGAGGACCTGGTCTGCAGGAACGTCCGCACTGGCGTAGTTACAGCCTAACACCTGTCCTTCGTGGGTCAGTCGTTCGTCCCCACGACGGGTCTGGACCTCGTAACCCTGGTCCTCGAGGTAGTCGGCCATCTCGGAAAAACGGTTCATGTGCTGGGCAGTCGTGACGAGACCGACTTCGGGCGTTTCCTCGGGTGATTGCAGCGTCTCCAGTGACTCCTCGAGAATCGGGATGACCTCGACGTTCGAGAACAGGGGGACATAAATGACCTTATCCGTGTTTTTCATCGGGGAGTGGCCGAAGTGAACGAACACGTCGGTCCGTTTCATCAGGTAGGTGTCGAGGTCACAGGCACCATAGCACGGCTGGCCCGAGAGCATGATAGTGACGTCGTCGGGAACCAGTTCGCGCAGGTCGTCCGCCACGTTCGGTCCGCGACGTTTCAGGCCCTCGGGGAACTGCAGACCGATCTTTTTGGCGTTTTTCTCCTCGACCTCGTCGACGATTCGTTCGAGTTCGTAGTCCCACTCGCGGTCGTGTTTGAGGGCCATCCCGGTGTTCCGGAGATCACCCTCGCTGTAGGACGAATCCGACTCTTGACTCATTACCACCGTTTGCGGCCGCTGACGTAAAACGCCGCGGGTTTTCGATACGGCCACACTGACCTGACCGCCCGCGTCACGGCCGTGGCGACCCGCCAAGTTGAAACACCCTGACTCCTAAGCAAAGATATGAGCGTCGAGACGACGTCAGTCGAGGAACTCGGTCGCGAACTGGGTGAGGCCATCACTCACCTTCCCGAGTACGAGGCTTTCGAGCAAGCACAGCAGGCCGTCGAGGACGACCCCGCAGTGCAAGAACAGATATCGGAGTTCGAGCGGGTTCGCCAGCAGTTCATGCTGGCCCGACAGGCCGGCAGTGCCACTCAGGAAGACCTCGAAGAACTACAGGGGACGCAGGAGGAACTGCACGCCATGGAACCAATGGCCGAGTTCTTGCAGGCCAAAAGTGAACTGGCGGCCCGACTCGAAGCCGTTAACGAGGCGATCTCTGAACCACTTGCTGTTGATTTTGGTGGCGAAGCGGGCGGATGTTGTAACGATTAGCGTGGTTTCTCTCAACCTGAGAGGTATCGAATAAACTGACGGATTCGAGACTATTTTTCGACCCAACAGTCATAATACTGGAGTCGAAAGGGAGGCTCAATGGCAGCGGAAAACCCTGCAGACGGGTACCTGTTCGATCTCTACCGAGAGTACATCGGGGAGCCGGACGACCGGACCGACGTCTACGTCGGGTTCGGGTTGTTCCTCGGTGGAATCGGGCTGGCAGTCGTCGCACTCGTGTTATTTCTGTGGAGTACGACTCTCGAACCACGCTCCGATGCATACTGGGCCTGGGTGCAACCCGCGTACGCTATCGGGATGATCTCACTGCCGGCACTCATGCTCGGCATTACGGTGTTGTTGCCCTCCGAACAGCGGATGGTCTACATCTCGCTTGCTGGCGTGGCGCTCTCGGTCGTCGCCGCCATCGGCTTCGTCCTTGCTTACCCAGACAACTGGCTCTATGGGAACGATTACAGCGTCGCCGTCGTCGCCACCTACGCCATCGGCCTCGCAGGAGTGACCGCCTCGACCGGAGCAGCATTGATCGCACATTACCTGGACATGGCCCAGGCCGTCCAATCTGCCGAAATCGACGAATCAGACGACGAAGACGAGGGGCCATCGTACACCGACGAAGAAATCCAGTCAGATATCGACGACGCGATGGAAGGCGTCGAACTCTCCTGGGGTGGCGTTCGGAAATCGGAGAACAAACGCCTCAGTTTCAAAAACGACGAACTCGACGGCCAACACCTCGATTCGAATCTGGCGACGAAGAAAACACGCTCGAGCGGTGTAGACGCCCAGGTCGCAGGGCTCAAGGGCCTGAAAGGGGGCGAGAAAAAGACCGCAGTCTCACAGGGCGGAGTCGACGACCAGACCCAGAAACTGAAGGAGCTTCGTAAACAGAAACAGGAAGAAGAAGCTGCCAAAGAGCGGGAAGCCGCTGCAGACGGGACTCGAGCGAACCCCGTTGCCGGCTTACTCGAGCGAATACGGGCGTTGATAAAACGGAATTAACGACACGTCTGCAGAGTTAATATATAATTATTCCCGGGTAAATTCTGATGCAATCTAATCACATAGATTTATAATCCGTCACGGGAGTTGGACAAACATGGCCAAAGGCCTAGACGTTGGAACCATGAACATCCTGTCTGCACAGCAGGATGGTACCGACACCGTATTCGTGCAGCAGCGCAACTCCTTCGTGGAAATCGAGTACTCTGATATGGCAGAACAGATGCTCTCACGAAGTGAAGTGCTCCACATCCGAAAAGACGACAAAGTGTACGTCGTCGGTGACGATGCGCTTAATTTCGCGAACATCTTCAACAAGGAGACCCGTCGACCGATGAAACACGGGATCCTTTCGTCGTCCGAGAAGAGCGCAATTCCGATGATGAAACTCATCATCGAACAGGTCGTCGGTGAGCCGTCTTACCCTGACGAGAAACTGTACTTCTCCACACCAGCCGATCCCATCGACGACGATCTCTCGACGCTCTATCACCAGAAGACGATCGAATCCTTCCTCAACGATATCGGTTACGACGCTGAACCGATCAACGAAGGGATGTCCGTCATCTACTCCGAACTCGCGGACAACAACTTCACCGGACTCGGTATCAGTTTCGGTGCCGGGATGACGAACGTCTGTCTGGCGTACTACGCAGTTCCCGTGATGAAGTTCTCCGTTGCCCGCGGTGGCGACTGGATCGACGAGCAGGCCGCCCGCGCAACCGGCACGCCAGTCGACAAGGTCACTTCGATCAAAGAGTCCGACTTCGAACTCGACTTCACCACGGACGTCGGTGGCGTCGAAGGAGCGCTTTCGATTTACTACGAGAATCTCCTCGATTACGTCATCGAACACATCGTCAAGGAGGTCGACGAAAGCGACGTCGAAGAAGGACTCGACGTCCCAGTGGTCGTCACCGGCGGGACCTCGAGTCCCGACGGCTTCGAGGCACTGTTCCGTGACCACCTCAAAGATGCTGCCATTCCGTTCTCCATCAGCGGCGTCACTCACGCCGACGAACCGCTGTACAGCGTCGCTCGAGGTGGCCTCGTTGCTGCTCGCTCCGACGAAGACGTGGATACGCAAGAAGCAGAAGCCGAGGCACCGGCAGCAAGCGAGTAAGCGCGTTCACCTTTTCTCGTTTATCGAGGGATCGAGAGCAGTTCGTTTCCGGAATACGTGTGTCTGGCGGGTCCAGCCCTCCCAGGGCGAAACGCTGCCACCGTGACCGAACACCCCGTGGTTTCCAACGGCAACGGTCGTTCGAAGGTGGGCACGATACCACGTTGACTCGAGTCAAAAAGCGCTATACGCCGGCCCACAGCAACAAATTGGTAGGCAGAAGAAAATAGTCCTATGTACCGCCGAACGGCGACCCTAACACGATTGGGGTGCGTGATAACAACGTCCCGTATCAGTTACTCTTCGTAAAATCGATTGAAGGCATCCCGCCAGGACTCGTACTCTCGAGGTCGACTTTCGTGGTCGACAGGGACGTCCGCAAACCCACAATTGTTGCATGCGAGCGTCGTCACCTCACCCAGTGAGAGACGCTCGAGAGGTGTCTGGCACCGTGGACACTCGTCCATGTTTACAGGTTGTAACGCCGTGTGCTTAAGTGTATACCCTCGAGAACCACGTCGACACTACGGCACCATATATTACCATTGTGCATTTACAAAAGTATTTGTATGCGGCACATGTATGTGGTGGTATGAGCGCTACCTCGCCGTCGCAGTTTGACCAGACGATCGAACGCTGTCGACCAGCAGATGTCACCCCCGTCGAACTCGAGGCGGCCGACCTCGAGTCCACTGCGCCCGACTACCTCCGCGATCTGAAACGCGAATGCACCCGTAACGGGCTGTTCCCGGCCCGCCTTTCCGTCGATGCCTGTTTTGACGAGGATTGCTCGTTGCATACCCAACAGGAAGTCGACCGAATCCGTGGATACGTCCGCGCTGGCGCGTTCCTCGGCGTCGGAACTGTCACCGTCGACTGTGCGAACGTGACCAACCCTGAGAAGGTCTCACCAGCACTCGAGGCCTGTGCGGAGCGCGCCGAGCGTGAAGGGTTATCGTTCGAACTCGACGCACCCATTAGCCTCGAGCGGTAACCGCAGGACATGACCCGCGGCCCTGCTCGCCGAACGCTCGAACGACGACTCGAGTCAGTCGCTGATTTTTCCGATCCCCGAGCAGACCTCGAGCAGTATCTCACGACTCCGGCGATTGCGGCCCACATTGCCCACCTGGCTGCCATGCACGACGAGATAACGGGAACGACGGTCATCGACCTCGGAACTGGGACCGGGATGCTCGCGCTCGCTGTCGGCCAGTACGGCCCAGAACGCGTGATCGGCCTCGATATCGACCGGGAAGCCTTGCAGACGGCTCGAGCAAACGAACAGCGGGTTCGGGCAGCGGTCGAGGACAGCGGCCAGAGCGGTCCACACGCCAACGCTGACTCAAACGGCCCAGCCTACGAGTGGGTACAGGCCGACGTCCGGAGCGTCCCGCTCTATCTCGACAGCAGTCGCCGGAGCCAGGCGACATCGACGCGGGACCGTTCTGTCTCACGTACTGCCGCGACCGACGCGCACCGAGAGCCGGTCGTTGTCGTTTCGAACCCGCCGTTCGGCGCCCAGCGCGGGAATCGACACGCCGATAGACCGTTTCTCGAGGAAGCCAGTATCCTGGCGGACGTCTCCTATACGATTCACAACGCGGGGAGCCAGGAGTTTGTCGAATCGTTCGCGAGAGACCACGGGGGTACGGTCACCCACGCGTTTCGAGCAACCCTCGAGGTCGGCCACCGATTCGAGTTTCACGACGATGCCCAAGTCGACCTCGAGACGGAAGTGTATCGAATCGAGTGGGATCAGGCCCAAAACAGCGTAGAACTGCGCTAATTGTACGATTCCTTACTCGCGATTTGAACGATGGTGTCGTCCACGTGGACGTACAGTTCGTCGTCGACACGAACGAACTCGAGGCCGTTTGCCGTCACTGATTCGTTGTGTTCAGGTATGGAGACTGTTGCCGTCTCCGTGTCATTCCCGTGTACCTCGAGGAAGAATTCGCCGTCGCTTGGCGCGATTGTCACGTTCTGGCCGCTAATCTGTGCATTCGCGGTCGACTGATCGCTCGCGAAGGCGTGCCTTCGCTCGCTGCCTGTGTCGAGCCACACCTGATAGACGGTGTCGTTTCCGACCGGGGTCCAGCCCTGACGTTCAGCTCGCACGGTTTCGCGCCAGCCTGGACCACCGACGATAATCGTTTGCGAGCCCGAAAAGGCCAACCGCTGGGCGGAGACGGCCTCCGTCCAGAGCTGCCTATCTGGATTCGAGACGATCACGCCACTGGACTGGACGCCTTCCGGATCGAACGCCTCGAGGTCGACCACTGACGCCATCGGGTTCTGCACACCCTCGGCGTACTCGACCGTGTATCCCTCGACGGTCACCGACGCCTCGTTGTCCGCCATGCCGTCGCCGATCACGAACAGGTTGACTGGAATTGCCGGCCCCGTGATGAGCGCAACGACGACGAGAACGACGACGAACGCCGACCACTGGTGGGACGTTTCCGTGATGGCCGTCGGCAATTTCGCCTTCGGCCGCTGAACGAGGGTTCGAATACGAGCGACATCGAGTGCAGTCGTTCGACTTTGCATCGTCTCGAGCGTTCGACGGAGCGGGCGACCTGTCGTGTGAATAGTTGGTCGGGAGAGGCGATGCTCGAGCCACGGGGGAACGATCGACCGTTCTGACCCGACGACGGCGACGGTGGCAACGAGGGCGAGAGCGGTGACGGCGATAACACCCGGCCCCTGAAACAGGATGTACTCGTTGGCGCCACCGAACCAGTAAATCGCCCACAGAGATTTCGAAAAGCCGTAGACGAGAACTGCAAGCCACAGATACAGCGGATTGGGACGGTAGTTCCGGTGGCGAAAGACGAAAAGCGCCAGCAGAAATCCGAGGAAAAAGCCGAGTGCGTGTCCCTGAATCGCGATGGTCGCCCACGACGGCGGCGATGGTGGCCGTGGCTGGGCCACGTAGACACCGATCGGTAACTCGAGGGCGGACTGAATTCGTGAAACGGTCCCCTGCACGCCGATGGCGGCGATGACCGTCACGATCGGATAACGGACGATAGCGAACCCGGCGAATGCGAAGACGACGCCGGAAAAACCGATGACGGGACCGAGCGCGAACACGCTGGTCAGTATGCCGATTCCGATAACGGCTACCGGAAAGATCACGAACGCTCGAACAACCGGATTGGTCCACCACCCTGAGAACGATTCGCTGCCGCGCTCGTTCGGGTAGTGCCCCCAGGCGTACTCGGCTATCGGGGCGATGACGAGCGTCCCGATGAGATTCCCGGTCAGATGACTTGCGCTCGCGTGGGCAAAAGGAGCTGTCAGCATCCCCAGTGGATAAAAGAACGAGTAGGCGCGGAAGGGTTTGACGACGGGCCTGTTGAAGTTCGTGATCCCGTCCTGGACGAACAGATAGATGAGCAGAACGAATCCGATTGAGACGAGCGTGCCCCACGGCACGCCGAACAATAGCCGAGAGCGCAGAACGTCACCCCAGCGATGGCTCGGGTGAGACAGTCGCCGAACGGCGACGAGAGAGGCGAGGATCGTCGCGACGACGAGGATGGCGAGCACGTCCCCGAGCCAGTCCATAGTCAACCCTGAGGGGGAAGCTGTATAGGGGTTTCCCCTTTTTCCGAACCGAACGCGTCCGCAGAACACTCGAGAGACGGCTTCGAAAGGTACAAGCGAATAACGAACACAGACATGTGTATGGAACTACGGGTCACCGAGAGTAGCGAGAACGAGCTCTCGATCGAAATTGTTGGTGAGGATCACACGTTCATGAACGTGCTCAAAGGGGCCCTGCTCGAACACGAGGACGTCACGGCGGCGACCTACGACATGAACCCCGAGCAGTCCGGCGGCCAGACCGATCCTATTCTGACGATCAAAACTGACGGAGTCGATCCCCTCGACGCGCTCGAGGACGCAGCAGGCGACGTTCGCGAAAAGGCAGGCGCGTTCCGCGACGCGTTCGAAGCGGCGAAAGCGGCCTGATACTGCTCGAGCCGACTCCGTTTTTTTGACTACTCGAGTCATCGGACCCCTGCAGCGACCGGTTCGACGGAGAGGCACGAAACCCAAATACCGGTCTCTGTTGCAGTCCTCAGTGGCGGACAGGAGCGGCGTGCTGCAAATCGAGGATGAATACGGTACTTTCACTGAGTGTATCTTCGGTCTTTCTGCGGACAGGACGAGCACCTCATGACATCGTTTCAACGATATCGCGGAACTCGTCGAGGGTGAACGCTCGGAGCGTTTCGGTCGTCACGTTTCCGCTTTCCGCGAGCGAAAGCGCAGCCTGCGCTGCCGTCTCGTCATCTGGGAAGTCGGCAACGACGACGCCGTCGTACTGCCCCATCGTGACGAAAAAATCCTTCCACGTGCCGCCCAGTGATTCGACCATCTCTTTCGCATGCACCGTCCGTTCGGGGCTAGCTCGGACGTTTTCGACGCCTTGCTGGGTGAAAGAGGTCAAGAGTATGTATGTCGGCATTACGGACGTGTATCCAACGAACTGAACGATATAGCCCCACCCCGTATCGGCAGCGATTACTCATCAAGTGAATATACCGTAATGTCCACTTCATCGGGCTCTAAAACACCAGCAGCTACAAACCATTCTATGATATATGAGCGGACAAAATACAGGAGAACGAACGAACTGCCAAAGGAAATGAGAATTATTCCTAACGGCATAGTTTGTGAGTCAAACGTCAGTACGAAACCGAAAAAAGCCAAGCAAAACCACCAGAACCCAATATAAGCGCCATACGTGAGGATACTGGGACGGGACTCGAGCAAAGAGGTATTTTTGGTCATAGCTTCTACACAATTCATATCGTAGAAGCATAATAGTTGTGAAAACTACATTTGGAGTGGACTTCGTCCCACTCGTGCTCTGTAAGCAGCAAAAACGGAACGTTCCACTCACGTTCTGTCAAGAGACACCTGCTGAATTTTGTGCGTGTATCAGCAGTCAATACACGGTTATCACAACACCGGACGTTGACATCCTCCGCACGACTGAAGTCGTGGATTCCTCGCGCTTGGGGTCGGGCGTTCCGACGCCAACGGAGGCAATTTCCCGACCTCGGTTGGTCGGTCTCGGTTTGTAGGTGGTGCGTCGAGTGGTGGGCGTGTGGTGACGCCAGTCCGTTTGGACTACCCTGCTGGCACCCTACAGGCCGTGCCATCGACTCGTCGGGAATACCCGACCTCATGGGGACAAAACGTCTAGATAACCCGTTCACGGAGCTGCTCGAGCTGCTTGGCGTTGTAGACTAATTTTACCGCATCGGTCGTCGGCGTGGCGACGCAGGTCAACCGCAGGTTCATCTCGTCGACCTCCTCATCGGAGAGGCTCCGGTTGGCCTCCATCTCAACCTCACCATCGACCAGTACCGCCGCACAGTTGATACAGCCACCACCCCGACAGTAGAACGGCCAGTCGTACCCTTCTGACTCGGCCGCTTCGAGGATGTACTCACCCTTATCGACGGCCAGCGTCCCGTAGGCCTCCGCCGTCAGGTCGGCCTCGGCCGCCTTCTCGAAGAGATCGTCGTCCTCCAGCGACCAGCTTTGATCCTCGATGACTTCGTAGTCGAGGAACTCGACGGTGGCGCCAATCGACTCCGGTTTCACAGAGACGACCGGAACCGGCGAGAACCGGACCGTGCGTTCGGTGACGCTCCCGAGCAGGTATCGCCTGAGGCCGGTGCGCCCGTGTGTCCCCATCACGACGACATCTATCTCCGCCTCCGCCACGTATCCGGCGATCACCTCGTGTGGCCGACCGCTACGCGTGGCCGTGACGACCTCCACGCCGGCAGCTTCGCCCCGCTCGCGTACGTCATCGGTCGGCAGCGACTCCGTCTCGCGCCCGCCAGAAGCGACGTGAAGTGCGTGGAGCGTCCCGCCGACTTCGGACACGAGGTCGATCGCGTGTTCCGTGGCGGCCTCGGCCCCTTGACTCCCGTCGGTTGGGACGAGGACGGTATCGATCTCGAAGTCGCCGACGGTGTCTTCGTGAACGGTCACGACGGGGATCGGCGACTCCTGGAGGGTCTGTTCGGCCACGCTGCCCAGCAGGAACCGACCGATTCCCGTCCGACCGTGCGTCCCCATTACGACGACATCAACGCCGTGCTCCTCCGCGTAGTCCAGTATCACCCGGTAGATCGCCGTTTCCTCGTCGTCGATGATCTCGGTCTTCGGGGTTAGTCCCGCCTCGTTTGCCCCCTCTTGGATATCCCTTACGGCCTGTTCCGCTTGCTTTCGGTCACCCTGCTCGAGAACGGAGACGACGGTCAGATCGGCGCCGAATAGGTCGGCCATTCGAACGGCGACGGCTCCGGCTCGCTCCGCCACTTTGCTCCCATCCGTCGGCACGAGGATCTCGCCATACATACGCGGAACTATAGTCTCTGTGCAATATCAAACCCACCCGCTCTTCCAGTCCCAAGAGAGCCATCTATTCGCTACTGTCAGGGTTGTCGCGGCAACCCGCTTTTAGGAACGGACGAAGTCCGGATCGAACGTTATCTTCTTTCAGACACGAATATAAGACAGACTCGTCCGGTTTATTACATAGTAAATGCACGGAAACTGTCTATGCTATGGATCGAGATCACACGTAGAATTATAGCCAGGTGCAGTGAATACTATAGACGAGAATAAATGTCAGTTGACACGAGAAACGAACTCACTCACCATCTGGCAGTGGGAGTCGGTAGCGTCGTCTTCGCCGCGTTGCTGTGGGTGGCTGGGTATCACGAGCAGCGGGTCGTCGGAGCAGTTCCGTGGTTCCTCTTGGTTCTGGTACTGATCATCGGACCGACAGTGAGACTCTGGCCCGGAATCAGACGCCGGTTCTCGGGTAATTTCCCGGTGAACTGGCGGGCTGAACTGGGGATCTGGTTCGCGATCTGGAGTGTCGTTCACCTGCTTTTCGTGTTTCACGCGAGAGACTGGGACGTCGTCGGCTACTTGGCAGACATGAGCCCGTGGGCGTTCGGATCGTTCGTCGCTGTGATCATGGCGGTCGGGCTCGCGGCCACCTCGAACAACCGTGCGTACGACTACATGGGTGGGAAAGCGTGGAAGTGGCACCAGACCGTCGGTGCGTACGCGATCTTCTGGCTCCTCGCCGTCCACATTTACGACAGAGCCTATCTCCGGCCTGGGTTCCCGTCCGAAGATCCACTCCACTGGCTGTACCTGATCACACTCGTTCTCGTCGTCGTGTTCCAGGGCGCCGCGTTCGCCAAAATCGTCTCCCACTATCGGAAGACGGGTGAGTATCCTTCAGGGTTGAACTGATTTGCTCAGTTACATCCTGGATTGTAGGCGATGAACCATCCAGCGACCACGACGTACCCGTCGACGAGCACCACTACAGCGGAAAATCTAAGATATAGATTTCATTTCAACAGCGCTGAGTAGTCGAACCCTGTTCAACAGACCGCGTAGGCGACGTGAATCACTCCATCAGGACCCACGTGGAGGTCGATGCCTTCGTTCGTATAGCCGGTTTCGACGTTGGTGCCAAACGGTGACTCGAGCAAGGCCGCTGCAATGTCAGCACCGAGTGCTTCAGGGTCGTCGTACGAATCGATAGTATCGTCGAACGATTGCAACGGTGCCCAGGCAGGGTCCGCCTGACAGGCACCAGCGTAATTCTCAGGCGCCGGGGGCGATCCAGGGTCGCTGTCGGTGTACTGGGCGATGACGTATCGCTGGTTGTGTTCGGTGGCAAACGCGGCAAGGTCCTCGTCGTACGCCCGTGACTCGAATCCGTTCGCGTCACGGTGGGCCTCGAGCGCCTCGTGGATGGCCTGTTCGACCGTCGCGTGTTCGATACCATTGCTCGAGTCGCTCTCCCCGGGTACGTCGGGGCCGATACCAGGGAGGACCGACGCTGGGACGATTCCCGTCGCAAAGAGCGCCAGAATCACGACGACGATTGCGACGATGGGCAAATACGGTTTCGCCACCTCGAGCCACCCTGGGACAGCAAGGTCGCGCTCGACGTCCTCGTAGGACGGTTCGACTTGCTCGAGCGTCGGGTTGAGACAACGCGAACACGGCGGGTTGTTCTTGACGTGTTCGCGGCCACAGTTTGGGCACACCCAGACGTACTGCGTACCGGTCTCGACGGTCTCGTCCCGTTCGGGGTCGACCTGTTCGAACGACTCGCTGTCACAGGTGGTGCAAGCGTGTGGCTCCTCGTCGCTCGAGTACACCCGTCCACACCACGTACACCGCCAACTCACTGGTGAAAGAGGTCGACTGTGGACGATTAAGTGTATCGACTACCGGGCTGGCAATACTATGATCTTGCTATTCGCTTAAAAGACGATAGTACGTGCAGCGGGAGGCCGTCAGCGTCGAACCGGAATATCTCGCTCGTCGAGATAGGCCTTGGTCTCCTCGATAGAGTAATCCCCGAAGTGGAAGATAGAGGCAGCGAGGCCCGCATCTGCTCCTGCGTCGGTGAATACCTCGTACATATCTTCGGGACCACCACAGCCCGAGGAGGCGATTACGGGCGTACTTACGGCATCACAGACGGCTTTTGTAAGTGGAATGTCGTAGCCGTCTTTCGTCCCGTCGGCGTCGATGGAGTTGACGAACAGTTCGCCAGCACCGCGAGACTCCGCCTCTTTAGCCCACTCAACCACGTCGATGCCGGTCCCTTCGCGGCCGCCTTTTTTCGTACACTCGAACCAGCAGGACTCACCGTCTATCTCGACGAAGTGTTCGCCCTCGTCGTCGAACCGACGTCGAGCGTCGACGCTGATCACGATACACTGGCTGCCAAACGCGCGAGCGCCTTCGTCGATGAGTTCGGGTCGCTCGAGCGCACCCGTGGTGATCGAGACTTTGTCAGCCCCCGCACGAAGCGTCTCTTTGATGTCCTCGACCGTACGAATCCCACCGCCGACGGTGAGGGGGATAAACACTTCGTCGGCAACCCTCTCGACGACCGAGAGCATGGTTTCTCGCCCGTCAGCAGAAGCCGTGATGTCGAGGAAGACGAACTCGTCGGCACCCGCCTCGTTGTAGGCGCGTGCCATCTCGACGGGATCGCCGGTGTACTTGAGGTCCTGAAAATGAACGCCGGTGTAGACGGCCGGATTCCCGTTGTCGTCCAGATCGACGTCGATACACGGGATTATGCGCTTGGTGAGCATCTACTCGAGCGTTGGGCCGAACGGGGTTTGACCGTTTCGACCGTGACAGCGCTATCGGAACCACTCGCGAGTCGTCCGTATGGGAGTGTTTAAGGTCTCGAATCTGCAACCACGAGGTATGGCTGACGATACGACGCACGGACACGATAGCGAGGAACCACAGGGACGAACGACCGCGCCGATGAGTGAGTTTGCAGTTCGCGATGCGGCCTTCGGCTTCGTCGTGATGGTCATCGGGGTCGCGCTGGTGTTTGGAATCCCGCTCGCCTTTTTCTGATTTGTAGTCCCCTCTCGAAGGGATACCGTTGCAGGAGAGTTCGACGGCTGTCGAGCCACTCGAGTGAAAAACCGATGCTCGAGTTACCGTCGTCCAACGTCACTGGAGAATACTGTCAGACATTCGGAGAACTTGCCGCTACCGTCCGACGAGTTCTCTTTGTCCGGTGGTATTAGAACACGTACTCGTCGTCGTGGCCCATCATCCCGTCGTTCTCGAGTCCCGGTTCCTCATCGTCCATCGGTCCGCTCGTTTTGTACGCCTTGATCCCGGTCGAGAGCAGGTCTTCGATCGCTTCCTCACGGTTGACGAACTCGCCTCGCTCAACCATCTGGGCGATCTGCATCTCGAGATGTTCCGGTATCGTGATCTCTACTTTCGGCATCTGATTCGGCTTTCGGTGAGGGGGTATTTAAGATTGACGGGGACCAGTGTAGGTCACGTTTCTCGTGGCCATATCCCACAATTGGTAGTGACCGAGTAGCAACCGTAATCCCCAGTCAGTTGCGTTTTTGTAGACGCTTCTCGCTGATTGCGAATTATCATCACACGGTGGGGAAATTCACGAGAATTCTGCTATCGATACGGCTTTCGCGTGGTGTCGGGCAATTCGTTACCGGTTGCCGACGACAGATTCGATGGTTTCTTTGATCGATGCTGCCGGCTCGGTCAACGTCTCGAGTTGGCGTTGCATCCCGCGCTGGTTGAAATAGCTTGCAAAGGCCAGAATCGTTGGTGGCCAGAGGCCGACGAACAATCCACGCTGTCGGTCCCCGCGGACGAAGAAGTAGTACCACGAAAGGCCAACTGAGGCGATAGACGCAATAGCTGCAGGACCGAGTGCATCGGTACTGTCTGTCATCTCCGGACGTGTCGTCGTCTCTGCGAATCGCTGTTTACTCGCCATGTATCATGGTCCTCGGGACTGCCCGTATTGGTTATAAACCACGTATCTGCCGGTAGTAAAGAGTTGGTTCGGATGAGCGACCGTTCCGCCCAGTTCCCGGAACGTTCACGGTGGGTGAATCTGCGGTTACCTCTCGGTTCTGGCGGAACGCGAGCGCTCGCCGGTACATTGAGGTACCACCTCTCTCACGGGTGGGCTCGAGACGGTACGGTTACGGTTCTCCCGCAACAACGCTGGCGTATGAAAGACGTCACGGACCTCTACACGGAGTTTGGTTCGGACCGACTCCCGCCAGGGCAACGAGAGACATCGAAATTCCCCGTGCTCTCGAAAGGAGCAACACCCCAATGGGACCCCGATGGCTGGGAGTTTTCGGTCACAGGTGCCGTGGAAAATCCCGTTACACTCTCCTGGGAAGAGTTTCGCGAATTGCCGTCCGAGACGCAGGTGCAGGACTTTCACTGTGTCACCGGCTGGAGTAAGTTCGACTGTCCGTTTACCGGTGTCACCTTTCCCACGATTGCCGAGTTGGCTGGGGTCGACGATGACGCCTGTCACGTCCTCTTTTCGGCCCTGGACGATTACACGACCGACCTCCCGCTCGAGGACTGCATGCGAGAGGAGGTGCTGTTCGCCTGGGACTTCGACGGTGACCCGCTCGAGCGCGAACACGGCGGCCCCCTTCGGGTCGTCACGCCACATCGATACGCATACAAAGGCGCAAAGTGGGTCAACGGCGTCGAGTTCCTGACCGAACCCGAGTTGGGGTACTGGGAACGGCGAGGGTACTCAGAAACGGCGAATCCGTGGCGCGAAGAGCGGTACAGCTAGGGTTTCGTCAAGTCCAAACGTACAGCTAGTGTTTCGTCAAGCCCGAGTTTTCCGGGTCTGCCCCTCGAGCGAACAGATGCTCGCAATCATCCCGTACAGAACCTCGAAACGCTGAAGGCAACGCCACCCTGAATTGCGAGCGATGGAGCGACCGTCGGGACAGGGACGACTGGACGCACGGACACCACCGGGCGAACGACCTCGCGCGAACGACCTCGTCAGTCGCAGTTGCGAACTGGGCGACGTCTCCTTCGGTGAGTCCCTCCGAAATGTCACGGACGCCCGCATACAGTGGGCAACGCCCGACGGCCTCGAGATTGTCGGCTGGGGAACTGCTGTGGAGTGCAGTGCGGTCGGCCCCGACCGGTTCGACACGATTCGATCCCAGGCCACGGCAACGTTCGAAGATCTCGAGTACGACGGCCCCGACGTGGCCCGACCGCGAGCCTTTGGCGGCTTTTCATTCCACGACGCGCACGAACCCGCTGGCCCCTGGAACGGGTTCGGCGCAGCGACGTTCGTCATCCCCGCCGTGATACTCACCCGAACCGACGACGGGACGTGGCTGACAGCCGTCGGGGACGGCCGCCAATCGACCGAACAAAGCCTCGAGTCCTGGGCGGAGCACCTCTCGAGCGGTCCTGCAATGCGCCCGAGTGGGCAGGGCCCGGGCATTCGCGAGACACGACGAACGACCACGCGGGAAGAGTGGATCGACGGAGTGAAAACCGCGATCGACCGGATCGAGTCACGCGCTCTCGAGAAGGTCGTCCTCGCCCAGGCTCTCGAAGTCGACCTGGAGGGATCGGCGGACGTGCCGTCTATCGTCGAACGCCTCAGACGCCGGTACCCGAACTGCTACCGGTTTCTCGTGGGTCACGAAGCAAGTGGCACATTCTTTGGTGCTCCTCCCGAACGCCTCGTATTTAAGCAGGGTGACCACGTTCGAACCGAAGCTCTCGCCGGTTCGGTCCCACGTGGTGGATCCCCAGAAACCGACGGTGAGTTGGCAGATAGCATGATCGAGAGCGAGAAAGTCCAGCACGAACACGGCGTCGTCGTCGACGCGATTCGCAGCCAACTCGAACCGCTTTCGAAACGGGTGACGATCGATGACCAGCGTGTGCGCCGACTCGCAACGATCCAACACCTCTGGACACCCATCGAAGCAACGCTCGAGAACGGAGCACACGTCCTCGATCTCGTCGAAGCGTTACATCCGACGCCAGCAGTCGGTGGTATTCCGCCGGCTATTGCCTGGGAAACGATCCGTT
The DNA here is from genome assembly GCF_024298845.1 of Natronosalvus amylolyticus. Taxonomy (NCBI): domain Archaea; kingdom Methanobacteriati; phylum Methanobacteriota; class Halobacteria; order Halobacteriales; family Natrialbaceae; genus Natronosalvus; species Natronosalvus amylolyticus. The sequence goes on from NZ_CP101156.1 coordinate 879,739, forward strand.
CGATCGAATCGTTCGACCGCGGTTGGTACGCCTCGCCCGTCGGCTGGTTCGACGGGGCTGGTGATGGGGAGTTTGCCGTGGGCATCCGCTCCGGTGTCGCGACGAACGGGACGGTGACGCTGTTTGCGGGTAACGGGATTGTCGGCGACAGCGATCCCGTCGACGAGTGGGACGAAGTGTTGCTCAAATATCGTCCAATCCTCGACGAACTTCGCGAACCATGACGGCACCAAACCGGTCGACGCTCTGGGGTGAAACACTGGTCGAAGAGTTGGCTGCCGGCGGCCTGGAGGCCGTCTGCATCTCGCCGGGCAGTCGCTCGACGCCGCTAACGGTCGCGTTCGCGAAGCATCCCGATATCAGGGTCTTCTCACACCTCGATGAACGTTCCGGCGCGTTTTTTGCACTCGGTCGAGCCAGGCGCACGGGCGAACCGACGGCTCTCGTCTGTACCTCGGGAACCGCAGCCGCGAACTTTCATCCAGCGGTCATCGAAGCCCATCAAGCCCGCGTTCCGCTGCTCGTGTTGAGTGCGGACCGGCCCCCGGAACTGCGCGACAGTGGCGCAAATCAGACGGTCGACCAGGTCTCGCTGTACGGCGACGCAGTCCGTTGGCACGCCGAACTTCCCGTTCCCGAACCCGACGAGCGAGCAGTTCGCATGCTGCGGACGACCGCTGCACGAGCCCTCGAACAGACGACAGCGCGACCACCCGGCCCGGTTCACCTGAACTGTCCGTTTCGAAAACCACTCGAGCCGACGACGGTCCCTGATTCGGTTCCAGAAACGTTCGAGACGACACTGGCCGGGCGCGGTCGTGACGGTCCGTTCGTGAAGCGCACTCCCGACGACGCTCGCCTCGAACCGGGGTCGAAGACGGTTCGAGAGATTGCAGCGGCACTCGAGTCGGCTACGCGGCCACTCCTCGTCGCCGGACCTGCCGACCCACCGGTGACGGCGGTCGGTACCGATTCCGTTCTCGACCTCGCCGAAGCCGTGGGCGCGCCAGTTCTGGCCGACCCGTTGTCCGGGCTCCGTTTTGGGTCACACCTCGAACGAGCGCGCGAGAGCGAACGAACCGGTGTCTTCGGTGGGTACGACACCTACGCAGAATCGCTCCCTGCCCCGGACGTCGTCGTCCGCTGGGGCGCCTCACCCACCTCGAAATCGCTCCGCAACTGGTTGCGCGACGGTGACTGTCGTCAGTTCCTGCTCGATCCCGCTGGCGAGTGGCGTGAAGCGACCTTCACCGCGACTGATCTGGTAACGGCCGACCCGAAAGCTGTGCTCGAGGGTGTCACCGAGTCGGTCAGTTCGAACACGGCAGACCAGCGTGTCTCCGCAACGGTCGATTCGAACGACACAGATCCGGGAGTGAACGACTGGCTCGAGGCGCTCGAAACCGCGGAAACCCATCACTGGCAGGTGTGTGTAGACTACTGTGACCACGACAGCGACCGTGCAACTGCCGACGGACTCGAGGGGTCACTCCTCGCGACCGTACTCGAGCGTGCTCCTGACCCGGCGACGGTTTTCGTCTCGAATAGTATGCCCATCAGGGACGCCGACCGATTCGGGCGGCCACGGTCGGCCGAGCTGACCGTGCTCGCGAACCGTGGTGCGAGCGGTATCGACGGCATTACGAGTACGGCACTGGGTGCTGGAAGTGCAACCGACGATCCGCTCGTCCTCGTAACGGGCGACCTCGCCCTGTATCACGATTCGAACGGTTTACTCGCGCTGGAGCGTTGTGACGTCGACGCGACGATCGTCGTCCTCGATAACGACGGCGGCGGTATCTTCCATCTGCTTCCAATCGAATCGTTCGACCCGCCGTTTACCGACCAGTTCAAAACCCCACACGACCTCGAGTTCGATGCGCTGGGCGACCTTTACAGCTTCGAGGTGAGCCAGGTCACCCCCGAGGAGTTTCCGACCGCTTACGAGGCCAGCCTCGAGACGGCGGGAACGCAGTTACTCTCGGTATCGTTCGACGCCGAATACAGTCACCGCCAGCGGGAAGCGCTCGAGCAAGCGGTTCTCGAACGCCTCGAGTAACACGTCGAAGTGGCGATAAACGATTACCGCGGTCGGAGTGCCCACCAGACGGTACCTGCGTATCCGAACGGAACCCAGAACGCCGCCAGTGCCAGCCCACCGAGTACCGGATCGATCGGCCACAGATACCAGATGGCCACCGAGGCGACGAGTGCCCACCCGCCGAAGGTCGCGAACGCGACGCGAGGCATCGTCAGGAGGTAGCCAACCAGGGCCAGGCTACAGGCACCCACGACGAGGTTGACAGGGAGCCAGAACGCTGGCGAGAGACTCGAGTAGACGAGCAACGGGTACAAGAGTGCGATACAGGCGACCGCGATTTCGGTCGGTCGGTCGAGTTTCCGGTGCGGTCGTGACAGCGTTATCTCGCCGTCCCAGTCGTGAACGGCGTACCGAAAGGCACCCTCCGCGTTCCCTGTCGGTTCGCCGGTTGCCCGTCGGTTTCCAGACCGTTGCCTGGTGTTTTGTGTGTCCTCCGAAGCGCTCGAGGTCCTCGTGGCGTTACCCCCAAGCCACGCCATTCGGCCCCGACGTCGGCGCTGACGGGCGTGATGAGTCTCGCTTCGGTCGCGGTCACCCGTGGTTTGGGCCCCCGCGTGCTGTCTGTCGGTGTTCGAAGTTGACGCGGTAGAACCTGTGGATCCTGAACGGGTCGCCCGAGTCGTCTTTCGGCTGGCGGTCCGGTCACTGCCCGCCGTCTGCTCGGTGGTCGAGGTTCGCGCAGTGCTTGCACCCCTTGTCGACCCCGGTGTCGTTTGCGAATCGGCGTCTTCACCCTGGTTCGAACCAGTCTTATTGGCGTCCGAATCGGATGACGATGTCGAGGCACACAGCGATTCCAACCGACAGTACGCATCGTGGCCCAGTCGGTCGTACCGTGCCCGCTCGAGGTCGTCGGATAGCACCGCTCTCGCGTCAGTCACCAGATCGAAGCGCGTTGCCGCATCCGGGTCCGTACTCCGGTCGGGATGCACCTCGAGCACCCGTGACCGGTACGCTTCGGTGATTTCGTCCTGCGTGGCGTCGGAATCGACACCGAGTACGTCGTAGTACGACTCGGCCATTGATGACAGGTTCTCGAGAGGAGTATAAAAATCATCCCGAGTCGATTGCCGATTCGTCGTCACTTTTGGCGCATGCTGTCGTCGGGGTCAGCATGGATCTCGCGATCGTCGACACGCTGGCGCTGACGATGGCCGACGACCGACTTGGCGTCCTCGAAAACGCCACGATCGGTATCGACGACGGCGAACTCGTCTACGTCGGCCCCTCGAGCGGCTTCGAGGGAGAACCGGAGCGAACGATCGACGGGAACGGTCGCCTGACGATGCCGGGCCTGGTGAACGCCCACACCCATCTGGGACTCACCCTCTGTCGCGGCGGCGCCCAGGACGTTCCCGAAATCGAGTGGATGAACCGTGCACTCGGGCCGCTGATCGAACACGCGAACGCCGAGGATCACGTCGTCGGGGCTCGCCTCGGTGGCCTCGAGGCGCTCCGGTCTGGAGTGACGACGGTCGGCGAGTACGCCGCCAACGTCGAGCAACTGGTCGATCGAAGTCTCGAGCCGCTGGGGCTGCGAGTGGTCGCGACGGAGACGATCAACGCGGTCGCGGAGTCGTCGGCAGATCTCGGCCCCGACGACGCCTACCCACTGGACGAGGAGGTGGGTGCGGCGGCCCTCGAGCGCAACGAGACGCTGTTCGAGACCTACGCCGATCACGAACGCGTCTCCTGTCTGTACGGACCACAAGCGCTCGATATGGTACCGCGGTCGATTCTCGAGACGATCCGCGAGCGTGCAGACGCACACGACCGAGGGGTCCACATGCACGTCGCCCAGGGCGACCGCGAGCGCCGCCAGATCGAGGCCAGGTACGGTTCGGGGGCCACGACCGTCGGTGTCCTCGAGGAGTTGGGGCTCGTCTCTGATCGACTACTCGCAGTTCACCTCCATGGCGCAACATCCGACGAACGGGAGCACCTGGCCGCTGCGGGCGTTCGGATGGCCGCAAATCCGAGTTCGATAGCCGCAATCGACGGTGTCACCCCGCCACTATGTGAGTACCGAGAGTACGGCGGTGTCGCTGGAATCGGCACGGATCAGGCGCCGGGAACAGGCGGGCACGACCTCCTTCGCGAACTCCGTACGGCGAGCCTGCTCTCGAAAACCGACCGTGGCGATCCGACGGCGTTCCCCGCCTGGACGGCCCTGCGCGTTGGGACGATAGAAGGGGCGCGGGCACTCGGAATCGACGACCTGGTCGGGTCGCTCGAGGTTGGCAAGCGCGCCGACGTCGTCTGTTACGACCTCGATCACCCGGCCGTCGCGCCGACGGTCTCGAGGCCGTTACACACGGCCGTCCCCAACCTCGTGTATGGGGCGAGTGGTGGTCTCGCCGACACCGTGATCGTCGACGGGGAGGTTGTTCTCGAGGACGGGTCTGTAACGACGGTGGACGAGGTGTCGGTGCTCGAGGAAGCGGACGACCGAGCGACGGCGCTCTTCGATCGAGCGGCCACCGACTGGGAGGCTGCGGGTTCGGAACTCGTGGCGCGCGTCGAAGACGGGTGGCTGTAGACGCGAGCCGTAATCCGATGGTGGGTAAAACCGGGCGAGCGCAGACGAGAAGGGCGTCGATCGGACGAGAACCTACCCCTATTTCAGGGCTTCGAGCCCAACTTCGAGACATGGTTTCGGAAACGTTCGACCCGAATCGCTGGGAACCGGTCGAAGGATTCGACTTTCGCGATATCACCTATCACCGTTCGACCGAATCGGGGACGGTTCGAATCGCCTTCGACCGCCCGGAGGTGCGAAACGCGTTTCGGCCCGGAACGGTCGACGAACTGTACGACGCGCTCGATCACGCCAAACGCCAGACTGACGTCGGGTGTGTGCTCCTGACGGGGAACGGCCCCTCACCGAAAGACGGCGGCTGGGCGTTCTGTTCTGGCGGCGACCAGTCGATCAGGGGCGACGCTGGCTACGAGTACGAGGGCGATGAATCGCGGGCTTCCGAACAGGGTCGCCTCCACATTCTCGAGGTGCAGCGCCTGATTCGACACATCCCGAAAATCGTCGTCTGTGTCGTCCCCGGTTGGGCAGTCGGCGGCGGCCACTCGCTGCACGTCGTCTGTGATCTGACGCTCGCCAGCGAAGAGCACGCCAAGTTCCTCCAGACCGACCCCGACGTCGGCAGCTACGATGCCGGATTCGGCTCGGCGTATCTCGCCCGCCAGATCGGCCAGAAAAAGGCTCGAGAGGTATTCTTCCTCGGGAAAACCTACTCCGCCGAGGAGGCCGCCGAGATGGGAATGGTCAACGAAGCCGTCCCCCACGACGAACTCGAGGAAGTTGCCCTCGAGTGGGCCGAGCGGATCAATGCGAAGAGTCCGAACGCGATGCGGATGCTCAAGTACGCGTTCAACATGGCCGACGACGGATTCGTCGGTCAGCAAGTGTTCGCAGGCGAAGCGACCAGACTTGGCTACATGACCGACGAGGCCAAAGAAGGCCGAGACGCGTTCAACGAAGGGCGAGAGCCGGACTTTTCGGACTACCCCTGGCACTACTGATAGCGCTCTCGAAAAATATCGGCTCTCTCGAGTTGTACGGCTTTCTTTCGAACACGATTCCGCCGTTCACGCACTCGAGAGCGGCACGATCGTCAACGGGATTTCGGTCTCTCTCGCCAGTCGATCGGTGGTACTACCGAACACGGCAGCCTCGATGGCGTCGGCACCGCTTTGTCCAACCACAATGAGATCTGCCTCGATCTCGTCTGCGTATGCAAGGAGGGATTCGGTGGGTTTCCCGCGGCGTATCTCCGCTTTGATGTCCATGTGAGCCTGTTCCTCGAGTATGTCATCGACGATATCCCGCGCCGCTTGGTTCAGTTCGTCGACCTCGCTTACCCCGAATTTCAACGGGTTCGACCCCGTTTCGACCACCGTCATCACGTGAACGGTGGCACCGACGGCCGCCGCCAGGTCGACGGCGTGCCCGAGGGCCTCGGTTGCGTTTTCGCTCCCATCGCTGGCGACCAGAATCGTCTCGTACATGCGGGTGGCTTCGTGCGCGAGCGGCTTTGTCGTTCTGGTGTCACGACAGGGATGAGTACGTCGGTGCCAACGCCGTTTTCCACAGTCACCGATCATCGAGGTTATTAACTCGATAGTACTACCCAGTTATATGCCCCGCGACCCTACGAACTGGCAAACGTATCTCGTCACTCAGGAATCTGCAAGCAACGGCCGGAGGACGCCCGAAATCGTCGGACGGGCGCTCGAGGGCGGTATCGACGTCGTCCAACTTCGGGAGAAGGGCCTCGACGCTCGAGATCGATACGAAGTGGGCAGTGTGGTACGCACGCTAACGGCCGAGGCGGACGTTCCCCTGATCGTCAACGACCGGATCGATCTCGCGCGGGCACTCGGTGCCGATGGCGTCCACGTCGGACAATCTGATCTTCCCGTAGCCGTCGCTCGAGACCTCCTCGGGGAGAGTGCTATCGTCGGCTGTTCGGCTTCGACGGTCGAGGAGGCCCTCGAAGCCGAGCGGGCAGGGGCCTCGTATCTCGGTGTAGGAGCCATCTACGGAACGCCCTCGAAATCTGTCGCCGCGAAAAAAGATGGCATCGGCACCGAACGAATCGAAGCGATCGTCGACGCGGTCGATATTCCCGTCATCGGCATTGGCGGCATAACTGCCGAGAACGCTCGAGCAGTCGTCGACGCCGGCGGGACTGGCGTGGCGGTCATCAGCGAAATTTCGGGGGCCGACGATCCAACGGGCGCAACCGAGACGCTCGTCGAGAGGGTCGACGGGGAGGAGCAACCATCTCCATGATCAAAAGTGGGAGCATGAGATCGAGACTCCCCGCCCGCGGAAAGCCCATCGCCAATGCCAACGTTAACACTCTCTCGAGTGGCACTTCGAACTAATGAGTTCGGTCGAGCGCGACGTATCACGGACGAAAGCCTGGGTGATGGCCGCCCGGCCACAGACGCTACCCGCGGCCGCTGCGCCAGTCCTGGTGGGGACTGGGCTGGCGGTTCACAACGGCGTCTTCGCCCCGTTGCCGGCGCTGATGGCGTTCATCGGCGCGGCACTCATCCAGATCGGGACGAACTTTGCGAACGACTACTACGACGCGATCAAGGGTGCCGATACCGACGACCGGGAAGGGTTCACTCGAGTTACGCAGTCGGGACTGATCGCCCCGTCACAGGTGAAAGCGGCGACGATACTCACGTTTACCCTCGCGATTCTCTCCGGCACCTATCTCGTCTACGTGGGGGGTCTGCCGATTCTGGTAATCGGACTCGTGAGCGTCTTTTGTGGCTGGGCGTACACCGGCGGCCCGTACCCACTGGGCTATCACGGATTGGGGGACCTCTTCGTCTTCGTCTTCTTCGGCCTCGTCGCTGTCGTCGGCACCTACTACGTCCAGGCTGTCGCCCATCTGGAACCCCTGACGAGGACTATCCCTCCGGGTACGATTACCACGAGCGCAATCGTGGCGAGTCTACCCATCGCTGGCCTGTCGACGGCAATTTTGGTTGTGAACAACATCCGTGATAAGGAGACGGACGCCGATACGGGAAAGCGCACGCTGGCTGTCCGACTGGGCTACCGAGCCAGCCGACTCGAGTTCACGTTACTGGTGGCTCTCGCCTACGTGGTTCCGCTGTGGTTCTGGCTCGGCCAGGGCTTCGACGCGACCGTCTTGATCCCCCTCGTGACCGTGCCGTATGCGGCGCTGATCACGCGAACCGTCTGGACGCGAACGGACGGCGAGGCGTTGAACCCGGCACTCGAGCAAACCGGCAAACTGCTGGCGATGTATGCGGCCCTGTTTTCGGCCGGGCTGGTGATCTGACGTGACCTCGGAAGCACCCGACGTGGGCCTACAGATTCGCCCGTACGAACTCGAACTCGCTGAGCCGTTCGAGACAGCCCAGGGGACGATGAGGACCCGCCGAGGGTTTCTCGTTCGGGTCGATGCAGGCGATGTGATCGGTATCGGCGAAGCCGCGCCGCTTCCCGGCTGGACGGAGCCCTACGACGACTGTCGAGAGGCACTCGAGAACGCAATCGACGTCATCGACTCGGGAACGGCTGCGGCACTCGAGGCTGTCGAACAAACCCCAGCGGCCCGTCACGGGCTGTCCTTGGCTATCGCCGACCGGTACGCGACGAAAGCAGCACGGCCGCTGTATCAGTATCTCGGCGACGGGTCGCGGGTTGCGAGAGTGCCGGTCAACGCGACGGTCGGCGCTCGGTCGCTCGAGGAGACGGTGTCCGCGGCGACCACCGCCTCGGACCGTGGCTTTGGGTGTCTCAAACTCAAAGTCGGGAGCGGGCCGCTAGAGGACGATCTCGAGCGGGTTAGACGCGTCAGAGCGGCAGTGGACGAGAACGTCGAACTTCGGGTCGACGCCAACGGTGGCTGGACCTACGACGAGGCCGAAACCGCCCTCGAAACCCTCGAAACGGTGGGGGTCGCGATACTCGAGCAACCACTCCCTGCGGGCGCACTCGGGGGACACACAGCGCTTCGAGAGACCGGATACGACGTCGATATCGCGCTCGACGAAGGGTTACTCGAACACGGTGTGGACGCCATCTGTGACGCGGAAGCGGCCGACGTGGTCGTATTGAAGCCGATGGCACTCGGCGGGATAGACGTCGCTCGTGAACTCGTCACCTGGCTCAGCGAACTCGACATCGACCCGCTGGTGACGACCACCATCGACGGCGTGGTCGCCCGAACCGCAGCGGTCCATCTCGCCGCTGCCATCCCAGACGTCCGCGCCTGCGGGCTGGCGACGGGCGACCTGCTCGCGAACGACCTCGGCCGCGATCCAGTAGTGTTCGAAAAAGGCGCAGCCGTCGTCCCACAGGCCAAAGGGCTCGGTATCGACGATATCTGGGGTGAGCCGTGATGCCTGCCGAGAGGAAACAAGAAGAATACACACCGCCGCCGGGACTCGAGTGGGCTACGGGCGACTTACTTGCCAGACGGGCGCGGACCACCCCGGAGCGAACGGCGCTGATCGACGTCGCGACCGAGCGCGAGTGGACCTATCGCGACCTCGATGTGGCCGTCGACGGACTGAGCCGGCGGTTGCCAGGCTCGAGGGGCGAACGAATCGGCGTCCTACTGGAAACGCGGCCGACGTTCGCCATGCTCCCGTTCGCCGCGATGCGGACGGAACGAACGCTCGTCCTCCTTAACTGTCGGGAATCGCCCGTCGAACTCGCCGAAAAGGCGACCCGCGCTGGCGTCGAATCGCTCCTCTGTGGGCGGGAAACCGAATCGCTAGCTCGAGATATTCGGGAGGCAATGGGCGACGGTGTCTCGAGTGAGGGCGAGGAGAACGAAACGAATACGGACTCGAGGCAGGTGCCGGTGTATTCGATCGACGAGTCGGAAACGACGGGTGTGATGTTGTTGTCCGAACCGGGGCAAAAAGCGGTAACCGACGCCGAAACGCGTGAGGGCAACAGAACCGAAACGAGCGAGGGCGACAGTGCCGAGACGAACGAGGGCGACAGAACCGAAACGAGCGAGGGCGTAAATAGCGATTCGAACGAAAACATCCTCCTCATCGCCTTCACGTCCGGGACGACGGGAACGCCGAAAGGCGTCACACTGACCGCAACTAATCTGGTCTCGAGTGCGGTCGCCTCTGCGTTCAGACTCGGCGTCGACCGCACTGACCGGTGGCTCTGTTGTCTCCCGATGTATCATATGGGTGGGCTCGCGCCAGTGTTCAGATGTGCCCTGTACGGGACGACGGTGGTGCTCCAGCGAGCGTTCGAACCACCGGAAACGGCCCGAGTTCTCGAGGACTACGACGTCACCGGCGTTTCACTCGTCCCGACGATGCTCAATCGACTCCTGGAAGCCGGGTGGGAACCTGCAAGCTCACTTCGGTTCGTGTTACTCGGGGGAGCGCCCGCGGATTCACGTCTGCTCGAGCGCTGTGAACGAACCGACGTACCCGTCTACCCAACCTACGGCATGACCGAAACGGCATCACAGATCGCGACGGCGACCCCCGAGGAAGCGTTCGCCCACGACGGGACCGTCGGGCAAGCACTCGTTTGCACGTCGGTTTCGGTACTCGACGAGGACGGGACGCCGGCTGAACCCGGCAGCCCTGGCGAACTCGTCGTCTCCGGACCGACTGTCACCCCTGGCTATCTCGATCCGGAGCAGACAGCCGCTGCTTTCAGCACTCGAGGGCTCCGCACCGGTGACGTGGGCTTTCGCGACGAGGACGGACGCCTGTGGATTCTGGACCGCCGGGCGGATCGAATCGTCACCGGCGGCGAAAACGTCGACCCGGCGAAGGTTAGGCAGGTCCTCGAGTCCCATTCAGGCGTGAGGAAGGCGGCAGTCGTCGGCCTCGACGACCCCGAGTGGGGCGAACGTGTGGCGGCCCTCGTCGTTCCTGAGGACGACGACGGTACACTCGAGGTTTCGGCGGTACAGACCTACTGCCGAGAACGACTCGCCGGGTTCAAAGTGCCGAAAACGATCGGGCAGGCCCCAGCGCTTCCGCGAACCGCCTCAGGCACCGTCGACCGTGAGGAAGCGCGGGCGAAACTCGAGGAACACGGTATCGATCTCACCGAAAGCTAAAGTCGTCACCGTTACTCCGCTTACTCGTGTGTACGCTTGTCTTCGCCTGGCAGGTCTTCGATAGCGCACCGGTAGCGGTCGCTGCCAACCGTGACGAGCAACTCGATCGCCCCGCGAGTCCACCGGCGGTCTACGCGACGGACCCGGTCGTCATCGCGCCTCGAGACGTTCAGGCCGGCGGGACCTGGATCGGCGTGAACGAGGCGGGGCTGTTCACCGGGATTACGAACCGCTGGCTGGACGACGACCTCCCTAGCGACCGCTCCCGAGGGAAACTCGTCGCCGACGTGTTATCCTGTTCGTCGGCAGCCGAAGCCCGAACCCACGTCAAACGGGCGCTCGAGAGCCACGCGTACGACGGGTTCAACCTCGTTATCGCCGATGGCAGCGACGCCTGGTGTCTCGAGTGGGACGGTGCTAGTTCCTGGACCGCGTTCGACCCCGGCGTGCACATCGTGTACAACACGGGATTCGACGACGTCGCCGAGATACCAACCCGCCGAGGTGCGGTCGCGAGCGACCAGGCAACGAACGCACGGCGGGTAAAACGGCGACTCGAGGAGGCGCTCGAAGACCAGCAACCATCATCGGGCGACGTGAGCGCCCCGGCGTGCTCGAGCGATACACCGGACTCGGACGCACCGGCATCCTCGAGCGATACACCGGACTCGGACGCACAAGTAGACTCGAGTGCGGTTTCGGACTGGCTAAAGACCGCCGGTACCGTCCTCGGCGACCACGAGTACGGCGTCTGCGTTCACGGCGACGGATTTGGGACGCGGTCGTCCTCACGGCTTGCCCTGGGTGGAGTGGCCCAGACACAGTATGCGGTGACCGACGGACCGCCCTGTCGAAACCAGTACAGAGACGTCGACCTCGGCGATGAATTTCGCGACCGCGTCGCTCGAGTGCTGGCCGACGAAGGCCACATTTAAGCGGGTTGCGACCGGTGTACGTCGTATGGACGCAACGGAGCCTGTAGCGCTCGGTACGGAGTCGCTCGAGGTGGTCGATCGATGAGTGTGTCGGCGGCCGAAGCCAACCTTTCGGAGGACGAACGTGCGGGACTCGAACTGGTGCGAATATCGGGCGGCATTCACCAGAGCGATTTCTGGAAGGAACTCGATGTCTCCTCACGGAAAGGGAGCCGGATCGTCGAATCGCTCGTCGAAAAAGAGTTGGTAGAACGAGAAGAGACGGTATACGACGGTCACAACACCTACTTCATCACGCCGACCGCTCGAGACCTCGATTTCACGCTGTTGATGGCCGGCGACATGCTTTCGCCGTTCATCGGCGAAGAGGAGGTCGATCCGAACAGTGACGCGTTCTCACAGTGGATCATGAACCTCGCCTACCAGGAATAGTCGAAACCGTCGAAAGCAGTATTTTCCTTACCGACCGGGAATCCGTTCGATGAGAACGAACGGATCCCGTTCGCGATTGTAGTAGGGCACGTCACCATCGATGGATTCGATGAGTCGGCGGTGTACTTCGCGTGCAGCCCGGCCTTCGTCCGGGTTAAGATGATGGAGACCCCGCATATCGATCCAGAAGCCGCCATCGAGCCAGAGCAACGTCTCGTCGTTGGACTGATAGACGACATCGCCCTTCTCGGTCAGTCCCTCGATTGCCAGTTGCCGTCCAGAGAGCTGAGCGCGAGCGAGCACCGCCACCAGTTGCTGTCGTGAGACTGGTGCGTGCAGCGCGACGTCGTCGATACTGTCACCGAAGTACTCCTCGACGAGATCACACGCTCTCGAGAACTCGTCAAATTCGACGTCGTGATCCTGGGTAATCTTCATGAGTGGAGGGAAACGAATTACCTATGGAGATATTCTCAAATCCTTCATATAAATCTATGGGAGTTTCTCAGCAGCGATGAGCGATAAATCGCTTTACTCGAGGGCGCTTCCTGCTCGGATGAGCTGTCGTTCGCCGAACGCCGGGCCGACCAGTTGCATTCCCACCGGGAGACCGTCGGCGTCGCCAATCGGGACGGAAATGGCAGGCAGGTCAGCGAGGTTGACCGGGACGGTGTTCGCATCGGCGAGATACATCTGCAAGGGGTCGTCGAGACTCTCACCGAGTTCGAAGGGTGTCACGGGCATCGTGGGCGAGGCCAGCACGTCGGCCTCTTCGAGGGCACTGTCGAAGTCCTGTTTGACCCACGCTCGAGCGTTCTGTGCCTTTTTGTAGTACTTGTCGTGATACCCCGCAGAGAGGGCGTAGGTGCCCAACAGGATACGGCGTTTAACTTCGTCACCGAAGCCTTCGGCACGGCCGGCCGCAAACGTCTCGTTCCAGTTGCCGTCGAAGCCACCCGAGTGGCCGTAGCGGACGCCGTCGAATCGGGCTAGATTAGAGGAGGCCTCGGACATGGCGATCACGTAGTAGGCCTCGACAGCGTGTTCGACCGAGGGGAGACTGACGTCGTGGGTCGTCGCACCCTGCGATTCGAGTTGCTCGATACCATCCCAGAAAGCGTCGACGACGCCGTCTTCGGCCCCCTCCAGCAGTTCGGTCGGAATCCCGATCGAAAGTCCGTCGACGTTCCCGTCGGCCGCATCGGAGTAGGCGACGTCTCCCTGTGGTGGGTCCCGAGTCGTCCCGTCCCGCTCGTCCACGCCGGCGATGACCTCGAGCAACGTCGCCGCGTCCTCGACGGTGCCCGCAATCGGACCGATCTGCTCGAGGCTGTTGGCGTAGGCGACCAGGCCGTACCGTGAAACCAGCCCGTAGGTCGGTTTGATTCCGACGACGCCACAGAAGGCAGCCGGACAGCGAATCGAGCCGCCCGTGTCACTGCCCAGCGCCAGGTCAGCAGCGCCGGCGGCGACGGCTGCGGCAGAGCCGCCTGAGGATCCACCGGGGACGTGACCCGGTGCAGCCGGATTGTCGGTCGGGCCAAAATACGACGTTTCGGTCGTGGTCCCCATCCCGAACTCGTCCATGTTCGTCTTTCCGACGATGGTTCCGCCGGCATCGGTGATCCGCTCGACCACGGTCGCATCGTACGGCGGCACGTAATCGGCGAGCATCTTCGACCCGCACGTGGTTTTCACCCCGTCGGTCGAGATGTTGTCTTTGACCGCGACCTGCTTCCCGGCCAGCGGGCCATCCGATTCACCGTCGATCGTCGCCTCGGTAATGAAAATATCGTCACTCATAAAAAACACCGCTCAGGAGACGTTCGGCCCCTTGAAGTAATCGTCTTCGTGATCCGGAGCGTTCTGTAACGCTTCGGCCGTCTCGAGGCTCGCTCGCACCTCGTCCGGTCGCATCACGTTCGTCAACTCGGTCTCGCTGTCGACCTCGGGTACCGCATCGAGCGTCTCGAAATACGCGAGGATGTTAGCGAACTGCTCGGTAAATCGTTCGACCTCATCGTCCTCGAGGTCCACTCTGGCCAGCCCGGCCACGTGGCGAACGTCTTCGGGCGTGACAACGTCGTCGCTCATATGTGAGCACTCTGGGCAACGGGGAGTAAGGGTTTCGATACGCCCCTCGAGAGCCAACGGTAGACGGACGGGTCAAACGCCGTTGTTCGACCAGTCGGTTCACCGAGAAACGACCCTAACAATGTGAGCCCTGTTGGCTAAGTGGGCTTCATCCCTAGGCTCTCGTACGGAAACGGTCCCCAAAACACCCACTACAATGACTGATACAACTATGCGGACGCGACAGTGGCAATCGCGGACCGACACGAAAACCGACGTCGACACGCGCGAAGAACGCACAGCGTGTCCCGAGTGCGGTGGACGACTCGAAACCGACCTCGAGCACGGCGAAACCGCCTGTGAATCGTGCGGTCTCGTCGTCGAAACCGACGAGATCGATCGTGGACCGGAGTGGCGTGCGTTCGACAGTGGAGAGCGAGACGAAAAGAGTCGTGTCGGCGCACCAACCACGAAAATGATGCACGACGACGGCCTCTCGACGAATATCGGCTGGCAGAATAAAGACGCCTACGGCCGATCGCTGTCGAGTCGCCAGCGCCAGAAGATGCAACGGCTCCGGACGTGGAACGAGCGCTTTCGCACGCGAGATGCCAAAGAACGCAACCTGAAGCAAGCCCTCGGTGAAATCGATCGAATGGCCTCCGCACTCGGCCTCCCGAAAACCGTCCGCGAGACCGCGAGCGTCATCTATCGTCGAGCACTCGACGAAGATCTGCTCCCCGGCCGCTCGATCGAAGGGGTCGCGACCGCGTCACTCTACGCCGCCGCTCGCCAGGCCGGAACGCCACGCAGCCTCGACGAAATCAGCGCCGTCAGCCGCGTCGAACGCGACGAAATCGCGCGCACCTACCGATACGTCGTCCGCGAACTCGGCCTCGAGGTCCAGCCCGCCGACCCCGAAAGCTACGTCCCCCGGTTTGCGAGTGACCTCGGGATATCCGACGAAACCGAACGTCAGGCCCGAAAGCTGATGCAAACGGCCAAATCCGAGGGGCTGCACTCCGGAAAGTCACCCGTCGGTCTGGCTGCTGCAGGCGTGTACGCGGCCGCACTGTTGACGAACGAAAAGGTAACTCAGAGTGCAGTGAGCGACGTCGCGAACGTCTCGGAAGTGACGATCCGTAACCGGTATCACGAACTTCTCGAGGCCGAAAAAGGCCCACAGCGCTAACCAGTCTCCTGAATCCAAACGGTTGCGTAATCCCTCGAAAGGGTCGCCTACTCGTCCGCACTCGAGGAGTAAGCGGCACATACTGAGGGTAGGTGAGCCCAACACTGGACGTATGCGCTGTGACAACTGTCAAGAGCACGGGGGGCGAGCATACGTACTCAAAACGTACGTCGAACGCGGTGGCGAGCAAACGATCGATCTCGAGTTCTGTTCGGCGACCTGCCTTCGCGAGTGGACCTGAGAGTAACGCACCCCACGCCTCGAGAATTCCACGTCACAACCTGAGAAACGTCCCCACTCACGATTCGAGTAGCGACTCGATGTACTGTCCGACGTGGTCGTCCATACGCCGTTTGTAGCCCGCCTGTCGGGCGAGGCGGTCCAGTTCTCGAGCCGTCAGGCTGCCGTACTGGACGGCTTTCTTATCTCGTTTCGCGACCGAGTCCGGGAGCACGCGAGCGGCCACCGTTCGCAAGGCGCGCTTGCGTTCACTCTCATCGGCCAGCCAGCGGTCGGGAAGGGCGAGAGCGGCTTCGACGACGCCATCGTGGAGCAGAGGAGCCACCGGTTCGACCCCCGCGGCCTCGAGAGTCAGCACGTCTCGAGGAAGTTGCTCTGGAAGCGTCAGGATTTGCTCGCGAACGGCACCACGGACCGTCTCGGCGTCGACTCGGTGATCGAGACGAACAACTTTTTCGTAGCCGCCAAACAGTTCGTCAGCACCCTGACCGACCGCCAGCGCGTCGAAACCATCCGCTGCGACGGCTTCGGCGACGAGATACAGCGGCAGCGCAATCTGGACGTCCATCGCGTTCGTCCGGCCCGTTTCCCGGGCGATTTTCGGGACCGCTCGTTCGAGGTCCGCCGGCTCGAGTTCGACCACGTTCAGGTCCTTCCCCATGGCCGTTGCCGCCGTCCTCGCGGCTTCGAGGTCGTGACTATCGGGAAACCCGACCACGTACAACGGTGCGTCGAGCAACGCAGCGACGAGTGCCGAGTCGACGCCACCGGAAAACGCGACGGCGACGGACTCCGTCTCGACGGTGTCGACTGCGCACCGAATTCGAGTATCGACGTGATCAATAACCGTCTGGCCATCGTTCGGAGCGTCCAGTTGGTCGCCCTCGGGTAGTTCCCAGACACGTTCTGGGGTTTCACCAGGAGGACCGTTACGCGATAGCGCGTGCCCCGCAGGAAACGCAACCGGGTCCTCGAGGGCGACCGGTCGAAACGCCGTCAGTGCCGGCGTGGGCGAGGCGGCTCCCTCGATGACCGAGCGCTCGACGAACAGCGGAACCCGACCGAGAACGTCACGAACCAGCGTGTCGTCGACCCACCCCGCGAATCCCGACGTGCCTGGCAGTGGGTCACCTCGTTGGAGGGCCGCACGGACGACGGTTTCTTCGGTGCCGCGGATACTCGGCTCGGTTTCCCGATGGTTTCTCGTCATCGACTGAACAGGGCCCCCAGCCCGCTGATCGCTCGTCGTTTGACGCCGCCGGCCGCCTGTCGGAAGCTAATGTGCCAGGGCGTCCGTTTCCCCTCAATCGTCGTCCCACCCCGTTCGATTGCCTCGAGAATCGCGTCGACGGTGTTCCTCTCGGCGTCAACTCGAGTGACCGCCTGACCGACCATCTCACTGATATGAGCGTCACTGCCGGCCGTCATCGGCAGCCCCCGAGAGCGGGCGAACCGCTCGGCCTGTCGGTTTGCACGTCCCGTAATCAGCCGAGAGTTGTATACCTCGATGGCATCAGCCTGGGCCAGTTGTTCACGGGTGATTCGAGCCATCACGCCGTGTCGTGACTCCTGGAAGGGATGTGGGATTACGGCGACGCCACCTTGCTCGCGAATCGCCTCGAGGGTCGCCTCGTAAGACAGGCCGGGTGGTATCGCTTCAGTAACCCCGAGACCGAGAATGTGACCGGCCTTACTCGAGATTTCGACGCCGGGAATGCCGATCAAACCGTACTCGGGCGCACGTTCGACGGCTTCGAGACTCGCATCGATCTCGTCGTGATCCGTAATGGCGATAGCGTCGAGCCCCACCGCTGCGGCTTGCTCGAGGATGAGATCAACCGGATCACGACCATCGTGCGAGAGCGACGAGTGCGTGTGCAGTTCGACCGTCAGCATCTATCAAGTATACGTGCTGGACCGGACAAAAACACCCCGGTACGCATCCGAGAGGGCACTTGCGTTCCTGTCGAATCGACGATCGCACTGTTCACTGAGTGGCTTCCCAAACCTGAACTGGTGGGTGAAATCGGGCGGTGTGGTTCGATTTCACCCATGAGTCGACGTTTGGGAGGGTACTGAGGGGTTCCTCACGTGTGAACGTCTGGACCGAACTGCTGGGGTCGTCTCACCCTTGGCGGAGTACTAAGACACGATCCCGACCTGAGTGCTCTCACGGCCAGCTTATATAGTAGCCAGTGAAACGATTGACACACCTACCGCGACGCCCGTTTGCGAACGAGTGTACACTGACTTTCACTGGCTACTATAGGTCGATCCAGCCACCCTGTTCGTCGCTCCGTTGGACTGCCTCGAGGAGTCGCTGGACGGCCAGACCGTCTTCGAAACTCGGCGCGAAATCGTCACCGCTTGCTACCGCGGAGAGGAACTCGTAGTTTTCGTGGACGAACGTGTGTTCCCAGCCGATGACGTGCCCTGGTGGCCACCAGTGATCCACGTAGGGGTCGTCTTCGTCGGTGACCAGAATCGTCTCGTATCCCCGATTATCCTCCCGCAACAGTTCGAGTTCGTTCAACCGTTCGAGCGAGAACTTGAGACTACCCTTCGAGCCGTGAATCTCGATAGTGTGGTCGTTCTTGTGGCCGGTCGCGAACCGCGAGGCCTCGAAGCTCCCGACAGCCCCGTTTTCGAACTCGGCCTGGGCAGTGTAGGCGTCGTCGACGGTGACCGGGCGGGTTTCGTCTTCGCCCGCTACGGGGCGTTCTTCGACGAACGTCTGGCAATGTCCGCTGATTCGTTCGATGTCGCCCGCCAGGTCGTCGTCACCGACGAGGAATCGGGCGAGGTCGAGGGTGTGGGAACCGAGGTCGCCGAGTGCTCCCGAACCGGCGAGTTCCGCGTCGTTACGCCACGACCACGGCGCGTCCGGATCGACCAGCCAGTCCTGGAGATAGCGACCCCGAACGTGGTGAATTTCGCCCAGTTCGCCGTCCTCGAGCAAGCTCTTCGCGTACCGAATCGCGGGCACGAACCGGTAGTTGAAGGCGCAGCCAGCAGGGACGTCACTGCCCGCCGCGTCGGCGGCCGCAGCCATCTCCTCGGCTCCCTCGAGCGTCGGAGCCAGCGGTTTCTCACAGAAGACTGGTGTGCCGGCCTCGAGTGCCGCGATAGAAGGCTCGGCGTGAACGTGGTTCGGCCCGAGATTGTAGAAGACGTCGACGTCGTCGACGACGTCGGCCCAGTCGGTCGCCGTGGAGGCGAAGCCGAGTTCCTCGGCGGCCGACTCGAGGGCTTCCTCGTCCCGGCCGACGAGCACGCTACGTTCGACGTCGGGTGCGTCGGGGAAGAACATCGGGAGTCTGGCCAGTGCGTTCGCGTGGGCTTTTCCCATAAATCGATAGCCAAGGACGCCAATTGACAGGCTCATATCCCGATATTCATTCGGGCAGTAGTTAGTGTTTTGCGCTCCGTCACGTTTCGACGGACGAAAGAAAGGACAAGCACCAATAATGATGTAACATCTGATGGAAGTGGCTAGAAATATGATGCTGAGCCGACGTTCACTTCTTTTCGTCGGTGCAACAGCCGCCAGCACGTTCAGCGGTTGTCTCGACCGATTTGATGATCGGCTGGACCTCGAGGTAGGGGTGATCAACAATCGGGACGAGACACACACCGCCTCCCTCGAGATAGGAACAGGAGATGGGGGCGTCGTCAGTAGGTGGTCTCTGGAAGTTGCTCCGTCGAACGAGGCGAATCGGGACGGGGGTTCGTACCACCCACGCGCAACGATCTCCGACGCAGTCTCTAGCGGAGAGACATACCAGTTACGCTATCACGTCGATACCGAAGCAGAGGGAAGTCGGCACCTAACGGCTGCGTGCGACGAAGACAAACCAGTGGTCCAATGGACGCTTCGACTGCAGTCCGGTGGCGGCGTGGTAATACACGATGGGTGCACGGACGATCGAGGGTGAATGACCGCTATCGTAGCCCGTGAAACGATTGATAACCTGGTGGTTCGTCAATCCTGAACCCGTGACGGAGTACTAGCGCGAGGCCTTCTTGTGAGCGGGTGGCACTGACGGTCACTGGCTGCGATAGACGAATGCCTCGAGTCGGACAACTTGAACCAACAGAAGATGCTGATGGTATCGAGACACTCGAGCGGTACCGTCTCCAGTCGAGTGTCTCAGGACTTCCACGAATCGCTACTAGTCGTCCGCTGGGGCCTGGGCGGAGCGAACCTCAATCTCGCCATCGTCGAGCCGTTTTTCGACGTTTCGGGCTGCTTCGACCATGTTCGCCATCTTGCCGTAAGCGACCTCACGTGGCAACAGTTTCACGCCACAGTCGGGCGAGACAACGAGTTGTTCGGGCGGCACGATCTCGAGGCCTTTCTCGATGTTGCGCTCGATCTGTTCGACTGATTCGACCTCCGCGACGTGCACGTCGGTAACGCCCAGCGCGAGGTCTTTGGTAAACTCGGGGTCTTTGAACACGTCCAGTTGTTCGTAGTCGCCATTGGCGAGTTCGAGGTCGAACTCGTCGACGGGGAACTCGAGGATTTCGGGGTAGATACGCGAGTAATCGCCGTAACAGACGTGCAAGCCGATGCGTACCTCCTCGGGAATGTCGTCGACGATGCGCTCGAGACACTCGCCAACGATAGCGTGGTCGTCCGGCGTCGTGGCGAGTGCGGGTTCGTCGATCTGAATGTAGCGAGCACCGGCGTCAACCAGTTTCTCGATCTCTTCGTTGACGAGGTCAGCGAGGTCGTAGGCCAGGGCTTCTTCGTCCTCGTAGGCCTCGTTGAACGACCAGTTAGCGAGCGTGTACGGGCCGGTGATGGGAACTTTGACCGGTCGGTTCGTCGCGTCGGCGGTGAACTCGTACTCGTCGACGAGCCAGCTGTCGGTGTACTCGACTTCGCTGACGACAGACGGTTTGTCGAAGTAGTTGTGCCCCCAGACTTTGACCGGGCCGTTGAACTCGTAGCCGTCGATCCGGTGGGCGAAGAACTCGACCATCTCGTTGCGCCGCATCTCGCCGTCAACGACGACGTCTAGGCCGGCACGTTCGTGCTCGTTCGTGATCAGCCGGGCTGCGTCGTCCAGTGCTTCCTGATAGTCCCCCTCGTCGAAGCCGTGGTCGGGGTCCTGATACAGCTCTTTTGCGCGGTTCAGCCACTTCGGTTTTGGATAGCTGCCAACGACGGTCGTCAACAGGAAGTGGTCGTTTTCGTGTTGTTCCGGTCTGAACTGGTCTCGGTTTTCGTTTCGGTCTGGGCTCATGCGTGAGTCACCTCCGCCAGCGAGGCGGCATCAGCGAGGGCCTCGAGTTTGGCCTCGAAAGTCGAATACGGGAGATAGAACGTTTCGGTGTTGGTCGTCAGATACGCGGTGTCGAAGTCGGAAACCGGCAGTTTGTCGAACACCCACTCGGCCCGGTCGCGAATCGCTTCCGGTTCCTCGAGGAGGGTGTTCTGGCCGTTGAGGAGTCCGAGGGCGATATCGTCCGTCGCGCCGTACTCCTGGATGTTGTAGAGGCTGCCGTCCTGTTCGGTCACGAAGTCGAAGCCTACGGCATCGATATCCGCGTCGAGCAAGTGTGCGTAGACTTTCTCCTCGAGTGCACCGTAAAACGGCTGGACGATGACGTCGGCCTCGGTCGCGGTTGCCACCACGTCGAGTGCCTCGCTGGCGAGTTCATCGATGCCGTCCTCGGGAGCGTTCTCGACGAGCGATGGCTCGAGCAGGAACAGCGTCTCGTGGGCGGGGAAAGCGTCGACCTCGGCTGCGAGATACTCACCGAGTGCCCCGAGAAACGCCTCCTCGTCGCCATAGTGTTCGTCCGTCGCGAGGTCCGCAAGCGTGTATGGACCCGGGAGGACTGCCTGAACGGGTTGGTCAGTGTAGGCGACGGTTTTCTCGAGTTCGGCGGCGACGTCGCCCGAAAAGCCGAGTTCATCCGTGACGACCGGATCACGATAGAAGTTGTTGTTGTCGTAGTAGCGAACGATTCCCTCCGTGTCGACGGCGTCGTTGACTGCCAGCGGGTGTGCCAGCATGTCGTCCCAGCGAAGTTGGCCTTCCGAAATCAGGTCGAGACCGGCCTCGAGTTGGGCGTCGAGAACGGTTTCTCGAGCCTCGTCGTAGACCGCAGTGATATCCTCGGACTCGTCGCCACTGATTAGGTCGTGTTTCTGATGGCCTTTGAGATCCGAGAGGTCGTCCTTTGCCCAGTCCGGGAGCGGGAACAGTCCCGGTGTGGTGGATACGTACTCAGTCATGCGTATGGGGCGCTAGGCTATACCGACGCTTAATATTTTCCATACCGTCTAATGCTTGCGAGTAATTCACTCGGAGTGGAGACGATGACTATCGAATAACTGAACACCACTGCACTCGAGACTGTTAACCAGGTAGTTGGAACCGCCTGCGCCTGATTTGCAGCCCATAATATGATATTACTATCAAATTGGTAGGGTGACAATACTATATTGATATGGTAATTGTATTAAAATGGAGAGTGTACTTGACCGGGGCAAACAAAAAGCGGCATCACTAGTCACAAGGGAAAATTCGGTCTAATCCAAGATCAAACCTGCGAGGAAGAAACTGGCCAATAAACGGCTCGAGAGGGGGTGTCAGATCGAATACTCGAGCTGGTTCACAACATACTCGAACAGTGTCACTGGTACAACTCGAGGATCGTCAGCGTCTCGAATGGGAACGATTCGTCGGCGACCGCTGCAACACTGAACCCCGCTTCGCCCGCCGTTTCGACGACGGCGTCGACGCCGGTGAGACTGCTCACGAGCAACAATACAATACCACCGGGCGCGAGCACACGGGCGACCCGCTCGAGGAACGGATCGATGACCGCCCGCCCGTCTTCACCCCCGGAGAGGGCACGTTCCATCCAGTCGTCCCACTCGTGGTCCGGCTCGGTGGGAAGATACGGTGGATTGAACACGACAGCGTCGAAACTCCCGTCGGAAAAGGGTGAGACGAGGTCGGCACGCACCGCCTCGAGACCGCGTTCTCTGGCCTGTTTGACGGCGTGCGGATTCAGATCCGCGGCGACCACCCGTCCTTCCGTCTCCGTCGCGATCTGGTCGGCCACGTACCCGGAACCGGTTCCCACCTCGAGCACTCGAAGCCCATTCGATGGAGTCGATCGGGATTCTTCGAGCGAGTCCAGCCGTGTCTCGAGCGTTTCGAGCCGACCACACGCGATGCTTGCCAACAGCTGTGAATCCTCCGCGGGCTGGTAGACGTCGGTCTCGAGCCCACGACGGTCAGCGAGGTCCATTACCGGTCACCTCCGTTCCCGTCAGTTCCCGATGGTGGCTGCTCGTGACCCGCAATCGACGAGCGTGAACCGGTCTGAGAATCACCAGTATCCTCCTCGGCGGGCCCGTGACGCTGACTGACCTCCCGCTGTGGATACGGAATCTTGACGTCGGCTCCCTCGAACTGCGCCTTGATCGCGTTCACAGCCTGGGTCCGAGCAGTTGCCCGCTTGCGCGCGTTCGGGTTATCGATCCAGAACCGCACGCCGAGAACGACCGAAGAGGGCCCAAACTCCTTCGTGATAACCGATGGTTCCGGGGATGTCGCCGCTTCCGCTACGTCTTCGATGGCATCACGCGCGAGCGTTGCCGCCTGCTCGACATCTACCTCGTAGTCGACGCCAACCTCGACTTCGATACGGAGCTGTGAGGTTTTCGATCGGTTCAGGACGACACTCGAGGTAACGATATCGTTCGGTACGATTATGTATTCCCCGTCGAAGGCCCGGATCTGCGTGTTAAAGATCGAAATATCCGTGACGATTCCTTCACGACCGTCGAGTTCGACCCAGTGACCGACTTCGAACGACCGTGCAAACATCAGGACGAATCCGGCCAGAATCGAACCGAGGGTCTGTCTCGCCGCCATACCGAGCACGATACCCAGAAACCCAGCCCCGACGAGAAGTCCGCTCAGGTCATCGATCCAGATACTCAACACGACGACGATTGCCACCGACCAGATGATGACTTGCATGATGCGGACCGACACCTCCTCTTGATGGTCGGTCACCGCACTCGAGTTCGCGACGACGTCGTGGAGCAATCTCGCGACGAATCGCCAGACGATCATCGTCATAACAAGAATGACGAACGAAACGGCCATTCTGGCGATCATTGCCGTCCCGATGTCGAACTGCGCCAGCAAGTCGGCAATATCGTCAGTGACGTCCCACACACCGATCGTGATCGACAACGTGAGGACGCTCACACTGAGCAACAAAACAGTCGTGATAATATCGGCATACAGTGGTCGAAGACGTCTGGTCAGCCAGGACTGTAAGTGCCGGTACGTCGCCAGGACGAGGACGAGTAGACCGATAGCGATAGCGGTAATCGCGATTCGCTGAGTCTGGGTCGAAAACTCCTCTGCCAACCAGTCGAACCCCGTCAGTAGTTCGTACATCCGTTCATTCCTCTGTCGGTTGCCCAACATCCATTGCCAGAACGGTCAGCTCCGCAAACTCCGCGGGCGTCACCGTCCCCGCACGCTGGGAGAGGAGATCCTCGTCAGCCGCCTCAACGACGGCGTCCGGTGTCTCGAGACCCGAAATATGTGCGGTGTTTCGAATCGCGTTTCGCATCGTCTTCCGTCGCTGGGTGAACACCGCTTTGACGAACCGGAGGAAGAACTCCTCGTCGGGAACCTCGTAGTCAGGTGCTCGTGGAACCGCCCGGACCACCGCGCTTTCGACCTGTGGCGGCGGTGAAAACGCCTCTCTGGGGATCGTTTCGACCATCTCGACCTCCGCAAAGTGCTGCGTCGAAACCGACAACCGCCCGTACTCCGACGTCCCCGGTTCGGCGACCATTCGTTCTGCAAACTCCTTTTGAAACATCAAGACCAGCGGCCGTTTTTCCGGCAGCAGCCGGAACGTGATCTCACTCGAGACACCGTAGGGGAGATTTGAGACAGACGCACTGAACGCAGGCAAATCGACCTCGAGTGCATCACCTTCGATTACTGTCAGGCGGTCCATTTCGATGGCGTCAGCGAACTCTCGACGCAAAAACTCGGCCAGCCGCCGATCACGTTCGATAACTGTCACTCTCTCCCCGACATCGAGTAGTCGGTCAGTGAGTGCCCCAGTGCCGCCACCGACCTCGAGAAGGTGCTCGAATATCGGCGTCGGTTGTGGAGTCAGGTCCAGCATTTCGTCGATCCCCTCGAGATACGTCGGGAGCCGATCGAGTACCCGATCGTCGACGAGGAAGTGTTGATCCTGGTCCGGGTCACCGCGAATCCCTGCCCGGGCAATCAACGCATCTGGATCTTTCATTTGACGAGTTTACGCGAGGGGGGTCTGTAAACGCACCGTCTTGGGTTGCCGGTCAATTGCGCCGATGATGACTCCCATCTCCCTACACCAGAACGATGCGAGCACACCGGAAGTCCTGACGGGGGACTGTCGTAACTGATTACCGGTCAGCGGCAGACCGAGATGGTTGGTGACACTCGTTCGAACAGGAGCCGTTCAAAATGCCGATATTATGGTTCCTGACCCACGAACGTCCGATATTTCAGATCCTCGTCGCGAAGTTCCTCGAGGATTCGATTGGCCAGCACGTCACCAGGGTCGTGCAGTCCGGAGACGCGATCCTCGAGTTCCTCGAAGCTCTCGAACGGCTTTCGTTTTCGTTCATCGAGGATCGTGTTTCGAAGTTTCTTGCCGATACCAGGAAGGAGATTTAGCTGGTGCAGTCGCAGCGTAATCGGCTGGGCATCGTTGTAGAAGTCGACGAATCGCTCCTCGTTCTCTTCGACGAGGTCGTGCACGACGTACTCGAGTTCCGACTGCGCACCCGAGGAGAGGTCGTCGTACCCGACAGGTCGACAGTCTTCGATTACATCCCGTTCTTCCGGCGGTTCGACCACGACGTTGGTCCCGATCGTAATCCGAGCGTCCTCGTCGAAGGCGACCTGATAAAGGGTAAAATCTGCGGTGTTGAGGGCGTATCCAGCAGGCGATTGCTGAAAACGCCGGCGACCTTCGGAAAGACCATGGGCGAGGTAATCAAGCACAACCGCTCGGCGCACGTCCATCTCATCGCTGTCGGCTTCGCTCATTAGGACAAGATACGGCAACAGGTCACTTAAAGAGTTGGCTCGGCGACGAAACGAACTCGACGAAAGCCGTGGCCAACACCGGGTTAAACGACGAAGGTATCGAAACCCAACGGATGAGCGGAGAACGAATCCGTTTACGCGTACTTGGCGATGACGTTGAGGATCTCGTCGAGTTCCTCGCCGGAAACGGAGTATCGCTGCTGAGCGAACACCGTCCGAAGTTCCTGACGATCCCGGGGCAGGAGATTCGCGATCTTGTACGCCGTTGGCTCGTCGACTTTCTCGAGTTCCTTGAGCTCTTCGACCAGCGCTTTGGCGTCCTCGGTCTCGAGGAGGGCGAAGCGATTGACGTGGTCGATGGCTCGCGCGAGTTCGTACCGAAGCTCACGATCTTCATCGAGCGCGCGTTCGGCCTCGATATCGGCAAGCAGGTCCTTCGTCTCGGAGACCGTCAGATACTCCTCCTCGACGATCTCTTTGAAGATCGTCATTCCTGGGCGCGCATGTGGGCCGCCGAGGCGATCAGCGTTTTGTCGACGCCGCCGTCCGTGATCTGGACTTTGAACGCCTTCCCCTGTTTGCCGACGACTTCGCCGGTGTGGCCGTTAAACCGTGGGTGGAAGCGGCCTTTGGGGACGCTTGGGTCGATTTTGAGGTGGACTTTCTGCCCCACGTCGTACTCCTGAATTGCACGCTGTGGTGGGGATGTGCCACGCTCTCGAGGTTTGTTTGCGAGCTTTCGTCGGGTTCCCTGACGAGGTCCATTCGAGTTCGGCATAGTCGTACGACGCTCTTGATCGGTGACGGTTATAAAACGCACGTTATGCGCTCGTCTATCGACGCCCGTTGAACAGTGCTCGAGCGAGCCAGAACTTGTGTCCACGAGTCGGCAGCTATAATCGGCCTCCCCATGAGTCTCGAGTATGGACGACGATCAGTTCCAGATCGAAACGCGTTCGATCCACGCCGGGCAGAAACCTGACGAGGAAACCGGGGCGCTCATGACCCCGATTTTTGCCAACTCGACGTACGAACAGGACGCCCCCGGCGATCACCGGGGCTATGAGTACTCGAGGACGGGGAATCCCACACGAACGGATCTCGAGGAAAACCTCGCGAGCCTCGAGGGGGCCGACTACGGTCGCTGTTTCGCCAGCGGGATGGGCGCAATCAACACGGTCTGTAATCTGCTCGAATCCGGAGACCACGTCGTCACCGGCAACGACGTCTACGGCGGCACCCACCGCATTTTTACGCAGGTCTACGACCAGTACGAGATCGAGTTCACGTTCGTCGATATGACCGATCTCGAAGCCATCGAAGCCGCCTTCCAGGACAACACCGAGTTGCTCTGGCTCGAGACACCGACCAACCCCCTCATGTCCGTCGTCGATATCGAAGGGGCGGCGGCAATCGCCGACGAACACGACGCAATTTCGGTCATCGACAACACCTTCGCCACTCCGTACCTCCAGCGACCGCTGGAACTGGGTGCCGACGTTGTGAGCCACTCGCTGACAAAATACCTCGGCGGCCACTCGGACGTGGTCGGTGGGGCACTCCTGACGAACGATCCCGAACTGGACGAACGCTTTGGATTCTATCAGAACGCGGTTGGGGCAACGCCCGGCCCCTTCGACTGTTTCCTCGTCCTTCGGGGCACGAAGACACTTCCTGTCCGGATGGACCGCCACTGCGACAACGCTCGTGCTATTGCCGAATGGCTCGACGGCCACCCCGACGTCGATCAGGTCTACTATCCCGGCCTCGAGGACCATCCTGGTCACGACATCGCCGCCCGGCAGATGGACGACTTCGGCGGCATGCTGAGCTTCGAACTCGACGGCACGCTCGAGCAGGCGTCAACCGTCGTCGAGGAGACCGAAGTGTTCACGCTCGCCGAAAGCCTCGGCGGCGTCGAAAGCCTGATCGAACAGCCTGCACCGATGACCCACGCCGCGATTCCTCGCGAAGAGCGACTCGAGGCTGGATTGACCGACAGCCTCATTCGCGTCTCGGTGGGCATCGAGCACGTCGACGATCTGATCGGTGATCTGGAGCAGGCGATAGACGTGGCGCTCGGGACGGACGACTAACCTGAGTTCAGTTTATACCCAGGTACCAAAACCGATATCAAATCACTCTCTGTGTCGAAACGATGGTCAATGTCCCTGCTGCCGACCAGCAAGTCATCGAACTCGAGGCGAGTCGGCTCGTCCTGTCTGCACTGGTACTGGCGGTTCTCGCTGTCACACTCATGCAGTTTCCTGACGGATACAATCTCGGATTGGGCCTTGTGGTAATCTCTTTCTTGATTCTCTGTTTTGCCTGGCTGAAAGCCCGGTACCGAACGCGTGTCGCTCGAACCCAGGAAGAATCCCGCGGCAAAAATCGGTACGTGTCGGACGACCCCACACGGTGTAGGCGAAGCGACCGCTGCTCGAGCAGAGACCTTCGAAAGAAGCGAGGTGAAGCCGTTAGATACGGCCGACGTTCTCGACGGTAACGCTCTCGACGCCTTCGACTTCGGCGAAGGCTTCCTCGACACCCTCAGTGCCACCGGCACCGTCAGGAACGATCACGGTCGGGTAGAGCGCAACGAGGCCGAACGCGACTTCCTCGCGCTCGACGCCGTTGATCTTGGCACCTTCCGCAAGGGCGTTCTCGAGGCGCTCCTGAAGCGCGTCGAGGTCGACCTCGGGGCTTTGCGGCATGACTTTGATTTTGGCGGCTACTTTTCCCATGATTATGGTCCGGTGAACCCACAGTCGGGGCACTCATAGAGGTTGCTCTGTTTGCGACACTTGGCACAGCGGTAGATCTGTGCGCCACAGTCTGGGCATTTGAACGCCGCAGCGTTCGTACCCGCGATGTTGATCCCACAGGAGACGCAGGAACGAGTCTCCCGTCGGTCCGTGGAACTCATACCCGCTCTTTCCCGCCCGTCGCTTTTAACGGTTGTCTTTCGACTGCAGGTGTCGGCCCGTTGCCGTCCCCGTAAGCCAGCACTCGTGCTATCGCGGCTGATCAGGTTCAAGAGATTCTCCGTATATGAGCCAAGAAAGGCGGCCTGACATCCGGGATTGTCCAGACGAGGGGAAAATCGCTTACCATCCCGACCAGCCAGCGAGAATTAACGGGCCGATCAACACGCCCATCAGATGTACTCGACGCGCACCGAGTCGTACCGGTACGAGCCCGATGATCGCTGCCAGACAGAATACGAGAATGCCCACGAGACCGGTGAACAAAAACGAGAGACAGCAAAGCAGCGTCAAGATTACGACCGATATCTTCCAGTACTCGAGACGGCCGATCAACTGGAGGTAGAGATCACCGACGGAAACGACGAGCACGAAGCCAAACACGCCGGAGAGGACCACTCCCACGAGGAGCACGGGGAGATTGAGCGGAGCGCCAACGTTTTCGAACGCTACCATCACCCCGGACCTTGGTTGCCCGATAGCGACGAGCGCAAACAGGGCGAAAATCGTATTGGCCGTATCGACACCGCTGGTCGCGACGATGTATCCTCGGTCTGTGATCCCCCCAGGGACCAGAAACAGCACGGCGATCGCCGCGATGGCTGCCGAAACGCCAGGTAGATAGCCAACCACAGCGCCAGCGATAGCCCCTGAGACGGCAGTCCAGCCGAGGAGTGGTCGTGAGAGACGAAGCCCACCGTCCTCCTGCGGTGGTACCCCACCACCGTTGATTGCATCGATCAAGACCGGTGCACCGAACAGTCCAGCAAACAGTGGAGCGAGCATCCCGCCCGCCTCGAGTGGAGCTTCGGGCGAAAGGTCGAGCGTCGCCCAACCGAGAACGGCCGCCAACAAGAACGAGCAAGCACCAACCGCCCGTCGTTGCCAGGTGTATTCCGTCACCACGAGCGCGAGTACGATAGCGAGCAAGAGAAACGAGAGATGGGCTCGCACATACGGATAGACGGCCGTGACACCGATCGTCACTGGGATGGCAAGCGGAATGGCCACAAGGACGGCGAGCAAGCTCCCAACGGCGGATAGTCGTATCGCCTCGAAGCCGCGCCCGTCGAGGACCATCCGGTGACCCGGTAATGCTGTGACGGCCATTTCAGCATCCGGCACACCGAGCGCCATCGCCGGAATCGCGTTCAGGAATGTATGGACGACACCAGCAGCGAGCATGGCTGCCCCGACGAACAGTGGCGGTCCGGGGACGCTGGCGGCCACTCCAGCCAGCACGAGCGCGAAATTATTCGCGTGCAAGCCCGGAATCAGCCCGCTGATGGATCCGAGAACGATTCCGCCGGCAACCCAGCACAGAAACGGGATCGAAAACGCCGGGTCGACGACGAGTTCGAACTCGGGCAGGACCATCGGGCCCCACTGGATGCCGCTTGTGATTTAAATTCGAGGACCGGTTTCGGCACTCGAGTAGGTGTACTTACGTCCGGCAATCGTCGCACGTCCGGCAATCGTCGCACGTCCGGCAATCGTCGCACGTCCGGCAATCGTCGTTCACTCCATGCCCATTGTGTGGCGATTAGGCTACTTCGAACGCCCTAGAAAGGGACTGAGGTAGCGATTCCGGGTACAAGAGTCCCGAAACGTCCGAGACGATCGCATCGGCAACCTCGCCCGCTGTGTCAGTATCTCGAGTACTGGTCGTGGTATCGGTACCCGCAACGTAGACAGTCTGAAACCCGGCTTCGTGAGCGCCAACGATGTCCTCGTCGAACGTATCGCCGACGTAGACGTGCTCGTCGGCCGGAAGGCGCTCTCGAGCCGTCTCGAAAATTTCTCGATCGGGTTTCCGCACCCCGAGTTCGTTGGAGACGACCACCGTGTCGACCAGTTCGCCGAGCCCATGGCGGTCAATTTTCGCCCGCTGTTGTCGTCCATCGCCGTTCGTCAGAATGCCGGTCTGTCGGCTGTTTCCGACCCGTTCGACAACTTGCCTCGCCTCCCTCGAGACCGCCGTTGCCTTCAGTTCGGTCTGGCAGTGTTCTCGGGCCAGCGTTTTCGGAGCGGCCTCCAGAGGCGTTTGTTCGACCACTGCTTCGAACGCCCGTCTGTACGGGTTCGGTTCACACGTCTCGAGCGCCCGAAACAGCCGCTCGACGTATAGTTCGTACGCGCTGTCGGTCGGCTCACCGTAGGGTTCGACGGTCGTTGCAAACTGCTCGTCGAACGATTTCGTGTATGTACAGAGTGTCCCGTCGAGGTCGAAGTAGACTGCCGTGCTCATTGGAGGCTGTTTTCTCCCCACAGATGCGACTACGGAACTCGTGTGCAAAAAATGTAGGTAAAACGGCTCGTCGTCGTGCGACTTAGCCGAAGAGTTCGCCGAGACCTTCGCCGCTGGCCTCCTCTTCTTCGTCATCGTCGTCGTCCGTCGTGTCCGGGACGTCGCTAGTCTCTTCGACATCGTCGTCGTCACCATCGTCGGCTGCGGCTGCAGCGCCACCGGCGGCGGCTCCAGCTGCGGGGACGGCGGCTGCCTCGGCGACAGCCTCGTCGATGTCGACGTCCTCGAGTGCGGCGACAAGCGCCTTCACGCGAGATTCTTCGACGTCGACGCCGGCGGCCTCGAGCACGCCGGTCAGGTTGTCTTCGTTGATCTCTTCGTCGGTCTCGTTCAGGATGAGTGCTGCGTAGACGTATTCCATTGTTGTAATCCTCGTAGTGTATTAGCCGAACATTGCGCCGAGTCCTTCCGCACCGTCGCCATCGTCTTCGTCATCGTCGTCTTCGGCTTCGGATTCGGATTCGGCCTCGTCCGTCTCGTCTTGGTCGTCGGTCGATTCTTCAGTGTCCGCTGCAGGCGCAGCAGGTGCCTCGACGCCCTGTAGCTCCTCGGGAAGGGCTTCCTCGTCGTCGATCTGAGCCGCTATGGCGCGCAGTTGCGCGTCGGCCTTACGGACGAGGTCGGGCATGAGTTCGTCGTTCTCGATTGCGGCGTGCAGGCCGAGGCTCTTTGCCTCGCCGGTTGCCTTGGCGATGATCGAGGGGACAGTCTGGGCTGTCGGATAGCCAGCGTTGATCGAGAGGTTTCGTGCGAAGGCGGCTGCCGTCTGCACGTCGCTCTCGTAGGCCTCGACATCGATGTCCAGGTCCTCTGGGTCGAACAGGACGCCTTCGGAGTAGACGGCGCGCAAGTCGAGACCAACTTCCTTCGGCTCGATACCGAGTTCGTTGAGGACGTTTGCCAGATCAGCCGAGACTTCTTCACCAGTCTCGAGTACAGTCGAGTCCTCCATCACCTGAATCGAACCGTCTTCGATTCGGGCGTTGGCACCGACCTGCTGGAGTTCCCCGACGAACGGACCGGGGTCGACTCCCGTGTCACCCTCCGGGATGACGATATCGTTCGGCGCGACCTCCCCAGCGTTGATCGGAGCGGGCGTCTTCGATGCCTCGAGTTCCTTGTAGAGCGCGAACGGGTTGTCGTTCGTCGCCACCAGGCCGACCTGCCCGTCGATGTGTTCGACGAGATTGTCGAGGCCAGCGGCTTCGAGCGCTCGAGTCTGTAGCGTATTTCGGCTGACGCGGACGACTGCCGTACCGTGGAGTCCGCGACGCATGTCCTGGAGCTGCTTCGAAGGAATGCCCGTAATACCGACGACACCGATACTTTCGTAGTCGTCAATCAGGGCCTCGAGTTCGGCGACTTCCTCTCGCTTCCACTCGGGAAGGTTCTCCGTTTTACGCTCGCTCTGGGCTTCAGCGCTCATTTCAGGCCACCTCCACAGATGGTCCCATCGTCGTTTTCACGAAGACGGAGTCGATGTTCTGTGGACCTTTCTCGAGGTCAGCGTGCAGTCGGCGGATAATGACGTCGATGTTGGACGCGATATCCTCGGCACTCATGTCCTCGGCACCAACGCGCGTGTGGAACGTACGTCGGTCTCGAGAACGAATCT
This sequence comes from Natronosalvus amylolyticus, assembly GCF_024298845.1. Taxonomy (NCBI): domain Archaea; kingdom Methanobacteriati; phylum Methanobacteriota; class Halobacteria; order Halobacteriales; family Natrialbaceae; genus Natronosalvus; species Natronosalvus amylolyticus. Next base: position 912,337 of record NZ_CP101156.1, read on the forward strand.
GCACGGTGTTTTTGAGTCGATTGACCGTCTCGACGACGTCGTCGTCGGGCGAGAGCGGGTCCGGCATTTTCCCTCGAGGGCCCAGGATGGTACCCAGGTATCGAGCGATATCTTGCATCATCGCCTCTTCAGCGATGAAGAAATCAGTCGCGTCTGCCAGGTCTTTGGCTTCGTCATCGTCCAGGTCGGCCACGTCGCTTCCCGAAAGGACCTGGTCCGCGACCTCTTCGGCACGGACGGCGGTCTCGCCTTCGGCGATCACGACGATCTGAGTTTCTTGGCCGGTGCCGGACGGCAACACGACTGATTCATCGACACGATTCGACGGTTCGTTTAAATCTAGATCGCGCAGATTGATCGCGAGGTCCACCGTCTCGGTAAAGTTCCGGTCCGGTGACTCCTCGAGTGCGCGAGTCACTGCTGTTTCTATATCCGTATCTGCCATCGTTCACCTCCGTAGTACGCAGGGTGTGCTCCTACGGGTCAGTGAAACAGGCCATGCCTGTCTCGGTTTGAGAAAGTGCTATCGGGAACTTAAACCCGTCGAACTGTCCGTTCGATCGACAGCGAACCGGTAAACTACAGAGACACGGCCCTCGTACCACAGAACCAGCCTCGAGTAGGTGACAGCCGAAACGAGATTGGACGAATATAAAACATCGCGTAGTACGTAAATTTTTATTCTCGAAGCCAGTTAATTTCCGAAATCTATATTATGGTGCTCGTGTATTTCTCGACTATGGGGCCAATAGACTTATATCACATGACCACTGGCTCGGGGGAGCCACTCACAGCGTACGAAGAACTCCTCACGCTCTATGAGGGGTTATCACTGGTCGAACAGGGGGTATTACACGGCGCTGGCGTATTGCTTGTTGGAGTGTTGCTGATTGGAATCCTTCGTGAATTCGCCAGTGACACGCTCAAAACGTCCCACCGGAGTCCGTTCATCTCCCTGTGTATCGGGCTTCCGGCCACAATCGTGCTCGGTGGGCTATTCTACACAGGATTGGTCCTCAGTGGGACCAATGTTGGCATCTTCTTTGCAATCCCCCTCGTTACCATTAGTGGACTCCTCTTGCCCGCTGTTGTTACAATGGGGTACGTATCGCTCGGCGGGGCAGTGCTCGGTCGCCTGGGGTCAACGAACGCCCTTTCGTGGATCGTACTCGGTGCAGCGTTGAGCGCGTTGACGGTGCTCGCTACGCCAGTCGCAGTTGCCGTCAGCTTCCTCGCAGCCGTACTCGGCTGCGGTGCTGGGGCCCGAGTGATGTTCAACGGTGGCGGTGTCCGCGAGAGTACCGATAGAGTCGTTCCTCCGGCGAACAAAATTTAGGGCAGTTTCGAGTAGCTGTTTCTCGAGCCCCATGTCGAAATGGCCCATTTCGTTAGAGTTTGTTAGCAATTTGTAGCTCACAACCTTTCACCGTAGAGAGAGCTCACAGCTTTTCTGCACCCACTGGTAACTGACGCATCGCTCGAGCCTCCAATCGGGGACCTACAGAAATCCAAGGCGCGTGTGTCCGTGATTGGCTCAGAGGCACGTTACCTACACCGATACCTACAGGTATCAGATTCCGTAGAAGGAAAGCGTGTCAGCCAGTGGCTACACGCCCAGTTAATAAGTGGGAGGATTACTCGACGAGCGCGTCGTCGTACTCGCCATCGTCGACTTTCGCTTTGAACTCGCGGGCATCGACGCCTTCGATGGTGACGCCCATCGAGGCGCACGTACCGACGACTTCTTTCGCCGCGTTTTTCGTATCGTACGCGAGCAGGTCGGGTTTCTTCTGCTCGGCGATCGTTTTCACCTGCTCGATCGAGAGGTCAGCGACGAAGTCCTTCTGGGGTTCGCCACTGCCAGTGTCGAATCCGGCCTCGTCTTTGACGAGTGCAGCCGTTGGTGGGACACCGACGTCGATGGTGTAACTCCCGTCTTCTTCGTATTCGACGGTGACAGGCACTTCGGTGCCGTCGAACGCTGCAGTTTGTTCGTTGATATCGCTGACGACCGCCTGAACGTCGACGGGCGTCGGTCCGAGCTCGGGGCCGAGTGGTGGGCCAGGATTGGCCTGGCCACCCGGGACGAGCACTTCGATGGTTCCAGCCATACCCGAATGAATCCTCGCTCGAGTTTTAAGGGTTGCCATTCGAGGTAGTCGGATAGCGCGAGTGTGTGACGAGTTCTCGACGGGCACGGATAGCGCGAGTGTGTGACGAGTTCTCGACGGGCACGGATAGCGTGGCGGGTTCACAGCGGGCACGGATAGCGCGAGTGTGTGACGAGTTCTCGACGGGCACGGATAGCGTGGCGGGTTCACAGCGGGCACGGATAGCGCGAGTGTGTGACGAGTTCTCGACGGGCACGGATAGCATGGCGGGTTCACAGCGGGCGCGAATATTACGACGATGTACCCCCTACATCAGTCACGTCCTCGCGCCAGGCGGCAAACGACTCGAGGACATCGGATTCGTTGAATCGTTCGATACAGGGAACCTCGTGTGGATGTATCTCGAGAATACGTTGACGGAGGGCTGGATACCGTTCGTCGGTTGTTTTGGCGAGTAAAACTGTCTCCTTCTCACGGTGGACTGCTCCCTCCCATCGATAGGTGGATGTGGTCTCGAGTTGATTGACACAGGCAGCGAGGCGTTCGTCGATAATAGTCTCCGCTATAGAGTCAGCAGCTTCTGGCGGTGCGTTGACATCCACCCACGACTGAAGTCGTGAGATTCCTCTCGTGGGAGTCTCAGTCGTCTGAGTCCCCGAGAGCGATATTTCCGCTCGATGCGGTACTTTGGTCTGTGTACGCCTCGTTGGCCGTTGCCTCCACCGCGATGGAGGGCGGGCTATGATGTTCCCGCCAACTGTGTTTGTTCCACTTGAGGTACACGGGCCGTGCCATCGACCCGACTGTGTTGTTCTGCTGTCTCAGGAACGATTCCGATGCGACAAGGTCGGCGTGACCCTCGAACCCACACGGACACGCCAGCGAATCCTCGTGGCGAATAGTCTCTTCGCGCTCGCCACATTCGGGACACTCCTGACTCGTCCACGCTTCAGATTCCTCTTCGACCCTGATACCGTACTCTTCGCACATGTCTTCGAGCCGATTGATGAACCGGCGGTACGCCCAAAAGTTGTGCGTCTTCGAGTTTATAACCGGCGACCAATGTGTTGAGAGAACGCCTTTGATGTCGCCTACGTACAGCGTCGACACGCCCTCGTCGTACAGACGTTCCACGAGGTCGCGGACGAGGGTGTTTTGGGCGTGTTTGCGCCGATTCGTGCGCTTACGGTACAAGCGGTCGATGCGCTTGCTGGATTTGTGCTGGTCTTCGAGGAGTGACTGGTAGTACGCGATTTGTTCGGTGGTTTCGCGGAACCGCTCGAACAACTCACGTCCTTCGTACAAGTATTGAGAACCGGTTGTCGTCGTGCAAGCGACGAGATTGTTCGCGCCCACGTCGAGAGCGGCTTCTTCCGAAGCCAGTGGTGAATCCAGTCGAGAACTGTCGACGGTGACTGGTTGATAAGCCCTGAACGTATCTGCGGTTTCGTCGTACACGAGTTCGAGTCGGCCTTGCTCGCCGCTCCACTTCGGCTCACCAGCAACTTCAACGCGAAGCCGTTGGTTCCGATTCAACCCAAGTTCGTTTTTGAGTTCAGAGCCGATCGGGACTTCAAGCCGGGAATATTTCCCGAATTGGATGGTGTACTGGTCGTTGCGAACGTACGTACGGAGTAGCCGCCCATCGTCTTCGTTACCCCAGTATCCGGGTGGCGACGGCTTCTCGTCGAGTTTGCCGGCGTGGTACTTCTCGTTGCTGGAGAAGAACGACCGCCACGCTTCGGAGTTCTTGCGGATGATCTGCTGGGCGACGGAACTGCTGAGAACACCCTTGTATTTGCCTTCGAGACTGCCGGTGTCGGCGTCCCAGAAGCTTTCGTCGTCTTCGAGGAAGGCTTGACGGCGAGCGTAGTTGGTCTCGTTCCAGAGACTCGCAGAAGCGTCCAACCAGCGAACGAACACCTCACGCTCTTTCGCAGAGCGAGGGCGAACGTCAAACCGGTTGGTTCGCTTCATCACTACGTGTAACGAAATATTATGTTGTAAAGGTATTGAATAGCGTGGGAGACTCAGGCCCGCCAGTGAGCGTTGGTGGTGGAGTGGGATGTCGGATTCATCCCACGACTCAAGTCGTGGGCTTTCTCCTCGAGTCTGTGTAATCGCGTTTGAAATCCCGAGAGTAACGACGAATGTATAACTCATATCGTAATCAATGTTCAACAGAATATCTATCAGGTGGCTTCGGAGAGAACGAATCGCCGAAAGTTATAAACGTTTTGTGTGCGGTATACTATAACATGAGACGTACTAACGAGTCCTCAGGGGAGGGCAACGGTGTGACGAGGCGGAAAATGCTCACGTATGCCGGTGCAACCGGACTCGCCGTCACAGTTGCCGGGTGTGCAGGCGAGGAGCCCGAAGAAGGGATAGACGATGACAGCGGAAACGGCACTGGAAACGGAAACGGGAACGGAAATGGGGACGGAAGCGATGACGATTCGTCACTCGTGTACGCGACGACTATCGCCCCGAGTACCATCGACCCGATGCAGGTGTCTGATAACTTCGAGAACATCTACGCAGTTAACGTCTATGACTCGCTCATGATGTACTCCGACGACACCCCGCCGGAACTCGTCGACGGTCTCGTCGTCGAGTGGGACGTCGCCGACGACGACCAGACCTACGAGTTTACGCTGCGTGACGATGCGACCTTCCACAACGGCGATCCGGTAACCGCCGACGACGTCGTCTACTCCATCACCCGCATGATGGAGATGCAGATGGGAATGTCCTGGATGTGGGCCGGCACGATGTCCCCCGATGGTGTGAGTGCTATCGACGAGACGACCGTGGAGATCGAAACCGACCGCACGTTCGCCCCGTTCATTTTCACGCTGCCGTATCACCCCATCGTCAACGAGGCGGAGGTCGAAGCCAACGACGAGGATTGGCTCCAGGACAACGACGCTGGCAGCGGCCCGTACCAGCTCGTCGAACACGTCCGCAACGAGCGCCTCGTCCTCGAGCGCAACGAAGACTGGTGGGGTGAGTGGCCCGACGGCGGTGACCCCTTCGACGAGGTCGTCATGGAAATCGTCCCCGAAGAGGGAACGATCAGCGGCATGATGGGAAGTCAAGAGGCAGACATTACGGACGAGTGGCTCTCATTACAGACCTACGAGGAGATCGGCTCGATGGACCACGCCTCGGTCAGCGACGAAGTTACGTTCTCCCCACTTTACGTGTTCATGCACAACCAGCGGGAGCCACTCGACGACGTCAACGTTCGAAAAGCCATCTCCTACGCCGTCGACTACGAAACCATCGTCGACGACATCCTCGAGGGCAACGCCGAACGGTTGCAGGGTCCTCTGCCGGATGCAATGTGGGGGCACAACAGCGACGTGACGCTCTACGACCGTGATCTCGACCAGGCCCAGGCCTACCTCGACGAGTCACCATACGATGGTGAGGACATCGAACTGACTTACACCTACGTCAGCGGTCTCACCGTGACCGAAAACATCGGGCTATTGATGCAGACGAATCTCGCCGAGTTGGGGATCACCCTCGACCTCGAGGGAGCCCCGTGGACCCGGATCACCGACATGGTTACCGATCCGGAATCGACGTCCGACATGCACGCGATTTACCTGTCGTTCTCGTACGTCGACCCGGACACGTTCCTCTACCCAGCCTGGCACTCCGACTCACACGGGAGCTGGGAGAGCGCTTCGTGGTACCAAAACGAAGCGGTCGATCAACTCCTGGATGACGCCCGTACCGAGATCGATCAGGACGCACGAATCGAGATGTACGAAGAAGTGCAAGAGCTGATGACGGAGGACGCACCCGCACTGTTCGTCGTCAACGAAGCGGAACTGTACGGCATCAACAACCGCGTTGGCGGCTACGTCGATAACGGTCTCGTCGGCTATTCGAAGGCCTTCTGGCGGCTGTACAACCAGGGGTAACGCCGCGGTATAACTACCACTATACTGATAAATGGGTTTTAAAAGCTACGTATTCAGGCGAATCCTCTCGGGGATACCAGTCTTCATCGGCCTCTCGATGCTGATATTTTTCCTCGCGCGAGTGCTTCCAGGTGACCCAGCTCGCCTGGCACTCGGCCCGCGGGCTTCGGACGAAGCGGTTCAGTCGCTTCGAGACCAGATGGGATTGAACGATCCAGTCATCGTACAGTATCTCAACTACATGGCCGGGCTGTTCCAGGGAGATATGGGTATCTCGCTGACGACGAATCGAAACGTCGCCGCAGACCTCGTGTACTTCTTTCCGGCAACGTTCGAACTGATCACGGTCGGGATGACAATCGCCGTTCTCCTCGGAGTCCCACTCGGCATCATCGCCGGCCAGAACAAAGACCGCTTCGAGGACAACGCCGGTCGACTCTTTGCCTTCTTCGGCGTTTCGATGCCCGCGTTCTGGGTTGCCATCTTGCTCCAGCTCCTGTTTGCGTTCTACATGGGCTGGCTGCCGGCAACCGGTCGCATCGCGACGGCACCACCCCGTATTACCGGGCTCATGCTCGTCGATAGCCTCATCGCAACCGACTTCGCGGCGTTTCGTAGCGCCCTCGCTCACCTCGCGCTTCCCGCCTTTACCCTCGCACTCGCACCCATGGCCGACATCGCACGTATGACCCGCTCGAGTTTCATCGAAGAGTTCAACAAAGATTACGTCCACGCCCTCGAGACCTCGGGCATTCCGGCGAAACTCATCGCCTACAAGTACGTCCTCAAATCGTCGTTCGCGGCGACGCTGACGATCATCGCTCTCGATTACGGCTTCCTGATCGGATCGGCGTTTCTCATCGAAATCGTCTTCGCCTGGCCGGGTATGGCCCGCTACGGCGTCACTGCGATCCTCGAGAACGACATCAACGCCATCGTCGGTGTGACCCTGGTCGTCGGTCTGGTCTACATCGTCGCGAACATGGTGGTCGATATCATGTACGGCTACTTCGATCCACGGGTTCGGTACGGAGGTGACGAGTAATGAGTACGCTCTCGTCGGAGAACCGTTCCGAGGCCATGGAAAATCGTATCGAAAGCGCAAAACGAGTCGCCTACCGCTTCAGGCAGAATCCGCTTTCGCTGGCCGGTCTCGCTATTATTCTGGGTCTGGTGTTCATCGCCATCTTCGCCCCGTACATCGCCCGCCATCCACAGGACGCTGGCTACATGGGCGAACCGGCCGTCGACTTCGCGAATCGGTTTGCCGAACCGAGCTGGGAACACCCGTTCGGGACGGATCAAGCGGGCCGCGACATCCTCTCGAGAGTTATCTTCGGGACTCGATATTCGCTGGTTCTCGGCATCTTCGTCCTCACGTTTGCCATCGGCATCGGGGTCCCCGTGGGCCTCGTTGCGGGATACGTTGGTGGTGCGCTCGGAACGATTCTAATGCGGATTACGGACGTGTTCCTCTCGGTGCCGCCGCTCGTCCTCGCCCTCGCCGTGGCCGTGCCGCTCCAGCCGAGTTTACGAAACGCGATGATCGCTATCGCCATCGTCTGGTGGCCCTGGTACGCCAGGTTGGTCTATGGGGAAGTCGTCTCCGTTCGCGAAGAGCAGTTCGTCGAAGCCAGCCGTGGCATCGGCGCGAACCGGATTCGAATCATGTTCCGGGAAATACTGCCGAACGTCCTGGCACCGATTACCGTCAAATTCAGCCTCGACATGGGGTATGCTATCCTGATCGGGGCCGGACTCGGCTTCCTCGGGCTAGGGGCCCAACCCCCAACTCCAGAGTGGGGCACGATGATCAGCGAAGGACGCGTCTACCTCCCGGCCCAGTGGTGGTACTCGACGTTCCCTGGACTGGCGATTTTCATCGCGGTCCTGGGATTCAACTTGCTCGGTGACGGCCTTCGGGACGTCTTCGACGTGGAGGTAAAGTAAATGCGAGACACACGAACAGGAGGTGACTCGAGATGAGCGACCCCCTCCTCGAAGTCAGTGATCTGCACGTCGATTTCAACACCTACGACGGCCGGTCGAAGGTCATAAACGGCGTCGATTTGCACGTCGACGAGGGCGAAACGGTCGCCATCGTCGGGGAGTCCGGCTGTGGGAAAAGCGTCACTGCCGAGACGATCATGAGTATGTTACCCCAGCCACCGGGTGAGATCACCGGCGGCGAACTTCGATATCGGGGTGAAGAACTCCTGGGCGACCCTGCCGCCCACAAACGCGTCAAAGCGGAGTCGATGGGCATGATCTTTCAGGATCCAATGACGAGCCTTTCGCCCGTCTTCACCGTCGGCGAGATGATGCGCGACGTGTTGACCTACAACGGCAAGACGGAGGTCGGCTGGCTCGAGTTAGGCAAGAGTATCCTCGGCCGTCGCGGCGCAGACGAAAAAGCGATGCGAGAACGGAGTATCGAACTCCTGGACCGCCTACAGATTCCAGACCCCGAAGGCGTTCTCGACCGGTATCCAGTCGAGCTCTCCGGCGGGATGCGCCAGCGGGTCCTTATCGCGATGGCGCTGCTGAGCGAACCGGAGTTTCTCATTGCAGACGAACCGACGACGGCACTCGACGTCACTGTCCAGGACCAGTTGATCGAGCTATTGCGTGAACAGATCGACCGCGAAGGGCTTTCGATGCTCTACATTACGCACAACCTCGGCGTCGCCCGCCGCATCGCCGACCGGATTTACGTCATGTACGCCGGAGAAATCGCGGAAGTCGGGACGAGAGACGAGATTCTCGACGAGCCACTGCATCCCTATAGCCGGGGGCTGATCGATAGCATACCCAAACTGACCGCGTTCGAGCGCGAAGGTATCGACGGGCTGCTTCCAGATTACACGAATCCGCCACAGGGCTGTCGTTTCCATCCCCGTTGTCCAGCCGCCATGGAAGGCGTCTGTGACGGGGAGAAACCGCCGCTGTACGAACCGGCCGAGGGGCATCAGGTCGCCTGTTACCTGTACGACGACGAGATGAACGCACAGGAAGCCCTCGAGGTCGCAGAGACCGAAATCGATTTCCAAGGTGGGTCACCGGATCGTGCCGGTGCATCGTCCTCGCCCGAAGACGAAAGCGCCGCCGAACCGGCGGATCGAAACCAGATGACCGAGCCAGCATCCAGACAGACCGACGGAGGGAACAGATGAGTACACCGAACACGGACGCCTCGAATGCCGGCACCGCTGCTTCGGACGAGTGGGTAACGAACGACATGGACGCGGACACAGGCCCCGAAGAAGATCCGGTGCTCAAAGTCCGGGATCTCAAAAAGTACTATCCCATCACCGGTGGCCTCCTCAAAAAGAAAATTGGCGAAGTCAAAGCCGTCGATGGAGTCTCCTTCGACGTCCGTCGCGGTGAAACGTACGCTATCGTCGGCGAATCAGGCTGTGGGAAGACGACACTCGGGAAAACGATTGCCCGATTGCACGCGCCCACCGCCGGCACCATCGAATTCGATGGGACAGATATCTCGAGTCTTGGAGAACGTGAGTTGAAGCCAGTCAGACGAGAGATACAGGTGGTCTACCAGGACCCGACGTCGTCGTTGAATCCGCGCAAGCGAATCAAAGACATCGTCGCCGAACCGCTGATCGTTCACGACATCGGCTCGAAAGCCGAACGCCGCGAGCGCGTCAAAGCGCTGCTCGAGCGGGTCGACCTGCCCGAAGACTTCCTCTATCGATACCCCAACGAACTCTCCGGCGGGCAAAAGCAGCGAGTGGCTATCGCTCGAGCGCTCACCCTGAATCCGACATTACTCGTGCTCGACGAGCCGACGAGCGCACTCGACGTCAGTGTCCAGGCGAAGGTCATCGCCTTGCTCGAGGAACTCCAACGGGATTTGAATCTCTCGTATCTACTCATCACCCACGACCTGAGCCTGACGAAAAACATCGCCGACAGAATCGGGGTGATGTATCTCGGTACGTTCATGGAGAGAGCCAGCGCAGCGGAACTGTTCCGGTCGCCCCAGAACCCCTACACGGAACAGTTACTCTCGGCCATTCCAATCGTCGAACAATCCGAGGCCGAACTCAAACCCGAGAAGATACAGATCCGTGGGGAGACGCCCGACCCATCAGATCCGCCATCTGGCTGTTCGTTTCACCCGCGATGCCATCGTGCAATCGACGCCTGCTCGAGTGAGGCCCCAAAACTCGTCGACGTCGGCACCGATCACGATAGCCGCTGTCTGTTACACGGAGATGGTAAGAACTCGAGTGACACCTGAACCCCGCAGGGTGGAAAGACGTTACACGACAGAAAGACGGGGAGTAAAAGGCAATCAGGCGTCCTCGATTTTACTGTGCCAGGCTTTGTGGGTCCGGATGACCGGGACGACCTCGTAGTCCTCGACGATGTCTGCGTGCTGAATCAACTCGTTGACGTACTCTTTGACGTCACGGAGCGAAGCGTGCCAGACCCGAATCAACATATCCGATTGTCCGAGATACTCGTCGACTTCGTACACCAGTTCCTGATCGACCAGGTAGTCGATAAACTCGTGGAGTTCTTCGTTCGTCGCCTCGGGCTGGAGCGAGACCTGAACGTCAGCGTACTCGAGATCGACTTCCTGAAGGACGAGAACGCCGATAATCTTGATAATGTTGTTGTCCTGGAGTTTTTTGCGTCGTCGTCGAACGGCGGTTCTCGAGAGGCCGACTCGCTCGCCCAGGTCGGTGTCCGAGATTCGCCCGTCTTCGTTCAGAATGCGGTAGATCTTGTAGTCGACTTCGTCCAGATTATCGGTGACGAGTTGCTCGATGGTTTCCTCGAGGTCGAGGTCCGCAGTTTCCATCTGACTGCCTGACGTATCTGCCATAACCTATAGTACAAACAGGTGAACCTTGAACGTAGTGTTTCCTCGAGATGGCGAAACGTCAGGTCGGTAACCGTGTGCAGCAGCGAATCGTCAGGTTGGTGTACGTGTAGAGCCGCGAAAACTGACAACGGTAACGTTCATTGCACGGGCCGGCAAACCTTGCCAGCATATGGACGGGGATATGACCGACGAGGTGGTGCACGAACCAACGCAGTCGTTCGTCGAATCCACGAACGTCTGGGCGTTCATGCAGGCGTACGGTATCGAAAACTACGACGACCTCATCGAGCGAACGACGACCGACCGCGGTGACGGCGAAAGCGGCGTGGAGTGGTTCTGGGACGAACTGGTCGACTATCTCGACCTCGAATTTTTCGAACCGTACGACCAAGTACGAGACGATTCGGATGGCCCGCAGTTCACCGACTGGTATCCCGGCGGTGAACTCAACATCGCACACAACACTGTCGACCGACACGCCACCCTCGAGAGGGAAGAGCGAAACACGGTGGCGACGATCTGGGAGGGTGAAGATGGCGAAGTGCGCGAAATCACTTACCACGAACTCCACCGTCAGGCGAACAAAGTGGCCAACGCCCTCGAGGAACGGGGTATCGAGACGGGTGATACCGTCGGCCTGTACATGCCGATGGTACCCGAAGTGGTCTCGATCCTGTACGGCTGTTTCAAAGTGGGGGCTATCGCCGTCCCCATCTTCTCGGGCTTCGGCGTCGACGCCGTGGCCACCCGCATCGAGGACGCCGAGTGTTCGGTGCTCGTTACCGGCGACGGGTTCTACCGCCGAGGCAGTCCGATCTATCTGAAGGGGTCGGCGGATGACGCCATCGAGAAGGCTGGGCTAGTCGAGCACACCATCGTCTTCGATCGGTTGGGCTCGAGCGAGGCACAACCCGACTCGAGCGACTCCGGGACCACCCACGACATCCCCTGGAACGACGACCGTGACGAGTGGTGGAACGACGCCGTCGAAACGCAAGACGACGAGTACGAGAGCAAATCACTCCCCTCGAACCAGGAGTCGATGTTACTGTACTCCTCGGGAACGACGGGAACGCCGAAAGGCATCGTCCACACGCACGCGGGTGTCCAGACACAGTGTGCCAAAGAGCTGTATTTCGGCTTCGATCTGAAACCCGCCGACCGCTTTTTCTGGGTCAGTGACATCGGCTGGATGATGGGGCCCTGGACGTTGATCGGCGTCCACACCTTCGGCGGCACCGTCTTCATGTACGAGGGTGCACCCGACCACCCCCAACCAGACCGGTTCTGGGAAATGATCGATCGTCACGGACTCACCCAGTTCGGCATCTCACCAACGGCCATTCGAGCGTTGCGCAAACACGGGGACGACTGGCTGGCGGACCACGACCTCTCCTCGCTTCGACTGCTCGGTTCGACGGGCGAACCCTGGGACCCCGAGTCCTGGCGCTGGTTCTACGACCACGTCGGCGGGGGTGACGCGCCGATCATCAACATCTCCGGCGGTACCGAGATCTGTGGCTGTTTCCTGATGCCGATGCCGACCCAGCCGCTCAAGCCCTGCACGCTCGGTGGTCCGGGATTGGGCATGGACATCGACATCGTCAACGCCGCTGGCGAATCCGTCAAAAACGACAACCAACGCGGCTTTCTGGTCGCCCGCGATTCCTGTCCCTCGATGACGAAATCGCTCTGGAGCGGCGACGAGCGCTACCTTGAGGAGTACTGGTCGACGTTCGACGACATGTGGGACCACGGTGACTGGGCCCAACAGGACGAAGACGGCTTCTGGTTCTTGCATGGCCGCGCTGACGACGCACTCAACGTGGCCGGCAGAAAGGTCGGCCCGGCCGAAGTCGAAGGCGCGCTCATCGATCACGAGGCCGTCAACCAGGCCGCCGCCGTCGGTGCGCCAGACGACACCACCGGCACCGCCGTCGTCACCTACGTCATCCTCGAGGACGGATTCGAGGAAGGCGAAACGCTTCGAACCGAACTTCGTAACCAGGTCGGCGAGGAACTCGGCAAGCCCTTCCGGCCACGCGAGATTCTGTTCGTCGACGCCTTCCCCAAAACGCAATCCGGGAAGATCATCCGACGGGCCGTCCAGGCTGCGTACACCGGCGAAGATCTGGGCGACCTCTCGAGCCTCGAAAACCCCGAAGCACTCGAGGCCCTCGAGGATGCGCGGTAAGCCGAAATGAGTGCAATAAACGACTGAAAACGACTTAACGATACGATATTTATTTACGGTAGTGGTGTTCACTTGAGCTACACGATGGGGAACGGAACGCCTGCACAAACACCACGTGAACCCGACGAAATGTCAGGCGAAACGACGGGTGCCGACTCACCATCACAGACTACACTAACCCGTGACTCCCTTTTTCACGTCCTCCAGACGAGTAGACGCCGAGCAGCGATTCGATACCTCCAGGCGCACCTCCAGAACGAAGGCGGCGATTTCGAATCAGTGTCTCCAGTCCCCATCGGGGACCTGACGGAGTGGATCGCGGCCAGAGAACACGACATCACTGTCGAGCAGTTGCGCTCGAGTCAGCGCCAGCGCGTGTACATCTCGCTGTATCAGACACACCTCCCGAAACTCGACGAACTGGGGATCATTTACTACGACAACGACCGCGGACTGGTCACACCGACGCCGACGATTCGCGAGTTCGCGCAGTATCTCGAGGAGGAGACCCCGGTCGAGCAGGAACCTGGACCGGGAGAAACGCCCTGGGTCGGTGCATACGTCCTACTCACAGCTTTTGGAGCGGTCTTGCTCGCGTTAACTGCGAGTGATATACTGCCTATCGAACCGCTCACCGTCGGTGGACTGATCGTCGGGGGGCTTGGGGTGATTACGGCGGCGTATACGTACGACCTATCGAAACGCGAACAATAGTACACGCTGGAACGATGAAAACACTCGAGTGATCGTCCGATCAGTAGATGAGTTCGTCGTCGTTTTCGACCATGTACAGTGTTCGAGCGGCGATGTTCACCGCGTGATCGCCGACCCGCTCGAGGTCGCGAATCGTCAACAGCAACCGTGACACGTCTCTGAGCAGGTACTCGACTTCGTCTGGGGACCCAAGTTCGCGTTCGATGAGGTCACGGACGACGATTTGACTCGCGCGTTCGGCGAAGTGATCGAGGTCGTCGTCTCTGGTCGCCAGTTCACGACAGGCAGCGGTGTCTTCCTGGTCGTACGCCTGCATGGCGTCGTCGATCATCTCGAGGGTGAGATCACCCATCGCCTGTACGTCGACGTCCGGAAAGAGGTCACGTTCGGCGTCCTGGGTGTACTCGCCCAGATTCACGGCCAGATCACCGACTCGTTCGAGGTCGGTGATTATTTTGAACGAGGACGCGATAAATCGGAGGTCGCTCGCGACCGGCTGCTGGAGCGCGAGCAGGTTGATACACCGCTGCTCGAGGTCGAGATACATTCGGTTGATTTCGCTGTCTCCCATGATGACTTCCTGGGCGAGTTCGTCGTCTTTGCGTTCCAGTGCATCGAGCCCCATACGCAGGCGTTCCATCACGAGTTCGCCCATGTAACAGATCTCCGCACGAAGTTCGCGGAGTTGTTCCTGATACGATTTTCTGGCCATATTCCCTCCACCTCGGTCGGGGCAGATATATGTTACGTCGCCCAGTACGAAATCAGCTAGCTCGAGCGTTAGGTCCCCCACCCCGAAACCCGATTCACTCGAAAGAGTCAACCGGCGGTTCGGCGTCGACGATCTCGAGCGGAAGCCGTTCTCCCGTTCGATCGAACGCGGCGAAGGTTTCCTCGTCGTCGGTCCAGGGCGGAACGGCGACGAAGAGTATCTGTGCGAGGTCGTCGTATTTCGTCACGGTCAGTTCGCCGACGGGGTGTGAGACGAATCGACCCTGGGTTTCCGTGGCGGGCGTCGAGAGATTGACTCCGAAGACGGCGTTAACCGCATTACCGGGGTCTGGAAGGAAAAAGTCCGTGAAAACCGGTGCATCGTCCGGGAGTGCAGCCACGTCGGGCCCCTCGAGTGAATTTGCTTCAGACACTGAAAGGCCAGTTGTGACGCCGGATGGGTCGGCATCGTCCGCTAGCTCGAGCAAGACGTCGACCAGTCCGCGAGTGATGTATACCACTGGTAGCAGTAACTGCGGTGGACTGATATAGATGTCCCCATCATACGTTGGTATAGTAGCCAGTGAAACGATGTACACACCTAACGCGACATCCTCTTGCGATAGGGTGTGCAATGACTTTCACTGGCTACTATTGTCTCTCGGCGTCGGGGTAGACCGATCAAAACGGTAGCATTCCCCAGAATGCACCCGCATACGCTCGAGGGAGTCGTCGTCGGGCCGTATCTAGCGCCGTCTCCAGCGCTGCGGACGCGTCGTCGTGAACCCCCGGCCCGTGGCCCACGAGGATATGCTCGGGGTCGAACCCGCCGAGTTGCGCTCGAGGCGGCGCGATTCGACGCATCGGATGGACGCCGAGGGGTTCGCCACCGGCACGGAAATACGACGCCGTACCGACCGATTCGGGCACGAGGAGAATTCGGCGATCCGGTTCGTAGAGGGCGACTTCCTGCCAGGATCGGCCGTCTTTCATGACGTGTGCCTCGAGGCCGGTATCCGCGAGCGAATCGGTGAACCGGACGACGGGTGCGTCGATCTCTTCGCTGACGCCGTCGAACCACTTCGGCATGTAGACGGGAACGTCGTGCCGAGTTGCGATTTCCGCAGCGTCTCGCTTGTGACGGTCCAGCATGACGACGACACCCGTCACGGTGCCGAGTTCGGCGAGTGCCTCGTCGAGTCCGTCGGCATCCACGGGATCGAACACCCAGACATCGCTGTCGATGGCGAGCGCATGGCTCGCCCGTTGCATCCCTTCTTCGGGATGTGCGATCCAGCCGAAACTGCCATCGAAGCTGTCAATTTCACGGAAATCGGTCGCTCGTTTATCGATACGGAGACTCATATTCGATTTTTACGGCAGCAATCGATATAAACGCCAGCGAGACGGCAGTGCTAACGGGGTATCGACAATCCTGACGCCGGAGGCTCTTTGACCCCGTGTTGAGTACGCCTACGTATGCTCCGTTCGCTCGCCTGGCTCGGTCTCGAGGTCAAATATCTCGAGCCAGCACGCCGATTTTACGAGGAAACGCTCGAGTTGTCGCCCCGTGAACGGTCCCTGGCCGTGAACGATCCAGCCAGCGCGGTGGCCTACCCTGTCGGCGACACCGATCTAGTGCTTCGTTCTCCCAACGGGATCCCTCGAGGTGGCCTCCACACCCATTACGCGCTCTCGATTCCGGCCGAAGAATACGACGACTGGTGGGACAGACTTTCGGGACCGATGGGATACGACCTGGACGAGTACACATTCGGTACTGCACGCTCGCTGTACCTGTACGACCCAGATGGCAACTGCGTCGAACTCGGTCAGACCGACGTCGCCGGCCCGGGCATCGACGGCCTGTTCGAGGTCGTCCTCGAGGTCGAATCGCTCGAGCGGGCCGAATCGCTGTACAGCCAACTGGGGTTCGAGACGATCGACCGAGGCGAAGAACGGGTTCGTGTCCGAATGGCCGGGCCAGTCGCCCTCGAGTTGTGGGAACCGCACCTGGGGTTGGCCGAAGCCAGAGGTGGCGTCCACGTCGACCTCGGGTTCGAAACCGACGAAATTGACCGTATTCGGGACACACTCGAGGGAACGGTCTGCTCGCTCGAGCGCAGTGGAAACCGACTCGTCGCTCGTGACCCCGATGGGCACCATCTGACGTTTTGTGCCACCGAGAGCAGTTAGTGAAACGGATATAGTAGCCAGTGAAACGATGTACACACCTAACGCGACGCCGTCTTGCGAGGGGGTGTGCAATGACTTTCACTGGCTACTATAGCACAGGCTCCCGCCAGTTCGCGTCACGAGAGGTGTGTACATCGTTTCACTGGCACCTCTCATACGGTTTACTGCCGTCTCGTACCGGTGAGTGCCCATACGGGGTCGGCAATCGCCGATAAAAAAGCACAGAGGACCGTCTCATTACAGACTGCCCCATCAACGAAACCGTCCCGAAAAAAGCCAACTGGACGCTACAGTCGACTCGTATCCACGTCGACCCCAGGAGGTGCGACGATCAGAAACCCACGGAAATGAACGAGGCTGCCGCCCGACTCTTTGACGTCACGCGCAAAGCCCGACGCCAGTTCGTTCACGTCGCCGTCGACGTTCAACACGAGAACGTTGCCAGCACCCAGCGTCTCGAGCCAGGTTTCCGGCTCGGTCGTTCCGTCGAGGACGTCGAGCAGGATACTCCCCTCGAGGTCGAGTTCCTCGTCCATGTGTTCCTCGACGGCTCGAAGGTCGAGGTCGAAATCGCTCATACCTGGAACGCTCGAACCGCGATGAGAAAAACGTTCCCCCACCGCTCGAACGTGGCCGCCAGAGAGTCCGACGATATCACTCGTTTCGAACGATTGTCCAATTGGGAGTGCGCG
This sequence comes from Natronosalvus amylolyticus, assembly GCF_024298845.1. Classification (NCBI taxonomy): domain Archaea; kingdom Methanobacteriati; phylum Methanobacteriota; class Halobacteria; order Halobacteriales; family Natrialbaceae; genus Natronosalvus; species Natronosalvus amylolyticus. The sequence goes on from NZ_CP101156.1 coordinate 929,745, forward strand.
CGAGGCCGCCAATTCTTACATCCTCAACCAGAGCAGTGAAATTTACACTGACACGGTCACACGTGGGTCGGGCAATCATGGTATGGTATGGGTGTGTATAAGGACATTGGGGGGCATACCAGGCCGTTTACTGCATGCGTTTTCTCCATCCTTCACGAACGTCAATCGAGGATTATGATGGTGCCAATATCCGTTTCAGCGCCACATTTATATACTCCCTCGGACCTGTGGTTGGATACAATGTCGACACCTACCGACACTGGCTCTGAGACCCCTCAGGGCGGTCGAGTTCTTCCAGGGAACATTAGATTCCACTGACGAAATCGAGACAGCACGTGTCTTCGATACCACGCTACGGGACGGCGAGCAGTCCCCAGGCACGTCGTTTTCCTACGACGACAAACGCGAGATCGCACGGATTTTAGACGAGATGGGAACCCACGTCATAGAGGCCGGTTTCCCCGTCAACTCCGAGGCCGAATTCGAGGCCGTCCGTGATATCGCGTCGTCGACGGAGACGACCACCTGCGGGTTAGCTCGCGTCGTCGATGGCGACATCGAAGCCGCGTTAGATTCCGGCGTCGAGATGGTTCACGTCTTCGTCTCCACGAGTGACGTCCAGATCGAAGACTCGATGCACTCGAGTCGCGAGGACGTCGTCGAGCGCGCTATCGCCGCCGTCGAACGCGTCGTCGAGACGGGAACGACCTGTATGTTCTCGCCGATGGACGCGACACGGACGGACGAGGCGTTCTTGACGGAGGTTATCGAAGCCGTGAGCGAGGCAGGCACCGACTGGATCAATATTCCCGATACGTGCGGGGTTGCGACGCCGCGTCGCTTCTACGATCTGATCGAGAAGGTCTGTCAGCACACCGACGCCCGAATCGACGTACACACACACGATGACTTCGGACTGGCCACGGCGAACGCGCTGGCGGGGATCGAAGCCGGTGCCGACCAGGCACAGGTTTCGGTGAACTCCATCGGCGAGCGAGCCGGTAACGCCGCCTACGAGGAGTACGTGATGGCCGTCGAATCGGTCTACCAGGCGGATACTGGTATCGATACGACACGCATCACCGAACTCTCGCAGGTCGTTGCCGACCGCAGCGGCGTTCCAGTCCCATCGAACAAGCCGATCGTCGGCTCCAACGCGTTCTCTCACGAAAGCGGTATCCACGCTGCCGGTGTTATCGAAAATTCCGATACGTTCGAACCCGGCGTGATGACTCCAGAAATGGTCGGCGCACGACGTCGACTGGTGCTGGGCAAGCACACCGGGACCCACTCGGTCCGCGAGCGACTGGTCGAAACCGGTTACGACCCGACCGAGACGGAGGTACGCGCAGTCACCCGACGCGTCAAAGATTACGGGGCGGAAAAACGACGCGTCACCGTCTCCGACCTCGAGCGATTCGCCGAGGAGGAAGGCGTCGCCGAACTCCCCGAAAAAGAGGAGGTGCGAGCGTAAGCATGGCCGCCGCGGTCGCTTCCGGCCGTCAGCACCGGCTGGCGGTCACGGACACTTCGAGCAACGCTTGCCTACCGGACAAGGGTTATATCGCTCGAGCGGTATACAAGTTAGATAATGAGCGTTCGCGACACCACGCCGGCACGCACTGCCGACAGCGCGTCGCTCGCTTCCCTCATTATTGTAGGGGCAGCCTAGCCCCTCATCACCCACTCTTTCGTCCCGGATTTGCACCGTATTCGAAGCAACCAGCGACGCGGGTCCATCACTTGCCCCTATCACAGATGACAACCACAGACACGAGATTGCCGACACCGGCAACGGGAGGGAATCGATGAGCGAGCGCGCATCCGTCTCCCCGAAGACAGCGGAACCGACCACCGACCAACCGACCGACGAACGAATGGACGAGGAACAGCCGAGCGAGGACACTCGAGCGGAGAGAAAACCCGTCACCACGGGTGCGGAATCCGTCGTTCGAGCCCTCGAGAACGCGGGCGTGGAGTACGCTTTCGGCGTTCAGGGCGGGGCAATCATGCCCGTCTACGACGCCCTTTACGATTCGGACATTCGCCACATTACGATGGCCCACGAGCAGGGGGCCTCGCACGCGGCGGACGCGTACGGTATCGTCTCCGGTGAGCCAGGCGTCTGCCTGGCGACGTCCGGGCCGGGCGCAACGAACCTCGTGACCGGCATCGCCGACGCCGATATGGATTCGGACCCGATGATTGCTTTGACCGGCCAGGTCCCGACCGGGATGGTCGGCAACGATGCGTTTCAGGAAACCGATACGACCGGCGTCACGACACCGATTACGAAAGCAAACATCTTCGCGAGCGATTCTGACCGCGTGGGCGACGACGTTGGCGAGGCGTTTGCCCTGGCCGGAACCGGCCGACCCGGCCCGACGCTCGTCGACCTACCGAAGGACGTGACGCTGGGAGAGACGGCACAGGAACCCGGCGAGGCGCGAACTCCAGACACCTACACGGTGCAAGAGCGAGCCGACGAGGGAACCGTGCAGCGCGCAGCACGACGCATCGAGGAATCCTCGAAACCCATCATGTTGCTCGGCGGCGGCGTTATCAAGGGTGACGCGACCGAGGAAGTTCGTTCGTTCGCCATCGAACACGACATTCCCGTCGTGACGACGATGCCGGGCATCGGCTCGTTCCCCGAAGACCACGAACTCGCCATGGAGATGGCCGGCATGCACGGCACCGGCTACGCGAACATGGCCATCACCCACTGTGATACCCTCATCGGTGTTGGGACGCGATTCGACGACCGGCTGACCGGCGGTATCGAAACGTTCGCCCCCGACGCGGAGGTCATCCACATCGACATCGACCCCGCCGAAATCAGCAAGAACATACACGCGGAGTATCCGCTGGTCGGCGACGCGGCGACCGTCATCGAACAGTTGGCCGCCGAAGTTCGTGAATCACCACAGGCAACCAAGTGGCGCGCCCAGTGCCAGCAGTGGAAATCCGACTACTCGATGGCGTACAAAACGCCGGACGACGAACCGCTGAAACCCGAATTCGTCGTCGAAGCCCTCGACGAAGCGACCAGCGACCGGGCGATCGTGACCACCGGCGTCGGCCAACACCAGATGTGGGCCTGCCAGTACTGGACCTACACCGAACCCCGGACGTGGGTCTCGAGTCACGGGCTCGGAACCATGGGATACGGCTTCCCGGCCGCGATCGGCGCGCGACTCGCCGCTGACGACGACCAGGAAGTCATCGCCATCGAAGGCGACGGCTCGTTCCTGATGACGATTCAGGAACTCTCGGTGGCTGTCCGCGAGAAGATGGACATCACAGTGGCCGTCCTCAACAACGAGTACATCGGCATGGTTCGCCAGTGGCAAGACGCCTTCTTCGAGGGCCGTCACTCGGCCTCGGAGTACAACTGGTGTCCCGAGTTCGACAAACTGGCCGAAGCATTCGGCGCGAGAGGCTTCCGTATCGACGACTACGACGAGGTCGCCGACACCATTCAGGCCGCACTCGAGTACGACGGCCCCTCGGTGATCGACGTTCACATCGACCCGCAAGCGAACGTGTACCCGATGGTGCCAAGCGGCGGCGACAACGGGCAGTTCGCCCTGACGGAGGACCAACTATGACTTCCGAAAAAGCGAGCGCTTTCGACGTCGCACGAAACTCGGGGTGGTTCGCATGACCGGCGGACTCGAGGGACCGGCCCCAGAAGAACGTCCGAAACCGGCGGGGAGACGAAACGAACTAGGCATCCGGATCGATCCGGAAGCCGAGGCCGCCCGCCCCCACCGACGGACCGTGATTTCGGCGCTGGTCGTCCACGAACCGGGGGTACTCTCTGACGTCTCGGGACTGTTCTCGAGACGGCAGTTCAACATCGAGAGTTTGACCGTCGGGCCGACCGAGACCGACGAACAGGCCCGAATCACGCTCGTCGTCGAGGAATCCGATCCCGGCATCGAGCAGATCAAAAAACAGCTCCGGAAACTGATTCCGGTGATCGCCGTTCGCGAACTCGAGCCCGACGCCATGCGCCGAGAGCTGGCGCTGGTGAAAGTGAACGCAACGCGTCCGGATCAGGTCGCTGCCGTCGCCGACATGTACGGCGGAAAGACGGTCGACGCGAGCCCGGAGACGGCGACCATCGAAGTCACCGGGGCACAGCAAAAGATCGACGCCGCAATCGAGGCCTTCAGCCAGTTCGGCATCCGCGAGATATCTCGAACGGGAACGACCGCACTGGCTCGAGGAACCGACGACACGGCAACCAAAGGGGCACAGGCAGACGACTATCAATCCGAAATCACCCACACGGTTCCAGCAGACGATGACTGATAACGAAACTTCCACCGCAGACGACGTATTCACCACGAACATCTACTATGGCGACGACGCTGACGCCAGCTACATCGAAGACAAGACTGTTGCCGTCCTCGGCTACGGCAGCCAGGGCCACGCCCACGCGCTGAACCTCCACGAGAGCGGCGTTGACGTCGTTGTTGGCCTCCGCGAGGACTCCTCGTCGTGGCCACAGGCCGAATCCGACGGCCTCCGCGTAACGACACCCGACGACGCCACGGCCGAGGCGGATATCGTCATGTTCCTCGTGCCGGACACCATCCAGCCGGCGGTCTTCGAAGCCGTCGAGGACGGCCTCGAGGAGGGCAACACCGTCATGTTCGCTCACGGGTTCAACATCCACTACAACCAGATCGAGCCACCGGAGTACGTCGACGTGACGATGGCCGCACCGAAAGGACCGGGCCACATCGTGCGCCGAGACTACGAAAACGGCGGCGGCACCCCCGCGCTGATCGCCGTCTATCAGGACTACTCCGGAGCGGCCAAAGACGAGGCGCTCGCGTATGCGCAGGGAATCGGCGGGACCCGCGCTGGCGTCGTCGAAACGACGTTCCGGGAGGAGGTCGAATCCGACCTCTTCGGCGAACAAGCCGTTCTCTGTGGTGGCGTCACCTCGCTCGTCAAACACGGATTCGAAACGCTCGTGGACGCTGGTTACGCTCCGGAAATGGCGTACTTCGAGTGTCTGAACGAGCTCAAACTGATCGTCGACCTGATGTACGAAGACGGCATCGGCGGCATGTGGTACTCCGTCAGTGACACCGCCGAGTACGGCGGCCTGACTCGCGGCGACCGCATCGTCGACGAAGGCGTCCGAGAGAACATGGAAGAAGTCCTCGAGGAAGTCCAGAGCGGCGAGTTCGCTCGCGAGTGGATCAACGAGAACCAGGCGGGCCGCCCCTCCTACACGCAGCTGAAACGCCACGACGAGGAACACGAAATCGAAGCCATCGGCGCGCCACTTCGCGACCTCTTCGAGTGGGAAGACACCGACGATGACCGACAGGAAGTGCCCGCAGACGACTGAAAACCGAACGAAACCATCTCACTACCGATGACACGACCGAACACATCCAACACCCAACCGGAGCGACCCTCCGATTCCCAGCGGAACCGAACGAGCGGCGACTCGAGCGAAGTCCAATCGAACGAGACGACTGCTCCAGCGTCGAACCGAGACAGCCTGGGAGAGATCAGCCACTCGAACCCGTTGACGGGCGAAACCGCGGGACAACTGTTTAATCGCGGGCCAATCGTCGCCGCGGACGGCGGTGTCGACCCAACTGCAAACGGTTCAAGTAACAACGCCTCGAGCGAGCCAACACCGATGAAAGACGTCAGTCACACACCGCCTCACGGTGCTGAGGATGCCAACGCGGTGTTCGAACGTGGCGAGGAACACGAAGGCGACGTATGAGCGAGGGCACACTCTACGACAAAGTGTGGGACCGCCACACTGTCACCCGACTGCCGACCGGACAGGACCAGCTGTTCGTCGGACTCCACCTCATCCACGAGGTGACCAGCCCGCAAGCGTTCGGGATGTTACAAGAGCGCGACCTCGAGGTCGCCTATCCCGATCTGACCCACGCAACTGTCGACCACATCGTCCCGACGTCGAGCAAGGAGCGACCATACAAGGACGACGCGGCCGAAGAGATGATGGCCGAACTCGAGGAGAACGTTCGCGAGTCGGGTATCGAGTTTTCCCACCCGGACACGGGCGAACAGGGTATCGTCCACGTCATCGGACCGGAGCAGGGACTGACCCAGCCCGGGACGACCATCGTCTGTGGCGACTCCCATACCTCGACTCACGGTGCCTTCGGCGCACTCGCGTTCGGTATCGGGACCAGCCAGATTCGAGACGTGCTGGCGACCGGCACCGTCGCGATGGAGAAACAAAAGGTCCGAAAAATCGAAGTCACCGGCGAACTCGGCGACGGTGTCGAAGCGAAAGACATCATCCTCGAGATCATCCGTCGGCTCGGGACCGAAGGCGGCGTCGGCTACGTCTACGAGTACGCCGGCGAAGCCATCGAGAACCTCGACATGGAAGGGCGGATGTCCATCTGTAACATGTCGATCGAGGGCGGTGCTCGAGCGGGATACATCAACCCCGACGAGACCACCTACGAGTGGCTCGAGGGTCGTGACCGAGTCCCCGAGGGCGACGACTTCGAGGAACGAAAGGAGTACTGGGAGTCGATTCGTTCGGACGACGACGCCGAGTACGACGATGTCGTCACTATCGACGCGAGCGAGTTAGAGCCGGTCGTCACCTGGGGAACGACCCCGGGCCAGGGTGTGGGTGTAACCGAACCGATTCCGGAACCCGAATCGCTGGCCGACGACAAGGTCGAAACGGCCCGGCGTGCCCAGAAACACATGCGCGTCGAACCCGGCGAAACTATGGAAGGCTATCCCATCGATGTTGCCTTCCTGGGTTCGTGTACCAACGCTCGCCTGCCCGACCTCCGACGCGCGGCCCGACTCGTGAAGGGGCGTACAGTCGATCCCGAGGTCCGAGCGATGGTCGTTCCCGGCAGCCAGCAAGTGAAGAAGGCGGCCGAGAAAGAGGGGCTGGACGAAATATTCACCGAAGCCGGCTTCGACTGGCGCGGTGCCGGCTGTTCGATGTGTCTGGGCATGAACGAGGACCAACTCGAGGGCGACGAGGCCTGTGCGAGTTCTTCGAACCGCAATTTCGTCGGCCGCCAGGGCAGTAAAGACGGCCGAACCGTGTTGATGAATCCCCGCATGGTCGTCGCCGCGGCGGTCAACGGTGCGGTAACTGACGTTCGAAATATGAAGGAGGTGACCCTGAATGAGTAACGCAGACGATGTCGAGATTCCACAGGTCGAACATGTCTCCGGCAGCGGCGTCGCCATCCGCGGCAACGACATCGACACCGATCAGATCATCCCGGCCCGGTTCATGAAAGTCGTCACGTTCGACGGCCTGGGCGAGTTCGCGTTCTTCGACCAGCGGTTTGACGACGACGACAATCAGGTCGCACACCCGCTCAACGACGAGGACCATCAGGACGCGTCGGTGATGGTCACGAACGCAAACTTCGGGTGTGGCTCCTCTCGCGAACACGCCCCACAGGCGCTCATGCGCTGGGGTATCGACGCTTTCATCGGGGAGAGTTTCGCCGAAATCTTCGCAGGCAACTGCCTCGCACTCGGTATGCCCACGCTCGAGGCGGATACGGAAACCGTCGAAACGCTGCAATCGTGGGTCGAGGCCAACCCAGACGGTGAGATCGATATCGACGTAGCAAACGAGACGGTCACCTACGACGGGAAGACTGTCGACGTCACCGTCGACGATGCGCAGCGAAAAGCCCTGGTCGAGGGCGTCTGGGATACGACGGCCCTGATGAAAGCGAACGCCGAGGCCGTTCGTGAGACGGCCGAATCGCTCCCGTACGTCGAAGACGGCAAGCGCGTCTAAAGAGTACAGCGTGAGTTCCGCGGGTTACCCGACCCGCGGTACTTCACTACGGATTGTACCTGCACCTGTCCAAACGTCCATTTTGGTGCGTCACTCCTCACCTGTGAGCGATTGCTGTGGCTCGAGAGGAGATCGGTGGGTGTCTCGTTATACTATAGTAGCCAGTGAACGTCATTGCACACCCTCCCGCAAGACTGCATCGCGAGAGGTGTGTCAACCGTTTCACTGGCTTCTATACGTGATCGCCGTTGTGCTTGGGTACGTCGACCCGCGTCCGGACGACTGTCCGCACCGTCGTCAGGGGAGTGTTTCGGCGCACCCGAAAGTACGATCGCTAGAAAAACCGGTCCGAGGGGCGCGCTTAGTTGAGAATGCTCTGTGCAACGGTTGCCAGCTGGCCGTTGTCCGCTTCGTCGAGGCGCTGGTCGCCGACTTTCAGACGGAGTCGTGGGCGGCCGACGTCGATGGGAACCTTCTCAGTGTCGATGAGACCCATGTCCTCGAGTTTAGTCTTCGTACGGGAGAACGTCGCCTTGCTGGCGATACCCACGTCTTCGCCCCATTTGCTGATGTCGTACAGGAGGGCTTCGTTCTTGGCTGCGACGAGCAGCGAGATGGTGACTTCGTCGAGTCCATCGCCATCACCTCGAGCGGTCTCGAGCGAGTCGAGAATCGCCGTGAAGTCGGCCTCAGCCTCGGGGCTAATCTCTTCGGTGAGCGTCTCGCGAACGCGCGTGATTGGCGGTGTACGGAGGTTGAAATCGTTCGCGTCCTCCCAGCGAGTTGCGTAGGTGTCGAAAGCGGCATCGACGAACTCGTCCTCATCGGTGACGAGGCCACCGACGCGGTCACCGGCGTGGACGACCGCAACGACGCTATCTTCGGTAATCAACAGCGAGTTTTCGGGTGCCTGCTCTAAGGTTCGGAGTTCGAGAGTCCCTGCATCGAGAAGGTCGGCTGCGTTCGAAGCGACGAGGAAATCGCCCATGACATCTTTGAGTGTGCGGTCATCTGCGAGCATGTGAACGGTTGGAAGGTCGCCATCGAACGAGGTGGCGACGGAAACGAACTCTTCGATGGCGTCCGAGGATGGATTCACCATGTACACGTCTCCGGTCGTCTCCTCGAGTACCGATTCGAGGATATCGTCAATCTGGTGGTTGAGTAAATTCGAGGTCATGCCTATACACAAGTAAACACCCTCGGCCTACTTAATTTTGTTGGCCACATCGTCCACAGACCTTGTCGTTACGAAATGATACCGGTGATTTTTGTCGATGCTTTCGACAATTCTCAAATCGGTTGCAGAATTTTAACAGTGTATCTCACTACTACAGCGAAGAGACAATGTAGATACAATCACAACCACTGTTAGTTGTTACCACTATACACATTGGCACAATGGTAACAGTTAACTCCCTCTAGTTGAATCGTTGTTCCTGTATGGGAGTTACCAGTTGGCATGCGTGGGGACGCGCTGGCGATGCTACCGATGGAGACCAACGAGGCGAGGCAAACACACGAACCCACTCGAGTCGCGTCAGCACGTACGGCGGCCCCTAATCGTCGAACGCCGGTGCCAGTTCAGGTGACCAGTAGACGTCACCATCGTAAATGACTGCAAGCTTGGCTTCTCGGAGAAACTGCGCCACCTCAGTGCTGTCCATCATAAACGAAGCCTGTGAACCACACAGATAGGCGTATTCGTTGTCGTTGGTGTGCGGGAAGTAGTAGAGGCCGTTGACTCGTGTCGAATAACATTCGAGTTCGACGTAGTATCCACCGTCATCGAGCGGTTGTATCGTCGCCGTCGTGGGCAACGTAAGATCACCATCGGTCAGCGAGTGGGTGCCATCGCCAACGACGGCGTAATCTTTGCCCATCATAATCCGTCGGCGAGCTAACCGCATCGCCCGTTCGAAACTGAATCCGTGGACCAGCAGTTTGGCAAACGTCGACCCGACCTTCAGGGCGTGTTCGTTGAGGACCTGTGTGAACGTCACGGCCCCTGCAACGCTTCCCCGCTCGATGAGTTCCATTCCCTCGTAGTACGAGCCACAGGCGTTGAGGAAGAACGTCTCGACCCGACTCTCATCGATGGAGGACGCAGCAAGTGAGCCGTCGGGGCAGCGAAATCCCTCCGTCTCGCAGTGTCCGATGTAGTGAACGAAGGCATGGTCCGTTTCGAACAGTGAGGCGAGTTCGTGTGTCCGAAGCCCCTCTTTCACGCGCACGTCAATCGATAGTTCGTCTGCGCGTTGTCGATAGATCGACTCGACCCGGTCACGTTCTCCCGCCATCTCGGGATCGTTGAGAACCACACAGATCGACGACGACTGACTCTCGCGGGCGAGATACGACAGGCGATTCCTGTAGGCATCGACGTTCGATTTGAAAACGTCGATTGGCACACCATCAGCGAGCCACCCGTGAACCCGACCGCCCCGAAGTTCCGGTTTGACAATGTCGACGGACGCAACCTGGCCGATACCCCTCGAGTCACCACGATAGAAATCATCGAGAGAGCGCTCGACGAGTTCGCGTCCCTCGAGCCTCGAGGTCTGTGGCGTAAAGACGAGGCTCAGTCGGTCGAGGAGGTACGGCAACGCGTCGGTCGAATCCGGTTCGGGTTCGACGTACATGGAGAGATGCCAGGGTGGAATACGATGTTCAATCGCGCTGAAGGGAACGTCGAGATATGCAGCAAGGCGTTCCTGTGGCGTTGCGGTATACAACGAGGATTCGTCCATCTCGAGGGCTCGCAGCAGGCTCATCTCGGCCAGGTTAGAACCGTATGGTCCGGCATTGCGAACCAGGCAGTCGAGGAAAAAACACTGACGGAGCAGTTGCTCGACCGTCCGCTCGAGGGCAGGCATCGGCTCGAGTTCGTGCTCTCGAGCGACCGAGGGGAGACGGAGACGTGGCGTGATTCCGTGTTCCGTTCGCACCGTCGCCTGAAGATAATAGGCGAGTGGGGCGACGACGAACACTGACTCATAACACGGCGGCACGAGCAGTTCGACGCCAGAACCGTCGGGGATCGTTGGTCGACTCGAACACGAGGGTTCCGTCTCGAGTAACGGAGGATGCCCGCGCAACGTCGGATACGTTCGATCCGGTGACGTCGTTTTGATCGACGCGGACAGACAGCTCACACCACGAGCAACCCCAGCCGGCGTATCGGGAACGGTTATCGTGTCTGCTGGCAGTTCGTGTCGGCTCCTGAACCCCAGAATCGTTCGCGTCCGTTCTGGGAACGTCACGACGACACGCGAGTAATCCGCCGTTCGACGAATCGTGGCCCGGCCGGAAAATCGAAGGTACGTTTTGATCTCCGTATCGATATCGAGCACGTATTCACCCGGTGGCAACCGAAGTGGGGACCCGTCCGGCTCGAGTTCTTTTCGTTCGTCGTCGGCGAGGGAAAACGCATAAACGATCGCGTGTGGGAACTGTAATTCCGTCGTCGTTGCGACCACCGTCCTGTCGACGGGCCGCTCGATATCTGGCCCCGGGACACTCACGTCCAACGTCCGCCCCTGAACGTGCAGTTCAGTGTTATCAGCATCGACGACGCGCAGGTGGTCGCGATCCACCTCCCACTCGATCATTCGATTTGCTGAATCTCACCGAGAACAGTTAGTTGTATCGCCCGACAGTTCCACGGTTATTTTGGTGGCTCACCACTTCACACCTCACTCGAGCTACCGCTGGCACATCTCTCGACACCTCGAGTGTGTGTACTACCTCGAGACCACCTCCGGTGAAGGTACTGTGCGTTCAGGTTCGTGACGTCCTGTCAGAGATGTGTCTGTGACGGAGTGGCGTGTGTTGATGCCAGGACACCTGGCTCGATTTGCCGAGGAAAGGTACACTTATACACCAGCCAACCACCACTCAAAATATGGACCACGACCACGTCCGGGACGTCGATCCCGCGGTCGCAGACGCCCTCGAGGGCGAGCTCACGAGACAGGAAGAGACACTGGCGATGATCGCCAGCGAGAACCACGTCAGTCGCGCAGTTCTCGACGCACAGGGGAGCGCGCTCACGAACAAGTACGCCGAAGGCTATCCAGGCGCTCGCTACTACGGTGGTTGTACGTACGCCGACGAGGTCGAACAGCTCGCTATCGACCGCGCCCAGGAGCTCTTCGACGCCGAACACGTTAACGTCCAGCCACACTCCGGAACGCAGGCCAACCAGGCTGTTTACTTCGCGATGCTCGAGCCGGGCGATAAGATACTGTCGCTCGACCTGACCCATGGTGGCCACCTCAGCCACGGCCACCCGGCCAACTTCGTCGGACAGTTTTACGAGGTCGAACAGTACGAAGTCGATCCGGAGACAGGCTACATCGACTACGACGAACTCGAGCGTCTCGCGACGACGTTCGACCCCGACATCATCGTGTCGGGGTACTCCGCGTACCCCCGTGAAGTCGAGTGGGAACGCATTCAGGACGTCGCAAACGACGTCGACGCGTTGCACCTGGCCGATATCGCCCACATCACTGGACTGGTCGCCGCTGGCGTCCACTCCTCACCCGTGGGAACTGCCGATTTCGTCACCGGGTCGACCCACAAAACCATCCGTGCCGGCCGCGGTGGCATCGTCATGACCGACGAGGAGTACGCCGACGATATCGACTCGGCCGTCTTCCCCGGCGGACAGGGCGGCCCGCTCATGCACAACATCGCCGGCAAGGCCGTCGGTTTCGGCGAGGCCCTCGAATCTGAGTTCCAGCGATACGCCGAACAGACCGTCGCGAACGCCGTCGCGCTCGGCGAGTCGTTGACCGACCACGGCTTCTCGCTCGTCTCCGGTGGTACTGACAATCACCTCGTCCTCGTCGACCTGCGGCCGTCACATCCCGATACGACGGGCGGCGACGCGGAAGAGGCCCTCGAGGAGGCCGGCATCGTCCTCAACGGCAACACCGTCCCCGGCGAGACGCGTTCGGCGTTCAACCCGAGTGGCATTCGTGCCGGGACGCCCGCCCTCACCACTCGCGGTTTCGACGAAGACGACATGCGCGAGGTCGCCGACCTGATCGCTCGCGTTGTCGACGCTCCGGACGACGATTCGGTCATCGAGTCGGTTCGCTCGTCGGTGGACGAACTGTGTGCGGCGAACCCGCTGTACAAGTAATCACGACCATATTGGGTCGTCTCGACATCGATGGGTCGAGGCTTCCAGACCTGGTCCCAACTCGGTTTTCTCGAGTCCCCGAAACGAATGCTACTCGGGTTCGGCCGGTTCGAACGTGAAGAGCCGAATATTACAACTCGGACACACCAATTTTTCTCGCGGTTTCGAGCCGACAGGTGTCACCTCGCCACAGCACGCCGCTTGCGTCGTCGTGAGCGAACCCTCACAGAGAGGACACCGATCGAGGAAGGTTCGGATTGGACGCGCACTCACCAGACGCAAAAATGGATCCTCGAGGTCTGACTCGAGTGCCCGAACAGCAGCCAGTTCGGCGATGGCGATGGGACGAGGTAACGTCGTGGATTCGCCGTTTTCCGGCGAGAGGACCACGTACGATTTTGTCCAGCCGTCGTAGGTGTCGGTACTGATCGATGACGGCGTCACCTCGGCTGCGACTGACGCAAGTTCCTCGACGTCACGATGGCCGAGTTGACGCATTTCGTCCTGCCAGCGATCCCGAAACGCGGAATCGAGAACGAACTCTTCACCCTCGGGCACGACGACACCAGCCTCGAGCAACGCGGTGACGATTTCGTCACCGTCAGGGACATCCTCGCTCGAGGGTTCGATGAGGCCATCCGCGGATTCTTCCTGTTTCACCTGTGGCTCGCTCGATTCGAACTCGATACGCGTACTTTCATCCTCGTGATCGAAGACGTCGACAGGTAATCGAGCTGCAAGTTGGGGTGCAAAGCGTGGCGTCCCCGGAACGACGTAGCCACGGAAGGCAATCGCCATGGCACCGCCGAGGGCGCTCGTGAACGCCAATTTCCTGTGTCCACGGCGGAGACAGACGAAGGCAAAGACTGCCACGAGAACTGTGTTGAGAACGGTACAGGGCCAACAGCGGTTCTCGCCGGTGTGTTCCCCCCGACGGAGGGATGCTATCAGATCGTTCATACACGCCGTTTTGAGTGGATCCTCTTGAGTGTTGAGTCTGTCTGTCGAGGCGCTGTCACTGTCGATGAACTGGAACCTGCCTTCTCAGGAAGTACTGACAGGCCGTATCAGATAGATTTTTACAACAGGTGTGGTATATGGGTACACATGACGGCATACGATGAAGAGATGACCTATACACGTCTCGGGGAGACCGGGCTCGAGGTATCGGAACTGTGTCTCGGGTGTATGAACTTCGGGAGTGCCGAGTCCTGGATGTTGCACGACGAGGACACCAGTCGAGCCGTCATCGAACGGGCGCTCGAGTTGGGAATCAACTTCTTCGACACGGCGAACGTCTATTCCACCGGGGAAAGCGAGGAAATCCTGGGCCGTACGCTCGCGAGCCACGACCGGGATGAACTGGTCATTGCAACCAAGGTATTCGGAGATATGGGTGAGGGCCCAAATAAGAGCGGCCTCTCGCGAAAGCACATTATCGATCAGTGTCACGCCAGTCTGGAGCGACTCGACGTGGACTACATCGATCTGTACCAGATTCATCGCTGGGACGAACACACGCCAATAGAGGAAACGCTCTCTGCGCTCGATTATCTCGTTGACGAAGGGCTGGTCCGGTATCTCGGTGCCAGTACGATGGCTGGCTGGCAATTCTCTAAAGCGCTGTATACTGCCGATATAGAGGGATACGAGCGGTTCACCTGTATGCAACCGGAGTACAACGCCGTCGATCGGCACGAAGAACACAATCTCTTGCCCATCTGTGCCGATCAAGACGTCGGTGTGATCCCCTGGTCACCGCTCGCCGGCGGCTTTCTCACTGGCAAATACGAACGGGATAGGACGCTCGAGGACGGTACAATCAGGGGCGTAACCGACGAGTATACAAAAGCTAGATTTACCGATGAGAACTGGTCCGTCCTCGACGTGATTCGTTCCATCGCTGCCGAGCGTGACGTGACACCTGCACAGGTAAGTCTCGCCTGGCTCCGCCAGCAACCAGTCGTCGACGCGCCCATAATTGGTCCGAAATCGATCGATCATCTCGAAGAAAACGTGGCTTCCATTGATCTCGAACTCACCGAAGAAGAACAGTCTCGAATCGAAACACCAAAGCGGCCAGTTTGGCCACCCGAAAGTAAGGATACATGAGACGAAGACAGCTGCCTGAGCGAGATTGTTGTATTCACGTCCCGGTGAAAATCCGTCCGTGTCGCCGTTCGTCGGTATGTTGGTACAACCCATCCCAGGGGGCGACGAGGTGAATCGTATGGAGAGTGAGAGTCTTATCGAAACGCTCGAGGACGCAGGACTGTCGCCGTATCAAGCAGACGCCTACGTGACGCTACTCGAACTAGGGGCCGCTTCGGCGACTGACATCGCCAAAGCCAGTACGGTTCCGGATCCTCGAATTTACGACGTGTTGCGATCACTGCAAGAGAAAGGGTACATCGAGACGTACAAGCAAGACAGTTTGCACGCACGAGCGCACGCTCCGGACCAGGTACTTTCAGACCTCCGTGATCGGGCGACCGCGTTCGAATCTGCCGCCGACGAAATCGAAGACCGGTGGATGCAACCGGATATCGAGGCCCACAACGTGAGTATCGTCAAGCGAATGGATACGGTACTCACACAGGCGGCCGACCTCATTCGCTCGGCCACCAACCAGATCCAGATCGGCCTGAGCCCAGCCCAGTTCGCCGAACTCGAACCGGCACTTGCCGAAGCGAAGGCCAACGGTGTCGACATCAAACTCTGTCTATTCCCCGAGATGGGCGAGCCAGCGACAGTTCCAGCCACTGATCGACTCGCCGAGACCTGTACGGAAGCGCGCTGGCGGAAGGTCCCCTCGCCATTTCTCGCATTGATCGACCGGTCGTGGACGTTCTTTTCGCCACACGGTAGTTCGACCAACCAATACGGCGTCATCGTCAACGATCGGACCCACGCGTACGTCTTTCACTGGTATTTCATCAGCGTGCTCTGGGAGGTCCACGAAGAGCTGTACACCGAGCGGTCCACTGAACCACCGACGAGTTTCGTCGACATTCGTCACTGCGTTCGCTCTATCGAACCGTATCTCGAGGAAGGAATCGAATTCGATGCCACCATAACAGGGTACGATACGGAAACCGGGGCAGAAGTGGACGTGTCGGGAAAAATCACGGGAATTACGTATGCCGGGGTTTCCATCGACGACGACGAAAACCTTCCACTCGCACAACTGGCTGGAGAGGTCTCGATTACGCTCGAGACCGACGATACAACGTACACCGTCGGTGGCTGGGGCGCGATGATCGAAGACCTCGAGGCGACCCGAATTACGATCAACGACTACATCGAACCCTGAACGCCAGTTCTGGTATCGAGAATATCGGTCGAACGAGATACCATTCCTCGAGTCGTCAGAGAGATATCAGAAAGTTTTTCTCGATTTCACTGGTGGCTCCGCGTATGGATCCACGCGTCCGAGAACACGCTGAAATCATCGTCGATCACTCCGTCGACGTACAGCAAGGCGACACCGTCCGAATCAAGGCACCACCGGCTGCAGAGGAACTGGTCGTTGCCCTCCACGAACTGCTGGGGGAACGCGGGGCACACCCCTCACTCGGGATGTCGAGTAGCGCAGCCACACGGGCGTACCGACGAGCGGTTGACCCAGAGGATCTCGAATGTCCAGCGCACATACTCGCAGCTGCCGAAGAAACTGACGTCTTCATCTCTATTCGTGCCTCCGAGAACACGGCCGAGACCAGCGACGTCGATCCGGCTGTGACCGTGGCATACGGACAAGCATTCAAACCAATTCAGGAGGAAGTGATGGGGAGTCGCTGGGTCGGCACGCAGTATCCTGCTCCTGGAAATGCCCAGAAAGCAGAGATGAGCAACGAAGCGTACGAGGAATTCGTCTGGAACGCCATCACCAAAGACTGGGACGAGCAGCGGGAATTTCAACAGCAGATGGTCGACCTCCTCGATCCCGCCGACGAGGTTCGAATTACGAGCGGCGAGACGACCGACATCACCATGTCCGTCGCCGGAAATCCCACCCTGAACGATTACGGTGAGAAGAACCTCCCCGGCGGTGAGGTGTTCACAGCCCCGGTTCCTGACAGCGTCGAGGGTCACGTCCGCTTCGACAAGCCACTGCTTGCTCAGGGCCGGGAGATCAACGGCGTCGAACTCGAGTTCGAAGCCGGCGAGGTCGTCGATCACAGCGCGGAGAAAAACGAAGACGTACTCTCGGCTGTACTCGAGACAGATGACGGTGCTCGCCGACTGGGCGAACTCGGTATCGGGATGAACCGGGATATCACCGAGTTTACGTACAATATGCTCTTCGACGAGAAGATGGGCGATACGGTCCACCTAGCTGTTGGTCGTGCCTACGATGAAACCGTTGGTGAGGAAAACGAGGGTAATGACAGCGCCGTCCACATGGACATGATCATCGACATGAGCGAGGATTCGACTATCGAGCTCGACGGAGAGGTCGTCCAGCGCAACGGGACGTTCGTATTCGAAGACGAGTTCTGAAGGGAGACGGTGCCTCGAGGACTGATCGAACACTTTTTGGTCCAGATTTTGCGAGTGAGGAGCGGCGCGACGAGCGAGACAAAAGGTGGATTCTGAAGACGGGTTCTGAAGGGAGACGGTGCCTCGAGGACTGATCGAACACTTTTTGGTCCAGATTTTGCGAGTGAGGAGCGGCGCGACGAGCGAGACAAAAGGTGGTTCTGAAGACGAGTTCTGAAGGGTCAGGTATCGAGATCGGCTACTCGCCCCGTCTAGGGTGACACGAGTGAGCTGTTGAGGACAAAACGAAGCAGCGCACGAGTGGTTATCCCGTCAGTTCACCGGGGCTTCGAGGCGGCTGCTACGGGGTCGAGGGGAGTTACGGCCATGTCGCCTCTTTTTCGCCATAGCTCCCGTACTCGACTGCGCTGACGGTTTCGGGCAATCCCTCGTCGAAACTGATGCGGATCTGATATGCCCTCGTGGACTCGGGTAGCGTACAGTCTTCCTCCCCTGACTGGTCGCGGACGTAGCCCACCCACACGTAGAGCGAACCGTCTTCTGGATCGTATTCCGTTCGATCTGGAGAGATAATGAGTTCCTCACAGTTTCCGGACGGGTACATAAAGTACCCTTCGACAACGACGCTATCACCATCAACGGTGATACGCGGTGGCTCATCACGGGCTGGCAACCCATCCTGATCGAGATCTCGTGTGGCTTCCCAGTCCGCGATTTCCGTAGGAGGACTGTCACTCGCACCGATCTCATCCCGGTCGGAGAGACAGCCTGCAAAAGCGGTTGAGACGAATGTACAGGCTGTTACGATGACGTTTCGTCGCTCCATATCTGAAGTGCTCGAGAGGTCGGTAAATGTTTTGTGTGAGATGAGCGCTTATTCTTGAAATCGAGGGTCACATATTCGCTCGTCAGTTCATACTTTCGAACAAGTGTTCCTCTGTCAGGCGTCGACCGATCCGTGAAACCGAACGCGGGCAATCGGTTGCAGGCGTCCGTTCAGGCCTGACAAAGCAGTGCTGCCTACCAGAGGCCACCGCTTGGTCGAATGAAATGGCAGAGCCAACAGGTATATAGCCTGTCGTGTGCTGCACCCACCAACCACTGGTGACTACGTGCGCTATTCCCACATTCGCTCGAGTCCAGTCGTACTGACGCTCGCACTCGCCTCCATCGGGATCGCCGGGGCGATGAATACGGCCACCGTACCCCGAACGGTCGTCGCGAGTGCCCTCGTCGTGTGTGGTGTATACGGGGTTGCGACCGTCGCCCGCCGACTCTCGAAGCCACGGCTGGTCCGCCTTTCCATCGGTCTATGGCTCGCGTTCATCGCAATCGCTGGCGTCCACGCTGTCGGCCTCGAGACGTTCGCCGCGACCCCTTCGACACCGTTCATCGCGTTCACCACGGTCATCTGGGCGGTGACCTGGGCGACGCTCATCGGCGCATCTGCGGGGACCTCGTTTCTCGCGTTCAGGGAGTATGCCGCAGGGTCGTACGTTGCCCATCCCGAAGACAGCGTGGTCGACGGGGAGTACGACTTCTGATAGCATTTCGTGGAGGTTCCTGGGCGCCAAACGTTTCGCGCGAACCCGTTACCGCTCGAGTTCTTGGAAAATTCGGGCCTTGTTGAAACCCTCAATCGGTGATAGGTTTCAGCAGTCCTGCTGAATACAGGGCGCGAATGTCGTACGTCATCTGACTCGATCTACAAAAGGTAGTGACCGGTCAATATACATCGTGTGGTTGATGGAGCAGGCAATTAGTGCGATGTAATCTATTGTGCGCTTTTATTGTGGTGTTGGATTACTCTCCTCGTGTCTGTAGATACGTGCGTATAGTTAATAAACCGATATATGTAGCAAACAAGAATCCGAAAAAGAAGACTATCCATACGATAAATCCCAATTCCGGCTCAGAGTGCATCACGGTGTTTTCCACACCATTATAATAGGAAAAGTGACACAAATGTTCAGTAATTCCTAACTCTGTGAGGATGTCTTGCCGCTTCATATCTATTTTCTTGGAGTCACCAGCAAGTACTTTCTGGTGAGCTAACAATAATATACTCTAAATAGGCACAGTGATCGCCCCTCGGTTCTACAGGATCAAAGTAAAAGATGCGATTCCGTAGTGCTGAACTCATTCTCTGTCTCTTGCACGCTGTTTCTGACAACAGCTCGGTAGTTGGTCGAATCGCTGCAAGATACAGGGCGCGAATGTGGTACTCGTAGAGCGCGTTCAACGCGAAAGAGCAAACGTTCAGTACAGGTGAGGCAAGTAACACAGTGCTGACCTCTTCCGACACTCTCTCGGTTACATTGAGATGATTCCAAGAAGGTCGAGGATCATCCAACTTGCCCAGAATACCGCCCACAGGACGATACCTATTGCTACCCACTTAGGAACATTCCCCGACAGATCGGGAGTCTCAGATGGATAGTATGGTGAAAGCGGATTGTTCGGCTTCTTGTCACCCATGCTCGGTATTATACTCCAAAAGAAGTTAAATCCCGTACATTAGAAGGGGAATTAGAATGTATGGGCCCGGTACATCCGCAGGTTCTTTATTGGGTATATCAGCGTTGGAAGGGTGAAATAAAGTCAACCCTCGTGCTGCATTCATCCTCTCTATTCAGCAGTCCGTTCCTCTCGGAATCACGGACAGTCGCACTCCTTGTATGACATAGCGATGCTTCGCTCCAGATTGTGAACGATGCACTTGATGACGAGTTCACGGAACTGCTTCCACCACAGGCGTGACCGGACAAATGCACCGAATTTCTGTTTGATCGCCGCGTTGACTGTCTCGTTCATGTTTCGCCTGTGGTAGAGATCGCTGTCCAACCGAGCATTCCACGCCTTGTGGAGGGGTGTGAACTCACGGTGCTTGATGAGTGGCCGAATATCATGGTTACGGGCAAGCCGCCGGAGTTTCTGGTCGTCGTATCCCTTGTCATCGGTCAATACCGCGATGGACTCTCCGTTCCGTTTCACTACCTGTGGCGCGATCTGTGTATCGTGTTTCCGTGTCGTCGTCACATGGATGTCGAGCACGGCGTTAATCGCCGTATCGACCAGTAGCGTCGTCTTCAGCTGCTGGATGGTGAGATTCGTTCGCTTCGTGTAGTGAGTTGATGCATGCGCCCACTCGAACCCCGAAGCATCGATGCCGGTGATACCGTTCAGCGGCAAGTCCGCGAGCGAGATGTTCAGTAGCACTCGCCAGACGGCCATCTCCAAGCGGTCGAACGCCTTGCAGAGTGTCGAGGGTGCGGGAATCGAATCGAGATCGAGGGCGTCACGGATGCGAGGCATCTCGATGAGTTCATCAACGAGGTCGCGGTACGTGGTCGTCTTCTTCACCTTGAGACAGAGAAGAACAACGTGCTGGCGGAGCGTGAACCGCTTCCGAGAATAGCGTGTCGAAAAACGTGTAACAGCACGGCGAGCCAGCACCATAGCTCGTTCAACGAACCGGAGAAGTCGTGACTTCGGCAGGGAATCCATCCTGTCTCAGACAACTCGTCCATCATGTTTGCCTGCAAGGGTTTCAACAAGGCCAAAATTCGAGACTCAGGAAATGCGATAGCTCAACGCGATCCCTTCACCGAGCGGTAACACCACCGTCTCGAAGTCCGGATCGGCGCGAACCGTCTCGAGGTAGGTGGCGATACCCTGTGTGTGCTCGTTCACGTCCGTTGGGGACCCACCTTCCGCGATCTCGAGTAACTGGTCGAAATCGATGATTCCTGCGCGCATGGCGTTGTCAGCGATGATCGCCCCGCCGATTGGAAGTTTCGGTTTGATCGCTTCGAAGGCATCCGCGTACCGGTGTTTCTGGTGGTCGATCAGTACGACGTCGAACGGCCCGTCGTATTGGCCGACCGTCTCCATCGCGTCGCCCAGTTCGTACCTGGCGATGTCGTGGTAGCCACCCCGCTCGAGGTACGTTTCCGCGAGTTCGAGTTCGTCCGCATCGACTTCCGTGAGCACGAGTTCGCCATCCTCCGGAAGCGCTTCGGCGAACCAGTACGCCGAGTATCCGTACCCGGACCCGAACTCGAAGACGCGTTTTGCGCCGACCATGCGAGCGACGAGGCGGAGAAAGCCCCCGACCTCGGGACCGACGTGTGGGAAATCCGCCTCCTCGGCATACGCATCCATCTCTCGAAGCGTCTCGTCGGGTTCCGGAGCCATCGCACGGACGAATCGCTCTACGTCTCCATCGAGTACTGCGTCTTCGCCATCCATACCGTACGGTGGGTTCCGGAGCGGGATAAAATTCGGTGCCGCCAGGTGGCTCCAGCCGTCCGGCGGACCATGTACACCGCGTGGTTATGGGCATCTCGAGCGAAAAAGCCACTCCAACTCCATCCAGTGAGTTCGGTGTCGTCTCCTCGCGGTCAGCGACCGTCCCAGTCCGATGCTGACCGGGACGTGGTGATAGTGATTCCTGGAACTATCGAGACAAGCGAGTAGAGACGGTACCGCTCGAGTGCCTCAGGAATTCCAGCGACGCTTTATCCCACTCAAACGTCGCGTTCGACCACGAACTCGGTGAACGACAGGAGTTTTTCGACGGGCTCGGGTTCCAGTTCGTCCTCGATACCGTGTATTTCGGTTCTCGCTTGCCCGGCTAACTCGAGGGCGCGCTCTTTTGCGTAGTCGATACTGCCCGCATCCTCGAGTATCTGCAACGCTTCTGTGATTTCTGCATCCGTGTTCTCGCCTGTTGCGAGAATTTTCTCGAGGCGTGCTGCTCGGTCGGTATCGGCGGTTTCGATGGCGTGTAACACTAACAGCGTCTTCTTCCCCTCCCGGATATCGTTACCAAACTCTTTGCCGAAGTCACCCGCGCGCCCGAGTGAGTTTTCGATGTCGAGGATATCGTCGCCGATCTGGAAGGCAATCGACGTCTGCTCGGCATAGGTCGCGACTGCCGTTTCGATTTCGGCCGGTTGCTCGGTGACGATAGCTGCCAGTCGAGCGACGATACGGCCCAGACAGCCCGTCTTACAGGCACTCATTTCGAGATACTGCTGGGTCGAGATTCGAACAGCCGATTCGTTGTGCCAGCAAATGTCCATTCCCTGCCCCAGGTGTGTTCGGTTGAGTTCGCACATCAGCATATCGTAGGCCCGCAACCGGGTTTCTTCGGAAAGGTTTGCTGGGTTGTGTGTCAGAATCTTCAGTGGGAGAAAGTACATCGCGTTGCCGGCATTGAGTGCGACGTCCTCGCCGTGTACGTGGTGTAACGCGGGTTCACCACGACGGATGGCTGCTCCGTCCTCGACATCGTCGACGATGATGGTGCCGTTGTGCAGTATTTCGGGGATAATTGCATAGGGAAGATACCCCTCCGGGTCCTCGCCAAACGCCTCGATAAAGACCAGAAATAACACTGCACGCCAGCGCTTGCCGCCACGCTCGAGTAGGTCCCAGATCGGATCGGAGAGCGCAGACTGGAGGCCCTCGGGGTCGTACTCGAACCGAGGCTCACCAAAAAAATCCTCGAGGTATCCCGCGTCGATTTCCTGTGGCAGCCACTCCGCAATCGTTTCGTCGATGGCCGGCCGCCAGGACGCAAGCGCCTCTTGCATACGTTGAACCGACGGGGACCGTGGTGAAAAACTTTCAGATTTTCCACCCAAATAGAGAGTCGTTCTCAGCAGTTCGGACCGTCACTATTACTCGAGGCCTTCGGCGTACTCGAAGTCGCGCTCGCTCGCAGTGGGTTGGGTTCCGTCGATCGTGATGGTCCAGTCATCGACGCTCGTTGGATCGTTTCTGGCGTTGGTCAGCGTCGTCCGAACGTCGAGGAGGTCGACGCCGTAGAAATCGTTCGGAACGCCGTGTAGATACTGTAGTGCGGTTCGAAAGAGGCTGTCCATCCCGTCGTCGTTTTCGAAGTCGACGTGCTTGTAGACGCCAGCCGCAACCTGGACCATGCCGTGGAGAAACTGGCTTTCGACGGTGCCACGACCGTAGTTGTACCACTCGTCCTCGAAACAGTCGTGGCTCTCGTGATAGGCACCGCCATTGAACAGGCGGACGCCATGAATCGTCGCTCGCCGAAGGGTGCCGTGTTCCCACCGGTTTTCGACACGGTTCCACCCGGTCGGCTCCCTCGAGGCAGGTGGCGGACCCACGGAAGGGTCGTGTGTGTGGTCGTCCATGTGCGTACATTCGACCCCAACCGTAGGTGCCTTTCGACCAACTACGTTGCCCTGATCTCTGTGCACGCTCCGAAAGTATCGGCACAGTGATTCCGTGCTCGGAGAACAGGGGGTTAGAAATCAACCGGCCGACCGTCTCAAAGTGGTTTTTTGCAATCCCTTGCAGATTATAGTAGCCAGTGAAAGTCATTGCACACCCTATCGCAAGACTGCATCGCGGTAGGTGTGTAAATCGTTTCACTGGCTACTATAGTTGTGTCCGGGCACGAATATCGTCCACCCCACAGGCATCGACGGGTGACGACAGCCTCTGGCTCGTTCAACGCGGCGTGTAACTCGGTCGCCAACTCGAACCAGCGAAAGATCTCGAGTGTCGTCCAGCAAAGCCGATATGCACGTATGTGCCTAAAACATCTGGTTGAGGCCCTGGAGATGAGCACGAACCCGAGCTTTCATTACGATAGGCAACTCGTTCTCGAGTAATGACGACCCACATCGATGGCAACGCCGTTGCGAGCGAGATTCGAGACGAGTTGACCGATGCAATAGAGACACTGGCGTCGGAAGGCTCTCGACCCGGTCTGGCGACCGTGCTGATGGGGGACGATCCGGCCAGCCAGACGTACGTCTCGATGAAACAACGCGATTGTGAGGAAGTCGGCATCGAACCACATCACGTCGACGTCGACGGCGATGCGCCGGCAGACGAACTGTTCGACACCATCGAAACGCTCAACGATGATTCCGACGTACACGGCTATCTGGTCCAGGCGCCGGTCCCGGACCACGTCGACTACCGACAGGTTATCCGCCGTATCGACCCACTCAAAGACGTCGATGGGTTCCACCCCGAAAACGTCGGCCGACTCGTCGCCGGTGACGCCCGATTCCGCCCGTGTACACCACACGGCGTCCAGAAACTCCTCGAGGCAACAGGCGTCGAAACCGAAGGAAAGGATATCACCATCGTCGGTCGATCCGATATCGTTGGCAAACCCCTCGCAAACCTCCTGATACAGAAGGCAGACGACGGGAACGCAACCGTCACTGTCTGTCACTCTCGAACCGCCGACCTGGAAAGCAAAACACAGAATGCAGACATCGTCGTCGCCGCAGTCGGCGTTCCCGAACTCATCGATGGATCGATGATCAGCGAGGGCACCGTCGTCATCGACGTTGGAGTCAATCGTGTCGACGCCGACACCGAGAAAGGCTACGAGTTGGTCGGTGACGTCGACTTCGACAGCGTCGAGCCAAAAGCAAGCGCTATTACGCCAGTCCCAGGCGGCGTTGGACCCATGACCAGGGCCATGTTGCTCTACAACACCGTCAAAGCGGCCAGCCTGCAGACGGGTATCGACGTCGATCTGCCGTAGGAGGTTCTCACCGTTCGAGGATTCTTGAGACAGGGTATCGTATCTAATCAAATAACGCCATATTCTCTACTCACTCGAGGGAATCGAGTTCGTCCTGGGCCAGTTCGATAGCGACGTGATCGCCGCGAAGGCCGTTGGCTACGTGACGTGTCGCCTCTAGTAGCTGGTCGGCGACCGTCGGCTCGACGTCTCCCTCGAGCAGCCGGAAGCGGGTTTCGTGGTCGGAGAGGTGCTCCAGACAGTCTCGGGCGCCCTCCGGAACGGCTGTTCCGGCAGCCAACCAGGTCCGGACGTCACGGCGATAGTCTCGAACCGCGTTAGCGGTGGCGATCCCTCGCGCCTCGCGAAACGAAGCGGGAACCTCGGCGGCCTGGGGGCGTTCACCCAGATCGGCGTCCCGCAATAACGCCAGAAAGTAGAGCGATTCGTCCTCACTGGGTTGGGTCGTCCGCACGAGTAAGTCGGCAGCGTGGGTGAGCTCCCGCGCCGCGACGTACGTCTCGTCGAGTTCGAGTAACTCACCGCCACGGACGAAGCCACGACTTCGGACGTACTCTCGGGCAACGTCGCGAGCGCGTGCGGCCAGTTCGTCGTCAGCCGTCGTGTCGATATCGTTTCGAACGGGTGTGAGGTCGAAGGTGGCCGCCTGATCGGTGTGGATGACCCGCTCGTCGGTTCCCACACTCTGGAGACTGCCACACGCCGGGCAGCCGATCGAGCCGGTTTCGAAGTACGACCACCGAGTCCCACACTCGGTGCACTCACGGTCACCACGGATTTTCATGTCCAGGTGTTCGGGTTCGTCAGTCATAGGGATTGTTGTCACTGAGTGGCTTTCCAAACCTGCAGCTGTGGGTGAACGCATGTGGTGCAGTTCGATTTCAGTCACGGTCGACGTTTGGGAGGGTACTGAGTACCCGACCAGCGGCGGTTCGAGGGGTCATTCACCGGGAAGAGACCACAAATACACTCTCGAACGGCCCATCGATGTGAGGCCGGACGAGTCGCCATGGTGGGCGCTCGAGTCGAATTCACAAGTTCATTTCTGCGGTAGGTGGCGTGTACACGTTCCACAAACAGATTTTTACTGTGGGCCGTTTTCGGACCGAACGATGAATCGGAGCCAACACACTCCTGATCGAGAAATTCTCGAGTAGCAATCCATCCGTACGAAAAAGCGGTCCCGAACAGGTTACACTCGAGGTGGGCGACCGGTCGTACGATCTCTCGAGAAGGGAGGCACGGGAACTCCGTACTGAACTCACGAACGCACTCGAGGCCGAACACGAGTTCGTTCGAACCCGTGGAACGCACAGGCCGGATGACACGTACGTCGTGACGCGCAGAGGCGTGGCCTCGAGCGGCCATCGGAAGGTGTTCGACGACTTCGAAACGCTCTCGAGGCGGTTCCGTGACTTACCCGACACGTTCACCGCGAAAGACATCGACTGGCCGGGCGTCTCCGGGCGTCGGCGACACCTCTGTTGTTGGCATTTCCTCGAGCATCCGGAGTTTCCGTGTCAACTCGCCACACGACAGCCACTTACGGTGACAAAAACTACCGAGTAAGGAAAGGCCAGCGTTGGAATGCACGTGTCAATTATGCATCAATGACACTATAACGGTCGAATAGCTAGCAACGTGTATGCGTGAGGAGGAAGAAATCCGTGAGCAGTACGAGTTTTTGATCGACCAGCTAGAAAGCGAGGAGATGCGTCACGAAGGCGTGAGACAGATGTTTACTCACTATCGACGAGCACTCGGGTGGGTTCTGGAAGAAGAACACATGTAACAAACTGTTTTCGTCGGTGTCGATGTCAGCGTTCAGGTAAGTCGCTGTCGGTACCTTTAAGTCTCCCGAGGGAATTGCTTCAATTGACGCTTCGCTTTGGAGGGCCGAAGCGTCAGCGGGGACCAATTCAGGGCGGCAAGCATTCGCACGGCCTTTTTCATGCCGTGCGATTTGCTTTCCTGTTTACTATCGCTCCTGAGTCGTGACGCTATGGTTCGACACGCCGGAGACAGCTATGGATCCGATCTACACCACGTTCGACTCGAGCGTACTATAGTAGCCATTGAAAGTCATTGCACCTCCTATCGTAAGACCGCGTCGTGAGAGGTGTGTGAATCGTTTCAATGGATACTGTAGCGGACACCGAACCCTATGGTAAAACGAACGCTCATATAATGCGGTACCTCTTTGTTTGAACGCTAAACATGAGTCACCTGTTATGCATTTCATCCCGTTAATCCGTCGGCACGCTTACGATTCCTGCTGAGTGTGAGAAAAGCGAACACCGACCATTTGTCGTCACTCACTGGAACCAACCCGATATATTTATTAAAATTCGACAATAAATACGAATGGTACGTTCCCAATGTACGATCTGACAGGATTCCAGCGAGACTTGCTGTACGTCATCGCCGGAGAGGAAGAACCGCATGGACTGGCAATCAAAGACGAACTCGAGCAGTACTACGAAAAAGAGATTCACCACGGTCGACTGTACCCGAACCTCGATACCCTCGTGGACAAAGGTCTCGTCGAAAAGGGCAGCCGAGATCGACGGACGAACTTCTATACGATCACCCGACGCGGGAATCGCGAACTCGAGGCCCGACGCGAGTGGGAAGCACAGTACGTCGACCTCTAGTGGTTCGTTACGACTGAATATGAGAGGCGAACCGATAGCCGTCGTCGAGTTCGACTCTCATTCCGCTAGCTGATAACGTATCGGTAGCTGTCGATTCCCGGTCGATACCGCCGACGCCACCCTCGAGTCACCGCTTGTCGGTGCACACTCGAGTCAGACACCCACTGGTAGACCAATTAGGCTCTCCGGTCGATCGCTCGCCTGCAAGCCGTTCCTTGGACAGGCACAAGTTTTGCCAGAACCACAACGAATATTTTTAATTAGTGGAGGTTCGAGTGAAGACATGGACCGAGATACGGTCGAACCGTCTGTCGAGACGATACCGGGGAAAAACGCCTCCACGTGGGCGGACTATCATCACCAGTTTGCCGCACCGAGCACCTACGTCTACGAATTCGTCTGGGATAGCACAGCCGACGCAACCGGCCCGTTCTGTACCGACGTCGACGGTAACGTGCTCATGGACTTTACGAGCCACGTTGCTGCTGCCCCGCTGGGATACAACCATCCCGCTATCGTGGACAAACTGGAAGCGTTCGACCTGCCGGACCCGCTGAAAATTGCCGGGCAGGACTTTTACGTCAGCGCCGGTGGCGAGCCGTCCGATCCCGATCTTCCCGGCCCAACACAGCTACTGGACCGACTCGTCGACCTGACGAGCCACTACGACATGGATCGAGTCTTCCTGTCGAACTCCGGGGCTGAAGCCGTCGAAAACGCGATTAAGATCTGTTATGCGAGCGGTGGACACCGTGGAATCACCTTCGACGGTGCGTTCCATGGACGGACGCTCGGCGCGCTCTCGCTCAACCGATCGAAAACCGTCCACCGCAAGGGCTATCCCGAGGTCCCCGGCATCATCAGCGTCCCCTATCCTTCGACCCAGGAGATGTACGAAACCGACTGGTGTACCGATGGACCCGGCGGTAACGTGGTCGCCGACCGACTGGATCCCGAACAGGGCGTCATCGACGCCGACGAAGTGGCCTTCCTGATTCTCGAGCCCGTACAGGGTGAAGGGGGCTACCGAGTTCCACACCCGGAGTTCGCTCGAGACGTCGAACGGCTTCGAGAGCGGTTCGGACTTCGCGTCATCGCCGACGAAATCCAGTCCGGGCTCGGTCGGACGGGCGAGATGTGGGCTATCGACCACCTCGACCTGACGCCGGACGTCATCACGAGCGCCAAGGGACTGCGCGTTGGGGCAACCATCTCCCGGTCGGACGTGTTCCCCGAAGAGACCGGCCGAATCTCCTCCACCTGGGGAGCCGGTGACCTGCTTGCCTCGATGCAAGGCGTGTTGACGATCGACGCAATTCGAGAGGAAAATCTCCTCGAGAACGTCCGCGCACGCGGTGAGCAGTTCCGCTCCATCCTCGAGGAACGAGACGCTCCTGGCCTGATCGATGTCCGTGGTCGGGGACTGATGCTCGCAATCGAATTCGATACCAAGGATCGACGCGAAGCCGTCGTCGACGCCGCTATGGAGCGAGGCCTACTGACTCTCGGCTGTGGCTACAAAACACTCCGTCTCTTGCCACCGCTCGACGTGACCGAACGCGAGATTGAACTCGGCGCACGGTTGTTGTTCGAGGCGATCGACGCAGTCGAAGCGCAGATGAGTGTCTCAGCCTGATTCCGTCGGTATCGGCGCTCCGGAATGTAACCAGTGCGGGTGGAACTGCGACTGAAGGGGCGATTCACTCGAGGATCCAATGGCGCCGATCGGCACAAACGCTTTTTGCTACGTACGGGAGTTGTGTAAGTCAATACCGTGTCCAGTCGATCGGATTCCGAATGAATGTGCATTGATCCTATGACCAGTACAGCGTCCCCCATTGAGCACCGATGAACACGTCACAGCGATTCGTCCTGGCCTTCGCCATCGTGTTCGTTGTGAGCGGTTTCGTGCTCGTGGCTGCCTTCGATGCCCATCGGAGCGACGTAACGTCGTACACCGAATCGGCTGTCGAAGATCAGGCCGAGGGAACGGCGGCGGCGCTCGATGATCGACTTCGTGGGCAACAACAAACGCTCGAGGTCGCGGCAACGAACGAGGCGTTGGCCGATCATCGGAGTCAGCGCCAGCACGACGCGCTCGAGGGGGTCGTCGACCAGTCTGCGTTCGACGGAGCCAGTATCGTCGATAGCGATGGTACCGTCCAGTCGCTGACCACCGGTGACGACAGCGAGAGCGAACTCGTTGGCGCGGACTTTAGCGACCGCCCATACGTCCAGTGTGCACTCGAGGGAGATCGATGTATCAGTGACCCGTTCGTCGCCGAGACGGACAATTACATCGTGGTCATCAGCGTGCCGTTGTACGACGATGGAGAGGTCGTTGGCACCGTCAACGCCGCCTACCATCTGACAGAAACCGTCTTTTTCGACGCGCTATCGAGCGTCGATGAGCGCACTGGTATCACCATCACACAGGACGAGCGGATACTATACGCCCAGAACGACCACCTCGGTGAGACGATCGATCGGCAGGCCGACCTCGAAACGGTCGACTGGACGGTGACAGTTCACCACGATCAACAGCTCTTGCTCGAGACGCTCGATCGGTTACAGACATTCCAGATCATCGTTGCACTCGCCTTTTTCGGGAGCGTCACCGGCTTTGCCGCCTGGGTGTATCGATCCAAGGTAAAGCGCATCGGGCGCCTGACCGATCGACTCGACGCCCTCGAGGAACGGACTTACGACACCGAGATCACTATCGGTGGACCAGCAGAGTGGCACCGGATCGACCTGGCGATGGATCGGCTTGGACAGTCACTCGCCCGACGAGAGCAGATGCTGTTAGTCCACAATCGAATTCTCCGGCACAATCTCCGAAACGAACTCAACGTCATCGAGGGTCACGCCGCGCAGTTGGAAGCCACGACGGAGGGCAAAGACTGTGAAGCAGCTCGCACAATTCAACGGGCCACGACGGACCTCCTCGAGTTAGCTGACCGGGCACGGACCACCGAACGGTTGCTCGAGCGGTCGGTAACCGACCGAGAACCGATCGATATCGTCGGCACCCTCGAGGAAAGCATCGAGCGACTGCACGACGAGTATCCCGATGTCGAGGTGCATCTCGATGCGCCGAAAACCGCCAGTGTCGTCGGCGGGCCCGAACTCGTCGTGGCGTTCGACGAACTACTGGAAAACGTGGGTCAGCACGCCGGCGAAACGGCGAGAGTGGATATTTCCGTCCACACTGAAGCCGATACCGTTCGGGTTCTGATCGCTGACGATGGACCAGGCATTCCAGCAGCAACCATCGAGCGGATATCCGGCAGTACGGAAATTTCCCCCGTCAACCACGCCCGCGGTATCGGCCTCTGGCTCGTCGACTGGACCGTCAGCCTCTACGATGGCTCACTCGAGTTCCTCACCGATGAGAGCGGAACGGGGACGGTCGTCGAACTCACGTTCGAACGTGGACCACTCGAAGGAGGAACGAACGAGTTGGAGAGAGGAAAGTGATCGCCAGTGAGGCGAACGCAGATCCTGACACAACCCGTCTTCCATCGCTCGTTTCGATTATTCCGAGAGTGGCTATCAGAACCGGTATCGTCGCTCCTCGTCGAGTGATGGGTACGAATTCGCGCCGGTCATGTCGTCGAACGTCATCCCAGACAGGTACTCGTCGTAGGTGACGTCGAAGCCTGAACGCAGATGAAAGTCCATCCGGCCGGTCTCGACAGTCGACTGAAACAGCAGATGAATCGCCCGGCGAACGAGTTCGTCCGTCGACTCCGGCTCGAGGGCCGTCTCGAGGAGCGCCAGTTCGTTTCGCGTTTCGCGGTCCAGCGAAAGCGCGAGTTCGTCGTCGTACCCACTGTACGTGTCCTGCATCTCGGCGTTCAAATCATCGAGGCTCATACAGAGACTCACGAACAGGGTGTAAAGACGTTTGCGCTCGAGGTCGTGACCGCCTTCGAGGAGCCCATCACAGCCATCGTCGTGTCCGGTGGCATTTTCGTGTCCAGTGGCTTCCCAGACCTGAGCAGGTGCGAGGTCGAAGGCGTGCTATGTCGCCAATCGCCAGCCGTAAGGTCGTCCGTTCGATATCTCGTTCCAATGAGTGACTCCGGAGATGTCGACGACGATTTGAGGGGGTTGGACGACGAGACCCTCGAGGAAGTCCAGTCGGCACTGATCGAGTGGTACGAGGACGATCATCGCTCCTATCCCTGGCGGGAAACCGAAGATCCCTACGAAATCCTCATCAGCGAGGTGATGAGCCAGCAGACCCAGCTCGACCGGGTCGTCGACGCCTGGGCCGATTTCCTCGAGCGCTGGCCGACGACCGAGGCGCTGGCTGCCGCCGACCGGGCGGCTGTCGTCGGCTTCTGGTCGTCTCACAGTCTCGGGTACAACAACCGTGCAAAGTACCTCCACGAGGCGGCGAAACAGATCGAATCCGACCCACAATTCGACGGCGAATTCCCGCAGTCGCCGACGGAACTCGAGGAACTGATGGGCGTCGGCCCGTACACGGCCAACGCCGTCGCGAGTTTTGCGTTCAACAACGGCAATGCCGTCGTCGACACCAACGTCAAACGCGTCTGTTATCGGGCGTTCGACGTGCCGGATGACGACGACGCGTTCGAAGCCGCGGCGAACCGCCTGCTTCCCGACGGCGAGTCCCGCGTGTGGAACAACGCGATCATGGAACTAGGGGCCGTCGCCTGTACCAAACAGCCGCGGTGTGACACGGCAGACTGTCCATGGCGAGAGTGGTGTCACGCCTACGAGACCGGCGATTTCACGGCCCCGGACGTTCCCACGCAGTCCGCGTTCGACGGGAGTCGACGGCAGTTCCGTGGGCGCATCGTGCGAACGCTCGAGGAGTACGACGAACTCGACCTCGACACCCTCGGTCACCGGATACGCGTCGACTACAGCCCCGACGGAAACCACGGTCGCGACTGGCTCGAGGGGCTGTTGGCCGACCTGGTCGACGACGGGCTGGTCGAACTCGAGGAGCGAAAAGGGGACGACGACACCGAGCGTATCGCCCGCCTTCGGCGGTAAAATTCGACGGCGACCGGACGTCGGCAAGGTTCGTGTCATCGACGTCGGCAATACTGACCCATCTACCTAGGCTGATAACTGACGGGTGACTGGGTGCACGTATGACCGACGACTCCGACCGTTCACTCGCCACCGACTCGCTTCACGCCGGCCAGGAGCCGGACCCGGCGACCGGGGCTCGAGCACCGCCGCTGTACCAGACCACGTCGTACGTTTTCGACGACGCCGACGACGCCGCTTCCCAGTTCGCCCTCGAGGAACCGGGCTACATTTATTCGCGGTTGATGAATCCGACGCTCGAGACGCTGCAAGGGCGACTGGCCGCACTCGAAGGAGGCGTGGGTGCGGTCGTGACGGCCTCTGGCATGGCCGCACTCGACCTCACGACGTTCCTCCTCGCGGAAGCCGGTGACAACATCGTCAGCTCTTCGTCGCTGTACGGTGGGACGTACACATATCTGACACACTCCGTCGAGCGTCGAGGTATCACTACCCGATTCGTCGATTCGCTCGATTACGAGGGCTATGCCGAGGCCATCGACGAGGACACCGCGTACGTCCACCTCGAGACGATCGGCAATCCAGCACTCGACACGCCGGATATCAGCCGAATCGCCGATATCGCTCACGACAACGGCGTCCCCCTGTTCGTCGACAACACGTTCGCGACGCCCGCGCTATGCCGCCCGCTCGAGCACGGCGCAGACCTCGTCTGGAACTCGACGACCAAGTGGCTCCACGGCTCTGGGACCACGGTCGGTGGCGTCGTCGTCGACGGTGGTTCGTTCCCCTGGGCAGAGTACCCCGAAAAATATCCCGAAATTGCCGCCGATAATCCGGCCTATCACGGAGTCAATTTCGCGGAAACGTTCGGCGACGCCGCGTTTACCTACGCCGCCATCGCTCGCGGGCTTCGTGATCTGGGCAACCAGCAATCGCCGTTCGACGCCTGGCAGACGATTCAGGGCCTCGAGACGCTGCCGCTGCGAATGGAACGTCACTGCGAAAACGCGATGGCCGTCGCCGAGTTCCTCGAGGATCACGAGGCCGTCTCCTGGGTCACTTACCCCGGCCTCGAATCACACCCCACACACGACAACGCCAGCCAGTACCTCGATGGTGGCTACGGCGGCATGATCACCTTCGGCCTGGAAGCGGGGTACGAAGCGGCCAGACAGACCGTCGAATCGACCGAACTCGCGAGTCTGCTGGCAAACGTCGGCGACGCAAAAACGCTCATCATCCACCCCGCCAGCACGACCCACCAGCAACTGAGCGCCGAGGAGAAAGAATCCTCTGGCGTCACCGATGACCTGATCCGTCTCTCGGTCGGTATCGAGGACCCCGGCCACATCATCGCCGATCTCGAGGCTGCTATCGAGAGCGCGACGTAGTAATTACGTTCCCTTTCGGACTCGTCTCCACCGGGCGCTGCCTTTTTTATCCCATGAGTGCCTCGAGTGAGCCATGACTGACGTACACGTCGTTGCCGTCTGTGGGAGTCTGCGCGATGAGAGCTTTACGCGAGCCACGCTACAACGGGCGCTCGAGGGGGCAGGGGATGTCGGAGCCGAAACCGACCTTCTCGACCTCCGCGAGTTCGACCTGCCGCTGTTCGATGGCGACGTCGACCGGGAAGACGCCGGGGACGCAGCCGAGTTGGCTCGAGTCCTCCGCGATGCCGATGCGATCATCCTCGGATCGCCGATGTATCACGGCTCGTACTCATCGCCGCTAAAAACGGCGCTGGATTACTGCGGATTTGATGAGTTCGAAGACAAGACGGTCGGCCTCGTTGGCGTCGCTGGTGGGTCGTTCCCCGTGACCACACTCGAGCACCTGCGCTCTGTGTGCCGGGCACTCAACGCCTGGGTGTTGCCCCATCAGGTCGCCATTCCGCGGGCGAGCAGCGCAATCGAAGGCGGGGTATTCGTCGACGAGAAACTCGAGGAACGAGTCGCGACGCTCGGTCGGCGAGTCGTCCAGTACGCGGCCATCGAACCGGATCCTGGCTCGTTCGAAGGGGATCAGAACGTCGGCGCGTGAAGATTGGTTTCGGAATTCGGCTCAGGGCTCGAGCGTCTGTTGAAAACGCCGTTGATGGGCCAGGAAGACGAAGACGCCGAAAACGAGCAGCCCGACCTGAATGGCTTCGACCTGAATAACGAGCGTCCGGTCACCGAGCGAGAATGACTCGCTCAGAACGGACCAGTCGCTAAACCAGGCGGAAGCGAGTAAGATGGTCGCTCCAATCGCGATGAGACCGGCTGCTAACAGTGCCGTGAACTGTCCCCGCTGGGTATCGGTAAGCCGAAAAACGCGTCGCTCGAGCAGAAACTGAATCGTGAGAATAGTCGCCAAAAGCGTTCCGGCGACGATGAGGCCAAATACGCCACCCGTCAGTTCTGCGGCGAGTAACCAGACCAGCCAACCGGTAACGAGCGTAAGCGTCGCTCCGATGCGCACCGGTGTCAGAATGTCGTCGATGGCCGTTGTCGTCAACCCGTAGACGCCCATTCGTAACAAGGCGCCACAGAACAGAACGCCTAAACCGGCGAGTGCCGTCGAAACCGAGCGCGAGCCGTCGACAACCAGCAGGAACCACACGCCAACAGCGAGCGTCTCGAGCGTCGCTGCGCAGACGGCAGCACCCACACCGACCAGTCGACGTCGGGTGTGCCGACCGAACGCGTCCGACTGGCGGATAACGCTCATACCCACCGTACGGAGACGGGGGCTTTCGTTAATCGATGCGTTCGAAGCCATCGAAACCCACGCTCAACGTCTGGACTCGCGGCTCGATTTGGCAAACGCTTTAACCACGGCTTTCCCCGCTTTCATCCGATGCACGCGATCACGAACAGTGGGTGGATCGAAGTCGTCACCGGCAGTATGTTCTCCGGGAAGACCGAAGAACTGCTCCGTCGGCTTCGTCGCGCGGAGATCGCGGGACAGGATGTCGCCGTGTTTACGCCAGCGATCGACGACCGATACGGCAAAGACGCGGTGGGGTCACACGATGGTCGACGATGGGAGGCAGTTGCCGTCGAACCGGACAGCGATTTCGAAGCCGTCAACGAGCACCTGAACGGCGAGAAAGTCGTCGCGTTCGACGAGGGGAACTTCTTTACCCCGGCGCTCGTCGAGTGCTGTGAGCGACTCGCCGGCGACGGCCGGCGGGTCATCGTCAGCGGTCTCGACCTGAACTTTCGTGGGGAACCCTACCAACCCATGCCACAACTGATTGCCGTCGCCGAATACGTCGAAAAGTTCCGAGCTATCTGTACGCAGTGCGGTGAGCCAGCCACCAGAACACAACGGATGATTAACGGCGAACCGGCCCACGTCGACGACCCGACGACCCTCGTCGGTGCCGAAGAATCCTACGAAGCACGCTGTCGTCACTGTCACACAATCCGACGAGACTAACCCGATGACCCAGTGGATCGAAAACCCCGAAGGCGGCCGTGACCGAGGACCGCGCGGACTGGCTCGGGCCTGGCTCGAGGTGCTGGTACGCCCTCAGCGGTTCTTTCGCACAGGCGTCTCTCCGGGCGATCAGGCTCCCGGATTGACGTTTCTGATGACCGTCGTGCTGGTCGCGGTCACGTCCCAGTACGTCTTCACGCCGGAATCGTTCCCGTCACTTCCCGTCTCGCCAGTCCTCGCGGCTGCGTTCTGGATTAGTCTCGTTGTCTTGCTGGTTGCGCCGCTCGGATTACACCTGTTGTCGGCCCTCCAGACGCTATTTTTGCTGGTGGTCGTGAACGATCGTGCCGGCATTAGCCAGACCGTACAGGTTCTCGCCTACGCAACGGCCCCGTGCGTGGTGGCTGGCGTCCCGATTCCCGCGATCCGCGCGGTTGCCTGTCTGTACGGAGCCATATTGCTGGTCGCTGGCTTGCGTATCGTTCACGAGACGTCCCTCATCCGTGCATTACTCGCCGGCTTCGTACCGGCGCTCCTTCTCTTTGGCTACGGGTTCGGGGGGATAGCTGCTCTCGAGGCACTGGGCGTCACCGTTCCGTTGTAGCCGAACTGGTACTCCGTCAAGGCTCGAGCATTTCGCCGAACAGTTCCGCAGTCAGTAGGGGCTCCTTACTGCTCGAGCAACGCGGAAAACGAATCGAAACGGTGTACAGAACTATCCGTCGTGGTGTGGTGGTCGAAAATATGCCCGATGACGAACAACACGAATCGGAAACGCCACTCTCCGAGCGCCTCGTGAAGGGTGCAGTCGAAAAAGGAATGGAAACGCCGATGCGAGACCCGATTCTCGAGGCCGTCGAGGAAGCCGACGAAACGACCCCGCCGGCAAAACGCTGGATTCCGGCTGCCGGTGGACTGGTGAGTCTCGGAGCGCTCGCCGGCTACCTCGCCGGTCGAGCCAAACTCTTCGAGCGCACGACCGAAGCGAGCGTCGACATCGAAGCTGATGCCGACGTCGAACTCGAGTCGACGCCGGAGACGGCAGAGGAGACGGACGAGACAACGGACGCAGAGGAAGGTGGCCGGTCGCTCGCCAAACTGCTCGCCCTCGGTGGTGGCATCGTCGGGGCTGCCGTACTCTGGCGTCGCCGACAATCGGCGGACGACGAGTGGGAACCCATCGAAACCTTCGAACCGGCCGTCGATGCCGTCGACTCGAGCTTCGAGGGCGAGGAATCGAGGTCCGGCGAAACCGAAACGGACGCTGATTCACCGACGGAAGCGGAAGGTGTCGACCCCGACGATACTACAGCGACTGGCGAAACGGCAAACGACGAAGCGGAAACCACGCCCGGTGGGACCGACGAATCGAGCTAAGAACGTTTGCTCGAGAACTGCCTTTCATAGCTCACCTGTAAACTGCCTTTCATACACCACTCGAGCCGGTCGATAGCCCGCAACTATGGTAGTCAGCGAAAGTCCATGCACATCCTACCGCAAGACGCCATTGCGGTAGCTGTGGAAATCGTTTCACTACCTCCGACAGATACTGCCGACGGGTGAGAAGACCTAAGAGGGCGACGGCGACACTGTGAACTGATGGAGACGACCCACCGTGTCGTGATCGGAGACGCCCGCGACCTCTCGAGCGTCCCGGACGAGTCGGTCGAACTCGTGGTCACCTCGCCACCGTATCCGATGATCGAAATGTGGGACGACCTCTTCACCACCCTCGATCCGGCCATCGGTGACGCCCTCGAGGCAGGAGACGGGGCTGGAGCGTTCGACGCGATGCACGCCCAACTGGACCGCGTATGGGCCGAGATCGAGCGGGTGCTGGTCGATGGCGGCATTGCCTGTATCAACGTCGGCGACGCGACGCGGACGCTCGAGGAGAGCTTTCGTGTCTACCAGAACCACGCGCGAGTTATCGACGACCTCGAGGCACGTGGCTTCGAACCCCTTCCCGAGATTCTGTGGCGAAAGCCGGCCAACAGCGCGGCCAAGTTCATGGGAAGCGGAATGA
Source organism: Natronosalvus amylolyticus (assembly GCF_024298845.1). Classification (NCBI taxonomy): domain Archaea; kingdom Methanobacteriati; phylum Methanobacteriota; class Halobacteria; order Halobacteriales; family Natrialbaceae; genus Natronosalvus; species Natronosalvus amylolyticus. The sequence goes on from NZ_CP101156.1 coordinate 967,902, forward strand.
TCCCCCCGAACGCGTACGTGACACTCGAGCACGAGTACGTACTCGTCTTCCGTAAGGGAAAAACCAGTCGGTCGTTCCCCCCGGGAGCCGACGACCGGTACGAAGCCGCGTACTTCTGGGAGGAACGCAATCGGTGGTTCACCGACCTCTGGACGGATGTCACCGGAACACTACAAACACTCGAGAACGGGGGGACGAATGCGGACGATGCGAACCACGCGGCCACAGACACTCGAGGGGGCCTCCGGGAACGCTCGGCAGCCTACCCCCTCGAGATCCCCTACCGACTCCTCTGTATGTACTCCGCCTACGGCGACACCGTTCTCGACCCGTTCTGGGGGACTGGAACGACGTCGATTGCGGCGATGTGTGCCGGCCGAAATTCGATCGGTTGTGAACTCGAGGCGGGCTTTCGGGACGTGTTCGAGGACCGTCTCGCCGATCTACCAGCGCTCTCGAAATCGATCGCTGCTGGCCGGCTCGAGCGCCACCGGGCGTTCGTCGACCGACAGCGAGAGCGGCCGGACGGCACCAGTCTCGAGTACACGGCCGAACACTACGACGTGCCGGTCGTGACCTCGATGGAAACCGGGATCAAGCTGTACACGGTTGCCGACCTCGAGTCGACCGAAGGAGGGTATCGAGCCATCCATCGGCCGCTCGTGGCGGAATAATGATCTGCTTTGCTACTATATCCATACTACCATCGATTTATTTTCATAGTTGCTATGAAACTTGTACCTGATTTGGCACCATCACTATTGAAATCATAGTATGGGTGGCGTTGACGGCCCGACTCGACTCAGAACAGGACTCGGACCGTAACACCTGTGGGGTTTGTAGCGAATATCCTGCTATGGGATACCATACAATTTCCCCAACTAACATCGCGCCGTTCGATGCCCCCGGACGAGACTTTCGGTCGATCAGTGGCGCGCTCGACCTCGAGCACCTCGGACTCAACCACATCACGGCCGATCCCGGCGAACAGATCCCGATGCACTACCACGCACACGAGACACAGGAGGAGGCGTTTTACGTCATCGAGGGAACCTTGCACGTCGAGACACCCGATAGGGAGTACGTCGTCGAGGCAGGCTCGCTCTTCGTTGTCGAGCCAGGAAACTACCACCGCGGCTACAATCCGGACGCTGCGGACGAGTCGCTCGAGGTGCTCGCCGTCGGGGCACCGAGCGGAAAAGACGCGACGGTGTACGAATCCGAAAGTGAAGAATAGGACGAGCCATACCGGCTCACGTTCACCTTACACGGACACTCCGGAAGCGAAGAACGGTGTACATATTCCCTGACCGAGGAGAGTCAACTGTACTGACGCAGCTATTTATACGGGTTCCATCCTGCGATTCGTTCGTACCATGCCAGTATCCCGACGACAGACCATAACCGCTGCCGGTGGACTAGCAATGAGCAGCGGCACCGTTTTCGCGCGCGGCGAACACGACGACGACGAACGAGACGACACATACGACGACGAAGATGAGGCACCCGGCGAACACGAACCGGCGGCACCGATGACTGCCCTCCGAGTCGCTCACTTCTCCCCCGACGCACCCAACGTGGACGTCTACGTCGATGGTGAACGCGTCATCGCCGACCTCGCCTACGACTCGATCACGCCCTACCTCGAGATCACGCCGGGAACCTACACCGTGACGATCACGGCCGCTGGCGACGCTGACACAGTTGCGTTCGAAGGCGATCTGTGGCTCGGTCGTGCCTTCTACACGGTCGCCGCTATCGGGGAACTCGGTGCCGGGACGTTCAGACCACACGTCCTGATCGACGACGGCTCGGTACTCTTGCGAGCTGTCCACGCCGCTCCCGACGCGCCCGCGGTCGACATCTACGCAAACGACGGCGACAACCCGATTATCGAAGACGTCGCATTCGGCCAGTCGACTAACTACGTCGCAATCCCAGCAGCCTCGTACACGCTCGATATCCGCCCCGCCGGCGACCCAGATACGACCGTCGCCAGTTTCGACGTCGATCTCGATCGGGGGGTCGCCTACACCGGGTTCGCAATCGGCTATCTTGAGCCGGGCGACCGCGAAGACCGAGCGTTTACCCTGCGAGCAACGGTCGACGGCCCGATGGCGACACACCAGGCGGACTAATCCGGTCTGCGCACACTTTTCAGTGGCAATCACCAACCGGCTGGCGTGTGACGGCCAGGCCGACCCTTTCGTCAATCGTGTCCTGAACGGTCCGGGGGTCGCTATCAGCCTGCTTCCTCGTCCGTCGGCACGAATCGATCCGGTTCAACACAGGAGAGTACGAGCCGCTCGCCACCGAGCGTCCGCAGATGGAGATCCAGGTTTCCGTGTTCGTCCGCCCACTCGAGCATCGCATCGGCGTTCGACCGGTCGTAGTACGCAGGCAGTCCCAGCACCCGACCGGCAGCTTCGAAGCGGATGAACAGCCCAAGGAGAACGAGCTCGTCAGCAACGGAGGCGTAGACGTCGATCCCGTCAGGATCGGCGTCCTCGACCAGCCCCTCGAGGGTTTCGTAGGCGCTCTTTGGCAACAACACGCTCAACCCTGCGGAGCCCTCGTACGCACCTGGACCGAGCACGGTCACTGGACCGGGGTGTAAGGCCGTCCCGTCGTAGCCGTTTTCTTCGTACTCCGCAACCGTCGCGTCGATATCCGCGAGGAGCGGTTCCCAGTAGGGCTTTACTCGCATCGGCGTCTCGAGATTAGATGACATACGACGTGGTTACTCGAGTCCGGTGAAACGTCTTGTGGTCGGATTGGACTGTCGTTGTATAGTGGCCAGTGAAACGACTCACAGATCTACTGCGACGACATCTCGTGAAAAGGCGTACACTGACTTTCACTGGCCATTACAGACCGTTACTCGAATCAGCTATCGAATCGATGATCGCACTCGCGACGCTGATCCCTCGAGGGAGACGATATTTAGGGATCCAGTGTCTGTAGGTGCCTAATGAGTACGATACCCGTTACGGAGATTCTCGTCGGGATATACCTCGGATTATTGGCCGCTATCTTCCCCTCCTTCGTGGCGTTTTTGATCGGCTTCGTGTTCAAATATTTCACCAGCGTCACCGTGCCAGGGCTCGGTGTCGTTGCTCTCGGTGGTGCGCTCGCCGGCGTCTCCGGTGGACTGATGGGACTCATCGATCCGACCCTGGCTGAAAGCTGGACCGGGATTACGGCCGTCCTCGTCATCCTGATGGCGTGTCTGTGGGCACACAGTCAGGGAGATAAACTCGGTGAAGCCACGCCGCGTCACCTCACCCTCAAGACGCTCCGGGAGGCACGGTTGTCCACCGATATCGCCGACCGAGTCGATTCGTTCGGCCAGATTCGGATACGGCCGATCGGCGAGATCGAGGCCATCGATGGCTACCCCCCGCTGTCTGCTGAGGTCCGCGAGCGACTCAGTGGCGATTCCTGGAAGTTTCGGGTCGACCTCCCGATCAGCGAACTCGAGGCCCGCCTCGAGGAACGCCTTCGGACGGAGTACGAGCTCGTCGAGGCATCCGTCTCCATCGACGCCCAGGGTCGAGCACAGATCGCCGTGGCACCGATGATCGCCGGCCTGTCCCGACGCGTTCCGCCGGGCAAACGTGCAGTGTCGATACGGACCGCCCTCCCGACCGGCGTCGCTCGTGGAGACGTCGCCACACTTCATCTGCCGGAAGATACCGTCACTGGAACGGTCGTGAGTGCTCGATCGGCCGACGCTGTGGACACGGGCAATCAACCCATAGGCAACGTCGCTGAACCGCCCGACAACGCCGCCGATACCGATGTCGAATTCGAATCCACGCCGACCGCGTCGACGACCACCGGGGGTGAAGGATACGTTACACTGTTGTGCTCGCAGGCGGATGCCCGAGCCGTTATCCGAGCAGAGTTTGCGCCCATGGTCATTCACTCCCGGGGAAAACAGCGAGAATACGAAGCCATCGGCGTGCTCAAAGCCGACGGGAATCGTTTCCGAAAACTGACGATCGGGGCCGACAGCAATCTCGTTGGGGCGGCAATCGGAGACATACAGATCCGTGACACCTACGACGTTGCCATCCTCGCGCTTCGACGCCCGCTCGAGCGCGTGCTCTGTCCCGATGGCTCGACCACTTTGCAGGCAGGTGATGTCGTCCACGTGGTCGGAAAGCCGGATAGCCTCCGCACGTTCGAGGAGGTCACAGCATGAGTCTGCTGGCGTCCGTCCTGACCCATCCGCTCGTCGAAGCCGGCGTTCGTATCGGCGGGTTGTCGGTGCTAGCCGGATTCGTCACCGCGCTCGCAGCGTTCGTGTTTCGCGCCAAACTTCGGGTCTCGTTACCGGAAGGGGCCGCCCTCATCCTTGGCCTCGGAGCCGTCGCCATCTATCTCAATACGCGGCTGATCTTCGTTCAGTTCGTCGGCGATACCGGTGACCCGCTCGAGGCCAGCGAAGCGTTCCTCAACGTGGCCGTGTTCGTCGCCGCAGGCATCGCGTGTTACGGTGGCAGGTATGCGGGTGACAGGGCCGGTACCAGTGACCGGTTCAACTGGACGACGTTCCAACCCGACTTGAGCCCGCTCGTCCGAGCCACCGGGCGGTCGGTCACCGTCACACTGCCTGCGGATGTCGCCGATATCGACGGCTACGACGACGTTCCCGCAGAAACCAAAGCTAAATTGGCCGGCAAAACCATGGATTTCCCTCGCGGTATCACGATTGCGGCACTCGAGAGCCAGCTCACGAGTCGTCTCAAAGACGAACACGATATCGGGTACGTCGACGTCGACATCGACGTGGACGGCACCATCTCCTACCTGGCGGTCGGCAAGCGTGCAGCAGGTATCGGACCGACGGTCCCACCGGAGTACGTCGCAATTGCTGTCAGGGCCGATCCACCGTTCAGCGCCTCGCCCGGCGATACCGTCCAACTGTGGCGGACTGACGCCGTCGATGACCCGGAACGTGTCGGGACAGGAGAGTTCCGTGCCAGCGTCGACGACGTCGCGACGCTCATCCTGAACGAATCAACGGCTGCGACAGTGGACCCGGCAGGGTCGTATCGGCTGATGACGCTCGCCCCAGAATCACACCCTGACCGCGAGTTCGCGACGATGCTCCGGCGTGACGAAAAGACGATGAGCATCATCGAATGTACGGCCTCGAGCCCGTACGTGGGGCAATCGATTCGAGCCCTCGAGGTAGCCGTGATCGCGATTCAGGCTGGCGATGGCGGCCTCGAGTCTATCCCAACGGACGACCGGACAATTCGGGCGGGTGACCGCCTCTATACGATCGGGCAACCCGACACGCTGCGAAAGATCGAGTCAACGGCCGGGACGAGATTGCTCGAAGAACGCTCGACTGGCACCGTCGTCGAACAGACATCGGCCTCTAGTAGCCAGTGAAAGTCAGTGACACCCTATCGCAAATGGGCGTCGTGATAGGTGTGTGAATCGTTTCACTGGCTACGATAGTACCTTCCCAAATGTCGACCGGTGAGTGAAATCGAACCACACCGCATGATTTCACCCACAACTGCAGGTTTGGGAAGCCCCTAGTGAGCCATGAGTCGAACCGATGGCGGTCAGCAGGTTCGACACTCACATCGACGCGTGACCTCACCGGTTTTCGGCTTCCGATCAGGGAATCGACTCGATTGCCGTCTCGAGGTCCTCGTCGTCAGTCCATCTGCAAGTTCGGTCGGCGTTTTCGAGTAACTGCAAGTGTGAGGCGGCCATACCGTTGTCGTAGTGACCGCGGTTTGCCGTCTCACTCCCGTAGTCGCGTTTACAGACCCACACCTTCTCCCGGATGTCCTCGTGGAACAGGTAGCCGAGCTCCCAGACGTACCCACCCGCGTAATCTTCGATCACCGCCACGATGTGCGTCGCTTTCGCACACAGGTTCTCGTAGGCGGCCGCCCAGAGGGCAAGTTCGTCCGGCGAAAGGTCGAAATCCTCGAGTCTGAACGCAGTCGCGTTCGATCGAGACCCGAGTTGGTCGTAAACGCGCATCCGTCGGTCCGCACGCTTCGTCTCCCCACCGTCGCCGAGTACCAGATACCGACGATCACTGTAGGCGAGTTCCCGGAACCGCTCACCGTGGAGCAACGTCTTCAGGCGTTCGTGTTCCTCGAACGAAAACGCCAGTCCGTCGACGTCTATCTTCGATTCCGTCGTCTCGTCCATCGCGTCACCGTTCGCACACCGACTAATTGAACCTGATGGTGACCGGCTCGAGACGCGTAGCAATTACTGTCGTCATTACTTGTGTAACTACTGGCCTCAAAAATCCGTATACTTATGCAAGTGGACGACGTATCATCGCATATGCACCCACCAGGCCACCAAAACGAGAGTGGCGGCCGCTGGCACCTCCTTCAGGCGGTGACCGTCACGAGTCGAGCCAACATCATCGCCGACATCGTTGGCCATCCCCAGGGCGCACCCAGCGTCGACGAACTCGACAAGACCAATCCGAGCCTCGAGAAAGACACCATCAGAGGCCACCTCGCCGTCCTCAAAGAGGTCGGCGTCGTCTCCGAACTCACGATTCCAGCCGGCGAACGAACTCGAGGCTATCCCTACAAGTTCTATCAACTCACCCAACGGGCTCGAGACCTGTTCGACGAAAACGACCTCTTTCCCGAGGACGCCTGGCAACGACAGTACGAGCGACTGACCAAAGACGCCCGCATGCGCGAACTCGAGGAGATGCCACGCCCGACACCGGACCCCAAAACACGCGACGGAAGCGACGAGCTAACCGCTGATTGAGGTTGGGACTTACAGGCTGATTGAGGTTGGGACTTACAGGCTGATTGAGGTTGGGACTTACAGGCTGATTGAGGTTGGGACTTACAGGCTGATTGAGGTTGGGACTTACAGGCTGATTGAGGTTGGGCCAGATTTGAACCTCGCCAAGACGTTCCGGGTCGCTCACTCCGTTCGCTTCCCGGGCTGCGACTCGTCTGGTTCAAATCTGCCCAACGTAACGGATTTGCGCCTCACGAGTTTGTTCGGCGCAAACTGAGTGGGTTGGGGCAGATTTGAACTGCTTGAAGGAACGCGAAATAAACCGCCTTTCGCGCTCCTTCTAACGTTCGACGTTCGCTCGCTCCGCTCGCTGCACGTCTCACTGCCGACTTTTCGTTCCGCTCTCGGTTCCTGCCTGCTCGCTACGCTGCGCGGGCGGGCCTTCCGACTACGGGTGAAGGTGCCACAGAAACAATGGCTGAGATCACCAGCAATCGCTTGCTTCGCACTTCCAGGCACGGAGTCAGAAAGCATGCCAACAGTACCCGAAGCTATCGAAGCGTACCTGAACGAACGCGAAACCGAACTCTCGGATTCATCCATTCAGAACCACCGCTACCAGCTGAAAAGATTCAAAGAATGGTCTGGGGGTGCCGGCGAGCTTGCAGACATTGGGGACGTCGAACCGATCGATCTCTCACGATTTCGCCGCGCTCGTAGCAGCGACATTAATTCAAACACGATGTACAACCAACTCTGCGTTGTGCGCCTATTCCTTAGATTTTGTCACCGCATGGGGTGGTGTACGGAACAGGTTCCGGAGGCAATAGTGCTGCCAACTCGGGACGGAGTAGCACGCGACTCGGCGATTGATCCAGACCGTGTCGCATCTATCCTTGATGATTTAGAACGTTATCATTACGCATCAATCGACCACGTTCTCTTAGCACTCATCTGGACGTGTTCAATGCGAATCTCTGGGGTGCGAACGCTGGACGTCAAGGACGTACATCACTTAGATCGATGGTGCAATGTTGCCCACCGACCGGATACCGGGACTCCACTCAAAAATAAGGAGAAGAGTGAACGAGAAGTGAATCTACACGGATGGGTCGCGGATATACTCAACGCGTGGATCAACGATCGTCGCCCCGACGTAACCGACCCACATGGCCGGGAACCCCTACTCGGATCGAATCACGGTCGTCTTGCCCGCTCATCAATCCGGCGCAGAATCTACGCACTAACGGCGTGCGGTGGGATTGATGACGGGTGCACGTGCGAAGCTAAGCGCAACAGTAAGTGCAACGAGTCGGTATCACCGCATGACATCCGCCGCTCTTCAATTAGCGCGTGGCTTGACAACGGCGTAGACCCGTCGCTTCTATCTCAACGAGTAGATACTTCTCAGGAAACGATGGAACAGCATTACGACATCCGATCCCCATCGCAGAAGCGAAAGTTACGAAGGGACGCGTTCGATATGTAGGCACCGGACATGACCATAGCGTGCGGTGGTTTCGCTGAGCAAGTTACAATCCTTCCGCCACAACGGTTTCAGGCCATTCCGGGCGCGAATAATATATCTCCTTGATTCGTGAGATCGTACAAAGGGCCATCTCTGAAACAGTGCTCGAAACTCCCGCGTCGGGCAAAATATCCACCAAATGCTTGGTCCGAGGGTTCCCAATCATCTTCTGAGCTCGACTTGCTGCCCGCTTCGGCTGACGGTTCAATCACTTATACGAGAGGCTGTGACAAGAAGGTTCGTGCCGGCCCGTACGGGCCGCTGTAGTGCTTGTCACGCATGTCGGTACAAGACTGGGGTTGCCAGTAGCGCCCGCTTCTGACGGCTTTGCTCGATTGTGACCAGTGCTTACCGGCCATGTGTGTCCGCTACTGGCCTTCGATTGTGCTCCCACCTCTTCTTCGAGTTCCCGTTTGAATTCGGTGACTTCAGCTTCTAACTTGTCTTCGTCTACCTGTTCCGGTATAGTGTCCTAAGCGCTGTGCCTTTTTGCGCCCGCTTTGGCGGTCACGAGAGTGCGAACCTGAAACCACACGCGGACGCCATTCACGGTGCGTGCGGGCTCTCGTGGCCGTCTTGCGGACCCCTGACGTCTCGGACCTTCGCTTGTATTGCCACCGACTCCCCCGTACCATTTAAAAATAATGCGCTGTGCAGGGTTTTGCGATACAGTCATTGAGCCTGTCCGCTGTCCCGTGGGGTCCGCTGGTTCAAACCCGTTCTTGCAGATCTGTTAGTTGCCGGGCTCTTACCTCACTAGGAGCTGTACTCTCACAGTATACCTGCCGGTGACGAGTGGGGAGCGTTTTCCAAGCGCCGTATTTCCTCCCGAATTATTCAGATATGTCCAGATGCTCGGCTGACAGATACGACTGATCAGTCTTGTTCTGTCCGTAGATAAGCAGATTTTGCTCATTCCACTGTAGCAGTTGCTCATGAATGGTTTCTAGTACTGTATCTGCAAGACTAGTATGACCTACAGCACATGTCACTGAGGGAAGGTCAGACAGGTAAAGACAAAGAGACGTACTTGGTTTGTGGTGAAAGACTGTAACTACTCGATCGCGGGTTTCAGTTGGTGTTGGTCCAATCAATTGATTTGACGGGACTGTTCGAACCACAAACTCATCATCGGAGCCATCGACATACTGTTTCCAAGCAGAGGTTATTGACTGAATGTCTTCATCTGTTATTGGGGCTTTGAGTTGAACAAGTTGGCCGTTTCCGTGGAGTTGAACCGAATCAGTCGCCTCCGTGACGATCGATTCTTCGGTAAATGAGGGCCCCTGTGGCTGGATATTTCGCTCTGTGATCCGGTCATGGATGGTTGATGGCGTCAGTTGTGAGAACTCGTTATGTTGTTTGGCTTGTAGATGAGTGACTGCTGTCACGATGGTATCCTCAATATCTGCTCCAGTATAACCGTCTGTTTCTGTAGCAAGGTTTTCCAAGAAGCCTGAATTCAGTGGATCCGTCACCGCTTCTCGAATCTTAGCGTCGAGACGCCCATTCGAACTTGTTCGGATCTGTTCAAAGTAATGGTGGAAAATAGCCATTCGCTCCTGTGTGTCGGGGCGGGAAAACGTGATTGGCTGATTTCCTAATCGACCTGGCCGAAGCAATGCGGGATCAAGAACTTCCGCCAAATTTGTCGATGCGACAACCTTCGGTGTATCTTCTTTTTTTGCGTCAATCCCATCAAGTAACACCAGCAATTGAGCAACTAACTGAGCGCTGTGTTCTTGAGTTGATTCACTTCGACTTCGAGCAATCGCATCAATCTCATCAATATAGAGTACTTGCGACGTGCTCCCACGAGCTTCTTGGAACTGCTTGCGGAGTAATCGCTCTGATTCACCGACCCACTTACTGAGAATTTCAGGCCCCGAAATCGTGACAGGTAGCCCTCCGAACAGCTCCTCGCACGTCTCTATAACCAGTTCTGTTTTCCCGGTTCCCGGCGGGCCTTCAAGTAAAATCCCGGATCGATTTGAAAGCCCCCAGTCACTATTGTCCGTCTGTAGAAATCGTCGTAATTGCTGTTTTTGAACATCTAAACCTGCAACACGGTTCACTGGTACCGAGTGATTCGATTGATCGAACGCTTCTGCGAGTTCGGCCCCTGTAACAGTAAGTTGTGTCCCAATAATCGAGGTGTCCGTCTCAGCGGGAAGTTCTACTACAAATTCAACTTCTTCTGACTCTGAAGACGTCTCATCAGCGAGATTGAAAGTATAGCGACACCATTCCCTGTGATGCAATTGTCCATTCGACGGGTCTATTTGGACTCTATGTTGAGTTTTACCATTACCGCTGGTATCTCCCAACTCGAACCGATACTCCCTGCTACCCGTACTTCCGGTAGTGAGTCCTGCGCTTCGAATCCGTTCACCGGACTCCTGAATGGCCATTCGACCTCCATCAACCGAGCAAAGCCGAGACCAGTCTGTGATGTCTGATTGATCAGTCATTATCGTACAACACCTCGATAATCTGAGCCCCGCTTCGGACACTTGTACAACGCCCATCTGCCAACACTGGCACACACAACTCCGCCGTAACACCTTCTAAATGGTCATCCTCGGACTCAACAAGTTGTTTCAGAAGACGCGCTTGCCGCTCACCCCGATACAATAACCGTGGAGGAACGACAAGAAGTATTGTGTCAACCGCACCTCCAGTCTCATATTTCTCAATCGATTCTACGAGCTTCCGATGTTGAAACGCTCCCTCCCTGAACCCAGTCTCGAATTCAATAGCAATTGGTAACTTATACTCTCCGTCCGGTGTGAACGTCTCCATAGCCTGCGAAACCCAGGGCCTATCCTCATTCAAATGAATGTCCACGATAACGGATGCTTCTTCAGGATCAGTACCATCCAATGGCAATTCAGTCTTCAGCAGGTCCTCACCGCGAAGAAACTGTTGTACAAACGTGTTGAATGGTGTCTCTCGGTCGGTCGCGGCGATCCATAGTTGCCGTGCGATTCCTTCGGTGAGTAATCCTTTCCAATTATAGTGGCGACTGCTCTCTTCGCCGTAGGATTGTCGTTCAGTCAAAGCGACTTGCGCCCAGTGTTCACTGCGGAGCAGATTCGAAAATGCTGTATCAGCTTGGGCGATTGTCTCCCACTCCGGGACTCGGTCAAATCCGAAATACTGCGCGACACGCGCATCAAACACATCGGTGTCAGTAACACGAGGACGTGCAATTGTGACTGGTGCAGTTCGAAGTTTTTCGAGCGCCCCAGTCTCTTCTTCAGACTCAGTCCCCGGTGACGAAGCCTCAGCGATGTAGTCAACTAACGTGGAAAAAAACTGGGACCGGCGGAATGTCCCTTCCCACTCGGATGGGAGGTTAACCACGACGTAGCCTAACCCGCCCGAATAGAGCGTATCTGCTAATTGGACGAGGGTCGGAACAATATCGATGCCCCCCTGTTCAATCATCGGCCGGTCACCGCTGACCGATGGTGACCAGTCCCCTTCAGTCAGATCCAACGTAACTATCCGGCCACCGACGACAGGAACCTGTGGCTCGTTCGCAACGAACTCAACCGGTTCAACAGTTGGTTCGCCACCCTCAAGTTCTGCATACGCGTCCCGGAGACACCGTTGTAAAAACTGAAACGAGGGAACTCCCTCTTCAGCACAGTGTAGGATTAGCGTTGGACGGTTCATCCCGTACGGTAACCCACCACTCCACCCGAATACCGGATCAATCTCTTCAACTTCGTCCAAAAGTGCTTGCCCACCTTGAACACGAGCTTGGGACAACGTAGTTGACGGCCTAGTTTCCCTCGAAATTACATCCGGTTTTCGAGTAACAGTAAGCGACTGTGGATCAAGATACGTTTGTCCTCGTTGTTCCTTACGACCTGTTTCCGGTTGGACCTCTCTACTGGTTCGTTCCGTGATTCGACGAACTTCAAGTGAATGAGGCGCAATTTCACTACCCTCAGCAGATATGCTAGACGTGGGATGTACTGGTTCGGATACTGTCTCTGGTTCGGGACGCACGGAAAGCACCGCATTTCCGGTACCTTTGGGTGGAGCTACTTGAATTGATAAACTCGGAGACTTTGAATCAGAAATGGTCTCTTCTGATTTAGTTACGGATAACTGAACCGTTTCTTCAACAGTTAATGGACCCTCCTCGTCTGATCCACTTTCTGCTTCGTCATCAAATGCCGGTGCATTCGCTTTTGAACCGCTCACGAATTCGGACGACTCTGCTTCACTCTGGTCTGAACCGGTTCCCTGTCGCTCCTTCCGATCACCTGTATTAGTCATCGTTGGCAGGATGGCCGTGTTCATCAAGTACCTCAGCAATCTGCTGCCGTTCCTGACTACTACCGTACTTTTTTTGATCTTCAAAAACCACAGCCTCGCTGTCAATTCGGAGTGGCATTCGGAAGGCGTATTCGGCAAACCGATAGATTTCTGCTTCAGAAAGTGACTTGGTGTTTCCCGCTCCTCTGAGCCATCGTTGCTCGCCCGACATTCGAGACGTACTTGACGCCCATGACCGGTAGAACGCGTACTGCAAATCCGTGAGTGCATCCTTATCATTTGAAACTTCAATCTCCAAGTCAAACGGTGGTTCTATCTGTAACAACGCGGTCAAGGGATCATAATACGCGTCATTATATGCGTGAGCATCATCATCCCCGGAATTAAACACAGATAGTTCAGTAAGTCGTTGAACTTGGTTTCTGTCAAGCGCTTCTTCGGTAAGTTGTCGTTTGATGTTTGTGTTCACCCGAAGCAAACCCGTTATTTCTGGGGCAGCTGGGGGACATAGATTCAGCATTCGTTCAAACCACGACTCGAAAGCCTCACTTGTGGCGATACGTCCCGCTTCAGGAACCACAAAAAGCTTGTCTGGCAACTCAAACTCCGAAGAATCGCTCTCAGCTGTTGAGGAAGCTTCTGCAACGTCAGTATCAAGAGCAGACGACAACTGCTCTTCAAGAGAAAGAAACGCATCCAACCCTTCACTCACTTCCTGTGCCCCTGTGAGTGAGATATCGTCAATTAGGGTCGAATCAAGTGGATACTGTTCGAACTGCTTAAGCGACCCTGCCTTGATGGTGAGTGAATCCAGCAATTCACTCGTTACCGTCCACTCGAAATCAAGTAACCACCAGGGCAACCGCGATTCATTTTCATCAACATATCCAATCAGATCCCCATGCTCATCCACAACCTCCTCATACGTTCGATTATTAACCCCGACCGTTGTAGTCATCGCCTCTTCCACACGTCGTTCAAACTCTCTTCCCGACGGAAGCCCATTCAACTTGACAACCAACTCTGTCAGTTGCTCATCAGTCAGCCAATCAAATAATTCAGCCGAACCAGAAGTAATTGCCATACTACCTAATCACAAACTAGACGTTTAAAAATTAGCTAGCAGAGTTCACTATTGCCGTGTGTGTATTTTGTAGTAGATGGATTTGACGTTCTGGTCAGTGAGACACTTAGATAGCATGGTAAGTGGACATGTATTCGGTATGGTTGTATACCGCTGTTACCGTGAAATAACGCCGGTGTCACTCACTGAGAACGTGTTTCAGTGCGAGCTCATTTAATTAACACCAGACGTCTGAGTGAGATTTTCCGAGATGTCACTCAAAGATGCGCTCGATATACATTTCACCGCCCGCAACTGCATCAGCGGGGATCGTTGCAGAACCATTTGTTCGGACCTCCGAGCCGAGACCACCTAACGCTGCACCCGGTGGGTTCTCTTCGTTCAGGATAATCTCATCCACGATTTGTGTCTCTTGCAACCATTCTTCGGACTCAATTCCAGGGGTCGCAAATAACCGGATTACGTACTGGTATCCGGCAGAGACAAACGCCCGGGCTTGCCGTAGTTGGTTAGTCGAAAAACGGAAACTAACAGACTCAGACTCCGACGACAGGCCTGCAGCTTTCACTTCGACTGGCGCGATATCCAGCGTCGGAGTACTGTTCTGATCCTGTGTTGCAGCGGGTCCAAACGGATCGATGAAATCGAAGCCGAGTCCATATTCTTGGGTCGCGTTGAGAATTTGCACGAACGGATCTTCCCACAGGTTACTGTCTCCATCCGTGAACCGATCCAAGGATTGGTAGTCCTTCGCGGAAAACTCGTGCTTTAAATACCGTTTCAGAGATCCATTCCAACGGTTCTTGGTGTGCCACTTGTATCCCGCGCTGTCTTGATCAGCTTCGAGCTCCGCAAGTTCGGTCATCAACCAATCGAAGTCGTTTCTCTCTTCGTCTAACCATCGACCGAGTCGCTGCAGAATATGGATGACTGCAGCTGCTTCAGCACGTTCTCCACGTTCGCCGTAAATCCGGGGTGAGTTCCCGTCACCGTTCTCGCTACCGGATCCCCCACCGAACGTTGCTACAGTCGTGCGGCCTTGACCAAAAACCAGCCCGTTGCTTAGATCAAGACCACCATCGAGTTGAGATTGAACCTGTTGAAACACGTTTTGCTGCTTTGTTCGAGAGTCTACCTGTGAGGCTGGGACCTCCCCGTTGAGAATGAAGTCCCTGAGAGCAACTGCGACATCTTCTTTCCGACCCCCTGGGGCGTGCTCGCTCACAGTCTCAATGAGTGGTGTGAGTACTCGATCCCCGAAGGTTTCCTGCGGTGCGACGTCGAACCACCGATCAGCAGGCGAAAAATCAGCACCTGATAGATTTGCCGTTGCTTCCGGTGTATCTTCCCAGGCGATTGAATCATCTGTCTCGATGGACGGGAGTACGTCTTCAAGCGCTGCAATCGATGCCAAGTCGGCGTCTTCCCGCTCGTCACGAAGGATGCAGAACTGCTCGACTCTGGCACACCAGCGAGCATGGTGGGACGGAATCCACTGCTCTGTGATGAGTCGTGAATTCGCAGCAACCCACTGGATGAACGAAGTTACGTCACCATCGTGTACTGCCAGTGCGTGCGACCAATTGACCCACTGCTCGTGAGCGGTGTTTTGCTCTGCGATAACGGTCTCGAACAGTGGAGTAGCAGTGTCGCTCCCCAGTTCCGATGGTAACCGGGTCCCGGCCTCGGACAACAGGTCAAACGCCTCTGCCACCTGCGGGGACTGGGGTTCAGGCGTCTCTTCAGCGTCAGTCCCGGGCTGGAACTGACTGCGGACCCATGGGATCGTGCCGGAATCCGTATCAGCTAAATTCGACCGGATCCGCTCCACGTTATTTGGGGTGTCCCCGCCGAGCGCCTCGATTAACTCGTACAGAGCTTCGATGTCACGGAGAAGTTCCCGTTGGTCTTGCACGCCTAGCGCTGTCCGAACCAGGTCGAGGTCGTGCCCGCGTTGCTCCCACTCCCGTTCTAATTTCTCTGGACTCGGCAACGACGGCCTCAGTGCAGGCTGGATCTCCTCGTATCGACCCGGCATCTCGAATAGGAACGCGATACCAGCGGCAGTCGCTTCAACGATTTCCTGTGAATCACTGTCCCATATCTTGTCGTCGTCGTCGTTCAAGACGATACCCAGCGGTGCATCATCGTCATCCGAGACTCGATACAGCCGAGACCGAGTGTCGAAGAAGTCATCTGTTTGTTCCTCGTGCAGTGGCGCACAAGCGAGATTGTCGATCGCAGTCTGGAATGTGTCTCTCGACTCACGGATTGTATCGGGATTCGATCGATTCAGCGTTGCTAGAATCCATTCTGTTCGCCGCTCTAATTCCTGTTTCACTGGCTGCACCCCGTCTTCGGACAACCCGTCCAACTCATCAGCCTGTAGAATCGGCTGGTCAACGTCCAGCGACGAGATCCCTAACGCATCCGCTAACGGCGTGAGACCACCACGAGTCGGTGGTTTCAACAGATACAAATCCAAGTTGTTTCTGGCCTCTTGTTTCTCCCACTGACGAAGCGACCGCTGCGTATGGTACTTGAACTCCAGTTCAGTATTGCCATCACCCTGTATTTGCTCAATCGGAACAGCACACCACTCCTTGTTCCGGAACCGGAGCGGAAGATGCGTCAGTAACTCAGACTCCAAGACGCTTGGCACGTGTTCCACAGGATCAGCTAACGACTGCAGAATCGGATTCAACAACTCAGTGTACACGTACATCCACGCCGATTCCACACCATCAGTCCGCATTCGAACACGGTGCACATCATCGAGCGAGTCCTCTGTAGCCAGCACTTCTTGGAGCTTCTGGAGCCTGTCTGCCGCTTGAATCGCGGTTAGCTCGTCAATCGGTTCGACGCCGAAGCTTGATAGCAGGTCGTCGGATACCTGCTGGTCTGGTTCCGAGTCACTCGGGACTGTCGGGAGAAGCTGTGTGACTTCACCGCGACCACCATCTTGGACAGCCCACCGCAACCGCACAGCGTCTTCTCCCCACGATTCGTCTACCCACCCCGAGAACTGATCATCGAACACTGGGTCCCAACACGCTGCGTTTCGAAGCTGCCAGTTGAAGACCGTCGGCACTGTTTCGGACCACGGCCGCTGAATGTGGTTAGTCCCACCGTCACAATACCATCCGGTTTCCAGCACAGTTTCTCGCAACGTGTCCTCGTGTCGCTCTAACCACTGAATGAGCCCAGCTGGATCAGCAGTCACCCGCTGCAGATCCGTGCTCCACACCCACGAACTAATACGCGCCCCGTACCCTCGATCGGCAGTATACGGCCGGCCGTGACAGTGGCTACTCGTGTGCTTCCCGGTCTGGACTGAATGATTCCCAAACCCTGTGACGAACGAGAGGTACGCTGGAGAATCAAGGTCCTGGCCGTCCTCTATAAGCTCTCGCTGTAGGGTTGCCACATCCGACCGGTACGGATCTGACTCAGGAAGCTCCCATTCGCGTGGGTCCCACGACGCTTTCGTCACACCGTCGTTCGGTTTTCGTAATCCAGGCCCGTGATGACACAGAGCGCTCACGTTCGGCGTGACGCCAACACCAAAGAGGGACAGTGTCCTCGCAAGCCCCCTGGCTGCAGTCACCGGATCCGTGGTCTCCATCTGCGCGTACACTGGGCCCCAGACCGGTTCGAACGGCCCAGGGAGTGTCGTCTCCCCGACTCCAAGCGAGGCTCCCAAAGGCTCAGAAACGACGGTTGACCGGGAACTATCCTCGCTCCGGGTAAGCACCGAATCAAGACTCAAGGCCGGATTCTGTAGCACATCGGTCTCATAGTCCTCCAGTTCCTCGTTCAGGAACGGCCGCCACTGAGGGCCGAACTCACAGGCACCTAACGGCACTTCCGCTCGCTCCGTCTCCGATGGCGATGGCCATGTGAGCGACGCTTGTCGAAGCCGGAATCGCGTCCGCAACCGGCCGTATTCTCTGTTTTTCAACACGGTCTCTAACAACTCGTGCGCGACGTAGCCATCGGGAAGCGTGTTCAGGTCTGCAGCGGTGAAATCATCGACACGCTCCGCGAGAAACTGAAGCGCAGTGGGAGATACACGATTATTCTGTTCATGCTCGAAACTTGCGACGAGCGACCGGAAATATTCCTGCCGGTCAGTCTGATACTTCCGAATCCCCCAGGACTCACCAGCCTCATTGAGTAACGTGTTAATCCGGTCATCGGTCTCATCAAGTTCAGCGAGGAAGAACACAGTGAACTGTCCGTCCTCCGGCGGAGCAATGACGTCTGTCGCGTCACTCGGGACATTCCACAGAATCGTTCGGGACAGCGGTTGCCGTCGATCCCCTTCCGACCGAACATCTTGATTCTCGATCTGCAGCAACACCCTCTTTTCAGACATCTCACCAACAGTCTCCGACTCCTCCCCGGCTCCTGATTGCTTCAGTTGACACGGTAAGAGATACACACCGTCCAGCGTACGCTGATATTCCTCTCCAAGTAATTCGCTGATCTCTGAACCGGATACCGGCTCGAAATACCGAGCTGTTACCCGAAGCACCGCGTCAGCAGGATCAGCCGCACACTGCACCCCAGACTCACCATCACCGGCATGGTCACTCCGCGCGAGCGCCTCAGAAACCAACTCAAACCACCGACCTCGTAACCGCGTCGTTACAGTCGCCTTGTTCTCGTCAGTCACACGAAGTAAACTCTCAATACGACTCACTAACCGGTCGCCCGACGCGGTCCGAAGCTGGGACAACCCCCAGATTCGATCCACAGCCGGCACCGCAACTGGCACGCATTCTTCGCCAGCACTCCCGAAGGGACGGTCGCCCATTTTCAATGCCGCCGCTCCTGTCACTGGTAACTGATCACTCAACAGGTACATCGCACGCACTCCGTCCCACCCATCGCTCAACCAATCTAACAACAACGAATCCGTAGCCCCGGGCCCGTCTGTCTCAGATTGAATCTGCGCCGGAGCCGCAGAACTCCCACCGGCAATCGGGATACAGTCTGTCTCCCACACCCTATCTAACAGCTGCTGTCGAAGGTACCCGAGCAACTCATCAGCTTCGGTCGGTCGCGCCTCCGGTTCCCACTCGCCTTCCTGTGACTGGTTCGGCAGCAACACCCACGGATACAGACTCAACCAGTTATGCGTCGGTTCGGTGACCGCCGCTGTCTGCTCGGCAACGCGCCCGACAACCTCCGTCGCCTCCTCAAGTACACGGCGATTATAATCCACGTAGCGCTGGGACACGTCCTTGATATTCTGTCGATTTGGCGTCACTGAAAACTCGCCGTGCAGCGAAAACGATAACCCGGGATCCCGCTGACTAATCGGGTAATACAGGTACAACGGGTAATCTTTCAACGAATGCGGCTCTCTGTCCCCAAACTGCCTCGTCTCCACAATGGGCCACTCGTCACTCGGACGCGGAACCAAGACCCGCGTCCCGTGATCTCGCTCACTAGCTGGTAACCGGAACCCATCGAACACGTGGGCCGCCTCCTTCTCGCCTGCCCCATCCCGATTAACCTGAGTGACCTGCCACTCAGTATGCTGCACGGACTCACCGCTCAGCACACCGGGTTCGGGTTCTATATTCCACGAAATGTGCTCGTCGATCTCGTTGTCCGAGACACGGACTGCGTTCACCTCGTCGATCGTGCCGAAATGAACTAGCGTCTCCGGATCGAGCGATCCGGACCGCGTCCCGTCCACGTACCACCAGACACGTTCCGGAGACGTTGTGGCAATCCCGGATTCCTCAACAGCATCATCCGGTAACTCATTCACCGCGTCCACGCCGTAGAGTTCCGTCACGATCTCCCGCCAATTCTCGTCCGCAAACTCGACGAACACCGCAGTCGAAAACTCCCCACCGTACTCCGCCACGGTATCATTCGGGGCCGCCACTCGGTCATCCCCGTGGACTAAATAGTCGGCAAGACCAGCAAGTTCACTTCGTCGTGCCGACAGCGACAACGGGATCGGATACGCGAACAGAAACAGCTGCATCAACGCCCGCCGGTTATCCACACTCAAATCGGCCGGGGATTTCCCATCCTGGTTCCGACTCAAATCAAGATCAACCGGGAACACATCAGTGTTGAACTCCTCACTCAGCCCGTCCACGCCGTGATCGTACCCAATCGAATTCAAAATCGTAGCCAGCAGATACGCCTTCGAAAACCGGACGCGAAGCGCCTGCTGCTCACCCGACGCGTCAGGTGTCTCCGTCCACACTTCGAACGACTCCCCTTTCCCGAGGATCGACTTGAGACCGATCCCCATCTTCCCAATTTCATCAGGCGTGTCCTTGGATGTCTTCCCGATACCGGTCGCCGCCTCCTCGACCGACCGGTTGTGGAAGTTAAAACTCCGCCCATTGTTTGCAATGAGCAGCCCCTCATCCGTCACGGCGATAAACACCTGTCCATCATCCGCATACTGCGCTTCGTCCCGTGCGTTCTGTAGTAACTCCAGAATCTCCCGATTCGGATGATCCTCCGCAATCGTCCGCTCCGATTGTCCTAACGACGTATCCTTCCGAAATGCACTCCGCAAATTCGGCTGCCCGTCAAGCACCTCAAGCGAATCATCCTGCAGATCAGCGACCAAATCCTCCCAATACCCTGCCCAGTGAGTCCGCAATCCCTCGTTCGTCCTCGGATTCTTTCCCAACGAATCGAACGTCCCGTCCATCCCTTCAGACGTATCAGGCATACCTCATTAGTGTGCTGTTGCCTGGCTTACTAGGTGTCCTTCTCCCGTGAGACTTTGGTGTAGGATCTACCTCGTTACCAGGTCTATCGATTGAACTGGTTTTCCACCTTCCCCGTCCCGTATTTTGAGTGGATACTCGTATGTCTGCCCCTCTACGTACTCGTCAGAGTACACTAACAGGACAATCGAAAAACGGTACACAGACACGTTATCTGCCCGGAGGATGTTTTTCTCTGGATCGTACTCCTGCTCCGCGCAGGGGATGTCTCGCAGTTCGACACGGATGTCGTCTGGTACATCGAATTGAATAGCGAAGTCGTCCAGTCGTTCAGAGATTGTAACACCGCCTCGAAGCTCGCATTCGCCAGATCGGAGTATCGCTTCTCCCCGGCTTTCGGCGACCTTATCTGGTTCTTTCTCCCCCTCGACAGTGGCGATTGGAGTTAAATCAATTTGAATCCCGAACGGGCGATACGCTAAATAGTATCCGATGACAGGGACTACGTACATCCCAGCTGCGGAGACAGCGACTGGTGTGGAACTAAGGACTGACGATGCAATCCAGAGGACTGTCCCGAGTATCCCGCTCCCCCAAGCGAGTATCGATGATTTGTACTCAGACAGAAACGGGCGGAATTCAGCACGCAGATGAGCGATACTGAGAAAATCACCTGCCATATTTAGTAGAGCTAGTCTCCAGACTCCGCAATCACGTCGCGTTCAAAAAGTTGGACGAGATACTCAGTAGCCTCTGAAACGTCACTCTGGACGGATAGTGTTCCGTCGGTGTATCGAGTGAGGATTTGTTCCCCCTCGTAGGAGAACACAACAGTTGCCGATTCGATGGGGTACTGTTCAATCTCAAGTCCAGAGTCCAGTTCTTCGAACGAAATCTCCTTCCCTTGGTCTCCGATGAGGGTGAGCTCAATGATTTTGTCGGCGTTGTTCAGGAAATTCCAAAGGCGCTCCCGATGCACAGTTAGTGAACGGTAGATTTTCACATCGTCGGAAGAGAGAGTATTCAACTTCTGTATGACCGATTCCACCGATGGCAGGTCAACTTCTGTATCCAAGATGAACAGGTTAGATTGGTCACGAAATTCGAACTCAAGTTCGATATCCCGGCCCCCGCCCCACATCGCATCCTCAGAGTAATTGATGAGCCCGCTGTACGCCATCTGCCCGTCAAACGGGTAATCGTCACAGAGGCCACTAACCTTCCGCTCATTGACGTCGGAAAGGCTGAACCCGTTGGTCGAGAGGTCGGATAGCTCACGGAATCGCTGCCCATTGCCTGGGATTCGGGTTCGACGGAGACTACTTGATCCCATGCATTACCTCATCCAATTGTCCGTACGAGGGGCACGATTACGAGCACTTCGGTCCCGACTCTTTTGTGGCGTCATTGGAACTCAGCTATTGCGGCTTGGCGTTCTTGGTACTCCTCCCGGTTCCCCTTCTCCCGATACCGTTTGATAACGTCATCAACAGGGAAGGTAATTTCTGCACCTTGTCGTTCGCACTCTTCATACAAGTTCTTGAAGAATTCCACCGGCGGGTACTTGTCTTCCGAGGGAAGGGACTGCCAGTGGTCGTACACGGCAAGTAGTTCTTTCAAGAAACAAACAGACAAGGCCATTCGTTCTAGGTGAGTTGACCCTTCAATATCTTGTTCGGCTTTAATGTGAATACGACCGCCAGTTTCGATCCGGGCAGCGACGAACTTGCCGTGCATCCCGAATATCCCTTCGACAAACGCCATCTCCTTACCGCGGAGAAGTCCCATCAGGATCGTCGTTGCTTTGGCGATGTCTGTCGAGTCGTCCACCCGATTGCTTCGACCGAAGCGATCTTCTTCCCCTTCAATCCTGGCGTTACTGAGGAGTTTCGCGGAGAGTTCTTCACCGAGCTGTTCACCATTCTTGTATTGGGAGAGAATCCATAATAGGAAATCCGAGGCAAACCCGATCTCCCGTGTTCTGATGTAATCACCGAGCTTCGACTCGATTAGACTCCCTGCCTGCCGGGCTTCGGTCTTGTTCCCTTTGATGAACAGATAGTTCGGAGAGTCCCAGTAGACGTCCACACTGTCGGTCGTTCGAACGTTTCGGTATTCGGTTCCGTCGTCGTTAGCAGATTCCACTTCACGTTCGTGCCACTCTTCGTACCGATACCGAATCCCGTAGATGTCATCAGTTTCGGCTTTGATTTGTCGGCTGATATCCGGTGATTCAGAGACTCGCTCAGTGAAATCCAGCATATGATAGCCGCTCCCGGGTTCCTCGTTGGTACCACGAGTGAAATCCTTGAGACCTTCCTCAACGGTCGTCTCTAAGTCGAAATCCGGATCAAGAATCTCGGTTGAGTATAATCCATTGAACACTAATCGTCCGTCGTAAGAATACGAACCGCTAGATCGCGGATTACTCATTACCCGTCTATTGTACTAGGGATCTGTAAATAACTACTCCGCAGAATGAAAGTGATTCCCAGACGACCAGAGAATCTACCTAATAGTAAGGTCATGTGACGATCGTTTTTGGATAGCGACAACCACTTCATCACGTTCGCCAATCGGATCCACCGCTACCACTTCGAGGATGTCCTCGTCGCACCCCAGTAGCCGAAATAACATCGATCGGCTCTGGTGAATCGCTGTAATGCGGCGGGATAGGTCGTCAAATCAAAGGAAGTGAAGCGGGAAACCGGCGATGCTTGATGTCGAAGATCTCCCGCTTCACGAGCAAAGCGGTCTCGTTAGCTAAAAATGCTGTTGGTGGCCGAGGCGAAGCCGCCGCCCCCGAAGGGGGTGGGGGCTTCGCCGACTACGCCGTCGTCTCGCTCCACTGCCTTCGGATTTACTTAGAGAAATCCTACCGTGAGGCGCTTGATCTCTTGAGCGAGATGCCACATATTTTGGCCGAGATCGGCCTCGAAGCGGGCGATCTCCCGCATCACTCAACGTTAGTAAAGGCGTTTGATAGGTTCGAGATGGAGGTCTGGCGAGTGCTGCTGCGCCTCTCGGCGCAGTTGCACGAAACCGCCGATCACGCCGCGATGGGCGCGACGTTCTTCGACCGCGAAACCGCCAGCAAGCACTACTGTCGTCGGACGAACTATCGCGTTCAAACGCTGAAAACAACTGCTCTCGTCGATACAAAAACGCAAGCTGTACTTGACGTTCACTGTACGACCGAGAAACGCCACGATACGCAGATCGGCTGGCAACTCGCCTGCCGCAACGCGGGCGGGATTGTCAGCCTCGCCGCCGACAAAGGCTACGACTGGCAGCGATTACGTGAAAAACTCCGAGAAGAAGACGTGAGACCGCTGATCAAACACCGTGAGTTCCGACCCGTCGATTGTGCGCATAACGCGCGAATCGACAACTCTCTGTACGGCCAAAGAGCGCTGTCAGAGACCGTCTTCTCGACGATCAAGCGTACGCTCGGCCATGCGGTGCGTGCCCGAGAATGGTACCGCGAATTTCGTGAGATCGTTCTGATGTGTGCGGTCTACAACATCAAGCGAGCCGTGAAACAGTGAAATCAAGCGCTGTATGGCGATTCACCAAAGCCATTTTCTCTATTTCCTTGAATTCGGCTGAAGAGACGTCTCGATGAATTTCCTTCGGTTCGTCTTTACCTGTGAAATAAACGATTCTATCTTCCGGATCATACGTGACGATGTCAGACATAATTACTAATTAGATCTATGATTGTTAATGAATTCGACTTTGGATCACGATGTGAATGGTGCTCGCCGGTACCACTGTGACTTAGTATCGGAACTAGCCGTGTTGTGCGGATCCCTGCCCTGAGTGTGGGCAGAGAAACTCACCCCCTGAAGTTCTATGCTCGCAATAGTGTGTGATTACAGTGAGTAACGGTACTGCTGAAGTGGAACAGAGTAGTGTACCGTGTAACTATGACGAAGTCGTGGTACTTGGATCAGTACCAGAATAGTGTACCAGGATCTCGTACCGCGACACAGTACTTCACTCTAGTACCATGATCCTGGATCAGGAATCAGGTTCACGAGAACGTTCCACACCACCATACTTTGCTCTCAGTCGCCAAACCAAGATCTCGACCGACTGTTCCGTGTTTCTGTAGTTACAAGTAGAAAGAAGGTCAAGGAAAGAATATGGTTAGGGAAGAAGCAGAGCTGAGAATGGAGTTCATTGGCGACGTGGTCCGTCACACCAACGGCGGGATCGTCCACTGTAACGCCGAACCCACAATAGGAAAAGTAGACTACCAGCACAATTGCCAAAAGAAAATGACTGTCGGTGACGGTGTCATCCTCTATTATGAGAAGGAAAGAGGGGAAGACGAATGGATCCAACTGTACCGGTTCTGCTCTAACTGTGATGATGCTCGACGACTTCCCGCACAAGGTCGTAAACACAGGAAAGAACAAGCCGTAGTAGAGGGTACCTTGGAGCACTTTGAGGGAACCGTGGAAGGACATTTCTACGAAGACGCCGTAAGATTAGTTGACGTTCACGTACACCATTACAGCCCAGAAACAGAGGGATAGTCTAATTTTAGTGCAACTTCTCTATTTCGTGTGCTCCAGGATTTGAAGAAGGCGAAAACCCAGTTCACCGAACTGCTTCTTGGTTGAACTCGCTTTAACCTGAAGCGTGTCAATCCTATTCGAGTAATCCTCATTGATCACTAATTCCAACTCCATGTTGTCTATTCCCTCAAACACGGTATCCAGCTCTGGGAGGCGTTTTTCCAACCCAAACGGGACTACAGGGCTCCATAGTTGGAATTTGTAGGTGTCCGCAGAATCGAATATTTCAGTGATATAGTCCCGGTCATTTCTGAATTTCTTCCTCAGATTATCGTAGCTCTCCTGGTAGGTACCGTATCGAAGGCCTCCTAAATGGGTTGTGACTTCGCAAATGTAGACCTCCTGATCACCGTCTTCGGTATCTGTTACTCCTATTACATCGATCTCCAACTGGTCTCCTTGTCTAGATGAGCGCTGATTGTACATTACCAACTCGCACTCTTTCACGACTCTCAGGTATGCGCCGACCAGGAGTTCACCTGCTTTGGGCTGGGTTGTCATGAACCTACCATTAGACTACAGATTTAAAGAGATATAGAAAATGTGAATCGTAGATAGCGGAATCTACTGGAGTTCGCTTAGTGTGGTGTATTTATGGCCATATTTGCCACCCGTATACTACGCTAAACGTGGTGTGCGCCGACTCATTTCTGACCAGAACCGTATTTGCTTATCTGGATCTGCAGAATTTGGTTGAACCCCAACCTTTTCCCCTCGCTCACCCCTCCCGCGTCGGGGTTCGCGTCAGGCAAAAGCTTGACCAAAATGCATGGTCCGAGGGTTCTCAATCATCTTCTAACCTCCATTGCGCCCGCTTCGGCTGGCGGTTCATTCGCTCATTCGAGAGGCAGTGACAAGAAGGTTCATGCTGGCCCATACGGGCCGGTGTGGTGCTTGTCACGGATGTCAGTACAGGATTGGGTTGTCAGTAGCGCCCGCTTCTGACGACTTTGCTCGATTGTGAGCAATGCTTACCGGCCATGTGTGTCCGCTACTGGACTACAATCGCGCTTCCGTCCCTTCATCGAGTTCCTATTTAAACTCTGTTAATTCAGCCTCTAGTTTGCTTTCATCTACCTGTTCCGGTGTAGCGTCCTAAGCGCTGTTTGCTCGGGGGAGTCTCGCGGATCCTCGCGTCTCGTAGTTTGACCAACACATTGATGCGTGTATGTGATAACACGAGTTTTGTAAAACACTTTACGAGCAATGAATAACACGAGTGAAGTGGGGAGTGGAGACGGTTCGAGATTGGCTCTAAAAGCCAAGCGGAAAGCTGGTCTAGCACGCGGTGACCTTTTCCAGGATATCATTGGGGGGATCTGCATGCTATCTGTTCTATTAGGCGATTCGAAAGCTGTCAAGATCGAAACGCCGTACGATGAGGACGATAGATTTGATGATATCATTTTAGAGACGGAGGAGGAGACTATCTGTATTCAAGTGAAAAACGGACCAGATTACCGCTTCACCGAAACCGATCTCAATGGCAGCTCAGGTCGATTGAATGTTGAAAAGCTGGTTGAATCTGCGAAATCTAGGCAGGACGGAGATGCCGGATCTCGATTTATCGTATTCACGTCGTACAATACACCTCAACCGTCCCATGTTCCATTAGCATGCGATGGCTCAGAGTTTCGTTTATTCGGTGGGTTGAATTTTGAAACTCAACAGCTCGCAGGTAAATCAGGAACAGTCTCGGAAAACACCGAAATTGAATTCATATTTGAGGTTCCCGGTGTTGAATTGGACGAGGAGGAAGAGGCTTTTCAAGGATTGAAGACGACAAAGATATTCGACCACATTCTTGCTGAGGTCAGGCCGCTTTTTGATGATAGGGTCAATCCAAGAATCGCGGATTCTGAAACATTGGTTGAACGAGCGATAAGCCTTGCAGCTCGGGCCCGTGAAGATCCAGGACATCGCCTAACCCGTGATATCATTGCTGATCGGTTAGAGGTATTACCCTCTGTTCAAGAAATCCCCCAAGTATTTCCTGTGGATGAGGACTGTATAATCCCTGACTGGATTCACGATCTCCGAAGTTCAATGGTAGATGGTGGGGAGCGGCTTCTCATTGAAGGCGAACCAGGAAGCGGGAAGTCTACAGGCATAGAGCTACTCCACAGTAGTTTGGAGGAGAGGGATTCGTTTCGAACAATCAGATATAATCTCTTTTCCCCCTCGGATCGACCTTCAGAAGCGAGTGATAGGATTGATCCTGAGTGGTTCCGTGATCAGATAGCAGCACAGTTACGAAATGAGTTCCCAAGGGGATTCGACTCCGATAACACTCCAGTGTGGACGGGAACTGATGATTTGCAAAATCACATTTATTCCGCAGCAGATTGGGCCAAGGAACACAATCAGCAGGGTATAGTTGTCATTGATGGGTTAGATCATGCGCTTCCGAATCCCGAAGGGATGAACACCCGCGAAGATATTGAAGGCACGATAGTAGATGAAATTGGGAAGTTAAGTATCCCAGAACCACTTCGGCTTCTGCTGGTTGGGCGAGAACTGTCCAAGAAAGCTAAACAGACACTGTCGGTAGATGATCAAGAACCAGTACCGGCTTGGCAAAGAACTGAGATTGAAACCTATTTTGAACAAAATGGTGTTACTGTCGATTCCGCACTTCTCGACTCCGTGTATAGAGTATCCAATGGGCTTCCGGTGATACTGTCCCACCTCTTACGAACTGGTCGATCCAAACCTGGAAGTATAGAGGACGGCTTGCGTTCGGCAGTGGCCGATGCGCCTGAGGTTCATGGGGAATTGAAAGAATACTACGAACGAATATGGGAGCCGGTGAGTCCACATTCACGTGATGTTCTCTCATTAATCGCAGTTAGTCCGACGGCCATGGAAGCGGAACTCGTATACGAAATTCTTGATCTTCCTTGGATTCAAAATAAGGTAGAGTTGGAGAGCGGGGCACTTGCTCACACACTGGAGCGGAGTGATTCAGATCTGTATCATATATTCCACGCTAGTTTCCGTGAGTTTGTCATCGAGGAATTGAGTACGAATGAGAAGGAAGAGATTCATGAAAGCTTGTACAAGTTTTATTTCCAAAAATCTACTACCTCACCGTCTTATCAGACCAGGTTGCGATATCATGCTGAACATGGACCCGGTCTGGAACATCTCCGTGGTTTGGCTTCTCAAGATAACATTTTGCACTGGTGGCGTGAAGGCGCTCATATCAGTGAGATAACGGAATCGTTAGAACTTGCGTTTGAGGGTGCAGTGGAAGCCGGTGACTACGCAACCGTCTTTTATTGTACGATTCTCGGGGCTACAACTCATGGTATGCTGTCCGTCTATGTCGATGATCGATTAGAGTACTATATTGCGTTAGGTGATGGAAATAAAGCACTCAGGTTCCTTGAACAGACTCGGGAGAATTCGCCTGGGAGCGGTGCTGTTCTTGACGCTATGCAATCGATTGCCCTTGTCTGGCCCGAGAAGTTAGATCCCGATTGGCTTGAAGAGTGGTTTGAGAACAACCAGGGAAGAGATCAGTCCTTTGACTGGAAACCAGAAGCGTATTTTGATACTGCTGCAAGAATACTCCCTCCTGACGATTTCTGGCGGCACGCCAGCGGTATAGTATCAGGCGAGTCAGAAGACCAGTTCACATATCAGGTATTCAAGGGTTTGAGGGAAAACCCAGTTCACCTCCAAGAGCGGCCTGAACCACCAGAATGGTTGTTTGATGATATGACAAAAACTCTAGAAGCTTGCGAGACTATTGGTTCACAGCTTCCCGCTGAGTGGCAGCATCGGTTCCTAGAGGAGCTTTCAGAATTCAACGACTTATCTGCACCAGCGCTTCATACTGTCCTGAAGTGTGGGGCTGATGAAGACAAGGTAAAACAAAGTCTTGACTTAATCCAGTTCGGTGATGCACGAAGCATCAATGAGGACTATCCGCGGTTCAGTGAGGCATACTACGTCGGAGCAACACTAGCAGATCTCGGGTTTACACCCGATGCCCTCCTGACCGAGGTAGATGATATGGCCAATGAACAACCTCGCATTCGGCAGCTCGTGGCTATCATTGGTGCCGCTACAACGAGGGGAGCGAGTACTGAGACAACTAATTGGACTGATGCCACGCTTACATTCATTCGAGATTTGCTGGAAACCCGTCAACTTGGCTCCCCAGAACCAGAGCATTTTGCAAGAACTCAATATCGGACATTACTGAGAAAGACCACGCACGAGTTCGTTGAAGTTGTCGATGAAGGCACGGACGAATTAATCGACGATGTATTAGACATCGCCGATCCAGAACGTTATCAGCCGTATTTACTGAGTAAATTGGCCGAAGATATGCGGCGTGTAAGTGATGCACACCATCCAGAGGACCAGCATATATCGATATGGGAGGAAAGATATCGTGATCTTATGCGGGGACAGCCCTCAGGGGAGCCGCCATCAAGAGAATTAATGGATCTTGCTATCCGAGCTGCTGACTCAAATGAAATGGGCTATGCCGAGAATTACTTCGAAAAAGCAATAGAACGAGGGTTTCGATACGGATATCACAAAGATATTCTCCTCAGTGACATCTGGGAGGGTCTCCTCCATGTAGTCGAGGATGATTGGGAGTCTCATAAGGGAACAGCGATTCAGCTAATCAATTGGGCGAACCTTCTCCATCAAATTACAGATGGTGATGAAACGAGTCACCTCGAATACGATTTTCTATCAACGCTTCTTGATGAAAATGCAGTCGATTACCATTCTGTGGCTAATACTGTGAGGGAAACCGGAACAGCACGACGATTGCGAAAATGGCGACTGCGGAATCCGGGGGGAATCACAAAAGAAGAACTTGAAGAAATAATTCAGATACGCGAATGGAAGCTCAGAGCTCGTTCACATGCAACCAAAGATATCAGGTATTTCGCCGATGCTGCGTTGATTGCTGCCGATCAAGGATGGGACAGCACAGTGAAACTAGCGTTACGCTGTATGAATAGAGGTGAATACGTTGGCAATGGTGTGGATAAGGAAAAAGCTGAGGAGATTCGAGAGCTTGCAGAAACGTTTGATGTACGGATCCCCGATGACATAGTCTCCGTTGAAGACTCCGATGATTACGGGAAAAGTGACTTACAAAGACCACCCGACCTAGCAGAGAAACTACATAAAACACTTGCAGCACATGAATTTGAGGACCCGATCTCTACGGGGAAATTAGACGAATTCTCTCCAAATGAATTGGAGAATGCTGGAAAGGCAGTAATTCAAACCAGGAAATACAACCCTTCCGTAGTCGCACCTATCGCGGAAAAACTTGTAGAACACGGTATGGAAGATATTGCCAGTTCCTTAATCGTGGGTTCAATTGCTGAGTGTCGATTGCTGACCTGGAGGTGGTACGGACACGGACGGTTCGAAATGGTATGCGAGGTACTACTTGATATTGAGGGGGAAGACGCTCTGGAGTTGGTTCTTAATGCGTGGCAATCGAGCGATCTTGACTCAAAGACTAATCAGTGTATTTTCCCACAATTAGTCTGGATCGTAAAACACACACGTGGTCAGGTCGCCGCAGAAGAACTGATCGATCAAAGTGTACACTGGTTACGCGAACTGCTAAAACCACACGAAAACGAGGTGCAACACTGGGGTGCCATAGAATCTCACCCGTCGGATTAGAATAAATAGTCAGCGCTGTTCGACAGCATTCTTATCGGGGGAGTTCGATTCTACCACTTATGATAAATTGGTCACCAATCGTTTCGTCAGTGGGGATTGCTCTGGTGTTAATAGGAACTCTCGTCCTGGCTCTCCCTGATCTTCCTCGGTTTCTGCGAATTAGATACTACAAGAATTCTCGATTACTCCGAGACTATTACGAAGCGCGAGAGTACGTCTTCTCAGCTAAGAGGGGGCGGAAATTCACGTTTGATGACTATGTTATTTGTTATACATTCATTGATTACCTTGATATGAACTATAGGAGCGATATTCCAGATAACACGCCCAAGAAAATTGAGACGGGTGCTGTGACAATCAGGGCCAAGGAAGAGGACGGATGGAATGAATACGATTTCCAAATGCCACAGAAATCAATAGTGGAACTCTTAGATCTGACTCTCGAACGTGAATGCCGTATGAGTGGAATTGCTATTGCGCTGATTGGGACACTCCTGGCGATCATAGGGGTTCTACTTTAGACGATATAGTCATAGAGGCTACTCAGGTCCAGAGACTGACAACAGGATCTCGATATTAATGGGTTGCCCTCCTCTCAATCTGTGAAAGATACTTCCGACGCTCAATCACCTTTACTAAGGAAATAATACCAGAGAACCGTACTCCCCTGACTATCGACCGAATCTCTGCCGCATCTGTCTATGGAAATCCTCCGAATACTTCTCCCAAGCCGCCTGACCAAAGTCCTCCGGTTCTATCCCCTCATGATGCTCCCTCTCCTCACCAACAATCCAGCCGTGATCGACGTAGAACTGCAGGACTCTTGTAGAGCTCTCTGTTGAGATTACCAGCACATCCGTAACATTCGTCGGGATCTCATCTATCACTTCGTCCGGATTAGGAAAAGTTCCCCGAGCAAACAGCACCTGCTCATTCACCCTCTCGATATGTGACTTCGTCAGCGGTATTTTCGGCAGACTCTCGACTACTCTATGGTTCGTGAAACAGACAGGGCACTCCTTCACCTCCAAATATTCTAGTAAGTCGTGCTCCGCGTACTTACGCCGCATCTCCGCAAGCTGAGCTTCAAGATAGTCCGACTCAGCAAATCTCTCTGGATCCTCTAGGATACGATCCTGTACCTTCTCCTTCTCTGACTCAGACATCGATACCTGTCCGAATATCTCAGCTCTATCAAATAGAAAACTCCCCCATAACTCCCCCAGCTCTTGTGGTTGCACAATTACCCCCATCTCCTCAATACGAGTACCTGTGAACCCGCCAGGATCAGATGGTGTAATTGTCGAGAAAAATAGGATCCTGGGGAACTTAAAATAGGTGTGAATATGGTCTTCACCATAGACACTGGTGCCGTCGAGGTTCCTCTGCATGTAAAGTTCAAAACCCTCGGGGGCTTCAGGATCAGAGCTAACTAAGTCAAGCTCACCAGCGAAGAAAATATGGTGCTGAGAAGGATCTTCAGAAACCGATTTCTCACCAAGCAAGATCTCTTCCCACGTCTCCAACCGCTCTTTGACTACCTCGTTCTTGAAATGTTCATTTTCATCCCAGACCGCCAATTCAGAGACCAGAAGCCGCCAAGACACAGATAGAACAAACTTGTACATCCACTCATCGTACTCGAACTCATCCTTTTGACTTCGAACATGGGGATAGAACACCCGAGCCGCGAACTTACCCTCCCAGTCGGAGAAAATCTGTTCACAGTCCTCGCAGAGTAGCTTTTCGTGATGATCCTGGATTCGAGTATCCGGGTCTACAGCCTTTCTTAGGAACGGTGTTGCCCCAGTCTTCTTCATCCATCGGATTACAAATCGAGGGATGATGTGGCTGTTCTGCAGTTCGCGGTTTTCTCCGCAAAGCCTGCACTCACCCATGATACCCCGAATTGAGCGTCACGAACTCGTTGAAAGTGTAATACCACTCGTCGTCTCTGAATCTCGGAAAGTACCCCTCTAGATGTGGATTCTTGACACAGACGTTCTCCTCAATCATACCTTTCTAACTCCTCGCGGACGATCTCTCGAATACGCTCTTCTGTTGTTTTGAGCTCATCACTTTCTTCTACATAGTAGAGATAATTTCGGTAGAGCATCCAGAGATACTGATCCCAAGGTTCACCTTGTTCCGTTCGATGTTGATTCAGTTCTTCGAAAAGTTCTGAGTCAACCTTGATCGTCTTCCGATCACTCATGTACGCAATTTGTACTACAGACTATATCAATCTATGGGTACAATTGTAGTACAATCAGTAATAGTTGTTTCTGGAATTCTTCGTCCGTGTACTTCGGCGGTCGCGGCATTTACTCAGGTATGGTAGACGGATCATCAAAAACAGTCGTGTTCCACGCAATCAAACTCCCCTGAGTACCGGGATCACTCCGACTCAGTCTCGCCGGTGTCACGGTCGATGGGTAATCCGTCAAGTGCACCTCACCAGTCCGCACTTATGCTAATATTCCATATGTCCTGCCGGTCAAATACCGGCGTGAAATTCTGCGCACCGATCGTATTGATATGATACTCTCTATCCTCTGACTGTGGATGATGACTCTTCAACCGGACGTACGCATGATCGTACGACGCTAATTGTGCGTACGGGTTCCGGTACTCGGAACAATTCCGGAACTTGTCATCCGCTCTCCTAAGAACCGCTTCACGAACCCCATCATGACTCTGGATAGGGTTCTCGATAATAAGTCCTGTCACCCACGGTTCATCGTTCGACCGGTCCTCCTTCACCGTCGTTTCTACCACGTTTACTGGGATATCTTCTTCCGGTGTGATCGTGAACGTTTCAATCTCTTTATCCCG
Source organism: Natronosalvus amylolyticus (assembly GCF_024298845.1). NCBI lineage: Archaea > Methanobacteriati > Methanobacteriota > Halobacteria > Halobacteriales > Natrialbaceae > Natronosalvus > Natronosalvus amylolyticus. The sequence goes on from NZ_CP101156.1 coordinate 1,001,370, forward strand.
CCCGTGTTGCAGCTCAGACAGGCCGAACTGAGCAGCGAGTTTCCGGTATAGACTCCCATCAACCGGGTGCCCGTTAGTCAGGAACCCCAGCGTGAAAGACTCAACCTCACCGGAGTACGCGTCAATCTCCAAGTGGAGAACCAGGTACTCATTCTCATGGAATTCCAAGAGATACACACCGAACCCGGTCTTGTAAGTATCAAACGTCGCTTCTTCTAATCGGCCTTCTAACGTTTGGAGACAATGGACAAAGTTCTCCATGTCCGTGCCAACCCACGACCCGCCGAGTTGATGGAAGGTGAACCAGTCATCGTGACCACGGTTGAGGATCGAGGAAACGCGAGAAAGCCCCTCAACGATTCTATCAACAGTAACCCGAGGTGAATACGTCTTGAATGAAACCGGTTGGTGTGGGATGCTCGGTCGGGGCATGAACGTACAGATATCGTTGATATCCCGTGCTTCCTCCGATGAGACGGGGAACACTCTCGGTCCGAGCGAGTAACTCCCCATCGACGGTTCGATGAACTGGTTCTCGGACTGAACCGGTGTCGGCATTACTCCTAATCCTTCCTTGAGAGTCTCGATGTACGCTTCTTCGATGGTCTTCTCTTCTGACTGTGCGTACTCCTTAATCTGGCCGTGTACTGACCACGGGATGTCTACATTTGGACGCATGCGAATGACATGAGAACGCTCCGAAATAAGCCTTCTGCAAAAAGCATACCGAATATACTTTCAGTCTAACCGTATTCGAGGAACACAGTGTATACTTATATTCTCACTTAATCGACCAAGTAGGAAACACCGTTCACAGCAACTATAACGCGCTATAGCGCTGCTTTAGAATCAAGACCGGGTCAGTAGCTACTCATCGGTCACCGCTTTTTTCGGGAATGAAGACGTGGGAACACAGTATGAGGTCATGGACGTCCATCAAAGAGAAGCAGTGCATCAACTCGGGATGCACAGGCAGCAGCCACTGTATATGCTCGTAACTGAGAAAAACGAGTGAGGGACAAGATGTTCTATTCCATTAACAGTAGATAATAGCACGATCTTTTCATTCAGAACTGGCTGTGAAGCTTTTGATTAGTATAGAGGAAGCAGAGAACGACCTCGGAAACCTCATCATTGATTCCACTGTGTGCGTCGAGACGCACCGGATACCAATTCGGGGTTGGGGATCAGGCAACCGGGAACAGCGGCGTGATAAACACGGTCCGAGCAGCCGTATTCCCTTCCCGCTGTATCGTCGCACACCACAGTGGTGTGCGGTCACCTCTGTTATCGCACAGTCTGTGCGACTATACCGTTCTTTAAGGGGATCAGAACCATGTGCGATACTTGGACATCCACGACCCATGATCGCATGCTACGCTCGTGTTTCAACATCCGACCAGAAGCTTCCACGACAAGTTCGATCTGTACTCCCGTACGTAGAGGACAAGTTCGGCACCGACATTGGCCAAGATATTACAGAGGTTGGTGATTACGTCTCTGACGAGAATACCAGTGACGATCCAATCTCCCTTGCAGGTGGTGATGTTATGCTATTCTACGATCGCCTGACGGGGACGAACACTGACCGTAAGGGATATCATGATTTGATGGATGCTGTTGACAGTGGAGATGTTGACGCAGTCGTAAGCGACGCTGTGAGTCGTGTGAGTCGTTCACTTCGAGATCTTGATCGCACCGCTGAGCGTGTCGTTGAACAGAACAACGCGGAGCTGCATCTGATCAAAGAAGGATTCCAGCTGATACCTGGGAAGGAGGACCCGTTTCAGCGAGCTATGTTCCGACTACTCGGTGTGTTTGCCGAGTTAGAGGCGGAACTTGCACAGTTAAGGGCGCGAGAAGGCCTTCAGACACGCATTGAGGCCGATGAGAACTATCGACATGGGAGAGCTCCGCTAGGTTTTGTCAAGAGCGATGGAGAAATTCGACCAGGACCAGATTACGACCTTACCGTTTCCACGTTGCGGGACGTGGCAGAAGGATACCTTAGCAAGCGGAAGGCTGCGAAGCGGCTCGACACATCCCGTCGAACTATCAACCGATCGTTGAATGACCGATCAGAACTGTATGGCTTGTAGCACCTTCAAATCGGTTCTTTTCCCGGGAATGCGCGTCTGGTAGCTTGGTACAAATCGAAAGATCCATTCACTCGGATTAATCTGAAGATCCATCTACAGAAACTCGGGTCACATTCGTACAATCGCCTGATCGCGGTAGTAATTGACCGAAGAGGGTGTTAAGAAGTTATTCGATATCGTCCTCTTCGAGATCGGTGATGATCTGTGCAGCTTGAGATGCTAAATTATCATAGCCAGCTTCGATGGCATATCCCGCTGTTGAGCCATCGCTTTCTCTATCTTTTCGAGATACACTCGGTCACTATCGATGTAATTACCTGCATCAAGCAGTGCACCACGCGGATCTGCCAATCTCAGGCCCTTTCTTTCTTCCAATTCAGCGATGATCTCCTTCGCTTCGTTTATTTTCTGCACTCGGTTTGTTCTTGCAGTCATGGGTTGAACCCGAACTGCCAGAGAACCTATTTATTTCTAAACCTCTGCCTTTGAGTACCCGTGTAGTCGTTGCTTCGAGATCGCCACACCCGGTTGCTGACTGATCACAAGGATGCGAATTTGGGTGTTGAGTTCACGCCGTGTTTCGATTATCCATATTTCATTACAATGAGTCCAAGTCGATAGTGGGCCTATTCGTGCTTCGAACGACGAGAACGTATGGTGCATCTCTCTCAAGTCGATATAACACTCCTCACCACGATTCCGGATTAATCATAACAACTGCATCCAAACCTCTGGTTCTCGGACGCACTCCCTGACTAATGAGTTTGAGATAGTACTCCACACAAAATAACTGCCATTACCACACAAGGAATCGAATACGGCAAGGCGATTGTGATGCATTTTACAAACTTTACGCGATTCATCTAGAGGGATGTAGACATAGAGGAATTGTGAGGAAGAGTGGAGAAGAGTCGCGCGTCCATAACCCCCTATATGAGAGATGTAAAACCTGTTAATTCAGAAAAACCAGTGCTCAATCTCCATTGCTGAGGATTGAAACACTAGATTACGCTTCACACACAGAGTGATCTCCTTGATAAAAACCCGTAAATATCTCATCTATCGTTATGATCCAATTGGTGGCGAATATGCTAGTCATTGACGAAGACCGCCTTGGTTTCTGGACAAACCGTCGTAGTGGTTCTGGAGAAATCGTTGCATCGGTTGTGCCTTCCCCGCGTACAACTAGGCTAATCATCCATGAGAATATTCAGTAATTTCTAGAACGAGTTACAACGATATTTTGATAACCGATGGCCGGGAGAGGTTTTGCTAATAGCTTCATTGAGCCCACTTAAACGTTCATGGAGTAGGAGTGAAACCACCGATATGTCGGATCTAACCCTCACCTAGGAGGGGGTACTTGAATCCTTGAGCTTACCTTTAAACGTCGGTCGTTACTTTCTGATAGCAAGCACTCGACAACCGGAACCTCATCGTCACACAATATCTGCATCCACAATCTGGCGATGCGAAGTACCACCACCCGAACGACGGTGAGGTCGCCCGGGAGGCGAGTGCCATCACAAATCGGAGGCACTCGATATGGAATACGATACCCACGGTAATAAGAGTGGATGCACCGGATCAGAAAAACCAGCGGTTGTCCTGCTCAAAGGCGGGACTCTCATCAACGTTGTACACCAATTCGTTAACACTGACGATCAGCTCTGTATCTACCTTGTAGAGCAAGGCGACAGGATCGATGCGAAGATCAATCTCGACGAGATCAAAGCCGTCATCAAGACCCGTCGCGGCGCGCACGCCCTCGAAATCGACGACAGTACCGACATAGAGGGGATTGCATAATGGCGGTCACGGAGGTCGAATACAACCAGGTCGCGTGGACGATCGACAGGGTGAACGACAAGTACGCTCGCTTGTACCCGATGTATGGTAACTATCGCGCTCCAATTGTGGTAGCTCGTTATGCTGTCGTACCTGTCAACGGGGGTGACGACCGGTGACAAAGGATCCATCGAACCCGCGACTTGGAGACGCCGATGGCGATGACGAAGGGGCAACGATGGACGAAGTTCAACAGCAACTCACCGAGAGCGACGTTACCGACAACGTTGAACAGACTGGCGACTCCGAGGGTTTGGCTGTAGACTACGAGGAGTTGCGATACATCGAGCTGCGTGGAGACGACTCAAAACTCCCAGCGCACAAATGGGGCGGATACAATCAGGACTTCGACGAAGCCCAGCACGTTCACACGCACGACGAGATCGTTGATTACCCGTCGGACAATTGGGGGATCGTTGATGTAGGCGAGCGTGCGCACCAGACAGTGTCGCTGCTCATCTTCGACATTGATACGTACAAACTCCCGAACGACTTCGACCATTCACGGTTCACATGGCCGGCAGACACGCTCATCACAGACTCGCAGAACGGCGGACTGCACGTGTACTTCGCCCTCAGCGGCTACCCTCGCGGAGAGTTATCGGAGGGAGACTTCAACGTTGATGATGAACTCCCGATCGACATCCGCGGGTCATCAGTGAGCGCGCACGTCGTCGCACCGGCAGACATCCCAGGTTGCGATGGGGCATACGAAATTGCCAACAACGATCCCATAGACACAGTGTTCTCGCCTGATGCCGCGTGCGAGCGGTTCAAGTTGGACGGTGAGCAGGCGATCACGTATAGGGAACGGCCCCAGGTTGACATCAACCTTGACCGACCGGAGGAGCCGCCCGAGGACATGCCGACCTGCTACCACGCAGGCCTCTCACTTCGAATGGCTGCGCCTGAGGATCACCCAAATACGCACAAGGTGAACATGTTGACCGCGCTTTGTGGTCTCGCTGCCGGGTACGACGCGGAGACCGTCGCTGCGCATATGTGCAACGAATACGCACCCATGGACGACGGAACAAACCTTGCTGACGAGGAAGAGACCGCGTACCAGGTACGGCATATCAAAGGGATGCTGGAGTCCGGGCGATACTCGCCGCCAGCACCGTCGACACTTCGAGCATACGGGATACTCGGTGACGATGAGGAATGCGGAGGGGACTGCTCGATAGATGCGCACAATCCCCGCACACCACGGGAGCGGGGAGCGCTAGAAACTGTCGAGTCGTTCATCAGCGAGTACGCCCCAATTGACGACCGGCCGGAGAGACCGGACTTGAGTGATGACGATGTTGACCCCGAGGATCCGAGTGTCCAGGAGAAGTTGACAGAATGGCCGAATAAGATCGACTACGACGAAGTTGCGGAGTCAGTCGTTGACCTGAGCGAAGAGGACTTCGAGAATCACATCGACGAACTCACCGAGCGGGTGCCCAAAACAAGCATACAGATCGATATGCACAGACGCCTCTCACAGTCTGTCAAAGAGCAAGGAGGCGGAATCATCAATTATGAAGATAAACTCGTACAGGTGACTGGCTCTCGGTGGTTATCCTATGAGACACTACTGAACTTCGAGCTCGACGTTATCTCGCTCCTGTCCATCGAAGGCGAAGGACGCATGGCGGACGTCGAAGTACGGCCGTCGGAACCTACTGAGTCGGAGTTCTCCCTGCAAATCGAGCCGAAAGTGTTCAACGACGCACGTCGGTTCAAGGACGAGATCCTCGCAAAGCGGTTCTCGACGACCATTGAAACGTCAATGCACGAATCAGACTTGATGGATCTGCTGCGGAAGCACATCAGTCATCAAGATGTCCCAAACCTCACCGGACAGAAGCAGATGGGTCTGTCACGTAACGGGGACGAGTTCGTGACGCCGAACGGAACCATCAGCGCGGACGGATGGACGGACGACCCAGACGCGACGTACGTTGAACGGGACGTTGGTGCGGAACGCAAGTTCTCCGCGACAGAAGACGATCACGACGCCGATGGAATTGACAACGAGGACGTTGCTCGGATGATCGAGCTCTTCAGCCGGACGCGGGATCCTGAACGGTTCGTGCCGGTTCTCGGATGGATGTACGCTGCACCGTTCAAGCCGGAGATCGTTGCCCGGTCGGGTTCATACAACTTACTGGTTGTGACCGGGGAATCCGGGGTCGGTAAGACGGGGACGCTCGGTGTCGCTAGCAGGCTACTCGGCATGAGCGCTGAGCCGTTCAGTTGTACGGACACTACGTTCGCTACGATAACGACACTCGCATCAAGCCGCGGAGTACCGATCTGGCTGGATGAGTATAAAACATCGGAGATGGCGGACTGGCAGACGTCAAAACTCCATGAACTCCTTCGGAAGACCGCGACAGGTGGCGTAGAGCAGCGTGGTCGAGCGGACCAGTCCACTGAAGAGTACTACTTACGCGCCCCGGTCGTTATTGCTGGTGAGACCGCGATTCGTGGGTCTGCGGAGCAGCGTCGAGCGATTGACGTAACTTTCCGTGACGAGCCAACTCAGTCGGACACAGAGGAGTACAGGCGCTTCAAGAACTTGGTAGGTGATGCAACAACTGACGAGGACGGGAACGTAACGTTCCCCGACGCTCGTTACGAACTCGAAGAGCACGCTGTGAAGTACTACAGTTACGTTGCAGCGACCGAGCCCGCTGAATTCGAATCAGTGTGGTTCACCGCCCGCGAATACGTGTCAAAAGCCCTTGTTGAGTGGGATGTTGAACTCGACGACCTAGAAGTGCAGGGGCTCCAGACGATCGTCGCCGGGTACCGCATGATGATGTCGTTCGCAAACTCAGTCGGAGCAGACCTCGATAAACTCCCCAGTGAAGACGACCTTGACGATGCGATCCGATACGTCGCAGACGTCGAAGGCACCGGGCGAGAGACTCACATTGATCAGTTCATCGGGTTAGTGCAGCGTGCGGCTGTCGCTGACTACGTTGAGGAGGACACGCACTATACGGTCGTCCGCGAAGGCAAGTCAGGCGAAGAGGTACGGATCAATGTGCCCAGAGTGTTCGATTCGGTCAGTAGGTACGTTCGAGAGCATGACCTCTCAGAGGATTTGTTGGGGAGCGCTCAGGACTACACGTCCCGGTACAAGCAGGCCGAGGAACAGGAGAGCTACGTAATGTGCACGTCGCAACCATCGCCGCCTGTTGGCCGTGCGGTTGGTATCCATACTGGTCGCGCAGAGGAAGAACTTGACAGGTTCGACCGTAGGGTCTTCACGGAGTCCACAGTGGGTCACGGCGGTGCGGAAATCGACCTTGACGACGGTAACGGTGACGATGACGATCCAGGTAGTGACGGGGCGACACCTCTGAAGAACCTCGATGCGGACAAAGACTACGCGACCGTAACAGTGGACGTCGTCGAATGGTCGCCGACACCAGAGAAAGTTATAGAGGCCGGCGGACCGATTGAGTCCGGATCAGTTACCGATGAGACTGGACGGCGAAAAGTGATTGTCTTCAGCTATGAAGGGAGTGCGGAGCCTGAGGGCCTCACTCACATGCTAGATGAAGAGGCCGTTAGGATCAAGCATGCAGAAGTGACCGAGTACAACGGCTCACCGCAGCTGGTGCTGGATGGAGGGACAACGATCACACCGATCCAACAGGGAGTCGGTTACACTGAAGGTAAAGATCCAGGTGATGGACAGGCGACGATTGACGACGCTCCCACCTCTGTCAACAACGACAGTGACCCTCAATGTAACGATGAAAAGGAGTCGCACACCAGTGGAGACGGTGAGTTGCACCAGAACGCCGCGAGAGCCGATGGCGGAGACGACACCAGTAACGAAACGGAGGTAATCTCTGAACACATTGACAACGCGCTAAAGACCCACATCCAAGCGAACGAGGATGACGACGGAGCTGAAAGGTCATATGTTATTTCAGAAACCGTTGATGAGCTCGATGTGGATACAGGACGGATTGAGCACCGGCTTCAGGCACTTCGAAAGAGAGGTACGGTGTACGAGCCGAAAAAAGACCGATTGCGGGTAGTTTGAGGTGAATGCCAATGGAAACAACCCAACCGAGGGACTTGACGCGGTCGCAGCGTGCGCTTATTGCCGCGCATTGGTCACAGATCACTCGGTATCTGACAGCACCAGGAATCGCATGGCATTGGTCGGAATGCCAGATTCCCCACAAAGTAAAGTACCGGTGGAAGGACGCTGCGCTCATCAAGCGCGCCCCGGGTGATGACCGGTGGGAGACAACGCTGTGTCTCTGGTGTCACGTAATCGATCAAGCCGGACCGGACGAGACAGTCGGTTCGGAAGCTCAAGGACAGGTACTCCTCGACGTGCCACGGCAGCCTCGGGAGTCCCGGCTGGAAGGCCTGGAACCTTCGCCCCCGTCAACGTTAGTTACGACGACGCAGGCGACGCTGACCGGGAAAACGATCGACGAGACCGACGTGGCTGACATCGACGATATCCCTGCGCACACGGTCAATAAAGGGCGATCGTGCATGGAAGACCGCAAGGTGGCCGCACAGCACTCGGGTCAGACGGCCCTCAATGCGTGGAGTGCGGGCCAGGACATCCTCGTAGCGTGGGACATGACGGCAAGCTCCGATACCATGCGGCTAACCCGTCCATCAGCGACGATCTACAGGTAACTAAAGACGGTTGGGGTACCGTTCTCGCAGCTTTTCTCCCCGCCCACCACGCTGCCCGCAAGCCGCCGTATGTGATTTGCGCTGGACGACCGATTCTTCTATTCTGATGTGTATGCATACCCCTATTGGTCTCTGGGTTCTTTCCAGACCGTCTACCCTGTCTAATGGGGGTTTGGATTGCACGCATTTCTGATAGACGCGACGAATCAGCAATAACCGTGTGGAGCTCTCAAACTAGAGCACAGGAATGGTGTACTCATGAGCTTGGAGCCGACATTTCGTGGGATGGCTCTCCTGACGAGAATCCTCAAGAGCCGATAGACGGGTACGTAGCAGAATACGAACTGCAGAAACTCGATGCGCGGAAGTGATGGATCCGGTTGCACTCACATCGCGGTATTCGAATAGACTTCCACAGGCGCGGCACATTTATTGAGAACGGTTGAACTGTGGTCTCAATCAGTCAATATTCATGAATCCATTTTCGAGATCAGTCCACTGAATCTCATCTCCGTCTCGGTCCAGAACATATTTTGCAGCCTCCTTGACGACTAGTTCCAAGTCCGCAGCAACCAGTCCCTCGGTCATCACTGCGGCCTGCTGAATCTCGTCACCCGATATGGTGTGCGGGCGGTTATCAAGCTGAGCCTTCAGAATCAGCGATCGGGCTTCCGTATCCGGCTCACCGATGTGAACCTTCTTATCGATTCGGCCTGAGCGAATTCCAGCGTCGTCAAGGGAATCCAAACGATTCGTTGCACCGATGAACACGATGTTGTGATCCCCTGTCTCTTCCAGATGGTTGAGGAACTCATTGACGACCTTCTTGTCCTCTTCGTGCGTGTTCGCACCCCCGTCGCGGGACTTCAACACTGAGTCCAACTCGTCGAGGAAGACCACTGCCCCGCCTTCCTGCTCAGCCACGGTCATCGCTTCCTCGAATAACGTTTTCACCTTGCTTGCGGACTCGTTGATCCACTTCGACTGGAGATCCGCGCCGCTTAACTTGGCAAACGGGAGGCCAAGTTCCGTGGCCATCGCCTTCGCCATGAACGTCTTCCCGGTTCCTGGCGGCCCGTGGAAGATGGTGTTCGGCGCGGACACACCAAGCTCCTCAGCCTTCTCCGGATTCGTGACCAACGGCGTCACAACATCTCGACGGATCTCTTCCTTAAGGTCGTCCATCCCGCCGACGTCGTCGAAAGTCACGTCTGTCTCCGTGACCCACCGGTACTCCATCTCCGACCAGTCCAAACTACTATTGCCAGCGGTGTGCGTTTTATCGTCCGCGTTACCCTGCGCAGTCGAGTTCTTTGTGATCTGCTTCTGGCGTTCGTCCTCAGTGTTCTGTGATGGGATGTTCATCGACTGGTTCTGCTGGTGTGCAGCGTTTGCAGTTGCTGCGTCAGAGCGCCGTTCGGTCCTCTGCCGTGCAACCTCCGGATCCAATGTGTCGGCGTCGTTGTACCCTGTGTTGATGGGCGATAGGTCTGGCGAGTACAGTTGGTGGAATACGTACGCGAACGGAATGGCGACCGCTGCGAGGGCGAAAATGGACTCTCCGGAGCCGGTCGGCAATGATCCACCCAGCAGATCCGTACCGGCAACCCATGAACCGGCCGAGATACCCGCTGCTGAGATGGTTCCGACGAGACCGCCGAGTCCGGTAATCGTGTACTCCGTACGCCCGAGAAGTTCCGGAGTCTCGATCGCACCGATTAAACCAAGGGTGATAATGTGGATGAACAGTGAGACAACTATCGTGAATACGATGGCGAAACCGACACTGAACGGCCAGAGAACGTCTCCAAAGAGTGGAGAGGCTGCTTGGCTATGTACGAGTTCTTCGCCACTGAGGACGGCGACGAAACTAATTACGACAGCAGCTAAAAAACTAAGTATGCCGGCTACTGCGGGGGTTAGTATCGGGCTGCGGCTATCACAAGATGGTGGAGCACTATTGAGCATGGTTGTGGAGTACGTTAATGGTGGGTCAGACTTCCCGCCATAGGATTACGCGCGGATAATAAAGGTCGCTTGCATATCTGGTTGGAGACAGCGTGTTCGGGCCCTATAGACGAAACTAGAAGGTGGAAGCAGGATATTAGAGCTGTTTTTTGCTGGGTAGTTATACAAGCTTATTAGTCAATTAGTCCCGGATGAGATTTTGCCGGGTTGGTTGTCCGGTACCGCGGTTCCCTCGGGATTCGGCTTCCGATTTGGGTTCTCATCGGGCCACGTGTGGTGGCGTGGTCCGATTCTCACCTTGCGGTGGTCACAAAGTAGACTCCTGGGTCAGCGTTTGAAGTACAAGTACGAAGTACCGTGTCAGTTGGCGTACGAGACGAACCTCGTGTCTACTGAAACTTCGGTCGGTCTGAAAGGTCGAAGTTGCAGACAAGTTTCTCCGTGAGCGTGCCGAATTGACGCTTCATCCGGTGCCGACTCTTTCGCTCCTTTACGGTCGTGGTCGGCAGTCCGTCGGGGACCTGCTTACACGACAGCATCCAGTCGTTATCCACCTGCTGAAGGTATTCTACCAAGGAACCGTGGTCGAACTCACCGACGTACTGGTTCTCAGTGTCGACGTACGGTGGATCGACGTAAAAGAGGACGTTCACCTTCGAATCGTCATACATCTTGATGACTTCTTGGTAGTCGAGACTCTCGATAGTGACCTGCTCGAATCGTTCGGTGAGTGAATGGATCCGCGCTTTCGCGTTGTCGAACGTTCTGGCCGGTGACCGTCGCGCACGTGTCTTGAATCCGTTTGCCGTGGACAAGACACCGAGGTACTGCATGTACCGAAGTGAGAAGAAACGGCCAGCCCGCTCGATGGGATCATCTGGACGGTATCCCTTGTAAAATTCGGTCACCCACTCTTCATATTGGGATCGGGAGTAGGGAACTGACGACAGCCAAGTAGCGAGATCATCGCTTCGATCGCGTACAACACGGAAGAACTGGGTGAGATCATCGTTCACGTCGTTGTAGATCTCGTATTTGGAACGGGATTTACTGAAGAGGACGCCGGCAGACCCGCCGAAGACTTCGACGTACGTGTCGTGTGTTGGCATGTTTTCAATAATCCACTCCGCGATTCCTGCTTTCCCACCGGGATAAGGGATCGTACTGGACGGCGTTACGTTCCGCGGAGTGTACCCTCCAGGATCGATTGAGGATCCGTTCTTCAAGGGATAGTACTCACGGGGGGCACTTCCAGCACCCCCTTTCGCCCCGAGGAACTCCATCTCGACCATCGCATCGAGAGTGTTCCTGACGGTACGTTTCGACGGCGCATCATCTTCGATCGCATCCCGAACCCGTGCAGCTGTGAACTTCCGCCGGACTTCCATTACCCGTAGTGTCGCAGCCCAGATTCGGTCCCGGTGAGTAACCACGTTGTGCGAACATTTGTTCTCACAATTAGGACTTTCCGGTTTCCATCGAACCTCACCGAGGGAATGTGATCAGGGACTCCGTATAGTCTAGGTAAAGACTATGTTACTGGGATGATGTGATCCTGGTATCGCTAATGACCCGAAAGAAAATCGGGCGTAACACCGGGAAATCCGGGCGGATCAACGTCTCAGGATCCGAGTTGGAGCAACTCGGTGTCGAGATCGGCGACGCAGTGGATGTCGACGTCGTCGATGCCAAAGATATTGCGCATGCAGTCATCGATAGCAAGGACTCTGAAGAATTCCTCATCGTCACCTCCGCCTAAGAAATGCAAACAGCACTCACCTACCGCACGAACCGAGACCTGTTCTCCAACCACTACCTGGATGAGCATCTCCCTGAAACGGAAGAATGGGACGATGTCAGCGACGAAGAATTGGAAGCTGCGTACGAGGACATCAAAGATCTCTGGGAGCGCGAAAAAGCGACTGCCCCGAAACGTAACGAGTCGCAGCTCGAAGAGAAGTTCATCCGTCCGATGTTCCGGAAACTGGGAATCCCCTTCGAGGTCGAGGAAAGTACCAGCCGTACGCAGCGCCGGCCAGACTACGGTTTCTTCGAAACCGAGGATACCGCCCGTCGAGCCTTCGAACGCCGCGAAGAAGGTGGAGATTTCTACGAGAACTCCGTTGCCGTCGCCGACGCCAAACGCTGGGGTCGGCCACTTGACACACGGGGGAGCGGTGAACACGAACGCGACTTCGAGAACCCGAGTTACCAGATCCACGTCTACCTTCAGGAGACTCCCGCCCGCTGGGCCGTCCTGACTGACGGGAAGAAGTGGCGGCTCTACTACGGACCGACGAGCCACCGGCTTGACTCCTACTACGAAGTTGATCTGCCGACGATTCTGGAGAGCGGCGATCTTGAGGACTTCAAGTACTTTTACCTCTTCTTCCGGCACGAAGCGTTCCTCGAAGATTCCAGCGGTGACTGTTTCCTCGACGACGTCTACGGCGAATCTAACGTCTTTGCCCAGGAGTTGGGAGAGGATCTACAGGACAACATCTACGAAGCGATCAAGATTCTCTCGGAGGGTTTTCTCCAATTCCCAGCAAACGATCTCGACGAAGACGATCTCGGGCTGATTCACGACTCGTCGCTCATCTACCTGTATCGGCTCATCTTCGTCCTGTACGCCGAAGCGGAGGGTCGTGAGTTGCTCGACACGAGCAACGAGATTTATGAGCAGTCCTACAGTCTAAACAACCTCAAGCAAGAGGTTGCTGAGGAGATCGACAGCGGAAACCCCTCGTACCGTGACTGGCAGGACAACCTGTGGGATCAACTGGACGAGCTGTTCAAACTAATCGACCAGGGGAGCAAGTCCCGAGGCATCCCAGAAGATGACCTCTACATCCCAGCGTACAACGGCGGGCTGTTCCGAACGAATCCGGACGTAGACGACAGTCCTGAAGCCCGATTCCTTGCAGAGCACAAAGCTGGTGACGCTTACCTGGCGAAAGTGGTCGAACTCCTGACGCGAAGCGAGAACGGCAACGGTAGTGGGAAAATCTTTGTCGATTACTCCTCGCTCGACGTCCGTCACCTCGGTAGCATCTACGAGGGGCTGCTGGAGTATCAGCTAAACGTCGCTGATGAACCGTTGGCCCTCGACGACGGTGAATACGTAGTCCCCGATGAGGACGACGATGTCATCGTACAGGAAGGCGAGGTATACCTAACGACTGACAGTGGTGAACGGAAGTCCACAGGTTCGTACTACACGCCCGAATACGTCGTGGAGTACATCGTGGAGGAGACACTCGGACCACTCGTCGAAGAGATTCGGATGGATCTTGCTGGGCAAAGCGCGTACAACGAAGGCGGATTCGCCGCCGAGTTCGCTGAACGCGTCTTCGAGTTGAAAGTCCTTGACCCCGCAATGGGAAGTGGTCACTTCCTCACCAGCGCCATTGATTACCTCGCTCGTGAAATCATCGATGCCCAAGAAAAGCAGGCTGCGCAGCAAGGCATCGAGACAGTTGATGAAGATCACGACATCAATTGGGCACGCCGGCAGGTTGCACAACGTTGTATCTACGGTGTAGATCTAAACCCGCTGGCCGTGGAGTTAGCAAAAGTGTCGCTATGGCTTCGGACACTTGCGGCGGAGCAACCGCTGGCGTTTCTGGATCATCACCTCAAGACCGGCAACTCGCTTGTAGGCAGCGACATCGAAACTGTGCTGGACAATGGCGACCCCAACAGCGGTATCGAGGAAGGGCAGCTCACTTTACAGGAGTCTTTCGATCGGACACGCCAGAAGGCACTCGAACATGTCACCGACCAGTTCGAAGACCTACTTGCCATCGACAACGAGACACTGGACGATATCAAGGAGATGGAGGCCGTTTACGAGGATGTCCGTGATGATCGGCTGTACCAGCATCTCATTGCCATGGCGAATGTCCATACTGCCGAGCAGTTCGGCCTCGACATACCGGACGATGCTTACGAGCGGATGGCTAAGGCCCTGCGGGACGGTTCGTGGGCCGACATTGAGGAACAGGGCTGGTATCGGTCGGCGCAGGAGATGGCTGAGGATGACCTGTTTTTCCACTGGGAACTGGAGTTTCCAATTGCATTCTACGAGCAGGACGGGGGGCGGATGCAAGATGGGGGGTTCGACGCAATAATCGGGAATCCACCGTATGTCATTTTCAAGATTCTTGAAGATAGTCTCCGAGATTACTATGATTCAAAATTCGACTCTTTCGTAATGAAAGGAGATATTTATATATTATTCATGGAGTTGGCATCAAAGATGCTCAAACAACAGAGGAACACTGGCTATGTTGTCCAAAACAAATTTACAAAAGCGAACTATGGTGAGAATATAAGGGGTGCGATAGCTGAAAACGAGACAATTCATCAAATCGTTAATTTCAATGATTCGCCTGTATTCGACATAACGGCTTATCCATTAGTGTTAATTCGGAGCAAGTCCGAACCCCCCGAGAACCACACATTTGAATGGAAGGAAATAAGAGAAGAGAGTTCTCTTGAGATTCAAAAAGCCCTTCAAGAAACTGAATCTACTTGGTCAATTAAACAGGAAGATCTTTCAGAGGGGATTTGGCACCAATTTGTATCGGAAGAAGGGCTCTCTGCGGACACTATACAATTGGGGGAATTTGCAGAACAGATCGGCGAAGGCGTAGCATCTGGCCTTAGAGATGTCTTTACAGTGGATAGAGCGACGGTGGAGCAGGAAAAGCTTGAAAAGGAGTTTGTTAAACCGGTTTTGCGAGGCGGTGACGTTTCAAAATACTCAATCGATGAGTCTGACTTGACGTTCTTGATTTATCCATATCGAATTGATGGTGGTGATCATAAGCTGGTAAGTGAGTCAGAAATACCTAATATTATCAACTATCTTCAAGAGTACGAGGATGACCTCCTTGAAAGAAGGAACTTTGGATCGAGGCTGGTCGATCAAGGTTATGAATGGTATGAATTCAAGCATGCTCCAGAGGGAGTTTCAGAACCAAAAATATTATTCCCGGACATTTCTCCTGAAAACCGATTCGCGTATGATGAGATGGGCGAGCTTTTTTGTCTAAATACGGTCTATTACTTGACTCGTAGTAGTAAGCTTACAGAATACGACTCTCGGTATCTAATTTCTGTCCTGAATAGTAGCTTCTTGGACTACTTATTTGAGAGTATGTCTCCAAAAGTTAGGGGAGGGTATCTTCGATACAAAACACAATATGTTGAACAACTCCCTATCCCGTCAGTGGGTTTTCACACACCGGCCTCTGATCGTTCAGACCACGTCTCGACACTTCTAGATTGTTACGACACTTATCTAAATGGAGATGCTCAGAAACCGATTCCTGAAAACGATGATACAGCACACGACTTTCTAATAGAACTCTCCGAACGTATGGGTCAAATTAAAAAGGAACGCGCTATGCTCAATATCTCACTTTTGGATTATATTGAAATATCTACAGAGGGGATCCCAGACACAATTCAAGACGAAACGCTCGGTGAAATCTATATTCCCGTGTCGGGTATCGCTGATTCACCGCTGACTAAGACCATCGAAAAGTATGAGGGATTGCGCGTTGAGGACGTCTCCCTCAAGAACGACGGCGGGCGACTAATGCTGTCGGTGGATATCAGTTACAAGCCAGATGAGGACGATCCCCGCGAGACCGACGCCTACGGGCGACTCACCGAGTCGGAGTTCGAGACCTACGAGGCAATGGCCTTCGTCGGACTCTCGGAGACCGAGCAGACGCTGCTGCGTGAGTTCGTCCCTGTCGCCGTCGAGAATGCTGGGGGCTTTGCGGGCTTTCGGCAGGGCGCGACCAAAACGAACTCGCCGCTTGACCGCCTGAAGGATCTGACCCTCCCCGACATCGACGAGGTTCAAACCGGATTAGAGCAGTACATTGAGGTACGCAAGCGTGCTGATGAATTAGAGAAGGAAATCGAGAAAACCGATCAACTAATCGACGAAATAGTCTACGATCTCTTCGGCCTGACCGATGAAGAGATCGATATCGTCGAAGAAGCAGTACAGGAAGACTGACTTCAAGCCCAGTGACGAAATCCCGTTTACAGGCGGAGAAAGGTAACCCGCAATTAGGAACATCCCCACAGTGGCCACCTGCTTCATGTTTACATCACAGAGGGCCAACTCCGGAACCTTCCGAGTGGCCCGCCCCTCATCAAGTGGATCGACTCCATCGCTGACCATCAGACAACGAAGCAGATCGATTCACCACTTCACCATGACCTCCGAGAACGCGCAACCCGTCTCAACATCGCATACCGGGACGACCGCCTCCTCCCGCCAAAAAACAATCGCATCCAAATCGAATCGTACCAGGTTCAGGGGCCTACAAGATTCTGAACTGGTGCAACCATCGATACCTCATCGGCGACGAAGTCTGATTCGGGAAAACCATCAAAGCCGGCATCCTCATGAGAGACACTCGATGACGACGTTAACCTGAGCGCGCTTTCAATCGAACTTAGGTTAGAGTCAACCGAGTACGAGCCCGAACAATTCCCTGGCCTCATCTATCAGGCATCAGTTTCTTCACATAGAGGTCAGAGTGCTTTCGATGGATGCAAGCAAAATCAATCCCGGACTGGACGCTGAATACGGTTACAGAGCCTTCTTTAGACGCTTGAACCCAGGTGATTGAGGGGTACTCAGCCGGTCAAGCATTCAGGTAAGCGGGAAAGCGATCCGAGGAACAGCTCAAAATCACTCGTGAGCCAGACTCATCCGCGGAATGAGCGCTCTGGATATTCGGGACACCGCAGATCATTACCGCACTGACCTCAATAGAGCCTTTGAAACCTTCGGAATTTGGCATCTAAACAAGGCCTAATATTTTCAACCGACGCGATGAGTATGAGGATCTGATGATTGGGCATGAATGCGTATACCCAGACGTTGGTCGGTAGAGGCGCGCTAGCCGTTAGTGAGTGGGAATCAGAGCAAGATCGGAACTTATATTCAATTTGCCGACAATACAACCACATCCGAGGCCGTTTGCTGTGACCATCACACAACGCGAAGAAGAAAACTTCCAAGCCGAGATCGGGGACTTTCACGCCCAACACTTCGAAGACCAGTGTTACCCCGCCGCCGTCAAGAATATTGTCGATAGGCTCGCAGACAGGAAAGACAAGAACGGGATGTCGATGAGTCTGAGCGATGTGAACGACGTGTGTGGGTACAAACGCGGACTCCAGTGCGAAGAGGATCTCATCCCGGAGCGTCTCACTAACGAAATCACAGAGTACGGCTACGAGACTGTTGTCGAGACAGCGCCAGAAATGAATCTTGACAAGCTCGACAACATTATCGAAGATGACAGTACATCGCTACCGATTGTGGAACTCGATCCAACGTACTTCGATGAGGTTGCCGAGCGAGTTGACGGATACCACCCACAACCCTCAGTGGAGCGTGAGCTGGCGCATGTGGTGATTCCATACAAAGTGAATAGCGAAGAGATATTGTACTACGACCCATACGAAACATACCACAAGAAGCAGCCCGGTGTCGAAGACGCGCCGTACCGATGGCCACTCATGAACTTTGTCGAACTCTGGAGTGGTGATTACGAAGAACGCTGGACGCTCTGGCTGGCACGTCGCGGGTACGAACTAACTGACATTGACGGGACTTCGGAGGACTAGATATGGCGAGTACATCTACGGAGCCACGGTCGAAAATCCGGTTCGATGAGCCGGAGGACATTGAAGACGAGGTGGAATTGAAAATCAAGCGCCGGTTCGGTCGCGGGTTATTCGTCGATAAGTACGACGTGATGGACGACGCTATAACGATCAAACTCGGGAATCAGGTTCCGAAGGACGTCAGTGACTGTCGGGAACGCGACCGGGTGCTGAAGTTCATTACGTACAAACCGGTGTTCACGCTGAAAGCGGAAGCGACCAGGAATGGGTATCTGATTGAGTTGCCGAATCGGAACGAGATTTACGAAGGGTTTGTTGACAGGAAGAAGATGGTGGCGAGGCAACTTGACACCACGATGGCGAAGTCCATTTACGAGGAGTTGGCCTCCTTCGGGCCGGTGCAGACGCAGTTGAGTGGTGTGAAGGATATTTTGTGGGCGGTTCGGGAGAAGCAGCCGGTTGACGAAGACGAGATTTACGCTATGCGTGGGCGAGATAGCGTTGATCAGACGCAAATGTATCTGCACGTGCTTGAGCAGACAAAGTTCATTCGCAGGTCGGATAGTGACTTGTACAGCGACGAAAACCTGGACGCGCACGATGAGCTGGAGATTGAGTCGGATGAATTCAGTAAATTGGTACTGGGTCAGATTGTGCAGAAGGCATACCACACGCTCAAAGATGAACTGAATCTGACGCTGCTTCAGCACTACCCGAAATACGCCGGATCGTACTATTACAGCGCTTTGCAGCGAGACAAGTCGGATCTTCGGCTAGACGTTGAAACAATCACGGACAACCTGCACACGGTGTATGGAGACGACCATGTGCACAAGTTTACCGTGGAGAAGAAACTGAACGAGCTGGCGCGAGCGAATGTGGTGCACAAGGACGACGATCTGTTCTATGGAGATGCAGATGTGTATATGGATGTGGCCAGTCAGACCCCAGTCTGATTGATGAGTGAGACAATTTTTACGTGCTGGTACTCCGTGATCACTAAAAGGTCTATTCAATTGGTGGCCGCAAATCGTGATGCCTGAAGTCAGCGCACGTCCCGTCTTTGAATTCAACCCGATAGATCACGCCATCCATCTGCTCACCGGTGATCCCCCCTGCATCATCTGACAACACTTTCTTGACGTAACCATGGTTCCCGTGGTGTAACTTATGGTCTGGATCACGCTCATCAGGAATATCGATCCGGACGTAGTCTCCTTCATCGGGGCTGAAGTCCTGCATTGTATGGCAGTCAGAAGCCAAGAGGCTTCAGTAATTGGGTATCACAGATATCATGAGGCCCAGGGGCTATAGAGGAATAGCTACTTGTCCCCCATCCCTGTTCCCGACACCACCAATGATCCCTTGTAACTTATCGATGTCTTGTGATTCTGTAGGTTCCGTTGTCGTAAATAGCACTGATAACGGACTATATTAGTCAATTACTGAGTGCTTGGCGATATAGTCGTGCTGTCGGTCTATGCTTCATGCTGTGAATCGGAATATGGGATCCTGAGGGGTCTAAGGGCGGTTTGTCGGGTTCTCAGTCGCAAGGTTTTAAGTAAAGATTGGCGCATATGCCTGTCTGCGAGATGCAGCAGAATCGAACACGATTCGCACGGAAGGTTACGACAATTGCCCAACATTCAGAGTGATAGAATAATGCCACTCAAAGCAACAATTGAACACAACGGAGTTGATTACGAAATAGACCTAGACGAACTCACCAACTACGGTGATTACTATCTTACTCGTGGCCGAGACCTCATTATTCGAGCAGAGGTCTTTACCACGGGAACCAAGAACAGTCGTCACATTCGAGATCCTGTCGAAGTTGGCACTGACTACGAGATAGTCCCAGTAGTGGTTGATCGACCTAATGTCCGACAACAGATCCATGCCAAACTGGGGATCGACATCTATGACGAGGAACTAAACCGGATCGTAGAGGCCTATGAAAAGGCCGGGTGTGAAGTGCTAGAAAGCTGGACGAGTGAATTGGACGGTGACAGAATTCTCGGTAAAGAGCGGCAAGGAATCTTGTCAACGGATATAGACGACCCCTTGACGGGATGGGAGAATGACTTCGCACCTGTCGTCGATCAAGTAGCATGGGAACATGAAGAGATGACACGCCAGGAAATAGTCTCCGTCCTAACACAAGTCTCACCGGGATTGCACGAATTCAGCGCCAAAGTTGAACTGAGGAAGACACCAGAAGTGACTAGCATACTTCGCGGAAGTGAAGTTCGTACTTCCGACGCTTAATATGCAGTCACAGCAAGGGATTCAAAGCGTGGACAGCACATTCGCCGAGAAGATCCTCAAACATAGATCTGAAAGTGGGAAACCGTTCCCTGAGAAGGTCTGCGCGTGGTTGAATCTCGACGCGGGTAGTGAAATCACGTATCAGAACGGCACGGACCAGGCGGATACGGTTCGAGAAGAACTGAATCACGATTTCAAAGAGTTAGACACGGAGATGTTCGTCGGATCGAATTTCGTCCTGTCGTACCTCGAAAAACAAGGGGTCCGGTTCCTCACGGATCTAGAGCTCTAGAGGTGGATTGAGAACGGTGACGATGTCTTCTATGACGTATTATTCTAGCTGAACACACTGTACGCGGTCACCCGAGGTAACGTCGGATCGAACATGGTACTCCGTTATTCACATGTGGTGTGCGGGGGGCCACTTCGCACGACTTGGGGCTTGGCGTTGCGTCTGGTCAATATCGATGGGATTGGTGTTCTGGTGGGAGCTTTGCGGCGTCTGAGCGAAGCGCTGGTTCTACACACGCGCAGCCCTCCACATAGATCGTCCTCTTCGTCGCCGACCGGCGAGCCGCGCGGCGTGTGAGCAAGAGCACTGAAGAAGATAGTATCGGAAATAGTTACAGCTGATTGCGGATTTGACCGAAGGTGATAATACGATTGAGACCAGGAGCACTCATCGCGTCGATATGGTCTTTCTGGAGAATGTGCATCGGGATGCGGCCAGACTCGACTCCTCGGATAGTCTCTACCGAGGGATTGACCTGAATCGAGCTACCACTTGTCAACGCTCGGAGAACTGTCCCAGCTATCTCGTGATTCCGGGTAACCCAAACTGCTTCACCCCCAGCCTCCATCAGTTGTTCGTAATCCTTCCGGATTGAGTCATAATCGTTAATCCCGACTCCGTTCCCGGTAGCGTCTGGATCCGCGCTCGTGCGGCCAGCCTCCACCTCTATCGCGGCGATTGTTTCTGTCCCTCGCCCCATAGCGACAGCGTCGATTACGCCGCCGTTTGAGCGTGTGTACGTTTGAACGTACTGGACATCGTCTCGGCTATCGTAGTATCGGCGGGCGAGTTCCACACCAACGCGGTGTGGTGTGTGGTCTCCGAGATCACCAACTCTTGGCCCATGTTTCTGCTGCAACCGGCAAGCTTCTTGGCCATTCCTTGTTACTGAGTAATAGACGCGCCGGTTGGTTCCAACGTGTTTTCGGACGAGGCCAGCGTTACGAAGTTTCTGTTCATTGATATCGTACAAGGATTTTATCGTCGCCGCCATTGATTGGGTCAGATCGTATCCTTCCAGTTCTCCGTTAACAGCCATGACGACCGCCCTCATGAATTTCGCCTCGTCTCGCGTAATGCCGTACTCATTGAGCCGATCGTCTGTCACTCCAACTGCAGTAACTCGTTTCACGGGGACATTCATTGCTGATTATTAGTCTATGGCGGTGGATAAGCGCTGACAAAATGGTAGCGCCTGGTCTATTGGGATTAGTCACACCGGTTTGTATTTCACTCAAAGCCGCGCGGCTTGTGAGCGCGACCACGTCTCTGCCGTACGATGAGGGTAAATCCCATTATACCAAACACCATTTACGGATACTACCGTGGGGCGCATTACCCACGGCGTTCCCCTCTCACCTCCTCAAAAATCTTTAGAAGTTTTGCGAACCTCTCAGAATAAGCCAATTAATTCCCGCCCAGTATTCTACCCAGCTTTCTCCACCAAAAGGTTTCGCCCAGGGGTTCTGCACCCTTTCGCGGAGAGTAACGCATCCGGTGCGAAACTCCCTACGAAAGAGGCGAGGGCTTATGCCGGTGGTGTCGATGGTATAAAATACACAATGAGTGCAAGTACAAACAACGACAACGATGACGACGGACAGCTCTCGCTTAGCGAGGCGTTCAACGTAGCGATCGACGCCGACGAGTCGGATGGGGACGCTGAAACGATAGTTCTACTTGCATGGGGAGATGATCCCGGCGACGCAGCTTCCTCCGCTCATCGAGTAATCTGTGCGAGCCTGGCGAAGTTCGATAACGAGTTCATTAGCACCGACAAGGCATGCTCCGCGATTCGGAGCGGGTCGGTATCCGCACCAGGAAACCTTGGTGAGGGCGCGTGCATCTGGTGGTCAGACTCGGCGGACTGGTTTGAGCTCGATGAGACAATCGACACGTGGATTGGCGACGCGACGGAGTTCGTGATAGTTGATAAGATGATCGCGCTCGGTGATAGGATCGACCGTGTCCAGGAGCGACTCAACCGTATCCTCCAGAATGGTGCGACCGTGGTTTTGGTGAACGACGACACCCGCATTACCCCAGCCGACCGGGACATCGTGTCCGCGATCTTCTCGGGACTTGACCGAGCGGGCCCGGCGCTTCAACGCGCGGCGGAACGTCGGGACATCGCTGACTGGACTGAGGGGCGACAATGGTCTGGTGGCCGCCCACCGTTCGGCTTCGAGGCAGTTGACGGGCGGCTCGTACCTGGCAACGACTTCGACCGCATCCGTGCAATTCTCGCTGAGGCGAATGATCCGCATAGTGATATGTCGCGGCGGCGAGCGGCGTTTGAGCTAGGGACGTCTGAGCGTACGATCGGCCGCATCCTCGATGATAACAGTCGCCGCCAAAAGTATGGGCTGAGACCGACAGACTGGGACGCTGAAGAGCACTACCGAGAGCAAAGAAATTGTAATTCCCGATAATCTTCTAGTTTCTCTTACTTACGGGCACTCATTGGCGACCTGTCGGTCCTGTTCGCCGTTGAACTCCTAAGCGTGCGGATAGTGTCGACACAAGGTTAACAGACAATCCACACATACCAGACTGAGTTAGGAGATGTAGAGGTCGGTGGAGATTGGGTGTGCGAAGACTGGATTGGGCGTCTCTAGGCAAGGAATTCGTTAACTCCTCTGATCACTAGAGAGATTCACCGAGAAGTTATGCAGAGAGATTCCAGACCAATGAGCCAAGATAAGGTCACGGGACCAAAATTAGGATTCACTCACGACTGTAATGTCTCGAATTAGCTGTCCGACAATCACTGTGGACGCGATGACGATCGTCACCGCGAGCACAGTACCCGAGAGGACACCGATCAGGACCAAGATAGCTACGACGGCGGTGATGAGCGATGAGAAGTGTGGCAAGTTGCATCCGTTCGGCAGCGTTGTGCAACGCGGTGTTCATACCATCTTGAAGCAGTGGAGTTACTAAAATCCAATCAATGCACACCAGGCCCGGGTGGTGCGCGCGCTGGTTGGCAATCTAACCAGTAGTGAATAAAGGGAAGCCGGTAGTGAAACATCAGTGGTGAAAGTGAAAGAGTTCGCCACGGGTCACGCGTCACATTAACTGCAGCGAGTGGGGTGCACGTCAGTTGACCCTAGGCAGGGTAGCGATTCTTCTACACTCCGTACGCGTAAGAGAGTTGACGATCCGGGCGCGAATCCGAGATGTGAATTTTAACGAAAAAGTTTGCTCGTGTTGATCACAGGTGTGTGAGAGACCATATTGCAGGTGGATTTAAGTGCTCCTTCCACCAAATACGTAGACGTGCCTGGGGTGCGGGACACGATCGCTATGTTCGTTAACGAATTCAAAATCGGCCTTCGCCAACTGAATGCGGAAAGTGCCGATTCAGTAGGCTCAGTGTGCGAATATTGGTCCTTCAAGATCGCGTGCGAGAAAATGGGTTGGGGCAGATTTGAACTGCCGACTTCCTCCGTGTGAAGGAGGTATCATAACCGGACTAGATCACCAACCCGCACGCCAATCTATCCGGGGGTTAAACTTAAGCGTTCCTTTCAGCGACGACGCCTCGAGCACCGTCGAAACAGCCCTACCGTCGTCCGGGCAAACTCGAGAACGCACCTCGAACGCGATCGACACGTCCTGGCTCCGGCTCGGATTCAGATTCGCGGCCAAGTTTTGTGCGGACGGTCCGCTCGAGGGTCCGGACTGTCGATGTGAGACCACGTCGTAACTGTCTTCCAGCTTGACGAACGTGATACCAGGCATCGCTGTAGTGTGGATTCATCGTATGATCGAACCGTATAGGCCACGAGACAATATAGCCCTTTCGCAGACAACACAATCTCGAGCGAGATAGTCACAGTCCCTAGCAGCCGAAAAAATCACACCACACGCCTCGAGCGATCTGGCGACCGTTCAGTACGAGGGAGATTCTTCGATTTCGCCATCCCGCATATTCACCACGCGAGCGAGCGTAAATAGCCCATCCGAGAGCCGATTGAGATACTGGACAGCCGTCTCGTTTATCGGTTCGGTTTCGGCCAGTGCGACGCCCCGCCGTTCGGCCCGTCGACACACGGCTCTGGCGTGGTGCAATCTCGAGCCACTGTCACTCCCGGTCGGAAGAATGAACGATCGAAGGGGCTCGAGTTCCTCGTCGTGAGCGTCGATCCACGATTCGACGGTTTCGATGTGCCCCTCGCGAACGATCGGATCGTCCTCCGATGGGTCGGGGTTGGCGAAATCGGCGAGTACGATGTGAAGATGGTTCTGGATCGCCTGAAGTTGATCATCGATATCCTCGTAGCCCGTCGGTCGAATCGAGCCGATGAGCGCGTTGAGTTCGTCGACGGTTCCATACGCTTCGATCCGCGGGCTGGTTTTCGACACGCGGCTCATATCACGAAGATCGGTCTCGCCGTCGTCACCTCGACCAGTGTAGATAGGCATCGAGTTAATCGATGGCCGCGGTGTACTTAATTGTCGCTTCGAACGGCTCCACCAGGACCTCACTCGAGATGACTGCCCTGGAACCACAGTGGATGCCTGACAGACTGCCCGACCCCTCCCAGCGGTCACCTATGGGGTGAAATCATGTGATATGACCCGTATGTGGGACCAGAAGATGTGAAAACACTCGAGTTCATCGCAGCCCAATTGTATCTATTGCACGCTCTCTCCCAAGACGGCGGCACGATAGGCGTCTAAATCGTTCCACTAGCTCCTATACTGGTAGTCAGAAACTGGTTTCTGGGAGCGCAGTGGAACCCACACGCCCACGGCCGCCGGATTCGAAGACCGTTATTCGGTCTCGTGGGAGCTCGATCGTGCGTTTGTCTCCCTCTCTCGGGGGGCGTTCAGCTGTCTCTACCACGAACTCGTGGCCAGTGGCAGTCTGGACTGTCACATCGTATCGACAGCCGATATCGGCCACAGACACGACTTCACCGGGGAGTGAAAGATCGTCGACTGTCGTTCCTGCAGGTGGCCGTAGCGATACATCCGCAGGGCGCACGTGACACGTAACGGACGTTCCCTCGGGGACGGTAACCGCTTCGTCAGAGAGGGTGAATTCTCGCTCCCCCACCCGGAGGATAGGCGGTTGCCGGGCAACAACCGTTGCCGAGAACGGGTTCGATCGACCGAGGAACGATGCCACAAACTGGGTTGGTGGTGAACGATAGAGACTTCGTGGTGTTCCGGAACCGGAGATATGACCGTCGTTCATCACGATGAGTCGATCGGCAAGCGCCATCGCCTCCTCCTGGTCGTGGGTGACGAACAGGGTTGTGACTCCGGTTTCGGCCTGAATTCGGGCAATTTCCTCACGCATTCGCTCGCGTAACTGCCTGTCCAGGGCCGATAGGGGTTCATCGAGGAGCAACACGTCTGGCTGTGGCGCGAGTGCTCGAGCGAATTCGACTCGGCGTTGCTGACCGCCACTCAGTTCAGACGGATACGCGTCCCGTTGGTCGCTGAGATCGACCAGTTCGAGATACTGGTTCACTCGCTCAGTTCGCTGTTGCCTGTCGAGGCCACGCGCTGTGAGCCCATAGGCGACGTTCTCACTGACACGCATATGAGGGTACAGCGTCGGTTGCTGGAAGACGATCCCGACGTGGCGCTCCTCGGGTGGTTCTCCAGTTACGTCTCGGTCGCGGAGTGCTATCCGTCCTGCCGTCGGCTGGACGTGACCGGCGATCGCCTGAACGATCGTTGTCTTCCCACACCCACTGGGACCGATCAATGCGACGAGTTCGCCTTCCTCGAGTCCGAACGAGACACTATCAACGGCTAGCTCGGCACCATAGCTGTGTGTAAGCTGGTCGATCTCGAGAATCATCGTTCGACCACCGTCGGTACACGGCCGAATCGTTGCACTATCGCGAGAACAGCGAGCGTAATCCCGAGCAGTGCGAGTGCAAGCGGTGCGATCGAATCGATACCACCCGCGATAAAGTCAACCCAGATGCGAGTCGGCATCGTCCGTGGGTTGTACGCAACCATCATCGTCGCACCGAACTCACCGATCGCTCGAGCAAACGTCAGAATAATACCTGCGACGATTGACCCTCGAGCGAGCGGCAGTGAAACGTTCCAGAACGTGGAGAGCGGACCGTACCCGAGCGAGCGAGACGCCTGCTCTAACCGTTCTTCGACCGCACCAAACCCGGCACGGGCGGTAATAATCACGAAAGGAGCAGCGACAAACGTCTGGGCGAGGATGACACCGATTAAACTGTCAGTGAGTGAAATACCGACAGCCGCGGCGGCAGCACCTATCGGGGTAAACCGGCCGACAGCAGTGAGGATCATTGCACCACCGACGACCGGTGGGACGATAAGCGGCAAGATCACGAGCGCTTCAACGAATCGTTTTCCGACGAATGACCGTCGAGCCAGGACGTACGCGAGCGGGACGCCGAAAACGGTGGCGATCGCCGTCGAAACTGGGGCTGTCAAGAGAGAGTTTCGAATCGCCACCTGCGATTCGGGTGTGGATAACCCCGCGACGAGGTTTGCCGTGTCAGTTCGAGCGATAAATGCGACGAACGGGATTGCAAAGTAGACGAGGATGAGTGCACCGAGGAGCGCGGGGACGAGCAGCTCTGGCAACCGTTTTGACCGCTGCCTCGGAGAAAGGTTTGCGAGACTCATACAGTGATCCCACCCGGAACGTCACCTTCCAAACGAGGTACGCTATCTTCTACCGACAGCCCGGCCTCGACCAGCAAGTCGGTCTCATCGATGAGAAACTGAACGAGGTCGTGTCCGGCTTCGGACGCGTCCGCTTCGTCGTTCACCGTTGCGTTGTACAACACTGGACGCCCTATTGCAGTGTATCCTTCTTCGTCCGTCGTGAACTCGACAGTCCCATAGTGGTCTGCCAACGC
Organism: Natronosalvus amylolyticus; assembly: GCF_024298845.1. NCBI lineage: Archaea > Methanobacteriati > Methanobacteriota > Halobacteria > Halobacteriales > Natrialbaceae > Natronosalvus > Natronosalvus amylolyticus. Next base: position 1,029,059 of record NZ_CP101156.1, read on the forward strand.
GGGTACTGCAAAGTTGTACTCGTCGGGAAACTCGAAGAAGGGCATGTCGTGATCGATCGCCATATTCCGGTATACTATGGCTGCTGCCCGCGACCCGGTTTCTACCCCGGCCATCATCTGCGGTTCGTCCGGCTCCTCGTAAACGAGGCCCATCATTTTGTCCCGGAATCCGTCAAGATCGTACTCGTTTTCAGCCAGCTCGAACGCCTGCACAGCCCGGTACCCAAGGGGATCGAGATCTGGATCTCCGATCGATATGTCGCCCTCGTTCGACTCGAGCGCCAGTTCGTACCAGGGTTCACCGTCCTCGAGGCCCCGTCCAAACTCCGTCAGTTCGTTGTATCCGATACCGACACTATTCGTTGCAAAGACGACGTCCCAGTGGGTGAAATCACCGTACAGTCGGTCTCGCAGAAGCGTTGCGTCGGCGCTGACAATGACGTCGGGGTGTTTCGTCCGGTCTTCGACCATTCGCATCACTGCATTAGCCCCATAATACTCTCCATGGATCTGGATACCGGTTTCCTCCTCGAACGCTGGTCCGATGTGGTCTTCGAACGTACGTGCGAGACTGCCGGCTGACAAAACATGTACCGAACTAGAACTAGCTCCCAAACAGCCCGCAAGCGTGGTACCGAGGACACCACCAACCCTGACCAGAGCGCTACGGCGACTCACCGCCCGCTGGTTGTGAGAGCCACGAAGAGACATATGAGTCAGTCATATTCCCACACATATATAACCGCCTCCAGTTCCTAAACCGTAGTAATGTAACCAATAGTGCCTTCATTTGGGAGTGAATAATGGGTCACGAAACTGAAAAAGTAATCATCACCACACGGGAGAAACAGAGTAACCTGTAGAGCCAGTGAAAGTCTTCGCACACCCTCCCCGAAGACTTCGCGGCTGTAGGTGTGTAAATCGTTTCACTGACTACAGTAGTACTCTCCCAAACGTCGACGTGTGAGCCATACCTCTCGATCGGCTCAACCGGTAGGTCTGGAAAGCCACTAGAGTGAAGGATTACTCAAACCAAAGACGTCTCGGTTGTCTGCGCGTGGATCTGGTAGGACGCTGGATTTCGATGAAAGAACACTCGAAAAACAGTTTGCACCGATAGTTACCATCGAAAACCATTGCAGGTGATGTTGCAAGATAGCACCGCAATAGGCGTGATAAACGAATGCGCTCGACGATCCCGTGGCTCTGAGGACCAACCGTTACCCCGATATCCGCCCACGCACAATTAATGAAGCGACATGGAGTTTATCACACTCCAAATCAGGCAGTTTCGAGCACCAAAATCAGTACGTTAAACTCGCTCGGTCCGTAATCACCCGATATGTCGATGGAACTCGAGGCAACTTGTCCAGACTGTGGCGAACAGACGTTTTACCGTGCGGCCAGCACGACTCTCCATCTGGGAGAGAAAGTCAAGTGGCACTGCCCGAGCTGTGATTACGGCTTCGTGAAAATCAACGGTATCGACTCGAGTGCCGTTTAACCAGTCTTCTCGAACGAGATACGTTCTCACCTGGCGGGCACAAAATCACAGCGTTCAGGGAGGGTGTGTTGTGCACGATACCCCCTGGGGTAACATCATGACTCTTCGGTTCCAGCGATAGGAACTGACGATTTGCTCGAGCGTTGTGCAGTGACTCATGAGGATTCATGCCCATAGCCATAGGAATTATCGGAGGAGTTCATCGTTACCGACGAAGAATCGAGGCAAAGCGTCGACAGCCGTCCTTCAAAAACTCCGACTGGTTACGATAATCCCTATCAGAGCACACTCAATGTGCGATAAGCCTCTGTCGTAGTCTCTTGCATGCCCTCTATGACACAGTCCTCGAAATCTAACATCGATCGACTGGTGAAGTTCCGGGTCCGTACCAGGCCGTGAAATCAAATAGTTTGCCTCGATTGTACGCTGATCCACGGGTAGAGAGGGCACGTCGTCCTCTCATAGAATCGCTGTAGTTGCGTACCGATCAGCGACCACTTCGATTCATTGCTGGCCGGTAAACGGTTACAGTGCTCTCCACCGACTGTTATCCAGTTGCACGAAAGAACGCAACGGAGACTCCTCTAGCAGAGACTTCGAGCCGCGGGATGGTCTCCGAGACCGACCAGCAGCCAATAGATAAACCAAATATTGCAATATGAAATTAGCCGAAGCACAGACCGTCTGAACCAGTGCTCCCGCTATTCGGTACTACTCGAAAAAGAGGTCTGGCGTTATACTAGATCGTCGAAATATCGAGACACTCGAGCGATCCCGTCACCGATCGAGTGTCACAAGACGTCCACGAATCGCTATTACTCCTCGTCGAGGGCGTGCCAGGAGAGTCGCGGATTTCGCGCCGCACTCGTCTGGTCGATCCGACCGGCAGCGGTCCGACTGGGTGCGGTCTCGAGGGTTTCCGCGTCGGACGCACTCGCGCGTCTGAACGCCGAAGCCAACAGGTCGAGCGTTTCCTTGCTCTCGACCTCGGTTGGCTCGGTCATGAGTGCCTCCGAAACGATTTCGGGCCACTTGGTCGTGGGCGGATGGACACCGAAATCGAGCATCCGTTTTGCGACGTCAGCCGCGTCTTGCTCACCGGCACTGGCGACGAACTCGTGATGGAACGGACCGTACGGAACCTCATAGTCGATTTGGCTCGCGAGATAGTTCGCGTTGAGCACGGCTTTCGCACTGGCATCGAGCAATCCTTCGTCACCCAACCGCGCAATGTACGCGAAGGCTTTGATCAATACGAGCCAGTTGCCCTGATAGCCGTGGACGTGACCGATGGTCCGCTCCGGGTCGAACAGTTCATATTCGTTCTCAACTTCACGAACGCGTGGCGCTGGCAAGAACGGTGCGAGTTCGTCGACGACCCCCACCGGGCCGGCCCCTGGGCCACCACCGCCGTGTGGGGTCGCAAACGTTTTGTGGACGTTGTAGTGCATCACGTCGAAGCCCATATCACCGGGCCGAGCGCGGCCAAGGAGAGCGTTGAGGTTCGCTCCATCGTAGTACAACAGACCACCGACATCGTGGACCATTTCGGCGATTTCAGTGATGTCGCGTTCGAACAACCCGAGCGTGTTCGGATTTGTCAACATCAACGCCGCCGTCTGTTCTGAAAGGGCCGCCTCGAGCGCCTCGAGATCGACTCGACCTTCGTCGTTACTGGGCAGCGATACGACGTTGTAGCCACCGAGGGCCGCGGTCGCAAAGTTGGTCCCGTGGGCGCTTTCGGGAATAATGACTTCGTCACGATGGCCTTCGTCGTTGTGTTCGTGATACGCGTTGGCGACACGAATCCCGACGAATTCGCCGGCAGCGCCGGCAGGTGGTTGGAGCGTCACCGCATCCATCCCCCCGATCTGTGCAAGATAGCCCTGCAGTCGGTAGAGCAACTCGAGGGTTCCCTGAATCGTTTCAGGTGAGCGGCCCGGATGGACGGCACCCGACTCGAGGGCCGCAACGTCTTCGGTAAACTTCGGATTGTACTTCATGGTACACGACCCGAGCGGATAGGGGCCGGTATCGATGCCGTAGATCATCTGAGAGAGACGCGTATAGTGGCGAGCGAGTTCGGGTTCAGAAAGCCCCGGCAACTCGAGTGTATCGCGCGTTAGGTCGGCGGGAAGCGGCGACTCATCGTCGTCGATGGTCACACGAGTGCTATCCTTCTCTGCAAGCAACGGTTCGTACTTCCCGTTCCGAACGTAGCGTGCTTGCTCGTAGTAGGCGTCTTCGACACCGGACTTCTCCGTGTCGGACACGTTATCGCTCATTGTGTCACCTCGCTAATCGCGGCGACGAACCCACCAATATCTGCCTCCGTTACACCCGAGATGCAACACTGGATGTGATCGTCGTCGAGGACGTGAACCGCGTACCCGCGTTCCTCGAGTGCTCGAGCAATCGCTCTGGCACTGTCGTCAACGTGGGCAACGAACTCACGGAAATGCCGGCGGTCATTAGCCGGCGCTGTAATACCGTCTAACTCATTGAGCCGTTCGGCGAGCGACTCCGCTCGTACGACATCACGTTTTGCCAGGTCGACCAGTCCATCCGGACCGAGCATCGCTGCGTGCATCGCCGTTCGAAGGGCAACCCACGCCTGATTCGTACAGATATTACTCGTCGCGCGTTCGCGTCTGATGTGTTGTTCACGCGTCTGGAGCGTCAGCGTGAACGCACGGCGATCCTGGTCGTCTTCGCTGACGCCGACGAGTCGGCCAGGTACCTGACGTAGGTACGATTCGCGCGTCGCAAACAGCCCGAGTCCCATGCCGTAACTGGTGGGTAACCCCAGCACGCTAGCGTCACCGACGACAACATCGGCACCGACGTCGACCGGTCGCTGCAACAGCGACAGTGCAATCGGATCGGAGCCAAGCACGAACAGGGCATCCGACGACGAAGCGAGAGAGCCAACCTCGGAGAGGTTTGGTTCGATCGAACCCGACACCGTCGGGTTCTCGGCATACAACATCACGACATCCTCGTCGATCTGTCGCTCGAGGTCGACCAGATCGACGGTTCCCTCCCACGTCGGATACGTTTCTACTTCGAGGTCCGTTCCAGCGACGTAGTTCTCGAGGGTGCTCCGGCGACCCTCGAGAATCGTGTCGGGGACCAGGACGCGATGTCCGGAGGTTTCTCGAACACGTTCTGCGAGCGTCGCTGCCTCGCCGAGTGCCGTTGCCGCGTCGTACATCGAACAGTTCGCTATCTCGAGTCCCGTTAGCTCGACCAGCAGCGACTGATACTCGAATAGCGCCTGCAAGAACCCCTGTGACGTCTCGGGCTGGTACTGCGTGTACGACGTCAGATACTCCGACCGGTCGGCGAGGTGATCGACCAGTGACGGGACGTAGTAACCGTAGTGACCCCGTCCCAGCAACTCCACCAGCGATTCGTTTTTCTCGAGCGTTCGCCGGACCAGCGCTCGCGTTTCGCGCTCGCTCCGGGCAGGGATACCGAACTCGTCGTCGAACCAGACCCCCTCCGGAATGTCAAAGAGGTCGTCGACCGAGTCGGCACCGATTGCCTCGAGCATCGCCGCCGTATCGTCGTCCGTGTGAGGAGCGTACGGACTCCCCGAAGTACGTGTTCCGTGCATGGCTTGTGATTGAAAAGTTCCCGGCCCGTCCCCGCCACACAACCCTCGCCACTGGTCGGCCGCGGGTTTCGTTCCGAGACACGTTACTAGCTGCTTAGGAGCACGGGGTTAAGAACGCACCTCTTTTCGAGCGAGCGGTCGCAACTGAACCGTAGCGCTCGTACAGACTTATCCGCCGGAAAATAGGTTGTTGCCGATCAGTCGACGAATCGATATTTACGCTCGCCCATACGACCCCACCCGTCGAAGACGAACTCGCCTTCTGGGGTGGTCAGCGGTTCGATATCGACGTCCATCTCGTGATTGTGTGCGTCGTGAATCTCCTCGTAATCCTCCCAGTTGATATCGTAGCGCGCCTCGAGCTGGTCGTCGACGTTCAACGCCTCGATCTCTTCGCGCCAGTTCTCCTGGACGACTTCGGTGTGGATTTCGGCCTGGGCACCGCTCCCATACGAGCCGACGAGCAGTGCCTCACCAGCCATGTCGATGTCGTTTTCGGCGGCGTGTTTGAGCGCGCTCGCCCGTGCCACGTGGACCGAACCAGTGTACCAGTTGCCGACCTCTCGAGAGATCGTCAACGTGGGTTCGATGGTGTTTGCGTACCACTCCTGGTATCGGTCGGTGCCTTTGAGGGCGTCCATGTACTCTCGGATCGCATCGTGGAACGCTTCCTCGTCGTCGAATGCCTCCTCGCGAGGCTGGCGACCGATGTCTTCGGCGAGTTCGTCCTCGATTTCGGTATCGCGCGTGATGTGACGGTAGGCGAGCAGCGCCGCTTTCCGGACCATCCCGGGGAACGGCGTGTGGAACGGCGCGTACCGGAAGTCGTCGACGGTGATCGTCCCGGCTTCGCGCTGGTAGTCCACGAGCGCTTCGCGCATCCGCGCGAGGTACACCTGCACCGACCGTTTGCCGTCCACGCTGGGGAACTGCTGATTTGGCTTGAGGAAGTCGGTTTCGTCGGCCGACCCGAAGCCCTGCTCGGTCGACAGTTCGACCAGGTCGGGGTCCTCGCTGATCAACATCGCCACCGCACCTGCACCCTGGGTTGCCTCGCCGGCATCGCCTCGAGCATAGAGAGCAGTGTCGGTCGCAATCACGAGCGCGGCGCGCCCGCGGTTGCGGCCCGCACGGATCCAGTTGTACGCGTCGTCCAGGCTCTGGGTACCCGCGATACAGGCGAACTTGCGCTCGCCTTTGTTCGCGTGGTGGAAGTCCCCCTCGAACACCTGCTCGAGGCAGCCTGCGACGTACGTCGAAACCGGTTTCGAGTTGTCGAACGCGCTCTCGGTTGCGACGTCGATTCGGCCGATATCGTCCGGCTCGAGGCCCTTGCGCTCCATCAGACGGTGCGCGGCGTTGGCCCCCATGGTGACGATATCCTCGTAACTGTCGGGGAACGAGGAGGCGTTGAGACCGAGTCCTTTCGTGTACTTGGCGGGGTCATCACCCATCTGCTCGGCGAACGTGCCAGGCAGGTCGAGTTTCAGGTTGCCCGTCCAGATTTCGACGGCGTCGATACCGACGGATTTCATAGTACTGTTACTCGAGTCAGACTACAAGATATTGTCGTTCGGGATTTCGACGGTTGACGAAAAGAATGGGTTAACTTACGGTTACGGTCCCAAGTTCTATTTCATCACCACTTTCGGTATACAATGTTATTGTCAGTTGTTGACCACCCACATTACCTGTTCCACCGAATTGTAATTCATAAGCAATTACATCACCAGACATGATTGTATATGAATCATGATTTTCTATAACACTAACATTTAGATCGGACCTCTGCACTAGAACGCCTTCTTCTATCTCAAGATCGTAAGTGTTTCTATTAATATCCTCGACAAGTATTCTATCAATATCAGCTGTAGCACCAGCATTTCGGATAGAGAACTCAACACCTCTTGAACCCTCTCTCGTCGGATCTTCCTCATAGCTGATATCCAAACTATATTCTTCGATAGTTACCTGCTGAGAGTCACTATTGTTATCACTCGAGACAGTAGCCGTATAGTCACCGGCATCACCCTCTTCAGTGACCCACTCATGCGTGACCTCTGTACTTTCGCCACCTGGAATCTCCTCGTTCAAAACACGGTCTTTTTCCTCACCATCGATCTTGAGGACGATATCCTGCGTGTCCGTTTCGTTGCCATCGTTGGTGACGGTCGAATTGACCAGTAGGGTATCACCCTCGACCACTGGTTCGTTGGTAGTATCAATGCTCACGAGGAATCCCTGTTCTACATCAGGATCCCAAACCTCGAGAGTATCCGTGTCGCTATCGTCATCGCTCGAGACGTTGGCAGTATACTCACCTTCGTCACCCGCCTCGGTTGTCCACTCGAGAGTTACTTGCTTGGATTCGTCTTCACTCAGGTTGACAGGCTCTGAATCGACCGTTTTAGTATCTCCATCTTCGTCTTCGATCTCGAGTTCGATCAACTGTTCACCGGTCCGGAACCCAGTATTCTCTACCGTGGCCGTCACCGTAACGGTCTCACCTGCATCGGCATCGTTGGCGTCGACGTTCGAAACGGCGAAGAATGGCGGGTCACCGAAATCAACGGTACTCGTCGTTGCTTGCGGTTCGACAGTGAAAGGATCAGTTTCCTTTTCGTAATCGCCCGCAACGACGTTTTCGTAATCGTCCTCTTGAACGCCGTACACGGTGTAGTTGCCGTTACTGTCCTCAATCTCCACGGTCCGATACAAGCCATCGCCCTTGATGAGGACACGATCACCCGTATCTGTATCCTGTATTCGACCGCTGAATGCCCCTTCGTCACTTGATCCGCCGCCATTTCCACTCGAGGATTGGCGCACCGTTATCATCCTGCTCACGCTTTCCGGATCGTCGGAATCGAACTCACTCGAACTCGGATCCTCGGTTTTGAAACTGGCGTTGAGGTAAACGTCGTTACCGCCTTCATCCTCTCCAGTTTCGTACGAAAAGGTCACTTGCCCATTACTGCCGGTCGTGTCATTATCCGGCACCATCTCGTTAGCCGCGTCATCGTTGACGCTCCCGTTGACCCGGACGCCAGATACCGGATTATTGTATCCATCCCGTACTTCAACCGTCATTCGGGTAGTTTCACCCTCCTGAACCTCCCGAGGCTCCTCGACGACGGTCAAATATGCAGGTTGGTCTTTTTCATCTTCGATGTTGCTCCCGAGTCCAACCTTTGCAACTTGTAACGTGTAGTCATCTTCCTCGAGCGTAATTTCGACGCCATCACTCGTGTTGGTGACTGATTGCACTCGAGGCTCATCCGACAGGAGTTGTTCCCATCGCTTCTGGCTCAAGTGGCTCGATATGGACAGAGTCACATTCCCGTTGGCCTCGAGATCAATCGTATTCGAGGACGCACTCACCGTTTCGAAATCGACAGCCACCGTACCGGATTGACTCGAGGAGTACTCACCCTCGAGCAAAACAAGCTGAATCGTATTACCATCGATTAGCCGTTGCCCGCTCAAAGCTGCTTGCCCACCATTCTGTTCGTTGTACAGGACCGAATTCTCGTAGACGATAGTTGGTGCGTTGCGATACTCGTTATACCGCGGCTGATAAACGAGCGAACTCGTATTGAACTCGAGTTCACGTTCGTTCCAGTAGTCACCGACATCACCGCCTTCAACCTCGACATTCTCGAGGCGTATCGTCCGATTCTCCCCAACTGTCTCGAGTGTCCCCGAAGAGGGCGGCGGATTGATCGTAAACGTTCGCGTCGGATACGTCGTCCCGAGCGCGACCGAATACGAGCCCACGCGTCGGTCAGGCGCGTTCACCAGCCCGTTACGAACGTCGAGCAGTTGACTCTGGACGCCCTGATGGTGTTCGTACTCGACGGCCCGGTTATCATCGGGAACGACGTTTACCTGGTACAACGCGAGCGCGGTAACGAGAATGCCGAGGATGAGGACTGCACCGATGATCGTCGAAACGGCCCGCTCCTCACCCCGGCGTATCATAGATTGAGATTGTTCTGCTACGGTATATGAGTGTTGGCTCGAGCGAACAGGTCACCAAAACGACAAGCTCAGTTCGAGACACCAGGGAGGAGACAGCCTACTCGTCCTCTTCGACGACTTCCGGATCGCTCATCGCACTCTGGAGGCTGTCCAGACCGTTGATCCACTCGGTGACGAGCCCGTACTCGAGTTCTTCCGCGATGGTCATATCGAGCGTTTCGCCGTCGAAAATCAGCGTGCCGCCCTGTGCGGCAAAGCCGAGGGCTGCATCCAGATCCTCTTCGGCTTCGGCGTCGGCGGCCGCACCCACGTAGTCGGCGACGCTGCCTTCCTCTGCAGGACCGCTGGCGACGTACTCCTCTGCGGCAATAAACACGCAAACCAGGCTAGTCTGCACCCCGTCGACGAGCATCCGCGTCTCTTCGTCATCGATGTCGACCTCCGAGAGGACGATCTCGCGCACTTCGGCAATCTCATCGAGTGCTGCGTCCTCGTCGAGGTCGCCATCGTCGTAGGCGGCGACGATTTTGGCGATGGCGATAGCCGTGTCGTCCTGCAGATTCAACAGTAAACGGGCCGAGGATTCGTCCTCCGGGTCGATCTCTTCGTCGTCGATGCGATCGATCCAGTTTTGCCAGCGTTCTGCGGAATAAAACTCGGTCGGGGGATTGCTCATACTGTCACCTACACCGGCCGCGTAAAATGCCTTTCTCTACACCTCGAGTGTGGCGGCGGTCCCCGTGGCGACCGTGCGCACCCGAGCGGTCGCTGCTGCGGTCAGGAGACGAGCTTAGTGGGGCGGAAAACAGGTAATAGCCAGAGGGACTGCACAGCGGACAACAAACCGGCACGATCTGTGGTTCGTCACGCCTGAACGTGTGGGCCGAACCGATAGCGGTTGTCAGGTTCGCCTCACAGGTCGACGCGTGACGGGGTACTCAGGGGCAACCCGTGTTCGTCGAATCAGGACTCGAGCGTCGCTTCGGTGTCGATATCGTAGACCAGACGTGGCGTTTCCACGTGGGCGTTTCGGACGGCTTCGTCGTATCCGTCCTCGAGGAGCCACGAGACGCGACGCGGGACGGTTTTCGGACCGAGGACGGCTCCAGGCCGGTCCGGGTCGTCGATGAAGTCGGTTTCCATCAAAAACGGCTTACCGCGGTCGACCGCCTCGCGCAACCGGTCGCGATCACACATGACACTCGGCGTGACGCCCTCGAGAGCCCCACTGGCGTAGTGCTTGACGACTCGATGGGCCGGTAGTCCCACGGACTGGGCCATGGCACCGACCGCAGTGAAATCGTCGCTTCCTTCGGCGTGTAACTGTACGGCACACTCGAGGTCCGCGCCGAGTTCGAACGCCCGTCGCATGACCGAATTCGAGGCTTCCCAGACCTCGTCGCTCACGTCGTAGTGTGGACGTCCGGACTTCAACCCGAGCGCTTTGCCGGCTTCGACGTAGTCGGCCGCGCACTCGATGCCTTCGCGCATGATTTTACCGGCCGCTTCAGGGGTGAAGCCGCGTTCGCCGACAAGTCTCGAGATCAGCCCAGGGTGGACGCCCAGTACCGGCCAGGCACGACCCTCGAGCCGGTCGCTAGCTTGCGCGACGGTTTCGATGGTTCGCTCGAAAACCGATTCGAAACCCGCACCCGATTCGACCTCGACGTCGAGGTGCCAGGAGGGTTTGTTGATCACTATAAGATGTGTCCCGCCTACGCGTGCGAACTCGTCGACAGCCTCCAGGCCCCGACCGTACTCCGGGTCCAGGTGGAGGTGATTGTCGAGGATGGGTTGCGTTCCGTCCGTCATACCGGATGGTGATGGCCAGTCCCCGAAAAGTCACCGACTTCAGTCGCCCAACGTGAGTGCCGAGTCGGCGGCGTTCTGGAGGGCATCAGAGCGACCGTACGAACCCGGCGCAATGGCGATCGTTTCGATACCATTGAGGCCAGCGTATTCGAGGACGGGCTTGAAATCGGTGTCTCTCGAGGCGATAGCCAGGTGTGTGAGCTGTCCCTCGGCGATACAGGCGGTCGCATCGACGGCCAGTTTGACGTCGACGTCACCGCTGGTAATAACGACCTCGAATCCTCGAGCTTCGGCCGCCTGGATCAGGCCAGGAGTTGCGTGCTCGTCGAGATAGAGGCGAAGGATGCCGACGGAACCCAGATCTGTCACAGCAGTTCGAAGGTCATCGAGGTCGACGTTGAACTCGTCCCGAAAAACGTTCGGACCATCGACGAACAATCCCAGTCGATCGTTTGGCTTCGTTGTCGTCAATCGGTTCCGAACGCGTTCGAGCATATCGCCGGGTAGACGACTTGCTAATAAAGATGTGACGAAGGGCCCGGGAAGTCAAATCGGCCAAAAAACTTACGTGTGGTTGTTAGCCATGCCGAGAGTCAACATAGCAATAGATACTTCGACTCGAGAATGGGTTTGGGCTTAATTAAGCGTTGCATGGATATTCTATAGAGAGATAACCAATAAATTGTGCATCGTTTAGTAAGGATTTAATATACTCTGCCTATTGTTGTAGATAGCCATGTCAGATGATGGCAGTCATAATTTCGATCGTCGATCGGTTCTCAAAGGTGCGAGTGCGCTCGGTGCGTTTCTCGGTATCAGTGGTGTCACGGCAGCAACGCCGGGACGGAAACCCGGCCCGAAAGAAGACGAGATCGTCGTCGGTCTCGGTGCAAACATCTCGAAGGCGGAAGCGGCCGTCGAGCCCGCGATTCCGGCGAACGCCGAAATCGTCCACAAAAACGAGACGCTCGGTTACGTCGCCGTTAAACTGCCCGAACAGGCCTCGATACAGGCGAAAGAATCCGTCAAAGCAAACGTTGCAAAACAGAGTGGCGTCGAGTACGTCGAAGACAACGAGACGTACGAAGCACTGGTCGTCCCGAACGACCCACTGTACGGCCAGCAGTACGCGCCCCAGCAGGTCGGCTGTGAAGACGCCTGGGAAGTAACCTTCGGAGACCCTGACGTGACGATAGCGGTTATCGACCAGGGAATCCAGTACGACCACCCGAACCTGGCCGAGAACATGGACGGCAGCGTCTCGAACTACGGCTACGACTTCGTCGACAACAACGACGACCCGTATCCGGTTTCACAGGGCGAAAATCACGGCACCCACGTCGGTGGCATCGCCGCCGGCGGCACGAACAACGGCGAAGGCCACGCCGGCATCTCGAACTGTTCGATGCTCTCGGCTCGAGCACTCGGCGACGGCGGCGGCGGTTCGTTGACCGACATCGCCGACGCGATCCAGTGGGCCGGCGACCAGGGAGCTGACGTCATCAATATGTCCCTCGGTGGCGGCGGCTTCAACAACACGATGAACAACGCCTGTGAGTACGCCTACAGCCAGGGATCCCTGCTCATCGCCGCGGCGGGCAACGATGGTGGCAGCGTCAACTACCCCGCTGCGTACGACTCGGTGATGGCTGTTTCGGCTATCGACTCGAACGAGAATCTGGCGAACTTCTCGAGTCGCGGTTCGGAAATCGAGCTGGCGGCCCCCGGTGTGAACGTCCTCTCGACGGTCAACTGGGACGATTACGACAGCCTCTCGGGCACCTCGATGGCCTCACCCGTGGCCGCCGGTGTCGCCGGCCTCGCGAAATCGGCGAACCCCGGAATGGACAACGACCAACTTCGTGATCATCTCAAGGCGACGGCAGTCGACATTGGCCTCTCGAGCAACTACCAGGGTGCCGGCCGTGTCGATGCTGCAAATGCAGTCGGAGATGGTGACGACGATGATGACGATGACGACGATGGTGGAGAACCACCGGAGTCGCCAACGGCGGTCATCGACGTGTCTGATACTGAACCCGACGTTGGTGACACCGTCGAACTCGATGGTACTGGCTCGAGTTCGCCAAACGGCGAAATTACGGAATACTTCTGGAACGCGGACCCTGGTGGATCGGTTTCGAGTCCAACGGCAGCGCTCGAGCGAGACGAGGAAGTTGACGTTGACGTCTCCCTGACGATCACCGACGAAGACGGTCAGACCGACACCGATACGGTCACCGTCAGCTTCGGTGGTGACAGCGGTGGACAGTGTGGCGACGAGGTCAACACTGCCAGCGTCGAGGGCGAACTGAGCGGCGGCTGGTGGGGCAATCCAAGCGACACGTATACGTACAACCTCCAGACGGCCGACCCATGTGCGAGTACGATCACACTGGACGGCCCATCCAACGCCACGTTCGACCTCTATCTCACCCTCGACGGTCGGACGCCGACCACCAGCGACTACGACGAGCGCTCGTACAACTGGGGTGCTGACGAGGAGATCACCGTCGACCTCGACGGGAGCGAAACCTTCGGCATCCTCGTCGACCGATACGACGGCAGTGGCAGCTACACCCTGACCGTCGAAGAACTCGGCAAGTAACGACTGCAGATACCTTTTGTCTTCTTTTTTCCTTCGATGCAGAATCGAGTACCTGGAGTTCGATTCGTCGGCGTCTCGAGTGATTTCGAAATCGGATCTGTGAGAAAGGTATCCTATCAGAACCGTTTGCCTGTGCGGGTCGATAGTCAGAGGACGTGTGACAGCAACGCACAGGAAAATTCGAACAGTCTATCTCTCAAATAAGAGCATTATCCCCATCATATTAAAAAACGAACACGTGATTGTTTCGTTTCCGTGATGCAATAATAACCATCGCCAATAAATATTTCTGCCCATACATAGCTGTTCTAAAGCTCGAGCTCCGTTTCCATTGACACTCTGACAATAAATTCCACAGTATTTCAGAACTATTTAATTAGAGTGTGCGCTATGTCTTCTCGTCTCATGGCAGATAATGGCACTCCCGGACACAACCGACGTAACGTACTGAAAGCTGCTGGTGCACTTGGCGCATTCATCGGTCTTGGCGGCGTCACTGCGGCGACGCCGGGTCGGAAACCGGGTCCAAAAGAAGACGAAATCGTCGTCGGTGTTGGTGCGAGCGTTGCCGACGCCGAAGCGACCGTCGCTCCTGAAATTCCTGACGATGCCGAAATCGTCCACAAAAACGAGACGCTCGGTTACGTCGCCGTCAAGTTGCCCGAGCAGGCATCGACACAGGCAAAAGAGAACGTCAAAAATCGAGTGGCGAGCGCTAACGGCGTGGAGTACGCCGAGGACAACGCGACGTTCGAAACGCTGGTCGTTCCGAACGACCCGCAGTATGGCCAACAGTACGCCCCACAGCAAGTCGGTTGTGAGGACGCCTGGGAGACCACATTCGGTTCCTCGGACGTCAGTATCGCCGTCATCGACCAGGGAATCCAGTACGACCACCCGAACCTGGCCGAGAACATGGACGGCAGCGTCTCGAACTACGGCTACGACTTCGTCGACGACAATGACGACCCCTATCCGGTTTCACAGGGCGAAAATCACGGCACCCACGTCGGTGGCATCGCCGCCGGCGGCACGAACAACGGCGAAGGCCACGCCGGCATCTCGAACTGTTCGATGCTCTCGGCTCGAGCGCTCGGCGACGGCGGCGGCGGTTCGTTGACCGACATCGCCGACGCGATCCAGTGGTCGGCCGACCAGGGAGCTGACGTCATCAACATGTCCCTCGGTGGCGGCGGCTTCAACAACACGATGAACAACGCCTGTGAGTACGCCCGCGACCAGGGATCGCTGCTCATTGCTGCCGCCGGAAACGATAGTGGCAGCGTCAACTACCCCGCTGCGTACGATTCGGTAATGGCCGTCTCGGCCATCGACTCGAACGAGAATCTGGCGAACTTCTCGAGTCGCGGTCCGGAGATTGAACTGGCAGCCCCCGGTGTGAACGTCCTCTCGACAGTCAACTGGGACGACTACGACAGCCTCTCAGGCACCTCGATGGCCTCACCGGTGGCCGCCGGTGTCGCCGCCCTCGCTCTCTCCGCCCACCCCGATATGACTAATGCGGAACTCCGAGATCACCTGAAGGCCACGGCCGTCGACATCGGTCTCTCCGACGATAACCAGGGAGCCGGGCGTGTGGATGCAGCTAACGCGGTTGCTGATGGTGACGACGGAGACGATGGCGACGACGGAGACGACGGTGACGACGGCGACGATGGCGGAGATGACGAGCCGGGCGAATGCGGTGCGGAGGTCAACACTGCCAGCGTCGAGGGCGAACTGAGCGGCGGCTGGTGGGGCAATCCGAGCGATACCTACACCTACGAACTGCAAACAGCGGACCCGTGTGCGAGTACGATCACACTTGATGGTCCATCCGACGCTACGTTCGACCTCTATCTGACCCTCGACGGTCGTACGCCGACCACCAGCGACTACGACGAGCGCTCGTACAACTGGGGTGCTGACGAGGAGATCACCGTCGACCTCGACGGGAGCGAAACCTTCGGCATTCTCGTCGACCGATACGACGGCAGTGGCAGTTACACCCTGACTGTCGAAGAGCTCGGAAAATAGTCCGACTCGGCGACTGCAACCATCACCTGACACCGTCGATTCCTCTTTTCCCAGACTCGAGGGACGCTACAGCTTCCCCGACGAAAAGACATTACTACTCCGAGAGAGACATCTCGAGTATGTCGCTTCAGACGCCACCGCTAGGTGGGGTACACGACGAGTACGGGGCGAAGTTCACGGACTTTGGTGGCTGGCAAATGCCAGTGGAGTTCGATTCGATCCAGACCGAACACCACGCCGTTCGGGACGACGTCGGCAAGTTCGATGTCTCACACATGGGCGAGGTGGTCGTCTCCGGTCCCGACGCAACTCGCCTGATGCAACGGCTGACCTCGAACGACGTAACCGCCCTCGACGTCGGGGACTCTCAGTACGCCGCAATCACCGCGACAGATGGGACGATCATCGACGACACGGTCATCTATCGACTTCCAGACGACGGCGAAATGGAGTACCTGTTCGTCCCGAACGCTGGCAACGACGAGGCGATGGTCGAGCGATGGGAGACCCACCGCGAACAGTGGGGTCTCGAGGCGACGGTCGAAAACCGGACACAGGTGTATGCGATGGTCGCCCTGCAAGGTCCGAACGCTCGAGCGCTCGCGCGTGAAGCTGCCACTGACGGACGTGACCGGCTCGCAGATTTGTCCCGATTCGAAGCGACATACGTCGAGATCAACGGTGTCGACTGCTGGACCGCTCGAACGGGGTACACAGGCGAGGATGGACTCGAGTTCGTCGTCCCCTGGGAATCGGCCGAAACAGTCTGGTCGGCTCTCGAGTGTCAGCCCTGTGGCCTCGGCGCACGAGACACCCTGCGACTGGAAGCCGGGTACGTGCTCGCCGGTCAGGATTTCGACCGGGAGTCGAACCCCCGCACTCCATATGAGTGTGGCATTGGGTTTACCGTCAAACTCGACACCGAATTCGTCGGCCGCGATGCACTCGAGGCACAAAAAGAGGAGGGCGTCGCGGAGAAACTCGTCGGCTTCCGATTGGTCGACCGCGGCATTGCCAGACACGGCTACGACATCACGACGGCCGACGGCGACGTCATTGGCACCGTCACGAGTGGGACCATGAGTCCAACCCTCGAGCAGGCAATCGGGCTCGGTTACGTTCCAACGCAGTACGCCGACAGTGGGACCGTCGTCCGCGTCGACGTTCGCGGGCGAGACAAAAAGGCAAAGATTGAAACGCTTCCCTTCGTCGAGACAGTATAATGAGCTTCGATACACCAGACGATCGACGGTACCTCGAATCGCACGAGTGGGCACTCGAAACAGACGGCATCGTCCGCGTCGGCATCAGTGATTTCGCACAGGACGAACTCGGTGACGTCGTCTTCGTCGAACTCCCCGACGTCGGCGACGAGGTGACCGCGGGCGACGCGTTCGGCGTCGTCGAGTCGATTAAAGCGGTTTCGGACCTGTATGCCCCGGTGAGCGGCACAGTCAGCGCGGTCAACGAGGACCTCTTCGACGCGCCAGAACTCGTCAACGAAGACCCCCTCGGCGACGGCTGGATGCTCGAGATAGAGGCGACCGAAGAGGGTACCGATTTGCTCTCAGCGGACGAGTACGCCGAACAGATCGCCTGAACTACCCTCTCAAACGTCGACCGAATTCGTGAAACCGCACGGCCGTAATCGGTTTCACGCATCTGTTCGGGTTTGAGAAATCACTGATAACGATGGCTGTGAGTCTTTACCGTCGCAACCACGGAACGTCCTGCGGTTGCGTCGGCAATCAGTCACAGCCATCATTATGAGTGGCCCGTCGAGACAAACCGAGTGAGCCAATCCGATGGGATCGGTTCACACGACAACGCGTGGTGGCGTGGTGAGCAACTCCCTCGAATGTTGCACACCTGCTCGAGAGCGATGCGTGCAACCCGGAGACAAGCAGTCGAGTAAATCGTTCTCACTCGTGACACACAATCACTGATAGAGTCACTCACTCGAGTGAAGTTCTGGATCTCGAGTGCTGGCGACAGTGAAGAAATCTCCTCCGCACGGTCACGGTTTCGTCGTCTCGTAGACCTCGAACGTGTTTTGTTCGAGGGCCGTCACCTGTGCCGGAATCCCGGTATCGAACTCGATGTCGACCCGATAGGCGCTACTGTCTTCGTCGGCCGTACAGTCTTCGCCCGGTTCGGCATCGTTGTACGCTGCGACGAGTACCTCGAGTGAGCCATCTTCCTCGTTGTACTCGGTTCGACGGAGCTCGTAAGCGCCACACGTCGAGGAGCCGTAAATGATACGCCCCTCGACATGAACGGTCGAATCGTCATCAGCGAAAACGATCCGAGGTGGGTCAGTACCACCGGGATAGTCGCCATCTGTGTCGGCGTTCTTTTCGATATCGGCCGAGCGTATCTCTGAAGGTACATCGGCCGACGATTCCTCGAGCGTACCGAGACAGCCGGCAACGCCCACGCCGAGTGTCGCTGTCGTGGTCGTCAGGAACGCTCGGCGATCCATACCTGGCATTTTTTCGTATCAAGTATATGTTTTGTGGGGGTGACAGGGATGGGTGGCGGTGACAGCTACGGGTGGCGTCGACCGAGGGCCTCGGCCTCGAGTGAGCCACCGCTCGCGGGAGTGCCATCGAAACGAGAAGTGACCACCTACTGACTGGCCACATGTCGGCCACGAGTGTCCGAGTTACAGGAATCGGAAGGTCTCGAGGTTCTTCGGCGCGAACGTCCGCATGTTGAAGTCGTGATACAGCGCCGAAGACAGATCCTGCGTGGAGCGTTCGTCGCCGTGGACACAGAGCACTTTCTCCGGCCGCGGGTTCATCGTCTTCACGAAGTTCATCAGGCCCGCGCGGTCTGCGTGTCCGGAGAATCCGTCGACGGTTTCGACGTCCATGTTGAGCGAGAGCGTTCCTCGTCCGCCGTTACCGTTCGAACCCATGTTCCCGACTTCGCTGGTCGGGATCTCGTCCCAGCCGTTCTGGATGCGTCGGCCGAGCGTTCCCTGTGCCTGATACCCGACGAACACGAGCGTCGAATCCGGGTCCGGGCCGATGTGGCTCAGCCAGGACATGATCGGTCCTCCAGTGACCATCCCCGAGGTGGACAGGATGATGCATGGACCACCGTCGGCAACGTCCTGCCGTTCTTCTTCGCCGCCATCGATGTGATTGAACTCATCGGCGAGGAACGGGTTTTCATCTTCGTGGAAAATCCGGTCGCGCAGGTCGTCTCGAAGATATTCCGGGTACGTCGTATGAATCGCCGTCGCCTCCCAGATCATGCCGTCCAGGTGAACTGGCATTTCCGGAATCTCGCCGTTCCGCATCGCTTCTTCGATGACGAGCATTATTTCCTGTGAGCGGCCGACGGCGAACGCCGGAATCACCACTTTGCCGCCACGCTCGGCGGTTTCTTTGATGACTTCCATAAGTTTCTCCTCCGAATCGGCCTGATCGATCTGATAATCGTTTCGACCACCGTACGTCGACTCGAGCACCAGCGTCTCAACACGGGGGAAGTCGTTGGTTGCGCCGTTGAACAGGCGTGTGTCGTCGTAGTGAATGTCACCGGAGAAGGCGACGTTGTACAGCCCGTCACCGATGTGGAAGTGACTCACCGCAGAGCCGAGAATGTGACCAGCGTTGTGGAAGGTGAGTTTGACGTCAGGAGCGATATCCGTGACGTCACCGTACTCGAGTGGAATGCAGTGTTTGATCGCTTCCCGGACCATCTCACTCTCGTATGGCGGCGTTCGTCCTTCTTTGGCTGCCACGTCGAGATAGTCGAGCGTCAACAGCCCCATCAGATCACGGGTCGGCTCCGTGCAGTAGATCGGACCGTCATAGCCGTATTTGAACAGCAGCGGGATAAACGCCGAGTGGTCGAGGTGAGCGTGGGTGAGTACGACGGCGTCTATCGTCTGTGCCCCAGCACCCAACGCTTCTGGCACCTGGAGGTACGGGACTTCGCCTTCGGCACCCGGTTTGTCGCCACAGTCGATCAGAATTCGCGTTTCCGGCGTCGAGAGGATAAATGCAGCACGTCCGACTTCACGACAACAGCCAAGCGTCGTGATCCGAACCCACTGGTCGTCGGACATCTCTTCGCGATGGATCTGCCGGCCAACGCGTTCTAAGATGTTCCGTCGGTCGTCACGCTCCTGTTTCAGGAAGTTTCGCACGTTCGAAACCGTCGAGGACTCGATCGGTGGTGTGCGGACGACTTCGGGAGTCCAGCCGACGTTTTTCGTAATCTCGCGAAGCGTCGACCCGTGACGGCCGATGACCATCCCCGGTTTCTGGGCCTCGATTACGACTTCGCCTGTGTCGGCGTGGAAATCGAGGTCCGTAATGCCGGCTTCTTCCGGAACGACGCTCTCGATTTCGGCTCGTGCCTTCTCCGGGGGAGAGAGAACGTCCGGGTCCGGCCGAACGGTAATCCGTTTCCGAAGTTTGCTGGCCAATTTCCTGACCAGGTCACCCTGTCGCGCGAACTTCTTCGGGTCACGCGTATAGAGGACCAGTTCAGGACCTTCGTATTTCACCGAGGAGACCGACACGTCGTTCGGTAACTCGCTCGTGATCTGTGCTTTCAAATCGTCGAGTTGCTGCTCTACAGTACTCATAGTCGCCAGAGGTGGCCCGGAACCCTCGGTGTCGACAAACGGTGTCGCCACGGGGAACCTGCCCTATGCGGGTCGTCGCTCGCTCGAGTCCTGCCCGGTGTCGTCGTGCCAGTCCCCGCGGTACCATCGGTGATACAACGAGGGTACGGTCACAGGCTCGCGAACTCGAAGCGTCGTGAGCCGAACCGTACGATGACGGGCACGTGTCCAGTTACCTGATTCAGACGGGAAGATCCCAGGGAGAACCCGCTTACCCGAGCCTATTCCGTGCGTGATATAAAAACCTTCCCAATACGGCCCTTCCAATGGAGTGCTCAGAGCGCGTTCGGTCGGAATATTCAGGGTAAACCACGGCAAACTTCGACCATGGATCGACCCACTCGAGAGTCGGTAACACTCACTCGAGACCGAGTCGCCGAAGAACGCGACTGGATGCTCACACGAGGGGACCGCATCGTTCCGTTGATCAACGACGTCCGGACCGAACTGGGCGATATTTTTTCGGCTGACGTCGACCCAGTCACCGAGAGGGATTACCGTGATGAAGTGAACACGGTCTTCGCGGATGGGGACCTCGCTGTCAACGTCGCTGCCATGGTCGCAATTCTCCGGAACCTCGACGTCGAAGGCGATTACCCCGGCTTCATCGTCGACGAAATTCTCGGCCGCGAGCTGGCAGCGACGATTGCCGGGACACAACCGCTCCGAACACTCGGCGAGGCGACGTTCCACTACGCGGACGTCCACGTCCACGGTCCGGAAGACGAAAATGCCGGTGTCGACGACCTCGAGGCGGCACTCGCGGCCGGTTTTCAGGAACGGATTCCGGGGTGGGACTGGACCGAACGGGAGAGTCCGTTCAGTCTGGAGCCACGGCGAGAATAGTATCGACAGGATTCGTCCATCAGCAACGCTGATAGTACAACGCTATGGAAAATATAGTTAGGGTTCGGAATCCGGTGCCGGCTCGCCTCCCGCGGCATCTTGCTGTGCCTGCAGTTCTGCAAACCGACTGCCGGGAAGCAATCCGTCGACGGCCTCGTTCGAGAGCGCTTCGATGAGGGCACCGTCGCTCCCCTCGAGTAAGAGCGCGCCGACCTCTGGGACGGTGTCTTCGACCGTGATGTCCACGTCCTCAGCGTATGATTCGACGGACTCGACGGCCCCAGCCGTCAGTTCTGCCTGCAAGGACTGCAACTCGGCCATCGCTTCCTGTTCGGAGAGCTCATCGTCCTGAACTTTTGCGATCAGTTCCTCCTGGAGTTCAGCAACCTCCTGTTGTGCTTCTTCGTCGGGTTCGACGAAGGCCATGACACCTGATTCCGCGGGTTCTTCCGATTGGCTCGAGCGGAGTTCCGTACAACCGGCAAGAGCCGACATCCCGGCGATACCGACACCCGACAAAAAACCGCGGCGGTTGGACTGTGGATTCATATATTTAAAAGCCGAGGACTCGAGAGGGAAAAGTCGTGGGATGTGCTCGTGGGCGGTGAAAGGGACACCATCCATGGCACCCCAACTCGAGGACGGGCCGTTTTTATTCGCCGCCTCCTACGTTCAACTGTGCGCTCTCTCGAGTCACCCGAACTACAGACGGCAGCCACCGTCGTCACCGAAGGGATTCGCGCCGGAGAGCTCGTGACACTGTTCGGGTGCTGTCGCGTCGAGTACGACGGACGAGCGTCCAGCACCCTCGGATCAGGGAATCGATACGTTCTGCTCAAACCCGATGGAACTGCGTTGGTCCACACCGCAACCGGACAACAACCGGTCAACTGGCAACCGCCGGGGTGTACACATTCCGTCGCGATGGTCGAGGGAGTGCTCGTCGTCACCAGTGAGCGCGACACGCCCACAGAACGGTTGACAATCAGGTTCGAGTCACTCGAGCACGTCGGCAGCTTTCGAGTGACAGACGATCCGGATGAAGTTACTGTCGTCGGAACGGAAGCCGATCTAAGCGACCACCTGCTCGAGAACCCATCGCTTCTCGAGTCGGGATTTACACCACTGGCGACCGAACGAGATACCGCCGCCGGTGCCGTCGATATCTACGGCACCGATAGAGAGGGTCGAACGGTCGTCGTCGAACTCAAACGACGACGCGTCGGCCCCGATGCAGTGAGCCAACTTCGGCGGTACGTGGATGCCCTGTCTAGAGAACTTCATACCGACGCCGAGATTCGGGGCATCCTCGTCGCTCCATCGGTAACCGACCGAGCTACCGGCCTCCTGGAGGAACACGACCTCGAGTTTGTGTCCATCGAACCACCGGCTCGAGAGGACCCATAACCGATACGAGCAGGTAAAAATCATTGCACACCATATCAAAAGGCGGTGACGTGGCTGGTGTGTCAACCGTTTCACTGGCAACTATATCGTTGCGGTTGAGCGCTCCTTTGGCGATACTTGTTGAGGATGATAAGTACTGGAATGAAACCAACTCGGAGAAACGCCTTTAGCGTCACGTGTGTCACACCCCATCATGGTCTCGACCACCCAGCGTGATGGTGAAACCTGGTACGAGTGTGAAGAATGTGGGTTGTTGTTCGACCTCGAGAAGGATGCGAAGGCACACGAACGGAACTGTGACGACGATGACGACGGCCCCTCGTACATTCAGTGACCGAGCATTGAAAGGTGACCCCAGAGGGAGACCCACAGCGGCCGATCAAGCGCCGTCTATACCGAGTCGACGAGTTCGTACGAGTGTTCGCTCATTTCGTCTTCGGCGAAGACGAAAACGCGACCGTCGATTAGCGAGTGGTCGGCCGTCACCCGAACGGAGTATCCCTCGGTCTCGACGGTGACTCCCGGAAACAGTTCCTCCTCGTCGGTCGACTCGAGCATCACGCGACCGACCCCCGTAGCCTCGAGAATGTCCTCGTGGGTGTTCCGGTCGTTGATATAGGTCATGATTCCCTCGACACCGTCCGGGCCGGTGACCAGTACGTGCACTTCTTTTCCAGGCGGAGATTTCACCGACGATTCGACCGGTTCCGGCACCCCATTATAAAACGTCTCTCGACCGTCGAGGTACTCCACGACGACGCCACCATCGACGAGGTCGACGGGCAGCGTGCTCGGGGCCACGTTGGAACGCGTACTCATACGTGTACACTCGAGGCGGGCGGGGAAAAACACCACGAAAGGTCGCCCTATTGGGTGAGCGCTGCTTGAAGCTGACGGAAACAAGACGGCTACCCGACACAACCCTGATGCGGCCAGATACGCACCGACCATCAGTCGTAAATAGGCGCTGGGAGAGAGCCTATGTATGGACGGTCGGGCGGTCGCACCAGCAGCAGGCACCGTACTCAACGCCCTCGCAACAGGAACCGGATCGGCGTTCGCACTCGATCTCGAGACCACCGCGACGGTAACGCTCAGTGACGACCCTATCGTGAACGCGACCATCACGGATGCGCCCGATGCCGACACGGGTCTGATCGAACGGTGTGTGGAGTTCACCCTCGAACGCTACGGGCCGGCGGCCGACCCCGATGCAACACCCCTCGGCGCACAG
Organism: Natronosalvus amylolyticus; assembly: GCF_024298845.1. Lineage (NCBI taxonomy): Archaea > Methanobacteriati > Methanobacteriota > Halobacteria > Halobacteriales > Natrialbaceae > Natronosalvus > Natronosalvus amylolyticus. The sequence continues at coordinate 1,052,752 of NZ_CP101156.1, forward strand.
GTCACGACCGACAGCGAGGTTCCAATGGCCTCGGGCCTGAAAAGCTCGAGTGCCGCCGCCAACGCGACCGTACTCGCGACCCTCGATGCACTCGACCTCGGCGACGAAGTCGACCGCCTCGAGGCCTGCCTGGTCGGTGTCGAGGCAGCCAGGGACGCGGGCGTCACCATCACCGGGGCGCTTGACGACGCCAGTGCGAGCATGCTTGGCGGCGTCACTGTGACGGACAACACGGAAGACCGACTTCTCCAACACGGCCGAGTCGACTGGTACGCAGCGATCTATACCCCACCCGAGCAGGCGTTCAGCGCTGATGCCGATGTCGATGCCTGTACCCGCATCGCTTCGACGGCCGAGTTGGTCGCCGAACTCGCGCTCGACGGCCGATACACCGAAGCCATGACGGTCAACGGTTTTGCTTTCTGTGGCGCACTCGAGCACTCACCAGCACCGATGCTCGAGGCCCTCCCCGACGCTGCAGGCGTCTCACTCTCCGGGACCGGGCCGAGTTACGTTGCAGTCGGTGATCGATCCGCCCTCGAGTCAGTCTGTAACCGATGGGCAGAGCGACCCGGGACAACCCGCCTGGTCGAAACGCGAAATGACGGAACCCAGATACGATGACGAACGAGACAGACACCACGACAGACGGAACAGCCACCGAAAGCCGATCACCCGAAGACATGGACCTCGAGGAATTACGCGAGGAGATTCAGGAAATAGACCGCGATATCGTCGAACTCATCGCCCGTCGAACGTACGTGGCCGACTCCATCGCGCAGGTGAAAGACGCGAAAGGACTGCCGACGACTGACGAGAGTCAGGAGGCTCGAGTGATGGAGCGGGCAGGTGAGAACGCCAATCGGTTCGACGTCGATGACAACCTCGTGAAGGCGATTTTCAGGTTGCTAATTGAATTGAACAAGGTCGAACAAAGGGATAGTAGATAGCACTAATCGAGTTTCTAAGCGCGTGTAACGCCCAATAAGCGATTGGAAATCTTCCGGTTGCTGTTCAGTTGGTTCGTGTTGAATGGTTTGAGCAGTAGACCGATCACCAGAACCAGCGGACACTACACGTGCAAATACATCACTTGTCTGAGTGAGCGTATTGGTCGTACAGCCACCACGGAACATCAAGTACCATAGCCAGTGCGACTGCTACTCCGAGTCCAACCAGTAACCCATCCGTGAGTCGAATTGCGAGGAAGACTGCAATACCGCTCACAGCAACTCTTGCCACTCGATTCGGGTTCCAATCAAAAAGGGCGGACCGAAGCGCGGACATACTGTTTGATTAGGTAGACTGAATTATAATCATTCTGTAAACCAAGGAGTGCCAACCAGTACACGCACGCTCTAAACTGATCACAGCAGATACGTCAGTCCAGTCCGAGACTTAGTTTCAACGCCCCGTCCACCGCCTCCATCGTCTTCCCGTCGAGGCTTCCAAGCACCGAGTGAATCCGTTTTTCGATGGAGACGACACGTATCTGGTCGAGACGGACCGAGGAATCTTTCTCGAACGGTGACTCCGCCGCTTCAACGAGGACCTCGAACGGATAGCCTCGATACGTTCCCGTCGCAGGTGCGACAATAGTTGTACTGGCATTTTTGTTCCCAACGTCGTTCTGGACGACTACCGCAGGGCGAGTTTTCTTCATTTCGTGCCCTTCCGCAGGATCAAGCCGTACGATAACAACGTCGCCGCGACGAATTTCCACGTCCTCGCTCATTTATCCAGCCCGCCCCACGCCTCGTCCGATGCTTCGTCCCACTCTTCTGCAAGCTCTTCCGCACTCTCAGATGCCTCGCGGTACGCAGCAGCCAGTTCATCTTCGTCGGGATGGTCAGATTCCACCTCGACGACGGCGACGGTCACACGTTTGTTCGCATATTCCGTTCCGAGATAGATTCGACCTCGGTCATCGGTCTCGTTCGTTCGGAGGTCCCGAGCATCTACTTTCGTCATGTTACCGACTTGGACCTATTGCTGAATAAGTGTTGCCCACTATTACCCACGATAGATATTTTCTGTGATTCGTACCATAGATTTCATCTACTTGAACAAAGTAGAGAAGCGTGAGAATAGGTAGCAAACAACACTAAAATTGAGAAGTGACCCAATAGATAAGCACTAACCGTATTTTGAGCGCGTTTACGTCCTGATAGCCGTTAAGAAATCTTCCGAGTGCTGTTTTGTTGGTTCGAGTCGAAGAGATTGAATATAGTAGCCAGTGAAACGATGTACACATCTAACGCGACGCCCGCTTGCGATAGGGTGGGCAATGACTTTCACTGGCTACTATAGAGACACCGACCGACGACGCACCCCTCGAGAGGACGGCGGACACGAACCGCATCCTCGCGCCGAAAAGGTGCATTCAAGTATACGCCACGACTTCGTGTGGGTATGCAAGACCAGGGACGCTCTACCCGCAAACGTACTGGCGGCCGACTGAAACCCTTCAAGAACCGACGCAAACACCAACTGGGCCGACATCCGACCGAGACGCAGGTCGGCGAACCTCGCTTCCGCGCCGTCGACGTTCGAGGGAACGGCGAGAAAACTCGTGCGCTGGCGACGAACGTGGCCAACGTGAACACGGGCGAGGACACGGTTACCGCAGACATCAACGACGTCGTCGAAAACGACGCCAACCCCAACTACGTCCGACGTAACATCATCACCAAGGGTGCCCTCATCGACACCAGCGAAGGCACTGCGCGCGTGACCTCGCGACCGGGTCAGACTGGCCAGGTCAACGCCGTTCTCGTCGAATAATCTCGAATACGCCGGCGGTTGGTAGTTCAGGCCGTCGGCGACCCACGCTGTTTTCGCTGGCAGTTCGACACCGGAACTGAGTCAGCGGTGATTGCACCGCCTATAGAGCGGTATCGCTCAGCAACTCGTCTGTCGTCGACAACAACGGCAAGCTCACGGGACGGGACGAGGCTGCGATCAGGAGTCTGCTTTCACGTTGTGGACGACCTCGAGTCGGTCTACCACGGTTGCGGTCTCACCTATCGCAGTCTCGATCACGTCACTGTTTTTGTACGCTCCTGGTGCTTCGTCGACCGGGAGAACGCTCGAGTGTACCCCGTTTGCCTCGAGTTCGGCCGCGATCGCCTCGGCATCGAACTCCTCGTGGGCCTGTGTCCGACTCATGACCCGACCCGCGCCGTGACACACGGAGTAGTTCCAGGCAGGATTTGACCGACCTTCACAGATGAGCGTGCCGTCGGCCATATTGAACGGGACGAGGACGCGCTCCCCTTCGTATGCACGCGTTGCGCCCTTCCGAATGATGCCGTCCCTGAAGTCGATGTAGTTGTGTGTCGATTCGATACGGTCGTCGAGCGACGTGTCGAGGACATCGGCGACCGTTTCGATCATCACACGACGGTTTTCAGCAGCGTAGTGCTGACAAAAGACCATGTCGATGAGATACCGGGCGGCGTGTCGGCCCTCGAGATACGCGAGGTCGTCCCCCGTGGCTTCCTCCGGGTTCGGAACGGCAGCTTTCAACGCCGTGCTGACCGTTTCGATTCGGGACGGGTCGTCCTCGAGGAAGTCGGCTTTGAGCGCCTCGTAGTCGACGAAATCTTCTCCCATACCGCCCTGTAACCACTCGAGAACGTCGCTGTCGCTGGTCTCTTTCGGATCGAACTCGAGATAACGCGTTGGATACGCCTCGAGTATTGCCCTGGCATCGTCGACCCTGTCATCGTGGAGACGGGCCGCTTCAGCCTGCCAGTACTCGGCCGTATTCGCGCCTAGCCCCCGACTGCCAGAGTGGACAACCACCCAGTACGCACCGGTCGTCTCACTCTGCCCAATCTCGAGAAAGTGGTTGCCAGAACCCAGCGTCCCCACGCTTTCGATGGCAGTTCGAACCGAAAAGTACGAACTCTGTGTGCCTGCCCGCTCGGCACAGAGCGTTTTGAAGTAGTCGAGGTCGTAGCCGCCCGCCTCGAGAAAGGACGCGAGCGTCTCGCGATAGTCCCCGTGAGCGACCTCGAGGAACGATTCGAGCCGCAGGTTCGCCCGTTTCCACGGAAACGAGTCACCAACGTGGTAGTACTCTCGTTCCGGGGCCTCGAGTCCGTCGGGGCCAAACCCCATCGGGATTCGTTCCCGGATAGCCTGATCGAGCCCCTCTCCCTCGAGTGGAAGGTCGTCGCCAAGGAGTCCAGCCGTCATCCCGCAGCCGATGTCGACGCCGACGACGTTCGGGACGACGTACTCGCCCAGTGGCATGGTAAAGCCGACGACGCTTCCTTTTCCCCAGTGGGCGTCGGGCATGATGCGCACGGGCCCGTCGAAGGCCTCGTGATCGATCATCGTTCGAATCTGTGCGAGACAGGCATCGTCGATCAGGTTGCTGTCGCCGTCGACTCCCATGACGCGTGCGCAGGTTTCGGTGCCCTCGAGTTCGATCATGCTCGGTATCAACGCTTTTCGGTCGCCGGATATAAACCGCGTCGTTTTGCCACCTCACGTCGTTTTGCCACCTCTCGAGAGACGAGCGATTCGCCCCCTCAAAAGTACGAGTCGGCCGGTGAGAGGCCGGGGCAAAAATAGGCGAGATAGCCGAAGAAGTAGGTAATAAACAGCCCCAGGTAGCCAACCCGCCGTTGGCGTCTCGTGGCGGTCCTGACGGGACAGGTCCGGTCGTACACCAACACACCGGCAGACCGAAGCCGCAACGAGAGGTCCGTATCCTCGAGGAAGGGCAGTGACTCGTCGAATCCATCCACCTTCTCGAACGCCGACCGACGAACGCTACAGTTCGGCCCTGGCTGTTGGACGAACCCCACTGGCCAGCTCACTCGATACCACCAATCAGAGAGGACGCGGAAACACAGCCGATGACGAAGTTGGCACCCGAGGGGCTCGAGCGGGCCGCCAACCCCGACGACGGACGGCGTGAGATAGTGTCGATAATGATCCTGTATCCACGTCGGTGGAACCACGGTGTCGGCGTCGGTGAACAGTAGAATATTGCCGGTTGCCGTCCGCACACCACGATTTCTCGCCTGCCCGGGTCCGCGTTCCGTGGCGTCCGTAGCGGTGCCCGTCGACGCGGGTTCGGTCTCTTCGAGAGCGCAATCGACGACTGCGTGTCGCTTCGCGACCTCGATGGTCGCGTCACCGCAGGCGACGACGATCACCTCTACTGTCCCCACAAACTGCTGTTCGTCGATCGAATCGAGCGTGTGCTCGAGTCGACACCCCTCTCCTTTCGCCGGAATGATAACCGAGACATCGGTCACCCCTTCTCACCGCTCGAGTCAGAGACAGCCAGCGCCCGGTTCCACCAGTTCGTTTGTGGTGTCATCCGAGAGAACCGTCACACGAACAGGTATAAATCGTTTGGATTGCTCGAGTCGACAGCCAGCCTTGCCACCGCCGTAACCCCCTTTTTTACCCATCACGTACACCCGCCAATGACGAGTGTGACCGTCAGCGCTGGTGCCCGACTCCATTTCGGTTTCCAGAACCTCTCGCTCGCCCGTGACCGTCTGTATGGCGGCATCGGTGTCGGCCTCAAGGAGCCACGCGTGACGGTGACCGCCGAACCGGCCGAAACGGTAGCCGTCAATGACTCACTGGCTCACCAGTACGCCACGCAGGCTGTCTCCCTCTTGTCCCTCCCCGGCATCGATCTCACCGTCGAAGAACGATTACCCAGACACGTCGGGCTCGGCAGCGGCACTCAGCTCGCCCTCGCAATCCTCGCCGCAAGTGCACGAGCGTACGACTGCGAGGCACACGTCCGTGAGCGAGCGCCACTGCTTGGACGTGCAGGACGGAGCGGTGTCGGCGTCGCGACGTTCGACCGCGGCGGGTTCGTCGTCGACGCTGGCCATCCGACTGGCCGGTTTACGACGGAGCAACCGCGCGATGGCAGCTGGACCGTCCCCTCGGTTATCTCCCGCCATACGCTCCCATCGAACTGGCGATTTCTGGTCGTCGTCCCTGAAGCGGACCCTGGCCGTAGCGGCACTGACGAGGACGCCAGCCTCCGAACTGTCGTGGAACACGCCGATCCGCTCATCGCCGACGACATCGCACCCCTGCTCACGCAGAAACTGCTTCCCGCTGCGGCCGACGGCCGACTCGAGGCGTTCGGCGAGGCGATCACGGCCATCGGACAAAAAAACGGTGCCTGGTACGCCGACGTGCAGGGTGGCGTCTTTCGGCCACCGGCCGGCGAACTCGTCGATGCCCTCTCCACATCCCCCGTTATCACCGGGGTTGGACAGTCGTCGTGGGGTCCCGCCGTCTACGGCATTACCGACGAAAGCCACGTCGACGAGGCCACCGAGGCCGCAACCCACGCGCTCGAGCATACCGATATCGATGGCCGGGTGCTGGTGACACAACCGGCCTCGAGTGGCGCGCGGATTCGAGAACACGGAAGCGATACCGAAGCGATCGCTGACTACTGATCTTTACTAGCAAGGTCTCGAAACCGATGACGTTCTTGGAGCACCGCAACAGCCAGCACTCGATACCAATGAGAGACGTCAAACGCCGTTCAAACGCTCGAGACTAATCACTCGGAATCGGAGAGATACAACGTCCGGTCGATACTGGTGACAGCAGCATCGCCCCACTGTTCGATCGCGTGTCCGTCGGCGTTTGGAATCTCGATAACGATTCGCTGATCGCCGATGGTGATCTCACCTTCCGGGGTCGACGCCTGATCGGCAAAGCTCTGAAGTTGATAGGTCAGCAACCGTTTCGTCGACCCCTGAATCTCTACCGTTTCCGGATCGAATTCGAAGGTCAATACGACGCCATCGTCGTCTTCGACCGAACTGACGTCGAAGCCGTGACTCGAGAACGTGAGCTCCGGCCCTCCTTCAGTCAGTGCCTCGAGCGCTTCGTCGAGCGGGATCGGAGTTGGCTCTGTGGAATCGACAGCTGGTTCGTCTTCGCCGCTTTCTGTGCTGTCTTCGTCGCCACCGGCGACCGATTCATCGCTTTCGCCATCCGCTGTGTATCCACTATCGCCGTCAACTGCCGGTTCAGCGTCGGTTTCGTCGACAGTATTAGCGTCCGATACCGCACTACTCGCCTCCGCAGCCGAGCCATCCGTCGGTTCACCCGATTCCTCGAGCGGGACCGAATCAGACTCCTCGCCCGGTTCGGCCTCGAGTTCGTTTTCATCGAAGGTGATCTCTCGAGACGTATCCGACGCCGATTCACCGGCTGTATCAGACCTTTCTGCGCCAGATTCCGTCGTTGGATCCGACGTTTCGGCTTCTGGTTTCGTAGCATCCAGCGTTTCGCCGCCCGGCTCCGTAGCCTTCTCGACACTCTCGCGTTCGTCCTCGCTGAATTCCGTTGCACCGGAGGAAGCAGCGATACCTTCGACCGCGTCATCGAGCGCTGTCGGTGGACCCTCCGCTGCAGTATCCTGATCGTCCACCGGGGCGTCGGCTTCCGGTGAAATCGCTTCGGGGTGATCGGAGCTATGGGCTGGTGGGGCAGCATAGACGGTCGAAGCCCCGGTTTCGTCGTCGTTGTCTTCCTCGGTTACGTCGTCGTTGTCTTCGGTGTCGGCATCCGCGTCCACTTCGTCATCGCCAGTACCTTCTGGAGAAGCTTCGTCTCCATCCGCGGTCCCATCCGTAGATTCGTACTGCTCGTCGTCCTCGTCATCATCGATGACCGCAGGCGACTCGAGCGCCCCGGCAATCGGCCTCGAATACCCTTTGGCGATAGCTTCACGGTCGATTGGCGTCCGGTACCATGGTGTCCGGTCCGGCGAGGTGATAAATCGCCCACGGTTCCGAGCCGCGTTCGGGTGGTCGACTGAAGCCGATTCACGGTCCGTGGACACCGCCCCAGCCGACGGGTCCACATCTTCTGTTGCTGTTTCATCCTCCGTTTCCGGTTCTTCATCGTTGCCCTTCTCAGCCGAGTCATCGACTGATTCGTCTAATTCATCCAGCGAATTAGCATCCTCCCTCCCGAGTGAGTCGTCCCCGGAATGGTCACCTGCTGTGGCCACGTCCTCATCCGGGGTCTGTGGACGCCGGGACTGAGCGTCCATCTCTCCTCGAGGCGACTCCGCAGGGTCTCGAGTGGCTCCGTGAGCCGACTGTGCCGAGTGGGTCTGTTCAGGACGGGTGTCGGGACGTGGCTCCTCCGCCGATGGCTGGGGACCGGAACTGATGGTTCCGTTACTGTTCAGATGCAGTTGTGTCCCACCGCCGGGGGCGTTCGAGAGCGTATTGATCCCGTATCCGATATCTTTCAGATCGTCGTCGATATTGTCCTCGAGTTTATCTATTTTGTCCCCAACGCTCCGAAGTGCCAGTGAGATGTCCCAGAGAACAACCACTGCAAAAAACAGGAGCGCCAGGAACACCGTCACTGCGACGCCAGCGAGAAATTGAATGTCCACTTCGACCATAAGGTAACTAGATTTGTCATCGCTCGGTCGCTATTTAGTAGTTCGGTCAGTATCGAATCTCGAGTCTCGGGGTGAGTCTCCGGGGCTCACACCGCCGGCCCGTCTCGCAAAAAGGTACTTCCAGACCGATCACGTGATCGCCTCTCTGTCACGTGATGACTCCCGGTATTGGCGGACAGTGACTCCTATATTTCGAGCCACTCGCTTGGACCGTTGCTGTCTCGAAGGCACCATCGTTGTTCGTAGCCTCCATCGCGGATTCGAACTTCGACAGTCGCGTCGAACAGCGGTTCGAGAAGGTTGACCGCATCGTGGTCAACATCCAGCGGGAGGTGGAAGTGTCCGATTCCGGAAACCTGTTTGACACTCGCAGTCGTCATGTGTAAAAGCCGAAAGACAGCTTCTGTCTGATACTCGTTCAAAAACGGGACGAGAGAGTCGACACAGACGCGAAGTTCCGCCGCTTCGAGTCCGCCACACCCGGCGTCGATCTCCGACACGGCATCGAACACTGCGGATCCGAGAGCCGACAACGAAACGTCAGGTGCATGGGTGAGATGCATCTCTTCTGCCGCCGTTTCACATCGATTCTCCGCCGTAGGATCTGTACTGTCGGTTGATGCAGACGATTCCCCATCGGCCGGTGGAGCGATTTCGAGAACGTGTGTCTCTGGCCCGGTCTCTGCAGCGGTGCAACTGTGGCCACGGTAGGTCGTTTCACTGGCCGTCACGATCAGCCGATATCGTGGCTGGTCGGACAACTCACCGAGGAGCCGACAGCAGACACGTTCGTGGGCAGCTTTTGCACCCGGTCCGACGAGCAGAATGTTTGCGCCTTCCTGCTTGAGTGACTCGAGCGCCTGGGCAAACACTGCCCCGTTCTCACCCCGTGGCCTTGCCTCCATCCTTTGTGAAAATTATCTAGGAGTGCAATAAATATTGCGGCTACTATCATCTATTTCGCCGAGTAGTGGAAATATATACCTCATCCGCACCAGGTCGGTTTCGAGACAGGAGGGTTGATCGGCTATTTTTTCAGTCTGTACGACAAATTCATCGTATGGACGACCGGACCGACGAACTCACAACAGCCATCAGGGAGCTAACAGCGACCCTGGACGAACTTCGGGTCGACCTCGAGCGAGGACGAACACGTCCCCGTCCACGATTTCGACCACCAACCCCCGAGGAACTGGCCACCTTCGGCGATGAAGTCGCGATTCCGGCGACAATCGGTATCCTCAAACTCAATATCAAAGCTCTCGAAGCGCTCCAGCGCACACTGAAGGCCACCCGTCGGAGCAAGGAATTGCGAGACGACGCCGACGCCGTTGCCAGTCGAACGAGGAAGCACTCGAGTGCCTTTCGTGAGACGACACTCGCACATCTCGATTCCGCGCTCGAGGAGTTACAGGAAGCCGTCTCGGGAGGTTCACTCGAAGCCGACGAGCGGACGCGAGACCTGCTCGAAGATGCGAGACGACTCCGTCGAGAAGTCGACAGACGACTCGAGCGTCAGTCGGACTCACTGAGAGCGGACGAATCGGCCGCCGAAACCTACCGGATCGATATCCACTCCGAGAACGATGACTCGGGGGCTCGAGACGAGAGCGGGCGGGCGACGGAGTCGAAAGATTCTCCCGTCGACGTCGATGTCGACGCCGAACTCGAGACCCTGAAAGAACAATACGCACCAGCGGACGAGGAGCCGTCGGAGAACGATGACACACAAGGCGACGATACCGACTCGAGGGCCGCCAACGAGGGGAACGACGATACCGACTCGAGGGCTGCCAACGAGGGGAACGACGATACCGACTCGAGGGCTGCCAACGAGGGGAACGACGATACCGATTCGGGGAAGGGTGACAACGGGCAAAATGGCGAACGTGACGACACCGACTCGGGGAAGGGTGACAACGGGCAAAATGGCGAACGTGACGACACCGACGATCACCGCTCGAATGACGACGGGTAGTGAATTTTCCAGCTGCCTGTGCCAGCCTCCCATCGTCGACACGGTTCACTGTAACTCACCCAGAGACGTTACCGGAAACCTTTTCGAGCGGTCATAACGTCGGTTCTCTCGATGGAGAACCGATTCACTCCGAAATCGGTTCGAACCGATAGCCGTCCCACTCCTGTTCACTGCCCGCTTTGATCCCAACTGTCGGGTCCCGCAGTTCGTCGACGTAGACCGGCCGAACGGTATCGCCGCTTTCGACATCGCCGGTCGTCAGTTGTCCGAGCGCCCGGACGGGCGTGTCGACTTCGTGATCCTCGAGGTCGAATTCGACGATAGCAAGATGGTTGGGCTGTCTAACACCGGGTGGTGTCGCCGTGCTCGTCGTCCAGGTGACGACTGTTGCCGTGTACTCGCTCAGATCGATCGTATCGACCGGTTCTTCGCCATCGAGTCCGAGGTGATGACCGGGGAATCCGACCGAGCCATCAGCGTAAACGAACGCCTCCATCGTCATTGTCCTGCCTCCATAATCGTCGTGATCACACAGTTGCCGAATCCACCGACGTTACAACAGAGACCGACGTCAGCATCGACCTGCCGCGGGCCTGCCTCACCGACGACCTGTTCGTAGATTTCGACACCCTGAGCGACGCCGCTCGCCCCCAGTGGGTGTCCTTTGGATTTGAGACCGCCCGACGTGTTGATCGGCAACGACCCCGACCGCTCGGTGTCGCCAGCCTCGACGCGCTTCCAGGCCTCGCCGTGGCTGGCAAAGCCGAGCCCCTCCATCTGCAGGAATTCGAGAATCGTGAACATGTCGTGTAGTTCGGCCACGTCGACGTCCTCTGGGCCGTAGCCGCTCATCTCGTAGGCCCCTTTACCACTCTCGACGACGCCGTTCATCACCGTCGGGTCCGGGCGCTCGTGCACGACGTGGGTGTCCGTCGCACCCGAAACCCCGGAGACGACGGCGTAGTCGTCGGTATACTCTCTGGCGACCGATTCCGGACAGAACATGAGCGCGGCGCTCCCGTCGGTAATCGGACAGAAGTCGTAGAGTCGCAGCGGATCGGCAACGATGGGCGATTCGAGCACCGTCTCGAGGTCAACTTCCTTCTGGAACTGCGCGTGGGGATTGTCCACGCCGTTTTTGTGATTTTTCACCGCCACCTTGCCCAGACTTTCCCGAGGAGCGTCGAAGCGCTCGAGATAATGTCGGGCGGTCATCCCCGCGAACGACGGGAGCGTGACGCCGTGTTTGTACTCGTCGGGATGGGTGATCGAGGCGATGATGTCGGTCGCCTCGCCCGTCGTCTTGTGGGTCATCTTCTCGCCACCGACGAGAAGCGTCATCTCACTCGCGCCGCTCGCGATGGATTGCCAGGCGGCGTAGATCCCTGCCCCGCCGCTCGAACTCGTCTGATCCACCCGCTGGCTGTACGCCGGCAACACGCCCAGATCGTGGGCGAGCATGTTCATGATACCGCCCTGCCCCTCGAACTCACCGCTCGACATGTTCGAGACGTACAGATGCTCGACCGCACTCGAATCCACGCCCGCATCCTCGAGGCAGCCCTTCCCGGCCTGGGCAATGAGGTCGCGAATCCACGCCTCCCGTTGCCCGAACTGGGTCATCGACGCGCCGATAATTGCTACGCGTTCCATGCGAAGACACAGTCGCGTCACTCATTTATAGGCTAAGGTCCTGGCAGCATTGATTCGAGACTGGCATCGACCGAGGACTGCAACAGGGCCCGTCAGAGATCGAAGAGGGCCGAATGGATATAGGTCCAGTATCCATACCAAATAGCTACTGGAACGCTATCGAATCGGATTCCCGAAAACTATGCCGTTGCTTGCAGTTCGCTCGCTCGAGACCGTGCTCTCGAGATGATTTCCGGTCTGGCTTCGAACGATATCGCCACGTCCGCCTCGCCGTACGTCACGTCGTCGACCGTCGCGTGGTCGTGAATCCAGGAGACGAGACTCATCGTGTCGTCGGTCATCGGTACGACCAGGCGTTCGGTCTCCCAGTCGGGCAGTTCGTCGTCTATCCGGTCGAGCAAGGCGTCGATGTTGGACCCGGTCTGTGCGCTGACGGCGACCGGGTCAGGAGCGAGTGCCGAGAGTGCGTTGCGCTTTTCGTCGAGTTCGGCTTCACTGATCTGGTCGGTCTTGTTGAGGACGGTGACGATCGGAGCCTCGTTGCGTTCGTACAGCGTATCGTGGCTGGTCACGAGCTTTTCGTGGATGTCCTCGATAGGCTCGCTCACGTCGACGACGAGCAAAACGAGGTCCGCCCGATAGACTGAATCGAGCGTCGACTTGAACGACTCCACCAGCCAGTGCGGTAAGTTGCTGATGAACCCGACGGTGTCAGTCAACAGCACGTTTCGTGGCTCGATATCCGCCCGGCGGGTCGTCGTCCCAAGCGTGGTGAACAGCTTGTCCTGAGACTCGGCGGTTGCGTCGAGATCGGGATGTAGATCCTCGTTTTCGTCGACGTCGATATCGCGAGCCATCCGTCGCAACAGCGTCGACTTGCCGGCGTTCGTGTAACCGGCGAGCGCGACCAGATCGAACCCGGAGTCACGCCGTCGTTCCCGACGCTGTTCTTCGGTCTGTTCGATCTGGGCCAGTTCGTCGTTGATCCGGCTGATCTGGGCTTTGATGTCCCGTTCGCGACTCTCGTCGTACTCACCAAGCCCCATGAAGCCCGGGTGTTCGTCCCGCTTAGCGAGACTTACTTTGGCTTCGGCACGCGGCAGTTCGTAGCGCAGTTCCGCGAGTTCGACCTGTAACTGGGCTTTTCTGGTCTGGGCTCGCTGTCCGAAGATTTCGAGAATGAGCGTAAACCGGTCCATGACCTCGACGCCGTCGGGCAACAGCTGACCGAGATTATACGTCTGGTACGGGCCGAGACGGTTGTCAAAAATGACCGTCTCCGCGTCGGTCTCGCGGACCAGTTGGGCCAGTTCTTTCGCTTTCCCCTCTCCAAGCTGTAACGCCGGGTCTGCCGTTCGCGTCTGGGTGATCACGCCAGCGATTGTGTAGCCACTGGCACGGGCGAGATCGATGATCTCGGACGTGTCCGGCACGCCGGAGTCGACGCGCTTTGCGATTACTGCGGCCCCGTTAGCTTCTGTGTCCGCTCTGGAAGTCGATTCGTGTGTATTCATGTGTGGGTGTTTTTCGTGGGGGTCGGAGGAGTCATTGCACGCAGGGAGCGTCTGTTGCCCGTTTGTCTCAACGATCGACGAGACGGATGGACAGCTCTCCTTCGAGGCGGATGCCGCGCACCGTTCGGTAGACGGTGACAAACAGTTGTTCGCAGGAGGTGCGAGGAGTTACCCTCGACTCGAGCCATAGACACGGCTCGAGTTTCGATTGCGGTCCATCGACATCCACACCGTCCCACGTCAGGGATGCCGGTCACTCACCTCGATTCGTTTCGCGTTGCCCATATCACTGGTACGCCGGGCACACTCTTGAATCCCTTGGCGCAGTTGCAGCGCGCTCGAGACATATTTCGCGCATACCGATACACGAATACCTGCTACAACAGTACCCGAGTGGCAACGCCCCAGACGATAAAAGTCATTATCTGCTGACAGTCTCGTCACCACAAAAGTCATGCCCACCGAACCGAGTGTGAAACATGATGTTAGATCTCGACCCAACAACCCTCGGCCTCGAGTTTGGTGGCGGGGCCATTATTGGAGGGCTAATGGGCTTTGCCGCCAAGAAAATCGCAAAACTCATCGCCGTTATCATCGGCGTCCAGCTCGTCATCTTTCGGTATCTCGAGTCACAGGGAATCCTCTTCGTCGACTGGGATGCCCTCTCGAGAGGGCTCATTAGCACGTCCGAGCGCGCCGACGCCAGTTTCCTCGAGTCGATTATCTCGACGCTCTCGGTCGGCGCAGGGTTTACTGCGGGCTTTCTGATCGGCTTCAAACGCGGATAACTGTCGCACTATCAAAAGGGAAATTGTTCTGTCGTCGCTGTGGTGAAACGCGAGTGAAGTCCCCCGTGCAATGGACAAACTTCAGACACTAAACCTCCGCAAGGAGCAAATCAGCACCGCAACCCCCGAGACGGTGCTACTCAGGTTCTCACAAGCGTTCTTCTCGGAGAACGCTCAACCGAGCGCCAATTGTCGACACTGTTCACTGCAGAGTGCCTGTCTGTGTCACACCAAGGACAAGTTGGTGGCCCAATCACGATACAGTTCTCGAGTGGACCCGGTTTGTTATGTTCCTGCAACCGGTTTTGTCGTTTCGTCGGACTCGACAGACTGGAATATGTCTAGTAGTGGCGAGATTTCGTCGATAGCATCCTCGAGAAGGCGTATCTGCCACGTCTCGTGAGAATACGAGATCAATCCCACCTCTCGTAATTTCGGCAAGTGGACGTGTTTGAGTTCGATTTGTGTCTGTCGAACGTTCTCGGGCGTTCGCTCGTCTGTAAGCGCCCTGACCAACCGAGTCGCCAACTCGTTCACGGTGAGCATCCGATTCCGTGCCAGTATGGCGAGACTGTGTCGGCGATATTCGTCGTTCACCGTGTCGATCAACGTGTTCGTTCGAGTGGAGTGCATAGTCATGAACTGACCGTACCCATAACCACGCCCCCCGCTCGGAGGAGGCTGGCGACTGTACTATCATGATATTAAGTGAGGGCGAGTAGCGCGAGGATTACGCACTCTCGTCCGAAAGAATCAGCGTACTTTCAACCAACGCTTGATGTGCGCGTTGGAGTCGCTTCGACAATGATTGCTGTGAAATACCGACCTCCGACGCAATTTCTTCGGCCGACGCCTCTCGGGGCGATTTGAAATAGCCCTTTTCCCACGCTGTGACGAGGGCTTCCTGTTGCTTTGGCGTTAACCCATACTGTGCACCCGTCTTCGGTTGCGACACCTCGTACAATCGGTTGAGCCGAAAGGTAATCTCGTTTTCCTCAAAATGAGTCTGGAACTCCCCCAGTTCTTCCTGACTATCGGATCGAATCTGTAGCTCCCATCGTTCTCCGGTCCCTGTCGCCTCGAGGACGACAGCCCGAATATCGGTGTAAACGTATGCCACGGATTCGAGATGACTCGTCCACTCCGCCCGATACAACGCCGCTGATTCGAACCGGTGGATCTGTTCGATCCCCTTGATCGAGGGATCATCGGCCACCACCTGCTCGAAGGTTTGTGGATCTACGTCTGAAATCCAAAAATACGGGGCCAGTACTTCCTCGGTCGCTACGACACGCTCGATTTCGATGATCAGATCGGGCAACGCCTCGAGCGTTTCGTGGAGCGCGAACTCATTAGACGGGACGGTAAATTCACCAAAGACGCTCATACAGCAAATACGGGACACTCCGAGAAAAGCAATCAGATTCTCAATATATTGTGACGATCGCGACCGACAGAACGAAAACAGACCGTGTGCAGCGCAATACCGCTCAACGTCGAGACAACCTCCGATACCGGCCATGCGGGTGACGCTAGCGCCGTCTACAAACGCGCAGTGGGTACGTTGCGTCACACGCATCGAGCAGAGACAATCACCCAACTCGGCCACATCGAACGGAAACTGTCACGGCCCAACGGTACACCAAACAATCGGCGAAACAGGGGTACAACGCCCACGTATAGCAGTTAGAGGAAGTCCAGCAACGCTCAGCGGTGGCGGCTCCACTCGAGTGTGACGATAGTCCAAAAATTCGGCCGGTTATCTCGTGCTGAGTTCGTCTTTGTCGCTGACAACCTGTGTCTCTGCCTCGCCACTCGTGTTCTCGTTGACCACGTCGTAGAAGTCGTTTTGCAGCCCGGCCGGGAACGTGATGACACCGATCCAGGAGCCATCAGGTTGCCACTCCTCGCGCTCGAGGTCACCGTACTGACGGATCTTCGCCTGCGCACTGCCGGCGTGTTCCGGCGGGATCTGGACGGCAACCGTAATTTCTTCGAAACGAATCGGGATAATCGGCCGCAGAGCCTCGAGCGCGTCATCGACTTGCTCGCTCGCCGGCTCCATGGGTTCGACGGTAAAGCCCGCCTCCTCGAGCGCGTTGTCGATTCGTTCGGGCGGATGCGGGGCGTTATCCATCTGCGGATTGATCGCGTTGCGTGCAATCGTCGTAATCAGTTGCTTGCGCTTTTGGGCCTGCATCTCCCGGCGCTGGTCGGCTGTGATCTGGATCTCTCCCTGTTTGATCACTTCGGGGATGATCTCGAGTGGATCCGTCGTGTCGAATACGTCCTCGAGGTCGTTTTCTGCCGGCCGATCGCCGGTCGAGGCGTTATCGAAGACGTCCTCGGCAGCGATAACCTCCTCGAGGTCGCCGTCGAACTCGCCACGTTTGATCGCCAGTGCCGCATCCGGGTCGACTAGCACTTCGAAACGCGCGCCGTGAGACTCGAGTCGCGCGGTGACAGCCTCGTCAAGCGAGATCATACTCGAAGATAGCCGCGGGCAGTTACAAGAGTGTTTCCCGTCACCGGAGTATTCGGTGTCGATACCGAGGTGAGTCCTCGAAGCCGATTACTCGTCGGCTTCCTCGTCTTCGTCCTCGCCCTCGTCGAGCAACTCGTTTTCGACGAGATGGGTTTCGATTTCGTCGTCTTCGAGCTGGACGAAGCGCTCGGTTTCGGCATCGATCGTTGCCAGTCCGACCTCGTTTGGCAACAGCGAGCCGTCGTTGACCGAGGCCAGCGCCTCGAGTGCCAGGCTAACGCCGCCGTCGAGGTCGGCACCTTCGTCGTAGTTCTCCTCGAGGAAGCCCTGAAGTTCGCCGCGGTCGGCACCGACGGCGAGGGCCTTCCACTCGTATGGCGTTCCGGAGGGGTCCGTCTCGAACAGTCGCGGTTCGCCGTTTTCGATGCCGCCGACGATGAGCGCGACACCGAACGGGCGAGCGCCACCGACCTGCGTGTACTGCTGGATGTGGTCTGTCACCGTCTTCGTCAGCGTCTCGACACCGATCGGTTCGCCGTAGCGCAGGTGGTTGACCTGACTCTGTCGGCGGGCGAAGTCGATCAGTTGGCGAGCGTCGGCGACGTGTCCGGCGCTGGCGATGCCGATGTGGTCGTCGGCCTTGTGGATTTTCTCCACGCTCGAGTCCTCGAGCAGTGGCGAGGGAATCCGTTTGTCGACCGCGAGGACGACGCCGCCTGCCGTTCGAATGCCGATACTCGCGGTGCCACGTTTAACCGCCTCACGGGCGTACTCTACCTGGTAGAGCCGGCCGTCTGGCGAGAAGATCGTGATCCCGCGGTCGTACGCCTGCTGTTGGGCTTGTCCCTGCATAGTATCACGTTAGATCGCAGTCGAGGGCTGTCGTGTTGATCGTCGCGTCCCCCGTTGTCCGTCTACAAATCCATTCCGTACAACGGCAACACGGTCAGCGATATCGAACACGACGTTTCTCTCTTTCGACCCTAACCGGTGGCGTCCTAAATAGTTTTCTTACTGGGGCATCCTCACCGGGTCCGAAACAACGCCGGACACGACATCACCGGAGGATGGCTCGAGTGTAGTAGAGAACCCCCAGATCGTGGAAGTTCAAAACCCCGCAGTCCTCGGTGGCTCCGCATCCACCGTTAAAACTTCGACTCGGCCGCCCGGATCGTTCCACTGACCCCCGCGATCAGCACGCCCAGTGGCTGGCGATCGACCGCGTCGATACAGGCGACGGCGGCTCGCGCCGGGGTCACCATTCCGTGTCGAACACGAACGATGGCTTCACCCTGTCCGTCACCGAACCGAAATCGAACCACCGTCAGATCAGCGTCTGCGCTGCCAGGATCGCCAAGCAAGTTCTGGCCCGCATACCAGAGTTCGCGCTGAAACGCACGTCGGTCGATAGAACTCCCCGGACGGCTCTCGAGTGAAATCGCGAGATAGCGCCAGCGCGGCCGGAGATGCTTGGGGAGGTGTTTCATCGATAATGATCGCCTGTATGTTGGCGTTGGGACCGGGTGGACCCGTCTCGAGAGGGACTCACGCCTCGTCCTCCCGGGGTCGTTCCGCTACCAGCACGCCGACGAGGTCGTGCACGCGTTCGACGGCTGTAAGCGAAAATCCGGCGTCGGTGAGCGCATCCGCGAGCACACCGACGGTCGCCGGGTCGTCGACGGCAGGGTCGTAAAACGACGCGCTCGAATCAGCTTCGTCGAAAAACATCAGGTCGCCGAGTACGAATCGCCGTGGCTCGAGCCCCGCAATCGTCTCGATGGCATCGCGTTTAGCCGCATCGTCGAGATGGTGCATCGCGAAGTTTGACGTGACGATATCGACGTGCGCTGGGTCGTTCTCGGATACAGACGCATCCTCACAGTCGTCTCCGGGCCAGTTCGGTTCGCGAAACGTCCCGTACGCGAACGTGACGTTCTCGACGCCGCGCGCTTCGGCCTTGCTGTGCGCGACGTTCATCATCTCCTCGCTGATGTCTCGACCGACGACGCGTTCTGCGTCCTCGGCGAGCGCCAGTGCGATCGCCCCGGTACCCGTACCCAGATCGAGCACGGTATCGGTTGGGTCCGGGCTCGCGTACTCGATAACCAGGTTTGCACACGCTCGATACTCGGGCGCCCCGGTGTCGTCGTAATCGTCGGCTTGCTCGTCGAATCGGGCTGCGTGTTCCTCAACGCTCTGTTTCATATCGTCCCCGTTCGACTCCAGGCTCAATGAACGAATCGGACTGGATTCGTCGGTTCCTCGTTGCTAGCTCGCCCCACTCCTCGAGTCCGGCCTCGACCCACGCCGAATCGAATCCGAGCTGTTCTCCCAGCGCACACAGTTCTCGCGGTGCTCGCAACTCGAGCGGGCTACGGGGGTCACCGCTGACGACGTACGGCGCGTCGTAGTAGTCGACGATTTCGCGCAGCTTTCTGAGTGACTGGATCGCACGCACGCGGCGCCCGCCGCTGGTTCGCAACACCGGTGCGAACGAGAACTCGAAGCGAACGCCGTTGTCGATAGCCGCTTTCGCGAGCACGTGGTTGACGTCGCCGGAGCCATCCATCGGATGGGCCAGCACGTCAACTTTGTCGGTTTCGACGGCAAACCGATTGAGTGCGTTTGTGCCGCCGTGGATGGTCAAAATAGTTCGTTCCGGGCGATAGTTCCCTACCGAGCCACTGGCCTGATGTGGGTCCTCAGCTCTGATTTCGATTCCGTTCACGACGTCGATCCCGGCCGACGCGTCCGCGAGCGCGTCTCCGATCCGCGCCGAATCCACCCTCGAGTCGTCGTGATTACGAATCACGAGCCCTTCGTACCCGTATCTGGCCGCCGTCTCGATCCACCGCTCGAGTGACCCCTCGCCGTCGGGCGTAACGTGGACGGCCTCGTACATATCCAGGTTCTCGAGGCGAGGGGTCTTGTGGGTTGCGAGTTAGACGGAATCACTCGAGTGAATTGTGAGTGGGGAGTGCTCGAGGGTGAAGGCAGGGGTTCCGTGTTTCAAATTCAGGGTCGCACGCCTCGCTCACGGAATAGTTCACGAAGAAGTGCTCCGTCTGGGATTTGAACCCAGGTCATCGGCTCGAAAGGCCGAAATGATTGGCCGGACTACACCAACGGAGCGGGGTTCGCATCCAATGCTTTCCCGGGGCTAATAAAAAGCGTTCCGTTCCGAGTCGAGGGTGTGAGTCTATCCCGTACCACACTCGAGTCATGGGGTTTTCTCGAGCAATCCACACTCGAAATGACCATGGGCGCGTGTCTGAACGTTTTTACTCCCGTGGTCGAATCCTCGAGTATGCACTTCGTTCGCATTCGCGACCCTGCCGGAGCCGTGCGACGTGGCCGCCTCGAGGACGGTGTCATTCACGTTAGCGACACGACGTACGAATTCGAAAGCGACGACATCGACATACTCGCTCCCTGTGAACCATCCAAAATCGTCTGCATCGGTCGGAACTACGCCGACCACGCCGCGGAGATGGACTCCGACGTGCCCGACCGCCCGCTGCTCTTTTTGAAGCCACCGAACACCATCGCGACGCACGGCTCGAGCGTCACCGTTCCCGCGGGGAAAGAGCGAATCGATTACGAGGCCGAACTCGGCGTCGTCATCGGCGAACAGTGTCGGAACGTATCCGAGGCCGACGCGATGGATGTCGTCGCCGGATTCACCTGCGTGAACGACCTCTCGAATCGTGACGATCAGCGCCAGGAACAAAACTGGGTGCGCGGAAAAGCCTTCGACGGGGCGGCTCCCATCGGTCCGGTGCTTGCCACACCCGATGAGGTCCCCGCGGAGGCATACGTCCGGTCTCGAGTCAACGGCGACCTGAAACAGGACGGTTCCAGAAGTCAGCTCATTTTCTCCATTCCCGAACTTATCGCCGAAATCACGACCTATCTCACCCTCGAAGAAGGCGACGTTATCGCGACCGGCACACCTGAGGGCGTCGGACCACTGGCTGATGGTGACCAGGTCGAAATCGAGGTCGAAGGTGTTGGCGTCCTCGAACACACCGTCCGAATACCCTGATACGGTGTACTGTCGTCTCTTACCGGTGATTGCCGACCCGGTGGGTAATCACCGGTAAAACGGTACAGCAGACCGTATGACCGCGAGTAGACCGCTCGAGAGTGGGACTACAGCCGTTTGTGCAGTGCTGCTGAGAGGCCGCCAACGACGCCCCCGTAGAGCACGTGTCCAAGGCCACTCACAGGATTGAGCGCCGGAACCGAAGGCGCGGTCACCCCGACACTGCCGAGCCACAGCGGCATGAGAACGCCGGCAGCCCCCACCCAGAGGACGGTCGCCCACACGATGCCGAGCGTGGTACTCGCGAGAATCCGGTCGTGGAACGGCTGGAGACGTCCCCACATGAAAAATCCGCCATACACGAGCGCGAAGACGATTGCATGCCAGAGGTGGAACACCCACCCGGCTGTCGTCCCCTCGGTCCCGTAGAGGGCACCGACTGCCTGAATCATCCCCATCACTTCATGCATGACTACTCCCATGAGAATCCCGGCGACGAGGCCAGCGATAACGAGATGGCTCCAGTAGCCAGCGGTCAGTTCGACGTACTGTCTTTCGTGCGCAGTCGACATACCTGAAAGAGGATACAGACGCTGATTATCGGTACCGCGGTCGTTCGTAAGCGAGACACAACCGGTGAAAGAGTCGACTTATTCGGATTACTGTCGTTTCTTCCCGGTGATTGCCAACCCCGGTAAGGGCACCACCAGGGAACATTACAGCAGACTGTCTCAGACTTGACAAATCACGGCACGGCTCACAGGCCCGTGTAGAAGCGACGTAGACAACTACTCCTGGCGGAGGTTTATTGAACTGGCGGGCTAAGTCACGTGTATGAAAACTCAAGATGGAGAGAGACAGACAGGACTAACGTACACTGAAAGACGGGCGCCCGAGGTGAACCAATGGCGATAGCGTTCGATGGGGCGATTCTCGTTCCCGCTGCCGATCCCGATGACGGAGAAGCGACTGCACGCGCGCTCGCCCCGCGACTGGGGCCGGAGAGTGAGATATTGATCGTCCACGTGATCGAGAAAGGCGGTGGTGCACCGGATAAAGCCCCACTCGAGAGTCGCAAGGAGTACGCACAGCAAGTGTTCGGCCGAACGCGAGCGCCGCTCGAGGATACGGGTGCGACGATCGAAACGGAGATACTGTACGGAACGGATGTCGTCGAAACGATTTACGAATCAGGTGCCGAGCGAAAGGCGGAAGCGGTGGCGTTCGTCCCCCGGAAGGCCAACCGGTTGATGGAGATGCTCAGCGGAAACACCACTCGCCGGATGATCAGGGAAGCGACGTTACCGGTGATCGTACTGCCGGTAAACGACGTCGAGTAAGGGTTTTCGAACGCTCTACGGGTTCGACCGATGGTGACTTACCTCGAGCCACGGCTTCTAACGGCCGGTACCGAACTCCCGGTTGCCTGTGCTGGTCGAGCACTGGCCGGGCGTCATCGAAATGTGTAAAAACTCGTTATTCGTCTTCGTTTTGGCCCCGGTGCCAGACGTTGGTCACGGAGGAACCGGATGGCGGTGTGTGGCTGACATCTTTCATCGTGGTTTGTTTTGTCATGACCCATCGTACTGAGTCCGGCCATATAACGGTTGCCTGAAATAAATATATACAGTATTATGTGTTAATATACCACGAGCTGCGCTGACGAGGAGTGACGGCTGGACTATAGGTGCCAGTGAAAGTCGTTGCACAGTCTATCGCCAGCTGTCGTCGTGATAGGTGTGTGATTCGTTCACTGGCTACTATAGCGACACGCTCGAGAGCATGGCTTACCGACGCTGCGCAAAGTCGTGTCACTGAGTGGCTTCCCGGTCCTGCACCCGTGGGTGCAACCGATGGTTACACCCAGGGGTCACCGCTCGAGAAAGTACTGGGTACCGTTCAGTGACTGGGCAGGGTCGTTACCGGCCTGTTGGAATCGATAAAAACGCGATCAGGCAGTAGGTTCGACGGTAATCGTTCCGTCAGCCTCGACGGTGACCATACAGTCGCTGTATCCAAACGTGACGCTCCCTCCATCTCGTAGCCCATCGGCCCGCGGCTCGAAGAGTCGCTCGAGAGCATCGACATCGATCGCGTAGTGAAGTGGGTCGAGTACTGTGACGTCGGTTTCCGTTACTGTAGCGACTGCCTCGGCGATGGCAACGCTCAGCGGTTCATCGTCGAGACGGTCGAAATTAGTAGTGTACTGATTGGTTGCCGTTCCGTGAAGTGAGTGTGTAGATGATTCAGTCATGTTTTGTGTCCCCCCTAAAGAGGGGTGTGTAGACAATTGCCCGTTTGCCAGTGATTGCAAAGAGTGTAGTCATTAAGGGTGTAATGTGTTCCGTTTTGGATGGTTAATTGTTTAACCCTGATCCAGCAGGCCACGACCCATGGGTGCAATCGAACGCAACCACAGTGGTTCAGCCCCGGATGGAAGGGCGGAAAGCCACTACTGGTTTGGCAAACCCCGAAAATGCGTGAAACCGATTGCTAGGGTCCGGTTTCGGGCATCGGTCGACGCCGGGAACGGACTAGCGCTCACGATCGAATAACGCACGAAATACCTTGCGTTCGGCCGTTCGAACGTGATTGTGGAAGGCGGGAGCCGAAATGTCAAGCGAGGATGCAATCTCCTCACCGGTCGTGACGCGAGGCCATTCGAAGTAGCCACCGTGGTAGGCCGTCTGGACGACTTCCCGCTGGCGATCGGTCAGCTCCTCGAGGGCTAACGCCCGGTTCGTCGTGTACATTGGTCCTTCGCGCCAGATCTCTTCGTCATCGGACGATTCCCGGCGAGCAAGTAACGTCGTCGCGAGGCCACGCCGGTTGAGATCCATGAGAACTTCTCTGACGTCTACCGACTTCGGGACTTCGAGCGTGGCCCGGGTGCCGGACCCTGGATCCACCGTACACGAGCGAAGCGTCCCGCCGTAGGTCTCGATAATCGGTGTGAGGAACGGTCCTCCGACCGTCAACTGGACCACCGTTTGTGAGGAGTCACAGCTGATTATCGTCCCTGTGACGTCGCTGTTTGCGAGCGCATCCTCCGTAAGCGAGGTCGAAACAGTTGCGAATACTGTCGTCGAGCCGTCTTCTTGTGGAAGTATCCCGTCGATTTCCAGGGGTGCGTCGGCGAGTTCAGCAACCGTCACGAGCGTCGAATCCGGTGAAATCTCGAGTTCGATCTCGGTCGCTCCATCACCCACCAACGCCTGCTTTCGCTGGACTGAATCGATAGCGTAGGCAATCGTATCGCCGAGTTCGGCAAGCGTCGTTCGTGTCGGCTCATCGAATCCGTCGTGTTCGCTGCTATACAACGTCAAAACGCCGTAGAGAAAGTCATCGTACACCATCGGAATCGCATAGACACTCTGGAAATCCCGAGAGAGGGCTGCCGAACGCCAGGCACCCTGGCGTAAATCCTCCGCAACGGCAGACACGGTAATCGGCGTCCGAGAGCGAACCGCGCGCCCTGCTGGCTCGGCCGCATGGTCGTCGAGAGCCGTCACTGTCACCTGCTCGAGATAGTCGCGTCCAACACCGGCTGCGTGTCGACTGATTACTTCGTTCCCACCGGGGTCCGGCTCGCCGATCCAGGTGTACGCACAGCCCTCTATCTCGAGGAGCCGATCACAGACGCCCGCTTCGATCTCTCTCCTCGAGTTCGCCCGTAACAGGAGGGATTCGATGTCTTCGCGGAGCTGTGACGCATCGTTCAGCCGCTCGAGGTGATCGTTTTGTCGTTCGAGTTCCTGCTCACGTTCGTGCAACCGCTGGGTGCGACCGATTCTGTCGAGTGCAGCCTCAGCCGTGGCACCGAAGGCCTTGGCTAACTCGATGGTCGTATCGTCGAAGATATCGGGTTCACTCGAAAGGGCGACGAGAACTCCGTGTTCACCGAGCGGGATCCAGACGCCACTTCTAATAGTCGCGTCTTCGTACAGACGCTCCAGCGCTGGATCTTCCGTGCGGACCGTTGCCTCACGGTCGAGGAAGACGTCCCAGGTCAGACCCCCTCCAGGCGCAAACCGGGGTGGCGTCCCAAACTGTGTGAGTAACCCGGTGGTGTACGCAGTCGGGACCAGTTCATTTTCCCGCTCATCGTACTGGTACACGACGACGTTCGGCAAACCGAGGACGTCTGCTGCCACGTCGGTCACGTACTCACAGGCCGCAGCCTTCGATTCGACCGTCAGCAGGTGTTCGGTCGCCTCGTACAGCGCATTGAGGGTTTCCTCGTACTGTTCTCGTTCGGTCACGTCGATACCGATACCGATGACCCCGCGGAGCGTCGACTCAGTGATGAGCGGCCGATACCACGTCTCGAACACGCGACCACCGACCTCACGGAACACGTGTACTTCGTGTCCATCCAGCGCGGTTTCGATGTCTTCGACGATATCAGGATGGTCAGCATACACTGCTTTGGCCGACTCCCCGACGACCTCTCCTGGCTCGAGTCCAATTCGCTCGAGTGCGCTGCCCTCTGACAGTGTGAACACACCGTCTTTGTCTATAGAGAACAGGATTACGGGCATGTTTTCGACGATTACTTGCAGGCGTTCGGAACGTTGGACGAGCGCTTGCTCGCGTTCGACCCGCTCGGTGACGTCGCTGAAGTAAATCGACAGCCCGGATTCGGAGGGATAGATTCGTGCTTCAACCCATCGATCGAACGGTTCGTAATACTGTTCTATCGTGTGCTGTTCCTGCGTTTCGAAGGATTCGAGTGCCGCCTCGGTGAACGCCGAATCGTCGAGGTCGGGTATCGTGTCAAAAATTGACCGCCCCAGTAAGTCCTCACGTGGCGTCCGGAAAAATAACTCTGCTCGCTTGTTGAGGTACGTGAATCGACCAGCAGAATCCAACGAAATGAACGCATCGGTTACGCGCTCGAACGATTTTGTCAACTCCTGTTCGACCCGTCGGTAGGCGGTGATATCTCGAACCGACACCACGACTCCCTCGACGACCGGATGGTCCAGTTGATTCGTCACGATGGCTTCGTGCACTCGCCAACCGCCATCACCGTGTTTAAATCGGTACTCACAGCCCCTCGTAGTACCGATGTCACCCTCGATCACGGCCTCAAATGTGTCTCGAAACGTCTCCCTGTCAGCTTCGTGGATGCAGTCATCGATTTGCTCGCCGAGCAACGACTCGGGATCATATCCGGCAACGTGTTCGACCGACGGGCCAGTGAAGGTGTGCTGACGGTCAGTATCGAGGACGAAAAAGAGCGTCGGAGAATTTTCGATCAGCGTTTGATACCACGATTCACGGGCCTCTTTTTCCCGGTCAGACCGTGTCCTCTCGATCACAGACTCGAGGCGGTGAACGAGAAGTTGCGGTCGCTCGAGTGTCGATCGCTGCACCACGTCGGCTGCCCCGGCCTCGAGGGCTGCTTCGAGGTGTGTGCTGGTCGCTGAGGAGTCATTGCTCGAAATCGAACCGCCGTCCGTCGATGGCGAGGACGAGTCCTCCACAGATGTCGGCGATGGGGACTCGGGGGAGCCGCCAGTTTCAGTTGCGGGGCCGACGACAACCGGCAGTTTCACCGCACTGATGGCGTCCAGATCGTCAGTAAGCACGCAATCGATGTCCTCGAGTTCCACGTCGGCTATCGATGTAACCGGACCGACCACTTCGAACGCGGACTCGAGAGGATCAACGACGCTATGGACCCAGTCAGCCGTTCCGACGAGTAACACGGCTTGCGAGTCGTGGTCCGCCGTTCGCTGCATACCTCACGTTCGAGAGAGAGGATTAAAAGGTCGCCGCCCACGTTACGATCTGATTTCAGATCGAATCAACGAAACACACCCACAATTATTTATATTAGTGGTTTATCACTATAGTAAATGGCTGTCAAAGAAGATACAAATCTCACGTGGCCGCTAAAACGTGATTATTTGCAGTTTGGTAACGCATTCGCATCTATTCGAAAGAAGCAACTACTTCATCAAGCCTCGGCGGAGAAGTCGAACCCGGCGTCTGCTACCGAATTGACTCCCACATTCGGACATGCGGAACCACGTTTACGGGGGCGAACAGAATGAACCGCCGACAGTATCTTTCGATATTCGGGACTGGTGTGGTCGGTGCTGGCGCTCTCTGGATCGTATATCAGGTAGAACATCGATATCGGTGATCAGGCAGCAGTATCGGGGACAGTCCATCGAACCGGAGAATCGTTCCCCTTCGAAGCAACTCGCGACGACGAGATTTTCATTAGCCTCGAGGTAGAAAGCGAAGGAGACAATAGCGGAGGGTTTAGCCTGTCAGCACCGGATGGAACACAGGTCCTGCAAAATTCGATTCGTACGGGCGTCGATACGCACGAGCAACATACGGCACAACAGGACGGGACGTACACTCTTTCGGTCAATCCGGGGAGTGCACGACTTCGAGTGGTGGTTTCTGTAACTGAGACATAATACGGAAGACGGGTATGGGTATTCCAGTCGTTCCACAACCCCACCAGTTACAAGAGCGATGGGCCGTAGCATACACCTGTGCAACTCGAGTGTGTGTTCTTCGGGCCGTTTCGCGAAGACGTCGGGCAAAAAACCGTCATCTGGGGCGAGGATGTAGACCACGTCGGCGAACTGCTCGGCGAACTCGAGGAGGCGTATCCGGTACTTTCGGGACGACTGCTCGATTCGGACGGAACCGGAATGGGCGGCCTGGCCGAAAAAACCGTCGTGACCAAAAACAAAACCGACGTTCGCCACCTCGAAGGCCTCGAGACGCCACTCGAGGATGGTGACGTGATACGACTCGTCCCCTCCGTCTACGGCGGATAGCGCTGGCCGATATCAGTCGGCCGAAATTGAAACTGGTTCGAGGGTACCCTCCGGGACGACACCGTTTTCGGACCAGCCGCGAGCCTCGTAATACTCCCCGATAGCGGCCTCGAGGTCCGGCAACTCGTAGGGCGTCCCGTCGTCGCTCACGTCGAACCCACGCTGATTGTTGAAGTGACGTTCGCGCGTCACCGTCTTCGCTCCAACCGCTAGCAGCTGATCGATTGGAGCGTCGAACAGCGTCTCGAGGCGCTCGTCGGTGACGTACTCACCGCCGAAGGCACAGACGATACCCGTATCACGGAACGCCGAGGCATTCTCCTCGTGAACCAGTGTTTCGGCCTTCCCGAGCGTGCCCTCGGGGTCAAGTTCGCCGCTGTACTCGAGGCTCAACATTCCGGCGTACATGTGGTCAGCACCGCGGTTTGCGACGGCATACGAAAGCCCCTGTCCGTGCAGGACGCGCCCGTCGTGGGCCGCAAACTCCATCCCCTTGACCGTGTAGTCGTCGACGCCCAACTCGTCGTGACAGCGGTGTACACCTTCGGCCAGCGTGTCACCGACACCCTCCCGATAGGCGATTTTTTCGACCAGTTCGTGGGCCAGATCCGCGTCGCCGAAGGCGTCCTCGCTTTTGAGGTAGGCTGCAATCGTCACGCCCGCAGAGATGGTGTCCATCCCGAGGACGTCACACAGTTCGTTGCTCTTCATGACGTCGACGATATCGTCGACACCCTGTAACGAGCCAAACGAGTAGACGGTCTCGAACTCGGGGCCTTCGGTCTCGAGGCCGGTCTCCTCGTCTCGAGTCGGGAGTTTACAGGCGTAGGCGCAGGCTGAGCAGGCTCCTTTCTTGTACTTTTTCTCCTCGACGGCGTTGCCACCGATCTGATCGGCGTGTTCGAACGAGTAGTCGTCGAAATACCGCGTCGGGAGCGAGAAATTGTCGTTGATGAACTCCGTCCCGCCCGTCGTCCCCTGACGTTTCATCCGGTCGTCGGACTGGGCGGCCTCGCGGTGTATTTCTGACTGGATCGAGGGTACCTCGATGTCGGGGGCCGAGTCGCCCTCGAAGGTGACGCACTTGACGTTTTTCGACCCGAGGACGGCACCGAGGCCACCCCGACCGAACGCACGCGAGTCGAAGGTCATGACGCTCGCAAACCGGACGAGATTCTCGCCCGCCGGCCCGATGGCGATACAGTTCTCCGGGCCGAGATCGCGGGTCTCGGCCATGTACGACGAGACTTCGGGAACCAGGGCGTTCTCGAGTTCCGGGACGGCCTCGAACTCGACGCCGGAATCCGTAACGTGAATCGCCACCAGGTCATCGCTTTCACCCACGATCTCGAGGACGCTGATACCGGTGTCGGCGAAGTTACGCGAGAGATAGCCGCCGGCGTTCGTCGACGCTAATCCGTCGGTCAACGGTGATAGCGCCGTCATGTTCATCCGGCCGGTGAACGACATCTGGCTCTGCTGGAGTGGCCCCGTGGAGAGATAGGCCCGGTTCTCGGGACCAAAGGGGTCGGCATCGAACGGAATTCGGTCGTGAGCCAGCGCCGTGGCGGTCGCCCGACCACCGACCGTTCGCTCGAGCACGTCGTCAATATCGGTTCGTTTCGCGTGCTGGTCAGAAACGTCGACGGTGAGGAGTGAGCCGCGAGCGTGTAACATGACCGGGAGTTGTGTGTCCAGCCGCTTAGCTCTAGTACCTTCCCAAACATCGATCCATGCGTAAAACCGGAACCGTCGTTTCGTGGAAAATGATGGCCACCGTGGCCGTTCTACACAGACACCAGACAGCGAACGGACGGGCCTCGAGACGCCGACAGAGTGAACCACCACGGGTCGGATAAGCCGTGGAACGCTCGCCGTTCTCGTTACAGGTCCATACCGCCGTTGACGTCGATCACTTCGCCGGTCACGTACGACGACTCCTTGCTCGCCAGGAACCGGACGACGGAAGCGATATCTTCCACTTCGGCCAGGCGCTCGAGCGGAATGCCCGCGATGATTCGCTCGAGGACGTGTTCCGGAACCGACTCGAGCATGTCAGTCCGCGTGAAACCCGGGGCGACGCAGTTGGCCGTCGACCCACCCTGGGCCAGCTCGAGCGCGATTGTCCGCGTAAATCCGAAGAGGCCGCTTTTCGCGGCGGCGTAGTTCGCCTGTCCGAAATTCCCCTGCTTTCCGACGACGCTCGAGATGTTAATAAGACGGCCATCTTCAGCGTTCCAGATGTCGTCGTAGAACTCCTGGGTACAGTTGAACGTTCCCCCGAGGTTGACGTTGATGACCCGGTCCCACTCTTCGCGTGTCATCTCGACGAACTGCGTGTCAGCAGTGATGCCTGCGTTGTTGACGAGAACATCTGCAGGCCCGAACGCCTCGTGACACCGCTCTCGAATCTCGACCACGTTCTCCCGGTCCGTAACGTCTCCCTGGACGGCTATCGCTTCGCCGCCAGCCGATTCGATGGCCGCAATTGTCGACTCCGCCGCCTCGTCTGACGAGCGGAAGTTGATAACGACGTTTGCACCCTCTGCACCGAGGTGTTCGGCAATGCCTCGTCCGATACCGCGTGCTGACCCAGTGATTACACACGTTCGTCCGTCCATTGACATGGTTAGATACGCATAGGACAGCCTGTGATAAATAAGAACCTGTGATTATGTTGAACAATGACGTGCTCGAGGAACGTCCTCGAGTGCCAATCGGTATAGATTCAGTAGTAATTTGATAGTGTTATTGTACTTGGCACTGAAGATTGAGCATCCGAAGAAACGGAATCCGTTGTGACAGCAGGTGTAGTAGCCAGTGAGACGATGGACACACCTGCCGCGACGCCGTCTTGCGGTAGGATGTCACTGACTTTCACTGGCTACTATAGTTCCACTGGCTACCGTCGTTCCGCAAATCTGGTTCGGGTGCGTGTGCGTACCCTATCGGTCCCGAACTTGTTCGATCCAGTCCTCGAGTCGACTCGGTGAGATACCCGTTTCCGCCGCAAGGTCGGCCACGTCCGCTTCGGCCAGCCCAGCGAACGATTCGATTCCTGCGTGGGCCAGGTCCTCGGCGTAGGCTTCCCCGATGCCGGTGAGTTCGGTCAGGTCATCACCGGCGGATGCTTCCCCAGCGTTGATTTCTTCGTCTGCAGCGTCGGCAGTCGCCGTACTCGAGTCCTCGAGTCGGGAGCGCTCTTCGAACCACTCACAGACCTGCGGCCAGAGTTCGTCGTGGCTGCGCGAGGAGACGCTCATGCCGATGTGTCCGGTGGCGAACTCGAGAATTTCGGTATCGTCGCTCGGAATGGCGTCGTTGAACGGTTTCGAGGCCTCCGGCGGAATCAGGTGGTCGTAGGTGGCGACGATCTGAAGGACCGGCATCTCGATGTTCTCGATGTCGACGTGTTTGTCGCCCAGATACAGCTCGTTTTCCACCAGTTTGTTGTCCTGGTAGATGTCGCCGATGAACTGGTCGTAGGTCGCGCCGGCCACGTCGATCCCCTCTGCGAGCCAGCGTTCCATCCGGGCGAAGTTCTCGACGAACTCCTCGTCGTCCATGTTCTCATAAAAGCGAACGTACTTCGTGACGTTGTTCGCGACGGGATCCATCAGCGCGAACCCAACGTCGAGGAACTCCGCCGGGACGTTGCCGAACGTATCGGTGACGCGTTCGGGATCGTAGTACTCGTCTGCGCCCCAGAGTTCGAGGACGCCGCTATCGCCAGCGAAACACAGGCCGGCGGCCATCAATCCGAGATTCCGTACTTTCTCGGGGAACAGCGCCGCGTACATCGTCGTCATCGTCCCGCCCATGCAGTAGCCGAGGATGTTGATCGCGTCCTGGTTCGAGCGTTCTCGAACCACGTCGACGCAGTTATCG
The DNA here is from genome assembly GCF_024298845.1 of Natronosalvus amylolyticus. Classification (NCBI taxonomy): domain Archaea; kingdom Methanobacteriati; phylum Methanobacteriota; class Halobacteria; order Halobacteriales; family Natrialbaceae; genus Natronosalvus; species Natronosalvus amylolyticus. Next base: position 1,084,343 of record NZ_CP101156.1, read on the forward strand.
ATGTACCGGGAGACGTAATCGTCGAGCGTGAGCGAACGGTCGAGCGCCGATGGCTCGTCCCAGTCGATCATGTAGACGTCGAAGCCTGCCTCGAGGAGAGTCCGCACCACCGAGCGGTCGGGCTGGAGGTCGAGAATGTAGGGTCGGTTGATAAGCGCGTAGACGACCAGAATCGGTACGTCGTGTTGGCTATCCGTCTGAGATTCGTAGTGGAGCAGCCGGAGTTTGTTCTCCTCGTAGACGACCTCGCTCGGCGTCTGTCCAACTTCGACGTCGTTGAGCGTTTCAGCGCGGTCGGGAGCCACCTGTACCTTCTCGGCCATCTCCGCAGCCCCTTCCCAGGCCTGGCGCTGGATGTCCATCGCGAATGCGTACGGATTCTTCATTGCTCCTCCAGATGCTCGAGGACGCGGTCGAGTTTCTGCTCGACGGCGTGCTGGCGGCGCTCGAGTTCGACCAGCCGGTCGCCCACTTCGACGACGTCGCTTTCGGTGGCAAACCCGAGCGTCCGCAGGGTCGTCTCGGCGGCCTCGTCTGCCTGCTGTTGGGCCTCGAGGACGTCGCCGACGGTTTCTCCGGTCAACCGGGCGAACGCGGTAGTCGTCATGACCTCCTTGAACGCCTCGTTCGAGGTGTTCAGCCAGATATCACGAAACTCCTCGAGGTCGACCTCTTCGCCCTCGACGACGTCGTTCATTCGGTCGACCATCTGACTCGAGGCGTCCATCCAGGCCTCGTAGGCACGAGAATAGCCCTGAACGCCCTCCGACAGGTCGTCCTCCTCGATGGTGCCTTCGACCGCTTCCGACCAGCTTTCGACGAACTGGGCCTGGGCTTCCATGTTGGTCTCGAGGGCGTCCATGAATTGTTCGTTCCACTGTTCGACGAAGGCGTTCCACTGGTTCGAGTCGGTGTCTGAATCTGTCATTGCCATTGGTGGGGTTGGGAAGGTGAAAACATTGGGGGATATTTCTCGTGCGTGTGCGCGGCGTGAGGGGTAACCCCTCGACGCGAGAAGTCACAGCAGACTGTCTCAGGCTGAGACGTCGAACTCGTCGGCTGCCTCCTCGATGCTGATGGAGACTTCCTCGACGTTGTCCGCGAACTGGTCGTGGGCCTCGAGAGCGTTTTCGACAGAATCGTCGACAACGGCGGCGTACTCCTCGGCGAACTCGTCGTAGGCGACGCTCGATTCTTCGACCGCTTCGACGAGCGCTTCGAGGGACTCGAGCTGGGCCTCCGTGGCGGCTTCGAAGCCGTCATCGACTGCGACGCGCAGTTCCTCGAGGTCGGCGCTTCCCTCGGGCATGGACGCCTCGAGTGCGTCGAACGTCGCGTGGACGAGGCCTTTCGAGAGTTCGGCGTTACCTTCGATGAACGATTCGGACGTCTCGAGGCCGGTGGTAAAGGCGTCGAAGGCGGCCTTCTGGGCTTCGAGGGCGTCGTGGGTGAGGGCCTGGTGTTGTTCGATGGCGGTACGCTGGGCGTCGAAAACGGTGGTGAGTGGGTTCTGTGTCATTGGTCTGGTAGTGTTTGTTGGTGGTTTCGCTGGGTTATTCGTCGTCTCGCGATCGTTTGACCGGGATGACGACCGTCTGCACGATGTCACCCTCCTCGATATCGAGGGCGTCACGTTCGGGTTCCGGAATGCTGATTCGACCCCCGCTTTGAACACGCGCTTTGAACGTCGCGGTCCCGAGGTTCATCGGCCCAAAGGCCGACGAGCTGTCGAAGGGGTTCATCCCACCCGCCCCGGACAGCTGGCTCAGTGCGTCCTGCTGGGACTGTGCCATCTGCTCACCGGCTTCTTGGAGCTGCTTCGTAAACAGCGCCGGATTCATCCAGGGCAGTTGGTCGGTGTCATCCGTCATCACCCATACGTAAGTTCGCCCACATAATAAGCCTTTCCACTAGATACCATTAGATACCATCAAATGGTGTTGGATGCTATGCCCCTTCGAGTGTCCTCACTGATCACCGTGTTGACCTACAATCGAAACCGAGTGTCAGAGCCAAAGAAGTGATAACCACCTACTGCCTAGATCACGGCTATAATGGGATCACAACAGTTCGGGGCGGCACGCTTCGCGAGTGCCTGGTCCTCGATGGCGACCAGTATACTCGAGGGGACGACTGCGGCCAACAAAGCGGCCGTCGACGCCATGTTCGCACCCGTAATGAGCGACAATGGAAAGGCACCTGCCGCGACCGCCGACACCGAAGAATCGGACAGTGAAACGCAGATCGACACTGACCTCCCCTCCATCGAGTACGCCGACCTCGACTGGGCGTTCGAACGAACGGTCGACGATCCCGCCGACCTGGCTGTCGGCGATCAGGTCACGTTCGAGAAGACGCTCTCAAACGACGACGTTCGCGCATTCGCTCGCGTGAGCGGTGATACAAACCGCCTACATCTCGACGACGCGTTCGCCGCCGATACCCGATTCGGCGAACGAATCGTCCACGGCACGCTCGTCTCCGGGCTTATCAGTGCCGCCCTCGCCCGTCTCCCCGGATTGACGATCTATCTCTCACAGGACCTCGAGTTCCGTGCCCCCGTCGGCATCGGTGATCGGGTCTCCGCCCGGGTCGAAATCCTCGAAGACCTGGGCAACGACCAGTATCGCCTCGAGACCGAAATCCGCGACGAAGACGACGACGCCACCGTCATCGCCGGGGAAGCTGTCGTGCTCATCGACGAACTGCCCGTCGCTTGAAACGGTCGATTGTCGTTTCCTATCGGTCGGCGACGAGCCGGGTTGGTCGCTGACCGATACACAGTGACAGCAACCCCCGTCAGTGATTCGACACTCATCAGCGCTTGACAGTCACGAGCGACGGGACACAGCCGAACCGTGAGAGTGAAACCGTGGGGCCGACACGGTTCACGCAGATGGCAGATCGCGGGTTCGACCAGGACCTCGAGAAACGACTCGAGGACGGTCGAAAACATAGATTGACGCCGGTCGACCGAATCGACGCTCGAGGGTACGCCTCGGAGCCACCGGAGGGTGGCCTGCCGGTCCTCGGCGCTGCAGAACGGGTCGTGTTCGCCTCGAATAACTATCTGGGGCTTACGGCCGACCAGCACGTCCAGAACGCCGCACGTCAGGCCGCTGCAACCGTCGGCACCGGAACTGGCGGTAGCCGCGTCGGCACCGGCGATACGATCGTCAACCACGACCTCGAGCGCCTGCTGGCTGAAACGCTCGGGACCGAGCGGGCACTGACCTTTTCCTCCGGTTACAGCGCGAACGTCGCCGCAATCGTCACGCTCGAACCTGACGTCGTGTTCGTCGACGAGTGCGTCCACGTCAGCACCCTCGACGGCTGTCAACTGGCCGGTGCAGAGGTCGTCACCTACGACCACTGTGACCCGGACGCCCTCGAGCGGGAGCTTCGGGCCCGTGACGATCAGATCACCGCCGGGACGCAGGCTGGCGGACCAACCGACGGAACGGACGACGAATCCTGGCTTTTCGTCACCGATTCGGTGTTCAGTATCGACGGCCAGGTTGCCCCGCTCGAGGCCCTGTGTGCACACGCCGAGGCCGCCGGGGCCTGGATCCTGGTCGACGAATCACACGCGACCGGGCTCTATGCTGGCGGGGGCGGCATCGCTCACGCTGAGGGCGTCGCTGACCGGGTACACATCCAGACGGGATCCCTTGCAACTGCGCTGGCGAGCCAGGGCGGGTACGTCGCCGGCAGCTCGGCCCTGATCAACTGTCTCATCGACGAGCGGCCGTTTACAGCCTCGGCTGGGCTCACACCCATGGCTGCTGCCGCAGCGAGCGAGGCGCTCCACCGGTCTAAACACGGTGACGCCCGCGAACGGCTCTGGGAAAACGTCACTCGGATTCGTGACGGACTCCAATCGCTGGGTTATCTCGTCGATGGCGATTCCCAGATCCTTCCCGTCCGCCTCGAGCAACCCGGACTGGCTCCCGAATTCGTCGCAGCAGTAGCAGACGCCGGCATCGTCATTTCGGGTATCGATACCGCGAATCCACGGCCGAGATGCGCAACAAAAACGATCGAGCATGCCAAATCCGGACGCTCCCGTGATACCACTACGGAGGTGACCGACCCCGTGACCAACGGGGCCGGTGAGACTGGTGACGAGCGAGAGCGCACATCGCCGGATCCTTCGACCGAGACGGTCGCCCACGAACGCGTCTACGTCTTCCCGATGGCGACGCACACTCGAGACGATATCTTCGACTGCCTCGAGGCGTTTCAGGACGTCGGTGAGCAGTTCGGTATTTTGTGATTGCGTTCCCAAATCCCTCGCTATCCGCTGGGCTACCAGCTGGTGTCTTCCCAACCCTGCACGGATGTGTGAAACTGATTGCTGATGCCCGAGTACACGCATCTGTCGACGTTTGAGAGGGTACGAGTGGCTTCCCAAACCTGAACCGATGAGCGAAAACCGGCGGCTGGTGTTCGGTTTCACGCATGAGTCGACGGTTGGGACGGGACTAGAAGAAATCGGAGAGTCCCGACTGTCCGTCGTCGGCTTCCGCTGTTTCCTCGGCGTCGGCTTCGTCGGACCCACTCGAGGACGTTCGGGTCCCTGATTCTGCCGTCGTGTCGGCTGTATCGTCGTCCGTATTGCCAGCAGTTGCTTCCTCGAGGGTGGTTCCATCGTGTGTGACACCCTCGTTGGGGGTTGTCCCGTCGGTGTCGACATTCGAGTCCTCGCTCGAGCGGTTCGTCTCCTGTGCAAAGAACGCACCCTCCGAGTGTTCGACAGCGGTTTCTTCACGCTGTGCCCGTGCGTCCTCGACGATGGATTCGACTTTGTTCGTACTGGCACCGCTACCCGTAATGAACGAGACCTCGTCGGCGTCCAGGTCGTACGCCGCGGTCATCGTGACCGTCAGTTCGCGGTTCCGACAGAGGTGAGTCATCGCCTCGAGAAAGGGCATCATTTCGCGCCGAACGGTGGCGACACTCGCACCCTCGCGGTCGGCGATTCGCTGGGCAATCCCATCACGTCGGTCACGGGTGCCGCGGGTGCGCCCGAGTTTGGACCAGTAACTCGGCGGCCCGTAGCGGGTCCACCCGCCCTTGGGTTCGCGTCGCGAGGCGGCGACGCCGGCGGCGATGTTGTCGGTCGCGTACCGCCAGAAGGTGTAGTTCTGCGTCGAGCGTACGCGGCCGAGCCAGCGGTCGGCATTGCTCAGGAATTCGTAGGCGTCGGCGAGTTCGCCGCCGCTGTAGTCTTTGGGGACGTTATCTTCGACCCAGTTGAGCAGTTCGTCGGGCGTTTCGTCGACGTTGTAGGCCGCCTGCAACGCGCCGTGGGCGTCTTCTTCTTTGATCAGCCGGTCGAGGAAATCGAAGATTCCCTCCGTCTGGTCGCGCTCGCCGGTGACGACATCCTCGACGGTCAATACCTCACTGCCTTCGGCGACCGCCTGTAAGTCGTTGACCGCCGAGCGAAGGTCACCGCTCGTCGAGTCGGCAATCGCCCGGAGTGCGTCTTCTTCGAACTCGATCCCCTCACGGCGACAGATATCACGGAGTACGGGAACGATAGAGCGAGCGGAGACGTCCCGAAACTCGATTGTTTCACAGAAGTTGCGAAGCGACTTGCTCATGTCGTAGAACTCGTTGGCGACGAGCACGACCGGTTGGCCGGCTTCCTTGACGACTCGAGTCACTTCCCGAGAGCCGCCGTAGTCGGCGTTGCCGTGGAAGTTGTCGGCTTCGTCCAGAATCACGAGTCGGCGGCCGCCGCTCCCGCCGGTGAGCGTGCCGCTTTTCGACGCTTCACCGGCGACGCGTTTGATAACGTCTGCCTGCCTGTCGTCGCTCGCGTTGAGTTCCATCACCGGCCAACCCATGTCGTAGGCCAACGCGTGGGCGGCCGAGGTCTTTCCGATGCCCGGACTCCCGTGGACGATGACGGCCTTTCGGTGCTCGTCCCAGGTGTCCGCCCACTTTTTCAGTTGGCCGCGGGCTTTGTCGTTTCCGCGTACTTCCGAGAGCGTCGTCGGGCGGTACGTCTCGGTCCAGTCACTCATTACTCGAGGTAGGGGCGAGCCGCGTTTAGTGGTTGCGGAGCGTCACTCGGCGTCGACTCCCTTCATGTCCAGACGGGACGTGACGTCCGCATACGTATCGTCGCTCGAGACGATGGTATCGCCGTTCGATTCGACGAGGTGAAGCGCGTCGAACGGTGTGAACCCGTGGTCTTCCACGTACGTCGCCGCCGTCACGACCGTCTCCACGTCACCGCGTACTTCGACGAGATTGGCGGCGTTCGAAACGACGCGTTCGGTATCACGTTCTTCCCGGTAGGCGACCATCAGGAGTTCGATGAGGGTGAACTGTGACGTCCACAACTCGTCACGGTGTTTCCGGTACACAAACTCGGCGGCCTCGCCGAGCCAGTCATCCTCCTTAATGAGTGCGAGAAGAAAATCGGTTTCCGCATACATCTATCGTCCGGCCTCGTCGAGCGCTGCTTCACGTGTTTCTTCACGAAGTTCATCAGCTGACTTCTCGACATCCGCGAACTCGTCCCTGAGTGCCTCGAGCGGGTCGTCGGCGACCGGAACCAGTTTGACCCCGTCGGGAAGCTGAACGACGTGGTATCGGTCTCCGTATCGCTCTCTAACCTCTTTCGGGAGCGTGAGACGACCGCGGTCGTCAAGCGCTACGTCTGACATACCTCCGTGTACGGTGGGCAAAGACAAAAATATTCCCCGCTATATTGAAATACCCATTCTGTGCCCACTTGCCGGATTTCGTCTCCGCATTCACGAGCGACCGACGACGCATATGCGACGAGGTGAAGCGCGTCGAACGGTGTGCCAGCGTGAAATATTGTGTAGCCACTGATAAGTACTCCCGTTGTGTATTCCGACGCAGATGCGATCTGACGGATTCGACCAGCGGCGGCTTGCCATCGGCGCGATCGTCGCAGCCCTGTTCGCCATCGTCGCCTACGTCGCGATTTCGTTCGTGGCAGTCATCGTTTTCGCCGTCTTTCTGTACTACGCGGTTCGACCGATCTACCGTACCCTCGAGCGTTTCGACCTGCCCAGGCGGGTACGGGCACTCCTCGCACTGGTCCTCTTCGGGGTCCCGTTTCTGGTCTTGCTCGCGTACACGATCGGTATCATCGCCCTCGAAACCCAGGCGTTCATCGAGACCTACGACGTGCAAGACCAGGTCATCGAACAGGCACTCGAAGAGTTCGATCTGACCGGTATCGACCTCGACGAACTCGCGACCGTCGTCAGTGAAACTGCTTCCCAGGCCTCCCTCGGCTTGCTCTTTGTCAGCATGGCAGGGGCGATCAGCGTCGTCAGCGCAACCGTCGTCCAGTTGCTCATCGTGGTCGTTTTGACCTACTACATGCTGATCGACGGGCCACGATTTGTGGGCTGGTTGCTCGAGACCTACGACGAGAGTGGCGTCCTGAAAACGTACGTGGACGCCGTGGACCCGGAGCTTTCGATGACGCTGTTCGGCAACATCGTCAACGTGTTCATCACGGCCATCGTTGGCGTCATCACCTTTTATACGTACAACGCGTTCGCTCCGGCGGCTGTTGCCGTGCCATTTCCGGCCCTGCTCGGTGCGTTAGCTGGGCTGGGAAGTCTCATCCCTGTCGTCGGGATCAAACTCGTCTACGTGCCGTTGACTGTTCTGCTGGCGGTCAACGCCTGGATGACCGGCGACCTCTCCCTGCTCGTCCCTGTCGGTATCCTCTTTGCGGTGAGCGGTGTCGTCGTCGATTTTATCCCGGATTTCTTCATCCGCGCACACATCAGCGGCGAGCAAACGCACACCGGCCTCTTGCTGGTCGCCTATATCGTCGGTCCGGTCCTCTTCGGGTTTTATGGACTCTTTCTGGCACCGATATTGCTGATTCTGGTTATCAACGCCGTCTTCGTTCTCGTTCCGTACGTGATCACGGGCGAACCACCGGAATCCCGACAGACCCGGCTCCCCGAGTATTCCGACGGCTCCGCACCCGTCATCGACGAACCGGACCAACACGAACCGGTCATCGTGAAAGACGAGTAAGGCATCTATAGTAGCCAGTGAAAGTCAGTGCACACCCAACCGCAAGATGGCGTCGTGATAGTGTGTACATCGTTTCACTGGCTACTATAACAACCCGCGAGACGAACACCCATCGTTATGCCCATCGGACCGGTCGGTACGACCGTGCCCCCAGCCGATATCGATATCGAACGAGCGACGACGGAGGACCTCGAGGCCGTCGCCGACGCCTGGGTTCGCCTCGCCCGCGACCAGGCGAGCTACGGATCGCACGTCCTCGCCGAACCGAACCGTCAAACGATGCTGGCAACACTCGGTGCCTATCAGGTCGACGGCGGATTGCTCGTCGCTCGAGAAACGGAGACGATCGTCGGATTCGCGTCGGTGACCGTCGAACACGGGTCACTCACACTCGATTGTACCCGCGGCCTGCTCTCGAACCTGTACGTCGAACCCGAGTATCGCGGTCGCGGCATCGGCACAGCGCTGCTCGAGGCGGCCGAGAACGAACTTCGAGAGCGTGGCGTCGACGTCTGTACGCTCGAGGCGATGGCCAGGAACGAGTCGGCCTGTCGGTTTTACCGCGAGGCGGGCTATGACTCGTTCAGAATCGGGTTCGAACGGCGGCTTTGATGCGGTCTGTTGTGATTCGGTACGATGTACCCCCGAACGGGGACGGTGCTCACCGATACACCGGTACAACGACCCGAACGAGGGAACGGTCTCGAATTACTCGAGCCAACCGTCCGTTCACGCGAGTGGGTGCGATAATTCGCCGAAGAAAAACGACACACACTCAAAGGATGAGTGACTATCGACACGGTGTACGAGCGCCAAGGGAGCATGGGTGGTGCATGCACTCGACTTGTAATCGAGAGTTCCGGGGTTCAAATCCCCGCCTTGGCTTGGTATTTGGCGTTCACTTTTCGTATCGTCGCTTGCGTCGTTGTCCGTCTTTTACACAGCCCACGATTGATTGGTGACAGAAACGCCGATACCACGCCAGTACACCCTCGAATCCGCTGCCTCTGTTGTACATCAGTGTGGTGAGGATCCATATCCCGTGTAGCTGGACAGTCTCTATTTGATGAAAACACTGGAGTATATGAAAAGACTTAGTTGCACACACTTGTACATCGACGTTCAATTCTATACTCTATAGTCGAGCAGCGGTCAGTGGATTTATATATGGGGATGTGAAGCATCCGACAATGCTACTTGCAGCTGGGAAATCTGACAGTCACGAACGACCACCGCTCAGTTATCGTATTATCGCTGCGGTCGCCGAAAAAGAGGGGGTCGATCCGACAGCACTCGAGCCACCGGAGTACGATTCGCTCTACGAGGTACTGAACCCGGAAGCACTCGATTCGCTGTTTGCACCCCGCCAAAACGGGGCTTCCAGAAGTGAAGGATACGTGGAATTTGTGTACGCTGGCTACGACGTCACCGTCTTCAGCGACGGAACGATCGACGTAGCCGAGTAACCTCCTTCGTCCTCAGGCTTGCAGTGAGGCGACGACAGCTTGAACGTGGGGTTTTTTTGATCGTCTACTCGCTCGAGTGTTCCCCATTACAGGCGGCTTCGAACACGGACTCGTGCAGTCGATTCGAAACCGTCTCCATCAGTGTCTCGAGGTTGACGGTGTCGGCCTGGTTGTACCGGACCAGTTTCTCGAGGGCTGCGTCGTCTCCCTGTTCGTACTGGTGCCAGAGCCGGACGGCGTCACGACCGGTGATATCGGGTTGCTCTCGATCGATGCCCAGTTCTTTCTCGATGGGTTTGAGACCGCCCGTGAGGCCGAGCTTTCGACAGGGGTACATGAGATCGATGTGGGGCATCGTGGTATCGACGTCGAGGGCCGTCTCGAGGAACGGAACGTCGAATCGCTGGCCGTTGAACGTCACGAGCGCGGCCGCGTCGTCCAGTTCGATCTGCAGTCGTTCCGCGGTGAGGTCCTGTCCGTTGATCAAAGTCGTCGTCTCGCCACGGCGGTGGAGGCTGACCGTCGTGACCGAGTGGCGGTCGGCGTCCAGACCCGTGGTTTCGATGTCCAGATAGCAGGCGTCCTCGCGGATGTTCTCGTACAGTCGCCAACGACTCGCGGCCGGGAGGGCCTGGGCGAACGGGGTGTACTCACCGCACTCGAGGTGGCGCCGACCCTCTCGAATAAAGCCCTCGATGCGGTCGGCAAGCGTCGGGCCGACGACGCTGCCGTCGAACTCGTCCCAGTGGGTGATGCCGTGTTCCCACAGTCGGCGTTCGGTTTTCTCGCCGACGCCATCGACGGGGAGGAAACTGTTCTCGATTTGCATACTCGAGATGGCGTGAGTGAAGGCAAAAAACGTGTGGATTGTCGGTGTGGTGGGTGCTATCGGTGTAAAACCTTCACGGAGTGTCGTACCTGTTGTCGCGCTCGAGTGTCTACTCTTTCAGGTAACTCGAGCGGGCGCTGTATCCTCGCCTTACTCGTTCACTCCGCGTTGCTTCGTTCGCTCCGATAGTACAGTGAACCGATGTACACACCTACCGCGACGCACGCTTGGGATAGGGTGTGCACTGACTTTCACTAGCTACCATAGCGGACGAGGCCTTAGCGCCCTATCTTTGAGCTAAAAAATCGGGTTCCGTTCCGTGTAGTAATAGAGTTCTACCGTATGGCCACATTCCTGGCAGTCGGCTTCGATTCCTGCAAGCTGAAAGGGGTCGTCCTTCGTGGTCGCGTCGCCGGTGTCAGACTGTGTGATTCCCGTTCCGGAGGGTACCGTCGCCGAGACGGTGGCTCGGCACGCCGGACAGCCAACGGAGACGTGGGGGCGGGCAGCGTGTGACATGCCCCCGGTAATTGGGGCTAGTTAGCTATTGTAAATGCATGCGTACCCGGACATCTCGACCGGTCATCTCGAGACGAGCGTTCCGTCATCGCTCAGAACAGGTCGATGGGAGTTCGCTCAGGACAGGTCGAACGTCAGCGGGTCGAACTCGAAAAATGCGGTTTCGTATCCGTCGTGACGAGCAACCTGTGGTGGGGTATCCACGGTTACGATGGCCGTGTCGGCGGCAGCGATTTCGGAAGCCGAAGCGCCGTAGTGGTGCCCGAGTTCGTGGTCGACTGTCTCCTGCAACGTGGTCTCGAGGATCGTCGAGCCGTCCTCCTCGAGCGTCACCGAGATTGCCATGAACGGCAACGGGAAATCGTTGTACGGCGTTCGTGGATAGACGGCTATATACTGATTTTCTTCGATATCCTCTTGCTCGCTCCCTTCGCTGCCGTCCGTGGAACCGTCAGCTTCCCCAAATCGTTCGACCTCGAGATACCGGAGGGAAATCGAAGCGTCCGCCGACGTTTCGGTGCCGACGTGGGTGCCGGGCAGGTCCTCGAGAGGTGGGCCACCCAGCTGTGGGTGGCCACCGTGTCCTTCGCCGTCGTGATGGCCGTCTTCGTGGTCGTGGTCGTTGTCGTGGTGGCCGTCATCGTGGGCATCACCATGGCCGTCGTCGGGAGTAGCGCCATGATCGTCGTGATCATGATCACCGTGATGTGCGTGGTCGCTGTGGTCCATGGCCTCGAGCGCCCCGGGTTGGCCGCGTTCGTCTTCGTCGATCAAGGTCAACTCGAGGTCGTGCAAATCCGAGCGGGCGTACTCGAAGTCGATTTCGAAGGTGGCGGTTCCCTCGAGTCGATCCGCGAGGTGGCCGGTGCGACGAGCGCTCACGGGGCCGGTGACCACCCGTGCCGTGTATGCCCCTTCGCCGGGGAGAGTGATGTTGTCGCCGTAGTGAAACCCCATTCGCTGTGAGAGCATCGACCAGGGCGGATCGCTGTGGACGACGGCTCCATCGTCGTCCCGAATTTCGAGGGTGCTGTCGACGGGGAGCAACATACCGGTTTCGGCCTCCCAGATGGTCATCATGAGGTGCATCGTGTCGTCGGTGGTGACGTCGACGCGCTCGGTGTCGCCGGCCACGAGCCAGAATCGATGCGGGAAAGTGAACGCGAGGTCGACCGCATACTCGCCGTTGCTCGCCTGCCCATAGGTTCCCATCTCCTCTATCGACGGCGGCATGTAGACGGCGTCGGGACGATTCTCCACCATCGGGGGAACGTCCCAGGCCGATTGTTCTTCGAACCCAAGTCGCTCGAGGCAGCCGGCCACGCCAAGAACACCACCTGTAACGCCAGCGCGCAACAGGTCTCGTCGGCCGAGTTTCATACACCGACGTAAGGACGGTCGCCCAAAACCACTGTCGGTTTTTCGGCTCTCGAACCAACGAACCTTTGATCGTCTGGTCCTTCATTTCGTGTATGGACAGACGGACGTACCTTGGCGGACTCGCCGGCACCGGAATCGCTGGCCTTGCGGGCTGTCTCGGTACGATTGAATCACAGTTGAGCGGGGAACAACCAGGCAGTGGCGACTGGGGTGACGGCGAAACCGTCCTCGACACGCCGACGGAAGACCGAGGGACGCCGAACCACCCGATCTACGGTCACGAGATGCCGTCGTTTTCCTTCCCGGATCCGCTGACGGGCGAGACCGTTTCCTCGAGCGACCTCGAGGGCCGAACGTATCTGATGACGTTCTTTTTCACGCATTGCCCTGACGGGGCGTGCCCGGCCTTGCTTTTGCGACTGCGACGGGCACAGGCCGACGCGATCGAGAACGGGTACGATAACGACCTCGCACTGCTGGCGATGACGTTCGACCCCGAGCGCGACACGCCGGAGGTCCTCGAGACGTACGCCGGCCAACAGGGTGTCGACCTCGAGGCGGGCAACTGGCACTTCCTTCGGCCAGAGAACTACGAATCGGGTGCGCAGGTACTCAGAGAGGATTTCGGGATGCTCCTCGACCGGATCGAAGACGAGGAGGAGTTGGCTGAACTCGAGGAAGAACACGGACACGGAGACGATTCCGATGGGGACGAAGACGAACACAGCGACGAGCACGACGACGGCCATAGTGATGGGCACGACGACGGCCACCACGGTCACGGCGAGTACACCTTCGTTCACTACAACCTCATCTTCCTCGTCAACGAGCACGGCGTCGTCGAGCGGTCGTATCCGAACGCGCTCAGAACCGATACAGAAACCATCGTGGAGGACGTACGCGCGGTCACACGAGGATAAAATGCGCCGACGTGATTACATCGCTGGCCTCGGCAGTCTGGGCGTGCTCGCGACTGGTGGCGTCGTCGCCACCCAGGGTGCAGGCCCGATTCAGGACCGCCTGCAGCGCTGGTTCGGCCCGGACGTGGAACCACTCGAGGTCGAGACGGCCGACGTTCGGGGGAGCGAACCCGGGACGATGCAGATTCCCACGCTCGAGGGACCGATGTTTCTGGATTTCTTCGGGACGTGGTGTCCGCCGTGTATCGAGCAGATGCCGGCACTCGCCGCAGTCCACGAACAGCTAGGCGGCGAAGTCACGTTCGTTTCGATTACGAACGAAGCCGTCGGGGCTTCGATTACCGAAGAAGAGTTAGCCGACTGGTGGATCGAACACGATGGCAACTGGACGGTCGCGCTCGATAGAAACGTCGAACTCGCCGAACGCTACGGGCTCTCGGGCTACCCGCTCGCCGTCGCTATCGACGAGTACGGCGTCGTTCAGTGGTCGGAGACCGGCGTCAAGACGGAGGCCGAACTGATCGACGGTATCGAACAGGCACTGTAAATGGTCGATCTGTCGCTCATTCCGACCCTCGCGTTCGCGATTGGAGCGGGCGTTGCGACGTTCTTCTCACCGTGTGCGTACCCACTGTTGCCGGGATACGTCGGTTACTACGCCAGCCAAACCGAAAGCGAAGCGCCGTCACTCGGTGGCTCACTGGCTCGAGGGATCGTCGCAGGAACCGGCGTCATCGTGACGTTCGTCGTCCTGTTGGGGGCGACGTTCGTCGTTGGTCACGCGACGTTGTCGAACATCGTTCTATTCGAACCGGTCATCGGCGCACTGCTGGTCGTGTTTGGCGTCATGGTCGTCTTCGACCGCGCTCCTTCGCTGTCGATAGCGCTGCCGAAACGTCGCTCGAGCGTGGCCGGATTCGGTGTGTTCGGTGCTGGGTACGCGCTCGCGGCCGCTGGCTGCGTCGCACCCCTCTTCATAGGGGTCCTTGGGAGTGCCCTCTCACTGTCGTTGCTCGATGGCGCGCTCGTTATTTTGGCGTACGTGGGTACTGTTACGGTTTTGATGATCTCGCTCACCGTCGCGGCGGGCGTCGGTCTGAGTGCCGGGATGGGCGTCCTGGCTTCGCGTACACGAACGCTCGAGCGAGTGGCCGGCGGAATCATGATCGTTGCGGGCCTCGGGCAGTTGTATCTCGCCATCTTCGTCCTCGAAGTGTTGTAGAGGCAACGGATCCGTGGGGGGTTCGCCCACAGGTTTGGTCAGATGACACCCCAGCCTTGGTAACTCGGGATTATCGTCGGGTACGGGAAGACTACTAATATACACAACGCCGGTTTTCCGCACCAGTGAACGGACCCGCCAGCCCATGGATACGGATGTCTGCCGTCTCCTCGAGGACTCCCGCCGATCGAGTCGATGACACACAGCATACGGGTAACCGAACTGTCGCTCGGTAGTCTCCCGTGCGTATGTCTGATGAGCATTCGCTGGAGGGGGAAACCAATGCTGAGCGACTGGTACTGATTATTTGTCCCGGAGACGACGCTCCCATAGGGCGGGCGCTCCGTGCCGAGATGGCCGCTGACGAGTACACGGTAGTGACTGCCGCAGATGTTTCGGAGGGCAGGGAGATACTCGAGCGGGCGGCTGTCGGATGTGTAGTCGTCTCACTCGAGCAGGTCTCGACAACGGATTTTGCGGCCCTTCGCGCTCGAGCGTCGTGTCCGATACTCGCCCTCGTAGGAGCCGAGAGAACAGCCGCCGCGCTCGAACTGGGCGCCACGGACGTTCTCAGGCCGGACGACCCCCCTGCTGTCGTTCGACGGCGAGTACAGAACCTGTTAGCGGTAACTGCTGACACGGCCACGGTTGCTCAGCAATCGGCTGGCGATAGACACAGTCAGAGAGACACGCCGGTGGATCCCCACCCTGCCGAGTCGTTGCGACGCGCCACGACCCCCTCTCGCGTGTGCACAAACGTTACTGAGACGATTGTCGGCGTGACCCCGATTTCTATTGCCGGGTGTTATCTTCGGTCCGGCGATCGGCTGAACCCCGCTGCAATCGTCCCCGCGGGCAGGGAACCGCCGATTCGGTTGCCACCGATAGCACTGTCAGAGCACCCGGAACTCGACCCACGGGAGATCTCAGGACCCGCTATCGGCCAATATTCGTCTTTACAATCGATTGTCGAGGAAGCGTCCGATGAAGCGATATTCGTCGCACCGATCGGTGACCGCGGCATCCTCTTTGGGAGCGGTTCGCGCGTCCGGGAGATGGATATTGGCGCTATCAGCACCGTTCAATGGCTGGTTGCACTGACCACACTCGTGCTCGAGCGTCTCGAGGACCAGCGACGGCTCGAATCGCTCGAGACCGAACGAAAACACCTCGAGTCGGATGTCGACCGGTGGCAAGCACTCGGAAGCGTTCTCAGATCAGTCGGTGATACGCTCGAGACTGGTTCGGCTCCTTCCTTCGAACGGGCACTCTGCCGCGAACTGGTCGGCCTCGAGTGGATCGAGGGGGCGTGGATTGGCGACCTCTCGTTCGATTCCGGGGCCTACAACTGTCGTGAACAGGCTGGGATGCCGGTGGTCCCATTCGGAGCCGGTGACGGGACGGTTCCCGACTCACTGTTTCGCGAACTGGTCGATTCGTTGGCAGCCGGTAACAGTACGCTCCTGTCGGCGGTCGACCTGGTGGGCTACGAAGGGTCGCTCCCCAGTGGCGAGCGCGACGAGGGAGCTGTGGGTGACACCGTTTTCGTCCCGCTGGTGTTCGACCGTCGTCGATATGGCGTCCTCGGGATTCGGACTGATGACGCCGACCTCGGTGCCGAGACACGGGGGCGGTTCGATGTCGTGGGCAGCGTCCTCTCGATGGCGAGTGCGTTTCTCGAGTGTCGTCGGCTTATCGGGAGTGACGAACGGCTCCACCTCGAGGTTCGGATTACTGGAACCGCTTCGGAAACGCTCGAAACCCAAATCAGCCCCGATCCACTCCTCGCACTGGCAACGAGTCTCGAGTGTCAGCTAGCCGTGTTGGCACTGTCGGTGACGCCACTTGGGGAACGCCACGAAACGACCGCCGCACTCGCCGTCGAGAATAGTGCATTCGAGGTACCGGCGGTCGAGTCGGCAATCGACGCGATAGACGGTATCGACTTTCTCGAAGGGGCTCCTCGAAGCGACGGGTCGCTGATGCTGTACGTTCGACTGGTCACAGAGACGATTGCACAGCGGGTGACGACCCACGGTGGGTTGATACGGACGATCGATGGGACGGGTCCTGACCCGACGCTACACATCGAAATCGCCGCCGAAAGCGACGTCCGTTCGTTCATCGATGTCCTCGATCGTCATCTCGAGGGTGTCGAACTCCGTCGGAAACAAACGGTTTCGCCAGGCGCACAGGCTGGGACTTCCTTTGCCGACCACGCACACCAGCGGTTGACCGACCGACAACTCGAGACGCTCCGACTGGCCTATCAGGCCGGCTACTTCGAATGGCCACGGGAGCGAACCGGGAGCGAGGTCGCTGGATTACTCGCGGTGTCACAGCCGACGTTCGCCCGCCATCTCCGAATCGCCCAGCGCAAACTGTACGAACTCCTCTTCGACGACGGCTGGCTCGAGTGACCTATAGGAGCCGGTGAAACGATGTATACACCCGCTCGAATCGCCGGCTTGCGAGCGTTTGCAGTGACTGTGACTGGCGACTATCGGGAATCGCTCCGACGGCGGAGGCTTCCGGATTCCCCTGGAGTAACCACGAACTACTTTCGACCGAATCGAGGGCTGTGTGTAGCTCAAGCACGAGAGTACAACACACGTGCATTCTCGATAAATTACCAGTGAGAAACAGTAGCTTACGGGAGGTACCAATACTCACGAAAAGCCGTAATTCACGATATACAGACGCTCATACGGCCTGATGGATGAATACAACTAGCGTGAAATCTGCGCCAATTTTCAGCAGTTAGCGTTCACCCCCAAGTACCGCGAGCGGTAATGCACACCTAATGAACCTCGAGACGATAACCGTCGATTACTCCGCTCGATCAGTTCGGTCGGTGAGTGTTCGATGAGCGCACAATCTGCAGACACCGGGCAACCGGGCGTGAGTGCGCTCGAGGATGGCATCGTCGTCGAACTCGAACTCGAACATCCCTCACTGTTGTTGGGGTCGACACTCCGACGATTTCCTGCAGTTTCGATTACCCTCGAGTACTGGTCGGAGCTGGATGATGGGCGAACGATGGTCTTCTTTACCGTTCGCTGTGCGGACGACGACCTCGATCCCTTCGAGGCAGCGCTGGCGGCCGATCCGACGATTTCCGACGCAACGTTCGTCGACGAGTACCCCAGAAAGCGCGTCTATCGCGCCGAAATCACCGAGGACACGCTTCGGGTGACCAGCCAGATTACCGAGGCAGGCGGACACATTCTCGATCGCTCGAGCGGCCAGACCGGCTGGACGGTTCAGATTCGGTTTCCCGATCGTGACGGGCTGGTTGCGTTCAACCGCTCGTGTGACAGTCGAGATATCTCGTTTCACGTGACCCAGTTGCGTATGGCCAAACCCGGCGAGCGGGCCGTCCTCGGTCTGACGCAGAAACAGGAAGCGCTGTTGCGTGTTGCCTACGAGGAAGGCTACTTCGAGGTCCCACGCGGCATCTCACAGGACGAACTGGCCGACCGCCTGAACGTCTCCAAATCGGCCGTCTCCCAGCGCCTTCGACGAGCGATGAACGAACTGTGTGCGTCGTCGCTGTCGAACGCTCCGAAGTAAACTATAGTAGCCAGTGAAAGTCAGTGCACACCCTCTCCCAATCGTGCGTCGCGGTCGGTGTGTACCTCGGTTCACTGGCTACTATAGCCCATCACCTCAGCGCATACACACCTCGGCCCTCGAGGCTGTCGTCTCCATGGACGACTTCCAACGGGGGTGAGCGAACCGTTCGCATGCTCGAGACCGAACGGTGACCGCCGTTACTCGAACCGGAGGTACTTCCTGTCGTACTCCGGTTCGCCCTGACGTGGATGGATCGTGATGAACGATTCCGGCGGCAACTCCGACAGTGCTGCCGGCAGCGAGGCGAGTTCGTTGTGCCAACCGATGTCACCTTTCCGTGGCGTGATGGCGACGATAAGATCGTCTTCGCTCGCGCGAGACTCGAGTGTGGGCAACAGCCTATCCCATTGCGGAACCTCCTCGAACTCGGCGGAAACGTCCTCTTCGACGAGTCCGAACAGGCGCTCGAACTGGTGGGTTTTACCCTCGACGACGAGGACGGTGATGGGGATGCCGAGACTGGCCGCCAGCCGTTTGGTGATGTGAACGGCCTCGTAGAATCCCTCGTGGTGGTCAGCCCCGATGGGGACGACGACGAACAGTTCCTGGGTGGTGTTGATCGGGTGGCCGAGTCGACTTACCAGCACCGGGAGCGTCGTCCGGTCGAGTACCTGGTCGATGATACTACCGAAGATGCGATGGCTGAACGAGCGTCTGGCGTCCCACCCCATCAGGATCTGGTTGGCCTGTACCTCGAGTGCGCTCTGGACGATACCGCTCGCGACGTTGTGGCTCACGCGCGTCTCCGCTTCGACTGGGACTTCAGCAGCCCCGCCGATTTCGGCAATCTGTTCCAGCTCTTCGCGGACGGCGGCGACCTGATCTTCCGGGCGCTCGTTTTTGTTTCGCTGAATCACCGTCAGGACGTTCACCGGATTGGTGCCACGTTCACCTTTTAACACGAACGCGAGCTCGAGCAACCGCTCTTGCAGTTCGGCGTGGTGTGACAGCGGCAACAGAATATTCGGATCGAGGACGCTGTCTTCGCCCTGTCCAGCCTCACGTTCGAGAGCGAGCCGTTTCGCCGCGCGTTCGGTAATCCAGGGGCTCACGAGGGCCGTCACCAGCAACAGCAAGACCACGGCGTTCAGCACCTGTTCGCCGAAGACGCCAGCATCGACGCCAACGAGGGTGATTGCCAGTGCGGCTGCCGCTTGCCCGGTCGAGAGACCAAAGATGACGCCACGCTCGCTCGCGTTGTAGCCCTGAATAGACGAAACGAGCCAGGCGGCAGCCGCTTTCGTCCCGACCATCACGACGACGACGAAGGCCGCGATCTGGAGCGTTCCAAACCCGTCGAGGATGACCGTCGGGTTGACCAGCATACCGACGTGCAACAGGAAAAACGGGATGAAAAACGCGTTTCCGACGAACTCGATCCGGTTCATCAACGTGCCGCCCTGCGGGATGAGACGGTTCAAGGCGAGTCCAGCGACGAACGCACCGAGGATTGGCGCGATCTCGAGTACCTGGGCGAGACTGGCGGCAGCGAAGATAGCGACCATGATAAACAGGAACTCGAAGTAGCTCTCCTGGCTGAAGTTCTGGAAAAAGCGTCGCGAAATCGGCGGGAGCAAAAACCAGGTCGCCGCAAACAGAATCGTGAGGTTGGCAAACACCGTCAGAAACAGCCAGACGGTCAGGTCGCCGTCGATAGCACCAGTCACGACGGCGAGGACGATCAGGGCGAGCGTATCGGTAAAGAGGATGCCGCCGAAGACGGCCGTCACGGCCCGGTTTTTCGTCACGTTGTATCGGTTGACGATCGGATAGGCAAGCAGCGTGTGCGAGGCAAACACTGCAGAGAGCAAGACGGCCGCGAGTGGGTCAAACCCGAGGAGGATCATCGCACCGAACGTCCCGACAATAAATGGCAAGAAAAAGCTCGTCAGTCCGAAGAGGGCGGCATTTTCGGGGGCTTCTTTGAACCCCTGCAAATCGAGTTCGAGGCCGACGGTAAACAAGAGGTAAATCAGCCCGACTTCGCCGAGCAAGACGATTGCGTCCGTGTGTTCGACGATTTCGAGCGCATCCGGCCCGATAATCGCTCCAACGACGACGATGCCCACGATTCCTGGCTGACCGAGCCGTTTGACGATCAGCGGCCCAGCCAGAAAGACGGCCATGGCGATCGCAAACACGAGGACCGGTTCCTCGAGTGCGATGCCGATGGGCGAGGACGTTCCAGCAGTTAACGTATAGGTGAACATTCTGGTCGGTTGGTAGGGAGATGGTGTACTCGTCGGCTTCGAGCACCGACGACCGAGCGGGCGGCCACGTGTCTGCCCTGCCCGTAGCTGTTCTGCCTCGACGTGAGACGTGGGTTGCTAATAAGCGATTGGTTTCCGACACAGAAGCCAGGTGAAAAACGATCGTAGGTACGCCATTCAACTCCCGTCAGAACCGGTGATATGAGACTAGTCGATGTCTGACCGACGAAAGGTAGACGAACACAGCAAAATCAGTGGTATCGACTCCGATTAGATACAGTAACGTCCAGAAAACCGAGATAGAGACGGAGGACGTGAATTTTATCCCGATATCCGATCGTCGATGAGTATTGCTCACGTTCGGAATGGTACGGGGAGACTATGTCGAGTGTTAGTCGATCTATAGTAATGCGTTGGGCGGGCCTTGCTGTCGCTATGTCAGTGTACCGCCTGGCGTCTCGAGATTGCTGCAATGGGTGCAGTCTGCAGGATCTCCCCTCCGCAATAGCTGCTGTGCTCGCGAGTTTGTCCTCATCCCCGAACAGACGTACCGTGACTCGCTCGTCCTGGAACGGGGTCGTCAAACGCCTAGCACCCCTTCAAACGTCGCCCTGTGAGTCGAACCGAGAGCGTTTGTCGGGTTCGACTCACACATACAGGGGTGACGAACAACCAGGAGCAACCGTTCGTTCCCTCGAGGTGAATCGATAATGTGTGGCATCATCGGTCGCGTCGGTACCGATCAGGCACTCGAGTCGCTGCTCACGGGACTCGAGAACCTGGAGTATCGGGGCTACGATTCGGCCGGTATCGCCGTCCAGAACGGAGCTGGAATCAAAATCCAGAAACGCTCGGGAAACGTTTCCGAACTGAAGCAGTCACTCGACAGTTCGTTGCTCACCGGCGAAGTCGGGATCGGACACACGCGCTGGAGTACACACGGTCCACCGACCGACGAAAACGCCCATCCGCACACTGATTCGACCGAAGACGTCGCGGTCGTCCACAACGGTATCATCGAGAACTACAGCGAACTCAAAACCGACCTGCGTGCAGACGGTCACGAGTTCACCAGCGACACCGATACCGAGGTGATCCCACACCTGATTCAGCGATATCTCGACCGCGGCATGGATAGCGAAGCCGCCTTCCGGCGCTCCGTCGACGACCTCGAGGGAAGCTACGCGCTCGCGGTCATGGTGTCCGACGAGCACGTCCTCTATGCGGCCAGACAGGGGTCACCGCTCGTCGTCGGTCTTGGCGAGGACGACGGTGTCTTCCTCGCCAGCGACGTCCCTGCATTTCTCGAATACACCGATACCGTGGTCTATCTCGAGGACGGTGACGTCGCTATCGTTCGCCCGGAGAGTGTCGAATTCACCGACCTCGAGGGTCGGCCGATCGAACGAACGCCGGAAACGATTCAGTGGGACCCGGAAGCGGCCGGCAAAGGTGAGTACGACCACTTCATGCTCAAAGAAATTTATGAGCAACCGACGTCCCTGGCGCAGGCTGTCGAGGGCCGGATCGACGTCGAGCGGGACGACGTTTACCTGGAGTCGTTCCCACCGGGAACCTTCGAGGATATCAACCGCATCCAGTTCGTCGCCTGTGGGACGTCCTATCACGCTGCGCTGTATGGGTCGATTGCCATGAACGGAGCGGGCTTGCAGACGAGCGTCCATCTGGCAAACGAGTACAGCGTCTGTGCGCCACCCGTCGACGAGCGAACGCTCGTCATCGCGGTCACCCAGAGTGGCGAGACGGCTGATACACTCGGGGCGATGCGTCGGGCGGCTGCCGGTGGCGCTCGAATTCTGACGGTAACCAACGTGATCGGATCTACGGCTGCCCGGAACGCCGACGACGTGCTCCTCATCCGGGCCGGTCCCGAAATCGGGGTCGCGGCAACCAAGACGTTCTCGGCACAGGCCGTGATGTTGTTGTTGCTCGCCCGTCGCCTCACCGACGACATCGTTGGTGAAGCCGTTGTGGGCGGGGATTCGATGCTGGCCGATATCCGAGGGATTCCGGAAAAGTTCGAGGCGATTCTCGAGGACGGCACCGCGAAAACGCTCGCCGACCGGTATCTCGAGTCCCAGTCGTTTTTCTTCATCGGCCGAGGACTCGGCTACCCAGTCGCGCTCGAGGGGGCCTTAAAATTCAAGGAGATTACGTACGAACACGCCGAGGGCTTCGCGTCTGGGGAACTCAAACACGGGCCACTCGCGCTGGTGACGCCCGAGACACCGGTTTTCGCAATCTTCACTGGACAGGAAGACGAGAAGGTACTGGCAAACGCCGAGGAAGCACACACCAGGGGTGCGCCGGTCATCGCCATCTGCCCCGACGGACACCCAGCAACCGATATCGCTGACGGTCACCTCGAGATTCCCGACGTCGATTCGTCACTTGCAGGCTTGCTCGCGAACGTACAGCTACAGTTGTTGTCTTACCACGCCGCAGACCGACTCGGTCGCCCCATCGACAAACCGCGCAACCTTGCAAAAAGCGTGACGGTCGAGTGACGCTGCGGACCAGCGTCTGATCGATCGGTCTTCTGTGGAATTCCCCGATTTTGTCACTCGAGGGGCTCTGTGGTGGTTGTTTCGGCCCGGCCGTCTTCACTCTCCAGACCGCCCGCTCTCGAGTCAGCGCGTACAGCCCTCCTGCGGGAGAGAAATCAGTCGATGTGTCCTTCGCGGCGCAGCTGGTCTGCGTCCTGCCCGGTGTATCGCCACTCGATGGTCGCTTTCTCGTCTTGCCAGTCCCATGGCTCGGCGACGACGATGTCGTCCTCGTTAATCCAGGTGCGATATTTCATCCGACCGGGAATCCGTCCCAGTCGGCTCTTGCCATCCTGGCACTGCAGTCGAACGTGATTTCCACCGAGGTGTTCGGTGACGACGGCGAATACTTCGTCGTCGTTTGGCATGCGGAGATTTTTCCGCTGGTATTCTTCGCTCACGGGTTACCTACGTTCCGCAGCCGTATAACGTATCGGTGACTGGTGGTATCGTGTGTCGTGATTTCCCGCTTTTGCTGTGAAACGAGCTGGGAAGACCTGTACTCTCAGATTAACCCGTCAGGTGATCGGCCTCGAGCGGGTGTCTTATCGATCTCGAGTCACCGTCTCTCCGGGCTGTGTCGTCGCCTCCGGGGAGAGTTTCAACCCGGGAGTCAGACTCGTATTGATGCCCGTTTTTACCTCGTCGCCGGCGACCACGCCGAACTTCCGGCGACCCGTCGATGGTCGCGACCCTTTCACCGAAAACCGAACATCGCCGCCGTCGTGCCGGAGATTGGCGACCGTCGTTCCGGCACCGAAATTCACGTCCCGTCCGAGGATGCTGTCGCCCACGTACGAGAGGTGGCCGACCGTGGCACCGGGTGAGAGTACGCTGTTTTTGATCTCGACGGCGTGGCCGACCGATGCCCCCTCGTCGACGAGGGTCGCTCCACGCACGTACGCGTTCGGACCGACCGACGCGCCGGAACGAATCAACGCCGGTCCTTCGATGACGACACCGGCACGAACCGTTGCACCCTCCTCGACAACGACGGGACCCTCGAGGACGGCATCGTCGCTGACGTCGCCGTCGAGCCGGCGCTCGAGGTCGCCCAGTTTCCACTCGTTTGCCTCGAGCAACTCCCAGGGGCGACCGACGTCGAGCCAGCGATCGACGGTGATCGGCGTGACCGAGAACTGTTCGATCACGGTCGCGAGCACGTCAGTAATCTCGTGTTCGCCGCGTTCGCTTGCCGGGACCTCGAGCCACTGTTTTGCCTCGGCCGGGAACGCGTAGGCACCGGCGTTAGCGAGGTTCGTTGGCGGCTCCGCCGGTTTTTCGACGATACCGGTGACGGTTCCGTTGTCGGTACTCAAAACGCCGTAGTTCGAGGGTTCCTCGACTTCGATTGCACAGACTGCCGGGCAGGCGTCGAATAGCTGTTCGATCGCCGCCGGGTCGTAGAGGTTGTCACCGTTGAGGACGGCAAAGGGGCCGTCGATGACGTCTCGAGCGGCGTTGACCGCGTGGGCAGTTCCCTGCTGTTCTTCCTGGATGGCGTAGGTGATCGGGGTTCCGCGATAGGATTCACCGAAGTGCGAACGGACGGTTGCTGACTCGTAACCGATTACCAACACGATTTCGGTTGCACCGGCGTCGATGGCCGCGTCGACGGTGTGGGCGACAAGTGGGCGGTCAGCGACGGGTAACATCGGTTTCGGGAGCCGGTGTGACAGCGGGCGGATACGGGTGCCTTCGCCGGCAGCGAGCACGACTGCTTTCATCAGTACGCTGTCGTACGGTCGAACCCCGGTTAACTATACGGGATATATCGTGGCTGGACTGGCAGGTCGACTCGCCGAACGCGACCGGACTGTACAGGTTCGCCTGCCCTAACGTGTGTCTATATCATCCGATTTATGCAACTGATTTAGTCCCTTCCCAACCGTCGGCCCCCGCGTGAATCCGGACGCCAGGGATCGGTTTCACGGCTTCGTTCGGGTGTGACGGTCCAGGTGAGCGACCCGCCTCGCTCGAGAACGGTGTCTTGATCGAACGTACAATCTCGTATCGGTCCCGCTATTGGAAGGAAAGAATACACGCTGATACGGTCGGTTGTACCTAGGTACCGGTGGTCGTCGATCCGGTAGCGATCCCAGGGAGCGATCACAACCGACCACATGAATCCACAATCCCCTCGAGTGGACACTCGTGACCGGTTAAAATCTGTAGTTACCGAGAGGGTAATATCGTATTACAGGCGATTGAGACGATGAGTGTCCGTTTTTCCGAACCGTCGTTTCGATTGTGCCTGTTTCGAAATCGGGCGAATACACCGTTTCGAAACCCGGTTATGCGACCTATAATAAATAGTGGGTACTGACAACAGAAGGCTGATGTCGACGACAGATTGGACCACGCTGGAATCCGAAACGAGTACGACAGCCCCACAGTGTGTCAACTGTGGGAACCAGGTAACTCGACAGTTTGCGCGCGTCTTCGGTGATAATCGGGACGTCGTTCACGCCTGCCCCGACTGTTCGACGTACCGAGAAATGAAGACCTCCTCGTTCATTCCCGAACAACATCGATAATCGACGCACTCGATTCGACGCCCCAGATGCCGACACCGCTTTCCCGCTGCGCCAGGCCCTCATCAAGACCGGTTTCGGGAGAAAACAGACTCCCTCGTTCCCCTGCACAACCGGGCATTCGTTGGTCGCCCGCCTCAACCACTCGGACTCGGCGACCGCTATTGGTCCGACGCCACCGCCCGGGTATCACGAATCAGTACGCAACCCATAGTGACGTGAACGATCGGTCGCGTTCATATCCCGATCAGTGGTTGCCGCCAACACAACACTGACCCAGCCAATGAGTTTCAGCACTGACACCCAGCCTGTAGAATCGACGACAGATGACGACCTCGAGGAGCTGCCACCGAGTGCCAAACTCGTCTACAAGGTCCTCGAGTACGAAGGCGCGATGACACAGGCGGAACTCGCGAGTGCGACACGTCTCTGCTCGCGCACGGTCAGGTATGCGATTACGAAACTCGAGGCAGGCGACGCCATCGAGAGTCGCGTCTCACTCGCCGACGCGCGACGGTCGATCTACTGGATTCCTGATGAGGAATCCGAGGGTCGAGCGTAGTTACTGGGTTTGTAAAACGCTATGGATTGTCGAGTGAACTGCTACAAAGTTCGACCTATCAGCTGCTGTCTGCTTTCGGTTTTCGACGACTACTGACTCTTCCGATAGCGGTCGATCAACAGGTCGAGGCCGAACGTGCCAGCAGTGACGGTGTAATGGGTCTCGAGTCGCGGGTTGAACTTCGCTTTGTACCGGTTGATACTCGGGACGCCAGCCCCGACCAGGTCGTAGCGTTCGAGGCCATTCTCGAGGCCATCGCGCATAACCGTCCAGTCGAGCAGGTCGTTGATCGCCAGGTCGATATCGACCTCGGGTTTGACGCCACCCTGCCAGCGATAGCGCGTCGTGTCCGATTCGACGACGAGAATACCGCCCTGAAACGAGCCATCGACGCGACAGACGTACGGACGAATCGACCCCTCGGGAAGTCGTTCGTAGAGGCCGTTGACGAACTCGGTCGACAGTTGGAACGATCGACCCTGGCTTTCGTACCGTGCACGGACCTGTTCGATGATTCGGTCGATGTCGTCGATTCCACCTTCCTCGATGGTGTACGCCCCTTCGTACTCGTCTGCCTGCCGGACGTTGCTCCGGGCATCGCTACTGAAGCGGTTCAGGAGGCCCGCAGCGTCGCCCTCGAGATCGACGACGTAGGTGTACTCGGGTTCGACGTCGTAGCCGTTCCAGGTAAACGGGCGCACGTCGTCGAGGGTTGCCGCGTCGAACTTGGTGTACATGGGTGACAGTTCGCCGTCGATCCAGTCGAGGCATCCCTCGAGGAAGGCATTGGTCCGACGATCGGCTTTCCGCTGTTTGAGTTTCGAGACGTTACAGAGCGCCGGACCGAGATAACACACCCACGAGTACGGTGCCGGGGAGAACACACCCGATACTGGTCCTTTCGAGTACTCGAAGACAGGAAAGAGACCAACGACTTCCTGGCCTTTGAAACCGACGAGCGGGTGTAGTTTCGTCCCGGTCACCTCGGCTTGCAACGTCAGCGCGTCAGCGTAATAGAACGGATGCGTGTGGGCCGACCGCTCGACGTACCGATCCCATTCCTCGCGGTCGGCGACCGGGTCGAGTCGGTCAATCGTGACGCTCATTTACAGGTACCCCAGGTCGGCCAGTCGGTCTTCGACGGCGTCGTCGTCCGTCGCCGTGATCGGTTCGGGTTCGTACTCCGGATACTGGGTTCGTTCGCTCGCGTCAACCAGCGGCAGAACCCGCCCGTCCATAGCTTCGTCGACCTCGATATCGAACAGCGAACAGATCGTGGGCGCAACGTCGAAAATCGTCGCTCCCCTGAGCGAGACGCTCTCGTCGAACCCCGCGCCAGCTGCGCCAATCACCCCCGTCCGTTTGTGGTTCCAGGGCTCCCACGGCTCGGCAAACAGCTCACCATCGAGCGTTTCGACGACTGCGTTGTCGAACCCGGCAGGAGCGATCACGACGTCCGGCGCGCTCTCGAGTGCCGGCCCATCGAACACGGCCTCCCGTGGCGCGACGGTATCGAACATCGGGTCCCCGTCCGGCGTTTGCACGTTCGAGAGGTCTTCGATAAGGGCCTCGCGGTACTCGTCGTACTCGTCCTGGCTCACGACCCCGTCTGGCTCACGGCCCTCGAGATTGATCCGAACGCCCAGTTCACTCTTCGATCGAAGATAGGCCTTCGAGGCGGCGAAATCCACCTGCTCGCTCGCGGCGCGAATGACCTCGTTTGGAACCCGTTTCCCGATGACTTCTTTCAGTCCGACCGCCTCGAGTCCGGCGGCGACACGCTGGGTAGTTAGCCCGACGCGGGCGGCACCCGCCATCAGTTGTTCGAAGACGGACGCTTCCGCTGCGTTGGTTCCGGCGCTGGACCCCTCGAGTAAGTCGTTTTGCCAGGCTCGTGTCCAGGTCGGCATCCCCTCGCCGCCGCTTTTGGGGACGACATCTCCGCGCTGACGCAGAAACTCGTTGATACGGAACTCCCAGCCGTCGACCCGACCGATCCCGTGGTCGCTGACGACGAGGACGTTTTCGGGTTCGTACTCGAGTATCGTTCGGGCAAGTTGTTCGTCGACGGCCTCGTAGACGGCTTCTATCGCGCGTTTGTCGCCAGGGCGCTCGTGGAATACCGAATCGGTCTGCTGGAACTGCACGAAGCCGAAGTCCGGGTCGAAGCGCTCGAGCAAGTAGCGAAACGCGTCGCCTCGCCCTTCGATTGTCCGCCGGTAGCGCTCGAGTTCCGTTTCGTCGTCCCCACCACTCTGTGGATAGACTCGATACTCCCCACAGGCATCGACAACGTCCTCGAGGATGCCGTCGGGGTGACAGGGTGGGTTTTCGGGGGCAGTCATCCCTGGAATCAACGCGCCGGAAAACTCCCGCTGTGGATGAGTCACTGGCACGTTGACGACGACGCTCGTGTGTCCGTGATCGCTCAGCAGTTCCCAAACCGGACGAGCCCTGACGTGGCTCGCGTTTACGACGTCCCAGTCGTAGCCGTCGAAGGCCAGAAAGTCGTAGACGCCGTGTTTTCCCGGATTCGTTCCCGTGTACAACGAGGGCCATGCACTCGCCGTCCAGGGCGGGAGCTGAGACTCGAGCGGTGCGCTCGCACCGGTCTCGAACAGTCGGCGCAACGTCGGTACCTTCCCAGCGTCGAATAGTGGCTCGAGGACGGGGAGACAGCCGGCGTCGAGTCCAACAACGAGAAGGCGGAGTCCGTCGTCTTCCGTTTCCATACGCGGTCGTTCGTGCTGTCAGGCTTTGTTATGCGACAGCTTCAGACTGTAGGCCGCTGTTGAATCATACGCCTCGGGTGTATCGACACCATTGTTAAAACCTGCCACATTGTGGCTCCGACGTGATGGGAATCGGTGGACGAAAGACGGCGTGGCCAACGATCGGTGCCGACGCTTCGATAGTAGCCAGTGAAAAATGATACGTGCCCAGCCGTCTCTCCTCGAGTGGTCAGCCACGAACGCAGGGTCGACTCCCGACGAGTCGACTGCAACGGTGGATGACGGATCGTTTTCACCACCAACCGACGTCGAGACCTTCCTTCAGCAGTACGCAGACACATATCGGTACTACGGGTCCGGAAAGTGTGCCCTACGGGACGGCCTCGCGGCGGTCTGTTCGCCCGGTCAGAACGTACTGGTCCCCGCGTACCTCCCGGACGCCGTCGTCGAACCCCTCTTCGAACTCGGACTCGAGCCCAGGCGATACGCCATTTACGACACCCTGGCACCGGTTATTCCCGATCTCGAATCACGGGCGGATGATCGAACGGGCGCCGTCGTGTCGGTCAACTACTTCGGCTTTCCACAGCCGGGCCTCGAGGCGATAGCCGAACTGGCCCACGACCACGACTGGGTACACGTCGACGACAACGCCCACGGTGCACTCAGTGTCGACGAAACCCACGGGCTGCTGGGTACCGTCGGCGACATCGGAATCACGAGCCTCTGGAAAACATTGCCAGTCGGGGATGGCGCAGTCCTGTACTGCAACGATCCCGAAATCGCCGACACCTTCGACCCGTCCGATCTCGCCGGTGTCGCTGATAGCATCACCCGGGAAGACCTCGCCTTCGTTTGTAAATCAATAGCTGGGGACCTCCTAGACTCGACTGCCGTTCTCAATGACGCAGTGCAGACGCTGATTACGTCCCGATCATCGCAACGAGAATCCGATCCGAGGGGGCGATACGAATCGACGAAAGCCCCCATGTCTCGACTCTCTTCGTTCGTTCTCACTCGGGCGAATCCGATCGAAATCGTCGCCCGTCGGCGGGCAAATTATCTCGCCTGGCACGCCCTTTTTCACAGCCGACCTGACGTGACGCCGGTCTTCGACGAACTTCCACCCGGCATCTGCCCACAGGTGTATCCGGTTCGGACCGCCGAGGCCAGCAAACTGCTCGGGTTGCTTGAACGCTACGGCATCGACGGAGCCCACACCTGGCCGCGACTCGCCACGGCGGTCCTCGAGGACGAAGCCTACGAAACGGCACACCGACTGGCTCGAGAAATCGTCGTTCTCCCCGTCCACCAACACATCGACACCGACACTATCGTCGCGATTACGAACGAAATCGAGCGCTCGATCGGTTACTGCCGGTGATCTTCGACGTTATCGAACTTCTGCTTCGGATTCCTCGCGGTTCTCCGCTGCAGCTTCAGGCAGCGAACGCATCGCCTCGAGTAAGGTCTCGTGCAGGGAATACGTCCCGTCGTCGTTTCGGTCGAGTACGTCCCTGACGCGGAGTTCCGAGACCAGACTCTGAACGGCCACGGGCGAGCGGTCGACGGACGCGGCCACCGTTTCTGTCCGTGCCGGTCCATCGATGGCGATCACTTCGATGACGGCTCGAGCGGTCCGAACGGTACATCGCGAATCGTTACAGGCGGCGTCGACGAGCGTCTCGATTTCTTCGAGACCCAGCAGTTCTTCGATCGTCTCGAGTTCGTCGGCCACGACGACGCTGGTATCGAGGGCGAGTTCGACGTCGTCGGTGTCGCTCTCGAGGATTTCGTCATCCCTGGTATCGTCGATTTCGGTGTATCCGAACTCGTGGGGAGCGCCACCGGCCTGGACGATGGGCGTTTCCGACCGTGTACCTGTCTCCGCGTCATCGTCGTCTGCTGTCGCCCCATCGTCGTCTGGCGCCATCCTGGCCTCGTCATCCGCGGTCTCATCAGGCTCGAGCCACATTTCGAGTTCCGCACATCGGTCTCGCAGGCGGTCGTTTTCGTCCTCGAGCCGGTCGATCCGACCCTCGAGTCGCGTGATCGTGTTCTCGCGCGACTCGAGGTCGGCGTCGCGTTCCTCGAGTTGTTCGACCAGTTCGTCTCGTTCGGTTTCGAGTTGTTCGACCTGTGCCTCGAGGTCGACGAGTTCTTCGTGGAGGCGACGGAGGTCGTCGCCGGACTCCGGAAACGTCGTCTGCACGGTTTCGGTTCCCGAGAGGGCTTCGGCCATCTGGCGGGCCGCCTCGGAGACGTCGCGTGCGGAGGAGAGTTCCTCCTCGAGGTTGTCGATACGGGATTCGCGGCGCTCGAGTCGTTTCTCGAGTTCTTCGATCTTGTTCTCTTCGCGGTCTTTCCGCTCGGAGATGTCCTGGAGGTTGTCGACGAGGGCGTCGGAAACGGATTTGAGTTCCGGACGTTCGAAATCGTCGAGGCCGGGTGTGGCCCCCGCGTCGAAGGTGCGCTTGCGCCTGAACTGGATCTTGTTTACGCCCGCTTCCATCCAGTCGGTCTGGATAAAAGCCTGCCCGTCGTCGAGTTCGGAGACGAGTTCCGCGTACTCGGTGTCGATGATCCGGCCAACGACTTTGGTGTCGTTGTCCCAGGTGAGTCGGTGCCAGACGAGCCAGTTCGCTTGCGTGATGAAATCTTTCTTGACGTCTGCGGGTCGCTGACTGATGCCTAAAATTCCGAGGCCGTGTTTCCGGCCACGTTTCCCGATTTTGATCAGGAGTCGGCCGGTTTCGCCCACGCCGCCACCTTCGGGGATGTACTCGTGGACCTCTTCGACGACCAGCAAGAACGGCTTTTTGAGTTTCTTTTCCTTGACGAACAGGTGTCTGGCCGTCTCCTTGAGCAGTTCGTCCGCTTCGTCCTCGTCGAGATACCCCGAGACGTCCAGAATCACGGGCACGTTCTCTTCGAGTGCCAGTGACGCCATCTGTTCGGCGTGTTCGGGTCCGATCTGGATGTCACACTCTTCGTCGGCCCCCGCGTGTAACATCTCGTACTCCTCTTTCAGCCCGTAGTACTCGCCGTCGGTATCGACGATAAGGAGTGGGAACCCGGCCTCGAGCAGTTCCTCGGCGATGACCGACGCCGTGTTCGATTTCCCCGATCCGGATTTCCCGGTGACAAAACCGCGGCCGGTGAGCAGTTCGACGACCGGCAGCGTCACCTCGGAACCGTCTGCCAGTTCACCCACCACGACTTCGCGCGTTTCACTCACCGTTTCACCCCGCCTCGAGCGCACGGACAGTTCATTATGCACACACTGCCCACGGGATACCTTGAAGGTTCGCCTCGAGTGACACTCACGACCGCCGGTATAGCAGGACGACTGGTCGAGGGACGGTTCCCAACACGGCCGCTGGCTGTAGGCGGTTCGAGGACCCGTACTCGCCCCGCCACTGTGTGTGAACAAGTGACAATCCGGGGAAACGATTATGTAGGTCGCCAAATACGTATGCAGTAGCCGGTCGCCAGCAGGCGACCACTTCCACATGATCACCGTTCCGACCACACCGACTGACGCACGCGCTGTCTCGAGCAGCGCTGGGCCAGTCGGTCCTGTCGGCGCCACCACCGTTATTTCTGGCGCCTGGCAGAATGACGTCACCGCCGTCTCCGGACGGTATGGCGTCACGTTCGATGCCGGCAGTGCCGGACCGAACGGTCGTGGACGTGTGCTTCCAATGATTCCGTCGAAGCACCTCGCCGGAATCGCCGTCCGCGCCGCGTAGGTCCGTTCTCTCGGCCGGACGGTTCGTCGTTCTCATCCTGACACTGCCCGTCGATCCCGGTCAGTGTCTCGAGAATTTTCGTCCGACCAGCAGATCGGACCGCGCGGTTTCCCCCGGTGTGGACACCGCGCGGGCTTCCCGCGCCCCTCGAGTTCGATTCTCGACGGGGGTCTATGGTACATCCAGATTACCAGTTCGCCGTCACGGCGAGGGTAGCCGTTCGCGTACCCGTGCACGCGAACGGTGACCTCGTGAGTGCCGGCAGTCGAATCGTCGAACGAACGGACGCCGTCGACCAGGTCACCGAGGCCACCGTTCGCGGCCTCGAGCCCGGCCTGAACGATACGACCGTCACCCTGGACGTGCGGTTCGTCGCCGTGGGTGAACGGGGCGAAGACCTGGCCGTCCTGAGACGGGCCGTGGACGACGAAGTCGGCGTCAGCGTCGAAACAATGGCGGCCGTCGATGAGGACGCCGATAGCGAGTCGTCGACGCCGCTCGAGGAGACGGCACTCACTCGAGAGCGACCCACTGCGTCGCCACAGGTGTAGCCGCTTCGATCCGTCATCGTCCCTTTTGGTAACAGCCGTTCCGAATGGTGGGTTACCAGGCGTTGGACCGACGTGGCTGCGCTTCAATTCACCTCGAGTTTTGCTATCTTCTCAAAACTAAATAGATATCGATAATATAGTAAATTAGTAGTTCTTCACTACTGAATGATCGCTCACTCCTCGAGGTCGCGAGCAGCAGCCACCTCGTCGGAATCCGTGGCCTCCCCATTCGGATCCCGATCGACCGTCTGCTCACGGACCGTGAGCCCCTGCCGACCCAGGTGCTGGAGTTGCCGTCGGGCGAAGTCCTCCTCTCGAGTCCCACGGGTCGCGAGGACGTACACGAGCGCCCCGCCGGCTGGTCGCATCGTCCGTCCCGCCCGCTGGGTCCCCTGTCGTCTCGAGCCACCCAGCCCCGAGGCGACGATTGCCAGGTCGGCACTGGGGAGATCGATTCCCTCGTCACCCACACGCGAGAGGACCAGCGTCTCGAGTTCGTCGTGTCGGAACGCCTCGAGAAGTCGTTGGCGCTCTGTGTGTGGCGTCTCGCCGCTGAGGAACGGCACGTCGAGTGCGGCCGCGATGTCGCGTCCCTGCTCGAGGTAGTCGACGAACACCAGCGCTCGAGCGTCGGGGTGGGCAGCCAGCAGGTATCGGACCTCGTCGACTTTCTCGGGATTCATCGCCGCCAGTTGGTAGCGTTCGCGGCCATCGGCCGACCCGTAGGCGTTCGCGTGCTCGTCGTCGGCCCAGGGGACGTACCGAATCTCGAGTTCTGGTTCGGCGACGAACCCGGCTTCGAACAATGCCTCCCAGTCGGTGCCGATTGGCGGCCCGATCAGGGTGAAAATCTCTGCTGCACGGTCGTCTTCGCGCAACGGTGAGGCGGAGAGTCCGAGTCGGTGACGCGACTGGAGGTGTGTACTGCGCCGGTACACGTCCGAGGGGACGTGCTGGCACTCGTCGAAGACGACCAGCCCCCACTCGCGGTCGTCGAATAGCGAACGATGGCGGTCCATTCCGGCGATCTGGTAGGTCGCGATGGTTACCGGACGAATCTCTTTTTGCCCGCCGTGATACTGGCCCACGTCTGCCGGACCGAGCGTGGTCACGTCAGCATCGACCAGCGTCTCCGCCCACTGACGCGCGAGGTCGCGACTCGGGACGAGGACGAGCGTTTCTCCGCCCACGCGTTCCATCGTGGCGATGGCGGCGATGGTCTTGCCACTGCCCGGCGGGCCGACGTACACGCCTTCCCCGCTCTCGAGAAACCGGTCGACCCATGTCTCTTGATACGAGCGAAGGGATACCTGCAACTCGAACTCGAGCGGGTCACCCGAGGCCAGGTCGCGGTCGTCCTGTACTGGATAGCCCGCCTCGTACAGCGTCCGTTTGATCGCCGCTTCCGCGCCCTCGCGGACCCAGTCTTCGGTATCAGAGATGGGTGCGTGGACGTGACTCTCGTCGAGTTTCTGTCGGGCCACGTTGCCCATTACCTCGGCTGATTCCCCCTCGAGAACGGTGTAACCCTCGGGGTGGGTCGTCAGGCGGAACTGGTGTGCTCGTCGCCACTGGCTTTCGATCCAGGACTCGAGGGGCGGGACGGTCTGACCCAGCGCCTGTCGGATCGTTCGCTGGAGGGCCTCGAATGTGTCGTGCGGTGCCTGCCAGACGTCCGCCGGTCTGACGACGTATCGATAGCCGCCATCGCCGTTGGTGTCCTCGAGATTGGCGAACTGTGTCAGTTGGGCGCGAGTGAACTGGTCGGGTCGGTCGACGATGATCTCCCGTCGTTTCGGAAAGACCACGACGCGCTCGCGCTCGGTCAGGTCCTCGAGTTCGCTCGGAAACCAGACGACCGGGTCTCGAGAGACCGACAGTCGCTTGAGCGCCCCCGAAGCAGCCAGCGACTCGAGGTCGTCGAACACTGCACGCTGTGGTCGCTCGAGCGCTCGAGCGAGTTCGGACGCGGTGAGGACGGGCCGACCCGCCTCCTGACAGGCGTCGTGGAACGTCGACAGTGAGAGTCCTGGCGACGCTGACTCGAGTGGCTCAGTCCCCTCGTCTGAATGTTCTGTCACTGCCTGTCCCTATCGTGTTCGCGGCTAAACCGATTTCGTCTGGATATGTGATCTGATTCCCCCTATCCCTTCGCCTGGCTCGGCGTCCTGCGTCGGTGCTCTCGGGGGACGATTACTCACAAAATCGGCTGGACAAACAGCCGGGCGCACAGCGGTAGGTGGTGGTGTTGGTGGTATGCGCCGTGTGTGAATGGGTATCACTGCGATAAATCACTTGTGATAGTGTCAGTGTACATGAGCCAAAGTCCTATGCCGCTCGCCGGCATATCAACAGGTATGTACCGAGCCATATTACCAGAAGGACAGATCCTCTGTGACCGGTACGAACACGTCGAAACGGGACTCGAACTGTACGACGAGAGCGATCAATTCATCGCGTTCGTCCCGTACTCGAACCTCCACGCGTTGCTCGACGAAGACGTCTACACTAGCGACGAGCGCTCTATCATGTGAGAGCAGTTAAAAATCCCCGCGCAGGCTTGGGATTATCGGGACGAGTCGATACAACCTGCCGACTGCTTGTAGGCCTACACTTCCTGGTCGATCGCCTCGAGTTGTTCTCGGTACCGGTTTCGAACGGTGACGACAGTGGTCTGTGCGGTTTCGGCTACCGCTCGTTGTGGAATCGTTTCGTCACACAGTAAGCCCGCGGCATAGATGGCAGCGGCGGCGAATCCCGTCGGTGATTTCCCCGAGTGCAGTCCCTGTTCGGTCGTCGCGTCGATGATCTCGATCGCTGTCGTTTCTACGTCCTTGCACACATCGAGTTCCGAACAGAAACGCGGCACGAACTGCCGAGGGTTGGTCGGCTCGAGATTGATATCCAGTTCGTCGGCGATATAGCGGTAGGTCCGTCCGATTTCCCGCTGGTCGACGCGGGAGACGGCCGTCACCTCCTCGAGGCTCCGGGGAATCCCCTCCTCACGACAGGCCGTATAGAGGGTGCTCGTGGCGACCCCCTCGATGGATCGCCCTCGAATGAGATCTTGCTCGAGTGCCCGTCGGTAGATGACGCTCGCCGTTTCTTTCACGGAGTTTGGCAACCCGAGTGCGCTGACCATGCGATCGATCTCTGAGAGTGCGTACTTCAGGTTTCGTTCGCCGGCGTTTTTCGTTCGTATCCGCTCTTGCCAGACGCGAAGCCGATGGAGTTGGCCGTGTTTGTCGGCCGACATCGTGTGGCCGTTCGCGTCGCGATTGCGCCAGTCGATGGTCGTGGTGAGGCCTCTATCGTGCATCGACTCGGTTAGCGGCGCGCCCACGCGAGAGAGTTGATCGTGTTCGTTTGCGTTGAACGCTCGCCATTCGGGTCCGTAGTCGATCGGATCTTCGCCCAGAACGAGTCCGCA
The DNA here is from genome assembly GCF_024298845.1 of Natronosalvus amylolyticus. Taxonomy (NCBI): domain Archaea; kingdom Methanobacteriati; phylum Methanobacteriota; class Halobacteria; order Halobacteriales; family Natrialbaceae; genus Natronosalvus; species Natronosalvus amylolyticus. The sequence continues at coordinate 1,120,702 of NZ_CP101156.1, forward strand.
CTCGCGACAGATCTTTTCTCCCCGGTCGGGATCGCTAACGACGGTATCCGTCTCACAATCCGGACACCGATTGGTATTCGTTTCCTGTGTCTCGTGCCGTGTGTGTTCGATGACGGACCGCGTCATTAGTAGGCGGTGAGACCCGCGGCGCCTTTGTAAGGGGCTCACATGGTTTCGCGAGTAACATCGACTTTCCATCGTTCAGTGACGGCGAACGAACCGCAACTTGTCGATTCGATACGTTTGATATGACGAGTAACAACCCGATTTCGAGCGTCGGAAGGCGATTTAGAACAGCCTCTCGAGTCTTTCCCACGACGGGCCGTCCACTGGGCTATGTTCCGAAACGAGATTTGTTGGTCCGCCAGTGTTTGCGACGAAAGTGGTCCGTGGTAACCTCGTGCTATGGATGCCAATACCGGCTTGGAGGTGACAAACTGTCCTGCGACGTTATGACTGCCTCCGAACTGGTTGATGTATGCCTCCCGTACGAAATCGAAAACGGATGATTCCGATATCGAGTGCGCCTCCTGATTGGAGTGAGCGTCGCATTCGACTGATCGATACTAGCTACTCGCTCAGCCGTTCGTTCCGCTGGCGATGATTGCGTTTCGCCAATTGTTGGACCAGCCGGTGAGGGTGGCCGGAAATACCGAGCTACGGCACTCGAGCAACCGATTCCTTCGGCGGGGTTACCCCCAGAGTCATCTACTCGAAACAGCTGCCGCTTCGACCGCTGGTAGCGGACGAATACCGGCTTTGCAACCGATGCAAAACGTGGCCGCGTTTAAGACCATTACCGTTGGGGTACAACCTGGTGTGTTACACGTGAGTTTCGACCCGCAAACTAGCTCTCCAGATACGGTGGTGGTGGAGCAGTCGACGGCAGTATCGAGTACGACGAAATTACTTGGGGAACCACTCGAGGGACGACAAGATGTCCACAATTCGTTTGATGGGGGTCAGTAATGTCTTCTATCGATACCTCCCTCCCGGAAGAGATCACGTCAGTAACGGCGGACAAATCCGACGAAACGCTCTCGAAAGACGTTATTTTCGAGCTCCTCAAAAATCGTCGACGACGAGAGGTGTTGCAGTACCTGCTCGATGCCGAAGGTACCGTGACACTTGGCGAGCTCGCCGAACAGATCGCTGCCTGGGAGAACGATACCGAGGTCACTGCACTGAGTTCCGATCAGCGAAAACGCGTTTACGTTGCCCTCTATCAGACCCATCTACCCAAGATGGATGACGCAGGCATCGTCGATTACGACCAGGACCGTGGACTGATTTCGCTCGCGGATAACGCCGATTTGCTCGTGCTGTACCTCGATACGGACACGCATCGTCAGGATAGATGGGACCGCTGGTATGCGGGCGTGAGCGTTCTCGGCGGTGCACTGCTCGTCGGCGCTATGCTCGGCGTTCCCGGACTGGGTACGCTCTCACTCGGCGTGCTTGCAGGGGTCGTTATCGGCGCATTCGTGGTTATCTCGAGCGCCCACTGCCTGGTCAATTATCGGGTCCAGCAAGTCGTCGAAGACAAACTCTCTCGAATCAATTAGTGGATTCCCGGACCCGTACTCGAGAGCAAATCATGCCACGGGATTCGAGCCCACGCCGATAGCGAGAGATATTCAGCGGCGTATTACTTTCTATTACGGTCACGTCAGGAAGGACTTTTATCGCTCGAGGAACTAGTCCAATCTGGCTCCCGACGACTGTCATCCAGTACCGGAGCAGTTCGCGTGCCAGCAATCTGTTTCCGACGCGGGGGCCACCTCTCTACCTTTATGAGCCCTCGGTCTCCTGTTCGATTTTACCAAATCCACGGCTCGAGGACCGTTCGTTTTTACCAGATCCACCGCTCGAGTACCCAGTTGGTTTGTCAGCGTTTCGTGGCTTGAAACGGTTTGCTGTGGCCTCTAACCGGTGATTGACGACCGGTATAGGCAATCGGCTCTAAAAAGTTACAGCAAACCGTATCAACGTTTTACACCACATCGAGGACCTCCTCGAGAACGTTCGCATCGACGAACATCACGACGTGGTCGCCAGGTCGCAAGACGGTACTCCCGCGGGGAGTGATCAACGAGCCGCCGCGGGAGATTGCACCGATGACGACGCCGTCGGGAAGTCGTTCCATCGAGTCCATAATCGCGTTGCCTGTGAGCGCGCTCTCGGGACCGACCTCGATTTCGATGACTTCTGCCCGATCGTGTTCGAGCATCGCCACCTTCTCCGCGCGGTTCGACCTGGTGAAGCGGACGATCTCTTCTGCCGTCTCCTCCCGTGGATTGATCGCGACGTCAACACCGACGGTCTCGAACAGATCGGCGTACTCGAGGTTCTCGATGACGGCGACGGTTCGGTCGACGCCGAGTCGACGGGCTAAAAGCGAGACGAGCAGATTCTTTTCGTCGCTGCCGAGCGCGGCAATCACGATGTCCGCTTCGTCGACGTGTTCCCGGTCGAGAAATTCGATATCGGTTGCATCGCTCTCCATGACGAGCGTGTTCGGTAATGCTTCAGCGACCTCTCTGGCCCGGCCGTGGTCCTGTTCGATCAATCGCGGTTTGTAGCCGTGCTCTTCGAACTCGCGGGCGGTCTGATAGCCGATTTCGCTCGCGCCGACGATGACCACTTCGTCGCGGTTTTCGTCACAGACGGTAACGACGTCGTTCGCGAAGCCACGCACCGAATCGGGACTGCCGATAACGACGACCCGATCGCCGGGCAATATTTCGGTATCTCCGCGGGCGACGGTCATTTCGTTATCCCGAAATAGCCCGGCGAATGTTAGCGAATCGTATCTGTCTGCCTCACTAACCGTTTGCCTTGCGATTGAGCTCTTCGGTTCGACTTCGAACTCAGCCATTCTGACCAGGCCACCGGCGAACATATCGACGTCCTGGGCGGCGGGCAGTCCAGAGATTCGAAAGATGGCCTGTGCAGTCAACAGATCAGTACAGACCATGAAATCGACGCCGAAGGCACCCTGTGATCCTTCCCAGGTCTCGAGCAACGTCCGCCGTCGAACTCTGGCGATAGTGAACGCATCGCTGAGGGTCCTGGCCGCCCCACAGATGACGAGATTGACTTCGTCGTCGTCAGTGCAGGCGATGACGAGACTCGCCTCGTCTGCGCTAGCTTCTTTCAGGGCCCGTATCTCGGTCCCATCGCCCTCGACAGCGAGCACGTCGAGCGAGTAGGTCAACTCCTCGATGACGTCAGGGTCCTGATCGATGACGACCACGTCGTGAGAGGACTCGAGATTTTTGGCAATCGCTGTACCGACCTCGCCGGCGCCGACCACTACAACGTGCATGATCGTTCCCCGGTTACCTTCATTGGTACAAGCGTTTTCTACCGACTGGTATAGGTATTTCGTCACCGTACAATTCGTATGTGTAGTAGCCAGTGAAACGAGTTACACACCGACCGCGATGCACGCTTGCGAGAGGGTGTGCACTGACTTTCAGGGGGCTACTATAGGAATCGGCGAATGGGTTGATCAATGATTACTGATTCGGTAACGAGATGGCGACTCAGTGCTGAAACGAAAGACAGACACCGTTAGTTTATATGCTATCGATAGTAAGGCCCTGATATGAATCAGTACGCGCGAGCAAACCAACGGCGATGTATTCCTCGAGGTGGCTCTGGATGAGCGACGAGGAACTCGCCAAAGACCTCGGTCTCGTCTCGGCGATGACGATCGGTATCGGGACGATGATTGGTGCAGGTATTTTCGTCTTACCTGGCGTCGCTGCTCAAGAAACGGGCCCGATCGTCGTTCTCTCATTTATTATTGGGGGTGCCATCGCGATGGTCAACGCCCTCTCGGTCTCCGAACTGGGAACAGCGATGCCGAAAGCCGGTGGCGCGTACTATTACGTCAACCGGGCACTTGGCCCGCTTGCGGGTTCGATTTCGGGCCTCGGCGACTGGCTCGGACTCGCGTTCGCTTCAGCGTTCTATACCATCGGTTTCGGCCGATATCTTGGTGAACTCCTCACACTTCCGTCAATTGGTTTCCTCAACAGCGTGCAGGTCGGTGCCATCCTCGCCGGTGTCGTTTTCGTCGGCGTAAACTACATCGGAGCGAAAGAAACCGGTGGGATTCAGACGGTAATCGTTACGATCTTGCTCGCAATTTTGACCCTGTTTGCCATCGCCGGCTGGTTCGCCTTCGACTGGGCCACTGTCGCACCCGATGGCGAGTGGGCACCGCTTGGCACCGCCGAACTCCTTCCTGCAACGGGACTCGTGTTCGTCTCGTATCTGGGCTATGCAAAGATCGCAACTGTCGGCGAGGAAATGAAAAACCCCGGCAGAAACCTCCCAATCGCCATCGTCGGAAGCGTCGCCATCGTGACGGTCCTGTACGGAATCCTCGTCACGATAATGCTCGGAGTAGTTCCATGGCAGGAGCTCGATCTCGAAGCACCAGTTGCACAGGCTGCTCGTGTCGCGTTCCCCGGTGGGTTGGCGGGTGCAGCGGCGACGATTATGACGCTCGGTGCACTGTTGGCAACGGCCTCTTCGGCCAACGCCTCGATTCTCGCCTCGGCACGGATCAATTTCGCTATGGGCCGCGATAAGATCGTCAACGAGTGGCTGAACCAGATTCACCCACGCTTTGCAACCCCGTACCGATCAATCGTCGTCACCGGCCTCCTGATCATCGGCTTCGTCGTCTTCATGGGCCGAGACATCGCAGTCCTGGCAGAAGCGGCGAGCGTGTTGCACCTGATCGTCTACGCAATGTTGAACCTCGCCCTGATCGTGTTTCGGGAAACCGATCATCCCGATTACGACCCAGACTTCACCGTGCCACTGTATCCGATCGTACCGATACTCGGCTTTTCGCTTTCACTGGGGCTGATCTACTTCATGGACACGACGTCACAGATTCTGGCTGTCGTGTTCGTCGTCGGTGCAGTGCTGTGGTATCTGTTGTACGCCAGGTACGAAACGCCCATCGAGGGCGTCCTCGGCGAGTACGTTCGTGAACGGCCGGACGAAATGCCGGACATTGCCGTGTCCGCTGCGGAAGCCGCCTCACCTGAGAGTGCTGCACCCTACAACGTGATGGTCCCGATCTCGAATCCGCAAACAGAAAACGAACTCGTCTCGCTCGGTTGTACGATGGCGAAACAGAACGACGGTGTCGTCCACGCCGTTCACGTCGTCCAGGTCCCCGATCAGACGTCACTCGAGTACGTTTCCGGACAACTCGAGGACCTCGACCGAGATTCGACGCAGTTACTCGATAACGCCCTCGAGATCGCCGACGAGTACGATGCGGAGATGGAAACGCACACGATCGTCTCTCACCGATCGATCGAAGAGGTGTTCGACTCGGCTGAACGCCTCGATGCGGACACGGTCGTCATGGGGTGGAGCCCTCGTCGACCGTGGACGGCCGGACGGACAGGCACCGCGCTCGAGGAACTCACGAGTAACCTCCCGTGTGATTTCCTCGTGTTCAAAGACCGTGGCTTCGATCCGTCACGGATTCTGCTGCCGACCGCTGGCGGACCGGACTCCGACCTGAGTGCAGAGGCGGCCAAGGCGTTCCGCGATATCCACGGAGCCGAAGTGTCCGTCTTGCACGTTGTAGACGAGGATACCGAACGGGCCAAGGCGATGAGCTTTATCGGTGGCTGGGCCGACGAACACGGGCTTGGCGACGCTAACTTGCTGGTCGAAACCGACGGCGACATCGAGGGGGCGATCAGACGAGCGAGCGAAGACCACTCGATGATACTCATCGGCGCCACTGGTCGGGGCTTGCTCACCCGTTTGCTCGGCGACTCGCTGGTGTTCGACGTCATCGACGAGGTCGATTGCTCTGTCGTCCTCTCCGAACGGCCGTCCAAACGGTCACTCCGCCAACGGCTATTCGGCCGCTCCGGTAGTGAAGGGACAAAAGCAGCGACCAGCGACGATGAACAGCAGGAAGCCGAACCGCTCGCTGACGAATCGGCCGCCGAAGGGAGCTAAACACCCCAAATACCGACTGCGGCTACACTCGTGTGGCAATAGTGGCCAGTGAACGTCAGTGTACACCCGCACCCAATCGGGCGTCGCGGTCGGTGTGTCAATCGTTTCGCTGGCTACTACAGGTGCCCACCAGTCGATATTCTGATGGACTCTCCGAGTGATTTTTACCGTTCGGTGACCCTCGGACACCGCAAAAAGCCCACGAGTTACGACTGCTGGCCGATTCACCACATCGAATCCATTAAATCAGTACGCTTCCCACGTAGGCCCGTTCGATGAGGATTCGTGTTGACTGGCGCTCGAGCGTAAGCCTGACGGGGACAGTCCTCAAGTGGCTTGCCGTTCCGTTGATTGGGCCGTTGTTATTGGCCCTCTACGACGGGACCGATATCGTTCCGTTCATCGTCACAATCGTCATCACCGCCCTGGTTGGGACGTTCCTCGAGCGACTGAGCGACGAGCGAGACCTTCGCCAGCGTGAGGCGTTTTTAATGGTGGCCCTGACGTGGCTCGGCGTTGCGGTGGCCGGGTCAATCCCCTTCTTTCTGACCGGCATCACCGCCGATCCAGCGTCGTCGTTCTATAACCCGCTCTTCGACGTATCCAGTGGAGGTCTCGCTACACTGGCGCTCGTCGTGAGTGCGCTCGTCGATTCGCTGTTCGAGAGTATGAGCGGGTTGACGACTACTGGAGCGACCATCATGAGTGGCTGGGATTTCGCGAATCAGTCACGGGCGATCTTGTTCTGGCGGCAACTACTACAGTGGCTCGGAGGCCTGGGCATCCTGGTCGTCGCCATTGGACTACTCTCGAACCTGATGGTCGGTGGAGCACAGTTGATGGAGACCGAAACGCAGACGCGAAACGTGACGAAGCTCACACCCGAAATCGAGAGCACGGCTCGGCTCATCTGGGGGCTGTACGTCGGATTGACGCTCGCTGCCGTCGCCGTATTTTATGCCCTCCATCTGATCGGACTCGCACCAAATATGGATCTCTTCAACGCGGTTTCGCATGCCTTTACCAGTGTGGCAACCGCAGGCTTCTCGCCCGAGGCCGGGAGCGTCGGGGCGTTCGAACCCATCGTCCAGTGGGCGGTGATGCCGTTCATGATCCTCGGGGCGACAAACTTCGTTTTGCTCTACTATCTGGTCCAGGGAAACTTCGAGCGCCCCTTCAAATCCGAGGAACTCCGCTTTTATCTCAGTATCATCGCCATTTTCGCCGCTATCGTCTCTGTCATTCTCGCGCTGGACCCGGACGTGAACACCGGCCTCGAGGAAACCGTTCGTCACAGCCTGTTCAACGTCGTTTCCATCGTTACGACGACGGGTTACGCGTCGATGGACTTTAACACCTGGTCGCCGGGAGCAAAACACATCCTCTTTCTCTCGATGTTCGTCGGCGGGATGGCCGGGAGTACCACCTGTTCGATTAAAACCGTCCGATGGCTCGTTATCTTCAAAAGTCTGTACCGGAACCTGTTCGTCTCCGTGCACCCACAGGCAGTTCGGCCCGTCAGATTGGGCGATTCCGTGGTCGACGAGGACACGATTAACGACATCTTCGCGTACGTCTTGCTCGCAATCATGCTGTTCTTCGCGCTGACCGTGCTGGTCGTCGTCGACGCCGCTCGAGTAGGGACCGCTGTCAGCGAGTTCGAAGCGCTAGGTGCCTCTGCCTCTATCTTCCTGAATATCGGCCCAGCGTTCGGCATGGCCGGCCCCATGGACAACTACGCCGGTTTCCCGGTAACGACGCGAGCAGTCATGGTGATCATGATGTGGATTGGCCGAATCGAGATCATCCCCGTACTGATCCTGTTGATTCCGGCCTACTGGGAATCCTGACTGGGTTCGTCTGATAGGATTATCGTCGGCGTTCATCGGTACCGACGAAGAACCGAGGCACAGCGTCGACAGCCGTGCTTCGAACCCGCCGGCTGGCTACGATAACCCCTAGAATTGCCACGGTCAGGTACAGTTATCGGTTGGGAGATGAACCAATACCGCAATGACTCGAGTTGCGCTCATCGCCCACGACGAGAAAAAGGCCGATCTCATCGATTTCGTCCAGCAACACGAAGCCCAGTTAACCGACTACGAACTCATCGGCACCGGAACGACGGGGAAGCGGTTGATGGAGGCAACCGACCTCGAGGTCGACAGACAGGCTTCCGGCCCGCTCGGGGGCGATCTGATGATCGGCGGACAGATCGCCGAAGGCCGACTCGATGGCCTCATTTTCCTTCGTGACCCCTTGACGGCCCAACCACACGAACCGGACGTTTCCGCGCTGTTGCGTATCTGTGACGTCCACGATACGCCGCTCGCGACGAACCTCTCGAGTGCGGCATTTCTACTCGAGGGACTGAAACGGAAAGGCGAATCCTGAAACCGGTCGCTCGTGACACGAAAGCCAATGCATAAAAGGCAGATACCCGAAGCGTGGACAGGTATTGATTGATGAGTGAGATCGCCCTCGCCGCCGACTTTGCCATTATCATCGTCGTCGCAACGGCTGTGGGGATACTCGTGCGTCAACTCGGTCAGCCGACGATTATCGCGTATATCTTTACCGGAGTGATTCTCGGACCGGTGTTGTTCGACATCGTCACCGACGATGGCCTGGTCTATCTCATGGCGGAACTCGGGCTGGGGTTTTTGCTCTTTTTACTGGGGATGAAAATGCGCTTTTCCGATATTCGCGACATCCTTCGGCCGATCACGAACGTCGCCATCGGACAAACGGTGTTACAGACGGCGCTGGCGTTTCTCGTCGCGCTCGCACTTGGGTTTGGGACCAGAGAGGTCCTCGTTATCTCGCTCGCGACGGTGTTCGGAGCGACCCCAATCATCGTCAAAGTACTCTCGGATAAAGACGAGATTACATCGCTTCCTGGAAAAATTGACGTTGGTGTACTCATCGTTCAGGACATCTATCTAGTCGTCGTTCTCGCGATGTTCAGTGCCGACTCACTCGAGAACACCGGCGAAATCGCTCAAACGCTGGCTATAATTTTCGTCATGATGGCGTTTATCGGGTTGTTTTCGTTTGCCTCCTCGCGCTATCTCCTGCCGCGAATTTTCAGACGCGTCGCCAGCAACAAAGACGTCTTCCTGGTGATTGCCATCGCGTGGGCCTTCCTGTTCATCGCCGTTGCAGGCACCCAGTTCGACGGCGGTATCGAAATCGGTGCCTTCCTCGCCGGCATCAGCCTTGCTCAGTTACCTTACAGCAAGGAACTCGAGGACCGAATCACGCCGATTACCGACTTTTTCATCCTCGTATTCTTTGTCAGCATCGGTCTCCAGATAGAAGGTGGTGCACCGAGCCTGTTTGCCTACTGGCAAGAAGCACTTATCGCATCGGCGGTTCTCATGGTCGGGAATTTCTGGATCATGTTTTATCTCATCGATCGAGAAGGGTTCGGGGTCGAGCCGACGTTTCTCGCCTCGATCAACATGGTGCAGGTGAGCGAGTTCTCCCTGATCGTTGGGGCATTGGCACTCCAGCAGGGCTATATCGACGCAGAAATCCTCGGCTATCTCACCCTGATGGCGCTGGTGACGATGACGCTGTCGACGTACATCGTTGCCAACAATCACGCTATCTACGAACGTCTCGAGCCCTGGTTTCGTCGGTTCGAATCGGACACAGACCGAGATGCCGACCTTAAGACCTACAGCAACCATGCCATTGCCATCGGCTATGACGAGATTACGGCCAGCGTGTTACCGCTGCTCGAAGCGAACTACGACGATGTCGTGATAATCGATCGGAAAAGCGAACACATCGATGCAATCGACGAGGGGCCATACGACTACGTTTTCGGTGACTTTCGTCACAACGAAATCCGCAAAGAGGCAAACCTCTCCGATGCCAGCTTCGTACTGAGTTCCAGTGTCGAACGTGACGTGAACGAAGCACTGCTCGAGGAAGTCGGGGACGATGCACTCGTCTTCGTCGAGGCCGAGCGAATCGACGATGCGCGTTCGCTCTATGCGAAGGGCGCAACGTACGTGGTGATGAGTACGCACCTGGCAGCCGAGAGGCTGAGCGAGTACGTCGCACAGTATCTCACCGACAGGTCGTCGTTCGATTCGGTGACTACCTCTGATATCGAACGGCTTCGAGCCACCGTTCGCCCATCAGGTCGCGGCGGGTTCGTTTCCCGAGGTGAGGAAGATGGCTGAAGCTCTCATCCTGGATCTCGCCGTGATGTTCGTCGCAGCAGGCTTCCTGTTGCTGGTCACCAATCACCTCGATCTGTCACCGGTGCCAATTTATCTCATTGCTGGCGTTCTGGTGGGAACGTTCATCGATCAACCGGACCTTATCGTGCTGGCTCAGTGGGGTATCGCGTTCCTTGTTTTCGTCTTCGGCATCCGGGTCGACCTGGGTGACCTGCAATCAGTTCTCAGAGATGGTGAAATCGCGGCGATCACCCAACTGCTCGTCGTCGCCCCCCTCGCGTTTGCCATCGGCTATCTCGCCGGCGATTTCTTTGGCTTCGATGATCCGGCAAGAAATGCCATCTATTTCAGTATCGCCGTAACCTTGAGTTCGACCATCGTAGGTGCTGGATTACTCGAGACGGAGATCCGAGACAACCTCGTGTATGGCCGCCTCGCCTCATCGATCCACTTCTTCGATGATATGGTTGCTATCGTCTTACTGCTGGTGTTGAGTAGCGAGGTGCTCACCGCGGATGCAATCGCCGCGAAGATCGGTTACGGTGTCATGCTTCTGGCCGCAGGGCTGTTCGTCTACCGGCACGGGTTCTCGCTTCTCGTTCGATTTGCCGACGGGTCGGACGAACTCGTGTTGATGGGCAGCATCTCGTTACTGATTGCCTTTCTGGCAGCCGCCGAGTACCTCGGTATTTCCATCGTTATCGGTGCCTTTGCTGCCGGCATCGCGATCAGAAACGACGAAACTCAAGGGCTTGCCGTTCACAACGGTATCGACTCGATTCGTGAGTTTTTCGTCACGATATTCTTCGTCACTGTGGGCGCGCTGGTCTCATTTCCGTCACTCGAGATGGGGGTCCTTGCAGTCGCGATGATCGCCCTCGTGGCCTGTGTCAACCCGGTCGTCCTCTTTCTCGCGTTCGTTTACGAAGGGTACGACACGCGGACTGCTTTCCTGGCCAGTTCAGGACTCAATCAGGTGAGTGAGTTTTCCCTCATTCTGGCGATCCAGGCGACGTTGCTCGGGACCATCACCGACACGATGTTCGATGCGATTATTCTCGCTGCGGCCGTGACGATGCTCCTGACGTCGCTCGTTCGTCGTCACGAACAAACCGTCTATTCGTCGGTCGTCTCACGGCTATTTACGACGACGCAATCCCGATCGGTCGATGAAATGAGTCGGGTCGACTCGTCGCTCGAAAATCACGTCATCGTTCTCGGCTACGGTCGGCAGGGCCGACGTATTGTGCGGCGACTGGAGGAACTGGATCACCCATATGTCGTCATGGAAAACGACCCGACACTCCACAGCCGACTCGAGGTCGAGGCTCAACAGTACGTCTTCGGTGACGCAATCTCGGAATATCCCTGGGAAAAAGCGAGACTCGAGACAGCGACACTCATCATTTCGACGGTCGATTATCGACCCGTATCCGATGCCTTGCTCGACCTCGAACTGGCTGAGGAGACTGACGTCGTGTTACGTTCTACCGGTGGTCCGGAAGCACAAGAGTTCCTCCAACGCGGCGCCACGTACGTGAGCGTGCCGGATATTCTCGCAGGTCAAAAATTACAGTCTGTCGTGGAACGTATACTCGAGCATGAGGTCTCTGGTGAGGAGATACAAAATGAACATCTCGAGACACTTGCCGAACTGGAGCGATACGGATTTGCGAGCCAGAGTGAACGGTTTTGAGGTCACTCAATAGAAAAGAGAGGAGTCAGAGACGTGGTCTGACCCATTGTACCCGGTGGTTGCGGATATCTAATCAGTTGGAGCCGGTGACAGACTCCGCATTATTTTTGATACGACGCGGTATCAAAACGGACCATCAAAGTATTCGTGGACGAGCAACACGAGACCAATACCGATACTAAATACAAGCATGGCAACCGACGTCGAGAGGTCGAGAACGTCGACTAGTCCCAACGCGCCAACAATGGCGAGTCCGACGCCTATGGTGTAGATTCCGAGATTGCGTCCGCGAACCCCAAGGTCCCGTAACACGACCATTACCTGTTCGTCAGGCTAGTTCTCGAAAAGGCCATCGATATTTCCAGAGCGACGTGATTTATTACCGACCGGCCACGACGGACAGGCATGACGATTTACGAGAGTGACCTGCCGGGCGTGGGAAAGAAATACGAGATCGAACTCGAGAGTGACGAACGACTCGTGATTGTAACCCACAACACCGGGAAGCGAGAGATTTTCAAAAAAGATATGCAGGGGGCTGATAGCGAGAAGATATTCGAGTTGCCGGACAGACTCGCTCGAAAAGTGGGGACAATCCTCGAGGGTGCGTACTTTCAGCCGGTCCAATCCAAACGTGTCGAGACGATGTTGGCCGACGAGACGTTTATCGAGTGGTACTCGCTCTCACCGGAGTCGACACTCGTCGGGAAGCCACTGAAAGAGTCAAACGTTCGGGAAGAGACCGGCGTCTCGATCGTCGCGATACAGCGGGAGGGCGAACTCGTATCGGCACCGGGTCCGGATACGGTTCTAGAAGGTGGCGATACGCTCGTCGTCGTCGGTGACCGTGACGATTGTCGGGCATTCGAAAGCCTCGTCAGCGGCACCAACGAGTGATCAGTATGGTTTGCCACATAGAGGTGACCGAGGGTGGCAGCTGAAACCGCACTCATCGATGTCGGGATCCTGTTTGCAGCGGTTGCGCTGGCTGGACTGATAGCCGCACGTATCAACCAGTCAGTTATTCCGTTCTATATCGTCGTCGGGATGCTATTGAGTCCGTACGTACTCGGAACGGTCGACTTCCCGGCACTCCTTGGCGTCGATCTCATTCCACACGGTTCGGCGCTGGCACTCAACGGCGAATCGGAGTTCATCCATCTCGGGGCTGAACTGGGAATCGTCTTCCTGTTGTTCTTCCTCGGCCTCGAGTTCAACCTCGACCGGTTGCTGGCGGCGAAACACCGTATTGGAAAAGCCGGAACCATCGATCTCGTGATCAACTTCGGGATCGGGTTGGTGCTCGGTTGGATTCTGTTCGGTGATTTTCTCGCAGCGTTCATCCTCGCCGGCATCGTCTACATCTCCTCGAGTGCTATCATCACCAAATCTCTGATCGATATGGGTTGGATCGCCAACGACGAAGCGAACCCCATGCTGGGCACGCTCGTCTACGAGGACCTCTTTATTGCGGTGTATCTCGCCGTTCTGTCGGCACTTATCATCGGTGGTGGCGACATCAGCGAGGCGCTCGGCTCGATCAGCATCGCGATGGCATTTATCCTGGTGTTGCTGTTGGTCGTTTACTTCGGAACGGCCTGGTTCCAGCGGAGTCTCGAGACGGACTCGAACGAGTTTATCGTATTGCGGGCGCTCGGCATCCTCGTCCTGATTTCGGGCGCTGCCCTCGCACTCGGGGTCAGTGAAGCCGTGGCGGCTTTCTTCGTCGGGATGGCGTTTTCGTCGACCGACCACGTTCACGACCTGGAGCAATTGCTCGAACCGGTCCGGGACACATTCGCGGCGGTGTTTTTCTTCTGGATCGGGCTCGAGACGAACCCGCAGCTGTTCATCGACGTCGCCTTGCTGATCGCTATCGCGGTAGTCCTTACTGGCCCGGCGAAGCTCATCAGTGGGTACTGGGGTGGGCGCGTCTACCGACTCGACGAGCGTCGCTCGCTTCGGGTTGGGCTTGGAATGACGACCCGTGGTGAGTTCTCACTCATTATCGCGAGTATCGCCATGCTGGGCGCTGGAACGACGCTTGCCGAAGGGACGGCAAATCAGTTGTATGCTTTCTCAGTCGGCTACGTGCTGTTTATGAGCATCCTCGGAACCACGCTCATGCAGTACTCCAGTCAAATCGAATCGGTCGTGGTTCCACGCCTCGAGGGGAAGTCGACGTCGCCACAACCAAGCGACGACTAGTCCACGCGTCGCCCTTCGAGTCGAACTATCACGTCGCCCGCAGCAAGGTAATCGAAATTCGGTTCCCGCCGGCATCTCGAGGCCGATGTGAAATGACGCCGCCGGACATCGTGACGAGCCAGTTCACCAGCCAGAGACCGAGGCCGGAGCCGTGATGAATCGGCGATTCGTCTTTGCCGAGCAACCGCGTCACGTTCAGATCGGAGATACGGTCGTTCGAGTCGTCGATATGGATCGTTACGACGGCTTCTTTTTCGCCCTTTGGTGGGAATGCGATCGTTTCCGTCTCGGCACTGACCGAGAGCGGTACAGGCGTCTCACTCGAGTGTTTGACCGCGTTATCGAACAGTTCCTTGAACGCGACGGCGATGGTCTCGGGCGCGAGGATATCACACGTTGGATCGACCGATAGCTCGATATCGAGGTCCCGGTCCGTCCCTCGAACCGTCTCGAGTTCGCCATCGAGGATCGACTCGAGCGATAGCGTCTGCGGCTCGAACGATGCCGAGGCGAGGAGTGACTCGATTCGGTGTGCCTGCTCGCTCAACTCGAGCAAGCGGACGGCCGGTGATCGAATGGACTCGACGGTGTCGAAATCGAGTGTCGGTGCCGACTCGAGGCCATCAGGACCAAGCGCCAGTTCCGACTCGAGGGTGTCGAGGGTCCCGAGCAGGACGTTCATGTTGTTCCGAATGTTGTGCTGGATAACCCTGTGTAGGACGGCGATCCGTCGCTCGTGAGCGACCCGAGTCGTCACGTTGTTTTGGAACCCAATGAAATGGGTTAGCTCCCCGCTGTCGTCGCGGATCGGTTTCAGGTGCAGGTCGTTCCAGAACGGTGTGCTATCCTTACGGTAGTTGAGGATGTCGACGTTGACCGGCTCCTCGTACTCGATGGCATGCCGAATCTCCTCGAGCGCGCTCTCGTTGGTCAGTGGCCCCTGGAGGAACCGACAGTTCTCTCCGAGAGCCTCGGTTCGTTCGTACCCGGTTAGCGCCGTGAAGTGGTCGTTGACGTACGTTATCGGGAGGTCCGGTTGGTTGGGATCGGCGATCACGACGCCAACCGGTGCTTCGTCGATCGCTTTCGTCTTCCACTCGAGTTCTTCTTCACGCTCCTTACGGGACGTGATGTCAGTAATTAATCCTTCGAGTGCCTCGACATCCCCGTTCTGATCGAAAATCCCGCGGCCACGCTCGAGCAGCCATTTGACGTTGCCGTCGGCGTCGTAGACACGGTACGTGAGTTCGAACGTCCCGGACGTCTCGAGTTCGTCCTGAATAGTATCCCAGAGGCGTTGTTCGTCTTCGGGGTGGATTCGATCGCTCCAGGAGACATCTCCGGATTCGAACGCCTCGGCCGTGTATCCGAGGAACTCCGCGACGTTCCCCTGAACGCGCATCATCGGCCAGTCCGCATCGTTCTCCGCACGGTATACCATTCCGCGGATGTTGTTCAACAGCGTCTCGAACTGTCGCTGACGTTCGACCCGATCGGAGATATCCCGAACGACACAGACGTGGCCGCCATCCTCGAGTTGGGTCAGCGAGAGGCGTTCGGGGAACAGTTCGCCGGTGGCCCGTTGTCCGTAACTTTCACCCTTCCAGGAACCCTGTGATTCCAACTTCGGCAGAATCCGTTCTTCGAAGCGCCGGACCTCGTCATCAGGATACAGTTTCTCCCAGTGTGTGCCGATGAGTTCGTTTCGGTCGTAGCCATAGAGGGCGGCATAGGCCTTATTCAGGTAGATGTAGCGGTTTGATTCGTCGATCAGTCCAATCCCTTCGGTCGCTGTTTCGAGTGCTTGATAGACATTTTGCTGTTCTCGGCGCGAACGATGGGTTCCGACGGTGTGCTCGATTCGTCCCCGTAGGAGCGCTTTCGACTGGCTTTTTTCGAGGCAGTCGGTCACACCCGCATCGAACGCTTCGTGAACGGTCCTAGCGTCTCCTTCCTCGAGGCAGAGAAAAAACGGAACGTCGTTGGGTTCCTCCCGGACCGTGGTGAGAACGTCCAGCCATTCCGTTTCGGGCAGGTGGCGCTCACACAGGATCCCGTCAACCGTGGTGGCAGGGTCGCCCAGCCGTTCCAGTCCGTCACTGGCTACCGGTTCCTTAATAATCGAAAACACTTCGTCCGTACGTGAGTCGAGTAGCGAGGCGAGAAATCTCTCGTCATCGCCAATATAGAGCAACGAGAGACGATACATAAGTACAGACTTGACTGTACCGATTGATAAGGGTTGCTGCCGATTCGAGGCGGGCCGAACGGGGTCGAAGGGCTGTACTTCGCCCGATCCCTGAATGGGGAACTGGTCGCTCGAGTGAGAGGTTCCAGCGTGAATCCCTGCCCGGAACAGACACCTTCAAATCCACCGGGGTCCTTGCTGACACCTATGCCAGAGGCGGTCGTCTTCGATCTCGATTACACCCTGGCGGTTCCCGAACGGGACCGCGAAACGATTCTCACCGAAGCGGCGGCCGCCGTCGGTGCACCACCGCTGTCTCGATCGGCCTATCTCGAGGCGCACCGACGAAATTTGACGCGTGAGTCTCGCGAACCGATCTTCGCGGAACTCCTGAACGACTACGAGACGTCAGTCCAGCCCGAAGCGGTCGCGACCGCCTATCGAGAAACGATAGCCGACGCGTTGACTCCGATTCCTGGGGTCGAACGGATGCTCGAGTCACTCAGGACCGAGTATCGGGTCGGACTGTTAACTAACGGCCCCGTTCGTGCCCAACGGGACAAACTCGAGACGCTGGGGTGGGAGAATCGGTTCGATGCTGCCCTCGTGACCGGTGAACTCGAGGCCGGCAAACCGGATCCGCGAGCGTTTCAGGCGATTCTCGACGAACTCGATGTCAGGCCCGAACACGCCATCTACGTCGGTGATGAAGTCGAAGCCGATATCGCTGGGGCGACGAACGCAGGGATGGATGCAATCCAGGTACTCTTCGATGGCGGTCCGGACCCTGACCCTCGAGCGTTAGCGACGGTCGAACAGCCCCGTATAGCCGATGAACTGCCCCCATTGTTGTGATCGGCTCACAGATACCGTCGTGCTTGTCGGCCGACTCGTACGGTTTACTGTCGACTCTTCCCGGTGCCGACAACAGTGGTGGGCGATATGACTGACATTTATAAACGAATACGCATCAAGCGAACCTGGAACGCCAGTTTGTGCGTTCTGATCCGAATAAAGTATAGTAGCCAGTGAAAGTCAGTGCACACCCGCTCGCAAGACGGCGACGCGGTAGGTGTGGAAATCGTTTCACTGGCTACGATAAATCGACTTGCCAACAACAGATACCGAGTCGGCAGCTAACGGTAAGAAGGTACACCAGACCGTATCACCAAGACCGAAACCGCGATCTCGAGACTGTGATTCGGTATCGGCCACGTCCAAATCTCGTCCATGACATATATTCCCTCACACACGGTGTGGCGTAACCGACTATTTTAATTGTGTGGTTACCGCAATTATTGGATATGGTGCACTCGGCAATGCGTTCGTTCGGCCACGAACAGGTAACACACTTCGTCGACGACGAGACGGGACTCGAGGCTATCGTCGCGATTCACGACACGACGCTGGGGCCGTCACTCGGTGGTACGCGACTGCTCCCGTATGAGTCCCACGACGAAGCGCTGGAGGACGTCATGCGCCTCTCTCGAGCGATGACGTTCAAAGCCGCGGCAACCGACCTCGATCTCGGCGGTGGGAAAGCTGTCATCGTTGCCGACCCCGAAATGAAAGACGAGGCCATGATGCGTGCGTACGGACGAATGATCGACCGACTCGGCGGATACTACATCACCTCCGTCGACGTCAACACCGGCGTCGACGACATGGACACCGTGGCCGAGGAAACCGATCACGTCGTCGGAACGAGTGCCGGACTAGGCGATCCGTCTCCGATCACTGCACGCGGCGTGTTCGAAGGTCTCCGGGCGTCCGTCGAAGCGACGTACGGAACGGCGGACCTCACTGATCTCGAGGTCGTCATCCAGGGTGTCGGCAAGGTCGGAAGTGGACTCGCGGAACTGCTCGTCGAACACGATGCGGCGGTGACCGTCAGCGATATGAACGAGGACGCGATGGAGACCCTCGCACGCGATCTCGGCCTCGAGACGGTCGACCCAGGTGCGGTCTACAGCCATCCGTGTGACGTGTTCGCCCCGTGTGCCGTCGGGGGCGTCATCAACGACGAAACGATACCCCAACTCGAGTGTGACGTCGTCGCAGGCGGTGCCAACAACATTCTCGCCGAGCGTCGCCACGCGCAGGTGCTCCACGATGCTGGTGTCCTCTACGCTCCGGATTACGTCATCAACGCAGGTGGTCTCATTACGGTCGCCGCCGAACACACCGGCAAGAGCCGTGAGGAAGCTCGAAGGGATGCGATCGCTATCGGTGACCGAATGCGCTCGCTCATCTCGCGTGCTGAACGCGAGGGGACCACGGTCCTCGAGGCTGCCGACCGATACGCGCTCGACCGGATCGAGGGCACCGATGATGAGCCGATGAGCCAGGTGGCCAACTGAGTGGTTCGTCAAGACTGGAATTTGCGTCGAACCGATAGCCTCCGTCGGGTTCGACTCGCACGTCAACGGTTGTCGAAGTACTGACGGTGAAATGGGAAGGTGGCTCGGCGGGCGCAGGTATGACCAGCGCCACACTCTCCTCGAGTGAACGTATCTATGGTTCGGTCCGAGCGACTTTGCTTGCCGCTTGGACCACGCTAACACCGCGTTTGACTGCCCCACCGCTCTCGAGAAAGACTAGCGTTTTCGGCGGCGAGCCTGCTTTCGGCCGCGTTCTCAGGCCGTTTTCACTCGCGATCTCTGCTGCAATGTCCCGTCCGCGATCGAACTCGAGGTGGGCGCGTTCGGGGTGGATGAATACGCGAGCGAGTCGTTGTTCGTCGTCGTCAATCGTAATATCGAACGCGCGAGTCCCGCCGACAGCGGGCGTTGCCGAGCGATCGGCGTTTGTCACCTGTAAAAATTCGAGTTCGTCATCATCGCGCCCATCGATTTCGGACGCGAGCAACTCGGCGATCCGTCTCCCGTCTGTAACCCGATCTTCGACCATTGCTACTGTGTTTTGCGTGTGGCCGTTAACGCTCTTCGGTCACCGCCGTCCGAGCCAGTGGAGCCAGTTGGTCCACGTCGATACCTTCTTGACGGGCGTAGACGACCGCAGCAGCTTCGATCGAGATTGCATACTCCTGCTGGAGCGTATTTATCGCACCCACAGCCTCGTGTTTTTCTAATCCTTCGGCGACGAGCGCATCCAGCACACGCTCGAAGACTGACCGTTCCCGGAGCAAGTCGTCCTCGGGGACGAACTCCTCGGGGATCGTTACTTCGCCCGGGTCGAACGTCGGTCGCAAATCCGGTCCCACTCGCTCGAGGACGCCTTCGCCGGTCGCGATGTCGATTAGCCGCTGGGACTGATCCGGCGAGAACCAATCTCTGTCCAGTGAGAGCGCGACGACGAACTCGTTTTCCCGGAGCTGATCCGTCCCGTGTTGTTTGAACGGGGCGGCAACGGCCAGACGAAGACTCATCGAAGACGACTCGCTTCAGCGAGTGAATAAGCGTGGCGATTCGATGCGTGCTCGAAGACGTTCAGCGCACGCTGTAGCCAATCAGTCCGATGCCCGGCCACCCGAGTGTCGATTTGCTCGAGACGGCGGAGGGACCTGTGTTGTCTCCGAACGTATGGGTTCCGGTGGTTCCGGGAGCACACATCGGTCGAGTTCGTCCGTCACGTGTGTGTACTGTTCGGGCGTGTTCGCAAGCGTGTGGGCAGGGTTGTCGCGACTGTCGATTCGTGCCGCGCGGACCTCGCCAAAGCGGTTGAGTCGGGCGGTGATGCCGCGCCAGTGAAAGCCCGTTCGCTCCGGAACCGTATACGGTCGGGGAGGTTTCCGGTCGGGATGACTCGCTGCCAGGATTGCCCGGTTGACGTTACTCGCCAGACCGTCGTGGTCGACCAGAATACCGACCCGTGCGTCGGGTGGTGCCCTGGCGGCGAGTACGTCGAGTCCGAGGTGCAGTGCTCGGTACTCTGCCACGTTGTTGTTCGGTGGTGTATCGAGGTTGGCAATGCGACCGACACGCGTGCCATCACGCGTTTCGATGACGGCACCGAGGCCACCGCCGGCTCGTCGGTATGACCCGTCGGTGGCGATGTAAAAGTCTCGGTGATGGGTACGCGGGGGGTGTGCAATATGCGGCGTCGGTGACTCGTCGAACAGGTCCCGAAGTGCGGGGCGGCCATATACGGCCATGAAGAATGATAGTTCGGAGAACTATTTAACATCTTGGTTGGTAATCCCCCCATTCTGAGCTTTACAAATTCAAAAGTTATATACGCTGGATGGTTGTCGTTTAGCGATGTATGAAGGGTGCAAACAATTATACAACGAACCGCCGCAACGTGCTGCGGTACACTGCAGGTGCGTCAACGATCGGTCTCGCGTCACTCGCCGGGTGTATCGGCGATGCTGACGACGATGAAGGTAATGGCAACGGCAACGGAAACGGCAACGGCAACGGAAATGGAAACGGAGTCGATGCCGACGAACTGACGATAACGCTGTCGCAGTTCCCGGATACGATCGATCCACTCGATCACATTACCGGCGACTACTTCGACATTTACGACCACATTTACGAGCCGCTGTTCGACTTCGTTCCGGGCGAAGGAATCTTCCCACGCGTCGCCGAAGATTGGGAACCACAGGACAACGGCACGACCGAGGTTTACCTCCGGGAAGGTGTTAGCTTCCACAACGGCGACACCCTCACGGCCGAGGACGTCGCGTGGACGATCAACCGGACGGTCGACCCGGACATCGGAGTCCAGAGTCCGATCGGTACATTCGGTCTCGGGTCGATTACCGGTGCTGATGCCGTCGACGACACGACGGTG
The DNA here is from genome assembly GCF_024298845.1 of Natronosalvus amylolyticus. NCBI lineage: Archaea > Methanobacteriati > Methanobacteriota > Halobacteria > Halobacteriales > Natrialbaceae > Natronosalvus > Natronosalvus amylolyticus. Next base: position 1,141,757 of record NZ_CP101156.1, read on the forward strand.
GCGATCAACTACAACGCCTCCGCTGGCCTCGCCGAATTCGAGTTCGGGAACTACGCCCGTGCAATGAACCGCCAGTGGGCGATCGACAACTACGACGCCGAAAACGAGGCTATCTCGGGTGCCGACCCCGAAGACTTCAACGGAACGGGCCCATACCAGGTCGTCGACTTCGTCTCCGGTGAGGAAATCGTCGTCGAGGCGTTCGACGACTACTGGGGTGACGAGCCACCGTTCGAGACGGTGACGTTCAACGCCTCCGGCGAATCGAGCAGCCGTGTCGCCGCGCTGGAAACCGGCGAAGCCGACGTGACGATGAACATCCTGCCAGAAGACGTGAACACGGTACAGGAAGCCGAGGGCGTCGATATCCGGAATATTACGAGCTTCCGCACGATCTTCTGTCCGATGAAAAACACGGTCGCCCCGTTCGACAGTCAGGACTTCCGACAGGCGATGAACTACGCGGTCGACAACGATGCAATCGTCAACGAAATTCTGAGCGGCTTCGGCGAACCGACCAGCCAGCCAGTCGCTCCGGGTATCAACGGCTACAACCCCGACCTCGAGCCATACGAGCAAGACATCGGCCGTGCCGAGAGTCTGGTCGAAGACAGTGGCTACGGCGGCGCCGAGATCACGCTCACCGCGCCACAGGGCCGGTATCTCAACGACGCTGCCATCGGCGAGCGCGTCGCGGACATGATCGACCAGCTCGACAACGTCAGCTGTGAGGTCGACATCGTCGACTTCCCGGTCGTCTCCGACGCAAACCAGGCGGGTGTCGACCCCGACGAGTTCGACATCCCGTTCTACATGATCGGTTGGGGTACCATTACGGGTGACACCGACTACGGTGTGCAGGGCTTCTTCACGATTCCGGACAACCCAGCACGAACGTTCGACGACGAAGAACTCAGCGACGCTATCCTCGAGACCCAGCAGATCGACGACGTCGAGGAACGAACCGCTGCGCTACAGGACGTCAACGCGATGGCTCGAGAGAAGGCGCCGTTCGTCTTCCTCCACACGCAAGAGAGCATTTACGGTGCCGAGAGCTCGCTCGAGTGGGAGCCACGAGAAGACGAAACTATCTACGTCTGGGAAATGTCGCGATAACCCGCGGACCGTCCCAGATGGATTCGTCGGCGGATGTGCGGCATTCGCCGATCGCTATTTAATGTGTGCTCGAGTGATAACCTTCTTTATTAAAACCGTCGGTAACCGGCAAAGACCGACAGTATAATTACTGTTCGTGGATTCTGTGGACCCAATTCGATGGCAATGAGGCAATTTCTGGTCAGACGGCTCTTACAGGGCATTCTCGTCATCTGGGGTGTGGTGACGGTCCTGTTTGGACTCCGGGCAGTGTCGCCGGGCGATCCCGCGACCTTGATGCTCGGGGAAGGTGCAAACCGCGAACTCGTCGAGCGAGTACGCGAAGAGGAGGGGTTGAACGAACCCATTTACGTCCAGTACCTCGACTACGTCGGTGGACTGTTACAGGGTGATCTGGGGTACTCCTGGCAGTCAAACCGTGACGTGACGGCGATGGTTATCGAGCGGATTCCCGCTACCATCGAGTTGACGATTGCAGCGACGATCGTGGCTATCGTTATCGCAATTCCGCTGGGTGTCGTTTCGGCCACCCGTCGGAACGAGCCGTCAGATTACGGGGCGACGCTGTTTTCCCTGCTCGGAATCAGTACACCGAACTTCTGGCTCGGACTGATGTTGATCCTCGTAATGAGCGTCTGGTTCGGCATTCCGTATCCGACGATGAGTACGGCGACGGTCCCTGTGGGGGCGGTTCGAATCCCGTATCCGAGCTATATTGGCTACGACTTCTATGGGTTCCCAACGGGACGACGGGGTGTCGGATTCCCCGATGCCATGCGCGCACTGGTGTTCGATCAGTCAGCGTCTGAACTCGGTGCCTGGCTGCGGTACATCACGCTGCCGGCACTGACGCTTGGAACCTACTTCACGGCGCTCATCACGCGCCTGACTCGGAGTGGAATGATCGACGAACTCGGGAAGCCCTACGTGACAGCGACGAAAGCCAAGGGGCTGCCGAACCCGCTGATCCGGTACAAACACGTCCTCCGTAACACGATGATTCCGATTATTACCGTGCTAGGCCTCCAGATGGGGACGCTCATGGGTGGCGCCGTCATTACCGAAACCGTGTTCAACTGGCCCGGACTCGGACTGCGCCTCGTCGATGCCTTGCGAATCCGTGACTGGCCGTTGATGCAGGGTATCATCATCTTCATCGCCCTCGCGTTTATCGTTATCAACATCGTCGTCGATGCGCTGTATACCAAACTCAACCCACAGGTGAGCGCCGAATGATTTCCGACCGAATGACGTCGAATCTCAAGCAGACGTTCAAAGAGAGCTTTTTGCCCAAAATTGGACTGGTGTTGCTGCTCGCAATTATCCTGATGGCGATCTTTGCCCCACTCCTGGCGACACACGATCCAACGCGAACGGGCCACTACGCCGATACGGGGTCACCATATCCACCGATGGGCCACAGCTACGAAACACAGATCGCACAAGACGGCGACATCGTCGACATCGAAGTACATCCGACCAGCGAGCACATTCTCGGTACGAACAACGTCGGACAGGACGTGTTCTCGCGGTTCGTCTACGGAGCTCGCGTCTCGCTCCTGGTGGCTCTCCTGGGAACCGCGCTCGCGCTCGTCATCGGTGTCCCAGTCGGGCTGGTAGCCGGATACTATGGCGGGCGTATCGACGACACGTTGATGCGGTCTGCCGACATCATGTTGGCGTTCCCTGGTCTGGTGTTAGCGATGGCGCTGGTGGGCGTCTTCGGCTCGACACCGATACAGGTGCCCGACCCCATCGTTATGGCAGGATTTGCCGAAGGGATGCCCGAATCGATTCCGATACCGGGTTCGGTGACCGTCGTCGCCGGACTCGTTATCTGGGTGTGGTTCGCCCGGGTTGCCCGCGGTGAGGCACTCTCACTTCGTAACCAGGAGTACGTCAAAGCCAGCAAAAGCTTCGGGATGCCCAACCGGCGAATTCTGACCAAACACATCCTGCCGAACAGTCTGACCCCGATTATCGTCCTCGCGACGATTCAGGTGGCGGCCGTCATCTTGCTCGAGGCCTCCCTGGCGTATCTCGGCTTCTCCGGGACGACCCTGTCGTGGGGGTACGAAATCGAACGAGGCCAGGACCTGCTGCGAACCCGGCCGTGGATTTCGATGTTCCCCGGTATCGGGATCATGTTGACGGTGATCGCCGTCAACTTGCTCGGCGACTGGTTCCGTGACGCATTAGATCCGAATATCGAAGGCGACGAACGAGGTGTCTAAGATGAGTGAAACCATACTCCAGATCGACGATCTTTCGACCCAGTTTTTCACCAGCGAGGGGAAGGTAAATGCGGTCCACGGGTTCGATCTCGAACTCGAGCGTGGAGAAGTGTTCGGCATCGTCGGAGAGAGCGGCAGTGGCAAGAGTGTCACAGCCCTCTCATTGATGGACCTGGTCGAATCGCCCGGCCGGATTACGAGTGGATCGATCGGCTATCGAAACTCGTCGTTCGCCGAGAATATGCGAACGAGGTATCCCGACGCTGTCGACGGTGACCGTGTCGACCTCCGAGCGATACCAGAGGAGGCCCGCCGCTCGCTTCGTGGCACCGCCTTCAGTATGATCTTCCAGGATCCCGAAAGCAGTTTCAATCCCAGTCTAACAGTTGGGGAACAGATCGCCGAAGCGGTCGAGGTCCAACAACGAGCGACGGCGATTCCACGCTCCGGCCGGGCCAAAACGCGGGGACCGGAGTACTCGCTTGGCTCGTACATCACGTCGATGGTGCTCCCATCGAAACGGTACGTGAGTGAATCGAGCAAGGAACGAGCAATCGAACTGCTCGAGACGGTGGGCATTCCGGATCCTGCCCAGCGAGCCGACGAGTATCCACACGAGTACTCCGGTGGGATGCTCCAGCGGGCGATGATCGCCCAGGCCCTCGCAAGCGAGCCTGACGTATTGATCGCCGACGAGCCGACGACCGCACTCGACGTCACGATTCAGGCTCAGATTCTCGACCTGTTGAGCGAACTCCAGGCCGAAACCGGCATGACGATTCTGCTCATCACCCACAACCTGGGTGTCGTCGCCCGGATGTGCGACCGTGTCGGCGTCATGTACGCCGGCGAGATCGTCGAGCGGGGCACGCTCGAGGACGTGTTCGACGACACGGTACATCCCTACACCAAAGGGCTCCTCGGCAGCGTGCCCGACCTCGAGGGAACTGGCGACAGATTGCAGGCGATTGCAGGGAACGTTCCTAGCCTGCTCGATCACGAGATGGGGGATCGGTGTTACTTCGCCGATCGGTGTCCGAAGGCGATGGATACCTGTCTCGAGAAACCCCCGGCGTTCGACGTCGATGCGAACGGGAGACACTCGGTCACGTGTTATCTGGCCGAAGAGGACTACGATCCGGACCGAGCGCTCGAGGAAGGGAGATTTGCGACCGAGCAAGCGGCAAGCGATGTCGGAGGTGGCTCCCAATGAGTTTCGACCAGGTGAGCGAGGAGACCGCAGAGCAACAGACACGAACCGGTCAGACTGACCACCAGCCACTCGTCCGCGTCGAAGGCTTACGCAAGTACTTCTATGAGAAGGATTCGCTGCTGGACCGATTGCTGGGGAACGAACCGGTTGCCGTTCGGGCCGTCGACGGCCTGCGTTTCGACGTTCGCCCCGGCGAAACACTCGGCTTGGTCGGCGAGTCCGGCTGTGGCAAGTCGACCACCGGTGAAACCCTGTTGCATCTCCAGGAGCCGACCGAGGGCGTCGTCGAGTTCCAGGGCGAGAACGTATACGAACTCGAGGGGGCGGACAAAAACGCGTTCAGACGGAACGCGCAGGTGGTCTTTCAGGACCCGTTCTCGAGTCTTGACCCCCGGATGACCATCGGAAATACGATTCAACAACCGCTCGAGGTACATAACGTCGGGACGGCGAAAGAACGACGAGAGAAAGCCCAGGAACTCCTCGAGCGTGTCGGGCTCTCGGCCGATCAGATCGATCGGTATCCACACGAGTTCTCGGGCGGGCAGCGCCAGCGAATCGGGATAGCGCGTGCGCTCGCCCTCGAACCGGAGTTCGTCGTGCTCGACGAACCGACCAGTGCGCTGGACGTGAGCGTCCAGGCGCAGGTGTTGAACCTCCTCGAGGATCTGCAAGACGATTTCGGCCTGACGTATCTACTCATCAGCCACGACCTATCCGTGATTCGTCACATCTGTGATCGAGTCGCCGTGATGTACCTGGGCGAAATCGTCGAAATCGGTCCCGTCGAGGAGATTTTCCAGAACCCGACTCACCCGTACACCGAGGCGCTGCTCGCGAGCGTACCGCGAGCGTCGACTGACGAGCGGGATCGAGAGCGGCAAACGCTCTCGGGTGACGTTCCATCACCACGTGACCCGCCAAGCGGTTGTCGCTTCCGAACCCGGTGCCCGCAGGTGATCCCACCGGACGACCTCGACCTCGAACAGCCGGTGTACCGAGACGTTATGAACCTCCGGGAACTCGTCGAACGCGAAACTATCAGCCTCGAGGTCGTGAGTTCCCACGCCGAAGCGACGGACGAAGGGCCGCTCGTCGACGAGACACGGATCGACGAATTCGTCGAGGACATCAAAGCCGCGGTCCTCGAGACCACGTTGCCACCACGAGAGGAGGCAGTCATCGACGAGGCACTGGGTCATCTGGCAACCGAAGACTGGGACGGGGCAGCCGAGATTCTCAAAGATCGATACGAAAGTCTCTGTGAACGTGAGTCCCCGTCGTTGGGCGAGGGACCACATCCGGCCGCCTGCCACCTGTACGACGATTGATCTTCGGAACCGACGACGAACTGCGGTCAGTTTTCCTCGTCTCGAAGCGATTTACTTGCTTCACGCACTTCGCGCATCACACTCGAGATGCGTTCTTCGGCCTCGAGTTCGTCTTCGACGGCCAGGTCGACGCCTTCGACCTCGAGCAGGAACTTCGCAACCTCGGTCGCCTCGTACATCACGTCGTCGAGTTCCTCGGCGGTGAAGAAATCACACATCGCGCCGTAGAGGAAGGTCGCCCCAGCGGTCCGAACCTTGTCCTCGAACGACGACCGGGCCTGGTTGACCGCCTGCGGGGTGTAGGTGTCGGTCATAAAGGGCACGAGTTCGGGGAGGTTCTCGCCGATTTTGGTCATCTCGACGCCCGTCTCGGTTCGGAAATCGGCACACAGTCGTGCAATCGCCCACTCTCGAGCAGTGATGTAGGTCCGGTCGCGGAGGAACTCGTTGACCCGGTCGTACTGGGCCCCGTCCATCTTTTTGAACCGGGCGTACTTCTGGACGTCTTTCGGGACTGCACTGTCTTCCTCGAGGTCGGTTTCGTCGGGCACGCCGGGCATCGCACCCGACCCATCCGAAGCGTTGCTGGCTTTCTCGTCTGTGGACGGCGACCCACGTGTGTTTTCACTGTCAGTTACTGACTGTTCGTTCGCTGTCTCTCGTGTCGTCGATTGCCCTCGGTTTTGTCCTGACTCGGGGTCCTCGTCCATGGACGGTCATTCCGAGACGGTTACAATAAGGATTGTCGTCGCCGTATGACTGTCGGTAAACTCCACTCGAGTCACCGCCAGTTCTACCGGCATTTAAGTTCGTGAAGGACGTTGCAGGCGGTATGTCACAGACGCCAGTAATCGTGCAGGCCGTGCGGACACCACAGGGCAAAGACGACGGCGCTTTCGCCGACGTTCGGAGTGAGGACCTCTCGATTCCGTTGGTCAACGAGATGCTCGCAGAAACTGGCCTTTCGGGCGAGGACGTCGACGACCTGATGTGGGGGTGTGCCCAGCAGCGCGACGAGCAGGACAACAACATGGCTCGAGTCATCGCGCTCCTGTCGGACCTGGGCGAGTCCGTCCCGGCGACGACGATCAACCGCTGGTGTGCCTCCTCGATGCAGGCGCTTATCTCCGCGTCGGACGCGATTCGGGCCGGCCAGCGCGACTGTATCATCGCCGGTGGCGTCGAGAATATGTCACGCGTTCCGATGGGAGACAGCTACGCGACCTTGCACCCGACGCTCGCGACGGAGTACAACGTCGGCGAACTCCAGATGGGGATGACCGCGGAGAAAGTCGCCGAGACGTACGACGTCGACCGCGAGACACAGGACGAGTACGCCCTCCAGAGTCACCAGCGCGCCCACGCAGCGACCGAGGAGGGTCGCTTCGACGCGCAGATCGTTCCCATCGAGACTGACGAGGGTTCCGTCAGCGAAGACGAGGGAATCCGCCCGGATACCGACCTCGAGACGCTTGCTGGGTTGCCGACCGTGTTCAAAGGCGACGGAACTGTTACGCCCGGTAACGCCTCACAGATTTCCGACGGTGCGGCTGGTCTCATGGTCACGAGTGAGGCCTTCGCCGAGGAACACGACCTCGAGGTGTTGGCGACGGTCGGCTCGAACAACGTCGCCGGTGTCGACCCGACGGTGATGGGAATTGGTCCGGTCCCGGCGACGGAGGGCCTGCTCGAGCGAACCGGTCGCGACATCGACGAGTACGACCTGGTGGAACTCAACGAGGCGTTCGCGAGTCAGGCGGTCTACTGCCGTGACGAACTGGGTATCGACAACGAGCGCTTCAACGTCAACGGTGGCGCGATTGCCGTCGGGCACCCACTCGGGGCCTCCGGCGCTCGCCTGCCAGTTACCCTGATTCACGAGTTGCTCGAGCGCGGCGGCGGTCGAGGGTTGGCAACGTTGTGTGTTGGCTTTGGCCAAGGAGCGGCTATCGAGTTCGAAGTCGAGTAACGAGACCTATTTTGGGCTTTTGGGTCCATTTTTGGTCCAGATTTTGCGAGCGAGGCGCAAGCCGAGCGAGACAAATGGTGGGCAGGACAAAAGCTGATTGGTTCAGAGAGCGACCACGTTAGTCGAGGACTGAGCGAACACTTTTTGGTCCAGATTTTGCGAGCGAGGCGCAAGCCGAGCGAGACAAAAGGTGGGCGGGACAAAAGGTGGGTGTATAACGTGCCATAGATACTCACTCTCGAGTAATAATCTGTGTAGTTAAGTGATGGGCCGTCGCTTACTCGAGTAAGAATGGTCTATTACGCGGGCGTCGACCTCGGCGCAACCAACGTTCGGGCCATCGTTGGTGACGAAAGTGGCCGGTCGCTGGCCTCGAGTCGGAACGCAACCCCCCGTGGGCCAACCGGGATCGACGTGACCGAGCAGGTCCTCGAGACGCTTCGGGAAGCCTGTGGGACGGCAGGCATCGAACCGGCGCAGGTCGATGCCGTCGGCATCGGCTCAATCGGTCCCTTCGACCTGGCTGAGGGTGCGGTTATCGATCCGGCGAACCTTCCGGACACGATCGACCGAATTCCATTGACGGGACCCATTTCGAAACTCGTCGACTCCGATTCCGTCTACCTCCACAACGACACGAACGCGGGGGTGATCGGCGAACGTTTCCACTCCGACCGAAACCCCGACGATATGGTGTACGTGACTATCTCCTCGGGGATCGGGGCGGGCGTCTGCTGTGACGGCGGGATTATCGACGGCTGGGACGGCAACGCCGGCGAGGTTGGCCACTGCGTTGTCGACCCGCGAGGACGACTCACCTGTGGCTGTGGCATCGACGGCCACTGGGAGGCCTACTGCTCGGGGAACAACATCCCCGAATACACTCGGCTTCTCGCCGAGGACGACCCGACCATCGAGACTGACCTGCCGCTCGAGGACCCGGATTTCACGGCCAAGGACGTCTTCGATCTCGCGGGCGTCGACGAACTGGCCGATCACACCATCGAGCAGGTGGCTCACTGGAACGCGATCGGAATTTCGAACATCGTCCACTCTTACGCCCCCCTGGTCGTCTCCCTTGGGGGTGCCGTCGTCTTACACAATGAGGAACTCGTCGCTGACCCGATCCGCGAGCGGGTGCCCGATATGGTCATGTCGAACGTTCCCGAAATCACCGTCACCGATCTTGGTGATGACGTGGTGCTCGAGGGAGCGCTCGCGAGTGCGATGACCGATGGTACCGGAGACCGACGCCGGTTGTAACACTTACTTCGATTTCTATAGCACCTTCGTACGAAGTTCGTATCGTTGCTCGAGGCGGCCCGTTGAATTTTATACCCAGCAGTCAAGGTGAGCGTATGCAACGACGGTCGCTTCTCCGTTCGATGGGAGTCGCCACGACGGTCGTGGGAACGGGTATCGGGGGTCTTAGAACCGGAATATCACGTACTCGCGCGACAGTGAATTCCTCGTACGAACCGCTCGGAACGGTACCAGTCGCTGGTGCCTGTGAAGCGGTAGTCGGTGACGACGGTCAGACGGTGTATCTCGCCACCGTCGAAGGGTTTGCGACGGTCGATATTTCTGACCCGACGGAGCCGACGGTGCTCGTTGAGGAACACGACTTGCTCGAGGGCGACCGCGAACTAACCGATATTCTGGACGTCAAAGTGAGCGAGGAGCGACTGGTCGTTCCCGGTCCAGCGAACCCGGCTCCCGGCCAGTTTAACGGGTTCGTCTGCTACGACGTGAGCGACCCTGCCGACCCCGTCAAACTGGGTGCGCCCTACGAAACCGACTACCACATCCACAACTGTTTTCTCGAGGGCGATCGCCTCTATCTCGTCGCGAACGATCTCGAGGGAAACCCGCTGACGATTTTCGACCTGGGTGACGATGAACCCGAGGAGATCGGTCGGTGGTCACTGCTCGATTTCGAACCCGGATGGGGTGACGTCGATCCGTACCTGTACTACTTACACGACGTCTACGTTCACGACGAGGTTGCCTACCTTGCCTACTGGAACGCCGGCACGTATCTGGTAGACGTGAGCGACCCAACCGAACCCGAATACATCTCACACGTCGCCGAGACGACGCTCGAGGAACAACGTGAAATCCCGGAGGGAGAGATCAACGATTACTACATCGGATTGCCCGGAAACGACCACTACTCGGCGGTCGACGAGACGGGAACGATCATGGCCGTGGGCCGGGAGGCCTGGGCGACCGGTGCCCCGGAAGCCGACCGGCCGGGCGGCATCGATATCTACGACGTCAGCGACCCGACGGAGCCGACGAAGACGGCGTCGATAGAGCCGCCCGAAACGCCTGACGCAACCTATCGAAGCGGGCAGTGGACCACAGCGCATAATTTCGAGCTGCGGGACGGCTGGCTCTATGCCTCGTGGTATCGCGGTGGGGTGTCGATTCACGACCTCACGGACCTCGAGCAACCCGAAGAGATAACTGCGTGGCGGGATCCCTCCGTGGCCGCCTTCTGGACCGCTCGAGTGGCTCAACCGGGCGACACTTTCGTGGCGAGCAGTACCCCGATAATACCGACGGCGAATACCGAAGGCGCACTCTACGTCTTCTCGAGCGAACCGGGTTTCCAGTCGGACCCACCCACGTTCGAAACGGCAGAAGACACGGATGGGACTGTCGACGATGGCACCGACGGGGTAACCGACGACCAGGATACCAACGGAACCGGCGCTGGAACCGACGACGAATCGTCCGATGCTGACAGAGCAACGGCGGCCGACGACGAAAGTGACGGTGATAGTGACGACGCCGAAGACCCAATACCCGGATTTACCGGCCTGGCCGCCGCTGGTGCCATTGCAGGGGGTGCGCTCGCACTCGAGCGTCGGCGTCAGTCCGAGGACGGGAACGCACGCTGAGTGACCGCCACCAGTGAGGAACGATATCGTGGATGCTGAATTCAATGACTCGGCGGACGATGGCCGATTCCACTCGATGGCGAGTCGCGTCGTCAGTTTCTGACGGAAAGATCCGTTGGCACAAACCAAACGTTTTCACTTCCTGATTCCCTAGCAGTCTCAATGACTGGTTCCGAGGACGATGTACCCCTGAAAGAGCGCGTCGAGAAGTTCCTCACTCGAGAAATGCCGATCATCCAGATGCACGGCGGAACGAGTGCTGTGCGGAAAGCGGATCCGGAAACTGGCGAGGTGGTCATCGAACTCGGTGGGGGCTGTAGCGGCTGCGATGTCGCCGATATCACGACGGGAAATATCGAAGCCGAACTCCTCACCTGGCCCGAAATTGAGGAGATAACCGTCCGAGTTCCCAATCCCCGAGACACCCTGGGTGGTCCAGAACAGGCCGAGTCGATCATGGGTATCGATCGAACGGAAGGTGGGCGTGGCGATTGGGGCTCTTCGAACCCCGGCAGCGATCACCTGTAAGGGACTGGAAGGCGACCCATCTGCGGACTCACTCGAGGCGTCCCAGTCCGCACGAGGCGTCGTGTCGAATGCTCACACGGCCGGTCAGTTTTGGCGGTGCCTATACGTTTTTACAGCCTGGATGCACAGACGTAGCCATGACGACGTGTGGACGCCCACCGGGAGGTATCGTCTATGAGTGACGAGTACGCTTCCGGAGGGTCGACAGCGGACGCGACCGTCGACGCACCCGCGGAGGAGGCGTCCGCCACCGAAGCCGATGGCGGGCTGAGTGCGTACACGGTTCGCCTCGAGTTAGTCGACGAACCCGGCGAATTGCTCCGCGCGCTCGAGCCGATCAGCGCAAACGGTGGCAACCTTCTGAGTATTCACCACGAGCGCGGAAACATTACGCCACGCGGGCACATTCCAGTCGAGGTCGACCTCGAGAGCGCGCCCGGACGGTTCGACGGCATCGTCGATGCGTTGCGAGACGCTGGCATCAACGTGATTCAGGCCGGGCCGGAACGCTACGGAGAGGAACTGACCGTGTTACTCGTCGGCCACCTGGTCGAAACCGACCTTTCGGATACGCTTTCGACCATCAGCCGGGACGAGAATGCCTCGGTTCTCGACCTTTCACTGACCGCACCGGACGGAATGGAAGACGTCTCGAGTGCACGCATACGATTGGCTGTGGATTCGGGGAACGCCGAATCGGTTCTCGAAAACCTGCGGACACTGGCCGACGGCAAGGGTCTCCGTCTTGTCGAACCGCTCACGGGAGGTGAGGCCTGATGCGACTGGCGATTCTCGGAGCCGGTGCCGTCGGCGCGTCAGTGGCCGACCTCGCCGGCGAGTACGGACACCAGGTGGTCGGACTGGCCGACTCGAGCACGGCAGCGGTCGCCGACGCTGGCGATGAAATCGACGTCCCCGGCGCACTCGAGCGCAAAGCGGGCAACGAACCGATCGGTGAGTCGAGCCTGGAGGACGTTTTCGAAACGGACTACGATGTCCTCATCGAGGCCACACCAACCACGCTCGGTGAGGCCGAACCCGGGTTCTCTCACTGCCAGCGGGCTCTCGAGGCCGACAGGCACGTGGTCCTGGCAAACAAGGGTCCGGTTGCCGAACGCTACGACGAGTTGCGCGAACTCGAGCGAGCCAGCGCTGGATCGATCCGCTTCGAGGCCGCCGTCGGCGGTGCAATCCCCGTCCTCTCGACCATCGAAGACTGCACACCAGCGGCAGTCACCGCGGTTCGGGGTGTCCTCAACGGCACGGCGAACTTCATCCTCACGCGAATGGCTGCCGAGGGTCTCGATTACGAACACGTCCTCGCTGAGGCACAGGACCTGGGCGTAGCCGAAGCTGACCCGACGTTCGACGTCGACGGGACCGACGCCGCTCTGAAGTGTGTTATCCTCGCAAACGTACTCAGCGACGGCGGCTTTTCGCTCGCCGACGCCGACGTGGCGGGCATTCAGGACATCCCACCGAGTGCACTCGAGCTAGCGGCCGAAGACGGGGAAACCATCCGTCTCGTGGGCGAAGCGACGCGCGATGGTATCCGTGTCGGACCACGACTCGTGCCCGAAAACGGAGCGATGGCCGTCTCGGGAACACAGAACATCGTTCAGATTGAGACTCGACACGCCGGCGATCTGTACTCGAGCGGCCGTGGCGCGGGTGGCCCGGAGACGGCAACGGCTGTGTTGTCTGACGTGGGCCGACTGCCGTAACACGTCCCGCTCTGAGAGGTACACGGCACGCTCGAGCACTGTCTGATTCTCCTTCGCGCGCCAGCACTATCGCCTGCGTAGGACCGCAGCTGTCGAAGGCTAACCGGTGGTCCGATACCACACCAGGCACCGGCAAATGCGGGTAAGGAGCGGACCCTTGGGACACCGGTCGCGATGACAGATCATCTACTGATCTGGACTGTCTGTGCGTGTGCAACACTCACAAACCGCAAGCAGGAGACGGGGTGGCTCGAATACACTTTCGAAATGGTTTTAACCGCATCGGGCAAAAGAGACCGATATAAGCGCCTTTGCGCGTGAGCTATAACAATGAGCGACAAACCACACCAGAACTTGGCCATTATCGGCCACGTCGACCACGGAAAGAGTACGCTGGTCGGACGCCTCCTGTTCGAGACAGGAAGCGTACCGGAGCACGTTATCGAACAGCACCGACAGGAAGCCGAAGAGAAAGGCAAAGGCGGATTCGAGTTCGCCTACGTCATGGACAATCTCGCCGAAGAGCGAGAGCGCGGTGTCACCATCGACATCGCCCACCAGGAGTTCGACACGGACAAATACTACTTCACCATCGTCGACTGTCCTGGTCACCGTGACTTCGTCAAGAACATGATCACGGGCGCATCCCAGGCGGACAACGCCGTCCTCGTCGTCGCCGCAGACGACGGTGTCGCGCCCCAGACCCAGGAGCACGTTTTCCTGGCCCGAACGCTCGGTATCAACGAGCTGCTCATCGGCGTTAACAAGATGGACGTCGTCGACTACTCCGAGGACACCTACAAGGAAGTCGTCGAAGAGGTCAACCAGCTCCTCAACCAGGTCCAGTTCCAGGTTTCGGACGACTCGTTCATCCCGATTTCGGCTTTCGAGGGCGACAACATCGCCGAAGCCTCCGACAACACGCCGTGGTACGACGGCCGTACCCTGCTCGAGTCCCTGAACGACCTGCCAGAGACCGAGGAGCCATCCGACGCGCCCCTCCGTCTCCCCATTCAGGACGTTTACACCATCTCCGGTATCGGTACCGTCCCCGTTGGACGCCTCGAGACCGGAACGATGAACGTCGGCGACAACGTCTCCTTCCAGCCCAGCGACGTGGGCGGCGAAGTGAAGACGATCGAGATGCACCACGAAGAGGTCCCAAGCGCCGGCCCCGGTGACAACGTTGGTTTCAACGTCCGTGGCATCGGCAAAGACGACATCCGCCGCGGTGACGTCTGTGGCCCAGCCGACGACCCACCAAGCGTCGCCGAGACGTTCCAGGCTCAGATCATCGTCATGCAGCACCCATCGGTCATCACCGCTGGCTACACGCCGGTCTTCCACGCTCACACGAGCCAGGTTGCCTGTACGATCGAATCCATCGACAAGAAGATGGACCCCTCGAGCGGCGAAGTCGCCGAGGAGAACCCCGACTTCATCCAGTCGGGTGACGCTGCTGTGGTCACCATCCGCCCACAGAAGCCACTCAGCATCGAGCCAGCAAGCGAGATCCCAGAACTCGGGAGCTTCGCCATCCGTGACATGGGCCAGACCATCGCGGCAGGCAAAGTCCTGAGCGTCGACGAGAAATAAATGCAGCAGGCACGCGTTCGACTCGCGGGCACCAACCCCAACGATCTGGACGACATCTGTGCGGACGTCCGCGAGATTGCGAACAACACCGGCGTCAACCTCAGCGGTCCGATTCCGCTGCCAACCAAGACGCTCGAGGTGCCAGCGCGAAAATCTCCAGACGGCGAAGGTACCGCCACGTGGGAGCACTGGGAAATGCGCGTCCACAAGCGCCTGATCGATCTGGACGCCGACGAACGCGCACTCCGACAGCTCATGCGTATCCAGGTGCCAAACGACGTGTCGATCGAGATCGTCCTCGAAGACTGAAACGGACCGTTTTCTCGCTTTCCAAACGGTATGCCAGAGCGGCCACCGTTGGAGAGCGTATAACTGGCCCGTTGAGGACGTGACTGACATCGTTTCGGTACATTTTCACGACGCCAAGACCGTGAGCGACACGCTTCTCGAGTAAGTCGGCTCGATACAACTGTCTCGATACAGCCGTCTCGCGTGCACCCACGATACAGACTTTAGTGTTCGCTCGCCAAGGGTGACATATGGGTACAGATTCGCCCAGCCCGCTGCTCGAGACCCTCGGGCTGTTCGCGATCGTTTTCGTTCTCCAGCAAGTAGCCGCACTGTTCAGCCTGGCACTTATGGCTGGCCTGTTCGTGCTTGCACCCCCCCTCGAGTCCAATCCGTGGACGATCGTGACCAGCGTCTACGCACACGGCAACCTCGGGCATCTGCTTTCGAACAGTTTCGGACTCCTCCTCTTCGGCTGGCCGATCGCACGGGCGACGACTCGAGGCCGATTCCACGTATTTTTCGTACTCACCGGTTCACTGGCCGGCATCTCGCAGGTGCTTGTCACCGGTGCCATGGCCTCGTTGACCGGCGGCTCCGGATCAGCCGTGTTGGGTGCCAGTGGAGCGGTCTTCGCGTTGATGGGGTATCTCATCGCCGGGAACCGTGTTTCTGACGGACTCGCCGCTCGAGTCGACGTGCCGCTCTGGCTCACGCTGGTCGTTTTCGTGGTATTGGCGGCCGCGATTACGATTGCGACAGGTTCCCCTGGGGTTGCCCTGATAGCGCACTTTACCGGCTTCTTGCTCGGGTTGCTTGCCGGACGGCTAGGCGTGCTCGAGCCCAGGGCTACGGCGCGTCCCCGCCAGTCTGCGGTTTGATACGGATAGGTTTCGATGGGACCCCACAGTGCAACGGTTCTCGCGTGTCAACGGACTGGTTCGGTACTCGATTTCCGCTTCGAAACACAAGACACAAGTACAAACCACGGATAGATTTCCTCGAGGGCTCGTAGATCAGTGGCAGATCGCTTCCTTCGCAAGGAAGAGGCCCCGGGTTCAAATCCCGGCGAGTCCACTATTTTGCAGCGCGAACAAATCCGTGAGCGATGCACATAGTCGTCGAAGGCGGGATTTTAGCCCTGGAAGTCGCAGCGTGAGCGGAGCGAACGACCGTCTTCCTCTGGGTTCAAATCCCGGCGAGTCCACTTCCCTTCTCTCGCTTGGCTCGAGTCAGTCAGTGAACTCGCCGAACATCGCAAACCTCCGGTTTGCTCAACCCCGGCGAGTCATTACGATTCCGATAGTTTTCGAAGTATCCCGTTAGTCGCTTCCGTAGCGACTCATTTCCCAGTATGCGTTCGGAAAACAGGTGTGATTTTCCAGCGATTTGAGACGAGTGATACCCGCGCAGGTCTCGCCTCGACGCTGTACGCCGATTCGAACGAAGGAAAATGGGGGTGGTCGCTGTGGCAGTGAGTCACTGATCGCCCTCGAGTGGCTCGAGGTGTCTCCACTGTGAAGCCCACGTCAGCGACCGATTCGTCGGATGTTCGTGAGCCAGCGATGATGCGCTCGAGAGTGTTCCGATTCGGGGGATCGACGCCCTCGAGTGCTCCGCTACCGACTCTTCGAGCGACTCGACCAGTACATCGGGATCAACAGCACCAGAAAGACTGTCCCCATCGCAGCGATAGCAATCCAGATGGTCGCGATAATCCGTTCGTCGAGATAGCCGGCGACCTCGAGGACCCACATGAGGCTATAGAGGCTGACGACGACCACAACCGTGATGTACACCCTGAATAAGAGGCCGGTAAGGTGGTACAGAAGCGTTTTCGACGGAATGAACTGTTCGTATCTCATTGATAAAACGTGAAGTCGGCAGTTATCAGGACGGTTCCAACGACCGAAATGAGGACGATAATCGTGGCCAGGACGACGATCAACCAGGCCACCGGGGATAACTCAGTACTGACGGTCGAGAAACTCATGTCGGCCTACGTAATAGATACTGGCCAGTGTCAGCTAATAAATCCAGTGGTCGATTCGACTACAAACCGTGGCTATTCCGTCTCTGCCACGGCTATTTGACCCCCGATACCCAACTGTCGAAGTATGACCACGAGTTACACCTGCGTGTGTGGGGCAACACTGACCTACCGACAGGACCTCGAGCGCGAGGACAGAGGCACGTCACAGCAGTGGTTCTGTGGGGCTTGCCGGACACCGGTCCCCGGAATCGTCGCGGAGCGAATTAGCCATCAGCATCCGTCCTGAACGTCGTTGGCTACACACGATCCTCGAGATGCGGAGCGTGGGCGTGCGTTCCAGAGCGACACGTCTTTCCCACCGGGGACGGCAGTGTGTGATATGAGTGGCGAGCCCAAAACGGAACTGACGAGCGTCGATCTCGCCGCCTTCGTCACGGAGTTTGGAACCTACGAAGGTGCGAAAGTCGACAAAGCCTATCTGTATGGCGATGACCTGCTGCGACTGAAGATGCGCGATTTCGACCGCGGCCGACTCGAGTTGATCCTCGAAGTCGGCGAGAAAAAGCGGGCACACACGTTGTCACCCGAACGGGTGCCCGACGCACCGGGTCGGCCACCGCAGTTCGCGATGATGTTGCGAAACCGACTGTCCGGCGCGGATTTCGTCGGCGTCGAACAGTACGAGTTCGACCGCATCCTCGAGTTCGCGTTCGATCGTGACGACGGGGTGACGCGGATTATCGTCGAGTTGTTCGGGCAGGGCAACGTCGCGGTGACCGATGCCGAGTACGAGGTCATCGACTGCCTCGAGACGGTTCGGTTGAAATCCAGAACTGTCGTACCGGGGTCGCGATACGAGTTCCCCGAGTCGCGTCTCAACCCGTTGACGGTCACACGGGAGGCGTTCGAGCACCAGATGAACGATTCGGATACGGACGTCGTTCGGACCCTGGCGACCCAGTTGAACTTCGGCGGGTTGTACGCCGAAGAGCTGTGTACGCGAGCCGGCGTGGAGAAAACCCTTGCAATCGAGGACGCGGACGAAACCGTCTACAGTCGTCTGTACGAAGCGATCGAGCGGTTGGCACTCGATATTCGGAACGGGAATTTCGAACCGCGGGTGTACCTCGAGGACGATGAGAATAATTCGGAGTCAGAGGACGAGGGGGACGAAAGCGCCACAGCGGGCCAAACGGAGACGGACCGAGTCATCGACGTCACCCCGTTCCCACTCGAGGAACACGTCGAACTGGCGGGTGAGCCTTACGAGTCGTTCCTCGAAGCGCTCGAGGAGTACTTCTTCCGGCTGGAACTGGACGCCGACGAGCCGGATCCCCGGGAGCAGCGTCCCGATTTTGAAGCACAGATCGCCAAACACCAGCGAATCATCGACCAGCAGGAGGGAGCGATTTCGGGATTCGACGAGCAGGCACAGGCCGAACGTGAGAAGGCCGAGTTGCTGTACGCGAATTATGGCACCGTCGACGAACTCCTGTCGACGGTTCGGTCGGCTCGCGAGGACGGTGTCCCCTGGGGAGAGATTGCCGGTCGACTGGAGGAGGCAAAAGAATCCGGACTCGACGCGGCCAAGCCGTTTGTCGATATCAACGGCAAGGAAGGGACGGTGACGATTCGCCTCGAGGGAGAGCCGATCACGCTGGTCGTCGATGACGGGGTCGAGAAGAACGCTGACCGCCTGTACACCGAAGCGAAACGTATCGCGGAAAAAAAGGAGGGAGCACTCGCGGCGATCGAAGATACACGAGAGCAACTCGAGGAAATCAAACGGCGTCGGGACGCGTGGGAAGCCGATGGTGGCGACGACGATGCCGACGGTGAGGAAGACGAGGACGAACCGCGTGATTGGCTGGCGGAGCCGTCAGTTCCCGTTCGAAAGAACGAGCAGTGGTACGAGCGATTCCGCTGGTTCCGGACGAGCGACGACTATCTCGTCATCGGCGGTCGTAACGCCGATCAGAACGAGGAACTCGTCAAGAAGTACCTCGAACGAGGCGACCGCGTGCTCCACACACAGGCCCACGGTGGTCCGGTCACGGTGCTCAAGGCGACGGACCCGAGCGAAGCGTCCTCGAGCGATATCGAAATTCCCGACTCGAGCGTCGAGGAAGCGGCACAGTTTGCGGTCTCGTATTCGTCCGTCTGGAAGGACGGCCGCTATGCTGGTGACGTCTACATGGTGGACTCCGACCAGGTATCGAAAACGCCCGAAAGCGGCGAGTACCTCGAGAAGGGTGGGTTCGCCGTTCGCGGTGATCGGCGCTATCTCGACGACACCCCGGTCGGCGTCACCGTCGGGATTCAGTGTGAGCCGTATACGCGAGTCATCGGTGGGCCACCGTCAGCTATCGAGGACCGGGCGGTGACGACGATTCGCGTCGAGCCGGGCCGTTTTGCCCAGGCTGACGCCGCAAAACGGATCTATCGGGAGTTACGCCAGCGCTTTGCCGACGAGTCGTTCGTCCGGAAAATCGCCAGCCCCGATCAGATCGCTCACTTCCTGCCGCCGGGTGGGAGCCGTTTGGTCGAGGAGTAACGCTCGAGAACTCGACCATTTTGGAAGACAGAGGGGATCGATACTCCCCCGTGTCATACCCGAGGCCGTCGATACCACGGAACAGTGTACCGAAACCGTTCTCCGGCGATTCCCTCGACCATTGGCAAGCATCGACTAGGAAGAAGCGAACACTAATACGGGATTGTACGTAATTTGCTACCAGTATGCAAGCCACCGCTGCTCTCGAGGCATCCGGACTCCCCGCCCCTGAGATGGTACCGGAACAGACGTTCACACAGCTGTCACCGAACGCCATGGTTGCCATCGCACTGCTGGTTACCGTAGCGTTGGTCGTGATTATCGCTATCTTGCTGTATTTCTCATTTGCCGTCGAACAGGATGTCGGTCCGGAGGAGCCACTCGAGGAGTCCGAACACTGATACAGTCGGTTGGGACTCTCTCCCGATGATCGGCCACCCGGTATAGCGATCACCGGGGAGAAACGATAACCGACCGTCTGAGAGCCGCGTCAAACGTTGAGTTGGCAGCCGAATCGATAGGTTCGGCTCACCTGTCGACGGATGTGCGGTACTGGGTTGGAGACGTTCCGAACCATGTCACGGGTGTGCCCCAAAAGCCCAGATCGACCGCGCTCGGTGACGAGCGATTCGTCACGCACTTACCAGCCCCGACCGATGTTGCAGCCATGCAGATTACAGACCGGGAGCAACTCGAGGGCGGGCGCGAACGCGTCACGCTCGTCCCCGAGAGCGTTGACGACCTCTGGCACCTCCAGTACGTCCTCGAGCCCGGCGACCGCGTTGCGGGTGACACCACGCGTCGCATTCAGCGCAACGACGAACAGATGCGTGATACGGGGGGCGAACGGGAACACATGTGGGTCGCCATCGCCGTGGACGACGTCGAGTTCCACAAGTTTGCCAACCGGTTACGAGTCGGGGGCGAGATCGTCGCCTGCTCGCGGGAAGACCAACTCGGCTTTCATCACACCCTTAACGTCGAGGTTCGCGAGGAGATTTCGATCGACAAACGATTCAAACCCGATCAGAACGCGCGCCTCGAGGAAGCCGTCGAGTCGACGGAGAATCCGGACGTCGCCATCGCGACGGTCGAGGAAGGGGAGGCACACGTCCACACCGTCGCCCAGTACGGCACCGAATCGCGGGCGACGATCACCGGCCCGACCGGCAAAGGCGAGTACGCACAGGACCGCTCTGAACTGTTCGCCGACCTCGGGGCCGTCCTCTCGCGTCTCGAAGTGGACGCGATCATCCTCGCTGGTCCCGGCTTCACCAAACAAGACGCGCTGAAGTACCTCGAGCGGAACTATCCCGACGTTGCCTCCCTGGTAACGATGGTCGATACCGCGAGTGTCGGTGATCGAGGCGTCCACGAAGTGCTCAAACGCGGTGCGGTCGCCGACGTACAAGAGCGGACTCGCATCGAGTCCGAAGCCGAGTACATCGATGAACTCACCAGGCGTATTGCTGCGGGTGCAAAGGCGGCCTACGGCCCCAAAGACGTCGCGCAGGCAGCCGAGTACGGAGCCATCGAGCGGTTACTCGTTCTGGACGAAACCCTCCGTCAGGAACGCGGCCCGGACCGAGAGTGGTCGATCGACGTCGACGACGTGGTCCGAACGACCGAACAGAAAGGTGGCGACGTGACAGTTTTCTCGAGTGAGTTTCCGCCCGGCGAGCAGCTGTCGAACCTGGGTGGGATTGCGGCGTTGTTGCGATATCGTCTCGAGTAGCGGGCCCGCGCTACATATACTCGCTGATGCCCACCGTGTACTCGGCGATGGCTACGAGTACGAGCGTGCCGACCATCAGCAGGGTTCCGATTGCAGCGATTTGTTGCGGTGGCGTGTTAAAAAAGAGGTTGAACAGCCGCAACGGGAGAGTTTGGCTCTGGGGGCCGGCCAGAAAGAGCGAAACGATATACTGGTTGAACGATAGCACAAACGCGAACATCGCGCCACTGACCAGTCCCGGTTTCACTAGTGGCAGCGTAATGTATCGGAACGTTTCGACTTCGGTTGCACCCAGATCCTGTGCGGCTTCCTCAAGCGTGTGATCGAAGTTCTGGAGGCTTGCAGTCGTCGTCCGGATCGTAAACGGCAGCGTGATGATCACGTGACCGAGTAATAGTGTCCAGAAGGACAGTGGAATCTGAACCCCGAGATCCGTCCGGATGCGGCCGATGACGAGCAAGATAGCGAAACCGACGAGCATCCACGGATAGATCAGCGGCGACAGAAAGAGAGTTTCAAGCGTCGCCGACGACTCAAGGTCGGATCGAACGAGCCCGAACGCTGCGAGCCCGCCGATGGCTGTCGCGATGATAGCCGTTGCAATTGCAACCTGGAGGCTGGTCGTCAGCGCGTCTCCTAGGCCCAGATAGCCGACCGCTTCGGGGATTTCGGTATACCACTCGAGCGAGTACTGTTCCGGGGGCCAACCGCCGTATGGCGTCTCCTGAAACGAGATGACGACGACGATCAGCAGCGGCGCGAGCAAGAACGCGATGATGCTGTAGACTAGAGCTCGGTAACAAACTGTAGCAACCTGTGACCCGATGGTCGTAAGCCGGTCCCAGTGAGGGCGAACATCGGTACTCATGCGACGCCCTCCACGATGTGTTTACGGACGTGATGGTAAGCGACGATGATGACGATAGCGACAACGATCAAGATGATCGACAGCGCGCTCGCAAACGGCCAATTGTTTGAGCCGGTGATGAGCGAGGTAATGATCGTCGGAAGCACTTCGATTCGGCCACCGAGGATCGCGGGGGTGACGTACGCGGCCATCGTGAGTAAAAACGCCATAAGTAAGCCTGCTGCAATTCCTGGGAGTGCAAGCGGGAAGATGATCGTTCGGAAGACGGTTAGACGGTTTGCGCCGAGATCGCGGGCGGCCTCTTCGAGTGAAGGTGGAATCGTGTGTAACACATTGACAATAGGGAAGACGACGAACGGGAGGATTACGTGAGTCATGCCGATGATTATCGAGAGTTCGTTGTAGAGCAGTTGCGGGGCCGTTTCTTCGGTGAACAGCGGCGTGGCAACCAGCGCTGACTGGACAAGTCCGCCGGTCGACAAGAGGGCATACCAGCCGAACGATCGAATCACGAGATCGATCGTCAGCGGTGCGAATGCACTCAAGACGATTATGCGGCCGAGGAGTCCACCCTTCCTGACGGCCGTGTACGCGAGCGGAAACGCGAGGAGAAACGAGAACACCGTAACGGCGACGGCGATCCGGACGGTTCGAATCGTTACGTTCAGATACAGCGAAATAGAGCCGATTCGCCGGTAATTGTCGAGCGTGAATCCGTTGCCGATAGCGCCGTCTTCGAACGGAAGGAAGCTGTAACGGATCAACAATAGTGCCGGAACGACCATCAGCAAAAACACGGTGAGGAGCGCAGGCCCGAGCATAAGTGTCGAGCCAAGGCGCGTCTCGCCGTGTGTTCTGATGAACGACGAGAGTCGATCAGACAGCGTCGAAAGCAGTGAGTTTGCAGTCATGGTCAGGCGTCGACGACACGGGTGTTTGCTGCACTCCAACTCATGGTAACGCGGTCACCAGTCTCGTACCTACTATCGGTCGAATTCGTTTCGACGATGTACTCCGTATCGTCCACGGTAACGAAGTACCGTATCATCGAACCGACGAAGTGAACCTGAGAGACCGTCGCCTCGAGGGTGTTTTCGCCCGTCACATTGCCCGGTTCGGAAATAGCAATGTTCTCCGGTCGCACGAACGCGGTACTGTTCGTTCCAGGAAGCGATGCGACGTCGGTCCCGAAAGTCTGTCCGTGTGCCTCGAGGAAGACGCTCCCGTTACGGGACGTGAACGTGCCGTCGATAAAGTTCGTATCGCCGATAAAATCCGCAACGAATCGCGTTTTTGGTCGGTCATACAGCGCTTCAGGCGGACCCAGTTGTTCGATTTCCCCGTTGTTCATCACGGCGACTCGGTCAGCCATGGTAAGCGCCTCGTCCTGGTTGTGTGTGACGTACAGCGTGGTGATCCCAAGTTCACGCTGGAGACGGGAGAAATCGACTTTAATCCGGTCGCGCAGCTTTTTATCGAGCGCTCCGAGCGGTTCGTCCATCAGGAGGACTTTCGGTTCCGGTGCGAGCGCACGGGCAGTCGCGACTCGTTGTTGTTGGCCGCCCGAGAGCGTTGCCGTGTTTCGATCTCTAAGTCCACCGAGATCGACGAGATCTAGTACCTCGTCGATACGACTATCTATCGCGTCGGCGCTATCGCCGCGACGTTTGAGGCCGAACGCGATGTTTTCGCCGACAGTCATGTGCGGAAAGAGCGCATAGTCCTGAAAAACCATCGTCGTATCCCGTTTGTGCGGCGGGACATCGTTGAGTGACCGGCCATCCAGGGTGATACGGCCAGTCGTAGGGGTATCGAACCCCGCGAGCATCCGGAGTGTGGTTGATTTGCCCGATCCCGACGGTCCGACAAGGGCGAGAAATTCACCGTCAGCTATCGAAAACGATACGTCGTCGACGGCCCTCGTATCACCATACGTTTTCGTGATATTTTGAAATTGAATCAGGTCGGAAGACATATTTCGTCGATTGAGTCGAATTGGCCATCCCGTCGTAATAAGTATATCGGCATTGTCGGACTG
This sequence comes from Natronosalvus amylolyticus, assembly GCF_024298845.1. Classification (NCBI taxonomy): domain Archaea; kingdom Methanobacteriati; phylum Methanobacteriota; class Halobacteria; order Halobacteriales; family Natrialbaceae; genus Natronosalvus; species Natronosalvus amylolyticus. The sequence continues at coordinate 1,165,850 of NZ_CP101156.1, forward strand.
TAGGCCAAAATAATGCTTTTGCTTGAACTGTATCCGTAACAATATAGTTTTACTGAACCACAACCAGAATATCTATATAGGTTGGAATATGATTGAGCTGTAGAGTATGGCAGACGATACCAGAATGCAACGTCGAACGGTGCTGCGTGCAGCTGGTGGCATGGCCACTGCCGGCATGGTCGGCGTCTCTGGCTGTCTCGGTGGCAGCGACGACGACGACGGAAATGGAAACGGCAACGGGAATGGTGACGGAAACGGAAGCGGAAACGGTGACGACCTACCCGATTTTGGCGGCGAATCGCTTCACGTAATGCTTAATGCGGGTGCGCTGGCCGAGCATCAACGACAGAACGTGATTCCTCGGGTTGAAGAAAAATACAACCTGGAGATCAACGACGAACAGTCGACGACGGGGGCGATGATCACGGCTATTCAGTCGAATCCCGAAAACCCACCGGACGTCATCGACGTTAACGTGAACGGCATCTTTCAGGCCCACCGCAACGACTGGCTGGCCTCGTTTGCCGACCACACGGATATTCTCACCAATTACGAACACATCTACGACGAGGCGAAGTATTACGACGACCACGGCGTAAGCTGGTACTTCGGCGAGTTATCACCGGTCATCAACACCGATCACTGGGATGAGATTCCGACCTCCTGGGAGGAGGTCATCGAGCGTGCAGACAACATCGCGATGGCACCGTTCGCCTGGACGCAGGGTGAGTTTCTCTTGCTGGCGAGTTCAATCGCAACGGGTGAACCGTACGACGCCGCCGAACCGGACGTTGACGCCGGATTCGAGTGGATGGAAGAACACATCAAGCCCAAGCACACTCACACCATCGAAGGCATCGCGCAGGCGAATCAACTGCTGACCAGCGGGGAAGCCGACGTATTGCTTCCGGCGTGGGACATCTGGGTCACCGACCTCTACCTCCGTGGGACGCCGATTCGTCCCGTTCGTCGACCCGATCCCGTGGGAATCGCTGCCCACCAGGGCGTCGCGGTTCCTGAAGCCGGGAACGTCGAGCCGGCGATGGCTTACGTCAACGAACTGCTCTCGCTCGAGTCCCAGGAAGAACATCCGGGAATCGTCGGTACGGGGCAGACCCATCGAGACGCCACGCTTCCCGAGGATATTCAGGAGTTCGGCGCGCCAACCATCGACGACGTTCGCGATGGAAGCCTGAAAATCCCGAACTACGAGTTCATGTGGCAAAACCAGGACGGCTGGAGCGAACAGTGGAATCAGATCTTCGCCGAATAAGACCTGACTGACGGCTGCTGTTTTTACTGTCGACTTGTTTTTCGTGTTGCTCAAGGAGTCTGTTGCTCAGGCAGTCGTGTTACTCGAGTAGTTATTGCTTGAGAATTCCTCTCCAGAACGAGCGTATTACATCTCGAGCGAAAAATCCGATCCGAAGTTGGCGAAGGGTGTGTATCCGTCCAGCGAGAGATGAGGAAACTCGTTTTGTCGGACAGTTACGTATCCGGTAACAGTGCCGACGCAATGGTTTCGATATCGAAATCGCGGATCGGTCGCGATTCGTTTTTGACGGTCGTGATAACGAACTGCGAACTCGTGCGCTGAATTTCTTCGATCGCTTCGTAGGACTCGATGAGCGACTCGACCATCTCTCGGGAGGCCAGATGGGCGATGACAATAAAGTCGGTATCCCCCATCGTAAAGTATACCTGGTTAACCCCCTCCACGTCGGCGAGTTGTTCGCCGACGCGATGGTGGTACTCCTCTTCGAATTCCGCGAGAACCTCGGTGATGACTGTAATGTTGAGTCCGATAGCCTCGAGATCGAGTTCGTAGAGATCGTTTTTCACGACGCCGCTGTCTTTGAGCTTCTCGAGGCGATAGTGGACCGTCGATTTGGGGATGTCCGTCTGTGCTTCGATCACGTCGGGGCTCCCAGTACCGTGTTCGGCAATCGCGGCCAATATTTGAAGGTCTTTCTTATCCATGTGTCTCAGTGGTTGACGGAGCGATGTTGCTCCAATGCCATCGTTGGTACGGCCGTACCCACGGAAACCGTATTATACTGTCGGATGTGCGTCATAGCTGGTTTGGGCCCGCTGTTGCGTGGTTTCGAATCGCTTCGGCCAGGATGTTCATACTGGTCTCCGCTTGTTCGTGGGTTATCACCAGCGGCGGGATGATACGGAGGACGTTTCCGTGCCTGCCCGCTGTCCAGACGATGACGCCGTTCTCGAGGCACGTCCGTTGGACGACATTGACGAGATCGGTTTGTGGCTCGCCCGTCGAGTCCAAGAATTCGACGCCAGTGAACAGACCGCGACCGCGAACGTCCACGCGGCCGGGAAGGTCGTCGACTGCCGACAGAATGCGTTGACGCATCTCCTTGCCGACCGAACGCGCGTGAGCGAGCAGGTCGTGATCCCGAATAAATTCGATCGCTCGTAAGCCGGCGACCATTGCTGGCACGTGACCGCGATAGGTGCCGATGTGGCCGCCGGGTCCCCAGGTGTCGAGGGACTCGTGGTAGACTGTCGCCGAAAGCGGCAGGCCGATCCCGCCGAGCGCCTTCGCGATCGGCATCACGTCCGGTGTCACGCCGTCCCAATCGCTCGCAAACCACTCGCCGGTGCGACCGAATCCGGTCTGGATTTCGTCAACGATGAGTGGAATGTCGTGTTCGTTTGCAATCGCCTGTACCTCCGTGAGAAACCCTTTCGGGGGGACGGTGATGCCGCCTTCACCCTGAATCGGTTCGATCCAGATACCGGCCGGATTCGTGAAGCCGCTGTACGGATCTTCGAGGAGTTCGGTGAGGTTCTCGATCGACCGCCGTGCGGCCGTTTCGGGCGAACACTCCTGCTGGAACGGGTACGGATACGGAACGTGGGTTACGTTCGGCAACAACGGGCTGTAATCACGCTTGTACTTGCGACCGGCCGTGAGACTGAGTGCGCCCGCGCTGGCACCGTGGTAGGCACCACGGAACGCAATGAGGCCATCGCCGCCAGTGTTGTATTTCGCGAGTTTGATTGATGTTTCGACAGCATCGCTTCCAGTCGGGCCCCCGAAGACGATCCGATTTTCTCCCTGCAACCCGCCGGGGACAATATCGTCAAGCGCCTCAATGAGATCCAGTCGGGCCTCCGTCGGAAAATCGAGAGTGTGAACGAGATCATCGAGTTGCTCGTGGGTCCCTTCGAGAACGTACGGGTTGGAGTGTCCCACGTTCAAGACGCCAACGCCGGCGAAGAGATCGATATAGGTGTTGCCATCGAGATCCCGAACGGTCGCGCCTTTGCCCGATTCGAGGGCAATCGGGACGGCGTTCGGGTAGGCAACGGTTGCCCCCTCGTGGGCCGCCTGTCGCTCAAGCAGTTGCTGTGAGCGCGGGCCGGGAATTGCCGTATCGACCCGTGGCGCGTCGGAATAATGGAGATCGTTGAGTGGATCGTCTACTGCCATATGTGGCGTATGTTTTAACACAGATAAATATCTTGCTTATGAGCCAGCTATAATGGACATATTTGAATCTTGTTTAATATACTTCCCCATTATCGAACTACATCTACGGCTTACCGGAACGTTATTGATGGTTGCGTCGAAACCTATCCAGCATGCACACACGAAAAGATACAGGCGCAGTGACGCTGGATCACGCCGTGATCGTCGCCTCCGATCTGGAGAAGATGACCGACGCGTTTGCCGATCTCGGAATGGAACCCGCTTACGCCGGTCCGCTGGCCAACGATATCAATCACCTCTCACAGGTTGCATTTCCTGACGGTTCCTACATCGAACTGCTGTCAGTGATGGAGGAGGGAGACGAGTCACCGTGGTGGGACGACCACGTGCAGGCTGACGGTGGCCCCTGTGCGTTCGCCCTCGAGTGTGCGGATATCGAAGCCGACGCTGAGAGGGCTGGAGAGTCGGCCATCCCCGTCGAGGGCCCCACTCGGTACGGACGAGAACGACCCGACGGAACGTACTTCGATTACGAACTCGCTATCGTTGGTGAAGGGGGTCTCGCGACGAAATACCCGTTTTTGATCAGCGATCACACGCCGCGTTCGAAACGGGTTTCCTGGCCAACCGATGGACTTGAAGACGGCGAGCTGACCGGCCTCGCGTTCGTCGTCGTCGCCGTCTCCGATCTCGAGTCCGAAATCGAGGCCTATCGAGAAGCCTACGGACTGGCCGAACCGACCGTCGAGTCGGTCGACTCGTGGGGAAGTGAGGTCGCACGTTTTCCGGAGTCGCCGATCATCCTCGCCAGCCCGGTCAACGACGGCTGGGTCACTGATCGCCTCGAGACGTTCGGTGAACGGCCTGCGGCGTACCTCTTCGGCAGCGATGACGTCGACGCGTCGTCGGATCGGTTCGATCTGTCGTCGCCGACCTCTCTGTTCGACTACGATGTCCAGTGGATTGAAAACGACAAACTGGACGCGATCAATACTAGACTCGGCGTCGTTTCGGACGCCTGATCGCCGTGACGAAGGTCCACGCAACCGGCCCGATGCTTTCGATCGACGTGGGTGAGCGGACGGCGAGGACAGAATCGATCGACGACGTCCTCGAGGTGTTCATCGGCGGGCGCGGGGTCGGTACGAAACTGTCTCACGATCGGATTCCCTACGACGCAGACCCATTCGGTCCAGACAACCGGCTCACGTTCGCTACGGGGCCCCTCCAGCACGCGACGATGAGCTTTACCGGACGCCTATCGGCGACGGCCGTCTCGCCGCTGACGGATGGTCTCCTCTCGTCGAACGCCGGCGGCTTTCTTTCGCGAAACTTCATCGCAACCGGGTACGCAGCCGTCGAAATCGCCGGGGAAAGCGATGATCTCATCGCGATCCACGTCACGGACGAAGGTGTCGAGTTCGAATCCGTTCCCGATCTTGAGGGGGCGACCGTCTCCGAAGTTGGCGCTTCCCTCAAGCATCGGCGCGGACTCGGGCCCGAACACGTCGCCTGTATCGGCCCAGCAGGGGAAAACCAGGTCCGCTTTGCATCGATCATGACCAGCGAAAGCCGAGCATTCGGCCGCGGCGGACTCGGTGCGGTTCTGGGATCGAAACGAGTCAAGGCGATAACCTTCGACGGAAATGCGACACCCGACGTTGAACTCGATCCGATACAGATAGACGTCCACCGCGAGGCGGCAACGTCGGACAGTATCATGAAATCACAGGGAACCGCTAGCGTGACGGCTCTAGCGAACGAACTCGAGGCCTTGCCCACGCGGTACTTTTCGGAACTGTCTTTCGAGGGCGCTGACGGCATCGACGGCGACGCTGTCGCATCAAAAAAGTATCAGAAAGGAACCTGTTCGGCCTGTGCGTTCGCCTGTAAACTACCGACTCGCGATGAAGAGACGGGGCTCGAGACCGAAGGCCCCGAATTCGAGACGGTGATGTCGTTCGGCTCGAACGTCGGAGTTGAGGACATCGTCGACGTGATGCAGTCGAACGAACTGTGTGACGAACTGGGTTTGGACACGATTTCCGCAGGAGACGTCATCTCGGCGTACCTAGCCAGCGAGGACGCGTTCGGCGACGTAGACTTGATCCACGACCTTGTCGAAAAAATCGCCCACAGAGATGCCGTCGGCGACATGCTTGCCGAGGGTATTGACCGATTCCACAACGAGTTGGGGGTCGAAAACTGGAGTTCCAAAGGCATGGAGTTCCCCGGACACGACGGTCGGGCGCTCAACGGGCAGGGGTTAGCGTTTGCCACTTCCAATCGTGGGGCCGATCACATGTACGCCGAGATGTACGACTACGAGTACCCGCTCGTCGACGCTGAAGACGCCCTCGACCCGATCGGCCTCGAGGGAAAGCCCTCGGTCGTCGTCGAAAGCGAGAACGCGAACGCCCTGAAAGACAGTGCTATCGCCTGCAAGTTTTCAGGCAGTTTTCTGACGGCCGACCGGTTTGAAACCTTGCTCGCGACGCCTTACGAGACGTTACTCGCGGTCGGTGGACGAATAGTCGACCTCGAGCGTCACTTCAACAATCATCGAGGATTCGATCGACGAGATGATACGCTACCATACGATCTGCCAGGCTTCGAGGACGCTCTCTCGAGGTACTATGCCGTCCGAGGATGGAACGACGACGGAACAGTGCCGGAGGACCGCCTCGAAGGGCCTGTTATCGCCGAAAGTACGTAAAAAAGGCAACAGGAGCCCTCTACTCTGATACCCGGTCAGTATCCGCAGTACTCGGCAAAATTGTCGAGAACGCGGGGAGCGTTTGAGTCCGCAAACGTGAACGCTCCGTCGTCCCAATCGCTCGGGTTGTCGCGGACGCGCTCGGTGAACTCTGGGTGAAACTGAACCGTCCACAGGGGCTTTTCGTCGTGAACCGTGCAAAAGTGCTCGTCGTACGTTGTCTTTCCGACGGCAGACAAACCTGTACCTAGTTCGGTGACTCGGTCAGCATGGAGTGCTGGGACCGGTGGGAACACCCCCTCGAGAACGCCACAGTCGTCGTGTGTACATTCGACGAAGGTTGCTCGTCGTTCGTCGGCTTCGACGGTTCCGCCAAGAGCGACGTTCGCTAGCTGGTGACCAAAACAGATACCCAGTATCGGAATTGATTCTTCGAGACAACGGTGGACTAGATCACATTGCGCGTCGACCCACGCCTCGTGTTCAGAGTCGTACACGCTCGCCGTACTTCCACCGAGGACAACACCATCAACCCCCTTGAGTGACTGAACAGTGGGGTCATCGACAAACACGTGTCGTTTGGCATCCGGGAGTAGCCGTGTTATTTCGGGCGCCAGGTATCGATAATCGGGTCGGACTTCGTTATCGAGAACCAGAATCATACTCGTTATCGAACGTTATCTAATGTATACGTTTTGGATCCACCCCAGTTCAAAAAGAGAGGGATAAATCAAGACTCTCGTTCAAAAACATTTACTCTGATTTTGATACAGGCGCTTGGTTACTCGCTTCGATCAACTCGATCAGGACCGACGCAAAGAGCGACCCAGCACTCCAGATGGCGGTTTCGCTGCCGTCGTCGTCCACGACGCTCAACAGGATCGTGTCGTCGTCAGCGATGACGATCCGCCCCGAGCGCTCGTCTTCGGCGCGGTGGTCGGGCGGGGTGAACGCCGTCACGCCCTCGAGCGAACCGAGCCGGTTTCGGACTTCGGGTTCTCGGCTGACGACGGCGACCTCGAGTCCCTCACGTGCTTTGGTAGCGAGCAGTTGTTCGACATCGTCAGTCACCAGCGGGGGCAACCTGGTGCCAAAGATGAGTCGGTCGGTCGCCTGTGAACAGAGATCGGTCACTCGTTCATCGATCTGCGGGCGACCGCGAACGGTCCAGATATCTTCCTGTTCTTCTTCGCCTGCCGGCTCGGTTCGGACGCGTTCAACGTAGTCGAAGGCTCGTTCTTGTTCGCTTTCGAACCGCGAGCGTAACACGGACTGGGCTTCGTCGACGCTGACCGGTCGGTATCGGATCGGACTGGATTGCTGGACCTCGAGTAAGCCACGGCCCTCGAGGCTTTCGGCGACGCTGTAGACCTGTGAACGAGGAACGTCGGCGATGCTGGCTACGTCACGGGCCGTCCCCGAGCCCAGTTGCTGCAGCGCGATGAAGACCCGTGCTTCGTAGCTGGTGAGGCCGAGGCGTTCGAAGGCCTCGATCGCGTCGGTTTCACCGGGCTTGCTCATCTGTCATCACCGCCGTCACGCTGGTCAGTGTCGACACCATCCCCGAGTGTATCGTGTCCGCCGTCACTCGCTGCAGTCGGTGACCCTGCAGGCGACCCGCTTTCGATGAGTTCCGGTCTGGCATACTTGGTCCACAGGACCAGGAGCGTGGGTAAGACGATCACGCTCGCGAGGAACGCATAGATGATCGTGAGCCCCGTGATAATACCGAACTGTTGTAACACCGGGAGGATGGCGAACGTGAGCACGCCGAAGCCGCCGACTGTCGTGGCGGCACTCCCAAGGAGTGCGCCCCCGGTCCCGGTGACTGTCGTCTCCATCGCCTCCCACATGTTACCCTCGCGCTCGAGTTCGAGCGTGTACCGGGAACTGATGTGAATGCTGTAGGCGATGCCGAGCCCGATAGTGAGGCTGGTTATCATACCGGTGAGGACGTTAAACGGCATCCCGAGGAGATACATCGTTCCGAGAATCCAGCTGACGGCAAGGGCAACCGGAAGCAGCGTGACGATGCCCAACAGTGCACCTTTCCCCGTCAGCCAGTACGCTATCGAGAGGAAGAGGACGACCGCGACGAGCGTAATCATGAGACTGTCGAGGACCGTGTCCATCAGATCGCTCTCGACGACGTAGTTGACGATCGGGTCGCCCGTCGCGGTTGCCGTCCATCGCGAATCGGCACCGCCGTCGTCGATACCGGCTGCGATCGTCCGCATCTCGTCAGTGACGTCCCCGAAGGCGGCGTCACCCTGTACGGCGATGACGAGTCGTGTCGCCTCGTACTCGCCGTTATCCGTGCGGTAGATGTACTCGGCTGCAGCTGGTTCTGCCTCGAGTAACTCATCGTACACCGTCTCGAGATTCTGATTTGGTACGGAGTCGGGGCCACCACCAGCGGCGGTGAACGTCTCGTTGAACGATTCGTTTTCGGCGGCCACGTCTCGCATCAACGAAACCGGACCGTCGATATCGGTGTTGCCGTTTGGCAAGGTGTAGACGGTATCTGCGTTCGCAGCATCGTTCTCAGCCGCATCGAGCCGTTCGAGGGTTTCGTCGTCAGTGATGTCTCCTTGGATAAGGATCTGGGCCCTGATGTCCTGGCGCTGGAAATTTTCGTTGACGAAGTCGAGGTTAGATTTGGCCTGGTACTCTCCCGGACTCAGCGGACCGAGGTTCTGTGTCCACTCGGGCGGGCTGTCGGCGAGGAAGTCTTCTTCGTCGAACGAGGTGTCGACCTGACTGGCACCGTAGACACCGCCTGCGGTAAGGACTAAGACGACGAGAACGATCACGAGCGGTGCGCGTCGGGCCGCAGTGGACCCCAGCGTGAGGAACCCGCCGAAGCGGCTTTCCCCGGTTCCGAACGCCCGTTTGTGCCGGTCGATACCCCGGTTCTCGAGGAAGCCGTCGAGTTCGACTTTGGCTGCAGGGACGAGCGCGCCGAAGATAAGCAGGGCAGCGAGGATACCGACCGAACTAACGACACCGAACTCCTGAATCGGGCCGATCGGACTGATCAGGTTCGAGAGGAAGCCGATGACAGTGGTTGCAGTCACCCAGACGAGGGCGACGCCGACACCGGCTAACGCGACCCGCATCGATCCCCGTACCATCCCGTCGGGGCGTGGGTCTGCGGTCTCTTTTGGAAGTGCCTCGCGTTGCTCGCGATGGCGCATGAAGACGTGTATCGCGTAGTCGATAGAGAGCCCTATCAGTAACACCGGGACGGCGACGAACATCTGGTTGAACGCGATACCAGCCCATCCCATGAACCCGAACGTCCAGACGAGTACGAGGAGGATACCGACGACGCCCAGGATGATATCGAGAATGTCACGGTAGGCGATAAAGAGGGCGACGACGACGAAAAACAGCGCCATCGGTCCGACGATTGCTAGACTGTCGGCCATCGAACGATCGATTTCGTCCGAGATGATACCGAATCCAAAGATGATGTACTCGTTGCCGGTCTGTTCCATCGCCAGCTCCTGCAACACGAGTTGGGCGTGCATGGCATCGCCGCTGAAATCGCCCATTTCAGGTGCGCCAGTACCATCGGTCGACTGGGTGACGAACGTCATGCGGGCGTCGGCCTGGGTCGACCCCTGTTCGTAGGACGAAGCCATGAACGCCAGCGCGGGTGACTCGTCGTCACCCAGTACATCGCTGACCAAGGTCTCGTACTCCTCTTCGTCCAGTGCCTCGAGCGCTTCGATCTGTTCCTCGAGCGTTGGCGTCGGTGCACTCGCGAGGGCCTGCTGGTCTTCTTGCAGTTGCTCGCTGTCCGCTTCGAGCTGTTCGAACTCGTCAGCAAGGACGCCCGACGTCCCCTGGACGAACAGGTCCTCACGCTGGTCGGCGAGTTCTGACGCCTGCTCGTCGTACTCCGCCTGGGTAATCTCTCCATCCTCGAGTTGTTGCTCGAGAGCGACTTCCTGAGAGACCACCGTGCGAAGATCACTCACGGTCGCTTCGAACGTCGCCGTCTGCTCGGCATCCAGGTCGGCCGTCGCTCCAACGATTTCGTCTTCGATGTCGGTCTCGAGGTCACCAGCCCGTTGTTCGTACTCTTCTTCACTAATCTCGCCTGCCTCGTAGGAAGCGTTCAAGGTCGCGTACTCTCGCTCGAGGCCGACGATGGCCCCGAGGCTGTTGTTGAGTTGTTGGCTCGTTTGATTGAGTTCCTCGCTCCGGGCCTCGATGGCTTCACCGCGCTCGGCCAGTTCCGCAGCCTCTTCGCCACGGATCTGATTGATGGCGACGATGTTTTCGACGCCGGTTATAGCATCGTCTTCAACGAGCGTGGCGTTTATCGATTCGTTCGCTCGTATCTCCTGTTGGAACTCGAGTGAGTCTATCAGAGACGTCTGGTTCAGGACGTTATCACCTCTAACGATGACTTGTACCGTCGTCACGTTTTCCCGTTCGTCGACGGTGAAGTTCTCTGCGATGTACTCCGAAGCTGCCAGCTCCGGAGAGTCACTTTCGAACTGGTCGAGCGATGAATCGTTGTCCACCATCGTCGCACCAGACCCGATCACGAGGGTCAACACCAGCATAACAGCGATAACTGCCTTACTGTGGGTTGTAACTGTCCTGGCTAACCGGTCAGGGACGCTCACGTGCTGATACCTCCCCTGATTCTTCTTCCTGCAGGAAACATTCTGTTGTTATCTTCCTACTAAACCCACCCATAAATACTCGTTGTTATTCGAATACTAACAGCAACATCTGCAGGGAACGATGGGATAATAACCAACCTAAATCCCGTGCGTAGGGAAACCCAAAATTCGGCACAATAGCCCACCTGAGACGTGATTTCACCGGCGTTATCGCCGGGGCACTCGAGTGTCGCTCATAGGGGCCGTTGTCGTCACGAGCACTCGAGCGCTCGCTCCTTTCGACCAGCCCACGTGGAATACGTCTATAGATCGGTTGTTTTGCGAGCCCAGATGTACAACAGGGTTGGCAATGCAAGTACGCTAGCCAGAAACGCATATCCGATGGTAAGCGCGGTCACGAAGCCGAACTGCTGGAGCAACGGAACGGTTGCCACGGTCAGGACGCCGAACCCGAGAATTGTCGTCACAGCACTCCCAGTGAGGGCACCGCCTGTCGTTCGAAGGGTCCGATCGAGCGCCCGATAGACCGGGTTTTCGACACCGCTCGTTGCATCATCGCCAGCGCCGTCGTCCGTCGTGTGGACGCTCTCGAGTTCCTGCGCGAATCGGGAACTGAGGTGAACGCTGTAGGCGATGCCCAGCCCGATGGTGAGGCTTGCAACCATCCCCGTCAGCACGTTGAACGGGATGCCGAGGAGTGCCATCGTGGCGAGCGTCGCACCGAGTGCACCGATGACAGGAACGACGGTAACGAAACCGAGTAACGCACCGTGTCCCTGTCGATGATAAACACCCATCAAAAATACCGTGACGGCCACCAGTGCGACGAGTAATCCCTGGATGATACTCTCGAACAGCGCCCGTTCGTAGACGTACGTAAGTACGGGCTCACCGGTCGCAATTACCTCGAGTCGGCTGGCTCCGTCGTTCGAATCGGCGTCGGCCCCACTCGAGACGCTTCCGGACCAGGTTGCCCCATCAACTGCCGCGGCTATTGCTCGCATCTCAGCTGCGATTTCGGCGCTGGTGAGCCCGGTGTCAGTACCGATAACGAGCCTCACCGCTTCGTACTCTCCAGCTTCCGTGCGATAAATCACCTGACTCGCGGCATCCGGATTCGCTTCGAAGAGGCCGTCGTACAATCCCACCATGTTCTGGTCGGGAACGTCGTCGTCCGTCCGGTCGGCGAGACGAAACGTCGCGTTGAAGGACTCGCTGTCGTCGGCAGTTGCCTCCATCACCGACAGCGGCGACTGTATATCTGGGTTCCCCCCGGGCAAGACGTAGACAGCATCGCTCTCGCTCGCCCGTCGCTCGGCACGTGCGACCCGTTGCATCGTTTCACCGTCAGTTATGTCGCCTGCAATCAGGATCTGAGCTTGTCCACCTTCGCGCTGGAAGTGCTCGTTGAGGTACGCCAACGACGCCTGCATTCGATACTCCCCAGGTTCGAGTGGCCCGAGATAGGCCGTCCACGAAGCAGTGTCGTCCGTGAGGAACGCGCGCTCGTCGAACGTCGTATCCACCTGTGTCGCACCGACAGCACCGCCTGCAGTGACGAGAAACAGACACAGGAGGACGACGAGCGGTGCCCGGCGAGCGAGCGTCGCCCCGCTCGAGAGGATGCGTCCACCCTCCCCGGTTCCAATAGCGCGTTTATTACGATCGTAGCCACGATCCTCGAGGAAACCGTCCACCTGTACCTTCACCGCAGGAATCAACGCCCCAAAGACGACGAACGAGGAGACGATTCCCAGGGCGCTCACGACCCCGAACTCGCGAACGGGACCGACCGGACTGACGAGGTTCGCCAGAAATCCGATTGCCGCGGTCGCCGTCACCAGGATCAGTGCCACGGCGATTCCACCGAGGGCTCCGACCATCGCTCGTCCCGAGGTCGACTCGCTACCGTAATCCGCATCCGTCACCGCCCGTTGTAAGGACTTTTCAGGGCTCTCCGACCCCCCTTCCGCCTCGAGTGCGTAGTACTCTCGCTGGCGCATGAAGACGTGTATCGCGTAGTCGATAGAGAGCCCGATCAGTAACACGGGAATAGCGACGAACAGTTGCGTGAACGCAACGCTGGCCCATGCTGCGGCCCCAAACGTCCAGATGAGGACGACCAGCATACCGACACACCCCAACACGATATCGAGGGGGTCACGATAGGCAATGGTGAGTGTACCCACCACGAACAGCAGTGCCAGCGGACCAACGATCAACACGCTATCGAACACCGCCTGGTCGACCTCTGCCGCCACCAGTCCGAACCCGAAGACGATGGTGTTCGCCCGCCACTCGAGCGCATCCTCCTCGATCTCGTGTTGGGCCTCGATGACGTCGTCCCCGAGCGCTCCTGGCGGACTGTCGCCCCGGTCGAGCGACTGGGTGATGAGCAACATGCGGTCGCTCGCCTGCGTCTCACCCGGCGTGTACTCGGCCGGGAGCAAGCGTACGGCTCTGTCACTGCCGGGTCCCTCCGCCCCGAGGACGAATTCGATTGCCTCGTCGACGTCATCCTGATCTGCTGCTTCCAGCACTTCGATCTGCTCTTCGAGCGGTGGCTGTTCGATTCGCTCCAGTGCATCCCGGGTATCTTCGAGTCGTTCTCCTTCTCGCTGGAGGGCCTCGAGTTCGTCGAGATAGAGGCGACTAGAACCGTCAGTGATTGCCTGACCGCGTGCAGACTCGAGCCCGTTGCGTTGAACCTCGTACTCGTCGTCGGTCACGTTCTCGGCCGCTCGTTCGCGCTCTAGTTCGGCGATTTCGTGCTCGATCGAGCGGAGGGAGTCGACTGCAGCCTCGAAGTCTGCGGCTCGGTCGCTCTCGAGAGTCTCAGTGGCGTTTTCGATTACCGATTGGATGCGTGTTTCGTACGCGCTCGCCTGCTCGTCGTAGGTTTCGTCGTCGATATCGCCCGCCTCGTAGGAATCGTTCAGAGTTTCGTACTCTGCCTGGAGCGCTGCTATCTCCTCGAGTGAACCTTCGAGGGATCGAATCTGCGTCTCGACGGCCTCGAGTTCCCGCTCGAACTCGGTCGCTTCTTCCTCGATGAGGGCAGCTTCCTCGAGTCGGATAATTGCCGTTGCCAGCACGTTTTCTACGCCAACAGTCGGCGTCTCCTCGACAAGCGTCGGGCCGATCGTCTCGTCTTCGTGCAGGTCGCGCTGGAAGTACAGTCCCTCGAGTAAGGACTCTCGCGTCAGTGCATTGTCCGTTTGCCCGCCGATTGCTTCCCCTTCAGCTCGCCAGATGACCTGGACTGTCGTCGTGTTCTCGTCGCGTTCGTCGAAACTCCGTTCGGCGTACTCGAAGGCATCGCCCTCCGGTGCAGCCGTCTCGAACTGCTCGAGTCGAGTATCCGTCTCGAGACCGGGCAATCCGGCACCCAACACGAGCGTGAGCACGAGACCGATGGCGACGATAATTTTCGCGTGTGTGACGATTCCGCTGGCGACATCCTCGAGGGCGGTCACCGCAACCCGCCTCCAGTTGCATCAAGATGGGTTGGAAAAAGCAGGCGACACACGGCACAGAGAAGTGGGGGGAGTGAACAACCGTCACCAGATCGGAGCCAGCCGAGTGCCATCGTCTGGATGATGCGTTTTCAGCGCTGGTGAATATATCTGTTGACAGGTGTGTGTTGAGGGCTCTCTCGAAGGGGCGGGCGAGTAAGGTCTCTCGAGAGGGCACTGTAGGCACCGTTCCTCGAGAAGGAAACCGGTTACAGTCCGAGGAACGATTCAGCGTTCTCCCAGAGCAGCTTTCGTTGGACGTCCGGCGGGAATTCGAGGCTGGCAAACTGCTCGAGCCAGGGTTCGGGCTCGAGCATCGGATAATCGGTGCCGAACATGACGGTATCGGCGAGTAGCGTCTTCGCGTAGTGGAGCACCTGGTCGTCGATATATTTCGGCATCCACCCTGAGAGATCCATGTACACGTTCCCCTTTTGCTGGCAGATGGCGAGTTGTTCGCGCTCCCACGGGAACGCAGGGTGGGCGATCAGTATCTGTAACTCGGGATGGTCGGCAGCGACGTCGTCGATCAACATCGGGTTGCCGTACTTGATTTTGAGCCCGCGCCCGCCCGGCGAGCACGCACCGAGCGTCGAGTTGCCGCCGTGGAAGACGACGGGGACGCCGAGGTCTTCGATCGTTGCCCAGAGCTGTTCGTGTTCGGGGTCGCTCGGATCGAACCCCTGAGCAATCTGCTGGAATTTGAAACCCGAGAGGTCGAGATCTTCGACGCACCGAATCGCCTCTTCGACGCAGTCGTCTTTCAGCGGATCGACGGAGCCAAAACCGATGAAGAAGTCGGGGTACTCATCGCGCACCTCGGCCACGTAGTCGTTTGGGACCGGTGGATTCCCGGTGTTCGTCTCAGCATCCCAGCCGAGTAACACGGCTCTACCCACGCCTGCCGCGTGGTAGCTCTCGATCATGTTCTCGTAGGTGTCCGTCTCGAGATCTGCGCCAAAGCGTGCAGCAGCATCTTTCATCATCTGCCCGCCGGCGTCGTGCAAGAACTCACTCGTCGGTTGGTGGGCGTGCATATCGATAGCTCGTGGCTCGTCGGTCTCGTCGAGTACGCTCTGTGGCCTGTCCGCAGATACAGCCGCCCCACCGCTTTCGTCACCCGTTTCCGAACCAGTCATACTCGAAACTCGTCTCGAGGTGGTAAAAATTGCGACGGTTTCCTCGCCGATGGTCGAACCCTGTCGAGTGCTGGGCAGCTTCGAGCAGGTACCGTAGCGAAGACCGGCATACCCCGAACTGGTCGCGAGCCGAACTCGAGCGTATCCGTGAACCTCGAGAGACTCGAGTGTGTGGACACTCGTCCCGGAAATTCACTCCTCCTGGGTGGATTCGGAGTCGGCACGTTCGGAGTGGCGAACCGTTAACACCGGCACATCGGAGAGACGAACGACCTTTTCCGTGACGCTTCCGAGCAGGTAGCGGTCGAGCCCGGTTCGACCTCTGGTCCCCATCACTACCACGTCGATATCCTCTTCTTCGGTGTATTTCAGGATCGCTTCGTGCGGACTACCGCGGCCGAGATGGGTAATGGTTGTCTCGATACCTGCTCTGGTAGCTTCCGTTTCGACCTCCTCAAGCACAGACTGTCCCACCTGTTCGAACTGGGTGACGATCGTCCCGGTTTCGACGTCGCCGGCGAAAACGGCTTTGTCGATGACGTACATGACGTGAAGGGCGGCGTCGTACTGTTGTGCGAGGTCGATAGCATACTCGAGGGCCCGTTCCGAGGCCTGGCTTCCATCAGTTGGGAGGAGAACGCTGTCGTACATACGTTGATATTCGATATCACGCGTAAAGAATGTGCGGTGGCGGGGCGATCACTGACACCGCAACACGTGTCCCGCTCTCAGGAACTCGGTTCGCCGTGGGATACGCCCGTCTGCTGATCGGCTCGCAACCGTCGTAACGCTCCGCGTGCATTGCTCGCCTCGTAACCGAAGAACACGTCTTTGCCGTAGTGACCGGCGACTTCGGTGGCCTTACACAGATTATCGATGTCGATGTCGACTGCGTACAGTTCGATACTAAAGGGTGTCTCGAGCGTGCTCTCGAATCCGCTTGCGATCACCTCGAGCCAGTAGGTCGTCGTATAGGCCATATCGTATAGCGGCACGACGAACTCGTCGACGTGCTCGGACAGGGCCTCGAGGTCGAGTCCCGCCCGTTCGTACAGGTGGCCAGGGTACGGGTCAGGATACAGCGTCAGGTAGACCCGGCCAGGGATTCGTTCAGTTGCTTCGGCGACGAACTCCGTGATGACGTTCGCTCGCCAGGCTTGCCTGTCGTCGAAGTCGCTGTCGGCAAACGACTCCTGGCACACGTCACACCGACAGTATCCCTGCCGGGGGAAGCCGACGTCGTCCAGTCTGACGTCCGCGTTCGCTTCGACACAGTCGTCGATAATCTCGAGCAGCCCTTCCCGGTACTCGGTCCTCGAGGGGCAGATGTACGCCCAGTCGAAGTATTTCCGCTCGCGGGTGGCCCGATTCCCATCGTCGTCGACGGGAACCAGCGAGGGTTCGGCATCGGCTGCCGCGTTGTCTCCGAAACAGGAGACCATGTTGACCGCATCAGGAAGCGGTTGTGCAGACCGGCCGGTCACGTCCTTGACTTCGTAAAAAGCGCGGTCGAAGTCTTCCCAGGCGACTTCGTCGGGGTTTCGCGTCACGACGCCGTACATACGAACGGGTTCGGCGCCGAGACGGTAAGCGGTTCGGATATCGGCCAGCTACTCGAGTGGATCGTACTCGACGTCGACTTCGGAACTGCTGAAGACGACTTTCCAGAGGACGACGACGGCGACCAGTACGAGCAGGAATTTGATCGTTCGCGACATATACGTTCGAATGCACGTTTGCCCGGCACTTAGATATTCTGGAAGGGGCGGCTCACAGGTCGATGTTTGACGGAGTACTATTCGATGAGGTCGGCAATCGATTCGCGGACGATCGTCCCACAGTACAGACAGCGGACGCCGTCCTCGAGCACCTCGAACCGAGAGGTAACCGGTTCGTCTTCAGTCGTGATACAGGCTGCGTTCGGGCAGCGTAACACGTCCTGGACTTCGTCGGGGCGTTCGACGCGGTGTTTGCTCGTCACCTCGTACTCGCGGACGATGTTGATCGTCGCGTCGGGCGCGATGAGCGACAGGACGTCGACTTCTTCCTGGCTCAATTCGCGTCCCTCGACTTTGACGATGTCTTTTCGAGCCAGCCGGTCGGAGGGGACGTTGATCCCGACCGAAACCTCCTCGTTTTGACTGCCGTCGATGTCGAGAATTGCCAGTACGTTGAGTGCCTGGCCCGCTCGGACGTGGTCGATCACGGTGCCGTTTCTGATCTTGCTTACGCGCAGTTCGTGTGCGGTATCGTCAGTGGATGTGTCGTCGCTCATTGTGCATCACCGAGCAGGAGGTCGAGCAGCGCCATTCGAACGGGGACCCCGTTGTGTGCCTGTTCGAAGTACGCCGCGTGGGCCGTTTCGTCGATTTCCGGCGCGATCTCGTCGACTCGAGGGAGCGGGTGCATCACTGTCAGGTTGTCGCTCGCTACCTCGAGAGTCTCCATATCGATCTGGTACTCGCCAGCGATCTTCTGGTATTCGTTTTCGTCGGGGAATCGTTCGCGCTGAATGCGCGTCACGTACAGGACGTCGAGCGTCGACAGGATCTCGTCCAGATTTTCGTGTTCGCGAACCGAGGCCCCCTCCTGGTGGAGGTCGTAGACGACCTCACGAGGTAACTGGAGACTTTCGGGGCTGATGAAATGCTGGTGGGCGTCGAAGTGAGAGAGCGCGTAGGCCAGCGAGTGGACCGTCCGGCCGTACTTGAGATCGCCCATGATCCCGATCGAGAGGTCCTCGAGGCCGGCGTTCTCTCGAATCGTATAGAGGTCGAGGAGCGTCTGGGTGGGGTGATGTCCGGCCCCGTCGCCGGCATTGATCAGCGGGACGTCGACGAACTCCGCAGCCATCGTCGACGAGCCCTGTTTTGGGTGGCGAACGACGAGGGCGTCCGCGTAGCCTTCGATCACCCGAACGGTGTCCGCGAGTGTCTCCCCCTTTTTGACACTCGAGGATTCGACAGACCCCATATCGATGACGTTGCCCCCCAGGCGCTTCATCGCCGTCTCGAAGCTCAGTTTCGTTCGCGTGCTGGGTTCGAAAAACAGCAGTCCGAGGATGGTATCCGGATAGGAGTTGGCAACTGCGGACGGATCGGCGTCGATTTCAGCGGCCCGATCGAGGATGGTTTCGATATCCTCCCGTGACAGTTGTTTACTCGTGATGACGTTGTCGTGGCGCATTGTTCGTCACAGCACGCGCCGGCCCCTTGAATCTCTCCATTCGTCGTGCGCTCGAGCGAAACGAACAGACGGTCCCGTCCGTGGTGAAACGCCCGGTTACCGATTCCTGCGGCCGATTGGAGACGCCCCCGACGAACGGAGGCACTGCTCACGGGTCGATGGTCTTCGAGAAAACCCACCACAGGGTGCAGGTGATGTCCAGCGTGGCCAGCTATATCGATTGCTGGCATCCCACGGCCGACCCATCGTCGGGTCATTGCCACCCTGGATTGTGCTGCGGTATAACACACAACACAGGCCAGTATAAGCATGCTGTTACGGGAAATAATCGCCAGCAGCGTTCCTGTTGCAGGGAACGCCCCTCGAGGGATCGTTTTCGAAGGATTCTTTCTCCCCGAAAAGCCGTTGTTACCGCAGTCGCACTGCCGTCCCGTAGGCCATCACTTCCGAGCCACCGTCGGTGATCTGTGAGGTCTCGAGACGGACATTGAGTACTGCATCAGCGCCCATTTCCTCGGCGTCGGCTTCCATGCGGGTGATCGCTTCGTCGCGTGCTTTCGTCAACAGGTCGGAGTACGCCTTGAGCTCACCACCGAAGACGTTTCGAATACCCTGCGTGATGTCTCGGCCGACGTTCCTGGCCTCGACCGTATTGCCACGGGCGATGCCGAGGACTTCGATGACTTCGCGGTCCGGGAGGGTTTCCGTGTTCGTGATCTCCATGCCGAAGCGTTTGGTGTTGGTGTAGTAACAACTTTTTGGTCAATCACGGGCATCGAGCGCAACACTGACGACGGTTCGACACGCCACAGCGCATATGCGTATCGATCACGCTGGTATCGCGACCGACGACGCGAGTGCGACGGCCGCGCTGTATGCCGACCTGTTCGACGTCGAAATCGCCCACGAGGAAACGTTCGACGGGATGACCGTCGTCTTTCTCGCGTTCGAAAACGGCTACTTCGAACTGCTGGAACCGGAGGAGAGAGGGACCATCGCACGTTACCTCGAGCGAAACGGCCCAGGTATTCACCATCTGGCAGTCGAAACCGACGACGCCAGTGGCGCCCTCGAGCGCGCCCGCGAGATGGGTATCGAGTGCATCGACGAACAACCACGGCCGGGCGCGTGGGGCCACGACGTGGCGTTTTTACACCCGCGAGACACCGGTGGCGTGTTGCTCGAGTTCGTCGAACACTGACGGGAAACCGTATACTCATGTACCGCCGATCACCCCACTGACACCGTTGCACGCGATCGGGAGATCAGTGAACCGAACGCCGTAGGTCAGTTGAGCCGCGCTAGCTGATTGAGCGCGTAAACCGTCCGGAGTACGTCGACGCTTTTGCCCTGTGCGAAGACCAGTTCGTCCGATCTGATCACGTGATCGAGCGTGTCGCTCGAGGCGTGTTCTGGGGCAGCCGCGATGCCCGCGTCGTTTTCGGCGACCCACTCCATTACGCGGAGATCGGTTTTCGAATCACCCATAACGAGCGCGAAGGGGTCCTCGACCCCCAGCACCTCGAGCGCCCGTTTCACGCCGGCAACCTTGTTGAGTTCCAGGCTGCTTACTTCCGCTGCGTCGGCCTCGTAGTAGGCAACGTCGATCCGCTCGAATACAGCGGCCAGCGGCTCGGGAACGGCAGCCCGATCGACGTCAGGATAGGCCCCCTCTCCCTCGAGCACGCTACGGATTTCGGGGTCTTCACCGGCGTAAAACGCTCGAGTGTAGCCGACGAGTTCGTTCGAGTCTGACGGTGACCACGATATCACGTCGGCGACCGCCGTTCCAAGCAGGTCGATCATGTAGACCAGTGCGTCATCGATGACTTCGCGGGCCTGACTCGAGCCCGTCTCGTAGTTCGGCTTCATCGTGACGTTGAACTCGTTGCCCTGGAGGTGACAGCCGCGTCGGAGGTGCGCCGGAGCCCCAGTCAGCACGCGCGCCCGAACCGCATCGAAGATATCTCGAATCGAATCGTCGAGGTCGTTGTACAGCAACTGCTTGGTATCCGCTCCGTGGCCTGGCGTGAACACGCCGTTGCCCGACTCGTACACGATGGAGAGTTCACCCGAGTGGACGATTTCGCTGCCCAACCCCTGGATCGCGAACCCTTTGACGTTCTCGAGAGTCTGTCCCGTACAGATGACGATGGGGATGCCCGCCTCGTGAAATTCGGTCAGGACGTGCAGCGTGTCACGCGGAATCTCGTTGTCGGTGCTTCCAGCCGAGCGCAGCGTCTCGTCGACGTCTAGCACGAGGACGTTCACCGGCCTCGCGTACTTGGCTTCCAGGTCGAGCGCCGTAAAGGCCTGATCGCGTGTCGTTCGCGAGGCGATCTCGGCGAACGTCTCGCCGGCGGCGAACGCCGCCCGAATGTCGTCTTTACGCGCCTCGAGTTCGTCACTCGCTTCCTGCCAGTGCTCGAGAGCGACGCGCGAGTCGACCGGCGGAAAGACATCGACGAACTCCTGGTACTCGCGGAGCGTCTTGGTGTCGAACTCGTCGTAGAGCTGGTAGACGAGATCGTATCGTTCCATGTCACGGCATGCGTGTGGCGCGGGGATAATCGTTTCCGCTGGCGCGACGGTTGCCCCCTTCCCAGCACCCTGTTCAAAAGAGGTCTGTGCCACTACGAAGCGACTCGAGCAACCGAAAATGATTCTTTACTCGAGATAGAATAAACTTTTAGCCCTCGGACGCTAACTGTCGGGTATGTACGCTATTGCAGTCGAACCAGGGGCGGGTGAGCCAACGATCGTCGAGAAGCCGATACCCGAACCCGAAACGGGTGAGGCACTCGTCAGGACGCTCCGGGTTGGCGTCGACGGCACCGACCACGAGGTGATCTCGGGTGCCCACGGTGGCGTTCCAGATGGGGCGGACCACCTCGTACTCGGCCACGAGGCCGTCGGCGTGGTCGAAGACCCGAACGGAACTGACCTCGAGACGGGCCAACTCGTCGTCCCCACGGTTCGACGACCGCCAAACGGAACCAACCACTACTTCGAATCGGGCTATCCAGATATGGCACCGGAGGGCGAGTACGTCGAACGAGGGATCGTCGGTGGCCACGGCTTCATGGCCGAATACTTTACCAGCCCCGCAGAATATCTCGTGTCGATTCCAAAATCGCTCGCATCGCTCGGTTTTCTCGTCGAACCCATTAGTATCTCTGAGAAGGCCATCGAACACGCCTTCGCCAGCCGTTCCGCGTTCGACTGGCGACCCGAATCCGCGATGGTCCTCGGCAACGGCTCGCTCGGGCTCTTGACCGTGGCCATGCTGGTCGAAACCCTCGAGTTCGACCGGACGTACTGTCTGGGCCGTCGCGACCGACCGGACCCGACTATCGATATCATCGAATCGTTCGGTGCAACGTACGTCGACTCTCGAGAAACGCCCGTCTCGGAGGTACCTGACGTCCACGAAGGAATCGACTTCATCTACGAGGCGACGGGCTACGCGCCACACGCCTTCGAGACTATCGAAGCGCTCGCACCGAACGGGGTCGGTGCCTTACTCGGGGTGCCCTCGAGCTGGGAGTTCGAAATCGACGGCGGTGCGCTCCACGAGGAGTTCGTCCTCCACAACAAGGCGCTCGTCGGGAGCGTCAACTCACACCGCGGCCACTTCGAATCGGCCATCGACACGCTCTCAGAACTTCCGCAGTCGTTTACCGACGATCTCGTCACCGGCGTCTACGACCTCGATTCGTTCCAGGACGCATTCGTCGACGACGACACGACTATAAAAACGGCGGTCGAATTTGACACCATATGAAAAACGTCGACGACCTCATCGACAGTGCAGCAGACCTGGCCGACCGCGGCCTCTCGAAAGGCGAAATCGCGGACGAACTCAACGTCTCTCGAGAAACCGCCAGCTGGCTCGTCGAACGGAGCGGTACCGCCCCAACCCCCGCGGAAGAAACGGCGTCCTCGAGTGGCGGGTCTGGCGACATTCACGTCGACTGGTCGGCCATCGGTCGGGATTCGAGGCGAATGGGTTACGTCGCCAAAGCGCTCGCCGACCTGCTGGCAAAACACGGCGAAGACGTCGACCTGACGATCGGCATCGAGAAAGCCGGTGGCCCCATTGCAGCGCTCGTCGCCCACGAACTCGAGACCGACCTGGGAACGTACACACCCGCCAAACACCAGTGGGACGACGACGATATCGACGAACTCGGCGGAACCTTCTCCCGTAACTTCGCGACCATCCGTGGCCGGGAGTGTTACATCGTCGACGACACCATCACCAGCGGAACGACAATGCGTGAAACGGTCGAGGCAATTCGTAAGGAAGGAGGCGAACCACTGGCGTGTGTCGTCCTCGCCGACAAACAGGGGCTGGACGAGATCGACGGCGTCCCCGTCTACTCGCTGTTACAGGTCATCAGTGTCGGCACCGACGAGTAACCGCTACACAATCCCCTCGAAACACGGCCCCCTGTCGTTTCTTCGTCTCCCACTCGTGAAAGCGTCCCTCACTGACCGATACTCCAACTTCACTATCGAATACTCCAACTAGCCAACATAATCACTACTAAGGAAATACTAAATACTTCATAATTAAGAGTTTGGTCTAACCGAAGAACGACACTCGGTGTGAGATGCCGCGAGAGGACAAACCCTTAGTCCGTGACGCACCAAGTGGTGGCAATGACGTTCCAACCGAACTCAAGTCTCGAGCAGTCCGAAGTCGACGACATCGTGGAAACAACCCTCGAGGAAAACGAGGTCGTGCTGTTCATGAAAGGGACGCAGTTGATGCCCCAGTGTGGGTACTCCCAGCGCGCACTCGAGTTGATCGGCACCTATCGCGAGGACTTCGAAACCGTCGACGTCCTCGAGTCCCTGCCGGAGTTCAGGACGGCGCTCTCCGAACACAGCGGCTGGGAGACGATCCCACAGACCTTCGTCGACGGCGAGTTCGTCGGCGGCTCGGACATCCTCGCTGAACTCGACGAACGTGGTGACCTCGAGTCGACACTGACCGTCGAGTAATGGAAGTGCGTGTTCGGGTGCCTGTTCGAGGCCGCCACCTTCGATTGTGCCCGATACGTATATGAATTCAAATGAATCGGGCGAGTATATAATAGCAGGTCATATATGGCCCGCCACCGTAGTAACGGGCAGACGACTGTCGCCCACCTTTCCACACATGTCAACAGAGGACTCCAGACACGTATATCGGTTGCACTCCACCCTCGAACTCCCACTCGAAGAACTACACGAGTTTCTCGAGACGGCGACCTACCCGGAGAAGGTCACCGACGTCGAGTTAACGCGGCGAAACAACACGCTGATTTTGAAAGCCGTCTCCGACGACGACAGCGTGAGCAAGTATACCCCGACGGCCCAGCTCAAAGCGAGCGTCACCGAAAACCGGGTGTACGAGGAAGACCCGGACGAGCGACGGAACTCCTTCCGGTGGGACGAGGAGGAAGAAGACGAGATCGAATCCGAACTGGTCGAGTTCGCGGCGTTCAAAGGCGACCGTGAAACCGTCCTCCAGAACTCCCTGCTCCAGTACGAGATGTTTCAGGTACTCTGTGCGATCGCCCAGGAGACCGAAAAGGGAACGCTGACCGCGATTTCGGAAAACGACGGCGAACTCGAGGCAACTCGTATCGTCGATGGGGAACCACGGCCAGCCGACGTCGAGGTCGTCGAAGGACCTCGAGAGCGAAAGGCCTCCTCTGCGGGGGTCAACTGGCGCGATAACAAATTTATTAGCGACTGATACTCGAGTTCCTTTCCTGAATACTGGGCATTCGATCCACTCGAAAGGCTAAACCGCATCTTAAGTTGTTCTCGAAGCAGATCGCTATCGCTTTTCTATTCGATAAGTAGTGAAAATATGATAATTGGGCCGTGGTGAATCACCATACGGCGTTGGATTCGCCTAGCTCACAGCACGCTTGATGTTGTAGACGACACACATCAGGACGATTTCACGGAACTCACGATACCAGCTTCGCGCACACACGGCGTCGCCGAGCGTGCGCTTGATCACCGAGAAGACGGTCTCAGACAACGCTCTCTGGCCGTAGAGAGCATCATCGATCCGCGCGTTATGCGCGTGATCGATGGGACGGAACTCACGATGCTTGATCAGCGGTCTTACGTCCTCTTCTCGGAGTTTATCACGTAACCGTTGCCAGTCATAGCCTTTGTCGGCGGCGAGGCTGTGCAACTCGCCCGCGTTGCGGCGGGCGAGTTGCCAGCCGATCTGCGTGTCGTGACGTTTTTCGGTTGTGCAGTGAACGTCGAGGATAGCTTGTGACGCTGTATCGACGAGAGCGGTTGTTTTGAGCGTCTGAACGCGGTAATTCGTGCGACGGCAGTAGTGTTTGCTCGCGTTTTCGCGGTCGAAAAATGTCGCGTCCATCGCCGCGTGACCAGATGGCTCGTGCAGCTGCGCCGACAGGCGCAGCAGCACTCGCCAGATCGCCATCTTGATCCTGTCAAACGCTTTTACCAGCGTCGAGTGATCAGGGAGATCGGCCTTCTCAAGGCCGATCTCCGCCAGTATTTGTGGCATCTCGCTCAGTAGATCAAGCGCTTCGCGGTAGGATTTCTCCAAGTAAATCCGGAGACAATGCAGCGAAACGACGGCGTAGTCGGCGAATCCGCCGCCACCCTGCGGGGCGGCGGATTCGCCTCGGCCACCAACAGCACTTTTAGCCAACGTCACTACCTTCCCAGTGAAGCGGGAAATTTTGGACATGAACCATCCGCCGTTTCCCGCTTCAACTCCCTAGTTCTGACGGATCAAGTCGTCGCAGTCTGGCGATTCACCAGAGCCGATAATTGTAAAACGCACCTCTGAAATTATTCCGACAAATCAAGATAACATATCAGCCTGGAATTGTTGATAAACAGGACGGCGTTCCCTCTCTCCTATTATCGCTAGTCCTGGCTTACTTCTATTTGTTGGTGTGCAATATTTAGGTACGTAATTTCTGGTGGTTGAACTGGACCTCCGATCGCAGGGTCCAGGAATTCTAGATGACCATGGTGGCTGATTTCTGACGTACCACCGATATCAACATGCCCAACAACAACAGACCCATCTATGATGAAATTGCCACTTTCTTCAAGGGTTGAACTTCCGTTTTCACCAGCAGGTGCGTAAACGACGCCCTCAAAATACGAATCCCCACTCATTGTTAACTCAAATTCTGAAGTTCCATACACCTGAAGATGTTGAGCGTTGATTTCACCGGGTCCTGGTTTATTTCCTTGCCTATCTGGAAATGAGCCGGTGCACTCGGTTTGATCTACGCACATCTGATCATCGATTGAGATATCTCCAGTAGTGTATATTTGCAATTCATTCTCGCCCCAGTTTGTGACACGGAATTCATTGTTTACGTTTAAACTTCCGTTCACCACCAGAACAACGTCTCCATTCTCGAGATCAACAGTAAGATCATCACCAAGATTTACTTCATCTGCGTAATACTCGCCAGCTTCGAGAGTCCCTCCAGTTAGTTCTCCTTCATTCGTGTACTCTTTTTCTGCAGTTGCTACTAATTCCCAAATTTCATTGTCAATTGGTTCAAGAGAATCATTTACTTCCACTTCGCCATCAATTCCGCCCGCCTCTCCACGCACAGTTGGTTCTTCTCGGACGTGGACAGCGTTCTCAAACGGTGTTGGACGATCGATTCGGCCGAGATCTACTCTCACTTTTCCTTTGTCACTTTCTTCTATTGGTTCTGCAAGGACACCACGTTCCCCGATCTCGTTGATGAAATACTGTTCCCAAGCACCCCAATATCTGCTTTCTATTGTTATTATCACCTGCTCATCTTCGACGACGGAACTGTAACCCTCGCTACTGTTCATTTTCAGACTTATCGAATCTGAGTCTAACTGGCCTTCACCAACGGCCTCAACCAGTTGGAAATTGAGGGTGTTTGTTACCCCGTCATATTCGATACGTGGTCCCGAAACCATCTGTGCATTTTCGCCAGTTCCTCGAATCACTGCACCCCCCTCAAGCGCATATATTCCCCCATCATGTCCTTCGTATTCTATAGCCCCAAAGGTAATGGGTTCTTCAAATTCCTCGCTGAGATTCTCGTAATCCACTGAGATTGATCCTGCATCGTCTCGAATTATTGCACCTCCGTCGCCAAGGTCTAAATTGATCGTTTGGCTGGTATCTGATTGATAACCTTGGGTGTGCATCGACTGTTTGAGTTCAATGAAACTCTGTTCAGCACGTTCATTTTCAGCTTGTTGTTGCTGGGCTCCGATCAGGTCTAATCCCACGATAAAAATTCCAAGAGAACCAATTAAGGCAATGCCAATGAGAAGTGTAAGCCCGACAACAGGAGTGGCCCCTCTTGAATCCTCACAAATTGTAGAGCCCATTAGTTGTCTCAATAATGACTATCGTATCATATTATACTTCTGGCCGTTATCCACTTGTTGATGACACTCTCTTAATATAGGCAGGCACTCAACAATATATACGTATTGTTTTAACCTCTAAATATGTATGCCTGTTCAGGAAACGAACAATCTGGTACATCGTGAGTCGAAACTATGAGTGTTCTTCTCATCTCGAGTACCGACAGAGATTTCCGCCGCCACAAGCGGTTTATCCCTGGTAATTATATCTAATTACACGATATGTCCGAGAACTTTCCCGACTACGTCGACGTCAACTATCAAGACGGCACCGATCAGGATCCAACGGATTACCCGCACGTGCACGAAAAGATCGAGAAGGCCATCGAGGTCACCCGCCAGGGCCTCGAGCAGTACGAAAACCCGGCGGTGATGTGGACCGGCGGCAAGGACTCCACGCTCGTCCTGTACATCGTCAAGGAGGTCGCGGACCGATTCGACCTCGAGGTACCGCCAGCGATCTTCATCGACCACTACCAGCACTTCGACGAGATTATCGAGTTCGTCGACCACTGGGCCGAGGAGTGGGACCTCGACGTCATCTTCGCTCGTAACACCAATATCGGCGAGTACGTCGACGAACACGGCCTCGAGCCGGGCGACGACATTCCCGTGGCGGACCTCGACGAGCACAACCGGCATCACATCGAGAACATCCTCGAGTACGAAGACGAGTCGTTCCCGTTCTTGCTCGACACCTACGCAGGGAATCACCTGCTGAAAACCGTCGCGCTCAACGACGCACTCGAGGAGTACGACATCGACGGAGTCATCTCCGGCGTTCGATGGGACGAACAGGAAGCCCGTGCCGACGAGACGTTCTTCTCGCCGCGTCACGACCCGGACATTTACCCGCCACACGACCGCGTCCAACCGATTTTGCACTTCGAAGAACGCGCCGTCTGGGAGGCGTTCTGGCAGTTCGTCGTCCCCGATACGGTCGAGCACTTCCCGGACGAGGGGTACGTCCCGGAGAGTGCAGACGACCTTCCGGAGGGTGTCGAGCAGGCTGACATCCCCGTCTCCCCGAAATACTGGGAGGGATTCCGGTCGCTGGGCAGTGAGATCAGCACGAAAAAGGCCGAAGACGAGCCGGCCTGGTTGCAGGACCTCGAGGGAACGACCGAGCGGGCCGGTCGCGCTCAGGACAAAGAGGACCTGATGGCTCGGCTGCGAGATCTGGGCTACATGTAGGTTCGAGGGTTACCTCGGGTCTCCAGTTGACTGGGCGAAACGAAGCCTCCGAAGCCAACGGTCGTGGTACCACGACCCTCGCAAGCCTTAACCGTGTATCGGCGTTGTGTTTAGAAGCAATGGCGAAAGGAAACGTTGATTTCTTCAACGACACAGGCGGCTACGGTTTCATTTCGACGGACGACGCGGACGATGACGTATTCTTCCACATGGAAGACGTCGGCGGCCCGGACCTCGAAGAAGGCACCGAGATCGAATTCGACATCGAACAGGCCCCCAAAGGCCCTCGCGCGACGAACGTCGTCCGCAACTAATTTTCTGACTTCAGATCGCCGCGGTTAGGCACTCTGAACGACGAACGCTCTCACCTCTCGAGAGTGGTGACGATGCGTCGTATCTGGAATCCCCCATCACCCGAGCCGAGGATGGTGTTCTCCCTCGAGAACCGAGGGTGCAATTCTCCACAATCATTAGGGCGGTGGCGGATAACGTGTCTATATGAACATACTGGTGCCGTTCGATATCCAGCCGGTTAGCGAACGAGCGGTTCGAGCAACCCTCGAGCTCTTCGGCGATAGAGAGGACGTTCACGTCGTGGCGACACACATCAGTGACGCTAAAGCGGACCCCGCACGGATAGCGGCGAGCGAAATCGAGTCGCTCGGCGACAACTACGAAGCGTCGGTCGAAGCAGAGGTTCGACTCATCGAGGGCGATCCCGATTCCAGAGCCGTCATCAGAAAGGCGATTACCGATATCGTTGCCTCGGAAGATATCGACCTCGTCATCCTCGGTTACGAGTCGAAATCCCTGTTCGATCGGGTTCTCGAGAGCGACACGACCGAGCGACTTCTCCAGAAACACGAAATTCCCGTCCTGCTCGTCCCGTAATCCACACTCGAGTGAACTACTGAGTCGCTCGATACTCGCCGTGTTTGACGCCAATTGCGAGCGCAATCGCTCCGAACACGGCCATCGATGGGAGCACCATCATCAGAACGGTGTCGGTCCCCATTCCCATCGGCATGGTTAGCAGAATACCGACGCCGACTGCCACGATCAGTGCGAACGCTCCAACGGTTTTCGGGAGATCGAACTCGAGTGCCATACGGGGAGATACGATGGGATTTCTCCTAAGGATGTCGGATGCGGAACCGAGGATGGGCGGTGTAAATTTATCCGTCGGCGCTTGACGGAGCACTCAGCAAGGGACGACAGGCCGTGTTAATTCGTCGGCCGGACGACGTTCGCCAGCGCGACCATCGCACCGAGGAACCAGCCAAGCGGGAACGAAAAACCGAGCCACATGCCCGCGTAGGCGACTCCCTCGAGCTGGTAGTTATCACGGAGATACGTGTTCAGGTCGCCGAAGACGAGAACGGTGTCGAGCAACCAGACGGCCAGATCGTAACTCGGCTCGAGGACGTGGGGCTCGAGCGAGGGTGTTACCAGGGCGGCGACGACCGGCGGGAGAAACAGGGCCGTCATAGCGAACGGGTACGCCAGGGCAACGGACAGGGGGCGACCGCCGAATTTCGAGCAGGTTGCGGCCAGTGCAGTCGACAGCGTTGCGACGCCGCTCGCGGCGGCGACGGCGAGAAAGGCGTCCCAGGGCAACTGGATGTGGGCAATAACGGTCAGGATACCCCAGAAAAGCAGTGCCACCCCGGTTGCCCCAACGATACCGAGTCGCGTCGCCGTCGAGTCG
Source organism: Natronosalvus amylolyticus (assembly GCF_024298845.1). Lineage (NCBI taxonomy): Archaea > Methanobacteriati > Methanobacteriota > Halobacteria > Halobacteriales > Natrialbaceae > Natronosalvus > Natronosalvus amylolyticus. The sequence continues at coordinate 1,195,838 of NZ_CP101156.1, forward strand.
AGTTTGGCGGCGTAAAACCGCGTTGCCAGTCCGATGACCGTCAGCGGGTACACGAGCAAGAGACCGAGTGCGCCGATCGCGCTCCAGAGGGCGTACCCGATCTTTTGTGGGAGCGTTTCGGGTTTCCACTTCCCCATGACGGAGTGGCCACGGCCACGCTGTCGGGGAAAGATAAGTTCCATCCACGCCCCGTGTAAGAGCGCCAGATCAACCTTCACCGCGGCGACGATCCCACCACCGCCTCGGTTGCGTGCACGGGTAGACATTATCCAACCAAATCGACTGCGATACCGTAAACTTTCCTCCTCGAGACGATCACTCGAATCGAACAGTCAGTGCTCGAACATCATACAATGCCGGTGTCGTGGTATAGTAGCCAGTGAAAATTATTGCGCACCCTGCCGCAGGGCGACATCGGGATAGGGGGTATGGATCGTTTCAATGACCCTCTCGCTATGATCATCAGTGGACGATCGAACACTGTAACCGACGGCAACACCCTCACTGGAGGTTCCAAGGGGCCGCATCGGGATCGACTTCGCGGTGGACACTGTCAATGCTGTCAAGCGTTGTAACGTCTTCGTCGTCTAGCTCGAGGGAAAGCGAAGCGAAGTTGTCCGCGAGGTGGTCAGTACCAGTGGCTTTCGGTATCGCCGTAATCCCCTTTTCACGTAGCCAGGCCAGACTGACCTGCGCTTCGCTGACGTCGTGTTTCTCGGCTACGGACCCAATTTCAGGGACGTCGAACACCTTCCCTCGAGCGAGCGGTGAATAGGCGACGAGTTCGATTTCGTGGGCTGCACAGACCGCCCGGAGTTCGGTCTGTGGCAACAGCGGATGGCACTCGACCTGGTTGGCAAATATCGGTGCATCGAGTGTCTCGACCGCCTCTTCGATGTGTCGTGGCTCGAAATTACTCACGCCCACGCGCTCGATGTACCCGTCGTCGTAGAGATCGTCGAACGCCGCGAGGGTTTCTTCTGTGTCGTAAGTGTTGATAGGCCAGTGGACGTACAACAGGTCGACGGCATCGACACCCAGTTTCTCGAGGCTCGTTTTCGTCGTCTCGATGACGTCGTCGTAAGCCAGATTCGACGTCGATACTTTCGTCGCCAGAAAGACCTCCCTGCGGTCCACGTCGGCCGCTTCGATGCCGCGGCCGACGAACTCCTCGTTGTCGTAGCCCTGGGCAGTATCGACGTGTCGGTATCCCATCTCGAGTGCGTTGGCGACGCTTTCGGCACACTGCTCCGGATCGTCGAGCTGCCAGGTGCCGAGGCCGAGAGTAGGCATCCCGTTCGCTCGCGGATGGTCGCCACTGTGGTCAGTGTTCGTCATCGTATCTCGGGCCACGTCCGGGAGTCGAAAAGACGTTTGGGTTCCAGCAGTCCGAGGCGGGTGTGACCGGGTCGGACGAATCCGTTATTCGAAGACAGGGACCGGCGAATCGACTTCGAGCACGCCGGCGAGTTCGACCGAGTCACCGATGTCGCTGTCGCCTTCGAGTCGGGCCATCACGCGAGTCGAACCGAGGTCGACGATACCGACCCTGTAGCCCCCGTCGAACCCCTGGGGGGCGACGGCGACCGTCGTTTCCGTATAGAGCGTGCCCGTCGTCGGTAGTTCGATGGTCTCGCGTTCGCGCGACCCACAGGTGTTACACGCCCCAGACGGGGTTGCAGTTTCCGCGCCGCAGTCGCGACAGCGCTGGCCGAGAAGCCTCCCTTCACGAAGCGCTTGCGTCCAGGTACGGTGGTTCAACTGTTCCGGAAGCGATTCGGTCGCCTCGCTCGAGTCTGTCTCGCTCATGCATCTCCCTCCAGGATCGAAACGACAGTCGTTGCAGCGTCGCCACCGAGGTTGTGTGCGAGGGCGTGCGTTGCCCCTTCGACCTGGCGTTCGCCGGCCTCCCCACGAAGGTGTTCGGTGAGTTCGACCAGTTGCGCGATGCCGGTTGCTCCGATAGGGTGGCCCTTGGCTTTCAGCCCGCCGCTCGGATTAACCGGGATTCGTCCACCGAGTGCAGTCGTGCCCTCGACGGCCGCCGTGCCCCCTTCGCCGTCTTCGACGAATCCGAGGGCTTCGATAGCCAGTATTTCCGCGCCGGTGAAACAGTCGTGGACTTCTGCCACGTCGACGTCTTCTGGACCGATGCCGGCCGCCTCGTAGGCCTGGGTCGCGGCATCCCGTGCCGACTGGGTGGCCGTCATATCCTCCTTTTCGGCGAGTGGAACGACGTCAGTTGCGTGACCGATACCGGTGACAGCGACTGAGTCTGCTTCCATGTCGGCAGCGACGTCTTCGTTCGCAACGACGACGGCAGCGGCGCCATCCGAGAACGGACAGCAGTCGAACAGTCGGAACGGCGTGGCGACGATGGGGCTGTCGAGCACTTCTTCGACTGTCGTCTCGGTGCCGAACTGTGCGCGATCATTGAGCGTCCCGTGGCCGTGGTTCTTGACGGCAACGGCAGCGAGTTGTTCCTCGGTCGTACCGTGCTCGTGCATGTGTCGGGTCGTCAGGAGCCCGAAGACGCCGGGAAACGAGATGCCCGTTGGCTGTTCGTACTGGCGATGTGACGCCGACGCGAACACTGACGTCATTTCGGGCGTCTCGAGTCCGGTCGTCGGCGTACAGCGTTCGACGCCGCCGACGAGGACCACGTCGTGCTGGCCGGCTTCGACCGCGCGAACGGCGTGTTTGAACGCATTCGAGGAGGTCGCACACGCGTCTTCGTAGCGCTGACAGGGAATCCCGGCCAGTCCAAGGTGGCTCGCGATGGTCGGCGCGAGATGGGTATCCCGTTCGGACTGGCCACTCATCGCGTTCCCCAGATAGAACGATTCGATTGCCTCTCCGCCGACGCCAGCATCGTCGAGCGCGTCGAACGCTGCAGCGGCGAAGAGTTCCGTGAGTGGCGTTTCGTGAACGCCGAAGTCGGTCATTCCGACTCCGACGATATGTGCCTGATGCATATTCGTAGTGTTGGAGTCCATGGCAAAAAACGATGTGAATTACCGCGCAGTCATTCGATTCCTTCCATCGCGTCGACGACGCGTTTGAGGATCTTTCGTTCGGCTCGGCGGACGTTTTTCGAGACGGCTGTGTCCGAGATGTCGAACTCCGAGGCGAGCATTTGCAGCGTTGCTCCCCGCGGTTGATCGAAGTAGCCTTTTCTCGCTGCGACCGCCAGCGTCTGGCGTTCGACCTCCGATAACGACCGACAGCCTTCGAGTAAGTTGCTCGCAGCGTCGGCGTTCTCGAGCAGGTCATACAGTTCGGTCAGCTCGAAATCGTCTTCCGCGAGAACGTCGAACTCGTTGTTCCGCTCGAGTTCTGCGAGCGCGTCATCGGCGGTGTCCCCGGTATCGAATCCGACCTCCCAGCGTTCACTTCCATCCTCGATGTGAAACGGGCCAGTGATGTAGCCGTGATTGTCCCGGATAACGCGCATAGCGTCTGTTTCGTCGATAACGGTTCGCAACAGTGCCGTCCCCTCGTGCTTTTTGAACAACGTACACTCTTGCATATTGTCGTGAGCCTGTAACGTCGAGAGGCCCGACTCGAGAATCGAGCGGTCCTCGCCTTCGACCATCATCCGCGTCTCGAGTTCGCGTCGCCGGCTATCGAACTCCCACTGGACGGCCGTGAACGCGACATCGTGGTCGTCGCTGGTGTCGATGAACGGGCAGTCGTACTGCTCCATGTCCAGCGTGAAGTCAATCATGATCTATCACATGGTTTCCATGACCATAACCGTAGCTGTCGGTTTCGATGCCAGCCGTGTCGAAACGAGATTCGTGGCAGCCATACGGCCTCGGGGGTGCCACTCACGTCCCGTCACCACCAAATCGATCTTCGATAGCCGCACGATCGATCTTCGAGGGGCCGCTCATCGGCATCTCGTCGACGAACGCGAGATACTTGGGAATCTTGAATCGGGCGAGTTTGCCGTCAAGGAACACCTCGAGGTCCTCGAGCGTGAGTGACAATTGCCTCTCGGTAGACTCGGCCGATCCCATGTTTGCGGTTCCCGTTCCGCCGTCAGCAGTTTCGACGGTGTGGCCCGTCGTTCCCACATCGGGGCCATATCCTTCGGCGAGTTCGACGACCGCCTTGCCGACGGTTCCCCACTGATCGTCGGGAACGCCGACGACAATGGCTTCGGCGACGGCATCGTGTTCGGTGATGACATCCTCGACTTCTGGCGGGTACACGTTTTCTCCGCCGCTGATGAACATGTTCTTCTTTCGCCCCTCGATGTGGAAGTAGCCGTCCGAATCGATTCGAGCCAGATCGCCTGTGGATACCCAGGGACTCGAGTCCGATGCTCGCTCTCCGAAGGTTTCTTCTGACGCCTCGGGATTGCGCCAGTACTCGCGCGCACCGTGTGGGCCGGTCAGTTCGAGTTCGCCGACCCCACCGTCGTCGAGTTCGACCCCGTCCTCGTCGACCACCCGCGCATCCGCGTGGAAGACGGGTTTGCCGACGCTCGCCACCTTGTCGTCGCCGTAATCGTCGGGCATCGCGAAGTTGTTCGGCCCGATTTCGGTCAATCCGTAGCCCTGTGAGAAGTCGACTCCACGCCGTTGCCAGGCACGGACGATGGTTTCCCGGCAGGGGCCGCCGCCGCTTTTCACGAAGCGAAGACTCGAGAGGTCGGTTGCCTCCCAGTCGTCGTCGGTCGCCATCGCACGTAACACGGCGGGAACAGCGACGAGAATCGTCGCGCCGTAGGTTTCGACCTGCTCGAGGACGCGTGTGGGTTCGACCTCGCGGTCGATGACGACGGTCGCCCCCATGTGAAACAGCGGGAGCGTGAGAACGTTCCAGCCCCCGGTGTGGAACGTGGGAAACACCATCGGCGTGACGTCGTCCGGACGAAGCCCCCAGGCGGTAATGGTGTTCATCGAGTTCCAGTAAATCGAGCCGTGGGTGATCGTCGTCTCCTTGGGCGTCCCGGTCGAACCGCCGGTGTGTAACAGCAGGTGCGGATCAGAGAGGGACCGTTCCCGGGACGCAACTGGACTCGAATCCGATGGCCGTTCGTCGCTATAGACGTCCCAGCCGCCCGCAGGATCGTCTGTCTCGACTTCGAGGACTGCCGGATCGACCGACGAGCGAGCAATGGCGTGCTCGAGCCGTTCGACGTACGGCGACTCGATAACGAGCAGGTTCGGGTCGACCAGGTCGAGGAGCGCGGCCAACTCCGGAGGTGCCAACCGATAGGACAGTGGAGCCAGCACACCGCCGGTTTTTCCTGTTGCAAAGAACAGGTCGAACACCTCGAGTCGGTTCCGCGAGACGACGGCGACACGGTCACCATCAGTCACGTCGTGCGTTTCCAACAGGCGCGCGGTTTGATTTGCCCGGTCCTCGAGGTCGCCGTAGGTGACGCTCGTTTTCGTTGTCGCGTCGACGACGGCGGTTCGGTTGGGGCTCAGCGATGCGCGTCGTGCCGCCCAATCGCCAACCCACCGATACGGTTCGTCACTCCAGTTCACGGTGAATCACCGTGTTCCACGTCCTTGCTCCGAGGGGGTATCCGTTCACTTCCTCTCAATGCACCAGCCATCCGTTCAGACACCTCCAGTGTCGATCGGGTTGGCTTCGAAAAACGCCTCGAGTCGATCTGTGACCCAGTCAGCCGACTCGATGAAAAACAGGTGTGGGCCGCCCCCGACAACCTCGAGTCTGGCGTTCGGCAATAGCTCTGCGAGCAGGTGTGCGTTTTCCACGGGCAACACACGGTCGGCCTCGCCGTGCATGATGAGCGTCGGCGTCTCGAGGTTCGGCAGTTCGTCCGTCGCGTCGAACGTCGCCACGCCAGCCGCCTGTGCCTGTTTCGCCGGGTCGCTGGCGTCGCTCTCGAGTCGCCAGTCCACGATTCGTTCGACGAGTTCGGGTTCGTTCTCGTAGAAGCTATCGGAGACGGCTGGGCGCATTCGGTGTTTGATGCGCTCGCGTTCGTCGGCATCGGGGGGCGCGGCGAACATTTGTTCCTGCGTCGCGTCCGGCACTGGCACGGCGTCCGGTCCGCCCGGCGTCGTACACAACAGCGAGAGTGACGCCGCCCGGTCGTATTCGAGGGCATAGCGCTGGGCGATCATCCCACCCATGCTCGCCCCCACGACGTGTGCCCGGTCGATACCGGCGTCTTCGAGGACGGCCTCGAGATCGGCGGCCATGGTTTCGATCGAGTACGGTCCCTCGGGAACGTCCGACTCGCCCGTGCCGCGATTGTCCCACAGCACCGTGTGATAGTCTGCGGCGAGTGGCTCCTGTTGCCAGCGCCACATCCACCGGCCGTAGCCCAGTCCCTCGATGAACACGACCGGTTCGCCATCGGATGGCCCGCTGACCTCGTAGGCCAGCCGAACGTCGCCGTTGGTCGCCTGTCTCATGAGTATCTAGTAGGTTTCTCAGCGACCAAGTATCCTGACGTTCGACTATCAACCCTCGACGCTGTCGGTTCGAGTATCAACCTGCAGGTACAGGCAGGTTCGGCCGAATCAGTACGTATGTCGATAGCTCAACCTGGCGACCAGACGCGCTCGCGCCGAGAGATTACAACGGATCGTATCGAACAGTTCGCGGACATCACCGGCGACGACAACCCACTACATCTCGATCCGGAGTACGCGGCAACGGGCCTCTTCGATGGCCGGATCAGTCACGGAATGCTCGCTGCAGGCGTTATCTCGAGCGCGCTGGCCAAACTCCCTGGAGACATCATCTATCTTTCACAGGACCTCTCGTTCGAGCAGCCAGTGTATCCCGGCGAGACGGTCACGGCAACTGCAAACGTTGTCGAAGCGCTCGGCGACAATCAATTCCGAGTCGAAACGATCGCTCGCACGGACGACGGTGTCGTTGTCGACGGCGAAGCCACGGTACTCGCACTCGCTCGAGACGAGGCCGCAGACTGACTCGAGCCCGTGTTTTACCCGCCGACAGAAGCCAAAATACCCTACACCAATACGCGCTCGAGCGCGACGACCGTCCCTGTATCGGCTGTGGGGTCGCCGACGAGTTTTCCCAGACAAATAGCCGCTCCGTCGGGAGTATAACAGGCGACGAGCGGAGGCGAACCGTCCTCGCCGACGAACTCGATGTCCGCGTCGATAACGCCGGGCGCGTACACTGGCGCACCGGTGGCGACCGACTCGGCTGCACTGGGAGCGATGGTAATCCCCGGGAGGCCCTCGAGAATCCGTTCGGCCGGCTGGACGATTTCGAGGAGAGGGTCCGGATCGTCGTCTTCGTTCCAGAACGCCAGTGCGTCGAGGAGTTCGTACGCAGAGACGAGCGTCGAATCGTCGAACGGTGCCGTTTCGGTTCGTCGAAGATGACCCATATGGGCTCCAGTGCCAAGTGCCAGCCCCAGGTCGTGACACAGCTTCCGGACGTAGGTCCCGCTCTCACAGCGAATCCGTAACAGGACCTTCCGTTCGCTGGTTTCGAGAACCTCGAGGTCGTATATTTCGCGAACTCGCAACCGACGTGAGACAGCGCTCTTTCGTGGCGGCTTCTGGTAGAGCGGTCCTTCGAACTCTGCGATGACCGATCGGGCATCAGTTGGTACCGGCCCGTGGCACTCGAGGACAGCGACGTACTCCTTTCGCCCCTCGAGAAATGCCGGGGCAAGACGGGTCGCGTGGCCGAGCATGAGCGGGAGGCACCCGGTGACTTTTGGGTCGAGCGTACCTGCATGTGAAGCCCGATCTATCGGTGTCTTACCAGCCTCGCTGAGCGTCTCTGCGACGGCGTCACGAATCCAGCCGCTCACCTGATGGGAGGACGGACCAGGGGGCTTATCGAGATTGACGACCCCGAACTGTAACAGAGCTGTGGGCGGTCGCTCGGATGGCGGGCCACGTCGAATCATTAGAACTCCGCGTCGATGTCGACAGGTGTTTTCCCCTCGTCAGACCGGCTATCGTAGGCTTCGACGGCGGTGACGAGCATATCGGCGACCGATTCCGGACCCCACCGTGCGGTGTTCACCGAGAGGTCGTAGATGCTGAGGTCGTCGAACTCGATGCCATAGTACTCGCGATAGCGATGGACCTCGCTTGCTTCGCGTGCGCGAGTTTCCTCCATTGCTCGTTCGGGCGTTTTTTCCTCTCGCTCGGCGATTCGTTCGCCCCGAACGGCGAGGGGCGCATCGAGCCAGAACTTGAGGTCAGCTTGCTCGGCGGCGAGCCAGCCCGCCAGTCGCGATTCGAGCACTAGATCCTCGCGTTCGACGGCAATCTCGCGGAGTCGCCGGTCCAGATCGCGGTCAATCTGATCGTTCTCCTCGGCCAGTTTATTGAACTCGAGTGGCGTATAGCCGCGCTCGTCGGCCAGCTGTCGGAAAATATCGCCCCCGCTGACGTGCTCGAAGCCGAATTCGTCGGCCAGCAACTCGGCGTTCGTGGTTTTTCCCCCGCCCGGTGGACCGGAGACGGTTAGTAACATGGTCGAACTGCGTTCGGACTGGTAAAATGGGTTTTGAATCGTTTCCCTCGAAGCGTGGCCTTGTTAGAAGGTGCCGCGCAGTCATTACCGATGGGGACGTCACGTTACTCGATCTACGGTCAAAGAACGAGTTATACCTTCACCACCGGTTCCTCGAGACATAGTCTCGGAAGTGGCATCCGGCGAACATACCGACTCAACGTCGGAGCACGTGAGAGAGTGTTGAAGCAATTCCCATGAGGTGGTAGCCGAATCTGAATACCCGGGGTAAAATATTGGACAGAGGTAGCAAACTCGAGCCTTCGGGCAGCGGCTGAAAACGGTGTCGGCCTAGCTCGTCGCCGGCGACATATCGATGTTGAGCGCCTTTCGCAGGAGCTGGATGAATCCCATCGAACAGAGGAAATACCAGACAATCCACGCACGGAGTGGACCGATGATGCCATCGCTCCACTCGACTTCGCCGGCGATCGGCATGATGACGGTTTCGGTAACCACCTGATCGCCGGTCGCGTGGATTTTCCAGTACATCCAGAGGAACAGCGGAATGGTAAAGAGCATGATCCAGACCATCGGTCGGAACTGCTCTTTGAACATGCCAAGGTTGTCCGCCATGGCTTCCATCTGCTCTTCCTGGACCTTGTCGAGTTCGTTGTCGAGTTTCTCGAGTTCGGCCTCGCTTGCGCCTCGTTCTTCGGCTTCCTTTTTGCGTTCCTGGACATCGCTGCGTTTGTCCTGCATGGCTTTCATCCGCTCCTGGTACTTGCCCATGCGTTCCATGTCCATCAGGTTCGCCTGGAGGAGCGTCGAATACAGCCCCGTCAACATCGCGACTGCCAGGATAACGGTGTAAAACGGCATCGAAGCAGCCAGCGGACCGAGCGCGATGTCGATAACTCCGCCGATCGAATCTCGAACGGAGTCGAACCAGTAGCCGACCATAAACAGGACCGACGCCAATCCGGCCAGTTTGTCCCACTGTGACCATTTCGAGGCCTCCGCGTCGACTTCCGGCAGATCTGCCGCCCCTTCGGCGTCGCCGTCGAGCGCGCTATCGAACGCCTCCCGGTCGGCTATCTCGAATCCCTCGTCACCATCGACCAGTACCCCTTTCTCGATCAATCGACCCCACTGCCCACTCGTCAGGTCATCTCGAACGTCCGCCCACTCGACTTCGCCGCCGTTTTCGTCGACCGTCTGGCGAATCGACTCGAGTGCCTCCTCGAAGGAGCCATCTTCGCGGACGAGGGCATTGATCTTCTCCGCTGTACGCGTCATCTGCTTGGGCTAGGTCACCTGCGGTATACAAGTGTTTATCTTCGCGCCCGGGTCGGGGGTTATCGTACTCGCTTTCCGTTCAACACACCCATTGCTTTTAGTTAGAAGTAGAACTCGAATCATCACTAGTGTATAATCAATACTTTTATAAATATATAGGTGAAATTAGCAATCGTATGGGTGTGGTAACCGAGGGCATATCAATTGAACAGCGAGGTGACGCACCGCTCATCGGCGTTGTCTTGCTATTTGGTATGGTATTTGTTGGGGCGGCAGTGCTCGCTGTGACGGGAATGGCTGCGCTCGAGGCACTCGAGAGCAGTTCAGCACACGAACAGGCAGCTTCGTCCGTGGACATGACTCATCACGGAATTTCGACGACGACAACGACCTACTCGGAGGAAGTCGTCCCGTGGACTGACGCCAAGTACAGTGACGATGGGACGGTATACATCGTGTGGTACAACGAATCCGAAGCTGGCTCACTCGATCCGGATGGTGAGGCCGCTGTCCATCTCGAATCGCTCGGTGCGATCGAATACGAAACCGGAGACAGTGTTCTCGCCTATCAGAGTGGTGGGACGTGGGAACGAAGCGGTTCGACCACCACCGTGCGATCAGCACCGACGATGGCTGGAGACGACGGTCTCACTCTCAGTTTCGTCACCATCGATGAAGATGACGTCCGAGGTTCAGAAGCCACGGTTCGACACCAACCAACCGATGGCTTCAACGGCGCTATCGAAGAGGCAATGTCGGCTGCTCGTAGTAACGGCTATACGGATGTCGCAGTCGTCATCGAAAGCGAGTTTCACGATGGATGGCGAAGACATCTCGAGTCGACGTTCGGTGCACAGAACGTATCGACGGACGTCGCGTCCTTTGAAGACGAAAACTACGTTGGTGGCTCGTTCGATGTCGACGGTTCTCAGACCGTAATCGCGACGCAGACGGAGACGATGGAGCCAGTGCCGCCGTTCTTCTGGGTGAAAACGGACCGGGGGTTAGTCGATGCAAGCGGTTCTCCGACAGACACGTTTGTCAACGCTGGCGGTGACTGGATGAACTTCGAAACGACTGTCGAGAACACTGGCGACATCGATGACGAACAGGATATCCGTCTGCGAATACCCGGCGTCGAATTCAACACACCACATCACGAAGCGACAAAAACGCTTGCTGGCGGCGAGTCTGCCGACGTTACTCTCTCAGTCAATCCCGGGCAGGCCAAGGGCCTCGAGTCCGGCCAGACGTACGAATACGAGATCCTGACCGAGGACGACGAAACCGATCCACGGGGCTCGTTTTATTACACCGAATATGAAGGCGTCGAATACCGGATTAGCCAGACGGCAGTGAGTCGATCCGGAGAGTTGATCAACGTCTCTACTGACATCGCAAACATCGGTGCAAAGAACGGATCGAAGAACGTTACACTCACTATTAGGGGTGAAACGTCTGGTCAGGAAGTTACCAGTACAACCAGCCCCATGCCGCTTGAGTATGGATCGAACGCTACTGTTTCGTGGTCGATAAACGAAACCAACTGGCCCAATGGCGAGTATGAACTCGATATCGTTACGGGCGACGAAGGACCACAGGGTCCAAACAACCCCGACAATGCAGATTCGTCAGCCACTTTCGAGGTAACCAATGGATTCGAACCGCAAGTTGCAGTCACCGCCGATCTAGGCGTCCCCGAAGACCAACAGGTGTCCGGAGAGACGGGCCACGTCATTCCCGATGGAGCTGATGCCTCGATCGAAGTGAGCGTAGCAAATACACATTTATTCGAACAAGAACAGCCAGTGACGCTCACCCTCATGGACGATGGGACAGTCGTCGAGCAGGTGGAAAAATCGATCACGATCGACGGTGCGAGCACGAAGCAAATTTCCCTTCCAATTGCTGATCACGCGGTCGATGCGGGCACAATCTACCAGTACGATATCGCTACCGAAGACGACTCTCTCGATCACCTGGGGTCGTTCCTGGTCGTCGAAGATGGCGACACCCCTGCGTTTTCGATTGAGGGAATCGACGTCCGCAATTCGTCTGTCAAGCCGAACGATGCTCTCCACCTCGATGTTACCCTCACGAACGAAGGCGACGCTGGGGAGCAGTTCGTCTGGCTCGAGGGCTTCCATGACGATATCGTCGCCGTCGACGACATCGATATCGATGCAGGGGAGTCCAAAACTGTGCCTATCGTGTGGGATAGCGTGGCTGCCCCTCGGTCTGGGGAGACGACGTCAGTGACGCTTCGAACCGATGGAGATAACGCGACAGCGAGCGTCGACGTTGATCCACTTTTACAGGTCAACAGCGTGGAGTCCACCGCCGATGTTATTTCGCCCGGTGAATCGGTACAGATCGTGACGGAACTCGAGAGCGTCGCTGGCACTGCCAGCCAACAGGTCTCCCTGGAGCGTGCCGATGGAACGATTATCGACACGACTGCCGTCACTGTCGACGAAGATGAGACGAAAACCGTCACCTTCGACTACCAGACCGATGCCGATACGATCACAGAGCGAGTCTCCGTGACGACCGACGACGACGAACGTGACGGATTGGTCGTCGTCGAACGAGATGGCCCAATCTGTGACGCTGTCGACTACGAGGGAGCCGGGACCGAGTCCGACCCCTACCAGATTAGTACGATCGATGAACTCCAGTGTATCAACGACCACGACCTCGAGGCACACTACGAACTCGTCGCTGATATCGACGCACACGGCACAGAGTACTGGAACGATGGGAAAGGATTCGAGCCGATTGGTCCAGACGGTCACAACTATCCAAACACCTATTGGCAATCTCCTGAAGCAATTGACCACGAACCGTTCGGCGGGAACTTCGACGGAAACGGACACGTTATCGATGGGCTAAGTATTGACCGCCCCGATGAGAATTTCGTCGGCCTGTTCGGCGCAACCAGTTATACGCAGGATTTCCATCCCGTTACGGGCGATGATGTCCAACCTGGTGATGGTTCTGTGATCCAAAGTGTCAGACTGACAAACGTGAGCGTCGTTGGGAATCAACACGTCGGTGGACTGGTCGGGCAGGCTGGGGGAACGGTTCTTGACGCTCGAAGTGAAGGCTACGTCGAAGGCCAGGAGCAGTTGGTCGGCGGTCTCATCGGTGATGGTGCCCACGCCGATATCGATAATCGGCTCGTTGCAGTTGGAACTGTCGTCGGTGGTGAGATCAACGCCGTTGGCAATAATCGATTGAACCACGAGGGAATTGGCGGACTTGTCGGCCGTGCCACCTGGAATACGCAGGTTTCGATGGCGTATACACACACGGATGTTAGCGGTGACGAACACGTCGGTGCTATTATCGGTACGTCTTCGTACCGCGATTCGACGTTCGAACAGATGTATACGAGTGGGACAGCGACTGCCGACAGCGCTGAAGCGGGAGCAGTCGTCGGCACGGTCCTGTCTCACGGGGACGAGTTTGCAGATAGTATCTACTGGGATACGACCGTCGAACCGGCAGCATACGGTGAGGCGGGCAACTGGTTCCGTGACATCAATATGAACCGTGTGCAGACCGAGTGGAACGGAAGAAACACTCAGGAAATGACCGGACTCGAGGTAAACCAACCCGGACACATGGAGAACCTCGTATTCGAAGAAGACGGCGGCCCGTGGGTTGCGATACCCGATTCGTACCCACGGTTCGCCTGGGAACTCGCCGCTGAAGGAACGTTCGATGTCTCGATCGACGAGGCCCCAGAGGAAGCCACTGCCGGGGAGTTCCTCGAGGTCGAAGTGACGGTGACGAGTCGGTACGAAGACAGCGATGAATCAGATGTGACACAGACGATCGTTCTCACTGACCCCGATGGACAAACGGTCGACACGCAGTCAGTCACGTTACCGAGCACGCTCGGAAAAGATGAAACAGAACAGATTACACTGGTCTGGCGGACTGACGACGAAGACGTCGGAACTGGTGATCTCACCGTCCGCAGTGAGGAGAATCAGGAGACGACGACGATCGAGATCAGCCCACTCGAGTTGGGTCCTGGGCAATCCGATGGAGACGTTCCAGATATCGGGATTGGTGACGGTGGTATCGAAAACGGATCGCCACCGAATCTGGGCCCTGGTCACTCGGATTCGGGTGCAGAGAACGGATCGGTACACGATCCGAACATCGATATCAGTATCGATGGTGTGACTATCCACTAGCGGTTTCTCCGACTGTCGGATAACCGGCGACGTCTTCCGCTCTCGCTCACACGTCACCGCTTGACGTAGTAGTCCTCTCCCAACTGTCGACTCATGGGTGAAATCGACCGTTACCGCCCGATTTCAGCCATGGGTTCCGGTTTAGGAAGCCTAGCTCGTTTCTTCGACCGTTTCCTTCACGTCCTCCCACACGTCATCGGGTGGCTGCTCACCATCGACTCGCTCGAGGCGACCGTCATCTTCGTAGTATTCGAGAACTGCTGCCGTATTCTCGGAATACACACGGAGTCGTTCACGAACGGTCTCTTCGGTGTCGTCTTCCCGCTGGATCAACCTTTCTTCGACGTCGGGGTCTTCCGGCGGGTTGTATTCGACGTGATAGATGTCGCCCGTTTCGGGGTCCATCCGTCGCCCGGTCAGTCGGTGGACGAGTTCCGCCTCACTCACGTCGAGGGCGATAACGACGTCCAGATCCGTCATTCCTTCGAGTTCTTCGACTTGCTCGAGGTTGCGTGGATAGCCATCTAAAATAAAGCCATCTGCCGAAGAGAGTGCTTCGTCGACGATTGCGTTGACGACGGCGTCTGGCACGAGTTCACCCTGATCCATGTACTCGCCGGGGGTGTCGTACTCGAGGTCGAGATGGGAGATATCCATCTCCTTGTTCGACCGGAGTGCGTCTCCGGTCGTGATGTGTTCGATATCGAAGTGGTCTGCAATTTTTGCGCTCTGGGTTCCTTTGCCGGCCCCGGGAGCCCCGAGGATGAGAATACGTGGCTGTGCCATATGCGCTCGTTCAGCGCCAGCACATAAAGGCTTAAAGAATGGCGCACGATCATCCGGCTATGACGCGATTTTCCGCCGAGACGCCCCGTGAACGGGTACGGCTGATCGTCGACGCGATTACGGCTCACCGCGAGCGGGCGAGCCCGTACCTGACGATCGAGATCGACGAAACGAGTCTCGAGGATGGCGCCGGACCGGACCCCGACCTCGGCGTCCCCTGGATACAGTTCGCCGATGGAACGATCAGCCTCGATTGTACTGACGACGAACTCGAGCGGTTGAAAGGGTTACTAGCAGAGTTTCCGGCGTTCAAAATCGAGGAACTGATCCGGCCCGAAGAAGCCGAGGGGACGAACGCGCGCGTGAGCGCGAAAGCTGATCCGAACCGGATTGCCCAGTTCTGTGACGGCGTGATACAGGAGGTGTTCGATTGCCCTGAAGACACGATTATCTGGATTGCTGCGGTGTGAAAAACGGTGATAGCACAACGGAACCGTTTGTGCGGCACAACTGACGGGAATTGTCGTCGCTACGTGTCGATCAGCGGCCAGGTCAGTTCGTCGCTGACACAACAACGGACAGCGTAACGAGTTATCGGTGATTGCCCGAGTGAAGACGAGGACAACCGATACTCAAGCACAACAGACCGTGTTAATCGATGGTCAACGAGTTGTCGCCGACAGCCTCATCATCGACACCCTCGTCCCACTCGAGTTCGAACTCAACACTCAGTTCGGGCGTCCCACCCGAGGAAGACGTTTCTCGCTCGGCCTTGATTTCGAACGTGGGGTTTGCCGGGACGTCCATCGTAACTGAGTCTGTTCCTGACTCGAGGCTGAGTGGCTCCCCGCTTTCGATTCGGTCGGCCACAGAGCGAAGGTAGTCAGCGATTTCGTCAGTAGACATTTGCTGTTCGAATTTGAAGAGGACTTCTTCTGGCATACATTGAATAACGTGGTCACGGCATAAAACCGTACCCCTGGCTCGAGGTCGAATCGATAGATGGTGGGGCCGCTCAACTGACCTCATTTCGCCACGGTAAGCAGGAATTATGCCGCCTGTTCGCCAGGAGAGAACGACAGACAAAAGACCAGGTAGTCAAACTATACAGTGACGGACATCGGCTGGTGTGACGACGCAACCGAAAATCTGGTGAACGACTGCCTTGTTCGCTCACCAGATTTTGGTGGGGCGTTTCCAAATAGATAAGTGCACCCAGCCATCATCGTCCCATAACAGGACTACTCAACCGAGGTGACCACAATCTCCATCCCACTTCCGACCCTGCTGATGACACGTGTCGACGTTTTCGAGGATATCTTCCTCGTGTTCCTTGGACTGGGGACGCTCGTCGGTATCATCGTCATCACTTACACGTTGTATAATGCGTACAAATACCGTGACGACGGCGCTCGCGACCCGGACGAAAACTTGCCCACGCTGGGCGAGCTCCCAACGGGTGGTAGCGGTGGGAAGAAGCTCTTCCTTTCGTTTATTCTGAGTGCCATCATCGTCATTTCGCTGGTTCTCTGGACCTACGGCATGCTGTTGTACGTCGAAGACGGGCCCGAAGGACCAGGCGAAGACGCAATCGAAGTTGACGTCGAAGGATTCGCCTTCGGCTGGAGCTTCTATTACGAAAACGGCGTCGAATCCAGTAACGAAATGGTCGTCCCAGCAGACACACCCATCTGGATTGAGGTGACTGCGACAGACGTCTGGCATGCGTTCGGCGTTTCGGAGTTGCGGGTGAAATCCGACGCACTCCCAGGCGAAACTGACGTTACGTGGTTCGTTGCCGAAGACGAAGGTGAGTATCTGATCGAATGCTTCGAACTCTGTGGCCCCGGCCACTCCGGCATGGAGGGCACGTTGACGGTCAAGAGTGAAGCCGAATACGAACAGTGGCTCGAGGACCAGTTGACGGTCACGATCGATCTCGAAGACGCGGAGGGTGAACCAATCACCGATCCGGACGCAATCGAAGGCTCGCTTGTGCACGGTGATGACACCGTTGTGACCTTCACCGAGGACGACTTCGAGGACGGCGAACTCCGGATTACTGTCGACGAGGGAGACACGTATACGCTGCTCGTCGAGTCGCCAGATGGCGCCTTCGAAACGATCGAGATGGACGTCGACATCGTCAGCGGTCCAGACGAAACCCTCACACTCGAGGAACCCGGTGATGACGACGAAAACGATACTGAAGACAATGAAAACGACGGAGGTGACGACTGATGGGCGATGACTTTCCCCCAATGCGGTCTGTGAAACGGTGGTTAGTAACCACGAATCACAAAGACGTGGGGATTCTGTATCTGAGCACCGCCCTCTTTTTCCTGGTCTTCGGCGGTGTGATGGCACTCCTCTTCCGTGCACATCTCTGGGAAAGCGGCGGTGCCGGTATCCTCACTGACAGCACCTACAATCAGGCGGTGACCTCACACGGCCTATTGATGGTGTTCTGGTTCCTGTCGCCGTTTGCGGCAGGCTTCGCGAACTACTTCGTGCCACTGCAGATTGGCGCAAAAGACCTCGCGTTCCCACGGCTCAACGCGTTGAGCTACTGGTTCTATCTGTTCTCGGGCGTCCTGCTGATGATTTCGTTCTTCATTGGCGGCACTTTCGAGGGTGGTTGGACCATGTACGCACCGCTCAACGTACCGGCGTACACGCCGTTCGAGGCAACGGCTGGCGGGACTGCGACCATCATGGCGCTGATGATGTTCACCCTGTCGATCACGTTCGGTACGATCAACTTCCTGACGACGATCCATCGCCAGCGTGCGGAGGGACTCGGTCTCTGGAACATGCCGATGTTTACCTGGTCGTGGTTGTTGACCGTCTGGATGATGCTCTTTGCGTTCGCTGCACTGCTCGCAGCACTGCTGTTGCTCACGATCGACCGCGTGATGCTCACGCAGTATTTCGGTGCTGGTGAGGGTTCGAGTTTGCTCTGGGCACACATCTTCTGGTTCTTCGGCCATCCCGAGGTGTACATCGTCTTCTTCCCTGCGCTGGGAATCATGTTCGAAACGTTCCAGACGTTCACTGGACGCCGCCTTGTCGGTCGAAAATGGGTCATTATTGCGCTGGTCCTGGTTACCGTTCAGTCGTTCCTCGTCTGGATGCACCACATGTTCCTGACGACGATCAACCTCGAGATCAAGACGCTGTTCATGGCGACGACGATCGGTATCTCGTTGCCGTTCGACCTGATGGTGTTCGCACTGATCTATACGATGATCAAAGGTCGGGTTCGGTTCACCACGCCGTTCCTGTTCAGTCTCGGTGCGCTCGTCTTGTTCATCCTGGGCGGCATTACCGGGGTGTTCCTCGGCGCGGTCGTACTCGACTACGAGTTCCGGGGCACCTACTGGGTCGTTGCCCACTTCCACTACGTGATGGTTTCCGGCGTGACGGCACTGATCGCCGGCCTGTACTACTGGTGGCCAAAGATCACCGGGAAGATGTACAACGAGACGCTCGGCAAACTCAACTTCGCTGTCTACTTCGTCGGCTTTAACCTGCTTTACTTCCCGATGTTCCTCGCCTGGGAAACCCCACGGCGTGTGTTCCACTTCGCGGAGGGCATGACGATGTATCACCAGATGGCGACCGTCGGAGCGTTCGTTTTCGGGGCGTCGTTCCTGATCATGTTCTACACGCTCGGGAAGAGCCTCGTTTCCGGTCCAGACGCGCCGGATAATCCCTGGGAGTTCTCCCGAACGGCCGAGTGGACGATTCCATCGCCCCCACCGCTCGAGAACTGGGATGGACGACCGAGTTACGCGACCGGTCGTCTCGAGTTCGTCGAAGAGAAGCCTGCAGCAACGGACGGGGGAACGGGAATAGCTACGACAGAAGGCTCGAACGCCGTACTCGACGCACACGAACACGAGGAAGAACACGCCGACCACGCCAGCATCTGGCCGCTGGGAATCGGGTTCGGTACCTTCATCATGTTCCTGGGCATCTCCGGTCTCGGTCCGTACGTCGCCCGGTTCGCCAACGCCCAGGGCGCGAACGTCGATGGATTTGGCGATCCGAACATCGTCTATCCGATTCTCGCCGTGACCGGACTGGGTCTGTTGTTGTACTTCCTCTGGCAGTTCGGTATGGAGGAGTTCCAGGCACCCGAGATGGAAGTGGCCGAACGCTGGCCGTTCGAAGGCGTCGATAATGGCAAATTCGGTCTCTGGGTATTCCTGGCATCAGACGTCGTGGTCTTCGGTGCCGTGCTGGGAGCGTTCATCTTCATGCGCCTCCACACCGGCTGGTCCGACTGGACGACTGTCCCACCGGCGGCCTGGCCCGGGTTGCTCAACACGTACGTGTTGTTGACCTCGAGTTTCACCGTCATTCTGGCACTGGTCATGGCCGAACGTGGCAACAAGAAGGGGTTGCTTGCGACGCTCACCGCTACCCTGATGCTCGGCTTCACATTCATGGGCGTAAAAGCCTGGGAGTACAATGCCAAGTTCGCCGAAGGCGACTTCTGGTTCAGTGGCCTCGAGTACTCCATCTACTACGTGACGACGGGACTGCACGGACTCCACGTCCTGCTTGGTCTGCTCGTTGCCGGGTTCATGATCTACAAGATCATCCTGTATGATGCCTACCTCGAAGACCACCGACCAGTCGAGTTCTTCGGCCTCTACTGGCACTTCGTCGATATCGTCTGGGTGTTCCTGTTCCCGCTGTTCTACCTGATGTAGGCGGATTCAGCCCCCGACGAACTTTTCGACGCTGTTTGTGATTTTTAATTCTTCCTCGAGTGGGCTATCGAATTCGATGTTGATGGGATTGTTCTCAGTCTGAGAGCCGGTGGATACTTCGATCGATGCGCGTTCGACGCTCACCGAACCGTCCGTGTCCGACGGGGTAACTCGACCAGACCCATACCACTGGTACCGTCTCCTCATGCTTAATCATCGAAGCGAGCCTCTTGGAATAGTCAGGGGCCCAGTGACCGTACAGTGGGAGCTGGCCGCAATGTTGGCGGTGGTGTACGAAAGAATACCTATCTTGAAACGAAAATCACTGCCGTCCCCAATACACGTTTTTCCTCGACCGAAGCAAATCAGAGCGTATGTTGTCCAACGAAGACAGCGACCGACTTGAGGCGGCGTGCTCGGAAACCGTAGGCCAGGCATTGCGAAGCATCGTCTATTTTACCGAAGACGATTTCGACCAGGTTCACCTCACGGATTATCTTTCGGCCGAGGCAGACATAGCAGCGTTCGTCGATAACGAACGCGAGGGATTCCACCGGGTTTCGACACACGAAGGATCCGAACTCGGTCGGTACGAATACACTATTCGGCGGTTCGAAAGAGGATATCTGGTTCGTGTGATTTCGGATTCCAAGGGAGTCTTCGTAACGACGAACCAGCTACCGACCGAAGAATTCGACGAACTGGCATCGGCCGTGGAGCGGGTAATGAAAACGTGGAACGAGTGAGACCAGTTTTCATTGGACAGGCACAGACCGCCAAATCGTAGGTGATTTATCACTCCTCGTTTTCTGCATCGACGGCCCGACGCCCATGTACGTCGTCGATTCGAAGGTCGTACCATTCGAAATCGAGATCTTTCAACGGCTCCTGAAACACTTCGGGTGACGCGATCTTCGAGAAGGCTGCGAAAATCCCGGCCGGTCGTGAATTTTCGGCAACCGGGATCTCGTGGAGGGTGCCCCGAACGACTACACTCCGCCAGTCGTGGATCGATTCCCAGTCGTACGCCGACAAAGTAACCTGATTTCCTTCCTCTATATACTTCGCTTTCAGACTCTCCTCACCGAAAGACAGTTGAAAGATGATCCGATCTTCGACCCGATCGTATCCGAACGACATCGGAATCCCGTAACCGCCCGTTTCGTTACCGAACGACAACGTGCCGACTCCCTTCGATTCGAGGTATTCGGCCACTGCATCGTCGTCCATAACAACGCCGTAACTGTCACTGGACATATCCAATCGGCACATTACGAGAGCTAATAAAGGGCACCGTCTATACTGGTCAGTGAAAGTCATTGTACACCCTCTCGCAATACGGCGTCGCGGTAGGTGTGTAAATCGTTTCACCGGCTACTATGAGCACAGTTTGGGGAACGGGCAGGTCGTGGAGTTTGGTTGGAAGAAGGTTCGTTTCTCGTTGATCGTCACGCCAGGGCCGCGCTCGGTATCGGCGTTGCCCTCCTCTCCGTGTTAGCGTGAGAGGATTTTACCGTAGGGTGTCGGGCTGGTTCGTGAACGCCCCTCACGATTTTACGTACAAATCCTTGCCGAGGTAGCCACCCTATACGCAACTCGAGCAGCGACAAACCAAACAGTACGGGAAAGCCTGCAGACGCACCGAACGCGACCGATGAACGATACGGAGACGGCATTATCGATGCCGAAGCGGCGACCGAGGCACTCGTCCTGACGATGACAACTACGACGGCACCCGACGAACCGCCGGCGTATAATTCGGACGGAAATTTGTCGGACGATGTTCGCAACTCGAACGGGCTGGGCGACCAAGACGATGTGACAGAGGGCTCGAGTGAGCAACAGCCCACTCACACCGATAGGGATGACTGGGACGAAACACCGTCTCCGGGAAAAGGGTGTCAGAGATCGGCCCGCACACTCTCTCCACGACTACCCGACGAACGGTAAGTACAGTTGGGCGATGTATCGCAATAATCAGCATCACTGTGGCGAATTCAACTGGACGCGGTCAGTGGAGTAGAGATCCTTAGGGACTCGGCTTGACGTTCTGATTCAGGCTAAAGAGGTTGGTCGGATCGTACTCGTTTTTTAGCTCGACGAGACGGTCGTAGTTCTCGCGGTAGGCGAACTGTTCCTCGCCAGTCTCCTCGGTGATGAAGTTCACGTACGTTCCGGCGGTCGAATGCTCGGTCAATGCCGTGTGGGCTTCTCGTGCCCACCCGATGCACTGGTCATCACGGGCTGGCTCGGTCCAGCGCGGAGTGATGTTCACGACGAACTCCGCGTCGCGGTGTGGGTACGCGGTCGAATCTCCCGGAACACGGCTGGCGGCCCCGCCAAGGTGGGCGACGCCGATTTTCGAGTCGGCTGTCGGAAGGTTTCGGCCGTACTCCAGGAACGTGTCGATCACGTCGTCGCTGAAGTGGTCGAAGTTCAGCGATTTCCAGTAGTTCCGTGCTCCCGACGTATTTGCCGGATCGAAATACTGTTGCCAGGCTGCGTACGGACGCGGCGCTACGTTGTCTGCAACCGGTTCACCGAACTCACGAAGCGGCTTGACCAGCGCCATCCCCTCATCCACGTTGTCCGTATAGACAGGGACGACAGCGAGGATCGTGCTCCCGTGGTACTCCTCGGGGATGAACGGAAACGGAGGTGCCGTACCAGCGAGCACCCAGACGCTGAGGTCATCCGGGGCGTCAGCCACGAAGTCCCGCCAGTGACGGGCCACGGCCTTCGCATCCGCAGCCGGATAGACGATCAATCCTGCCAGGATCTCTGGACCGACTTCGTGGAGGTCGAACTCGAAGGACGTGACGATGCCGAAGTTGCCGCCCCCGCCCCGGAGCCCCCAGAACAGGTCGGGGTTCTCGTCCTCGCTCGCGTGGATCAACTCGCCGTCGGCAGTGATGAGATCCACCGACCGCAAATTGTCGATCGTCATTCCGTACTTCCGCGAGAGCCAGCCGAAGCCGCCGCCGAGCGTGAGACCGGAAATGCCGGTCTCGGAGACGAAGCCCATTGGTGTGGCGAGCCCGAACGCTTGGGTTTCGTGATCGATATCGGCCAACGTCGCCCCGGGTCCGACACGGACCGTCCGTGCAACAGGATCGACCCGGACCGACGACATCAGTGAAAGGTCGATTACGAGTCCGTCGTCACAGACAGCGTTCCCGGCGACATTGTGTCCCGCCCCTTTGACGGCGAGGGAGAGGTCGTAGTCACGGGCGAACTCGACCGCCTGGATGACATCGGCCACGCCGGCACACTGGGCGATAACGGCGGGATGCCTGTCAATCATGGCGTTCCAGACCTCACGCGCCTCGTTGTAGCCCTCGTCATCAGGTCGGAGAACCTCGCCGTGGATCTTCTGAGTGAGCGATTCGTAGTCCCGGTCGTCTACTGGAGTGTTGACTGTCATAGGCCCGACCTCCGATGAGCTACGATAACGAGGGTTAGATAGGCATCTGCTGACTGCTTGTCAGGTGTTGCCGCTCGTGCAACCACTGCAAGAATTATTAGATCGCATGAGGAACAGCTCATGTCGTGGACCGCCTGTTTTATTTCGGTTGAGCGTGTCATAGAATCCATCCCATAGCTTCTCACAGCCCGGTTCGTTTCCTCGTTCGTAGTGGTGATGGCAACGACGAGCCGGAGACACAGCGCAAGGAACACTTCTTTTCGTGCGTGGACGCGGCCTCGAGCGCGGACGTACCCGAGGCCGCAGTCCTTGACTGCGTCGTTGGTCCGTTCGACTCCTGTCCGGTAGTCGAGCCTGTGGAAGATACCGTCGATAACGTGTTCGAGATCGGTGAGAAAGCGGTCAACCGTGTCTCTAGACGGCGGTTTGTCGAGTCCGCAGTAATACCAGACGAGGCCTGCTGGAGTTCTCGTGCAACCGGACGTGTGCCGTAGATGTCCTTGTAGTAGCAGTGTAGAAAGCCCCAAAAGAGGGCTGGTGGCTGGTGAACTCGTGTTCGCCCCCTCGAAGCGGGGGCGAACACGTCGTACTCTCTCAGAAACTGGAGTTCAAGGTATTCAAACAGCGGTACTGTCTCGGTAGCCGCCGCATTCAAGAAGTCGTCTACCGAAGCTACGTCTTGCAGGGTTGCGCTGGTGTTGGACACACTTTTCGCACCCTGCTGCTTCGCACGTGAC
Source organism: Natronosalvus amylolyticus (assembly GCF_024298845.1). Taxonomy (NCBI): domain Archaea; kingdom Methanobacteriati; phylum Methanobacteriota; class Halobacteria; order Halobacteriales; family Natrialbaceae; genus Natronosalvus; species Natronosalvus amylolyticus. The sequence continues at coordinate 1,219,455 of NZ_CP101156.1, forward strand.
GCTTTCTATGACCCGCTCTCGCCGGGAACGGATACCACCGCAAGCGATTGAAACTGGCGAGACAGGGGATTCGGCCGACGCTGATGATGAACGAGTCGTCACACCATCCGATGGCAGTAGGTGAAACCATCCCACTTCTGACGCTTACGGCGGCGCTAGCTGCGCTTGGCCTCGGTGTTCGATTGCGCTCCTGAGGCTAATTGCTCGATCAGGCGGCACATTGGTTGAGCATGACAATAGTATCAGGCCCACACGAGTGCGTACATGAACGAAAACATGAAATAGACCATGAACACGGTCACAGCTGCCTTGACGTGGAACGTAAAGAGTTCGAACTCCTCGTCGGATTCGACCGTTTCGTAGGCCTCGAGTTCCTCGTCTGTACAGACCTCTTTGTGGCTCGAGCCCACGTGGTGGATCAACAACTCGTCTGTCCGAAATGGTCGCTCACAGTACGGACATCGTTCGAACGAGGTCTCAGACTCGGGGACGTCGTACTCCGGCTGGGAAACCGTCTCGGCGAGCATTCACCTGACATAAGCGCTACTCGCAAAAAGGAATATCGATGTGACGTCTGCATGGCCAGGTTCGAATGTCCCGGGTTGATTAACTCTGGACGTACGGCGGTTCGAACGCCGGCAGCGACACGAGATACAGACTCACCATCGTAAACACGATCATCACGATGATGAACGGATACTGACTTCTGATTGCCTGTAACTTGCCGGGGAACAACTCGAGCGAGACCGCGTGAGCGATCCAGACGGCGATCACGTGGCCGATGAGGATGCCGGCGATTTCGACGTATCCGAACCAGGGCGTCAACGCGAGTTGTGTCGGGTTGGGGTCCGGATTGAGCGGCGCACTGAGTGCACTCAGGAGTGTTGGCCACAGCGAAATGGCGAACCCGAGGTAGTGGGCCACGTGATAGCCCGCGGCGATGGCCAGCAGGGGTGGCGCGTACCGTATCGCCAGATACCGCCTCGAGAGAAACGTATCTGCTCGTGTGCGAGTCCACTTTGCCGCACGCCAGTACATCCAGCAGAAACCGGCGTAGCCGACGAGGAGCAACAGCAAGTAGACCAGCGCTGGTGGGAGGCCGATCCCGACGAGTGTTTCGATGGTCCAGATCCCTGGTGGCGTGACGATGAACCCGCTATAGGTGAGCTCCCAGACGAGGACGATAGCAAAGGCGACCACCGAGAGGTCTGTGATGACGTCGTCGTCGCCGAGTCGAGTCCCTGGCCACCGCAGGCGCAATGTACCGGTATCGTCCCGGTAAAGCGGTCCAACCGCGCCATACAATCGGAACCAGACCGACAGCGGATCTCCCCTCCTGAACCAGGTTTCGGGTGAAAAGAGGACGGCCCCGGTAAGCGTTAGGAGTGTATAGACACCGATAACGGCCGTCAGATGCAACGGACTCGAGATGACCGGCAGTATCACTTCGACCCAGACGAACAACAACAGCGCGGCCACAGCGGGCCACGAACCAAGCCACGACGGATAGGGCGCGTTACGTGACGGGAGGACGGTCGCAATCGTTCGCCAGGGGTTGAGTATCGGCCATGGATTCCCCACCGTGTAGGCAGTCATCGTCAATATCGCCCGAACGACCACGAACGTTACCAGCACGGTGAGACTGGTGAGACCGATTCCCTGTGGTCCGTATACCCCGACGATTAGCAGGCCGACTAACGCGAGAACGCCTATTGCCCGTCCGATGATCGTGACCGTTCGAGCCACTGTATCACTCGAGAAGCCGACGGACTGATGATGAATGTCGGCGACAAACTCCTGATCAGTCACCATCATCGTTAACAGTGCGGAGGCACCGACCACACCGGCTCCCGTCGCCAGATAGAGCCAGGTCGGGACGCTCACATCGCCTCGAGTCTCAGAGAGTCCGGTAACGACGTTACTCGCCGACGTGATGCCGGCAGCGACACTCAGTGCGAGCACCGACAGGATGAGGACCAGACCGGTTCGTCGAACGGCGACCGAACGCCATCTCATTGTTTGCCCCGAAGCACCGGATCGCTATCACGGTGTCGTTTCCGTACTCGAGTGGGCACCGGCTCAGCAATTGTGACCCGCCTCGAGCCATATGAGGAAGGTATAAGTGTCCGTCTCACTGAGTTCCCTCCAATGTCGAGTGTACGGACCTACACGCTCATCTACGTCCTGTTACTGGTATTGGGGACGGCCAAGTTCGTGTTCTTCGAACTGCCGTTCAGTTACGAGTTCGCCCTTGGAGCGACCATCGTGCTCGCGGTCATCAAGTCGTTGTTGATTGCGGGCTGGTTCCAGCATCTCATCGACGAACCTCGGTCGATCACCTACATGATGCTCGTCGCCGTCTTCATGGTGTTCCTGCTGACCATTGCGGCCGGGTTCTCCATCCAGTAACTGGCCCGGAATCGATCACCGAGCGATACCTACCCGTCTCTATTTTCTGCATCCACTCCCGAACGACGCTATCGTAACACTTCATAGAGACCGTTGTCGTCACGTGTCGCCGATCGCCGACGTCGCTTTCGATCGGGTGTGAAATGGCTTGCAGTGGCTACTATTTCTGTGCCCGTCAAGATATTTAGCTCAGTGCCTCGTCACGCTTGTGCCTGTAAGCCGACCCGATGGCTGGCACAAGGTTGGCTATACGTCGCCGCTTGATTGACCATCTCCTGCGTGACAATCATCAACCCCCCAAACGCCTACTGACGAGTGAAACCATCGGTTTCACACACCCGTGCAGGTCTGGAAAGCCACGAACTCTGTATTAACGACTCGGTTGACACGTCAAAGACCCTCGATACAGGGTTACAAACGAATTCTCAGCCGCACGCGAACTATTGCAGCCCGCTCGAGCTTCGACCAACACACTCATAGAGACATCGTACTCGAACAGCACTCGAGGAAAAACATCGTCCGCTCGAGGGTATCTCGTACTCAAGCTCGATGAAAAAGTGACTACAGACTACCCAAGCAACAACAACCCGACGACGGCTATCAGGCCAAGCGTCAGCACGAGCACCGATGCTGCAGCGACGCCGATAGCCGAACTCTCGGTTCGGTCACGGGCGGCAAAGTACGCACCAAAGAAGACGAATCCGATAAGGACAGCCCCACCGATTCCGAGGACGATCGGCTCAATCAGGGCTACATCGACGAACTCTCCCTCCCCAACCAGAAGGGCTGCACCCGCAAGAAACGCGATGACGAGCGCGATGAACGTTGCAGTCCAGACGATCGGCATCTTCGAGAGTGCGACGAGACGGCTGGATTCCGGTTCAGTCCGGGGCGACCAATCGACGTACCGACTTCGGCTACCTGCGTGGCCACTCGGCGTTGCTCGTTGTCCCATTCGGGTCATCGTCGCGACCACCGCAATCACGATCAGTCCCATCAAAAGTGTGCTAATCAGATATATTTCTGGCATCGTTCCGATTCCTGAGAAACCGTAGACCCTTCGTCCATATATATCCTGCCGATGTGACTCGCCGGCTGCACGCCCACCGAAAGAAAAATCCGGCGGTTTGTCACTCGAGCGAAAGCCAGACGGGAAAAGAAAACGCCGTGTGGACTACTCGCGGCCGAACATCTGGCGCATCATCGGGTGCATCTCCATGAGCTGCTCTTCGGCGATCTCCTCGTACAGCTTGTACGTGATCGAGACCGCGAGCAGCAGCCCTGTTCCGTCGACGGCACCAATGGTTCCGAGCATGTTCGCCCAGACGGCGAGCAGGCCGACGAGTGCGCCGCCAATGACGGTCACTTGCGGGATGTACCGTTCCATGACCTTCTCGACGACACCGGCGTTCTGTCGGAAGCCCGGGATCTGCATTCCGGAGTTCTGGATCTGTTTGGCCGTCGCTTCAGGGCCCATGTTGGTGGTTTCGACCCAGAAGATGGCGAAGATTGCACCGCCAATGACCATGAACGTCAGGTCGACCGAAATCCTGAGGAATATCTGCCAGACTTCGATACCAGCAGGTACCTGTCCAGTCCACCACATCCAATCGTTTGGCGAGTAAATTGGCGCGGTGTAGTAGAAGAACCCGCCGACGACCTGGCCGTCGGAATACTCTCCAAGCCAGGTGGGCATGGTCGCCCACTGGCTGTTGAGAATCTGCCCCATGAACTGAATGTTCGCCTGCACTGCACGAACGAGGATCATGGGCAGGACGCTCGCGTAGATGAGCTTCACCGGGAAGCGACCGCGAGCGCCTTTTACTCGAGCGTGACTCAACGGAATCTCCACGCGGACGGACTCAGCGTAGACGACGATCCCGAAGATCAAGAGCGTGGTTGCCAGTGCCAGCAACTGTCCACCGCCGTCGGCGATGAACAGCGTGTTGAACCCTTCTCGACTGAGCCACGAGCCGGCAGTCACTTCGTTCGTAAACAGGATCTGATACCAGCTGTAAAAGAACCCCTCATCGCTCATCGAGAGGAATCCCGAGACCAGCAGCTGGCTCACACCGGCGATAATGAAGAGGCCGACACCGCTGCCGACTCCCCATTTACTGACGACCTCGTCCATGTACAGGATGAGGATACCGCCGATGAAGATCTGGATGAACATCAGCGTCTGAATTTGGGTCCCGACGAGGGTCAGACTGCCCAGTTGAAGGACGTCTGCTGGTGGAAGGAAGCCACCGGCGAACACCATCGGTAGCGCTGTCAGTGCCGTCATCACGATGACGAGCAACTTCTGGAGGCCCTGGTAGAGCACCTGGTCACGCGGATCGTTCGTATCCAGGCCCAGCAGGTTCGCTCCGCCGAGCAACTGCAACACAATGCTGGCGGTGACGATCGGTCCGATCCCCACCTGCATCAGGGACCCGTGTTCACCTGCCAGAATGGTGCGGAACTGACCGAACAGGTCCTCACCACCCTGTGGATGAATTCCCAGGAGCGTGATGTTCGTCAGGAAGAAGTACAACACGAGGATGCCCGCAGTCCAGCCCAGTTTCTTCTTGAAGGGCACGTGCCCATCCGGACGGGTGACTGTCGGCATCCGCGTCAAGACCGGTTCGGCGGCTTCCTTCCATCCCATAGTTAGTTCTCAGATTCGGTTTCGGTTTCGGCTTCGTTTTCCTCGGCCGCCCGCTCCTGTGCACGCTCGGTGAGCAGTGGCTCGCCACCGGCGTCCTCGAGTTTTTCGCGAGCGGTCTCGCTAAAGGCGTCTGCGGTGACCTCGAGAGCGTTGTGAACCTGGCCGCTGCCAAGCACTTTCACAACGTCGACCTCGTGGCCGTCCTCGACGACGTCGCGCGCGTCGATGGCGTAGCCGTCGTCGGTTTCCTCGGCGTCGCCGTCGGCGACGTAGAGGATGGCGTCCTCATCGAGCGTGCGGACGTCGATTTCAGCGACGGAAGGGCGAACGCCCTGCGGTCGTTTGAAGCCGTGTTTTTTCCTCGGTTCGTGGTTGTGGAACTCGTGTTTGTCACGCCCGGCGTTGCCGCGGCCACCTCGGTGGCCGGCCCCGCGGCGGTTCTTGTGTGTACCGCCGCCGTGGGTTCGCGAGCCGCGCTGACGTCGTTTCTTACTCGTCATGGTTATCGCATCGACGTTAAGAGGGCGTTAATCTGCTCCGTTGTATGCTTTCCGAGTTGGCCGCCCTTAATGGCCGGATGTTTGACACCGTCGTGACCGCCACGTGGCGGGTGGAGACGGAGCGTTGGCGACAGACCCTGTTCGCGAAGCGTCGTTTCTTCGTCGAGCAGGGCTTCGGCGAGTGCGCCGAAGTCGTCGTACTCGGTGTGCTCTGTGAGCCATTCTTCGTCCACGTCCGACTGTCGGCCCTCGAGCGGTTCGGCTCGTTTTTCGAGCACAGTCTCGAGGACGTCGGCGGTTGGCTCACCGAAAGCAACGAAGTCGTTGACTTTGGTGATCATACCGCGGTAAGTGTCGGTGTCGGGGACGATAGTGAGGTGGTTGACCTTGTGCAGGTTGAGCATCGACAGCGTGTCGTCGACGGCTTCCTTGCGGTTGACCTCCCCGCGGACCTGGATGAGGGCTTTCGCCGTCATCGTTCAGCCACCTCTCGGGGAACGCGCGATTGCGAGGCGTTCTCCAGCGCGTTGTAGGTTGCTTTTGCCAGGTTCACGGTCGTCCGAGTGTTGCCGTGGCTTTTCGTCCAGGCGTTCTCGATGCCTGCCAGCTCGAGGACGGCGCGAACGGTGTCGCTCGCAGCCAGCCCGAGACCTTCGGGGGCAGGGATCAGGGTGACCTCGACCGAGCCCGCTTTGCCCGTCGTCTGTCGGGTCAGCGAGTGTGGTCGGTCGGATCGGTCTTCCCACGAACCGGAGCCGCGGGGGACCTGGATGAGGTTCAGTTTTGCAATACCGATTGCCTTCTGGATGGCAGCACCGACCTGGTCCTCACGGCCTTCGGCGTAGCCGACGAAACCGTCGCGGTTGCCGACGGCGACGACACACCGGAACTTCACTCGGCGGCCGGAGTCGGTCATCCGCTGGACCATGTTGATGTCGAGCACTTCGTCGTCCAGGCCGGGGAGGAGTTGGTCGACGATTTCTGGCTCCTTGAGTGGGAGACCCGAGTCGAGGGCGGCTTCCATCGTCTCGATTTCGCCCTCCTGTACCATTTTCCCCAGTCGGGTAACGGGCTGCCACCCGTCGTTGTAGTTGTTTCCGCTCATTCTAAGATCGCCTCTCGTACGTCGTCGAAGTGTTCTGGAAGGTCGGTCGCGTCGAAGTCACCGCTGTAGAGCGGTTCGTCCAGCTGTTCGGCGTACTCGGCGATGTGCTCGCCGCGAGTACGCGACCAGTCTGCGAGGACGCTGTCGTTGTGCGGCACGTCGAGTCCCGCGTCGATTGCGCCTTCCTGTACTGCAAACACTTTGTTTCCGGGCGTCGCTTTGTTGAGGCCGATATCCAACACTGCCTCTTCGACGCCGGCGTCGATCGCTCGTTGACCGGCCAGCAGGCCGGTCAGGTACGCTGCCGGGAGGTTACTCGTCGGCGCTTCCCAGCCGTACTCCTCGAGGTCACTCGAGTGAGCACTTGCGAGCGTGTCGTCTCCGTCTGGGCCGGGCGTGATCAGCTGCGCCGTGGTGTGCTTGTTGCTCACGCGAGCAACGAGGCGGGGCTTACCCGATTTCAGCAGGCGCAACCTCTGATGGTAGTCCGTCCGGACCTCACGGCGACGACGCATCGGAACTTTGTATCGTGGTCCTGTCGCCATTATTGGTCACCGTATTCGTTGTCGATGTAGTTCAACAGGTACTGAACGCTACGGAACTCCCCGCCGCTGGCCTTGCGGTACAGCTGGCGGTACTGTGCTGGCGTAATGTCGCCTTTGTCACGGAGTTCACGGAGCGTTCGGCGCTGTGCGCGAATCTTGCTCGTCCACTGTTCTTTCTCGTTCTGGCGGGCGCCTTTCTTCCCTTTGCGTTTGCCGGGGCCTTTCTTGTGGCCGTAGGCACGCTTTTTATTGCGTTCACGGGCGCGTCCGCGGGAGTTACCACGGGCGTCTTTGGCGCGGATGGTGCCGTCCTCGACGAGTTCGCGAATCTCTTCGCGAGTGATCGCCGAGGCGATCTCGCCCTGCGCTTCGGGGTCGAACCAGATACGGTTTTTCCCGACGTCGAGGACGTCCGCCGCAAGTCGTTTCTGTGCTTTCAGATCAGTCATTCGTCATCCTCCACTTCGACTTCGACGTAGGTGGGGTTCAGGACGCGAATCTCGGCGTCTTCGGCCTGTTCTTCGATCTGTTCGCGTTTGCGACCACCGACGGAGCCGGCGATTCGAACGGCCTGGGTGTCGCCGTCGACACCCTCGAGGTCGTCCGTGTTCTCGACGTAGACTTCCTCGAAGCCGCTTGGGTGCTTGCCGCGAACGGCTTCCGGCGTTCGGAAACCGGCCTGGACTTTCGGGCCGCGACTCTTGAAGCCTCGGCGCTGTTTCGAGAGGCCACCTCGTGGCTTGCGCCACGATTCTGGCGTCCGCTTTTTCATGTGGTAGTCCTGGCGTTTGAACGCCGGCTTGCCCTCGCCGCGACGCTGATCGAGCAGTCGCGCTTCCTCGTCGTCGAGGGTGGGCGTCTTCTCGGTCAGGCCACGGGGCTGCAGTTCGGTTTCGACGTCCTCGGCTTCGGCTTCCGCTTCGGCCTCGGCAACTTCGTCTTCGATTTCAGCCTCGGTTTCGTCGGTGACCTCGAGGTCGCCGACGTCGGCTTTGATACGCGCCGCGAGTGCGTTACCGATGCCTTCGGCTTCGGCCAGGTCGTCCTGGGAGGCCGCTTTGACGTCGTCGATCGTTTCAAAGCCTGCCTCTCGCAGGGCGTCGGCTTTGCTCGCACCAACGCCGCTAATGTCTTCGAGTTCCTGTGGTTCGTCGTCAGCCATCTATCAGGCACCTCCTTTCCGTGGCTTCTGGGTAATGTAGACACCGTCCTGGAAGACGCGGATGTCTTTCCCTTTCACCTTGGTGAGCTGTTCGATGTCGGCCGCCGTCTGGCCGACGTGTTCTTTGTTCGGGCCCGTCAGGGTCAGCGACTCGCCGTCGACACGAACCTGCGTGTCGCCGTGAATCGTGGTTCGTCGGGGCGCTTTCTCTCCGAGGAAGTTCTCGATGACGACATCGTCCCCTTCCACACGGACCTGCATCGGGAAGTGAGAGTAGAAGACTTCCATCTCGTACTCCCAGCCCTCGGTCACGCCGTGGAAGGCGTTCTGGATGTGGCTCTCGAAGGTGCCAACGGTCGCGTTCGTTTTCGCGTTTTCCGTCTCACTTTCGATAACCACGGTGTCGTCTTCGACTTCGACGGTGACGTCGGGGTACCAGAGGCGGCGGGTGACGCTGCCTTCCGGGCCTTCGACCGTCACGTCGAGGTGGTCGACCTCGGCGGTTACGTCGTCGGGGATGTCCAGTTCAATTCGCATTGTTCTAGTAGACGTATGCGATCACCTGGCCCCCAATACCTGCCTCACGAGCCTCGTAGTGGCTCATGATGCCGTCACTCGTCGTTACGATGAGTGCGCCGAAGTCTCGAGCCGGGAGGAACCGCTTCTCCCATTTCTCGAACTCGTCGGCTTTGACGGCGTAGCGTGGCTTGACGGGGCCGCACTTGTTGATCGCTCCTTTCAATTCGACCTCGAACGTACCGGCTTTGCCATCATCGACGAACTCGAATCCGTCGATGTATCCGCGGTCATAGAAGACCTCGAGGACGCTGCCGATGACGTTTGAGGCGGGTGATACTTCGTGGCTCAGATGGCCAACGCTCTCGGCATTGTCGATGCCCGAGAGTGCGTTGCTGAGTGGGTCGTTTCCGGTCATGTTATCGGTACTTCTTGAATCCCATGTCGCGGGCAATCTCGCGGAAACACTGCCGGCACAGGTTGATGTCGTACTTGCCGACGAGTCCCTGTTTCCGGCCACAGCGCTGACAGGCCACTTCCTGGCCCGTTCGCTTTGCGGCGTGTTCGCCCGTCTCCTGTTCGCTTTCACTCATCGTCTGTCACCTCGACGTCGACGTCGAAACTCGACTCGAGGTACGCGATGGCGTCCTCCGGGGTGAGTCGGTGGTTCGACGGAATCGACTGGTTGGCTTTCGCTCGTTTCGTGACACGGTACCCCGGTCGGACCATGTTCACCGTGACGTCCAGGCCGTAGATCCCGATTGTGGGGTCGTACTCCTGGCTGGGGAAATCAGTGTGTTCGGCGACGCCGAAACTGAAGTTCCCGGTCTGGTCGAACTGGCTCGCCGACAGGTCCGCGAGCGGCAGTGCCGTCTCGAGGAAGGCTTCGGCATCGTCACCGCGGAGGGTGACTTTCGTGCCGATCGGATCGCCCTGGCGGATGCCGAACTCGGGTTCGGTCTTCTTTGCGAGCGTGCGGACACTCTGTTGGGAAGTGATTTCCTCGATGATGTTTTCGGCACGCCCGAGGTCACGGCCACCGCGACCGACGCCCATGTGGACGACGACCTTCTCGACCTGTGGCTCGCGCATCTCGTGGAACTCGGCTTCGCTCGCCTCGCTCATTCGTCGTCACCTCCACTCGAGTCGTCGTCAGTGAAATTCTCGTCGATCACGACGACGTACTCCTCGACGGTCTCGAACGTTTCGTCGTCGGTTTCGACGGTGACGATGTTCGAACCGCTGCCGAGTGTAACGTCGATCTCGACGAGTTCGCCGATTTTGCCACCGTGGTTACCGGCGACGGCGGTTACGAGCGCGCCCTCTTCGTACGGGAAGTGAGCGACGATCGATTTGTCCTCGTTGCCGATGACGATCGAATCTTTGGCGTCGTATGCTTCGTCGTCGACGGTGACGTTCGTCCCGTCGTGCAGGGTCAACTGCGTGTTGCCGCCTTTGACCTGCTGTTTGCCGACGACTTTGCCGAGTCGGCCGTCTGCTGCTTCGGCGTCGATCTCTGTCAGTGCGAGACGACCGCCTTCGTCGGGGAAGACGCGGTAGTACTCCTCGCGCTGTGGGAACCCGACGATGTCGAACATCCCGATGGGACGTTTCTCGTCGTTGATCGGTTCGCCGTTGACCAGGATTGCATCCTGGGAGAGAGCATACCGGGCCTCTTTCTTCGAGTCGACGTAGCCGAGGACGTCTCGCAGGATAATGACCAGCGGGACGCCGGCTTCGCCGTGTGGGCCGGCACGTGCTTTGACCGTGAACACGTCCGTCTTGCGCTCGACCGGCCACGATTTCGGTACTGAGAGTCGTTTCTGGTGGTTACTCATTCGCTATCACCTTCGAGACGTGCCTCACGCCGGTCGTCAGAGAGATCGAGATCTACGATACGGACGTTCGAGGCGTCGAGCGGGCGAGGAACTTCCTCACCGTCGGCCGTCTCGACCGTCACGCCTTCGACGTGGATCACGGCGTCCTCGAGGACGACGCGGACGACTTCGCCTTCGTCGCCGGCAAAGTCACCGCGCATGACCTCGACGCGGTCGCCCGTATTGACACGGGTGCGTCGGCGGCCGTACTCCTCGCGGAGGTCGTCTGACAGGGTGGCGTGAACCTGTTTTTGCTTCTGGTGAAGCGGGGCACGCTCCGTCTGTGTTCGCTGTTTGCGTGGTTGTTTCGTCATAGTTCGATACTCACACGATCATCGTCGCCGTGCTGGCGATCGTTCCGTAGCGCTCTGCGACCTCGCGGGCGATTGGCCCTTTGATCTCGGTGCCACGGGGTTCTTCGTTCTCGTCGATGATGACGGCAGCATTGTCCTCGAACTTGAGTCGGGTTCCATCGGGCCGGCGGATCGCTTTCCGCTGTCGAACGATGACGGCCTCGAGGACCTGTCGTCGCATCTCGGGGGTACCCTTCGTGACCGAAACGGTCACTTTGTCACCGAGTCCCGCCTTTGGCTGGCGGTTCTTGGTGCCGTGGTAGCCCGCAACGCTGAGGACCTTCAGTTCGCGAGCGCCCGTGTTATCCGCACACGTGACGAGCGAACCTTTGACGAGGCCCTGGGTAACGTCGGCTTTCATTGCCTCCATCAGGCATCACCGTCGTTCGATGCGTCGCCAACGATGTCTTCGGTCGACAGCTGGGGATCGTGTTCTTCTTCCAGCGTCAACTCGGCGACGTCGGTTTCGGTCGCTTCCTGTGTTACTTCGACGACCACGTGCGATTTCGTCTTCGACAGTGGTCGGGTCTCTGCTATTTTGACCGAATCGCCAACCGAGAGCGGCTCGAGCACGCCCGGCACGTGTGCCGGAATGCGCGAGCGACGTTTCATTTGACGGTCGTATTTGGGTACCGTCACGTCGTACTCTCGCTCGACGACTACGGTCTTGTCCATGTCCGTAGAGACGACGGTGCCGACGAGGATCTGACCTCGAACGGACAATTCGCCGTAGAACGGACACTTCTCGTAGTCGTATTCCTCCGGGTTCTCTGGTTCCGGAGGGGTTTCAACGTCTAGTCCTATTGCCATGGTGAGTCACCTTTCGTTTCGGTGCGTCGGGCGGGTCGTGAGAGGAGTCGCGAGCCATCGACCGTAACGTAGGCTACGTCCTCGCCAGCGCAGTCTGCCGAGTCGTCGGCAGGTTGTGTCTCGGCCAGTTTGGACGCAGTCCCCGGAGACTTCTCGTCTCCGGCGGCTTCATCGGTGATCGCGAACTCGAATACCGAGCCCGATTTCGGCACGGTGAGCACCCGGGACTCCCCCTCGTTACGAACTTCTATGGAGAGAGTCTTCGTCGTCTCGAGGACGACTCGTCCCTCGATGCCGACCCGATCGGCGTCGTCGCTATCGACGACCCGGACGGGCAGGCCGTTGAGTTCGTGTCGTGGGAGTGTTTCGGGTGTCAGTGCCATCGTATCGTTATTCCTCGTCTTCGTCGAGATCGCCTTCTTCTCGCTGGATCGTCTTGACCCGCGCGATCGTCCGCTTGAGTTCGCCGATTTCGCCCGGATTCTCCGGGGCACCACCGGCGGCGAGGACAGCGTTGGCGTTCAGCAGTTCCGTCTCGAGATCCTCGAGTTCTGCCTGCCGTTCAGCAGGCGTCATGTCGCGGATTTCGTCAACGTGCAAGATCGCCATTATTCCTCATCCTCCTCAGAGTCGTCTTCCATTTCGGCGACGAGATCTTCAGCTTCGGCTTCGATCTCCTCGTCGAGTTCGTCGAGTTCCGCTTCGATGTCTTCCTCGCTGTCGACGGCGGTTTCGGCCTCGCCGGCGTCAGTTTCGGTTTCGTCGACGACTTCCTCTTCGATGACTTCTTCGACGACATCCTCGTCGATATCGACGGCTTCGTCGGCGTCGACTGCTTCGTCAGCCTCGAGGTCCTCAGCTTCGGGCTCTGGCTCACCCTCGAGCAGTTCCTCGACGCCTTCGGCCTCGTTAGCCTCGATTGCCTCGGGAACGACTTCCTCGAGGTCTACATCGTCGCGAATGCGGAAGTCGTCGGGGAGCTCGGCTCCCGGTGGGATGATTTTGACGTTGACACCGATGGTGCCAAGTTTCATCACTGCGACGCCCTGGCCACTGTCGACGACCTCTTCGGCAGGCTCGCCGTTGTGTTTGATGTAACCACGGTTGAACTTCTCCACGCGCGAGCGTGCGCCGGTGACCTTCCCGGCAAGGACGATTTCGGCACCGAGTGCGCCGGCGTCCATGATCCGGTCGATCGTCGTGTGACCGGCTTTTCGGAAGTACCAGCCACGCTCGAGTGCGTTGGCCAGTCGGTCGGCGACGATGCGGGCGTTGAGGTCCGGTTCCTCGACTTCCTGCACGTCGATCTGCGGGTCCTCGAGATTGAACTTCTCCTCGAGTGCCGTCGTGACCTTCCGAATGTTCTCACCGCCTTTGCCGATGACCATCCCGGGCTTTTCGGCCTTGAGGACGATCTGCGTTCCCATCGGCGTCTTGGCGACGTCCATACCACCGTAGCCTGCACGGCCGAGTTCTTCCTCGAAGAACTCGTCAATCTGAGACCGCTGCAGACCGTTTTCGATGAATTGATGTTCGTCTGCCATTAGTCGTCACCCTCCTCTTCGGTGTCCGCCTCGGCGACGACGATCTCGACGTCGACCTGCGGCGTGTTCCAGGCGGAGGCACGTCCCATCGCTCGCGGTTTGCGACCGACGGATTCGCCGACTTTGTGGGCTGCACAGTGGACGATTTCCATCGACCCACCGTCGAAGCCCTGGTGGTCGGCGTTGGCCGAAACGTTCTCGAGCAACTCGAGGAACGCCTCGCTTGCTTTTTCGGGGTATCGACCGGCGTCCCAGCCATCGATATCCGATCGGTGGCCGACGCCAGAGTTGTGCGAACGGAACGGAACCGAACGCTCCCCGGCGATCACTGCCTCGAGATAGTCGGCGGCGTCGTCGACCGTTCGACCCTTGATCTCGCGGGCGATCTCTTTGCTGTGCTTGTTGCTCATGTGACGCTCCCGAAGCATCGCTTTCGCGGTCGTGTCCGGGTCGGCGTCGACTGAGTAGTTGATTCCCATACGATGATCACTTCAGTGGGACGAACTTCGACGATCGCGTCGCACCGATACCGGCCTGTCCGTGTGAGACCGACGTTCGGGTGAGCTGGAACTCACCGAGGTAGTGGCCGATCATTTCGGGTTCGACGCGAACGCGTTCGAAGTTCTGTCCGTTGTAGACAGCGAACGTCAGGCCAACGAACTCCGGGAGCACCGGCATGTTGCGCAGATGCGTCCGGATCGGGGAGTTGGCCGTCTCCTGTTCGTCTTTCTCGCGAGCTTTCTCGAGCAACTTCTCTTGCTCGACTGAAAACCCGCGCACGATACTTCGTCGCTGGCGTGCCGGCAGCAGTTCAGCGACTTCCTCGAGCTCCAGATCCTGAAGCTCCTCGAGCGTGTGACCGCGGTAGGTGAACTCCTCACCCTCACGGCCGGTTCGGTACTCCTGACTCATTTGTTTCCACCTCGACCGGTGCGCCGGGAGGCGATGTCACCGACTTTCCGTCCCGGTGGTGCGTTCTTGGAGACGGATTTCGGACGTCCGGGGTGCTGGCGACCGCCACCACCGAATGGGTGGTCGACGGCGTTCATGGCAACCCCGCGAACGCGCGGCCACTTGATCCCGCGGGCGCGCATTTTGTGGTGTTTCTTTCCTGCCTTGACGAACGGCTTCTCGGTTCGGCCGCCGCCGGCAACGACGCCGACGGTCGCCCGACACTGTGGGTCGAGGCGTTTGACTTCGCCACTTGGCAGTTGAACGACCGCAGCCTTGCGGTCGTGCGTGATCAGGTCCGCGTTGACACCGGAGGCACGAGCGAATCGGCCGCCGTCGCCCGGCTTGGCCTCGACGTTGCACACCGGGACCCCTTCCGGAATCTCAGCGAGCGGAAGCGTGTTTCCGGGTTTGATCTCGGCGCTGACGCCGACCTGGATCTCCTCACCGACAGCGACGCCCTCGGGAACGAGGATGAGTCGCTGGTCGCCATCTTCGAACTCCACGGCGGCGATCGGTGCCGATCGAGCCGGATCATGCTCGATGCCGACGACCGTTCCCGACACGACGTCGGAATCGTCCGCACGTTTGTGCTCGAGTTTGGCTTTGTAGCGGTGTGATGGGGCACGGAACGTTGGTGCACCGCGGCCACGTCGTTGGCCGAAGATTCGTCGTCCCATGGTTAGAACACCCCAATTCGGGAGGCGACTTCCTGAGCATCGTCGTCGTCGCTCAGGGTCACCGTCGCTTTCTTTTTGCCCTGCATCGTGATCTGTGTGTTAACCTTGTCGACTGTGACGTCGAAGCGGTCTTCGACTTCGTCCC
Source organism: Natronosalvus amylolyticus (assembly GCF_024298845.1). Classification (NCBI taxonomy): domain Archaea; kingdom Methanobacteriati; phylum Methanobacteriota; class Halobacteria; order Halobacteriales; family Natrialbaceae; genus Natronosalvus; species Natronosalvus amylolyticus. Next base: position 1,234,702 of record NZ_CP101156.1, read on the forward strand.
GAATTTCGGGTTTGCTGGCGTCGACGTTGACCAGGAACTGGAGCTTGTTCTCGAAGTCCATGTCGTTCATGGCCTTCTCCGTCACGAGGGGGAACTCGATGAGACTGCTCATCGGTCAGCCACCTCCTCGACGGCGCTCTCGGTCCAGACGGTCAGTCGACCGGCCTGCGTACCCGGTGCCAGATCCTCCGCGTTGACCTCGGCGGCGGTCGCCACGTCGGCACCCGCGAGGTTGCGGGCAGCGCGCGACGGACCGGTCTCGCTCGAGGTCACGAAGAGGATCGACTTCGGAGACTGGTATTTTCGGCCACGGAGTTTGCCCTGGCCGGAGCGAACGTTTCGCCCCTCGTCGGCGCGTTCGATGTCGCCGTCGACACCGACTGCCTCGAGGAAGGAGACGACCTCCTTGGTCTTGACGAGGTCTTCGAACTCGTCGCTGACGACCAGCGGAAGTTCGGTCTCCTCGTCGAAGACGTGGCCACGCTCTGTGACGACGTCTGCGTCGGTCGTCGCGGCGATGGCGCTTCGGGTGGCGAGCTGTCGCTCTTTCTTGTTGATCGATTCGCCCTGGTCTTTCTCGGCCTTCGGCGGGTGGGCTTTGCGTCCTTTGACAGCCTGTGGAACGCGTCGAGCGCGTCCGTTCTGTCGGGGGACGTGAGCCATCCCGCGGCCGCTGCCGAACGATTCGGCGGGAGTCCGCATCCCGGCGAACTCGTCGGCACCGTAGGCCTGTTTTCGGTTTGCCTGTGCGACGCGAACCGCGCGAGCGATCAGGTCCGGGCGGTAGTTCGTCTCGAACACCGCCGGGAGGTCGATCTCCCCCGCGTCTGCGCCGTCCAGGTCTCGTACTGTTGCCTGCATAGTTTATCCCTGGTTGGATGCGGTGGAGACGTAGCGCACCTCGGGATCGAGACGCGGCTGGTCTCCGGGTCGGATCGCCGGGCGGAAGCGCAGGAGGCGCTTGTTCGGCCCGGGGAGCGAGCCCTTGATCAACGCGTGTGGGCCGTCGACTTCGCCGTAGTTGACGAAGCCGCCGTCGACAGACGCGTCGTCGCCGTCGCCGATATCGACGAGGCGTTTGTTCAGTTCAGTCCGCTGGTGGTAGCCGGTCTGACCCTGCTGTGGCACGGTCGAGCGAACGCGGCTTGGATTCCACGGACCGAGGTTCCCGATGCGGCGGCGCCATCCCTGCCGGGCGTGTTTGCCCTTGCGCTTCTGGACGCCCCATCGCTTGACGGGACCTTGCGTTCCTTTCCCTTTCGTGACGCCGCTCGCGTCGACGTACTCGCCGGCGCGGAAGACGTCGTTCATCTCGTGCTCCCCGCCCTCGTGGACGAGTTCGAGCGCGAAATCGACGCGGTCGTTGACGGAGCCGCCGCCAACACGCGTTTCCATCACGTCGGGTTTCTTCTTGGGGACCGAGGGGACGCTGCCGGGGACGGTGTGGGTGATGACGCGAACGTCATCCACACGACCTTCCTCGAGTGCCCCACGAAGTTCGTCTTCGGCGGCATCGGCGTCGTAGTCGTCTCCGGGGACGTCGAGGACGCGGTCGAGTTCGTCGATGAACTCGGTCGTCCAGACCTCGGTAATCGGTTGCTGTCCATACGGTGTGTTCTCGTACGCACGCAGGGCGACGGCGCGCATTGGCGGCGTCTCCACGATGGTGACGGGAACGGTCTCTTCCATTCCCTCGGTCGGCGAGTTTGCGGTGTCGTCGACCATTACCACGTGGGTCATGCCGGCCTTGTAGCCCGCGAAGCCCTGGAGCGATGGCTGTCCGTCGTCATCCGGCCACGAGTTAAAGCGTGGGACCTCGCTGGTCGCCCGCTGTCGTGGACCGAATCCGAGTGAGCCTTTGCGTGGTGCGTTTGGTTGTGGCATTCTATCACGTTCTCAGTGAGAGGGGCGCGAGCGTGGCGAACAGAGCCTCTTCCGTTCGCACGACGTCGCTGCCCTGATGCGGAACCGTATTGAGCCAGAGGTCGAACCCCGTTTCCAGATCGTTGGGTTCGACGTTTGCGTCGTCCTGGCCACTGTATGCGGCCTCGACGGCCGTTTGATCGATGCCCAGGATGTCCGGCAACCCTCGTTCGGGTGCGCCGAAGGCGACGGTCATACCGTCCCGTTCGATGCGCCCGGCTAGCGTTCCCAGTGTCCCGACGGTGAGCGGTTCACCGTAGCGGGACGCAGCGATGCGAACGCCAGCGTCCTCACGGCCGAGTGCTGCCGAGAGGTCCGTGCGTTCGACGGCAAATCCCGGTGGGGATTCGTCGACGAGCTTCGCACGGACCGGTCGTCGCGAAGAGATCCTGACGGTCACGCGCTCTCCCTCCTGTACCGCCATCGATGGCGGCACGTTGAGGGAGATCGGGTGTTGCAAGCCGCAATTGACCCGGACGCGCCCTTCAGGTCCGACCTCGGTCACGATTCCTTGTCTTGACGACCCCGAACCGTTCGATTCGGAGCCGGTCTGTGACGGAGTGCGGAGCGGCGGTAAGACGCCCACGGCCTCCAGTTCGTCCCGCTTGCCCCAGGCCTCCTTTCGGAGGTATGGGGGCGTCGCGGCGTACCGTAACACGGTTTCGACGAACCCGCCGTCAAATTGCCCCGTTTCGCCGTCCCGATCTGGGTAGACGATGAGGCGATCAGCACGGAAGATGGTTGCCGCGCGAGCGACGTATCCGAGTTTGCGAGTTGCCTCGCGTTTGTCCTCGGCTTCCCGGCTGAGTGACGACGGCACGAGTACGCTTGTGGTCATACCGCCACTTCGGCGCCTCGTCACTAGACTGTAGCGCTTTGTTACCGACATGGTCTTAAAAGGGTGCCGGATTAGAATCCGGGCTGTGAGGCGTTCACAGGGCTCAAAACGTTGGTACTCGCACACACAGTCGCTCGAGGGAGAGTGCCCCGTGTAGTGATAGGTGGTGACTGCCAATAGTTGCCGGTTCAGGGAGTGTATGGCCTCGAGGTCGGTGTATTCGTTGCTCGAGGAAATCGAGTGACGGGCGTATGCTGTCGTGTGTCGCAGGCGTCCCGATTCGCAACGCTTATACATCCCTCGCGGAGTACTGTTAATTGCAACAGGGCGCTGGTAGTGTAGTGGTATCACGTGACCTTGCCATGGTCACAACCTGGGTTCAAATCCCAGCCAGCGCACTTCTACGGCGAACAACTTCGACGAGCACCGCGTAGCGTGTGCTCGGCATCCGTGAGCCGTGAAGTCGCTCTGGATTTGAATCAGGGAGGTCGCACGCAGTGAGCGAAGCGAGCGAGTACGTCCGACCGTGGTTCAAATCCCAGGCAGTACAAGTGTGCTGCACTACATCGACCTCCAACCGTGCTGATTGACGGGGAACGGCAACTGATCACACCACTTAACTCGAGACGCACCAACCCGCATCCATGAATGTACTCGTCACCGGAGCAACAGGCGGGATCGGTAGCTGGGTCGTCGACCGACTCGCCGAATTGGGCCACGACGTGGTCGGTGTCGACCTCGAGCGGCCACCGAAAACTCGAGAAAACGCCCACTTCTACGCGGCCGACCTGACTGACCAGGGACAGGCCTGGGAGCTGATACAGACGGTCGACCCGGACACGATCGTCCACTGTGCGTCGATTCCAAAGATGGGAATCGTCCCCGGCACTGAAACCTTCACCAACAACGTCGAGTGTACGTACAACACGTTCGTCGCGGCGGGCACTGTGGATGCGGATATCGTCTGGACCTCGAGCGAGAGCATTTACGGGACGCCCTTCGCCGAAGACGTGTGGCTACCGGACTATTTCCCCATCGACGAGGCCCATCCCAAACGACCGGAGGACCCGTACGGAACCTCGAAACTCGTCGGTGAGGAGTTGGCGGAGATGGTCGTCCGTCGTGACGGAATTTCGGTCACCTCGATTCGTCCCTCGTGGGTGAACTATCCGGGCGACTACGATCTGACGAGCGTTCGGGAATCGTTCGATCCGGCCACCGCCGAGAAGTCCGGGAATTTCTGGTCGTACATCGACGTTCGGGACGTCGTCTCCCTGATCGAGCGGGCGCTCGAGGCCGAAACTGAGGGACACGAAGCGTATCTCGCCGTCGCGGAAACGAACTATCTTGGCCGGGAGACTGCAGAGACGATCGAAGCCGTCTTCGGTGACTTACCAGCGGACTGTGACCTGACTGGGGAGGAATCCGCTTTTTCGACGGCGAAGGCTCGAGCGACGTTTGGCTGGGAACCGGCACACGATTGGCGTGACGCCGAGACGGCGACCGTCGACGGGCCGTCCTTTCTGTGACTACGGCCAGTGACTGGCTACTATAGATGCGTGGCCCAGCAGGCGTCGTCCTCTTGTCGTCTCTCGACAACGCCGAAAGCGTCATGACTGCTCGGGACCTGTATATTCAGTGACGAATAGCGGTGTTTTCACCGTGAGAAAACACCCGGTGTGGGTTTTCTTCCCCGAAAACAGAGTTGGCGTGTGAACGGCGGAGTCGAACGCACAGGGCGGAACGTGCACTCGAAGACACCGATGGTCTCTCGCTCGAGGACATCAAAGGTGCCACGCTCGAGGACACACATCAGTCGTTCGCATGCTGGTTACCAAGGGTGCCCACGCGTGACAGCCATCGATGAAACGTGAGGACACAACTCCCGTCCAAGTGAACGGAAATTCAATAAGTTCAAACCAATGACTTGATTATGATTCATCACACAGTGCCGGAAACGATGCTCTTTGATCCATCTACTGTCGAAGCCGTGCGGGATATTGCTCCGCTCTGGCTCGTAGTTTTGCTGACGGTGCTTTCGTTTCTGGGGAGCACGTTCTACCAGGTGCCGGTTTTGCTGACTATCTACTGGGTGAGTGCTCGAGAGCGGGCGGCAACGTGGCTCGGTATCGTCCTCGGGAGTTACGCGTTTCGAAGTCTACTCAAGCATCTGAACGATATCGAGCGTCCCCCGGTGGACCCACCGATCGATCCGGCGGCTTTTCCCGCCCTGGTCAGGCCGATTTACACACACCCGGCTGAAATCGCAACCACTTCGTTCCCGAGCGGGCACACGCTCGCGGCGACCGTCCTCTGGGGATTGCTGGTGGTCGATACGAAGATTGCCACCCGGCGAACGCGAGTTGCGGTGGCTGGATCGGTCATTTTCACTGTAGGCCTCTCGAGAGTCGTGCTCGGCGCTCATTACATCGAAGACGTCGTCGCCGGCTTCCTCTTCGGCGTGCTCTTTCTCGGCGTCGCACTGTCGGTCCGTAACCGCAGTCCTTCGTCGGTCGGTGCCACCTTCGGACTCGCCGGTGTCCTCTCTCTGGTCGTCGTTTCGTTCACCGAAAGCACGACCGGGAGCGTCGTACTCGGTGTCTCACTCGGTGCGTTGCTCGTCTGGCACGGGCGCTCTCACCTCGAGTCCCAGGCATCAAGACAGTACACGCTCGGTGCAGGCGGCGTGTTCGTTATCGTTGTCGCCCTGTTCTCGTCGGTCATCCTCGAACTCTTGCTCGTGGGTTTTTTACTCGGGATACTCGCGTTCTGGGTTCCGTGCCAGCCACGGGTTCGGACGACGGTAACGAAGCTGCCGTTCTGGCGTCGCCTCGAGCGTCGATAGTACCGGCAGGGAACCGAGTACACGACTGCCAAACAGAGGATAAGTCGGTAGCATAATAGACGTTGATAGATAATGGGTTGATATGACATACACCACTGACGATATTGCCGGGCGAATTCAGCACACTGAGGTGACGCCAACGGCAGATCGAGAGCGCATCGACGAACTCTGTGACGAGTGCCTCGAGTACGGGTTCGATGGGGCGATGGTCCAGCCGTGTTGGGTACCCCACGTCGCAGAGAGACTCGCTGATTCGGAGGTCACCGTCTGTACGGCTGTCGGGTTCCCGATGGGCGGTGACCGACCGCTGACGAAGGCGGTCGCCATACGAGACGCAGTCGCCGCCGGAGCGGAGGAAATCGACGTCATGCCGAATATCGGTTTCGTGAGGTCCGGGAACGACCAGGCCGTCCGAGAGGAACTCGAGACCATCGTCGACGCGGCCGGTGACGCGACCGTCAAGATCATGCTCGAACTCGCGGCCCTCTCGCCCGAGCGCCGGGAATTTCTGACGCAGGCGGCCGTCGACGCGGGGTTCGATTACATCAAAAACTCGAGTGGCTGGGGTGCCGGCGGCAAAGCCGACGTCGAGACCGTGTCGTTCCTGAGCGAGTACGCGACCCCGGAAACGAAGGTGAAAGCGAGTGGCGGTATCAAGACGTTCGAGGATGCCGTCGAACTGCTCGAGGCGGGGGCGGAGTTGCTGGGTGCCTCGAGCGGTGTCGAAATCGTCACCGGCGAGGTGGGCGAGGGTGAGTACTGACGCGGAGGGAGACGATGTGGTCTCCTCGGGTGGTCGAGTGACTGTCGTCGGGAGCTACAACGCCGGCTTCGTGATCGACGTGGACGAGATACCAGTTCCCGGCGAGACCGTTCTCGGCTCGGATTTCGCCGAAGGCCCCGGCGGAAAGGGGTCGAATCAGGCTATCGGCGTGGCCAGACTCGGGGCGAACGCCTCGTTCGTGGGCTGTGTAGGCGACGACCACTACGGCGACGAAGCGTTCGACCTCTGGGCACGAGAGGACGTCGACGTCGAAGCCGTCGAGCGCATCGACGACGTCGCAACCGGGGCGGGGTTCGTCATCGTCGACGAAAACGGAGAGAACGCCATCGCGGTCGCTCCGGGGGCGAACGCCGAACTCCATGCCGATCACGTTGCCGATGCCCACGAACAAATTCGGAACGCCGACGTGGTGCTTTGCCAACTCGAGATTGGTGACGAGGCCGTCGGACGAGCCGTCGAACTCGCTTCGGACGCGGGCGTTCCGACCGTACTAAATCCCGCCCCTGCCAGAGAACTCCCGGCCACAATCCTCGAGTCGGTCGACTACCTGACGCCAAATGTGACCGAAGCGCGACTGCTGGCTGGTCACGAACCGGACGCGGATGTCCCGAACGAAACCGTCGGTCACGAACTGCTCGAGTTGGGTGTCGGCTGCGTGGTCATGACGGTCGGCGAAGACGGAGCCCTGATTATCACCGAGGACGACCTCGAGCGCATTCCGGCGCCCGTCGTCGACGTGGTCGATACCACAGGTGCCGGGGACGCGTTCAACGCCGGTTTTGCGGTGGCGCTGACGGCTGGCCTCGACGTCACCGCAGCAACTCGGTTTGGGTGTCGAACCGGGGCCCACTGTGTCACCGCTCGAGAGGTTATTCCGGGATTGCCCACGCGGGAGGACCTCGAAGGAATTCCACGGCCAGACCGATGATTTAACACTCCAAAACTTAATGGTGTGTGATAATCTAATCCTAAAGAAGTAAGCATGACCGATAGTTCGATCGATAAAAATTCGGGCGAGGGGGGCTTCGATTCCGGGCCGAGCATGGAGGAATTGTTCGGCGACATCGAAGACGAGTCGCTCGAGGGGGAACAGATCGATCGGCAGGAGGACGATCCAAAAGACGACGAAGAAATCGAAGATCTAACCGCTGCCGACGTATTCAACCAACTGCGCGACGAAGTATCAGCGAACGACGGAGCCGAGTCCGTCCTCGAGGAAGCAAGTCCGGAAGACATCATCGCGAGCGCAGACGAACCGGTCGTCGAGGACGAAGAAATCGACGACGACCTCGTCGACGAAGGCGCACTCGACAATCTTCTCCTGACGGGCCGAACGAAAGGTGAGGAGTTCCTCTGGGTCGATAGCGGCGACTCGACGGATTCGAGTGAGTCGACCGACGCGATGCCAGGCCTGACCGAGAGCGGCGACGACGCCGATGGAGCCGAGTCGGCTGCTAGTACGGACGGCCACGCTCCAGCCGGTACGAAGCCAACCGAAGGCGAAACCACAGACGGCCACACAGTGACCGACCGAGAAGGTGCACCAAAGGTCACAGACCGCACGGACCAGGACGAGGAGGTGGAGCCTCGAAACGAGGACCTCGAGACGGAGGCCACGCGGACTTCTCCGAAGGAATCCGAGGTATCGCCCGCAGAACCCGAGGCCTCGACTGCAGAATCCAAGGCCCCACCTTCGGAACCCGGGACCCCAACTTCGGAACCCGAGACCCAAAATTCGGAGTCGGCGGCAGAGGACCTGGGAGGACGGCGTGAGTATTCACTCGAGTCGTCGGTCGACGAGCGAGAGCATACAACGGCTGCGGACACGAAAGATGACGCTGCAGACGAGAGCGAAGCGAGCCTCGACGATACTGGGTTCGAGGAATCGGCGGAGGACACGGCGACACCGGAGACACTCGAGGACGGGGACGAAACGGGCGGCGAAATCGTGCTTTCAGACGTAGAAAAAGATGATACCGAGATGGTCCCTGCCGAAGACGACGAGGGATCAGGCGGTTTTTTCGCCTGGATTCGGTCGAAGCTTCCGTTCTGATCGCTGCTTTCACGTTATTTTTTGTACCAATTCGATATTGTTTTCATAGTAAGTAAACTCGTCACCTGACGCTCGAGCCTCGAAGGAGAGCATGGTCCCAGACGAACCATGAGTGTGGGCGAAAGCGATTTTGCCGTCGATTTCGAACGATTCGATATGGCTGGAGACGAAGAACTCGAGCGTATTCGAGAGCAAAAGCGTCAGGAGCTACGCGACCGCGTCGAGGGAACCGGCGGCAAGTCGGTCGGTTCCGGGGATGAAAGCGCGACCGAAAGCCCGGACGAGCCAATCGGGATCACTGGCCCGGACCACTTCGGTGACGTGCTCGAGACCCACTCGCGGGTGCTGGTCGATTTCTACGCCGACTGGTGTGGCCCGTGTCAGATGCTCGCGCCGGTGCTGGACCGACTGGCCGCTGAGACACCGGGGACGATTGCGAAAGTCGATACGGAGGCACTCCCACAACTCGCCCAGCAGTACGGCGTTCGGGGGCTTCCAACGCTAATTCTGTTCGAGAACGGAGAGCCAGCACAGCAACTCGTCGGAATGCAACAGGAGTCGACGCTTCGGTCGCTGCTCACGGCATAGGTCAGCAGCCCGGTGATTCGTCCTGACCCGAACGAGGCGGCAGCTTCGAGGCAGGCACCACTCGAGCAGACCCGAAGCTCATTGACAGTGCAGAAAAAACGCACTCGAGCGAGAGGGAGACGCTTCGAGTCGACTCTCCCAGTTACAGGAAGCTCTCGATGTGGTCAGCGACCTCTTCGGGCGTGTCGCCGACGGGAACGCCCGCGTCGTTGAGGGCGTTGATCTTGCTCTCAGCGGTACCGGTACCCGAGCCAGAAACGATGGCCCCGGCGTGACCCATCCGTTTTCCTGGGGGTGCAGTGCGGCCAGCGATGAAGCCGGCGACGGGCGTATCGACGTGCTCGTCGATGTAGGCTGCGGCCTCCTCCTCGTCTTCGCCGCCGATCTCACCACACATGGCGATGGCCTTCGTGTCCGGGTCGTTCTCGAACAACTCGAGGGCGTCGATGAAGCTGGTTCCGATAATCGGGTCGCCGCCGATACCGATGGCGGTAGTCTGGCCGATACCGCGTTTGGTGAGGTTGTCGACGACCTGGTAGGTCAGCGTTCCCGAGCGCGAGACGAGTCCAACGTCACCCGAGGCAAAGATGTTCCCCGGCAGAATGCCGAGTTTGGCTTCACCGGGCGTGATCAGACCGGGACAGTTCGGTCCGATGAGGTAGGTATCGGTCTCGCTCAGTCGGCGGTTGACCCGAGCCATATCCTGGGTCGGGACGCCTTCGGTAATCGCGACGACGAGGTCGAGTTCCGTATCCAACGCTTCGAACATCGCATCACCTGCGAACGCAGGTGGCACGAACACGACCGAGGCGTCGGCGTCTTCTTCCTCGACGGCTTCGTGAACCGTGTCGTAGACGGGGACGCCGTGGACTTCCTGGCCGCCTTTGCCGGGAACCGCACCGGCGACGACGTTCGTGCCGTACTCGATCATCTGGCCGGCGTGGAACTTGCCCTCGCCACCAGTAATTCCCTGTACCACGACGCGGGTGTCGTCATCGACTAGTACACTCATTGGTTCACCTCATCAGCGTACTCGACGGCACGCTGGACTGCATCCTCGAGGGTCTGTTCGACCGTCACGAGGTCTTCGTTCAGAATCTCCATGCCTTCCTCCCAGTTGGTTCCGGCGAGTCGAACGACGACCGGTTTCGGAATCTCGTCGAACTGCTCGAGGGCTTCGTTGATCCCTTTCGCGACCTCGTCGCCACGGGTAATCCCGCCGAAGATGTTGAAGACGACGCTGTCGACGTTCTCATCGGAGAACACCATATCCAGCGCGTTGGCGATACGGGCGGCTTTCGCGCCACCACCGACGTCGAGGAAGTTGGCTGGCTCGCCGCCGTAGTGATCGACGAGATCGAGCGTCGTCATCACGAGGCCGGCACCGTTGCCGATGATCCCGACGTTGCCCTCGAGACGGACGTAGTCGAAGCTGTATTCGTCTGCCTTTTGCTCGAGTTCGTCACCCGACGCGGCCTCCTCTTCCATTGCCGAGAGCTCCGGCTGGCGGAATAGGGCGTCTTCGTCGATGTTCATCACGGCGTCGGCCGCGATGACCTCGTCGTCGCTCGTGACCATCAGCGGGTTGATCTCGGCGTCCGCGCCGTCGCGGTCGTCCCAGAGCTGATACAGCGTGGTCAGGACGCTCGAGACGTCACGCGCGAGTTCGCGGTCGACACCCGCATCGTAGACGGCCTTGCGGGCCTGGTAGGGGTGCATCCCGAACGCGGGATCGATGTGTTCGGAAGCGATGGCCTCCGGCGTTTCCTCTGCGACGGCCTCGATGTCGACACCGCCTTTCGTCGACACCATCGCGACGGGTTTGCCCGCGCCGCGGTCCATCGTCACGCCGACGTACAGTTCGTTCGTGAAGTCGACGGCTTCCTCGACCAGCACGCGGTCGACGTGGTAGCCTTTGAGGTCCATCCCGAGAATAGCGTCTGCCGCCTCGCGGGCTTCCGCCTCGTCGTCGACGAGTTTGATCCCGCCGGCTTTCCCCCGACCGCCGACCTGGACCTGTGCTTTGATCGCGACCGGATACCCGATCTCCTCGGCCGCGGCCACGACGCCGTCGACATCCGAGGCGAGCTGTGACGCTGGCGTCGGAATCCCGGCGTCAGCGAACACCTGCTTCGCCTGGTACTCATGAAGTTTCATTGCGCACTCGAGGGACGGTTCCGGTGTTGCTTAAATCATGGGAGTTTGCGCTCGAGGCAGCGGCGTTCGTGACAACGGTGAAATACAACGACTGCAATCGGGCCAAAGAGTTATCCGGTCACTGTGAGAAAATACGGGTGATCGTATGGCTGGCCGGTTGGAAACGGGAATCGACGTGCTGGACCGGAAACTGGATGGTGGGCTCCCGCCAGGCTGTGTGGTTGCCTACACCGCCAAACCGGCGAGCCAGTCCGAACTGTTACTGTACGAACTGACGGCCGCCCGTGGCACGCTGTATCTAACGACCGAACGAACCGACGACGTCGTCCGACACGCCATCGAATCATCGATGTCCCGCGTCGGGAGCCCGACGGTCCGCCACATCAACGAGGGCGACCCGCTCGAGGAAGCCAACCGACTCATCAGTGCCTTACCCGACGGTGCGAATCTCATTATCGACACGATGGACGTCCTCGAGGAATCCGACCAGGACGACTATCTCGAGTTTCTCAACGGGCTGAAAACACACATGCTCGAGACCGGCTCCGTCGCCGTCCTCCACTGTCTCAAACGACCCAATCCGCCGTCGAACCGTCCGACGACCGAACACGCCGCTGACGCGGTGTTCGACTTACAGACCGATCTCGGCGGGACGGAGATCGAAAACCACCTCACGATACCGAAATTCCGGGGCGGTGGGGCACCCGTCGAGTCGATTAAACTCCAACTTTCCGAGCGAGTCGAAATCGACACGAGTCGGGACATCGCCTGAACACGAACGTGACCGATACCTCGCGCCAGGAACGGCTTCGAAATCGGGTCCGAGCCGTTGCCCGCCGGGTTCGCCGGCGCTGGAAAGCGATTCTACTGGCCCTGCTCGTCGTATTCGCCGTCGTCGCTGTCGGCGTCGTGATCTACCTCGAGAACCCCTATCGAGGGGACAGTGATCGCCTCGCAGCGATCGAGGACCGAGACGACGTTTTCCTCGAGGTCGAAGACGGAACGTACGTCCTCCAGGGCGGCGAAATAACCGACGAGACCGTCGGGTTGATCGTCTATCCCGGCGCTCGCGTCCATCCCGATAGCTACCTCTGGACGCTTGCACCCGTGGTCGCAAACGAGGACGTGGTCGTGATGATCCCCGAGATGCCGCTGAACCTGGCTATTCTGGACTCGAGCGCCGCAGACGACGTCATGGACCGTCACGACGGAATCGATCAGTGGTACGTCGGCGGCCACTCGCTGGGCGGGGCGATGGCCTGTCGCTACGCGGCCCGAAACGACCAGCGGATCGACGGCGTCGTCCACCTGGCGTCGTACTGTGACGAGAGTGACGACCTCCGTGGCACGAACCTCGCGGTCCTCTCGATACAGGGGACGGCTGACGGCGTCATCGACCGGGACACCGAGCGAGCTAACCGTCACCTCCTTGGGGACGCCGCTATCGTCGTCGAAATAGACGGGATGAATCACGCCCAGTTCGGTGCCTACGGCGACCAGCGCGGCGATACCTCCCCGACTATCAGTGACGAACTCGCACGCGAACAACTCATCGAGACGCTCCTCGAGTGGCTCCGTGAGGAAACGACAGGAGCCGACACCAACGCCGAAAAGCTCGTCGGCACGCTACCGTAACGTCGAACAGCGTTGGTCTGTCGTCACTGTGAACGGTGTGGTTCGGACCGTCACACATCCGTGATACGGTCTGGTAGTGAAGCTACTGTGCCAGTAAGCTATAGTAGCTATTGAAAGTCAATGCACACCCTCTCGCAAGACTGCATCGCGATAGGTGTGTAAATCGTTTCAATTGCTACTATACAAACAGCGCTGGTACAGGCTATCGGGTCGAAAACGGATCGGAAAACGGTGACGGGCTTTCTACTCGTCGTCGGCTTCTGCCTCGAGTTCGTCGACGATTTCGTCGGCGTCGACGTCGGCATCCTCGAGTGCGGCCTCGAGGTCGGCTTCGCCGCCGCCCATACCGCCCATGCCGCCCATCATACCGGGCATACCCATACCGCCCATACCGTCGATGACCTCCTGAACGATGACGCGGTCGACGCCGACCTTGTCGATGACGTCTTGAGCGATCTGCTGTTTCGAGAACATCCACTGCTGGTTCATCGTCAGCTGTGGCGTCGATTCGACGTACAGCGTCTCTTTCTCGACGACTTCGGTCTCGTATTCGGGTTCGGCATCCTCGTCCGCTTCGTCGTCCTCAGATTCGACGAGAACCTCCTCTTCAACCTCGTCGGTCTCGATGTGAAGTTCGGGTTCGACGTCGAGGTACATCTCGAACAGGCCGGCCGCCTGCTGTGCGCGGTCGTCGACGACCTCGAGCACTTCGTAGTTGTACTCGACGTCCTCACCCGCGAGGGGGTGATTGAAGTCGACGCGTGCGCGACCGCCGACGATTGTGCTGATGTAGCCGTGGCGGCCATCGATGTGGACGTGTGCACCGGGGTAGCGGTCGTCCTCGTCGATTTTGTCGGCACTGATGGTTTCGACGGCGTCGTTGTCGTACTCGCCGAAAGCGTCTTCCGCGGGAACGGTTACGTCACCCTCGTCGCCGACCTCGCCACCGATAACGGCGTCTTCGACGTCATCGAAGATGTGGCCTTCGCCGAGGACGATGGTTCGCGGTCCGAATTCGCGTTCCTCCGTGTCGACGCCTTCCTCTTCGGCGACCTCGGGGTCGGTCGTGTCGACTAGCTGGTCGCCCTCGACCGTCCGGGCGGTGTAGGCAATTTTGACGAATTCGCCAGCCTGGAGCCCGCTTGGCTCCTCCTCGGACTCTTCCTGTTCGACGTCCTCCTCGACGTCATCGGTCGCTGATTCGGATTCGAGTTCGGCCTCTTGATCCTCAGTCATATGTGGTACGACCCGCCGTCTGCATTTAAGGTCGACGTTTTTGTCTGAGAGATGCGCTGAAAGTGAGCCCCCACCAGTTCCACGAACCCCTTTACCCAGCCCAACCCAACCACCACACATGTACGAGGTCGAACTCAAAGTCGAAGCCGTCCTCGAGACCGTCCGTCGTCAGCTCGAGGTGGAAGGGGCGACGAAACAGGGGACAGTCACACAGGAAGATACCTACTACGACGCGCCCCACCGTTCGTTTTCGGAGACCGACGAAGCGCTTCGGATTCGCCGTGAACTGACCGATGAGACGGCTGAAAGCCGAGTAACCTACAAGGGGCCGCTGCTCGACAACGAGTCGAAAACCCGTGCGGAACACGAAACCGGCGTCGAGGACGGGGAAACGATGGACGACGTGTTGTGTGCACTCGGGTTCGAACCGGTTGCAACCGTTTACAAAGAACGTGAACGCTACGCGCTTGAGGGCTACACTGTCACGCTGGATGCCGTCGATGACGTTGGTGAGTACGTCGAAATCGAGGCAGAGACCGAGAGTATGGAGGAGATTGAATCCGTCCGGATGGGGGCTAAACGGGTCCTCGAGCGCCTCGACCTCGACCCCGAAACCCAACTGCGAACCTCGTATCTGGAACTGTTGCTCGAGTAGACAGTACGGAGGTCGCCAGTGCCGGCGTATAACTCGAGGGTATCTTTCTGTCTGGCAAACTTTTCGCAAGTTATAGAACCAACCCGGCAGAACGGAGAGTAATGAGCGAACGGAACATCAGGGTCGAACCGATCGACCGCCGTGCAGTCGAGGACCAGGAGGTCGAAATCGTCGAACGAAAGGGAATCGGCCATCCCGATTCGATCTGTGACGGCATTGCCGAAAGCGTCGCTGGGGCGCTCGCCCGCGAGTACCTCGAACGCGTTGGCAAGGTGCTCCACTTCAATACAGACGAGACACAGTTGGTTGCCGGCGAAGCCGCACCAGCTTTCGGCGGCGGCGAAGTCGTCGATCCGATCTATCTTCTCATCGTCGGCCGGGCGACCAAACACTACGAGGGGCAGACGATACCAACCGAACGAATCGCCCTCTCAGCCGCGCGAGAATACCTCGAGTCCGAACTGCCCCAACTGGTCTTCGGCGAGGACATCGTCGTCGACGTGAAGCTTGGCGAGGGCAGCGGCGACCTGCAAGACGTCTTCGGCGAAGACGAGGTGCACGTTCCGATGGCCAACGACACGAGTTTCGGCGTTGGTCACGCTCCACTCTCAGAAACCGAACAGATCGTCTACAACGCGGAACGACGGCTCAACGAGGAGTTTGCTGCCGAGAACCCAGCACTCGGCACCGACGTCAAAATCATGGGCAAACGCGAAGGCGACAAAATCGACGTGACCGTCGCTGCCGCGATGGTCGACGCACACATCGACGACATCGACGACTACGTCACAACCGTCGAGGACGTCAGCGACTTCGTCGCCGACGTCGCCAACGAGTACACCGACCGGGACGTTTCCGTCTACGTCAATACGGCCGACGATGTCGAATCCGGTTCGATCTACCTCACCGTCACGGGCACCTCGGCCGAACAGGGTGACGATGGCTCCGTTGGTCGAGGCAACCGTGCCAACGGCCTCATCACGCCGAATCGATCGATGTCGATGGAAGCCACCAGCGGGAAAAACCCGGTCAACCACATCGGTAAAATCTACAACCTGCTCTCGACCGACATCGCCGAGAACGTCGTAGGCGAAGTCGATGGAATCCGCGACCTGCGCGTCCGTTTGCTGAGCCAGATCGGTCGCCCAATCGATCAGCCCCACGTCGCTGACGTACACGTCGTGCTCGAAGAAGACGTCGCCCTCGAGGACGTCCGGGGTGACATCGAGGCAATCGTCGACGATGGCCTCGGGAACGTCACCGAGATTACCCAGCGCGTGATCGACGGCGAACTCGACACGTTCTAACGCCTCGTTTTTCGGGTTTGACGCTCCAGATCGCCACAGGATCGAGAGCAGCGCCACTACCAGCGACGAGTAAACGTCGTCGCACCTGACACGCCCTTCGCCGTCTTCGCAAGAATCAAACCCTCACTCGAGAAACTCGAGTGTATCGAAACGAAACAGCACTGATACCCGTGTCCGATTCGAGTGATTCGCCGAGTAGCCGAAACATCGTTGTCGCCGTCGTCGCGAGTACGTTCTTCGTCGGGTTCGGCGGTGGCGTCGTCTTTCCCATCCTGCCGAACCTGGGGGAAGTCCTCGGCATTTCGGCGTTCGTCGTCGGCCTCATTTTATCCGCGAATCGGTGGACGCGGCTGGTGGCAAACGCGCCTGCAGGGGTACTCATCGACCGGATTGGGACGCGAAAGCCGTTCGTCGTCGGTCTGGCCATCGAAGGCGTCGCCACGTTCGGTTACGTGTTGGCAATCTACGCCTCGAGACCGGACACCGTCCTCGGGACGCTCGTCGGGTTCGTCTCGCCGTCACCGGAGGTGTGGTTCATGGTGGCGCGAATCCTCTGGGGGCTTGGCAGTGCGCTCGTGTTCGCGACGGCATACACGATCACGGCAGACGTGAGCGAGGCAGACTCCCGCGGGACGAGCATGGGCGTCGTTCGTGCGGGTATTACGTTCGGGTTCCCCGCTGGGTTGGTCCTCGGCGGGATCGTCAGCGAACTGTACAGCAACTCGGCGGCGTTCATCTTGGCCGCCGGATTCGCCGCCCTGGCGAGCGTCATCGCCTATCTCGTGGTTCCGGAAACCCACGTCGAGGGACACGACAGTTCGGTCAAACCCTGGGACCTCGAGATTACGATTCCGGCGATCACTGTGGGCCTGGTCAACTTCGGCCTCTACTTCGCCTACGTGGGCGTCCTGTTTTCGACCCTCGTGCTGTATCTCGGCGACGCATCGCTCACCATTTCGACGGCAGTGTTCGGTTACGGCATCGAGTACGGCGAGCAGGGCACCTCCGGATTGTTGATGGCTATCACCGTCCTGATGGGCGCTGTGTTCACGATATCGGGTGGTGTCGTGAGCGATTCCGTCGGCGCTCGAGTGCCCGTCCTCGTCGGCTTTCTGCTCATCAACTGTCTCGGGTTCGTCGTGCTCGCGCTGGCGGGTTCCTTCGTGACCGTCGTCGTTGGCTGTGCACTCATCGGTGCTGGCCAGGGTGGGGTCAGTGGCCCCCTCACGGCGCTGCTGGCAGACCTGACGCCCGAGGACCGTATGGGACGAGCGATGGGGACGAACAACGTTCTCGGTGACGTCGGTGGGGGCCTCGGCCCCCTCGTCTCGTTGCCGCTGGTCGGCATCATCGGCTTCCCGATTATGTACACGGTCAGTGCAGCAATCGCACTCGGAGCTGGTCTCGTGTTGGTTGTCGGCGTTTATTACCACACCGGGCACGTGAGTCCAGATGTGGCCGACGCCCTCGAGTGATGGAGAAGGTTACAGGAGCGATAACAGGGCCTCGAGCGGCTCGAACCACACGGCCGCCACGAGCACGGCCAGGAACACGTACGAGCCACGTATGAGTAACATCGTCGCGAGCGCAGCGTCCCCACGGCGAGCGATAGCGGCGACGAGACCGAAGGCCGCGATAGCGAGCAGCGCCCCTGGTGGAAAGAAACCCAGCGCGACCATGAGGACGACAATCGCCATCCCAGTCGCCATCAGCCCGTACGCGAGCGTATACGCTCGAGCGGGGCCGACGACCACGGCGACCGTCCGTTTTCGAATCGAGCGGTCGTAGTCGTAGTCTTTGGTGTCGTCGATGACTTTGATACCGGAGAGTAATACGAGAAAGACGATGGCGAACGCGATAGGGACTGGTGCCAGTGACGTCGCTTGCACGTAGTAGCCACCCAGGATACTCAGCGCGATGCCCGCTGGATAGCCCATCGTGGCCGAAATCGGGTGCATGTCCAGTTGCGGGGCGTGAAAGTACGCGATTATCCAGGCAGGGACGGTGAGTGCGACCGCAATCGGGCCGACAGCCAGCCACAGTAATACACAGCAAACGGCGAACAGAGCCGACGAGGCAGTGAGCCCGAGCCGACAACCAGCCACAGTGAGCGGATGATCGTCGTCTTCACCCCGAACGTGGAAATCGATGTAGCCGTCCTTGACGTGTGCCGTGTAGACCGCCGCAAACATCGCCAGGACGTGGATGGTGGCGACGCCTGGGTCGGCCCCACGAGCCAGAATAGCCCCGAATAGTGAGGCTGCAAGCGGCGGCAACATAAACACCGGATGCACCTGCGACCAGTAGGCTCGAGCGGCCGCCTCGAAGCCACTGGCGTCTCTCACGAGGGACATGGAGCGTACTATGCTCTCACGTGACATAATTGTGAAGGCGAGGGCAAGCCCATCCAGGAACCGCTCACATCACGTACCGAGCGGATTGGGCCACCCAAAAGGCCAGGCGAATAGCGAACGAATAGCCGTTACGATGGACAAAGACGATTCCGACACCGCACTCGAGGACCGCGTCACCCTGCTTCACGAGCGACTCGAAGCAACGGCCGAATTGCCGATCGACCACCGAACGAACCGCTGGCTTGGCGAGGCAGAAGCCGTCGTCCGAGATGCGGCTATGAATCCGCTCGATGAAGCGACTACAAAAAAGCGAGTTAGTCAGGCCAAACACTTACTCGAGGAAGCCGATACAACTGGAAACGATAAGGCGGACGAACACCTCGAGGCTGCACTGGTCTTGTGTCACTCGATTCTCGAGGAAGATTGAGTTTTGACACTGGTACGTTTCGGGAAACACACACCTATATTAAGGTGATGTCGTTTCACACGAATTGCCGCTCGTCGCTACCTACTTCATCGACTGTATTGGAGAGCGTACTGTCCCGAAATGGGAGACATTCACATGAGTTACAATCGACGATCCGTTTTACAGGGTATCGGTGCGATGGGTGCAACGCTGGCCTTTTCGGGCCTCGCAAGTGCGGCAAACGGCAGTACCAGATTTATTGCACGGGTCACAAACCGAGGAACAGAACGACTCGAGCGAGCAGGCTACACTGTACACTCCTCACTGGCCGGTGGCGACATCGTTCTCCTCTCGGGTGACGGAACACCGGAGGACATAGCGGCCGTTCGTGGCGTCAAAACCGCCGCGTACGACTTCGAGTTCGAACTCGAGTCCCCGGCAGTGACGGCGGATGTCGACGTCGCGATGGACGACGACTTCTACGACGAGTATCTCTGGGATAAACAGATACAGGAGGTAAAAGAGGCCCACGAGTATGCGACCGGGACTGGTCGGCAAATCGCCGTCATCGATACCGGAATCGACGACACCCACCCGGATCTCACGGTCGACACCGACGCGAGCGTCTCGATTATCGACGGCGACTTCGGTGAACACACCGGCGATGTGGGCGACCACGGCACACACGTGGCCGGGACCGTAGCCGGGAACGGTACACTCGGCATGCTCGGCACCGCTCCTGACGCGACCCTCCTTTCCGTTCGCATCTTCGACGACGACGGGGGAGCAGCATTCGGTGACGTCCTCCTCGGCATGGAGTACGCGGCTTCGGTCGGTGCCGACGCGGCAAACATGAGCCTCGGGACGCCACCCATACCGCCACAGGAGAACGCAGCCCAGTATCGACGGTTCATGGAATCCGTCGCGAACGGCGTAACGAAGGAAGGGACGGTACTCGTCGGTTCGGCAGGCAACTCGGATACCAGCCTTCAACAGGGCGGCCTGTTCACGCTCCCGAACAGCCTCGCCGGCGTCGTCTCGGTGAGCGCAAGTGCACCCAACGACGAGCGAGCGTTCTACTCGAACTACGGCACGAACGAGGTCACCGTCGGTGCACCGGGTGGCGGATACGAAACGGAAGCAAAAACCCTCAGCGAAGACCCGGCTGAGGTCGAGTGGCCGTTCCCGCTGAATCTCGTCTTCTCGACGATTCCACTGGACGACGGCGGCTACGGCTGGAAAGCCGGCACTTCGATGGCCGCCCCACAGGTCGCCGGACTCGTCGCACTGGTTCGCGAACTCGAGCCAACGACAAACGCCCGCCAGGTGACCAACGCCATTGCCCACGGTGGGCAAGGAGCAAACGGGAGAAGCGACGACGAGTTCGGTGCCGGACGAACGAACGCACTCGAGACCGTCCGACGACTGTCCTGAAATCGGTCATACTCAACTGGAAACCGACCTTCGTACCCAACTGGAAACCGACTTACCGAACCGCGTCCGTGGCCGCGTGCATAATCTCGAGCGCGTCTTTCAGGTCCTCCATGCCTGTCGCATACGAGAGGCGGGCGTAGCCCTCGCCGTTCGCGCCGAAGGCCTCTCCGGGAACGACGACGACGCCTCGAGAGAGGACTTCGTCACACCAGCCCTCGGGTACCTTCGGCATCGCGTAGAACGCGCCCTGGGGGGTCGGTACTTCGAGACCCGCATCCTCGAGGCCGTCGAGGACGACGTCGCGGCGCTCCTGAAAGGACTCACGCATCTCTGTGACACAATCCTGTGGACCCGAGAGCGCGGCTTCGGCGGCGTACTGGGCCGGGGCGGAGGCACAGGCCTGACAGTACTGGTGGACCCGAAGCATGCGTTCGATGCGTCGATTCGAGCCGATGACCCAGCCCAGCCGCCAGCCGGTCATCGAGTACGTTTTCGAGCAGGCGCTCACGACGACCACGTTGTCCGTGTTCGCGTACGCGAGCGGCGAGTGGTGTTCGCCCTCGAAGACGATGTGTTCGTACACCTCATCGGAGATACAGAGGACGTCGTGTTCGTCGGCAATCCGAGCAAACTCGCGAATGTCGGCCTCACTCTGGACGGCACCCGTGGGGTTCCCGGGGCTGTTGATCACGAAGGCGGCCGTCTCGTCGGTGATCGCCGCCTCGACGGCAGCGGGGTCGAGTGTCAGGTCCGCTCGAAGGTCGACCGGTTTGGGGGTCCCGCCAGCCAGTTTCGTCAGGGCATCGTACGCGACGAATCCGGGATCCGGGAAGATGACTTCCTGACCGGGGTCGACGTGTGCCTCGAGCGCCAGGTGAAGCGCTTCGCTGCCCCCTGCAGTCACGATAGCGTCGTTCGGGTCGACGTCGATGCCGTAGTTGCGGTCGTACGCGCTCGAGATAGCCTCCCGGAGCGGGAGAATGCCTTTGTTGGAGGTGTAGGCGTCGGTGTCTCCCGACTGGATGGCGTCGATGGCAGCCTGTCGGGCGTGATCGGGCGTCGGAAAGTCAGGTTGTCCGATGCCGAGGTTGATCGCATCGTCGCCGGCCGCTTCGAACACTTCGCGGATGCCGCTGATCGATACCGCCTCGACACGGGTGGAAAACTCCGCCATATCCATATGCGCGTGGGCCACCCCGATAACTGTTGATACGTGCCGGCGAAGAGTGCAAGATCAAGACCTGTTCAGTCAACAACCCCGACCTCAAGGGTCGGGGTTCTCGTCCTGCACCGCCTATAGACCACGAACCTGGCTGACAGGCCCCGGGACTGTATACGAGCAGGCCCAGCCGATCGTGTCATCGACACACGACTGAAGTCGTGGGCTTCCTCCTTGCATTTCTGTGATCTGAGAGGCCACTCGAGCGAAAACGGACACTCGAGTGCCAGCCGGAACACATTTACTCCCGGTCTGATATGTACCCGACAATGATGGATCGGAGAACAGCACTCGCCGCCGGGTGTACCGGACTGGTGTCGGCGACTGCTGGCTGCATCGGCTTCGTGCTGGGCGACGAATCACTCGAGTACATCGCCGAGCCGATTTTGCCGTCGGAACCGGCCCTCGAACGGACGGGCTACGAACTGAGCGATCAGGGCTGGCTAGGAATCGGCGAGACGATCGGCGAGCGCGATATCGGTGCCGCCGCGTGGTCTGGGACCTACACGAACGACGTCACGATTCAGGGCCAGAGTCAGGAAGCAGCTATCTTCGCGTGCCTCTCCATGCCCAAAATCGAAGTCGCCGGCTCACCGATCAATCCCTTCGCCGATATGACCCCGCGAGAACTGCTCGAGGAGTTTGGCGACGAAGTCGATTCGGAGTTCGACGACATCGCCCAGCCACAACCGACTGGCGACTCATTTTCGCTCCCGATGCTTGGTGAGGCGCGGATCATCGAGGAGTTCATTTCCGAGACGAGAATACAGGGTGAGCCCATCGAGTTGCTCCTCTGGATCACCACGTTCACCCACCGGGATGACGTTATCATCGTATTCGGAGGGTTCCCGAGACAACTCGCCGACGAAGGGGTTCTCATCGAAGACCTGATGGAGTCCGTCGAGCATCCACCGGAAGGCGACCGCGGCATTCCGGAGGCGAACACTGACGAAGGTATCGACGACGGGTTGTGAGGGGGCTCGAGGCAGGATGGACTCGAGAAGACGACCGCTGAAATCCAGTCGCTACATACAAGTTACGGAAGAAGTCGTCGCCACGTTGCTCTCGTCGAGCTACTCGAGACCCCCGAAATCTCGCTCCGAAGTTACTCTCGGCGCTTACTGACTCGCGTCGAGCCAGTTTTCGGGTCGATGTGAACGTGGTAGCGACCGTCATCGGTCGTCGCCGGAACGATCCAGGTGCCTCGAGTCTGGTGTGGAAGCGAGGTTTCGATGTCGGTGCAGCCCTCCGCCTCGAGTGCGTCGTATGCCGCAACGGCTGCTGATTCGATGGAGCCGATACGAGTTGTGCCAGGCCGGGAAGTGAGTGTGTCGGTCATGGTCGGAGCCCTCGTCCGTGCCTACGGTTCACACAGTCATGTATATCGCAGATGATTCCCACTGAACGGGAACAGAGGTGAACGGACTATTTGTTCGGAACTCTGCCGTTGTTAACTGGCCCAGGGTTCGACCTCGAAGGGATTCGCTTGTTCTGTCAGCGGTTAAAAATTCACGTAATTACATAAGGCTTGAGTTTAATGTACGACTTGCATGTCTGCAACACCACAAGTTACGGACAGATCGGCATTCAAAGAAGGGTCGCTCGGGATGCAGGCCCTCCTCGCGATAATCACACTTGGCCTGTATACGATTTACTGGACGTACAAAACGGCAAACACCCTCGATCAGGGAACAGACCAGAGCCTAACCCCAATCTTGGCAGTCATTCCAGTCGTGAACATTATCGCATTCTGGCAGATTTCCAACGCGGGCGAGGCTGTTACGGAGCAGGGTGCAATACCCGTTTTCCTCTTGTTCCTTTTCTTCCCGATAATCTCTTGGTATTGGGTCCAGAGTGGGATTAATTCCGTCGCATCCCAGTAACGACCCAACCCAATTAGAACAGAAACGAGCACAGCCGAACGGCGCCACGTTCGCTTGCGCTATCCACGCTTGTACGTGACACCCGACCCCGTCGTCGGATACTCCCAGCTGACGTTGTCGTACGGGCAGGCAAACCGGCAACTCGAGCACTCGAGACAGTTCTCGTAGGCGATGGTCGGCAGATCGTCGGTATCCTCCCGACGCCAGACGTCGGCAGGGCAGACCGCCATACAATCACTCGTTTCACACGAGTCCGTACAGATGTCCGGGACCTTCACGTCGAGGTGGGACTCACCGGGGTCGTCGTAGGACACCGTGTACAGTCGGTCTTCCATCGAGTCGTTTTGCATCGTCGGAACCTGTGGGGTTGCACTCATTGTTATCTCACCAGTTTACGGTATCGCAGGGCCAGTTTCGTTGCGCCTTTCCAGCCACCCAGCGTCTCGAATATCCGCTGTTTGGCGGCTTTCGCGTGGGTCGCTTTCGGGGAGCGGTCCATCCGGAAGTACTCGGTGCTCGCGTCCGCAATCGCCCGCGGTAGCTGTTCGAACAGCAGATCACGGTCCTCTTCGACGCGCTCGGTGAGCCACGCGTAGCGCTCGAGATTTTGCACCACGTACGAGTTCTCGAGGCGCTCGGGGTACGACTGGAGCGCGGACGCCCCCGTCTTCCCGTTTTCTGCGGCCTCGGCGATTGCGTCGCCGGCGTAGTAGCCGCTTTCGACGGCCATGTTCGTCCCCTCGAGGTGGACGCCATTGTTGAGGACGAGGCCCGCAGCGTCGCCGACGATGACCGCCCCGTCGTGGACGAGATCGGGCATCGTCTCGGCGCCGCCCTCGGGAATCGTCTTCGCGCTGTACTCGACGGTTCGGGCGTCTTTCAGCAACGGTGCGACGGCCGGGTGGCTCTTGAACAGGTTCAGCGTCTCCTCGGGCGACTGGCGTTTGGTCGCCGCGTCGTCGAGGCTGTAAGCGACACCGACACTGACCGTGTCGTCGTTCGTGTAGATGAACCCGCCACCGTAGGCCTCGCCGACGGCCCCTTCACCGAAGTAATGATAGGAGACACCGGCGTCACCAACCAGCCGGAACCGATCTTCGATAGCTTCGTCGTTCTCGGGGAACTCGAGCACTTCTTTCGCGGCGACAGCGATGTTTGTACGGTCTTCTCTCGCCTTGAGGTCTGCTCCCTCACTCACGAGCGAGTTGCCGCCCTCGGCGAGGACGACGTACGGCGCGCGAATCTCACCATCGGGCCGGTCCGTTTGGACACCGACGATGCCGCCGCCTTCACGGACCAGGTTCGTAACCGTGGTTTCGGTGACGAGGGTCGCACCCGCCTCGACGGCCTGCTCGGCGAACCATTCGTCGAAGTCCCCACGGAATACCGTGTAGGAGTCGTTGTGGGGTTCGCGGTGCCAGTCACCGGGTTTGAGCGAGACAGCAGTCTCGTCGTCGTGGCTCAGCATACTGAAGCGCTTCTCGCCGATGTAGCGCTCGAATGGTGCTGAATCCAGATCGGTTAGCTCCCGGATCGTCGGCGTGTAGAGCACGCCGCCGAAGACGTTCTTCGCCCCCGGGTACTTGCCACGCTCGATAAGCAATGGCTCGAGGCCGCGCTGTGCCATCGTCAGCGCCGCGGCGCTCCCGGCGAGGCCCGCCCCGACGATGATGGCATCGAAGTCGTTGTCGTAGTTCGGTGCCTCGAGGGCGGCGTCGCCAGCCCGCTCGTCGAGGAGTGTCGCACCAGCCGCCTGTGTAGATTTATCGCTCATGCTTTCACCTCCATACCGTCGCGCTCACGAAGCGTCTCCGTCAGCTCCGGGCAGACGGTGGCGAAGTCGCCAACGATGCCGTAGTCGGCGTGTTCGAAGATTGGCGCGTTCGGATCGTTGTTGATCGCGATCACCGTTCCGGATTTGTTCATCCCTTCGATGTGCTGGATAGCACCGCTGATACCGATAGCGACGTACAGTTCGGGTCGGACGGTTTTCCCCGTCTGCCCGACCTGCCTCGAGCCATCGATCCAGCCTTCGTCGACCGCGGCACGACTCGCTGCCAGGTCGGCACCGAGTGCCTCCGCCAGTTCGACAGCCGGGTCGAGGTCACCCTCGACGCCAGCCCCGACGGCAACGATTCGTTCCGCTTCGGTGATATCCGCGGTGTCACCGACCTCGCGCTCGAGCACTTCGCTGAGCGTGTCGGATTCGTCGACCACGACGTCGACAGACGTGATTACATCGTCATCGATTTCGACGTCCGCGTCCCGTTCGCCGGCTTCGAAGACGCCGGGTCGGATGGTCGCCATCTGTGGCCGGTGGTCCTCACAGAGAATCGTCGCGAGGATGTCTCCGCCGAAGGCGGGCCGACGGGCCTGCAAGAGGCCGTCGTCGTCGACATCGATTTCGGTTACGTCGGCCGTCAACCCGGCGTGAGCCGGAACGGCGACTCGTCCGGCGAAGTCACGGCCGGTGTGGGTGCCACCGATGAGGACGATGGTCGGTTTCCGGTCTTCGACCATCGCCCGGAACTGCGCTCCGTAGGGGTCAGCCCGGTAGGGCTCGAACACCGGATCGTCGGCGACGAGAACGCGGTCAGCACCGAGCTCGAGTGCCTCCTCAGCCACGTCATCGACATCCTCGCCGATGACCAGCGCCACGAGGTCCTGTCCCAGTTTGTCCGTGAGCTTCTTGCCTTCCTCGAGCAGTTCCCACGAGACCGGCATGACCTCGCCGGCGTGTTCCTCGATGAACACCCAGACGTCTTCGTAGTCGTCGATATCGATACCACTCCCTGCTGGTGTCTCGCTCATAACATCACCTCCTGGATCTGGTCGGCCAGATCGTCAGCCGAATCGATGACCTCGCTCTTCCGTTCGACTGGCTGGACGGTTTCCATGCCACCAACGGAGGTTGGGGAAACATCGAGGCCGACCTCGTCTTTGATTCCCAGATCCTCGGCAGTCAACTGCACCGGCTCGAAATCGTTTTCGGCGTACAGTTTCCGGTGCAACGGCGCGGGCCGTGGCTCGAACTCGCCGTAGGCGACAGCGACGACGACAGGCAGATCGGCGGCAACGCGCTCGTACCCACCCTCGACGTCGCGCCTGGCGACGAGTTGGTTCGTTTCCGGTCGGGCTTCGACGTCTTCGACGTACGTCAGTTGTGCCCAGCCATTGTGGGCGGCGATGCCCGGCGGCACCTGGCCAGTCGAGGAGTCGGTTGTCTCCTCGCCAGCCATGACGATGTCGGCACCGAGGTAATCGGCCGCCCTCGCCAACGTCAGGCTGGTCGGCCACGTGTCACTCCCGGCGAAGGCACGGTCAGTGATGAGCACGGCATCGTCACAGCCCATCGCGACGGCTTCCTCGAGCACCGGCGTCGCCATCGGCGGCCCCATCGTCATCGCGACGACGCGAGCGTCGACCGCGTCTTTGATCGAGAGGGCCGCCTCGAGGGCGTCTCTGTCCGGCGGGTTCATCACGGCGGGTGCATTTGCCCGGTCCAGGCGACCGGTATCCGGGTCGATACCGACCTCATCTGCGTCGGGCACTTGCTTGACGCCGACGACGATTGTCCATTTCATATGCTCACCTACGTTGACGTAGGGACCGTACAGCCATCATAAATGACCTTGATTCCCAGACGATGGGAAGACATGCCGCCGGTGATTGTGAAAAGTTCGAAATTCGCCACACGGAGTTGACCACTATTGGAAAACGGGCACAAACCGTCCCGCCTCGCGGTTCCCAACGGTGAGATGGGGAAAATTCGAAGTGATACCGTCTGGACGAGTGACCGGTGTCTGGACGCCTCGAGTGGACTACGTTCCGATGAGAGTCACACGTATCCGAGGCGGAACTCCACGACTGAAGTCGGGGATCGATGACTCGAGCCGACGGTGAGTCAGGAAAAATCGAAACGATTGGTCAGTAGAACTCGCGGACGAGGTCCATAGCGTTCTCGGGTGCGCCGTCGGGAATCTCGGCCATGTTCTCGGTGACGCCGTGTTGTTCGTGGTACGGCACCGAGTTCTCGTTCTGGTACATCACGCCCTGGTACTCCTTGTCGCTGTCGAGGATGACGTCTTTGGCGGCCTCGAGGTCGTGACGGTCGTGACTGTCCTCTTTGAGGTCGACCAGCGAGTCACGGAAGTAGTCGTAGGTGTCCACGTCGTTGAACGTGACACACGGGCTGAAGACGTTGACGAAGCCGAAGCCGTCGTGTTCGATGGCCTCTTCGATGATTTCGGCGTGACGGAGCGCGTCCGACGCGAACGACTGAGCGATGAAGGTCGCCCCGGAAG
This sequence comes from Natronosalvus amylolyticus, assembly GCF_024298845.1. NCBI lineage: Archaea > Methanobacteriati > Methanobacteriota > Halobacteria > Halobacteriales > Natrialbaceae > Natronosalvus > Natronosalvus amylolyticus. Next base: position 1,262,323 of record NZ_CP101156.1, read on the forward strand.
CGAGTGCGAGTGCAAGCGGGTTGACCGGTGGCTGCTGTGGCCCTTCGGGCGTCGTCGAGGTCTCGAAATCCGAGCGCGAGGTCGGCGAAGCCTGGCCTTTGGTGAGGCCATAAATGCGGTTGTCCATGACCACGTAGGTCATATCGACGTTGCGGCGAACGGCGTGGACGAAGTGACCGGCACCGATGGAATAGCCGTCACCGTCACCGCCGGCGGCCATCACTTCGATATCCGGACGGGCCATTTTGACGCCGGTCGCCACGGGCAGTGCACGACCGTGGACGCCGTGGAGCGCATAGGCGTGCATGTAGGTCCCGATCTTCCCGGAGCAGCCGATGCCAGCCACGAGGAACGTGTTGTCCGGATCGTTCCCCGTGTTGGCGAGCGCTTTCATCATGCCGTTCATCGTCCCGAAGTCACCACAGCCGGGACACCAGGTCGGTTGTTTGTCCGATTTGAAATCGGTGAATCGGACGTCTGATTGGGAACTCATTGTGCTGGAGCCTCCGCAGAGATTTTCGCCGCAATTGCATCGGCGAGTTCGTCCGCCTTGAAGCGGACACCCGTGTACTTGTTGATGCGGTCGACGCGGGTGAGCGTATCGTGTTCGATCACGTCTGCGAACTGGCCGGTCGCGTTACACTCGACGACAATTACGTTCTCGGCATCCGTAACGTCGTCGGTCAGGTCCGGGCGCGGGAAGATGTATGGCACCGAAACGACGCGGACGTCGACCCCGTCGTCCTCGAGGTACTCGAGCGCTTCGACGAGCGCACCCTCGTTGGACCCCCAGGAGATGACGAGGTTGTCGGCGTTCTCGTTGCCGAACTCGCGGTAGTCCCAGTCTTCTTCCGCTCTGGCCGTCTCGACCTTGCGGTTGCGTTTGTCGACCTGCTCGACGCGAACGTCGGTGTCCTCCGTTCGTCGACCGAGCTCGTCGTGTTCGAGACCCGTGCTCATGTGCGCACCGTCGGTCATACCGGGAATCGCGCGCGGGCTGACACCGTCGTCGGTGGCGGCGTGAGCGCGGAATCTCCCCTGCTCGTCCAGCCAGGTTTCGACGTCCTCGTCCTCGAGGAGTTTGCCACGGTCGACTTCGACGGCGTCCATGTCGAACGTCTCCGGGGCGAACGTCTGTTCGGTGACCGCGAGTGCGAGGTCTGCGACCACGTAGACCGGCGTCTGGTACTTCTCGGCGTAGTTGAACGCCTCGACGGTCTTCCAGAAACACTCGGCAATGGTGGTCGGCGCGACCACGAAACGCGGAATCTCGCCGTGACCACCGTACAGCGTCATGTTCAGGTCGCCCTGTTCTTGTTTGGTGGGCATCCCGGTCGACGGGCCCGAACGCATCACGTCGACGATGACGAGCGGGGTTTCGCTCGTGGCGACGAGTCCGAACGTTTCGGCCATCAGGTCGATACCAGGACCGGACGTCGCCGTCATGGACCGAGCGCCGGCGCGCGCCGCACCGAGCGCCATGTTGATCGCCGATAGCTCGTCTTCGGCCTGAACGACGTGGCCGCCGTAGTGTTCGATTCGACCGGTCAGATACTCCATCACGTTCGTCGCTGGCGTGATGGGATAGCCGGCGTAGAACCGACAGCCGGCGGCGAGTGCGCCCATCCCGATGGCTTCGTCACCGTTGAGCAGGACGTAGTCGTTGTCGGTCGTCTCGAGGTCGTAGCCCAGTTCCAGGTCGTAATTTTCACGAACGTAATCGCGACCCTTGCGGGCGGCTTCGCGGTTGTTTTCGACGATTTTCGATCCCTTCCCGCCGAAGCGTTTCTCGAGGGATTCGTCGAGGTACTCGACGTCGAAGCCGGTGAGTTCACACGCAGCACCGAGCGCGACGACGTTGAGCATGATTGCACCGCCTGCCTCCTCTGCAAGCGTTTTTAGCGGTACGTCGACGGCAGTGATTTCGTCAGGAATCTCGGCCTCCCACGAGCGCTCGCCGTCGTAGATGACGGCGCTTCCCTCGTGGAGTTCGTCGAGGTTCTCGTCGATGGTTCGCTGGGTGAGCGCGACGAGAATGTCGAGCCGATCGACGACACTCTGTACGCGATCTGTCGAGGTCCGAATCTTGTAGGCGGTGTACCCGCCCCGGATCCGCGACGCGAAATCCTTCGACGTAAAGACGTGTCGTCCGGCTCTGGAGAGTGCCTGGGCGAAAATTTTCCCTGTGGAGTCGATCCCGTCACCGGCCTCGCCTCCGATTGCCCAGTTTAAGTCCTCGGTCATGTCGTGACGGACGTTGCCCGTAAGGCATCAAAAGACTTCTGAAACCCCACCCAACCCGTAGCCGGAGCTAATTGTTAACCTCGTTTGTAGTAACTGTTTATCAGCATTCGAAGACAAACCACCGACCCCCTGCGCTCGGGGTGATTCACGCTGCCAAAGCCATCGGTATAGTAGCCAGTGAAAGTCATTGCACACCCTACCGCAAGACTACGTCGGGATAGGTGTGTAAATCGTTTCAATGGCTACTATGGGATTCGAGTACACGAACTCGGAAAACCTCGCTCGAGCGGCCGGGAAGCAAACACCTTTGAAGCGACCGCCGGAAGACTTCGTGCATGGACCGGACGGACGCCACCGTCGAATCAGTCACCGAAGTCGGACCGTCGACCATCGCAATCGAACTCGAGAGCCCGGCCGCGTTCGAGGCCCTGCCGGGACAGTTCGTCCTCCTTCGAGCGACACCCGACGACGAGGAGATAACACGATACTACACGCTTTCCTCACCCACCGTCGAGGAGACGTTCGAAATCACGGTCGGTATCGATCCCGAGGGTGAACTCGCGCCGTGGCTCGCCGAACTCGAGGCCGGAGATGCAGTATCCATCGAAGGCCCCTACGGGAAAGTCGCCTACGAGGGCAATCAGGACGTCGTCGCCGTCGCCGGGGGACCCGGTGTCGGTCCGGCAGTCGCTATCGCCGAGGCCGCAAAGGCCGCCGGCCACGACGCCGCGGTCATCTATCAAGACGACGAACCGGCGCACGTCGACCGACTCGAGGCTCTGGAGGCCGCCGGATGCACGACCACGCTCATCGACGACGGGGACGACGAGAACCTCGAGGAAGCTATCGAGGCCCATCTCGAGGGAGGCCAGTTCTACGTTTTCGGCTTCGAGGACTTCGTCACGCAGGTTGCAGACGCCATCGAGGCTGCCGGCGGCGACCCCGACGACGCGTTGATCGAGAATTTCGGGTAATATCGGCTCGAGGGATATTTCTCGAAGAGAGGGAATATCCACGATTTATATTCTTTCACGGGCCACTGGTTGCGTATGACCCTCGTCGTTCCCTTCGATGGCTCGCCACTCGCGAAAGCGGCGCTCATTCGAGCCGCTGACTTCGAGCGCGTTCTCAATGACTCTCTCGTCGTTCTCTCGGTTATCCCCCGTGAAAACACCGGCTACGCTCGAGACCGAGGCTGGCTCGAACCCGGCGAAGCCTTCGATCTCGACCGAATTACGGAGGGACTGGCGGAAGATATCGAAACCCTCGCGCCCAGTGCAACGTTCCGGTATCGTGTTGTCGACCGATATGCGACCGCTGGCACCATCGCGATCAAACTCCGACAGATGGCACAGGAGGTCGACGCCTCCATGGTCTTCGTCGGCAGCGAGAACGCCGGCCGAATCGTCACCTCCCTCAGTTCGATCGGAACCAACGTCGCCGCCGACAATGCCTACGACGTCGTCATCGTCCGAAATCGAAAACCGGAGAAGATCGAGCGACGGAAGGAACGGCACTCGAGGGAGTGACGTCGAAATCTGACCACGAGTGCGAGACGACCAAACCTGACCAAACTCTAGTAACCGAAACCGTCCGGAAATCCTCGTTACTTCCCAACAGTCCCGCCTAGAAGCCGACCGCCTGTCCGTCCTTTCGCGGTTCCGTCGCGCCGGTGAGCACGTCATCAGTTCGTCGCACGAGCTGGGCACCACCGAACAGCGACGGCTGAAGGATGCGAACGTCGTGGCCTTTTCTGACGAGGCCGGTCTGTGCCGGGAGTCGCTCCTCCACGCCGAGCGTCCCGTCCTCGCGGTAGCGCCATCGAGGCGCGTCCAGCGCTTCCTGTTCCCCCATCCCGTAGTCGACGAGATTCGAGATGACCTGCAGGTGGCCCTGTGGCTGCATATACCCACCCATGACGCCAAAGGCTGCCCAGTCGTCCTCGTCGAACTTCGCAATGGCCGGCACGAGCGTGTGGAACGGCCGTTTCCCCGGCTCGAGCGAGTTCGGGTGGTCAGCATTGAGTGAGAACGACGCGCCCCGGTTTTGCAGGGCGATGCCGGTGTCTCCAGCAACGATCCCGCTGCCGAAGCCAGCGAAGCGGGAGTTGATGTACGAAACCAGGTTCCCCTCGCTGTCGCCCACGGTGAGCAACACGGTGTCGGCGTCCTCGGCAGCGTTCGTCGGTACGCCAACCTCAGGGTCCTGAATCGGTGTGTCGCCGATCGCTGCCGCTCGCTCACGCGCAAAGGCTTTGGAAGCTAGCGGCGGCACCGTCTCGTATTCGGGGTCGGTGATGTAGTGGTGGCCGTCGACGAACGCGAGTTTCATCGCCTCCGCGAACGCGTGGACGCGTTCGGGCGAGTCGTAGGGATGGTCACCCGCGCCGATCTCCTCGGCGATGTTCAACGCCTCGAGGGCGATCAACCCCTGGTTGTTCGGCGGCAGTTCGAACACCTCGGTCCCGTTGTACGTGGTCGAAACCGGTTCCAGGAACTCCGGTTCGAACGCCGCCAGGTCCTCGAGGGTCATGAACCCGCCCTGGTCCTGAATTTCCGCGGCGATGGCCTCGCCGATCTCGCCTTCGTAGACGATATCCGCGCCCTCGTCGGCAATTTTTTGCATCGACTCGCCCAGTCGCTCGAGCGTGACGACCTGTCCGGGGTCGGGTGGCTCCTCCTCGAACAGGTACGCCTCGCGGGCGTGATCGTCCGTAAACAGCCGTGGCGCTCCCTGCCAGTAGTACGAGATGACTTCCGTGACGGGATAGCCGTCGATAGCGTACCGGATGGCCGGCTCGAGGACGTCGGCCAGCGAAAGCGTCCCCAGTTCATCGACGGTGGTCTCCCAGCCGCGAGCGGTCCCCGGAACCGTCACCGCGTGGGGGCCAAGAAACGGCATCTCGAGGTCCTCGTTCTCGTCGCCGCCATCGACCGCATAGCCACGCGCTTCGGGATACCAGGACTCGGCGTCATCGTGCTCGCGGACGGACTGGGAGACGTTCTCGATAGTCGCCTCCGCAGGCGCGCCACCGCAGGCCCGCATCGAACCAACCTCGCCGTCGGCCGTGCGGTACAGCGCGAACACGTCGCCGCCAAGCCCAGTCGAGGTCGGTTCGACGACGTTGAGCGCGGCCGCGGTACCCACGGCGGCGTCGAACGCGTTGCCGCCGTCGCGCAGTATCGACAGCCCTGCCTGTGCCGCGAGCGGTTGGCTCGTCGCAACCATCCCGCCGGTGGCGTGCACTGCCGAGCGTCTCGAGGTGAATCGGTCCAGATCGTACGTCATAGCTCGAGGTTTTCGCTCGAGGGTCTAAAACGCGGGCGTCGCGGCAGTACAAGTGCGGTTTCTCGCTTGCTATGAGATTCGTTCTGATTTACTCTGGAAATACTACCAAAGTCGAAAGAAACTACTCGAGGCTCACAGGCCCTTCCGACGAGTTGAAATGGATACGGCGATCCGTTGTGACAGTGAGGCTGACTCGAGCCAACTCGAGATCGGTAGCCGGACGGTCGACGGTGACGACAGAGTGGCGACCCGTGTAGTCGGCGGTTCGCACGTTCGGGTCTGTATAGTAGCCGTGCAAGTGCACACCGTCGGTCACCGCCTCGACACGTCGCCAGACGTGATTGACTGACCCCGACCCGAATCCGGATTCAACGACAACGAGACACGACCGATCGAAGTCGATTCCCTCGAGTCGGTCTCGAGACCCGCGGTCCATCGCCTCGAGGTCGAACACCCGATCACGTTCCGCCTCGTTCTCGATCAGTCGAACCACGTACTGCCCGTTCTCGGGTTCCATAGGTGAAAGCATCCGGTCGTCGATAGGGACGCTCGACAGGTGTTCGAACGGGAGAGACGGTGCTTCGGCCATCGATTCGCCCAGATAGTGGTCGTTCCACTCGGCTTCGTCGGTCGGATCGTCCGGCGGTTGCGGCCGTTCGATTTCGTGGGGCGGTTCGTCCACTCGCGGCACTTCGGGAATCGGGTCGCGGTCCTCGTCTCTGGAATCGTCCCCATCGTCTGCCGGTTCGACACCCGCTTCGATAGCCATGGCAACGTCGACGGCGAGAAAATCACTCGTCTCGAACGTCTCGTCGTCACTGAGGGTCGTTCCGAGCGTGGCTTCGAATTCGCCAGTCTCGAGGTTCGGTGCCGACGGATACAGTTCGTACGTGCGGGTGAGTGACTCACGGGACTCGAGTTCGACCGACACGGCAATCGAATCCGCGCCTTCGACCTGTTTGCCGTCGGTGCCGACGACCGAACTCTCTTCGTAGGCGTCGCTCCAGAAGGTGAGGGTCGAACCCTCGTCGGTCCCGTCCGTCGCCGTCGCCTGCAGAATGCCGAACGGCGCTGGTCCACCGGACTGGGCGAGAACGGGTTCGACGTGGACGTTCGTGAGCGTGGCTTCGAGCACCCCCGGCGAGTCCGCCTCGATGTGTGGGTCGACGAGTTCGACCTCGAGTGAACCAAACTCGCCCGTCTTTCGGAGTGGAGAGTCCTCCATTACGAGAGTGTACGCCGATTCGGATTCGCGGTCAGTCTCGGATTCGCCGTTCCCGTTCGCGCCGTTTCCAGCACCCTCCCTGGGTTCATCATTTCGGATTTGGCCGCCGAGACACCCTGCCAGGGCGGTAGAAAGGGCCCCACCAGCACCCATAACGACCGTCCGTCGGTTCATATTGGCGTCTACGAAACGATCAGATAAGTGTCTTGAGCTAGCTCAAATTTCCGTTTCACCGTTAGTCCAGATAGCCGCAGCCGTCCCGGTCGAAGCGGCTCGAGCACAACGTTCACGTCAGCTCCAGCGAAAGCGAAGCCAAGGAACGCGATGGCCGACGAACCCTCCCTGCCCGGCGTCGAGGACGAGCAGACCGACGACGAGCGCATCGTCTTGCACGTCGACGCCGACTGTTTTTACGCCGCCTGTGAACGCCTGCGGGAACCTGCACTCCAGGGGGATCCCGTCGTCGTCGGGATGGGCTACGAACCCGGAGAGACCGTCGGTGCCGTCGCGACCGCCAGTTACGAAGCCCGCGAGTTCGGCGTCGAAAGCGCGCAAGGAATTGCGAGCGCGCTCGAGCGTCTGCCTCGCCGGGCCGACGTGGACGACGACCCCGAACTGTCTCGCGAGGAGACGGGGTACTATCGCCCCGTCGACATGGAGTACTACCAGTCGGTCGCCGAGGACGTGAGAGCTATTTTGCACGACTGTGCGGACGTCGTCCGGGAGGTGAGCATCGACGAGGCCTATCTGGACGTCACCGACCGTACCGCCTGGTCCGTCGCCGACGGGTTTGCCCGCCACGTCAAAGACCGTATCCGACGGGAGGTCGGAATCACCGTCAGTATCGGCGTTGCCCCGTCGATGAGCGCGGCCAAAATCGCCAGCGACTTCGATAAGCCCGACGGGCTGACCGTGGTCGAACCGGGAACCGTGGATGCGTTCCTGGGTCCACTCGAGGTCGATTTACTCCACGGCGTCGGGCCGGTCACTGCACGCGAACTCCGGTCGATGGGACTCGAGACCGCGAGCGACGTGGCCGAGGCTGACCCAGCCGTCCTCGTCGACCGGTTTGGCGAACGCGGTCGGGACCTCTATGACCAGGCACGAGGTCAGGACGACCGACAGGTCGAACCCAAGGGCCTCCCGAAGAGTTTCTCCCGTGAATCCGCGTTCGACGGCGCTGTGGAGGAACCGGAGCCGAAACTCGGGGTCGTCGACCGACTCGCGGACGCCGTCGCCGCGCGCGCCCAGCGCGAGGGGGCGATGTACCGAACCGTCGGCGTCAAAGCCGTCACACCTCCCTTCGAGATCAGTACCCGCGAGCGCTCCCTGCCTGGCCCCGTCGACGACCCGGGCCTCGTGGCCGACATCGCGCGCGACCTCTTCGCGGAGTTCGAACACGACCCGGTCAGGAAACTGGGCGTCAAGGTGGCCAACCTCGAGTTCAGCGAGGTCGACCAGGCGAGTCTCGACGGCTGGGAGGGTGGAGACGGGGGCGCAGACGCGGACGTGCGAAACGCTGAGGGCCGGAGCGAAGACTCGGCGGACGCAGCGACAGTCCCCGATACCGACTCGAGCGAGGCGACCGCGGGAGCCGAACACTCGAGGAAACTTCACGAGTACAGCAGTGACTCGAGCGAACGAAACGACAGCAGTGACTCGAGCGAACGAAACAACGCCAGTGACTCGAGCGGAGGTGATTCCAACGACTCGAGTGAAGCCGCTTCGCAGGAAAGACCGACTACTCCTGTAGAAACTGAGGACGGACAGCTATCACTGGGTGCGTTTGCGAACCGGAAAACGGCCGAAGACAGGTAGGGTTTAAATGACTTCTTCGAAGTCGTTGTGTCCGTGGATGTCGACACCCTCCTCGGTGATCTCACAGAGGAACACGCCGTTGCCGGAGCCGGTGTCGCGCTCGGCGGCCGATTTGATGCCACGAGCCGCGATGGTCATCGCTTCCTCGTTCGAGAGGTCGGGCTCGTAGGACTGCTCGAGGTGGCCGTAGGCCAGTTGCATCCCGGAGCCGGTGACGGTGTAGTCGTCTTCCATCACGCCGCCAGCAGGGTCGATGCTGTAGACGTGGCTGCCGTCGTCGTCGACGCCGCCCAGAATCGGATGGATGGCAAAGAACGGCCCGCCGCGGGCGAAGTTCCCTGCGAGGGTGGCGAGTGCGTCGATGCTCATCTCCTCGCCGCGCCGGGCGCTGTAGAGGTTGACTTCGGCGCGGAGGCTCTTGATGAACGACTGAGCGCCACCGACGCTGCCGACCATCGTCAGCGCGCCAGTTGGGTGAATCTGTTCGACCTTCTGGACGTTTTTGTTCGAGACGAATCGGCCGCCCAGGCTCGCGCGCATGTCCGTCGCGATGACCACACCGTCGGCAGTCGTGATGCCGATTGTGGTCGTCCCCGTCTTGTTGACGGTGTCGAGATCGGACTGCGAGAAGCCGTTTTGCGGGAGTGAGCCGAGTTCCGGCTCGTACGGCGAGGGCTCGTTCGCCAGTTGGTCGACCGTGCGAGCAAACTCGGAGTCGTGGGTTGGCGTTCGCATTGAACGAGTGTTACGGCCGACAGGGTATAAAACATCGGCGGTCACCTCGCCTCGTTCCGGTATTTCACACAGTCAGTTGTCACTGTGTACCGAAGATCGCCGACTCGATAGGGAATCACCGGGAAGACTACAGGTAACGTCTCACTGATCGAAGCAGGAGCGACTCGAGCGCGGGTGCGCGAGTACAGGGGGCGTCCACACTGTCTCGAGGGTAATTTGTCGTGACTGTGTGCGCGCCCGTGAATCGCCTCGGGGTCAAGCTCCTTGCACTTCTGTAAAGCACGGCACAGCAGCGTGGCTCGAGCGCTGGCAAATCGAATCGATCAGTTTGAGAGAAGGCTTATCGTGTGGACGCTGGCTGGGATGCGTTTTCGAGGGCCTCGCCGACGCTGGCGAGGAGCTTGTGAATCGGGATGGACACGCCGGCCCGGCTGGCGGCGAGGGCGAGCGGCATCAGGACGATGCCGACCGCGATACACAGCTGGTACAGTGCGAACAGTGACGCGTGGTACGCGCGGGTTATCATCGGTCTACAGTCGGGGCACAGACCGGGGTTGTATAAAAGGGTTACTGCCGAACACTGTTCATCATGATCGAGCATTTAGGTTCGAAGTCGTCGCAGTCTGTCGATTAATCTCAGGTTGTGTTGAACACAATTCAGGTGGCGTTCGGGCCGAACCACACGTATCCAGACGAGATTACTTGCTTCTACTCTGTATAACTTATGAGCAACGTAGCTAACTCGTGCGCACTCCGTAATCGGACAATTTCGTGTGTACAACGTCCATGCGCACCTATCGCACGATACTGCTCGAGCCATCATAGCGATACCCGAGACCGGTTTTCGAGCGGAAACCGAAACCGCAAAGCAGGAAACCCCCCGGAACTACTTCCACCTATGGGAAATTATCTCGTCGCAATGGAAGCAGCCTGGCTGGTCCGTGACGTCGACGCAATCGACGACGCAATCGGCGTCGCTGTCAGCGAAGCAGGAAAACGCCTCAACAGCGCGAACATGGAGTACGTCGAAGTCGAGGTCGGCGCAACCGGCTGTCCAGCCTGTGGAGAGCCGTTCGACTCGGCGTTTATCGCCGCTAACACCGCGTTGGTCGGTCTCGCCCTCGAGATGGACGTCTTCAACGCTGACGGCGAAGAGCACGCCTCCCGAATCGCTAAAAGCGAAGTCGGCGGTGCCCTCCGTGACGTCCCACTCTCGGTCGTCGAGGTATTCGAAGTCGAAAGCGACGACGAATAGCGATCTCGAAGACACTGCGGCCATTTTCACTCGATTCTCGCATTCGACAGGTGGCGGACTCTCGAGGGAAAACACGAACGTCACCGACCCCGGCCAGTAGTGGAGACACCCAAACAGCTTTCTATAACCCGTAGTTATTGTGCCGTATGGAGTTACCCACGCCAACCGATCTCAGGCAACAGCGAAACGATCTGGGGCTCACCCAGAGTGAACTCGCCGACAGGGCCGACGTTTCACAGCCGTTGATCGCCCGCATCGAAGGTGGTGACGTCGATCCACGGCTCTCGACGCTCCGACGAATCGTCAATGCGTTGCAGGAGGCCGAAAGTGACGTCATCAAAGCCGCCGATCTGATGCACGAAGACGTCGTAAGCGTCGGTCCCGACGATCCGGTAAGCAAAGCAGCCCATCGAATGGAACAGGAGGCCTACTCACAACTGGCCGTTATCCAGGATGGCATTCCAGTGGGATCGATCAGTCAGAGCGAACTCGTCCACCTCGAAGAAGAACACCGTGACGAACCCGTCGCCGAGCACATGGCCGAATCGTTTCCGACGGTATCGAAAGACGCCACGCTCGATGAGATCAGCAACCTTCTCGAGCATTACAAGGCCGTGATGATTACCGAAGCCGGCCAGACCGTCGGTATCATCACCGAAGCCGATCTGGCAGCCCGACTGTCCTGAAGACTCACCCGTTTCGACCATCGCGTTGTCTCCCGCGCGGAACCGATTTCGAGACGCCGAACTGCTGGTCCCCTGTTTTTGACGGACCTACTGAACGTATCGCCTGCACCACAAGGTAATATTACTAAGATATATCAACGAGGGATACGTATTCGAGCACAATGCGAATGAGTGATCGGTTACTCGAGGCCGGTGAACCGCTCTGGAACGCACAGCAGTCCCATCCCTTTGTGACGGAACTCGCTTCGGGAACGCTCGAGGAATCGGCGTTTCGAACCTGGGTGTGTCAGGATTACCGGTATTTACTCGATTACGCTCGCGTGTTCGCCATCGCTGGCTCACGCGTCCGTGACGAGGAGACGATGACGCACCTGCTGGGAGTCGCACACCGAATTCTCGCCGAGGAGATGGACCTGCATCGCTCGTTCGCCGCCGACTACGGTATTAGCCAGACCGAACTCGAGTCGGTCGAGAAAGCCCCAACCTGCGTTGCCTACACGAACTTTCTGCTTCGAACCGCCTACGAGGGCTCGGTGGCCGAAATTGCTGCGGCCATCTATCCCTGTGGTCAAGGCTATCTGGACATCGCCGAGCACATGGCTGACATCGCAACGACGGACCACCGGTACACACCGTTCATCGAAAAATACACGAGCGACGAGTTCGCCGAATCGGTCGAGTGGATGCGCGAGTTCGTCGACCGCTGTGGAGAACGCCATCCCGGCGAGCGAGAGGCGATGAAACAGGCGTTTCTCACGAGCGCAAAACTCGAGTACCGGTTCTGGGAGATGGCTTACACAGAGGAGAAGTGGGAACGAGAACCGGCACCAGCGGTAGCGACACCGAGGTCACAGTAACTGGAGGAACTGTCGAAAACGACAGCGACGACTCTACAAATGAACGACGCGGGTGCCTCGAGGTCAAGCCCCGGGCGGTTCACTCGTGGCCGGTCACGCGAACCGGTTCGTACGGCTCCTCGAGGTACTCCAGTTCCGAGGACGTGAGCGAGATCTCGAGTGCCTCAACCGCCTGTTCGAGGTGCTCGACGCTGGTGGTGCCCACGATGGGTGCGTCGACGTGATCCTGATTGAACAGCCAGGCGAGAGCGATCTGTGCCATCGTGACGCCCTTGTCCGCTGCCAGTTCCTCGACGCGGGCGTTGATTTCCGGGCCGCCACCTTCCTGGTAGGGGTGACTGTACAGATGCTCCTCCGAGGCACCGCGGTCGGTCGCGTCGACGTTCTCCGCCGGCCGCGTCAGGTAGCCACGAGCCAGCGGTGACCACGGAATTACGCCTATCCCTTCCTGCTGACAGAGCGGGAGCATCTCGCGTTCTTCCTCCCGATAGACGAGGTTGTAGTGATTTTGCATCGAGACGAATCGCTCGAGCCCCAGGCGCTCGCTGGTGTGTAATGCCGTCGCGAACTGGTAGGCCCACATCGAGGAGGCACCGATGTAGCGCACCTGATTGCGCCGGACGGCGTCGTCAAGCGTTCGGAGTGTCTCCTCGATAGGGGTCGTCTCGTCCAGTCGATGAATCTGATACAGGTCGATGGTGTCCATCCCCAGTCGGTCGAGACTCGCCTGTAGCTCCTGTTCGAGTGCCTTCCGGGAGAGTCCACCCGAATTGGGGTTCGTCTCGTCCATCTGGAAAAAGCCCTTGGTGGCGACGACCGAACGGTCGCGGTGCCCCTCGAGCGCTTCCCCGAGGATGCGTTCCGATTCACCCTCCGAGTACATGTTCGCCGTGTCGAAGAAGGTAATCCCGAGGTCGATGGCCCGCTCGATGATTTCGTGGCTTTCGTCTTCCTCCAGTACCCAGGGTCGCCAGTCGCTCGAGCCGAAACTCATACAACCGAGACAGATGCGACTGACCTCGAGACCCGTGTTTCCGAGCGTGGTGTACTCCATAGCGTATGCTTTCTGTCGGCCCTAAAGAGCATATCGAACGGCGAACCTGGGACACGGCGAGTGTCGTGTTCGCTCTCAAAGTACGCCACGAAGCAACGACCCAAGCATCGGTATCCCGAGGGCTGCAGCGACCACCAGATACGAAACGGGTGTCATCTCGAGGACGGGCCACAGCGATCCACCGAGCGTGAACGCGAACACGACGAGGACAAGCAGACCAAACCCGGCAGCAGCACCGACGGCCCTGGGGAGGCTCTTCGAGACGAGGCCGATGAGCGCTCCGCCGACGAGTAAGCCAATCCAGTGGAGCCACGTCAGCGCGATTCCGACCACGACGGCGAGGACCAGGGCACCTCGTCGAAGTCGAGGGTCAGCCCGAACTCGCTCGAGGGGGGTATCCGCTGCGGAATTTCCGGTGGTTGCCGCGCCGCCATCCTCCCCACTTTCGAGCGACTCGGTATCCACAGCAGCGTCGACAGGAGCTTCGTCGCGCGTCATCGGGACCCCTCCTCGAAGGTGATGGTCTCCTCGCCCACAATCTCGAGATCCATGGATTTGTACTCGCCGTCGGCCCAGCGCTGGAACTGGTCGTCGTAGTGGGGTGAAAAGTACTCACCCGAGTTCCCGCCTGGGACGATACCCCAGGCGGCCTCGCCCGGTTGGACGACCATCCGCCAGCTCGCGCCAACCGCAGACTCGACCCGGTAGTTATCGACGGTGGCTCGCGAGCCATCGCGAGGTCGCTCGTCGTAGTTCAAAAATGGGGCTTCCCCACCGAACGGGTGAGCGATAGGCGCAGTCGTATTCCAGTCGCCGTAGCTCTCCCACCCCTCGCTGTCGGTTTCCTCGAGAGCGTCCTCGAGCGCTTCGACCATGACCCCGGCCCGTGATCGCCCCTCGAACACCGGACTGTCCGGCGAGAGCGTCTCGAGTACCCACTCGTTCGGATAGTACGACGCATCGAGGTCGGTGTCTTCGAACACCGGATCGAATACTGCCCGTTCGAAGTGGTCGATCCACCGGGCAAAGACGAGTGCGCCACGTTCGTCGCGGTTCATTTCGAAGGACCACGACTCGAGTGTCTGGAGTGCGCTCTCGAGCGTGGCCGGATTCGAGAGTTCAGTTTCGCCGTTTTCGAGTGCGTTCTTCCCGGCCTCGAGTAGTTCGGGAACGAGGGGAACCGCACGTTCGTCCCTGGTATCGGTTTGCAGGTCGCGGTGGAACGCCGGGTCGGTGGGCGTTCCGGTATCTGCGGCTTCGTCCAGCACGTCGTAGATGCGACGTCCGCGGTAGGGGGTCGCGTAGGCAACGCCGACGTAGTGCTCTGGATGGTCGGCGACTCGCTGATTGGCCGTTCCGAGCACGTCCGGGTCGATGGCGTGTGGTTGTTCCTCGAAGGGGACGAAGCCGTCCCAACTCGACTCTCCGTAGGGGGTAAAGCCAGCCCACTCGGCTTCGCCCTCGGAACCGTCGAACAGGCGGTTGCCGGTGACGACTTCGCCCTCAATTTCACGGACCGGGAGCCGGCCCGTCAGTACGTACAGCGTTCGGCCATCGGCATCAGCATAGACCAGATTCTGTGTGGGCAAGTCGAAAATCCGCGCCGCCTCGAGTGCGTCCTCGAGACCGTCACTTCTCGTGAGTTCGTACACGGCTTGCGTGGTTCGGGTCGCGCTGAGCCCCGTCCACGCGACCCCGACGCGATGGTCCTCTCGCTCGAGCAACGGGCCGTGAACGGTCTTCCGGGTCGTGATCGTCCGGTTTTCGGCCCCGGAGATTTCGATTTCGCGTTCTGCGGTTTCGAACGAGCGCCACTCGTCTCTGTAGCGATAGCGGCCTTCGTCGTCGTCGATTTCGTAGGTGTAACAGTCGAGGACATCCGCGCCGACGTTGGTGAATCCCCAGCCACCGCGGTCGTTCGCCCCGATGATGACGAACGGAACCCCCGGGAACGTCACGCCCCGAACCGACGTGGTGGAGGTTTCGACGTGTTGTTCGTACCACAGCGGCGGCGTCATCAACGCCAGATGCGGGTCGTTGGCCATGATCGGCGTCCCGCTTTCGGTGTGTTCGCCAGATACCACCCAGCTATTCGAACCGACGCCAGGTGGCGATTCGAACGCCGAGAGCCAGTCAGTCAGGGGCCGGCCAGGCGCGTTTGCTACCGTCTCTAAACGAGCGACTCGAGAGAAGGTTCCTCGAGTCGAGGTGGGTCGAGTGGAGCCATCTCGAGTGGAGGGTCGCCGGGCATCGGTCGATTCGGTGTCCGATTCGTCCGGCGAATCACTGGATGGGTCGGCAACCCCACGGAGGTCGCCCAGTCGCTCGCGGTGGTCCGGGTCGCTCCGGAGAATTGGCACATCGTGGTCCATTGCAACCGGGTAAAGTTCCTCGAACAGATCGGCATCGAGTTCGTCGGCGATGACGGCCCGTCTGAGTTCCCCGAAGTTGCCGGTGAGTGTCCAGGAAATCTGTTTTTCCATCAGCATCGAGTCGACCGGCGTCCATGGGTCGGGTTCGTAGCCGAGTAACTCGAATTCGAGCGGAAGCGCGTGGTCCTCGAGCGCCGCGTTTACCCCCTGAGTGTAGCGTTCGACGAGCGACCCTGCTGGCGTCTCGCGGACGACGTCCCAGGTGGCTTGCGCTGCACCGACGAAATCCATGCGGACGTGAAACTCGTCTCCATCGGCGGCCACCTCCCCGGCCAGTTCAGCGGTCTGGCCGCGCATGACTCGACGCTGTAAGTCGAGCTGAAACAGCCTGTCGAACCCCTGGATGTAGCCGACCGCGAACGACGCCGCTTCCTCGCTGTCAGCCTCGACGTGTGGTACCCCCTCGTCGTCCACGGTGATCGTCGCCTCACCGGCCGGGCTCTCGACGCGCTCCGGACGAGTACGGCGGGCCGCATCCCAGACGGTACCCGAAAGCGGCGCGAACTGCTCGAGCAACTCGTCCGCTGCCGAAAGTGAGAGACCGGCAGTGCCGGCCAGAACCGTCGCCGCGAGTACAGCGCGGCGTGTCATGTCGCCAGTCACATCTCGACATTCGGGCAACACGTCTTAACTGTTGACCGGCCCAGGTGTCTCCACTCGGCCTTCCCTCGAGTGAAACTGATTGCTTCCCTCGAGTTGCAGAATCCGTTCTTCTCCACCCTCGAGCTACAACGCTTCCGTATTGAGCCTCGAGACGCCCACGCGCAAGAGGAGGTACGAGCCGAGACCGAGGGCGCTGTAGGCCACGAGCAACAGCCAGGTGGTCGTCGTCTCGCTACCGATAGCGAACTTCGCGATGGTATTGGCAGGATGTTCGGGCAACAGCGTCGTCACGACGAGTAAGCCGACGATACCGGCCGAATACAGCAACTGGGCCTGTCGACGGTCCGGGGCGTAGAGTGCCACCCCGAGGCCACCCGCGACGATACACAGCGCCAGCGCCGATACAAGCACGACGAGAGGGCCGGGATGGACGATTGCCGTTCCGTTGAGCGCGAGCAACAGCAACCACGCGACGGCTTGCAGCGGCGCCAATCCCGCCGTTGCCACCAGTTTCGCGTCGATGACATCCGCGAACGAAAGCGGGGCAACTCGAAGCAACTCGAGGGTGCCTCGCTGCCGTTCTTCGATCAGCGAATCGACGGCGATGGAACCGCTGATAAACACCGGGAGGAACAACAATAGCGGGATCAGAATCGTGTAAGTGAATCCGACGTACGGATTGGCACCATCCGTTTCCGGAACCGGCAGTGGCTGTGACTCGAGACGGTCGCCGTTCGCCGTCCGTTCCTCGAATTCGACGGCCCGCAGCGCCGATTGGAGTTCCGAGATCAGGAGCGTCGTTCCGAGACCCTCGTCTGGTGCCGTGACCGTTATTCGAAGGGTATCATCCTCGAGTCGCACCACCTCGAGCACGGCCGCGACCCGTCGTTCGTCGAAGGCGTCGGAGGCGGTTTCCGGGTCGTCGTACGGTTGGGCACTGAGGGTCTCCTGTTCGGAAACTATCTCGAGGATCGCGTCACGGTCATCGCCGGTGACGGCGATTTCCATCTCGCCGCCATCGACCGCGCTAGGATCGTACAGCGAGACGAGGCCGACGACCAGGAAGCCCGAAAAGCCGGCGATGACGAGCTGGATAGCGAGTGCGAGTACGATTGTCTTTTCGGCGCGGAGCGACCGAACCTCACGGCGAACGATTGCCAGTTTCGCCCGCCACGTCGGTTCCGTCGTTGCGTTAGAAGACAAGGGTGATCACCCCAAGGTTGTACGTCGCGTGGACCGCGGTTGCGAGGGCGAGGGCGACGAAGTAACTGCCACGCCCGCGGCTGGCTCCCAATGCCCCGATCATCGCGGTCACGACGTGTAACACGAGCGGTGCCAGTGCGATTGCGACCAGTACGGGCAGAGACTCACCGGCGAGTGCCGGACCGAAAGCGGCCTGTCCTTCGACGATGTCCGGGAGCCCAACCAACTGGACGACGTGGGTGAGCTTTTCGCCGACGAAAAAGCCGAGCCCGGAAATAGCACCGAGAACCAGCGCCGTTTTGCTCGAGGAGTCGAACCGGGAGTGGGAATAGCCCGCGTAGATGTGAATGCTCTTTGCGACCTCTTCGACGGCCGCCGCGACAAGAAAGATGATTGGCAGCGAAAGCGTCTGTGGCAGGGCGAACACGAGCGAGACCGTCAACAGTTGAATACCAAAGACGAACGGGATAAACACGATTGGCATCGCGAACACGCTGGCTTTTCCACGGACCTGGGTTGCGATGGAATCGACTACCTTCGCGGGAATCGGCTTCTGGGTGAACATATCCTCCTCGCGGTAGCTCCCCAGCCCGAGACCGAACAGGACGGCCGAACCCAGATAAAACGTCGCAGTGGAAAACAGGTACTCGACCACTCGAACGCTCTCTCCCTGCAAGTCGAGGACGACAAGCGTCAGTGGTGAGATGAGCGCTATGGGAGTGACGTCCGTGAAGATCGCAGGGACGAAGGTGTAGGTCGTCAGAAACACCGAAATCGTCACGGTGACGAACGTGAGTTCCTTGAACGAGCGGGCGAACATCGCGCCGACGAACGTCGCGGCTAGAAAGAGGAGTGCGATGGGGATAACAGCGGCTACTGAAAGCCAGCCCCCATCGATGACGAGTGCGATTGCACCCACCAATCCGGTCACGCCCACCAGGTACGGGAGCGTCTTCCCCGCAACGATTTCATACCGGGAGGCCGGCGAGACGAGCAGGAGTTCCCCGCGACGTTTGATTCGCTCGTCCATGATCGTGCTCCCGTACGCCTGGATAACGAAGTTCATCGGCACGACGAACAGGAACGCGAGCACCAGCGACTGGAACGGGAACGGCGGCGTAATCGAGCCCGGCGTCTGCGGGCCGCTCGAGTCGTCGATGGAACCGCCCCCGAACTCGGGCGTCGCGATGGCTGAAGCGTCGTCGTCAGCGGATTCGGAACCGGTTCCGTCGTCGCTCGAGCCATCGGTTGCTGTCGAATCGCCGTCCGCTTCCGTGCCACCATCCCCGTCGTCTCCCTCGAGGTCCCCGTCACCGACAGCTTCGAGCGGTTCCCGTTGCTCGTAGACCAGCGTCACGCTGACCGGGAACGCGGCCGCGGTGTCAGATTCGGCGATCATCAACGCCTCGTTGTGGCGTTCGACGGCGTCGGCAAACGCCGCGTGAGCCGCGTTCCCTTTCGCCGTCTCCGCCGGGTTGACGTGCCCGTTCGCGTAGACGGTCAGGTCGGCTGGCTCGCCGGGGTCGACCGTCCGAAACGTTCGGTCGGTCGTGGCGACCTCGTAGTAGGGGCTCTCCTCGTCGACGGCGACGGTGTACAGACCGTCCTCGAGACCGACCCCGTCGTCGACGGTGCTGTAACCAACGAACCCCGCAGCGAGCAACAACACGAGGACGACGGCGATCGTCTTCCGATCGACCGTCCCCGCACTACGAGTGACCTCCCAGCGAGCGATTCGCCAGATGCGGCCGAGCGAGCCACGGTCGTTCGTCCCCTCGCTCGACACCCCGCTCACGCTGTCGCCTCGTCAGCCACCTCGAGGAATATCTGCTCGAGGCTGGGCGTCTTCGTCTCGATATCGGTAACCCGTCCGCCGACAGCTTCGACCGCCGTTCGGACGGCATCGACGCCGTCCATGTCGGTGACCACGTATCGACAGTGGCCGTTTTCTCGGGCGTACTCGGTGACAGAAGCATCGACAGCATCAGGGCCGACGGCCGCCGAGTTAGCACCCAACGTGGACGTCACGTGGTAGGTCCGACCGCCGTACCTCGAGCGGATGTCGTCGATAGTCCCTCGAGCGACGATCGTTCCCTCGGACATGATGACCAGGCGGTCACAGATACTTTCGACGTGAAAGAGATTGTGCGCGCTGAAGACGACGGTTTTCCCCTCGTCGGTCAACTCGCTGGTGAACTCGAGAATGTAGTTCGTCGTCAGCGGGTCCAGCCCCGAGGCAGGTTCGTCGAAAATGAGGACATCCGGGTCGTTGACCAGCGCTCGAGCGATCGCGACTTTGCGTTTCATCCCTTTCGACATGTTCCCGAGTTCCCGGTCACGGTGCTCGAGGTCGAGACGGTCGAGGATGTCGTCGATTCGCTCGGCCGCGACCGATTTCGGCACGTCATAGAGGTCGGCGAAGAACTCGAGGTAGGAGATGGGGGTCATCTCCTCGTACAGCGGGGACTGCTCGGGTAGAAAGCCCAACCGCCGTTGCATCGCGGGTGCACCCGCCGGATGTCCGGCGACGACGGCCGTACCGCCCGTGGGTTCGATCAGGCCGGCGAGCATTTTCAGCGTCGTCGTCTTCCCAGCCCCGTTGTGGCCGACGATGCCGAAGACCTCGCCACGCTCGATGCTGAAGGAACTCCCCTCGACGGCGGTGAATCCGCCGTATTCTTTGCGGAGGTCCGTGACTTCGATCATTGATTGTCTCGAGAAAAGCGGAGACGTTAGAAAAGGCTAGCGGCCGTGATAGTCACCCCAAACGATAGCAGGTGAAGGCCACAGTTACCGGTCTCAACTGTTACACTGGAAGCCGAGGACCGAACGAGCTTGTACCAGACGGAACATCCACTTTTCTACGGCGAATCGAGAAATAGCGATCACGTTGCTGAGATAGTATGCCAGAAAACATTTCAGGGAAGAACATCCAAAACAAATTATGAAAAGACGGACGTTCCTGATTACCGCCGTTGGCTCTGGCGGATCGTTGGCCATCGCCGGTTGCCTCGGCGACGAAGCCGACGATGCGGGTGACGGTGACGATTCGGCGGCCGATACTGGGACGGACGATTCAGCCGACACGGACGAGGAGGAACCAACCGACGTCGAAGCCCTCATCGAAGCCGCGGATAACAACCTCCAGGTAGCTGTCGACGAACTCGACGAAGCCGTAGAAGAAGCCAATGACCCCGTATCGAGCGATTCCCAAGCGATCGAAACCCGTCCAATCACCGCCCGACTGGACGAGGCCAGTGTCGACCTCGAGACCGCCAGAGGTGAGGCAACCGACGAGCAACTGCGCCGAATCGAAGCGCTCGAAGGGGCGGTCGACTGCTTTCGAGCCCTGGTGAAGTCGTTTGGAGCCCTTGGTCACGCGTTCGACGAGTACGATACGGGAGACCAGTACTTCGATATGGATCGGTTCGAGGATGCCATCGACGCGTTCGAGCGAGCAGAAGACCGTACCATCGAGGCGAAGGCGCACGTTTCGGACGCCAGGGAAGCCTTCGACCGGATCGATCCCGATGCAATGGACGACATCGACCACACCGACCTGACCGAGTTAGCGGTCGCAATAGACGAGGTAGAAGAAGTTATCGTCGCGATGGAATACCTGTCGGTCGGCATTCGAGAGCTAGCTGCAGCGATGAAATCGTTCGAGACCGCCAACCAGGCGCTGGATGCCGGCCAGTTCGAAGAGGCTGCGGCGGCGTACAGCGATTCTTCAAACCAATTCTACGTTGCGTTCACCACGTTCCAGGAAGCCGAAAGCGAAGTATCGGCCGGTTTTAGAGCAGATATGATAGATATGTCGTGTCTGGCCGAAGCGTTGAGCGACGCAACGGACCACTTCGCCAAGGGAGCCGAAGCGTTCGCAGACGGCCGAGACCAGGACGGATCAGATCACTTCGATGACGGTGAAGCGGCGCTCGAACGGTGTGACGATCCGATGGAGTGAGCGGAAAACAGTAATACTCACGGCGGTCGTTCGAGCGAGAACCGTTCGCCGGTCTTCGTGTACCAACTTCCGGCCAGTCGGCCGACGGCGTCGACGTTTTCGATGTCGATTTTGCCGTCCGTCGTCACCGACTCCTCGAGGTGGACGTACCGGACTCGGCCGAGGACGAGCGTCGAGCCGCCGACGTCGACCAGTTCCTCGAGCGTGCACTCGAAGGCGGCCTTCGAAGCAGCGACTCTGGGTGGGGTGACGACCGTGGAGGAGGCGCGCTCGATGTCCGCGTGATCGAACTCGCTCTCGCCGGCCTCGAGGGTGGCGCTGGTCGCGTTCATCGCCTCGGTCAGGCCCTCGGTGACGAGGTTGATGACGAACTCGCCCGTGTCCTCGATGTTCTGGGGGGGGTGTCTTTGAGTCCGTCGACAGCGTCGACGGGGGCGAACAGCACCGTCGGCGGGTCGATTGCGGCGACGGTGAAGAAACTGTACGGAGCCAGGTTGTCGACGCCATCCTCGCTCGTGGTCGACACCCAGGCGATGGGACGGGGAACGACGACGCTCGAGAGGACCCGATACAGCGAGCCGACGTGTTCGTCGACATCGATCTCGAGCGTTTCCGGGGCGTCGTCCGAATCAGGGTCGGGCGCACCCGTCACTGGTCATCACCTTCGTCCCCATGCGGGTCGATGAACTCCGTTCCTGGAACCTCCTCGTTGACTGCGAATCCGGGGTCCATCGTTGCGAGTTCGAAGACGAGGCCGTCCGGATCGGTAAAGTAGATACTCTTGAAGTAGGTTCGATCTCGAACGGGCGAGACGCGAACGTCGTGTGCCAGGAGGTGCTCGCGCCACTCGAGCAGCATTTCCTCGTCTTCGACGCCCATGGCAAAGTGGTGACTCGCACCGGGACCTGGCTGGCCACGGCTGTTCGGGTACTCGAAGTAGGTGATCGTCGTTCCGGGCTCACCATCGGGTGTCGGAGAGAAATAATAATGCAGCGTCCCCGGATCGTCGTAATTCTCGGTCATCTTGACGGTGTGAAAGCCGAGGACATCCTCGTAGAAGTCCTTCGTCGCATCCATATCCGTACAGATATTCGTGACGTGGTGCAAACCGGTCGTCGGCGGCGCGTCGGATGTCGGTTCGGGCATCGTAATAGGTTACCTCGTGTTAGCTGGTTCGTTCCCGAACTGCTATAGGCTTTCGCGACATACGGGTTAGCAGGTAACCCTGATGTCATCCGAACGAACCACAGCGCCCGGGGAACAGTCTCACGTCGAGGACGACGATTCCGTCTGCCCCGTCGTCGAATCCATCGAACAGATCGGCTCCCAGTGGCGACTGGCCGTCTTGCACGAACTCCAGAACGGCGAATACCGATTCAACGAACTCAAGCGGGCGACCGACGCAAACGCCCGCACCCTCTCGCGCGTGCTCGAGGACCTGGGCGACCACGGCTTCGTCGAACGCCGAATCGAAGAGGACGCCCCCATCGCGACCTACTACAGCCTGACGCCGAAAGGCCGCTCACTCGAGCCCGTCTTCGACGAAATCGAGTGCTGGGCCGGGTCGTGGCTCGAGGACTCGAGTGATGAGGACTGATACGGTCTGCTGTAACTTGTTACCGATGATTGCCCATACTTGGTCGGCAATCACGGCACGAGACGACGGTAAACCGTACGACGATTGCCCGGCTATACCAGCGAGAGATCGTGTTACCGAATGGACCAACGCGACGACCGAGTTGCCGAATTCGGACGTTCAGTCAAAATGAACGTGACGTCCCCAGGTGGGCTGGCTCGAACGGGTAACCGATATCAGCGTAGAAAACTGCCAGGTTTGCCTCGAGGTCGGTCACGAGATAGTGGTCGATCACCGCACGAAGTTGTTCGATACGGTCGTGGTTGGCGTTCGAAAGTGCCTGTAGATAGGCCGGCCCGAGTTCCTCGCCAAACCGAACGTTCGTTACTGGTGACCCGTTCCAGCGTGTTTCCGGTTCGTCGAGGCCGTACGACAGAAGACACTCCTCGAGTTTCGGCCACTTTTGACCAGTTCGATTGCACACCGCTTTTCGATCGGCGAATAAATCGATATGCGTCTCGAGAGCGTCGATTTCGGGGATGGCAGTGGCACGGTTCAACAGATTTAGGCGGTCTCGAAGGAAACCGAGGTCGAAATCGTTTCCGTTGAACGAGACCACCCCGTCGACGCCCAGTTCATCGAGCCGTTTGAGGCCACGCTCGATCAACTGTGCCTCGTCGTATTCTTCGCGGTGATATCGTTCGTACGCGGCATCCTCACCCGGAGCTCCGCGTTCGTGAACGCCAATTCCGATAGAGACGGTTTCGCCCTCGCTTGCTTTGTAGTGAGTTGTCTCGATGTCGAATGTCGCTACGCGTTCAAATCCGGGATCGTCACGATCATATCTCATAACTAATCTTTTATAAATAGACTATTGAAACATCTTATAGTATAGAAAAAGTGAGCCATAACCCTGACTGGCGCTATGACCTCTTGCTGCAGGTTTTTGTACGCTCAAGCTGTCCACGACTGGCGACGACCTCGAGATTCGAATACCGGAGGGGTTATCAGTACGTGAAAGAGAGGAGGAAATAGACGGCACGGTCAGACGGCGGCCTTTCACCTTTCGTGGTTTCCACGCGAGGTTCCGCTGGCTTTCCTAACCCGTCTCTCTAATACCTTCGAGCGATTGCTACATTTCGAAGAGAGGGACGGTCAGTATATCCGAAGACTGCTCGGGTCGGATTCAATGGTTTCGCCCCTCCGGCAATAGCGACAGCCAGAACACGGAAGACGAATTCAGCGGAGCACTCGCCACGTAACCTCGAGCGCTCGCCACTCGGCACTCAACGGATACAGTGATCCATCAGTCCTTTCAGCATCTGCACCGATCTTCATCGGCTAGTACCCCCCCCCCCCCCCCAAACGTTGACCCATGAGTGAAAACCGGACGCCCGTAATCGGTTTTACGCATCCGTTCAGGTCTGGGAAGCCACTATAGTAGCCAGTGAAAGTCATTGCACTCCCTATCACAAGCGGGCGTCGCGGTAGGTGTGTAAATCGTTTCACTGGCTACTATAGTTCGACCGCCTCCTCGCCACAGTGTGGACAGTGCTCGTAGTCTTCCTCTACTGACTCCTCACAGGACCGACAGACGTACGCCGTTTCCGCACCCGCCATGAACGACCGTTTCGTTTCTTCGAATTTCTCCCCGGCTTTCCTGAATAGGTTCATTAGTCATATCAGGTCAGAGAGTCGAATAAACGTTGGGACTAGGGATTCTATCCTCGCAGATCGAACGCCACTGCCAGATCGGTCGGCCAGTAAACGAACCGGTACCGGCCAGCCACCAGATCCGGACACACCTCGAGCATATCGTGTCCCGTCTCGAACTCGTCCGTCGATAGCTCGAGCGACCACTCGAACCCCTCGCCCGGCGGATGGATGTAGCCCTCGTCGGTGTACCCCGGCCCGTACTCGTGTTCGCCGTCGTAAACACGAACGTCCTGCCAGCCTTCGTCGGTGTACACTTCGAGACCGAACTTGCGGTCGTTGCCGGTCACCCGCTCGTCGTTCGTGACGTTGGTCATCGTGACCGTTACCGTTTCTCCGCGCTCGGCCTCGAGTCGGTCGATTCGCATGGCAAATCGGTCGTTCTCGCCCCAGTCGACGGTTTCACGGGCATCCATTCGGGTTACGTTCTCACCATCGCACTCGAGCGAAGCCGGCACGATATCGGGGTCCTCGTCGGGTCGGACGTACCCCTCGAGGTCGTCCGGGTCGACGGAGATGTCGACCGACGTTTCCACGGTTTCGGTTTCGTCCCAGCCATCCGTAATCGTCACCGCGGCTGTCGTCGGCAGGTCGCCGTCGACCGTAATCCGGGTGAGCGTCGACGGGTAGATCATCGCCTGCCCGCAGGCCTCGTTTGCCTCGCGGGTATCGTGAACCGTCGCCGTCGCCGTCAGGTGGTCGCCGCCGTCCTCGAGCCCCACGTCGGTTATCCCGAGGTCGTTCCAACAGAGGTCTGGGCCGCCGGATTCCACGAACAGCAAAATCGACGTCTCGAAATCGGTCTCCTCGATGAACGGCCCCAGCGTCTCCTCGAGGTGGTCATCGGACACCGCCTCGATTGGCGTGACGGCGCTCAGCCGTGCCTCAGAGCCCGCGAGTGCTGCGGTTCCGACGGCTTCTTCGTCCCACGCGGGCCGGTCGGTCCGGGTCGCAAAATGGACCGTCTCGACCGATTCGGGCTCGAGTGTGGGGTCGGCGTTATCGTCCGAGTTGTCGTCATCATCTCCGTTTCCAGCACCTGGGTCGTCACCGTTAGCGAGACAGCCGGCGACCGCACCGGTGGCACCAAGTGCGCCGAGTCGAAGGAGGTCGCGTCTCGTGGGAGCGTGCATACTCGACCCTACACGAGAGACAGATAAGTGCCCTCGGGAAGGTAAAAGGCGCTTTTTACTCACTCGGATCGAGTTCGACGAGTTCGAGCGAGCGGTCGAGGTGGCAGACCTCGTGTGGCGGGTCACCGACGATTTGCTGGATACGGTACTCGCGGTCGAAGGCGATACCGTCCGGTTCGCAGTAGGCGTGGCTCGGGCATTCGACGTACGGGCAGGGCCCGCCGAGGCTGGCTTTTGATCCGCTGAAGGCACCTTTTTTGGGCACATTGGCGGTGACGGTCACCGGCTCGACTTCGACGGCCCGGACGCCGCCGTCGTGCATGGCACACTCGAGCGTCTGGGCGTTTTCTCGGACTTCGGTGACGCGGTAGGTGCAATCGGTTCGGAGGTTGAGACACTGACTGCGGTACGGACAGCCGGCACAGCCGTCGGCTTCGCCCTCGTAGACGAACTCCGTGCCGGGTTCGGCGAGGCGCGTCCCGAGGAGGGTGACGGTAGACATCGTACTGACGGATTTTCGGGACGGGGGCTGTTAAGCCTCACGTCCGGGCTCGCATCCCTCTTGTACAAGTAGGCCAATGGCGAGCGAAGCGAGCCAAAGACAGTTACAGGGGACTGTATCAGTCCTCTCCGCCCGTCAACTCGTCCAATTTTTCGAAGTAACGCTCTCGAGGGACCTGATACATGTCGCGATACGCGATTTCGCCGGCGGCGAAGGCCCGGGCGAGTTCGAGCGTCCGGTCGACGGCTTCCTCGCGCGTCGGGAACCGATTTGTTTCCCGGAGGTGCACGTCCGGCTCGAGATACAGCGTCACGTGCCAGTCGCGAGCTGCCGACTGGTCGCCGGGGTTCACGCCAGGTCGACGGGTGCGACGGCCGTGGGTGAGATACAGCGTGGGCAGACATTCGGGGGGGAAGTCATCGGCGTTGAACACGTCCGGTCGGTAGGCGAGGACACAGCGGCCGTCGTCCTCCTCGGTCCAGATCGTCCAGCCGTCGGCGACCGCGTCGAACTCACTCATCAGTAGGGGGTACCCGCTCGCTCCTATAGGGGCTGTCGGATTCGAGAGACTCGAGTGAAAACGGGTGCGGGCGAGTAAATTCACCGCAATCCCACCCGTTTGCTTAAGTACGGAGAGGGTCGAACCAGCCATGGTTTGTGATAACATACAAGGATTCCTGAAAGATTTTGCCGGAAAAAGCTCCTGATAAATATCTTTTGGGGTTAGCCTTAAGTACTTGTAATACAACCTCATTAAACACTATCGGTATCCGGCTGCCGAACCGATCCACTTCGCGCCCGTCCCCGGCGCATCGACGACGACCCCTCGAACGTGAGGCCGCGTCGACAGGAGTGGTAGAAGTTCACACATGACACGCCCTGCACCTGCCGCCCAAGCACCTTCATCGCCACGCCGTTACGAGCGAGTAGACAGCGGGCGTGCCGGACACCGACACGACCGGGGAAGCAACACACACAGACCATGACTGGTGATATCGAGACGCTCGAGACGCTCAGTACCGATTACAAAGCATCCATGCCCGAGGACCTGCGGGAAACGCACGCGTTTAGCTGGTACCTCGAGGCCTGTTACGCCGATCCGAAAATCACGCGCAACGCCCACCAGCGCGTGGCCGACATGTTCGACTACTACGGGACAAGCTACGACGAGACCGAAGGCGTCGTCGAGTACAAACTGGCCGCCGAAGACCCGCTCGGAGATGGCGAGAACACCTTCTACGGAACGGTCATCCACCAGTCGATACACGAGTTCGTGAACAAGGTCAAATCCGGCGCACGACGCCTCGGACCCGAGCGCCGTATTAAACTGCTGTTGGGACCGGTCGGTTCCGGAAAATCACACTTCGACAAACAGGTGCGCAAGTACTTCGAGGATTACACCCTTCGCGAAGAAGGGCGGATGTACACCTTCCGGTGGACCAACCTCGGAGACGTCATCCGTGACCAGGACCCCACCGACGACACCGTCCGATCGCCGATGAATCAGGACCCGCTCGTGTTGTTACCGCTGAAACAACGCCAGCGCGTCATCGACGACCTGAACGAGCGGCTGGACGCCCCCTACACCATCCGCAACGAGCAGAGCCTCGACCCCGAGAGCGAGTTCTACATGGATAAACTGCTCGCTCATTACGACGACGACCTCCAGGCTGTCCTCGAGAACCACATCGAAATCGTCCGCCTCATTGCCGACGAGAACAAACGCCAGTGTCTCGAGACGTTCGAGCCAAAGGACAAGAAAAACCAGGACGAAACGGAGCTAACCGGGGACGTCAACTACTCGAAAATCGCGGTCTACGGCGAATCCGACCCGCGAGCGTTCGACTACTCGGGTGCGTTCTGTAACGCAAACCGTGGCGTCTTCTCCGGTGAGGAGTTGCTCAAACTCCAGCGAGAGTTTCTCTATGACTTCCTCCATGCCACCCAGGAAATGACGATCAAGCCGAAAAACAACCCGCGAATCGACATCGACCAGGTGATCGTCGGACGCACGAACATGCCCGAGTACAAGGACAAAAAGGGCGACGAGAAGATGGAGGCGTTCAACGACCGCACCAAGCGGATCGACTTCCCGTACGTCCTCTCGTACGAACAGGAGGCCAAGATCTACAACAAGATGTTGAACAATGCCGACGTCCCCGACATCAACGTCGAGCCACACACCCTCGAGATGGCGGGGCTGTTCGGCGTGCTCACCCGCATCGAAGAGCCCGATACTGAAACTGTGGACTTGCTCTCGAAAGCCAAAGCGTACAACGGTGAAATCGACGAAGGCGACGACATCGACATCAAGAAGCTTCGCCAGGAAGCCGCCCAGAAGGCCGAAATCGGTGAGGGAATGGTCGGCGTCTCACCCCGCTTCATCGGCGACGAGATCGCCGAGGCTATCATGGATTCGAAACACCGTTCACGCGGGTTCCTCTCGCCGCTTACGGTTTTCAACTTCTTCGAGGAGAACATCGAACACCACGGCTCGATTCCCGAGGAAAACTTCGAACGATACTACCGCTACCTCGAGACGGTGCGCGAGGAGTACCGCGAGCGTGCCATCGAGGACGTCCGTCACGCACTGGCCTACGACGTCGACGAGATCCAGCGCCAGGGCGAGAAGTACATGGACCACGTCATGGCCTACATCGACGACGACACCATCGAGGATAGCCTGACCGGCCGCGAGCAGGAGCCAGACGAGACCTTCCTGCGGGCCGTCGAGGAGAAGCTGAACGTGCCCGAAGACCGGAAAAACGACTTCCGCCAGGAGGTTTCGAACTGGGTCTCCCGACGCGCACGCGAAGGAGACACGTTCAATCCACAGGACAACGAGCGACTCCGCCGTGCCCTCGAGCGCAAACTCTGGGAGGACAAGAAACACAACATCAACTTCTCCGCCCTGGTCAGCGCCAACGAGTACGACGACGACGAACGCAGCGCCTGGATCGACGCCCTCATCGAACAGGGCTACTCCGAAGCCGGCGCGAAGGAGGTGCTCGAGTTCGCCGGCGCGGAGGTCGCCAAAGCCGAAATTGAGGATTGATATGCGCGGCACCGACTACGTGACCGCGGCCGACCGCTCCCTGGAGGCGGCCTACGAGGAGCCGATGAGCCTCGCGGCCTACGTCGACCGGATCTTCGAGACGCCGACGACCGCCTCCCACGCCTCGAAGTACGTCCTCGAAGCCATCGAAGCCGCCGGTACCCGAACGGTGGTCGAAGAGGGCGAGCAAAAGCGACGCTACCGCTTTTTCGACGACCCGCACAACGACGGCGAACACGCCATCCTCGGGAATACCGCCGTATTGAACGCCTTCGTCGACGACCTGCGTTCGATTGCCGCAGGTCGGGCTAAAGACGAGAAAATCATCTGGTTCGAAGGGCCGACCGCGACCGGCAAGTCCGAACTCAAGCGCTGTCTGATCAACGGTCTCCGGGAGTACTCGAAGACCCCCGAAGGACGACGCTACACCCTCGAGTGGAACGTCACGACGACCGAACCCGACGAACGCGGCCTAAGCTACGGGACGACGTCTACGGGCGACGACGAGGAAAACTGGTACGAGAGCCCCGTCCAGGCCCATCCGCTCTCGGTGTTTCCAGAGGGCGTTCGCGAAGACATCCTCGCCTCGCTGAACGCCGAGGTTGACGATCACATTCCGATCAGCGTCGAGACGCGCCTCGACCCGTTCTCGCGTGAAGCCTACGATTTCCTCGAGAAACAGTACCGCCGAGACGGCGTCGAAGGACTGTTCTCGGCCATCAGCGACGAGCGCCACCTCCGCGTGACGAACTACGTCGTCGATACGGGACGTGGAATCGGCGTCCTTCACGCCGAAGACGACGGCCGACCGAAGGAGCGACTGGTCGGCTCGTGGATGCACGGCATGCTCCAGGAGCTGGATTCACGCGGTCGGAAGAACCCACAGGCGTTCAGCTACGACGGTGTCCTCTCCCAGGGCAACGGCGTTCTGACCGTCGTCGAAGACGCCGCCCAGCACGCCGATTTGCTCCAGAAGCTGCTCAACGTTCCCGACGAACGCTCGGTCAAACTCGACAAGGGCATCGCGATGGACATCGATACCCAGTTGCTCATCATCTCCAATCCCGACCTCGAGGCCCAGCTCAACCAGCACGCCGACCGAAACGGCATGGACCCACTGAAAGCACTCAAACGCCGACTCGACAAACACGAGTTCGGCTACCTGACGAACCTGAGCCTCGAGACCGAGTTGATCCGACGGGAACTGACCGGCGAAACCGAGGTCTGGGAGGCCGAGGCGTACGACGATCTCCGCGAGCAGATCCGTGAACCGGTGTTCGTTACGGTGAAAGGCGAGGACGGCGAGCACCGCACGCGAGAATTTGCACCCCACGCGGTGCAAGCGGCGGCACTGTACGCGGTAGTGACCCGCCTGGACGAAGAACGGACGCCTGCCGAACTCGATCTCGTCGAGAAAGCCCTGCTGTACGACCAGGGATACCTACAGGAGGGAGACACCCGGCGGTACAAAGACGAGTTCGACTTCGACGGCGACAGTCACGACGGGGAACACGGAGTTCCCGTCACCTACACGCGGGATACGCTGGCGGACTTGCTCCACGAAGACCGGGATCGGCACCATCCAGACCTGGCCGTCGAGGACGTCATCATGCCTCGAGACGTGCTGAACGCGATGGCCGACGGACTGGCCGACGCGCCGGTGTTCTCGACGGGCGAGCGCTCGGAGTTCGAAAACCGGGTCGTTCCGGTGAAAAATCATTGCTTCGACCAGCAGGAGGCCGACATCATCGACGCGATCATGCACGACAAACGAGTCGACGAGGCGACCGTCGCCGAGTACGTCGAGCACGTCTACGCCTGGGAAACCGGAGCCGAACTGTACAACGACCGCGGCGAAGAGATCGACCCGGACCCGCTGAAGATGAAGCTCTTCGAAATAGAGCATCTGGGTCGATTCACCGAAGCCGCCTACGAGTCAAATCTCCCGAGAGAGAGCGTCCGCGATTTCCGCAAAGAGAAGATCATTACGGCGTTGAACCGCCACGCCTGGCAACAGCGCGACGAAAACTTCGCCGTCGACCAGGTCGACCTGGCGTCGATCCCCGCCGTCACGTCGGTCCTCGAGAGTCACGATTGGGACGAC
Source organism: Natronosalvus amylolyticus (assembly GCF_024298845.1). NCBI lineage: Archaea > Methanobacteriati > Methanobacteriota > Halobacteria > Halobacteriales > Natrialbaceae > Natronosalvus > Natronosalvus amylolyticus. The sequence continues at coordinate 1,293,770 of NZ_CP101156.1, forward strand.
GTGCGCCGGACGTTCGAGGACCTCGAGCCTCGCCAGTGGGAGGACCCGCCGAGCGGCACCCAGACAGAAGCCGTCAAGGAAGCGACTATCGACCGACTCGTCTCCGATTTCGGCTACTCGCCGGCGTCTGCTGAGTTGACGAGTCGACACGTCATGGGACAGGTGAGCTACCGATGGGACTGAAAGACGACCTCGAGCGATTCCGCGCGGTTGGTGAAAAGCGTCGCGAGGACCTCGCCGAGTTTATCCAGTACGGCGAGTTGAACAGCGGCGGCGACGATGGAATCCGCGTCCCGGTAAAGATCGTCTCATTGCCGAGTTTCGAGTACGACAAGCGCGACCAGGGTGGCGTCGGACAGGGCGATGGTGGGACGCCTGACGTCGGCCAACCGGTTGGCCAACCACAGCCACAACCCGGCGACGGCGACGAAGACGGCGATCCCGGCGAGGAAGGCGGCGACCACGAGTACTACGAGATGGACCCCGAGGAGTTCGCCGAAGAACTCGACGAGGCACTGGGGCTCGACCTCGAGCCAAAGGGCAAGCGCGTGATCGAGGAGAAAGAAGGCCCGTACACCGACCTGACTCGCTCGGGGCCCGATAGTACGCTCGATTTCGAGCGGATGTTCAAGGAGGGACTGAAACGCAAGCTCGCGATGGACTTCGACGAGGAGTTCCTCAAGGAGGTGTGCAAAGTCGACGGCATTAGCGCTCGAGCGGTCTTCGAGTACGCTCGGGGACAGAACCTGCCAGTCTCGATGGCCTGGATCGAAGAGGCCCACGACGAGGTGGCTGACGAGCGCGGGAAATGGGACGACATCGAGGCAGTCGAGGCCAACGTCGAGCGCGAGAGCGTCCAGGACCAGATCCGTCGGGAGGGTATCAAACACGTCCCCTTCCGGCGTGAGGACGAGCGCTATCGCTTCCCCGAGATCATCGAGGAGAAAGAGAAGAACGTCGTCGTGGTCAACATCCGTGACGTCTCGGGCTCGATGCGCGAGAAGAAACGGGAACTGGTCGAGCGAACCTTCACACCGCTGGACTGGTACCTCACCGGGAAGTACGACAACGCCGAGTTCGTCTACATCGCCCACGACGCCGACGCCTGGGCGGTCGAACGCGAGGAGTTCTTCGGTATTCGAAGCGGCGGCGGCACCCGCATCTCGAGTGCGTACGAACTCGCTGCCGAACTGCTCGAGGAATACCCATGGAGCGACTGGAACCGCTACGTGTTCGCTGCGGGCGACTCGGAGAACTCGAGCAACGACACCGAAGAGCGCGTTATCCCGCTCATGGAGTCGATTCCGGCGAACCTCCATGCCTACGTCGAAACCCAGCCCAGCGGCAACGCGATCAACGCGACCCACGCCGAGGAACTCGAGCGCCACTTCGGCGATGGCGACGACGTCGCAGTCGCATACGTCAGTAGCGAAGACGACGTCACTGACGCGATTTACCGTATCCTCAGCACCGAAACGGAGGCCACCGACGATGACTAACGCGAACGCAGACCGATTCCACAAACAGGCAATCGCGGGCGAACTCGAGCCCGCGGTGACCGACGCCCGGGAACTGGCACTCAAACTCGGCCTCGAGCCGTATCCGGTGAACTACTGGATCGTCGATTACGACGAGATGAACGAACTGATCGCCTACGGTGGCTTCCAGTCACGGTACCCCCACTGGCGCTGGGGCATGCAGTACGACCGCCAGCAAAAACAGGGCCAGTACGGCGGGGGCAAAGCCTTCGAAATCGTCAACAACGACAATCCGGCCCACGCGTTCCTCCAGGAGTCGAACACGCTGGCCGACCAGAAGGCCGTCATCACCCACGTCGAGGCACACTCCGATTTCTTCGCCAACAACGAGTGGTTCGGCCTCTTCACCGGCGATAGCAGCGACGCCGCACAGGTCAACGCCGCGGCCATGCTCGAGCGCCACGCCGACGCCATCGGGGAGTACATGGCTGACCCCGAAATCGATCGCGCCGACGTCGAGAAATGGATCGACAACGCCCTCGTCCTCGAGGACACTATCGATCAGCACGCCGTCTTCGCCCGCCGACTCGAGTTCGAGCGAGAACACGAGGAGTTAGACGACGACCTCGCCGAGAAACTCGACGAACTCGGCCTCTCCGATGAGGTAAAAGCCGAGGTCTTCGACGATGAGTGGCTGGAGAAACTCGAGGACGACGGCGCTGGTGAGACCTTCCCGGCGGAGCCCCAGCCAGACGTGCTGGCGTTCGTCAGAGAGTACGGGAAACAGTACGACCGTGAAAGCGAGAAAGCCGCCGACATGGAGCCGTGGCAGCGTGACGTCCTCGATATGATGCGCGCCGAAGCCTACTACTTCGCCGCCCAGAAGATGACGAAGATCATGAACGAAGGGTGGGCTGCGTACTGGGAATCGACGATGATGACCGACGAGCGCTTCGCCGGCGACGACGAGTTCCTGAACTACGCCGACCACATGGCGAAGGTGCTCGCATCCCCCGGACTCAACCCTTACAGCCTCGGCATGGCCCTCTGGGAGTACGTCGAAAATACGACCAACCGCCGGGAGGTCCTCGAACGCCTGTTACGCGTCGACGGGATTAGCTGGCGCAACCTCGAGGAGGCCGTCGACTTCGATTCGGTGCTCGAACAACTCGAGCCACCGGCCGCACTCGATTCGATTTCGAGTGAGAGCCTGGAAGCGCTGGCCGACCTCTCCGACGAGTGGGTCGACGAGGAGGCACTCGACGCGGCGAGAGCGGGCGACATCGACGTCGACAGACACCCCTGGAAGGTGCTGACCCACGCAGGACTCGCCCGCCGGCACTACTCGCTGGTCAAGCCACAGAACCGGGGCTTTCTGTCCCGAGTGAGCCAGAACGAACTCGAGCAGATCGGTCGCTATCTGTTCGACGACGCGCGATACGAGACGGTCGAGCAAGCGCTGGAAGACGTCGAGTACAGTGCGGGCTGGAATCGCCTGTTCGAACTCCGGGAGAGCCACAACGACGTCACCTTCCTCGATGCGTTTCTCACCCAGGAGTTCATCACCGAGAACGACTACTTCACCTACGAGTACTCCCGTGCGACGGGCCAGTACCACGTCTCGAGTGTCGACGCCGAGGACGTCAAAAAGAAGTTGTTGTTGCAGTTCACGAACTTCGGCAAGCCGACCATCGCCGTCTACGACGGCAACTACAACAACGCCAACGAACTGTTGCTCGGCCACGAGTACAACGGCGTCATGCTCGACCTCGGGCAAGCGAAAGCCACGCTCGAGCGCGTGTTCGAACTCTGGGGACGACCCGTGAACCTGCTCACAATAGTCAAGGAAGTCGACGACCACGACCTCGAGGTCGCCAAACGGCGCAGTCGGGAGCCATCGCCCAGCGAACGGGGCAAGCGGATGCGCTACGACGGCGACCGGGTAACCGTCGAAGACGTGCCCTGGGAGGAGGTCGAACATCTCGCGGCCGACGACGTGGATTACGACACGAAGCCCGAGGAGTGGCTGGCCTGAGTTTCCTCCCAAACGTCGACTGATGAGTAAAACCGGAAAACAGCCATCGGTTTCACTCATCCGTTCAGGTTTGGGAAGCCACTGAGAGGGTTCGTTGTCGTCTCGCCCGTCAACGACGAACCGGAATGGTCGCTGACCGGTAAATAGGTACAACAATCCGGCTCCGTTAAAGCCCTCAGATGGTGAGAAAAAGCGCTTGCTGAGTCGAGAGGATGAGTGCAGCACTGGTCTCCGCGTGAGTGATGCGAGGGCGATTCCCGGACGACGAGGCCGAAGGCCGAGTCGTCCGCCTTTTTCATCGAAGTTTTTGCGCCGAGTGGTTCGCCAAAGGCGAACCCGAGGTGGAAAAAGTTCGCGCTGTGAGTTCAGCATATCTTGAACGAACTACCCGATTACTGTCAGAAGCGACCTAACCAGCTCAGAGACTGGTTTCTCAGGGTTCAATCCGTCCCTTGAATCATCCGTTCGAACCGACACGACAGCTTGATCGGGTAATGTGAATCGGCAGATGAAAATCCGTCAGTAGCTGCAACAACGGCGGTAGATGACTATCTGTACCCATCTCGCGTATGGATGGAGCGGAGATACTATGCCCCACGACACAAGCCAAAACGTTACCAAACGTTCCGGTAACGGCCTGATTGACGGGATCTCACGTAGAACTATGCTAAAAGCCAGCGGGGCTGGTGCAAGCGCACTTGGTATCATCGGAACCGCGAGCGCCGGCTACGACGAGGATGACCAAGGTGACGAGGATGAATTCGATCCTGATGATTTCGATCCATTCGAAACGTCGGAACTCAACCTGGAAACTTTAGAGGCAGAGATTCCGAGCGGGACCCTGCAGGCCGAACCGTTGGAAAACACATACGTCGGGGAGGTTACTGACGAGCTGTTCGTTGGCATTTCTTTTACCGAGGACGATACTGGGCAGCCCGATGAGATTGCTGCGTACCTTTGCGATGGAAATGAAATCGCGATCTGGCTTGTCGGTGAATACGAGGTTGGCGGTGTGACGCTAGCCGGCGAGGAGGACGAAGTCAAGCTAGCGATGGTTGACGACGAGTTCCTCGGGGCGGCGTCCCTGGCAGACGAAGAGAGCGTTCCCTTCCTCGCCGCCGAGGCAACCGGTGATGGCGGCCTGTACCAAGCCGTGGCTGAAGTTGACGAGGTGGAAGTGACTGCGCGATGGATCGTACTCTCCGACGGCCGTCAACGTGGAACCTCGATTTGCTGCACTGGCGGTTGTTGCCCACCGATTGTGGTTTGTTGGCCCTGTCGAGAGCAATTCTAAAAGCCTCGGGCCACCGCGCTCGAGGTTGTTTACTTGTGGGGGATTCTCACCCGTGCACTCGAGCCAGCGTCAGACGTTCATTTCACCCTACACGTTAATCCACAATACTTATTACGTTGTTCTGAAAGATTTCATCCAGATGGAAGGGGAGGGGACAGACACGGGAACTGACGAGTCGCTCGAGCTTGGCCGTACGTTGGCCCAGCTCAGTGCTGACGAGGTGGAGAGACACGCCCCGGCAGTCGAAGCAATACGGGAACGGGTCGAGACGGAACCATCGATGTGTCTCCCCACCGTGCCGAAGCTACGGTCGCTACTGGGAGCGTCCACGACGGTGGTCCATCAGGACATCGCCTACTGTCTGGCGCAGCTAGCAACGGAAGCCCCAAACGACGTCGCACCGTCGGTGCCGGACATCGTCTCGTTCGTGGTCGAGAACCCATCAACGCCGGCCAGAGACGATCTACTCGAGTGTCTCACGGCCGTCGGCGAACAGCGCCCCGAACTCGTCATGGAACACTTAGAGCGCGTCACACTCGAGAACGAAGCCCGCACGTTCGAAGGTGACGACGAGGGGTCGGTAACCGAGCCGATCGAAGCGGATTCGGTGACGGCAGCCGACGTCCACGAGCAGGTGCTCGCGACGCTCGAGCAGCGCTGAGCGGTTGTCACCCCTCTGCTTCGTTTTTGATAGTAAAGAGACAGTCACACCGACAGTGGCCGATCCGCCGAGACACAATCTACGCCCCGCCAGCCAAGCACTCGAGCGACGGCCTCGTGCTCGAGCGACCAGGCGTGTACCTCGAGGTCCACGGATTTGGCTCGAGGAACGAGAAACGTACTCAGACAACGCCAGTAGTTCGCGCCGATGACATCACAGTCGAGTTCGACCGCGAGCGTCACCGGCGTCGTGAGCCGGCGACTGACGAGCAGGCCCGTCGGCTGGCTCCGGTCGTGTTCCCGAACCGTCCGCAACTCCGGCGTCAGAAACGACGTCGTGACGACGCGATTGGGGACGCCCTCGAGCGCTTCGAGCACGTCTTCGGCGATCCCGAGTGCCTTCATTTCGAGGTTGATTTCGACGTCCGGTGGAAGCGCCTCGAGTACCGCCTCGAGAGTCGGTACCGGCTCACCGGAGTCGAGTATAGTGAGCGACTGGAGTTCCTCGAGGTCCGTTTCGGATACCAGGCCAGTGCCGTCGGTGACGCGCTCGAGCGTCTCGTCGTGAAACACCACTAGTTCCCCGGAGCCACAGCGGCGGACGTCGAACTCGACGGCGTCGGCCTGGGTCGCCGCCGAGCGGAGCGCGCCAACCGTGTTTTCGGGCTGCGTTGCCGCGAATCCGCGATGAGCGATCAAACGCATTCGGTATCATGTATGGTACCTATCGGCTTGAACGCTCGCTCCGAACCCACTTGCTGCAACGGAAAGTCGTCGATTCGATCTCCTGCACCCTGCGTGTTAAGCGTTCACAGGACGAACACGAAACCATGGGATACGCCACCCTGGAGTTCGAAGGAACCGTTACCGTCGTTACCGGCGCGAGCGGCGCACTCGGCAGTGCCGCCGTCGAGGCGTTCAGCGAGGCCGGTGGAACCGTCTGTGCACTCGATGTCGTCGAACCGGACGACGACGACGCACAACTAGAGCCCGACGAGCGTACACACTTCTATCAGGTCGACCTGACCGACGAAAGCGATGTCGAGGACTGTTTTGCACGGATTATCGAGGACCACGGCCGGATCGACAACTTGCTGAACATCGCGGGCACCTGGCGCGGTGGCTCACCCATCGAAGAGACGCCACTCGAGGAGGTCGAACTCCTGCTGGATATCAACCTCAAAACGGCGTTTCTGGCCTCGAAACACGCACTCCCACACCTGCAGGACAGCGGTGGGGCAATCGTCAGCGTCAGCGCCCGTTCAGGCCTCGAGGGCGGGTCCGGCGACGGACCCTACCGAATCACGAAATCGGGAATACGCATTTTGACCGAGACGTTGGCCGAAGAAAATCGCGGAACCGTGCGGGCAAACTGCGTTATGCCAAGCGTTATCGACACCCCGATGAACCGCGAGATGATGCCCGACGCGGACCACGAAAGCTGGGTCCACCCGTCCGATATCGCCGAAGTAATGGCCTTTCTCTGTACCGACGCCTCGAGTGTGACCAGCGGGGCTGCTGTGCCGGTTTACGGCGAGGCGTGACAGGGGACCTAATCACGTACTCGAGCGCTCGCTACGGGGTTGTCGTCGGGCTACAGTGGTGAAACTTCCCTCCGGCGAGATATGGTGCCACCGCTCTCCGGGGAGATATTGGTGCAACTGCCGCTGGAGACCGCATCACGGGCAGACATGCGGGTCCAGGCGCGAGCTGTCGTGGAATTCGAGAGTTTTCCACCAGTGGAGTATCGGCTTGAGGCGACGCCACGAACCGTATCAGAAGAGTTGGGTTTTCGAATTGTAGACCGATACCGGGTAAAATATCGCTCTGGAGAACCGAAAGACCGAAGCATTATTTATGGCCGCCCTCCCCTGGTAATGTGATAGCCTTACACATGGACGTATCTGATGTAATAACTCGGGGAAAGGTAACTATCCGCGAGCAACCGCTACTGGCCATTGCGGTGCTTGCGGCAGTCCTGTTGACTCTCGACTTACTCGCCCGCCTCGCCGGCATCGAGGTGCCGATCGCCGGTGGGCTAACGTTTGGCGGAGACCCCCTGTCGATGGGTCGACTCAGTGGACTGGTGTGGAACGGGATCATCGTCGGGCTAATTTTCGGGCTCGCTGGGATCGGCCTCTCAATGACGTACAGCATTTTGAACTTCGCGAACTTTTCACACGGTGACCTCGTGACGACCGGCGCGTTTACCGGCTGGGGTGCAGCCTTGCTCGTCGCCGGCTGGGGGATCGGTGATCTCGGTCACCTGCTGCTGGTGCGACCCGGGAGCGGAGCTAGCCCGAACGAGATCGGTGCCTCGATCGTGCAAGCCCCCCTCTCGATTCTGATCGGCGTCATCATCGCCGCCCTCGCGACCGTCGCCGTCGCGGTGATCATCGACCGCATCGTCTACAAGCCGATGCGTGACCGTGGTGGCATTCCACTACTCATCGCCAGTATCGGTGCCGCACTGGCACTGCGATACATCCTCCAGTTCGTCTACGGCGGCCAAACCCGCGGCGTCACCTCGACGCAGGACGTCAACACCGAAATCGCGGGCTTCTCGGTCAACATGCACGAACTAACGCTGGTCATCGTCGCCATCAGCCTCATGCTGGCGATGCACTTCATGCTCCAGCGAACCAAACTCGGGAAAGCCATGCGCGCGATGGCCGACAACAAGGACCTCGCGCTCGTGACCGGGATTCCGACCGAGCGCGTCGTCACCGCCACCTGGGTGCTGGGAGGCGCACTGGCCGGCGTCGCCGGGTATCTCTACGTCCTCGAGCGCGGAACTATCGAGTTCAACATCGGCTGGTTCCTGCTGTTGTTCATCTTCGCAGCAGTGATTCTGGGCGGAATCGGCTCGATTTATGGGGCGATTGCGGGCGGATTCGTCATCGGCTTCGTTCACGAAGTCTCGCTGATCTGGATCTCGTCTGACTTCAACGCTGCCGCGGCGTTCTTGATCATGATCCTCGTGTTGCTCTACCGACCACAGGGCATCTTCGGCGGGGTGACGACAGCATGACGGCCGAAACAGCTGACGGCTCGAGCGGAATCGACGGCGAGGACCCGTCGATTCGTGACATCCTGGCCACCGAAATCGGGAAAACCGATTTCAGGATCGTCATTTCGACGATGCTCGCCATCTACGCCCTGTTTATCGTCCTGACGTTCCTCGGCGGAGGCGACATCAATTCGGCAGGCTCGACCATCACCCGCCTCACGTTCCTGTTTGCCGCGTACGGAATCCTGACGCTGGCACTGAATCTCCACTGGGGATACACGGGCCTGTTCAACATCGGGGTCGCCGGGTTCATGGCCGTCGGGGTGTACACGATGGCGCTCGTCTCGACGTCGCCCGACGCTGTCTCGGGAACCGGACTCGGACTGCCGCTGATCGTTGGCGTCATCGCGGGGATGATAATGGCCGCACTGGTCGGCCTGATCGCCGCCGTGCCCGCCCTTCGACTGCGCGCAGACTACCTCGCAATCGTCACGCTCGGCCTCTCTGAGATCATCCGGTTGACGCTCAACTCCAATAATCTGTCGAACTGGACGCTCAGCGTGTTCGGCTTCGGAACCGGTGGCGGAAGCGGTATCGACCTGCCCGCTCGGCCGACCGATGCGTGGCTCAATACCGCCTTCGGTGACGTCCTCATCGAGGTGCTGGGTACGTTCCTGAGAGTTTCGGTGATTCGCCGGTGGCTCTGGGTTCTCGTGATGATCGTGTTCGTCATCGCCGTCTACTGGCTCCTCGTCCGCGTCGGTAACTCGCCGTTCGGACGTGTCCTCAAGGCGATCCGTGAGGACGAACTCGTTGCCCAGTCACTCGGCAAGGACACCCGCTGGTTCAAAATCAAGGTGTTCATGCTCGGCTGTGCGCTCATGGGTCTCGGTGGCATTCTCTGGCAGGGCTCACAGGGATACGTCAGCCCCGACTCGTTCCGCCCAATCGTGACCTTCTACGTGTTCGTCGCGCTGATCATCGGCGGTTCAGGGTCGAACACCGGCAGTCTCGTCGGTTCGATCCTCTTCGTCGGTCTCCTGTTCGAGGGCCCTCGAACGCTCGCGAGCCTCGTCTCCAGTTCGTTGAGTCTCGGGAGCGCACCCGGGACGTTCGCTGGTGCGATGGCCCCGCTCGCCTCCCTCGAAATGACGCCCCTACTCGCGTACGTCATGAACAACATTTCCTCGCTCAGGTTCATCCTGCTCGGCGTCGTGCTCGTAATCATTATGCAACGGCGTCCAGAGGGCGTGCTGGGCCACCGGACGGAGACCGCCGCCGCAATCGGTCTCGAGCGTCCCGGGCCTGCAGGGACCAACCGAGGTGAGAGCGATGAGTGACGCGACAGCCAAACCGGCAGAAACGGAACCCGAATCGGGGCGCTCGCTGTCCGGTGACGTTCCGCTACGCGTCGAGAACCTCCGCAAAACCTTCGGCGGAATCGTCGCCGTCGACGACGCCAGTTTCGCCGTCGAGGCCGGCACCCTCACGGGACTTATCGGACCGAACGGGGCCGGGAAATCGACCACGTTCAACTGTATCGCCGGCGCACACACACCCGACTCCGGTACGGTAACCTTCCAGGGCGAGGATATCACGGGCCGTCGACCAGACCAGATCGCCACTAACGGACTCGTCAGAACGTTCCAGATCGCTCGCGAACTCGAGGAGATGACCGTCCTCGAAAACCTCATGCTCGCACCACAGGGACAGATCGGCGAGCAACTCTGGCGGTCGGTCACGCCGGGTGCGCGAGTCGAAGTTATCGAACAGGAACGCGAGCTCAGAGAGCGCGTGTGGGAAACCGTCGATTTCTTCGAGATCGATCACATCGCTCACGACCAGGCCGGGACGCTCTCCGGCGGGCAGCGCAAACTGCTCGAGATGGCACGAGCGATGATGACCGAGCCAGACATGCTGTTACTCGACGAGCCGCTGGCCGGCGTCAATCCGACACTCGAGGAGAAGTTGCTCGAGCGCATTCACGACCTCCGCGAGCAGGGCTACACGTTCTTGCTCGTCGAACACGACATGGACGTAATTATGGAAAACTGTGAACACGTGATCGTCATGCACCAGGGTTCAGTGCTGGCAGAAGGGGAGCCGAGTATGGTGAAGAACAACGACCGAGTTATCGAGGCCTATCTGGGGGAGATGGACGTATGAGTACCGACGAACCGGAATCAGCGTCGGATGCAACCCTCGAAGAGTCGCTCAAAGCGGAGACTGACCCGTTCGCGACTGTCCCCGACGAGAGTATCTTGCAGGTCAGAAATCTCGATGCTGGCTACGGCGACCTCCAGATCCTGACGGACGTACAACTCGACGTCGGAGAAGGCGAGTACGTCACCATCGTCGGCCCGAACGGCGCAGGAAAATCGACGATGATGAAATCTGTTTTCGGGCTAACGACGCACATGGGCGGCACCGTGGAGTTCCAGGGCGAACCGATTCAGGAACTGGCACCCGAAGAGATCATCCACAAAGGTATCAGCTACGTCCCACAGAACGAGAACATCTTCGGGACGCTCACCGTCAGGGAGAACCTCGAGATGGGGGCGTACATTCTCGACGAGGTGCCCCAGGACCAGATAGAGGCCGTTTTCGAGCGGTTTCCGGTGCTTCGCGAACGTCAGGACCAGAAAGCCGGCACGATGTCCGGTGGCCAGCGCCAGATGGTCGCGATGGGGCGAGCGCTGATGCTCGATCCCGATCTGTTGTTGCTCGACGAGCCATCGGCCGGATTGGCGCCCGACCTGGTGCAAGAAATGTTCGACCGCATCGACGACATCAATGCCGATGGGACGGCGATCTTGATGGTCGAACAGAACGCCAAAACCGCACTGAGACGCTGTGATCGGGGCTACGTCCTCGCACAGGGTGAGAACAGTTACACCGATACCGGAGATCGCCTGCTCGCAGACGACGAGGTCCGCCAACAGTTCCTCGGCGGTTGAGGTCCTTCAGACGGCAGTAGCCGTGGGATTTCTCCAATCGGTTGCGCGTTCGTTACCGCTGGCGGTGACAGCGCGAGACAGAGAACTCCCGAGAGGGTTCACCGACCCAGCCTCGATAACTCGAGACTGATGCGGTCTGTCGGCATCTGAACTGGTGGTGGTGTTTCCGCTCGAGCGCTCACCGGCAACAACGGCGGTTACCGTTCGAGCGCTCACCTGCGGTGCACCGATCTATCTGAACCACACTCGAGACTGCCGGGAGGACCGGTTCGGATTGTAGAATCGGTGCTACTCGGAGAGGGCCGTTGCTCGAAGGACGAGAAATAATGGAAGGTTTTCAGGGTCAGTTCTCGAATTCGACAGTCTCCTGCACTTCGATGTCGCCGTCCTGGTAGCGCATGATGTCGTAGGAAACGGCCTGCATGTCACCGTTGTCGTCGAAGTCGACGGCCGATGAGGCGCCCTGGTAGTTGATGTCATCGCCATCAGCAGCCATTTCGATTCCCTCGATGAGGTTCGTCGCGTCGACTGCCTCTCCGTTTGGATTAGCAACGTCGCGAATGGTGTCTCGGATTTCGGTTCCGGTAGCGTCGCCACCGTTTGCGGCCGAAGCCAGGCAGATGACTGCTGCTGCGTCGTAGGCGTGACTGTTGAACACACCCGGTGCGCTATCGAACTCGTCTTCGTACAGACTCGCGAACTCGTCGGCTCCGGGACCTGCTGCACTCGGTGCCGTTCCCCAGACGTCGTTCATCGGGTTGCCGACTTCGTCCGGAAGCGTGTCGTCGATGAGACCGTCGGGGACGATCACGCTGCCGTCCCAGTCGTCGGCGTAGTTGTCGTAGTAATCACGGAACAGCGTGATACCCGACTGTGGGAAGCCAACGACCATCAGCACGTCGGGATCGGCATCGAGTGCCGACCCGAGTTGTGACGCATACGAGGCCTGCTCGGGTTCGAAGGAGACGCGGTCGGTTGCCTCCCCACCGGCCTCTTCGAAGGCGTCGACGTACGACTCCTCGAGTGCCTGTCCGTAATCGTCGTTGAGGTACAGGGTTCCGGTTGTCTGCGCATCGAGGTTATCCATGACGACTTCCGCAATGACTGGCCCCTGGAGGGCGTCACTGGGCGCCGTCCGGAACGTGTAGCCGTCGTCGTCGAGATCGGTCACTGCCGGGGACGTCGATGCTGGCGAAATACTCACCACCTGGTTCGGGATGAACGCCTGACGCGTTACCTGCAACGTCACGTTCGAGGCTGCAGCGCCGACCACGGCTGGATAGCCGTCGTCAACGAGCCCCTGAGCAGCGGAGATCCCCGCTTCTGGGTCGGTTTCTGTGTCCGCGGTCTGGACATTGAACGAGAAATCGACCTCGTCTTCTAACTGCCGTTCGACGAGCACCGCGCCGTCTCGAATCGCCGGGCCGAGGCTGCCGAGGTCCCCAGTTTCCGGCATCAAGGTCGCGTAAGCGATTTCGCCACCGTCGCCGCCCCCGCCGATGTCGCCGAGGCAACCTGCCAGACCAACTGCGCTGGCACCACCAACTGTCGTAAGCACCTGTCTACGGTTGAACTTCCGTACCATGGTTTACGATGTCGTGGGTGATATAAAGAGTTTGTGTGTGTTTGACGAGCTTACTATCCATCCACGAATTGTGTGATGTGACCATCCCCCAGTGTATCCCAGAACGTTTTTCCTATCGCTCGTCCTTGCCTCGGGCAATGACCACAGCCCGGAGGATGGCACAATGACGATGGAAGATCGGATCGAAGAACTCGAGGCAATGCGCGAAGAGGCATTGCTCGGCGGTGGCGAAGAACGGATCGAGCGCCAGCACGAGAAAGGGAAGATGACCGCTCGAGAGCGTATCGAGTACTTTCTGGACGACGATTCGTTCACCGAGTTCGACCAGCTCCGAACCCACCAGACCAGTGACTTCGGGATGGAAGAGCGCAAGGTTCTGGGTGACGGTGTCGTCACCGGCTACGGCGAGGTCAACGGCAGAACCGTGTTCGTCTTCGCCCACGACTTTACCGTCTTCGGCGGCTCGTTAGGCGAGGTCTTCGCCGAGAAGATCACCAAGGTGATGGACATGGCGATGGAGGTCGGTGCGCCGATTATCGGCCTCAACGACTCGGCGGGAGCTCGGATTCAGGAGGGTGTCAAATCACTCGCCGGGTTCACCGAAATCTTCCAGCGCAACCAGCAAGCCAGCGGCGTCGTTCCCCAGATTTCGGCCATCATGGGTCCGTGTGCCGGTGGTGCCGTCTACTCGCCATCGATCACGGACTTCATCTTCATGGTGAAAGACACCAGCCACATGTACATCACTGGCCCCGGCGTCACCAAAACCGTCACCGGGGAGGAGGTCACCCACGAAGAACTTGGCGGCGCGATGACCCACTCGAGTCAGACCGGTGTCGCCCAGTTCGCCGTCGAATCCGAAGAACAGGCACTCGATGACATCCGACGGCTGCTCTCGTATCTCCCCCAGAACAACGTCGAGGACCCGCCGCGAGTCGAGCCCTGGGACGATCCCAACCGACGTGACGAGGCCCTCGAGTCCATCGTCCCGGACAGTCCACAGAAACCGTACGACATGGTCGATGTCATCGACTCGGTGGTCGACGAGGGCTCGTTCTTCGAGGTTGCCGAAAACTTTGCGAAGAACCTCGTCGTCGGCTTCGGCCGCCTCGACGGTCGGTCGGTCGGTATCGTCGCCAACCAGCCGCGCGTGAACGCGGGAACGCTCACCGTCGATTCCTCGATGAAAGGGTCCCGATTCGTCCGCTTCTGTGATTCATTTAATATTCCAATCGTGACGTTCGTCGACGTTCCGGGCTACATGCCCGGTACCGACCAGGAACACCGGGGAATCATCCGACACGGCGCAAAATTGCTCTACGCGTACGCCGAAGCGACCGTTCCGCTGCTTACGGTCATCACGCGAAAAGCCTACGGCGGGGCCTACTGTGTCATGGCCTCGAAAAACCTCGGCGCGGACGTCAACTACGCCTGGCCGACAGCCGAAATCGCCGTCATGGGGCCACAGGGTGCAGTCAACATCCTCTACCGAAAGGAACTCGAGGAAGCTGACGATCCCGATTCCCTCCGGGACGAGCTCATAGAGGAGTACCGCGAGCAGTTCGCCAACCCCTACACCGCGACCGACAAAGGCTTCCTCGACGACGTTATCCTGCCGACAGAAACCCGTCCACGCCTGATCGCCGACCTCGAGATGCTCGAGACCAAACGCGAGGATGCCCCCGACAAGAAACACGGCAACATCCCGCTCTGATGACCGACCACGAGCACCCAACGGGGGCCGACCCCGGAACGATCGACGATCCGAATCCGCTGGGAGAGGTCCTGCCGGCAGACGTCGCCCTGGATCTGCCCGACGATGCGAGTACCGAAGAGGCCGCGGCCATCATCGCAGCTATCGGTGCCCACCTCACCGATCTCGAGCAGGCCGCGGCCGCCACTGCCGAGGAGGAAACCTGGGACGGGAAACGATGGGCCTACGCCGGCCGACTCAGGGCCCAGCGTGGACACGCCGCACGCGTCCCGAAACGCGCCCCCACGAATCCCTGGTTGGCGGCGTCTCGAGCAGATCGGTTCTGACTCCAGTGTTGTCCTCGAGCGGACCAGTTCTGACTCCAGTGTTGTCCTCGAGCAGTCCAGTTTTGCGCTCTGGTCGGTACCACATCTCGATCACATACTACATAGTTGCTATTAAATTGCTATTGTATCGCAACCGAACCCATAGTCCCCTGGGAAATCTCGAGTAGCGGTCCATCGTGTGGAGACCACCAACTCGAGGATGTGACCACATCCCGGGCTCAGATCACTGGAGAGGCTGTAGTGACGGCAACAAACACTCGAGAACGGATCGACAACAGAATATGCAACGATGGTTCGTCGTCCCTTGCAAGCGGATTGTGATATATCGTCAACTGGCAAATATAGCGCAGTTTACGGTATCAGTTGCGAAAAAGTAAGGTAGTGGCTATTCGACTGTTCAGACACGAATGTTCAGGAAGGTTCTGGTGGCCAACCGTGGCGAGATCGCCGTCAGGGTAATGCGAGCGTGTGAGGAATTGAACGTCGGAACCGTCGCCGTCTACTCCGAAGCGGACAAACACGGCGGCCACGTCCGGTACGCCGACGAAGCATACAATATCGGGCCAGCACGCGCGGCCGAATCCTACCTCGACCACGAGGCCGTTATCGAGGCCGCGCGGAAAGCCGACGCCGACGCGATTCATCCTGGCTACGGCTTCCTCGCCGAGAACGCCGAGTTCGCGCGGAAAGTCGAGGCAGCCGAGGGCATCACCTGGATCGGGCCCTCGAGCGACTCGATGGAAGCCCTGGGCGAGAAGACGAAAGCCCGGACGATCATGAACGACGCCGATGTCCCAATCGTCCCCGGGACGACCGAACCCGTCACCGACCCCGAAGAGGTGTACGCGTTCGGTGACGAACACGGCTACCCCATCGCGATCAAAGCCGAAGGTGGCGGTGGCGGCCGCGGCATGAAAGTCGTCGAAGACGAGAGCGAGGTCGAATCCCAACTCGAGAGCGCCCAGCGAGAAGGCGAGGCCTACTTCGGGAACGACTCGGTGTATCTCGAGCGCTACCTCGAGAACCCACGCCACATCGAAGTCCAGATCATCGCCGACGAACACGGTAATGTACGCCATCTGGGAGAGCGTGACTGTTCACTCCAGCGCCGACACCAGAAAGTGATCGAGGAAGGCCCATCGCCGGCCCTCTCGGACGAACTCCGCGAACAGATCGGTGCGTCCGCCCGACGCGGTGTCGCCGCCGCCGACTACGTCAACGCCGGCACCGTCGAGTTCCTCGTCGAAGAGGAACCCGGCCGGGAGGGCGTTCTCGGTCCCGACGCGAACTTCTACTTCCTCGAGGTCAACACCCGCATTCAGGTCGAACACTGTGTAACCGAAGAGATTACCGGGATCGACATCGTCAAACGACAGATTCGGGTCGCCGATGGGGAGGAACTCGATTTCGAACAGGACGACGTCGAAATCGACGGCCACGCCATCGAGTTCCGCATCAACGCCGAAAACGCCGCCAAGGACTTCCAGCCGGCCACGGGCGGCACGCTGACGACGTACAACCCACCGGGCGGCGTGGGTGTCCGCCTCGACGATGCGCTCCGCCAGGGTGACGAACTCGTCACCGATTACGACTCGATGATCGCGAAACTCATCGTCTGGGGCGAAGACCGTGACGAGTGTATCGAACGCTCACTACGCGCCCTACGAGAGTACGAAATCGAGGGCATCACCACCATCGTCCCGTTCCACCGACTGATGCTCACCGACGAGACGTTCGTCGAGGGTCGCCACACCACCAAGTATCTCGACGAAGAAATCGACCGCAGCCGCTTCGAGCAGGCCCAGAAACAGTGGGGCGACGACAGCGAGAGCGCCACCGAAGACGAAGAAGTCGTCGAACGCGAGTTCACCGTCGAAGTAAACGGCAAACGCTTCGACGTCAACCTCGAGCAACGCGGCGGGTTCGTCCCGGCCGGCGGGAACAACCCCAGCGAAAGCGCAAGCCCGCCACAGCCGGCCGGTGGCTCGAGCGAGGCTGAAGCTGAGATTCAGGGCGATGGCGAACGTGTCGACGCCGAAATGCAAGGCACTATCCTGTCTGTCGAGGTCGGTGAAGGCGACGAAGTCGCCGCCGGCGACGTGGTCGTCGTCCTTGAGGCGATGAAGATGGAGAACGATATCGTCGCCTCGGCTGGCGGCACCGTCGCACAGGTCGCCGTCGAAGAAGGACAAAGCGTCGACATGGGCGATACGCTGGTCGTCCTCGAGTAAGGGGGTCTCCCGTCGTCTTTTTCAAGTGGTCGCCAAACGGGATGGCACGCTCCCGTCAGCACCCGTCTATGCCGGTGTGAAAATGGAGGCTATCAGGCGTCCTGGTCGATATCGAACCGCTCGATAAACCCGTCGACGTTCGGGATGAACGGGTCGATTTCTTCGTAGCGAACGGAGCCCAGTTCGGTGCCGTTAATCGTTTTGAAGTGACTGTATAGGTCATCCGTTTTGATGGCCGTCGTAACCATTCCCTTCGAGAGTTGCATGTTGTACTGGCCGGCAACCAGAATCGCGGTTTTCGACTCGGGGTCCATCAATTCGGTCACCAGAAACACGAAGCCATCGACGTCGTTCCGATACGCTTCCCATCGGGTAAACGTATCCGGGTCGAATGCCTCACTGAACGCATCAGCGTGGTTGTCCGGGATTACGTGGACGAGGCCGTAATAATCGTCCTCGCCGTCTTCCCGACCGACCGGTGACGTATGCACCGAGGGCATCGTGATGACCTCCCAGCCGTCTTCGCGACGCTCCTCGGCAATGGCTTCCATGTCCTGATTCGTCCGCTTCCAGGCCTCTTTCACTGCCGGTGTTCGGGCGCGAAGCCCGACAGAATCGTCATCGCGTTTGGACATATCCTCTAGTCACGTAGGGATTCGGATAATGGTTTCGAGTGTGTCAGCACGAGTGGTTCCTTTTCAAGCGACCTGAAATTTCAGCAGAACGCTCGGGATAGATCACGGCGCGCTCGAGACACAGGAAACTCGATCCAGTACCCACACCCTGGTTACCCCACTCGGTGTGGCGGCCTCCCCGGCCATCAGACCCCGACACCCAACACGGTTTCGAGCAAATACGAGGTCAAGAGGACACCGACACTGCTCCAAAAGAGTTTGCCCGGAGGTGAAATTGTGTACATCGGCGGTGGTGGGGTAATCCAGCGAAACGGTGGCAGTGTCCGCACCAAACGCTGGAACGTCGTTTGGTCCGGTTCGGCCCCAATCGCCCTACCCGCTTCCGTGCCAACCGTTCCCGACTGTGTTCGCTCGAGTTCCTCCGGCGAAGACGGCCAGAGCCGAATCGTTGCATAGGCCATAAGCACAAATCCGAGCAAGAATAGGCCGATTTTCGCCCCTTCGAAGCCGCCGCCAACTGCCAGGCTAATGGCGGTAACGAAGAACGTCGAAACCAATACCACACCGGTCACGTACGCAAGCGTATCCGCACAAACGAGTGCTGCGACACGGATTCGGGCAAGCCGGGGCGAAGAATATGATGCCATGCCGGTTCGAAAGAATCCTTAGCGATGTCGTCGGTCGATAACCGCTCGAGGGGTGTCGTGTCCGGGTTCGTGCCGGTGACACAGGCTGACTCGACCGTCGTCGCCAACCGGATGATACGCCGGAATATCCGTGTCACAGACGCTGCCGAACTCTTCGTCGAGCAACTCGAGGGCGCTTTCCTCGTCCTTTGCCCGGACGTCATCTGCAACCTGCTCGAGCGCCGGTTGAATCGACTCGGGGATTTCGATGTCGCCGAACAGTTCGTCGTAAATCTCGTCGATGGAACCGAATCGACTCTCTCGACCGAGAAGCGACTTGAGACGGTCGCTGATACCCCGTTCGGCCCGTTTGCGTTCCCGGACGATCTCTCGAAGGAGGTCAAGTTGCGTCCAGAGGGTATCGTCGAGGTTCTCATACTCATCCGGCCGGATTCGCGCCGGACATCTGGTGCTGAACGGACAGCCACTTGGCGGATCTCGCGGGTTCGGCGGCGTTCCCTGCAAGGTAATTCGCTCCCTGTGCGCAGTCGGGTCCGGCTCCGGAATCGCCGACAGCAATGCGTGCGTGTAGGGATTGGCCGGATCGGTAAACAGCTCCTCCGTCGGCCCGATCTCCATGATGTTACCGAGGTACATCACCGCAACCCGGTCACAGATGTGCCGGACAACCGAGAGGTCGTGCGCGATGAACAGGTATGTCAGGCCGAACTCGTCTTGCAGGTCCTCGAGCAAATTGATTACTTCGGCTTGTACCGACACGTCCAGTGCACTCACGGGCTCGTCGAGGACGATAAACTCCGGTTCCAGCGTCAGCGTCCGAGCGATGCCGATTCGCTGGCGCTGTCCACCGGAGAACTGGTGTGGGTACCGGTAGTAGTGTTCCCGTTGCAGACCGACTTTCTCGAGCAGTTCGCGAACCCGCTGTTGACGCTCTCTGGGCGTCTTCCAGTCGTGAACGTCGAGCGGTTCGCGGACGATTTCACCGACCGTCATCCGGTCGTTGAGACTCGAGTCCGGGTCCTGGAAGACGATCTGTGCGTCTCGACGCCAGGCTTTGAGTTCGGGGCCACTCAGCGTCGTGATGTCGGTTCCATCGAAGTGGATCTCGCCGCCCGTCGCTTCCTCGAGTTGCACGAGGGTACGACCGAGCGTCGTTTTCCCACAGCCAGATTCGCCGACGAGGCCGAGCGTCTCGCCGCGTTTAATTTCGAACGAGACGCCGTCGACTGCTTTGACAGGGTTTCCGCCAAACAGTTTTCCTTCGTCGTAATAGGTGCGAAGGTCAGACACCTCGACCATCACGTCGTCTCGTTCGTCCGTCACTTCTTCTTCGGACTGTAACGTTCGTTGACTCATCAGTGCTCACCCTCCGTAGACTCCGATTCGGAATGGCGTTCGATTCGATCGAGTTCCGATACGTCTTCTGGATACAGGAGACATGCCGCCGTATGATCGTCCACACCCGATTCGACCGGAACCGATACTGGGTGAACGGAGTCACACGATTCGAACGCTTTCGGACACCGTGGTGCAAACCGACAGAACGTCGGTGGCTCGTTCGGCGTCGGGACGTTCCCTTCAATCGTTTGCAATCGGTCGCCCTCTTGTCGACCCGGAATGGACTGTAACAGGCCTTCAGTGTAGGGGTGTTTCGGATTGGCAAACAGCGTGTTGACTTCGGCCGTTTCGACCGTTTCACCGGCGTACATCACGTTCACTCGGTCTGCAACTTCGGCAATGACACCCATGTCGTGCGTGATGAACATGATCGCCAGGTCGCGCTCTTCTTGTAGCTCATCGAGCAACTCGAGAATCTGCGCCTGAATGGTCACGTCGAGTGCGGTCGTCGGCTCGTCACAGATCAACACTTCCGGGTCACAGGCCAGCGCCATCGCGATGACCGCACGCTGGCGCATGCCACCGGAGAACTGGTGTGGGTACTCCGCGACACGTCGTCGCGAGTCCGGGATGCCAACCGCCTCGAGCAGCGAAATCGCTTCTTTCGTTGCGGCCTTTCCGCGAAGTCCCTGGTGAAGACGCAGGGCTTCTTTGATCTGATTACCAACCGTGTAGACCGGGTTGAGACTCGTCAACGGGTCCTGGAACACCATCGCTATTTTGCCACCGCGCATGGCCCGCTGGGGTTTCCCCTCGAGACGGGTAATTTCGATGAATCCCTCGACAATCTCGCCGGACGACTGTTCGGTGATGAACACACAGTCGTCGCTGCCGGTCAATCCGAGTTGGTCACCGTAGCCTGTGGCAAGCAGGTCCGCAATCGTCATCGACTCGACTGACTCGTGGCCCAACTGGGCTGGCGTGACGTCGATGCCCGGTCGCTCGAGTAGCGATCGAACGTCGTGTTCTGCCTCGAGCTCGCTGACGTCGACAGTTCGCCCTGAGAACTTGTTGGCAAACTCTCGAACCGTTTCGAGGTGGGTGAAACGAATGCTGCTGCCTGGGAGGACGACACCGGGATTGTCGACCAGTCCCATCATCGAACGTGCGGTGACGCTCTTCCCAGACCCACTTTCACCGACGATCCCGACGGTTTCACCGGGCGTCAGGTCGAACGAGACGCCATCGACGGCGCGAATAACCTCCTTGTCGGTGTAAAACGCCGTCTGGAGGTTTCGAACTTCGACGAT
The DNA here is from genome assembly GCF_024298845.1 of Natronosalvus amylolyticus. Lineage (NCBI taxonomy): Archaea > Methanobacteriati > Methanobacteriota > Halobacteria > Halobacteriales > Natrialbaceae > Natronosalvus > Natronosalvus amylolyticus. The sequence continues at coordinate 1,314,990 of NZ_CP101156.1, forward strand.
CGGATCGGTGTCGCCACGGGTTGCCTGTGGTGGAGATTCCATCGACATTATCCACCACCTCCCGTGGCAGCGGCCGTTGTTCCAGCATCGCCCGACTCACTTTCGGGATCCATAGCGTCCCGAATGCCGTCACCGAGTGCGTTGAATCCGGTGACGACGAGGACGATCAGGATGCCAGGGACGGTTGCGATATGCCAGGAGCTCGTCGAAACGTACGACCGGCCGTCACTGACCATCCGCCCCCATTCGGGGGTCGGCGGGTTGATCCCCAGGCCGAGGAACGACAGGGCAGCGGTCGTGATGATCACACCACCGAGCAACAGCGATGCGTAGATCATGATGTAGCTCAGGATGTACGGAGCCATGTGTTTGCGCATCGTCTTCATCGGCGTCTGGCCGTAGCTTTTTGCCGCATCGACCCACTCCTGTTCTGCGACCTGGAGCGAGGGGCCACGTATCGCCCGCCAGAGCCCCGGCCAGTACAGCGCCCCGAAAATTAACGCGAGCAGTAACCCTCCGCTATAGATATCGGCCAGTGGATGGTTCCCCTGTTGGAAAACCACGGAGAGCAACAACACCATCAGGAAGACAGGAACGGAGATGATTGTGTCACTCACCACAATTGTCGCGATGTCGATAGTACCTTTGTAGTACGCCGTGATCAGCGACATCATCAGTGCAATCGAGGTAGCGATACCGATACCGATCAGCCCGATCATGAGCGACGTACGCGCTCCGAACGCGAGGAACGTAAAGAGGTCCTTCCCGTCGGGGTTCGTTCCTAATGGCGCCCACCGATCGTAATCATCGTAGCTCATAATCCCAACCGTGCTGTCACCACCCTGAGACCGGCTCTGAATGTTTGCAGTCCCGTGCGCTATCGATTCGACTTCCCCGTCGTCAGTGAGATATTCGAATTCGTTCTGATAGGGGCTGTAGAGATTCGCCTCCGCGTTTGCCGCACCGAGAGCCGGTGCCCACAGCGCGAGAACGACGAACCCGAAGACGACGATAAGCCCGAAGATGCCCCAGTAGTGGGTTCGGAACCGGTTAATCCAGTCGTCTCGAGGCGTCCAATCTGCTCCGCGGTAGTGTTCACGGTAGGTCGTATAGCCCTTCCAGAGCCAGACGAGCGCGGCGAATGCGTACGCGTAAATGACGAGGACGCGGATCGCCCAGGCAACTGCTGGCGAAAGTCCGAGGAAGGTTCCTTCCCAACCACCATCCGGCGATCGGTGACCTTCGTTTGAGATCAGTTCTCGGTCACTGAGCGTCCAGCCGTTTGCGACCCACTCGAGGGCGTTCGTCAGGCTGGCAACTGCCGCTTCGAGGGCACCACCAAGCGGCGTCACCAAGACCAGAGCAGCACCGACACCGAGGCCTGCAGCGATCACGAGTCGCTCGAGCAGGTTCTCGCTGAGCGCGTCCGGGCCGACCCGTCTAGCATCGAGCCCGATTTTCTTCGAGACCGAAAACGGGACGAACAGCGGTTTGACCAGGAAGGCAGCAGCGATCAATACTAAGGCAGCCGTTACGCTGAATCCGACCGCTCCGCCAATTTGACCGAGGCCGCCTGAAACGCTGCTTAACCCGTCAGCGACGTTATCAGCGACCCACCACGGAACCGATGGAACGGCCCCGAGGACCATTCGTACGGCCCCGCCAGCGGCAAGTATCCAGCCGACGATTCGACCGAGCTCGAGGAGGATCAACAGCGCCAGTCCCGCCACCCAGATGAGTGCCGGTCGTGGGTTCGCCGCGATTCGTTCTCGAAGCGTCAAGACAGTGTCTGACTCATTAGATGACATGCTCATTGTTCGTACCCCACACGTGGATCGAGGATCGTGTACAGGAAGTCCTGTAGAATGTTCAACGAGATCGTTATCAGTGTGAAGATGAATATCAGTGCGCCTGCCAGCGGCAGGTCACCCTGGGTCGCTGAGATGAAGAACAGTCGGCCGAGACCATTAATCCCGAAGATGACCTCGACGATGACTGACCCACCGAGCAACAACAACGCCTCGTTCGTGATGATCGGGACGAGCGGAATCAGGGCGTTGCGGAAAACGTGTTTCCACAGAATAACGCGTCCGGAGAGCCCTTTCGCTTTGGCCGTCTCGACGTAGTTCGAGTTGATCGTCTCGAGGATGGCCGTCCGTCCGATTCGGAGTTCACTCGCCATCGATGCGGAACCGAGAACGATAGCAGCGGGTAAGATGACTTTGATTGCCACGGCAAGCGTTCCGCCGTCGAAATAGAAGCCACTGGGCATCGGGACCATGCCGAGTGATTGCCACTCTTCGAATCCGATGAAATTCAGTGGTGGCGTCCCGATGAGACTCCGGACTTCTGGGCCAATCGTGTACCAGTCGAAGCCGAGAAAGCCCCCACCTTGTGTTCGGCGCAAGACGGCGAGCAACATAATTGCCAGCCAGAAGTTAGGCATTGCGAGCCAGACGATACCCGAGAAGGAGGCGATGTAGTCTCCCCAGCTGTTCGGGTTGAGTCCGGCGTAAAACCCGAGGGGGATGCCGATGAACAGCGGCAACAACACCGCCCAGAATCCAAGCCAGATGGTTCGTGGCGCGAAAATGGCGATGAGTGCGTTTACACTTCGGCCGGACTGAATAACGTACGACTGGCCAAAGTTGAACGTGATCAGATCGACCATGTAATCGATATACTGGCGCCATAGCGGCTCATTGAGCCCCATATTTTCTCGTATCTGTTCGGCTTGCGCCCCACTGGCTTCCGGTCCAAGCATCGCTGCAACCGGATCGAGCGGCCCCATCCTGAGGATAACGAAGATGAGCGTCATCACCAGGAACAGAATCGGGATCGACAGCAGGACTCGCTGGAAGAAGTATCGCCAGCGGCTCATAGCGCATCACGTGTGGTCCACGCGGTAAACATGTGTAGTACTAAGCTCTCGGTATGCATTCGAGGGTAATAGGTGTCATGATTTTCCGCAACCGGGGTTATTAAGCGTCGTCAAAACGGCGACGGAAAAAGCGCTCCGTCACTCCGCCGTCAGTTCGGCGTTATTCCTCTTCAGCTTCCCAGTCGAGGTAGTAGCCGTCTGCCTCTTCGGGGATCAGGTCCGTGTTGGTGTTGGCGGGTTCGAAGCCAAACAGGCCGTATGCGGGGTCGGCCCAGCTCCAGATCCAGCCCAGCGAGTAAAACGCCAGGTCACCGTCTTCACCACGGCTGATCAGCGTGCTGAACTCTGCCTCCTCGAGCGAGAGGTCGATGCCGGTGCCGTCGAGTTTGTCACGCGTGTTTCGACCGAACTGCTGGAACGTCTCGTCCGCGTAGGTCGTCAGCGTCATCTCGAACGGATCGTCTTCGGTGTAGCCGGCGTCGGCGAGCACTTCCTGTGCCGATGCCAGGTCCGTCTCGTTTGGCGAGTACGGCCAGTCGTCGACGAACTCCTGGTAGCCCTCGGCGCCCGTGGGCCAGATACCCGGCGGCGTGAAGCTGAACGCACTTTCGCCACGTCCCTGGAAGATCAGGTTGATCAGTTCTTCGTGGTCAGTGACGTACGCCACTGCCTGACGGACCGGCTTTGGCGTCTGACTCGCGTTGAACGCGACGTAGAACGTGCTGAGTTCGGCGACACCGAGGTAGTTGACCGTGTCTCCGTTCTCGAGCGGTCCGTACGTTCCGAAGTCACGGTTGAGGTCGTCCGGTTCGGCATCGATGTTGTCCTGTTCGTACTGCGAGGTCGGAATGCCGAAGATGTCGGCGTTACGCTCGTTAATGTACGTCCAGATGGCGTCGTCGTCTTCGAGGATCTGCCAGTGGATGGACTCGAGGTTCGCGGGGTCGTCGTGGTAGTCGTCGAAGCGCGTGACGCGGGCTTCCGTCCCTGGGTCCCAGACGTCGAACTCGAACGGACCGGTACCGTTCATCACTTCGGTTGCGAACTCTTCCTGGGTGACTTCGCCATCGTAGCCTTCGATGTCGTCGACGAAGCCTTCGGGAACTGGACCGAAGGAGTCGTAGGTGAGGATGTCGAGCGCTGCGGCTTCGACCTCTGCGAGCGTCATCTCGAACGTCCGGTCGTCGATGACTTCGACACCGATGGAGTCCGGCACGACGTTGCCCTCCTCGTCGGTCTCGTGGTCGATACCGAGGAAACCGGAGCCGAGGATGAAGTTGGCACGCTGGCTGTGTTCTGACTCTGCAAGGCGCCGCCAGGCGTACTTGAAGTCGTCAGCGGTGAGTTCCTCGCCACCGTGGTAGGTTGCCTCTTTGATCGTGAACGTGTACGTCAGGAGGTCGTCGGAGATGTCGACCTCTTCGAGCAACTGGTTCTCGAGTTCGGCAACGCCGTCGGGGTAGTCGACCAGGTTCTCGTAGACCTGATTGATGATGACAGCGGACGCGGTGTCAGTCGACTGAATGGGGTCCAGTGACGACACCGTCGAGTTGATGAGGTTCAACTCGGTGGAACCGTCATCGAGCGACGTGTCGTTGTGCTGCTGACGGTGGCCACCGAGGGCACCGGTCCGTTCGACGTCGACGTGGTCGTACCAGAACCGCTCGTTGAGGTTGTGGTACAACGGCATGAGGATCATGTCGTCACGGACGGCCTCTTCCATCTCGACGTAGGCCTGGTTACGCAGGTCTTCGTCTTCCGGGCCAGGGTTCGCTACGATGCGGTCCCAGGCATCTTGGGCTTTCTGGACGTTCGAAATCTCGTCCTCGCCGTTACCGTTACCGTTACCGTTACCTTCACCATTTCCGTCGTCGTCGCCGTTCCCGTCGTCGTCCCCGTCGCCACCGAAGCACCCTGCCACTGCCGCCGTGGCTGCACCGGCGCTCGTCGCTTTGAGGAATGATCGTCGGGATACACCTGATTTATTTGGCATCTCACATGGCAAAAATCTCTCGAGTTGTATAAATTTTGCCTTTGGTATCGGCAGACATTCGCTTGGTTTGACCTATCACCCTTAATTTCACGTTAAACGTACTCGACTTCGAGTGAATTGTGTGCCAGTATCGCCAGTTTTCGACGCGCGCCCCGAAGAAATCCGTGAAAAACGAGTAACTCACGAAGGTACGCGTTCCTGATACCGGTTTCACGACACCATTTCACTCCAAAAGAAGCGGCTCCCCCCGAACACTCGATATAGTGTAATTTCGTCGCGTCAAAACGGTTCGCTGATAGCGCGTTCACAGCCGTTCGTTCAGACCAGCGACCGGGTTACTACGCCGGTCTACGTCGAGCCCTCAGCACCCCGAACGACGAACACCGGAACCGGTGATCGGTCGACCACACGCTCGGAAACACTCCCCATCGTAATCTGTTTCTCACGCGGACTCTTGCCGTGGGTGCCGATGACGATCAGATCGATATCGGACTCCGAAGCATACTCGAGGATCGCCTTCGCTGGCGTTCCTCGCTCGACGGACTCGACCGTCTCCAGTCCGGCCTCGCTGGCCCGTGCAGCGACGGCAGCCGTCGCGCTCGACGCGCCATCCTCGAGTTGTGATGTTATTTTCTCACGTGTCTCGCCCGTCGCGGCCTGCACGATTCGTGTATCGACCACCGATATCGCGTGAACCGTGGCGTCGTTATCTCTGGCAATGGGCAGGGCGTGTTCAATCGTCCGCTCGACGGTGTCGCTGCCATCTGTCGGAAGAAGAATATTGTCGTACATGATTTTGCCTCCTCCTCAATCCACTCGAGGAGCCATGAGGAAGGTTTCGGTCGTTCCTGTCACTCGAGAACACACCGCCGCCGTTGGCTCGAGAGCGAAGGCGTTCGTCCCACGAACGGATCGCCGCTTCCTGCCCCTTTTTCATCCGTTCCCCAGAACTACCGTGTGATGAGCGATCAGACCCAGATCGACCTCGATTTCGTCCAGCTTGGCCGAACCGGTATCCACACCAGTAAACTCCAGTTTGGCACCTGGCGATTCGGTCGAACGACCGAAGAAGGCACCCTCGAGATCAGTGAAGAGCGCGGCCACGAATTGCTCGACACCTACGCCGACGCCGGCGGCCGATACATCGACACCGCAGACGTTTACGGCGGTGGCGAGAGCGAACGGTGGATCGGCGACTGGCTCGACGACCGCGACCGCGAACGGTACACGATCGCCTCGAAACTCTACTGGCAGATCCGTGACGGCGACCCAAACAGTCGAGGCACCAATCGGAAAAACGTCCGCCACCGCGTCGACGCCATCCTCGACCGGCTCGATACCGACTACCTCGACGTCCTCTACATCCACCGCTGGGACGACGCGACGCCCACGCGAGAAATGATGAAAACCCTCAACGGGGTCGTCGAATCCGGGAAGGTCCACTATCTGGGCGCCTCGACGATGCGCCCGAATGCGTGGAAGGTCGCCCGGGCGAACGCCATCGCCGACGCACACGGCTGGGAATCCTTTACGGTCCTGCAACCACGGTACAACCTGGTCGACCGCGAAATCGAGGGGGACTACCTCGAGTTCGCCCGACAGCGCAATCTGGCGGTCTGTCCCTGGAGTCCCCTCGGGCAGGGCTTTTTGACCGGCAAGTACACTCGAGACGAGGATCTCCCCGACGATTCGAAAGTAGCCGAGTCGAGTCGGTTCAGAGACGCGTACCTCACCGAGGCGAACTTCGATCTGCACGACGAACTCGACGCCGTCGCTGCGGAAGTCGATGCCACACCGGCGCAGGTCGCCCTCGCCTGGCTCTGTCATCGTGACGGCGTTACCGCACCAATCGTCGGCGCGCGTACGGTGGACCAGCTCGAGGAGAACCTGGCAGCCGCGGCCATCGAACTCAGCCCCGAACAGGTCGACCGGTTGACCGCAGCGAAAGCTGGCCCGTACGACGGCCTGTAGCCACCCCTCCGAATTGGCACAGTTCACGAGGACCCACCAGCGACGACCGCTCGCCGTCGCTCGAGTCACCATACAGACCAGTTTGAGGGTCTCTCGAGTGTGCTTTTCAGGCGGACTCGAAAAGGTGTTGTTCTGTTAACATTATCGCATAGTATTTAACCGTCTCGAGCGAGTTTCTCTACTCGTTCATGAAACGCCCGCCTCGACAAAAAGCGCGCACGGAGACGACATCGACGGAGGAAACCGAGACAGAGGAGGGCCGGACCTGTCCGGAGTGTAACTCTAGTTCACTACGCCAAAGTGCAGACGGCAGCGAGGTCAGCTGTGAAGACTGTGGCTTGATCCTCGAGGAAGAAACTATCGACCGGGGGCCCGAATGGCGGGCATTCAACGCCTCCGAACGCGATAGTAAATCCCGCGTCGGTGCGCCGACGACCCAGACGATGCACGACAAGGGGCTGACGACGACCATCGACTGGAAGAACAAAGACGCCTACGGCCGGTCGCTCTCCTCCGAAAAACGCAGTCAGATGAATCGGTTGCGCAAGTGGCAAGAACGAATCCGAACCAAAGACGCCGGCGAACGCAACCTCCAGTTTGCACTCTCCGAAACCGATCGCATGGCCTCCGCGCTGGGCGTTCCGCGTTCGGTCCGGGAAGTCGCGAGCGTCCTCTATCGACGCGCCCTCGAGGAAGACCTCATCCGCGGGCGCTCCATCGAAGGCGTCGCAACGAGTACGCTGTATGCCGCCTGTCGGATGGAAGGCATCCCACGCTCGCTCGACGAAGTATCGGCCGTCTCGCGCGTCGACCGGATGGAAATCGGCCGCACGTATCGGTACATCTCGAAAGAACTCGGCCTCGAGATGCAACCCGTCGACCCGAAGAAGTACGTCCCACGATTCTGTTCGGAACTCGAACTTTCCGAGGAAGTCCAGAACAAGGCCAACGAGATCATCGACACCACCGCCGAGCAGGGGCTGCTCTCCGGAAAATCACCGACCGGGTATGCAGCGGCCGCGATCTATGCTGCCGCCCTGTTGTGTAACGAAAAGAAAACGCAGAACGAAGTCGCCAACGTCGCCCAGGTTACCGAGGTCACGATCCGAAATCGGTACCAAGAACAGATCAGCGCGATGGGTTTCCCGAACTAGAGTCGGGGTCGGCGTTCCTCGAGTTCTTCGCTGGGGCTGCGTCCAACGGTACTGATGACTCTCGAGCCGTTTTACCCTGTAATAGCCGGTGAAAACCGGAGGCTGTGGTATTTTACAGACCCATACCGACAGGATGGCTATGGGAGGTGGATTGGAACCGACCGAGAAGTACGACGGCACCATCAGAGTCAGACTGTTAGAGGATGCTGCGAAGACGACAGAGATTCGCTGTGCCTCATACCACGATGCTATCGGCGTTGTAAAAGACCGCCAGGGTTCAGTGACAGCAGCGAAGATTATCGATCGAGACGATGACGTGGTATTCACCTCCGCAGAGATGGATATCGACGACTGGGCGCGTAAGTGGGAACATGCGAAACGGAGCCTCTCAGTGACCGTCGACGCATACGACTGCCCGTACGACAATATCGCTTGCGTCGCCGATGACCTGTGTGTCCGCTGTAAGATGGACACAGTGCAAAGCCAGTACTGACTCGAGGTTCGTGACGATGGCATCCGAGGGACGGTTGGTTTTGTCGGGAACAACCGGCCAGAAACAGTAGCAACTACGTTGGTGGCCAGAAGCAAGCCGAGGGAGAGACGATACCGAGGTAAACGACTGCGGGCCGGACGACTGGGAAACTCTCGTTGCTTCCTTTACACCTATACTGTCAACAAGGGCACTCGTTGACACCGGTGTTAACATGTACACATTTGACTATTTTATGTGTTAACAGCTATCATATGTATGGCAACACAGCCACCACAAGGTGTTCGTTCGCGATGAACGATCCTGGAATTTCGGCAGCTGAAGAGGGGAGTATCGAACGAAGAGATATACTGAAACTCGTCGGCGGATCGGCGCTTGCAGTCGCACTCGCTGGCTGTACAGAACTCGTGGGTGATGATGACGACGCGACCACCACCAGTGACAACGGGGATATTCCCGACGAGCCGATCGAAGCAGGATTGCAAACGTTTCGGGAAGGTGCACCGGCGGTTCTCGGGTTGCAAGCGGAGTATGGCGCAGAAACGGCTGTCCGACGAATCAATGCAAACGGCGGCGTTGCGGGCCGGCAGATCGAACTCGATATCGTTGAAGAGGGAACCGAACAACTCGAGAATTACCAGCAGTTCGTTGAGGAGGGGAAAGAGGTCACGTTCGGACCAATCTCGAGCGGCGGTCACGAAGCGATGGTCCCCGAAATCGATGACCAGGGCGTGGTCAACGTTGCGACTGACGGAACGGTGACGACGCTGTACGAGGAAGATTACCCAGATACGACGTACTCGTTCCGATTCCAGAACCACGACGTGATGGAGGCACTCTCGGCGGCTATCGAGGCGGTTGAGATCCTTGGCGCGGACAACATCGAGACGTACGCTGGCGTCAATCCAAACTACGCATTCGGCGAAGACGAGATGGCGATTTTCCGTGCAGGAATCGAGCAACTGACGGATGCGGAGGAAGTCTACAACGGGACGCCGGATCTCGGTGCTCCTGACATGTCGACGCACGTCACGAATATCAACAGCGAAGAGCCTGACGTCGTCTTCACGAGCTGTTGGGGCGGCGACGCCACGTTGCTCCTCTCTCAGGGGCAGGCAAACAACATGCTCGACAACACTGAACTCGTCGTCGGCCCCGTTCTGTACGGATCAGCCAACGATTACGAGGAAGGCGACCTCGAGGGCCCAATCTACTCGGGTTCGCGGAACTTCTACTGGGACCAACCCAGCACCGACCAGTGGTCGCCCGCTGCGGACCTGTTCGACGAAGTACAAGATGAGTACGGCGTCATCCCCACGGCCCACTTCATGAGCGGCTACGGTGCGGTTACCGCGTGGGCAACGGCAGCCGACAAGGCAGTCAGACTCCTCGGGCGGTGGCCCGAGCAGGAGGAAATCGCAATGATACTCGAGGAACACGGGTTTTACACGCCGGCGGGCTACCACGTCATGTCCACCGACCACCAGGGCTACTCGAATGCCCACTTCGGCGAAATAGTGTGGTCAGATGAGGTCGGCGGCGCAGTTCTCGAGGATGTCAACGTCTACGCGCCCGAAGAGGTGTCACCACCACCGGGAATGACGTCACTGGACTGGATCGGTAGCTGGTGACCGGAACTAACGGCCTACTCAATATCAGTTTATGATGTTTTCAAGACAACACAACCAAGACCAGCAGGATAGTGGGGTATAAGAACAATGGTCGAATCCCTCGTAGCGCATACGCTCAACGGCCTCTACTACGGGCTAATTCTGTTTATGATCGCCTCTGGAATGACGATCATTTTCGGCGTGCTGGGAATCTTGAACCTCGCCCACGGTGAGTTGTATGCACTCGGAGCGTTTCTCGTGTTCAGTATCGTCGGCTTCTTGACCGGGTTGGTGGCCGAACCGACCGGCCACTTCACGGCAATCATTTTCGCCGTTGTCGTTCTGCTTGGGTCGCTCGCGGCCGCTGCCGTCTTGTTGCCAGTCGGTGCGACCCTCGAAGCGATCTTTGTCAGGCCGATCTACGAACGTGAGGACGTCTATCAGCTCCTATTGACGTATGCGTTGTTGTTGATCTTCATCGATGTGATGAAATTTGGCTGGGGGACGTCCCCGGTCAACACCACCGTGTACAGCACGCTCAACGAGGTCCCGACGACGGAACTGGTCGGCTTCAGTTATCCCTCGTACAACATCATCGTCATCCTCGTCGGTACCGTGGTTTTCGCATGGCTCGTCTGGTTCTTCGACCGAACGAAGACCGGCCGAATCGTTCGCGCGACCGCGATCAACCGAGAGATGTCGACCGCCATTGGCGTCAGCACGGATCGGACGTTCACCCTCGTCTTTGCGATGGGCGCGTTTTTCGCCGGGTTCGGCGGTGCGATGGCCAGTATCGGCCCTGGACCCGCCTTCCTCGAGATGGGGCTTGACCCCCTCGTCCTCTCGTTCGTCATCATCGTGATCGGCGGCCTCGGGAGTCTGAAAGGCGCGTTCGTCGCTGCGATACTGGTCGGCGTCATCAGCCGGTGGACCGTCGGTGTGTTCAACCTGCCCCAGCTAGAGCTGGCAGCACCGTTCATCCTGATGGCAATTATTCTCCTGCTCAAACCCGAGGGTCTCTACGGTACGTGGGGTGAGATCGAATGAGCCGCTTCCTCGTCGAACGCGACGGCAAAACGCACTTTCGGCCTATGAAGGGGCTCGAACTCACCGCTGGGCAAGTAGTGTTAACACTCCTCGGAATCGTTGCGCTCTTTGCCGTGCCCGATATCACCAGCGCCACGGCGCTGTCGTTCTCGATTATTCATCAGGGCATCCTGTTCGGACTCGCTGCAGTCGGTCTGAACTTGCTGTTGCGTCACACCGAACTCGTTTCCTTCGGTCATGCAGCCTTCTTTGGTGCTGGCGCGTACGGGGTTGCCGTACTGTCCTCGCACTACGAGGTCTCGAGTGGCTTCCTGTTGCTCCTCGGTGCCATTGCCGTAGCGACGGTTCTCGCACTCGTAATCGGCTACCTCGTCGCCGGCTACCTCGATATCTACTTTGCACTGTTGACGCTCGCGTTCAATCAGGTGTTGTTCGCGTTCGTTCTCCAGAGCGGATACTTCAACTACAACGACGGCCTCTCGGTCCGGGTCGGCGGTGACCGACCATCGCTGCTCGGAATCGATCAGTGGCTCGTCGCGACGCTCGGCACCGATCCGATTACAGCCTACAACTACACCCTCTATTACCTCACTGTGGTCATCCTCCTCGTCATGCTCGTCGTGACGTGGAAAATCGTCAACTCACCGTTCGGCAGGGCACTCGACGCAATCGGGCAAGATCGAACCCGCGCTCAGTTTATCGGCATTCCCGTCGATCGCTACGTCTGGATCGCGTTCACGCTTTCCGGCATCTATGGCGGGATCGCCGGCGGACTGTTCGCCCTCTTGCAACTGCACGTCCGACCCGAGCCCGTCTTGTTCGTCTTCGTCTCCGGTGAAATCCTGTTCATGGCGATTCTCGGCGGCATCGGAACGCTCGTCGGGCCGATCATCGGCGGCATCGTCCTCATCTATTTGCTCCGACTGGCTCGGTTCTACGTCGAGTACTATCACGCCCTCACGGGTATCGTGTTGTTGCTCGTCGTGTTCGTATTGCCAAAAGGCATGCTGGGGACGCTCCCCGAGATATCGGCTGGACTCGATCGACGCCGTCAGGATCCGACACTGCTTCGCGATGACGTAACCACGATTGGGGCTTCGATCAGGGAGCGATTGTATCGTGCCGTAAGTACCGTCCGAATCATCATATTCGGGGTGAAATAGATGCTCGAAGCACGTAACCTACGCAAAGAGTTCGGAGAACTGCGCGCCACCGACGACGTCTCGCTTCGCTTCGGCGAGACGCCTGGCGAGATGGTGTTCATCGTCGGTCCAAACGGCGCTGGAAAAACGACACTGATCAATCTCCTGACAGGCCTACTCGAGCCCGATCAGGGTTCGGTCGTCATCCACGAGGACGACGGAAACGGCTCGACGACCGAGCGCGATATTACGACGACTGCCCCGGAAAAGCGGGTGAAATCCGGCCTCGTTCGGAGCTTCCAGATCGTCCACGTCTTCGAGGAGATGACGGTTCGGGAGAACCTTCGCGTCGCCGTCCTCTCCCGATACGGCAGAACGCTGAGTATGGGGTCGCTCGACGACGACCACGACGAGGTCGAGGAGACGGTCGACGACCTGCTCGCGCAGTTTCGCCTCGAAGACGTCGCCGAGGAGGTTGCAGAGACGCTCCCACACGGCGACCGCAAACTGCTCGACGTCGCGATGTCGTTCGGTCTCGATCCGACCTACCTGCTGCTCGACGAACCGACATCCGGTGTCGCAACACGAGAGAAAGAGTACGTCATCGAGACCATCGTCCAGGCGAGCGAAGCCGACGACGTGACTACAGTGACGATCGAACACGACATGGATCTCGTCAAGGAGTACGCCGATCGGCTGGTCGTTCTTCACAACGGAAGCGTCTTTCGGGAGGGAGCGCCGGAACTGCTCGAGACCGACTCGGAACTGCGACGGGTACTCCTTGGGGTGGACGAATGACCCAGCCATTACTCGAGATTTCGAATCTCTCTGCCACTGTCGCGGGCTTCGAAGTGACTCACGGTATCGACCTCAGCGTCGAGGAAGGTGAAGCCGTCGCTCTCGTCGGTCGTAACGGCGCCGGAAAAACGTCGACGTTTCGCTCGGTTATGGGACTGACGCCGATCGCAAACGGCTCGATTCGTTTTAAGGGCGAGGAGATGACCGATCTTCGACCGGAACTCATCCCGCGTCGAGGCATTGGATACCAGCCGGAAAACCGCGAACTCTTCACCGGGATGACTGTCGAAGAGAACTTTCGGCTGCCAATCTGGACGTCCGGTGACGCCCGTGGCGTCGAGGACGAGGACGTGATGGTCGAGAGTATCTTCGAGTTGTTCTCGGAGTTGGAGCGACGACGGGACGCCGAAGTGCAGAACTTGAGCGGCGGGCAAGGGAAGATGACAGCCATCGGTCGCGCCCTCGCCCTCAATCCCGACTTACTCATCCTCGACGAACCGCTCGAGGGACTGGCACCGGTCATCGTCGAGAATCTCAAGACGTACATCCACCAGATTATCGACCGCGGTATTTCGGTACTGATAGCGGAATCGAACGCGAGTCACGTTCCCGAAATCGTCGACCGAATGTACGTCATGGAGCGCGGAGAGATCGTCGATAGCGGCGATCCGGACGTCCTCATGGAGGACGAGAAGATACAGATGTTGATGCAAGGTGGTGGCGAGTGACGAACACGCGTTCTCGGAGTCGGTATCGCGTACCCGTATGACTCGACAAACCGTCTTCGTCACCGGTGCCAGCCAGGGTATCGGACGACAGATCGCCCTCGCTTTCGGTGCTCGAGGCGCTAACGTTGCGCTTGCGGCACGGGGCGATGGAATCGACGAAACGGCTGCACTGATCGACGGCACTGAACGGGCGCTCCCAATCCGAACGGACGTGACCGACGAGCCTTCTGTTCGGGAAGCGATCGAGCAGACGGTCGAAACGTTCGGTGGTCTCGACGTACTCGTTAACAACGCGGGTATTGCCGGACCGACGGCCCCGATAGAGTCGGTCGAACGCGAAGCGTGGGATCGAACGATGGCCGTCAACCTCACGGGTCCGTATCTGACGACGAAACACGCCGCGTCCCACCTCCGCGAGAGCGATCGAGCCAGCGTCATCAACATCTCCTCGATCAGCGGCAAGCGCCCGCTCGAGAACCGGACGCCGTACACCGCTTCGAAGATGGCGGTGATCGGTCTCACCCGTACGCTTGCGTTCGAACTTGGTGCGGACGACGTGACGGTGAACGCGATCTGTCCGGGTGCAACCAGGGGGCCGCGGATCGACGCCGTCATCGAGGCCCAGGCCGAGTCGCTCGGCGTCGACTTCGAGGAGGCAAAACAGCAGGTGTTCACCGACGATGCGGCGCTCGAGACCCTGGTCGACGCCGAGGACGTTGCAGAGATGGCGGTGTTCCTCGCGAGCGACGCCGGGCAACACATTACCGGACAGGATATCAACGTCGACGGCGGAACGGTCTGGTACTGAGGTCAGTTCGTTTTTCATCGTCTCTACGTGCACTTTCTCTACGTGTTAAGACGATTCTCGGTGCTCGAGAGTTGTATCAATGATTATTGCTCATCGGTCTCTTTCCCAAACCGTTTCTCCGCGGAGATTCGATGAGCGACCGTTCCCTCGAGTTCACAGATTTTCGCTGCATGCGGTGCGATCGAAGCCGCCCCGTCCGCTGTCAGTTGCTGGTGGGTGAGCGTCTTCAGGTACGTACCAACCCAGATACCGCCGGTGTACGACGAAACCTCGAGCGTCGGAAGGCAGTGGTTAGTTCCGACAGCTTTGTCGCCGAAGACGACCGGCGAATGGTGGCCGAGAAAGAGCGACCCATAATTCACGAGGTCGTCGACGTACTCACGGGGTTCGTCGCTCATCACCTGGAGGTGTTCCATCGCGTAGTCGTTGGCGACCTCGATGGCGGCGTCCCGGTCGTCGGCGACGATCACCTCGCCATTTTGCTCCCAACAGGTTCGCGCGGTTTCTGCCGTTGGGAGCGCTTTGAGTTGCGCCTCAACGGCGTCGATGGTGTCGTGAGCGAGAGTGTCCTCGAGTGAGACCAGGACAACCCTCGAGTCGGTGTCGTGTTCGGCCTGGGCGAGCAGATCCGTTGCAACGAGTTCCGGGTCGGCGGTCTCGTCGGCGATGATGAGTACCTCGGTCGGGCCGGCAAGGAAGTCGACGCCGACGTGACCGAACACCTGTCGCTTGGCTTCGGTGGTGTAGACGTTTCCGGGTCCGGTGACGACATTGACTGACGGAACCGTCTCCGTCCCGTAGGCCATCGCCGCGATTGCCTGTGCGCCGCCGACGCAATAAATCTCGTCGGCACCGGCTTGATCCATAGCGTACAGCTGTGCCGGTTGCACCCCGCCGTCCGGTTGCGGTGGTGCGCAGGCGACAATGTGGTCGACGCCAGCAACGGTTGCTGGGACGATCGTCATCGCAGGCGAGGCAACGAGCGGATACCGGCCACCGGGCACGTAGACGCCTGCCCGTTCGATCGGAAGTACCCGTTGTCCGAGACGAATTCCCTCGCCGAACTCGCGTTCGAATCCTTCGATGTGTTCGGACTGCTCTTCGTGGAACGTCCGGACATTCTCGATGGTTGCATCGATGGCTTCGCGATCCGACTCGGCCAGTTGCTCGCGCGCTTGTGTCCGTTCGTCGTCGGTGACCCGTATCGACCCACGCTCAACGCCATCGAACTTGGTGGTAAGTGCTGCGACCGCCTCGTCACCATCGCGGCGAACGGCGGCAATGATCTCCGCAACGGAGTCGGTTACCTCCGGTGAAAACTCGAGCGACGGTCGTTCCGTCCCCTTGAGCCGTGTGAACTGAGTGTCCATACCAACGTGAACGGTCGACTATCGAATAAACGCCGATGTTAACACGGTAACACGGACACAGGAACTGTCCATGGAGTTCAAATCGTATTCTCGGTATCGTCCAGTTTGGAGAGTGCAGAGAGCGCTGCTTGGAGCAGTTTCCGTTCGCTCCGTCGAAGGTTCATCGACACGGCGGTTTTCGAGATGTCGAAATGATCGGCGAGGTCGTCGAGGGTTACCTCACGAGGGGTTTCGTAGTAGCCGAACTCGGAAGCCGTCTCGAACGTTTTGCGTTCGGTCTCGGTCAACGACCGGCAACCATCGAGTAACCGTCTCGCACTGTCTGCGTTCTCGAGAAGGTCGAACAGCGTCGTCTCACCGAACTGGTCTCTGTTCTCGACGTCGAAGTCGTTGTGTCGCTCGAGTTCTGCGAGCGTTCGGTCCTCTGCGTCGTCGTCGTCGAACCCGACGTGCCAGTGTTCACGGCCGTTTTCGATCTGGAACGGGCCGGTAATGTAGCCGCCATGTCGCTGTATCGTCTTCATCGCGTTCGTTTGGTCGATGACGGTACCGATCTGAGCAACGTTTCCACGTCGAGAGAGTAAATAACAATCCGACATATTTCGATGCTCCTGAAGCGTCTGGAGTCCAGTGTCCAGCGCACCCGGCGATCCCCCCCTGGCGATGAGACGAGTTTCGAGTTTTTCGGCATTTGTATCCAGTTGCCACTGAACGGCCGAAAACGCAACATCGACATCGTCCGTCGTGTCGATGAACGGGCAATCGTATTGACGCATGTCGATATTTAAGTCAATCATCGCAGGTCAGTAGCGAAATAGTACCCCCATACATTAATTGTTAGCATTTATCATCCAATACTGTCTGTGTACGAGTGTTTTCTGCGTCAGCGAGAGCGCAGATCGCCGCCGAAAACTCCCACGTTCTGCCGGTTGATATGTTAACATACGTGCTTTAGCGGCTTTACAGAGAAAGATACTGTACTAATGACTCAGGACCAAGTCGCAGTCCCTGCCGTCACACGAGAGACGATCCACACCGTAGACGACGAGTCGTTCACTCCCGAAAACGTCTGTATCGTCACCGGTGCTGGCTCGGGAATCGGACAGGCGGTCGCCCTCACTGCAGCAGAAAATGGGCTCACAGTCGCGGCGACGGACTACAACGAAGCGGGACTCGAAGAGACGGTTGAACTGGGCGAGACGATCGGTGTTTCGGGTTCCATTGAGCCGATCGTGGGTGATCTCACTGTCGACGACGACATCGAACGGATCGTTGCGGAGGCGGCAACTCACGGATCGGTGAAGTACCTCGCCAATATCGCTGGAATGCAACACATCGACGCAATTGAGGACTTCCCGATGGAATCCTACGATCGTATCCATCAGATAATGCTTCGTGCCCCGATCTACCTCACGAAGCTTTGTATCCCCCACTTTCAGAAGACGAACGATGGGCAGGGTTGTGTCGGAAACATGGCGTCGGTTCACGGCCACTACGTCACGAGTGACAAGGTAGCCTACAACGTTTCGAAGTTCGGGTTGCGCGGGCTCACGCAGTCGATCGCTGCTGAGGGCGATGGCGAGATCCGCTCGTTTTCGGTCAGTACGGGATACGTCAAGACGCCCCTGGTCACCGATCAGTTAGCGGACACGGCTCAACAGCGCGGCATCAGCGTCGACGAAGTCATCGAAGACGTGATGCTCGGCCAATCCCGCGTCAAAGAGATGATGGACCCGGTCGACGTTGCTAATCTCTTCGTGGTCGGTTTTTCGAAACTTGGACGCCATCTCGACGGCGGTGATCTGCTCTTCGACGGTGGAATGACGCTGACCTACGAGTGACAATGACCGATGACACAACACTCGGCGAACTCGATCGGATAGTGCACGAACCAACGCAGTCGTTCGTCGAATCCACGAACGTCTGGGCGTTCATGCAGGCGTACGGTATCGAAAACTACGACGACCTCATCGAGCGAACGACGACCGACCGCGGTGACGGCGAGAGCGGCGTGGAGTGGTTCTGGGACGAACTGGTCGACTATCTCGACCTCGAGTTTTACGAGCCCTACGACGAGGTGCGGGACGATTCGGACGGGCCGCAGTTCACCGACTGGTACCCCGGTGGCGAGCTCAACATCGCCCACAACACGGTCGACCGACACGCCGCCCTCGAGACAGAAACCCGTAACAAAGTAGCAACGATCTGGGAGGGCGAAGACGGCGAGGTTCGCGAGATTACGTATCACGAACTCCACCGTCAGGCGAACAAAGTGGCCAACGCCCTCGAGGAACGGGGTATCGAGACGGGTGATACCGTCGGCCTGTACATGCCGATGGTACCCGAAGTGGTCTCGATCCTGTACGGCTGTTTCAAAGTGGGGGCTATCGCCGTCCCCATCTTCTCGGGCTTCGGCGTCGATGCCGTCGCCACCCGCATCGAGGACGCCGAGTGTTCGGTGCTCGTTACCGGCGACGGGTTCTACCGGCGCGGGAGTCCGATCTACCTGAAAAGGTCTGCAGACGAAGCGATCGAACAGGCTGGCCACGTCGGACATACAATCGTCTTCGATCGGTTGGGCTCGAGCGAGGCACAACCCGACTCGAGCGACTCCGGGACCACCCACGACATCCCCTGGAACGACGACCGCGACGAGTGGTGGCACGAGGCCGTTGAAGCGCAAGATGATGCGTACGAGAGTAAATCCCTTCCCTCGAGCCAGGAGTCGATGTTGCTGTACTCCTCTGGGACAACAGGGATGCCAAAAGGAATAATCCATACGCACGCCGGCGGCCTCGTCCAACCGGCGAAGGAACTCCATTTCGGCTTCGATCTGAAACCCGCCGACCGCTTTTTCTGGGTCAGTGACATCGGCTGGATGATGGGCCCCTGGACCCTGATCGGAGCCCACACGTTCGGTGGCACCGTCTTCATGTACGAGGGTGCACCTGACTACCCCGAACCCGACCGATTCTGGGAGATGATCGATCGACACGGACTCACCCAGTTCGGCATCTCGCCAACGGCCATCCGCGCCCTTCGAAAGCACGGGGAGGAGTGGCTCGAGGGACACGACCTGTCGTCGCTTCGCCTCCTCGGTTCGACGGGCGAGCCCTGGGACCCCGAATCCTGGCACTGGTTTTACGAACACGTCGGCGGGGGCGAGGCACCAATTATCAATATCTCCGGCGGTACCGAACTGTTCGGCTGTTTCCTGCAGCCACTTCCCACCCAGCCGCTCAAACCCTGTACGCTCGGTGGTCCGGGGTTGGGTATGGACATCGACATCGTCAACGCGGCCGGCGAGTCCGTCAAAGACGACCACGAACGCGGCTTTCTGGTCGCCCGCGATTCCTGTCCCTCGATGACGAAATCGCTCTGGAGCGGCGACGAACGCTACCTCGAGGAGTACTGGTCGACGTTCGACGACATGTGGAACCACGGGGACTGGGCCCAGCAGGACGAGGACGGCTTCTGGTATCTTCACGGACGGGCCGACGACGCGCTCAACGTGGCCGGCCGGAAAGTCGGTCCGGCCGAAGTCGAAGGCGCGCTCATCGATCACGAGGCCGTCAACCAGGCCGCCGCCGTCGGTGCGCCAGACGACACCACCGGCACCGCCGTCGTCACCTACGTCATCCTCGAGTCGGGTACCGATGAGACCGGCGACCTTCGCAGTGAACTGCGCGAACAGGTCGGCGAGGAACTCGGCAAACCGTTCCGGCCCCGCGAAATCCTGTTCGTCGATGCATTCCCCAAAACCCAGTCCGGGAAGATCATCCGCCGAGCCGTCCAGGCGGCCTACACTGGCGAAGACCTGGGCGATATCTCGAGTCTCGAAAATCCGGGGGCGCTCGAGGCACTCGAGGACCCTCGATGAGCGCCAACAGGAGAGAGTGACGGAACGGCGTTCAGTCCCTTCCCAAACGTCGACTATCGAGTGAAATCGAACGGCACTGCATGATTACTCACGGGTACAGGTTTGGGGAGCCACTCAGCGATGGTACCAGTGATGAAGCACGTGACGAAGAACTCCAAACAGCTTTCCCAGATTTGGCTTCATTATCGGTTATGTGATCTGCTTTTCAGTTACCAGACGGGCGCGTCGAACGAAAGCACGCTATAACCATCACTCGAGTACCTTTGGAAAGCGCAGTTCGACATTGTACCGCCTTTCACATCGGTGAGCGCATGCTTATACAGCACCGGCCACAACGACAATCCAGGAATGGCGACCACAGACTCGGTGGCGTTGCTGACGCTTCCGTCGACGACGCTCGAGCGTCTCCACCAGTCTGCGGTTCGAGACGCCCTGGGCTACTTCGAACCCGATCTCATCACGATTCCGGGGCCTCGGAATCCGGTCGCGTTCGCGGCCGTCCGTGATGGCGCACCGAACCGCCCTCTCGTCCACCCACAACTGGGCCACGGTGGTGGCGCTATCCACCACTATCGCTACAACCACCGTGGTGGCGTTCGGGAGGCAGTTGACCAGAACCCGCCATCAGAGACGATAGACCTCATTGCGATACAGCGTCGAGACGTGCTCGATCGTCTCGAGACCCAACTCGAGACGGGTGAACGACGGACCGGCAGCCAGGGAGCCACGTTCCTGATCGTCCCACAACTGACCGTCGAATGGGACCCGACCGCGCTTTCCTCGACGCTGCCAGCCGCCGAACGGCTGGCTACGATCAGTTCGATACTTCCCGAGCCGGTGACGGTGCTGGCCGGTGGCCAACCAGCAACGTACACACACGAGTGGGGCCTGTCCCACGACGGTTCGACGGTACGGGTCCCGGTTGCAGGACTCGGCGCAACGGATCGGGGCGAGTCGATGATTGCCCAGTGTACCTGCACGCGACACGGTAGCGTCGGTGCCGAAGCAGTCGATGCCGACCAGTTCGGACTCCGTGCGCTGCACGGGGTCGGCCGAACGACAGCCGACCAGTTGCGAAAACAGGGGTGTCAAACGACGCGTGACGTCGGCGACCTCGCAATTAATGACCTCACCGAACTCCCGGGTGTTGGCCGGACCACGGCCGAAAAGATACACGCACACGCTGCGGTTATCGACTCGAGCGAGCCACTGGTGTTGACGAACAAAACGCCGGTCAAAACGCGTGATGGGCGCCCACCGCTGTGTCTCGACATCGAAACCGATGGACTCTCGCCAACGATCATCTGGCAAATCGGCGTCTACGATCCGGCGGCTGACAGCCACCAGGCGTTCATCGAGCGAACCGATCCCAGCGATCCGGCACCGGTACTCGAAGCCTTCATCACCTGGCTGCTCGCCAACCACCGTGACCGAACCCTCCTTACCTGGAACGGCCACCGTTTTGATTACCGACACCTCCGGCAGTTCCTCGACCGGTACCACCCCGAATACGTCGAACCCTGGGACGGTCTCTGGACGTACGACCTGTACGAGTGGGCGGTTCGTGATGGCAACGCGTTGCTTCCCGGACGAACGAACAAACTCGACCACGTCGCTCGAGCGCTCGGCTACGAACCGGATGAGACGGGCCTCACGGGCGCACAGACGGCAGCCGCGTATCAGCGGTTCATGCGGAACCCGAACGATTCAGCGAGCGAACCCGACTGGGAGCGACATCGAGCGTACTGTGAGGACGATTGCCGAGCGCTCTGGCACGTCTACCGGGCCATTACGGAAGCGCCACGACGCGACATGACCGATAGTGGTTCCGGCGGCGCCGACGGACGGCAGGCCGGACTGACCGATTTCTAGCCATGACCGAGACACCCACGACAGAGACGAATATCCAGGCCAACGTCGACGTCACGGGCACGGACCTCGTCGACACGTTCCCACGGACGAGCCTCACCTCCAGATCCGAATATATCGATATCATCGAAGTGCCCGCAAAGCCAGCAGCGACCGTTCCAGCAGAGGACGTGCTGGGACCCACACTCGCAGACCCGTATCCGTACGAACTGTTCAGCCATCAGGCAATCGCACTGGACGCACTCGGGGCCGGCGACAACGTCACCGTCACGACGTCGACCTCGAGCGGGAAAACCCACATTTACGGCCTCCAGATTGCCCGGAACCTCCTCGAGGCCGGTGTTCTCAATCCTGATGGAACTCGCGCGAACGACGCCAACACTTCGTCGACCGCACTGTGCGTGTATCCGACGAAGGCACTGACGAAAGACCAGCACGAAGCACTCGAGGAACTGTACGACCAACTCGGCCTCGACGTTCGCGTCCGAGTCTACGATGGTGATACGACCGGTGATCGTCGAGCCATCCGTGAGCAAGCGGACGTTATCCTCACCAACTTTGCCGGACTCAACGTCTACCTCGAACACCACGACAGGTGGAGCCGGTTTTACAGCAGTCTCGACCTCGTGGCGATCGACGAATCACACACCTATACCGGCGTCGAAGGGATGCACGTCGCGTGGATCCTCCGACGGTTGCAACGCGTCGTCGACTACTGGGTCGGCACTCCACAGTACGTCCTCACGTCGGCGACGATCGGTAATCCGAGGGCGCACTCAGAAACCCTGCTCGACGCGCCGGTGACCGTCGTCGACGAGGACGGCTCACCACACGGATCGCGGGATATCGTCCTCTGGAACCCACCACCGCGTGCAAAGGCCGAAAACGAGACTGGTGATCCGGCCTCTGCACTCGAGGGAGAGACGGATACAGACGAAAGAGCCGTAACTGAGCGCGTCCCCGCAAGCGTCGAGGCACCCAGAATATTCGATCACCTGACGGCAAGAAGCGTTCGAACGTTGCTGTTCTGTCCAAGCCGTAAACTCACCGAACTGAGTGTGCAACGAGCAGCAGATCATCGTCGATCCACCCCTCGAGCGTCCGGGCGCTCGAGTTCCGGCGACTATGCGGCGTACAATGCCGGGCTCGGCCGCCGTACACGTCACGCCCGAGAACACCAGTTCAAGACCGGCGCACTCACCGGCCTCGCGACCACCTCCGCACTCGAACTCGGCATCGATATCGGGAGCCTCGATGCGACCATCCTGATGGGGTATCCCGGACAGCGCCAGGCCTTCTGGCAACGGATTGGCCGTGCAGGGCGCGGAGCCAGTCGAAGTCTCGCCGTGATGGTCGGCGATCACCGCACCCTCGATCAGTACGTCATGAACAATCCGGAGTACGTGCTCGAGACCGACGTCGAAGACGCGGTCGTCGATATCTCGAACAATGCCGTCTTCGCCAGCCACGTATTGTGTGCCGCTGACGAGATTGCCCTCGACGAAGCAGATATCGACACGTTCGCCGACGAAGAGCGCCTCCGAGCCGCCACAAAAATGTGGCGCGAAGCCGGCTTCGTCGACGGCTACCTCCAGGGGGCAGTCCATTACAGCGGCCCCCGCCGCCCACAAACCCGTGTCAATCTCTATGGTACCACCGACATAGACTATCAGCTTCGACTTGCTGACGGTGTCGACCGAGAACGCTGGGGGCTCCCCGACGAACTCGATCTGGAACCCGTTGACCGAAACCGTGCTTACCGCGATTATCACGAAGGCGCTGTCAGGCTCCAGCACGGCCAACAGTTCGAAGTCGTCACTGTCGACGAGGACCGACCCCAGCCTGTCATCGAACTCGAGCCGGTCGATCGCCCGTACTACACACGGACACGAAACAAGGTCACTGTGCTCGATGCCACGTCCGAACGGTCTCGAGAGATTAACGGGTTTACGCTTCACTTCGGTCGCGGAACGGTGTTCGTCCATCACCACGCCTACGACGAGATGTACATCGGCAACAGCGAGCCGAAACGACAGCTGATTCCGACGAACACCCCACCGATCCTGATGGACACCCAGTTGTGCTGGCTCGAGGTTCCCGAAGAGATCGAAGCGGCGCTCATTCGGAAATATCGCGAGTACGGCGTCGAGACAGGTGTCAGGCAGGAGCAATCAGGTGTTGCACACCTCGGGTACATCGCCGGGTTACACGCGGCCGAACACGCAACCATCCAGACCGCACCGCTCGAGCTTAGAGTCGATAAAAACGATCTTGGTGGGTTAGCGACGCTCGTCATGGACACCCACTATGCCCACCCGGAGCACGACGACCTCGCCGACTCGGTCGGTGACTCCTTCGAAGCCGCCAGGGCCGTCCTCGAGCGACGCTCCCGGGAGTTAGGTGAACAGACGGCGTCGGGCTGGTTCATTTACGACGGCGTCGATGGTGGGCTCGGATTCGCTCGCGCAATTTACGAGCAGTTCGAGGCTCTCGCCGAGCGAGCCCGCGATCAACTTCGCGACTGTCAGTGCGGACAGCCCAATGGGTGTCCGGCCTGTACGTTCGACGAAAACTGCGGCAACGATAACAAACCACTCCTCAGAGCATCAGCCGTGGACGTCCTCGAGCAACTTCTGGGCGAGGCCGATCGTGACGACCTCGAGGCGTATCTCCCTGACGAGTACAGTGGTGAACGTCGACCAACACTGTTCTACTCGTGACTGCCTGGTTTCGGACCGGTAAACGAGTACGCTTATCTCGTCCCAAGGTATTCTTCAGGCATGCCTAGAAGATTATCCAAAAGGCCTGCAGAGAATATATCACTCTCGAGAGCCGGTGAACGGACCCTTCGCATCGGCGACGACAGCCCCATCCGGATCAGTACAGGCCATCGGATTCTGCACCACGATGGCAAATGTGCCCGGCCACACGGGCACAACTACGAGATTACGGTCGAAGTCACGGGCGAGTTGTCCGAACACGGGTGGATCGTCGATAAGGGCGACGTGACTGCAGTCATCGACGACTGGGATCACCGATTTCTCGTCCAGGAAGGCGATCCGCTGATCGAGGCGTTTGCACAATCGGATGACACCGACGCACTGGTCATCCTCGAGCATCCCCCCACGGCCGAGGTGATGGCAGTGCTGCTCGAGGAACGCATGCTCGAGGCGTTCCCTGATACCGTCTCGGGAGTTTCGGTGACCGTTCGAGAAACCAACGAACTCTGTGCCACGTACTAATGCCAGTCGCAAGTGACGTTTCAGGCCTTGGCTCCAACGACAACGGAGACGGGGACGGACTCCCCATTAACGAACTCTTCTACTCGTTACAGGGTGAAGGAAAGCTCTCCGGTGTTCCCTCAGTGTTCGTCAGGACTTCTGGATGTAATCTCAGGTGCTGGTTCTGTGACTCCTATCACACCTCCTGGGAACCGACCGGAGCCCGGCTCTCGATAGAAGATATCGTCGACGAAGTCCGCGAGTACGAACACGCCGGTCACGTGGTGCTGACTGGCGGTGAGCCGATGATCCACGAACAAGCCGTCCCACTCTTGGATGAGTTAGCAGCGTACGGCTACCACACGACCGTCGAGACCAACGGCACCATCTATCGAGATGCAGCGATTGATCTGGCGAGTATCAGCCCAAAACTCTCGAACAGCACGCCCACACCAGATCGTGACCCGAAAGGAGATGGTGAGTGGGAGCGGCGTCACGAGGACCAGCGCATCGACCTCGAGGCGCTCACAAATCTGGTCGACGAGTACGAGAGCCAGTTGAAATTCGTCGTTACCGGGGCGGATGATCTGTCCGAAATCGACACCCTCGTTGACATGCTCCGAGAGCAGGTTGCGGTTACCGTTCCTGACGGCGACGTGTTATTGATGCCGGAAGGCATGACTCGAGCAACACTGGATAAGAACCGAAACCACGTAGCCGAGCTAGCGATGGAACGCGGCTATCGATACACGCCGCGATTGCACGTCGACCTCTGGAACGACGAACCGGGAACATGATCGAAACCATCCAAGCGGTCCTCGAGCAGGAGAGCGAACCGATATCATCTGGCCCTGAGAGGGCACAGAACCCGACCGATGGCGATTCACTAAACACGATATATGCATGCCTAACGACAAACGCGCAGTAATTCTGGTTTCCGGCGGGATGGATAGTGCGACCGCGGTCTACGAAGCGATCGATCGCGGCTACGAACCGTATTTCCTCCACACCTCCTACGGACAGCGAACCGAGAGCAAAGAGCACGCCTGTGCGAGCGCGCTGGCAGCGGCGGTAGATGCAGCGGACTTCCTGCACATCGAGACGAGTCACCTCTCGAAAATCGGCGACTCGAGCCTTACAGATGCGGATATGGCAGTTTCCGATGCAACCCTCGAGAGCGACGAAATACCGACGTCGTACGTCCCGTTCCGAAATGCCAATCTGCTGGCGATGGCCGTCTCGTATGCCGAAGCCAACGACTGCGACGCAGTGTTTATCGGCGCGCATTCGGAAGACTTCGCCGGCTACCCGGACTGTCGACCGGCGTTTTTCGACGCGTTCCAGCAGGTCATCGACATCGGCACCAAACCGGAGACGCAAATCGACCTTGTCGCCCCGTTCGTCGACTGGTCGAAGACGGAGATTGCAAAGCGAGGCTTCGAGCTGGGCGTCCCCTACGAGTTGACCTGGTCGTGTTACCGAGATGAGACACCGGCCTGTGGCACCTGTGATTCCTGTGCCTTGCGTCTCGAGGCGTTCGAGAACGTCGGCTCGAGCGATCCGATCGAATATTAAAATGACCTCCTACTCAGTACCCTCCCAAACGCCGACCGATTCCATCGTCCCATCGTGGCGGTCTGCACGCTCGATGCTGGAATGGCGATTACTCGAGCGCCAATCGTGACCTAAATTCGGGAACGCCAGCCACGTCGACAGCTGCTCGAAAGAGCGACCCTGCTGGCGAGGGGTCAGCACCGTCGTGACCTTTGGCAGTCGTCACGTAGAGTTGCTGGGAGTCGTCCCCGCCGAAGGTAACGCTCGAGGCCTTCGGCACAGGGACGTCGATTCGGTCGACTTTCGTACCGTCAGGTGCGTGACGAACGACGCTGTGACCGTTCCACCGCGCCGACCAGACGAACCCCTCCTCGTCAACCGTGAGTCCATCGGGAACGCCATCGCCCTCAGCAATTTCGACGAACGTTTCTTTTCCGGATATGTCGCCGGTCGCTCGGTCGTACTCGAAGCGGTGAATCGTCCTCGCTTCTGACTCGGTAACGTACATCGATTCCCCGTCCGGGGTGAAGCCCATGCCGTTCGGAATGTCGTACCCCTCCTCGTCGGCGAGTACGTACGTTCCGTCGGTGTCGACTCGATAGAGGTGTCCCGACTCCGATTCGGTGGGCATCGTTCCCGCAAAGACTCGCCCCTCGGGATCGGCGATCACGTCGTTAAAGCGCGAGTCCTCCTCTCCAGGGATGGCATCAATCAGGTACTCGAGATCAGACTCACCCCCGCTGCCGTCCCAGAGGGCCACGCCGCCCGACTCGAGGAAGAGCGCGAGCGATCCATCGGCTTGAATCGTAAAGCCGCCCACCGCCCGCTCGAGCGACAGCACTTGCCTGCTTTGATCCGTCGTGGGATCGTATGTGTAGAGCCGGCCCGACGGTATATCGACCCAGTAGAGAAGTGATTCGTCTGGGTGCCAGATCGGTCCTTCGCCGACTCGGTGGTCGTATTCAGCGGCCAGTTTCGCTCGCGTCATCGATGTCTCTCTCCTACGTGGCTTCCTCCGAGAGGGCTCGGATCCAAGCTTTCGTCCCACGACTTCGAAGGAGATTGGTGCATCTGGTTTGCTGGTGTTCGATCCATGTTCAGTGATCGAACGAGCATCCAATAAGTCGTAGGGGTTATACTCGAGAAACGTTGGACACCGAGAACCTCGTTTCGGAGGCGGTTCCACCAGCGGATGTTCTCGTTGCAACAGATGGAATTGCCCCTTCGACCGAAATTCGGTGTGCTATCTGTGGGACGCCAGCCGAAGATTCCAATGATCTTCCAATCGGGTACTCAAATCCTGTATGCCGTTTGTGTGATAATCTGGCCATTAGTGCCGACGGATCCGATCCATGGGTCAGTCACCAACCGGGTGAGTGGCCCGACACGGATGAAGGAGTTGTCCATATGGCGCCAGATGGAGGGGAAAATCCGGTGTATATCGCTGGGGCAAAATGCTGGCGACGGTATCGGTTTGGCGGCTGGGTCACACGAAGAGATGCGTACGACTGTAATTCGATCGATGAGTTTCATTATTATCACCGGATTGGGGGTGACTGGATTCACGCTTTCAACGTCTCACAGCCTGATGGCGTCGCCATTTCCCGGGATAAGTGGGCTACGCTCCTGGATCAGCACCGTGAACTCGAGTCAATCCGTGAAACTGCCGACCGAGTTCAGGAAGGGACAGCAGATCTTGCCGACCTGATCCAGGATCTTCAAGCGGTAGACCTCCCGGTGCAAGATAGCGGGCCGTCTCCTGAAAAAGAGCCAAACGAATTTGCCAATTTCGTCTCGTATCACGCCGAAGGTAAACTTCTGGATTTCCCGCCACAGGTCACCTTCTGTCGTCGGTATTATGATGAGTAACAGAAATCAAAAGCGGTGAGCGTTCACACCTATCTACGGTGCTGATTAGTTACAAGAGAACGCCATATAAGTCACTAAACACAGTCTTTCGCCGGCAATCCCTTTGGTCGGGCTTTCAGCCGTCGGTCGACCACCGTCCGATACGGCAATTTGCCGTTTAAATAGCCTCGAACAAACGTATTTACTGAACCCAATTTCGTATGAAAGACGTAGTTCGCAACCCTACTCCGATGTCTGAACCATTTACGTTACTTCTCGATGACTGTGCCAGCATTGTTCTCGAGAAGGCACTGACGGAGTATCGAAACGACGAGATAATGGAACTGAATCCAGATTCCGACGAGGAACAACGGGCTCGGCAACTCCACAACCGACTGCGACAGTCACACTCACTTGGAGCCGGTTCTACCGTTCCCATCACCACCGATGCAGAAGCGCAAACCGTGTTGAACTCGCTCTCGTACTATAATGTCGATCACAAAGCGAAACATCGGGTCAGCGCCGTTGAGAAACTCACCGCGGTTCTATTCGACCACTCGGGGGCAGCGCTATTCGACGTGCCGATCATCACGGATTTCCTTGAGGAGGAAGAGATGCAGATTCAACCTGACGACCTAGAAGAACACCCGACTGACCCATCCAATAAGCAAGAGGTCGAAGTCGGCGTGAAAACAGGGGTCGATAGGGAAGAGGATGATATGTATTGAAATGAAAATGGGGGGGCACCCACCCGAGACCGAAAATCAGCCACGTCAACCTTGATGAGTGGGTGCCACCACGGGCCTCACAGCCTGCCGGTCATATCTTATGGAAACGGTGTTCGACCAGATCGATTCGGTTACCGAATATCGAGACAGGTTACCAGAAGTGGCACATGCACTGAACCACCCCCATGTAACCAGAAGCCCTTCGTCCGTCAGAGAGAGTCCGTATCGGTGGTACGTTGATCCAGAGTGGGTGTGTGCCGGACTCAAACAGTTAACAGATCAGGATTGGCTGCTCATAGCTGAACTTCTTGCGGAGAGTGCGCTCGAACCGCACACCACAGGACTGGTTGGCGATGCCCGGCTTCGAGCAAGCACGCT
Organism: Natronosalvus amylolyticus; assembly: GCF_024298845.1. Taxonomy (NCBI): domain Archaea; kingdom Methanobacteriati; phylum Methanobacteriota; class Halobacteria; order Halobacteriales; family Natrialbaceae; genus Natronosalvus; species Natronosalvus amylolyticus. The sequence goes on from NZ_CP101156.1 coordinate 1,344,460, forward strand.
GTCGCGGTGGGCCCTCTCGAGTGTCGTCTACGACGGTGACGCACTGACACTGTTTGACCGACGATGGCGAGAGCGATACGCGCCGTCTCAAGATGAGCATTGGTTCTTTACGAGTCAACACTCTGGAGATTCGAAACTGTCGATCGAGGAGACGCTCCAATGGACTCGTGGAACCAAGATTCTACGCCAGTCAGTCGATACGGAAAACGCAGAGTGGCCAGAATACGGGCCGTTTCAGCAGGACTACGTGCTGATTGCAGATGTGCTCTTACAGCACTTCTTTCACCCTGGCTCGATTCGCGCATACTGTTCACCTGTTTGGAGGTCACTCGAACTGAGCGCTGTATTCGCCGGCGCAGCAACACTCGACTCTGGTGATATACGGAAGGCCAAGGACACATCATGGTACCTCCCCACCCACTTCGGTGAACCGCCATGGCAAAAGATGACTGCCTCTCCAAAACAGGGCCGTTCCACCCTTGATGACTCACGGTCTGCTGTAATCGGCTTTGAAGACTGCTTAAAAAACTGTTCAGAGGCCACGGCGAACCGGTCGTTTACACTCGGCGAGTTCCGGTTTGGGTCGGGCAGCATTTTTGCAATTGACCTCCCACCTGGATTTCAGATTCGTGCCCAATTTCTCGGGGAACGGAGTGAGAAAGGTCCCATCTTCGCTGTCGAAGAGACAGAGGCGGAAGCAGATGTACCGCCATTCGTGCAAATTTCGAAACCGGCACTCGAACGAGGTCGAGAGCGTGGTGACGTTGTAGTTGAGGAACCGAAACTCCCAGACCATAAACGTGGAAATCGAGTCGCACAAGTCATATTCGAAGGGGTCGTCGAACCGGATGCGACACGAACGAGCTTCGAGGACCTCCCTGATGAGATTGTAGAGCCTGAAACGAACGAATGTTGTGAGTACTCACAATGATATACACCACTTCGAACGAAGCAAGGTTCAAGCACGAACCGCCGTCGACGAGGTTTGAAGGAGATGTCTAAAGGTACCCGCGAGAAGTTGACGACCGTGTTCACACTGAGGCAATGGGCTCGACTCTGGATCGGGTCCCTGGTGAGTTTGGTTGGCCTTGCACTGCTCTACGTGCGCAGCATTGATTTCCTCGGCAGTGACCTCCTCCTTCCACTTAGCCTCGGTGTCTTAGGAGTCTGGTGTGTGTGGCCCGTCATTATTCGGGAAGCATTTGGCCCCATGTCAGCGAGTGACGCAGAGCGAATTTACCAGGACGTGATCGACGACGCCGATGAGTGAGCGATTGCCGGAACACTCGATACTCAGCAGATCAGGAGGAACGCCCAAAACGGCACATAACACACCGTAGTTTCATCGACGGTGGTCTGTAGCGTTCCTTCGCTCTGTCGTCCGCGTGGAACAGCATCGGTAATGACGAAGCGTACGGGTGCGTCGTAGGAACCCGATACTGATTCGTGATTGCCGGTAGCTGGATCAAATGTCGTGACGGCTTCGGTTGCATCCCCAGCACGAGGCTCGTAGCCGAGTGCAAAAGGGAGGACGGTTGAGTTCTGTCGTAAGATGTACTCGATGACACCATGCTCGGTTTCGGCGAATTCGATCGACGGCTCTAACCCGGTGTTGTATGCGAGACGCATCGCGTGATCAAAGACAACTGTTCGGCAAAGGATGCGTTCGAAGCTAGGATTATACGGGAATCGTCCTTCAACTGATTCGAATCCGTCGTGAGCGTGGCGCTGAGAGAGGAGAACAACATGTCGTGGATCTCGAAGGTAGAGGCGGGTCTTTCGATGACGACGAAGCGCGTAGTTCGTTGACTCGGTAAGTACGATCCCTTCCTCCAGAACCTGGATATAGTTTCTGACTGTTCGGCGATCAACGTCCAGTCTCCCTGCGAGTTCGCGGTACCCATACTCGTTTGTTCCGGGAAGTGCGGCGAGCGAACACAGTTGCTGGAGGTTCTCTGGCCGGTCAATCGATTTCGCTCGAGCGAGTTCTTTGAACAGGTATAGTTCGAGGTGAGATCGTGCAAGTTCGTTCGTCGTTTCACCGGCGGTCGTCGAGGAGTGGCCAACAGTGAGTTGGCGTGGGAATCCGCCGTGGCGAAGGAACTCTCGCGCTTCTTGAGCGATCGACTGCCGGTCGTCCTTGTCGAGTACATCGAAGTAGAGTCTATCGAACGTCTTCGCAAAGGAGACGGGATCAGCGTCGTCCCGAAGCGGCCGGCGGATGTCTTGGAGCGTGAGCGTATCTGGATCGTCGCGAGCAGCGGTGCTCTCCCCAGCTTGCAGTCGTTCGAGTCGGGTCGCCTGCTCGTCGCCGAGTCGCATCTGTGCGAAATCGACGAATTTTACTGGCAACAGCGGTACCGGGTTCGTAAGAAGCCGTTCGGTCTCGGTTTCGAGTGAAACGTGTTCGCGGACGCTTCCGGTACAGATCACGTACGTTTGCTCGTCTACCATCTGGTAGATCGTTTCTGCGAGACGGCCGGGTTTGGATTCGAGCACACCGAGGTCATCAAGGAGGATCAACCGATCCGATCCGGTGGTAATCCGCGTCTCAAAGTACTCAACGACTCTCCCGAGGGTGTCGATCGCCTCCTCAGCACGCTCAAGATGGTACAACGACCGCTCGATCGGGATATAGAGAACGTCTGTCGGATCAAATGCATCCACGATTTCGTACTCACGGCGATCGATTTCTAACCCAACAGACTCAGATGGAGCGTCAACGATCGTCCCAATAAGCTGTAACAAGAGTGTACTCTTTCCGATCCCCGTTTGGCCGTACCACCCGAATACCCGATCGAAAAGATCTGAGGCGTCCCTGGCTTTTTCGATCTGATTGAGAACGGCGTATAGGTCGGAACGTGGGTGCCACGCTGAAGCGTGCTGTAATCGCTCGACATCGCCTTCCCACCACGGGTTGTGCGCGTGGCACTCCTCAATGAATCGCTCTTCTCGGGCCCGCTGGGTACTCATGTGACGACCTATATTCTACGGCTACAAATACTTCATCAACATACGCCTAATCACCTGGGAAGCACTTCGTAATTCAGCTACTTCTGGAACAAGGAACGAAGCCCAAGCTGGTGGCGATTTGTCGAGATCCGCTTTTGGCCTTTAAGTCATGGAAGCAACACTTCCTTCCTGTATGGACACACACGTCACCTTCGTTCTGGACTCTTCGGGATCGATGTCACGGATTGAAAACGATACCGTCGGTGGGTTCAACACCTTCCTTGACGACCAGCAAGATGAACCGGGAACTGCGACCGTCACGCTCTATGATTTCAACACTACTGTTGATCAGGTGTACGAAGGCCGGGAAACCGAGGAGGCGCCGCCACTCGGGGAAACATACAGTCCAAGCGGGCAAACCGCGCTTCACGATGCGCTGAACACTGCCATCAATGAGACGACGGACTTCATCGCTGGTCTGGAAGATCACGAGCGACCGTCGAATGTAATCTTCGTCACGTTCACCGATGGGAAAGAGAACGCATCTGAGACGCCTGGAGACGTGGTTCGAGAACTCGTTGAAAGGCGCCAGGAGGATCATGGCTGGGAGTTCCTGTTTGTCGGGGCGAATCAGGATGCCGCACTCACCGCCTCGAGTATGGGGATGAAAGCCAATCGGTCGCTGGACATGGATCACAGTGGGGAAGGCGCACGGAACGCGTACCGATCGACCTCAGAACGAATCAGCCGTGCTCGGCGGGAAGGTTCCACCGGCGAGTACACTGACGAGGATCGGCAAAAACAGGACGAATCCGGCGACTCGTAACTGGTCCCGCCTTGGTCGATTCGGTACGAAATCACCGACTGTGTCGATGAGATGGAATCCGTCAGGCCGAACCCCGAAGTGAACAGCGCTCTTGCCGGTGGTCTGTTCTCGGTTACTCGACTACGTACACCTCGACCTCACTGTGCCAAGTGGAAATCGTACAGGGGTTGACGCCAGCAGCCTTACCGACCTCCGATTGGCTGACAGTCGGCAGTGACTCGAGGTGACGGCACACCGCGTAGACTGCAGTTGCTGCGACCGTACTCGGGAACGTCCCAGAGCCCGGGTTCTCCTGTTGGAAGGCGCCGATCACCGCTTTCGCCTCACGCTCAACGGTGTGGCTAACATCTAACTCACTACAAATAGCGGGAACGGCATCGGCTGCTTCGGTTGGCGGGACTTCGAGTCCAAGTTCTCGCCGAAGAAACCGGTAGGTCTGTAAAATCTCACGACGAGACGCGTGGGCGACGACGGTAACCATATCAATGGGGAGTCGTACACCTTCGAGTTTACAGGCACCGTACAGAACCGCCGGGACGGTGCGATCGATCCCATAATTGGTGAGGTAGCCGTCGCTGGCGGCATTTTTGAACAGCGTCTGGGCTCGGCTTTGAACCGACGTGGGAACATCGAGGTCGCTGGCGAGTTTTTGGAGTTGAATAACGCCGTCTCGAAGCGAGCGTCCAGCATTCCCACTTTCGACAAACCAGCGGTTGAGCCGGCGGAGGCGAGCGTAGCGCTGTCGCTGTGTTGGCGATAGCGGAGCACCGTTGCTGTCTCTACCGCTTGACGACATCGTCGTAGCCAGGTCATGGTCACCGTCGCCAAGCGTAACCGGTGGCCCAGTCCTGGCGCGTTTTCGGGACTCGTTGTGGTTGAACGCTCGCCATTCTGGCCCGTGGTCGATCGGCGTGTCGTTGGTAACGACGTGGCAGTTGCCACAAACCTGTTCGTTAGGGGTTCGGACGACCGATCCCCCGCACTCGGGGCACGTTTCCCCACTCTCCTGGGTGTTGGCGTTGGAAATAGCTGTGGACATAGGAGGGACGTGACGCGTAGGTGCGTCGAACCCGGTTGAAAGCGGTACAACGTCCCGGTCAACAATTCGAACCAGATCAGCTGGCTCGAACGACACGTAATAGTTGGAACTCCCAAAGTATAAATCTATCTTTTAACGAATTTAAAATCGGCTAATTTCGTAGTAGTAGAACATGAAAGTCGAATCCGTCTTGTTCAAAGCCTTTTTGGCGTTTAAATATTCAACTGCATATCACTTTCATAGCTATGAACCTGTATGAGTCAATTGGTTCCCTCGCAGCTGCCGCTCATGCCAATGGCGATCAGATCAGCGACAATGCTCGACCGACAGGGAGCGGCGAAGACGCCCACGGATTAGACGTCCATCACCGGGGATGGTACGTTCAAATCCGCCAAACCAGCGGTGAGCCACGATTCGAAGCCTTCTGCCCATACCCGTTCTCAGCAGTTCTCAAAGACCAGTACTCGCCGACAGATATCGAAACGCGACGAGACGTTAGCGCTGAGTCCCTCTCACCAGACGAGCGCGAATACCACGTCCACGCGTTACTACTCGAGGACCTCGCAGAGATTGATGCCCACAACGCCGAGTTCGACGCCCTGGTTAAACAGGAGGTACAGCCAGTCGAACCTAAAATTCTCTCGCTAACGTACGGCGAGAACGAGTATTGGAACGGGTTCGGTGTAAACGACTACCTCTATCCGTCACGAGACGCGTTCGACGTCGTCGAGTATCGCCGTGTCATCGAAGGGATAACGACAACGATAGACCAACTTGTCGATCTCGCTCAGGAGACACTGAACATTCTCTCTCGAGATCCAATTGACCAATCAACCAACTCTTCCCAGCATGGTAACGGTGAAATTGCCTTCCAGTAACCTGCAACTGGTTACACTCTAAGAGTAACGACGAAACCAGTCACCAGCTAAAACGGCTGTGAAACACCTCCACGCCAGGGATCAGAACCAACACAACCTATATACGATGGACGAAGCCGAGACGACGCTATATACCTTCTTGGGGATCCACCCGTCCGCGAGTCAGGCGGTGATTCTCGAGGCCTACCGAGAGAAAGCGGGCACGTATCATCCGGATACACCGACCGGAAGTACCGCGATGATGATCCGATTGAACAAAGCAAAAGCAGTTCTGACCGATCCAGCCGAGCGAACCCGATACGATCGACTTGGCCATCGCAGCTACATTGCTCAAACCAAGCTCGAAGGCTGGTGGGATGACCCGGCATCACAACAGCGGCAGGCAAACCGGACACGCGATCGGAACACCACGACCAGCAGCAACCCTGGTTCGGGTGACGACTCTGGGCAGTCACGCTCGAGCGACAACACCCAATCGACAGGGAACACTGAAACGAATACAGATTGGACTGCCGGTTCGTCTCGATCAACTAATTCTAACACCACTAGTAGTACAACCGGCCGAGCGACACAGACCGCTCACGTGGACGGTGGATTCGTCAATCGGTTCTGGGATGAAACACTCATTTCGATTGCCGTGAGCCTCATCATGTGGCTTGGTACCACTATAGCTCACGTTGGGATATACGCCGCCAGCGCCAGTCAAACTGCGCGAACGCAGGTTACCGACCGAAAACTACTCGAGATCCTCGATCGGATCAATCGCCTCGGGCCCAACCTCTCGTTTGCTGTTCCTCGAGTCCTCATCGCTGTCATGTTGATCGTGGCCATTACCGAATTACTCGTCAGTCCAGCCGCGTTGACTCCGGTAACGAGTGCGCTTCTTCTCGTAGCCTGTGGGGCAATAAGCCTCGGGAAAGAATTTGCACTATCCGTTGCTCGGCTTTCCTCGGGTGCGCCTCGAAAACCATCGGATCCGGCTGACCCGGTGTGGGTGATGAACATAGGCCTTCTTGGATTGATCGGCGTCGTGTTATTCGTTACTGGCAGTGTTCACGGAAGCACTGACGCGATGGCTAACGTCGTGTTCGGGATGCTCACCGTTCCACTCTCGTTCGTTCTCGTATTGGGGCTCACTGGCCTCGTGATTACGGGGCTGTTATCGTTTCTCACGGATTGGTCGTGGGAGGCCATCGGAATGGGGGTCTTCGGACTCTTTGGACTCTGGATCGGTGCCAGATTTTTGTTCGCCGCCGAATCTGCCATATTCCAACACGTGGGCGTCACTGCTGACGACCTCTGGATGAGTTATTTCACCGTGGGCCCACTCCAGGCTGGTCGAATTCTCAACGTCTTTCTCGGTGCCGTAATGACCATCACACTCCTCACGGCATTTTTATTCACGTACTTCTGGTTCACCACGATCGTTCGTCGTGGGTTTTTCGAGCAGGAGTATCCGACCCGGCCACTGCTCTGGGAAGTTGCCAGTGTTGGGCCAGTACTCACCCTCGTGTGGACGGCGATGAACGGCGACCAGACACGGTTTGGCATCCCCTTCGAAGAGGTCGCCACTCTATTAGTCCTGGTAGTACTGTTCGTTTGGCCCGCCCTCCTCCTCACAATTTACGGAGCCTGGGTACGCTACAGATACGTTCCAGGTGTCGGGATAATACGGTGAAATAGATAATCAGTCACTGACCACCAAAGAGTGAGAGCGATAACTCCGCTCATCAGGCATTCAGCGCCCACTGGAGAACGGAGCTTAGTCACATACACTGTTGGCGTCACTCTGAGCGCTGTTCTACAAACGACTCGTCAGTCTCGAGTAATCGGATCGCTCGCTCGAAATGGTCGTGACCGATTGTCGCCGTTGCGACGGCATCAACGACCTCTGCACGCTCCGTCTCGGCCGCGACATCACGAAACGTAACCATCGCCGCTTCACGGCATAACGCCTCTACTTCGGCCCCCGACCATCCCTCAGTTTGTTCGACCAACTCAACAAACCTGACGTCTTCGCCGATCGGTTTCGACCGTGTATGTACCTCGAGAACCTCGCGTATAGCTTCCTGATCCGGTAACGGTACTTCAAGTTGATAATCGAGTCTGCCAGGTCGGAGCAACGCCTCATCGATCAGTGTCGGTCGATTCGTCGTCGCAATCACAATTACGTTCTCGAGGGTATCGACTCCATCGAGTTCGGTGAGCAGTTGAGAAACTACCCTGTCAGTCACCCCCGAATCGTTTTGACTCCCATCCCGTTCGTTCGCAATCGCGTCAATCTCGTCGAAAAAGAGAATACAAGGAGCGTTCGCTCGCGCCGTCTCGAAAATCTCGCGGACGTTTGCTTCGGATTCGCCAATCCACTTGCTCATCAGTTCTGGGCCATCCACGGCTAAGAAATTACTTTCCGTCTCGTTTGCCGCCGCTTTCGCCAACAACGTCTTCCCGGTACCAGGTGGCCCATGAAGCAAAATCCCTGACGGCGGTTCGATGTCCAACGCCCGATATGCACCGCCGAACGCTAACGGCCAGTGAACCGTCTCTCGAAGCCGGGATTTGACATCGCTGAGCCCGCCGACATCATCCTAGGTTACCGACGGAACCTCGACAATGTGCTCGCGAATCGCGGACGGTTCGACCTCCGTGAGCGCTTGATCAAGATCCTCGATTGTAACACAGAGCTCCGAAAGCACGTCATCATACTCCGCCGTCCGCTGTGTCTCGAGACGAGCAGTCGCTCGTTCGAGCGCGTTCAACCCGGCTTCGGTCACCAGCGTCTCTAAATCCGCTCCAACGAAACCATGTGTACGGGCAGCGTAATCATCCAGATCGACACGCGAGGCCAGCGGGACACCACGAGTATGAACCTCGAGTATCTCACGTCGTCCCTGTTCGTCTGGAATCCCTACGTGTATCTCACGATCGAACCGACCCCCACGTCGCAAAGCGTGGTCGATACTATCCACTCGGTTCGTCGCGCCAATAACAACAAGATCATCGGTCGTATCCAGCCCATCCATCAGTGTGAGTAACTGGGTGACGAGGCGTTCATCATCCAGGTGCATTCGTGAGTTCCCGTCACGTTTGGGCGTGATCGCGTCTATCTCGTCGATGAACAACACTGCTGGGGACTCCTCACGAGCCTGCTCGAAAATTCCTCGAAGCGTTTCTTGAGCGACGCCGACGTGCTTATCGATGATCTCTGGCCCATCAATATGGGCAAAGTGTGCGTCCAGTTCGTCAGCAATCGCGCCCGCAAGCAACGTCTTCCCCGTTCCTGGTGGCCCGTGTAACAGCACACCCGTTGGCGGATCAATGTTGAGCCGGTCAAACAACTCAGGGTGTTCGAACGGCAGTTCCACCATCTCTTGTAGCTGCTCGAGCTCATCGCTTAGACCACCGATTTCGTCGTAACCTACGGTCTCCGGGGTCTGTTGATCAGTTGGTCTCCAAAAGTACAACTCCTGATCAAACTCAATTCTGGTCTCGTTGGTGACGACCGCCGGCCCCGTCGGGTGTACATCCGTCGGGCGAACCGGGAGGTGCTGTCCGACGTCCGCGTTCTCCAGTTCGAGATTAATCATTACGGGGTGATTTTCACCAACTGGGCGGTGTCGGAGCCGAGACCGAACGAGTTGCTCGATTTCCGTCGATCGTCCCTGGAAATAGAGAACCTCTGGGATTCGAACGGAGATCTTCCTTGCCTCCGGTAGCGTCGCTGGTTGTACTTTGACTCGATCACCGGGGCCAACACCGAGCTGATTGCAGTGATAGATATCGAGCGCAATCCCCGGAAGTGCTCCATCCCCCGTTTCAGCTTCGGTTACTCGTGCGAACGCGTACTGGTCACCGTCTGCGGTGACAGACACGAGATCGTTTGTCGAGAGTGCGAGCGTAGCCAACGTCTCTGCCGATACAGCAGCTCCACCCTTCGCATGAGCCTTCATCGCCAACTTTCGAACGATACACTCCATCACTACGCACGAATATGACTCGCAACTAATAATTTCTGGCACAGTTACAAATAGTCGGAGTACCCCCTTCTCAGTATGGGTTCTGGGGATTCAATCGACCGATCACATTGTGACGAACTTGAGTTTCCTTCCGGTGCCTCTCGAGAGGATTGTCTCACCGCTATCGGCGCCGTTCAAACGTGTATCTACGGGCATGACGGAGCGACAAAAGACGAGATTCTCGAGATCCTCGTTCCTGAGGAACAGTATCCAATCGCGGTTAAAGAGAATGACGCATAATGTCAATCTGAAGAAAACGCTTCCCTATAACCGAATTTCCTCGTAGGTCTCGACGATCGAGAGGTCACACTCAAGCAATGGCTCGAGTTTCGGGCTGCGACAGTCGAGTTTGACGCGTTCGTTCTGCCAGTCAAGTTCGTCTTTCCCACGCCACACGCCGTGGACGTTGACTGCCGGTAATTCAAGCACCCCAAATAACAGCGCGAGCAGATACAAGAGGTACTCAATTTCCTCCCAAGTTGCCGTTGTTTTCTGGGGTACGTCAGCCGGGAATTCAATGTGATGTGCGAGAAGCGTGTGTGCCCGGGCTCGTTCGACGAAGTTCCGATCATTACTCAACAAGAGCATCTGGCAACGCTGATTGTGATCATATTCGTCGTACGCGGCCACGATCTTGTCGTCGTCCCGGTCACATTGAATCTCATCGGCCTGCTGGATGTCTCGAATCGCCCGGTAGGTGAGCAATCCAAGGCGACCAACCCGGGCCGATCCGAGCGGTTGATTCCAGTATTCCTCAAAGGAATCACCGAACGCGTCAACAAACGGTTCTGTTTCGTGGCACTTGTGATCCCACGTCAACTCATCACGAATTCCGGTTGCTAACACTAACCCGTTCACATAGCCGACACCTTCCTCGGGATCACGTAACCCGAGAATCCGGTCAATTCGCCACGGCAAGAGATTCGTATCCAGGCCAACGAACACGGGTGGGTGCCCCGCAAGCAAATCTGGATCCCCGTACCGGTTAACAAACGTCTTGACATCATCGTAGTTAATGATCGGGACGACCCCACTTGCCATCACCGCGTTGATGTACTCACGTCGGCTCGGTAAATCTTCATAGACAGTTGTCGGGTGATTTCGACCAACGTCATTACGGGCACGAGCATACGCTTCACCGCGCTTCGAAAACCGAATCGTACACTCATCATGGGCTCCAAGTTCAATCGTCAATAGGTTACCGACCTCATCCGATGGGTGCGAGACACTGATTCGGTCTTCGCCGCGGTCGTGCAACCGATTCAACAGCACTGTCAAGTTGTCTCGAGCGACCCGCATCTAGAACACCTCTTTGAAGTCGATCAGATCAATTGCACTCCGCGGAATCGACGCAAACGACTGGCCGTAGTAATCCTGGCTCAACACATGCGTGTAGTAGAGGTGGTCAACGTCGTATTCAAATCCTGCCCGGAAGCTTATGATCGACCAGAATTTTCGGCCTGGGGTAACGTCAACTGCGATTTCTGCGTTGGCCTCCTGGGCTGCTTCGATTCCTGATTTGAGATAATCAACGATCCCGGCGAAATCGAGTTCGTCCTCGAGGGACTCCACGGTGACTGATGGTTCATCTCCACCGTGGGCAGTGACAATCGTCTTCATCATCGTTGTTGCTGGCCCACTCACATACTCTATTCCAGGGTTATCGAGAAGGTAGATATCAGTCGGCAGGTACCCTTCATGACAGGCTGCATTGAGTGGATTGATTATCGGGGCGATACTCGTCGATCCGTTCGTAATCCATATGCTCTCCATCGGTTGGAGGATGTAGATGGTAGGCAATAAATGCCAAAGTACCGGTGGGCATTGTTTTGATGTTCTTGTCAGGTATGTAAACGCCAGGGCGATATCGACGTCGAAGTGCATACAGACCTTCACAACACCATAGCGCACTGTCTGCCATTCGTAACCACTATAACGAACAGTTGCTTCGATGGAAATACCAGTAACTCACTAGGTATTTTCAGAACTTATGTCTCAAGAAATGATCAGAGATGGGTCGCTAAGGTACGTAAGTGTTGAAGTGGAACGTATGGTAGATGGGCTTCAACTGGATGAGTCAGTTGCAAAGCAAGCGCTGAGAATCTTCAGGCTTGTCCTGGATTCGGAATACTCCTATAGCCATTTAGACGACCTGAGTGCAGCTTGTCTGTACGGGGCTGTACGTATTATGCGAAAGCCTGTGACGATACGTGATATAAGCGATGTCGCTCGGGTGCGGGAAAAGCGATTGAGTACAGTTACGAAGAACGTTTTCAATGCGGTTGATTTTGATCTCCCACCACAGCGACCGGAGATTCTAGTAGAATCATACCTCAATGATATCGGTATTCCAGAACAATATCATAGTAACGTGCGAGAGTTGGTTGAGGCGGCCAACGAACACACCGAATTACGAAATAAAGCTAATACGACAATCGTTGGCTCTGCCATTTATGCAGGAAGCGTTCTCTATGGATACGAATGTTCACAAAAAGAGGTTTGTCAGTCAGTAGGCACAACACAGGTTACGATACGGAATAACTACAAGATAGTTCTAGATCAGCACGAGAACGAGGTACCTCGTGATCAACGTCGATTCACCAGTTTCAATAGTGCCGTCGAGACGTTGACAGCGGACTTGGATCTTCCAGAATTAGTTGTTGAACGCGTAGACGCTCGCGTCAAACTAGCAAAACACGATCTATCGGGAGGGATCAGTGTTTCTGGGTTGGTTTTAGGTGCGATTTACGTGACTCTTGAGGAAGAAGGTGGATACGACGATCTAGTCGACGTTGGACACTTAGAAACGTATGCGGTTGCTCAAGACCAAACAATTCGAAAGTACGTTGATTACTTTTCATGATTGAGGAATCAGAAGTTACAGTTACCGATTGCGAACAAATTCGCAGTGAGTACAGTCATAACGAGGGACTTGAGGCCTTATCGGCAAAGGCCAATCTGGAGTTGCCAGTAATTCGATATCACCTCTACGGGGACTGTGATCACACGACTGATGTTGACCCGGTTAAACCTCCTGTCGAACACCGAGTTTCACTGGCCGAATGTAACCAGTATCGGCGACGGGTTCAGGGGGGTGAGTCTCCACAAGATATCAGTGACGAAATCGACACACGATGGCGCACATTAGTGCGTCATCTGGCGGGAGAATGTGATCACGACTGTGAGGTTGAACCGCTCGAGCTTGTAGATCTTTACAAACACACGGAAGTCCCCACTGAGACCTGTGAGGAATTTAGGCGTCTGTACCACGAGGAGGGTCTTGACGTCTTGACCATCGCAGGAGAGAGCGAGTTCACTTACCAGACGGTATTACGCCATGCTAACGGACGATGCTCTCACGAGACCGATGTAGAGCCAAAGCCTGTCTTAAAACGCGGCGAGAATATTGACCGTGAGACCTGCAAACAACTCCGTGAGCGATGGCGATCCGACACAGGTCTGACCTTTGATGATCTCGGCGACGAATTCGGCTGTAATGGAGAGACTGCCGAGCGGCACGTCAAGTTCAAGTGCCCTCATCCACACGTGGAAACCCTCGTTGAAGAAATGGCAGAGTTTGACGATTTGCTTTCAGACGACGATGAACCCGTTGGGTTCGATCGTGGAACGATTCTCGAGGAAGCAACCGAAGATGCCCTCGATATCGAAGAAGCCGGAGTTGACGTGGTTGAGCCGGGCCACAGTCGAACTACGACTACCCGTATTGTGAGAAATTCCGAGCCGGCAACCGACCTCAAAGAAGCGTACGAGTTCAGGTGCCAGGTGTGCGGGCAGGTACGACACCGCGACGGTGGTAATCTCTATGCCGAAAGCCATCATCTCCGCCCACTCTCACCTCCACACGATGGACCTGACGTCCCCGAAAACGTCTTGATCCTTTGTCCGAACCATCACGCAGACTTCGATTACGGGGTTATCGCGGTTGATCCCGAAACGTTAGAGATCCATCATTCATATGATGAATCTGTCGACGGTGAGCCTCTCACGGTAATTGAAAGCCACTCTATTGAGAAATCACATCTCGAATACCATTTCGATGAAATCTCAGAAATTGGTGAGTGACGTGCTCGAACGGGGTGGATTTGAGTGCCGACTTAGTCATGACAGATTTGTAGGAGATCGATTTTACCCCATAACGGGAAAAATAACGACCCTGACTATGGGTGGTTCAGGGGACAACGCGTTAACTCGACAATCGAAACTAAACTTTGGGGGTGATTTGTACAATGGACTTGCCTGACAACAAGCCAGCTTCCAGTAGCGCTGATGGTGTCGATGAGAACGTGGGAATTGAAGATGAAACACTGGATGGACAATCAGCCAATACAGTTACCGAACAAGGTAGTGACCAGCAAGCTAGCCCCCTCAGGAGTAGGCCGGTAAATGAACCAGTCGATGACGCTGACGACGAGTCGTCATCAAATGCTTCGAGTACAGGATCGGATTTCCTCCTTAATGAGGAAACGCTCGAATCCATTGAGGATGATAAGTTCGGCCACAGGGCATACGTAGATACGTTGGAGGAAATTATCTATCGAGTCAATCCCCCGTGGCACATCGGACTATATGGTACATGGGGTTCCGGGAAGTCGACAATTGTTAACCTCTTGTATCGCCGAATCCGGGCAGCTCAGTCGGATCATAACAATTACACTGAATTTAGAGAACAGTCCGTAGAAAGCGAAAGGGTGTTTGAAAACACGCTGTGTGTCAAGTTCGACGCTTGGAAACACGCCGAAGGCTCAGTTCGAACGGAGCTTCTCTTGGATCTCAACCAATCTCTTGGGGAAGAACTGGATCAACGGTTCAACCAATCAGGTCAATCAAAAGATAACCTCACATCTGGTTCCTCCAAGGGTCGTGAGAGTGACAAGAAAAACAACCGTCGTACTCTTCACGGTCGCTCTGGTGGCGTTCTTTCCTCTGAGACCTTGATTGAGGAATTGTACGATGTATCCGAGATTACCTCAGAAGAAAGTAAACCACTCAGCCAGGCAATTCGAAATCTTGACTCGTTCCACTTTGTCGTACTCTTCACACTTGCGGTACTAGGATCCCTTCTTTTAATACCGACCCAGGTACAGGCACCGTTACCTGAGTCAATAGGACCTCTTTCACTTGCTTTCATCCATGGACTCCCCTGGAACCTGATTGCATCACTTGCAATTGGTGTCCTCACACTGATCGCCGGAGCGTACTTAGATACCCTGTTCTCGGACTTCCAAGATACACGCCGAGATGTCCACAAGACGCTCGCAAATCCTCAGAAAGACTGGTCAGGCGCTTACGAAAATCTCTTCGAATCGTTGATCGACGAGACGAACGCACGTTACCGAGAACTGCAATCACGAAATGACCCCGAAGACCTCGAAAAGATCATCATCACGATCGATGATCTTGATCGGTGTTCAAGCGAGACAACGTACGAGATTCTGATTGCACTCAAGTCATTCTTCCGCCACGAAAAGTGCATTTACATTATTCCGTGTGACGAAGATGCGTTGTACAAACACCTCGAGGCGGCCGATGACGGCGATTACCTCGGTGATACGCGAACACAGCAGAACTTTCTCGCGAAATTTTTCGAAACTGAACTCGAAATTCCAACTCCATCCCAATCGCGGCTCGAAGACTATTTCAAGAACCGTGTCGATCAAATGAATCGGTCATTTTCACAGCGGAGCCTTCAAGTTCTCTACGATGCTGGTCTTACAACACCGCGACGAATAACTCGTGCGCTCAATCGCGTCGCAACGCTCGAAAAGCTGGCAGAAGCTAGGGGGCTTCTTGAATTGCCTACCGAGTCTCAATCAGTAACTCCTGATGAGGCAGGTGATAGCGTAGGGATCACCAATAACGAGGCAAAGCGTGCCTTCTTGACAGCTATCGCCGTACTTCAGAAGGATTTCCCACGGTTGCATGCAGAGTTAGAAACTGATCCATATCTTCTCGATGAGATTTATGCAGAAATCGAGAATGACGTCTCCACGAACACCCGTCAGGGGATTACGCGTGTACTGGATCAAATTAATATTCCTCCGGAACGGCGGAATGAGCTTGTTACGTTCCTAATCGATATCCGTGGCGTAGTCAAGGAGATTGAAGATCCGGAACCTTACCTTCGACTGAGCAGTACCGATCGAGACCGTGTGAAAATGTTCCAAGCGCGGTTCGATAGAGGAAGTCACGAATCCATTCAAAAACTGATCGCAGAAGCCACAGAGAATCTCGACAGTGACCATCAACAGTCGTCGCCTATAGGTGCTGAACCATCAATGACGCCACCGGAGTCTTCAGAACTCCGTGAGTTTGCAAACTATGTCGTCCGATGTGTCGAGGAAGATAAAACACAGTATCGTACGCTTGAGACAGCAATTCGTATCACTGGCGAGTTTCCTGAACAGGAACGACGTGAAATTGCCGACGCTCTTCTTGTTGCACTGAAACAGGGCCAAGTCCGTGCACTATTATCTGGGATTCAATTCGACTCACTCGAGCCGATCCTATCGTCACTTCCACAGGAACGTCGAACCCAGTTCCTCGATTACTACATGCGATCGATACTTGACGACGATGGTCTCAGCGAGAAGAATTTCGCATCCTTACTGGAGGTACCGGGAGAATTATTCGATGATATCGAAGTCCAGGATGCGTTTGTCGACACTATTCGTAATGGACGCCAACAGGGCACCATCACATCAGCTGAATACGCCAAAATTCTCGCGGATGTCCGCGAATACAAGCCGGAATTGTACACTCCTGAACTCGTAGAGGTGAAATTATGATGGAGGCTATCGGTGACGACTCGGGGATCCACCTGATTCCCTGTACAAGCAAGGAAGAGAAGTCCATTTTCAGCCGATTGGTCGAGAATGGGTTAGCTGAAGCAGAGGTGCGTGCAGAAGCCTCGGATACAACGGACACTCAACGAACAAAGGATGTACAGCAACGTGCTCTGGAATCGGAAATCGATGCACTGCAGTCGGCTACAGCCGGTGGAGAACGAATCAAATGCTGGCCGATTCAGGAGTCCACTTGGGATCAACACCACTTCTCGAAGAACGATGTTGCTCTCTTCTACCAGGGGACGTACCGCTATAATTACGGTGGTGTCGTCCTTGGTGCAGTCAAAGCCCCAACGGTTTCAGCGGCTATCTTCGGTTCAGAAGACGACAAACAATCCAGGCCATATTTCCTTGTTTTCGGAGACGTATACAACATCGACATCCATAGTAAGGTTCTCGCTGAGTATGCAGATCACGATCTGGATTATATTGTCTCGCCAGTCAGTCTCTCGAAAGAGAACAGGCGGGAAATTGCTAAAGACTACGGTGCTATTGAAGAGTTCGTCCAGAAGGCCCGGCTCGGAATTGCGACCAGGCCAATGAAAACCAAACTGGAGAATCCTGTCATCGACAATGGCGAGCCATTGGAGCTGATTGAGCCGACTCCTATCAGCGAGAACGATGACGCCGATGACCTGAGCGAAGATACGACTAGTGTAGATCAGGTGGAGTCGGTCGAGACCGATCCAACAGATACTTCTCCGGAAGATGAAACTGCTGACAGAACGCCGGGTGATGATGTAGACAAAACCGATACAGGGTCAATTAATACGTCGGCTGGCAAGACGAGTGATGACGCAGAAATTGATGAGCCTGGTTCTACAGGCACCGTCAGTGAAGAACTGCCAGATCTATCAACTGGTACAACATTCGGTGGTAAATCGGAGACGGAGTCCGGAAAAAACCGCATTTCAGACGAGATCACAGCCATTCAGGCTTCGCTTAAAGAGCGAAAATTGGTTACTCTTGTCGGTCCAAAAAACACTGGAAAGCGGGCCATTGCTCACCAAATAGCAGACAGATGGCTCGAGGACAAAGGGCGTGTCAAACCCAAAAACCGTGTAGCAGTCACTAACTTCCGACCGGATCTGACATACCGAGAGTTTGTCGTTGGTCATTCCACTGAGACTGAGAAGAATCACGTGCCAATTACTGGTGAGTTTGGAAAATTCTGCGATCTAGCTGCTGCCGATGAACTCCAATATCAAAGTACCGAGAGTGAAAATCCTCCTCGGTACGTTATGATCATAGAGGATTTTCACGTCGTTGATGCGACAACGGTCTTTGGAAACCTCTGGCAATTGCTACAGCCAACCAATCGAGGCAGAGAGAACCGAGTGGCAGTTACAGGAACGGAAACGAATCTCTGGATTCCCGAGGAACTCCATGTAATCGGGATAGTTGACACGAACTACGCAGACACCCAACTCCCTCCAGCAGTGAGACGGAACTTCCACGTCACTCGAACCATGCCCGACTACGAAACCCTGGCGGAAACGTATGGGTTCAACACATTGAGTGAGCTAGAAACGGCAACCCTGAGTGGATCGTTTGAAGCGACATCCGTTCTAGCGCTTAAGGAGTTGAACGAGCGGATCCGTGAATCGGAGAGTCTCGGCCCAGATTTCCAGCTTGGTGAAAAATACCTTTGTAATGGCACGTTCGAGTATAGGCCGCTTGAGGAGACAAGACTCAAACGCGCCTGGTCACAGGAAATATTCGCTGATGCGGCCATGTACTATAAGGGAGGTGTGCAATCGATGGCATCTGATTTACTCGCAGAAATTCACCCTGGGGAAGTCTCGTTGCGGACTATTCGGTCTGAAGAGGTAGTTAGTACTATCGTGGATTCGCTGGCTTACGCCCAGTTAGATGTATAGGCATTGATAGTATCGACCCTCTCGAAGAAGAACGACGACTCTTTTATCTCGCATTAACTCGGGCAAAAAACGACGTTCTAATCCAAACTCAACGCAACGAAGAATCGCGGTTCATTAAAGAAATTCAAGGCTTTACAACAGAAATCACGCTTCCTACTCCGTCAGACAACTACGCCAGCCGTCGTCACGATTGAGCTATCAAAAACCACGCCGTACAGCCGCCGAATCCGATGCTGACGAACAAGAAACGTTCCGCGAGGAGTTCAAAAAAAACGCCGGGAGTTGGACGCCACAGTAGTCTGCATCGATCAAACCAAGAAATCCGTGCAAGTCGAGCCGCGTGCGGCGTGGTTTCCCCGTGGCACGCGGCCGTCTGTCGAATTATCCGGTCAACGCGACTAGACGTGTCTGTTGGGCGCGATCACCGAAGACGGTGATCGCTATTTCTCCAGATTCGAAGAGTACGTCACCGCCGACCACGCCAGACATTTCATTCTTGCATTATGCAAAGAGTCCGAAGATGATCTGCTCATTGTACTAGATGGAGCGCCGTATTTTCAGGCGTCGGCCGTCACGGACCTGGCGGCCCGTGACGACCTCGCCTTCGTCACGTTACCGACATACTCGCCAGAGCTGAATCCTGTCGAGGAGTGCTGGAGACAACTCCAGGCCGCTCTCAGCAACCGCTTCTTTGGGTTGCCCGACGATCTTACAGCAACGATTGATACAGCTCTTGACCAGCCCTCTATACCAGAGGTGGGTAATTATTTCTATACCTACTATATTTCTTGCTGTTCGTCTTGCACGAATCCGACAAACTGACATCAGTCGAGACTTTGGACTCCGGTCGAATCGCCCTCGCCGAAGTCAGCCGCTTCAGACCGCGATGGTTCACGCCGTCGTTCGTCGTACGCATCGTGCCACTCTCGGATTACCGGGCGACTACCCGCGCCGTGCGGGGTGGTCCGGCGTCGAACCTGGATCAGTGCCGGCGTGTTCATCGCGTCTCCAGAGACGACTGCTTGCCCAGGAGTCAATCCTGGCAGTTCCCGCAGGACATCCTCGCCGGCGGCTTCGACCGATTTCTTGATTGCGTCCTGATCGTTCGGGTTCTGGATTTGCATCGAGATTTGCGTGCCACACTGTGACAGGACGTCCTGATCGATTTTCGACGGGCGCTGACTGATAATTCCGAGGCCGAATCCGAATTTACGGCCTTCGGACGTGATCGTTCGCATGATCCCCAGTGATGGCGCGTCGCCGGATGCTGGAGCAAACCGGTGCCCTTCCTCGAAGAGCGCAAAAATCGGTTGTTCGATTTCCGAGTCGCGGCCTCGTACGTCATCGAGGCGTTGTCGGTACAATCGACGCAACAACACCGTCGTGATGAGTTGCTGATTCCACTTATCCAGCGTGTCCATCTGGAGGACTGTGCACTGGCCCGGATCGACGATCTCGGTCAGTGGAACGTTTTCTTCGGGATCGAAGAGGTCGTTCCGTTCTATTGACTGTCGAAGTCGCCACTCCAAAGCACCGACACTCGGGTCATCGTCACCGTATCTCTGTTCCATCTCATTGATGAGTTCATTGACTCCCCACGTTCGACTGTCTCGACGTTGCATCGCCCGCCAGGCGGTCGAAAGTCGCTCTTGCATCCGGTTGCTCGGGTTATCCAGGATCGCCATGACGTCGCCGATTTCCAGTTCTGAGATTCGAACGCGGAGTCGCTCAGGGTCGTAGTAGACGACGTCCGGTTCGTACCCGTCGTTGCCCTGAAAGCCCTCCGCACCCTGCATTTCCGCGAGCGTGTCGTATTCGCCGTGCGGGTCGAACACGAGCAGAGATGCGCGTGCGCTGGGTCGCATCATCTCTTCGATGAGAATTGATGCCGTGTACGATTTCCCGCTCCCTGTCGAAGCGAGGATTGCCAGGTGCGTCGAGGCGAACTCCTCGATCGGGATGTGAAGATTTGTCGCTTCCGGCGGCCGATTCAAGAGCCAGCCGACGTGTGCGACCCCTTCTAATTCCGTGACGTCCGTTTCGTCGGTTTCACAGCCGAGGTTCGGCAGCACGGTTTCGAGTGTTTGATCTGGCGCGATCGACAGCGGCGTTCCCGGGCTGGGGAGTTGTCTCGGGTTAGCGAACGTCGTCATATCGGTATCGTAGTACCCGATAACCGTCGCTGTCAACCGGTACAGTTCCGCATCAGTAGTTGGGACACCGAGCGTTGCTGCGACCGTCTCCGGGCCGACCTCCGGATCCGCGAGGAACCCGTCCGGAAGCCCGCGAATCAGTTCACGGTTCGTCACGCGAGCAAACACCGCCCGATTCTCATCATCAACCGGTACGGTGTACGTGATGAACTCCCCCGTCTTGATCGATCGGTCTGCCGGGGCGACGAACACAAACTCGTTCGGATCATCACCCGGCCCAGCGACCGTCCCAATTACGTTTGCACGCCCCGACATTACACCACCCCGCGGCGTTCCCGCGCTTGCCACTGAACGTTCTGTTCGACGACATCCAGCACGCGTTGATTCTGGTCATCGTCCGCCAACATACCGCGTAACCGCTCGATTAGTGTGACGATGACTTCAGCGCCGAGATCACCCGCAACGTCGACGAGGCGATCCATGTACGCTAACTGAATCTGGTCGTCGACAGTGTGGAACGCAACTGTGACCTCGTCTGGGCAGTGGAACACCGTGTCCTCCACTTCTAACGTCCAGCGCGGCATCCGATGAGTCGGTTCCGTGATCGTTCTGTCATCGGTGATGGCCGCGGTTCCAAGTAACGCTACGCCGGCGAGCGTCGTTCGCTCTTCGATATACCCAGGTGTGAACTGGGCTTGATCGTCTTGCGCTAACCGCGGGCCGGTGCGCCCCTGGTCAGGATCGACAAGTTGCGTGTCGTAAATCACGCCCATCACCGCGTACTCGGTTCCATTCACGGTTTTTTTGATGAACACGGGTTGCCCGAACTCGCGCTCGTGGAGTTCCGGTGGCCGAGTGCAGTCCCGGTCTTTGAACACTTCGACCACGTAGTCGAGATGGCTGTTCGAGGAAACAATACTCCCAATCCGGACACACGAGTCCAGATCCGGCGTGTCTACGTCTGATTCTGTCATAGGTTCGGTTGTCATCGTCGTCGGAGTTCTTTGCTCAGGGCTTTCGCGTTCCATTCTACGGGCACATCGTTCGATTCGCCCCACCGCTGGACGATCCGGTAGAATTGCTGTCGGTCGCGGTGATTCAGCACCGCATCACTGTCGGCTTGCTGGAGAATTTCCGGGTACCCGCGACCGATCCCGGCTTCTGCACGGACAATTTCGACAGTATACTCGTACATCGAATCATACCCGTCAGGGCCGTCGCTGCGACACAGCCACCCAGGGAACTCGATCCGGTCGAGCCCGGCTCCGGGCGGCACGTTCAGGTACGAAAACAGGATATCATCCCGGAACTCGTACCGCTCGCCCTCGTACGTCGTTTGCAACGCGTCGATACTCCCATCGCGTTTCGAAATGAACGGAATCGTTGTGTCCCCCCACGGACTCATTAACTCAGTCAGGACGTGCGCGTCCGGGATGACGCGGTCAGTCCCGAACTCCTCCCGTAACAGGAGCCGCGTCTTCTTCACGAGTTCAGTTGCACTCGAGCCGGCGACGTACCCGACCAGCGGGATTTCGTGGTGTTGACTGGCGGCGATCACTCGGCTTAACGTTGAGATGTATCGCTCGCGCGTCTCCGGTTTCAACGGATTCGCAAATGACGCGATTAGCGGCCCGTCGTAGAACACGATCGGTGTCTGCTCAATGTCACCGGCGACACGAGCGTCCGCGAGTTCCACGAGTTGCTCGATGAGGAGCGCTCCTTCGTGCTCGAATCGGTGATGGCCGACGAGTTGTGAGTCGACGAACCGGTAGTCACCATCGTCTGATTCCTGCGTAATCTCATCAGGCGTCAACAACCGCCCGTGTACATCGCGCTCTAGACGACCATCGGCGTGATGATAGTTGACGGCCCACGCCGCCTGCACGTACGAGAGTGGGACATTGAACTGCGTGGTCGGCGGGAGTTGCGACCCGTCAACGGCCATGACCGGCACGTCGCGGAGAATGGTGCGCGCCCACTCGTTCACCTCCTCGTGGTTTTCCCACCCGTCACTCTCAGGATGAGGTTCGATGATGCTGTCTACGTCATCGAACTCGTCGGTCGGGTACGCTCCTGGGTACGATGCATCCTGCAACGCTTCACGGATCTCCTCACTCGTCCACTCCTCAGGAAGCCGCTGGAACGCGTCCTGATACCGCTCAACGACCCCTGAATCGTCTTCCAGGTACGCCTCGATCGTCCCAACATTAGCTTCTAACTCGGCAGCAACCCCGTGCTTGTCAATCGGCATTAACTCACGGTCACCTCCGATGTCTGCCGGTCTTTCTCCACGGTGATCGTGTAATCCGTCATCGAGTCGAACGTCTCATCGTGACTGATGACGGTGAGTTGCTCGAAACTATCCAACTGCTTCAACTGCATCACGAGATTCCGCTTTTTCTCCCGGTCGAGATTCGCCGTCGGCTCATCCAGGAACGCCACGCCGACCGACGCTAACTGTTCCAGAATGGCGAGGCGCACCGCGAGTGCAGCCGCCATCTTCTCACCGCCGCTTAGCGTCGAGAACGATTTTCGCACGTCCGCATCGTGCACAACGATCTCGTAATCACTCGTCCACTCAAGCGTCTCCGCGGACGCACCGCGAATCGTCCGGAACAACTCGTTCGCCCGCGTCCCAATCCGGTCTGTGATGATCTCCCGCATCTTCGGCCCGGCTTTCCGAACGTTCTCACGCACCCACTCCGCGAACTGCTGATCTGCCTTCAACTCCTTCAACTGCTGCAGCTTCGCCTGACGCTCCTCCAACTTCGCCTCTAACCGCTCGATCTTCTCGCGCGCATCGCGGAGATTTCCTTGCTTCTCTTCGAGAGAACCTTTCGATCGGTGAATCTCGCCTTTGAGATCGTCGATAGCCGACTCCAGTGCCTCCAGTTGGTCCTCGTCGAACGACGCTTCCGTCTCATCAAGCTCGGCCGTTGTTTCTTCCAGCTGATCTTCGAGGTCGGTAAGATCGGCCTGCAACTCGTTGACCACCTCTTGACGATTCTCAACTTGTGATGCCTGTTGCTCGTGCTTGATGTACGTCTGATGTGCTTCCTCCGTTTCCTCAAGCGTTGCTCTGACCTCGATTAACTTCTCGTCTAACTCTTCGTACTCTTCCAACTCGTCTTCGATCTCATCAAGTTCCGCGGTAGCAGAATTGAGATCCGCACGCTTCGTTTCCAACTTTTCCGGCGCGTCGCCATGTTCTTTAACGCGGAACTCAGCGGTCTGATACGCTTCGTACGCTTCCTCCAAGTCGGCCTTCTCTGCTTCGAGTTCCGGGAGCTCTGCCAATGCGCCTTCGAGATCAGTGAGCTCTTTCGCTGTGTCTGTCTTCTCATCCCGCAAGTCGGCAAGATCGGCTTCCAAAGACTCGATCTTGTCACGATGGGTCTGGAGAGAATCGGCACGCTGCTTGACCTCCCGTGCATTTTCCCGCCTCTCACGCAGGTCAATCAACTCCTCACCAAGCTTCTCGCGTTCCGTCTTGATCTCGTCAATCCGGGCTTCGCGCTGTTCAATCGTGTCCGACCGGTGTTCTTCACGCAACGGACGATCACACGTTGGACACGGCGCATCCACACCCGCATCACGCAACCGTTCCAACTGCTCTTCAAGCCGTTCCCGCTCGCCTTTCAGTTGTTTCCGATCTGCCTTCAGGTCACTAATCTCCTCATCGAACTCGTCCGGATGTATGGTCGCTTCCCACTCCACTTCGATTTCTTCGACCGTCGTTTTCAGCGACTCAATATTCTCTTGTATCTCGTCGATCTCGCTACCGAGGGTCTGAATTTGCTCTTGCAGTTCCTCAACCTCACCCTCGCGTTGTTGCAGCGAGCTGATCTTATCCTCAAGTTCCTCAAATCGTTCTTTCTCATCCTCCCGCGCTTCGAGCGTTCCCTGTGCCGACTCTAACGTTTCAACGTCATTCTCAAACTGCTCAACCCCGAACTGGATCGCCGAAATCTCTTGTTCTTGCTCCGTTTTCCGCTCGACGAGTTGATCCCGTTTTTCCTCTTGTTCCTCTAACGTGTCCAAACGCTCACTCGCTTGCTCGTACTGCAGATACCCGTCACGATTCGCTTCGCATTTCTCCTGGGCACCCTCGGCAGCAGCAAGCTCCTCCTCGGCCGTTTCTAGTTGCTCCTCTGTCGCCTCAATTTCCTTCTCCAACGAGTCGACCTTCCCTTCGAGATCCTCAATCTCGTCTTTGACAGCTTCTAACTCCTCGTACTCCGCTTCTTTCTCAGACAACTCGCTCTGTTTCTGCTCGATACGCGTCTTGATCTTCTCCACTGCTTCAGCGAGCGTTTCCGCTTCCACTCGCTCGTCTGGCAGGCTCTGTACCTCACCAGTCAACGTAGCGATTTCATTTCGAAGATCTTGCTGTTGCTGCTCGATCGCGTCCGGGACGTTTTTGAGATGGTTCCATGACTCCTCGTACACATCAAGGTTTAGCAACGCGTCGAACGTCGTTTTCCGATTCCCTGCAGTTTGTGCGAAGTC
This sequence comes from Natronosalvus amylolyticus, assembly GCF_024298845.1. Lineage (NCBI taxonomy): Archaea > Methanobacteriati > Methanobacteriota > Halobacteria > Halobacteriales > Natrialbaceae > Natronosalvus > Natronosalvus amylolyticus. The sequence continues at coordinate 1,369,579 of NZ_CP101156.1, forward strand.
GGAAAGGAATCGTGTCTGCGGCACCCCGATACACGACTCCCAGAGACTCTGCAACTCGCCCCCATCCTCAACGCCTATCCGGGCGCACAACCACGTCATCAACCCCGATTTCGAATCAATATCCTGGTCTACCCACTCGTCGCTCGCAGCATCGTACCGATGCACGCCGTAGTGCGCTCGCCCGACCGACCTAGTGACTCGGAATCGGTCCGTCCCACTCTCAGTTGCTATGTCGAACGTGACCTCAACGGTTCCAGAACTCACACCTTCGCGCACGAAATCCTTGTTGTTGAACGGCAACGAATCGAACAACGCGAACCCGATCGCTTCCTGGATCGTCGATTTCCCCGCACCGTTTTTACCGAGAATCGCCGTCACACCGCCTTCAATCGGCACGACCGTTCGATCCTCATACGACTTGATGTCCTCCAACGCGACTTCCGTGATTCTCATTCGTTCACCACCTCCGGAACTTCATCACCCTCATCCAACGATGCATCACCTTCCGCAGACGCATCGTCAGTACTGTCGCCGAACGGATCCTCATCGATATCGAGTACGACGTTCTCAGCGAAGTCCGGGAACAACTCACGTCGCGCTGAACTCACCGACTCACGGATGTCCTCAACTGCTTCCTCAGCTTGCGCCATCTGATGCGCGTTCCCCAGCACGCCAGCCACATCCGAGGCTTGCTCAGCGTAAACCGACTCTTGCGTAATCGTTTCGAACACACGGTCTTCCAGCGCCGCCGTGTTCAACCGCCCGTCTTTGAACACTTCCTCTTCATCAATCTCCGAGATGAGTTGCTGCACGTTCGCAGTTCGAATCCCCGTGTTCACCTGCACGTACAACGCGTCACACTGTTCCTCGGCGGCGGCCGCGAGGTCGTCAGTCCGGAAGTCCCCACGACTAAACTGTAACGTCCCCGTGAACCGCAGATCAATAATCGGCGATCGAGGCTCCCCGTGCGCCGTGTACGCCGACTTCTGACAGTACTTCTCAACCGCCACTCGTTCGCTTTGAACGTGTTCGCGGAACGCGGACTCTAACTCACCCGGCGAGTCGTACGCCGTCACATCGAACTCGATCCGGTAATACGGTCGGCGTTTCGTCTCATGATGCGTCACGTCGAAGTTAACCGCCTCACCACTTCCAAGCGCGTCAGGCTTCACCGTCAACGAGTAATACCCGTGCTCCCAGTCATCTCGCCCCTCCCGCGTGTTGTGCGCCTCCGGCGACCCCGGATTGAAGATCCAGTCACTCGCTTCGTACCGCTTATGAATATGCCCGAGCGCAAGGTAATCCACCACGTCCTTCACCTCCCGCAACTCAGCGTGGGTTACCGTTCCACCTAACGTCGGTACCTCATCCTCCATCCCGAAATGCGCCAACAACACCGTAAACGCCGGCTCACCGTACTCCTTGTTCGTCTTCCGGATCCCGTTCGCCACTTGTTGTAACGCCTGCCCTGTTCGAGCGCCACGCCACTGTAATCCGAACACGCGAACCGGGCCATCACTTTCTGTTGTCTCGATATCGTAGAACCCCGCGTACTCACCTGGCTCATCAGGATCATACCGTTCGAACTGTGCCGTCTCAGGATCCGTCGACAAGTCCGCCTTCAAGAACACGACGTGCCCGCGTTGATGCAAGTAATTCAACCACGTCACCTCCCGCGGCGTCAAGTTCTCGTCGTGATTCCCGCGTGAGACCAGTACCGGGACGTCATCCGGAACTTCGGCGAGTACCTGCTCGGTTTGATGAAGGATTTTCGGGCGGAGATCCCGAGAGTGGAACAGGTCCCCGGGTAACAGGATCGCGTCTGTTCCGCCATCGTCGATCATCTCTTCGAACGCGGTGCGTGTGGATGACACCATATCGTCCTCACGTTGTGTTAATCCGTACTGGCGATGCCCGTGATGCGTGTCCGCGATGTGTCCTAACGTCAACATTGTCGGTAAATCATGGTAAATCCGTGTTTCGCTGAGAGCGGCACCAAACCACCTACCTGAAACTCTATACCTACATGTAACTGCAGGACTATTAAACGTCAGTCAACCAGGGTGAAAGTGAACATCAGAGTTTCTAATAGGATCGATAAGGCCGTATTCGAACGCCGTCGTCCCGCGAAACTGAATGGAGCCTCGTACCGTGTCTATTGACAGGTCAACAGGAATAAGTGGGTATGGACAGACCGTAAACGGTATGTCGTCCACTCATGCGTCGATAGAGGACATCCAAAAGACGCATCTCGGCACTTATCGGAGTAACCCGGATCGGATCGAATCTGATGCGGGGACCGAGCGTCAAGACCGAGCGGATTACGATGGTCGCTTTATTTTCGAACTACTCCAGAACGCCGTCGACGAGATGGGGAATACGCCTGACCCGGACGTTCGGTTTGAACTCTCCGAAAACGCGCTCCTCGTGGCGAACAACGGTGCCGCGTTTACCATCGACGATCTCTACGCACTCACCTTGACCACGCGGACGACGAAAGCAGGCGATACTTCGATCGGGCACAAAGGCCGGGGCTTCACCTCGGTTTTAGGGATCACCGACCGACCCGCCGTCTTCTCGCCATCGGTTGCCGCACGGTTTGACAGAGAACAAACAGCGGAGATTCTCAGTGCAGAGCCTGATATCCGGGAGGCGTTTCCGGACGGGCTCGCTGCATCCGATGTCCCTGTGCTGGGACTACCGAATGAGGCCACTCCATCCTCAGCGGTGCAAAACCTCCTCGACGAGGGGTATACGACTGTCTTCGAGTTCCCCCTCCGCGATCCGGAAAACCTGTGCGAGAGGATCGAACGGAAACTACGTGCGCTTGGCGAAAACACGGTCGCGCTCTTGCCGGAGTTGAATCGCATTCAAATTGACTGTTCAGGGTGGGAGCGAACGTGGCGTGTTGACCGCGAAACTATCAGCGATTATCCAGACGCGTCACTCGTACACTTGACGCGAGAGACGACCACTCCCGGAAGAACAGAGCAAGATACGCAGTCGTTCGTTGTTTTCGAAACCGATGAAATCGATCGAACCGCTATCATTGAGCAATCGAACTTGAGCAAAGTCGAAGTCGACACGATGGGGAAACTCTCAGTCGGTGTAGGCTTCATCGCGGAGCCTACTTGTAAGAACCCTTCAACGAATCCCGCGGATTGGCGATTGGCTCCTGTTTACGGCGAAACAGATGACCAACCACCGCACATGCACGTCTTCCTCCCGACGAAGGAACGGAGTCCGATCCCCGCGCTCATCACTGGGACGTTTCAATCAGATACCTCACGTCGTAACCTTACACTCGACCACAACGACGAGCGAGGGTACGATGGCCAGTTCAACGCCGCCCTGTTCGCCGAACTCGGCGGACTCCTCGCGGAAACAGTCGTTCCTTTCATCGATGTGTCGGCGACGACACCAGCAGAGTTCCTCGCAACACTGGATCCCTCCCTCGGCGGCGCGCGTGAGTGGTCGTTCACACCCGGGTCCGTTGAACACTGTCTGTTCGAGACGTTCACGGAACGAATCTCTACCGTCCCGTTTGTCCCTCCACACCGTGGTGAGGCGCCCCGAACAATTACAGAACTCGGCCTTCCTCATACGGCCGCGGAGACCGACGGGCTGGGGACAGCGTTCGCCGAACTCCTTAACCACGAACACGTTACAGATGGTGCCGAGTCCAAATACCTCCCGGCAGCCGATCTCTTAACGTATCACACGACCAATACACTCGAAGCACTCGGTGCAACGCGGTTGCCACCTGAAGCAATTCCACGAAGCCTCGATGAAGCCAGTGCGAACCCGCCGCTCCGCGAGTACAGCACCGACCAACCGACGGAGCAAGCAGAGTCAAATGAGTCCGGTGATGCGGAAGGAGACACCGAGAACGCTGCACGCCTCTGGATTGACCCGATCCTCGTCCACCTCGTCGAAGTCCGCAAGACCCTGGAGTCTGACGATGAGCGCGACGCGTTCGACGCCGCCTGCCGATCCACACAACTGTTCCCAACCGGAACCAGTACCGACGCAAACGAGACACGAGTAGCGGTCCGAACACGAACCTGCGATCAGTCGTTATTCCTGCCGCCCGAGGAAGACGTTGCACGCGACAGCTTGCCGACGCTCGCGTTCCTCGCACGCGAACTTTACCACGGGACCGATCCCAACGCCGCACCGGAACTCCGGAAAGCGGCTCTGCCGACTGGTTTCCGTTCCGAACTGGAGAGTATTTGGCGAATCGAATCCTTCTCATTCGAGCGCGTGTTCGACGCGGCGATCCGTCCGTGGATCCCCGGACCGAACTCACGGGACGTCGATACTGCGCCTCTCGAAACGACTGAGACGCTGGCAACGATCCGGAAGTTGGCAGCAGTCAGATCACCCGAGAACGACCGTGATCCGACGAAACCACTCCTGTATCGCTCTTCACGGCGCTCATTTTTCGACCTCTCGAAACTCCCGATCCCTGCCGTCCCGCTGAACGGAGGTAAAATCGAGTGGCAACCCGCACACCGCGTCTACGTCCCACAGGACTGGCAAGAGCCACTGGACAGACCTAACAACGCTCAGATCGAACCGCTACTCACCGACGTCAACGAACAGAGCGACACAGACAGGTTCGACCCGTGGTTCCTTCCCCCGCTGAAGTGGTTCGACCTCGAAGCGTCGGACACCGCGGAAATCGAGGAGTGGGTAGCGTTCTTCCGATGGCTCGGTGTCGCCGAACACGTCCGTCCGCTCCCGCTTTTCGCGCCGGACGCATCGACACGGCATCGGTACCGGAAAACGAAAGGCTTCCAGCAACCGCCGCGATCAGCGATCGCCCCAGCAGACGACCTCGCCGCGTCAGACGAGACAACAACCCCCGTCGACCCACGCTACAGCGGCCTCTCCGACGACGAATGGGCAACGTATCGAGAACACCTCCTGGACAACGTTGACCCGGAACTGGACGTAAAGGACCACGGCTATCTCTACCAAATAAACCCGCTCGAATACGCCGAGGAAATTCTCTCGGCCGCAGCGGCTGACGAGTCTGTTGGGACACGCCTCCTGAATCACCTCGCAACGTGGTGGGACACGGAACTCAGACGACACCAGCATGGCTTGGCCGCAGAGTTCACCAATAACCGGTGGCGCGGCTCGAACCGGTCGTACTTCTTCCGCTCAAAGGAACGACGGGCCGCAGGAGTGAACCTCTGGGTGTGGCAACTACAACAACACGACTGGGTCCCGACGAGTCAGGGGACGGTAGCACCACCGCGTGCGTGGCTCCTTCCGTCGAGCGACCGCGAGCGATTCAGTCTGCAACTCGACGGCAACAGGTCCCTACTCCCCTTCGTGAAAGGGTTCCATCCGACCGACACTGGGACAGACACAACCGACGCGTTCACCTCAGCACTGGGCATCGGAACGCAGCTCGAACAAGAACAGTTCTCCCCTGACGACGTCGAGTGTGTACTCTTACGCGTCCACGATCATCTGCAGAACGCCTCAGTCGAACCGGGCCGCTTCGCAGGCGAGGTAGAACTCATCTACACACGAGTTGCAGAACTTCTTCCAGGACTCCAAGCTGAACGCATTGCTGATCCGGAGTGGCGCCCTGAACAAACAGGACTCGACACAGCTTCGATCCTTTGCCGAGACGGCGACTCGTACGAGTTCTACCCAGCATCAGAGTCGTACTTCGTCAGGTCACACACCGACCGCCAGCGATACAGGAACCTGGGCCTGCCACACATTGTCCTCTTCAAGCCTGAAGCCGCGCGCTTCGGAACGCTCCTGAGCGCTACAGACACGGCGGCTGTGGTTACCAAGATGCCTTGCCCAGGCGACGACATCGGGATCCCTGCGAACGTGAACGGGACCACGATCGACGAGGGGTGGATTGAAACGGTTCTCGTTGCGCTTCTCTTGCGCCTCCGGTCAGACCGGCCTTCCGCAGCCGCAGTCGACCAAGACACAAGCAACACACGACGCTTCTACCAGCAACTCGAGATCGTCGACGGACTCGAATTGGAACTGACAACGACAGAACCGGCAGCACAGTTCGAGACTGACACGCGTCCACAACCGTACCACATTACCCGGGGAGATGGAGGGACAAAATCTGCGGTCCTGATCGACGGATCACTACCCGACAGGGAATTCGTCGATGCGGTCGCCCGGGCTTACACGGATTATCTCGACATCCCGCAGTACTACGAAGGAGTGTACAACCTCATCGAGCACGCGTTCGGAGAGTCGTCGCCAGAAGCAACCCTACTCGACCGGCTTCGCATACTCGGGAACGGTATGCACGACGGCCAGTTCGATGTTGCTCGAAGTCAACTCTTCGAAGACGAAGGAGGAACGGAAATCGTGTACGAGGAGTCCGAGAAGACAGACCGTGATACGTCGAACCAGTCGGACACGTCCATCAGCGTGGAGCGCGACTTGAATACGACTGAGCAAGCCGACTCGGGGTCTGCGAGTAGATCGAACCGCGTACCCGATGTAGAGAAACTCACCCGAATCGGCGAGAGCAGAATCTACGAACCCGAGTCGCCGCGGACGACATCTGTGAATACCACCGACCAGACGAAGACCGTACAACGACAGAGGAATAGTTCTGGGTCGGGCGCAACACCTGCCTCGCAAGAGTATCGAACCAAAATCGATGACTTCGGAATGGCGCTCACAATTGAGTCCGAGGGCGATCGCCTTCGACAGAACGACGAGCCAAACCCCGAGACAAAAGTCTGGGACGTGAGTACACCGGAAACGTACGGAGAAGCGAAGGGGGACTCTGAAATCAAGGAACCAGTCAACGCGAAAGGAGACCCTGATCTCGTCAAACAGGCGATCGACAACTTCCTCACGGAAGCTGGGCTCTCCGAGGACGAAAACCCGTTCGCCACCGACTGGCCAGGCTTTGACGTACTGACCATCGCAACCGGAGAGGATGACGAACCCAGAATCGACCGGTGTATCGAGCTTAAAACGTCGGGGCTCAAGACGCGCAAACCCTCACTCTCATGGAACGAGTGGAAAGCCGCCGGAAGCACACTCGCAGACCGTTACTACCTCTACGTGGCCCGCAACATCCGCGTAGGGAAAAGCGGCGATGCAACGCTGCTGGAGATCCCGCGACCATTCGAGACACTGACTAAACACCGACGCGAACGCCGCGAGCGTGAAGTCCAACTCGACCTCCGAAGCTTCGACCTTGACGACGACCTGATCATCGAGCGTCCCGTCGAATGGGACGAGTAGAAGTACCGTGACAACCTCCCTAGCCACCCCTCACTCGTCCTGGAAGTGTAAATCGATTCACTGGCTAGTATCAGTCCTCGATAATCGGGGCGATTTTCGTAACTTTGGGTTCCCCCGTGTTAATGGAGAAGTTATGAATCAGGGTCAGATCACTGAGTACTGATACACTGTACTGAGCCCGGTCAGGGTTGGTTCGTTCCGGCGTTAATGTTTGTCATCGCCCCCTCGTCAAGTGCCTGTCGCCATAAGAGGTGAATTGCTCGGGCAACGATGTCAACTGAGGGTTCCCTGAGACACGATGCCTCTACCTGGGTATCCGCGCTTGACGCGTCTGGTGGCGGGTGGAAGTGTCGGTCGTCGGGCGGTGCTGAAAAGTCGTGAGGGTGGATATCCCACCGGAGGTTGCGTCCGGACGTATCCGAGTAGTGAATATTGTAGTCGCCCACCGTCGTCCATCGAACCGTGAATATGGTTGTATCTGCTTCTCCGACGCCATACGGTATCGTGAGCCGGAGTTCTCGGGGGTTGAGTCGGTCATCGATCTCGCCTGAGGCCATCGGTTCGATGGCGCTGAACGCATCTCGGAACGCATCGAGTTTCGTCACGTCGATAGTGCCTCGAAGTGCGTGAGAGTCGCCGTCTCCATTGTCGAATTGCATCAGACTTTTTCTGCGGCACCAGTGGGGTTTTCGACCGCGCTGAGCGCGAGCGCCACCTCAGCGAATGCGAGGTTCCGCCGCGTCGTTCGCCACTCCAGGAGCGTCTCTGTGTCGATATTCGATTGGGATCGGACGGCGTCATCGGGCGAGTTAGCGCCGAACCGGTCGCCGAACTCTCGAAGCTCCTCGCGCATCTCCAGAACGCGTGTCGAGAGCGTCTCGGTGTCCGTCTCGTCGAGGATACGTCGAGCCTGTTCGAGGGCGAGCGAGTCCGTGGACCGCTGATACAGCGTCCCCGTCGAGTCTGGTGACGCGGTCTCTGCCACGTAGCCGTGTTCGACAAGCGAGCGAAGATGCTTGCGGGCAGTCTGCTCCGACGTAAGGGCGTTTTCGGCAACGGTCGCCGCGCTCATGGGCTCGTACGCCGTGCGCATCACTGACCGCACACGGTCGAACGGGCTGGTATCACGTTTCCAGTCCTCTTTGGCGCGCTCGTTCACATCCTCGAACGCTGGGGCAGATTCTGGCATCAAATCAACGTACGGAACATGAGTATATCACTCTTCGGGATGCTATTCTTACCTGCCCGGGCTGTCGGCTGCATATCAGTACGCCTAAGAGCCAATGAGCGGCTTTCCTTACTCTAGACCGGTTGATGGAATACTGCACCTCTCCTCTCGACCAGGATTGTGAGGGCGTTTTCGCTGTCCAATGCGATCTCTTGAAGAGACCGCTCCTTGAAATTGGGCAAGAACAAATATACATCTCTACTGACCAGTATCCGCATGGAATTTCTCCCGACGACTGCGGATACGGACGCCGCTGGAGCTGACGCAGAGTTGGAGGCGTGGGAACGACTCAAACAAGCCTTCGACGGTAGCGAAAACGGTGTCGCGTACCACCAGTATCCGATCGTCGACAAAGGGGGAGATAAGTTCGATCACGAGCCAGATATCGTAATTTTGCATCAGGAACTCGGACTGCTCGTTATTGAAGTGAAAGGCTATACGAACCGTCATATCGACCGTATCGAAGGCCATACGTGGCACCTGCGGAATATGCGTTACTCGCGGTCTACACCACACCAACAGGCTCGGAATCAAGCGCTGTTCTTGCGTCGATTCTTCACGAGTGAACCGGCACTGTCCGATCTTGATGGGTGTCGCGTTCCGGCGAATACGTTCGTCGCACTCCCGAATATCACGAGAGCAGAATGGGAAGACCGTGGGTTCAACGGCCCGGCTGCACCGCGAACGCTCCTAAGTGACGATTTGACGCCTGTTGCGTTACGCGACGCGCTCGAAAACGTTCGGACGTTCGACCCTCTTACTGATGAGGAGTACGAAGCCGCACGCGACGTCCTCAGTTGCGGCCAATCGATCAGCGGTGGTCGAACTGACCCACCCGCGAACCCGACGTTGAAAGGCGAACTGTATGAACGTGTGACCAACGGGCTTCGCGGACTCGACCAGCAACAACAAGAAATCGGGATGCTCGTCCCACCAGGGCCACAGCAGATCCGCGGCATCGCCGGGTCAGGAAAGACCGTTCTGCTAGCGATGAAAGCCGCACGGACGCACCAAAGACACCCTGAAATGGATATTGCGATTACCTTCCAGACAAAGAGCCTGTACGAACAACTGACAACGCTCGTTGAACGGTTCTACCAGCGCTTCGCCAACGACCAACCCAACTGGGAGAAACTCTCCGTCCTTCACGCGTGGGGCGGTCAAGAATCCGGTAACGGGATCTACTATAATCTTGCAACAGCAGCTAACCGAAAGCCTCGAACGTGGCATGGGGCATCCAACGCGTTCCCGGATCGAGAAGACGTGTTCGACGCATGCTGCGAAGAACTGCTCGACGAAGCGGACGTTCCACAGCTCTACGATGCAATCTTTATCGATGAAGCACAGGATTTTGGATCGAATTTCTTCAATCTCTGTCTCGAAGCACTCGACGAGAACCAGCGGCTTGTCTGGGCATACGATGAAGCACAGAGTCTCTCTAACCTGACCGCACCGAGTCCAACCAATATTTTCGGCACTACTGATGACGGCGAGCCGGTTCTTGATTTGCGAGGCTCGTACGCCCGTGGTGTCCAGAAAAGCCATATTATGCGACAGGCCTACCGCTCACCTAGATCAGTGTTGATGGCCGGTCACGCCCTCGGTATGGGTCTCAAATCGACTGACGGACCGATCCAGACGATTACGAGAGGTGACGGCTGGGACGCTCTCGGGTACGACGTCGAGGGTGACTTCAGAGAGATCGGTCAAGAGGCAACGATTCGTAGACCAAGTGAGAACTCCCCACACCCGTTACATGATGTCCCAGAAGCCAAGCCATTCGTCCAGACAAAATCATTCCCGACAAAAATGGCAGAGCTGAACTGGGTTGCAAAGCAGATCAACCAGGATATCGAGACCGGATTGCAACCAGAACAGATACTGGTAATTGTGCCTGGCTCTCGACACCGAGATATCGGCCACGTTCTCCTTCGAAACCAGCTCGAACAACACGGTCACGACGTGAACTGCGTCTGGCTTGACGATCCGAAGGTGTTCGCTACGGATGGCGCAGTCACCGTATCCGGAATCCATCGAGCAAAGGGCAACGAAGCAGCTTCTGTGTACCTCGTAGGACTTGAGAACATCCAAGACCCGGAATACCGAGACAGCGCCGTCCACCGTCGCAACGAGGCTTTCGTTGGCATCACCCGATCGCGCACCTGGTGTACAGTTACCGGCGTCGAAAGCGAAGGCGTCACTATACTGGAAGAAGCAAAACGCGTCTCTGCAGCCGTCTCACGCCCCAACCCCGAAATCACGTTCGAAATCCCCGACCCCAAGAAATTAGATCACGAACTAGAAGAGGACCCAAACCTTGAAACTCCAGAGCTATTTGATTTTACTGACTAAACCCGGTATTCGATCTTGATTAGTATACTGTTCCGATACTGACCTCGTGCTTATTATAAACAACTGATAGGGTCGGTTGTCGATCACAAATAGCCAACACGTTATTACAGATCCCCTGATAATCTACAGTCAACATGTCTCCGAACGTGACTGAGATGGAAAACGGCAACATATCTGTCCGGATCAAATCACGGAGAGGAACCGGTACCCGGGATGAAGATGAGGTCATTGTACAAGCCGTATACAGCGATCTCGACGAAGCCGAGAACGAATCTCATCGGCTAAATCAGTTATTGGAAAAACGAATGCAAGATGCACGGACTGTAAAAAACGCTGAAGAACAAGACAATGATTCAGATATTACCAGTCCAGAGCCAAGTGAACCCGAAGTTTCAAAGGTTTATCTCGGAAACGGTTCTCGATTAGGTGGTTGGATTCCCGTCCCGAAACAAATCGTCTTTAACAAAATTGCTCCGCTTGTCTCCAAAAACAGCGTAGAGAACAGCGAAATTCCCGGTATCAAAATAAATTTCAGTAAAGACGTGCCAACTAGCGGCTGGACCGAAGTTGATGCCGACGTCATTTCAAACGAAATTGAACCGCTTGTTCGGAACTATCGCTTGGATAAGGACTGACCACCACTCTAGGCTACTATCATCCTCACAGATCAGTGGTATTTAGGTTTAGTTCACCAGCTGTATCCGCAGTCTACTCAAATTACCTGTCGGGATGCATCGTGAGTGCTTGATCAATTCTGCGTGCAATTTCAAGTCCTTCCCACCGGTTACGGAGTGAAATGGGGATTTCTTGGTTCAGTAAATCGGCTTCCTCACATTCATTCCATTTGAGTTTTAAGTATTTCCCAACGACGACACGATCGATTGGAAACCCATGTTCCTGATGCCAATCTATGATATTCTTATTACTCTTACTGGAGTTGCATGACTTACATGCAGGGACCATGTTGCTAATGTCATCAGCCCCTCCAGCGTCACGTGGAATGATGTGATCGAACGTAGTTTCAGATTCTCGGTTACAGTACGTGCAGTAGCCAAGATTTTCCTTCAATTGGTACTGGTTCTCTTTGAGTGCCGACGACATCGTGATCTCACCACTAGTTAGCTCATTGTATTTGGTCCACAGCAACCAGCCTTTGAATTGGTCTGGATGATCAATTGTTGAAGCTAGATGCGTGAGTCGAGCATACTGGTAACAGATGAGATCACGGTGCGTCTCTACTCGATTTGGCACATGTGAAAACGTGGACTTCAATCGCTCGGAAGGGTACGAATATACTTTCAATCCAGCAGCAGTTGCTTCCGATTGAAGATCCGCCAATGAAATCCTTGTCCAATCATCCACGTTCCCATCAAGCGCCTCCTTCGCAACCACTTGAATAACTGAGGTTTCCTCATCGTAAGCCTCGTTGAAATCTGCAACAGTCTTGCCTGTACCTGAAACTGGAAATTCACCACAAGTCTCGTCAGGGTGACCCACCACAATATAACGATCATACCCAGCATCAGAATCAATTACAGTCATTCCCAGCGGGAGCCGATGTTCCGGTTCGCGTTGCAGCTCAGGGGGCATGTTGCTCTGATAGAAGTAATTTTTCAATTATACAAATAAACTGTGTTGTCCTCGTTTGCGCAACTTTCTATTGATTAGATTAATAGACTGGTCTGTTCCCTGCTCGACTACAATTCAAGCTCATTATACATACGACTGCGCCACGTCACCTCGTCAAATTCCCTTGATCTCTACACCCACGCGAGCGCCGCATTATGCTGCGCAAGGTACTCCGGTTTCAGGCTCTCATCCGGAAGCGCGACTCGTTCACCATCTTGCTCGATAATCGTTCGCTGCAGCAACTCGCTTTGCGTCTCGAACGACGGGTTCACGTGCAGTCGGTAGTCCCGATCGATCGTGAACAGGTCACGGTCGAACGCAACGTGATGCGTCTTACTCAGCGGGAGCACGTTCGTCAAATCCGCCTGCCCTCCAGGTACTCACTCACGCCTGGTGTCTGGAATTTCTTCTTCGTGTTCAACAATTACGACACGATCCGGTTGCGAATAGGTGATATCGTAACTGGTTCGCAACTCGTCCAGTAGTTGCGCTTCAGTAACGTCGAGCGTCGCAGGCACGGCGTAGACGACATACTCTTCGTCAGACTCCTGTTCGGAGGTAATGGTAATGGACTCGATTTGGTCACTGAGCTCTACTTGCTCAAGCAGTGTCTCTCTGGGCGGCGGTCGTTGATCTGCTGGTTTCAGCCCCTCGATTTTCCCCTTGAGGGAGAGTTCACAAAGGGCAGTAGCGGCCGCTCGTTCCAGTTCGCGTTCGCACACACCGAACCCTGATCCAGAACTATTACTCACGATGTGGTTGTACACGTAGACAGCCTCATCGGTCAGATATGCCGCGTTTTCTTGCGCGTCAATGTCGAGGTAAATCCGCATCGCGTCGAACCCTGTTGCATCGATCTCGAAGTGAGAATACCGACCAGAGGTAATGATGTCGTCTTCGCCGACTGTTTCTGATCGACTAACAGTATCCCAGTTCACTCGATCGTATTCGAGTTCGTACTGGTCTTCTCGCAGCCCCTGTTTCGGGGTGATTTCGTGCAAGTGTTCGGTGATGTGAGCGTCGCCAGACTCAGACTCGTCTGTGATCGTCTCGGACGACTGGCAATCCGGGTCGTTCTCAATAACATCGATGGCTTCGAATCCTAATCCTCGGTCTCGAAGTTCGTCGAGAATGGGTGTTTTGCAGTTATTGCACAAGCGTTCACCAGCTTCTGTCTGATAGAAGAGCGCTCGCTCATCCGCGCAGTGGTCACAGACTCCGGTAAACGGGCACTGATACTCGTACAGCGTATTGACGTCGTTTGAAGTCATTGGTGTACTGTTTGAGAGGGAGGGGGTTTGCTTATGAGAGGTGGTTCGAGTGTTTTGGTCACTGGTGATTGTGTTAGCAGCAGGGCTACCGTGATTCGGCAATGTACACGTCCCGGTCTCCCCAAAACGGATCTGTTCCCTGATCGAACGACTCCGCTTCTACGTCAACAACGGAGAGTTCAATGGTTGCTGTAACCATCGAATCGTCATCCCAACTGATGGGAGTACCACTCGGCTGCGTAATGTACGGCGGAAGCGCATCAGGGCTGTCAGAATCGATAGCCAAAGTGACTGTAGCGTCGTACCTGCCCACTGAGAGCGGATCCGTAATATTCCAACAACCAATTTCTGGATTCCCATCAGGTCTGACGAGTTCCGTGACCAAGTGAACAGGTTCATCCTCAACGATTACACTCGCCGTTAATGAACTGAGAAGAGGGTCAATCCGCTGACCTTGCTCTACACGTCGATGAGTCTCTGAAAGGTCAAGATCGTCTACGCTTGGGGTAAGTCGACACCACCACAACAGGTGTATTCCGGCCGGCACTGTCACTGAAACAGGATTCCCAGGATCCAACGAGACAGCAACCGGTGTGACATTAGCGAGAGTCATACGTATTTGGGATCAAGCCGAGTTAGCTGTAGCAACGATGTCTGCAATGTCCTGATCAAGACGAGTTTCGAGTCGATCACTGTCAGTTATTGTGAACGGAGCCGTGTCTTGATCTCGGTACTCAGAGGTCAGTCCTTCCCGATGGAACGCCGTGAGTTGTTCTCTCAAGTCAAACTCCCTGGCGGTCACTAATAACTCAAGCAACCGTTCTCGAGACTCAACGTTCCCAGCGGCGTACGTTTTTACTGCCATCGCAATCTCAAGTCGTTTCGCATCATCGATCGTTCCGAGGTTGCGCTTCTCAAGAAATCTCTTGAATTCTGGTGGAAGAACAGTGAATTGATCATCAGAGTGCCTTACCGCAACACCGATATCAACGAGGCGATCCAAAAACTCCTCGTACGGGTTCTGGATTCGCTCGTCCTCAATGAGCGGCGAATACGACGCTGGTAGTGGTGCCTGCCGAGTAGAAAGGTACTTGAGATCAGTCTCGGTGAATCCGAAATTGAGGAAGTAACGCAGTAACGGTTCAGGATAATCACCAATAATGCGTTGAAGGGCGTCCTTGCGGTCTTTAATGAATTCGTGAACTAGTTTCGACCCGATGTATGTCCCAGTGTCACTCGTCCGGTACCCAAACTCGTACTTCCCGGTGTATTCATGTTTCTGAACTAAATCGAGTTGCCGAAGCGTGTTAATCGCTTTGCTGTACTCCAAGCCAATATCGGTGTGCGGAACGCCGATCGTACCTGTCTGTTCTTGCCCCGTATACACCAAGCGAAGTACTTCGAGCGTTCGAGATACCCGGTCACGGTCATTGTACCGTGTTCTCAACGCAGTTCGAAGATCAGCGACTGTCGAAAGGTCGGACGGAAGGAGTCCAAATTCGCCGGCCATCCGCTCAATAGCCTCCCCGAGTGTTTCACCTTCTGTTCGATAGTCATCGATTGCTTCAAGGAGGTCGTCAGAAATACGCACGGGCCCATCCATTTCTATGCACAACTAATTTTCTGGAAGTGATTATCTTTTGGGTGACCAACAAAAGGAGCCACAAGAACATCGTCTACTACCCCACTCCTTTCTCAATTCATCTACACCCACGCGAGTGCCGCGTTATGTTGTGCGAGGTACTCCGGGTTCAGACTCTCTTTGAGAAGCGCAACTCGCTCACCATCTTGCTCAATAATCGTTCGCTGCAGCAACTCGCTTTGCGTCTCGAACGCCGGATTCACGTGCAACCGGTAGTCCTGGTCGATAGTGAAGAGTCCACGATCGAACGCAGCGTGATGTGTCTTACTCAACGCCAGCACGTTCGTCAAATCCGCACGATACTCCGGGTACTCACTCCACGATAACACGTGCGCCACGTCCAGTAGCCCAGGGTGATCAACACCCGAGATCGGGCACATCCGGTCATGACGCGAAATCACCGTCGCCCGGAACTCAGGATCAACCACGCGAGAATGAATCGTTGTCACGTACGTCCCAGCACTCGCCTCAGCACCGTCCGTTGCCGGCGTCCAATCTGAATCAGCACAATCCTCAACAGCGCCCTGGACGAACTGTCGCCCTTCACTGGTGATATCGAAGAAGTTGCCTTCTTTCTTGACGAGGCCCATACTCCGGAGCCAGTTCGCCCGTTGTTTCGCCATATCCGTCTCGCCAGAGCTCCAACCGAGTTCAGGATGCGTATTCAACTGCTGGTCGCTGATCTCTTTGATCGTCATCGGTGCCGCAGAGAGCGCATAGAGAAGGCTTCGAAGGCCAACGTTTCGGTCGCACATGATGCGCAGTAGCGTCTCTGTGGTTTGATCCTGGATGTACTTGTGGCCGGCAGTTGCGAGATACCAGTGGTCACCGTCAGATTCGAGCAAGCCAACCTGCTGGAGATAACTGACTCGGCGCATGATCGAATCCCTGCTCGAAACGTTCGCAAACGACCCGCGGTGCCAGCCGACGAATTCGTTAGTTGTCGGATTATAATCGTCGACAAACTCGAGGATTGCGTCCAAGGTGTCGACATAGTTTGTCGCCCCGCCGAACATTGGGACGATGCTGCGGAGGCGGTCTGGTGGCATATAGAAACAGTGACAGAGTGAAAGCATGATTCTTTCCCCGCCAAATTCTTTGACTCTGAACCCCGTTAACGGGGTTAGACTGCTCAGACGTCGAAACCCGCTTCCCGTAACGCCTCCTCAATTCCACCGAACTCGTCTTCGTACTCAAGGCACCCAAAGTCAGTGTCAGTATCCAATTCTGCCGCGGTTGGCACACGACCGACCTGTTGCACAACACCGACCAGCTGGATAAGCATCTGACGTGTATCTCGTCCACTACCAGTTGATTGGGTATCCGCCTCGTTCGACGATATTGGGTTATTTGACGCCCACGACAACCCAACATCACCGGAGCGAATACTCTCAATGTCCTCCTCCACATACCGACGTTCAACCCTCACCTCATCAGGTGCTGGTAGCGTTCCGTCTGGTCCAAACTGGGCACATGACGGACACACCTGTAGTGAGCCTTCACTATCAATCTCGATCTCCCATGGCACAAGATCGTCGTCTAGCATACATCCACATACATCACAGCGATCGGGATCGGCCGCCAGTTCGCCGAAAAACTGTCCGTACAGGGTTTCCACTTCGTCGTAGTATTCGTTCGCTTCTTCGTACGCTTCGAGCGCGGCCTCGTACTCCGACGCTTGAAACGCTGCGTTCCCTGTTTCAGTATGCTCTCGAGCCGTCGTCACGAGGTCGAGTAGCTCTCGGTGCTGGTCTGAGGATTCGAGATGATGACGCCGTGCCTGCACTCGCCGGAGGCGATCTTCCAGGTCGCTGACGCGGTCAGGTGCGACATCAGAAGCGAGTTGCCGAGTTAGCTGTCGACCCGGTATCGATCCTCCCGTATGCGATTTTCATGTTGATGTTTGGCCCAATACCGGAAGAACTAGGCTGGCGCGGATACGCACTCGACGGGCTACAGGCGCGCTGGAACGCGTTAGGGGCTAGCCTGATCCTCGGCGTCGCTTGGGCCGCTTGGCACGCCCCATTGTTTTTCATGCTGGGCACCTACCAGGCCGGTTTAGGTGTGCTGACGCTCCCGTTTTGGGATTTCATGGTCGGGGCTATACTCGTCTCAGTTCTCTACACATGGATCTACAATAACACGGGACGCAGTGTTCTCGGAGCAGTTCTGTTTCACTTCTCGGGGAACTTCAGCGGTGAACTCGTTCCCCACGGCCCCATCGGCGGACTCTTACCAGTAGTGTTGACGCTGCTGGTAGTCGTTGTAGTGGTACTCGTCTACGGACCGAAGACATTAACTCAACATTCACCCCCGCAGTCGTCCGGTACAGAGTGATCTGCCGCTATGGACTATTCGGAGGAGTCGACGGATTTCATCAGCAAAGACAGCAGACGGACGATTCACTCAACGTCCGTGCGAACGTCTACGGATTAACCAAACACGTTTCAACCGTTTGGAATCGTGTCTGATGAGTCGGTACCTAGTTCGAGTCCTTACGTCAATGACTGTCGAAACGGAACTAATGTTTCCCTGCCGTAGACACCTCTCTGCTGATCATCGTCTCTATTCTGCCGCGTATCTCACAGCTCATTTTTGTCAGATGGTAAGAAAATAGCAGAAAAGCGCCGGTTTATCCTATCCGATCTAACGCATCCTGGCGATCTTCAACTGGCGTCTGGTCGTATTTCATCGTCGTCTCCGGGCTCTTGTGTCGAAGTTGCGTCTGTGCGGCTGCCAGGTCTTCCTCTCGAGTCATGTAGGTACCTGTCGAGTGGCGGATCGTATACCAACTCATCTGGCGGTTCTCGTACTCGATACCAGCGATCTCACACAGCTGATGGAGGATGCGACGGAGCGACGCGGATCCGTACGGGTTAGCCTCTCGAGTTAACCACAGCTCATCGCGCCCATCGTACAGATCGTACGTCACTCGTTGGTCGAGCCACCGCTCGAGCATCCCGACTGACCGCTTGCTGAGACTTACGCGCCAGTTGTCTTCGTTCTTGGAACTATCCTCGATCGGGATGCGCAAGATCCCGTTTGCGAGATCGACCCACGAGATGACGGCCCGTTCGACCTCAATTGGCCGTAATCCGGCGTCAAGGCTGACACTGACGAGACTCGGGATCTTCCAGCTGTTCGCACGCTCCCAGTCACGAGCGGTGACATCCTCCATCGGTTTCTCGAACCGCTGTGCGAGGTATGCCTTGATCTCGCGGCGCTCGGTCGGCGAGACGTTGTTGTACGAGGGGATGCTGCCGTACTCTAGTGCTGCTTCGCGGATTAGTTTCCGTTCCTTGAGAGTGAGGTAGTCACGTGGGGTGGTCGTCCCGTCGTTCGAACTGAACGAAATTTCCGGCTCCCACGCTTCACCACCGCGCTCGTGGGCACGCCATTTGAACAGCATTCGCACGGCCTTCTGACAGAGGTCGCGGTGGGTGTCGCTACACTCAGCGTAGGCCAGTTCCTGCATCCAAGCGTCCGCGTGGTCGTGCGTGACGGCCGTCGTGTACTGGCCCTCTTGGTCCCAGACGAAGCGGCAGAACTGATCCATCCGGTAGATCCGATTTTTGACCGTGCTTTCCGCGTAGCCATTTGCCTTTTGAGGTTCGATTCCGAACGTGAGTAGCCACTTGACCATGTCCGCTCGCTCGGTTCGGTAATCGACGAATTGGCGCTCACCGAGTCGGTCTTCGGTCGGGCCTGGAACGAGCGTGAACTCGCTTAGATCCATGCTGACCACCCCTGAGAGAGTCCTTTGAATCGGATTGCAGGGCAAATAGTCGTAATCGCTGTACTGCGTCGGGGTGACCCGACCATCTCAATCGCATTGCCTTTCGATTTCATGCTTACGTGAGGTTAGCACGGGCTCGAAATCGGGAGACGGCGTCGGGAAAAGGATGCTCCGTCAGGGATTCGAACCCTGGTCATTGCCGTGAGAGGGCAATATGATTGGCCGGACTACACCAACGGAGCAGTAGTGCCGTTCGTGCTACGTTCTACGGTTGCCGGGAAAACCGTTTAAGCGTTCCGTTTCGGGCACGGGGTGTCCGTCTTTCGCACACTCGAGTCACTCCTCGAACGGAGACCGAGCGGCTTCCGGTTCGAACCCATCAAGACTGATAATGTTCTCCCGGCCAACCCGAAGCTTGCTGATGGTGCCTTCGGATTCCATCTCCGAGAGCAACATACTGACCTTGGATTTCGACCAGCCGGTTTCGTCGACGATGTTGACCTGTTTCATTCGGCCACCGTTTTCACGGATCAGGGAGACGACGCGGTCTTCGTCACTCAGCAATTCAGCATCGGTGATCGGATCGGCGGCAGCTGTCTGTGGTCCATCGGGAGACGCTGCAACTGCTTTATTCTCCGATTCGGTCTCGGTTGCCGGGGCGCTCGAGGAATCCTGTCGATATCGATAGACGCCAACGCTCACAGCTGCTATGAAAACGACCAGAATAGCCCCAAGGAGCCAGCTCGAGGGGCTGTTACCGAGGTTCTCACTGAGCGAACTGGATGTGCCACTCGATTCTGACGACCCCGATCGTTCGAGGACCACTCGCGGTTGTCCATCGAGGAACTGCTTGCTACCGGACCAGGTAATCGAGTTGCTGTCTTCGAGCGAGGCGCCGGTTACCTGTCCGTCCGGTTGGGCACTGGTGAACGTGAGGCCGTCGTCGGCTTCGATTACCAGGGTCTGTTCGGAGGTGATGTAATACCCGCCGTCGAAAACGTCGCCGACGATAATTTCGTCGTCTGAAACGACCGCAAAGCCTTCCCAGGTAAAGGACATCTCGACGACGCCCCTGGTGTTAAATCGCTGCTCGATAGTGGCCGACCGATTAAAATCAGTGGCGGCCATCTCCCTGTCGGTGACGTCGCTGCCGAGTTCGGTGAGTGCTTCAGCCTGGTTGACGAAGTCGGTGTACAGTTCGGTCTCTTCGTCTTCGAACTCCTCGGCGAAGGCTTCGAACTGCGATTCTTCGTCGCTCGATGAAAGGATCCGTTCGTGCCGGAACGTCCAGGTCGCATCGCCGTTACTGTGGACAGTTATCGTATACGTCGTCGTGTCAAATTCTCGTGTATTGAGATACGTCCGTGATTCGAGGTGGTGACGCTCAGTCGATGACTCGAGCATGCCAGTCACCTCGAGTTCGTCGTTTGACTCGTCAACCCCACTCTCGCCGAGTGAGACATCAATGCCGGCACCACTCTCGTCGGCTGCGAGCATGGGTCCGCTCGCCACGAGGAGTCCGAACGTGAGGAAAATCACGAGAGCGCTTATTGTGAGTGCCGGCCTGTGCATTCGTCTCTGCTATACGCGCCGCTGCTAAAAGAGTTTGTGACTGTGGCGAAGGGTCTGCGAGCCGATACCACGGTGTAACAACAGGTCACACGCTATTTCTCGAGTCGATACGGACAAAGGGCTCACTCGCATACTGATTGGTATGATCGTTAATCTCACCGATGGTATCCAGGCGTTCACGAGCAACGTGTTTCTGGTCACTGGAGAACAGACGGTGCTCGTCGATACCGGTGCCAACTTCGACGTCATCGAACGAATCTACGAACACACGGACACCCTCGACACGGTCGTCTTGACACACACGCATCTTGATCACGTCGACAATCTCGAGGCGGTCCTCACGGCGTTCGACGTCGATGTCTGGGGGTACAACGAGTCGTTCGATGGTGTCGATCACGGACTCGAGGATGAGGGAGCGATTACGATGGGGGATCACGAGTACGTTGCCTACCACACGCCAGGACACAAAGACGACCATCTCTGCCTGTACGCCGAAGAACCGCAGGTGCTGTTTGCGGGCGACCTCGTGTTCCAGAACGGTAGTTTCGGTCGGACCGACTTGCCAGAAGGGGACCGAGCAACGTTGATCGAGAGCATCGACCGCATGCTCGAGGTGCTCGACCCGTCGCTTCGTGAATTGCACACTGGTCACGGCCCGAGCGTCACCACAGACCCCTACCGACACGTCGAACTGGCGAGTCAGATGGCCAGACAGCACTGAGAGGACAGCGGACTCGATCCGGCCGAGCGAACACGTCTCAGGGGCCGCCTCACACCCGAGTGGGCATGGACTCGGGATGCACTACCAGCGAGGGTGGAAGATTACTCGTCGCCTGTTTTCAGCCCGTAATAGCCCGGTTCGTCGTCCGTCCGTGGCTCGCCAACGACCAGGTTCGAGGCGTTGGTCATCACCCACGGAATAGCCCAGTCGAGCAAGATATCCTCAGTCTCTCTGTCGATGTCTGCCTCAGGCTCCAGACCCTGTAAGAGTCGGGCAATTTCGTAGACGGTGTACATCTGGTCCGGTTCGAGGAGCTCCTCTGGCGTGTAAAAGTCACACGGTGGGAGTCGGTTGAACTCGTCTTTTGGAACGGGCATGCTGTGGCGTACGCTCGCGGAAACGGTAAACGATGTGGATTCGCTGGCGTTGTCACTTCTCGAGTGAGTGCAAAAAATGGAAAGGTGTACTGAGCCGTCGTTATTACTCGAAGTGGTCGAGGCACTTCTGGTACTCTTCGGAGACTTTCTCCCAGTTGACGACGTCGAAGAAGCCTTCGACGAAGCTGCCGCGGTCTGGGCCGTAGTCGTAGTAGTACGAGTGCTCCCAGACGTCACAGGCCAGGATGGGGTGAGAGCCCCAGAGTGCGCCCTGGTCGTGTTTGTCGACAGCGACGTTGCGAAGCTGTTTCGCAACCGGGTCATAAACCAGCAGTGCCCAGCCACCGGCGGCGCTGGCTGCAGCCTCGAACTCGCCTTTCCAGGCCTCATAGGAGCCGAAGTCGGCCTCGATGCGGTCGGCAAGGTCGCCTTCCGGCTCGCCGCCACCGTTTGGCGACATGTTCTCCCAGAACAGCGTGTGGAGATAGTGCCCACAACCGTTGTGGGTGACGCTACCGAGCGCGCCAGCCGTGGAACTGTAGTCACCGGACTCGCGGTTTTCGGCGAGGGTTTCCTCGGCAGCGTTCAGCCCGTTCACGTAGCCCTGATGGTGGGTGTCGTGATGCCAGGTAACGACCTGTTCGGAAATCGATGGCTCGAGTGCGTCGTAATCGTAAGGAAGCGGTGGAAGTTCGTGGTCAGTCATTAGTGAACACCACTTACTTCTAACGACAGCGTACCTGTTAAATATTGAGGAGTGAAACGGTATCATGCCACAATGGTGACCGGTCAAAAACACTGGGAGTTGGCGTGTCCTCCATCGACCGCAGACAACCGTCCACTCGAGTTGCTGTCAAGACGTTCGATACTCACGAAACTGAGCCGCAGCCGGGAGCTACAACGTCAATACTGGAAAAATGACGACGAGTGATGCGGTCCACTGTGCCTTTTTCGTGGTGATCGCCGTCCCGGGATGGGCAATCATGCGGTTACGTGCTATTGTGCCCAGTAGCTGATATTTAGAGGAAGTTAGCTCTCTCGTTCTTTATACGAGGCGTGTTCGAGCCACTCCTCGAGTGAAGGGTGCGTCCAGTATCGGACCGTTTCGCTGCGTTGGTCGTGCTCGATAACGCCTGCTTCCTCGAGTTTTGGCAGGTGAATATGATACAGCGCGACCTGTATCTCGTCTTTCGAGGGACCGGCATCAGGTTCGTGTACGGCGACGAAATCGACGAGTTCCTCGACCGTGCTGACGCCATCAACGGCATCATACAGGTGATACAGGACGAATCGTCGCCGTCGGTCGGCGAGAATATCGAACACCGTATCGAGCGACGGCGTCGTCACCCCAATGGGTGTATTTGTCGCGGTCTCCCGCTCACGCATTCGAAAACCACCTACCGTAAATTACCATTCGAAACCACCAGTGGCCCATACCGGGACGAGGACATTAGGTGTTACGTCTATCCGAAAGAAGATATGTGTTTTTTCAAATAGCCACCGGGATTTGCCTTACGCCTCTTCAGTACAGAAGAGAACGGTGTAGAAAACGAACAACGAACCCTACTCGTAGAGCCAACCAGCGTCGTGCTGGTCGTAGTCGATGAGTTCGTCTTCGTCGAAGTGGATTTCGATTTCGCGTTCGTTCGCGCCCTCGTCCTCGTGGTCGGCCGCGTGGACGACGTTACGACCGAGGTCGAGTGCATAGTCACCACGAATCGTCCCTGGGGCCGCCTCGAGCGGATCGGTTGCGCCGATCATCTGGCGGACCTGGCGGGTCGCGTCCTGTCCTTCCCAGACCATCGGGACGACGGGACCGGACGTGATGAAGTCGATAAGGCCGTCGAAAAACGGCTTGTCCTCGTGTTCGGCATAGTGTTCTTTGGCCCGCGATTCTGGCATGTTGATCACTTTAATGCCGACGAGTTTCAGGCCGCGGTCCTCGAGACGGGAGACGACTTCGCCCACGAGTCCGCGGGCGAATGCGTCGGGCTTGACCATGACGAAGGTGCGCTCGTGATCGCTCATTCTTCGTCGTCCTCCTCAGCGTCGGCCGCTTCCTCCTCAGCGTCGGCTTCGGCTTCAACCTGAGATTCTTCTTCCTCGGCCTCCGCTTCGGGCTCGGGTTCCTCGGGTTCGACCTGCTCCTGAACTGGCCCTTTGCCGCGACGGCCTTCCTCGGTCCACTCGAGATCGCGGGGTTCGCGCCCGAGTTTGTAGTTTTTCTCCGCCTTCGAATCGACGAAGTGGAGAACGCTACCATCGTTCCGGACGTACATAATGCCGGTTCCGGGTTCGATCTCTTCGCCCGTGTAGTCACAGGTTCGATGCTCGACCATAGTTACTGTCCTCCGATGGAGTCGGCCTCGCGGGCAGTCTCGCGCAGCTGGAGAATGTCGCCGACGCGGACCGGTCCGAGGCAATTTCGTGTGATGATCCGTCCCTGGTTCTCGCCATCTTTGATCCGGCATTTGACCTGCATCGCTTCACCGTGCATGCCAGTCTTGCCGACGACCTCGATGACTTCGGCGGGCGTTGAACTGCTTTCTCCGTCTTCAGCGCTCATCAATAATCACCTCAGTCGAGGTCCTCGACCTTGCCGGCGATATCCTCGACGTCGTTGGCCGCTTCACCGGCGTCAACGATCGCCGCGGCGGCGCTTCCGACCTCGAGGCCGGCGGCGTGGCCGACGTCGTCCTGGGTCTCGACGAAGACCACGGGAATGCCTTTCTCGTCAGCGAGTTCGGGGAGGTGCATCACGATCTCCTCCGGGCTGACGTCTTCGGCGACGAAGACGAGTTCGGCGTTGCCACGCTCGATGGCTTTGGTCGTTTCGTTCGTTCCTTTCTTTACACTGCCTGTGTCTCGTGCGACCTCGAGTGCCTCAAGGGCGTCATCTGCGAGGTCGGCTGGGATGTCTGTAGTTACGTAAACTGCCATTGGTTGTTCACCTATCTCCCACGCGCAGGCTCGCGCTCCCCTGCCATCCGGGCGAGGTGCCCGGGCCGGGTTTCCGGCGGGTTTCCTGTAGGGCTAGGAGCATCATCAACCCCGCGTAGGGTGTACGACTGAGTAACGGTGCCCTCCTTAAAAGCGTGTCCAAATGCGCGGACCCGTGCGACACCGTTGCACGAGCAGCGGAGGAGACGACAACCGACCGTATCAAGGGGCCTCCTCTCCTACGATTTCACGAACGATGAACCACGCTCCCGCCGCCCACGCACGACGACTGCAGGCCGAAGCACGCCGGGAAAACGAGCGGCGGGGGCTCGTGCTTACTGGGGGTCGCGAACACGGGTACGACGCCCTCGAGCCGATTCTCGAAGCGCTCGAAGCACCGATCTCGAGGACGACTCTCGTGGGACCGACCGACCGACTACGCTGTGAACAGCGAACCCAACACGAGACGAGCGGGTTGCTCGGGACCACTCGAGACATCGTCATCGTGGACGCCCACGAAGGTCTCGAACCGAACACGATTGGCCGTGTCGTGGGCACAATAGATGGCGGTGGCCTTTTCATACTGCTCACGCCACCGCTCGATGAGTGGCCCGAGAGGCGTGATGCGTTCGACGAATCGCTCGTGGTCGCTCCCTACACCCTCGAGAACGTTTCGGGACGGCTTCGACGACGACTCGTCGAGACCATCCGCGCACACCGGGGCCTCGCCATCGTCGATGTAGAGTCGGGCGAAATCGTCGACGAGGGGCTGACGAATCCGGCCCCCAGACTCGAGCGAGCCGATCGCTCCAGCACAACTACTACAGATAGAATACCTGGTTCAGAGAGTGGAGTAAGTACAGAGGGCGACGACATTCGGGAAACAGTATACCGGATGGCCGAGAAAGAACCTGAATTCGAGGTTTCGTTTCCCTCCCTCGCGTACGACGCCTGTCGAACCGACGACCAGGCGACGGCACTTGGCCACCTCGAGGCCCTGTCCGAACCGGGCCAGGCAGTCGTCCTCGAGGCCGACCGTGGCCGCGGCAAATCCAGCGGTATCGGACTGGCTGCTGGCTCGCTCGCCGCGACTGGCTCGCGTGTGCTCGTGACCGCCCCCGACCGTTCGAACGTCGACGACGTGTTCGCCCGAGCGAGGGAACTGCTCGAGCGCCTCGAGGCCAATCACCCAACCGACACCGCCGGCGAGTTATACCGAACCGCCGAGGAACCAGGCCCAACCGCCGAAGCTCCACGGTCAGTGACGAGTACCGCTGGTGGCAAAATTCACTATTACCCGCCTCTCGAGGCCACCGACTGTCTGTCGGAATTCGATTTCGTGTTCGTCGACGAGGCGGCCGCGCTCCCGGTTACCGTGCTCGAGGATTTCCTGGACGCCGAGCGAATCGCGTTCGCCACGACCGTTCACGGCTACGAGGGTGCCGGACGTGGTTTTTCCGTCCGGTTTCGCGATCGGCTGGCAGCGAGCGACCACGAGGTTACCGAGTACACTCTCACCGAGCCGATCCGCTATGCCGGTGGCGACCCTCTCGAGGTCTGGTCGTTTCACGCACTCTTGCTGGACGCGAGGCCGGTCGTGCCGGACCTGCTCGATGGCGCGGCTCTGGACACAGTCAGCTACCAAAAGCTGGACGCCGAAACCCTGTCTCGCGACGAACGTCTCCTCCGGGAGACCTTCGGCCTGCTCGTACTGGCTCACTACCGCACCGAACCCAACGACCTGGCGCGACTCCTCGATGCACCGAACCTCGAGACCTACGCGCTCACGTACGACGGCCACGTCGTCAGCGTTGCGCTGATCGCTCGAGAGGGGAACCTCGAGCGGGCCGACCAGCGACGGTTGTACGAGGGGGCACGACTCCGTGGAAACATGATCCCGGACCTCTTCAGCAGCCACCTCCGGGACGAAGCCGTCGGCGGCCTCGCCGGCTGTCGCGTCGTCAGAATCGCGACCCACCACGCGGTGCGATCTGCCGGCTTTGGCTCGCTGTTGCTCGAGAAGCTGGCCGCCGATGTAGGAGCCACGGTCGATTGGCTGGGAACGGGGTTCGGGGCAACCCCGTCGCTGGTCTCGTTCTGGCGGCACAACGGATATCGGCCGCTGCACCTATCCACGACCAGAAACGACGCCAGCGGCGAGTACTCCGCGATTATGTGTCGCGCGATGAGCGACGACGGCCGAGCGTTCGTCGACCGCCACGAACGATGGTTTGCCCGCCGACTCCCGAACGTCCTCGCCGACAGTCTCCGCAACCTAGAACCGGACGTCGTCCGGGCGCTAACTCGCTCGGTCGACCCCGTGTACGCACCCCCACTCGAGTTCACCGACAGTGAGTGGGAACTGGTCGCCGGGGCTGCCTACGGCCCCGCGCTGTTCGACGTCGATCCCGGCCCGTTCAGCAGACTGGTGTATCGGTACCTGCTCGAGCGAGATGACGGGAGGCCCGAAGTCGACGACTCGACCGACCGGCGGACAGCGTGGCGAGGTGAACCACTGGCACCACACACCGAGCGACTCGTGATCCGACGGGTGTTACAATGTCAGTCCTGGGAGACGGTTGCCAGTGAACTCGAGTATCACTCTCCGCGGACGTGTAAACGGGACCTCGGGGACGCTCTCGAGACGCTGGTCGATGCGTACGGAACCGACACAGCGCGCGAGGTCAAATCGCGGTTTCGGGAGATATAGTAGCCAGTGAAAACGATTGAACCACCTAACGCGACGCCCGCTTGCGAGAGGGTGTGCACTGACTGTCACTAGCTACGATACCTCGAAGGAAAGCCCCGCGCTCTCGTCCTGTTCAGCCCCTGTTCTACCGACGCCGATCAGCGATCGATTCTTCCCCGGTTTCAGCGGCCACGATTTCGTACAGGAGCGCTCGGCCGCCGTCGTCTTTGGGTCTGAGAATTCGCCCGAGGCGCTGCGTAAACTCGCGTTCGCTACCGCTCCCGGAGAGAACGACCGCGACTGAGGCGTCGGGAACGTCGACACCCTCGTCGAGCACGTTCGAGGTGACCACTCTCGAGTAGGCGCCCGACCGAAATCGCTCGAGAATGTCTCGCCGTTCGGCCGTCCCAGTCTGATGGGTGATGACGGGAGCCAGAAAGCGTTCCCCGACCTCGTAGGCCAGGTCGTTGTGTGCGGTGAAGAGAATCGTTCGTTCGCCACGGTGGGTCTCGAGCACGTCCTCGAGGGTCTCGAGTTTGCGTTCGGCCCCGAGCATTACCTCGCGCGCCCGCTGGCGGGCGAGCAGGGCCTCCCGTGCCGCGGGGTCGCTCCCAGACCGTTTCACGAGTTGCTGGTAGTCGGCACCCGACCGCAACCGGATGTTCGAGCGAGCGAGGTAATTCGTGAACGTCTCCTGATTGCGTTCGTAGGCCTCCCGCTCGCTCGGGGTCAGCGCGACCTCGAGTCGTTTGACGTCGTAGGTCGCGAGATGTTCGCCCGCGAGGTCGTCTGCCGAGAGGCGATAGACCAGCGGGCCGAGCAGCGACTCGACGGCTGCGTGGGCCCCGTCGGGTCGCTCGAAGGTCGCCGTCAACCCCAGCCTGGCGGGTGCGGGTAGCGTTCGGGCGATGTCTCGGTATCCCTCGCCACCCAGATGGTGTACTTCGTCGAAGATGACGAATCCAAATCGGTCGCCAACCGATTCGGCTTTCAGATACGCCGAGTCGTACGTCGAGACCGTCAGCCACTCGAGGCGTTGTTCGCCACCACCGAACTGGCCGACTGGTACGTCGAACTCCCGGCGGAGTTCGCCCACCCACTGCTCGAGCAGGTCGATCGTCGGCACCACTATCAGCGTCGGCGTTTCGAGTTGGGCGATGGCCTCGAGCGCGATGACCGTCTTGCCGCTCCCGGTGGGTAACTCGAGGACGCCAGCGGGAGCGTGCCGCGGATAGCCGGCGGCCGACACTGCCGTGTCCGTACGGTCGAGAGACGCCGCTGGCACGTGCTCGATATCGCCCCAGCGGTCCGTCTCGAGCCACGCCTCGAGCGCGTCTCGCTGATACGGCCGGAGTTCGTAAGCGGTCGTGCGATCGAGTTCCGGCGCGAGCGCATCCGCTCGAGATGCCGGGGGTTCCACACGAAGCACCGAATCTGCGACGGTGATGGATTCGTTGGGAAGCGCTGCCCGTAACGCGGCGTACTCGTGTGCTGCAACGCGAAAGCACCCCGAGCGCGAGTCCCACTCGAGTGACAGCACCGACAGGTCGTCGAGGAACGAGGGCGCATCGGTCTCGGTCTCGAGACGGATCGTTCCGTCCTCGAAGCGAAGCCTGACGGACGGCGGCGTATCGGACACGACCGAAGCTGACGGTGGCGACAGTATAGAAGATGGTGATGTCCACCGAGAGGGAGACGGAACTATCGAGTATAGTAGCCAGTGAAACGATTGACACACCTACCGCGGCGCACGCTTGCGAGCGGGTGTGCACTGACGTTCACTGGCTACTATAGGCACCACTTTCAGCGTCCCAGTGACCGATGGATAGTGTACAGTCACCAGCCGCTCGCGTGTCACCTCGAGTGACCCTCCACGACGCGTACCTCAACCCTTTTATTACCGCTGTTCCTTGTCTGGCATATGAGCGAAGATGAGGGCCTGAACTCCACAGCCCAGGGTGTCCCAGCGGAGGGAGACGCCGACGGTGAGCACCCAGCCGAATCGGATGGTGAGGACGCCACAGAGGCCGACGCCGACACGGAATCGACGGCCGACGCTGCCGACACCGAGCAACCGGTCGAGGCGAACGACACGACGCCATCGGCCGACACCACCGAGGAATCGGCGAGCGACGAACCGTCCGACGAAGAGACGGATACCCCCCAGACGAGCGAGGACATTCAAAATCTCCTCGAGACGCTTCAGGAGTACGACGACGAAATCGCCCGCGACGTCAACTCGATCGTCGAGATGGCGCGAGAACTCAACGGCACCGTCCAGCACCAGCGAGCCGAACTCGAGGACCTCAGCGAGCGAGTCGAAGCCCAGGCCGAAACAATCGGCGACCTTCAGGATCAACTCGACGAGCGCGAAGGGGCCCTCGAGGATCGCGAGGAAACCATCGAAGCGTACGAAGAGCAGATCGGCGACCTCAAAAGTCACGTCAAACGAACGCAGGCGGACTTCCAGAACTACAAAAAGCGGGCGAAAAAACGCCAGCAGCAGATCAAAGACCGCGCGACAGAGGACCTCGTCGAGCGACTCGTGACCGTTCGAGACAACCTCAAACGGGCGCTCAACGAGGAGAGCGAGAACGTCGAGAGCCTACGAGATGGTCTCGAGATGACGCTCAAGGAGTTCGACCGTATCCTCTCGGAAGAAAACGTCGAAGAGGTCGACCCCGAACCGGGAACGGCCGTCGACCCACAGCGACACGAAGTCATGATGCGCGTCGACAGCGAGAAACCCGAGGGGACCATTGCAGACGTGTTCACACCGGGCTACGAAATGGGCGATAAAGTCATTCAGAACGCGCAGGTGACGGTGAGCAACGGCTCGCTCGAGGAAGACGAACCGGACGACTCGGAGGAAGCCGACGACAGTGGTCAGGAATCCGAGGACAAAGCCCCCGCTGCTGACGACAGTGATGACGAGGACGAGAGCGCCGGCGAGTCGACAGTCGAAGACGCGGCCGACGATGCTGAAGCCGAGGACGCGGCCGACGATGCTGAAGCCGAGGAAGCAATCGAACTCGGTGGTGAAGTCGCGGAGGACGATGACGGCGAAGCCGTCGACGGTGAGGATAGTGCCGCCAACAGTGCGGACGATGCAAGCGACCTCGAGGACGATGCGACGCCCGATAACAGTGATTCTGACGACGCTGACGTAGACGAGGCGACCGACGACGAAGCCGAAACCGAAGGGACGGACGCTGACGACGACGAAGCGAGTGAAAGCGACGTTGCCGGAACGGACGACGAAGCCGAGCAGTAACCTCTTTCACTCGTTCCAGAAACGCCTTCTCCCATCGTGTTTGCTCGCTCCTCTCGAGAAGCCTGCCTCGAGTACGGCTATTCGCGGCCGAGCGTATGGAACTCCTCGTTGGGACGCATATCTGCAAGCTGGGCCATCCGGTTCGAGAGATTGAAAAACGCGGCGACGGAGCCGATATCCCAGATGGCGCGGCGACTAAAGCCGTGGTCCTCGAGTGTCTCGAGGTCGCTTTCTTCGACGGCTGCTTGATTTTCGGTCAGGGTGACCGCAAGGTCCAGCATCGCGCGGTGGCGGTCGCTGACGTCCGCGTTCCGGTAGTTGGAAATGAGTTGGTCGGCCAACAGCGGGTCATCACCGTACAGTCGAACGAGAGCGCCGTGAGCCGTGTTACAGTAATAACAGTCGTTCGCGCCGCTGACGGCGACGATGATCATCTCGATCTCGAGGCGAGTCAGTTCGGTGTCCTCGACGAGTGCGTCGTAGTAGTCGAAAAACGCCCGGAAGTGCGAGGGTCGGTAGGCGTAAGCGAGAAAGACGTTCGGAGTGAACCCGGCCCGCTCCGTCTCGTCTTCGATGCGTTCTTGCAGATCTTCGGGAAGCGATTCGACGTCCGGGACTGGAAAACGCGTCATTGGGTCGATGTCTGCCATGCGCTTGCGCACGTTCGGGGAGGCAAAAACGTTCGGGGTCTCGCCGTTGGATATACCGGGCTCGTGCGGTTGGGTATATTGGGGTTGGCTTTGAGTCTCGAGCAGGGGGCTCACTCGAGTTTGATTCAGGAGGGAACGGAATCGGTCTCTTCAGGAAGAACGATATCGGTATGGTCAGGAAGAACGCCATCGGCGTCGGTATGTTCACAGGCATTCTCGACGGCAGCAACCACAGGACATATACTGGCCGGTGACCTCCAGTTTGACAGATGTATCAACTCGGTCACTACGGCATTACGATGCTCGCCTACGCGCCCGTCGGTGCGAGCGTCGCCCTCGCCGGCGAGCAGGTGCTGGCGATTCTCGGTGCCGTCATCTGTCTCTCGCTGTCGACGCTGCCCGACGCCGACCACCAGATTCCACTCATCGAGCACCGAGGCATCACCCACACGCTGGTGTTTGCCCTCCTGGTCGGTGCCGTCATGGGTGGTGGACTCTATCTGGCACTCGAGGTGGTCACCGGCACTGTCGACACGACGCTCGTCACGTTCGTGTTCGCAGTGTCCGCGTTCGCCATCGTTACCCACATTCTCGGAGACGCACTGACCCCGATGGGTGTGGCTCCGTTCTGGCCGCTCACGTCACGTCGCTTCACGCTAAACGTGACGCCGGCGAAAAATCGGCTGGCGAACTACGGTCTCTTCGTGCTGGGAGTCGGGGCGTCGGTGCTCGCCGTGATGGCGGTGTCCGCTCTCGGGTGAGGTGTCTCGAGGATGGAGACATTCCCGGTTGTGATACTCGAGTCGTCGATGGATTTGGGGAAAGTTCAGATTTGGTAGTGAATAACTCTAGTAAACAGAGTATCGTGGAATAAGTGATCGACTGTAATGTGAGGACGATGAGAACAGCATACTGCGGAGGGCTTGCCAGTGGGTCGGTGTTCGTCGATATGTGACGATAACAGTCCCTATCAGGCGGTCGCCTGGCCACGCTCGAGCGAGCGACGCTCCTTGAAGGCCAACCAGGCACCGACGAGTAGGGTCACGAACAACGCGCCGGCGACCAGCAGGTACGTCAGGTCGAGTGCCGGCGAGTAGGTCATCACGGATTCGCGGCTCAAAACGAGCGTCCCGAGGGTCAACAGCGTTCCGAGCGCGATCGTTCCTCGAGTCGCCAGGCTGTCGAAGACGTCGCTGCCGTAGAGTGCAGCCAGCGTGACGACAGCGAGCAGCGTCAAGAGGACGCCCATCTGAATCGTCAGCGTGGTGGGGGTGTTTTGCTGGATGAAAATCGGGCTCAAAAGCACCTGTACCGGGACCGTCACCGCACCGATGGCGAGGCCTATCGCGACGTGTCTCGCCTCGAGGCGGTCCTCCCAGGCCAGAACGAGCGCCACCACGAAGATGACGAAAATCAGGATGGCGGTCCAGAAGTGGAAGTTGAGAACCGTCATCTGATAGGAGAGGACGGTCTCAGCGCCGAGGTACACCTGAATCGGCGTCAGAATCAGGCCCGCCGTTACGAGTCCGGCCACGGCTTTCGTCGCGTGGTCGGTCCAGATTGCAGCAATCGCCGAGGCGATGATTGCAAAGCCGGCCAGCATGGCAACGACGCGGTGGATCCACTCCCAGAAGGAGGGTTGGCCCTGAGGCAACAGGTTCAGGAAGCCACCGTCACAGACCGGCCAGTTCGCGTCACAGGCGAGTCCCGATCCGGTCGTTCTGGCCGCGACGCCGAGGATGATCGTTCCCGCGACGAGGGCGACCGTGAGCGTCAACAGATACCGAAATCGGGTCCGGCCGAACGTGATCGGCAACCGCGAGGAATCTGACGTGTGGGTATCGTAAGACACGGGTTCTCATCGGGGGTTAGGAGTGGGCGTATTTGAATCGTCCGTGTTCTTCCCGGGCGACGAGAGTGCGAGCCACGTATCGCTAACATGTGCGGGTAACCGGATGAGCAGTTGGTAGCGTATCGACGGAACGGTTCGTCGGATTCAAGCCGTTCCCGCTCGAGGCCCCGACATGGAAAAACTCGCGCGGCTAGACGCTCATCTCGAGGCCAACGACCTCGCGTCCGTCTGGTTCGCCCGACCGAACTCGTTTGCGTGGCTCGCCGGCGGCGACAACGTCGTCGACCGGGAAGGTGACATCGGCGTCGGTGCACTCGGCTACGACGGCGACGCAGTCACACTCCTGGCGAACACCATCGAACTCGAGCGACTCCGCGATGAGGAAGTTCCCGACCTCGAGGCTGCGGGCGTGCCCATCGAGACGGAAACGTTCCCCTGGTACGAAGGGTCTCTCTCGGACGCACTCGCAAGTGTCGTCGAGGGCAAACGGGCAGCGGCGGACATCGACGTTCCGGCTGCGAATATCGAGCGAATCGACCCGAGTGAGGTTCGCCAGCCGTTGACCGAAACCGACATCGAACGCTACCGCGAGCTCGGCCGAGACACCGCAACTGCGGTCGAAGCCGTCTGCCGGGAGTTACAAGCCGACGACACAGAAGCGGAAGTGACGGCAGCCCTCACCGTCTCGCTGGCTGCACAGAACATCGAGGCGCCGGTCGTTCTCGTGGGCGGTGCAGAACGCGCCCAGCGATACCGACACTACACGCCCAAATCCGTCGAGTTCGGCGACTACGTCCTCGTTTCGGTGACGACCCAACGCTACGGCCTACACGCGAGTTGCACTCGAGCGGTCGCCTTCGACCCGCCCGGATGGCTCGAGGACAACCACGTTACGGCCGCCCGAGTCGAGACGACCGCGCTGGCCGCGACGCAAGCAGGCGGAACCCGGCCGACAAAAGTGCCCGGGGCTCGAGAAGGGGGCGGCCGGGCGGCCGACGGCGAGCCTGCGGTCGACGCTGATACCGAACGTCCAGCCACCGCAGGAGACGTGTTTGGCGCTATCCAGGAGGCATACGACCGGCTTGGATTCGACGGGGAGTGGGAAAAACACCACCAGGGCGGCGCTGCCGGGTTCGCCGGCCGCGAGTGGATCGCAACGCCGAACCACGAGGCACCGCTCGTGACGCCGATGGCCTACGCCTGGAATCCAACCGTCGCGGGTGCAAAGAGCGAGGACACCGTCCTCGTCACCGAAGACGGTTTCGAGGTCCTGACGACCACCGAGGACGCACCGATGGGCGAACCCTGGCCGACCATCGACGCCCGTGCCGTTGGCCCCGAGTTCGATCTGGAGTTCGAGCGACCGGGGATTCTCGGCGTTCACGACGCGTAAGCACGTTTCGTAGATGGGCGACACAGCTGAACGGCATATGCTCAGGTCATCAGCCGCCGAACAATCGGCTCGGGGACCAACTCGAACAGCCAGGCGACGAGACGCCAGCGTCGGGTGACGTAAACGTGTACACGCCGCTTGCGAATCGCTCGAGCGATCTGACTGGCGGCGGTTTCCGGCGAGGCAACCCAGAACGGGTCGTCGGCCAGCAGCATTTCGGTGTCGACGAACCCCGGTTCGACGGTCGTGATGGTCACGTCGGTCTCGCGTGTGGAGTTCCGGTGGCGCAAGCCCTCGAGATACGTCGAGACGAACGCTTTCGAAGCATTGTACGCCGGCGCACTGGGATTGCCGAAGTGCGAGGCCACCGATGAGATACCGACGAGATGGCCGTCGTGGTCGCTCGCAGTCGGACCCCGCGATTCGAAGTGATCCAGGGCAGCAGTTGCCAGCGCAGTAAAGCCCCGAACGTTGACGTCGATAGTCTCACGTTCCGGCGGCCACTCGAGGTCGTCGTTCCCGGTTCCGAAACCGGCGTTGAGCACGACGACGTCGACTGGCGGCATGGCTTCGAGCAGTTCTTCGAAGCCCGTTCTGGCGTCTTCGGTATCGGTCACGTCCATCGTCGCCACGTACGCGTTCGTGGGCAGGGCGTTACCGACCGCTTTTAGCCGTTCGGTCCGTCTGGCTGCCAGTCCAACCTCGTAGCCATCCGCCGCGAGTTCGTGTGCCAGCGCCTCGCCGATTCCCGACGAGGCCCCGATGATGATCGCACCCCGGTCCGTCGTAGACGCCTCCATATCCGTGCCTCTCACCTCGAGACCGTAATGGTATCCACTCGAGACAGCTCCGCCTGAAGCAATCGAGCCTGTCGATACGCCTTTTTGCCCCGCCGACCACTGTCAGACATGGACCTGGTCGCCGTGCTTGCCATCGTGTTGCTCGTCGCCGGGATCCTCGGCACGCTCGTCCCGCTGGTTCCTGGCGGTTTGCTCTCGCTAAGCGGACTCTACCTGTACTGGTGGCACAGCGGGTTTGCCGAACCTGGACTCCTCGCCCTCGGAGTGCTTACGCTCCTCGGTGTACTCACCCTGGTTGCCGAACTGTTCGCCTCTTCGTTTGCGGCGCGGGCTGGCGGTGCCTCCTGGGAAACCACTGGTGTGGCCGCTATCGTCGCGATTGCACTCATGTTCATTAGTGGCCCACTCGGCTTGCTCGTCGGCCTCTTCGGGACCGTCTTTTTGCTCGAGTTCGCCCGCAACGGTGACGCCGACCAGAGCGCCCGAACTGCCGTGTTCGCGACGGCCGGGATACTGGCGTCGACGGCGATCCAAGTGTTGTTGACGACGACGCTCTTCGTGGGGTTTCTCGTCGCTGTCTTCGTGTTGTGACAGGAGTCCGTCCTCGTTTGTGAAAACGCGTGCTCGAGCGCCCGGCGTGCAGAAGGCAGGCGGTGAACAGGGTATCAGGTAAAACCCGCGTATGAGAAAGCTTATACCGAGACGATTGGCAGGAGAGGGTGAAATGAACGATGACCGAACCGTCGTCGATATGCTCGAACGAGTACGGACGTTGCGCCGACGCAAGTGTTGTCCCACCTGCGGTGCCGTCGTTTCGATTCGCGGATTCAGGGGCGAGTATCGCTGGGAGTGTGTGGATTGTGATGCGATCGGTATCGGATACACGTCTCGTTCGGCCGCTTTGAATGGGCTTGGCCGCCAACACAGGTGACGTAGCCGTTGACGGATACGAGACACACACCGTCGTTCCTCTCAATTCGAGTGATGTTCCCGAAGCGACACTCGTACGGTGTGGCTTTATGCCATCATCAGTGGGACCATAGCCCGGGTTCATGCCAATCGAAAACCTTGCCCGAAGTGACGTTGTAACGGCACGAGAAGACGAATCCGTCCGGGAGCTCGCGACACGTATGGACGAGTCCAAAGTCGGAAGCATCGTAATCACGGACGGTAACGAACCGGTCGGGATCGTCACCGACCGCGACCTCGCCCTGCGGGTGATTGGAGACGGGACGGATCCGGCGTCTACGACAGCCGGAGAGGTCATGACAGATTCGCTGACGACTGTCGACCAAACGGACGGCTTCTACCGTGCCACCGAACTAATGAGCGAACACGGTATTCGCCGATTACCGGTCTGTAACGAGAACAACGAACTGGTCGGTATCATCACCTCCGACGATCTCACCGAACTGCTCGCCGAGGAGCAAATGCAGCTCTCGGACGTGATCCAGGCCCAGCGACCGGCGTACTGACGACAGCGTCGGGATCCCACGGTCCGATCCGCCCTCTCTGTGTGAGAAAGTGGTCCGAATTTTGAAAAACGGTTAATTCGAGAGACGCACGCGTCGATCAGGGCGTCGCAATGGAACCGGTCACCTGCGATTACCGCAAATAAGCAAGTCGGTTCATACACCCGAAAAAGCTCTGTCGCTGGATGACAAACACTTCTCGAGAAACAATGCCGGAAACGTGTTCAGAGCCCGATTGCGACCGACCGGTGGCCGTCGAGTTACACATCCCCTGGACGGAAAACCGGTTCGTCTGTGCGGCCCACGCTCGCGTGCTGGGTAGACAGGACGGTGTCGTGGCAGACCCGCTTCCAGACAGCGGGTCAGATCTTCTCGAGGAGGGGGGCTGATAGGGTTCGTCGTCAGCGAGTCCCGGTTCGGCGTTTATCGGTACCCAGTTGCAACAGTTCCCGTGCCTGACTCGAGGGAAAAAGCGGCGGAAGATCGGAACGGGCGGCCTGCGTCGTTCGCGTCAGGGATGTGCGTAGTATGCGACGGAGCCCGCTTGGTCGACCTGATCGAGTCGGACGAAACCGATACGCTCGAACTGGCAAACGGCCCCAGCGTCGTAGTCGAGAACGCCGGGTTCTGCACGTCCCTCGACGTCGCCGTCCATCGTGCGTAGCGTGAGCGGAACGCTTTCCGCAGCAGGGACCCAGTGAACCACGTCGACGTCACCATCGCGGACGACGTCGATCGATTCGCCGGTGTACTGGAGCACGTCGCGCGTGTACTGGAAACAGCCCAGGCCCTTGAGCCAGATGCGTTCCTCACGGCCCGGCAGATCATCCTCCTCGAGAGCGACGGCGTCGCCGACGGGAATCGCTCTGGTACCACGGTTTTCGTGATCCGGGTGGAGTTTGGGCGCTGCCTGTTCGGGTGGACTGCCAGCGAGGCCGACTTCGACGCCCTCGCGGACGAAAAACCGGCGGTCGCTCTCGTCGTCGATCAGGTCGCGGTTGTTCGCGTAGATGGCGCTCATCGCGAGGTCGACGTCGCTCGTCGAGGTACCGAGTCCGGCCATCGCCTCGGTGATGGCCTCGCCTCGGATGCCCCGCCGGCGGAGGCTCTTGAGCGTCGGCGCGCGGGGATCGTCCCAGCCGTCGAGTTCGCCCGCGTCGATCAGTTCTTTGAGCGTCGACGTGCTCATCTTCACGTCGTAGGCGTCGACCTGGACGTGCCCCCAGTGGATGACCTCCGGGTACTCCCAGTCGAAGTAGTCGTAGACGAACCGCTGACGTTTGGCCGAATCCTGGAGGTCGATACCGCGGATGATGTGGGTGACGCCGATGAGGTGATCGTCGATCCCCGACTGGAAGTCGAGCATCGGCCAGCAGCGATACTCGCTGGCTTCCTCGCGCGGGTGTGGCGTGTCGACCATTCGGAACGCGACGAAATCACGGAGTGCGGGGTTTTTGTGCTCGATGTCGGTCTTGACTCGCAACACCATCTCTCCGCTCTCGTACTCGCCGTCGATCATCGCCTCGAACTCCTCGTGAACCGTCTCTATCGGTTTATCCCGATGGGGGCACGGTTCGCCAGCATTTTTCAGTTCGGAGAACGCTTCGCCCGAGCACGAGCAGGTGTAGGCCCCGCCGGCGTCGATCAGGTCTCGAGCGTGGTCGTAATAGATCTCGAGGCGATCGCTCGCGACGAACGTCTCGTCGGCTTCGAAGCCAAGGTACGACAGGTCCTCGAGGATGGCATCGTAGGCATCGAGGTCGGGGCGTTTCGTTTCGGGGTCGGTGTCGTCGAAGCGAACGCAGAACCAGCCGTCGTACAGCTCACGATACGTGCCGATGACAGCGGGCATCCGTGCGTGGCCGATGTGCCAGGGGCCATTCGGGTTCGGCGCACAGCGCATCCGAACCTGGTCGACGTCCTCGGCTCCCGGCAGGTCGGGCAAGAGCCGGTCGTCGTCCTCGTCTTCGGCTTCGATCTCGGCCAGTTCGTCGGGGGCCAACGTCTCGAGACGGTCCCGACGAGCCTCCCGGCCAAGATCGTTAACTCGGGCGACGACGCCGCCGACTACCCCTGGCACCTCGTCAGCGTGCTCTCTGAACGCCGGGTTATCGCCCATCAGCGGCCCCATGACCGCGCCGACGTTGGCATCACTCTCGTGTTTGACAGCGTTCAACAACGCGTGTTTCTCCGCTTCCCGCTCGACGGCCGCACGTAGATCCTCGTCCATGGCTGTTGGCAGTTGGTTTTCGCCCAGCGTTGAAAACTACCCCGGTGTGGGCCCGCTGGTGGTGTGTCTCGAGTCCAAACCGACACAACAGCTACAGCGCAGGCTAATGGGAACACGTGAAAGGGACAGCAAACCGTATCAGGAGACTTCGTCGATGTCTTCTTCGTAGACGATGAACTGCGAGAT
Organism: Natronosalvus amylolyticus; assembly: GCF_024298845.1. Taxonomy (NCBI): domain Archaea; kingdom Methanobacteriati; phylum Methanobacteriota; class Halobacteria; order Halobacteriales; family Natrialbaceae; genus Natronosalvus; species Natronosalvus amylolyticus. The sequence continues at coordinate 1,408,850 of NZ_CP101156.1, forward strand.
CTGCATCCACAGGGCGAACTGCTGGAGTTCACCCTCGTTGTACGCCTCGAGCCACTCCTGACGAACACCCCAGCCGTAGGCCTGCCCCTCTAGCGGGTTGACGATATCGCCGATCAACATCTCGTACTCCGTGCCACCACCGTTCTGGACGACGATTTCGTTGTACGCCTGAACGATTACACCGAGTTCGTCCATCGTCGCCTGCTCGAGTGGGTCGGTTCCGACGTCGGCAGGTTCCTCTGCTTCCGTTTCCGAGTCGGTCGTCGACTCGCCGTCAGCATCCTCCGACGCAGTGTCGCCGTCGGTATCGTCTGCCGTCTCGTCGACGATCCCCGGGCCGACCGTCGACTCGTACTCGAGGATGAGATCGCCGTCGTTTTCGTACATCGCTTCGACCGTGATCTCGTAGTCTCGAAGGCCTTCTTCGAGCACGTAATAGAACTCACTGGGCGTCCCCTCGGGCGGATCACTCGGTTCCGCTGGGTCGAACGATTGTTGTGAGCTACTGCCGATAAAGCCGCCGAGGCACCCTGCCGTGGCGACCGCACCTGCCCCAGCGAGACCGCCGAGAAACTGGCGACGAGAAGGCGTCGATTCTCGAGTATCCATACCCCTAGTGGACACCCTGTTCCCAAAAACCCGCGTTCGATATCGAACGGTGAGTCACGCCGAAACTCGAGGGATGAGTTGTGCCGAGGTCGATCCGCAGATCTCTGCAAACCTCAGTTTTCGGCTGATCGAACCACTGGCCACCAGTAACACTGTCGTCACTAGTGAACGGGCGGCCTCACTCGAGAGACGTTGTGACGTGTGGCGTCACTCGAGAGACGTTGCGCGAACAGGGAAACCAGTCCCTATTTAGCATCTTTCCAAACGTCGACGGCTGCGTGAAATCGGACACCTGCTATCGGTATCACTCCGGCCAACGTTTGGGGGACTAGTAGCCGCGTTCGATGAGGTAATCGGCGACCTGGAACAGCAGGTCACGCGCCTCGTTGTCGGGCAGGACCTCTAGACGGTCCTTCCCGCGCTGGACGAGATCGCGTGCCTTCGTGTTGGCGTACTCGATGGAACCGGCATCTTCGAGCGTCTCGACGGCGGCGTCGATTTCGGCTTCGGTGACGGCCTCGACGTCAGTCGTATCCACCAGGGACTCGATGTCGATTCCCTGTCCACGAGCGTGGACCGTGATGAGCGTCTGTTTGTGTTCGACCAGGTCGCTCCCGCGCTGTTTCCCGAGTTGATCACTCGGCACGGTCAGGTCGAGAACGTCGTCTTGAATCTGGAACGCCCGACCGACGTCGAGTCCGTAGCCATAGAGTGCGTCGACGGTGTCCTGGTCGGCACCCATCAACACGGCAGGCAACGCGGCCGACGCCGCATAAAGGACGGCCGTTTTCTGTTCGACCATCTCGAGGTACTCCTCGGGTGTGACGTCGTCGCGTGATTCGAAACTCACGTCGAGGGATTGTCCCTCACAGATACGCGTACAGGTTTTCGCGAGGATGTCGAGTGCCTGGACCGTCCGTTCGGGCTCGGCACCGGTCTCGAGCATGATTTCGAACGCCTTCGAGTACAGCGTGTCTCCCGCGAGTATCGCCGTCTCGAGGTCGTAGGCCTTGTGGACGGCCGGGACGCCCCGTCGCAGGTCATCGTCGTCCATGATGTCGTCGTGAATCAGCGTAAACGATTGGATAACTTCGACGCTGACTGCCGCGGCCATGATGTCGACGGTCGAGTCGTTCAACGACGGGAACTCACGGTAGGAAACCGAGAGCGTTTCGACGTCTGCGAGCGCCTCCGCGGCCGCCAACAACACCGTCGGCCTGAGTCGCTTCCCCCCGGCGTCGAGGAGATATCGGGACGCCTCGTAGAGCCGTTCGGGCCGCTGAATCGGGAGTTCTTCGGGAATGGCTTCGTTGACCAGTTTGCGTCGCTCTCCGACGGCCTCGAGCACAGCCTGTTCGCGTGCCTCTGGTGATGTCATATCAGTCGACAAGCTGGATCAGGTTGCCGTTCCGAGAGACGTGGACGTCGCGACCCATCTTGTATCCCTCGCTTTCACACAACTTGACGTAGCCGGAAAGACCTTTGAGGTCCTGGTGGGCTGGGATGATGTTCTGCGGCTGGAGTGCGTCGAGCATCGTGTAGTGGCCCTCCTGGTTGAGGTGTCCGGACACGTGGATATCATCGTAGACGCGAGCACCCTGCATACCGAGCAGTTTTTCGGCCTGGTAGCGCTGCCCCTCGTTGGTCGGCTCCGGAATCACGCGGGCGGAGAAGACGACTTTGTCACCATCGTCCAGTTCGTACGGCGTCTCCCCGCGGGCCATCCGGGTCAACATCGCACGCGGTTCACCCTGGTGGCCGGTGACGACGGGAAGGAAGTTCTCTTTGCCCTCGTTCATGATCCGCTTGAACGTGCGATCGACGGATTTTCGGTGACCGAACATACCCAGATCCGATGGGAAGTCGACGAAGTCGAGGCGCTCTGCGGTTCCCGAGTACTTCTCCATCGAGCGACCGAGCAACACGGGTTGGCGACCGATGTCGTCGGCGAACTCGACGAGGGATTTCACGCGGGCGATGTGGCTCGAGAACGTCGTTGCGACGATCCCGCCGTCGTAGTCTTGCATACTGTAAAGGACGTCGCGCAGATGTTCGCGAGCTACGTTTTCAGAGGGCGTGCGGCCGCCCTTGTTCGCGTTCGTACAGTCTTCGATGTAACAGAGGACGCCGTTGTCCTCGCGACCGATCTCACGGAATCGCTTCATGTCGATCGGATCGCCGAGAACCGGGGTGTGGTCCATCCGTTTGTCGAGGCCGTAGACGATTGCACCCTCGGGCGTGTGGAGTACCGGGTTGATCGCGTCGATGATCGAGTGAGTCACGTTGACGAACTCGAGTTCGACTCCGTGATCGCCGATCGTCATGGACTCCCCGGGGTCCATCTTGATCAGGTCGTTTTCGACGCCGAATTTCTGTTCGCTCTCGATCTGCTGTTTGACCAGTTCGATCGTGAACGGGGTCGCAACGACGGGCGCATCGTACCGGTGGGCCAGTTTGCTGATTGCACCGATGTGGTCCAGGTGACCGTGGGTCGGGACGATAGCCTGCACGTCGCCCTCGAGGTCGCTCATGATCCGGTCGTCCGGAATAGCGCCCATATCGATCAGGTCGAGGCTGTGCATTCGCTCGGTTTCGACGTTGTCGTGGATCAGGACCTGCGAGAGGTTCAGACCCATGTCGAAGATGACCACGTCGTTTCCGGCGCGGACTGCAGTCATCTGCCGTCCAACTTCTTCGTAACCGCCAATGGTTGCAATTTCGATTTCCATGATTGGTAACTGGGCGTGTATGCGCCCATCGAAACGGTCCACGGACCGATAGGAACTGTTGTCACGCTGTACCACCGATCACCAGTACGTTTCGGTGATCGGCGGCCCGTGATCACAACAATCCCTATCACGGGTACGGCAGACCGCCACGGTGTCGCGTCGGCCACAGTCCCGCTATGCGTTCGGGTTTTATCCGGACGGAAAGACGGCGACGCCGTCGATACGTCACGCGAACGCACTTGCCCGCGGGTTTCGCTATCGGCACCTACTCGCTCAGGTGGTATAAAGTCCGTGGGTTCTCGTGGCCGCTCGAACATCGAGGCTCGAAGTGCCTCCCGAAAAGAAATTGTCCCGATGTGCAACGTTTCTCCCGTTTCCCCATGTTTTATTCTACACAATCATTCGTGATAAGATTAATAACGATTCCCCGCACAGTGTGTGCTATGTCACCGAGACACGATCACAGCCACGACAACGCGGACTCGAGCGTTTCCAGACGAGCAGTGCTGCGAGGAGCGGCCGTTTCAGCGGTCGGTATCGGTGGCCTCGCTGTGAGTTCGTCACCGGCACAGGCCGGCAAGAAAGGCGGATGTGACGACCCGCCAATGGAGTATCCGCGGGTCACAACGCGTGGACACTTCGACACCACCTGGTGGGGTAGCGTTTACGTAACGAGCGGCAACGATGCCACGAACTACGACCTCGCAGGCGACCAGATTCCCGGACTGGACGGTTCCACACCCAGCGAGTTGCTCGTTCACGCCCACGGCTGGAACAACGACCTCGAGGGAGGCGTCTGCTCGGTCAGCGAGGCCGGGTCCACGTTCGACCTCGAAGGCTATCCCCATCCGGTCGTCGGCTACACCTGGGACGCCGATTACGGCTGGTACAACGCGACCGAGATCGCCGAGCGAAACGGGGCGAAGCTCGCGGCGTTTGTCGCCGACTACCACGCACAGAACCCTGGGGTTGCAATCAGGCTCTGCTGTCACTCGCTCGGTGCCCGAGTCGTCCTCAGTGCCGTCCAGTCGCTCGATAACTGGGGGTATCGCGATGCCGTCACGAGCGTCACGCTTCTGGGTGGTGCCGCAGACAACGGCTCTCCGGCACTCGAGGGCGAGTATGGATCGGCCATCGAACGGACTGTCGGCCGACTCGATAACTTCTGGATGAACGACGACGACGTACTTAACTGGGCGTACAGCACGGCCGAGTGGGGCACCGCAATCGGTGCCAGCAGCCTCGATGGGACGCCCCCAGCGAACTACGCCGATCACAACGTCGATTACGTCCCCGACCACTTCAGCCACTACAAGCCGGACGGCTGTCTGGATGAGGTCCTCGAGACGTTCTGAACCGATTCTAGACGACTCTCGTTCGATCGGGTTCTATCGTCCTGGTCATAAATTAGATGCCACACTGGGACCAGATCCGACTGCACATCCCTTCAAACGTCCGTTCTGGCACCAGTCACGGTACATTGACCTTGACCAGGGGTAGACGACGGCGCTGTGCTCGAGCGGCGTATACGCACAGCGAGCGGCCGTGACGAACAGCCTACGAAGAAAATCGGTCAAACGGACTCTTTTCTCACCAAATATTGCCACCAAAGATAGTTTCCACCGATCAATAAAACGGCACTCACCGGAATACAAACATTTCTAAACACACGTACAGAACGAGTATGTGAGCTATGCCGAAGGATCTCGAGCGAGACCTGGGTCTGTTCGCCGTCATTGCGATCAGTATGGGCGCGATGATCGGCAGCGGCATCTTCATTCTCCCTGGATTGGCGATGGCGGTCGCTGGGCCGGCCGTCATCGTCGCCTTCGTCCTCGCCGCGATTCTGGTCGTCCCCGCCGCACTCAGCATTGCTGAGCTCGGCACAGCCATGCCCGAAGCCGGTGGCGATTACGTGTTCATCGAACGCGGGATGGGGCCAGCAGCCGGCACGATCGCAGGATTGGGTACCTGGCTCATGTTGATGCTCAAAGGCTCGCTCGCGCTCTATGGCGGCATGTTCTACATTCACTTCGTCTACGCCTTACCGACCTGGGAGCTGATGATCCCCGGGCTCGAGTTCGCGCTCACAGTTCCTGGGGTCAGGGCTCTCGGTGTCACATTGGCACTCATTCTCATCGGCGTCAACCTCCTCGGAGTCAAACAGACCGGCGGCCTCCAGTTGGTCATGGTGATCGTCATGCTCGTAATCCTTTCCGGGTTCGTCGCCGCCGCCATCGTCCAGGTCGAGGCGGCGAACTACGCCGATTTCTTCGGCGAGGGGGTCGGCGGGATTCTGAACGCAACTGCGCTGGTGCTGGTCTCCTACGCCGGCGTGACGAAGGTCGCAGCCGTGGCCGAGGAGATCGAAAATCCTGGCCGGAACCTCCCGCTTGGGTTGCTCATCTCGCTGATCGCGACCAGCTTTCTGTACGCCTTGCTCGTGTTCGTCCTCGTCGGCATCATCGAGGGCGACGAGCTGGCCGGCTCGGAAGAACCGATGGCGCTCGCGACCGAGTTGCTGTTCGGGGACGTGACGGTGCCGGCGGCCGGGATGGAACTCGCCGTCGGATTCGCTGCCGTCGCCGCGATCGTTATCGCCGCGTTGCTCGCACTCGTTAGTACGGCCAACGCTGGCATCTTGACTGCCTCGAGATATCCACTGGCGTTGAGTCGAGACAGGCTCTTCGTCCCGGCGTTCGAGTACATTCACCCACGGTTCAAAACGCCGTTCGTCGCCATCCTGACGACGGGTGCAATTATCGTGCTCGTGGTCGCGACGATGCCGGTTGACGACATCGCGAAGATGGCCGGTGCCTTCCAAATTCTCGTCTACATTTTGGTCTGTGGGGCATTGATCGCCTTCCGAGAGCGTGATCTCGAGTGGTACCAGCCGGATTTCCACGCTCCCGCCTATCCGTGGGTACAGCTCTTCGGCATCGTGTCGGGCGTGTTCATCATCGCTCAGATGGATCGGCTCCCGATCGCTGGCACGATTCTCATCACGCTGTTTGGGTTCATCTGGTACCACTACTACGCCCGAGACCGTGTCGAACGAGAGGGTGTCGCCGTCGGTCTGGCGAGACGCGAGGCGGGCAAACAGTTCGTTCGCGACACCGAGACCGAACTCGCGCGCGAGGATCGGTACGAGGTACTCATCCCGCTGCGTCGGGACGTCACGCGCGAGCAAGAAAACGCCCTCCTGCAACTCGCCGCACCGATCGTCCGCAGCCAGGGCGGCCGCATTCGTGTCGTCCGATTCGACGAAGTACCCGACCAGGTACCTCTCGACACGGCAGCGAGCGAACTCTCCGAACGAGATGTCGCGTTCGAGGAACGGACCGACGCGCTGGTCGATCAGCTCGACGTCCCGGTCGAAGTCGGCGAGATCGTCAGCCACGACACTCGCCACGCCGTCGTCAACTTCGCCGAGCGAACCGGTGCGGACCTGATCCTCGCCCGTCAGAAGGCAACCAGCCGTCTCGGCACGTTGTTCGGCCGCGATACGGACTGGATCCTCGAGCACGCTCCCTGTGATGTCGTCTTCGTCCAGCACGAACGGCACACGCCGGTCGACGATATCGTGATCGTAACCGACCGCAGTCCGTTCAACGATCCGCTGAAGGTCGAACTCGCGAACACGCTGGCGACCCAACTCGATGCCCGGCTGCGATTCCTCTACGCCGTCTCTGATAACGCATCCGACGAACTCGTCCAGACGGTCGAGGACTACCACGCCGAACTCGACGCCCTCTGTACCGTGCCCGTCGAGAGTTCGATCGTCCGGGCGAACGACGCTGTCGACGGGTTATCGGCCGATCTTGAGCCTGCAGACCTCGTCATGCTGAGTACGGTTACCCACCGTCGGCTCCCGGATCTGCTCATCGAGCAGCGTTCAGATCGGCTCGCGGCTGCCATCGAACAGCCGGTGTTGCTCGTTCACTCGAAGAAGACCAGGCGCGGGTCGTTCCTCAGGCCGATTCTCGAGCGCGTGTTGTTCGACTGAGCATTGAGTCTTCGATCGCCGACACGCCGAGAACACCTTGACCAAACATGTAAACATATACAATTATATCCCAAAATATACTATTTATGATAGTAACCCGGAAAGGAGAGTGAGTTGAGGTAGTACATACGTTTCATTCCCTTTAGGGCCGCTTTAACTCCATACTGAACTGAGAAAGGTGCTTTCAGTTTCTCAACAAAGCCATTTCCCCAAAACACCTATTACGCCATTGAAGAGGCCATGTATTGCGCCTTAGCGATTGAACTCCCAAGTAATGATGTTGGACAATGATATTTTTTAAAGGATAAAAATATATCCGATAGGTTCACTCAGGGTGGCGCTGGAGATCCGCTCGAGGATACTCCGCTGCCCACTCGCTCCCGACGGTACTCGCGAGGTCGTGAACGCGAGCCAGTTCGGCCACCGCATCATCGTGTTCGTCGACCCGAAGATCGTGAGCCAGATGCGGTTCGTCCGGGTCGAATACAGCCAACGCGGCACTCTGCGGGTATTCTCCGCGTTTGTCACCACCCGCGTTGGCACCCGCCTCGAGCGTAGCGAGTAACCGTTCATCGAGCGATTGCCCGACGGTCGTCTCGAACCGGTCTGCCATCGCGCCGAGGACATCCTCGCCGACGAGCATATTGCCGGCGACCGTATAGTCGGGTCCGACGCGCTCACCTGCGGTCTCGACACACTCGTCACCCGTGACCGCAACAGTTTCGCCACTGGCATCGACGCCGTGGATCTGACGAACCACGGCGTGGGGATCGTCCGCGAGCAGTCGTTCGACGGTCGCGCCAATCGGCTCGCCTGCCTCGAGAGCACGAATCGTTTGCACACCGAGGGGCGTACTCGTCATCGCCTGGGTACAGACGGCCCCCGAGCGACAGACGAACGAGGCGGTCGACCCGACCGTAATCGCCTTGGTGGCAACGGCAACCCCGTGACGACCGTCGACCGTCGCACAGATCGAGAACGTCATGCGTCCTCGACACCCGAACCGGCAACCGGCCGACCAGTTACCGGTTCGCTCATCTCCTCGAGTGAGAGATGACAGGATATCTGGTGGGCACTCCTGTCGTCGACCGCTTCCGGAAGGGGTTCGTCGGTTTCACACACGTCACCGATCTTCTTCGGACAGCGCGTGTGGAACGGACAGCCGCTAGGTGGATTCAGCGGGCTCGGAACGGTTCCCTCGAGCAAAATTCGGTCGCTCATCTGCGCTGGGTCAGCGTGGGGAACCGCAGACAACAGACTCTCGGTGTAGGGATGATACGGCGGGTCGAACACTTCGTGGACCGAGCCGAACTCCGCAATCTTGCCGAGGTACATCACCGCGACCCTATCACAGAGGTGTCTGACGACGCTGATGTTGTGAGAGATGAACAGGTACGAGAGTCCGAACTCGTCCTGGATGTCGTCGAGCAGGTTGAGAATCTGGGCCTGCACGCTCACGTCGAGTGCGGAAACCGGTTCGTCACAGACGATCAACTCCGGTTCGACGGCCAGCGCGTTCGCGATGGCGATTCGCTGTTGTTGACCCCCGGAGAACTGGTGTGGATACTTGTCGATATCGCTGGCCTGGAGTCCAACTCGCTCGAGGAGCGCTTCGATCCGCTCGCGTTTTTCGTTGCCCGTCGCGATGCCGTGTTTTTCCATCCCACGACCGATGATCTGACCCACTGTCTTCCGCGGGTTGAGCGAGCTTTTCGGGTCCTGAAAGATGATCTGCATCTCCTGACGAAGGCTCCGAATCTCCCGCTTTCCGAGTTCGTGTAACGGATGTCCGTCGAAGTACACCTCGCCGCCGGTCGGTTCGAGCAACTGCATCACCGTTCGGGCGACCGTAGACTTCCCACAGCCACTCTCGCCAACCAGCCCGACGGTTTCGCCCCGGTTGATCGTGAAGCTCACGCCGTCGACGGCTTTGACGTACCGTCGCTCGAGCGTCAGGCTACCGCCGTCGGTTCGCGCCAGCGAGAGGTTCCCAAAGAGGCCGTCACCCGCCGAGAAGTGTTTCTCGAGCCCGTCGACCTCGAGGAGTGGCTCGGTGTGTTCCGTTCGCTGCCGTCGTTCGACGCCTTCTTCGACGGCCGGCTCCGAGAGATCTAGGTCGTCGGTCCGGATACACGCTGCTTGCGAACCAGCAGGTCCGTTCGACAGGGACTCGAGTGGCGGGTCGCCGCCGGAGTGACATGCATCGATGGCATGTGGACACCGGTCGGCGAAGTTACAGCCGCTGGGTAGGTTTTTCAGGTCCGGCATCGAACCGCCGAGCGCGTACAACCGGTCTCTGTCGGAATCGACTTCCGGAATCGCGTCGATGAGCGTCCGGGTGTACGGATGGCGCGGTTGCTCGAAGATGTCGCTGACCTGCCCGGTCTCGACGAGATTGCCGGCGTACATGACGCCAACCCGGTCACAGGTCTGGGCGACGACCCCGAGGTTGTGCGTGATCATCAGAATCGAGACGCCACGCTCCTCCCGGAGATCGTTCAGGAGTTCCAGAATCTTCGCCTGTGTCGTCACGTCGAGGGCCGTCGTCGGCTCGTCGGCGATGATGAGGTCGGGTTCACACGCGAGACCGATAGCGATCAACACCCGCTGGCGCATCCCGCCGGAGAACTCGTGGGGATACTCGTCGATACGCGATTCTGGATCCGGGATCTCGACGTCGCGCATCGCCTCGATCGCGATCGCTCGAGCCTCGCCCTCACCGACGTCCTGGTGCAGTCGAATCGTTTCGATGATCTGTTGTCCGACCGTGAGAACGGGATTGAGCGAGGTCATCGGGTCCTGCGGAATCAAGGTGATCTTGTTTCCTCGGACGCTTCGCATCTCCTTTTCCGAGAGGGAAAGCAGGTCCTGACCGTCGAAGGTGATCGAACCGGAGACGATCTCACCGGGATACCGGATCAGACGCATGATCGATTTCGCCGTCACGCTCTTGCCGGCTCCGGACTCGCCGACGATGCCCATCACTTCCCCTTGATCGAGGGCAAACGAGACATCGTTAACGGCGGTAACAGTACCTTCTTCGGTGCGAAACTGTGTTCGCAGGTCGTCGACTCTCAGTAGTGGATCGGTCGTAGTCATTCGATAATCTCCCCCTTGGGATCGAGGACGTCGCGGAGGCCGTCACCCAGCAAGTTGAAGCCGATCACCGCGGTGGCGATTGCCAGTGCCGGGAAGAAAACGAGCCACGGGGCATCGCCCATGAACGCCCAGCCCTGATTGATCATCAAGCCCCAGGATGGGGTCGGTGGCTGGACACCAAGCCCGAGGAACGAGAGGCTCGCCTCGAGCAACATGGTGAACGCGATGTTGATCGACGCCTGTACGAGTAACGGCCCGACACAGTTGGGTAACACTTCGCGGAAGATGATGTAGGCGTCGCTCTCCCCGCGGGCAACCGCGGCTTCCACGAACGATTCGTTACGAACCGACAGGGCGGCACTGCGGGCCACCCTGGCGATAAACGGTGTGTACACCAGTGCCAGCGCGACGATGACGTTGTTCAGGCTCGGCTCGAGGACGGCGACGATGGTCAGCGCCAGCAAGATGGGCGGAAAGGACATCATCGCGTCCATCGCCCGCATCAGCCCCTCGTCGATGAGTCCCTGATAGTAGCCGGCGACGACGCCAATCGTCGTCCCCATGACCATCGCGGCGCTGATGGAAGTGAACCCGACGTACAACGAGATACGTGCACCGACGAGCACCCGGCTGAAGATGTCCCGACCCAGGTCGTCGGTCCCCATCAGATGCTGGAGCGACGGGGACTCCTCGCGGTTCTGAATGTTCGTCGCTTCGGGATCGTGTGGCGTCAACGAAAACGGCTGTATAGCCACGTCGAAGACAGTGATTTTCTGCGCGAAGATCGCGACGAAAAAGAGCGCGGCGATGATGACGAGTCCGATCATCGCCTTCTGATTTCGTCGGAACTGTCGGATAAAGCGGCCGTAGTGGGCCTTGCGCTCTTCGGTCAGCGTGAATCGGCTGGTCGACATTACTCTTCACCTCCGTAGCGAATTCGTGGGTCGACGTACGCGTAAAACGCGTCGGCCAGGAAGTTCGAGAGCATGTAGATCATCGCGATCACGATGATACATCCCTGCAACAGCGGGATGTCGCGGTTCTCGATGGCCGTCAGCGTCAACCGACCGATACCAGGCCAGGAGAAGACCTCCTCGAGCACGACCACGCCACCGAAGGCGTAGCTGAACTGGAAGGCGATAACCGTGATGATGGGAATCGCTGCGTTCTTGAGTGCGTGTCGGAGGACGACGGCCCGCTCGCTCAGTCCTTTCGACCGGGCGAACTCCACGTAATCTTCGCTCAGTTCGTCGATCATACTCGAGCGCGTCATCCGCATGATGTAGGCAGTGAGTGCCACGCCCATGGCGCTCGCGGGCAAGATGAGGTGATGGACCGCCGCAATCGGGTCCTCGAACGGCGAAACGTACCCCCTGGTCGGGAAACCACCCAGCGTCAGCGCGAAGACGTAGATGAAGACCAGACCCCACAGGAAGATGGGGAGCGAGAGGCCGATGAACGCGAGCATCGACGCGGTCAGATCTGAGGGGGTGTTCTTACGCACCGCGGCGATGACACCCAGGGGAATCGAGAGGGTCACAGAAACGATGGTCGCCGAGATGGCGAGCAACAGTGAACGCGGTAAGCGGATCGCGATCTGTTCTGAAACCGGCGTCCCGTAGCGCAACGAGGTGCCCATATCCCCCTGAATCAGGCCGACAATCCAGTCGATGTACTGGAGGTACAGCGGCTGGTCGAGGCCGAGTTGGGCCTCGAGGGCGGCGATCGATTCCTCGGTCGCGTTCGGTCCGAGAATCAACAATGCCACGTTACCGGGCAGGATGTTCGTCAGCCCAAACGTGATGAGCGTTACCAGTAACAGCGTGACGGCCATGAACGCCAGCCGCTTCAGGAGGTAACTAATGAACGCCATCTATTGATGTGTATGTTGCCGTCTCATAGTGATAGCTGTCGAAGCGATCACTCCATCCACGTATTTTCGAACCGGAACGTCGACCCGTCCGGCGACATGACTTCACCCTGGAACTCGTGCGTTCGTGCCATCAGCGTGGGCATCCAGTAGAGCAGGATGTGGCCGGAACGGCGTTCCTGCAGGATTTCCGCCGCATCGTGGTACAGCGGGGCACGATCTTCCATCTCGTAGTACTGACGGGCCTCGTCGACGAGGTCGTTGTACTCCTCGTCTTCCCAGCCCGTAAAGAAGAACGCGCCATCGGAGTGGAACGGGCGGTGGAAACCGGCGTCTGGGAACCAGAGTGCGAGGTACGAACTCGTCGTTGCCTCGAAGTCACGGTCGGTGTAGACGTCGCTGAGCCAGTTGCTCCAGGTGATCAGCTGAATATTGAGGTCGATACCGACCTGTGCCGCCTGTGATTCGATCACCTGTGCGGCCGTCACCTGATCGTTGTACTGCTCTGGAATCTGGAAGGTCACTTCGAACCCGTCTGGATAGCCCGCCGCTTCGAGGTGCTCCTGAGCGAGGTCGTAATCCTGCGGCCGGGGTTCGAGGTCCGGATGTTCCCACTCGCTATCGGGGGCTGCAGGGCTTGTCGCGACCTGTCCCTGGCCGTATAGTGCAGCCTCCATGACTTCCTGTTTGTCGATAGCGTAGTCGAGCGCCAGTCGGGCGTCGATATCGTCGAACGGTTCCTCGTTACAGTTCAATCCGAGGTACGTGAGCGACTGTGGGAACCGACGGATGAAGTCGATGTCGGGGTCGTCTTCGAGGTCCTCTGCATGACGCGGTGGCACGCCGTTGATGAAGTCGAGTTCGCCCGCATTGAACGTGTTTAGTCGGTTGTCATCGTCCGAGATCTCGCTCTTGGTGACCTTGTCGAGATACGGCAAGTCGTCGTCCCAGTAGTCGTCGAAGCCGACCATCACGAACTCGGAATCGAGTTCCATACTCTCGAACTCGAACGGCCCAGTACCGATCGGCTCGTCGACCTCGTTCTCGTCGGCCTGGTGGGCCGGGATAATGTGCATGTGAGACGTCGCCATTCGAGAGAGCATCGGGGCGAACGGTTCGGAGAGCACCATCTCGAAGGTGTGGTCATCCACGGCCTCCATCGAATCCACCAATGCCATGTAATCGGCCGCGAGGCCCTGTTGTTCCTCGATTCGGTTGAACGAAGCGTAGACGTCTTCGGCCGTCAGTTCAGTCCCGTCGTGGAACTGAACGCCCTCGCGGATGTTGAACGTCAGTTCGCTGTTGTCTTCGGACGTTTCCCACGATTCGGCGAGCAGTCCCTCGAGTTCGTACTCCCAGTTGACTCTGGTGAGTCCCTGCGTGATGTTCTCGAGGACTCGAGCACTGGCAGCCGCACTTTCGAAGTGGGGGTCGAGACTCTGGACCGGAACGCTCCCTCCCCAGAGAACCTCACCGCCGTAGGTAGCGTCGCTGTCGTCGGTGTCAACTTCGGTTTCGTCCCCGACGCCGTTTCCGTTGTCCGTCCCGTTACCGTCATCATCGTCGCCGCCGAGACACCCGGCAAAGGCGATTGGCACACCTGCTGCGGCCGCTTTCATGAAGAGCCGACGACTTGGCTCCGTTTCGGAATCGCTAGTCGCTTCTCTCCTGTGATGGCTTGTCATACCTACCTATCGATATTCGAATTGTACTATTTAAAACTATGGAATTTGAGGGTAGAAACGCCAAATCTTCTACAATCGGACCACCGAACACGTGGTTCTCCGGCGGTGGGTCTGGTAGCGATTCCTGGAACGATAGAGGGGTTCGAGCGATGCCGTCCCCACTCGAGTGCCCCAAGACTTCCACGAATGGCTATCGGTGTTCCTCCGAAAACGATGGACTCGGCGCTGATCTATAGCAGGTGTCGCTGACACCGACGTCACACGATCGCTTTTCACTCACTGGCCAACGTACCAAGCGCTGCCGCGAGAACGGTCGTTGCGCCAGCACAGTCCTCCCAGTCCGTCCACTCCTGTGGGTTGTGTGAGATTCCGTCTCGAGACGGCGCAAAGACGAGGCCGGCATCGGTTACTCGAGCGACGTTCATCGTGTCGTGGGCTGCCCCGGAGTGCAGACGCAACGTTTCGATACCGGTTGACGATCCGGCCTCGAGCAACGCCTCTCGGCACCGGTTGGCCATCGGCTCAGGCGGGATGTCGTACGGTCTCGAGATAGACACCTCCACATCACGTTCGCTTTCGACGCGTTCCCCACTGGCCTCGAGGTCCGCGACGAGCGCCTCCATCGACGCGGCCTCGATGTCGCGTATATCGACACCCAGACGGACCGTTCCGGGGATGACGTTGGTTGCATTGGGCGAAACCGTCGCTTTGCCGACCGTGGCTACGGCCGAAGGGGATTCACTCGAAACGATTCGGTGTGCCGACGACTCGAGGTCGAGGATGAGTGCGCTCGCCGCCGCCAGCGCGTCGGTTCGGTCGTGCATCGGCGTCGAACCGGCATGATTTGCTTCACCTCGAACGTCGATATAGCAGTGGGTGATGCCGGTGATGGACGTGACGACGCCGGCTGCCGCACCGGCCTCCTCGAGGCGAGTTCCCTGTTCGATGTGCAGTTCCAGCCAGGCGTCCCACTCGGCAGCGTCGATCTGCCCTTCGCCACGGTAGCCGATACGTTCGAGCGAGTCGGCAAGCGTCGTCCCTGATTCGTCCTCGAGCGAGAGCGCCTCCTCGACGGACAGTCGCCCCGTGGCAACCGACGAACCGAGCAACCCGTTGCCAAATCGCTGGCCTTCCTCCTCGGTAAAACAGACGACGTGTACCGGTCGCCCAGGTGACACTGACGCATCTTGCATCGCTCGAACGGCCTCGAGTGCGGCATACGTGCCAAGCGGCCCGTCGAAGATACCGCCCTGTGGGACCGAATCGAGGTGACTGCCCGCTGCAACCGGTGCCAACGACGGGTCTGCACCCGGCGGTACCCAGCGACCGACGATGTTTCCAACGGCATCGACCGTTACCTCGAGACCCGCGTCCTCGAGACGGCGAACGAATCGGTCACGTGCTCGTTTGTTCTCGTCTGTTCCCGTCAGTACCGTCCGTCCATGGCCCTCAACGTCGGGAACGATGCCGAACTGGGCGTTCGCTTCGATATCGGCTCGAAGCCTCTTTGCAGAGACCTGCATATACAGTCCTCGATGTGAAGCACGCTGTGTTAAGTGTTTGCGTTTCCCAGCTCTCGTCGAGGGAAACCCCGCCGAGGCCGAGAGTCCGAGCGTTCGCAGTAAGCGAACCGTCGTATGGTACCGGTTCTGCAAGCTGAGAGGGTCATAGGGATTATCAGAGGAGTTCATCGGTACCGACGAAGAACCCTGCCACAGCGTCGACAGCCGTACTCCGAAACCGCCGGGTGGCTACGATAATCCCTATTAGTCGACGGTGTGGTGCGCTCGAGTCACCGGATACTCGATCCGTGAAAAGTGTTTCCCAAATGCGAACAGCTATACTATTGGCTTCCCAGTACCTCGTATGGCCCGGGACAAGCACCGATCCGCTCGCACACTCGAAACCGTTGCTCGAGCCTGTGACGTAATCGACACCCTCGATGCACTCGACGGTGCCGGCGTGACCGAAGTGGCGACGGAACTGGATATCGCAAAGAGTTCCGCACATGCGTATCTCAATACCCTCCGAGAGAAACGATTCGTAATCAAAGAAGGCGACCAGTATCACCTCAGCCTGGAGTTTCTCTATCTCGGGAAATCGGTGAGACACCGGCACGTGCTCTTTGCGCACGGAAAATCGGTCGTCGACCAGCTCGCCAGCGAGACCGGCGAGTACGTCCACCTGATGGCCGAACAACACGGTCTCGAGCGAAACGTCTACAAAGTGGCTGGCGAGAACGCCGTCGGCGACACCTACCACACGGCCAAAGAGCGGAAAACCGACTTTCTCCACTTTACATCGACGGGAAAGGCGGTTCTCGCGTATCTTCCCGAATCCCGCGTCCGCGAGATTATCGACACGCACGGACTCCTCGAAAAAACCGAGAACACGATCACGGACCTCGAGACGCTGATCGAAGAACTCGAGACCATTCGCGACCGAGGGTACGCGATCAACGACGAGGAAGAAGTGAAGGGCATTCGCGCCGTCGGTGCCCCCATTCGAAATGCGAACGGAACCGTCCTCGGTGCTATCAGCGTCTCCGGTCCCACGAGCCGTTTTACTGGTGAGTACCTCCACGAGGAAATGCCACACATGGTTCAGGAAGCCGCGAACGTCACCGAAGCCAGTATCAACATGTCCAACGCGAGCCAGACGTTATGACAGGACTGGGAAACGGACTCCCGCTAATATTACAGGCATATTAATGTAATGGCATTCGTGTGAGTATCGAACGGAGCACACAGGTGAGACGAGCGCGTTCGCATTTACATAACACCCTGGGTTGAAAGACAGCGTTGCTTCCCACGCTCACGATCATCGGACTGTGGACCGCTCATCTCAGCAAGAGAATCCTATACGAATCGAGCACGACGAAAATCTAGGTCATAATTCAGACATTTGTCTCGACCAACCATTTATTCGACAGTTATAAGAGTGCCTCGTCTCTCCGCCAAGCGATGCTGTGTAAATGAATTTAACACCCCAAGACGTGGTCCTCTTCGTACACTCAGCTCTTCGTGACACGAGAGCCCAAATCCGGACGCCACACACAGACAATAATAACACATGCCACCACAAAATCCACCTATTATACTATTTAAAGTGTAAAATTCGCCGCAACGGACCATATATGTAGCTACATTCGAGCTTTGGCTTGAAATTGACCAGGACTAACCAACATTGCTATATAATTCATCTATTATGCATTCATATCTGCCAGTATCTGTTAGCACTAACCCCATCAGCAGCTCGAAAAGGATAGCGTCTTCAAAAACACAGAAAGTGGTTTCCCAACTCAACGCAGCCGGTTCCAGAAAAGCTTACTCGAGGCAGGCACAGCTAGCGGTATGATCAGAACGTTCGACGGGCACGCGCCGACTATCGCAGACTCCGCGTACGTCGACGAAACTGCCGTCGTCATCGGCGAGGTCACGATCGGCCCCAACGCCAGCGTCTGGCCAGGGGCCGTTCTCCGTGGCGACCACGGCGAAATCGTCCTCGAGGAAGGCACCAACGTACAGGACAATGCGACGATTCACGAGGGTGCACGGATCGGGCCGCGAGCGACCGTCGGACACAACGCCATCGTCCACAACGCGACCGTCGAAGAACGGGCGCTGGTTGGCATGGGCGCAATCGTCCTCGACCGGTCGACCATCGGCGAGCGTAGCATCGTTGGAGCCAACAGCGTCGTTACCGAAGGAACCGCCGTCCCGGAGTCGGTGCTCGTCCTGGGCGCTCCCGCGAGGGTGAAAAAGGAACTCGAAACCGACGCCTGGGGGGCCGCTGCTGACACGTACGTCGAACTCGCGACACGACACGCCGAAACCGGCGAGGTGCTCGAGCGCGGGACGGTCGGTTCCCCGCCCGACGACGCGATGGGCGAAGAGGAGTAATCACCTACGCGCCGAAACGCAGGACCCCGAACTTATTCTCGAGCAATCGTCGTCCCTGGCGATTCGCCCTCCAGAAACGCCGGCAGCGCCTCGAGGCCGAAAATCGATGCTTCGGCCTCGAGCGCGAGAAGTGCCTGCACCTTCGCGGCCATCCCACCGGTTACGTCCGTCGACTCGCTGGCCCCCAGAACGGCTGCGACGTCCTCGTAAGCGTCGATCCGGTCGACGACCGCTCCGTCGCCATCCAGCACGCCCGGCACAGTCGAACACAGACCGACGTGGTCAGCATCCAGGCGCGTCGTCAGTTCGGTCACGAGTTCGTCGCCACTGATGATCGTCACGCCCGCATCGCGCTGGGCGACTACGTCGCCGTGTAATACCGGAACGAACCCCTCTGTGAGGAGCGTCTCGACCGGTTCACTGGGCAGTGTGAGCGTGCCATCGCCATCGCGAGCGGCCAGCGAAAACGGGTGGACGGGCACCGCTCGAACCCCCTGCTCGAGCAAGCGGTCGAGGACGAATCGGTTGAGCGTCTTCATCGCGCCGTGAATCGCGTGGACGGCACCGATGTCGTGGGAGCCACGCGTCGTACTCACTCCGTGTTCGCTCGCGTTGACGTGCCCGAAACTCCCGCCGCCGTGGACGATGACCAGCTCTGGAGTCGATTGACCGGGCGAACGGGCCGATCCGTCGAGAGCGGAGCCGACAGCCGTCGCAGCCGCCTCCAGTGCCGCTCCGTCGAGCGTTTCCTCACGGTCTTTGTCCGTAATGACGCTCCCACCGAGTTTGAGGACGGTCGTCATTCGAGCCGTTTCACCCCCTCTTCGGCGAGTTCGGCCCGAAACGCGTCCTCACACCCAGGCGTAAACCGAAGCGCTGTCTCAGTTTCCGGCGTCGGATCGAGCGCGACGATACAACCACCACCACCTGCACCCGTCAACTTGGCCCCAACCGCACCTGCATCGCGGGCCGCCCAGACCATCGTCTCGAGCGTGCGCGCCGAAACGCCCAGTGCCGAGAGGAGACCGTGGTTGAAGTTCATCAATCGGCCAATTTCCTCGATATCGCCCGCTTCGAGCGCCGCTTCACCCTCTCGGACGAGGTCGCCGATCGTCTCGACCGTCTGGGCTGCGAAGTCGTACTCCTCGCGCAGCGACCGCACGCCTGCGACGAGTTCGCCCGTCTCGCCAGCACCACCGTCGAACCCGATTACGAACGGTAGCGACGGGGCCTCGAGCGAGCGACAGTCCTCACCCTCGACGCGGACCGCACCGCCCGTCGCCGAACAGAACGTATCTGCGCGTGATGCCTGTCCCTCCTGGACGGCGTACTCCGTCTGAAACGCCCTGTCTGCCAGTTCATCGGTCTCGAGGGTCAAACCCAGCTCGCGCGTCGCGGCGTCGATAGCCGCGACCACGACTGCAGCCGAGGAGCCGAGGCCGGCTCCCAGCGGAATCTCGCTCTCGATGGTGACGTCGAACCCGACGTCTGTCTCGCCGGTAACGTCGCGCACCTGTTCGATGGCTCCGTCGACGTATCCCATCGCCGCCCTGATGAGCGGCTGTGGGACGTCGATGTCCGGATGTCCGTCACGGGGACCGCCGTACTCGACGGTAAAGCCATCCAAACTGAGGTCGTCTGCCTGTACGCGAAGTGCGTCGTCGTCCCGTCGCTCGACCGTCACGGTCGCCCGTCGCTCGATGGCACAGGGCACCGCCGGCTCGCCGTAGACGACTGCGTGCTCCCCAAAGAGATACACCTTCCCGGGAGCGCTCGAAACTGCCATGTAGGGGCGTTCGCACGACGACGCTTAATACCTATCTTCTCGCACCCGACGCCAGTTATACGGCTTCCCGCACCCTTTTTCCGATGATTGCCGAGCCGGTATGGAAAATCGACAGTAAACCGTCTCTATCGCCATCGCGGTGACATCACTGGCGCTCTGAGACTAACGCATAAAACTCGAGAAACGAACCGACAACTGCCGCGTTAGACCAGACTCTCGAAGTCGTCGAGCGCGTAGCTTGGCTCGGCGCCACGGCGGTCGAGAACCTCGTTTGCGAGCAACCAGTAGACGACAGAAAGCGCTTTTCGACCTTTGTTGTTCGTCGGGACGACGAGGTCGACGTTGCTCGTCTGGTTGTTCGAGTCACACATCGCGATAACCGGAATGCCGACCGTGATCGCCTCTTTGACAGCCTGGGCGTCACCGATCGGGTCCGTGACGACGACGACGTCGGGTTCGATGTAGCCGTCGTATTTTGGGTTGGTCAGCGTACCGGGGATGAACCGACCCGTGCGGGCACGCGCACCGACCGCTTCCGCGAACTTCTCCGCTGGGAAGCGACCGTACTGGCGACTCGAGGTGACCAGAATCTGTTCGGGTGCGTAGTTCGCCAGGAAGTCCGCAGCCGTTCGGATACGGCCGTCGGTCTTCGAAACGTCCAGTACGTACAGACCATCGGTTCGGACGCGGTGGATGAACCGCTCCATGTCCTTGGTCTTTTGCTGGGTTCCGATGTGCACACCGGCGCCGAGGTAGTCTTCGACGGGGATGAGCAAGTCGGCTTCCTCGTCGGACATTACGTCGTCGTCGAGGGTCGGTCCGGCTGGTTCGTCCGCGGCCTCCTCGGCTGCGGCGGGCTGTTCGTCTACTGGCTCGACGTCCTCGGCGGGTTCGGCGGCGGGTCCAGCCCCTTCGGCTGGCTCCTCGTCGATCGCCTCTTCGGCGGCGTCGAGTCCGTCCTGTTGTGCGTTTTCCTCAGTCATGTCGCATCGTCTGCAATTCGGATAAGCTCGTTGAGCTTGGCGGTTCGCTCGCCGCCGACCGCGCCCGTCTTGATGAACGGCACGTCGGTCGCCACAGCGAGGTGTGCGATCGTCGTATCTTCGGTCTCGCCCGAACGATGAGAGACGATCGACTCGTAGCCGTTTTCGCGGGCGAGTTCGATCGCGTCGAAGGCATCGGTAAGCGTTCCGATCTGGTTCGGCTTGATCAGGATGCTGTTTGCCGCGCCTCGTTCGATTCCGTCGGCCAGTCGCTCCGTGTTGGTCACGAACAGGTCGTCGCCACAGACGAGCGTCTGATCACCGACCTCCTCGGTCAGCGTCGCGAAGGCGTCGTAATCGTTCTCGTCGAGTGGGTCCTCGACGTAGACGAGTTCGTACTCCTCGACGAGGTCTGCGATGTAGGCGATTTGCTGGTCGGTGTCCCGACTGGTGTCGCTGTACTCGTAGGTTTCCGACTCGTCGTCGTACATCTCCGCAGCGGCAACGTCGAGTCCGAATCGAATCTCGAAGCCGACCTCGTTTTCGACGGTCGAGACGGCCTCTTCGACGATTTCGAAGGCCTCCGCATCGTCGATCGATGGGGCCCACGCGCCCTCGTCACCCTTGCCCGCGGGGACGTCGCGCTCGTGGAGCAACTCGGAAACCGTTGCGTGCACCGCCGCGTTGGCAAACACCGCGTCGGCGACGCTTGGCGCGCCGACGGGTGCGGACAGGAACTCCTGAATGTCCGTCGCGTCGGCAGCGTGTTCGCCACCGCCGATGACGTTTCCGAGCGGCACCGGGAAGTTCTGGCCGCGGAACGTCCCACCGAGGTGCTGAAACAGCGGCGCACCGAGGACGTCTGCCCCCGCTTTCGCCGCCGCCATGGAAATCGCGACCGCGCTGTTGGCCCCAATTTCCGAAAAGTCCTGAGTGCCATCTGCAGCCCGCAAGATTCCGTCGACTTCGCGCTGGTTCCCCGCAAAGGCCTCACCGACAAGCCGAGGAACCGCGTGTTTACGAGCCGCGGCAATCGCTGCCGACGGCTCACGTTCGATCGCCTCGTACTCACCGGTACTCGCCCCCGAAGGGGCAGCGGCGCGACCGAATCCGCCGCTTTCGGTCAGTACGTCGGCCTCGACCGTCGGGTTACCCCGGGAATCGAGGACTTCGCGCAGCCGAACGTCGGTTATCAGCGTCATTTTGACCCCCGATACACCGTGAACGGCAGCACACCTGCATCGTACTCCTCGGCGGCGATCAGGATCGGCTCCGTCTGGTCAGTCGGCGTCAACACCGGCGCACCGTAAGAGATTTGCAGCGCTCGAGCGCCGAGGATGCGTGCTTTTTCGTATCGATTGTGGCGTTGTTCTTGCATGCTTACTGGTAGGGTGAAACGACGTCGACGAGGTCAGTGTGGCTGACGAGCATTCGTCGACAGCAGAACCGATCGACACCGAGCTCGTCGAGGACTTCCTGTGGGTCCTCCTCGCCCTGGTTTGCTCGTTCGTCGAACTCCTCCCAGTGTTCGCCGACGACGTTACCGCACGTGAAACACCGGACCGGTACCATCATATCCTGATCACCTCAACGGTAGGATTTCTGGTAGCGGGCCCGTGCACCGGGTCCGCCCCACTTTTTGGGCTCGGACTGGCGGACGTCGTTGACCAGCAGCGAACGGTCGAACTCCATATACGCATCGCGGAGTTCGGCGTCGTTCGTATGCTGGACGATCCCGCGAGCGATGGCGGTGCGGACGGCGTTTGCCTGCCCACTGACACCGCCACCCTCGACGCGAACGTCGACGTCGATCCCGTCTCGGAGGTCGTCGCCTGCGATGCGGAACGGCTCGAGCATCTTCAGACGCGACATCTCGGGTTCGACCAGTTCGACCGGTTGGGAGTTGATTCGGACTCGGCCTTCACCCTCGCGAACGGTTGCACGGGCGACGGCCGTCTTCTTCTTTCCACTCGTGTTCGTTACCATGTGACGTTAGCACCTAGCTGTTCGGAAACTTCGTGCAGGTGGACGAAGCGGATGTTCGAGAGTCGGTCCAGTGACGTGCCCTCGAGAACTTCGGCTTCACGGTCTTCGTCGCCCTCGTACGGATTGCCGACGTAGACGCGAACGTTCTCGAGTGCTTCTCGTCCGCGTGGCTTTTTGTACGGCAACATGCCACGAACGGAGCGTTTCAGGATGGCGTCCGGACGCCGTGGGTAGTACGGACCGTTGTCCGAACCCAGCTGAATGCGCGTTCGGAAGGTGTCGAACACGTCGGTTTTGTCGCCGGTGATGACGGCACCTTCGGCGTTGACGATGGCAACAGCCTCGCCATCGAGTGCGCGCTGAGCGACCTCGCTAGCGACGCGGCCAAGGATACAGTCACGGGCGTCGACGACGATGTCGGCGTCGTATTCGGCGACGGACATCAGGCGATCACCCGGACGTTCGAACCGTCGGGGTTCTCTTCGAGCAACTGCTCGAGTCGAACGGATTCGCCGACCTGTTCGATTTTCGTCTCCGCCGAGGACGAAAAGTCGACGGCGGCGACGGTGACGTTCTTTCGTAGTGCGCCGGACCCCAGCACCTTGCCGGGGACGACGACGGTCTCTTCTTCTCTCGCATAGCGCTCGATACGCCCCAGGTTGACCTCTGCGTGGTTACGCCGGGGTTTCTCGAGACGGTCTGCGATATCTCGCCAGACGGCTGCGTCCCGCTCGCGGGACGTAGACTTCAACTCGGCGATGAGATCGGTAAGTCTCGGATTGGTCTTTGTACTCATTGGTTTCCTCCAAATTGGGGAACAAGAATGCGAGACGGAGTCACGAACCTCGAGCGACCAGCGACACGAGACGAGCGCTCGCCTCGGCTGATAGCTGATGCTCGAGTCGGTGAGGTCCGTCTCGACAGATCGGAGAAGTGATGCAGGGAGCAGGATTTGAACCTGCGGACTCCTACGAGACAGCGCCCTGAACGCTGCGCCGTTGGCCTGACTTGGCTATCCCTGCTCGCACTTCCCCGTACCCGTCGCCACGTAAAACCCCTTTCGATTTGAACAGCCGCTCGGACGCCAGTCTCGTCGGTGTCGGCGCTGGCGGCCGGCGGCATCGAAACGGTGTGTGTCGGGCGATGGGTCATGATTTGATCGTGTGTTGGTATCGTTACGTTACAGCTGGACGGCTTCCTCGAGGTCGGCGGCTCGTGAATCGATGGTGTCGACCGCGCGCGTCACGAGGTCGCTCGCGTCGAACGAGCCGTCGGTCTCGACGTGGAACACGAAGGCGTTGGGCACGTCTTCGACGTGAACTTCTTTGCCGGGATATCGCTCGGAGAGGTCGTGGTCGAACTCGCTCGTGAGAACGAGGTCGCCGTCTCGCGGCTCGTCGCCGCTCGACGTTTCTGCGGCTTCCGCCGCACCCTCTTCTATGACGCCACGAATGATCTGCGTCTCCTGCTCTTCGAACTCCGAGATGTCCTCGCCGACGGTGACACGCTGGAGGTGTCGGTAGCCGACGGCCACGCCGCCCTGGTGTTTGGCGTGGTCCTTTCCACGGTCGAGGACGGCATCTGCTTCGGCCTCGAGTCGCTGACCGTCTTTGAGTTTGATGATCGGCACGTTCTCGTCGGCCGGACGGACGAGATCGTCACTCGAGACGAGGTCGCCCGAGTAGGCCGTTCCCGGCCCTTCGACGTCGATCGAGAGCGTCACGACGTCGTCCTCGGCGAACTCGCCTTCCGGCGGGGTCGTCAGGGGGACGAGTCCGAGCCTGAGCGCGAGTTGCTCGTCGAACATCACCGACGAGTTCTCGATGAAGCGGACTTCGTCGATCGCCATCGTGGGGACGTCAGCGACCATCGCTCGCCGGATGCCGTTGGCGAACGCTGGCGTGACGCCACGGACGAGAAACCGGATGTTCCGGTCCCCGCGTTCGACGAACTCGACGTCGTATGCTTCTGTCATGATCTAGAAGCCGCCCTTGCCTTTCGGTGCGCGCGACCCGTCGTGTGGAATCGGGGTCACGTCTTCGATGCGACCGATTTCGATGCCCGAGCGGGCGAGCGCGCGAATCGTCGCCTGTGCGCCGGGGCCGGGGGATTTCTGCAGGTTTCCGCCGGGGCCACGAACGCGGACGTGCAGGCCGGTGATGCCGGCCGCTTTGACCTCTTCGGCGATCGACTCGGCCATCTGCATGGCCGCGTACGGCGACGCTTCGTCGCGGTTCTGTTTGACCGCCGTCCCACCGGAGGACTTGGCGATCGTTTCGGCGCCCGTGAGGTCGGTCACGGTCATGATGGTGTTGTTAAACGATGCGTGTACGTGGGCAACGCCCCATTTGTCGTCTGCCATGTTATTGTCCCTCCGCTCGTTCTGGGTGGAGTTCGTCCGCAAACGGACTGTTCTCGTCGAACGCGACCAGGTCCTCCTCGTCGACGTCGACGACGTACGACGGGACGCGCTGGCGCTGTCCGTCGAGGACGATGTGGCCGTGGGTGATGAACTGGCGCGCCTGCTGTGGCGTGTGTGCCAGTCCTTTCCGATAGGCGACCGTCTGGAGACGGCGCTCGAGCACGTCTTCGGGTTCGAGCGCCAGGACGTCGCCGAGTCCGTCGGCTTCGTCGAGAATGCCGACGCGTTTGAGTCGACCGAGGAACTCCTCGGTCCGGGTGATGACGGCGGGGTCGTCCTGTTCCTGGGCGAGCAGGTCACGAGCCTCGCGTCGGTACGAACGCAGTTCGGACTGGGCACGCCAGAGTTCTTCTTTGTTTTTGAGACCGTATCGGTCGAGCAGCGAGTGCTCGCTCGAGATACGTTCACCCTGATAGGGGTGATTCGGCGTCTCGTACTGTTTGGTGTTGGATCCGAGTGGCATTATTCGTCACCCTCTGCTGCTTCCTCGGCAGCTTCCTCGCGGAGTTCCTCGACGTTGACGCCGATGGTCCCTTCCGTACGGCCGGTAGATTTGGTTCGCTGACCGCGGACCTTCTGGCCGCGCTTGTGGCGCACGCCCTTGTAGGAGTCGATCATCTTCATCCGGTTGATGTCGTGCTGGCGGGCCAGCTGAAGGTCGTTTCCGGTCTGGTGGCTGTTCTCGCCGGTGTAAAAGTCGTTCTGGCGGTTGGTGAGCCAACCAGGGACTGTTTCGGCGTAGTTCTCTACGGCGGCGACGACTTCGTCGATCGTCTCTTGCTCGAGCGCACCGAACGTCGCTGTTCTGTCGACGCCGGCTTCGTCGGCGATGAGTCGGGCGGTTCGTCGACCGATCCCGTTCATCTCCGAGAGCGACCGTTCGACGGATTTCGTCCCGTCGAGGTCGGTCTGCCCGATGCGGACGAAGTACTGAAGGTCGTCGTCCTCGGCTTGGTCTTGAGGTGTTTCCTCGCTCATATATGGTTTCTAGTGTGTGGTCGGTTTGCGATGCAAACGTAACAGCAGTCACCAGTGACTGATAGCTGCGGTCACGCAATCGACGTCGTGGCGGGGATTCGAACCCCGGAGGCTTGACGCCACATGGTTAGCAACCATGCGCCTTGGGCCGCTTGGCTACCACGACACCGTGGTCAATGTCGCCTATACAGACTCGGGGACGCATCCCCTGCAGTGTATTGCACGCTCACTTTCCCGGGGACAGTACTTAAGGGCAACGATAGAGACCGCCCGAAAGCGCGCGGAACGAGTCGTGTTGACAAACAGAATACACGGACTTATTAGTCGGTAGCCAGAAACGACGGTCAATTGGTGCCTTCCACGGACACGCTCGTTCGAATTGCGGTTGCCCTCGCAGTGATCGTCTCGATCGGTTTCATCGCAGCGACCATTGCCGATCCAGCCGACCCCACCGGAAGCCCCGGCACCGGACCTGCTGATGAACCCGGTCCCGGAGAGCAGGTTCCGGAAACCGAGATGGACGAACCACCGAGCGGCGAACTCCCAACGTTCTTCGAATATCTTCTGTACGCCCTGGTCGCCATCGCCGGCATCGCACTGGTCTGGTATCTACTGTATTTCAGGCGGGAAGCCGTCAAAGCCGGGGCCGTGATCTTACTCGCCAGTACGATCATCATCGCCGTCGTCTACCTACTCCTCCAGTTCGGAAGTGGTCCCGAACTCGGCGGGGCACCCAACGAAACCGTCAACGAAACGCCCGAGGTCGGCGGAGGGGAAGGCGGCGCCGATACCGAACGCGAAACGGACAATCAGGTCCCACCAATTCTGGCCGCCGTTGGCTTGCTCGCGTTCATCTTTATCGCGGGCTTGCTCCTGAGTAACCGGTCACCAGGCGGGAAAGAATCGAACACCGAATCGGCGGTCGACGCCGAACCCACGAGCGATCAACTCGCCGTTGCCAGCGCTGCCGGACGGGCCGCCGACCGAATCGACGACGCGAACTCGAGTGCCCTCGATAACGAGGTGTACCGGGCCTGGCGAGAGATGACCGAGGGCCTCGAAGTCGATCGACCCGAAACGACGACGCCCGGTGAATTCGCCGACGCAGCCATCGAGGCTGGGCTCGCTCGCGAGCACGTTGACGAACTAACGGAACTGTTCCAGGACGTTCGATACGGCCACGAGGAGACGACCGACGAACGGGAACAGCGTGCCGTCTCGATTCTCAGGGAGATCGAAGCGACCTACGGAAACGGTAAAGAGATGGACGAAAGTGACGGACGGAGGTCAGATGGATGAGCGTACGTGACGGATGGAGAACGAACGCCGAGACGGGAGGTGGCGGGTGGTGAACGTCAAGCGAATCCCACTGCTCGTGGGCGTCGCGATTCTCCTGGCTGCGCTCTCGATTCTCGTCGGGGTGACCGACCTCAACGTCACACAAGGCTTCGTGGCCGCAGTCGGCCTCGTCGCCATCGGCGCAGCACTGAACGGTTTCGCTCGGCGACGCCGAGCGGTTGAAACCGCCGAGACCACAGACCCCGAACACCGAACGACGGTTCCCGTTCCGGGGGCGAACTTCTCCGAGACGATCAACCAGTTCCGCACGGACACGTACACCTTCGCTACTGGCTCGAGACAGGTCCTCGAAGGGTTGCAGGGTGCCGCAGTGGCTGTCCTCACTCGGTTCGAAGGACTCTCAGAGGAAGCAGCAAAGCACCAGATTGAAACCGGCGAGTGGACGAGCGACGAGCGCGTCGCGGCCTTCCTCTCACCCGAACTCGAGGCCCCCGGCCGACCGATACGAAGTCGACTTGCGGCGGTACTGGACAGGGAAAGCAGCTTTCGCTCGGACGTCCGGCGAACGACCGCAGCAATCGCCGCCATCGGCTACACCGGTCTCGAGGCGGCTGCACCGGAGTCGATTCCACAGTCGGACGCAGAAACCCTCGAGAACGTCGTCCCCCGAACCACGGCGGCATCCACGACCGGGCTCCACCTCACCGCAGTTCGCGATACGGGCTACTGGACCGGCGTCGGTGGACTCGCACTGCTTGCAGTTGGGCTGGGCGCGGTTGCCGAATCACCGAGCGTCGTCCTCGCCGGCGTCGTTGCCGCGGGTTACGCCGGCTTCGCCCACATCCAATCGGTTCCCGAACCGACGCTCTCGCTCGAGCGAACCCTCAGCGACGAGCAACCGGAGCCGGGTGAGGAGGTCGACGTCACCGTCACCATCACGAACGACTCGGGCCGGTTGTTAGCGGACCTTCGAATCATCGACGGCGTCCCGGCAGGCCTCGCCATCACCGACGGCTCCGCCCGCATCGGCACCGCGCTTCGCCCCGAGGAGTCTGTCGACCTCGAGTACACGGTCACCGCGAGACGAGGGACACACACGTTCGATCCGGCCGTGATCTTGACGAGAGACCTCTCTCGAGCGAGCGAGAAAGAATACTATCTCGGCGTGGAAACGACGATGACGGCAGAACCAACGCTGAAGCCGCTCGCAACGCAGGTCCCGTTACAGCCCGCAGCCGCCGCTTTCTCCGGGCAGTTGACGACGGCTGACGCCGGCGAAGGTATGCAGTTCCACTCCATTCGTGAGTACCAGCGAAACGACCCGCTCAACCGCATCGACTGGAACCGTCACGCCCGCTCCGGCGAACTCGCCACCCTCCAGTTCCACGAGGAACGAGCGGCCCGCGTCGTCATCCTGATCGACGCTCGCAAATCGTCGTATCTGGCACCGGAGCCGGATGCTCCACACGCCGTCGACCGCTCGGTCGAAGCTGCCGGACGCATCGCCGCATCGTTGCTCGACACCGGCGACACGGTCGGGCTGGCGGCGCTCGGCCCAGTCGACCGGACCGGTGACCGAAAACTCGACTTGCGAAACACCTGCTGGCTCGCGCCGTCCTCGGGCCAACACCATCGTGGGCAGCTACGGTCGCTGCTGTCTTCACACCCGCAGTTCTCGACGGTCCCGCCCAACGGTCGAACCCAGTGGCACCCACAGCTTCGACTCATCCGCCAGCGACTCACCTCCGAGACGCAGGTCGTCCTCTTTACGCCGCTGTGTGACGATGCCAGCGTCCGTATCGCCCGACGGCTCGGTGCCCGTGGTCACGCTGTGACCGTTATCAGCCCGGACCCGACGGCAGAACGCACGACGAGTCAACAGCTCGCTCGAGTCGGCCGTCGAATCCGGCGATTCGACCTCCAGCGAGCCGGCATTCCCGTCATCGATTGGACGGCCGAGCAGTCGATAGACGAAGCCGTTGCCCGCGCCAACAGCGGTGATTCCCGATGATGGAGCTGACCCGAAAACCCACCCGGCGAAACACGGCCGCATCGATCACCGCGGCGCTCGGCACACTGGTCGTCATCGGCTCCGGTTCACCGGCCGGCGGGCTGTTCGGCCTGGTCGGGCTCGGCCTGCTCGCGCTGGGACTCCATCGCGGGGTTCGACTCGGCGTCGATCTCGGAGGAGGCATCCTCTTTATCAGTGTCGTCCTCGGCGGGTTACAGGGTCTCTCCCCCGAAGCGAGCGTCATCGGTGCTGTCGGCACACTGCTAGCCTGGGATCTCGCCAACAGCGCCGTCGAACTCGGGGAACAACTCGGTCGCGAGACCGTCACCGGGCGGCTCGAGTCCGCCCACATCGTCACGAGTCTCGCCGTCGGTCTCCTCTCGGCGACGGTCGGCTACGGCGTGTTCGTCTTCAGCGGAGCCGGCTACTCCCTCGGCGTCGTCGTCCTCCTGATCCTGGCCGTCGTCTTTTTGATCGCCGGGCTTCGCTCGAGTCGACCGGAAGCCGCCTGAAAACGGCCTGCCCCCGCACTGGGATATGCCAGGTCTGTTAGAATCCTTTTGTACACACACAATCCACATGCTGAATACACAGTGTGACTACGCCCACGACTGAGAGAGAATCTACGATGGGGAGTAATCGGTCAGTACTGGTGAACAAGGTAGTGAATCTCATTATTTCCCAGTCAATTTTTCTTTCAGGTGAGTTTTTATTGGATCGAGAATTGTTGTCAATGTGTTTGTCTCTGTCCCAGCTGGCCAATTCTTCTCCCTCTCATTCTAAAAGGAAGAGGTAGTAAGCTGAAGTCGGGGTTTCGTCAGTTTTTCAGCGCTAGCCCCTCAGTGTATAGAGAGTTATTCGACTTGTAGCATCTCCCGAACCATGTACGGATGGCCGTATCCACAGTCATGGGTACAGACGAAATCGAACGTTCCGGTTTCGTCGGTGACGAACGACGTCTGGACAGGTTCGTCTGCGGTGCTCAACACCATCATTTCGACGTCGTGTCCAGGTATGATCAGCTCGTGATCCAACATCGTTAACTCGTTCTCATCGTGGCCATCGTCATCGTGGCCATCGTCATCGTGGCCATTGTGAGCGTGGTCGTGAGCCTCTTCGTATACTTCCTCAATCGTAGCGTCCTCAGGTTCAGGAATAGTCCCATCCTCGACGTGCTGTTTCGTCCGTTCCAGCGCATCAAAGTCCTCGAGTATCGTTTCAACAGGCTCAGGTAGATCTCCGAACGCGTCGCTTGCATGATCGTTGATCGCGACGATGGTTAGCTCGGTTCCCTCTGGGACTTCGATTAACTCGTGTTCAGTTCCATCTTCGTCGAACGCAGCAAACCCCCAATGATAGGCGACGATGTAGTAGGTTTCGTCACCGGGCTCGTCACCGAGACCAACGTCATCTAAGCACCCAGCGATGAGTGCTGTGGCACCGATTCCCCCACTTTGTAAGACTGTCCGTCTGTTGTACAATTCGTTCATTGTCCCTCACACATATATAAATGATATTTTCTGGGAAAAATGCAGCGTAGTTTCCTGTTATGTGAGAACAAGGAGCACGCATTAAGTATGATGATGGAAATGGATTTCCGTGATGAGGGTTCCAACAGAGAAGATATGTCCTGATTGGCGTGTGCCCGGTTCGATCACAGACTGATACGGTCTGCTGTAATTTTTTCCCGGCGATTGCCGACCCGGTATGGGCAATCACCGGGAAGAGACGACAGTAAACCGTATGAACACTCGAGCGGGCAAAGAATAGCGAATACTCGATCCAAATTCAGACGCCGATATACTCCTCGTTGAGTTCCCATTCCCCGTTGCCGTTGCGGACCATGTACTCGCCGTAGTAGGGGACGCGGTTGGCGACGACCTCCCGGAACGCCTCGCGGATTTCGGGTTTGGTCATCTCACCCATCGGTCGGAGGTCGTCGTTGCGGTTCAGACAGCCCTTGAGATAGCCCTGGTGAGTTACCCGAACGCGGTGACAGTTCGCGCAGAACGTCGGATTTTCGACGGGGTCGACGATTTCCACCATGCCGCGCCGCTCGTTGCTCGGTTCACTAACGGATTCCCCACTCGAGCCGTCGGCACTGATCCAGTAGCGTTTGCGGTCGTGCATCTCCCGGTGTTCGATTTCGTCGGCCTGTTCGGCCAACCAGTCGTGGACGCGCTCGATGTCGACGTTCCATTCCGGTTTGCCAGTGAGTTCGGGCATGTATTCGATCAACTGGAGCTGTAATCCCTCGTTTTCGGCGACGTGATCGACCATCTTCGGGACGTAGCCCGCAGTGTGTTCGAAGACGACCATGTTGAGTTTGACCGGATCGAGACCGGCAGCAAGCGCTGCCTCCACGCCCTCGATAACCTTGTCGTAGGCACCGCTTTTGGTCACTGCGGCGAACGCTTCCGGGTCGAGGGCGTCCTGAGAAACGTTTACCCGGTCGAGGCCCGCCTCGACCAGATCCTCGGCGCGCCCGGGGAGGAAGGTGCCGTTCGTCGTCAGCGACACCTCCATCGAGTCGGGCGTCCGCTCGATAATCTCCTCGAGGTCCTGGCGGAGCATCGGTTCACCACCCGTGAACTTGACCGCGTTGATGTCGAACTCCTCGGCAACCTCGAGAAAACGGACGACGTCGTCGGTTTCCATCTCGTCGTCCTGTGGATCCATCGGCCCACGGGTGTCACCCAGCCCCTCGTTGTGACAGTAAATACAATCGAAATTGCACCGATCGGTGAGCGAGATGCGTACCCCGGTGACCTCGCGCCCGAACTCGTCGGCAAGCATATGATGCAGTATCGTTCGAATCCGCTTAAACTCGAGGGTCGAAGAC
This sequence comes from Natronosalvus amylolyticus, assembly GCF_024298845.1. Taxonomy (NCBI): domain Archaea; kingdom Methanobacteriati; phylum Methanobacteriota; class Halobacteria; order Halobacteriales; family Natrialbaceae; genus Natronosalvus; species Natronosalvus amylolyticus. Next base: position 1,441,057 of record NZ_CP101156.1, read on the forward strand.
GGGTTTGTGAAACCATTTTTGGTTTCATCTTTCGGGTTCGAAGACAGTCTGGGCCGCTGCTCACTCAGTGGCCACGCTGTGAGTAACCACTACCTCGCTCGAGACACTTCTCTGGATATGGACCGAGAAATGCTGACTGATCAGCGCGAACTGGTCGAGTTGATCGAATCCGCCGGCTGGGAGGTCACCGGGCTCGAACTCTCGAGTTACGATAGCCCATGGGTCGACGAGGACGCCCCGGAGGCCGAAGTGACGATTACGGCCCGAAAGCCCTATCTCGAGGACGAGGACGGATCTGAGGACGATGAGAGTCCGTTCCGAATCAGTGATTGAGCACGCTTCCAGCGCCATCCCAGGGCTCGAAGCGGCCCGAGGGAACCCGCACAGGCTCGAGTCACCTCCCTAAATCTCCAGTCATCACCCTAAATCGACCACGAGAGCTACCTCGGCTCGAGTATGGTTGGCACGCCCCGCCGCTGTCTCAAGTGTGAACAGTCCTGTCTCGAGGTCGACGAGGCATTTGAGCGGTGCGAGGACGCGTCACCCCTTGATGTTGCACACCGGGAACGTCCGGGCGACTTTGTCTCCGATACCGAGCGCGTCGGACACCCGAACGACTTCGTCGACGTCCTTGTAGACGCCAGGGGCTTCCTCCGCGACCGTGGCTCCCGACTGGGCTTTGACGAACACCTGCTGGGTGTCCTCGAGTTCGGCCTGAACGGTTTCGCCCCAGTACTCCTGTTTGGCCTGCGTCCGGCTCATGAGTCGGCCAGCGCCGTGGGCCGTCGACCCGAAGCTGACGTCCATCGAATGCTCGCCACCTCGGAGGACGTAGCTGCCAGCACCCATGCTGCCCGGGATGATGACGGGCTGGCCGACGTCGCGGTAGCTCCGTGGGACGTCGGGATGGCCGGCCGGGAACGCTCTCGTCGCCCCTTTTCGATGGACGAACAGGTCCCGCTCTTCGCCGTCGACGGTGTGTCGCTCTTTTTTCCCGATGTTGTGTGCGACGTCGTACAGGAGCTCCATCTCCATGGACTCCCACGAGCGGTCGAACACGTCTGCAAACACCTCTCGAGTTCGGTGCATGATGAGCTGTCGGTTGACCCACGCGAAGTTGATCGTGGCGTTCATCGCCGCGTAATACTCCTCGGCCAGTTGCGAGCCCGCGGGTGCTGCCGCGAGTTCCTTGTCGGGCAACTGGTTCAGCAGGCCGCTGTGGTGGCGTTCGATCTTTCGCAAGTAATCGTTACAGGTCTGGTGACCCAGCCCGCGAGAACCACAGTGGATGAGGACGACGATCTGATCTGCGTCGAGGCCGAAGGCATCCCCGACCTCGGCATCGAAGATATCGGTCACCCGCTGAACCTCGAGAAAGTGGTTGCCCGAACCCAGTGAACCGATCTGATTTTTCCCGCGGTTTTTGGCCTTCTCGCTCACCTTCGACGCGTCGGCACCCGCCCGGACGCCTTCGTCTTCACAGTGTAACAGGTCGTCTTCGACGGCATAGCCGTGCTCGAGCGCCCAGTCGACACCGCGCTCGAGAATCGCCTCCACGGTGTCGACATCGGTCTCGACGACACCCCCACCGCCGAGACCCGACGGAATCGCTTCGAAGAGCGCGTTCACGAGGTCGCGTTCGCGACCCTGTAGGTCCTCGTACGTGAGGTTCGTCCGCATCATCCGGACGCCACAGTTGATGTCGTAGCCGATCGATCCGGGTGAGATACACCCGTTCTCCGCATCGATTGCCCCCACGCCCCCGACCGGGAAGCCGTACCCCTGGTGACCGTCTGGCATACAGATGGCGTGTTTGGTCATCCCCGGCAGATGCGTCGCGTTTCGCAACTGCTCGAGTGTCCGGTCCTGGCTGATTTCCTCGAGTAACGCCTCGCTCGCGAGGACGCGCGCCGGCACCCCCATATCACCGGTCTGCGGCATCTCCCACACGAACTCACGGACTCGCTCGAGAGTGATCCCGTCGGCGTCGAACGTTTCGGTCATATGTGAGGCTTCACCCGCGAGACTCATAGGGCTTTGTCAGTCCTGTTCGGTTACGTTGTAACTATAGTAGCTATTGAAAGTCATTGCACACTCTATCGCAAGGCAGCATCGCGGTAGGTGTGTCAATCGTTTCAATTGCTACTATAGGGTTCTGTCCGTCCTGTTCGATTACGTTGTGACCGTTCGTCCGAAGTGGAAGCAGCCTCGACCTCGAGGGGCGTGCTTCTCGCATTGCACCGACTGGAGACCGATTCCTCGATACCGATCGCCGGTGACGTGGTGTTGTGAAACACTGGTATTAAAGCCCAACCAATTTAGTATTAGTATTGTATCTTTTGCTATCGTAGTCATAGTCCAGATTCTCGAAGTCGACAAAACACCTCGAGGCAGCCAAAATACGACAACACGAACCGAGTCACCCCTCGCTACACGTCGAAAACGACGTACGCCTCCCACCCCGAATCAGTTTCTTCGAGGCGCATATCCGCGTAGGTGATTGCTTTGATTTCTCTGGCATCGATCGACTCGAGTGAAATCCCGTGAGCGCTAGCCTCGAGTCGCCAGCGGTCGATGGCCACCGCCGAAGACGACAGCGAAGAGTCCGCAGTCGCTGCCGAATCCTCCGGAACCGCTGTGGAGTCGTCCGATTCGTCGACGCACTCGAGAGACTCGATTCGGTTGTCGACGGGTAACTCGAGGCGGATATCCCGTTGATAAATGAGTTCGTCGAGATACTCGAACAGCAGGGCTTCACGGCTTTCGGCGACGGCGGTGACGTCGAATCGCGCCGACGAATCTTCGGGGCCTTGGAAGGCCTCCAGTCCGTCCCAGGAGGCCGCCGTCAGCCCTTCCGCCAACGCCGCGAACGTCTCCTCGAGGGTGTCGGCCGACGCTGCGACGCCGACATCGGCAGTGTGCGGCCGCAGTTCGTACTGCATACCCGACCGTACCACCTCGAGGGTACTATATATCCCGTTGTTGGGACCTCACCCTTCCGAGCGAAACCGAACGGCGATGTTATCCGGGTCGCGGACGCCAAATCCGGATTCCATCTCGTCGGCCGTAGTCCCAGATTCCACCGCACCGTCGGCCAACCCTGGTTCACCCGCACCGACGGACACTTCGGACTGCACGTCAGTGACCGAACTCCCGGCCGCCTCGAGTCGACGACGGACATCCTCGAGCGAGTCCGCATCCGGCAGGACGAACTCGAACCACGCCAGTCCCCGCGTCTTTGCTGCCGGCTGTGTTCGGCCGTTCCAGGTGTTGAGCCCGATGTGATGGTGGTAGTCGCCAGCCGCGAGAAACGCCGCCTGTGGCAGGTCTGTCTGGAGGGTCTGGCCCACCATATCGCCGTAAAACCGCCGAGATCGGTCCAGGTCGGTCACCTCGAGGTGGACGTGTCCGACTTTCGTCCCCGACGGCACGCGGTCGCCCCCGTCTGCGTGGGTTGCAATGACCTCCAGATCGAGCGGTTTCGTCCCGATTTCGACGGTCCCGTCGTCGCGGCACGGCCAGGACTCCCGTGGCGTATCCCGATAGATTTCCACACCGTTTCCCTCCGGGTCTCGCAGATACAGCGCTTCGCTCACGAAGTGGTCGGATGCACCAGAGAGGTGCCAGTTCTCGCGAATCCGCTCGAGTGCCGCCCCGAGCGCCCCCCTGTCCGGGAGCAAAAATGCCGTGTGGAACAATCCGGCGTGCTCGGCGCGCCGGGACGAAAGCGATTCGTCGGCCGTCAACACGAGTATGGTCGTTCCATCGACGCCGAGACTCGCCGACGTCCCCTTTCGAGAGATGACCTCGAGGCCGACGACAGTCCGGTAGAAGGCGACCATCGAGTCGAGATTACTACCGGTACGGAGTGCGACCCGACCAATGTACGTCTCATCGGGAAGTGAGTGCGCCTCGTCCATTGGTGGACCATGGGGACGACGGTATTTGTCTCTGTGCGAACATTGGTGGTAGGCGTCCAATTCGAACTGCGCCACAGAGCCTCGCTGCCGGTGGAATTATATTGGTGACAGTGATACTGTGTGGTAGTGAGCGTCAACATCGACAGTCGCGTCGTCGGCCCCGGAAACGACGAGTACGTCGACGCGGCCTGGGCACTCAAAGAAAAGATTAGCCAGGCCGAGGGAGTCCTCAAGCAGCGGCGTAACTTTTTCGTCGACGCCTATCGTCGGTCGACGGTCTACTGTTATCTGCAGGAAGGAGAACTGATCGGGTTTACCGCTGTCCGACGCGACGGCTACATTCTCTTTCTGGCCGTCTCACCGAAGTGTCGCGGACAGGGCATCGGCAAGCGACTCGTCGGTCACGTCGCCGAAGACCACAACACCATCACCTGCCACGCTCGGACGACCAACGAAAACGCCCTCCAGTTTTACGAACATCTCGGCTTCGAGATCAAACGCCGCATCGACAACTACTACGAAGACGGTGGCGACGCCTACTACCTCCGGCTGGGCTCGAGTGCCAGACTCACCGACCGTATTTCGGATCTTATTCGCCGGTAATCCGTGTGCTATGGACTGGCAGTCGACAGATACCATCGAGTAGATAGTGTCACACTCGAGCGCCGACACGGCCCTCAAGCACGGGGGCACCTTCGAACCCGTACGAAATCGTCCCGTCGAGACGCTCGGCCAGTGTGTCGCCCGCGCCAGCATTCGGAAACGACTATATGCCCGTACTCCCGACTGTCGTGGACGCATGGAGGAGCGCACGCGAGCCTATCTTCGGGGGCGGTTTCGAGACCACTATCGGCGTACAGAGATCACGCCACCCCCTTCGGCAAACGAACGCGAGTGGGGCTACATCCCCTGGACGGAAGGCCCCAAAACCACGATGGTTCGCCACCGGTCGCTCCTCGAGTTAGGTTCGCTCGAGGACTTCCTCGAGCGTAAACGGCCCCAGCACGTCTACTTCTCTGTCGGTCGCTATCGCGACCCAGGTGCGAACTCGATGAGCGAAAAAGAGTGGCGCACATCCGATCTGGTCTTCGACCTCGACGCCGACCACCTGCCGCGGGTCACCCTCGGCGAGGACTCCTACGCCGAAATGCTCGCTACCTGTAAGGAGGCCCTCTTTCGCCTGCTCGACTTCCTCGAGGACGATTTCGGATTCGAAGACCTCGAGATCGTCTTCTCCGGCGGCCGGGGCTATCACGTCCACGTCCGTGACGATGCGGTCCAGCATCTCGAGCGCGAGCATCGACGCGAAATCGTCGATTACGTCCGCGGTATCGGCCTCGACTACGAGGAACTGATCGAAACCGAAACCGTCGCGGGCCTCGGCCGCAAGACGCCGACCCAGCGACGGCACCTCGCCATCGACGGCGGCTGGGGTCGTCGAACCCACCGCCACTTCATGGGCTTCATCGACGAAATACTGGCCCTGGAGGAAGCTGACGCCCTCGAGCGCCTCCAGTCGTTCGACGGCATCGGGGAAGGCAAAGCCAAAGCGACCCTCAACGCCGCTCGAACCAACCGCGACGAACTCGAGACAGGGAACGTCACGGTCCACACCGCGGTTTCACAACTCGCCGAGCGATTCGCTTCGATGGCAGTCGAACGGGACAACGCGCCCATCGACGAACCGGTGACGACTGACACGAACCGGCTGATTCGCCTTCCGGGAAGTCTCCACGGCGGCAGCGCCCTCGAAACCCGTCGAATCGACCACGACGACCTCGAGTCGTTCGACCCGCTGGTCGACGCCGTCCCCGAAACGTTCACCGGGCACGAGATTACCGTCGACGTCACACGGGGCGGCGAGGTGGAACTCGGTGGCGATATCTTTACAGTGCCGGAGGGTGACCAGTCACTCCCAGAGTACGTTGCCATGTTCCTCATGGCGCGCGGTCGGGCGGAGAAAGAAAAAGAATGAATCTCGACGAGTTACGCACGGTGCAGAGCAAAGAACGCCAGAAGGATAGCCTTCAGCACCTGCGCCCGTCGTTTTACCAGGAAGTCGGCGAGTACATCGCGAACCTCGAGGCCGAGCGCGAGCGCGTCGCGGACGCCGCCGACGACCCGTTTTCCTCTCCCGAGGTTATCCAGTTGACCGACGAAATCGAGACGGCCAAAGACGTCGTCGAAGCTATCTACGAACGCCGGATGGGCAAGCTCGTCAAGCAGGCGAGCCTCGCCGCGGCCGGAATGGCAGCCAACGACGAGGGGCTCACTGCCGAGGAAGTCGACCTGTTCGACGACCTCGTCGAGCGTATCCAGGGCAACAAAACGCGAGTGCTCGAGGTACTCGACAACGGCGGCGACGTGCCGCCGGTCGAGGAGGAGGTCGGCCAGGATTCGGTCGGCGTGGATGTCACCACCGAGTCACCGAACGCGGATTCTCACTCCCAGGCCGAGTCACCAACCGATGGCGTAAGCGTTGCCGATGCCATGGGCGGAGATTTCTCGAGCGCTGTAGACGAGGGGGCCTCTGCTGAAGCCTCGCCAAACGCGTCAACCGAAACGCCCCCACCGCCACCACCAGAGGAGCCACCGGTCGACAACGGGCCGCTCGAGGACACCACGGAAGGCAAGACACCCGAGCCGTCAGCCAGTGATGGTCCCCCCGCAAGTGGTATCGACGACACGACGATGAAAGCCGACGACGCCTCAACGCAACCTGACGATGCGCCTGCGGGCAATGGTACGGACGTCGAGCGAACGACGGTCAAAATCACCCAGGACGTCGGATCGATTCTCGGAATCGACGACCGGGAGTACACGCTCGCAAGCGACGACATCGTCACACTTCCCGAACAGAACGCGACGCCGCTACTCGAGCGGGAAGCGGCCGAGCGACTCGAGTGACGCGAGCGCGACCGACATCACTACTACCGTCGAGACGAAGGGTCCCGTATGCTCGAGATCGGCGACGAGGCACCCGACTTTGCACTGCAAAATCAACACGGCGAGACTGTCTGTCTCGAGGACTTTTCAGGGCAGCACCTGAGCGTCTACTTCTATCCGCGAGCGAACACCGAAGGCTGTACGGTCGAGGCCTGTGCGTTCCGCGATGCCCGCCCATCGTTCGAGAGCGAAAACGCGGCCGTCGTCGGTATCAGCGACGATCCCGTCGATGACCTGGCATCGTTCGCCGAGGAGTACGACCTCGAGTTCGACCTGCTTTCGGACGAAGACGGCGAGGTCTCGGCCGCCTACGATTCCTACGGCGAGAAGAACATGTTCGGTAACACGTTCGATGGCGTCTTCCGGAACACCTACGTCGTAGGTCCTGACGGCACCATTAGCGCTGTCTTCGAGGCTGTTTCACCCGAGGGGCACGCGGAGGAAGTGCTGGAGACACTCGAGTAAGGGGAGAAGAGTTAGCGATTGCAGGGAGAATACAATTGCAGAGAATCATCTATCTCGAAAAAAGCCGAATTGTCAGCGGGGAAGTGTACGCGGCGCGACGCGCCGCGTTTCACCGAGCGATTCGCGCTCGGCTTTTTGGTGGAGGTCTTTTCAAGCGGTATGAACGACCAAAGAGAGCGAAAAACCGCAGGGAAAAGGTCCTATTGGAAGGTTCGGCCTAGCTGTTCGTCGCCCGTTTCGGCCTCGGGTTTCTGGAACTGCTCTTCGATCTCTTCGTAGCGCTCGCGGGTGTCGGGCGTCACGCTGGGTGGCACCTCATCGAGAGCTTCCTCGAAGTGTTCGCGGCTGATGCGAACGTTGCCGACGGTGTCGTCCATGTCGTCGGGGTCGACGGTCCGGATGAACTCCCGGGTCGCTGCCATCGAGGCCTCACGGCAGACGGCTTCGATGTCCGCGCCGACGTATCCCTCGGTCTCGCTCGCGAGCCACTCGAGGTCGATCGCGTCGGCCAACGGCTTGTTACGCGTGTGGACCTCGAAGATTTTCGCACGGCCCTCCTCGTCTGGCACGGGCACGTGGACGTGTCGGTCCAGTCGACCGGGGCGCAACAACGCCGAATCGATCAGGTCCGGTCGGTTGGTCGTCGCGATGACGACGACGTCCTCGAGTTCCTCGAGACCGTCGAGTTCGGTCAGGAGTTGTGAAACGACTCGTTCGCCGACGCCGGAGTCCCCCTGGCGCGTCCCGCGTTCGGTGGCGATGGAGTCGATCTCGTCGAAGAAGATCACGGTCGGAGCGTTCGACCGTGCCTTCTCGAAGACCTCACGGACACCTTTCTCGGATTCGCCGACGTACTTGTTCAGCAGTTCTGGCCCTTTGATCGAGATGAAGTTCGATTGGGCTTCGTTGGCGACGGCTTTTGCGAGCAGGGTCTTCCCGGTCCCCGGCGGTCCGTACATGAGAACCCCTTTTGCAGCCTGCATATCCATCGCCTCGAACACTCCGGGATAGTCGAGTGGCCACTGGATCGTCTCACGCAGGCGCTCTTTTGTGTCGGACAGCCCACCAACGTCGTTCCAGGTAATGTCGGGTACTTCGACGAACACTTCACGGAGCGCCGAGGGGTTGATACCCTTGAGCGCCTCCTTGAAGTCCCGTTCGGTGACGCGTAGCTGTTCGAGCACTTCCGCGTCGATCTCTTCCTGCTCGAGGTCGAGTTCGGGGCGGATCCGCCGAAGGGCGTTCATCGCGGCCTCTTTGGTCAGGCTGGCGAGGTCGGCCCCGACGAAGCCGTGTGTGTTCTCCGCATAGCGGTCGAGTTCGACGCTGTCCGAGAGGGGCATCCCGCGGGTGTGGACCTGCAGGATTTCCTTGCGGCCGTCCTTGTCCGGGACGCCGATTTCGATTTCGCGGTCGAAACGGCCGCCACGGCGGAGCGCGGGGTCGATGGCGTCGACGCGGTTCGTGGCCGCGATGACGGTGACGCGGCCTCGTTCCTCGAGGCCATCCATCAGCGAGAGTAGTTGGGCGACGACCCGGCGTTCGACGTCGCCGCCTGCGTCTTCACGTTTGGCGGCGATCGAGTCGATTTCGTCGATGAAGACGATCGCGGGAGCGTTCTCTTCGGCTTCCTCGAACACCTCACGGAGCTGTTCCTCGGACTCGCCGTAGTACTTGGACATGATCTCCGGGCCGGAAATCGTGTGGAAGTGGGCGTCGATTTCGTTGGCGACGGCTTTCGCCATCAGCGTTTTTCCGGTACCCGGTGGGCCGTGGAGCAAGACACCCTTCGGTGGTTCGATACCGAGTTGTTGGAACAGTTCGGGGTGGCGCATCGGCAACTCGATCATCTCACGGACCTGATCGAGTTCGTCGTCCAGCCCACCGATGTCCTCGTAGGTCACGTTCGGTACGCCCTCGGCGCCCGTCTGTTCACCAGCGCTGACCTGTTCGGCGGGCGTCTCCGATATCTGGATCTCGGTCGAGTCGGTGATGACGACCGTTCCAGCCGGCGTGGTCGAGGCGATTTTTAGCGGAACGGACTGTCCTGACCCTGCCATCGGACCGAACGAGAGCGAGAACGGCACCGTCTGGCCCTCGGTTACGGCCTGTCCACTCAGTTTGTCACGAACGAGCGGTCCGATGTTGCCGCGAATACGGAGGTTCTGTGGGAGGGCAACCGTGACGCTAGCCGCCTGTTTGACGTCCGCCTTTTCGACGGTCACACGGTCGTCGATACCGACGCCGGCCTCCTGGCGGAGCCGACCGTCGATACGGATCACGCCACGACCCTCGTCTTCGGGATACCCTGGCCAGACGCGAGCGACCGCGCGCTCGTCACCGTTTCCTTCGATCAGGATGTAATCGCCGTTCTCGAGTCCCAGTTCCCGCATCGAGACGCGGTCGATCGCAGCCAGTCCACGACCCGCGTCTTTCTGTTTCAGTGGTCTAACGGTGAGTTTCATAATGACGCCTCCAGTTCGACAGTCAGGACGCCGTTTCGCATAAACGCTTGTGCGTCACTTGCCTGCACAGGCATATCGAGTTCGTATTGCTCGTCTCCGACGACGACGATAACCGTCCCATCGACGACGTCAACCGAGCACTCGGCACCGACGCCGCCGAAGTCGACGGCGAGCACCGTTCCATCGTCGTACTGATACTGACGAACGATGCGGTCGTCGTCACGAGCGAATTGGTCGAGTTTCATTATAACTAACTCGAGGTAAGGTTTTCAAATATATAAATCTTTCGTCGGGGAATCGCAGTACGTAGTTGATATAGACGAACAAGACTAGAATTGCAGTTCCAACGAACAGTGGTCGACAGTAGCCCGGACCTGGATCGAGCAGTCGCCCTCAGAAGGCGATTTGTAGCCGACAGTATATGGGGCTTGCTCCCGTCAGGACGGGTATGCACACGGTCTCCCACCACGGTCGTGACACTGCCTACGAGTACGCCGACCGGGACGCTCCGGGAGCCCCGATCTGCTTCGTCCACGGCAGTGGGGGCTCGAGCACCGTCTGGAAATCACAGCATCGAATTGCGGACAAACATCCCGTCGTCGCGGTCGATCTGAGCGGCCACGGAGAGTCGGACGATATCGACGCCGAACCCGGGTATACGACGCTTTCAGCCTACGCCGACGACGTCATCGCCGTCTACGAGGCAACCGACAGCCGGGTTCTGGCGGGGAACTCACTCGGTGGCGCCGTAGTCATGCACATCTTACTCGAACGATCGGAGGAGATACCCGTCGGCGCGGCCATCCTCACCGGAACCGGCGCACGACTCGGCGTCCTCGAGGATATCCGTCGCTGGCTCGCGGAAAACTTCGAACGCGCTGTTGACTTTCTCCACGATACCGACCGGTTTTTCCACGACCCGGATCCACGCCTGCAAGCACTCTCGAAAGCTGCCATGAGAGAGTGCGGTCGCGAGGTAACACAGCGAGATTTCCTGACCTGCCACGAGTTCGACGTCCGTGGGCAACTCGGCACAATCGACGTGCCTGCCCTGGCACTCCACGGCGAGTACGACCAGTTGACGCCGCCGGACTACCACGAGTATCTGGCCGACCAGCTCCCGGCAGGGACCCGTCAGGAGATACCCGACGCCGCCCATCTCGCGATGCTCGAACAGCCGGCCGCGTTCAACCAGGCACTTCTCTCGTTCCTCGAAGACATCTCATAATCGTCTCGCGGGATCTCGAGCCAACTAACAGCGACCACGGCCGCTACGGTCACGCCACTGAATCGTCCTCGATAGTACGTTGCTGGCTCGCCCTCAATAGATTCGATCCAGATCCGACTCCTCGTAACTGTGTTCCGCCGCCGGGAACGTTTCGGATTCTACGGCGTCCACGTACCCCTCGACGGCAGATTCCATTTCACCCTTGACATCCCCGAACTGCTTCGAAAACGAGGGGCTCCAGTCACTGAGTCCGATAACGTCGTCGATGACCAGCACCTGTCCGTCACAGTCCGGGCCCGCACCGATACCGATAGTCGGGATGTCAATGGCTTCAGTTACCTGGGCGGCCACGTTCGAGGGGACGTGCTCGAGCACGAGCGAAAACGCGCCAGCATCCTCGTGCGCCTGTGCTAACTCGAGGATGCGCCGTGCCGAATCCTCGTCCGTTCCCTGGCGTGGGAAGCCGCCGTACTGGTTGACGTGTTGGGGTGTCAGCCCGAGATGCGCCATCACGGGAATGCCGAGTTGCACCATCCGCTCGGTCAACTCGACCGTGTGGGGTCCACACTCGAGTTTGACCGCGTGGGCGTCCTCTTCTTTGAGCATGCGACCCGCGTTCTCGAGGCTGGCCGCTTCGTCGACGCCGAAGGAGAGAAACGGCATATCGGCCACGACGAGTGCGTCATCGGTCGCTCGAGCAACGGCGCCGACGTGTCGAGCCATGTCGTCGACGGTAACCGGGAGGGTCGTCTCGTAGCCAAGTGACGTATTTCCCAGACTATCACCGACCAAAATAACGTCGGCGCCGGCCCCGTCGACGATAGCCGCCGTCGGCGCATCGTACGCGGTGAGCATCGTAATCGGTTCTTTCCCCGCCTTGGCACGAACGTCCCGAACGGTTGGCATGCTCGAGGGTTGTCGTCTAACGGTTAAACATCACTGTTTTTCATCCGAGGGCGGCGGCTGTATCGCCACCTCCGAGGCCTTCACGACGAAACATGCACCATCGTACGCTGAAAGCGGACTCTCCTCGAGTGCCACCTGCCAGCCGTGAGCGGCCACGATCTGTTCGACAATGGCGAGACCGAATCCGGTTCCTTCTGCTGTGGTCGAATATCCCGAATCGAAGATGTCTTCGCGTTTCTCCAGTAGAATGCCGGGCCCATCGTCGACGACGAAGAACCCATCCGGCGTGGTCCCGACGGCGACAGCAACCCCGAGATTCTCATCCGACGCCGTCGTCTCGGCGCAGTCAGTATCCGCCGTGTCGGACCCGTGTTCGACACTGTTGCGAAACAGGTTTTCGAAGACCCGCAGTAACCGACCTCGATCACCCTCGAGCTGTCGGTCGTCGATTATCTCGAGCGTCGCGTCGGCCGTCTCGACGTTTGTCCAGGCCGCAGTGGCCAGTTCTGCCAGTGACAGTGTTGACGTTTCGGTCACACTTGCCCCCTCTCTGGCGAGCGTCAGCGCATCGTCGATAATGTGCTCCATGCGCTCGTGTTGGGTGGCCAGCACCTCGATTGCCTCGTCGTCGACGCGTTCATCGAGGATATCGAGATACCCCGACGCCACGTTGAGCGGATTTCGCAGGTCGTGACTGACGACGCTCGCAAACTCGTCGAGACGCTCGTTCGTTCGCTCGAGTTCACGCTCTCGTTGTCGGCGTTCGGTCACGTCCTGTAAGACGATGAGCATCCCACCGGCCGATTCGACGAGTGGTGTCGTTCGAATCGTCACGTCTCGGCGACCCCCATCATGGCAGATTTCCCGTTCTGTTTCCTCGCTCGAGAGGACTGCCGTCAGCGGTTCCTGTCCGATGTGTATCGTGTCTGCGTGACTACCGATGAGGCGATCTTCGGGCGGGTCAAGTAACGTTGCTGCCGCCGGATTGGCGTCGACGATTCGGCGATCAGAATCCAGAACAATGACTCCATCACGCATCGTTTCGACGACGGATTGGCGCGCAATTGGGATTACATCGAGTAGCTGGTACCGGTAGATAGATCCGGCGATAGCCGCCCCAGTGACGGCGAACGCCACCGGTGTCCAGTTCAGTTGTGCACTGCCACTTCCCGTATACGCGATGTTCGCTGCCAACGGGACACAGACCGCAATGACAATGCCGATAGCCTGCCGGCGGTATAAACTCCTCGAGACGTATGCAAAGTGAGTAATAAGAGCAAGGCCGGCAACGATCACTGCGTACGCATACGTAAGATGAGTACCGTACACGATTCCCGGTGTGAAATCGACAATCGAACCGTCCGCCACCACGCTAATGTTCGAAAAAAACAGTCCGTGCCAGCTATTGGTTACGAGCGCCCCAAGTGAAAACACCGGAACGGCCAGGAGTCCGCCGACTGTCAGTTTCGTCAAATATCGGCCGTAGCCTGCATACTGGAGTGCAAAGGCAAACCAGACCACTGGTAGTGCAAACGTCGAAACGTTGCTCAGCCCGAACCAGAACAGCGTCATCGACTCGCTAACAGTCAGATGCGCGAACAACGAACTCACCGACCAGAGCGCAGTCACTGCCATCATCGCCGCCAGTAGCAAACGGACACGGTCACCCTTACGATGGCTGCTACGAATCGCATAAATCGAGATACCAACAGCCAACGCAGCGGCAATGGCAAGAGCAACGAGATACAGAAGATTGCGGTCAGTCATAGCGCTCGTCTCGGGAAGGTCTATCTCTATTTCGCTCGAAACCTTATGAATGCGCTGGCCTCGAGTCACAGCATCGAGACGTTCGCGGAGTACACAGTTTGAGCAACCAGTGAAAGTCAGTGCACACCCGATCGCGAGCGTGCGTCGCGGTCGATGTGTCACTCGTTTCACTGGCTACTATATTCTGTTGCGTGAACGATCGCGGTCACGGCCCGCAGTTTTGACGATTCCCTGTACGGTTTACTGTCGTCTCTTTCCGATGGTTGCCGACCCGGTATGGGTGATCACTGATAAAAGTAACAGCAGATCGTGTTAGTTGTTAGTCACGTGTCGACTGCTGGATGAAACTGGATACCCGCCACCAGTTTCAACCACGGTTGCAGACTGGGGAGTCACGTAGACCAACAGGTCGGGTCACAGGGGAGGTCAGGACGCCAAAAGCGTCGTGTTTAAGCACGCAGCCTCGAGACTCCCGAACGTGCCTGAACGCGTCGAGACCAGTTCTCCGGAGGGAGTCGATTACGGCTGGGTCATGCAGGTCACCTTCGTGCTCACGATTCTGGTCGGTGCGCCACTCGTCACCCTCGCTTCGATCCCAGTGGACTTGCCCACGTGGGGTGCTCGAGCCGAATTTGCAGTCCGCCTCGGCGCACCCATCTGGATCGTTATCGCGCTTTCGGTGCTTGCTTACGCGAAACGAGCGCAGGGCCGCGAGTGACGAACGCACGTCAAATTTCGGACTTTCTACTGGAAAATCTGTCACAATCCGGTTCGATAATGCGTTGTGGACGACATGCTACACTCACAGCGCGAGACTTGTACAGGCCACTGTTTTGATGGAGACTGATAGGGTTTGACCGATTTTACAGTGAACATCGCTTCCAGACGGCCCCCTCCTAATCTGGTTGACCAGTATATTATTCTTGGCACCCAGTCGAGTGAGTGCATGGGAACAGCCATTATTGCAGATATCCACGGAAACACCGTTGCCCTAGATGCGGTGTTACGCGATCTCGAAGATGAAACTATTGACCGAATCGTTTGCTTGGGTGATGTCGCGGCTGGCGGTCCTGAACCCTCCGAGGCAGTGAATCGAATACGGCGATTGGATTGCCCGGTCGTTATGGGCAACGCCGATGAGTGGGTAATTACTCCGGAAGCGGCTGAAGAACCGGAGGAGTCCCTAGAGTGGTTCAGTGATATCGGGGCATGGGGTGGCGAACAGCTGTCGGACAGTCAACTGGATTTTGTAAAATCGTTTGATTCGACAATTGAGGTGCAGTTGGATGACGGACTCCAACTTGTTTGCTATCATGGGTCGCCCCAATCGACGACTGACTGGGTAGCACCAACGACGCCTCAGAACGAACTCGACGAAATGTTCGATGACTGTGAGGCAGACATCCTTGCTGGAGGTCACACGCATATCCAACTGTTTCAACAGTATCGAGATGCGATTCTTCTGAATCCTGGAAGCGTGGGCCTCTCATACGGGATAGAACGTACAACAGGAAGGGTGTACAATCGGCTTGAGGCAGAATACGCACTGCTCACGCAGTCTAACGGAACGCTCGATGTATCACTGCGGCGGACCCCATTCGATCTCGATGCAGTGAGAGAGATGGCCCACGAGAGCGAGATGCCGCACACAGACCGCTGGCTCGCCGATTGGATCTCTGGGCGGTAACGAAACAGGAAACTTACCGCCCCAACTCGAGCGTTCGCCGTCCGTCAACGTACTCGAAGCCCGTCCCCGCCCGCTTTGCTGTCGTTTCGTCTCGTGGTGAATCACCGACGAACAGCGTTCGTTCGGGACGTGCGCCCAGCCCAGATATCGTCTCGAGCAACGGTTCGGGATGGGGTTTGCTCGTCGTCACGGTATCCCGACCCACCACGGCGTCGACCGGTTCGAACAGGTCGTGCGTCTCGAGTGCGAGGTGGCAGGCCCGTTCACAGTTGAGCGAACAGACGCCGATGGGCATCGATTCCGGCTGACCGACCAACTCGTCAGCGTGCGGGAGTCGTCTCGAGGCTCGCGCACCATCGTGTTCGTGGCCCGCAATCGTCGATTCGACCGGCGATTTGAGTCCATACTCCTCGGCGCGCTCGAGTAACTCCCAGAGACTGCTGCTTGGCGGTTCGATACGTGCCCGTTCGTACACCTCGAGGACGTCAGTGGTGACACGTCCCCAGTCGACCGTGAGGTGGACGAGCGTTCCATCCAGATCGTAGACGATGGCGTCGTACTCGGTCACGAGTCGGTGTATGTCTCGAGGAAAAATATACTGTCGGACGGGACTCGAAGATACGCACAGTCCGGCCGTCACTCGAACGGATACACTATCGATCAGTTACTCGAGGAGGTGTCGACCGATGATTTTCTTCTGGATTTCGGTCGTTCCCTCGTAGATTTCGGTGATCTTCGCGTCACGGTACAGGCGTTCGACCTCGCCGTCGGTCACGTAGCCGTAGCCGCCGTGAATCTGGACCGCTTCGTTGGTGACGAACATCGCCGCCTCGCTCGCGTTGTATTTGGCCATGCTCGCAGCCATCGCCGCGTCGTCGGCCCCGGCAGCGCGTTTGCGGGCCGCATCCCGAGTGAGCAAGCGGCCCGCCTGGGTGCGCGTCGCCATCTCGGCGAACTTGTGCCGGATCGATTGGAAGTCGCCAATAGGCTGATCGAACTGTTCGCGCTCGCCGGCGTACTCGAGGGCGATGTCGAGCGCCGACTGCGACAGGCCGACCGACTGGGCCGCGATAGCGATCCGACCGCCAGTGAGGATATCGAAGGCCGCAGAGAGTCCACGACCCTCCGGAGTGAGTCGGTTTTCGGCGGGAATTCGAACGTCGTCGAAGTGCAGCCCCGTCGTATCACTCGCCCGGAGACCGAGTTTGTCCTCTTTCTCGCCGACGGTGAGTCCGTCGACGTCACCCGGTACCAGAAACTGGGTGACCGTCGAGGGGTCGTTCCGGTCTGTTTTCGCAAAGAGGATGATGACGTCGGCGCGCTGGCCGTTGGTAATCCACTGTTTGTCACCGTTGATCACGTACTCGTCACCCTCACGCCGGGCTTCGGTCGACATCTCCGCCGGATTCGACCCAGCGTGGGGTTCCGAAAGGGCAAAGGCTCCGACAGGCCGACCGGTCGCCATCTCGGGTAGCCAGCGTTCTTTCTGATCTTCGTCCCCGAAGGAGGCGATACAGGAGGTTGCCAGACAGTGAACCGATAACGCGGTCGCCACGGCGAGCATGCCGTAGGCGACTTCCTCGTTGACGATGGCGTACGTGACCGGGTCGGCGTCGTAGCCCCCGTACGCTTCGGGCACGGTGAGTCCCGTGAGGTCGAGGTCTGCCAGTCCATCCCAGACGTCCTCGGGAAACGTTTCCGTCTCGTCGGCCTCCATCGCCGTCGGTCTGATCTCCTCGAGAGCGAAGTCTCGCACCACCTCACTGATCGCTTCCTGCTCCGGGGTGAGTTCCATACCTCGAGTTCCGGGCCGTTGGCAAAAAATGCCACCGTTTTGCAGGTGGCCGGTAAGCGGTTCTCGAGAGGGGGTAATTCGAACGGACAGTGTCGAAATAGTAAGCTCTGCGGTTACAACAAGCCGAGTCCCTCGAGTTCGGCCTCGAGTTCGGCCGTGCTCTCGTCGTCTTTCAACCGCAGCGGGCTTCGGAGCGGCCCGGCATCGAAGTCACGGAGTTTGAGTGCGGTTTTAACGCCGGACATGTACGCGCCGCCGGTTTTGAGCGCGTCACGGACATCGTAGACCTCGCTTTGCAGTTCTCGAGCGCGTGCTTCGTCACCCTCGTCGTACGCCTCGTACAACTCGACCACGAGTTCGGGGAACACGTTCGCGACGGCGCTCACCATCCCCGAGCATCCGATCTCGAGGCCCGTAAAGAGCAGCGAGTCCGAGCCCGCGAGGAAGGTCAGTTCCGAGTGGGCATCGATCGACTGGGCGAGCCACGGCACGTCTTTGCTCGAGTCCTTGAGGCCGACGATGGAGTCGATTTCGGCGAGGGCGGCGAGCGTCGATCGCGGGATAGCGTTCCCAGTTTTGCTTGGAATGTGGTAAATGTAGATCGGCAGGTCGGTGGCCGCGGCCACGCGCTCGTAGTGCTCGAGGTAGGCCTCGTGGTCCAGCGGATAGTAATAGGGCGTGACGACGACGATACCGTCAGCGCCTGCGGCTTCGGCGTGTTCGGCGTGGGCCACCGTTTCGCGGGTGCTCGGTGCGCCAACGCCAGCGATAACTGGGACGTCGCCGTCGATTTCGTCGACGACGGCTTCGACCACGCCCTGTTTCTCGTCGGGCGTCAACAGCGGGAACTCACCGTTCGTTCCCAGCGGGAACACACCGTGTGCCCCGCCGTCGACGACGAAGCGGGCGTGGGCCGCCGTCTGTTCGTAATCGACCGACTCGTCCTCGTGAAACGCCGTTACCGTCGGTGGGACGACACCGTGAATCGAGAGCGGGTCCGCCGCTCCTGGATCGTGGTAGGCCATACTCGAGTGTGACAGGGGAACGCGTATAAATGGGTCCGTTCGCGGCAGGTATCAGGTATTCATCGCTGGCCCCGACCGTTGGTGGACGACATCGGAGAAAAGAGTCCCGAGAAGGGACATCCAAAGGACACAGAGGACGAGCCCGAGGACCACTGCCCAGTGAAAGCGTATTGCAAGCGGTGCAAGTACCAAGAGAGGGAGCGCTACTGGAATAAGGAGGAACTCCAGGAGCCTCCCGAGCCACGCTGGCCCAAACCCGGCCATTTCGATGAGCGCCCACACGAAAGCGGTAGCGACGAAACAACCGAAGATTACGAGCGCCGTCGTATCCGGCTGGAAGATCCGCTGTGGATACGGTACCGGTTGCGATGGTGTTTTGCTATCTCTGCGCCTGAATTGAGCCACGATCACAGCAAACACGAGAGAGCCGAAAACTGCGATTCCGATAGCCGCTACAACCAGTGTGGTGGTGGGTTCAGTATGTGGTGGGAGTCGCGCTGTCGTCAGGTTACGGTTGATATACCAGACTGCCGGAAAGAGCGCCATAAAAAACGGGATAACCATTGCCCGAACGAACTGTCGCATTACTCCTGTTTCATTCTGCTAACAGATAAACACACGTCTGCTCTGTACCTGGGTACAGTAGCCAGTGACAGTCAATGCAGACCCGGTCGCAAGACGGCGTCGCAACAGGTGTGTATCGTTTCACCGGCGTCCACCCACTCCGTGGTCGCCCGCGGTGCTGCGGTACCCTCCGATACAACGGTATCCAACAGTTTCACGAAGGCAAGCATCGATAGTTCTGGGCCACTCAGCAGGTCGATGAAGAACTCGAGACTCGAGCGAAAACGCTTGACTCGAGTGTCACGGAGTTCAGACAAACGCTCTCAATCAGCCGAGCCGGTCTCTATCGGCGCGCGAATGCGGTTGCCCCACTCCGTCCAGGATCCGTCGTAGTTTTCGACGTCGTCGAAGCCGAGCAGTTCGGCGAGGACGTACCACTCGATGGACGACCGCTCGCCGACGCGGCAGTAGGTGATTACCGACTGGTCTTCGGTGATGCCGACGTCCTCGTACAGCGCCCGGAGTTCGTCGGCGTCCTTGAACGTCCCGTCGTCGTTCAACACCGAGGTCGTTGGGACGTTTTTTGCGCCCGGGATATGGCCGCCTCGCTGGGCCGTCTCCTGGAGCCCTTCAGGGGCGATGACCTCACCGGTGAACTCCTGGGGCGAACGAACGTCGACCAGCGGCACGCCGGAGCTGATGGCTTGCTCGACGTCGTTCTGGTAGGCTCGAATGCTCTCGAACGGGCCTCGAGCGTTGTACTCCTGGGGTTCGAACTCGGGTTCGTCGGTCGTCAGCGGGTACTCGTTTTCGACCCAGTAGGGTTTCCCGCCGTCGATAATCCGCACGTCCTCGTGGCCGTAGTATTTGTACTCCCAGTAGGCAAACAGCGCGAACCAGTTGGGGACGCGCCCGCCGCCGTACAGGACGATTGTCGAGTCCTCGGTGATGCCCGCCTCGGCGTTCAGTCGCTCGAAGGCAGCTTTATCGAGCAGGTCACGAGTTGTCGAGTCACTGAGGTCGGCGTCCCAGTCGAAAAACGTCGCGCCGGGGATGTGGCCCTCCTCGTAGGGGGTGTACTCCGAGTCGGCAGTGACGGTCGGATTGTTGACTTCAAGCAGTCGGTACGCGGGGTCGTCGGCCTGGAACTCCTCGAGGTGAGTTTCCACCCAGTCGGCCGAAACGAGCGTGTCGGTATCGTGGTTCGTCATGCACTCGTACTCGTGGTCGCTATGGGCATAAGGGTGGCACTGACGGCGAGTGGGGACGCCGTCTATGACGGTTCTATGGTGCCTTTGTAGCCGTTTTGTGTTCTGACCAAGCCCCCTCGGTATCGCAACGAGGCCGTTCGTGAATTCGCGCGAGCATCCGCGGCCACGGCAAAGGTTGCAGGTGTCCGAGACGCCCTCCTCGAGGCCACCATCGCCCAATCAGGTTCCACATCGGGACTGTTGGGGAGCGCCTGCAACGCGGTTCGTTTTTTCACTGGAGACTCGGTAACTGAAAACGCAGGACAACTCCAGTTTGAAGGCGTGAGCAGCCCCTCGAGCAGGTCAACAGAGCATACTTATTTCACGAGTGAGAAGCCGTCGCCAGTGTCGGCAACACACCCCACATCCTCGACCGCGAAACCCTCGCCGTCACTCCCGTCAACACCCGATGGCTACGCGGAACCCTACGAGTTTTCGTATCCAACGGTGGCGTTGATCGTTGGCTCGAGTCTCCTGGGCATTGGGACGGCCGTCGCAGTCGTGGCTCTGTTGACGGCCGTCCACGGTCCGGAAACGTTCACATTCTTCGAGGTGAGCGTCGACGGCGAGACGACCACGTACGCGATGGATTTGACCGCTATCGGCATCCCGTTTCTCATCGCCCTGATTGCAACAACCGTCGTCCACGAAGGTCTCCACGGCCTGGCCTTTCGGTACTATGGCCACGACGTCACCTTCGGCTTCGTACCGTCGATGGGAGCGTTCTATGCTGCCGTCTTCGGCGAATTCCAGCGCCGAGACGACATGTTGCGCGTCGGCAGTGCGCCACTCGTCGTCATCAGCGCCGTGTGCGTACCGCTGTTGTTCGTCCCGATTCCGGGCGTGGCCATCACCGCCGGGTTCGTCCTCGTGTTGAACACGGCGGGCGCTATCGGTGACCTGTATGCACTCTGGCGACTCCGAGGACTTCCCGAAGGGACGCTCCTCTACGATATCGATATTCGTCGCTCGTACGTGTACGAGCCAACGGCAACGGGAACGGGAAATGATGATAGAAATCCGAGGTGAGCGCATCCAGCGAGTGGTAGCGGCTGACCGGGACGCGAATCCGGATGTTTACGACGCACTCGAAAACGAGTAACGCGCTACGACTCCTGTTTTATTAGTTCGTACTCACGATCTAGATCACCATTTCTGAGTACACACAGTGTACACAACGTATAAATTTAATTTTGGTCTGCTTTGCTCTTCGTGGTCACTGCAGATGCGAAGTGGTTAGTTAGAAGCGAAATATGTATTATAAGCTCAGAAATATGATAGTCTAATGTGCATAAATTCCGAGAGGCAGAGCGATATTCTACTGATGCTCTTTGCCGTACAGTTTACGATACTTATTCTACTGGTTCCGTGGTTATGGCCACTTCTTCTCTTTCCGGCACTTCTCACGCTACACATAATGAAATCTGAGTATCACCGTCGATTGAACGAAGAACAACTCCGATAATTCCTCCGCCTGTCCCGATTATCACGCCCGCGTAAAACGCAGAGTCTTATTTGTTACAGTACAATCAGTTAGTAGATACGATCTTGATCACCATATCTGAGTACACACAGTGTGCACAACATATAAACACCATTTTGACCTTTGCGATCACTTTAGATGCAAACTGAACGACGAAGAGAATATACATGGCAGAATAGTATTATTAGATAATGGCTGAGATAGATACTGCACTTGCCCTCAAGCAGTCAGTTGCACTTATATTGACTTTATCAGCAGCGATAGGACTCGTCAATTATATTTTCAGTGACACCCTCGTATCTGGAATTCTATACGGATTTCTAATGGCGGTTCTTATCTTGCTCTTTTACTATTGGTCAAACATGCTCGGCAATCCCGAACATGCGGGATGGCCGTTCAATAACAAGTAGTGGATAGTCAGCGCGGCCACTCTTTTCCCTGTACTGATCGACACACCCATCTAAAACGTAGAGCCGTCCTATTAGAATATTGTCAGTTGGTGCTGACGATCTTGATTACCATATCTGAGTACACACAGTGTACACAACGTATAAACTCGATCTTGATTTGCTTTGACCTTCGCGGTCACTACAGGTGCGAAGTGAACAACGGGTTTATATCAGACAATCTTAAACAAATAGCTATGAGTCGCCTTCAGACTATCTCAGATACACTCTCTGATGAAGTTTGGCGATATGCTATCATTGCTGGTCTCGCGTCCACTCCGTTTACAATCATCCTCTATTGGCAATCGTACCCTGACTTCAGCAACTCTTTTTCTCCTGTGTTTTTCGCAGGTTTACTCGTCGGATTCCTTGCCAATAGACGTGGGATAGAGGCGGGTCAAGTTGGGAAGCGAACTGGGCTTGTCGCTGCACTGCCGGTATTATGGCCGTTCCTTGACCTACTTGTGTTCATCTCAGGATTGAGCCAGCCACTAGGATTCGGTGGTTTTCAAATCATGGCTGTTATTTTCATATCTGCCGCCAGTATTGGAATTTCTGTACTGGTAGGGATGGTCGGTGCGATACTCGGAGATTGGCTTACTGGAAAAATAGGTGATTATCGTCTATTGAACGGACAACTCGCTACTTAGCGTGCTATGTGTACTACCTGTACTGATCACCGCGCCCGCCTAAAACGCAGAATCTTATTTGTCACAATATAATCAGTTAGTAGATACGATCTTGATCACGTCTCCTTCCTCGAGTTCGTAGCTATCGCTGATCTCCCGCGAGGAGCGAGCGTCGACGGCGTGCAGATAGCCGTCGCCAATGTCGGAGTGGACGGCGTAGGCCAGATCGACCGGCGTCGACCCGTCGGGCATCAACAGCGCGTCCGGAAGAACGTTCCCGGTACCGTCGGTCCACTTCGAGGCGTCCTGCACCGGATACGCCGTCAAGTGGTCGAGTAAGTCGTACACCGCGTAGTTGAGCGCGGCCTGCACACCCGTCCCATCCCACTGGCCCATCGTCTCGGCGAGGCCCTCGAGTGCGTTTCGCTGCGCATCGCTCACGTCGCCGGTGATCTCGAGGGTGGTGTCACCGGGGTCGTACTCGATCAGGCCGCCCTCGGCAGCCTTTCTGAGCGCGCGTTCTCCCTCGGCAGTGGTCGGAATCACGGGTTTGTCGAGTTCGAGCAGGCGGTCGACGTTTGCTTCGGGTGCAACGACGATTTTGTTCGCGGCGACGACGATTGGCTTGGTTCGCTGGCGGATCTCCGTGGCCAGCGCCTCCCGGTCCTCGTCGGTCCACTGAATCGGATCGTCGGGGTACTCGAGTCCACGCAGAATTTTGGCGACGTCGGTGGGGGAAGCACCGAAACCGGACATCATCTCCGCCAGCACGTCGTCGAGGTCGAAGTCGGGCGATCTGGATTTGCGCTCGACGCCCTCCCAGTTTCCCTCGACGATGCCGGCCAGCCACATGTCCATTTCTGCTTCGATAAAGTCGATGTCCTCGAGCGGGTCGTGACTCCCGATATCGACGGGTTCGCCCTTCTCGTTCGTCCCTCCGGAGGCGTCGATGACGTTGATGATGACGTCGGCGTTGGTCAACTCGTCGAGGAACTGGTTGCCAAGCCCCTTCCCCTCGTGAGCCCCGGGCACGAGACCGGCCACGTCGAGCAGTTCGATAGGGACGTAGCGCTTGCCGCCGTGGCAGTCGTCGCTGGTACAGCGCTCATCGCGCTCGAGACACGGGCACTCGGTCCGAACGTAGCTGACCCCCCGATTGGCGTCGATGGTAGTGAACGGATAGTTCGCGACGTCCACGTCGGCCATCGTCGCCGCCGTATAGAAGGTGGACTTCCCGGCGTTTGGTTTGCCGGCAAGTGCAATCGAAAGCATACCAACCGATTACCGAGGCGGGAAAACTGTCTTTCGGTTCTCGAGGTTCACACCACCGGGGTACTATAGTAGCCAGAGCCGGGTTACTGATACATTCGCAACGGCTGTGCCTGCGTGCTCTCTGCTTCCCCCATCTCGCGCATTCGTCGAGCAAACGCCTCCCGTTGCTGGCGAATCTCCGCCGCACGGTCGATCAAATCTTCGACGTTGACGTCGATATCAGCGATTGGCGCGATCGTTTCCTCGATCAACACGCTCGCAGCTTTCGGGTCGGGAAACTGTGGGCTGCACTCGACGACCAGGCCGAGCGAGTCGACCTCGAGTTCGGCGGCTCGATTGAGCAACGCCCCGGTCGGCCCACTTACAGCACCATCTTCCGGAGGGAAGTCGATACCATTGGCCTCGAGTTGCTCGATTCCGTCCCCGGTCGCCACGCCGAAGACATCGGGACGGTCGTCCCAGTCGGTCGGCAACCCACTGAGATACAACGGCGTGGCGTCGTGCTCGAGAATCCAGCCGGTCAGGCACTCGGCCACGGTTTTGACCGCCTGTGACCCGATAGGGACGTCGCTCTGGAGGGCAAACAGGTTCGCTTCCTCGCTGACGTACAGTCTGACAGGGGGCCGGATAACACCATCACCACGGCGGTAGATTCCGATTCTCGGCAGTCCCTCACAGTGAACGCTCGCGTAGTAGTCCATCTCGAGTTGATCAATCAGGTGATCGGTGGCAATCTTTCCGACCAGACCGACGCCCGGAAACCCCTCGACGAGTGCAGGTTTCTCGAAATCGACCGACGATTTGTGCGTACAAATACGAGACATACGGGGGATGACTCGCGCCATCCTCTTAAAAGGGGGTTGCCTCTGGGAGGTGGCTGCCCAGTGCGGGCAGTGTTGTGAGCGGACGCTTCGAAACCCACAAACGACCGGCCCGCAAACGAGGGTGCAATGGAGCCTCTCGAGCGGTACCGACCAATTATCGACGATTTCGAGGCGTTTCGAGCGGCGTGTGATCGACCGCTCGGGATTGCCGCGCGCGTCAACACGATCAAAGCCGACATCGACCGAGCTATGGCTGCCCTGGCTGAAGACGGGATTCCCGTCGAGCAGGCCGACTGGAATCCACGAGTGTTGCGCCTCGAGACGAACGCACCGGGTTCGACGTGGGCCTCCTTTCACGGGTTCATCCACACGCAAGAGGAGGTCTCGGCCGTCCCGCCGGTCGTTCTCGACCCCGAACCGGGCGACCGCGTCTTCGACGCGTGTGCGGCCCCCGGCGGAAAAGCCACGCAACTGGCGGCACTTCTCGACGACCGTGGCACCGTCGTCGCCAACGATAACAATCTCGGACGGCTTTCGGCACTCAGATTCAACGCCGAACGTCTCGGCGCGACCTCACTCGCAGTGACCAACCAGGACGCCAGAAACTTCTCGTTCAATCCCCTCGCGTTCGACGCCTTCGATCACGCCCTCGTGGACGCACCCTGTTCCTGTGAAGGAACGATTCGGAAGAATCCGACGACGCTCGAGCAGTGGACCGAAGACCACGTCCACTCCGTCGCCGGTATCCAGAAAGGGATCCTCAAGCGCGCAGTACAGGCGACAAAGCCGGGGGGTACCGTCGTCTACTCGACGTGTACCTTCGCGCCCGAGGAGAACGAAGCCGTCGTCCAGCACGCCCTCGACACGACGGACTGTCGCCTTCTGGACATCGATATCGGCCTCGAGTCGGTACCCGGCATCACCGAATGGCAAGACGACACGTACGACGAAAGCCTCGAGAAGGCGATCAGAATCTACCCACACCACAACGACACCGGTGGGTTCTTCGTCGCGAAACTGGAGGTGGGGTCGGCATGAGTGGCGGTGACTCGAGCGACGGCGAATCGAACGTCGGCCAGCGATTCGACAGGCTTCCGGCGACGGCGAGCGAGCGCGTCGTGGCGGGGCGGGCAACCAGAGCCGAAGTCCTCGAGTACTTCGAAGACCGATTTGCGATTCCAGCCGAGACGTTCGACTGCTTCACCTTCTGGGAGAAAGGCGCGGGCAAAATCTGGATTTTCAGCGGAGAGAGTCCGTCGCCCGCACCGATCGAAGCTATCGGTATGACCTGCCTGCGAACGCGACAGGAACACTGGAAGCCGACGACCGATTTCGTCCAGCGCTTTGGCAGGCACGCAGACGCCTGCGTTATCGACCTCGAGCGTGAGGCCGCCCGACGGTTCGCAGGTGGCGAGGACCAGTCCCTCGAGTGGGACGGGGACTGGGGATACCTGATCGTCGCCCACGAAATCGCCGGCGAGCGTGAACCGATTGGCGTCGGCCTCTACCTCCACGGCGAGTTGCGATCGACGGTGCCGAAAGGACGACAACGGGAACTGTAGGCGTCACTTGAGAAAGCGGTTGAACGAATACCGAGGCTCGGGTACAAATTAAATAGTGAATGGCTTAAACAACCATACCAATGGAAATCACCACAGTCATGTACAATATCTCTGTGTCAGTGCGTATCCATCCGGTAGAGAAGGCAGAAGGTTACACGGACACTGCGTAAATCAATTCGTTGCACTCACACCCACAGTAGCCAGTGAAGGTCATTTCACACCACCTGGCAAGCAGGCGTCGCAGTCGGTGTGTCAATCGTTTCACTGGCTACTATAGTGATCTCCCAGGCCACTGGAGACCTCATCCGCCACAACACGTAAGCAACTCGCCTCGCATCCTCGAGTATGGAGCGGATGCCACTCGGCGTGTCGCGATTCGACGAGATGATCGGTGGCGGCGCACCGGCCGGAAGCGTCGTCGTTGCCGCGAGCGAAGCAGGTGCGGGTGGCCGCGAATTCTGTTACACGGCCACGGCGATGAACGGACTCGCCGAGGCCGACAGCGATCTATTCGAGTTCTACTACGGAGAGACGAGATCGAACGTCACCCTCCCCCACGAAGTCCACTACGTGACCTTTACCAGCGAACCGGCTGCCATCGTCGACGAGATGCGATTCGTCCTCGAGGACGACCTCGTGGATTCAGGCACCAACCCCGTCGCGTTTGCCGACCTCTCGAGGGAGTTCTTCCAGATGACCCCCGTCCCGACCGAGTGGTACAACGAACAGAAAACGAACATCACCTCCCTCGGCACCGATACGACCCGACAGAGTGTCCTCGAGGCGCTCGGAGACTACTTGAGTGCCAACGCGGCTGGAAATCTGGTTGTCATCGACTCGGTAAGCGACTTGCTCGTCGCCGCAGAAGCCGAGTTCGGTCGAGCAAACCTCGCCATGTTACTCAAGGGACTCAAACGGGCGACCTATCGCTGGGGCGGGCTCATGCTCTTGCTCGTCAACGTCGATGTTCTCGACCGCCGGCAACTCGGTCGCATCAAAGAGGCCGCCGACGGCACCCTGCTTTTCGAGTGGGAAAGCGGCGGCTCCGAGCGCGACCGCACCCTCGTCGTCGAGGAGTTCAGAGGCGTGCTCTCGCGTCTCGAGAAAGAGAACATCGTTCGCTTCGAGACGGAAATCCGGGACAGCGGATTCGACATCAGCAACGTCCGAAAGATCCGGTGACTCCCGTACTCGAAATGGGGGACTGAGCCGCACTCGAGACAACTGACAGCCGAGTGTCGCCAACGGACCCTGACTCGAACTACGGTATCACCGACGGTCAGGCCACTGGTCGTTCAGTGGGTTCGAGAACCGCCGGAAACCGCCACAATCACTAAGAGTACATCGTCCTAATACCGATTCGATGGCAAGTGAGGAGCAAGAGCAACACCAGGTTTCGGTTAGCCTCCCACCCGAAGTGGGGACGTGGCTCGAGGACGAAGCCGACCGGCACGACCTGAGCGACGGGCAGTTATGTCGACAGCTCCTCACCACAGTCAAAACCGCCGCCACCAACGGCGACTTCGAACCCGCCGATGTGGCACGTGTTGAAGCGCTCCGGGCCGACCTCGAGGCACAACGCCAAGAGTTCATCGACCACGTCGAGGACGTTCGCGAGCGCACTATCGAAATCAAACGTGAGACGGACGAAAAAGCCCCGAAAGACCACTCGCACGAGGAGTTCGCACAGACTGCGGAGATCACCGCGCTCGAGGAACGGATCGTCGCGCTCGAGGCTGCCCGCGAGGACTTCGAAGCTGGGCTCGAGGCACTCGAAACAACGGTCGATTCGGGATTCGAGAACTTCGAGTCGATTCTCGAGCACCTCTTCGAGACCACAGACGACCTCGAGGACAAGTCGACGCTGCTTGCCACTGCGGTGCTCGACCTCCGAGAGAAACGCGACACCCTTGCCGTACAGGAGCGCCGACGGTCGGAGGTCGACCAGCTCAAACTCGCCGCCAACCAGCTCGGCGTTCGAACCGCAACGTGCGAGGCATGCTCGGCAGCAGTCGACATCGCACTGTTGACCGAACCGGCGTGTCCGCACTGCCAGAGTTCCATCGCCGACGTCTCCAAGAAAACCTCATTTTTCGGCACCCATACCCTCGAGGTTGGCGACCCACCGGCGCTTCCCGATCACGCAGCCGACGCGGTTTCGACGACGGGCGGTGAGGAACTGTTCGACTCCGTCGCCGCCGTTTCGACCGAAGGAACCGGCCAGTCAGACCACGACGACGACGCCTTCTCCAAAGGGCAAACAGAGACGGATTCCGATGAGTAACGACGAGAAACCAACCGAGCCACACGAATCGACCCCTCGAGAGACGGCGTTAAGCTACGACGAATCCGAAGATGATGCACCGTCAGCCGACGAGGAAGAGCCGTCGGCACTCGAGGGGAAAGCGGATTACGACGACCAGGAAGCGATTCCCGCTCTCGAAGCAACAACGAGTCTCTCGCGGGCTGAAGCTGATCCCGAGACGACACACGAAAGCCCTCTCGAGGAACTGACCGGACGAATCGACGACCGACGCACCGACGACACGCCATTTGACGAACTGTTCGACGAGGAATCCGTCGACGAAATCGATCCCGACCAACTCTGGGACGAACTCCAGGGTCCTTCGGAGGAACCGACGGAACCAGCCGTCGATGAACCCGAGATTCGAACCATCCCCAAGCGCAAGTACTGCCACCAGTGTGAATATTTCACCGAGCCACCGGTCGTTGGCTGTACGAACGAGGAAACGGAGATACTCGAGATGCCGTCGATGGACTCTTTCCGGGTCGCAGACTGCCCGAAAATCCTCGAAGACGAATCGCTCGAGCGCGATCATCGGTGAACCGCTCGGGGTCAAACTCCGGGCTTTCTCCTACACCGCAGAAATTCCGCCATGCGATTGCAGCGACCCTGTTCACGCTGACTGGGCAACGTCGTTGATGCCGGTCTGGACGAGATACCAGACGATGGGCGGGAACACGAGTTCAGCCAGGAAGATGAGGAGGCCGTCCTGTTCGACCACAGCCTCAGCATCCTGTGCGAACCACCACATGATGACGAGATTCACGAACGGAATGAAAAATCCAATGAACCGAAGCACAGGACTGTACTCCGCATCAGTGCCCTCGCTGAACTGTACGAGAGTGATATAGTACCAGTAGACAGGATAAAGCCCGAGCGTAATAACCGTGAACAGTACCTGCTTGCCGAGTGATCGGTGGCTGAACGCACCGGGGTTGGTCACCTGTCGGTTGGAACTGGGCATGGGACCATAATATCAGTCGAACATGAAATACGTTACTGGTATCGAGGTTTACCCAATTTTGCCCAGATCCACAGCAGTGAAATAACCAGCAGTAACAATTGGCCATATCGTTTATATCCGGTGTGGGAGTTACGTCATACGTATAATGGAAGCGGGGGCTGCTGGAAACCGAGTTGTGGGTGCCATTACGTCTCAGGCTGTTACGCTGGTCGGTTTCGGGCTTTTAGGGGCGGCGACGGTGTACGCACTCTTTGCAAGCGGGTCAACGACGACACTCGTGCTCGAACTCGTGGTACCCGTCAGTGTTGGGATTTTATTACTCTGGTACGGACAGCGTGACAAGTTATCAGCTGGTAAACAGCGGCTCATCGTAGCGACAGCCTTCCTGAGTGCGGTCGCGTCAATCGCCATCAGTCTCTGGGTCACGTATCTGTACACGCTACGGTTCGGGCAGACCGGCGGTCCAACCCAGATCCTGTTGACAGCCACGAGCATTGGCCTCGGTGTGGGAACACTGCTGGGACACGTCTACGTCGACTTTTCCAGGCATTACCGAGCTCACGAACGGCTCTCACAGGCGGTCGATGCTTCCAACGACGGGATTGCCATTTTCGACGAGAATCGTCACCGCTACGTCAACGATGCCTACACCGACCTGTACGACATAGACCGCTCACTCGAGTACACACCCTGGGACGCCCTGTATACGAACGCTGCCTGTGTTCAGATCGAGCGCGAAGTGTTCCCAGCACTCGAAGAACGCTCGTCCTGGCGTGGAACGCTCACCGGGGTTCGTCGAGACGGCACCACGTTTCCACAGGACGTTACCGTGAGTACACTCCAAGACGGCTACGTCGCCATCGTCCGTGATATCTCCGAACAACGGGATAGAGAACAGCGAATTCAGGTCCTCAACCGCGTTCTCAGGCACAACCTTCGAAACGCTTTTACGGTGATTCAGGGGCACGCAAATCTGATCGCCGATCAGGACCCTGCCCTCGAGCGCACCCACGTCGAGCCCATTCGCCGCGAAATTAGCGATTTACTTGCCACCGCCGACAAGGCTCGTGGCGTCGAACGAACGCTCGAGCGACGTTCCAATCACTCCCTGATAGAGCCCTCGAAGGCGGTTCGATCTGCCGCCGACCGAGCCACGGCGGCGTATCCGGGCGCACAGATCCTCACGTACGTCGAGGAATCTGACTGTCCGACCATCGACGGAAGTATTGTCGACGCATTACACGAACTCGTTGACAACGCGGTCGAACACCATCACGAAACGAGCACTGGCGGAGAAGACGGACTCCCGGAGATACCCGACGACGCAACCCCGACCGTCGAAATTGGCGTCAAACGCGTCGACTACGACGGTAACTCCCGCCTCGAGTTCACCGTCAGCGACGACGGGCCGGGCATCCCGGAAGCGGAACGGCGGGCCGTTTTGGATGGGAAAGAGACCCAACTCGATCACGGTTCGGGTCTCGGGCTCTGGCTCGTCACCTGGATCGTGACGAACGCTGGCGGTGACCTCCGATTCTCAGACCGGCCCGAGGGTGGTTCGATCGTAACGCTCTCGTTCCCGCTCGAGCGATCGACCTCGCGCGAGGGAGAATCCGAGGCTTCCCGGACAGAAACAGCGGTCATTCGATAAAAGCCGACGGCGCTGGCACCGGCAAAAACCTTGGTCGGACGACACATATATATTCAACTGCCTTGGTACGTGTAGTCATGGTGGACAGACACAAATCTAATCGTCGTCCATCGCCATCGTCATCGGTTCGACACGCTCACCGCGTGGGCCCTCGAGGTCGACGGCTGGCAAGAGGTCACGGAGGTACAGCCCCGTGTACGACTCCTCGACGCGAGCGACTTCCTCGGGTGTCCCAGTCGCGACGACGTCGCCACCGTTTTCGCCGCCTTCCGGTCCAAGATCGACGATGTGGTCGGCGTTTTTAACCAGATCCAGTTCGTGTTCGATGACGACGATGGTGTTGTCGTTGTCGGTGAGTCGATGAAGCACGTCGATGAGCTTTCGCTCGTCCGCCGAGTGTAGCCCCGTGGTGGGTTCGTCCAGCAGATACAGGGTGTTGCCGGAGTCGCGTTTGCCCAGTTCCTCGGCGAGTTTGACTCGCTGGGCCTCCCCACCCGAAAGCGTCGTCGAGGGTTGACCGAGTTTCATGTACTCGAGGCCGACGTCTTTGAGCAGTTGGAGACGGTCGCGGAGGCGACTCGAGGCCTCGAAGAAGTCGTACGCCTCCTCGACGGACATCTCGAGGATGTCGGCGATGGTTTTCCCCTTGTACTCGACGTCCAGGGTCGCGTCGTTGTACCGGTCGCCGCCACAGGCCTCACAGGGAACGTACACGTCCGAGAGGAAGTTCATCTCGATTTTGACCGTCCCCTGCCCGCCACACTCCCCACAGCGCCCTTCTTTGACGTTGAACGAGAAGCGCCCTTTCTTGTAGCCGCGCTGTTTGGCGAGTTTGGTCTCGGCGAACAGCTCCCGGATGTAATCGAAGACACCCGTGTACGTCGCCGGGTTCGAGCGCGGCGTCCGGCCGATCGGCGACTGGTCGATCAGGCGCACAGTTTCGATCTCCTCGATGCCCTCGATATCGTCGTGGTCGCCCGGGATGACGGACGTGTTGTCGTTCATCCGTCGCGCCAGCGCCTTGTACAGCACTTTGTGCATGAGCGTCGACTTTCCGGAACCCGAAACGCCGGTGATAGCCGTGAAACACCCGAGCGGAATGTCCACGTCCACGTCTTTGAGGTTGTGCTGGCGGGCACCTCGAATCGTGAGCGCACCCGCTGGCTCTCGACGCGTTTCGGGGACGGGAATCCCGTTGCGTCCGGAGAGATAGTCACCCGTCACCGACGCTTCACAGGCCTTGACTTCCTCAAGCGGCCCGTTGA
Source organism: Natronosalvus amylolyticus (assembly GCF_024298845.1). Classification (NCBI taxonomy): domain Archaea; kingdom Methanobacteriati; phylum Methanobacteriota; class Halobacteria; order Halobacteriales; family Natrialbaceae; genus Natronosalvus; species Natronosalvus amylolyticus. The sequence continues at coordinate 1,473,476 of NZ_CP101156.1, forward strand.
CGACGACCTCGCCGCCGCGTTTGCCCGGACCCGGACCCATGTCGATGATGGTGTCCGCCCGGCGCATCGTCTCCTCGTCGTGTTCGACCACGAGCAGCGTGTTGCCGATGTCCCGAAGTTCACACAGCGTGTCCAGCAGTTTGTCGTTGTCTCGCTGATGCAGTCCGATCGACGGTTCGTCCAGTACGTAGAGCACGCCCACGAGGCCGGACCCGACTTGCGTTGCCAGACGAATCCGTTGGCTTTCGCCACCCGAAAGGGTCGAGGCCTCTCGGTCGAGGGTAAGGTACTCGAGCCCAACCTCACACATGAAGCCAAGCCGCGCCCGAATCTCTTTGAGAATCTCCTCGGCGATGGTCAGGTCACGCCCCGACAGGTCGGCCTCGAGGCCTTCGAAGTGCTCGAGGGCGTCCCCAATAGACATGCGGTTGATTTCGTCCAGAGAGGTTCCAGCGACCCGGACGTGTCGAGACTGCGTTTTGAGCCGGGAGCCATCACAGGCTGGACACTCGGTGACCGCCATGTACTTCTCGATGTGTTCGCGAGTCCCCTCCGATTCGGTCTCGAGGTAGCGTCGGTCGAGGTTCGGAATGACGCCCTCGAAGCGCTTGGTCTTGCGCCGAATCCCGTTTTTCGTCCGACGTTTGAACACGACCTGGTCGTCGGTGCCATAGAGGAACTGTCGCTTTACGTCGTCCTCGAGCTCCGCCCAGGGGGTGTCGATGCTCACGTCGAAGTGGGCTGCGACCGCGTCGATTCGGGTCTGGTAGTACGACCGGTTGTAACTCCAGGCTTCGAACACGTTTTTCAGCGGTTTTTCGGGGTCCTGGATGACGAGGTCTTCGTCGACTTCCTTGGTTTTGCCAAGCCCTTCACACTCCGGACATGCCCCGTGTGGGCTGTTGAACGAGAAACTGCGCGTCTCGATTTCGCTGAACTGGAAGTCGCTGTTCGGATTCCCGAGCGCCGTCGAGAACTCGAGGGTGAGTCGGTCGTCACCGTCGCCAGCCAGGTCGCCGGTCGAGCGAGTGTTCGACCCCAGTTCGATGTCCGCACTCGGCTCCGGGATGATCAGTTTGAGGACGCCATCGGCTTCCTCGAGGGCCGTCTCCACGCTGTCGGTAATGCGCGGACGCGCTTCTTCACTGATTTTCACGCGGTCGACGATGACGTCGATGGTGTGGTCGTAGTTTTTGTCCAGATCGGGTGCCTCGAGGCTGAGGTCGTGTTCCTCGCCGTCGACTTCGACGCGAGCGTACCCTTTGGTCAGCAACTCTTCGAACAGGTCCTCGAACGCGCCTTTCTGGTCGCGAACGACCGGTGCCGCGATTTTCGCACGGGTTCCTTCGGGCAAGTCCATCACCTGCTGGATCATGTCCTGGGCCGTCTGGGTCCCGACTTCCTCGCCGGTGATCGGGTCGTACTGGGTGCCGACTCGAGCGTACAGCAGGCGAAGGTAGTCGTGTAGTTCCGTCACCGTGCCGACGGTCGATCGGGGGTTGTTGGCGGCGTTTTTCTGGTCGATGGAGATGGCCGGTGAGAGGCCTTCGACGTTTTCGACCTGTGGCTTATCCATCTGCCCCAGGAAGTTTCGGGCGTAGGCTGAGAGGCTCTCGATGTACCGCCGCTGGCCTTCGGCGTAGACGGTGTCGAACGCCAGCGAGGATTTCCCCGACCCGGAGAGCCCCGTGACGACGGTGAACGACTCTCGCGGAATCGAGACGTCGATATCTTTGAGGTTGTGCTCCTGTGCGCCCCGAACTTCGATGTACTCTTTGCTCATCGGTAGATCGCTCGTCTCGAGATACGGTCTCCTCGCTCGGCGGGTCGATTCATTGTGGGTAGCCAGTGGTCGAAGCGACTTAACCCGTCTGATACGGGGTCGGTATGCCGGTTCCCAACACCATCACTCGTCGGCAACCAGACAGTAGGCGTGGCCGGGTGCCTCGAGTACCGCTTCCACGTTTTCGTCCCAGTGGCCAGTAATGTCGGCGCGTTCGGCGTAGTAAATTCGTCCGTCGTACGGAATCGGTTCGCTGGTGACGTGGCCGCGATTCTCTACCCGCCAGCGGACCTCGCCCGTCTCCTTGTGGAGAGCGTACAGGTGGCTATCGTACGACCCGACCAGGACCGTGTCCGCGGTGACAGTGAGCGAGCCGATCACGCTGCCGCCGACGTTGGTCGACCAGTAGCGCTCCCCCGTGTCAGTATCGAGTGCGTGAACGTGTCTGTCGTTACCGGCGATGTAGACGATGCCGGCGTCGGGGTCGATCCCCGGGTTCGACATGATGATCGGGCCCGATTCGAACGACCACTCCTCGGTGCCGTCCTCGAGGTCAACCCGGTAGAACGATCCATCCCACGAACCGACAAATGCGCCACCGTCGTAAGTCGGAATCGTCCCCTTGATCTCGCCGCCCGTCTGGAACGCCCACTCGAACTCGAGAGAGGGGAACTCCCAGGCGTACAACACACCGTCGTTCGAGCCGGTGAGCATGCGTTCGGCGACCGGGTCGATAGCCGTGGACGGGTGGGGCATTCCCCACAATCGGTCGTCTTTCCACAGCGGCTCACCGGTGCCGGCATCGAGCGCCCACATCGTGCCCGCGTTGGGATTGGAATACTCGGTCACAACGTAGATGACACCCTCCCAGTAGGCCGGACTCGAGCCGATAGCAATGGAACCGTCGAGTTGAGCACCCGTCGTCCGCCAGATCGTGTCACCCGTCTCGACGTCGAAGGCGTACATATCACCGTCGTAGCCGCCGAGATAGGCCGTGTCTCCGACGATAGTCGGTGTGCCGTGAAATCCCAGCGACCGACCAGCGCCGGTCATGTGTGCCCAGCGATGTTCGCCGTCGGGCGTGACGGCGTGTAGCCGCCCGGTGTCGGAGGGAATCAGAATCGTCTCTCCATCGGGCGTCGGCATCGGCGTCGATTTCGCGGCCGTATGACCGATGTAGTTCACCGGCAGGGACCAGTTGACCGACACCGAGTCGGGGACCGTCTGATCGGGATAATAGCCCAGTCTTCGTAGCCCTCGGCGAAACATCGTCACGTCGTTCCGGTCCGGATACGTTTCGTCGTACGGCAGGTGAACGGGGTCGAACGACTCCTGGTCCCGGTCGTAGGTTCCATAGCCGGGCAGTGCACAGCCGGCAAGTCCGCTGATTGAAATCGTCGCACCGGCGAGGAACTGCCGTCTCGAGACCGGACCGGGTTGGGAAGGGTCCACCATATCCTATCATCCAGTTTGTGATGGCGTGTTCATAGCTTCCACGGTCGGGGATCGAACGTGCCAGTCACACAATCTGTGGCAACTGCTCAAACAGGATTACCGATCACCGATAAAACGGGACAACGATCCGTGTCAAAAAGAGATAGCGCGAAGCGTCCGCTATCCAAATCATATTAGTGAAATATAATGCCAATGGATGAATATGATACGTATAGTGGGTAACCTTATATACGAAATGGATGACTGTTGATCCATGTCAGTACACACGACCCACTGGAACGATACCGCAACCTGCCCGTTCTGTGGCGGTGAACTCGCCGATCCCGGTGAAGGGTTCATGACGCACATCGGCCACAACTCCGAGTGTCGCTCCGAGTTCGAAACCTGGCGTGAAAACGTCTCGAGCGACCTCGGCGGCACCTGGAGCGGGTAAACCACTCTTGCCTACTCAGCCGCTGACACGATTTCGTTGAGACAGGAGAGTAGTACCCGTTTTTTACCGAAACCAAGACGGGTCGGCACCGTCTGTTGTCCGCGAACAAAGATCGGATCCTGAGGAGTCGTCTTTTCGAGGAACGGCCGCGCTTTTCAGAGGGATTATCGTCGGAGTTCATCGTCACCGACGAAGAACCGAGGCACAGCGTCGACAGCCGTCCTTCGAAACCTCTGGTTGGCTACGCTAATCCCTCTCAGTCCGAGAAACCGTCCACTCGTGGGGCATCAATCGCGCTCGAGTGAGCGCCACCCGCTGGGAGCAAGTACAAATAGTCGTCGAGGTCGAGCGCAAACTGCCGACTCGAGGCCGTCTCATGGTCGATCCACTGATATTCGAACTCGAGCCCAACCTCCTCGCCGGTTCCCGTCACAGTGTGGGTGAAGGTGTCCCGCGAGTCATAAACCTCGGCGTGATAGAAGTGGCGGACGTAGTGTTTCAGCGGCGATCGACGCCGGCACCAGACGTCACTCGTAAGATGCGTCGTCGGACCAATCGAACCGATGCCACTCTCCTCGACAATTTCCCGAAACACTGCTTCTCGAGGGCTCTCTGCCCCTTCGATAGTTCCTTTCGGGACCTGCAGACCGTTGTGTTCCGGGCTCTCGAACGCGAGAAAATCGCCGTTGGGTCTGGTCAGGTACGCACAGGCTTTCTGCACATAGGTACCTCGAGTCTGCTCCATTGGTGATTAATGAACATACTAAGGCATATAAACCTTTCAGCGCCACCAGGATATGCTACATACCAAAACAAATCGTGTCTCCCGTCACTATTGATTGTATGTATGTCCAACGTACAACGTCAAAACGTGTAAACAGACCAGCCCAGTAAAGACAAGCGTGACCACTGCACTCGAGAGACCAACGATCAAAAGTGGGAGATACAATACCGGCAAGCAAATGGCCGCCCAGAAGCTCGCCACACGCATTTGATTCGCAAAGGACGGTGCGTACTGTTCGAGTCGACCACTCGTTTCGAACTCCCGGGAGAACGCACCCTGCTCGTTCGACCGTTTTCCATCATCGCCATCCTGTGTCGACCGTGGTCCTGACATCGCCTCGTCGGAGAGAGGACAGTGGGTGATATATACTACCGTCGTCGTTTCGGCGGGCCATCGACCGTTCACCTGAGTATCCATCAACCAACCGTCCGTTTTGTATCGTTACCAGCGAGTAATCCCGAGTTACTGTCGACACGAGTCAATGTTCAGCCATCGAGGTGAGCGACTGTCCCGACCATGCACAACCCGTTTTAACGGACGACTCGAGCGGAGACTCGATGAACCACGAAAAACAGAGTAACGGTCGGATCAACGGCAAAGAATCGAAAACCGACGTATAGAGACTACTGGAAGCCGATACGGCTGCCGCGACGCCCGGTACCGGGTTCGACGGCTTTGGTCCCGCCTTTGAAGTCGCGCTCGATCTGTTCGTAGTACTCGAGGATATCGTCCGTGATCGTCGGACGGACGTTCTCCATAGCCTGTCGGAAGTGACGCATTTCGACGATATCGGCGTCGTCGTCTTCCCGTAGTGCTTCGATAGCCGCTTCGCGGGCGATGGACTCGAGGTCGCTGCCGACGTAGCCCTCGGTGATCTCAGCGATTTCTCGGAGGCTGACATCTGCAGCCAGCGGGGTGTCCTCAGTGTGGATCTCGAGGATGCGTTCACGTCCTTCCGTGTCCGGTTCGCCGATCATCACGAGGCGGTCGAACCGACCGGACCGCAAGAGTGCGGGGTCGATCATGTCCGGACGGTTGGTCGCGCCGATGACCAGCACGTCACCCATTTCCTCGAGGCCGTCGAGTTCGGTCAGGAGTTGATTGACGACGCGTTCGGAGACGTTGCTGCCGACCTCGCCGCCCCGGCCGGGTGCGAGCGAGTCCAGTTCGTCGAAGAAGATCACTGTCGGCGAGACCTGACGCGCCTTGCGGAAGGTCTGTCGGATCGCCTTCTCCGATTCACCGACCCACTTCGAGAGCAGTTGTGGACCGCGCACTGAGATGAAGTTCGCGTTGGTCTCGTTGGCGACGGCTTTCGCCATCAACGTCTTCCCGGTGCCCGGCGGCCCGTACAACAGGACGCCCGCCGGCGGATCGATGCCCATTCGTTCGAACTTCTCGGGAGTACGAAGCGGCCACTCGACTGACTCCTGGACCTTCGATTTGGCGTCCTCGAGACCGCCGACGTCGTCCCAGCTCATCTTGGGCAGTTCGACGAGGACTTCGCGCATCGCGGACGGTTCGACTTCGGCGAGTGCGCCACGGAAGTCCTCGCGTTTGACGATCATCCGATCGATGAGACTTGGCGGGATATCCTCTTCGTCGAGGTCGATTTCGGGGAGGTACCGACGGAGCGCTTTCATCGCGGCCTCTTTGGTCAGGCTCTCGATGTCAGCACCCACGAAGCCGTGTGTTTCGTCCGCCAGATGCGAGAGGTTGACATCGTCCGAAAGCGGCATCCCGCGGGTGTGAATCTGCAGGATTTCCTCACGGCCGATCTCGTCCGGGACGCCGATCTCGATCTCGCGGTCGAAACGGCCCGGTCGTCGAAGGGCCGGGTCGACGCTGTCGACGCGGTTCGTCGCCGCGATGACGATGACCTGGCCTCTGGCCTCGAGACCGTCCATCATGGTCAACAGCTGGGCGACGACACGCCGTTCGACCTCGCCGGTGACGTCCTCGCGTTTGGGGGCGATAGAGTCGAGTTCGTCGATGAAGATGATCGCGGGCGACTCCTCGCTCGCGTCCTCGAAGATTTCCCGGAGTTGCTGTTCTGACTCACCGTAGTATTTGGAGATGATTTCGGGGCCGGCAATAGAGAAGAAACTGGCGGAGGTTTCGTTGGCGACCGCTTTGGCGAGCAGCGTTTTCCCGGTACCAGGCGGGCCGTGCAAGAGGACACCCTGTGGCGGCTCGATCCCCAGCTTCTTGAAGATCTGTGGGTGTTTCATCGGCAACTCGACCATCTCGCGAACGCGCTGGATCTCGCCCTGGAGGCCACCGATATCCTCGTAGGTGATGCCACCACCGGTTTTCTCGAAGCCGGAAATCGGCTCTTCTCGTAGCTCGACATCCGTGTCTTCGGTAATGAGGACCACGCCCTCGGGATCGGTTTCGACCGCGATGAGCGGAATCGCCTGTCCCGGTGAGCGCATGAACGGATGGTTCGTCGAACTCATGACGGGGACGATATCGCGGCCCACCACCGGCCGCTTGAGGATCTGCCGTTTAACCATGCCAGCGGCGTCCGAGCCGAACTGGACCGATGCCTCTTCCGGCGGGGCAAGCACCAGTTTGTTCGCCTTCGTCGCCTCCGCTTTGCGAATCGTTACCCGTTCGCCGATGCCGACGTCCGCGTTCTGCCGGGTGAAGCCGTCGATTCTGACGGTGTCCGTGTTCCAGTCCTGCCGGTCTGCACGCCACACTTTCGCGGCGGTCGTCTCTGCGCCTTCGATTTCGATGATGTCGCCCGGACTGAGCTTGAGATGTAATAGCGTGTCCGGGTCGAGACGGGCAATACCACGACCCGAGTCGTTGGGGTATGCTTTCGCGACCTCCAGTTGCACTTCGTTCATGATTGTGGGTAGACGGGGATACTCCTGACTCCGACACCGTGTCGGATAGGTTTTTTGCTAGCGACGGTCTGCACCTGTGCTAGACGATACCATATCAAACTCAGACAGCGAAGTACATAGATGTACCGGCATCGGTCGATTTGGGAGACGTGGCCGATACAAAAAATGGAGCTTCGGTCGCCAGCGAGAGAGCCGAGGGGAAAGGCCCTCGATCGCCGGAACCCCCAGACGATGGATGGGTTTTTGACCCACACCCTCGCCTGTGTTAGTATGACGACGACGCTCGTCTTCGACGGCCGGATGGGGGCCAGTGGCGATATGCTCCTCGCCGCTCTCATCGATGCCGGTGCATCAGTGACGGCCCTCGAGCCAATCGAAGACGCACTCGAGGTGGAGTATCGGATCGGTTCAACGACGAAGTGTGGGATTGCAGCAACGACGGTCGACGTGTTGTTGACCGGTGAGGAAACGGCATCTCACGGCCACGAACACGATCATCAACACGAACGCGATCACAGCCACGGAGACAGTCACTCCCACAATCATCATGAGGATACCCATGACCACGGGCACGGCCACCACGGTGAAGACGATCATGACCACGGGCACGGCCACCACGGTGAAGACGATCATGACCACGGGCACGGCCATCACGGTGAAGACGATCATGACCACGGGCACGGCCACCACGGTGAAGACGATCATGACCACGGGCACGTCCACGCGGAAGGCCACGGCCCCCACCGGAGCTATCTCGAGGTCCGGGAAATCGTCGAGGGAATGGATCTCGAGTCCGACATCGAGTCCACGGCGATCGCCATCTTCGAGCGTCTCGGGAAGGCCGAAGCCAGCGTCCACGGGACAGACCTCGAGTCGATTCACTTCCACGAGGTCGGGGCCGATGACGCCATCGCAGACATCGTCGGTGCCGTCGCCTTGCTCGCAGACCTCGCGGTCGAGCAGGTCGTGACGACACCGCTGTCGGTGGGCGGCGGTACCCGGTCGATGAGCCACGGCGAGTACCCCATTCCGGCACCGGCCGTTCTCGAGATCGTCGAACGGGCAGATTGGGCGATAGCAGGCGGCCCCGTCGAGACCGAACTGCTCACTCCGACTGGAGCCGCGATTCTCGCCGAGGTGGCAGACGGGGTCGATACCCTCCCATCCATGCAGGTCGATAAAACGGGCTACGGTGCCGGCGGCTACGACCTCGACCCGCACCCGAACGTGTTACGCGCGCTACTCGCATCCAGAGGGGGCGACCGCTCGCTCGAGCGAGACGATATCGCCGTCCTCGAGACGAACCTCGACGACGTGGCCCCCGAGGTGCTGGGTGGTCTCCACCAGAGGCTGGGTGAGGTTGGCGCTCGAGACGTCTCTATCGTCCCGCTGACGATGAAAAAGTCGCGACCGGGCCACCTGGTCAAAGTCATCTGTAAACCTGAAGACCGAGACGCGGTTGCCCGCCGACTCGCCGAAGAGACGGGGACGCTCGGTATCCGAGAAACCGGGGCCTCCCACCGCTGGATCGCGAACAGAGCGTTCGAGACGGTGAGCCTCGAGGTAGCTGGCGACACCTACGACGTGACAGTGAAAATCGGCAGCGACAACGATGGCGAGGTGTACGACGTGAGCGCCGAGTACGACGATGTCGCCGCCGTCGCAGCCGAGACGGGGGAACCTATTCGCTCGATTGCGCGACGGGCAGAAGCAGCTTACGACGACGAGTACTGACGGAGCCGGGTCAGGCGTCCCGGTCTGCCAGCAGTTCGTCGGCAGTCACCAGCGCCTCCATCTCGAGGCCTGCCGCTTCCACCTTCTCGCGACCGCCTTCCTGCCGGTCGACGACGACGAGCGCGCGTTCGACGGTCGCACCCGCCTCGCGCAGCGCTTCCACCGCGTCGACCAGACTCGTCCCCGTCGTGACGATGTCCTCGACGACGACGACCTCCTCGCCCGGCTCGAGTCGTCCTTCAATGAGGTTCGCCGTTCCGTACTCCTTACGCTGTTTCCGAGCGATAACGTAGGGGACGCCCGCAGCGACGCTCGTTGCGGCCGCGAGTGGGACGCCACCGAGGGCGACGCCGCCGAGTTTCGCGTCGCCCTCGAGTCGGTCGGCAAAGGCCTCGGCGATCAACTCGAGACAGCGCGGATCGGTCTCGAAGAGGTACTTGTCGACGTAGTATTCGCTGGTCCCGCCGTGTGAGAGTTCGAACTCGCCAAACTGGACGGCATCGGCCGCACGAAGTGCATCGATGAGTGCCTGGTTCGTCATTGGCGAGAGTGGCGCACCGAGTTCAAATAAGGGATGTGATGTGTGTCCGAGGAGAAGCTATCGAACGGTGTGTGGCGGCCCGCCTTACCAGGGTTCGTTTTTGAGCCCCAGTTTGTACGCGATCACGTTCGTCGTGACGTGCAAAATCGGCGTCAGGATAACGATGACGAGGATAACCTCGAGCGTAAACCAGGTTCGAAACCAGTCGGTGGCGAGCAAGGCGGTCAACGGCAGGGAGACCACGACGAAATCGAGCTGGTCAACGCCAGGGAACATCGCGCCGCGCTCACGACCAGTACGGCGTTTGGCGAACGATGCCAGAATATCGCCGAGCATCGCTCCGCCGGCGAGGCCGACGGCTGCCAACGGCGTGAAGTCGGGGACCTCGAATCCGACGACGTCGCCCACCGATGGCGCGAGGAGCGTCAACAGTCCTGCCACTGCGAGCCCCGAAACGATACCGCCAGCGGTCCCGCGCCAGGTTTTCCCATCCCCCAGAACGCGTTTTCCACCCCACTCTCGGCCGCCGTCGATCGGTGGACCACCGCCGAACAGGACGGCCGCATTGTTCGGAATATACGCCGGTAACATCACCCAGAACGCGACGGCGATCGTCTCGAGTACTGCCATATCCGCGCCAACGAACCCCTCGTTCTTAATCGGGGTGGTTCAGGTCGCTCCGGACGAACGAACCACAAATTGGAAAGTACTCGGCTCCCGACTGTTGGGTATGATTCCGCCTATCGCGAGTCGGTTCGTCGCCGGGGAGAGCCCTGCAACCGCTCTCGAGCACGTCAGGTCGCTCAACGAGCGCGACATCAAGGCCATCGTCAACCTCCTCGGCGAGCACTACGACTCCCGTTCGCCGGCCGAAGCCGACGCGGCCGAGTACCGCTCACTCGTCCGTGACATCGCGAACTCGCGACTCGACGCCTGCATCTCGGTCAAACCCTCACAGATCGGCCTCGACCTCGGCGATGACGTGTTCCGCGCGTTACTCGAGGAAATCGTCGAGGAGGCGGCCGAACACGACGTCTTCGTCTGGATCGACATGGAAGATCACACGACCACTGACGTTACCCTCGACGCCTACGAATCGCTCGCCAGGGAGTACGACGGTGGCGTCGGCGTCTGTGTGCAGGCGAATCTCAAACGGACCGAAGCAGACGTCGAACGCCTCGCAGACGTGCCCGGGAAGGTACGATTCGTCAAAGGCGCCTACGACGAACCCGCTGAAGTCGCCTACAAGGACAAAGCCGAGGTCAATCGCGTCTATCGGGAACTGCTCGAGTACGCGTTCGAACACTTCGACGGCGGCATCGCGATCGGTAGCCACGACCCGGAGTTTATCGAGTACGGAATCGAACTCCACGAGGAGTACGGAACGGATTTCGAGTTACAGATGTTGATGGGGGTGCGCGAGGACGCACAGGACGAACTCGCGGCGGAGTACGAAATGTGGCAGTACGTCCCCTACGGCGGTCGCTGGAAATCGTACTTCTACCGCCGCATGATGGAGCGAAAGGAGAACGTGCTGTTTGCTGCACGAGCCATTCTCGGTCGCTGAGATGCGGGCAACTCGCCGGAAAAAGGGAAGGGCTGATAACCCCATAGTGTGACTCCCATCACATGACCTCGTGGAAGCGGGACTTTGCGAGCGGATTGATCGTCCTCGGTCCCATCCTCGTCTCTCTGTACATCCTTTTCTGGCTCTACGGAATCATCGCCGGGATGACTCCTGGCGTGATTCTGGATGCCGACGTACTCACACCGTTGATCCCCGACGGGGCGTTCGAGGGGGCCGACCAGACCCGCGAGCAACTCGCACAGTTCCTTCGTGTCGTCGTCGTCCTGACCGTTTTCATCATCCTCACGCTGTCGATGGGGTATCTTATGCGGACGACCGTCGGTGGCCTACTCGAGCGAATCCTCGACAATCTGGCCAACCGAGTACCTGGCTTGCGCGTCGTCTACAACGCCTCGAAGATGGCCGCTGAAACCGCCTTCGGTGAACAGGATTCGCTGCAGACCCCGGTCAAACTCGAGACCTGGGACGGGTTGCGGATGACGGCGTTCAAAACGGGGAGAACGACCGATGACGACCGCGAAGTGCTGTTCTTGCCGACCTCACCGAACATTACGACCGGATTCGTCATCGAGGTCGAATCGGACCGAATCACCGAACTCGACGAAGACGTCGAGGACGCCCTCACCCGCGTGCTGAGCGCCGGATTCGGAGATGCCGATCGCGGTCGGGGGCTCGAGGGTGGGATCTCGATCGACGTGATCGACGAACGAGCGGCCACCGGCGACGAGAAAAAGCGTGAAGCCGGTGACGATTAGTCCGAGTTCGACGAATGGCTAAAGCCAGAAAGAACCCACGACAGCCTCTTCGACGGCAACGCCACTGGATCGCCCTGAGCGGTGTGTTCGGTGCGCTCGTCGGATTCCTGACCCTCTACCTGGTCTCGACGCTCGAGGCCGGATTCCCTGGCGTCTTCCTCGCTGGCCTCGCTGCCGTCGCCCTGGCCTGTCTGTTGCCGTTGTATCTCACGGCACCGGTGTGGCTCGAGGGCCAGCAGTCGTCTGATCGTATTGAAGGAACTCGAGACCGAGACTCTACGCCAACAGCGATGGATGGACGTTCGAATCACTCTGGAACGGAATCAGCATCTCCGCAAGGCAAGAAGGAGCCGTCGAGCCAGCAGACCGGTCCGACACCGCACACCGATACGAACCCGGTAACCGGTAGCCAACAATCCACCACGAACGCCCACGAAATCCTTCGGGAGCGCTATGCACGCGGGGAACTCGGTGACGAACAGTTCGAGAAGAAACTCGAGTGCTTGCTCGAGACTGCAACACTCGAGACGACCAGAGAGAGTCTCTCTCGCGAAACCGAGACGGAGTAGCGTCACCGATTCAAATTTGGATACCGAACCCAGTCACTATTACGCAATCTGAACGAGTATATTGACAGACGATGGTCTCGCTGCTCGAGGTCGTGTTGATCGCCACTGCCGCAGGTTGTGCCACCGGTATTGGGGCATTGCCCACGTTTTATACCGACAGCGTGAGCCATCGCCTCTACGACGGCGCTGTTGGCTTTGCCGCCGGGGTCATGGTCGGTGCTGCCGTCTTCGCGCTGGTCGTTCCCGGACTCGAGATCGGGACTCCACTCGAGGTGGTCATCGGGGTCCTCGCCGGCGGCGGCTTCTTGCTCGTGGCGAACGCCACACTCCCGCACCTGCATCTGCGTTTTACAGACCGAGGAGAACAACTCGAGGGGACGGCAATTATGGCTGAAAACGGCGCTGACGAAACTCGATCGGCGCTCGAGACCACAGCGATTCAAGATAACAAACGCCGAGCGCTACTGGTCGGCGGAGCCGTGACGATTCACAACGTCCCCGAGGGATTGGCTGTCGGCATCGCCTTTGCCAGCGGAGAGCCGGCCCTGGGATTCGCCATCGCCATCGCGATCACCGTCCAGAACATCCCCGATGGGTTCGCGATGGCCGTGCCGGCCGCTCGAGCGGGGGTTTCACCGCCCCGAACGGTCCTGTATACGACGCTCTCCGGTGGCGTTCCCGAACCGATTGCTGCTGCGGCCGGGTTCGCACTGGTCGCGGTGGTAACCGGTCTCTTTCCCGTCGCGGCCGGATTCGCCGCCGGGGCGATGATCGCCGTCGTCTTCCGAGAGATGATTCCCTCGAGTCACGGTCACGGCTACGTCGACACGGCGACGGTGGCGTTCCTGCTCGGCTTTGCACTGATGCTCGTCGTCGACACTGTACTGGCCGTCTGATGCAATTTACGGTGATTGGCGACCCGATAGGAGAATCATCAGTAAGAGACGCCAGCAAACCGTATGAGTGACGAGATGACTGCGCAACTACGAGAATCGAAGCCGTCGACCGATCGGGCGTTGTGGGGACAGGGTGCCCGGACCGGCGACGGAACCGAATGGGAGATGCGGCCAGTCCATCTGTGGGGGAAATGAACCTGGCTGCCGACGTGGTCGGCGTTTACCCGTTCACAACAACACACTATAAAATTAACTAATTCTTGGTAAAATTATCAATCTTGGACGAGACTCGAGCCCCCGTCGAGTCCATCACGAGTGAGTGGCCAGTTCCCCTCACGGTCCCGAACCCCATCAGGAGCCATTGAGCGTAACCGAAAGTACAGTTGTCCAACCTATCCGAAAACAATCCGCAACCGGCTCTCGTTTATAGACGCTTGCTCACGTACGGACCGTCCTGATGGTATCCCAATTTGTCGCGATAGTACGCTCGAGCGCCGATACCCGAGATGACGCTGACCTTGTCGTAGCCGGCGTCGGCCGCGATGGTTTCCGCCCGTTCCATGAGCTGTCGGCCATATCCCTGATGCTGGTGTTGCCCGCCTTCGCTCTCGTCGCCGACTGACACCTCGCTGCCGTAGACGTGGAGTTCGCGAACCAGGGCGGCGTTCTCGAGTTCGGCACGCACCGGGTCTTTGGGGAATCGAAGCCGACAGAAGCCGATCAACAGGTCCTTTTCGAAGTCCTCGATGGAGATGAAGTGTTCGGTGCCGCCACAGGCCTCGTAAGTCAGCACCTCGAGATCGAGTTCTTCGGGCTCCTCGTCGTTCATCCCGACCTCGCGACAGCGGATGCAGTCACAGGTCCAGCCGTGTTCGTCCATGCGCTTGCGGGCGAGTTGTCGCAGGTTCGACTTCCAGACGCCAGCATCGATGAAATCAGCAGGGATGTCGCGTTGGACCCGCTGAAGCCGCGTGTACCGGGGAATCATGTCCTTGATTTCAGCGACCAGTTCGGCAGCCTCATCGTTGTCGAGCGGGTCGTACTCGTCGTTGTACCACCAGTCGTAGGTCGCAGTCCCTCGCACCACGAGCGTTGGGTATATTTTGAGGTAATCCGGCCGCCACTGGGTCGATTCGAACAGTTCCCGGAAATCCTCGAGGCACATCTCCTTGCTCATGCCTGGCTGGCCGGGCATCATGTGGAAACCGACTTTGAACGCCGAATCCCGGAGCCGGCGGTTGGCATCGATGGAGTCTTTCGTCCCGTGGCCGCGGTGCATCTCCCGGTTGATGCGCTCGTAGGTCGTCTGTACACCCACCTCGACTTTCGTCCCGCCGAGTTCGAGCATGCGGTCGATCTGTTCGGGGTCACACCAGTCGGGCTTGGTCTCGAACGTCGTCCCGATGTTTCGGACGTCGTTCGTCTCGTTTTCGGCGATAACGTCTTCGATGTATTTGAACTCGTACTCGTCGAAGTCCTGGGCGAAGCTGACACCTTCTGCCGGTTCAGGTTCTTTCTCGACGTCGTAGTCGTTCATCGCCTCGAGGGCGCGTTTGACGAACCACTCCTGATAGTCGTGGCTTCGGGCGGTCATCGTTCCGCCCATCAGGATCAGTTCGACTTTGTCGACAGGATGTCCGATTTCGCGTAGCTGCTCGAGTCGTAAGGTGACCTGTCCGTAGGGGTCGTAATCGTTCTGAACGCCACGGGCGGCGGCGGGTTCCTGCCCGGTGTAGCTCTGAGAACTCGAGAACTCCGAATCGGGGCCACCGGGACAGTACAGGCACTTCCCGTGTGGGCAGCGCTCTGGACTGGTCATAATCGCCACCGGCGAGACCCCAGAGGCCGTTCTGACGGGTTTGCGCTGCAACACTGCCTCGAGCGTCTCGCGGTGTTCCTGTGGCGCGTAATCGAGCAGTTCGGAGTTTTTCGGCACCTTCGGTGCTGAGTGTTCCGAACACGCCGCTAGCTTGGCCTTCTCGACCTCGTCTCGCTCGATTTCACCGTCGAGGATTCGCTCGACGAGTGTTTCACACACTGCCTCGAGGGCCTCGGTTTCACTGGCACCGCTCATCTGGGAATGTATGGCCGTGGAACCCGGTTAAGGGTATCGTCTCGACTGTCGAACCTGTAGACTGATACTTACAGGAGAGCAGCCAGCCGCTGAGAAGAAACGAGAGGAGACCACTACACAGCGATGGGGCCAACGTTTTCTACCTACAGTAACCTGTGTGGCCACGCTAACCTGTGTCAATATTATATGCGAGTTCGATGTAGGACTTTCCGGGTGAGACTATGGGAAAACACATCCTCATGATCGTCGGCGATTTCGGTGAAGATTACGAGATAATGGTTCCGTTCCAGACCCTCGAGGCCGTCGGTCACAGCGTCGATACGGTCTGTCCGGAGAAAGAAAGCGGCGACACGGTCAAGACGGCCATCCACGACTTCCGTGGCGACCAGACGTACCTCGAGGAGCGCGGCCACGATTTCGTCCTGAACGCCACGATGGCCGAGGTCGACCCAACCGAGTACGACGCGCTGGTCGTCCCGGGCGGGCGCGCACCGGAGTACCTCCGCACCTACGACGAGGTGCTCGAGACGGTTCGGCACTTCTTCGAGGCGGACAAACCGGTCGCCTCGTTGTGTCACGGGCCGCAGATTCTGGCTGCCGCCGGCGTGCTCGAGGGGTACGAGATGACGGCCTACCCGGCCGTTCGCGCCGAAGTCGAAGCAGCCGGCTGTTCCTGGGTCGACGGCGTCGTACGCGACGGCAACCTCGTTACCGGACAGGCCTGGCCGGACCACCCCGAGTGGCTCGCCGAATTCATGGCCCTGCTCGGTGACGAAATCTCACACGGAGAGCCGATCGCTGCAGACGACTGATCAGACGAACACAGTACAGACGACGTCGAGAACGGGGCTTACTCGAGCTCCAATCTCCGGTCGCGTGATCGGCTTCTGGAGTCCTGTTCGGACAGTCGGTCCTCGAGATCTTCGAGCGATTCGGTCTCGAGCAGGTGCTCGAGTTTCCGTTCGAACTGTTCGTCGGTCAGTTCCCCGCGAGCGTACCGGTCCCGAAGCGTCTCGAGGGCGTCGGTCGCATCCATATCTCCGTTTGCGTCCGCTGCTTTCCGGTCGGCACTCTCGTCTTCGTTCCAGTCACCTTCCCACTCGTCCTCGTCGAACAGCATCGAAACGATGGGAATCACGGCGACGTAGCCAAAGAACATGACGGCGAGCCAGAGGTCGCCACCGACACCGCTCACCAGCAACCCGAGCCACAGGCCGGTAATCAGGGTCGCTGCGATGCCCGAGGCGTTCCGGCGAAAACGCTCTCCAACCGTCGATTCCGTTGCCATAACAGATTGTCATTTCGGAGGTAAAAAGACGTTTCTACTCCGAGAGGTTGCAGTCGAAGAAAGACGACGGTTCGCTCAGTTCAGGCGCTCGCCAACGGCCTCGAGGGCGGCCTCGCGAACCGCGTCGCGCTCGCCCGAGAGGAACGTCAGGTAGCCATCGCGCCCGCCGACGACGTGAACGCCAGCACTCGGCACGGCCTTTCGAACGGCCTCGCCCAGTTCTCGAACGTCGATGGCGTCACCGTCGCGGACGTGCAGTTCGTCCTCGTCGACGCCGAGCGTTACCGCAACGTCGTCTCGCCGGTGGAGTTCCTCGAGCAGCAAGATAGCCGTCGGGAAGTTGAACCGGTGGGTGAACGCCGCCGTATCGAGGACGTTGACGGCGCTGCCGTCCACATCCTCGGTGGTGAGGTTCACGCGTGCTGCCTCGAGTTCGGTCTCGAGTTTGTCGCGGAACTGCTCGGAGACGTGGGCTGCGAGGTCACCATCGTCGTCGAACAGCAAGTCGGCGATGAGTTCGCGTTTGTCCTTGTAGGACTGGTAGTAGGCCTCGAGGGAAACCGCTTCACGTCGCTCCGATTGGGCGGTCTCGTCGTAGCCGGCAGACGCGGCGAGTTCGGCGTACACCTCGGGGACGTCGCCCCAGAAGCTCACGGCGGGAAGGTGCTCGAGGTCGCCACGGACGTCGTCGTTGACGTGGGCGGCGACGTTCGCTGCCAGAACGCTCGAGGTGACCGTCGAGAGGTCGACCTGGTCGCCAGCGAGCGACGGTGAGACAGCGACGGAGACGGCGTCGACGATTTCGGCGTCGGCGCGACTGTCGTCGATGACCAGCCGGTCGACTCCGTAGATGTCGAGCAGGTCGTAGCCGTCGAGCGAGTCACGCGTCCCACCGGCGTCGACCAGCACGACCAACGGGAGTTGCTCGTCGTGACGGTCGCGAGCCTCGAGCATCGAGGTAACGTCGCCAGTTGCCGCGTCCATGTCGTAGACGTGGCCCTCGAGCGGGCGTCGCTCGAAGTAGTGGTAGACGGCGTCGTCGCGCGTGTGCTTCTCGGCGATCAGCGGCAAGACGGCGCGTTCGATGGCCGCACCGGCGATGTAACCGTCTGCCGTCGCACTGTGGCGGACGACGATCGGGCGCGCTTCCATGACGGCGCGGCGAATCGTCGTCGCAGCCTCGACAACGTCGTCTTCGACCGCGGCGACCGATTCATCTTCGGCCAGCGGCGCGACGATAGTTGGGCGTGCTTCCTGTTCGATAGCGGCGTCGAGTCGGGCCTCGACGGTCGCTTCCTCTTCACCCTCGAGGATTTCGAGCGCTTCCGTTTCGACCTGTAGGTCGCCACGGCGGCGTTCGACTTCGCCACCCAGCGAAACCATATCGCCGGTTTCGACCGACGGGTAGGCACGAACGCCGGCTTCTTCGAAGGCGGCACATTCGACAGTCCCGGTTTCGTCGCTGAGTTCGAACACGGTCGGACCGCTGGTCTGGCGGACGCTCGCAATCTCGCCCTCGAGGCGAACGAGCGAACCGACCTGGTCGCCGATGGCGTCGACGGTCGTTCGGTTGAGTTCGGCCGTCGCGTCGGCCGCGTCGTCGGTCGCCGGTTGCGCGGTTGCCGTCGCAGCACCCGCCCCACCCTCGCTCGTCGATTCGACGGGCGATGGCGACGGAGCGGTCGTCGGTTGCGCGGTATCCGTCTCGGAATCGGCTTCCGGTTCGGTGCTGTCTGCTGCGTCGTCCGCGTCGTCATTTCGCTCCTCGGGGAGGACCTGTTCGCCGTCAGCCGTCTGAATAATCTCGCCGCGGAACTCACGTGGTTCCTGGCGGATCGACCAGCCGAGGTCGACGTTTCCGTTGTCCCGGACGTCGAGCACCTGGACGTAAACGGAGTCCCCGGGCTCGAGGTCGAGGCTTTCGAGACGACTATCCAACTCGCTTCGGTGAAGCAAACCCGTGACGTGGTCTCCGATATCGACGAAGAGACCGAAGTCGGCGTAACCGTCGACAGTCCCTCGGTAGTACCGAGGTGGGACGAGTTCCGACGGGGACGTGCCTTCGAACTCGAAGGCGACGTCCTCCTGGTGGAACTCACAGACCCAGCCGTCGACGGGCTTGCCACAGATGATACAGTTACCCATCTACTCGACACAAACAGGTAGTGCCTAAAACGGTTGTCGAAATACGTTCGCCACACTCGAGGGAGCGATCCGGAGAGATTTTTCACAGGCTATCGGTCCCGTTGCTGTCGGTTTCAACGTGTTCGGGCCAGGATTTTCGGCCGGTCCCGCCGACTTTCAGCTGACGGCTATGGCGAATCCGTTCGCATGCCCGATGCCCTACTCTTCGAACACGGGCGAGGAGTCCTCGAGGTCGGCCAGGTCGTCTGCAATCGCTCGAGCCTCTTCGGGAAACAGCGCGACCTGTACCTCGTTGCCTTCGTCGTCTTCGAAGACGAGCTTGACGCGTTTGTCGCCGAACTCGCGGGCCTCTGCCTCCTCGACAGCGAACAGTTTTGCCGTCGCCGATTTATTCGTCGGGCCGACGTTTTTCAGGCTGCCGTCTTTCAGTTCGATCATGAAATTCTCGAGATTCAGCGTGATCATGTGACCGGCAGCTACGAACGGCGCGTACAAAAGTGGGTGTGGCCCGTTTCCGTAACAAAACGCTATAGTAGCCCTATCTCGACCCCTCGAGAGGGCGTAATTCACCTCGATCCTGGACAGATTCGTCTCAATCCCGGGGCAGATTTACCTCGAGTGGTTCTGAAGGCTGGGAAGCGACGGCCACTTTTATATTTCTGTCAGCGGAAGGGACAACCGTATGGAGCTTACCTGGCATGGCCACTCGACGTGGCACGTTACCGTTGGCGACACCGACCTGTTGATCGACCCCTTCTTCGACAATCCGAAGACTGACCTCGAGCCGGATGACGTCGACGCACCTGACTACGTTCTGCTCACGCACGGACACGCCGACCACATCGCCCACGCCGAGGCGTTCCCCGATGCGACCCTCGTCGCGACACCCGAACTGGTGTCGTACTGCCAGGACAACTTCGGTCACGGGAACGCCGTCGGCGGCATGGGCATGAACCTCGGCGGCACCGTCGAGTGTGGGGACGCGTACGTGACGATGCACCGCGCTGACCACACGAACGGCATCATGACCGAGTACGACGTCGAGGCCGGCATGCCAGCCGGGTTCATCATCTCCGATACGAAACCGACCCAGGTCTCAGACGAGGAGTCGACGACGTTCTATCACACCGGCGACACCGGCCTCATGACCGAGATGCGAGACGTTATCGGTCCGCACCTCGAGCCGGATGCCGTAGCCGTCCCCATCGGCGACCACTTCACTATGGGCCCCTGGCAGGCCGCCATCGCCGTCGACTGGCTGGACGTCGATTACGCCTTCCCACAACATTACGATACGTTCCCACCGATCGAGCAGGACCCGGCGGACTTCGAACGCGAGGTGACGGCCACCGGCAGCGACGCCGAGGTCGTCGTCCTCGAGGGCGACGAAACGTTCTCGCTCTGACGAAGGTCGCGCTCAGCACGAATCCATTTGGCCGACTCCGTTGCGTTTACGGCGGTGGCTGTCGAGAGGTAAAATGCAATGACAAAAGAAGTCACCACCGTCTCCGAAGCGGGATTCAGCGCGACGAATACGATCCGACAGTTCGAAACGACCATCGACGCCACCGGCGAGGACGCGCCGGACACGCTCGAGACGCTGTTGGCGACCTACGGAGCCTGTTACGTCCCGGCGCTTCGCGTCGGCGGCCAACAACGCGGGGTCGACGACCTCGGGAAGATCGCTATCGACGTCACCGGCGACCTCAACGACGACGACAAACTCGAGGCAGTCAGTTTTGATATTCGCGTCGAAGCAGACGTCGACGACGAAACCGGCGACAAGATCGTCGACCGCGCGTTCGAACTGTGTAAGGTCCACGACGCCCTGAAGGACTCGCTGCACGCCGAGACGAGCTTCGAAGGCGACGCGTTCTAGATCGACTCGATCACGTATTCCTCAGTTCGTGTACGGTAGCAGGCTCTGGGGAAGGCACTCCACCGAGAGGAGAGGGAGCTAATACGAGCAACCAGCTATCCCTTCAGAAAACCCATCTATACATACCCAAGTGATTGACATATAATAGAGAGTGTCAGATTTATACGATGGTCTCGGTTTTCCGCTCCCTCGAGCAAGGAACAATAGAAGCCTATAGCGGCTTTTCAAACCCATTTGAGTTTTCCTCACGACCACCCATGACACGAATTAGCAAATACTTCGGGATAATAAGACAATTCAAATATAATGTCAATCGAGATATGTTTATGCTGTTGGGTGTCCAATACAACATGATCAATCATGTCGACAAGAGACATCGCCATTGAGACAGCACCATCGTCGTTCAAAGACCGATCTACAATCGGGAAGACTCGAATCGTCGCGTTCACCCTTGCCCTGGTCACGGCGGCAATCATGACCGTTGCATTCCTGCCAGAGTTACTCGCGACGCTCGTGACCGGATGGACCGGGACTGGTGGAGCAGAACTCGGCATCCATCGCCTTCACGTCATGGGAATCGCGGCTGTAGTTGCCGTGTTCCTCCTTGGATTATTTGCACAGGCGTACAAACCGAGAACCCGCATCGCTTCCATGTGGGGTGCGTTCGTCACGATTCTCGTTATCACCGTCGGCACCGTCTGGTACGGGGTCGGCCGACCCGAGGAGGTACTCCCGTTCATGGCAATCACGAGCATCGTGCTGGTTGCCCATCCAGCGGGTCGTACCCTGCTCCGACGCGGCAGTTCCTACAGCCCCGTCATGCTGGCACTGGTCGCCATCGCGGCGGTTCCGCTTCTGGCGTTCGCGTTCAACCAGTGGAGTCTCTCCACGAGCGCAACTGACCCACACGCACTCGACGGGCACTACGTGATGATGGCCGGACTCGCCATCGCACCGCTCGCGTACGGATTCGTCGCCGCACTCGGGTTCACCGGCTGGCGGCTGGCCGCCTGGCTCGCCGCGCTGCCGATGACCTACTACGGCCTCATGTCCATCGCGTTCACCGACCAGTCCGGGTCGACCGGCGTCCTCTGGGGCGCGCTCGCGATTATCTGGGCCATCGCGTTCGTCGCAACCGCAGAGTACTCCAGACTCGAGCCCGCGACGCTGATTCGACGGAACGTCACGCCAGCACCCTAACCAGTCAGGCTACTACTGACATCGTTCCCACGATGAACGTCGAGGGAGACCACCTCGAACGTCACTCGAGGGAAACGCTGATACGCTGGACCACGAATAGTCGACCATGGCCAATTCGTGGAGTGATCGCGTCGTCGGCGAGCGAATGACCGTCGACCGGGAGTTCTCCTCTCGCGTCGAGAGTTCACGCTTTACCAGCCAGGAGTGGAGCCTCATCATGACCGCGACGGAGTTCGAAATCGAGAACCCCGATGACCCGGAGACGGCGCGCGTCGTCGCCAACACCGACAAGGTCGAACAGATTCTCCCGGAACTCGAGAACATTCGAAACCAGGCCGGTGCGATGGGTGCTGATCCGGGTGCTGGCTCCTCGAGTTCTGGCGGTTTTCTCTCGTCGATCAAGGGTGCCCTCGGTATGGGCGGTGAGGCCTCCTACGACGAAGAACGTGAGGCTGCCGAGACCCTCACACAGGAGTACGCCCAGCAGTTGCAGGCGAAAATCGAAGCGAACGGCCGCTGGGAGGAAGTCTGCTCGCTGGCGGCCGAGTAGTCACCCAACGAACCCGTGTCCGCCATCTCGACCGAATAGTGGCTTCCTCGAGATGAGTACGGCAGCTTCCTCATACCGTGCCCGAGGGTACCCCGTCAACCGCTATCGGCACAGTTCTCACACAGCAAGTCTGGACAGGGGCTCGATCAGTCCCCAGCGTGAAACAGGGTACGTTCACTTGCCTCGTAAATGCTGATCAGTTCGCTGACCAACTCGTCGTAGGATTCGTCCTCCACACGGAGATTGTCGAGGCGGTCGATCGTTTCTTCCTCGAGTTCGACACTGGGCATGTGCGAACCCTTGACACCCAGGCGTATAAAGACGACAGTCACACCAAATGACTGTCAGGATTGGAGGGAGAAAGTCACAGGGTCTTTAGGGATGCCCACCAACTACAGAGCCATGTCAGACGAAATCGAAACGACGACGTTCACCATCGAAACCGAAGACGGCGAGACCGACGACGTGACTATTCCCTCCGGATTGGTCGATTTGCTCGCCGAGGAGGGACAGGACCGTGCCGAAACGGTCGCTGACATCACGCTGCTGTCGTTCGCCAGTCGCGCTCACCACATCGTCCACCACGGCGAGGGCCCCGACGCCGAACTCGAGGCCCAGGAAGCACGCATCATGGATCTGTTCGAAGAGCGATTCGGCGTCACGTTTGCCGAAGCGACCGGGCACCACCACTAATCGCTCATAGCGATCCATAGAACGCTCAGCACCGTCTGTTACTCCCAACTACGGACGAAAGCCGAGTCAATTACTATCTTCAATCGCGGGCCAACCACCTCGTACGACCGTGGCCAGCAACCTCGTACGACTGTGGCCAACCACCACCTTCGATCAGGACCGAACTGTTTCCCGGCAAGTGATCGCTCGAGGTAACCACATCCGAACCGTGATTTTGGTACGAAATACATAGTAAACGGTACAAGATCAGTATCGTCTTAGTATAGTAATTAGATCATGCTCACTCGAGCCCGCACGCAAATCTCGTAAACGGAAGTTTTAATCACGGTTTACGAGATTGGTCCGATATGGCTACTTCGAACCAGCCGGTCGACCTGGTCGATGGCGACGTGGTACAGTCGTTCGCTCGAGCAGCCCTTCTCGCGGCGTTGATCAGCGCAACCGCGTACGTCTCGATTCCGCTCCCGGTATCGCCAGTTCCATTGACACTCCAGGTACTGTTCGTTTGTCTCGCCGGCCTCGCTCTTGGGCCAGTCTGGGGGCCCGTTGCGATGGTCCTCTATCTCGCTGCAGGAGCAATCGGTATCCCCGTCTTCGCCGGCGGCAACGGCGGAATCGGCCACCTGTTCGGACATACGGGCGGGTACCTCTGGTCGTACCCGGTTGCAGCGTTCGTCATCGGGGCGATGGTACATCGTGGGCGAACCCTCAGGGAACTCACAGCCGTCTCGATACCCGTCCTCGCGGTGAGCCTGGTTTCGGGCCTGACGCTCATCTACGGCATCGGCGTTCCGTGGCTCGCCTCGGTGCTCGAAATTAGTCTTGCAGAGGCATTCGTGCTGGGTGCGGCCTACTACATCCCACTCGATCTGGTGAAACTCGCCGCAGCCGCCGCTATCGTCAAAAGCGGCCGCATCGAGACGGTCTGACCCGATGATCGAGTTTCGGTCCGTCTGTCACACCATCGCCGACGTCGAGGTACTCAGCGACGTCTCCCTCGAGATTGGCGACGGCGAGTTCGTTCTGGTGGCTGGGGCCAACGGAAGTGGAAAGACGACCCTGTTGCGTCACTGCAACGGCCTGCTCACACCCACTTCTGGAACCGTACTCGTCGACGGCACACCGGTCGAAGACGACCTCGTGGCGGCACGGACAGCCGTCGGTATGGTCTTTCAGCAACCTCGAGACCAGTTCGTCGCCGCAACCATCGGCGAAGACGTGGCCTTCGGCCCCGAAAACCTCGGCCTCGAACGTGCAGAAATCGACGACCGAGTGCAGCGAGCGCTCGAAGCCGTCCGCCTCGAGGGACGCGAAACCGAGCGTATACAAACGCTTTCCGGCGGCGAACAGTCGAGAGTCGCCATCGCCGGCGCGCTCGCGATGGAGCCGACCCATCTGGTGCTCGACGAGCCGTTCACCGGCCTCGACGAACCCGCCAGACAGTCCGTGCTCGAGCACCTCCGCACGCTTTCTGCGGCGGGGACAGGGATCATCGTGGCCACGCACGACCTGCGTGACCTCCACGCGATTGTTGACCGAATCATCGCCATGCGCGATGGCGAAATCGTCCTCGACGACGAGCCGAAACGGGCACTCGCCGAACTCGAGGCCCTGAACGTCCGCGTTCCCGAAGCGGGAGCGGAGACTCGAGCCTGAGTGTCGCCATCCAATAGATCAATGCTCACCTACGAACCCGACGACACGCTCGCTCATCGTCTCGACCCGCGATCGAAGCTCGCGGTCCAGGTCGGGTTCGCTGCGAGCGCACTCGCGCATACGACGCCCTCCGCCCTCGCCGTACTGACTGGGCTCGCACTCGGGTTGCTCTGGAGTGCACGAGTCCCCCTCCGCCAGGCCCTGTACGCCTACCGTTTTGCCCTGCCCCTGCTGGCCCTGGCACCACTCGTCAGTGCGTTCACACTCGGGGCACCCTGGTTCGATCCCCAGGCGGCACTCGTTCCCGCACTGGCAAGCTACCGCGTGCTGTTGATCATCCTCGTCAGCGCTGCCTACATCCGCTCGACGCCCGTCCGGGACTCTCGAGCGGCCATTCAACGAACGGTCCCCGGCAAACCCGGCCAGTTGCTCGGCATGGGCGTTGCACTCGTCTTTCGGTTCCTCCCACTGCTCAGACAGGACCTCGAGACGATTCGTGACGCCTCGGCCGCCAGACTCGGTACCGAGCGAAGCCTCCTCGAACGTGTCGTCCACATCGGAACCGTCTCGCTCGAGCGGGCGTTCACCCGCGCTGACCGGCTCTCGCTCGCGCTGCAGGCACGGTGTTTCGCCTGGAACCCGACGCTGCCGCCGCTGGTGCTGACCCGTGGAGACGCTCCCGCATTCGCGCTGGCAGGTGTGCTCGTCGTGACAGTGCTGTTGTAAGCGTCGCTGAGACGGCGTTCGGGACGGCTTACGACTCGACGGGTTCGATAACCGCTCTGTCGTCTCCCACGAGCGCGGACTCGAGTGCGTCGCGGACCGCCTCGTAGCCGATATCTTGATTTGCCAGCGCCAAACTCCCGACAGACCGCCTATCGAACGGGACATCCAGTGCGCCGTACACCGCCTCGAGCACGGCAGCCAGTTCGTGGGCCCCAGTGACGATGGCAATTCCCGAAACGACGGCGGCCTCGCGCTGGACCCGCTGGGCGATACCGACCACTTTCCGCGGCGCATTCGCCTTCCCGGCAGTGAGCGAAAGCGAGTGCGCGCCCGGACAGAAGGAGTCGGCGGGTTCTCCACGGCTCACCTCGAGACCCAGGCCGTCGAGCGCGTTTTCGACGTCGCTCGTGAGTCGCTCGTACCGGTCGTCAGTCCCTCGTCGGAAATCCGCGACCGGTTCAGCGCGGGCGAACGCCAGCGTGGTCGTTCCGTCGTAGACGACTGCTCGGCCGCCGACCCGTCTTTGGACCGGTGGGAAACCGTGTTCCGCAGCGGCCGATCGAGCCATCTCGTAGCCCTCGAGGCGGCTATCGCGACGACCGAACGCGACCTGCCGATGGGGTGTCCAGACGCGAACCGCGCGCTCGCCTTCGGCCGCAACCTCGAGCAAGCGACCGCTGGCTGCCCGGTCGTCTTCGATGGTCGAGGCGCGACCCCGAAGCACTCGAACGGATTGCGTCATGGCGACGGCTTCGAGCCGAGGTATCTAAAGCCCCGCGACCCCACCTCGAAATATGGACTCGTCGGTGATAGTCGACTCGTCGTTTCTGTCCCACACCGTCAGATTCTCGCTGTACAACTCGCCGTACACCGCCCACGACCGAGGCTCTGCCATCGACCTCTATCCTGGAACGCTTGCGGACGGACGAACCACCGTCGCACCGTCACCAGTCTCGGGGACCGTCCTCGAAACCCGGAGCGTCCGTGCGCCCGCAAAGCCGTACGCGCCAGAACACGACCACCTGATTTTACTCTCGTGTGACGGTCCGCCGTCCGTCGCCGGTCTCGTCGCCCGAATACTGCACGTCGATCCCGACGTCGAACCCGGCGAGTACGTGGACGCCGGCGACTCGCTTGGCACGCTCGTCCGCGCCGGATTTTTCGCCCCCTGGGTCGACAACCACCTGCACGTCGGTTTTCGGAAGCCAGACCAGAACCATCACCGAGCCAGCGGCTCGCTCGAGCTGTCACTCGACATCGACGTCACTCCCCTCGAGTGGGACGGCACCGGCACCGTCGTCGAGACGGGAGAGACCTACGCCGTCCTCGACCAACCCGTACACCCCACCCCAGGTTCGGGCTTCGTTGGCGTTGGCGCCACCAGACACAGAGGAAGGGGGACGGCCAAAAGGGGGACAGCGACGGACAGAAGACAAGAGACAGCAACGGCGACAACAGGCGTGCTCGATGGCGGGCTTCCCCATTACCAGGGCGGTGGCTTTCTCGAGCCTGATAGGTCGAGTGACGAACGCCACTCTCCGTCTGAGCGGACGGACGGCACCGTCAACCTCCTCGGCACTGACCTCGGATCCGTAACCGGACGAACGATTACCTGGGACGACGTGACCGTCACCGTAGATGGAACGCCGATTACTGGCCTCTCCTGTTTTTGCGCTCGAGACGGTGGGTTCGGAGCGAAACTCATCTGTCCCGACCACCACCTCGAGCGAGGGGCGATGGTGCACGTTGACATCGACACCCACGCGCACCAGAAAAGAATCTGACGAGCGGGCACCAACGGAAAGGGTTAGGTTGCTCAAGGCCACTACTCATTCCCAATGACTGCACTGAACGCTGACTTGCTGATCGAGTTCGCCGTCCTTCTCGCCTACGCTCTGGCTGCCGGGATACTGACGGCACTTGGTGCTGCAGCCGAGTACTTCAGTCTCCAGTACCTGGGTTCCGGCGAACTCGTCGTGGCCCTCTGGCTCGCGGCTATGGGTGCCATCATGCTGTACGCCGGCGTCGTCGGCATCGGCTACCGCAAACTGTTCGCACAGATCGTCGGTTAAGGCTTCGGACAATCACTCGAGGTCGCTGGAAACGAAGGAGGAACGATCAGTTACTCGAGACCCACAGATTATAGTCGGCGACAATCCGGGCAGACCAGTTGGCCGTTGGCATCCTGTAGCGAATCGGTGAGCGAGCCACAGGCCTCACAGACGCCCTGCGTGCTGAACTCGTCGTTGCCGTTGCCGTTAGTGAGCAACGTCTGTCCGACCTCACCCTCCGGCTCGGCCGCCGGTCCGCTCGAGACCGGTTCCCCCGTCGCGTTTGCCGCCCCCTGGAACGAACCCGTCACGGCGATCACGTCGCGCTGGGTCAACACGCCCAGTACGTCGTCTTCGTCCTCTACGACGAGATTACGGATGTTTTCTCGAGCCATCATATCGGCCGCGTCGGTTACTGAACGGTCCGCTTCGATCGACAGCACCGGCGAGGACATGACGTCGCCGACGGTCGTCGTAGCCGGGTCGGCTTCCTCCTCTACGAGGCCGAGAACGTCCCATTCAGTCATGATACCGACTGCCTCTGAGCCGCGAACAACCAAGACACAGCCGGCGCGTTCGTGACGCATCAGCCGAACGGCACCAAGCACGCTGTCAGATTCACTCACCCCGACGTATTCAGTGGTGAGGGTTTCTCTGACCGAGAGATTAGATTCCATATCCTAATAGACTGCACTGACGACCTAAAAACTACCTCCAGCACGTTTATACACTCACACACCGAATTGTCGGGTCTTGCTGTTCGTCTCGAGTGCGGTTGGTGTGGACCTTCGAGGGACCCGTTACCGCTCGAGTTCGACCTGCGTGCCGCGTGCTCGACATCGTTCGAGGGCGTGTTTTGCCGCATACCCTGCGTCGTGTGCGCTCTCACCCCGCCCGACACCCACCTGGAGAGCTACTTCAACGTCCGACTCGACGTGTTCGATAGCATCGACGTAGTCCGCACGCTCGAGGTCCGGGCAGACGACGATAATGTTGTCACCGCCGACGAAGAACGAGAGGCTGTCGTGGGCGTGGCGCATGTAGCGCATGAGCGAGGCGTAGCCCTGTTCGATTTCGATGAAACTGTCGAACGCGTTGAGTTCGTCGGTGTACTCGCCGGTCGCGTCGATCACGTCGAAGTGAGCGATCTGGAGGTCCTCGGGCGTTCGATACGCAGTATCGATGGTCCGGCCATCAAGGATTTCGCGCCGGTTTTCGTCCTGGGCGCTACCGGCATCCTGAATCAACGAGGTGGCGTCAGAGAGCGCCTGTGCCGGCGTCGTCCCCGTTGCGACGCCGAGACTGAGCGTGACCGGATAGCGGTTCCCCACCGACTCCTGTAACAGCCGGTGGTCCTCCAGGTCGAGGCCGTTCGTCACGGCGATCATATTGTCGAAGCGAGTAAAGAAAACGTAGCCGTTCCGGTTGCCGACGAACTGGGAAATGTCGGCATACAGTCGCGACTGGAGAGTCTGTAGATCCGCCTCGCGTCGCGGCTCCGGGGTTACCGTCCACGGCCCGTAGTTGTCGATCTGAACCAGTGTCACCTGCGTGTTCGTCACGGTATTGCTTCGTTTCGAACGGTATCGTATAAGCGATACGTAATCCAGATCTGAGATGGGGTCAGTATCACCTCGTCGGATCGACAATGCAGCATTGTTGCTCACAGTTGCGAGCGCGAGAAACGAAATCGAAACACGCCAAATTCCACCCCTGGGGCGCTGTTAGGCCGATTTCTGCTTTGGGTTCGAACCGACCGGATGATAGTCCCAGAAGTTGCCTTTCCGCATCGCCGCACCGACAGCCTTGTGCATGTCCACGATGGTTTCGAACTCCTCGGGTTCGACGTACTCGAAGATTTCACGCAAAGCGACGACCGACTGGTGGTTGATTCGAATCGGTTCGTCACCGTGGGCCTCGACAAAGGCATCACGCTCGAGCGGGAAGTCTTCGTCCTCGTCGACTTTCTTGGCGATGACCGCCATATCGAACTTGCGCATTCCCTCGCTGCCTTCGTCCCCGTCCGGATCGTGTGGCCAGTCCATACCGGAAGGTGTGGGTGGGTGGCGCAAAAGCGTTACTGTCCAACCCAAAGATCCACCCGAGACAGCCTCGACACCTCGGGACACCGAACACGGTACTCGAGGGAGTCAGTCCGGTCATCTTGCACCGTTTCCAAGTAATAAATTAGCTGCTGTTTATTAAAAGTCTGCAAGTCGTCAGAACTGGCGCCGACGACCCCTCAGAATTGGCGACCCATAATAAGAACGGAAATAGACACAGTGGCACCAGTTCACGGATTTTTCGGGTGCCGAGGAAACAGACTCTCTCGAGAACCGAACCCGTACACAAAAGAAAGTGATTTGGAAAGCAGATGCATAGGAACGGGCGAATTAGCCAGTATACTCTACAGTATGTGTGTTAGCCGATGGGGGATCGGTTATCAATTTATTGTTGTTAACCTTATCGCAGTATATCTCATAAAATTCTTAGAAGTTTATTAATTACGGTATGCTGAGGTCCCGGCCGATCACCACCTGGCCGACCACGGAAACCGGTACACACGAATACATCGAACTCGAACCCGTCCGTATGAACGCAAACACGATCCAACCGAAGGCAGGTCGCGAACCGCGAGGGGCCAACGATGCCAACTAAGGTGGCCCGTCTGCTCGAGGAAGAGCCACTCGACGGCCTCGGATTCGAACTCGAGCAACGGTGGCTCGGCGAGGGATACGAACGCGAAAGCTTGCGGGCACTCGCCAGGCGATTCAACGTCCGGCTCCTCGAAGAACGCCTCTCACAGGCCGGCCAATCCCCGCTCGACGGCGAAGCCGAAAACACGTACCGACTGCTCACCGACGACGACGTCAGTGCCGGGATGCGTATCCAGGCAGAACGGGAACTCGAACGTGCGGGCATCGACGTCGATAGGTTACGTTCCTCGTTCGTCTCCCATCAGGCGATTCACACCTACCTGACGACCGATCGAGAACTCGAGGGTCCGGGGAACGAGACCTCGCCTGAAGAGCGACTCGAGAAAGATACAGACTCGATTCAACGGCTCTCGAGCCGACTCGCCGCCGTCACCGAAGACACCATCGAGCGACACGCGAGTTCGGGTTCCATCGAACACGAATCCGTCTCCGTCCTCGTCGACGTGAACGTCCTGTGTGAATCCTGTGGAGAGCAGTACGACGTGCGGACGTTCCTCGAGGAAGGCGGTTGTGGCTGCGAAGAATGAGCGGCCACGAGTACGGACGGCGTGGTCAGTCTCGGAGCGAACGGCACAACTGCCCCGATTCGACGTAACCATATAAGTAGGTCCTCCCCCAAAGGCTCCCAATGAGCACTTCGGAAACGACGACACGCCCGACGGTAACCGTCAAAAACATCGGCGGTATCGACAGCTCGACGGTCGAACTCACGGACGGCGTCAACGTTCTCACCGGGAAAAACGCAACCAACAGAACGTCTTTCTTGCGGTCAATTATGGCCGCGCTCGGAAGCAACAAGGCTTCGCTCAAAGGCGATGCCGATGAGGGGTACGTCCGATTGACGATGCAGGGCGAAACCTACGAGCGTCGGTTCGAACGGCGAAACGGGACAGTCGTCACCAGCGGGAGCCCGTACCTCGAAGATCCGACACTCGCCAATCTCTTTGCGTTCTTGCTCGAGTCGAACGCCGCCCGCCAGGCGGTTACCCAGCAACGGAACCTGCGTGACGTCATTATGCGTCCGATCGATGTCGACGAAATCGAAGCGCAAATCCAGACGACCACCGCAGAGAAGCGAAAGCTGGACCAGGAACTCGAACGGTTAGAAGAGACGAAATCGACGCTGCCATCGCTCGAATCTCGAAAACGCTCACTCGAAGACGAGATCGAAGCGACCGAAGACGAATTGGAGACGGCCCGCTCCGAACTCGAGAAAGCCCGTACCGAACGAGAACCCGACGACGAGGCGGTCGACGAGAAACTGGACGAACTTCAGCGCGCGCGCAACGAACTCGAGGAAACCCGATTCCAGCAAGAAACCGAGCGACAGAGCATCGAAACCCTGGAAGACGAACTCGAGGAACTCCGGGAAGACCTCGAGGAGCTACCGAGCAGTCTCGAAACCGATCCGGACGCCCTCGAGACCGAACTCGAAGAGTTGCGTGAACGGCGGTCGTCAATCGATGCCGAGACATCGAAACTCCAGAGCATCATCCAGTTCAACGAGGAGATGCTCGAAGGAACGAACCAGGAGATCACAGCTGCCCTCTCCGACGAGGAAGCGGCTTCAGTCACCGACCAGTTAGTCGAACCCGACGACGAAGTGGTCTGCTGGACCTGTGGCTCGTCCGTCGAACGGGCCCAGATCGAGGCGACAATCGATCGGTTACGTTCTCTCCGTGAAGAGAAAGTTCACGAACGAAACCAACTCCGTCAGCAGATCGACGATCGAAAATCGACGATCGAAAACGCGCGCTCGATCACCGACCGCCGCCAGCGGCTAACCAAGCGCGTCGACCAGACGGAAACGGAGATAGACACGCGCACGGAACGGCTCGAAACGCTCGAATCGCAAGAGGACACCCTCGAGGAACGAGTCGAAACCCTCGAGGAAACCGTCAGCGAACTCGAGACCGAAAGCGAGGACGAAACCCTCGATCAACAAAAAACCGTCACGGAACTCGAGTTTCGACTCGAACGAAAACGCGACGAGTTCGCGGACGTCGAAGCCGATATCGAAGATGCAGAAGACGCGGCCGACCGAATCGAAGCCGTTCGCGACGAACGCGATGCGGTCGCCGAACGCCTCACCGAGTTGCGAACGCGTATCGACCGCATCGAAGAAGAGGCCGTCGAGGCGTTCAACGAGCATATGGCCTCCGTGCTCGAGGTACTGGAATACGAAAATATCGAACGGATCTGGATCGAACAGACCGAACAGAACGTGAAACAGGGACGTCGACGCGTCGAGCAGACGGTGTTCGAGCTCCACATCGTTCGCCAGACCGAAGACGGTCAGACCTACGAGGACACCATCGAACACCTGAGCGAAAGCGAGCGAGAGGTGACCGGACTGGTCTTCGCACTCGCCGGCTACCTCGTCCACGACGTGTACGAAACGGTGCCGTTCATGTTGCTCGACTCGCTCGAGGCGATCGATTCGAACCGTATCGCGCGACTCATCGATTACTTCAGCGATTACGCGGACACGCTCGTCACGGCGTTGCTCCCCGAGGACGCGGCCGCGCTCGACGACGAGTACCGGCGCGTGACGTCGATCTGAGTAGCTTCCCGAACCTGAACAGTTCCGGTCAATATCTGTGGAGGCAAGGAGCCCGTCGAAACCACCCCTGGATTGTACGTATCCGTTATACAATTGTGTGATTTTACTGTAAATACTGTCTATGCGAACAACGCTGCCGTTGCACACAGTCGATAGTTGGGGTTTATGTGTCCGGACGACACGCTCGAGTCAGTGAGGAAACGGGAACGGTCGTGGGTTCTCGAAGTACCTCCCAGGCCTCGAGAGCCTTTTCCTCGCCGAGTGTCGGTTCGGTGAGCGACCGGAACTTCTCGCGAAGTTGCGCCTCGGTGATGGGACGTTCGCTTCCACCGCGAGCCTGTGTGACCGTCCGTGTGTGTTCTGTTCCATCTTCGAGTGCGACCGCCACTCGAGCCCCTCGTGAATCTGGGAGGGCATCGATGAACCGCTGCGTGCTCGTAACCGAAACCCGTTGTGCGAGTTCCCGTGTCCTTCCGGAGATTGCGTGGGGTTCGAACGCGTCTTTACCCGAACCACCGTTGATCAGCCGAGTGGCGACGGCAAACGGGATCGAGAACTTCGCCTCGAGGCGGGTCGTCGGATTCGTCTCAGTCAGCGTTGCCGCGGCAGGATAGGTTTCGACGGTGACCGACGAAACGGTGTCCGGTTGGATAGACTCGCTCTCGAGTAGGTCCTCGAGCGCATCAAGCGTCGGATGCGTGTACCGACAGGCAGCGTGAACTTTGAAGTACCCGTTGGTGATCTCCCAGCGGTCGCCGAGCGTCTCGACGGGCGCCGGATCGACGCCTTCGGCGGTGATTCCCTCGAGATGGCGACTGATGCCGTCCTCGAGGCCGGTGAACCCGGCGGCTGCCTGTTCGACGGCAAAGAGTGCAGCTGGGGCGTTCATCGCGGCGTAGGTGTCCCGGACGGTGGCTCCCTCGAGTGCCGCTTCGAATCTTGTGTGTTGGGCGTGATTGGCCGCCATACGGAGTGCGTTGGTCGTCTGGGATCGGTCGAGATTCGTCGCGTGAGCGACGGCGGCCGCCGCTCCGACGACGCCCCAGACGCCGTGTGGGTGATAGCCGTCAGCCAGCGGCGTACATCCTCGAGCGATCCTCACTGCGGTTTCGTAGCCCGCAACGAACGCAGTGACGAAGGCTTCACCCGACAGGTCGTCGCGTTCGGCCACAGCGAGCACCGCCGGGAGCACGTGAATTGACGGGTGACCGGCGGCCATTTTGTGTCCTTCGTCGAGTTCGAGCACGACGCCAGCGATGCCGTTACAGAGTGCGCCACGATTCACCGGGAGCTGCACGTCGGTTCCAAGAACTGGGACCGGGCCTGCTTCGGTTCGGTGATACCGGTCACTGAGGCTGTGGACTGGTTCGGTCGAGGCGCCCCCAACGATCGCGCCAAACGTGTCTGCAACGACGAGCCCAACTCGGTCACGCACGTCGGCCGGTAACTCGTCGTAGGTGAGCTGCGTCGTAAACGACGCAATATCGTTGGCGAGCGTCATTCGTTCGTCTCGGGTGCTGAATCGGCCAATTCCTCTTCGGTCTCGAGGTCACTGTCGTACGGGCCGTGCTCGTGTAACAACGACAGTAACCGACTCGGCCACGAGACGACTCCCTTCGGACTGTACAGGACGATACCGATCAGGAGGATCCCGTAGACGATGTGATCGAAACCGGGGACGTCGACGCTTTGCCTGGCGAACTCACTGAACGGGATCACGATGAAGGCACCGACGATCGGACCGATAACCGTGCCGACGCCGCCCACGATTGCGGGCAGGAGGACTTCGACGTTGATCAGGATATCGTAGACCGTTTCCGGCCGGATCGTATCGAAGTACATCGCCCAGAACGCGCCCGCCCAGGCGGTGAAGAACGCACTCACGGTGACGCCGAGCAGTTTGTAGCGGAACGTCGGGATACCGACAGCCGCGGCAGCGTTCTCATCCTCCCGAATCGCGAAGAGATACAGGCCAAGCCGTGACTCCTTGATTCCAAAGGAGACGATCGTGACGATTGCCAGGAACGCCAGAATGACGTAATAATACGGTAACGTCTCCTGGAACTGGAACGCAACCAGGCCAAACCCCTCGGCGTACTCACGCGGCAGTGGTTTGAAGAAGCCACTCGCGCCACCGAGCTGTGGGACGGTGTTGAACGTAAACCGAAGTAGTTCGGCGAACGCGAGCGTCGCCAGCGCGAAGTAGTGTCCTCGAAGATCGTATCTGAAACAGAGGAGGCCGATGAGGAGTCCGTACAGTCCGGCAATCGTCGCGCCGATAATCATCCCGATCCACGGGTTGAGACTGTAGGTACTCAACAGCAAGATGGTCCCATAGGCACCGAGCCCGAAGAAAGCAGCATGCCCGAACGAGAACTGGCCCGTGTAGCCCGACATCATGTTCCACGATTGAGCGGTGGTTGCCCAGACGAGCGTTATCACGAGCATGTGGACGCTTACCCAGCTGCCGAGACTGAACCCGAAGGCATACAGGCCGAGCGTAAACGGCAACACAGCGAGCGCCAGGAAGATGATCGTCAAGATGATTGGAACGCCATACCAGGCACTGGTAAACGAACGGTATCGGAGGCGGGCACCATCGAGACGCTGTGAGAAGCCATCGGTTGCCATCAAGAACCACCTCCGAACAGCCCTTCAGGTTTTAACAGCAACACCAGGATGAAAATCAGGAAGATCGCAATCTGATTGCCAGATCCCGGGAGGAAGAACTGACCGAACACGTGAACAAATCCGATTATCATGCCGCCGACGAGGGCACCGGGGAACGAACCCAGTCCCCCGAGGACGACGATAACGAACGCGTTTATCAGATAGGTATCCCCGAGATGCGGATCGATTTGCTGAATAAACGGAATTACAGCTCCCGCCAATCCGGCCAGCGCTGCACCGAGTCCGAACGTCAGGTAGTCGATTCGAGGCACGTTGATTCCGACGTACTGAGCCGCCTCACGGTCGTCAGCCGTTCCACGGATCGCTCTGCCCAGTTGCGTTCGCTGTAAGAACGCCCAGACGATCACTACCGCAACGATTGCGATTAGCAATGCAATGAGCTGGCCACCGGGTAACGCGACCCCGCCAATACCGACCGCTCCGAGGTCCAACACTCGAGATTGCGGATCAGCAGAAAACGTGATTTCGATGGCGCTGACGATGATCAACAACACACCGAACGTAACTATCAGTTGGTTTTCCTGTGGGGCGTCCATAATCGGTGCAATCGTTACCCGGTGGATAGCGATACCGAGCACGAACAAAGCCACGACAGCGACGGGAATCGTCAGGAACGGATTGAGACCGACGGCTGTCGACAACCACCAGACGATGTACATACCGACGACCATGAGCGCGCCATGGGCGAAGTTGATCACGTCCATCACGCCGAAAATCATTGTCAACCCGAGCGCGACCAGCCCGTAAATGCCACCGAGCAAAATCGCGAACGCGAGTAACTGCAGAAACGTCGACGGCCGGATAAAAGACGGCGACAGCTGGAAGGCTGTCACCGAATCCGCCGTGACGAACAGCAGACCGGAGATGCTGACACTCATCTGGGGTTACAGTTGAACCTCGCTCTCGGCAAACTCTTCTGGGAAGATGACACGGTCTTCCAGATCCTGGACCTGGAACAGCGGTGCCAGTGCGTTTTCGTTTTCACCATCGGGACCGAACGTAATCGGCGGCATCGCCGCGATGTGGTCTTCGACAGTTATGTCGGTGAGTGCGTCGTTGATGTCGTCCGGGTCATCGGAGCCGGCTGCTTCGATACCGGCGATAATGACTTCCGCTGCAGCGTAGGTCATCGCAACGTTCGCATCGAACGATTGATCGAATTCGTCTTCGAATCGCTGGCGCACTTCGGCCGCTCGGTCATCGACCGGGTTGAGCGCGAAGTTCGTTGCAAACGCACCTTCTGTCGTCTCGCCCATCTCCTGGAGCGCCGCCCTGTCGTTGAGCGCCTCGTTAGCACAGCCAGCCAGGAACGGTGGCGAGTAGTCCTGGTCGTCCATGGCCCGGACGAGTTCGACCGTTTCAGCTTCGTATGAGATAGCAATGACGACATCCGGATCTGCATCGGCAAGCTGTGTCACCTGTGTGTCGGCGGTTTCGCCGAAGTCGATACCAACTTCCTGCACGATTTCGACGTCGTTTGCAGGCAACTGCTCACGTAGGTGGTCTCGAACCGACTGGCCAAAGTCGATATCGATGTAATAGATACCGGCGGTTTCGACTGAATGCCCCGCATCACGGATCACCTGTGTCATCATCTCCGCGTGGTTGAGGGCCATCTGGTTAGCCGGTGGCTGTGGCCTGTAGATGTAGTCCAGTTCGGTTTCCTGCAAGATGGCGTCGTCGACGGACACCGATACGACGAACGGGATGCCGGCTCGTTCGGCCGCCCGTGTGGCCGTACTCGTCACCGGCGAGGAGAAACACCCGGTCAGTATCTGTGCACCATCGTCGATGAGTTCGTCAGTCACCTCACCGCCCAGTTCCTGTTCACCCTGGTTGTCGCCGCTGATAACCTCGAGTTCGGCACCGCCGAGCGATTCGATGCCGCCGTTTTCGTTTTTGATCATCGCCGCCAGCTTCACGGCGTTGTCCATGCGAGTTCCCGTTCCACCGAGCCCGCCACTGAGTGGATGGTTCGATCCGATCACGACTTCGTCAACGTCTGGATCAGCACCGTTGCCGTTTCCATTACCGTTTCCGTTTCCGTCGTCGTCGCCGTTGCCGTTCCCGTTACCATCGTCGGCATCCGGATCGTCTCCGATACAGCCGGCCAGACCGATTGCACCTGCTGCACCGAGGTACTTGATAAACGAGCGTCTCTCAGACTGCTTGCTATTCGTCCCCATACACACACCGTAGCAAGCAACACACATATAAGTTTGTTATATACACCAGACAACAATCGGAGAAAAGAAGTGCCAGATCGATTCTGTGATTTTTACTCGAGGCCGAGATACAAATTCACGAGTTCGTCCTCATCGAGGAGATCGGCTGCCGGACCGTCGAACTGGAGTTGACCCTGGGCAAGGATGTAGACGTAATCGGCGATACGAAGCGCTTCGCGGACGTTCTGTTCGACCAGAATGACCTGCGCACCCTGATCGACCAGGGACTGTGCCATCCCGAACACGTCGTCGATAAGCGAAGGAGCCAATCCACTCGAGGGTTCGTCGAGCAAGTACAGGTCCGATCCGGTCATCATCGCCCGGCCGAAACTCAACATCATCTGCTGGCCGCCCGAAAGCGAGTGTCCCTTCGAACCGAGTTTCGGCTCGAGGTCGGGGAACGTCTCGAGAACGTGTTCCAGACGTGCCTCGCGAACCGACCGGTCGTCGACCTGGTACCCACCGAGCAGGAGGTTCTCTTTGACCGTGAGCTTCCCGAAGATTCCGCCATCCTGTGGGAGCATCACCATCCCATGCTCGAGGTTCTCGTGTGCGCTCGTATGCGTGATGTCGGTGTCGCCGTAGTGAATCGACCCGGACCAGACCGGGACGGCACCGACGAGCGCTTTGAGCAGGGTCGATTTCCCGCTGCCGTTCGGACCGAAAATACAGGTCACCCCTGGTCGGCTCTCGACGGAAACACCATCGATGACGGTGTGATTACCGTACCCGGTGATGATATCGTCGGCGACGAGCGTTTTGTCCGTCGATTCGCCACCGACGACAGTTGCCGAAGTGGCCGTCGGATCGGTCTGGACTCCACCTGGGCTGCTGGCGACCGTTCCAGCGCCCCCGCCGCCGTTCGTCCCCGCCGCCTGGGCAGGCGCCTCGCTGGCCCCCCCAGTACTGACCGAGGCGTCGAGCGTCTCCGCGAGTCCAGCATCCGGGTCAGTGGCTTCGCCGAGGTAGGCCTCTCGCACCCGTTCGTCACTCGTTACGGTCTCGAAATCACCCTGCATGACGACCCGACCCTGGTTGAACACCGTCACACGGTCGGTCAATCCCGAGATCACGCTCATGTCGTGTTCGATGATGACGAAGGTCCGTCCTCCCTCATTGAGCTCACGAAGGTGCTCGAGAATACGGTTCTGCAACGCCGGGTTGACGCCGGCCGTCGGTTCGTCGAGCATGATACACTTGGGGTCGAGCATCAGGATGCGACCGAGTTCGAGCAGTTTCTGTTGACCACCACTGATATCGCTCGCTTCGTGTTCGGCGATGTGCTCGATCTCGAGTTGTTCGAGAATTTCCGCTGCGCGGCGTCTTTTGTCCTCGCTGACACGAAGGCCGGATCCCAGGCCGGCCGTGTAGACGCTCAACAGGTTCTCTCGGACGGTTAGATCCCGGAACGGAGAGGCTATCTGAAACGTTCGACCCAGTCCACTGCGGGCGATTTTGTCCGGCGATTCGTTCGTAATCGTCCGACCGTCGAAAATGACGTCACCGCCGTCAGCGTCGTAGAATCCCGTTACCGTATTGAAAAACGTCGACTTGCCACTCCCGTTCGGGCCGATGATACCGTGGATCTCGCCCGCTTCGATCTCGAGGGAGATCCCGTCGTTAGCTACCAGGTTGCCGAACTGCTTTCGCAGCTCGACAGTCTCGAGTATGCTTCCGGTCACGAGTGTATATCAGAGGGGGTGTGCATAAGGGTTTCCCACCACACGAGGGTGAACCGCCAGGTAGCGGCACGCAATGGGACTCGAGACGTCGGGGCTGTCGTCACCGGAACACCCGTGAGGATTAGTACATCCCATCCGAACAGCGGAGTATGAACGAGACACCATCCGAACAGTGGTTCGGCGGTCGAACGGCCATCGTCACCGGTGCGGCTGGCGGGATAGGCCGAGCCTGTACACGCACGCTCGCCGAACGAGGTTGTACGGTGTACGCCTGCGACGTCGCCGACCTCGAGTCACTCGACGAGGTGCCCCCTAACGCGGATAGATCCACCGACGTGACAGAACCGACTGACGCCAGTGGAGCCAGCGAGCGCAGTGGGACCGTTCACCCGCTCGAGGCGGACGTAACCGATCAGCAGGCCCTCGAGAGCGTCGTCGACCGCGCTGACAACGGAACCGGTATCCACGTCCTCGTCAACTGTGCGGGAATCATCGACCGCTCACCGATCGACGACCTCGAGCCCGAAACCTGGTCGAATGTGCTCGAGGTGAACCTCACCGGCACCTACAATGCAATTCGAGCAGCGACACCGGCACTCCGCAACGCGGACGAGCTCGGGAGTGCAATCGTCTCCATCTCGTCGATGCTCTCGACGGTCGGGGCACCGGAACGGGTCGCCTACAGCGCGTCGAAAGGCGGACTCGATTCGATGACTCGAGCGCTGGCTGCCGAACTGGGATCGGCCGGAATCCGGGTCAACGCGGTCAACCCGGGCTATATTCGAACGGATATGACACAGATCCACTCTGATTCGGGGGACGAAGACCGGTACCGGCAACAGACGGCAATCGAGCGAGTTGGCCGCCCACGGGACGTCGCCGAACTGGTGAGCTTTCTCGCCAGCGACCGTGCTCGCTATATCTCGGGCCAGACGGTCCACATCGATGGCGGGCAGTCGGCCATCACCGACTCCTCGAAATAATGATTGTCGTCGGACTCACCTCGTACATCAACGCGTGAGGAACTACTGTGGGGCGGCCGCCTCGAGAACGGCTTCGACCGCGGTTCGGTCGACACCGATCGGTGCTCGCACGATGGGAAGGCCGACACCGACCATACGCAATTCGTCGAGGCGGTCACGGACCTTGGAGGGGCGACCGGTGATCGCGACCATATCGAGAAACGCCGGATCGACCGCGTCGGCTGCCGTGTCGGTCGACGGGGCGTCGTTCACGGCCTCGAGCATGGCTTCGAACCCGGCTTCGACCGCGACACGGTCGTAGAAACCGGGAATGTCTCGGAAGTACGTTGCGACGTGACGGGCCGCCGCGCGTCTGGCCCGGTCGGGGTCGTCGTCGACCGACGCCAGTACGTACATCGCCACGTCGACATCCACGAGCCGGCGGCCGCCGCGTTCGGCACCGTCTTCGAGCCAGCCCAGGGCGGTTTCGAACTGCTCGAGCGGGTAGAGATTCGGAAGCCAGCCGTCGGCCAGGTCGCCGGTCAGGCGAACGTTTCCCGGACCGAGTGCCGCGTTGTAGATCGGAACATCGGCTCGAACCGGGTCGAAGGCCTCCCAGAACGCCGTTCGATCGGGAGTGAAAAACTCCCCGTCGAAGCCGCCAGGCGTTCCCTCGAGATATCGCCGAACGAGTCGGATGTACTCGGCCATTCGCGCGAGCGGCCGGTCGAACTCGACGCCGTGGAAGTCCTCGATAACGCCAGGATGGGCCACGCCAAGCCCCAGTATCGCTCGTCCGTCGGAGTGTGCGTCGAGGGTGGCAATCGCCTGAGCCGTCGCCGCCGGCGTTCGGGAAAACACGTTGACGATTCCCGTCGCCAACCCAATCTCGTCGGTGACAGTCGCCCACCGCTCGAGTTTGCCGAACGCGGTTTTACCTTGCCCTTCAGCAGCCCAGACGCTCTCGTATCCGAGTGTCTCCGCTCGTGCGACCAGTTCGAGGTCGTCGCGGGTCGAAAACAGGACGCCAGTTCGTTCGGTCACCGCTCTCCCTCCGCGGCCGTGCCGGCCGTCTCCGGTGTGACCACCCCGTCGGCCGCGAGGTCGTTGTAGATGTCCAGCCGTTCGATCAGCCCGTCCTCGACCCGATACACGTCCACGTAGCGAACGTCCTCGAAACGTTCACCATCGATGTCTTCCCCATACAGCGTTCCCTGGCTGATACAGTAGTCGCCGGCTTCGATCCAGGTTCCGTAAGATTTCGCCGCCCAGTCGTACCGTGGCGCGAGCCACTCGAGCATCGCGTTCGCCGCGTCCGGCCCGCTGAAGGTTGCCCCAGGAAGCGTGATCGTGGCATCAGTTGCAAACAGTTCGCCGACGGTTTCCCGTTGGTCATCATCAGCCATGCGGTCGAAAAAGTCCTCGACGACGGCTCTCGGTGTCCGTGACATACCTACGCATTCGCCGCGAGTGGCTTAAGCGCTCCCGTAGCTCCTTCGACGTTCTCCAATCGGCGATCGACAGTCGAACGAGCGCTCGAGGAACCTTTAGGTACCTCCCAGCGAATGCGTTCGTATGACACGGAGTAGTTGCCGAAACGAACCAGCACCGCGTCTCGAGTCCATCACCGAATCACCGACAGCGGCCAGTTGGAGGAGTTCGAGATGACGAACCCCGAACCGGTGGGCGAGTGGGAGGCGTCCATTTTCGCGTTCCTCGAGGAACCGGTCCCGGAGAACGTTCGAAAACGCGGCCAAACGATGGTTACAGACGTCCTCGCCGCCACCGTCGCGGGGAGCGAAGCCGAGCCCTATCGCGAGGCCTGGAAACGTATGGACCTGCCGCCGGGCGACACGACGGTCATCGGCTCGGGTCGAACCACCGCACCCGTGCAGGCAGCCACACTCAACGGCACCGCAGCGATCGTCCAGGAGATCGAAGAGGGACACAACACGGGCGGCCACGTGGGTTCCGGCATCGTCACCGGTGGGTTGGCGATGGCCGAACACGTCGACGCCGACGGACGGATGCTCGTCGAAAGCTGTGTCAAAGCCTACGAAATCTGCACCCGACTCGAGGAAGCGATTTTCGCGATGAAAGCCCGTATGAACGACGCCGTTCCGTGGCTGGTGCGGAATCCACACGCCACCTGGACGACGGTCGGACCTGCAGTTGCGGCAGTCCTCTGTACCGATCCCAACCCACAAACCGTTCGAGAAACGTTCAGACTGGCTGCTAATCGGGCCGTCGTCTCGATGGACGACCCGTACACGTCCGGACCGCCCTCACGCAATCTCACTGCAGGCGCATCCGCAGGTGTCGGCGTCACGATGGCCCAGTTCGCTCGGGCAGGTATTCCGGGCTCCGGAGCCGCCATGTCGGCCGTCTACGATCCCTTCGAGGAACTGCTCCCGGATGGCTTCGACCGGCTGTTCGCGGATCTTGGTACGCGATGGTCGGTCACCGAACACTACGTCAAGCCGTACCCCTCGTGTCGGTACACCCACGCGCCCGTCGATGCAATTCGCGAGATCGAACGAACGCACGAAGGCCCACTCGAGGCCCAGACGATCGAACGAGTACTGGTCGAGACCTACGCGAACGCCGCCGAGATGGACAACCATAGCCCGGAGACGCTCACAGCGGCGAAGTTCTCGATCCCGTACGTCTGCTCACGCTATCTCCACGATGGGTCCATCGAACTCGAGCACTTCAGTGACGAGGCTATCGCCGACGAGACGGTGCAAGCGCTCGCAGACCGGGTCGAGATTCGTGTCGACGACGACTACGAGGCGGCGTTCCCCGAAGACTGGGGGGCGAGAGTGACCCTCGAGTTCGCAGATGGATCGAGTGTCGTGGGCGAGCGAGCCTACCCGGCGGGAGACTACCGCGACCCGATCCCGGCCGACGAGTTCGAAGCCCGAATCGAGACGTTGCTGGCCTACGGTCTCGGTGACGAGGCAGCGACGACGGGACTGCAGACGGTACTCGTCCCGGACGAACACGCTGCTCGAGCGCTCGGTCGCGCGCTCCGGGAGTAAGTCGAATCGCGTCGCCGAGCCTGCGGATCTGTTCTAGACTGGGTGCTCGCCGTCTCGAGATCACGTCGGTAAAATCGGTACAGACCACCTCGAGTGAGTCGTTACTCGGTCTGGGTAGCCAGTTTCTGTCGGGTGTACGCCTCGAGGCCACCCTGGTCGACGAGTTCCTGTAAGAACTGCGGTAAGGGCTCGGCCTCGTAGGTTTCCCCGGCGTCGTGGTCGTGGACGAGGCCGGCGTCGAGATCGATCGACACCGAAGCACCGTCCTCGATAGCACCGGCGTCCGGACAGATCAACACCGGTAGTCCCAGATTGATCGCGTTTCGAAAGAAGATCCGGGCGAACGACTGGGCGATGACCGCCGAGACGCCCGCGCCGATCAGCGACAGCGGTGCGTGCTCCCGGGAGGAACCGCCGCCGAAGTTCTCGCCGGCGACGACGAAATCACCGGCTTCGATGTCAGCCGAAAACGCCGGTCGGAGGTCGTTGAACGCGTGTTCGGCGAGTTCGGCCGGTTCCGTCGAAACGAGAAACCGGGACGGCGTGATCTGATCGGTGTCGATATCGTCGCCGAACACCCAGGCTCGACCGGGTTCGTCCACAGGCGGCGTTCCGCCGTCGGCTCGAGGTGCTGTGTCCGTCATCGTCCCCCCTCCACGGTAGCCACTGCGTAATCGTCGTACCGGTCGGTCTCGAGGTCACGC
This sequence comes from Natronosalvus amylolyticus, assembly GCF_024298845.1. NCBI lineage: Archaea > Methanobacteriati > Methanobacteriota > Halobacteria > Halobacteriales > Natrialbaceae > Natronosalvus > Natronosalvus amylolyticus. The sequence goes on from NZ_CP101156.1 coordinate 1,517,716, forward strand.
GGGTCGGTAATCTCGCCATACAGCGCCGTTGCACCAGCGGTTGCCGGACTCGCGAGATATACCTCGCTCTGCATCGATCCCTCCCGACCGGGGAAGTTTCGATTCGCCGTCGCGAGACAGACGTCGTCGTCGCCGAGAACGCCCTGGTGATAGCCGGCACAGGGACCACACCCCGCACTCTGGAACGTTGCACCGGCCTCGACCAGCGTCTCGAGGACGCCCGTCTCGAGGCAGGTCTGGTAGACCGTTTTCGAGGCTGGAACGACGATCAGCCGCGTGTTCGAATCGATCCGCTCGCCCTCGAGGACGTCCGCGACGGCACGAATGTCTTCGTAGCGCCCGTTGGTACAGGTGCCGACGAACACCTGGTCGACCGGCGTGCCAGCCACCTCGTCGATGTCGACCGCGTTTTCGGGGTTCGACGGCTTCGACACCTGCGGCGCGAGATCGCTCCCACGGTAGGTGTACACCGCCTCGTAGTCGGCGTCGGGGTCAGAACCGAGATCCGGGTCGAGCGACACGTCGAGACCCGACTGGCGCTCTAGGTAGGTGACCGTTCGCTCGTCGGGTTCGACGATACCGGCTTTCCCGCCCATCTCGATGGCCATGTTCGAGAGGACGAGTCGCTGGTGGATCGGCAGATCTGCGATGGCAGACCCGCCGTACTCTGCCGTTTTGTACGTCGCGCCGTCGAAGCCGACGTCGCCGATGAACCGCAGGATGAGGTCTTTGGCGTAGACGCCGTCCGGAAGCGTCCCCTCGACCTCGAATCGGATCGTTTCCGGCACCCGAAACCAGAGTTCGCCAGTCGCGAAGACGGTCCCGAGGTCAGTCGAGCCGACGCCGGTGCCGAACGCGCCGAGACCGCCGTAGGTCGTCGAGTGTGAGTCCGCCCCGATGATGAGGTCTCCCGGCCGGACGAAGCCCTCTTCGATCATCACCTGATGACAGATGCCGTCGCTGATCTCGTACTGGTGAGTACCGTACGTTTCGGCGAACTCGCGGACGATATTGTGGTTGTTCGCGGCTTCGACGCCGTCGGCCGGCGCGTGATGGTCGAGCGTGAAGACGACGCTCTCGGGGTTGGCCACCGTCCCGTCATCGCCGGTAACGCTCTCGAAGACGTCGATTGCGAGCGGCCCCGTCACGTCGTGACCGACCATCGCGTCTATCTCCGCCTCGACGTAGTCGCCGGCCGTCACCTCGCGACCGGCTTTCGTCGAGAGGATCTTTTCGGTTATCGTTCGTGCGCTGGAACTCATGGCGATCCCTCAACTGGGAACGCACTCGAGTGTGTACGTGGCTGTGAAATCGTGTGCATAGATTGGGTGGTTGTGAGTGGTCGTGTGGATGAGTGGTCGTGTGAGTGACCGGTGAGTGTACCTTGGGAGCCAGTGGTCGTTATTTTTTCGCCCCTCCCGCACTCGAGGCGGCCGTCTCCAGGACCTGCTCTCGAGTGCCCCCCATCAGGACGCGACTTGGGGTGCCCAACTCGAGTCGGTCGGCGACGTCGCGAGCGACTTCCCGGAGGCGGGCATCGTCGACGTTCGTGTGAACCTCCATGTCGTGAAACATGTTGACCAAGTCCTCCGTCGGCGTGTTACCGACGTCACCGAGGCCGCCGGGCAGGATGGTCCCCCCGCCCAGTCCACAGACGGAGGTGTCGAAACGGTCGACGCCACACTGCATCGCCGCGAGCGTGTTGGCCAGACTCATCCCGTTCGTATCGTGGAGATGCAAGCCCACGTCCGCATCCGGATGGTCGTCGTACAACGCCTCGAGCATGTCGGTCACTCCCCTCGGATCGGCCATCCCCATCGTCGTCGCCAGCGTCACCTCGTCCACGCCAGCCTCGAGTACCGCATCGACGACCCCTAACGTCCGCTCCTGTGGAATCTGCCCGTCGTACGGACAGAAGAAACTCGTCCCCAGTCCGGCCTCGACTTCGATTCCCGTCCCCGCAGCCAACTCGACGATACGACGGATCTGCTCGAGGTTCTCCTCGAGAGTCATCCCACCCTGGTTTTTGCTTCGATATCCGTCACTGATGACGACCAGTGCGTTGACCTTGTCCAGATCGGCCTCGATCGCTCGTTCCATCCCGACGTCGTTGGGGACGAGCGCCCGGTAGGTGACGTCGTCGTGACGAGTGATGCCCGCGGCTACCTCGCCGGCGTCCCGTAGTGCCGGGACTGCTTTCGGGTGGGTGAACGACGTGATCTCGATTTCGTCGACGCCGGTCGTCGACAGCGCGTCGATCATCTCGATTTTCGCCTCGGTCGGGATGAACTCCGGGTACCGCTGGAACCCATCGCGGGGGAGCATCTCGACGATTCGGCCACGCGCCGGTAGCTCGAGAGCCATTAGATCACTCCCTCCTGTTCGAGTTCGGCGAGCACGTCGGCGTCGTACGACAGAAACTCGCCGTATATTTCATCGTTGTGTGCGCCCAGATCGGGGCCGAGATAGTCGACGTCACCCGGCGTCTCGCTGAATTTCGGAATCGTGTTCTGGACGGCTGCCGTCCCGAGGTCAGGGTCGTCGATTTCGACGACTGCCTCCCGCTCGCGGTAGTGGTCGTCCTCGAGGATATCCGCGACGTTGTAGACGGGCGCGATGGTCGCGTCGTGTTCCTCGAAGATCTCGAGGATGTCCTCGCGGGTGTGCTCGGCCATCCAGTCGCCGATGATCGCGTCGAGTTCTTCGACGTTCTCGAGGCGTTTTTCGTTGGTTTCGAACCGCGGGTCGTCTTTCAGTTCGGGACGGCCGATGGCGTCGAAGGTCCGCATCGCCAGCGGTTGAGCGCTCGCGGCGAGGGCAACCCATCGGTCGTCACCGGTTCGATAGACGTTTCGGGGTGCTGAGGAGGTCGATCGGTTCCCCGAACGGCGAGCGATTTCGCCCGTCTGATCGTAGGTGAGCGGGAACGGCCCGATGAGGTTGAATATTGGCTCGATAAGGCTCACGTCGACGACCTGGCCGCTGCCGCCGTTGACGTCGCGATGATAGAGCGCAAACATGAGCGAGAACGTCGCGTACAGGGCAGCGATGTTGTCGGCCAGTCCCGTCGGCGGCAACAGCGGTGGCCGGTCGTCGAATCCGTTTACGTAAGCAAAGCCGCTCATCGCCTCCGCTAGCGTGCCGAAACCGGGTTTCTCAGAGTACGGACCCGTCTGACCGTAGCCCGACAGCCGCACCATGACCAGTTCCGGATTTACCGCCGACAGTCGCTCCCAGCCGATCCCCCATCGCTCGAGGGTACCCGGTCGGAAGTTCTCGACCAGGACGTCGGCTTCTGAGATGAGATCGAGGAAGACGGCAGACCCCTTCTCGCCGGAGATGTTGAGCGTTATCGACCGCTTATTGCGACTGAGGTACTTGTGCCACATCCCGATACCGTCTTTTTGTGTCCCGAAATTTCGGATGTGGTCACCGTACTCCGGATGTTCGATTTTGATCACCGTCGCACCGAAGTCCGCCAGAAAGCGGCCCACGGTCGGCCCGGAAATCATCGATCCCGCTTCGATTACTGTCAGCCCGTCTAACGGGCCAGATTGGGTGTTTGTCATAGTTGTGTGATTGTGGCAGCTTATACCGGCCGGTCGATGTGCGTTCCCGTCCCCGGTGCCGCGAGCACTTCACCGTCGTCGTAGGCAATCTCGCCGCGAACGATCGTCTGGGTCGGCCATCCCGTCACCGATCGACCCTCGTAAATCGAATAGTCGCCGTCGCTCTGGAGCAGTTCCGGCGTGACCGTCTTCGTCTCCTCGAGGTCGACCACCGCGAGGTCGGCGTCGCTGCCGACGCGGATGGTTCCTTTCTTCGGATACAGGTTCCACGCTTTCGCCGTATTCGTACTCGTGACCGCAACCGCGCGCTCGAGGTCGATGCGACCCTCGTTGACGCCTTCGGAGAGAATCAACGGGAGCATCGTACCGCTCGAGGGGAAGCCCAGTTTGCTGTCACGGATGGTCGCGCCGATTTTCTCGTCCGTGCGGTTCGCACAGTGGTCGGTCCCGATACAGGAGATAGTTCCGTCGGCGAGGCGTTCCCAGAGTGTCTCCTGGTCTGTCTCGTGGCGCACCGGCGGATTGACTTTCATCCGGTCGTCACACTCCTCGGCAGTGAGTGTCAGGTAGTGCGTACAAGTTTCGCCCGTGAGTTCGTAGCCCGCTTCCTGTAAGTTGGCGAGTTCGTCTGCCGTTCGGCCGGCACTGACGTGGACGGCGTAGAAGCTCTCGTCGTAGTCGTGCTGCCGAGCCAGACTCGCCCCGGCGACCATACTCTGGGTTTCCGCATAATCCGGGAACTCCTCGAGGAAGACCTCGTAGGTTTCATCGGAGTCGCCTGTCGGCTCGTCGCCCTCGGATTCGACGTACGGATTCCCGCCGGCGAGCGCGTTCGTGATCTCGACGTTCTCGGAGTGATAGCCGAGCGTCGTCGGGACGTCCTGCTCGGCGAGCGTCCGGATGAACGCATCGCCGAAGTCGTCGAGCATGTCACAGTCGACGCCGAACTTCTCGCTCGCGGCGTACTTGTAGTTCATGTACCACTTGAACGAGGTGATGCCCAGTTCGTCGATAATCCGGGGAATCTCCGCGACGTGGTCGAACGAAAGCAAGCCCAGCGAGAAGAAGTAATCGTGGCGGTAATTCGCTTCGGCGTCTTCGAAGTAATCGTCCATGATATCGCCGTAGGCACCCGGTCGGCGGAAGAAGTTCCCGATCGTCGTCACCCCGCCGACCAGGTCCGAGCGGCTCTCGGTATCCGCATCTGACTCGAGGGAGTTGTAAATGCCGTGGTGGGTGTGTGGATCGATTGCGCCCGGTAGCACGTACTTGTCCGCCGCATCGAGTGTTTCCTCGCCTGTAAGCGTCCCGCTCGCCCCGATGGCGGCGATTTTCTCGTCCGCAACGCCGAGGTCGGCGTCCTCGAGGCCAGTTTCCGTGACGAGCGTGCCGTTTGCGATGACCAGGTCGTACGTTCCGTCGCTCATTCGTCATCACCCATCGACTCGAGGTACGTTTCGACTTCGGCCGTCTCGAGCACTTCGGCGTATTTCATCCACATATCGAGCAGTCCGATTTTGTGGGAGGCCTCGATCCGGTCGAAAATGCACTCCTGTGGCAGGACGACGTCGAAACCGTGTTGTTGGGCGTCGACCGTCGTCGCCCGTACACAGCCGCTTGTCGAGTTGCCGACGATGACGAGCGTGTCGACGTCGTCCCTGACGAGCCGCGAGAGCAAGTCAGTCCCGTAAAACGCACTGGCGTAGCTCTTGTCGATCACCGTGTCTTCGGGTTCCGGTGCGACGGGGTCGACGATCGCCAGGTCCTCGTGATTCGGGTCATCGTAGCTCGTCGGAACGACCCGGGTGTAGGTCACCGGAATGTCTCGCTCGCGGGCAAAAGACAGGAACGACTGGATGTGCTCGATGGCGTCCCACGCGATTTCGCCCATCGCCGTCCGATACTCCTCGACGGCCTCGAGGATGGGGACGTTCTCGCCGACGATCAGTTGTTGGACGTCGATGACGAGCACCATCGGATTCTCACCCGTCCCGCGTGACTCCCACGAGGAGGCGCCCTCGCTGTCGTAACCGGCCTTCTGGATGACTTGCTTGTCCTGCTCAGAGAGGAGGTCCTCCCAAATACGATCCGTCATAGCTGATACTGTGTGACCGAGTCGTTATATAGTTGTGTCCTCCCAGGATTGCCAACCGGGCCACTCGAGTGACGCCGAGCTATTTTATTGACCCCCGAACGAGTCCGTTTCCGCGTTTCCGGGCTCACACATTGTCTCGAGTGACGGGAGCGCACAACACGACCTGCGTGACGAGCGGTTCGAACCGTCATCCTACGAGAGATCCTCACCTTCGATAGCGGCCCCCGCATGACGACCTGCCAGTCGACCGAAGCCCAGGGCGGTCGTCAATCCGTTGCCGCTCAGATACCCACCCGGTCCATGGCCGCTGATTCCCGCTGCCGTCCCACCGCCAGCGTACAGGTTTCCGACCGGCGTCCCATCCGTTTTGCGGACGCGTGCGTGTTCGTCCACCTCGAGTCCCCCCTGCGTGTGAAAGAGCGCGCCGACGACGGCCGTCCCGTAGAAGGGTGACTCGAGTTCGTGTCGACTATCGAGGCGGCCGACGCTGTCGGGTTCACCTTCTCGAACGGCCTCGTTGTACGCCTCGAGGGTCGACGCAGTGTCTTCGGGGTCACATCCCAGCGTCTCCGCGAGCGATTCAATGTTCGGAGCCGAGGTGTACGAACCCAGTTCGACGGCCTCGTCGAAATCGTCGAACTCGCCCTCGAGTTTCTCGTAGATTCGCTGGTCGAAGATTTCGTAGGCAATACCCCCCGGTTGGGCGACCACGTCGTGGGCGAGCGCCGAGTATCCCTTCGCCTCGTTGCCGAACCGTTCGCCGTCTTCGTTGACCAGAAAGCCGCCGTTCATAATGACCGCGTAGGTCGAGAGCGCACCGGTGCCGTGGACAACGGTCGCGTGACCCTGGTAGGCGTCCATGTACGCGATTTCGGCGTCGAGTGCCGAGCCCCACCGAATGCCGTCGCCGGTGTTCCCGTCGGAGCCGAAGTAAAGCGCCTCCGAAATCTCACCGCAGTGCTGTTCGACCATCCGTCGGTTGCCCGCAAACCCGTCCGTCGCGAGGATGACTTTCTTCGCTCCGATGACTTCTGTGTGTGTTTCGCCCGCGACCGCGCCCACGACTGCATCTCCGTCGGCGACCAGCTTTCGCACTGGCGTGTTACGCAGGAGTTCGATATTCGGTGTCGATTCGATTCGTTCCCCGAGTTCGGCGATCAGGTTCTCGCCGTTTCGCCCCGCTGGGGCGTGCATTCGGTACGTAGAGTGACGCGGATAGCGAAAGTCGTCGACGAGGTTGAGCGTGATATCCCATTCGTCGATCAACCAGTGGATGAGGTGTTTGCTCTCCGCACAGAGATGTTCGACCATCGCCTCGTCGGCCTGATAGTCGTTTTTTTCGAGAATATCTCGAGCCATATCCGCTGGAGTTTCCTCGATTCCCGCCTCGCGCTGGAGTCGCGTCCCTGCAGCGGGTATCATGCCCGTCGACAACGACGTGTTCCCGCCCAGTCGGTCGGATTTCTCGAGAACAGTTATCGTCCCATCCGTTCGGTCTGCCGCAGCGAGGGCTGCGACGAGGCCCGTTCCGCCGCCACCGGCGATCAGGACGTCGGTTTCCACGTCGATTGAGACGTCGTCGCTCGAGACGACCTCCGGAGGTGACTCGTCTATCGTTCGCTCGCCTAGCTCGGAGCCTGCCATACGATGTATCACGTCCAGGAGTATGTAAAGATATCTCACGAGGAGGAGCCAGGATAGCTGTACATCGAGGGCGTCGTCCTCCTCTCACGAACACGTGTACACATCTACGGGCCACTGGGACGAAATAGGGGTCACAGCGCTCGGAATAACGAGGAGGAACCCAATTCGTTCGGGCAGAAAAAACGCCTGTTCATTCTGAAGAAACATAAACCAATGATAACACACCACAATGGTGGGTGTGCGTCAATTGTAACACTCTTTCACGATAATTCCGCCATGAATGAACTCATGTTCGGGCTGGACGAACGGTAAGGATTATTGAACTGGGGTGTGATGTACTCACATGAACGAGACAGAAGGGGAAAATCAACACGTTCGCGCCGTCGTAACGAGTTTTCGGATCCTCGAGGTGCTCAGAGAGTCCGGCGGTGGTGTCTCGGCGATTGCGTCGGAACTCGACCTCGCGAAAAGTACCGTGCACAATCATCTCCAAACGCTCGAGCAGCTGGGATACGTGGTTGCCGACGACGGAGAATACACCCTGGGGCTTCGATTGCTCGATCTCGGGTATCACGCTCGCCGCCCGTATCGGCTGTACGAGGCCGCCAAGCCCGAAGCTGACGACATCGCCGAGCGGACCGGCGACCGCTGTCAGGTCATGGTCCGCGAAGGAACCGAAGGGGTGTACGTTTACCAGACGTCCGGCGAACAGGCGATCACGACGGACTCGCACATCGGGACGCGAGTTGACTTGCACGCGACGGCAGTTGGAAAGGCGTACCTCGCATACCTCCCGGAGAGCGACCTCGAGGAGATTCTCACGAGCAGCCCGCTCGAGAAGATAACCGAAAAGACGACGACGGACCGTGAGGACCTCCTCGAGGAACTCGAAGAGATTCGAGAACAGGGAGTGGCGTTCAACGACGAGGAGCGAATTCTCGGGATGCGAGCGGTCGGTGCGCCGATTCTAGCCCAGGACGGCACCGTCCTCGGGGGGTTGAGCGTCTCCGGGCCCACCACGCGGTTTCAGGGAGATCGATATCAAACAGAGATACCAGATATCGTTCGCCGGAGCGCTCGAGTTATCGGAATCAAAGCGACGTACGTATAATCTCCCGAAGACAGTCGTGACTCGAGGTGAACCGACAGCCTTCGAAACCAGGGTTACTGATAATCCAACCGATACCGGTGTTCAACTCGCCTGTATAATCTAATGTTACAAAGTTATGTGTGTAACACCACCGCAGGTAGTGTCATACTATCGTCGGGTCTGCGGTGCCGGTACCATTACAACAGTGGCACTGTTGGTAGCAGATACGAAAACGGGATGGGTAATCACTCGTTGCTGGTTCAATTGAGAGGGTTTCTGTGAAATCAAAGCGAATCGAGCCGGGAGCTACTGAAAAATAACGCCCTGAGTGGTCTGCGAAAGGGTTGACCCCGTTGGAAGCGTATAAGCCGTGATGAAGAGCAGTTCACGGGGCCTTTTGGTGAAGCATCTGACGGAAATAGAACTCGATCACGCGATCGAAGAGGCCAAGAAGGCGGACGAGACCCGTCTCGTCCGGCGGTTATGTTTCGTAAAGAACCTCTATCAGGGTGATAGCCGGAAAGAAGCTGGCGACCGCATCGGGATCTCCCGATCCACGACGCGTCGCTGGGCCCACCTGTGGAACGAGGGCAATGTCGACGGGCTCCGACCGCGCTTCGGCGGCGGCTGGCCGCCGAAGCTCACCCTAGCCCAGTTTGACGAACTCTGTACGATTCTCGAAGATGGCCAACCTTGGACGCCACGACAGGTCCACGCACTCATCGAAGACCGCTACGGCGTCATGTATCATCCATCCCACTTGAGCCGGAAACTTCGCGCTGCAGGAATGAACTACGCGAAACCACGACCGATGGATCCACGTCGGCCGGCCGATGCAGAGGAGATTCTCGCCGAGCGCCTTGGTCAGGCGCTCAGCGAGGACGAGCACAAGGCTTGTGGTGATGAGCCCGTCGTCTTTGGGTTCTTTCGATGAAGCGTGGCCGCAGCCGTTCGAGAATTCTCAGCGAATGTGGTCGTTCGATCGGACAGTACAGATCGAAAAGCCGTTAGTCACCTTTCCATGGCGGTCGATCGGCTTCTACGCGCTGACTTGCCAGAGCATGATTACGTTCAAAGAACGGTTGGTCAAAGAGACGATCGTCGAGGCGCTCGAAGAGAGCCGCGAGCAGAATCCGGTCGGGCGGATTCTGCTCGTGGCCGATAACTATGGCTCCCATCACGCGAAACTCACCCAGAAACGGGCCGACGAACTCGGCATCGAGTTCGTCTTCATCCCGCCATATTCACCCACGCTCAACGCGATCGAACCGCTCTGGAAGAGCACCAAACGAGAAATCTCGCCAGAGATTTTCGAGGACAAAGATCAATTCAGAACGTTCCTCACTGAGACATTTCTCCGATTGAGTCATCGGGTGAGCTTCACTAGCGACTGGATTGAGACATTTCTTCCAGATGTTCAGAAGTTGTGCTGACCACTCTTCCTCGAGGTAGGCTGCTGCCTCGCGCTCGTCTTCGGTTCCGGAGACTCGCTCGAGGTCGCTAAATCGTTCGACCAGCGCCCAGGGCTCGGTTTCCGAGATGTCATCGAAGAGTTCCTTCTCGAAACCGGAGACGGACGCCTCCCCTTCGTATAGTGCAGTAGCTCGTGCCATGATACCTTGTCACTAACGCAGCGACAAAACCGTTTCCGTCGCGGCACGTGTATACCCGCGGGCCGAGATTGTCAGGATAAATATAAATGTCCGATTGTTATGCAACAGTATTTTATATTATTTACAATACCATTGCACAATGGTGAGATTTCCCAATGACTCCATCGATACACGTATAATACGAACAAATGCGCCGAGTATCGCATATAAATCAAAATACCGATTGTATACTTGCATATTTACGGTAAATAAATATTTTGTAGATGGGATCGAGTCGATCCGCAGATAGACCGCTAATTCGAGATTTGGGTACACGAAGCGTTGCTTATCGCCTCCCAACACCTGCGGAGAAGACGCACAGGTCGACGCCCACTAATCAATATGTTCCACAATATTAAATGAGAACAGTCACAAGACATGTTTGATGTCCATCGCAAATTGAACAACAAACAATAGCGCAGCTATCTCGAGTCATCATAGGCCCCACGGTTCCGGACATATGCCGAGCGACCGCGCTCGAGAGAGTTAAAAACGTGTAAAAAGCCGGCAATTAGTCTACAGACCGTGTCAATCCGTTTCGGCTCCGTGCTCGATCCCCTCCCGTCGCCCATTCTGCTCGAGGAGTTCCTCTCGATGCTCGTCGAGCAGCGGTGCCCGACCACGCGGCCGTGGCGGGGTTTCGCTCATCTTGATCGGACTACCGGCGATGTCGACCCGTCGGTCTGCACCGGGTTGTTCCACCGACACCAGCATCTCGCGGTCGTGCACGTGCGGGTCGTCGAAAATATCCGCCGTGGTCTGGACCGGGGCGACTGGAACCTTACCCTCGAGCGCATCGATCACCGTCTGACTCGGGCGCTGGCGCGTCCACTCGAGAACCCTTTCCCGAAGGGACTCGCGGTGCTCGAGCCGACTGCCGGGCGTTGGATAGCTCTCGGCGAGTTCTGGCTCGTTCATTGCCGCACACAGTGCCCGCCAGTGATTGGTCCCGAAAGCGGCGATGACGACGTAGCCGTCGGTCGTCTCGAACGCGTCGTAGGGGAACAATGTCGGATGGGAGTTCCCCTGTCGGGTCGGCGGCTCGCCGGTGTACGAATGCTGGTAGATGGCTCGTTCGGTCATGCTGATCATCGCGTCGTACATCGCGGTGTCGACGTACTGGCCCTCACCAGTTTGGTCCCGATGGTGGAGCGCGGCGAGAATCCCGATGCAGTTCAGTGTCGCCGTAAAGAGATCACCGATACCGGGACCAACTTTCGTCGGCGGTCCATCCTCCTGTCCCGTTATCTCCATGACGCCACCCAGTGCCTGCGCGATGAGATCGAACGATGGTTGGCCCTGACGGTGGGTCTCACCGGTCCGGGGGTCACCGAACCCGCGAATCGAGGAATAGATCAGTTCCGGGTTGTACGCACGAAGCGTTTCGTAGCCGAGATCGAAGCGCTCCATCGTACCCGCGCGATAGTTTTCGACGACCACGTCCGCCTCCTCGACGAGCGAGAGAAACTCCTCCCGGCCGGTTTCCGAACCGAGATCGATCTCGAGGCTACGTTTCCCACGGTTGACGCTCTGGAAGTAGCCGCCGTAGGCTTCCTCCTCGGCGTCGTCGACGAACGGTGGGTTCGGGCGGATCAGATCCCCACCCGGGCGTTCGATCTTTACCACGTCCGCGCCCATATCCGCGAGCAACATCGTACAGTACGGGCCAGCCAGCACCTGGGTCAGGTCCAGCACACGAAGCGAAGAGAGCGCTCCCATGGGTGATGCTCTCGAAAGGTGCGTAAAAACCTTTACTATAAATCATGACAGTGTCATACAGCCCCACAGAAGGTGTGTTAGGAGATAATAGGTGTTTTATCATGATCGACCATTAACTTTAAACACCCATCTATCATGGTTGTGCATACAATGTCCCGTACGGTGGTTCTCGGGGTCATCGGTTCCGACGCACACGTCGTCGGAATTACGATCCTCGAGCAGGCGTTCAGTGCAGCAGGGTTTACGGTCATCAACCTCGGCGTCCAGAGCTCCCAGACGGAGTTCGCCGAGGCCGCTGTAGCTCACGATGCTGAGGCCGTACTGGTCTCATCACTGTACGGGCACGCCGAACAGGACTGTCAGGGCTTCCATGAGGTCCTCGAGGACCACGGCGTCGATGCCGTTACCTACATCGGTGGCAACCTGAGCGTCGGCCAGGCGGATTTCGAGGAGACCCGTGAGACCTTCGAAGCGCTCGGTTTCGATCGCGTCTTCGACGCCGAAACCAGGCCGGAAGAAGCGATCGCTGCGCTCAAGCGTGATCTCCAGATCACGACGACAGAGCGCGAACGCGCGACGGTGACGACGTAGCCGACCACGATGATACGAGACGAACGCATCCAATCCGAGCAGTTACGACGCATCGACGAGGAACTACGGACCGAGTGGCCGACCGGGCAGAAAGTCGATTTCGAGGAAGCGGTTCGCTACCACGAGTCGCTCCCGGCACACAAACGATTTGCCGACGTCCTCGAGGGAGCCGACCAACCGCTCTTGCAACCCAGAGCGGGCGTCCCACGACTCGAGGACCAGATCGAGTTGCTCCAGTATCTCCACACCGAGGGGGAAGCCGATCTCCTCCCCACGACCATCGACTCCTACACGCGCGACAACGAATACGCAAAAGCTCAAGAGGGGCTCGAAAACGCTCGCGAGTCCGGCACGGATACCCTCAACGGCTTTCCGGCGGTCAACCACGGCATCGACGGCTGCCGGGCGTTGATCGACTCTGTCGACGCCCCCATCGAAGTTCGCCACGGCACGCCGGACGCCCGATTGCTAGCTGCCATCACCTTCGCCGGTGGGTTTCAGAGCTTCGAAGGGGGTCCAATTTCGTACAACATCCCCTACACCAAGCGCCACGACCTGGCGACGACCATCGAACACTGGCAGTTCGTCGACCGTCTCGCCGGCGCGTACACCGAGCGAGGGGTGCGAATCAATCGCGAACCGTTCGGTCCGCTCACCGGCACCCTCGTCCCCCCGAGTATCGCCATTACCGTGATGCTCCTGGAGGGACTGCTCGCGGCAACCCAGGGTGTCCGATCGCTCACGCTCGGCTACGGACAGGTCGGCAACGTCGTTCAGGACGTGGCCGCCCTGCGGGCCCTTCGCTCACTCGGAGAAGAGTACTTGCCCGATGCGGTGTGTGTGACGACCGTCTTCCACGAGTGGATGGGGGGATTCCCGCCGGACGAGGCACGGGCGAACGGCGTCATCAGCCTCGGCGGCATGACCGCGGCAATCGCCAGACCCGACAAGGTCATCACGAAATCACCGCAGGAGTTCCAGGGCGTCCCCACGAAAGAGGCCAACGCGGCCGGCTTGCGAACGACGAGACAGGTCATCGATATGGCACTCGAACAGCAGATCGACATCGACGGTATCGAAGACGAACAGGCGTTGATCGAACGTGAAACCCACGCGTTGATGGACACTGTGTTCGATCACGGCGACGGCGACGTGGCTCGAGGCACCATCCGAGCGTTCGACGCCGGCACACTCGACGTCCCGTTCGCGCCCAGTGACAGCGCGAGCGGAGCGGTCTTGCCCGCCAGGGACGACGACGGTCGCGTTCGTATCCTCGAGTTCGGTGACCTCGCCATGGGCGAGGATATCCGCGAGATTCACGCGGCCCGACTCGCCCGCCGTGCCGAAACCGAGGGCCGAAAACAGTCGTTCCGTATGGTCGCCGACGACGTCGACGCGATCAGCGACGGTCGTCTCATCGGTCGGCCCAACGGAGGTGGAAACCGTGCAGATTGAATCGGTTCGAGCCACCCCTGGCCTTGCAGGATTCTACACGGACGACCAGCGAGCGATCAAAGACGGGGCTCGAACCGACGGGTTTGCCTACGATGGCGACCCGGTGACGGAGGGCTTCGATGCCATCCGACAGGCTGGCGAAGCGCTTCTCGTGGACCTCGAACTGACCGACGGGACGGTCGTTCGCGGCGACTGCGCTGCCGTCCAGTACTCGGGTGCTGGCGGGCGCGACCCGGTCTTTCGCGCCGACAGGTGCAAACCGCTCGTCGAAGGTCCCGTCGCAGACGCGTTCGAGGGGCGCGATCCGCGAGCGTTCGGCGAGAACGTGGCCTCCCTCGAGTCGCTCGGACCGGACGGCAAGCCACTGGCTCGGGACGGCGAGTTAGCCGGCAGTTCCGGGGAACAACTGCACACGGCCATCCGCTACGGCGTCTCACAGGCGCTGCTCGCCGCCGCCGCTCGAGCCCGCGGAACGACAATGACCGACGTACTCGCCGAGACGCTGGGAACCCAGCCAGCAACCGAACCCGTTCCCGTGTTCGGCCAATCCGGCGACGACCGGCGAACGAACGCCGAAAAGATGCTGCTCAAAGGCGTGCCAGTCCTGCCACACGGGCTGTTCAACAGCCGCTCGAAGATGGGACCCGACGGAGAGAAACTCGTGGCCTACCTCGAGTGGCTTCGAGAGCGCTCGAACGAACTGGCACCTTCCGGCTACGAGCCCCGATTTCACATCGACGTCTACGGCATGATCGGCGAACTGTTCGGTGCCCCCTTCGACAGCGACGCTGTGCTCGAGTATTTCGAACGCCTCGAGGAGGCGACGGGCCACATTCCGCTCCAGATCGAGGGTCCGATGGATGTCGGCACCCGCGAGTGTCAGATTCACGCGATGGCTGAGTTACGAGATGGCCTCGATTCGACGGGCATCGACGTCGATATCGTCGCCGACGAGTGGTGCAACACGCTCGAAGACGTCCGCGCGTTCGTCGATGCCGGGGCGGCGGACGTCGTCCAGATCAAGACGCCCGACCTCGGCTCAGTTCACCGCAGCGGCGAGGCCGTTCGCTACTGCGAGGGGACGGACACGCGAGCGTACCTCGGCGGGACCTGCAACGAGACCGATCGCTCTGCCCGCGTCTGTGCACACGTGGCCCTCGCCACCGACGCCGCACAGGTGCTCGCCAAGCCCGGCATGGGCTTCGACGAGGGCTACATGATCGTCGAAAACGAGATGCGCCGAACGCTGGCCCGGCGGGTAGCGAGGGAGTCGGAAGCCACCACACAGACGGAGGTGATGGCGAATGACTGACGACCTCGGAATGACTGACGACCTCGAGTGGACCGACACGGACACGTTCGCACGGGCACTCGAGCGGGCCGAGACCCGCGAGAAAGGACACTGCTTCGAGGATTTCGAGGTGGGTCAGCGCATCGACCACGAACCCGGCCTGACGCTCACCCGCTGGGGGAACGAACTGTGGACGAGCCAGACGTTGAACCACGATACGCGCTACTGGCGGCGGGACGTGGCTCGAACGCATGGAGGAAAGGACGTGGCTCGAACGCATGGGAGCGGGCCCGATGGTACTCAGACGCGTGGCTCTGCGTCTGCCGCGGACGCTCGAGACGGGGAGTCGGGCGGTGAAGAACTCGACGCGCCGCCGATTCATCCCGACTACCTGCTGGCGGCCACCCTCGGCTGTACCGTCGAGGACCTGAGCGAGAAAGGCGGCTACTTCCTCGGCCGAACCAACGTTCGGTTTCCGGTCGACGGAATCGCACCCGGCACCGACCTCCGCGTCGAAAGCGAGGTCCTCGAGACCAAGACCTCCCGCTCCCGGCCCGAGTACGGTATCGTCACCTGGCAGACTCGAGGCTACGATGGTGACACCGAAGAGACGCTGTGTACGTACGAACGAACGAACATGATTCCGCGTCGAGAGCCGGCATCGGTGGAGACCGATGGCGGAAGTGAGCGGCCTCCTTCCGAGCAGGCGGCCACCCCGTCGCTTCCGGAGCCCTTCATCACGCCCGGGGGCGAAGCGTTCGAGGATTTCGAGGCCGCCCTCGAGACCGCTCGAGGCGAAAACGGTGTCGTCGCCTACCGACACGAGCGCGGCCGCACAATGGATGACGTGACCGTCGCCACCCTCCCGCTCGCGACGCTCAACACGGCCAAACAACACCACAACGTCGACGCGATGGCCAACTCGCCATCGGGCGACATCGTCACCTACGGCGACGTCACCCGATCGACGGCCCTCGGCCACGCCCGGTCGGACGAACGCACGTTCCGCGAGGTCGGGTTCGAAAACGAACAGTTCCACACGTTCGTCACGCCCGGCGACACCGTCTACTGTTTCACCCGCGTCCTCGAGACCAGCCGTGAAACGACGACAGCCAACGGACGAGCGGGGACGGTCAGATTCGAACACATCGCGTTCAACCAGCGCGACGAACCGGTGTACTCCGGCACTCGTACCGCCGAAATCCTCACTCGAGATACGTGAGCGACGAGTATCCGCCCCGAGGACCGACACACGAACTGCAACAAAGCAACCGGATGAAGCGACAAAAACGACCGGACGAAGCGACAAAAACGACCGGACGAAGCGACGAAATCGACCGGACACCACGACAAAAACGACCGGACACCACGACAAAAACGACCAGAAATAGCGACAAAAACGACCAGAAATAGCGACAAAAGCAATAGCATGACTCGACACATCTGCCGAACGTTCCAGACCGCACCGGCCGCCGTCCCCAGAGACGACACGGCGAAATACCTCCGCTCGGGCCTCACCGCCGAGGGCTTTCAGGCTCCCGACTGGCTCGTCCCCGACCTCGAGGACGGCACCGCACCCGATATGAAGGCGACCGCCCTCGAGAACGTCTGCGAACTCGTCCCCGAACACGACTTCCCGGGCGAAATCTGGCCGCGCGTCCAGTGGAGTTACGACGACGAGAGCTTTCGGGACCGAGGCCGCGAGGAGATCGCGACGCTCGTTCGGGAACTCGGTGACCATATCGACGGCGTCGTCGTCCCGAAAGTCGGCCGTCGCGGAGACGTCGAACGAGCGCTCGAGGCGGTCGCCGATGCCGAATCCGAAGCCGGGCTGTCCGATGGTTCGATCGGCCTCTCGATCATCATCGAGACCGCGGCTGCACGGTCTGACCTCCGAGAAATATCGATGCTCGGGGACGGTTCCCACGCGAGGCTCACCGCACTCGTCTTCGGCCCGGTCGACTACGCCGCCGAACTCGGCGGCCGGGACCTCGGTGATGGTCGCCCGCGCTGGGACGGCCTCCTCGAGGCGCTGTCGAACGAGGCCAGCGCGAACGGGTTGCTCGCCATCGGCGGCCCCTTCGACGACCTCTTTCGGGAACGGGCGGGCGTCACCATCTACAACGCCGACGCCTACGCCGACCAGGTTGAGCGCGAGGCCCAGATCGGACTCGATGGCTCCTGGTCGCTGTACCCGAAACAGACCGTCCAGGCCAATCGAATTCACCTGCCAACGCCCGCCGAACTCGAGCGCGACGTCCACAAAATCGAGCGGTTCAACGCGGCCAAAGCCGAGGGCACGGGCGCGGTGACCATCGACGGACAGATGGTCGACGAGGCGACGTTCAAGAACTTTCGCAACACCGTCGTAACGGTGCGAACGGTCCACGGAACTCGACCCGAACAGACGACCGAGTTGTACGACGATGGATTGCTCGAGCGTGTGCTGGACCTCGAACTTTCCTATCGGTAACCGTAGTATTTTCATATCAGTATCAAAATATTTGTTTTGGCAGACGGGAGGATTATTACCCAGTAATCCGAATAGCAGGGTATGGATTACAAGGACGCCGTCGTCGCCGGCCTCGCGTTCCTCTCCGGTATGACCGGTGCAGCCATAGCCGGCGGGATCGGTCTCGTTGCTGGGCTTTTCGTGGGTGCTGGCTTCGGTGCAACCTGGGCACACAGAACCGATCGACGTACACGACAGAAACCCAAAGCGCCGAATCAACCACCTGAGAAGTGAATCAGGTGAGTGATATTCCTGGTTCGTTCTCGAGTGAGACCCCATCCCACAAATATCACTCATCAAATACACATCCAGACAAGTTACTGATTGTTCCTGCGGAGCAGTGTTGGGCGCTGAACGAGCAGGACTCGATTGTCGGACAGACTCGAGCGATAGACGGATAGTAGCCATTGAAGCGATTTACACACCTACTGCGACGCCTGCTTGCGATAGGGTGTGCAATGACTTTCACTGGCTACTATAGTACTCGAGTATAGCAGTGCCCTCGAAAATAAGGGCCTTCGACACTGCAATCGGCGACCGTCGGCGACACCAAGCGGAACCACACTTTTTTCTCGGCCCAGGGCCCAGGTTCAGTATGGCAATCCTCGTTCCCTACGACGGTTCGACACCCGCCCAGCAGGCGGTTCGACACGCAGCCGAGACCTATCCCGACGCCGAGTTGATCCTCCTGCGGGTGATCGAGCTCGCGGAGGGCTACACGAGCGCGGGATACAATCTCCTGCGAGAACGGTTCGACGAGGCCGAAGCGGCACCCGATGTGTCCACAGAATTACGGACCCTCCTGGATGAGGCTGGCGTCGAGTTCCGGGTCGAAACCGCCGTCGGCTCTCCCGCTCGAGAGATCGTCGAGTTCGCCGCCGAGAACGACGTGGACCACATCGTGGTCGGAAGCCACGGTCGACAGGGCGTCTCCAGGGTCCTGCTCGGAAGCGTCGCCGAGAAAGTGGTTCGCCGGGCACCGATACCGGTGACAGTGGTTCGATAGCGCCTCTACAGAAGGTCGTTATTCTTCGTCGTCATCGAGACGTTTGGCCAGTTCGATGATTTCGACTTCCCAGTCGTGCGTCGATCCGCGCGTTTGAAACTCCCAGGCGCCACGAACGTCGACGTCGGCTTTGATCGCCTTTTCTATCACCTCGGCGAGGATAGCCTCGAATTCGTCGGCAGTGGTGATCGAAAGGTCGCTGAGTTGATCGCGTGTCATAATGGATGGGCCACAATCCTCGACTCGAAGAGTTGGGGGTAAGCCACGACCACATCCACACCACTGGGTCGTACTTCGCGTAGGGCGTTCGGTCCACTCCCCTCGAGGGTCGCCACCCCAATAGGTCTGCCGTTCTGCATGGTACACCATGCAAACCTCGTGTACGTTGGTGCACCAGGCCGACTATATTTACCCCTCTCGGTCCCCAACGTATATAGAAGGATGGCTGTTATCGTGCATCTACGGATTCCGGCCGACTCGTTCGAACTCGGTCGGATCCTCGAGTTGGAAGCCAGCGGGACGATAGAACTCGAGAACATGGTCCCGCTTGGCGAAAAAGCCGTCCCGTTCTTCTCGGTGACCGATGACGTTCGAGAATCGTTCGAGGAAAACGTCGAGGCGCACCCGTCGGTCGAACGCATCGTCGAAGTGACCCACCACAACAACGAGCGATTGTATTCGCTCGACTGGAACGTTTCCCGCGACGTGTTTTTCCAGGGAATCCTCGAGTTGCAGGGACAACTCCTGAGCGCGACCGGTACACCGAGCACGTGGGAGTTCGAGATTCGGTTTCCAACGCACGATTCGCTCAGTGAATTCCAGGAGTACTGTTCGAACGGGCATATCCCCCTCGAGGTCGGACGGATTTACAACCCCGTTCGGCCCGGGACTGGTATGTGGTACGGGGTGACGAAAGCCCAGCGCGAAACGCTGATGCGTGCTGTGCAGGGTGGATACTACGCAATCCCCCGCCGAATGTCCACCCAGGACCTGGCTGATGAACTCGGAATATCCGATCAGGCCGTCACGGAGCGACTTCGACGGGCTATCGAGACGCTCACTGAAAACACACTCATCGCCATGGATGAGGAACTCGAAGACACGTTCGAGCCGGTCCAGAATACCTGATCACCGCTACAGACGGTGCCGAGCCTGCTGCTGCCGGGGGTAGATCAAATGCTTGGTTCACCATGCCATATGGATAAGCACCTGTGAGACATATCGACACACGTGAGTGATACGATGGGTTTTAACCAGATCGCGAATGCTCTTGGGGCGCAAGCACGGCGCCACATACTCCTGACACTACTGGATCACAATCCAGTGGGACAAACGGAAACTATGGCGGAAATCCATCCCCGAAAGAAGGACGTACGGGAACTGGAGTTGATCCATTCCCATCTACCAACACTCGATGACATGGGCTACATCGTGTGGGATCGCGAACACGAGAATATCGTCAAGGGGCCAAACTGGGAGGAAATCGAGCCGGTGATTCGGTTACTCAGGGAGAACAGCGACGAAATACCGGCAGATACGTTTTAAGCGAAAATATCCAAACTCACCGATTCGCCTCGAGCCATTCGCGTAGCTCCTCACCCGGAATGAACCCATCGGCCCGTCTCGCGACCACGTCACCGTTTTCGAACAGGACGAAGAGGGGGACGCTACGAACGTCGAATCGCTCGATCAGCGGTGGATCATCTCGCGGGTTGATCGTTCCCACCGCGATATCCGTCGATTTGGCGATGCCGGTAATAACGGGTTCCATCGACGCACAGATGCCACAGCCATCGGTGTAAAACTCGAGCAAGACGACCGAGTGTTCGTCGACGAACGACTCGAGGTCTGACTCGTCCTCGAGGGCAACGGGTCGGTTGACTGGTTCGTCGCCGTCGGGTGGGGCAGTGTCGCTCATAGCTCTAGAATGCGCTCGAGGTACCTTGAGCGTATGGCCTCGAAGAAGGGAGTGGCCGATGGAAAGAGAGTACCCAGTGAAACTCATTACACACCGTCTCAACGGCACCCGTAGACTGCATTAGTCCCTATGCGCGTCGATATTCCGACCCGTCGCCGAAACAATTGCTCCCGTTTCGCCCTCTCACGCCGCGATGATTTTCAGGCACTTTAATAGGGGTCGCTGAGTCCCAACGGCATATGGAACACGTTGACGTCGCCATCGTCGGCGGTGGCCCGGCCGGCGCATCCGCCGCCGAGCGCGCCGCGGCCCACGGTGCCGAAACCGTCCTCTTCGAGCAGGGCGTCCCCCGCGAAGATCGCGAGGGACTCGGCCCCGATTCGACCGACGCTGCGGGGATGCTCGACTACTGGATCGACATCATGGACTTCGACTACGAGGAGATTCCCGACGAGATCATCCACCGCGAACTCGAGGGAACCGAGTTCATCGGCCCTTCGAGTCGCGTCCGCCTCGAGACGACTGGCATCGAAGCCAGCTATCCGAAGTTCGGCTACACCTTCCACCGCGCCCGAATGGACGACTGGCTCCACGAACGCGCGGCCGACGCTGGAGCCGACCTCCGTGTCGGAACGGGCGTCAAGAATCTCGAGACCGACCTCTCCGGTACCGAGACGACCCATAGACTGACGCTTTCGAACGGCGACCAGGTCGAGGCAACCCACGTCGTGCTGGCCGACGGTCCACAGCGTCGAATCACGCTGAACGCTCTCGATCAGTTCCTCCCGGTTGGTAAGAGCGTCTCGGATCACCTCTCGCCGCCGAAAGCGAATCACATCGCCTACCAGGAATATCGCGAGTTCCCCGAAGAACTGTTCGAGGAGTTCGAGGACACCCTCAAGTTCTGGTGGGGGTACATGCCCGGCGAAACCGCCTATCCGTGGATCTTCCCCAACGACGGGACGGTCGCCCGCGTCGGCCTGACGATGCCCATCGGGATGGACCTCGCGGACGTCGCCCACCCCGAATCGTACAAACTCCTGCGTCCGAGCGACGAGCGCATCCCACAGGGTGGCGAGTACATCCGCCGTCTGCTCGAACTCGAGTACGGCGACGAGTACGACATCGAAGAAGACATTCCCCTCGTCGAAGACCGCGGGAAGTCGAAGGGCACCGAAACCTATCCGATCTCCTCGACGCGTCCCATCGAGTCGCCGGTGGGAGCGAACATCGCCGTCGCGGGCGGTGCGATGGGCACCACGTCGGCGTTCCACGAAGGCGGCTACCACGTCGCCGTTCGCTCGGGCAAGATCGCCGGGCGACTCGCAGCGACTGACGGGCTCGAACACTACAACGAGGTCTGGAAACGCGCAATCGGTGACGAACTCCTGCGGAACATCGCGTTCGCCGACATCGTCAAAGACTACGAACCCGACGACTGGGATTGGGCGTTCGACGTCGTCAGCGGGATGCAAGGCTCGAGCAACGAGGGATCGATTCTCGGCAAGAAATACAGTGCCGGCGTGGGTGCGACGAAGATTCTTGCGGCGTACAAGCGACGGAAGTTCAAATTCCGCGACGGAAAGTACGTTCAGTTGCGCGAAGACGAGTACGTGTACTGAGCGCAAACGGATAGCGTCGTAGCTGACGTGGTTTTTATTCACTCGAGAGTCGTTTCATCGCCCCCGCAAGTACCCGCGTTGCCGTCGCACAGTCCTCCCAGTCGGTCCACTCGAGCGGGCTGTGGGAGTAGCCTCCGCGCGAGGGGGCAAAGAGCATCCCGGCGTCAGTAACGCGGGCGACGTGCATCGCATCGTGAGCTGCCCCGGAGTGGAGGTCCAGCGAGTCGATATCCATCGCGGCTGTTTCGGATTCGAGTGCCTGCCGACAGCGCTCGCTCATCGGGGCTGGCTCGACCTCGAGGTGACGTTCGATCGTCGTTTCTACGCCACGTTCGCCCTCAAGATCCTCGAGGAACGTCTCGGCCTCCCCGAGCAACTCGCGCATGACCTCGCCGTCCACGTCTCGCACGTCTACACCGAGGTCGACGGAGCCGGGAATCACGTTCGTCGCGTTCGGTCGAGCAGTACACTTGCCAACCGTCGCGACCGCAGTGTTACCGCCGGCTTCGGCCGCGCGACTGCCTGCCGCCTCGAGTCTCAGTACGAACTCGCTGGCGGCCGCGAACGCGTCGGTCCGGTCGTCCATCGCGGTCGTGCCAGCGTGGTTGGCCTCACCGCGTATTCGGACGCTCGAGTGTGAGATACCCGTGATATCGGTGACGATGCCGACAGGAACGTCGCGGGACTCGAGTACGGTATCCTGCTCGACGTGAACCTCGAGGAAGGCGTCCCAATCGCTCGCGTCGAGTCGACCCTCGCCACGGTAGCCGATGGCTTCGAGGGCGTCCCCGAGCGTTCGTTCCTCATCCTGGCACTCACCGCCGTCGCTCAGCGCGCCGCCGTCGGACAGGGCCAGGGCGTCTTCGGCCGAGCGCTGGCCGGTGGCAACCGATGAGCCGAGCAATCCGCCCGAGAATGTCGACCCCTCCTCTTCGGTGAACGAGACGACCGTGAGCGGGCGGACAGGTTCGAATCCAGATTCCTGTAACGAGCGAACGGCTTCGAGGGCAGCGTAAACGCCCAGCGCCCCATCGAAGATACCGCCCTCGGGGACCGAATCGAGATGACTGCCGGCGGCGACCGCTCCGGCCTCCCGGTCGGCGCTGGGGGGCGTCCAGGTCCCGGTCACGTTACCGACGGCGTCGACACCGACGGTCAGTCCGGCGGCCTCGAGTCGCTCGACGAACCGATCTCGAGCCTGCCGATTGGCTTCGCTGCCCGTGAGCACCGTTCGCCCCCAGCCCTCGGACGCGTCAACTTCTCCAATCTTGCCGGAGGCCTCGAGGTCGGCCCGTAATCGTTCCGCGTCGATATCCATACCCGCGTCTCGTCGGCCAGGGCGATGTGTGTTGTGTCACAGGCGATCCACACCGAGGCAGTTTCGTCCGGACGACGTGTCAGGGAAACTGTCGTGACACTGTACCGTCGAGCGCTCGTTACGAGGTTTGGGTTCGGTGGCACGCAACTATACGAGAGGTCCGCTCATACGGTCTACTGTCACTTTTTCCCGGGGTTGCCCATACCGGATCGGCAATCACCGGGAAGCGAATACAGTAACCCGTCTCAGTTCTTGCAGTCGCCTCCGGATAGCACGCCACTCGAGACACCACGCTTTTTGCCCTCCCGGCACCATCTTCGACCAGCATGTCCGTCGAAAACGACGTCCTTCCCTACGTCGATAACCTGGTGTACGAACCGACGCAAGTCCACGACCACGGCGTCGACCTGACGGTCAGCGCCATCTACGAGGTCGCCGGTCCCGGCCGACTGGATTTCGGCGGCGACGAACTCGAGGACGCAGACCTCGAGCCCGTGGAAACCGAGCCGCGAAATCCGGACGACGAGTACGAGTGGTGGGATCTCCAGGGCGGCCAGTACGTCGTCCAGTACAACGAGTTCCTGACCGGGGCGGACGGCCCGCTCGTGGTCCAGCCCCGAAACGAGTTGCTGGCCCGCGGTGGCACCCACCCGACCGTCCACGTGGTCTCTCACCTGCCGTTGTTGCCGCTGTCGGTTCCCGCCGGTGGCCTCAGACTCAAAGAAAACGCGCGGGTTTCGACGTTGCTATCGACGGTCGCTACCGACGACGAGAGCGATGCCACGGCCGTCGACGCAACCGAGCAGTAACCGTACGACGTGGCTACCGTCCCCAGTACTCACACCGAACGATTGTTGCAACGTCACTTTAGTTGCGGTAATATTCGATTTACTCGGCACTGATTTCTGGCGTGGTGTGGGCGACATATAACGCGAACGTGTGTCAGCTTCATATACGAGTTTGGTGGAGATTGTCCCGGTGATACAGTGACCGAAACCAGCTTTGCCACCCACGAATGGTGGGAATCGTTCAAGGAGACGGTGAACGACGACGACGAGATGCAAGTGCGAGGGCACGACAAGTTCGACGAAAACTTCTACATCGACATCGGTGACGAGCGAGTCCTCATCAGAATGGACGGCGGACAGATCAGCGACATCACGCCGAACCCGACGATGAACCACCAGTGGTCGTTCGGCGTCGAAGGTGACCGCGAAGCCTGGGAAGAGTTCGTCCAGGAGACACCTCCCGCGTTCAATCACGAGATCATCGCCTCGCACTATCGCAGTGCGGTTCGCAACGAGGACGGGCACCTCCAGTTGACCGGCGACAACAAGCGTATCTTCCAGAACCTACGTGCGTTCCAGCGAACGCTGGATCTGATGCGCGTGGCACACAACAACGGAGGCTCATAGATGACGGGGACACACCAACACGGCGACGTCGAACCGATTACGGGCAAATACGTCCACGTCGAAATCGAGGGCGTCAACCACCGCGTGTACGTCGAAGAGAACGGTCCCGAAGACGGCATCCCGCTGCTCTGTCAGCACACCGCGGGGAACAACTGTCAGGAGTGGCGACACCTTCTGACCGACGAGAATCTGACCGAAGACTTTCGCATCATCGCTCACGACCTGCCGTTCCACGGCAAATCCGTGCCACCGACGACACAGCAGTGGTGGACCGAAGACTACACCATGACCGCAAAGCGGTTCACCGAAACCCTCGTCGGTATCGCCGACGCGATGGACCTCGAGGACCCCATCTACATGGGCTCGAGCATGGGCGGAAACATCTGTCTCGAGCTGGCAGACTGGTATCCGGACCGATTCCGTGCACTGATCGGTCTCGAGTGCGGAGCGCACAGTCCCGGCTTCTACATCGACTGGCTGGACCACCCGGAAGTGAACACCACGGAGGTAAACGCCTACGCCTGCTGGGGGCTGATGGCACCGCAGAGCCCCGAACAGGCCCGACGGGAGACGATGTATCTCTACGAGCAGGGGGCGACGGGGGTGTTCAAAGGCGACCTGTACTACTACTCCGTCGATCACGATTACCGGGACAAACTCGACCAGGTCAACGCCCAGGAGTGTCCGCTCTATATCGTCAACGGCGAGTACGATTACCTGACGACCCCCGAAGATGGTCGACAGACGGCAGAGGGTATCGGTGAAGGCGCAGTCGCCGTCGAAATGGCCGAAATCGGCCACTTCCCGATGAGCGAACATCCCGAACTGTTCAACGCCTACATTACGGAGATTCTGGCGGACGTCACCGGCGAACGGGACGAGGACCTCCCGGACGTGATGACGCCAGATGATGTGGGTATCGAACTACACCCACCAGCACCAGCCCGCGAGAAACCAGCGGACTGAGACGGCAGCTTTAGCCCTCGAGCGTATTTTTCCTCGAGAGTATTGTATTATGAGAAGAGAGGTTTGGACGTTGAAAACGATCAGTACAGCAACCTCTTTTACCGGGGTCCTCCCTCGTTCGCTTTGCTCACCCGGTCGAACCCCGGTAAAACCCGTTGATGCCAAAAGGCCGCCGTCGCGGGGTTTCACCCCGCTCCGGCGGTGAACCGCTCACTTCGTTCGCGGATGCTCAACAATTCCTAGTGTTCTATTCGCAGCTGTACTGATCGTTGTGGACGATACAATGACACGCTGTCGAGACTCGAGACACGTCACCGGAGCGTATCGCTGCCGTTCTCGGGTTATAAAAGTCCGTTTACGATGAGGGCAAGCGAGATTGCGATACTGAGCAGCCCAGCCGCAACTCCAAGCCGGCGCTTTCGTGTCTCGGTCATACACTACTCTACTGCAGGAATGAGACATATATCATTTTTCAACTGTACCGGGAGACCACCGATAAACTCAGATTATCTGATGGTATTTGAGATCGACGTATAAAGGAGACTCAATAACACGCCAAGCCTTAAGTCAGCAGCCTCGCTGGTTCAGGATATTGCGTCCATGAAAACGCGCCCTGTTGCACAAAAAACCGAAGACGGTTCGACCACGATTTATGACCCCGAAAACGACGACGCCTGGATTCGGTCGGAAACCAGCTTTTCACTGGCCTGGCAAACCTGACTGTGGTACTCGTTAGGCGCCCGTCTCTCCGGCGGCCGCCCGCGCCGCCTCACACACGGATTTCACGCGCTCGCTCGAGACCCGGTTCGTGGTTTCCCCATCGACTTTGAGAGCGGTGCCGACGATCGCGCCGCTCGCCCCGGCCGCGAGGCAGTCGTCTACCGTCTCAGCGGTGACTCCGCTTCCGACGAAGACGGGGACGTCTCGTTCGAGACCCTCGAGGGCCGACGCAACTCGTTCGACATCCTCGAGCCCGGTTTCTTGGCCGGTCCCGCTCCCGGAGACGATGAGGCCGTCCGCTCGCCCGCGTTCGGCGGTCTCGAGCGCCGTCCGCTCGAGACTCGCGTCGCCAACTGGCGTCGCGTGTTTGACGTGTACGTCCGCCAGAATACCCACGTCGGCCTCGAGTCGGTCGCGAAGCCGGAGCGTCTCGTGAGCCTGTCCCTCGAGGACGCCCTGGTCGGTTGCGGCGGCCCCGACGTGCACGTTCACCCTGATAAACGACGCGCCGGCCGCCGCGGCGACTGAGAGCGCGGCTTCGGCGTCGTTTCTGAGGACGTTGATGCCCACCGGAACGTCGACCGCGCTGGTCAACGTCGTCGCGATGGCACTCATTTCCGCGACCGTGTGTGTCGGGACCGAATCGGGATAGAACGGCGAATCACCGAAGTTCTCGACCACGATACCGTCCACGCCGCCAGCCTCGAGCGCCGCCGCGTCCTCGAGGACTCGGGTTCGAATCGCTTCGCGGCTCCCGTCGTAGCCGGGGGCACCGGGCAGTGCAGGCAGGTGAATCATCCCGAGAATCGGGCGGTCTGTCTCGAACGTCTCCTGTAGATTCCAGGCCATAGCGACAGTTGCTCGAGCGAGGCGATTATCCTGTTGGTCTCGAGAGGCGAGTTTTCGGATTGATATCGATAATGTAGTTTTTGGAACCAATAATGTAGTATATTATACAAGAATTATAGTATTTACTATTGTTTTTATAGTGGAGCGCTCGAGTTCCGGCAAACACCTCGGCTGTCGCGTCGGTTTTCCCCCTCGAGACGCAACGGTGGTCAATGACCGATCTGTTCTCCTCGCTGCAGCTTCGTGACCTCGAGATTCCAAACCGCATCGCTGTCTCGCCGATGTGCCAGTACTCCTCGCCGACGGACGGGCTGGCTCGCGAGTGGCACCGCGTTCACCTCGGAAGCCGTGCCGTGGGCGGGGCGGGCCTCGTGATGGCCGAGGCCACGGCCGTCGAACCCCGCGGGCGCATCTCGACCCACGACCTCGGCATCTGGAGTGACGAACACGTCCGGGCGCTCGAGCCGATCACGGCGTTCGTGAAAGACCAGGGTTCGGTCCCGGCGATTCAACTCGCCCATGCGGGCCACAAGGCGAGCAAGAACCAGCCCTGGGAGGGGAGTCTCCCCGTGCCGGAATCCGAAGGCGGCTGGGAAGTGCTCTCGCCCTCGCCCGAAGCGTACCCCTTCGAGCACGAACCCGAGTCCATGCGTCGGGCGACGGCGGCTGATATCGAGTCCGTCATCGAGTCGTTCCGCTCGAGTGCCGAGCGCTCGCTCGAGGCCGGGTTCGACGTCGCAGAGGTGCACGCCGCCCACGGCTACCTGTTGCACCAGTTTCTCTCGCCGGTCACGAATCGCCGGGAGGACGACTACGGCGGGAGTTTCGAGAACCGAACCCGCATCGTCCGTGAAATAACAGCAGCCGTGCGGGAGGTCTGGCCCGACGATAAACCCGTGTTCGTCCGGATTTCCGGGACTGACTGGCTCCCCGACCGCGAGTCCTGGGACCTCGAGGGGTCGAAACGCCTCGCCAGCGACCTCGTCGAACTCGGCGTCGACCTGATCGACGTCAGTTCCGGCGGGATTCACCCCGACCAGGAAGGCCCCTCGGGGCCGAACTACCAGGTGCCCCTCGCGGAGGGAATCGGCGACGCCGTCGGCAACGAAGTCGCCGTCGGTGCCGTCGGCGGTATCACCCAGCCCGAACAGGCCGACGCCCTCGTCCGCAACGACCGGGCCGACCTCGTGCTAATCGCTCGAGAGTTCCTTCGCGATCCGTACTTCCCGCTTCGCTGGGCCGACGACCTCGGCCTCGAGGGC
The DNA here is from genome assembly GCF_024298845.1 of Natronosalvus amylolyticus. Taxonomy (NCBI): domain Archaea; kingdom Methanobacteriati; phylum Methanobacteriota; class Halobacteria; order Halobacteriales; family Natrialbaceae; genus Natronosalvus; species Natronosalvus amylolyticus. The sequence continues at coordinate 1,546,410 of NZ_CP101156.1, forward strand.
CCCGAGTGGCCGGTGCAGTACCGTCGTGCGGTCGGGAAGTGAGAATCAGTTCCCGGTCACTCGTCTTTCCACTTGATCGAACAACCCTGTGAGGGCTGCCACTCGAGGTCGACGTCTTCGCCGGCGAGGACGGCGTCGATAGCTTCGCGAATGTGGAATCGCGTCGGTTCGTCGTCGGGATTCAGCGCGTCGTCGAGGCGGCCCTGATACACCAGTCGGAACTCCTCACCGTCGTTCTCGAACAGGAACGGGTCCGGAGTACAGACCGCTCCGTAGGCCGTGGCGACGGCCTGAGTGTGGTCGTACAGGTAAGCGTCGTAGGCGATGGTGCCGTCCTCGACGAGTTCCTGCATGTTCTCGAAGGAGTCCTCGGGGTACTCCTCGGCGTCGTTGGAGTTGATACCGACGACGGCGACGTCCTCGTACTCCGCGGCCAGTTCGTTGAGCGGATCGAACTTCGCCTTCGCGTACGGGCAGTGGTTGCAGGTGAAGACGACCAGCAGGGCCTCGTTATCCTCGAACGACTCGAGCGTGTACGTCTCTCCGTCTGCGCCCTCGAGTTCGAAACTCGGTGCAGGGTCGCCGGCCTCGAGTTCGGACTCGGACTCTTTCAGTGCCATGTTGGCGGCTTCCGTGCGACTGGGCTTAAACGTCGTGTTCTCGGAACACACCATCACAACGTTTTTATTCTACCTGAGACTACCTCGAGACACGATGGTAGGTGTCTACTTTACAGGGCCGCCCGCCCGCTTTTAAACCTCACCTACTTCCTGCTGTTCCGAATCACCAACGAGCTATTGCTGTCTCCGGACAGTCATCACACAGCCACCATGTCAGAATCCGAATCCCAATCCGACGCTGAACAGTCACCGATTACGGTCATCCTCCCGGATGGCTCCGAACTCGAGGTCCCCGCCGACGCCACGGTCGAAGACTGCGCCTACGAGATTGGCCCCGGTCTCGGCCGCGACACCGTCGCCGGCAAACTCGACGGCGAACTCGTCGCCAAGGAGGCCCCGGTCTACGACGGCGTGCGCCTCGAAATCGTCACCGACCAGTCAGACGAGTACCGCGAGGTACTCCGTCACTCGGCGGCCCACTGTCTCGCCCAGGCCGTCGAGCGCCACTTCGACGACGTCAAACTCGCCATCGGCCCGCCGACCGATGAAGGCTTTTATTACGACTTCGACGACCTGGACGTCGAAGAGAGCGACTTCGACGCGCTCGAGGACGAAATTGAGGCCATCATCGAGGCCGATTACGACATCGAGCGCGAGGAGGTGTCGATCGAAGAAGCCGAAGATCGACTGGCCGACGAACCGTACAAACTCGAGTTGCTCGAAGAACTCGCTGCGGAGGGCGAGCAGGTCACCTTCTACAGCCAGGGCGAGTGGGAAGACCTCTGTGCGGGCCCCCACGTCGCATCGACGGGCGAGGTTGGCGTCGTCAAACTGCTCGAGATCGCCGGCGCGTACTGGCGCGGCGACGAGGAGAACCCGATGCAGACCCGGATCTACGGGACTGCCTTCGCCGAGGAGGGCGACCTCGAGGCCTACCTCGAGCGCCGCGAGGAAGCCAAAGAGCGCGACCACCGCAAAATCGGGTCGGAGATGGACCTGTTCTCCATCCAGGACGTGACGGGGCCGGGACTTCCGCTGTATCACCCGCCCGGAAAAACGATTCTCCGGGAACTCGAGCGCTTCGTCGAGGACCTGAACGAGGATTCGGGCTACGACTACGTCGAGACGCCCCACGTGTTCAAGACCGAACTCTGGCACCGCTCGGGACACTACGAGAACTACCAGGACGACATGTTCATCTTCGACGTCGGCGACGACGAGTTCGGCCTGAAGCCGATGAACTGTCCCGGTCACGCCGCCATCTTCCAGGACCACTCCTGGAGTTACCGCGACCTGCCAGTTCGCTACGCAGAAAACGGGAAGGTCTACCGCAAGGAACAGCGCGGCGAACTCTCGGGGCTCTCACGAGTCTGGTCGTTCACCATCGACGACGGGCACCTGTTCGTCCGCCCCGACCAGATCGAACGCGAGGTCGAGGCCATCATGGACAGCATCGACACGGTGCTCTCGACGTTCGACCTCGAGTACGAGGTTGCGCTGGCGACCCGCCCCGACAAGAGCGTCGGCAGCGACGAAATCTGGGAGAAGGCCGAATCCCAACTCGAGTCCGTCCTCGAGAAACGCAACGTCGATTACGATCTTGAGGCTGGCGACGGGGCTTTCTACGGCCCCAAAATCGACTACGCATTCAAAGACGCCATCGGGCGAAGCTGGGACGGGCCAACGGTCCAACTGGATTTCAACATGCCCGAGCGCTTCGACCTCGATTACGTCGGCGAGGACAACGACACGCACAAACCCGTGATGATCCACCGCGCGCTCTATGGCAGCTACGAGCGGTTCTTCATGATGCTCATCGAGCACTACGAGGGCAACTTCCCGTTCTGGCTCGCCCCCGAACAGGTTCGGGTTCTCCCCATCTCCGACGCGAACCTGGGCTACGCACACCGCGTGAAAAACGAGTTCGACGAGTTCCGCGTCGAGGTCGACGGCCGCGACAGCACCCTCGAGCGCAAGATTCGGGCCGCTCACGACGACCGGGTCCCCTACCAGATCATCGTCGGCGACAACGAAGAAGAAGCCGGCAACATCTCGGTTCGCGACCGCTTCGAGGACCAGGAGTACGACGTCGAAATCGAGGCGTTCAAAGCCCACCTCGAGGCCGAACGCGACGAGAAACGACCGGAGCCGGATTTCCTGGCCGAGTAAGCCTGCCTCGGGCCAGTAGTCGGTCTGCTAGCCGAGTAAACCGTATCAGGCTGGCTGTGGCCGCCGTTCGGGTCGATGTTCGATGACGAACTCCCGGAGGTCGGCACCGAGTTTTAACAGTACCAGCACGATCAATCCTGGGAGCGTCGAGTGCAACAGGACGACGAACACGACGCCAAGCGTCACGACCAGGTGCATGAACCAGAGGCGACGATAGGCGTACCCGATAACGTCATCGGGGACAGCCGTTCGATACGCCCCGAGGAAGACGTACTCGTGGCCGGTCGTGAACAGATAATTGAGCGTGAATGCCCCGAGTGCGAGCCAGAACCACGACTCGAGGGAAGCGGTCACGGCTGTCCACTCGGGAACCAGGAAAAACAGCCAGAGCACCAGACCGTGGGCGACCCAGAAGCCAAAGTGTTGAAGGAGAAAGCCGCCGGCTTCACGTCGATTTCGCGAGCGCCGACGGCTCGAGGCGTCGATCACCGCTGCCGATTGGGTGGTATCAGCATCCTCGAGTGGCCCACCGGCAAATCGCATCTGTACGGCCGTCGTCAGACCGACGATAGCGGTCTCGAACCAGTAGAGCAAGAGGAGTGCGCCGACACTCCACCCGGCGACGAACACGCCGACGAGCGGAAAGATATTCACGACGATGAGGCCGAAAAAGGCTAGCTGAACGTGCCGTGGAGGACCATCAGTGTTTTCTTCACCATCACTCACACCTGTTATTACCCAACGCGGCGTGAATTACGTTCCGATTCGACGATAACCACGTCCGTGGATATTCTCGGCTGTATCCGCATCGATATGTTCATACTTACACAGTCGTGACAGGCGAGGTATGAACCGCGCCGAAAAAGCCGCACTCCAGCTGAGGGCCGTCGACGTGCTGTGTATGCTCAAAGAAACTCGCACGTACGACGAACTCGCCGAGCGAACCGGCCTCCCCGCCGGCGACCTCAACCGGTACGTCAACGGCCACGTCCTCCCCGGCACCGAACGCGCCCGAACCGTCGTTGAGGACGTCGGTCGGGAAGCACTCGTCACCGAACTCGAGGCTCGCATTCGGGTCGACGAGGACGGCTACGTCGACAACTCCGGTGCCGTCTTCGATCAGCCGTTTCTCGACCTCGTCGCCCCCGTGGTCGCGGACGCGTTCGACTTCGGTCGTCCCGACGTCGTCCTCACAGCCGCGACCGACGGCATCACCCTCGCGTCCGCACTCGCGAGTTACTACGGGACCCGCTGTGCCTACGCCAAAAAGCGCAAAGAGACCGCCGTCGAAACGTTCGTCGAAGCCCGCGAACGCCTCGAGTCCGGCATCGAACTCACCTACTACCTGCCCGCCTCGGCCATCGACGAGGGCGACAGCGTCCTCGTCGTCGACGACCTGATTCGCTCCGGCGAAACGCAAGAACTCCTCCTCGACATCGTCGACACCGCTGACGCCGAAACCGCAGGCGTCTTCGCCCTGATTGCCGCCGGAACCGATGGCATCGAACGAGCGCGAGCGCGAACCGACGCCCCGGTTGGCTCACTGACTTCAGTGTGACCGCGTCGTCGCGCTGTAGAACGGACTATGGAGCGCGAAGTATTTGGCTCTCGAGAGCGTAGTAAGCCGTATGGCACAACCAAATTCAGTGTCCGACGCACTGGAAGCACTGCTCGAAGCACCCTCCGAAGACGCCCTCGAAGCGGCCGACAAAGTCGATTCCGACCTCGAGACCGAAGAGTCTCCCGACCTGCTCGAACTGCTCGAGCGTCGACACGCACTGGCCGTGTTGCGGGCGGTCGCCACGACGCCTGACTCTCGACGGTTCTCCGAACTCGAGGAAGAAATCGGCGCGGCCCCGAGTACGCTCTCGGCCAGACTCTCCGAGTTTACCGAGGCCGGCTTGCTCGAGCGCGAGTCATACGACGAGATGCCCCCGCGCGTCGAGTACCGGCCGACCGAAGCCGCCACAGCGCTGGCCCCGCTTTTCACCTACCTCCGACTGTGGGAGAGTCGCTACGGCGACGACGCCTGATCGACGAACTCGGCCTCCAGGTCGTCGAACAGGGCGCGAACCCGCTCGCTGATCTCCTCGCGAATTTCGTGGACCGTCTCGAGATCCTTCCCGTGTGGGTCCTCGAGGTCCCAGTCACGCACGTCGGTCTCGGCACCGAGTTCGAGCGTCGAACACCCCATCGTAGCGACGACGTCACAGGCCTCGAGTTCCGCGTCGGTGACAGGCTTTGGTGTTCGAGTAGAGAGGTCGAATCCCACTTCGGCCATCGCCTCGACGACGATATCGTGAACGGAGTCGGCTGGATGGGTCCCACCAGTGATGATTTCGACCTGCGATTCGAGCCCTCGCGCCTCCCGTTCGGCTTGGGCGTAGGCTGTGGCCATCTGGCTGCGACCGGCGTTCTGGACGCACACGAGTCCGATACGAGTCATTTGACGTGAGAAGGACTCGAGGTGTCCTAAGGCTTGGTATGAGGGCAGTTGTGTGTTCTATTGACATGGAGAGACGGCCCATCGTCGGTACAGCGACCGATACCGGTTTGTGACTCGCCAGTCATCGTCACCTATGACCGTCGACGCCGTCCTGTTCGACCTCGACGACACGCTCTATCCGTACGGACCCTGTAACGAGGCTGGCAAAGCCGCCGCACGAGCGACTGCGAGCGAGGGAGGCTACGAATTCGCCGCAGACCCTGATACCTTCGAAGCGTTCTATCAACGTGGCCGTCACGGGGCCAAGCGCGACGTCGCTGGTACCGCAGCCTCTCATCACCGACTGCTGTACTTCAAATACGCGCTCGAGGCGGAAACCGGCGAGCCCCAGCCCGAAGACGCGCTCGCACTCGCCGACGCCTACTGGGACGGCTACCTCGAGGCAATGTCCCTCGAGTCGGACGTTTTGGCGACGCTCGAAACGCTTCGAAACGACGGCATCTCGCTCGCGATCATCACCAATCTGACGACGCGAATCCAGCTTCGAAAACTCACGGCGCTGGGGCTCGAGGACGCGTTCGACCTCGTCCTCACCTCCGAGGAAGCCGGGCAGGAAAAGCCCGCCTCGGTCATGTTCACGCTGCCGCTCGCTCGTCTCGAGTGCCCGCCCTCCAGAGCGATGGTCGTCGGCGATTCCGTCCCGGCCGATATCGTCGGTGCGAACGCGATAGGCCTCGAGTCGGTGCTGTACTGTGCAGGTGACGACCCCGATGTGGACGCGCTATCCCCGCACGAAACTCCGGACCACCACCTACAAGCCTTCGGCGAGCTAACTGATCTGGTACGATGATGCTCGAGTCCGAGCGCCGACAGGTCGTCGACCGGGCGAGTGAGCTCGCGACGCTCACCCCCGGTCGAACCGGCAACCTCAGCGTCCGTGAAGGCGATGTGTTCGCGATTACGCCCACGGGCGTCGCCTACGACTCCTTCGACGTGCCCGACGTACCCGTCGTCGGCGTCGATGGCGAACACCGCGACGGAAACATGCTTCCGAGCAGCGAGGTGCCGATGCACGCTGCCATCTACCGGCGCGACCCCGTTGGCGCAATCGTCCACACCCACTCCCCGTGGTCGACGACGCTGGCCATCGCCAACGAACCGTTGCCACCGATTCATTACATGATCGTCGCGGTCGGCAAATCCGTTCCCGTCGCCGAGTACGCCCCCTACGGCACCGACGACCTCGCCGCGAACATCGTCGACGCGATGGAGCGAGCCGACACGACCGCGGCGTTCATCGAAAACCACGGCCTCGTGGTCACCGGCCCCGACCTCGAGACCGCCCTCGAGAACACTGTTCACGTCGAGAGTTTGGCCCGCCTCTACCTGGAAGCACGCGCGGCCGGTCTCGAGCCACAGACGCTCACCGACGGCCAGCTCGAGACGGTGCTCACGAAGTTCGAATCGTACGGTCAGGACGACTCAACGTAGCTATCGACCGAAAGACGTTCGCTACTCAGCGTCTTCGTTTTGCTTCTCCGCGTCGTTGTTTCGGTTCTCCTCGTTGCCGTTGTGATGGAGTTCGAGCGCTTCGGGCACCGTCAACTCACCGCTGGCAACCCGCCGGGCCAGCGCTTCGTCGATGGCCCGGTTGGTCTCGCTGTACTCGCGCGAGCGGTCTTTGATTACCTGTAGCTCACCCGCTGTCGGTTCGATTTCTCGTGTTTCGACGGGTTCGCCCTCGAGGCGGGCAATGTTGACTGCAGCCAGCACGTCACCCATGCCACGCGCACCGGTGCCCAGGTACGGCGTCGTCCCCGTCTCGTCGACCAGTTCGACGCGGACGTCCTCGAGGTCGGAGACGAGTTTTGCTCCCTCGATTCGAGAGCCGTCGCCCACGCGAACCACCGGGTCGACCGGGTTGCCCTCGCGAACTTCCCGATGGATCACCTCGACGGCGTCGCCAATCGGCACCTGAAAGGCGGCGACGACGGTCTCGCCCGCCAGTACGGCGATGCCGGGGTTTCGACCGGGGTCAACCCCGATAATCGTGCGGCCGCCACCACCTCGAACGGTCGCCAGCGCTTCGTCGACGGCCGCCCGAATCGCGTCGGGGTCAGCGACGATCACTGACACCCCTTCGTCCGCGAACGATTCGGCGTGTTCGGCCCCGGTGACGATCACCGTCGTCGACTCCGGGAGGTCGTCGTCCGGTTCGACGGTCGTAAACGTCGCTCCCCGGTCGCGAAGTTCGTTGACGACCCCGTGGTACACTTCGAAATCGGCTGTGGCGACGACGATCACACTCGTCTTTGGCGTTCCACGGAATAAAGTGTGTTCGCCCTCAGGCATTCGTTGAGCGGTATTCTTTCCGCCTCGAGGTTCCACACTCGAGTCATGCGAACCAGCGTCACAGCCCGTTTTCGGGGCCTTTTTTATCACCGCCGGGAAAGGTCGACCGTGAACGACGAGGCTATCCCGACCGGCTGTGGACCAGTCGATTCGCTGCTCGAGGGTGGATTCGAACGCGGGGCCGTCACCCAGGTGTACGGGCCGCCAGCGTCGGGAAAGACGAATATCGCGCTCTCTGCGGCCGTCGAGACAGCCGCGAACGGGGGTACCGCCGTCTACATCGACACCGAGGGCGTCTCCGTCGACCGGTTCGAACAGCTGTTACGAGCCAGAACCGACGACGTGGAAGCGGTCGCCTCGAACATCGTCATCGAAGACGCCTACGACTTCGGCGAACAGGCCGAAGCCGTCCGCGACGCGGCCGATTTCGCCGAACGGGCCGACCTGATCGTCCTGGACAGCGCCACCGGCTTTTATCGTCTCGAGCGTGGCGACGACGGCGAGGCAGGGGACGCCCTCCGCCAGGTCGCCAATCAGATCACACACCTGCTCTCGCTCGCGCGCAAACACGACCTCGCCGTGGTCATCACGAACCAGGTGTTCGCCGACCCTGACAGCGACCGCACCCGTCCGCTCGGCGGCAATACCCTCGAACACTGGACCGGCGTCGTCGTCCGTCTCGACCGGTTCCGCGGCGGCAACCGCCGTGCGACGCTGACCAAACACCGCTCGAAAGCCGCCGGTGACTCCGCGACGTTCCGCATCACGGGCGACGGCCTCGAGGGGGCCGACGAACCCGCGCGACTGAACGGTTGAACGGCGGTTTTCCCTCCGAAAGAACGAGCCAAAAGGACGATGCCACGACCGAAGGCGACTCGAGCCGCCAAATAATGAAGCTGGCTACAGTTCGTTCAGTTTGCGGAGCAACTGACCGCGGTACTCCTCGTCGCTTCTGACGCCTTTCAACTCGAGGACGTTGCGCTCGAGTTTGTCCAGCGCGACGCGGAAAGCGTTCTCCGCGCCGTAGCCCTCACCGGACCCGGCGACCTGTGATTTGTTGGTACGCAGGCGAATCTGACACTGGATGAGCGGAGTTCCGCGCAGTTTCTCTTTGTGCTCGTGGAAGCGCACGTGTGCGTGCTGAACCTGCATATCGGCGTACTTGTCCGCGACCTGCTCGATGCTCTGGGTGATCGATTCCCGGCTGATAGTGTCCATCAACGAGATGTTCGTAATCTGGACATCCATGTGCTCTTCTTCGGTGAACGTCAACGCGCGGAGGACGTCCGTTTTCGTGACGACACCCTGAATCACGCGGTCGTCGTCTGCCGGGGTAACGACAAGGCCGGCGTAGTCGTGCTCGAGCATCGTTTCGACCGCCTCTTTGGCCGTCGCGTCGGGCGTCGTCGTGACGACCGGACTGTTCATGATATCGTAGATTGGGACGTCGAGCATCCGGTCGTTGTCGCCGACGCGGTCGCCGGTGGTCATCCGTTCGTTCTGTCGGATGACGAAGTCGGCGATGTCGTGGGTGGTGACGACACCGGTCAGGTAACCGTTTTCGTTGACGACCGGCAGTCGCGAAATACCGTGCTCGCGGAGGTGATTGATGGCCTTGCCCACTCCGTCACCTTCCTCGAGTCGGACGGGTTCTTCAGTGTAGAGGTCGGTTACCGTCAGCGCGTCGAGATTGTCGAGGACGGCCCGCAGCAGGTCGTTGTCCGTGATGACGCCCCAGAGTTCGTCGTGTTCGAAAACGGGCGCGACTTTGGTATTGCCCTCGACGAGCACGCGTGCGACCTCGCGGACGTCTTCGTGTCGGTCGACTTTGGGTGATGGGTTGTTACGGCTCGGTTTGATCAGGGCCGCGACCTTGGCGTCGTCCTCGACGTGTGACTGGAGGACCTCTCGTTCGCTGATGACGCCAGCGTACGAGCCGTCATCGATGACGATCAGTCCCTTGGGATTGCCGTTCTCAAACATCGAACGAACCTTCCCCATTCGCGTTCCAACATCGACTTCGATGTACTCCGTCGTGGCGATATCAGCGATATTCATCGTTTCACTCTCCATTACTCTCGCGGAACTATTTAAGATACCGCCAACCGCTTCGCCCCTAGAATGACCGTGTGGCTTTTGTACGCTCGAACGGATTGCCGGTATCTTGTGTGCTCGAGCGGACACGGCAACACGACTCCGACAACGTGGTTTGCCCCAGTAGCTATAGGTGATCGTTTCCTGTGTTGGATATGGCTCGAGACATTAGCGTTTTCGGACGATACACCTACCTCCTGACCGAAGTTTTCTGGGGAACAATCGCCTTCCTGTTGTTGCGCCGCGCCGGCGCGCTCAGACGGGCGGCCGTCACCATCCTCGCGCTGTATCCCATCGCCTACTTCTGGGACTGGTATACCCTCGAGGTTGGCGTCTTCGACATTCCGCTTCGAACCGGAATCGAAATCGGAGGCATCCCGCTCGAGGAACATCTCTTTATGGCCGTTGTTCCTGGCCTCGTCATCGGTTTTCACGAAAACATTCACGCGGACGACGACCAGCCCCAGGACGGGAGATGAGACGTCTCGACACGTCGAACACTCACGGGAAGCCGACTGACTTATGAAAGACACGCTACCAGTAGGGGTATGAAACGGACTGGTGGCCGTTCGAACGGAGTACGTGACCGTGGTTCACACAGCGGTTCGAGCAGTCGAGATACAGAGACAGCGACCGAGAGGGGTGCACTCGAGGTTGGCAAACTCTTCGTCGCCATCGGCGTTCTCAGCGCGCTGGTGCTCGCTGGTGCGCTCGTCGGCCCGCAGGCCCTGGCGACCGCGGAGGACGTCACCGGTACTGGTGACGACGCACAGATCCCCGACGCTGGCGACCGCAACCCCGAGCTCACGGACCCCGGCGACCCTGGTGAAACGACCTACCAGACTGATGAAGCGGTCGTCTCCTCCGATGCGGTCGAAGATCACATCCACGATATCGCCAACGAGAAGCGTGCCGAACACGGCCTCGAGCCGCTGGACTGGGACGGCACCGTCGCGTCGGTCTCACGCGCACACAGCTGGGACATGTACGAGACGGGCGAGTTCAGCCACATCAATACCGACGGCGAGTCGCCACACGAGCGCTTCCAGGCCGTCGCCGACTACTGTCAGGTGTACGGTGAGAACATCGCCGAAACGAGCGTCGGACAGCCCGTCGAACGGGCCTCAGACGGCGAGACCGTCGAACACCAGACTGCCGAGGAACTCGCCGGCGGTATCGTCGACCAGTGGATGAACTCCCCCGACCATCGCGCAGCCATCCTCGAGGAGGATGTCGACGGCTGGGACCGTGGTGGTGTCGGCATATACATTTCCGACGAGGGGCGAGTGTTCGCGACGCATAACTTCTGTACGCTCCGGTGAACCGATTGTAGGGACGGTTATTTGTTGTTCATGCTTTGAATACTCTTACAGTGTCGAGTCCACGAGTATGACGTGAGTATGTCGACACCGTCGGCACAGGAGGTCCGCGAAGTCGGGACAGCGATCGCTCGAACGGCCAAAGACCGCGAAATCTCGTTTTTAGCGGCGAGTTTTGCGTACTACGCGTTCGTCTCCCTGATTCCGATGGTGATTCTCGCGCTTGCGCTCGGCTCGCTCATCGGCGGTCAACAACTCGCCGAGCGACTCGTCGTCCTCGCCGGAGACTTCCTTCCACAGGCGGGCGAAGACATCCTGCTCGAGGCGTTGACGACCGAGGCTGGACGAACGCAGGCGACAGTGGTCGCACTCGTCGTCTCGACGTGGGGTGCGCTGAAGGTCGTGCGTGGACTCAGTCTCGCGTTCGACCAGGTGTACGGGTCGGCCGGGAAAGATTCGCTTGCGACGCAAATTCGCGATGGAATTACCGTCCTTCTGGCCGGGATTCTCGCACTCCTGTTGATGATCTTACTCGGGATCATCATCGGTTTTCTGGCCGGACGCGTTCCGTTCGGGAGACTCCTGAGTTGGCTCGGACTGCTGGTCGGTCTCGTCCTCGTTTTTACGCCGATCTACTATGTGCTCCCCCCGGTCGACGTGACACCGTCGGAAATCCTCCCCGGTGTCGTGTTCACCGCCACCGGCTGGGTCGTCCTCCAGTTCGGCTTTCAGGTGTACGCCGCAAACGCCGGCCAGTACCAGGCCTACGGCGTCCTCGGTGCGATAATCCTGTTCGTCACCTGGCTCTACTTCGCCGGCATCTTGCTGTTACTGGGTGCCGTGATTAACGTCGTCCTCTCGAGACCAGACCTCGCAGGTGGATAGGGGTCGTTGGCCCCTCGAGACGTCCACGAATCATCGGAGAGTGAAAAACTCGAGTGGGTACCGGACGGAGAAACCTTATTATCATTCGTGCGCCAGACCGATGCAATGAGCGACGACGAGTCCGCAAGGGAGGGGGTGGCCGACTCGGCCGACGAGACCTCGGGGGAACCTACCGACGAGAGCGAGAGAGAGGACATAGACGAACGCAAACATGACAGGCCCGGTGGTGGCCCAAAACGCGTCGTTTCGAAGACCAGCGTCGACGATATCCTCTCGTCGCTGAACGAGACGAAGCCGGATAGCAAACCGCAGGGGTCCGCGCGCGTCACCCGCTCGAGTAGCGACATCGAATCATCGCTGGACGAGGTGGATGCTTCAAGCGAGGTGGAAGACACCCCCTCCAATCCAGAGAACGAACCGGATGACGCCGGTGACGCTGACAGAACCGAGTCTCAGGCCGCCGAGACCACGACAGGTGACGGCTCGAGCGAAGAAACTGATCCTGGGACGGACACAGTGGCCGACGATTCGCTCGAGGACGAGTCCGACGACGAAACCGACTCTCCTGTCGACGGGCAACGGGCTGATACGGAACCAGCGCCGGGTACCGATCACGAAACGGATGCCGGCGACGAGGAAGCCGAGCCGACCATCGACGCCGACCTCACGGAGCGCATCGAGAGCGGTGCAGTGACCGGCGCAGACGTCCGGGCCGCCGAGGCGGGTGACGGGCGGGAGAAAACACCGGAAATCGACGAAATCGACCTCTCGCTCGACGACCTCGAGGCGACCACGTCGGCCTCGGCATCGACAGCCGAAACGGACGCTGACGCGACAGGAAGTACGGATGGCCCGCTCGCATCGACAGGCCCGAAACCGGATGACGACACCGACACGGAGGAAACTGCAGACGAGGAGACGGGCGGTATCGTCGACAAGATTCGTGGCCTGTTCGGCCGATAACGGTCGTTGGCAACTCGTTTTTCGCTATCGCTCGAGAAACCGCCTGACTGAGTTGGGGCAGATTTGAACTACGTCGAGACATGCTCGCTACGCTGCGCTCGACTCGTCTAATTTAAATCTACCCAACGTAACGGATTTTCGCCTCACAGAATTGTTCGGCGCAAAAATAGTGGGTTGGGGCAGATTTGAACTGCCGGCCTCCTCCATGTCAAGGAGGTGTCATAACCAGACTAGACCACCAACCCGGTTCGTGCGTGCTTTCGCGCTGCAACCAATCGTTGCCCGCCACCCTAATTGAAGGTTTCGAATCGGATGCTGTACGCGAGTGACCACCACAGCCACCTCGTCCGTCGCATGGCTCCGACACGCTTAAGTCGATGTACTTGTTTGAACATTACAAGACAGAATCGTACATTGGTGTCCTCTATGCAATCCTACGTCGAACACGTCACTGACGGCAACGATCTCACACAAGAGGCGGCTCGAGCGGCCTCGAGCGCCATCTTCGAGGAAGCCACACCGGCCCAGATCGGTGCGCTCCTCGCCGCATTACGAGCGAAGGGTGAAACGGAAGCGGAGATCGCCGGCTTCGCGGAAGGCATGCGCGACGCCGCCCGCACGATCGACCCGGACCGTGCGCCGCTGGTCGACACCTGCGGGACCGGTGGCGACGACTACGACACGATCAACGTCTCGACGACGAGTGCCATCGTCGCCGCCGGCGCTGGTGTCCCCATCGCCAAACACGGAAACTACTCCGTCTCGTCGTCTTCGGGGAGCGCGGACGTCCTCGAAGAGGTCGGCGTCACCGTCGATGCCGAGCCCCCGGCCGTCGAGCAGGCAATCGAAACCGACGGCATCGGCTTCATGCTCGCGCCCGTGTTCCACCCCGCGATGAAAGCCGTCATCGGCCCCCGAAAGGAACTCGGTATGCGAACGATTTTCAACGTCCTCGGACCGCTGACGAACCCCGCGAGTGCCGACGCCCAGGTCGTCGGCGTCTACGACCCGGAACTGGTTCCAGTTCTCGCGCGTGCACTCGCCCGAATGGACGTCGACCGCGCCCTCGTCGTCCACGGTGACGGCACCGACGAAATCGCGATCCACGGCGAAACACAGGTCGCCGAAGTCGACGGCGACGCGGTCGAAACCTATACCCTCGAGCCTGGTGACCTCGGCCTCGAGCGAGCCTCCATCGACGCGATCGCCGGTGGCAGTCCCGTCGAGAACGCCGCCGACATGCGCGGTATCGTCGAGGGCGACCTCGAGGGACCAAAACGCGACGTCATCCTGGCGAACGCCGGGGCCGCACTCTACGTGGCCGGTGAAGCTACCTCCCTCGAGTCGGGAGCCGAGATGGCGCTCGAAGCGATCAGCTCGGGCAGTGCGAGTGCGACCCTCGAGCGCCTCTGTGCAGATACGACCGACGCGGTGAGCCGATGACCCGGGTGAAACTCTGTGGTATAACCCGGCAGGAGGACCTCGCGGCGGCCGTCGACGCGGGCGCAGATGCCATCGGTATCATCTGTGACGTGACTGTGGATACCCCACGGGAGGTCACCGTCGAACGGGCGGCCGAACTCGTGGCCGCAGCGCCGCCGCTGGTGACGACGGTACTCGTGACGATGCCCTCAGGACCGGAACGAGCGATCGAGCTCGTGGAGACGGTCGAGCCCGACGCTATTCAGGTTCACGGCGGAATGCGTCCCGGCGACCTCGCCTATCTTCGCGCTAAATCGAACACAGACGTGTTCCTCGCCGTCGACGCCGACGACATCGCGACCGCTGGGGTTTACGACGACATAGCCGACGCCCTGGTCGTCGACTCCGTCGACGAATCCGGGGCCGGCGGGACCGGCGAAACCCACGACTGGGAACAGACACAAAGGGCTATCGCCGACCTCGAGTCACCCGTCTTGCTCGCTGGGGGACTGACGCCCGAAAACGTCGCCGAGGCGATTCGAACCGTCGATCCGTTCGCCGTCGACGTCTCGAGCGGCATCGAAACCGAACCGGGCCGGAAGGACCACGAGGCACTAAGCCGGTTCGTCACCAGCGCACACCACGCCAGCAAAGGGATCGACTCGTCGGTCGACGACCGACGTGTGATAGAATCCTGAACCATTTCGAACCACAGACATGACAGATCACCTCTCACCACCCACCGCGTCGGCATCCGCTTCGACCCCTGCGCTCGACCTCGAGCGAGAGCAGTTCCGCGCGTACGCCGACGAAACCGACCGACAGCACCGTCCGGCCGTTATTCGGGTCGAAGCAACCCTCGACGTTGCGACGACGCCGCTGAGCGCCTATGCCGCACTGACGGGACGAACCGACGTCGAAACGGCCGAGCGCTCACCGTACGCGTTTTTACTCGAGAGCGCCGGCAAAACCGCCTCGAGCGACCCCGATGGCGCGTTCCGCCCCAACTCGAGCAGTACGGACCGCCACGCCCGGTTTTCCTACGTCGGCTACGATCCCGAAGCCGTCGTCACCGTCGACCCCGACGGCACGACCGTCGAGACGTTTGCCGACTCGGTACCGATCGACGTCCTCGACGTGAGTGACGACGTCGACACGCTCGACGTCCTTCGTGAGGCACTCCCCGATGTGCGCCTCGAAAACGTACCCGAGCGCGAACGCCAGCACCTCGAGGGCGGCCTCGTCGGATTTCTCGCCTACGACGCGGTCTACGACCTCTGGCTCGAGGAGGTCGGCCTCGAACGCCCCGACTCACGGTTCCCCGACGCCCAGTTCGTTCTGACGACCAAAACGCTCGTCTTCGACGACAACGACGACTCGCTGTCGCTCGTCTTCACGCCCATCGTCGGCGCGAACGACGACCCCGACGAGGTCTACGACGAATTGCTGGCCGAAACAACAGCAGTCTGCGAAACGCTCGAGTCAGCAGCCCCGCTCGAGACAGGGGGGTTCGTCCGACACGGCGAGACTGCAGGCCCACAGCCAGCATACGAAGACGCCGTTCGGCGCGCCAAAGAACACGTTCTCGACGGCGACATCTATCAGGGCGTCATCTCCAGGCGACGCGAGATAGCCGGCGAGGTCGACCCGCTGGGCTTCTACGAGTCGCTTCGGGCAGTCAATCCATCCCCGTATATGTATCTCCTCGAGCACGACGACCTGACCGTCGTCGGAGCCAGCCCTGAGACGCTCATCTCCGTTCGGGGCCAGAAGATCATGTCCAACCCAATTGCCGGCACCTGCAAGCGTGGTTCGAGCCCCGTCGAAGACCGCCGACTGGCCGGCGAGATGCTCGCCGACGGGAAAGAGCGGGCCGAGCATACCATGCTGGTCGACCTGGCCCGAAATGACGTCCGCCGGGTGGCCGAACCCGGTTCGGTTCGCGTCGACGAGTTCATGAACGTGCTCAAATACAGTCACGTCCAGCACATCGAGTCGACGGTGACCGGGCGGTTGCGAACCGGCGAAGGTAACGATGAACGGACTGGCACTGAACCGTCGTGTGACGCTTTCGACGCCACTCGCGCAGCGTTCCCTGCTGGCACGCTATCGGGTGCGCCGAAAGTCCGAGCGATGGAGATTATCGACGCGCTCGAGGAGGAACCACGTGGGTTGTACGGTGGCGGCGTCGGCTACTACTCCTGGACCGGCGACGCCGATTTCGCCATCGTCATCAGAACCGCTACGGTCGAAGACGGCGCGTCGCCAGGCGTTCCCTGCGGAGCCGACGAGCAACTCATCACCGTTCGCGCGGGTGCCGGCCTCGTCGCCGACAGTGACCCGACTGCAGAGTACGAGGAGACCGAACAGAAGATGGGCGGCGTGTTGGACGCACTCGAGCGAATCGAAACGACCGAGCACGTGCCTGACGCACCCGAACACACGGAGGGCGAACGATGAGCGAAGCTACCACGGGGTCATCGACCATCGAAGAGCGCCGACCGCACGTTCTCTTTATCGACAACTTCGACTCGTTTACGTACAATCTGGTCGAGTACGTCAGCGAACACGCCGAGACGACGGTGTTGAAAAACACGGCCGACCTCGAGGCAGTTCGTGAGGTTGACCCCGACGCAATCATTATCAGCCCTGGCCCCGGCCACCCCAAAAACGCACGCGACGTTGGCGTCACTATGGACGTCCTCTCCGAGCTCTCGCCCACGATCCCGACGCTGGGGGTGTGTCTGGGCCTGGAGGCCGCCGTCTACGCCTTCGGTGGCGCCGTCGGACGCGCCCCGTCTCCGATCCACGGCAAGGCCTCGCCCATCGATCACGACGGTCGGGGCGTGTTCACCGGCCTCGAGCAAGGATTTCAGGCGGGACGGTACCACTCACTGGTTGCCACCGAGGTCCCCGACTGCCTCGAGGTGACGGCGACGGCACGCCACGACAGCGGGAGCGCAGAAAGCGAGAGCGATGACCAAACAGACGGCGAAACGCTCGTTATGGGCGTCCGACACGCGGAGTACCCGCTCGAGTGCGTCCAGTTCCACCCCGAAAGCGTACTCACCGCTGTCGGACACGACGTCATCGAAAATTTCCTCGAGAACTGTCAGTAGCGGGCTAAGTATCGCTGCCACGCGTCGTCGCGTGATCGAGATCGACGCAGAAATCGACTACTGGCCGTCGTTAAATAATGCCGAGGTAACCGACTGTGTAAATGCCGGCGAGAACCACCGCGGCGATCAATCCGACGCGGATGGCGATTTTGATAGCGAATCTAACTGCGGTAATGACGACGGCGATGAGGGCCAGTGCTGCAAGCGCCATCAGAATTGGTGAACCTGTGATCGGATCCAACATAGCTTGTCTGGCGCACTCAACCTACCTAATAGTTCCGGATGTCGTGACAATCAACGAACACTGAGTCTCGAGAGCGTGGCCTGCGCGATTCGTATCGGATGACAACCAGATACTGTTTGTCACAGGCGACTGATCGGAGACACGCACAAGTGTACGTATACCGTAGGAACGATAATGGAGATGGAATCGATAACTGCGACCGGGAACGTGGTGGTCCATCCTCCGAGGGACTACTTTCAGTCCGGTCTGAAAATCATTAAGACCATCGCGTGTGTAGCCACTGTTAGCCGCGGAGACGGCCACTTCGGCCGTCCCACCCTCACCCGCGACTCGCGAGTGACTTCTACACAACTAATGTGAAGTTAATACAAGTCAGATAGATTTATACCTCTGGATGAATACCAAACCGTCGTCACTACTCATGGAACGGAACATTCGATTCGGTTCGAAAATCGCCAGCCGAAGACGCTGTGCGGTCGAGGTGTCGCGCGCATGAGCGGGTCCGAGCTTACTGCGGACGACATCACACTGCCGATCAAACGCACCGAGGGCGAGACCCTCGAGGAGCGGATGACGGCGAACGCGTATCACAATATTCTCCCCGCACGCTATCTTCGCAAGGACGCAGACGGCGAGCTCACGGAAACGCAGGACGAACTGTTCGAGCGGATCGGCAAGAACATCGCCCTCGCCGAAGCGGTGTACGAAGCCGACAACCAGAATCTCGAAATCTCCGTCAGTCCCGACCAACTCAAGCCGGGCCACCCGCGACGGGACGAACTCGCCGCGGAAGTCTTCGGTGACGGAACGACCGTCGACGATGACGTCGAGACGGTTCTGACCGAACACAACGTCAATAAGTTCGCCTACGACACCGTCGTTCCCGAACTTCCCGAACCCGTTCGTGAACACGTCGACGACGTGGCAGACACCTTCATCGAGGGCATGTCGTCGCTCTCTTTCATGCCGAACTCGCCGACGCTGATGAACGCCGGCGACGAACTTCAACAGCTGTCCGCGTGTTTCGTCATGAGCCCAGACGACGATCTCGCCAACATTCACGAGACCGCAAAGAAGGCCGCGGAGGTCTTCCAGAGCGGTGGTGGCGTCGGCTACGGCTTCTGGCAACTGCGGCCGTTCGGTGACTCGGTCGGTTCGACAGGCGGTATCGCCTCCGGCCCCATCACCTTCATGCGCACCTACGACCAGCTGTGTGAAACTATCGCCCAAGGTGGTACTCGACGCGGGGCCCAGATGGGAATCATGCGCGTCTCCCACCCGGACGTCATCGAGTTCATCCACGCGAAAAACAAAGACGTCTCCCTGGCACACACCCTCCGACTGAACGACCCCGACGATTACACCTACACCACCTTCGCGGAGGCCCTCGAGGAAGCCCGCGAACTGATCGACGACGACGGCAAGGTGCCAAAACACCTGCGGAACGCCGTCGAAGGCCACCTGTCGAACTTTAACATCTCCGTTGGCGTGACCGATTCGTTCATGGAAGCACTCCAGAACGGCGAGGAGTACACCTTCACCAACCCGCGCACGGAGGAACCCCACATCGCCACCGAAGAGACCAAGGAGATGTACGGCCGCTACGACCTCGACGAGTACGTCGAAGTCGGCGAACCACTCTCGGTTCCAGCTGAACTCATCTGGGAGCGCATCGTCGAAGGTGCCCACGAGAACGGCGAACCCGGGGTCATCTACCTCGAGCGAGTCAACAAAGAACACTCATTCGACGTCGAGGAACACCCCGAACATACCATTTTGGCGACAAATCCCTGCGGTGAGCAGCCGCTCGAGGAGTACGAAGCCTGCAACCTCGGTCACATCAACCTCTCGACGCTCGCCGACTTCGACGCCCCCGACTGGCGCGTCTGGTCGGCCGAACACGAAGACGAGTACGATAGCCACGAGGCAGCCGTCGCCGCGTTCCTCGAGGAGGCAATCGATTTCGAAGCGTTCGACGAGCGCATCGAGTACGGGACCCGCTTTTTGGAGAACGTCGTCACCATGTCCGACTTCCCGGTCGAGGAGATCGAACAGACAGTTCGCGACATGCGAAAAATCGGCCTGGGTATCATGGGGCTGGCACAGCTGTACATCCAGCTGGGCATCAAATACGGCAGTGACGAAGGCAACGAAGTCGCCCGCCAGCTGATGACCCACATCAACCACGGCGCGAAGGCCACGAGTCACGAACTCGCGACCGAGCGCGGCTCGTTCAACGACTGGGACGAGTCGAAATACGCGAACCCAACCGAGTACCGCGAGTGGTTCGAACACCAGACCGGCGAATCTGCCGACGACTGGGAAGATGGCTTCCCCATCCGGAACCACAACGTAACGACTATCGCGCCAACGGGAACCACCTCGATGGTCGGCAACACCACGGGTGGCTGTGAGCCGATTTACAACGTCGCCTACTACAAGAACGTCACCGACGACGTCCAGGGCGACGAGATGCTCGTCGAGTTCGACGACTACTTCCTGCGCACGCTCGAGGCAAACGACATCGACGTCGAGGCCGCAAAGCGCGAAGCCCAAGAGCAGATGGCGACCAACCAGTTCAACGGCGTCGAGGGACTCGAGACCGTCCCGGACGCCATCGGCGAACTGTTCGTCATCACGGCAGACCTCTCAGCGAAAGACCACGCAGCCGTCCAGTGTGCCTGTCAGAAAGGTGTCGATTCGGCCATCTCGAAAACCGTCAACGCACCGAACGACTCGACGCTCGAGGACGCCAAAGACGTCTTCGAGTGGGTGTACGAAAACGGCGGGAAGGGCGTCACCTACTACCGTGACGGCACCCGCACCAAGCAGGTACTGACAACGCGAGCAGACAACACCGAGTTCGCCGACGAGACCGAAGCCGCGGAAGCCCTGATCGAACAGATCGACGAGATCTTCGGCGGTCTCGAGCAGTTCCTCGAGCACGACGACGTGCGCGAGGTGCTCGAGAGTGACGGTTTCACCGACACGGCTGTCAAACAGCCGGCAATAGACTTCGCCGAAAAACGCGAGCGACCTGACGCACTCCACGGCGTCAGCCAGCGTATCGACACCGGCTACGGCAAGGTTTACGTCACGATCAACGAAGACCCCGAAACCGGCCAGCCGTTCGAACTCTTCGCGAACATCGGTCACTCCGGCGGCTTCACGAACTCCTTTACCGAGGCCCTGGCGAAAGTCATCTCGACGTCGCTGCGCTCGGGAGTCGACCCCGATGAAGTCGTCGACGAACTCTGTGGGACCCGATCCCCGAAAGTCGCCTGGGACAAGGGCGAGCAGATTCAGTCGATCCCAGACGCGATTGGAACAGCTATGCGACGCTACCTCGACGACGAGATCGACAAACCGTACCCACACCAGCAGACGCTCGAGGAGTCGGCCGACCCGGAAGCCGAAGCCGGTGCTGAGGCGATCGAGTACGAAGACCACGAGACCGACGGCGGCGCGGCAACCGCCGACCGCGAAGACGCAACCCAGGACCTGATCGACGCCGGGGAATCGCCCGAGTGTCCCTCCTGTGGCTCGCTCTCGCTTTACTTCTCGGAGGGCTGCAAGACGTGTGAGTCCTGTGGCTGGAGTGAGTGTTAGGCATCGGCTAGACGCTAACGCTTAATAACCATATTCGCGATTTCTGCCTATGGATCGGGACGTAGTAGAGCCAACGGTGCGTACTGTCCCGGGCGAGGCAGCGCGTTCGTGGATCGAATACCACCACCGCAACGCCGCCCCGAGTGAGTACTCCCACGAATTCGTCTGGGATCGAACCGCACCCGCAGCGGGCCCGTTTTGTACGGACGTCGACGGAAACGTATTCCTCGATTTTACCTGCCACATCGGCGCTGCGCCGCTTGGCTACGACAATCCGAAAATCCTCGAGCCGATGGCCGAGTTCGAACTCGGTGACCCGATGAAAATCGCGGGTCAAGATTTCTACGTCGGCGCCGGTCCTTCGCCCGAGGAGCCGTCTCATCCTGGCCCGAGTCAGCTGATGGATCGACTCGTCGACATCTCGAGTCACTACGACATGGATACGGTCTTTCTCTGTAACAGCGGAGCCGAGGCCGTCGAAAACGCGATGAAAATCGCCCATACGACCGCCAAAGCCCCCAAGTACGGCGTCACGTTCGTCGGTGGGTTCCACGGGCGAACGCTGGGAACCCTCTCGATGACCCGCACCAAATCGGTATACACACGATCGTATCCGGAGCTTGCAGGGTCCAGAACCGTCCCGTTCTGTGAGGACCGAAACTGTACCGCCAAAACGTGTTCGTGTGGTTTTTTCGCCGGCGAACGGTCCCAGCTTGGGCGATTGCTCGAGCCCGAGGGTGGCTACCTCGATCCGTCGGAAATTTCGTTCGTGGTTCTCGAGCCCGTTCAGGGTGTTGGCGGCTACAATTTCCCGAGCGAAGCGTTCATGACGGAAGTTGCTCGCATCTGTGACACCTACGACATCCGCCTGATCGTCGACGAGATTCAGGCCGGAATGGGACGCACCGGAACGATGTGGGCCGCCGATCAGTACCCGATCGAACCCGACGTTATCGCCGCCGGCAAGGCGCTGCGGGTCGGAGCCACGATATCGCGGGCGGACGTCTTCCCCGCCGAGAAAAACCGAATCGGCTCGACGTGGGGCGGCGGCGACGTCCTGTCGGCGCTCCAGGGAGCGCTAACCATCGAGGCCATCGAGGAGTACGACCTGTGTGACAACGCCGTCAACCGCGGGAAACACATGAAAACGCGACTTCGCGAGGCAGAACCGGCAGGAGTCGTCGACGTTCGTGGACGCGGACTCATGATAGCTGTCGAGTTTGACTCCACCAAACGGAGAAATGCGGTCGTCGAAGAAGCCGTCACGCGCGGCCTGCTCACGCTTGGCTGTGGCAAAAAAGCGATCAGGCTGTTGCCCCCGCTCGACGTTACCGAACGAGAGGTCGACCTCGGTGCAGACCTGTTACTCGAATCCATCGAGGCCGCGAGCTAACTCGCGCTGGGCCATCCAATCGGTCGAGTTGAGACGCAGGAAAACTATTATGCGGGTATGGATGGTTCGACTGACTGTCAATGACAACCACACCGTTCGAGCCAGAGGAGTACGAGCGCCGGGTCGACGCGACGAAAGAACGGATGCGGGAGGCCGGTCTCGAGACGCTGTTCGTCACCGACCCCGCAAACATGAACTATCTCACCGGTTACGATGGCTGGTCGTTTTACGTCCACCAGGGAGTCGTCGTCTCGCTCGAACACGACCAGCCGGTGTGGATCGGCCGCGAAATGGACGCAAACGGGGCGAAGGCGACGGTGTGGATCGATCACGAGCACATCAGATCCTACAGTGACGACCACGTCCAGTCGCCCGTCGACAAACACCCCATGGACTACGTCGCGACAGTCCTCGAGGAGATGGGACGGGAACGAACGGAAATCGGCGTCGAGATGGACGCCTACTACTACACCGCCCGGTCACACGAGCGACTCGAGCGGGAACTTCCCCATGCGACCTTCACCGACGCAACGCTGCTGGTGAACGAGGTGCGGATCGTCAAGTCAGAGCGGGAACTCGAGTACATCGAGCAGGCTGTCGAGATTTCCGATGCGGCGATGCAGGCGGGCCTCGATGCGCTGGCACCGGGCGTCCCCGAATCGACGGTCGCCGCGGAGATCTATCACACCTTGATCGACGGCGTGGAGGGTATAGGGGGCGATTACCCCGCCATCGTCCCGTTGATGCCCTCGGGCGAACACACGGGCACGCCACACCTGACCTGGTCTGACGAGGCGTTCGAGGCAGGCGACCCCGTCATCATCGAACTCTCCGGCTGTCGCCATCGGTATCACGCCCCGCTGGCGCGGACGGCCGTCGTTGGAGACCCCTCCGAGGAGATGCAGCGCGTTGCCGACGTCGTCGTCGAGGGGCTAAACGCCGCACTCGAGGTTGCCGAACCGGGCGTCACCTGCGAGGCGGTGGAACTGGCCTGGCGGGAAACCATTGCCGAACACGGCATCGAAAAGGCGTCTCGAATCGGATACTCGATGGGCTGTGGCTATCCGCCAGACTGGGGTGAACACACTGCGAGCCTTCGTCCGGGCGACGAGACGGTGCTCGAGGAGAATATGACGTTCCACATGATTCCCGGCATCTGGTTCGACGAGTTTGGCGTCGAAATCAGCGAGCCGTTCCGGGTGACGAGTACGGGCGCAGAGCGCTTTTCGTCCTTTCCGCAGGAACTGTTTTCGGTGTGATCGAGTGGACGTATCGACAGGGCCGTTTCGGCGGTAACCAAGATTGTAGCCGACAAACTACCGTGGATAACAGCGTATTACTACCCCTTCGGAATCCTCGTCCTCGAACACGCTCTACGTTTTCGGGTGCAACGGGAGGCGGCGCGTCTCGTCACGCCCTTTCAAGACGGCGAGGGGGTCACAACGAGCCAGATATCGACACCAGCGCCGCTCCGATGACGACGACGGCGGCCGCTGCGATCACCGCGGGCGTGACCTTCTCGAGTCGCTGGGGGAGAAACAGTGCAGAGAGGACGACCACGAGCAACGGCGTAGTCTGCAACAGCGGAACGACCACGACGACAGGTGCGACCTCGAGAGCAGCGAAGTATGCGACGAGCGCGAAGGTGCTCGAGACGCCGGCACCCAGGTACCAGCCCATCGTCGCGCTTTTCAAGGGAACCCGAACCGGCGCGCGGTGCCAGACCAGATAGCCAGCAAACCCGATCGTGCCAACGAACGTCATCAACAAGACCCCAGGAATAGCGGGCGTTCCCGCTGTGAGTCCCATCGAGACGAAAATTGGCTCGACGCCGATAGCGGCCGCCGCGCCAATCGGCAGCGCCAGCGAGAGGCCGAGGTCGCGAAGGGATTGATCCGGTTCGGCCGAGGACGCCGTCTCCCAGGAGATGACGGCGACGCCGCCGACGATGAGAACGATGCCGAGGAGGTGCGTTCCAGTCAGCCGTTCGTCCAGAAAGACGACGGCGAGGACGGTCGCAAAGAAGACGTTCGCGGAGATAACCGGCGACGTCCGACTCGCTCCGATCGTCTCGATGCTGCGGTACATGAGCAACCGGGCCACGAGCGAACCAGCGACGCCAGCAGCGGCAAACGAAAGGATCGAGTATGGAGTAAACAGCGTCGAGAGTTCCCCAGCGTAGAGAACGAGGACTATCGGAGTCAACAGAACGACGTTCGACAACAGCGTCACCAACACCGCATCAGTCACCTGGCCGTTGTCCGTCCCCAGGCGGATACACAGAAACTGGGCGGCCCACAACACGGCCGATCCGCTCGCGAGAACCAGTCCGAGCGTGATCCCGGTCAGTTCGACGGCCATACACGGTCTTCGGAGATGCCCCCTGATATACTGTCCGTCACGCGACCGTCTGTTAGCCAGTGCGACAATTTACACACGCGACGCAATAATATGACCCTGAAACGGGTTTAGCAGTCGTTTCTGTGTGCAGTGGCTACGTTGGTGCATACACGACGTTCTCGAGGCCAGCCACCGACTCCGTTTCCTCGAGCGCGGTGACGTTCCTCGCGACGATGTCTGCCAGTCTGTCCCAGTGTTTGGGCGTGTGTCCCCCGGTGTGTGGTGTAATAAGGACGTTCTCGAAACCCCAGAGCGGATGGTCAGCGGGAAGCGGTTCGGGGTCGGTAACGTCCAGAGCGGCCCCGCGAATTTCGTTGGACTGGATGGCCGCTACCAGCGCCTCGGTGTCGAGTATCGGACCGCGAGCGGTGTTGACGACGACGGCGTCAGGTGGGAGCGTCGCGAACTCGTCCTCGCCGAACAGTCCGCGGGTGGTGTCGGTCAGCGGACAGGCGATCACGAGGTAGTCAGTTCGGGCGAGCGCGTCGTGGATGGCGTCCTCGTCGAAGCCGATCACCTCGTCCGTCGGCCCGCCTTTCTCCGGACTGTATCTGACGCCGATAGTTTCGACCGAAAAGCCCTCGAGTCGGGCGACGAGTTCGGTGCCGATGGAGCCGAGGCCGACGACGGTGACCGTCGACCCCGTCAGTTCGAACGACTGGAAGTGTCGCCACTCTCGATTTTGCTTTCGCCGCCATCCCTCGTGGAGTCGTCTGGCGAAGACAAGCATGTTGCCGAGGGCTTGCTCGGCGATACCCGGGGCGTGAATCCCGCCGGCGTTGGTGACGATCACGCCGCGATCGCGGAACGCCTCCATCGGGAGGTGATCCGTGCCCGCGAACGAGCAGGCGAAGAGTTCGAGGTTCTCGGCGCGCTCGAGCAAGGCCTCGTCGATACGGACGCCCGTGACGACCGGTGCCCGTTCGACGAGTTCGCGTTCCGCCTGCGGCGTCGGTGCGTGGCGAACCTCGTGCTCGGGCAATCGCTCGGCCAGCAGGTCGGCGTACGGCTTCGTCGGCAGTCCTTCGGTCCCCTCACGGAGAACGACGACGTTCGGCGGTGAATCGTGCATAGATATCAACACGCGAGAAGGGCCGATAAAAGGGGTTGCCGTGGCGTGACACGGTATCGATGGCGTAGTTAAGTGTGTTGTCGTGGTAACGAACCGCATAGATGACTCGAACGGTTCGCGATAACCTGCGGGCGATCAGACGACGGTTCCACCGCTACCCCGAACCCGGTTGGCGGGAGTTTTACACCACGAGCCTGCTCGTCGACGAACTCGAGGGCATCGATGCGCGAAGCGAGGCGGCAGGGACAGGCGGCATCGACGAGATCGCCGTCGGCCCGGCCGCGATGGACCCCGACGCCAGGATGGCGGTTCCGGACGACGAGTCCCTCGAGACGTGGTTCACTCGTGCTCGAGAGCGTGGCGCCCGCGAGGACGTTCTCGAGGCGACGCGCGGAGGGTACACCGGCGTGGTTGCCAGGGTGTCTCGAGGCGACGGACCGTCGGTCGGCCTTCGCGTCGACATCGACGGGCTGTTCGTCGAAGAGGCCGAAGACGAGGACCACGAGCCCGCATCCGAGGGGTTTCGCTCCGAACACGAGGGGCTGATGCACGCCTGCGGACACGATGCGCACATGACCATCGGACTGGCCGTCCTCGAGGGCGTTCTCGAGAGCGACTTCGGTGGCACGTTCACGGTCTTCTTCCAGCCCGCCGAAGAGGAGGCTGGCGGGGGGAAACCGATGGCAGAAGGGCCGTATGCCGACGAACTGGATTATCTGCTTGCCGTCCACGTCGGTCTCGGCCATCCGACGGGGCGGGTGGTCGCCGGCATCGTGAAGCCCCTGGCGATGAGCCACGTCGAAGCCTCGATCCTGGGAGAATCAGCCCACGCCGGAAAGGAACCCAACGAGGGGCGAAACGCGATCCAGGCAGTGGCGACGGCCGTGCAAAACGCCTACGGGATCCCCAGGCACGGCGATGGCATGACGCGGGTCAACGTCGGTCAGATTGAGGCCGGAACCGCGAGCAACGTGATCGCCGAACGAGCGGACGTCGTGGCCGAAGCCCGCGGCGAAACGACGGAGTTGATGGAGTACATGAAGGGTGAACTCCGCCGGACGTTCGAGTCCGCTGCCAGCATGCACGGCTGTGAACTCGAGTTCGAGGTGGTGAGCGAGTCCCCGAGAGCCGACAGCGACGAGGCCCTGGTCGAACTGGTGTACGACGTTGCCGCAGAAACCGACGGGGTGGACGAACCCATCCGAACCGCACCGTTTGGCGCGAGCGAGGACGCAACCTTCCTCATGCGACGCGTCCAGGAGTCCGGCGGATTCGCCGCCTACCTGATCGTCGGTACCGACCACCCGGACAGCCATCACCGACCGCACTTCGACGTCGACGAGCGGAGCCTCGAGATCGCCGCGGACGTCCTGATAGGGGCGACCCGTCGACTCGAGGACGTACAATTGTAACCGTTCGACTCGGTACCCGATACGTCGCGTCGAACATTCGCACTTGTATCACCCAGGTCTGTCAACCTCTGGAACGTCACTGCTCGAAGGAAGCCGCCAATCCGTTGTCGCGCTGGTGGTCGCTGAGCGGGTTGATCGACGACGAATGGATATCTCTGAACGAAACTGCCACGGGAGCATTTCACAATAACGATTGTTGATTCACTATCTAAAAACTATATTTGCGAATGCATAAATTCGCGCAGTTCAAAGACGTCGTATGGACGAGACTGAATCCAGAGATCCGATTACCAACGTGCCGATCGACCAAGAAGAACCGGAAATATACCTGCCAGGCACGCCAACTGTCGAATTCACGGCATACCTCGAGCGCTTCATCGCAATGCTTCGTCGATAACGGCAGGAGTATCCGCCAGACCGATGTTTTGAACGGCCGACGGCACTCCCGAACGACGGTAATTGCTTTTTGTCGTACCTATTTAGGTCACTCGAGGTCAGTAACAGGAGACCTCCCGAGACCAGCAACTCGAGACGCTCGAGCGGTAGTCAGCTGCAACCATCACCTGTGAGACGACAGGAAACCGTATCAGAGTGGCCGGTTGTCGCTACGCTCATGGGAGAGGGCTCCAGACCGACACTGGCGCGAACCTCAAGAACAGACCGAAAATGGCACCCGTCCGAAAAGGCAGGTTCCCAGAACGAGAACTCGATGGAGCGACGAGAGTGGCGCTCTCGGTCAGTCGTCGTCGCTCGATTGTGCGGCACCGCCGACCGTCGGCGGCGTGTCACTCGAGCCGATGAGCGTCGTCTCTTCTTGCAACAAGACGCGACCGTACGTCGAGGTGAAGTGTTTGATCAGCCCGAGCATAGCCAGGAAGCACACGAACGCGAACGGTCCGCCGGTGATGATGGCGGCCGACTGGAGTGCCTCGACGCCACCCTGTATCATCAGGATTGCCGCCGTCATCCCGAGGACGATACCCCAGAAGACTCGGTTGATGTTCGATGGTCTCGCTTTCCCGCCGGTCGTCATCATCGACACCGCGAGCGTCGAGGAGTCCGCAGAGGTGATGAAGAACGTGGTTACGAGTATCAAGAACGCGATCATGAACACCGTTCCGAGCGGGAACGCCTCGAACAGGATGAAGCCAGTGACCTCCGCACCCTGCTCGAACGCCATGACGGAGCTAAAGTCGGCGATCTCGTTGTGCTGTGCATACAGCGCGGTACCGCCGAGAGAGACGAACCACGGAATCGTCGCCGCCGACGTGGCGACGATACCCGTGAACGCAACTTCCCGAACGGTTCGCCCACGAGAGATACGAGCGATGAACAGGCCGGCGAACGGCGACCACGAGAGCGCCCACGCCCAGTAGAACACGGTCCAATCGTTCATCCACTGGGTGCCTCCCTCGGTACCCGCACCGGTGTAGAGGCTCATGGAAACGAAGTTCGTGACCATCCCGCTGAGCGCCTGCGTGCCGAGCAGGACGAGGAAAATCGTCGGTCCAACGATGAACGTCGCTAGAAGCAAAATCACGAATAAAATCATGTTGAAGTTCGAGAGTCGGCGGATGCCGCGGTTGACCCCCAGAACCATCGAAATCGTAAACAGGAGCGTCATCGTCGTGACGACGAGTAAGATGCCCGTGTCGCCCAGGTCGATACCCCACTGGTAGTCGAGTCCAGTGACGAACTGACTGCCGATGAATCCGAGCGACGTCGCAACGCCACCGATGGTTGCGAACACGGCGAGGATATCGATCGCTTTCGCGGCCGGCCCGTCGAGGTTTTCCTTGCCCAGAATCGGCGTCAGTGCTGAAGACACTCGCAGTGGTACGTTCTCGTAGTTGTACGCGAAGTAGCCGATAGCAATGCCCATTATCGTGAACACGGCCAACTGGGGTAGCGCCCAGTGGAACAGTGTCTGTTGAACAGCAACAGCCATGGCCGGTCCGGACTGGCTCGAGACGTCGAACAGTGGGGATGGATTATCGTAGTAAAACAGTGCCTCTGTCGGTCCCCAAAAGACCACACCTGCAGCGAAGCCTGCGGAGTACAACATCGCGAAAAACGAGAGGAAGCTATACTCCGGTGGATCGTCGCCGAATTTGATTTTCCCCCACGGCCCCAGTATGAGAAAGAGGAGGAAGACCACGACCAGAAACACGATCACCAGCAGCGCCCAGTTGAGGTACTCCAGGAAGAACGTGTTGAGGCCACTGATGGCCCAATCCAGGGTCGAACGGCTGATGAAAAACGTCGCTATCACGCCGACGGTCAGTCCCGCACCAAACAGGAACACGATGGGGTCGAGTTCCTCACGGAAACGGCCGACAGCGCCGAGATCATCGCGGTTAGACATCGTAATCACCGCCTCGAACGGCCCAGTCGGTCAAACGAATACGATTCTCGTCTGATAGTACACCAATTCCCCGAGTGTTAATTGGCACCATGACACGCACACACCACATACCTCTCCTTAAGTATGACTAGAATTGCAATCTGCAGAAGTTGGTATCGTGTCCTTATCATGATTGTTACAAAATTTGAAGAGAATCTACACGCCTGGCCAAAAGTCAGTGCCCGATGAATCAATAGGGGGCCGGTCGTGGACGTCTTCGAGCATGGAGTAATGTAGGGCATATCGAGTGAGGCTGAGTGACGTTGAAGCGATGACGCTTCGACCGAAAGGCAGCAACCGATTACCCGCTGTCACGTCACCGGGTGGTCGCCGCCGCAATCGCCTCAACGAGTACGTCCAGCGCAACGTCGGCCAGTTCGCGGGTTAACACGAGCGGTGGCAGTAGTCGGACGATGCTGTCGTGGCGACCGGCAGTCCAGACCAGCACGCCATGTTCGTAACAGTACTGTTGAATCGCCGCAACCGTTTCGCCCGCCGGAGTCCCATCCCCGTCGACGAACTCGGCCCCGATAAACAATCCTTTCCCACGCACCTCACCGAGCATCGGGTTCGTATCCGCGACTTCCTCGAGTCGACCACGGATGTGGTCACCGAGTTCTCGAGCGTGGGCCAGTAAGTCGTGGGCCTGAATGTACTCTATGGCGCGGATACCGCCGACCATCGCCGTCACGTGACCGCGGTACGTGCCAGCGTGATCACCCGGCCCCCAGGTATCGAGTTCCTCCCGGTACATCGTCGCCGAGAGCGGCAGTCCGTTGCCGCCGAGCGCTTTCGCCATCGTCATGACGTCGGGTGTCACGTCGAAGTGGTCGGCGGCGAACCACTCTCCGGTCCGGCCGATGCCGCTCTGGATTTCGTCGAATATCAACGGCAACCCGTTGTCGTCAGCAATTTCCCTGAGTCCCTCGAGAAAGGCCGTCTGTGGGACGACCACGCCGCCTTCACCCTGAATCGGTTCGACGAAGATACCCGCCGGGTTCGCGAGACCGCTGTATGGGTCTTCGACGATCGCTCGAACCTCCTCGAGGGCATCTTTCGTCGCCTCGTCAGGGGTTTTTCCCTGTGCGAACGCGTACGGATAAGGCGCGTGGACGACATCGGGGAGCAACGGCGTGTAGTGACGCTTGAATTTTCTGTTCGAACTCAGACTCATCGCCCCGCTCGTCGGCCCGTGATACCCGCCGCGGAACGCGATCAGTCCGTCGCCGCCCGTGTTGTACTTCGCGAGTTTTATCGAAGCTTCTATCGCATCACTCCCGGTCGGGCCGCCGAAGACGACGCGATTGTTCCCGGCGAGCGACCCCGGTGCGATTTCGTCGAGTTTCTCGATCAGTTCGAGGCGCGCATCGGTCGGGAAATCGACCGTATGGACGAGTTTGTCCATCTGTTCGTGGATGGCTTCGACGACGTACGGGTTTGCGTGCCCGACGTTGAGGACGCCGATTCCGGCGAACATATCGATGAACGTGTTCCCGTCGACGTCCCGGATCGTGGCTCCCTTTCCAGCCTCGAACGCAAGCGGAATGTTGTTCGGATATGCGACGGCGCTGCTGTCGATCTCGCGTTGCTTCTCGAGCAGGGTTCGGGACCTGGGGCCGGGAACGGTATCGACGGCAGGGGCGTCCGCAAAGTGGAGTTCGTCGATCGGTGGTCCGGTGGACATGACCCACAGCATGCGAACCAGTCACAAATAAGTTGTCAGCAGTTATCATCGTTGGATAATCGAAATACGGGGCGAATCACCGCTCGAGACGCGTGACAGGCGGGCACCTCAAACCACTCGATAGGCGCGTGCTGGGGCGTTCCCGATAGGCCACCGTGGAACCCCCGATGACTGACTGCGCTGAAACCGGTAGGCCGCCCGTTGACCGATGCCATCATGCTACTCGAGGCACAAACGAACGACCAATGGCGGAACCTGCACGCGATGACGGTCCACCCTGTCCGCGCTGTGAGGCGTCCCTCTACAAGCGCCACTGTAAGTACGTGTGTCCACAACACGGCGTCATCTACGACTGTTCTGACCCCTTCCGGTGATCACTGCGTACGATAAGTCGAGTGGCCCGACTCACCAACTGAGTTGACCGCAACGATTACACCGTCTATCATCCTTTTCTCGACAACTACCGCCCTATGTCTACCCAACCGACCATCCTCGTCGTCGACGACGAGCGAGAGATAACCGACCTGTACGCTACCTGGGTCGACGACAGCTATCACGTCAAAACGGCCTACGACGGGCAGTCGGCACTCGAGCAGATCGATACGGACGTCGACGTCGTCTTGCTCGACCGTCATATGCCGGATCTGACGGGCGACGAAGTCCTCGCCGAAATCCGGCGTCGCGGCCACGATTGCTGGATCATCATGGTGACTGCCGTCGACCCCGGACTGGACATCGTCGAACTCGACATCGACGACTACGTGACCAAGCCCGTCTCACGAATGCAGCTCACCCGAATCATCGAAAACCTGCGCGTGCAGTCTCGCTACACCCAGAACGGCCGCCGAGAACTCGAGGCACTCTCGAACAAGATGGAAACTCTCGAAGACGAACTGGACCTCGAGGAACTCGAGGAAACGGAAACCTACCAGCAACTCGAGGCCGACCTCAAAGAGATGAGTGATGCACTCGTCGAAGACGGGTGATCAGGACGCTTACTGGACGACCTCGCCACGGTGGCGAAGCGCTCGATACAGCGTCGGCCCGAGAAGCATCCCGGCTGTAGCCGTACAAAACAGGGCCAACACCAGGCCGTACTCGCCGTTCGTCCCTTGCTCCATTGCACCCGTGAGCGAAGCCGCAGACGCACCGAGGGCGACGGCTGCCACCGTCCACGGGAGTTCACCGATTACCGTCCCGGCGACGAGCTGACGACTCGAGACACCGCTTGCGGCTGCAGCACACGTCGCGATATCGGACGGAATCGGCGCTAACCGCGAGGCAATGACACCACGAATTGGCCCGGCGTTCTCGTAGTAGCCAGTGACCACGTCGTGGCTCCGCTCGAGAAGTGTGTCGAATCGACCGGTTCCGGCGGTACGTTCGGGACTCGAAACCGACGGACCAGCGTGCTCGGCTGAACCGGTTTTCGCGTCTCGCTCGAGGAGCCACCGAGCGACCCCGAACGTCGGCAACACGGTAAAAGCGACGCCGAGCAATGCAATCGGAACGCCCTGCGTCAGTCCGTAGCCGTATCCGACGACGACTGCGAGTGGCGTCGTCGGCCACGCAAACAGTGGCCGGAAGACGTAGAGTCCGATCACGAGAAGCGCAAACGTAGTCGGGTCGGTGACGATGCCGTCGAGCGCCGCCACGGTGGCCGTTGGAGAAACAATCAGGGCGCCGAGAAGCACGATACCGACCAGTAGCGTACCCACGACGACACGAACCGATCCGATACGCTGCATCGACACGCGGGCGTTCGAACCCGGCCGTTGAAACCTTTGTGCCTCTCCCGGTGTTTTGTATCACCTTCAATACGTTGTGTCACTCTCGATCGAAGCGTGCCCGTTGGAGGTATCCAGCAGGTCTACAACTCGATATCCGGCGCGGTCGCCGACACAATGTTTAAGCACACTCGCAGGTCACTCAGGATCGATGGACGAGCGCGTCGAACTCGGTCTCGCTCTGCTCGAGCGACTCGAATACGAGTCACTGCCGTTGCCCGAGGTGGTCGACCGAATTGAGACGATCACGAACGACCCCATCGTTGCCCGAACGATCCTCGATGAAGCTGAACTTCGGGGGTTGATCGAACGCGAGGAGGGTATCGTCCGCGTCAAAAGCCGACAGTACGTTCGCTTCGAGGAACAGGTCGTGACCAAAGAGGGCGATTTTTCCTGCCGACGCTGTGGCTCGAGCCTCTCGACGGGCTACTTTCTCAAACTCGAGGCCGGCGAACTGGGGCCGTTCGGCTCGTCGTGTATTCGGAAAGTTACCGGGCGGGAGTGACAGGAAAATCGGTTGGTGACGAGGGCGTCGAGTACCGGCGCTGGGAAACCTTACCGGCCGCGGCGTAACTCTTCGATCAGTTGCTCGATAGTCTCCTGTTGGGCGGCAATCTGTTCGGTCTGTTTCGAGACCGTCTCCTCGAGCACCTCGATTCGCTCGAGCAGTTCGGGGTCCGTCCGGGGCGTTGGCGGGGACGACTCGGTCGATCCCTGACTCTCGTCGACCGCCTCGAGTGTGGGGGACTCGAAGGGGTCCTCTCCAACGTTGCTCGCACCCGTCGCTCGCTCGGTCGTCGGCGAGCCTGTGCGGGGACCGTTTGTGGTGTCGCCAAGCGGGTCACTCGAGGTATCGTTCGGCGTGTCCGTCTGTACGGCAGTCGACTCGGCGGTAGCCGATGGGTCTGCCCCTGATTGGTCGTCGGCAATCGCCCCGTCAGCATCGAGTTCCGGTGGGTTGGCATCCAGCGGGTCAACACCGACGCCGAAATCGACAGCGGAACGAGACGCTTCTGCTGGCTCCCCATCACCATCGTCTTCGGCAACTGTGGCGTTGAGTTCCTCTAGCGAGTCGACGTCGTAATACGTAAACAGGGCGCGCTCGAGGCGTTCACGAACCTCGCCCGCGCGGTCGTTCGGGGTTTTGAATCGCTGTTGTCGCCCGTCGGTCTCGAGGACGATCTGTGTGGCGACGCTCCCGGGTTCGAACGAGAGGTTGGTGACGGATTCGTACCCGTATTGCTCGAAATCGCCGTCCCAGACGGCCTCGCCGATGTGTTTGACGAGGCGGTGACTCGTGAGGATGACGGTCAGTTCGCTAAAGCGGAACGTCTGGAGGACGGTTTCACCGGGTTCGGTTATTCCGTTGCCGTTGAGGACGCCCGCGAGGACGGGATGTAAGACGTCGTCGGTGCGTTTTGCGGGGATGGTAAACTCGCGGGTCCCCTCCAGTGGGTACTCGAGCGTGAATCGGGTTTTTCGGCGGCCTTCAGAAAGCGTGAGTCGATCGGCTTCGTGGGGGAAGCTATCGACGGATTCGTCGCTGAGAAGGCCATCGGCGCGATAGATAATGGTTTTCGAGGGGGTAATAAACAGTTCGTCGTCGCCACCGAGCCCGACACGGGTGGCGATCTCCTCGCCCTCGAGCGTCGACTGGACGATTCCGGGAACGGTCATGCGGCGAAATTCGCACGACCTCGTCATAAATCCGTGGGTACGGATTGCACGCCGGGGTCGAATGGGAAGGTTAAAGAAACACAGCGCACAAGCGGAGAGTGAGCCCGGGTGGCTTAGCTGGACATAGCGCCGCACTCATAGGGTTCAGAGATTCGGTGCGGTTTCGCCTTGGAAGCCTGCGTGTCCCCCATACGAGGACTGCCGAGCCTCGAACCTGGGACATGCGGAGATCGAGGGTTCGGAGCCCTCCCCGGGCACTTCCTTTCTACACGAAGTCACGAACGGAGTGAGTGACGAGTCTAAAAGGGGTGCCCGGAAGAGGCGACGAACCCGGTGGTCTTCACCGAGCGACGCGAGGTGAAGGCAGGAACGACGAACGAGGTGAGTCGTTCCGTGGTTCGGAGCCCTCCCCGGGCACTTATCAAATTATTATCATGCCCTAACGACTACCCAGTGTAGCGTTTATTCCGGATACTGTCGCTTTTCGGTCGTTAGGCAACTCGCGATCGTTTCGTCTCCTCCGACACCGGTGGTCACCTGGCGGAGGTGGGAACGGTGACCGCTCGAGCGCGTCACGACCAACCTGCCCGTCGACTGGATGAACCCGGGGAGACGGTAACCGAGTGCCCCAACCGATCCTGCGGGCGTTCGATCCGGATCGTCTTCGTTTCCGGTGCTCGGCGATACTTCTGTCCGTACTGCGACACTCGTCTTCGCAGTGATCTCGTCGACGGAGGTGCGCCGTGAGCCACGTGGCGACGGCCCCGCACGAGTGCGAGGGCAACCTCATCTTCACCGAGAACGGCCTGAGCCCGTACTGGATCGTCGGGAAATTGCTCACGTCCGGCTTCGGTGGCTACTCCGGCGAGATCGAGACGGAGATCGATGGCGAGGAGTGGACGCTCACGCTCACCTACCAGAAGAGCGGGATCGCGCCCCGGCTCGAGGACTCCATTGGCGGAGACCGGCTCTACGAGTTCCGGATCGGCGCTTAGGGCCAAGGAGAGCGGAAGGCGAACTACTTGATTCAGCCCCGGTTCACCGACATGCGCCACTACGAAACGGGCGAGCCGGTTTCGACGCCGTTCGATCACATTCCCGAAGACGAGGGCATCAACGTCCGGTTCTCGGGATCGAACCTCGAGCCGGACGAGTTCCTCGCGTTGCTCCCGCAGTTCGTTCAGGTGCTCGCCCTCGAGGGTGACATCTACGTCAACCCAGAATACTTCGCCAGTTCGGTTCATGAGATGAGCAACATCACGACATACGAGCGCTACGTTCGCCTGAACCGGAACTGGAGTCAGAAGCTCGTCGGTCGCGGTGGGGCTATGCAGCGGCTCTTGCTCCTCTGTGCGACGGAGAAGGACAGTAAAGTCGAGTACAAGATCGACAACGAGGACGTCGTCGGTTACAACCACCGAATTGTCTTGCCGAAAGAGGACGCCAAACGGCTCATCTCAGGCCACCGGTACGGCAAACAGATCAAGCACTACCATCCGAAACACGTCCGGACGAAAGACGAGAGTGACCCACTCTACCACCCCAAGGTCGGCGTTCTGTTGAAGAAGTCGCTGACGGGTCATGCCTTCGCTTGGGGCGATCGCCAACAGCTGCGCCGAGAGATCGACGAGACGCTCATCAACGTGCTTTACTGGAGTGACGTCCCCGTCCAAGCCGATCAGACGACGTACATCCCGGACAAGCACTTTGATGTGCAGCCAGCCGACGAATCGGTTCCGCTCGTCGCTGATCCGACGCCGGAGATGGAGGCGAACCAGGACGCTCCTCATTACCGTCTTGCGAGACCTCTGTGAGAGCGACGTGGAAGTCCTCGAGACGCTCGTGACCGACGGCGGCGAGCAACACCCCCAACAGATAGCGAACAACACTGAGCGAGGAATCAGTACGATCTACCGAGCACTCGAGCGCCTCCACGGAATCGTTCGAAATGAAGGTGCTTCGGTTTCGTTCGCGAGCAAGAAGTACGAGCAAGAGATCGCTGCGATCGTCGAGAGCACCGAGCACCAGATCGAGAACGCAGCAGATCGCGCCGCGAAGATTCTCGACCTCGAAACGCGCCAAGCCGCTTCGAGCGCCTGGCAGAAGTGGTGTCAGAAGTACGCCGCGAAGATCACCGACGTGACTGACGAGAATCAGCCGACGGTTCGAATCGATACGATTCTCTCACGGCTCAAGAGTACCTCGTATCCGAATCTCCAAGAGGTTCTTTCCGAAGGTGTAGATGACTGGCACCGTGACGGTCGAGATCCTGGTGAACTGCTCGAGGCAACGGTGAAGTGGCGAGCCGGAGGCGATGCGTGGGAAGTCGGGAAGGTGAAACCAACGCTCAGATAGCGCTGTCTTCGTGAGTGGCAACACTGTAATAGCCCACTAAAACAAGGCTTCTTTTGCCGGTTTCGTGTCGCGAGAGAGGGGGGGTATCTTCGTCTGGAGTGCTTTCAGCGTCCCTTTCAGTCGTTGGACAGGCGGGTTTCGTCCCAGGCAGTGGGACATCCCCCTTAGGGAGTGTGCCTAAGGGCACGGGCGAGAAAAATACCCCGCACCTCCGCAGCCGACGTTCCAGTTGAAACACTCGAAGCGAAGGTTCAACTGCTTCTCAACTGCTTCGAGAGTGACGGTTTAGACGGTGAGCGTACTACCCTTGACACGGAGCCACTCTCGCCTCTCGCGATAATCGGGAACCAACGTTCCGACCGTATTCCAGAACGCGTCCGAGTGTTCTTCGTGCCTAAAATGGGCGAGTTCGTGCGCGACAACGTAATCCTGAATCTTACGCGGTGCGAGAATCAGCCGCGAATGGAGTGAAACGTGTCCCGGTCGATACTCTCCCCACCGACGTTGGAGCGTCGTCACTTCGATCTCGATGTCGTCGATACCCAACTTTTGGATGTAATCGTCCGCTCGCTTGGGGAGTTTCTGAGTCGCTTCGGTAACATACCAGTCGACAACCGCCTGCCGCTTTCGGCGTGTATTGATAGCATCATTTTCAGGAACGAGTAGATCGAATCGATTTCCGTCGAAGATGAGTTCCGGTTCAATCACCGAGGACTCCTCGACTCGAAGCCGATACCGACGACCGTTATAAAGGAGTTTCTCACTGCTCAGGTACTCCTTGTCCAGCGGCGGGTCGTCCTGTTCGACTAGGCCGTATAGCGTCTCGAGAATCCACTGCTTCTTCTTTTCGAGTACGTCCTCGACGTCATCCACCGTTGCACTGGTCGGTGCCCGGACGGCCAACTCCATGGAACCGTCCATCGAGAGCCCGATCGTGGAGCGGTCAGGACTCCACTCGATTTGAGTTCACGAACCTTCTCACCGCAGCCTTCGAGGTTCATCGAGTCGTCCCGGTAGCGCTCTTTTGCGCGGGCGAAAATCTCGCTGAGCCGGTCGAGATCCTCTTTGTACGGGTTCGCCATCGGGTCCGGAAGGACGACGTCCATCAGCTGCGAGAATCGCTTGTAGGCGTTCTTAAACTCGATACGGATGTCTTCGGGCTCGAGCGTCTGGAGACACGCCTCCATGTCGTCGAGATCGTCGAAGAAGGCGGTTGCCTTCCGGTGGACGGCCTCGAGGAGGACGACGGCACGCTGGTCGGCGAACTCACGGACGAACCGATCGAGTTCCCGCCGGACCTCGATTTCGACCTCACTCGGGAACTGGCGTTCAACGAAACCGGGTCCTTTGATCTCGTGGT
Organism: Natronosalvus amylolyticus; assembly: GCF_024298845.1. Lineage (NCBI taxonomy): Archaea > Methanobacteriati > Methanobacteriota > Halobacteria > Halobacteriales > Natrialbaceae > Natronosalvus > Natronosalvus amylolyticus. The sequence goes on from NZ_CP101156.1 coordinate 1,585,196, forward strand.
CACCGTCGTGGACGACGAATCTGACGAGGCGGTCGTCGCGCTCCCGTTCGGGATCAAGAGCGTCGACACCGGTGAGGATCTGGAAATCTGCGAGGGGTAACCCACGAACCCGCTCCGCCCGGCGTGGGTCGGCCTGACCGGAAGTGGCTACCGGGGCGCGGGTTCAGTTCCAGCGTCTGGAACCGGGTACGTGCCGTTGTGGGAGTCGATCCGGTTCCGTCTAGAACTCACAGTGATCGTTCTCGACACACTGCTCTACCCACGCGGGTGTCTCGATGTCGTCGACACTGGGGCCAGGGTCGTACTCGTATTGTACGTTTACCGTCGTCGTATTGCCTGGCCGGAGCAGATACTCCCCGTACGATGAAGCCTCAGTCAACTGATACCGTAGCGACGCCTCTCGCAGGACGCCGGTTTCTGTGTCGACGCTGAGTTCACCCGACTCAGGAGTTGCACGCATCGTCCCCGATTCCATTTTGGTCCACGTCGAAGACGGCGCGTAGCCCGTCCGGTCACCCTGCTCGTTGACGCGCTCGTACGCGGGAACCGACAGCAGGTGTCTGGTCTCCATACGCACAAACAACATATGAGAGGAAGAGGAGTCGACGGTTCCGTTTTCCGTAGTGATTCGGACAAACCTGTCCTCATGCTCTCCGAAGTATACCTCCTCGACGTCGGTGGGCTCAGTCGACGCCATCCATTCCTCGTCGTCGACGTGGCCCTCGTATTTTGTATAGACTGTTCCGTCGTCGTAGAATTGTTCGACGGTCCTGTTCTCGTACTCGAACGTGAGGTGTGCGTCGTCGTCGGCGAGGACCGTGGCTTCGTGCGCGATCAATAGCCCCACTTCATCTGTCGATATTTTCCCTGAGGAGACGTACGACTCGGACTGGCCAAGTTCGAACGGCCCGCCCGTCGAATCAACGCTCAGGGGGAGCACGAACGTAGTCGCGACCCCAGCGAACACCAGCAGGATTGCAACGATCCCGATCAAAACCCAACGGTTCATACTTACGCACCTATTAGATTAGAATATTAATATTTCCATTTCGTGCATTGGCGAGAAAAATACCCCGGACCTTCGCAGCCGTCATTCCCGTTGAAGCCCTCGAAAAGAGGGTTCGGCTGCATCGAAAGTGACTGCTTTGGCGGTAAGCGTACCACCCTTGATGCGGAGCCACTCTCGCCTCTCGCGATCGTCGGGAACCAGCGTTCCGGCCCTCTTCCAGAACACGTCCAATTCCCACTCGGAAATTGACAATTATGGATTGAGACGCTCTTCGGCAGATAGTAACAACTAATCGTACATATCGAATCTAAAAATCCTTCAATATTTGTGAGTGGGTCTCTCACGTTGGCTACATGGGCCGAAACCCGACCCCTTCGGGATTCACGTTCTATTTTCCCTGCGTTGTACACCACCTCGTCCCACCCCATCGGCTCACCGCTCGGGAGGTTCTCGTACTCTTCCGGTCGCTGGTACTTCACTGTGCTTTGCCAGTAGTCTTGATCCGCGCCAAAAAACTACAGATGGGCCTGGTTGAGTCCCATTGACTCGTTGATTATCGCCTGGAACTCTGCAAGTGTTCGGTCCTCTCCGACGACGATATCGCGCCACAACGAAGTCGGATCCCACTCGAGTTTGACACGGAAGCGATAGGCAGTCATCTCACACCTCCGCGCCGGATCGGAAGCTCGTGAGGTCGTTGATGCGTCTTTCCAACTCCTCGATCTCCTCGCGAAGTACCTCGGCTTCGGCCCCTTCCGTCGCAGCCAGCCGGTCTTTGAGGCCCTGCAACCGGCTCTCCTTTTCCTCCTCGTTGACCTCGGCTTTCCGGACGTACTCGCGCTCTTCGATCTCGTAGACGTCCGATGGTGCCAACTCGGTCACCTCGAGTGCTTCGCCTACCTTCGACGAATCGACGCTGGTGACTCGTTCGCGAGGGATACCTGCTTCCTCGAGCGTTTCGAGGACTTTGTCTTCGTCGCGGAGTGATCGGTAGGTCCGACTGGTCCGCTGAACGGAACCGAACTGCCCGTGGACGGGTTGGTCGTGATGGACGCGGTCTAAGAGGACAGTCGCAACGTCACCCCGGAGATCGTCGGCGTCTCGCTGGACGTCCGAGAGGAGCGTGTAGAGATTTATCAGCGATGGCGTTGGTAGTTCCTCCAGTTCGGTCACGTCGTACTGCTCAAGGGCATCGATGAGCAAGAGCGCATCCGAATAGATATCGAGATCTGGCGCTGTGCGTTCTGTTTCGACACTGGGAGAGACACCCCGGACGAATTGGGAGGGTGTCGGTTCATCGGTTTCGCGAAGCGTGCCGGTCTGTTTGTCAATCTCGAAACGCGGGTGCAGGCTCATGACTGCCGGAATCGGATCGGCCTCCGGTGGGAGTCGATCGAGTTCGAACCCGCCAACTTCGCTTCGGACGCGGTCGACAAGCGTTTCAAACTGATCCCGCTGGAACGGTCGTGACTCTCCGGAGCCGGTAAACTCGACGACAACACGATGCTCTTAGACGTCGGTGATCCGAAATCGCTGGCCGGATAACGGTGTGATGAGTATCGCGTTATCCTCGAGTGCCTCACACTCGTCAAGTACATTTCCCCACGTGGACGCGAAGGTCATGCGTAAACCATACGCATAGCGCAGTAAAACCCTTCGCGGCGCTCTCGGCCGACTAAGGCGGTCGACCGTACCTTTATTTGTTTGTACTACCATGGTATTACCATGAAGTACGCCAACGTCAGCGTCAAGTTTCCCGAAGAACTCGATCGGGAGCTCGAGCAGTTCCTCGAGGAGACGGGTGTCTACACGAACAAGAGCGAGTTCATCAAGGAGTCCGTCCGTCGCCACCTGATCGAACTAAACAACGAGCCGGCGATCGCGGCGCTCCGCGTCGAGCAGTTACTCGCTCGCGCCGAGCAGGAGCCGGTGAGTGACGACGAACTGCACGGCCGACTCGACGATCTTCGCCAGCGTGTCGACGAAGAGGAGGTCGCAGACGCGGTTGCAGCCGCTCGTGAAGAAACAGCCGACGAGTACGCCGATCACGCGTGAAGATCCTCGACACGAACCTCTGGGTTTTCGGAACACTTGGGACGAACGACCGAGCAGCCCGGCTTCTCGACGAGATCGAACGAGGGGAGACGATATCGGCGATCAACGCCTATATGGTGCAAGAAGCGCTCAACGCGTTCGATCGGACACCTGGGCTAACAGCGAGGGAACGAGACGAGCTAAAGACGTTATTTCTGACTCGGCTTACCCGAATGACCGGACTCATCGAACCCCCCTCGAGTCGCGATGTCACCAACTCGCTACTCGACGAACGTCGAGCGAACGTTCACACCCGGCTCCTCGCCAGAATTACCGGCGTACAGCCGAAAGACATCCCGATCGTCGTTCTGGGATTCGAGCATCGCGATCGGGAACCGACGGTTTTCACCAATGATGCCGATTTCGCTACGTTCTCTCCGGTTGAGTATAACCTTCCAGAACTCACTCTCGAGCATGTTGACTGAGAACCCCCTTATTCCCGCAGTACCCGACACTCGAGTCCGGATAATTGGTGACTCGATGAAAATCACCGACGTTTAAATTGTGGGTATGTAAACCTCTGGTGTAATGCTCTCCCCGGGCAGTCGACTTTTCAGTGGTCGCGCTCGAACATCGACAGCAGCCACCTCGAGTGAGTACACTGACAACTGAGTACCACATCGCGAAACGCGAAACCTAAAGCCACTTCACGAGTCGGTTCTCGTTTTGACTCGTCTCCGAAACCAATCCGGACATCGCCCTCCAACAGTCGAATCGATCCGGACAACGTCCTTCAACAGTCGACGGGTCGAAGAGGCCACGCCCCGAATGGACTGTATGACCCGTGTTTACACAGCACTTCGAGACCGTCTGCTCGTGTACGACGACGATACAACGCCACGAAACGATCCATCGACACAGGTCCACCTCGAGGACCACCACCTCGAGTGCGTCGCCGTCTCTCCCGACGCCCCCGAACGCGTGTTCGTCGGCACGTTCGACGACGGACTGTTTCGCTCGAGCGACGGCGGCGAGTCCTTCGACCGACTCGAGCCACCGATATTCGAAAGCGACGCCGTCATGTCCGTCACGATTAGCCCCCACGACGCAGACACCGTGTACGTCGGCACCGAACCCAGCCGCGTGTACCGCTCGAGGGATGGCGGCGACTCGTTCGAACACCTCGAGGGCCTCACCGACCTACCCTCCGAATCGGAGTGGTACTTCCCGCCCAGACCCGACACCCACCACGTCCGCTGGCTCGAGGTCGACCCGTTCGACCCCGACCGCCTCTACGTCGGCATCGAGGCAGGTGCGTTCGTCATCCGCGACGAAGGGGCCGATAGCTGGCGAGAGCGCCCGGATGGCTCCCGCATCGACAACCATAGTCTGGCGACCCATCCGGAACGCGAAGGACGTGTATACACGGCAGCGGGCGACGGGTATGCGATGAGCGACGACGGGGGCGAAACCTGGTCGCACCCGCAAGCAGGTCTCGACCATCGCTACTGCTGGTCGGTGTGTCCACATCCCGCCGACCCCGACCGCGTCCTGGTCTCGAGTGCGAGCGGTGCTTCGCGTGCGCACACGCCGGAGAACGCCGACGCCTACGTGTATCGCAAGCCAGCGAGCAACGCCGACTGGGAGCGACTGGACGGACGTGGCCTGCCGATGGGCGAGGGTGTCGTCCGATCGATCCTCGAGGCGGACCGCGAGCACGAAACCGTCTACGCCGCCACCAACCGCGGCCTGTTCGCCTCGAGCGACTTCGGCGATTCCTGGGGGCGGGTCCCGGTCGCGTGGGACGATGAACTCGAGGAACTGACGCCTCGAGGGCTGGCCGTCGTTCCGTGACAGGGAGTGGTGGAATCGGTGACCGACGAACCGGGTAATCGCTGAGCGAGGAGAGACGACAACAGCCCCCTATACCGGACTGGTAGTAACTCGAGCGAGGAAAATCCAGTGCGACATCTTTTGCTACAGAATAGCTACTAATATAGTATTGAAACACTATTTCACACTATTGTAAGCCAAGTGAGCATACGGAGCGGACACAGACGCTAAAGCCTCGGTTCGAAGCTCGAGACACCGCATCGAGATGGGCGGTATCTATGTGAACCTGTCACAGTCCCCCCGGTTCGAAATCCTTTTAGGCGCAACACGGACATAGTAGAGTAACTGAGTGATATCATGGAAGTCGACATCATCTCCGAAGACGAGAATCCGATGTTGCACCGCACGGACGTCACGTTCGAACTGGTCCACGAGGAGGCTACGCCCTCTCGGCTCCAGGTTCGTGACAGTCTCGCCGCCAAACTGAACAAGGACGCCGACGAGGTCGTCATCCGGAAACTCGACACCAAATTCGGCATGCGCAAAACCGTCGGCTACGCGAAAGTCTACGAGACGTCTGCCCACGCGACCGAAGTCGAACAGGACCACATGCTCGACCGCAACAAGATCGTCAGCGAAGAAGCAGACGCCGAGGCGGAGGAGGCCTGAGATGGCACACTACGAAATCTACGCCGACGACGGTACGGCCCAGCGCGACGCCTGCCCACGGTGTGGCGACACCTTCCTCGCCGACCACGGCGACCGCAAACACTGTGGCAAGTGTGGCTACACCGAGTGGGAGTAACCCGACTCGAGTCGACACACTTCTCGCGTTTTGACCTTGCCCCGACACTGACTCGTGAACGAAACACGCATTCTCGGTATCGAGGGCACCGCCTGGGCGGCCAGTGCGGCGCTTTTCGATACCGAATCCGACACTCTCCACATCGAAAGCGACGCATACGAACCCGATAGCGGCGGCATTCACCCACGTGAAGCCGCCGAGCACATGGCCGAGGCAATCCCACAGGTGATCGAGACGGTGCTCGAGCACGCCATCGAGACGGCTCCCGAGGACGAAACCGTCGACAATCGGGCCGCCATCGACGCCATCGCGTTCGCCCGCGGCCCCGGGCTCGGCCCTTGTTTACGCATCGTCGCCACCGCAGCGCGCGCGCTGGCGGCAACCCTCGAGGTGCCCCTGGTCGGCGTCAATCACATGGTCGCCCATCTGGAGATCGGCCGCCACGAGTCCGGGTTCGACGATCCGATCTGTCTGAACGCCAGCGGTGCAAACGCGCATCTCCTGGCGTTTCGAAACGGCCGCTATCGCGTTCTAGGCGAGACGATGGACACCGGCGTCGGCAACGCTATCGACAAGTTTACGCGCCACATCGGCTGGTCCCACCCCGGCGGCCCCAAAGTCGAGCAAGCCGCGAAAGACGGCGAGTACATCGACCTCCCCTACGTCGTCAAGGGAATGGACTTCTCGTTTTCGGGCATCATGTCCGCCGCGAAAGACGCCGTCGACGACGGCCACGCGGTCGAGGACGTCTGTTTTGCCCTTCAGGAGACCATCTTCGCCATGCTGACCGAAGTTTCCGAACGCGCCCTCTCGCTGACCGGCTGTGACGAACTCGTCCTTGGTGGCGGGGTCGGCCGGAACGCCCGCTTGCGTGAGATGCTCGAGACTATGTGTGCTAACCGTGGAGCCGAGTTTTACGCCCCCGAACCCCGTCTGTTGGGTGACAACGCCGGGATGATCGCCGTTCTGGGTGCCAAAATGTACGATTCCGGGGACACGCTGTCGGTCGAAAACTCACGGGTCGACCCGAACTTCCGACCCGACCAGGTTCCGGTCACCTGGCGATCCCCACGGACACTCGAGGAGGAGTCGGTCGGTATCGCCGCAACGACGGATTCGACCGAGTACACTACACAGGGCGCCGAAGCACACCTCACCATCGAGCCGACCGAGGGGCGGGTTCGCAAACGACGCCTCGAGAAAGCCTATCGCCATCCCGAACTCGACGCACGACTCCGCCGTGACCGGACGACTCTCGAGGCCAGGCTGACGAGCCTCGCCCGTCGACACGGCGTGGCGACTCCCGTCGTTACCGACGTCGACAGGAAACATGCAACCCTCGAGTTCGAGTACGTCGGCGACTGTGACCTGCGGGACGCACTGACACCAGCCCGTGTGCGCTCGGTTGGCCGCTCGCTGGCAACGATTCACCGAGCCGGGTTCGTTCACGGTGATCCAACCACGCGCAACGTTCGCGTCGGCGACGACCGCACCTATCTGATCGACTTTGGCCTGGGCTATCACACCGACCACGTCGAAGACTACGCGATGGACCTCCACATCTTCGATCAGAGTCTCGTCGGCACCGCCGCCGACCCCGAACCACTCCGTGACGACCTCCGAGAGGGGTACCGATCGGTCGGCGATCAACGCATCCTCGAGCGACTGCGCGAGATCGAGACTCGAGGCCGGTACGTCGAGTGAGAGGATTCGTGTAATCACTTCCAGTCAGCGACCACTTCGGTGCGTCGCTGACCGGTAATCAGGGACAACGATCCCTCTGAGACGGGGTCGGGAAGCCGCGTAATACAGGGCCAATTTTCGAGACGATTCTAACACGCTCGAGTGCGATAGGACGATCGACACACGCAAGCGCAGCCGCTTCGATAAAATTACGTGAAAACAGAATCGCCAGCGGATTATCTGATGACGTCGACGCCGTTGTTGCGCTCGAGCTGGTCGCGGCCACCGTCGCTCTGTGCGCCGTAGCCGGATCCTCGACCCGTCTGGGTCTGGCTCGTTCCTTCGACGTTTGTGCTTGCGTCGAAGTCCGCATCACTCAGCCCCTCAATGCTGGCACGCGATTTGTCGGCCTGTTTTTGCGTACTCGGACCGAGGACCTGTGCGCTCTGGACGCCCGTCATGATAGCCATCACGCGGACCTTGCCCTTGTAGTTCTCCTGGATCCGGGCCCCCCAGATGACGTTTGCACTGGCCTCGAGGCGCTCGGTGATGTTGTCTGCGATTCCTTCGGCCTCTTTCAGGGTAAGATCCGGACCGCCAGTAATGTGAACGAGTCCGCCCGAGGCACCGCGATAGTCGACGTCGAGCAACGGATGGTTCATCGCATCGCGAACGACTTCCTCGGTTTTGTTCTTATCCTGGGTCTCGCCGACGAGCATCACCGCGACGCCACCCTGATTCATAATCGTGGACATGTCGGCGTAGTCCAGGTTGATCAGCGAGGGCTGGGTGATCGTCTCGGAGATACCTTTGACCGTTTCGGCGATGATCTGATCCATCACCGAGAACGCTTTACCGATTGGCAGATTCGGGACGTAATCGAGCAGTCGGTTGTTATCGAGAACGATGATCGAGTCGGCCTGCTCGCGCAGTCGCTCGAGGCCCTCCTCAGCTTTGACCGTCCGGGCACGCTCGACGTTGAACGGCGTCGAAACCATGCCGACGACGATTGCGCCCTGTTCTTTGGCGATCTTGGCGGCAACGGGAGCGGCACCCGTGCCGGTTCCGCCACCCATGCCAGCCGTCACGAACACGAGGTCGGCGTCGCCGAGAACGTCTTTGATCGTTCCCTGGGCCATCTCGGTCGCTCGCTCGCCCATATCCGGATCGCCACCGGCACCGAGGCCGTTGGTGAGCGATTTGCCGACCAGAATCTTCGTGTCGGCTTCGATCATTTTCAGATGCTGTTTGTCGGTGTTGATGGCGATGGTATCTGCGCCTTCGACACCGATGTTATAGAGCCGGTTGATCGTGTTGTTCCCGGCACCACCACACCCGATGATGACGATTCGAGGATCGCCGAACTCGTCGTCATCGTCGAGTGCGGCATCCATGTCTCGAGCCTCTGCTTCCGCGTTTTCGAGTGCGTCCTGGACAATATCCTGCATAGTTACACCTTTGCCCAGCCGCGTTTACCCGGGCTTTCGTGGCGAGCATCCTGCTGCTCGTTAATCATTTCTCGAACCGCCGATCGAATGGCTTCGCTCCGGTTAGGGAACTCGCCCGTTTCGACCAGTTGTTCGACCTCCTCGATCTGCTGTTTCGGAATCCGCAGTGTCACACGCTCCATTGTTGTATTCCCTTTGTTGTAAGACGGTGCGCGCCTCATCAGACGCGGTGTGTCTTACACGGTAAACCGACAGACGTACGCCGATTTGTGGGCCTGTATTCCCCCGTGTAAGACACTCGTCTTACGTAGCTGAAGCCAACAGCGCGACCCATTATAAAACTATCGGCGAGAGTGATTGTTTTCGTCTTACGACTGTCGTATGCGTATGACAGTCACACGCCGTCGGACTCGAGGACGTCCGCTGCGGGCGTTCGGCGGCCACAGCTCGGACAGAACGACCAGTCGGACCTGATCTCGTCACCACACTCACAGAACAACCGGTGTGACGCTTTCTCTCCACAGTTCGGACAGAACACGTGATCAGCGCCGAGGGCCGATCCACACTGTCCACAGGCACGAGCTGGTTCGCTCTGGTCTCTCGAGTGAGTGTGGCTTTCACCGGAGTTTTCCCCGTTTACGGATCCCACGCTGTGTCGACCAGGAGCCGAACTCGAGGCCTCGTTCGCGTTGGTTCGAACACCAGTGTGGGCACCGTCCTGCTTGGCGTCGACTGCAGACTGATCTTGGTGCTGTAGGCGTGCGTGCTCAGACACTCCTTCGAGTGCAATCGTGACGTTGACATCCTGGCCGCCCTCTCGGGGCCGATTTCCGACGTGACTGCCCTCGAACCGCTCGGCGAGTAGGCTGTCGATTCGGGTTTCGATCAGGGCATCGAGACTGTCCTCGCGCGCACGGCTCTGGGTAGCGACGTCGCTGTGAGAATCGGCGACACCGTCTGCCGCGTGCGCATCGAGATACGTCCGGAGTGCCTCGCGCATGACCTCGCTTTTCGAGGCGTCGAACGCCTCGAGTTCGGCGACGAGTTCGTCATCCGCGCGGAACGTTATTTTACCCATGATCGATACCGAGTTACTGCACCTATTGTGAGCCATTCTATATCAAGTTTGTTCCGTTGTCTGACGAGTGTCACACACGCGCTCGGGCCGACGAAATAATAACCCTTATACCGGATTCGTCTGCTACATACGAGTGACCGCTCTTAGCTCAGCCTGGTAGAGCAGTCGACTGTAGATCGACTTGTCCCCCGTTCAAATCGGGGAGAGCGGACTTTTACTGCGAACGACAGTGAGCAGTGAAACGTCCAATCGAGCCGATTTGAACACGAGAGTCGCACGCTCGCGAACGGAGAGCGAGATCGTCTCTCATCTGTTCATAATCGGGGAGAGCGGACCTCCTTTGCTGCCGTTTTGTAGTACCTAGTGATTTCGCCGTAAACGCTGCTTTCAGAGCGTTTACCGATGGTTCCCGATTTCGAAAATCGGTGCGAAAAGTGGATTGGAACTGGTTACACGTGCCAGGTCGCCTCAGCCTGGCGATTTGAGGAGTGGAACATCGGGGTGGTCTGCGTGGCGGTAAGTCACGATGGCCTCGAGACCACCCATATAGGCTCTGACGTCGGAGACCACGACTCGTCGTCGGAGGACGAGCCGAGCCAACAGGTGACCACGAAGTGAGAGACGTTCAAAACACCGCTCTCCAGCCCAGGGCTTCCGGATAGCCAGAGCAGAACGGCTTTACGTCACCGGCTACTTGCCTCGAATATGGATTACGAGGCCAGTCTCGACCGAGCGATGGAGAACGTCCCCGACATCGGGGGTAGCGACGAGCGACTGCAGGTGCCTGATGCGGAAGCACACAAAGACGGTGCGTTCACCAGGTTTACCAACCTCGGTGATATCGCCGACAGTCTCTCGAGAGAGACCGAACACCTCCACCGGTTCGTCCAGCGTGAACTGGGGACCAGCGGAAAACTCGGCGATGGTCGTGGCCGATACAACGGAAGCTTCTCCGCGAAAGATTTCGATGCAGCCGTCGACGCCTACGTCGAGGAGTACGTTCGCTGTTCGGAGTGTGGCCTGCCCGACACCCGTCTGGTTCGCGAGGACCGGACGCCGATGTTGCGCTGTGACGCCTGTGGCGCGTTCCGTCCGGTGACCAAGCGCTCGACCACGAGCCAGCAACAACAACAGCGCGATGCCGTCGAAGAGGGGAAAACCTACACCGTCGAGATCACCGGCACGGGCCGGAAAGGCGACGGTGTCGCCGAGAAAGGCGAGTACACGATTTTCGTCCCCGGCGCGAGTGAGGGGGACGTCGTCGAAATTTACATCAAAAACATCTCGGGCAACCTGGCGTTCGCCCGTCTGGCCTAGTCGCGTTCTAACCGTCGACGGATTCTCTACCCTGACTCGAGGACGACCAAACATCGACTCGAGGGCCGCCCGTGCGTGCAATCTCGTCTCCGGCGCCGGAGACGAGAAGACAGTTTGCTATTACTCGGGTGGCTCGAACGTCATCGGTTCGTTATCACCACAGCCATGGCGATAGAATAGCCGATAGCTTCGGTCGCGGTCTTCGGGGCTGTCGACGGTTGCTCTCGTCACCTCCTCACTGACGACGTACATGTTCAGGTGCGTGAGACGTTCACCGTGTGTGGCCTCCCACTCGGCACAGCGATATTCGGCCAGAATTGCGGCCGTGTCTGTACTCGAGCCACCCCGTCGAACGCTATTCATGTAAAACCGTTCGCGGTAGGTGCCGTACTGCCGCTGGAGTTCGTTGAACGGCCGGTCGTATGCGAGCGGCCGGTCGCTGTACACGTCGACGTACTCACCGGATTCGGTGGTAGCAGAGAAGACGTAGTACCGATCGGTCGTTCGCGGGTTCGGCGCAAACACACCCCAACCGACGGGCTGGTCGATAGCCATCGCCGAGGCAACTGTGTTGACCTGTTTGACTCCCGTCGTCTCCTCGAGCGTCTCTGATACGGTCCGGTCGATGACCTCCTCGAGCGGTTCCGACCCGTCGTGGTCGGCGACCGCACCGGCGGTCTGTGCGACCAGGACGACGCCAACGAAGACGATAGTGACGATGATCAGTCGCAATGTTGCGCCGTGAATCCTCGCACGCGCCCGTCGGACACGGTCAGTCGTCCATCGCGGATGTGGTGGGGGAAGTCGAGCGCCGACAGAGCGAAGCCGATGTCGCATCGATTCGAGGTGTCGCGCCAACGATTGCAGACTCGGTGAGCGTTCACCAGCCCTCCGAAGCCAGTGTTCGAGCGTGTCCAGAACCGGCGTCTGGACAAACAACAACAATCCGGCCAATGCGACGTAGGCGAACGCGCCGATTCGGACGGTCAGCGCAAACGAGAGGTGGCCGCCGATGTACAACAGGAGAAACGGTATCCGATACCAACCGTAGGTGACGAGCAACACCCAGCCACAGACCATCATCACGTACCACAGCAGGCCGCCGAACTCGAGGAACGTCTGAAACTGTCGAACCGTGTCCCCGAGCAGGAACGTCATTTCATCGAGGCCGAGGACTCGTGGCGCAGCGTTGCCGCTTCGCCACGTGCTCGAGACGGATTTGATGATGCCGTTGGTGACGTACATGTAGACCATCTGTCCCAGAATAAACGCCGTCGCGATACCCGCGACGGCCGTTCGCGGCTCCCGTCGCCGGTGGACCGCGTCGACCGACCAGCGTTCACCAAGGGGAACGAAAATCGCCCAGAACATGAGCAGCCGGAAGAGGACGTCGGCGTAGCTCAATACGAGCGGATTGTGGTGGTCGAGCGAGACGACGAACAGGAACGACACGACCGTCGCAAACGTGGTACGGTATCCAACGAGGAGCTGGATAGCAAACAGCGCCTGAATGACGAACAGGGCCGCTATCACCGTCGTGTTGGTCGAGAGATGGTAGAACGAGAAGGCGTAGTCAGCGGACAACTCCCGTGCCAGCGAGCGTGGCACGACGCCGTGTTCGGTGTAGAAAAACGTGAAGTTCCGTGAACGCAACAGCAGATCAGCCAGAATCAACAGGGCGAGCGAAACGCGAAACATCGCCAGTGCTCGCGCGTCGATCCGAACGCATCGATGGAGGTGTCGGCGAGCGCGTCGAGCGCCAGCGTGGAGGCGCGAGCGGGAACGCATATGTCATCGTAGCGTCGGGCCGGGGTAATAGCCGTTATTGTTGATCGGCGAGGGGACGGGAAGAGTCCCGAAAGAGAGGCGACGACGCTCCCTCGAGGGACGTACTGCAATCTATCGCCGCGGAAACGACGAGAGCAATGTGCTCACTCGAGTGTTGCAGGACGACCGCGAGTCGAAGGTGGTGGTTCGTCACGCCAGAACGTGTCGGTCGGGGTCGCCGAGTTCGGTGAGTGACGGCGTACTAGTCCGCTTTGATGCCGCCAGTGCTCTGCCCGCCCGGTTCGGCGGGCTTTTCCGCACGGCCGCCGAGGCTCTCGAAGTCGAAGTTTTCGAACTCCTCCGGTTGTTCGCCCTCTCTCGCGTAGACGTACAGGGCCGTCTTGGCGATGCCCCAGACGGTCTGGTTGAGCAAGTACGCCATGACGAACGCGCCACCGACGAGCATGATGCCGAGCACGATGCCAGGTCCGGGGAACACGGCTGCCACGGGAACCGAGATGACGAGCGCGATGGCGATCAGTCCGATACCGATGAGCACCGAAATGAGGCTGATACCGAAGCCAGCACCGATGGTTTCACCCCAGGTGTCTTTGAACGTACTGCCGCTCTTTTTGAACATCGAGGTCACCGAAACGTCTTCGAAGACGATCACGGGAACGATGAAGAACGTCATGATGGACCAGCCAACCGCGAACAGCGTCCCTAAAATCGATGCGATCGGGTTGTCAGACTCTTCGAGTGACTTGATGATGATGCTGACGGTGGCTGCGATCGCCGACCAGACGACGATCGGTCCGAGTCGGCCGTTGATCGCTTTCATCGAGTCGCGAAGCCCCGGTTCCCGGCCGTGGAACGCTTCGTTGGCTCCGTAGACGAGCGCGGCGGAAAAGTACGTGCTGAAAAAGGTCGTGACGAAGTACAGCGCAAAGAGCACGATGTACTCGAGGCCGCTTCCGACCAGATTGGCGATCAACAGTGGAACGAAAAAGATGAGGAAAAAGAAGAAACTCGAGATGCCAGCAAGCAGTGGAAACACCATGAGTTTCGGGTGATGACGGATCACGCTGAAGCTGTCTTTCGTGAGCGTCCACCCGGTTTTGAACCGGTCGATAACCCCTATACCTCCAGATTTTGTACCAAATGCCATATGAATCATTACAGGAACACAGGGTTCTTAAAGTCATCGTATCAGACAGGCACAATATTTGACACGGGATAGGCACTTCATCGAATGCGAGTCATACTCGAGCAGTCGAACGATTCCGCTCGATAGTGTCCGGAGGACGGTAGCAGGGAAACGCCCGCAGTCGACAAGGTAAAGTCAACTTGTACAAGTCACACGTACGTGGCAGTCTCGTTCGATCTGTTCGGCACGCTCGTCACTGCTGACCGCCCGACCAACCCCGCGACAGCCATCGCAAGGGAACTCGAGGCACGAGACGTTCGAGTCCCCGACGACTGGTCGGCCCGCTACGTCCAGTCGCATATCGACGCCCCCGACGGCGCGGAGGTTCCGCTCCCGGCACACGTAAGCCGAGCCCTCTCGAGCGCTGGCGTCGAGTGGCACGGCAACGTCGTCAGGCGCGCCGTAGTCGCCGCGTTCGACCCGGTCGTCGACACCCGGGACGGTGCGCTCGAGGCCGTCGAGGCCGCTCGAGAGCACGGGCCGGTCGCCCTCTGTTCGAACTGTAGCGTGCCGGAACTGGTCGGCCGAACGCTGGTCAGGTCCGACCTGGAGCGAGACGATTTCGACGTGATCGTTACGAGCGTCGGCTGTGGCTGGCGTAAACCCGCCCCAGAAATCTTCGAAACGACTGCAGAGCAACTCGGCGTGGACCCGACTGCTCTCGTCCACGTCGGCGATGACGAACTGACCGACGGCGGTATCGAGGCCCTCGGCGGGACCGCACTTCTACTCGACCGGACGCCGCTCGAAGACGTGCTAGCCGCACTGACAGCACACTTCGAGACGGCGAGAGACGCTCGAGACAACAACCCAGACGCTCGAGGTGACGACCGACCGTGACGCTCACGACGCTGGCGATTATCGGACTCGCCTTCAGCCTCGACCTGCTGCTTGGCGAACCCCCAACCACGCTGCATCCGGTGGCATGGTTCGGTCGCCTCGTCGGCGCCGTCGACCGTGAGTGGCCGCTGCTCGATGCGCGAAAGGCCGGCATCGCGATCGCAACTGTGTTGCCGCTATTCCCTGCGCTCGTTGCTGGCGGTGCCGTGTTGCTGGCACTCGAGGTCGCGCCGATGATCGGTGCAATCGTCGCTGCGATCGTCCTCTTTCTGACCATTAGCCTTCGAATGCTCCTCGATATCACCCGCGAAGTGGTCGACGCAACGGCGGGCGACCTCGAGTCCGCGCGCGAAGCGGTTCGGAGCCTCGTCGGCCGAGATACCGAAGCCCTGGACGGGGCCGGAATTCGCTCGGCAGCCATCGAGAGCGTGGCCGAAAATCTCGCCGACGGCTTCGTCTCGACGCTGCTTCCCTTCGCGTTGCTGGCACCGATTTCGCTGCCGACCGCGGCGGCCGTCGTCGCCTGGGTCAAAGCCGTCAACACGCTCGACTCGATGCTCGGCTACCCGTCGAAACCCATCGGGACCGCCAGTGCCAGACTCGACGACGCCGTCATGTACGTGCCCGCTCGAGTGAGCGCCTGCTGTCTCGCCCTGGCGAGTCGCCGACCGGGCGCACTCGCTCACGCACGGGCGTGGGCTCGCGTCCCGGCCTCGCCGAACTCCGGGTGGCCCATGGCGACGCTCGCGAGCGGGCTGGACGTTCGACTCGAGAAACCGGGCGCATACGTCCTCAATCCGGACGGACCGCAGCCGACGGTGGAAGACGGCAACCGCGCTGTCTCCATCGTCGGCGGGGCAGCCGTTATCGCCGTCGGACTGGCAGCCGTCGCCGCCGTCTACGCACCCGCGCTCGAGAGCATCCTCGCCCCACCACTGCACGCAGGCCTGGAAATGATGTTCGGAGCCCTCGAGTCGGTGTTCGGCGTTCTCGAGTGGATTCGAGACTTCCTCGGCCGCCTGTGGAGGCGGCTTCAGGGGGTGAGAACCTGATGGCGCGTCGTGATGGTCCGATTCAGCGTCCACTCGAGCGAGGGAAAACGGCGATTCGGGGACTCCGTGGTGCCATCACGTTTCTGACACAACTCCCGGTCCCTCGAGCGGGAGCCGACGCGTCCGAACGAGACTGGAACGCGTTTCGAACGACCCCCGCGGCATTTCCACTGGTGGGCTGGCTCGTCGGTGGGTTGACGGCACTGGTGTTCGTCCTGGGCGACGGCGTCCCAGATGCCACCGTCGCGTTTGGCTACCTGCTGGCCGTGTATCTGGTCACCGGGATCAACCACCTGGATGGCGTGGCCGACGTCGGCGACGCGCTGGTCGTCCACGGCGACAGCGAACGCCGTCGACGCGTCCTGAAAGACACCACGACCGGCGTCGGTGCTTTGCTGGCCGTCGGGGCCGTACTGATCGGGGTGGCACTGGCAGGATTTACCCTGTCGGGAGCCCCACTCCTCGTCGCCGTGGCTATCGTCCTCGCCGCCGAGGTGGGCGCAAAAACCGGACTGGCCCTGCTCGCCTGTGGCGGCCGGGCAGCCCACGAGGGCTTTGGAGCGCAATTCACGGCATCGCTGACACCAAAAAAAGTCGTCTTGCCGCTCGCGGTTGGCCTCCCGGTCATCGCCCTCTCGTGGCCGACGCCGGTTGCAGCCCTCACCTTCGTCGGCGCACTCACCGGCACGGCACTGACCTGGTGGTGGGCACGACGGCGACTGGGCGGCGTCACCGGCGACGTCTTCGGCGCGGCCAACGAAGTGAGTCGACTCCTCGGCCTGCATCTGGGGGTGATCGCGTGGACGTGCTGGTGATGTGTGGCGGCGAGGGAAGCCGACTCGAGGCCCACCTCGAGAAGCCACTGTTCGAAGTCGGCGGCCAGCCCATGATAGACCGGGTGCTGGACGCACTCGAGACCGACACACTCGAGACGGTGTTCGCCGCCGTCTCACCCAACGCTCCCGAAACCCGACGCCACCTCGAGCGCGTGGCCGACAGCCACGAGTTACCCGACTCTCTCGAGATCGTCGACACGCCCGGTTACGGCTACGTCACCGACCTCCAGTCCGTCCTCGAGCGACCGGGCGTATCGACACCGATCCTGACGGTGACGGCCGATTTGCCGTTGCTCGAGCCACCCGTCGTCGAACGAACCGTCGGTAGGTATCGGGCTGCAGTCGCCGGAAACACGGCGAAATCAGATTCGTCCGAAACGCCGTCGATGACCGTCTGTGTCCCCGTCAGCGTGAAACGGCGACTCGGCTTTTCCGTCGAGACGGTCGCACACGGCCAGCCACACCTCGCGCCGACCGGGGTCAACGTCGTCGGCAGCGAACACCGAACGATGACACACACCAGCTACGACCTACGACTCGCCAGTAACGTCAACAGACGAACGGACGCTCGAGCGACCGAACGGTTGCGTTCGGCACTGGAGGAAAACGAATGCGAGTAATTCTCGCCGCCGGCGCGACCGAAACCGGGTTGATCGACGGCATCAGTGCGGCCGGGGCGTCCCCAGCATTGCTCGGGCACACGCCCTCGGCCGACGCCGAAATTCTCGTCTACGGGCAGCCGACCGCCGCCCCCGTAACGCCCGTCAGCCCCACGGGCTGTCCGACGCCCGCGGCGATCACCCGTGCCGTCAGAGAGGTGCTGGGATTCGACGTGACCGTCCTCGACGCCGGACTGGCCGAACCGACCGCCGCGCCGACCGTCGACCTCGAGGCAGATCCCGGTACGGATATCCGCGAGCGCATTGCGGTCCCGGACGCCACCGACCTGTACGAACGAGCCTACGCCTTCGGTCAGGACCTGCCGGACGAACGCGTCCTGATCGGCGAAACGATTCCCGGCGGGACGACGACCGCGCTTGGCGTCATGCGAGCACTCGGCGAACCGCTCGAGGTCTCTTCATCGCTCCCCGAAAACCCGCTCGAGCGAAAACGGACGGTCGTCAACGAGGGACTCACCGCAAGCGGGCTCGCACCCGGCGACTGTGCCGGCTCTCCACTCGAGGCGATACGGGCGATGGGCGACCCCGTCCAGGCGGCCGTCGCCGGCGTGGCCGCCGGTGCGCTCGAGCGCGGCGTCCGTGTCACACTTGCTGGCGGCACCCAGCTGGTAGCCGTCGCCGCAGCGGTTCGACACGCCGGAATCGACGGCCCGCTCGAACTGGCGACCACGTCGTTCGTCACCGCCGACCCGGCCGTCGACCTCGAGAGCGCGAGTGAGAACCTGGACCTGATAGTGACCGTTACCGACCCCGAATTCGAGCGAAGTGGCCACGTCTCGATGGCACGGTACTGTGCCGGCGAGGCCAAAGAGGGCGTTGCCATGGGCGGCGCCCTCTCGCTCGTACCGGCCGGCGAGATGGCGACGGTTCGAGGGCGAATAGAAACCGTCTGTACCCGCCTCGGTATCGAAGACGAGAGGGAGCGTTCGGGCTCGAGTCTCGAGAACGAAACCGAAACGACGGCCGCGACCGTCGACGACGCGAGGTCGAGAGCGAATTCGAACCACCCGGAGGACCATGCATCCCGATAGCATCGCCGAAACGGGACGGGTTCCCCACGGCGGCGAACCGGACCGCTCACTTCTCGATTTCTCGGCCAACATCAACCCGCAAATTCCCGACGGAGTCGAAACCGTCTACGCCGACGCCCTCGAACGTGCCCGCCGGTATCCCGACGATACGTACCCAGTCTTTCGAGAAGCCGCAGCGGAGTACGTCGGCTGTACGCCCGACGCGGTGATTGCGACCCCCGGCGGCCTCGCCGCGATTCGGCTCAGCCTGGAGTGCACGCTCGAAGCGGGTGACACCGCACTCGTCCCGTATCCGAGTTTCGGCGAGTACGCCCGAGAAGTCCGTCTCCAGGGCGCGACCCCGGCGTTCGTTCCCCACGACGATCTGTACGACCTCGAGGTTCCTCACCTCGAGCAGGCGGACCTCGCCGTCTGCTGTACGCCCAACAACCCCACCGGTGACTGCCCCTCGAACGAACGCCTCGAGGCGTTTGCCCGGCGGTGTGGGGACGCCGGAACGACCCTGCTCGTCGACGAGGCCTTCCTGGGCTTTACCGACCGACCGTCGATGGCCTCCCGCGGCTTCGAACACGTCGTCGTGGCTCGCTCGCTGACCAAACTGTTCGGCCTGCCGGGTCTCCGAGCCGGATTTGCGGTCGCAACTGGCGACCTCGGTGAGCGGCTCGCGGTTGCACGCCGAGCCTGGTCGCTCGGAACGCCCGAAGCCGCCGTTGGCGCTCACTGTATGCGCGACCGGGCGTTCGTCCGCGAGACGCGAGCACGAGTCGATTCGGAGCGCGAACGCGTCCGAACGGCACTGCTCGAGGACGGACGTTACGACGTCTACGACTCCGTCGCGCCGTACCTCCTGTTCGAGTCCACGGAACCGGTAGAGGATCTACTCGAGCGAGCCCGTGACGCCGGAGTCGTCCTCCGGGATTGCCGAACCTTCCAGGGGCTCGAGCGTCACGTCCGTGTCGCCGTGGCCGAGCGCGAGACGAACGACAGGCTACTCGAGGTGCTGTGTGATGCCTGAGTCAGCCGGGAATTCTCGCTCGAGAGGGACGCGCACCGACGGCGTCCTGTGTGTCGAGCGGTCGGACGCCGAGTGGCTGTCGACGGGCTGGAACGGCGGTCGCTATCGAGGCGATCGCGCCTACAACATCTCGGTACCCGAAGGCTGGCACTGCACCGACCTCGCCCCGTACGTCGAGGGCCGTCTCGAGCGAGCGGGATTCCTCGAGGCCGAAGAGGGGGGCCACACCCAACGCGACGTCGAGACCAACCTCGAGGCCCCCGTGTTGCTCACCGGCGTCGACCTGCAACACGCTCGCGGTGCCCGCTGTGGGCCCGTCACCGTCTACGCGACCGCCGGCGTCTCGAACCCTGCCGCACTCCCGATGGACCCGTCTGGCGGCGACCTACCCGACGGCGCTCTCGAGACTGACGAGGATGGAGCTGCTGGCGATGGCGAGACGTCACCACCGAAAAGCGAATCCCCGACCGTCGGAACCGTCAACCTCATCGTCACCACTAGCTGTCGGCTCGCAGCCGGGGCCCTCGAGAACCTGCTGGCCGTCGCCGCCGAAGCGAAGGCGACCACCCTGTTGGCGCAGACCGGGTTTCCCGGAACCACGACCGACGCACTCGTCGTTGGTCACGACCCCGCGGGACCTGAGCAGGCGTTTTCCGGCAGCGGCACTCCGGTCGGTGCAGGGACTCGCGCCTGCGTCCGGGAGGCACTCTCGAGCGCCCTCGAGTCACGATACCAGGAAACGGACGCGACGATTCCAGCTGACGTCGACACGGCCGAGTACGGCGTGTCGACCGACGTCCAAGCGTCGGTTTTCGAGCCCGATGATCGTTGAATCCGGTGGCCTCGTCCCCGAGCCCACAGTATAACTCCGTCCGCTCCCAAACACCCCCAATGAGCGACGAGGCGAACGACCCGCTCGTCATCCGTTCGATCGCCGTCACCGCCGACGACGTGCTCGACGCGTTCGTCTACACGCGCGAAAACCCGGCCACGGCGGTTTTGCGCGTGACCCCGCCGTTTCACGGACGAATGCGGGCCCGAATCCACGTCTTTCAACACGACGACTCGAGTGCAACCGGCGCACTCCACCTCGAGCCAGCCCGATTGCTCGAAGACGAGGTGGTCGGCGCGTATCCGACGCTCGAGCCAGGTGGGGAACCGGCCGATGAAAGCGAGAGCATGGACGATGACACCCCCGACCTCGAGCACCACGGCGACGCCGTCAACGACTGGCGAACGCGTGCTCGCCGCGCTATCGTCGACTCGGTTTCGCTCGTCGACTCGAGCGCGTTCCAGGAGGATACAGACAACCATCGAGTGTCGGTTTCCGTGCTTGGTGGCCCCGAGAACGGGCAAACAAGCCACTAACCGTTTCGCCAGCGCGCCCCCTCGTGACGAAGACGCTTTCCGTCCGCGTCCACTCGAGTCGTGTGTGAACGGGCCAGCAGACGAACCGAACTTCGAAGAGAGGGCGACCGACCACACCGAGGCGGTCGACCACACCGAGGCGACAGGAACCACGAAATCGCCTCGAGTCGAAGTCTACCCCGGTCGCGAGGTAGTTGTCGAGTTCGATCCCGACCTCACCTTCGAGTGCGTCGAAGACTGCACCTGGTGTTGTCATCACGGCGTCTTGCTCTACGACCGGGACCTCCTCGAGTTGGCCCAGCGAGCGAACCTCGCCGACACCACGACCCAGTTTCGCGGCGAACCGTTCGTCACCCGCGAGGAGAAACCCCGAGAGGAACACGTCGGGCCTGACGGCCAGGCATGTGCCTTTTTGCGCGAGGACGGACTGTGTTCGCTCCATCTCGAGGAAGACTGGAAACCGACCCGCTGTTCGGTGTTCCCCCTGGGCGTCTGGCTCGAAGACGACGGCCTTCACGTCGACATTCGGGAGTCCGCACACGAACACTGCGAGGGACTGAACGTGAGCGAACGACGCGTGATCGAGAACCTCGAGGCGTTTTTACCCGAGTTGTTGTGGGACCTCGAGAACCCCGATAGCGATCGGGTCCTGTGATCCGGCTCAAGAATGGGCAAGGTGCCGTTCGATTCGTTGCAGATACTGTTCGGCTCTATCATTGATGGGCAAATTTATCACTGCGTGGAAACATTTCGAGTCGTGAGTACACCTACTGATAGACGACTCCTGGCGTTGTGTGGCATCTCTGCCTTCGTCGGCGTTCCCACAGGAATCTGGATATTTCCCAACCGCGGGATCATGATACTTGTCGTTCCGATCATCGTCCTGTCGGTACTGATGTTCGTCGACGGATTTCTGACTTCAGCTTGAGTTTACGGTACTATCCTCGGGGTGAAACTACGACTGCTACTCACAGCCGATATGCAAAACGGACACGTCGCTCATCGTCGACTGATAGAAGTTGTTGTCGTCTCTTTCCGTTTGGGTTCGTTACCGATTACTGATCACTACCGCGTCGCCTGCTTCCACTCCCGTAATCCAACGATCTCACCGTCGAGCGCATCATCATCACACTCGGTCGCCGCCCAGACGAACATCCCGGCGACAGATTCGGGGTCACGACCCTTCCCACCCGTGAGTTCCGTCGCGAGTTGGCCCGGCTCGAGACAGCCCACTACGTACTCCGTGTCGGCGGCGAATCCGCGAACCACGGCCTCGGCCCCCGCTTTCGAAATCGCGTACGAGCCGTAGCCCGGTTTGGCCTCGCGAGCGATTTGCCCGGTTGGAACCAGCACGCGAGCCCCGTCGTTCAGGTGGGGGAGCGCTTCGGTGATCGTCGCGAAGACGCCTCGAGCGTTCGTTCCCAGGTGGTCGTCGAACCGGCTGTAGGGTTCTCCGTCGGTCGGCGTGTGTCCCGCGTCGCCGTGGTAGACACCCGCACAGGCGACGACCACGTCGATACCGCCAGTCGGACCGGCTCTCGATGCCGTCTCCATCAGACGTTCGCAGTCGTACTCGTCCCTGACGTCGGTTCGGACCCCGTCGACGGTTGCGTCCTCGTGTGTAGACTCGAGGGTGGAAACCGTCTCGTCGATTCGTGCCGCGTCTCGAGCGCCGATGACGACCGTTGCGCCCGTCGCACAGAACGCCGCGGCGACGGCACTCCCGATACCGCCCGTACCGCCGGTAATGACGACCGTTGACTCGTTCATGTGGGTGTCTACGAACGGGACGGATACCAACCCACCGGAACCGGTTGTTGGCTACCGGTTTCGCGCCGAACACCACGAAACCCTACCAGTGTATGACACACGTTTATCACCCAGCCGATACCACATTCTACCATGCAATCGCTGGAAGGAGAGTCGGTCGTCGTGATCGGTGCCGGAGTTGGCGGATTGTCGACGGCGTGTTATCTCGCTGACGCGGGTGCGGACGTTCACGTCATCGAGAAAAACGAACAGCTCGGCGGCCGGGCAAGTCGTCTCGAGGCCGAGGGCTTTCGCTTCGATATGGGTCCATCGTGGTATCTCATGCCCGATGTCTTCGAGCGGTTTTTCGGCCACTTCGACCGAACGCCGACCGACTACTACGACCTGACGCATCTGGACCCCCACTACCGAATCTTCTTCAAAGACGGTGACGAGGTCGATATCACGCCCGACCTCGAGCGAACCAAGGACATCTTCGAGACCTACGAAGCGGGTGCCGGGGAAGCGCTGGAGCGCTACCTCGAGAAATCGAAGGAGAACTACGAGGTCGGGATGGAACACTTCGTCTACGAGGATCGGGAGCGGCTGCGCGATTACCTCGATCTGGACATCGCCCGTCAGGCCCGCGGCCTCTCGCTTTTGGGGTCGATGCAGGGTCACGTCGAGAAGTACTTCGATCACCCGAAACTCCAGCAGATCATGCAGTACACGCTGGTGTTTCTGGGCGGCTCGCCTCGAAACACGCCGGCGCTGTACAACCTGATGAGTCACGTCGATTTCAACCTCGGCGTCTGGTATCCGGAAAACGGACTGGGCGGCGTCATCGACGGCATCGTCGAGGTCGGGAGCGAACTCGGCGTCACCTACGATACCGACCGGCCTGCCACGGCGATCAAGGGACGAGAGGGGGCGTTCCTCGTCGAAACGCCCGACGGGCCGCTCCGCGCAGACCTCGTCGTGAGTAACGCTGATTACGCTCACACCGAACAGGAACTGCTGACGCCCGAACAGCGGGGCTACGACGCCGACTATTGGGACTCACGAACCTACGCACCCTCCGCGTTTTTGCTCTACATGGGTGTCGAGGGCGACGTTCCCGAACTCGCCCACCACACGCTGGTGCTCCCGACCGACTGGGAGGAACACTTCGAGCAGATTTTCGACGACCCCGCCTGGCCCGACGACCCGGCCTACTACCTCTGTGTTCCCTCCAAAACCGACGACACCGTCGCTCCCGAGGGCCACAGTAACCTGTTCGTGCTCGTCCCCATCGCCGCCGGCCTCGAGGATACCCCCGAACTGCGCGAATCCTACCGCGACCTCGTGCTGTCCGATATTGCCGACCACACCGGAACCGACCTCCGCGACCGTATCGTCTACGAGAAATCCTTCTGCGTCGAGGACTTTTCCGACCGCTACAACAGCTACGCTGGCACGGCACTGGGGATGGCTCACACCCTCCGTCAGACGTCCCTGTTCCGCCCGCCACACCGCTCGAAAGCGGTCGACGGACTCTACTTTACCGGCTCGTACACGACCCCCGGCATCGGCGTCCCGATGTGTCTCATCAGCGGCGAACTGACCGCCGAAAAAGTGTTCGAAGATCACGGCTAATTCGAGGATGAACCGAGACTCGCTCGAGACGACGACACGTTCACGCTCGCCCGGGCCAACGGCACCTGTAGACCCGCTCGAGACACCACCGCGTGGACACTCACTGCAAGAAACGGAACCGGTGGCCTGATGACCGCGAACAGCCAGACGAGTCACGACGGGAGCGCCCTCGAGCACCTGTCGTATCTGCTCACGCTCTCGAGGCCGCGCTTTTGGCTGTATCTCGCCGGCCCCGTGCTGGTCGGCGTCGCGTACGCGGCCGAGACGACAGCCGAGTTGTTTGCCCCGGCAGCCGTCGCGCTGTTTGCGTACTTCCTCCTCCCGGCGAACGTGTTTCTGTACGGTATCAACGACATCTACGACCGGGAGATCGACACCGAGAATCCGAAAAAAGACGACCGTGAGGCCCGCTACGAGGGACAGCGGTTCGTGCCCGCAGTCGTCGCCTCCTGTGCGGTGGCCCCGCTGGCGCTGCTCCCGTGGTTGCCGTCGGTCACCTGGCCCTGGCTCGCACTCTTCCTCGTGCTGGGAGCGGGCTACAGCGCCCCACCGCTTCGGTTCAAGACAACACCAGTACTCGATTCAGTCTCGAACGGGCTGTACGTCACGCCAGGTATCGCTGCGTACGCGGCTATTGCGGGGGCGAACCCACCACTCGTCGCCATCGCGGGCGCGTGGCTGTGGGCGATGGGGATGCACACGTTCTCCGCGATACCCGACATCGATCCCGACCGCCGCGCAGGTATCCGGACGACAGCCACCGTCCTCGGTGAAAGGCGAACCTACGCTTACTGCGGCGTGGTGTGGCTCGCCGCCGCCGTCGCCTTTGGCACACTCGAGTATCGACTCGGGCTCGTGATGGCCGTCTATCCGCTGCTCATCGTCGCCCTCGCGACCTCGAGCGTTGGTGTCGCTCGAGCCTACTGGTGGTTCCCCGCGATCAACACCGCCGTCGGCGCGACGCTGACGATGGGTGGCCTCTGGATGGTGGTTCACGGATGAGGCCGACGACCGGACAACCCACACCGATTCGAACAGCGCACACGGACCGAAACACGGGTAACCGTTCAGGCGAACCTGACAATCAATGACAGCGACGAGCGGGCAAACCGGGCGAATCGATAGAGCGACCGTCCAGACCCGTCTCGAGACCCTCATCAGCGAGAATCGCTTCACCATCGCCGTCGTCTTTCCGGTCGTCGGCGCGCTCACGCTCGTCGGCAGTGCCGAAGGCCTGCTTCCGGCACCGCTCGAGTACAATCCGCTCTTGATCCTCTTTGGGACGCTCGTCATGCGCTCCCCACTGGTCGTCGGATTGCTCCCGAAGATCGGCTGGTGGGCGATCGGCTGTCTCGGGCTCCTGACGGCGTACACCTACGCCATCGAAATCGTCGGCGTCCGGACCGACTGGCCCTACGGTGCCTTCGAGTACACCATCCAACTGGGCCCGATGCTGTTTGGCGAGGTACCGCTGGCACTGCCGCTGTTTTTCATCCCCCTGGTTCTCAACGCCTATCTGCTCACGCTGCTCGTATTGGGCCCGTTGGCAGACAACCCTGTCGTGCGACTCCTCTCGGCTATCGCCGCTGTCGTCGCCATCGACCTCGTGCTCGACCCCGCCGCCGTCGCCGTCGGCTTCTGGGCGTTCGATAGCGGCGTCTACTACGGCGTCCCCGTCTCGAACTACGTCGGCTGGGTCATTTCGGGTACGGTCGCCGTCGTGCTCGTCGACCTGGCGTTCGACCGCGAAGCCCTGCTCGAGCGCGTTCGCGAGTGTACGTTCATCCTCGACGACCTGGTCAGCTTCGTCCTGCTCTGGGGTTCGATCAACCTGCTCTATGGCAACTGGATCGCGGCCGCCGTCGCCGGCGTCTTCTGTCTCGGCCTGTTCAGTACGGACCGCTACGACCTCGAGTTGGTCATCGATGCGATGCCCCAACCGATCCGGACTCGAGTCGGAAACCGATAAGGAGATGCCACCATTCGGTTTGCTATAAATAGCATAGTTACAGACTATAGTATCAGTATTGGTTTAGTTCAGCGTCGATAGGTTTTTAATCCTAAATCAGTAGCTATTCTCGAGAGGCGAATTCGAGCGGGAGCGCCTCGAGAACAGCTATCGCGTCGGTACGCGGTCGCCTGGGCCGGGACCCGCCTGTCGCCGTTCGGCGCTGGGAACCGCAGAAACTCGGCGGAACACAGCCTCAGGGTCGCGGTTCCAGTGCCAGTGCCACCGCGTTTTCGCGACACACCAGAGTTTTCTGGCCGTCGACAACGACGGTTCGTTCGTCAGGACGTCATAGCCGCTGTGGCGGATGAGTGCGTGATGTTCGGCGTACAACACCGATGCCAGCAAGACCGGAAGCTGACAGTCCTCCGGAAGATATCTGATACCGGCAACCCCTTGGCGATACAGCGACTCCGTCCGTGAGAGTTCCTCCGCCATCGCCGTCGCGAACCGCTCGCTCATCTCGAAGTTTCTGACCTGGTCTTCGGTCACGCCGTGATCCTTGAGCGTCTCGAGGGGAAGGTAGATGCGGTCGCGTTCGACGACGTCCTCGCGGACGTCACGCAGGAAGTTCGTCATCTGGAACGCTTCGCCGAGTTTGATGGCGTGGGGGAGCGCAGCGTCGGGGTCGTCGGCCTCCATAATCGCCGTCATCATCACGCCGACGGCCGCCGCAGAGCCGCGCATATACTCCTCGAGGTCGTCGTAGGTTTCGTACCGGTCGGTGTCGATGTCGGTCTTCATCGCGTCGATGAACTCGTTGACCTCGTGATCGGCGATGGCGTATCGTTCCCGAACCGAACAAAACGCCTGTAACACCGGATCGTCGGTCGGTTCGTTACCGAGTGCCTGCTCGCGGAGTGTCTCGAGGCGGTCGGCCTGTTCGTCCGGTGGCGTGTCGCCGGCGTCGTCGACGACTTCGTCGGCAATACGGAAAAAGCCGTACAGCACGTGGGTCGGGTCGCGAACTCGTTTTGGGAGGAAAC
The DNA here is from genome assembly GCF_024298845.1 of Natronosalvus amylolyticus. NCBI lineage: Archaea > Methanobacteriati > Methanobacteriota > Halobacteria > Halobacteriales > Natrialbaceae > Natronosalvus > Natronosalvus amylolyticus. Next base: position 1,612,577 of record NZ_CP101156.1, read on the forward strand.
GGGTTGCGAGATAGAACGTCTTCCCAGTTCGACGCTGAATCTCCTTGCCCGCATGTACGTGTTCTTGTTCCATAATCACCCTCATCGACCGTAGTGGCGGCGACTGAGTGTATTCTCGTACGTCAGATAACTATAAAAAAGACATCCCTCACCAGGCTGGTTTCCGCTTTCGATTCGACGGTCACACACCGTCGTGAGGAGAACACAATTGTATGCATTATATATGACTATCGCGACGATAGTTCATGGCTACGAAGCAGTTTCTGCAACGAACCCCTAACTCGAGTAGCCGTCCCAACTTCCCTCGAGTTCCACCGTCCGAATCCCAGGGAGATAGCACTGAAGAAAGTATTTATCCGAAGACATAAAATACGCGACCGTGACACAACGCGCCCTCCTCGTTGCCCTCCCGGTCGTCCTGTTGGTCACGCTGGCCGGTTGCAGTAGTCTCGCCGCAGATCCCTTCGACACCGACGTCGACCGCGATAGCTACACCGTCGACGCCCCGATCGACCCGGACGAGATAACCGACGAGCGCGAGCCGACCGATACTGACCAGTTGTTGCCCGGCCTGCCGGGCGACGAGACCCACGAAATCGATACGGACAGACTCAGACAGGAACATCAAAATGCGTTAGGCGACCAGTCTCGGACCTACCTGTTCGAGACCGAAACCGTCCTCGAAAACGGAACGCCACTCGCCGACAATACCGCCGAACTTCGGCACGACCCGACGACGAACGCCTATCACTTGACAGAACAGCTCAACGGGAGTGAACCGACCTGGCGCGGATATGGCGACGATTTCGATCCGCCAGTACGGGTCGAGAAATGGGACCCGGGTGATGTTGACTCATTCGGACGTTACGAACACGCAAACGGCTCAGTGCAGTACGAAGCGGACGACAGGGGATTCGTCGGCTACTATTCGCCTGCCGAATCGATTCTCCTTCGGGCTGAATCGTATGATGATGTCGAGGTGTACGATGCCGACCAGCGCTACTACAGACTGCATTCGACGACCCCTCGAGAGCACGACAGTGACACCTTCGTCGAGGATACGTTCGAAGTGGAAGTGATTCTCGACGAAGATGGTGTCATCGTCTATGCGAAACTCGAGGGCGAACTCGATATGGCGGCGATTTCGACCGATTTCGATGCGGAAAATATGACGGCAACCCACACCGAGTTAGCGGCCGTGACCGGAATCGACGAGACGACCCTCGAGGAGCCTGCGTGGCTCGAGGAGGCCCGTGAAGAGACCGAAACGGACACCGAGGCCGACGATTCCGAACCCGAGTCGGAATAAGCGAAAACTGAAAGCAGATCAGAGAAAGCAACGGCGGTCAAAACAGAACGTGGAATGGTTTAATAAACTATATTTTATGCGGGGATGAAAGCCCAACGTGGACAAACGCGTCAGTCTCGTTCTGGCTGTGGTCAGCCTGACGCTGTTAGCAGGCTGTAGTGGGTTCACTACTGTGGGGTTCGAGAGTGAGAGCGACCGCACACCCTACGGGGTTGAACAACCGTTAGACCCCGAAACGATCGAAACAGAGACCGGTGGGTCCAGCCAGAACCTATTGCCCGGACTCTCGACGGAGCCCACTGAAATCGCTACAGGAACCCTCAGACGCATGCATGTCGACGCGTTCGATGACAGCACGTTTACTATGGAGTATCGATCGACAATCGTCCTGGACAACGGGACAGTTGCGATTGACAACACCGCACACGGCCAGTGGGATAATCGAAACGGTACAGGACTAATACGTGAATCGTTCGACGGAACGCTAGTGCATCCCGATGGGGTACATCCGGAGTTGCGTGACCGCTCGACGATCGAAACGTTCTACAATAATACGGAAGCGTACAGTCGGCACACACTCGAGAATGGAACCGTCAGTTACAGCCAGGAGGCGTACTATTTCGCTGGTGGTCGTACGACGGCTGGAGAAATCCTTACCGAAGCCCACGAGTACGAACTAACGGTGTACGAGGAAGACGGCGACAGATATTATCACCTCCACTCGAGTACACCGGTCAACTACAGTGCCTTCGACGACGACGGCTTCACGGTCGACCTCTATCTTACCGACGACGGACGAATCGCGTACGCCTCGCTCGAAGGCGAGATCGCGGTCGATAGAACCCGGATGCCACACGATGGGGAAACGGCAACTGTTCGAGAGACCCTTTGGTACAGCCCCCAAAACGAGACGGCAGTCGATGAACCGGCCTGGCTGGAGAACGCACGAGAAGAAACCAACTCGACTGACAAAGACCAGGGACAGGAGCCGGTGACAGACCGAGAAGAGAACGGGGACGACGGTAACGCTACTGGTGACCGAACCGATCCGTACGAGGACGGCCCGGATGCGGCTGACCAGAGCGAGCGTGACCGGATAGAGGCGGCGCCGGCAGGCGATGGCTGAATCGAGTACATGAAGGAAGTGAGGGCAACTCAACAGGAGACGGCTCGCTCGAGTATCGACATGTAGCACCAGGTTGCGTATCGACACTGTAGCAGCCAGGTCGCGTATGAATACTGTATCGTCGACTACTGAGACGGGAGGAGGTTGTGACACTCGGTTACCATCTCTCTGACACTCGACGTTACCCATACAAACCGGTGGCTGCTACGGTTTACCGTCGTCTCTTACTGGTTCTCCCGGCGTCGGCAATCACTGGTAGAGGGTTACAACAGACCGTATGACTCACTCGAGCAACTCGTCGGCGAGCATCGGCAGAAACGTCCCGATGTCGGTGACCATCCCGATGGCCTGTGCGCTGCCGCGGTCGAGCAGTTGCGTGACCGTTGCCGGGTTGATGTCGACGCAGACGGTTTTCGTCGTCGATGGAAGACAGTTACCGACCGCGACCGAGTGCAACAGCGTCGAGAGCATCAACACCAGGTCGGCCTCGTGGGCCTGCTCGCGGATGGCGTCCTGGGCTTCGATGGCGTCCGTGATGGTGTCGGGAAGGGGCCCGTCGTCTCGAATCGATCCGGCCAGTACGTAGGGCACGTCGTTTTCCACACACTCGTACATCACGCCGCTGTCCACCAATCCCTCGGCAACCGCGGCCTCGATACCGCCCGCCCGGCCGATTTCGCTGATCGTGTAGATGTGGTGTTTGTGCCCTTTCCGTGGGTGCTCGAGCGTCTCGGTATCGACCCCGAGTGAGGTCCCATACAGGTCCCGCTCGAGGTCGTGTACCGCGAAGCCGTTCCCCGCGCTGAGGGCGTCTATGTAGCCGTTCCGGACGAGTGCGGCGAGCGCTTCGCGCCCGCCGGCGTGAACGATAGCGGGCCCGCAGACGACCAGGACGGTGCCGTCGGCCTCGCGAACTTCGCGCATCTCCTGGGCGATCTCTTCGATCAGGGACTTCGAGGGGCGCTCGCTCGAGACCCCACCTTGCATAAAGCCGAAGGCGCTCCCTTTCCCGCGGGGACGTTCCGGGGGTTCGACACGGATTCCCGTCTCGCCCGTGACCACGAGATCGCCTTCCTCGACGGCGTTCAGTACCCGCGTTTTGACGCGCGGTTCGCCGTTGTCACGGTTTTCGACTACGAGCGCACAGTCCATCTCCGCCTCCTCGACCGGCACCCAATCGCCGTCGATACGGACCGACGTCGGATGGTTCGTCGTCGAATAGAAATCGACCGGCACGACCTGGTCGGCCGGCGCTGCCTCGAGCGTCGCATCCCGCGGGTCGGCAATGGTCGCCCCGTTCTGGTTCAGTTCGTGAAGAATAGCCCGTAGATCGGCTTCAGTCTCGGCACTGACCTCCATCCGACAGTACGTTTCCTCGTGTTTGTGTCGCCCAACTTCGAACGCCTCGACGTCGAACTCGCCACCGAGATCCATCACGGCACCGAAACACCGGGCCATCGTCCCGGAGTCGATGATGTGTCCCTCGAGTTCGACCGTACGACTGACAGTCATCACTCGTGGTTGGACCTCGAAGACCGTGAGTCTGTGTGTCGATGCAGTCTTCGCCGGACAGAGAGCCTGCGTTCCCCGTCGTCCGAACGAGGGCGAACCACACAGACTCATGTGCGGCCCGATCATTGCCTCGAGACGAGAAAAGCCGTGTTTCCACTCCATCCAGCTCCGGCGTGGTATCGATGAGCGACCCGATACCCAACGAGAGCGCAGGTCCCCCGGGTTTCGTCGTCGGGGGCGTCAGCTCCGACGCTGGCAAAACCGTCGCCACGTTGGCGATCGCCCGTGGCCTCGAGGCCGCCGGCTACACCGTCCAGCCGGCCAAAGCCGGACCGGACTTCATCGATCCGAGCCATCACGAAGCACTGCTCGGCCGACCGTCCAGAACGCTCGACCGCTGGCTCTGTGGTGACGACGGCCTCAGGCGGAATTACGCCCACGGCGAGGGAGACCTCTGCGTCGTCGAGGGCGTGATGGGGCTGTACGACGGTGACGGTTCGAGCACCGCGAAGGTCGCCGAAACCCTCGGATTGCCGGTGGTCCTCGTCGTCGATGCCAACGCCGGGATGGAAAGCGTTGGGGCGACAGCGCTGGGATTTCGACGGTACGCCGAGCACATCGACCGTGACATCGAGGTCGCCGGAATCGTCGCCCAGCGCGCCCACGGCGGTGTCCACGAACGCGGAATCAGGGAGGCACTCCCCGAGTCGATGACGTACTTCGGGCGCATTCCGCCGATGGACGACCTCGAGATTCCCGACCGACACCTCGGCCTCGAGATGGGGACAGAAACGTCACTCGACAGTGATGCGCTCGAGGAAGCCGCGGAGACGCTCGACATCGAGGGTCTCGCAGCCCTCGCCCGGGTGCCGGATCCACCATCGAGCGTCGAACGGGAGTCCACAGACCGAAGCGGCCGGCACGAGGTCACCGTCGCGGTCGCCGACGACGACGCCTTCTGTTTTCGCTACCCGGCCACACTCGAGCGATTTCGCACACTCGGCGACCTGGTTTCGTTCTCACCTGTTGCCGGTGACCCGGTTCCAGCGTGTGACGCCGTCTACCTCCCCGGTGGCTATCCCGAACTCCACGCGTCCCAACTCGCGGCCGGCGGCACGCTCGAGGAACTGGGCGAACTGGCCACCGATGGCCTACCCGTCCTCGGGGAGTGTGGCGGGTTGATGGCGATGAGCCAGTCGCTGACGACAGTCGACGGCGACCGATACGAGATGGCAGGTATCCTCCCTGCAGACGTCCAGATGCACGAACGGTTCCAGGCACTCGACCACGTCGAACTCGTCGCCCTCGAGGACACGCTCACGGCCAGACGTGGAACCACGCTTCGCGGCCACGAGTTTCATTACTCGAGGGCGACCCTGCGAGAAGACGTCGACGCTCGCTTTGCGTTCGAAGTCGAGCGCGGAACCGGAATCACCGACGACCGCGATGGCCTGACCGAGTACCGCTCGCTCGGCACGTACGCCCACGTCCATCCCGAAAGCGGCGCGTTCGACCGGTTTCTGGAGAGACTTGTGGAGTGATACCCGTAGCTCCCCAGACGGTACGGAAAGGCAGAGAGTACGACAATCCAACTCGTGTCAGCTGTTGACTGTCAGCAGAATCGCCAAAAATCCCTATCAACGGCGGCAGCCTATGCAATCGTATGTCACTCGAGGAGCAAACCACGAAGCTCTCGCGCTGTCTGAACTGTGGATTCGAAGCCCCCGGCGGTGACGAGCAATGGGTTCGTCTCGAGGTACCCGGACTCGGCCGAATGACCCAGTGTCCTGACTGTTTGAGTACGAACGTCATCACGGGTCGGTGAGTCGTCGGCCAGAACGCCGCTGGCGATGAGACCCCGAGTAGGTACCAGGGTTCCAGTAGGTTTCGGCACTCGAGTCAATCTGTTACCCGAATCGTGGGAGACACACTCTTTGACGTCGCCCCACTAGAGAGGGACATGAGCCAGGAGTCAGACGAGTTACCAGGCACCGACGAGGAGTGGCGTGAACGACTCACAGACGAGCAGTACCGAATCCTTCGCGAAGCCGGGACCGAGCGGCCGTTTACCGGCGAATACGTCGATCACGAGGAAGACGGCAGTTACTCGTGTGCAGGGTGTGGTGCGACGCTGTTCGATTCGGAGACGAAGTATCACTCCGGGTGTGGCTGGCCAAGTTTTTACGACGCCGACGACGACGTGATCGAGACGCGAGTCGACACCAGCCACGGCATGCGCCGCACCGAAGTCCTGTGTGCGAACTGCGGCGGTCACCTCGGCCACGTGTTCGAGGACGGGCCCGAGCCGACCGGACAGCGCTACTGTATCAATTCGGCAGCCCTCGAGTTCGACGAGTAAGCGAAGGGGGGGCGTGACTGTACGCCTCTCGATAAGCAACAGGCTATCACAGTCCGCTGCTCGAGACCGAGCCAACCGGCGGTTCGCCCGCGAGTTCGTCCCTGGCGTGTTCGGCTTCGAAATCGAGGTCTGGACCTCGAGCGACGATACCGCTCGGCGTCACGTCCGGATGGGTAGTGTAGTAGTGTTCTTTGATGTGGTCCATGTCGACCGTCCGGGCGACGCCGGGCGTCTGGTACAGGTCGCGCAGGTACGGCCACAGGTGCTCGAACTCGCGGATGAACCTGACGTTGCACATAAAGTGGGTGTGATACACCTGATCGAATCGCACGAGCGTCGTAAACAGACAGATATCGGCTTCTGTCAGGCGGTCGCCCGCGAGATAACGCTGGTCTGCGAGCACCGAATCCCAGTGCTCGAGCGCGCCGAAGAGGTCGTCGATAGCTTCGTCGTACGGTTCCTGTTTGGTGGCGAACCCGGCCCGGTAAACGCCGTTGTTGATGGGTTCGTAGATGTCGTCGATGATGCGGTCGACCGTATCGCGGTAGCCGTCCGGGTAGAGATCGATGTCGGTACTCGCCACGTCGTCGAACTCGGTGTCGAGCATCCGGATGATTTCGGCCGACTCGTTGTTGACGATGGTGTTTTCCACTTTGTCCCACAGCACCGGGACAGTGACTCGGCAGGTGACCGTCGGGTCGGCCCGAACGTAGAGTTCGCGCAGGTACTCGGCCCCGTGTAAGTGGTCGACCGTACAGCCGGCTTTCTCGGGCGAAAACTGCCAGCCATCGTCGGCTCGGTACGGGTCGACGACCGAGACGCTGATAGCGTTCTCGAGCCCCTTCAACGACCGAAGGAGCAACGTTCGGTGTGCCCACGGGCAGGCGTACGAAACGTAGAGGTGATACCGGCCGGCTTCGGGTTGAAACCGCGCATCCGAGTCGTCCCGAATCTCGTCACGAAAGGTCGTCGTCTGGCGTTCGAACGAGCCGTCATCGCTGGCGTACTGGCCGACATCGGTGTGCCACTCGCCGTCGACGAGCATGTTCATGCTCCATCGAAAGGCAGCGAGACATATAGCCTCCTGCTAACACAGGTGTTATCGGCGTCCCCAAGAAGAGCGTCCTGTCTCACTCGAGCGAACACGTTTATACACCAGCGCGAACCACTCGAGGTATGGCCGACGACGGGGACGACGGACATCGCCAGAGCCGCCTCGTGACCGACGACGATGGCGCGTTCGACGCCGAGGGAGCCCGCGAGAAATCACTTCCAATCGAAGACGGCGAGGTCGTCGACACGGACGCACTCAGTGATCACCAGACCTACCTCGAGGGACGAGGTATCTACGACGAGCGAAACCGGCTCAACGACCTGACTGGACGGGAGTGGAAGTTCGCAACGAAGTCGGTGATTCCACAGGCCTATCCACCGGACCTCCAGCACGACCTGCGCAGCGAACACGGCGGCCAGAAACCCCCACGGCTGTGTGCAGAGCTGGTCGGTCGATTCAGCAAGGCGGGTGAGACGGTGCTCGACCCGTTCGCCGGCGTTGGCGGCACCTTGCTCGGAGCGAGCCTTTGTGAATACGAGGGAACCGGGCGTCGGGACGCAATCGGCTTCGAACGAACCGCCCGCTGGGTCGACGTCTACGAGACCGTCCTCGAGCGAGAAAACGAACGTCGTCGCGAGGCAGGTGAACCGTCCCTGGCGGCCCAGGAGATGCGACACGGAGACTGTCGGGAGTTGGCCGGGGATCTCGAGACCGACTCGGTCGACTTGCTATTGACCGACGTCCCCTACTGGGACATGGACGAACGCGAGCAAACGCGAAACGAACGGGCGACTCGAGCGAGTAAACTCGGGAATTTCGATGTGAGCGGGGCGGCCGCCGATAGTGCAAACGTCACCGAGAGTGTGGCCACTGGTACTGTAAGCGACGGCGACGGTCCAGCGGCTGGTACTGTAAGCGACGGGGTCGGAACTGGTGCCGAGAGCGCCGGACAGTCGAAAAACGACTGGCTGGCGGAGATGACCGATGCATTCGGCCGGTTTACTCGACCATTGAAATCGGGCCGATACGCCGTTGTTTTCATCGGGGACATGTACCAGAACCAGTCATACGAGTTTCTCTCGGCTGACCTGGCTCGAGCCATCGAAGACGGGACCGCATTCACGCTCGTCGCCAACCTGATCTGGTACGACCCCTCGAAGGATCTGCACGTCTACGGGTATCCGTTCTCGTTCGTCCCCTCGATGGTCCACCAGAACGTGCTGGTGTTCCGCCTCGAGGGGTGAGGCGAATTCGCCGTGAACCTGACCCCTCTGTCTGACTTCCGTCACACGTTCGTCTGACTGATATTTATTGGGGTTGCTGTCGATGGTCTACTCGAGGCACGCACCAGATCTGACACTGTCAGTTCCCATCCTTCCCCGTGCGTGCCCACCCCTTCTCGGAACGGGATCGTCGACGGGTACATCCGTTTCTCATCCGGTCGGTCGTGACTATGTCCCGGTGATCGGTATCCGAGTCGACATCACTGATAAAAAGTTACAGCAGATCGTATCAGAGCAACGCTGCCCGCACCGCATCGATCGTACTCGCCTCGGTGATAACGGCCACTTCGTCCCCGCCCTCGAGCGTCGTCCCCGGAAGCGGAATCGTCAACGGCTCCGTTTCACGGCCGTGGGCGTAGATTCGAGCCGTCGCTGGCAACTCGAGTTCACTCATCCGTTTTCCGACCGCACTCGAGTCGGAAGGAATCTCGAGCACTGTCAGTTGCAGGTCCTGGGCGATATCCGCGACCACGTTGAAATCCCCGCCGAGCAGTGCTGTCTTCGCCCCGGCCGCCCCGAGCCGTTCCGGATAGACGATTTCGTCGACGTCTTCGGCGTACTTCTCGTAGATATCTTCGCGATAATCCTCGTCGATACGCAACACCGTCCGACAGCCGTGGTGAGCACCGATCAGGCAGGCGCTGAAGTTCACGTTTAAGTCTGGCGTCATCGCCCCAATCGCATCCGCATCCTCGATACCGGCCTCGAGCAGTGCCTCCTCGTCTGCCCCGTCGCCGCGAACGCCCTCGAGACCCTCGCCGGCGGCCCGCTCGAGTCGGTCTTCGTCACGGTCGACGATCACGACGTCGTGGCCTTCAGTCGATAACAGACGGGCAGTTCGCGACCCAACGCGGCCGTATCCAACGATGATGAACCTCATGTGTCCATAGTATGCCGGGAGCCATGATATATGTTAGTCTCCGTCATGGCCCGGGTGGAATTGGGGTGTCATCGAGATGTTACGCTCGAGCGTAACGATTCAATCGGCTCACACGAAACTCACGAATTTTCCTCGAGTATGCACCAATATGTAGATATAGCGCCCATCGAATACAAGAAGGTTTAAGCGGCGACTGTCACCTATGCTTGAATATCCAACATGGGGACAAAGGAAACGATCGCGGATTACTTCGATTTCGACGGTAACGACACCGCCCTTCGAACCGAGGTGCTCGCAGGGGCGACGACCTTCCTCGCGATGGCATACATCATCGTGGTGAACCCGGCGATTCTCGTTCCGGCCATATTCGAACTCCCACCGGGTGAAATCGGTCCAGGGTCGGAAACCGAGATTGCCGGCAGCATGTACACCTACACCGAGGTGTTCCAGATGCTGGCCGTCGTGACGATACTGGCATCGATACTCGCCATCTCGGTCATGGCCTTCTATGCCAACCGACCGTTCGGGCTGGCTCCCGGAATGGGACTCAACGCGTTTTTCACCTTCACCGTGGTTTTGACCCTCGGCGTCCCGTGGCAAGTCGCTCTCGCTGCGGTGTTCGTCGAAGGCATCATCTTCATCGCGCTGACGGCCGTCGGCGCACGAAAGTACATCATCGAACTGTTTCCCGAACCCGTCAAGTTCGCCGTCGGAGCCGGTATCGGTGTGTTCTTGCTCTTTTTGGGGCTTCAGGAAATGGAAGTGGTGGTCGCCTACGACGCGACACTCATCACGCTCGGGAACGTCCTCGAGAGTCCGGTCGCCGCGTTCTCACTTGCTGGACTCGTCCTGACGCTGTTGCTCTACGCCCGTGGGGTCCGAGGCTCCATCATCATCGGGATTTTGACCACGGCGATTGCCGCGTGGGTCGTCACGCTTGCAGGGCTGGTTCGTCCGGGTACACTCGCTCCCGAACAACCCTACGAACAGGTTTCGAACGAGGGGCTGGTTACCGTACTGACGTCCGTCCAGTACGATTTCACGCCGCTGTTTTTCGGCTTCATCGAGGGCCTCGGTATGATCACCGAGGATCCACTCGTGTTCTTGCTGGTCGTGTTCACGTTCTTCTTCGTGGACTTCTTCGACACCGCCGGGACGCTCATCGGCGTCTCACAGGTTGGCGGATTCCTCGATGACGAAGGCGACCTGCCCGAGATCGAAAAGCCGCTTATGGCCGATGCAGTCGGGACCACCGCGGGTGCGATGATCGGCACCTCCACGGTGACGACGTACATCGAATCCTCGACCGGGATCGAAGAGGGCGGAAAAACCGGCTTCACGGCACTCGTGGTCGGTGGCTTCTTCTTGCTCTCGTTGCTTTTCATCCCGCTGATGAGTGCAATTCCACAGTACGCGACCTATCTCGCACTGGTGGTCGTCGGTATCATCATGCTACAGGGCGTTGCCGACATCGACTGGCAAGATCCCGCCTGGGCAATCGCCGGCGGGTTGACGATTACGATCATGCCGCTGACCACGTCGATTGCCAACGGGCTGGCGGCCGGTATCATCAGTTATCCGCTCGTCAAAGCCGCGATGGGGGAAAAACGCGACGTCTCGCTCGGACAGTGGGTGCTCGCGATCGCGTTCATCGGCTACTTCGTCATCTACTTCGCCATCGAAGCCGGCCAATTCGGCTTCTAACTAACGTTTCGAATCGCGTTTTCGTTCCGATCGAGTCGTCGATAGCACAGCGTGAGTGCAGCCCTTGAGCACCGCTATCATCGCCCTCCTCAACGGAACGCTCCGACGATCTGCTGTAACTTTTTCTCGGTGGCTGCCGCCCAGGTATGGGCAATCACCGGTAAGTCACTACGGTAAACCGTATCAGGTCACCAATAGCGGCAACTCCCTCGACAATCGGTGGTCTCTTTGGACGTTCATCCCAAGACGGGGTATGACTGACATCACGGTGTACAATCTTCCCAGCTGTCCGTTCTGTATGAAAGTGACTAGTAAACTCGAGGAACTCGGCCTCGAGTACGACCGAATCGACGTCCCCGCTGCACACAGCGAGCGAACCGAGGTCGAAGCCGTTAGCGGTCAGACTGGCGTTCCAGTTCTCACCGACGAGGCCCACGACGTCGAGGGAATGGCCGAGAGCGACGATATCGTCGCCTACCTCGAGGAAACCTACGGAAACGCGGCCTGAGTGAGAGAGCGTCGCCTCCAGACTCACCGATTCCGCGAGAGCATTCGACGCACAGTATCAATTGGGGAGACAGAGCCATCTCAGATGGCGACGGGAATCCCTATAGCGAGATTGCTGATCTGGAGAGTCACCGCATTCCTGGAACTTCAGCGGTCCAGACACGCTACCGTCGAACAGCTCGAGCCGTCCACCCAGATCGTTTCGTCGACGGTGACGTCAGTCAGCGTGACGTCGTCGACCGTCGCCCCGGTGAAGTCCGCACCCGTGAGCGTCGCCCCGGTGAGGTTGGCACCGGTCAGGTCGGCACCCTCGAGGAGTGTTTCGGAGAGGTCTGCATTCGACAGATCCGCGTCCGAAAGGTCCGCCCGCCAGAGGTCCGCACCGGACAAGTCGGCGTCCGAGAAGTCCACGCCGCTGCAATCGCTCAAAAACAGTCCTGCGCCTGCCAGCCGTGCACCCGGCAGTGATCGCCCCGAGAGGTCGGCTTCCATCAGGGCAACCTCCTCGAGTATTGCTCCGTCGAGTTCGGTTCCGGTGAGCGTTGCTTCGAAAAGCGAACCACCCGTCAGATCTGCGCCCTCGAACGTCACGTCGGTCAGATCACAGCGGGCGAAGATCGAACCCGTTAGCTCAGCGTCGGCGAACGACACTCCGGAGAGGTCGGTTTCGATAAAGTCCGTTTCGAGATAGGTGCCGCCGGCGAACGAAACGTCGCTAAACGTCGCTTCCGCGAGCGACGTGTCCTCGAAAATCCCGCTGGCGAGATCGGCGCCGGTAATCATCACTTCGGATAAATCCGCCCGCGAGAAGTTCGTTCCGGACAGGGCAACGTTCGATACCGTCGCCCCGGTCAGATCGGCTTCGGCGAAGGTCGCGCCGGTGAGGTCAGCACCCGTCAGGTCGGCGCCGGACAGGTCGGCCCGGATCAGGGACGCACTCGACAGATCAGCGTTCTCGAGTCGCTGTCCGGTCATCTCACTCCGCATGAATCGCGCTCGAGAGAGCGTTGCGCCTGCGAGTGAGACGTCGGTCAGATCGACGTCGGAAAAGTCGATTCCGGTCAGATCCGCATCCGAAAAGTCGACCTCCGAGACCGTCGCCTCCGAAAAGTCGGCATCGGCGAGGATAACCCCCGAGAGGTCCGCCCCCGTCAGGTCGATTCCAGCGAACGTGCCACCGGAGAGGTTCGCTCCCTCGAGGTCGGCAGCTTCGAGCAACGAGACGACGAGATATTCGGCATCCCTGAGGTCGGTGTCAACGAGCGTCGCCCCCTCGAGAGTTGCAAGAAAGAGCGAGGCCTCCCGGAGGTCAGCCCCGGTGAGGTCAGCGTTCGTGAGCGTCGCTCCCGAGAGGTCTGTCCCCCGGAGATTACAGTTCGACAGGTCGGCCCCCTCGAGGTCGGTCTCCGGAGCGACGGTGTGGCCATTACAGGAGGCGCCTTGCCGGCGAACCATCGAAAGACACCCGGCGAGAGCGCCCCCGACGCCGACGCTGCCAACTGTCGCGAGGAGTCGCCGTCTGGAGGGAGTAGCCTGCGGGTTATCGTCGTGCATACGAGCGTTCCTGTTCGTGAATCGACTGGTCACCCGACGATAAAATGTTTTGTGGTCTGTGGGATGTCAGCGGGTCCGTATTCGCGGGTCGCTCGAAAATAAGGAACACACCGAACCGAGAGACTGGAGAGCGGCCGTCTACAGCGCTTCTTCGCGCTCGGCCCGTTCCCGGATTACTTTCCTGAGTTCGGCCGCGTCGTCGAGTTTCTCGAGTTCGGAGCGCTCGACCAGCGCGGTGCCGTCGACTGCATCGCGTTTGGCCCGGTCGACGACGTACACGGACTGGGTGTGGGTCACTTCACCGATGGAACTCATGATTCGGGCTCGCTTTTCGGCGGCCTTGGTGAACTGCGAGTGGCCAGTGAGGACGACATCTTCGTCGTCAGCTTCGTCCTGACTAACTGCCTTAAACGGCGACCGCAGGGTGGGGTGGACACGGTAGCCGGCCCGCGTCAGCACCGCGACGACTTCCTCGTCGTCCGGGTCCGCGTCGGGTTCTTCGGGCGGTGACTCCGCTTCGCGAACGTCGTCGGTTCCCTCGAGGACGTCCACGGGACTGGTCAACGGCGCATCGAAGATATCTTCCAGTGCCATCGCGACCTCGATGGAGGCGTTCATGCCGTCTTCGTACTTCGAAACGGTCCGTCGGGAGACGCCGAGTTCGTTTGCCAGTTGCCCGAGACTCCACTCGCGGCCTTTGCGTTCGTCGGCCAGCAAATCGCCGTCGATGTTGACGTACAATCCGCCGGGAGCGGCGTATATCAGCGGTGGAACGGCCTCGATGAACAGGTTGTACGCCGTATCGGGGCTGAACACCGGAACGCCGTGACGGAAGTAAACGACGTCGGGTTTCAGGTCCTCGTCGCGGCTTCGCAAGCCGACGACCAGGGGCGTCGCCTCGAGGTAGGTACCGAGGCGTCGCATCTCGTGGCCGGTCGCCTGGTTGAACGCGTCGACGTTGCCGAGGATCTTCACGAGCAACAGGTCCTCACCGCGCCGAGCGGCGATATCGAAGCTCTTTGGGCGAATCGCACACCGGTCACTCACCGTAAAGCCCGCGTCCTCGAGCATCGCGGTCACGTTGCCGACCAGTGCGGATCGGGACATAGACGAAAGTAAGTGACTCAATCCATATGAGCGTTTCCCCAGCCCCGGCAGCCTGCAGTCTGGTGATTGGCCGATTGTTGTACGATACACTTATATACCAGTTCCGTACCGAAAACCGGCGAGGCGAAACGGGTTAACCGACCGATTGACAAGGAATGGTAATGGCAGTCATCGGTCTCGATGATACCGACTCACGAACCCGCGGGATGTGTACCACCTACGTCGCCGTCCAGGTCGCTCGCGCCCTCGAGCGGGAAACGACTGGGTCAGTCGAGCGTATACTCCTGGTTCGACTCAATCCCGCCGTCGAGTTCAAAACGCGCGGCAACGCCGCGCTCGCAATCCACCTCGCGGCCGACAACGGGGATGTGAATAGCGGCACGCTCGAGACACTCACGGAGACGGCCTACGAGGTCACGCGAGAGGTGCTCGAGGAACTGGCCGTCGTCGACGACGAGCGGACGAATCCCGGGTTCGTCGTCGCCGGACACGAACCCGACGAGACGCCGGCAGCCGTTTCGAGATTCGCGGTCGACGCTATCACCAGCCACCTCACCATCGAAGACGCCGTTTCCCTCGCCGACGAACACGGTTACCGCCACTGGGGTGCCGGCAACGGCCGCGGCCGAATCGGTGCGATGGCCGCCGTCGGTGCCTGGGCCGCCCTCGAGGACTGGACCTACGAGTGCATCTCCTATCGGAACGCCGACCGCTGGGGTACCGACCGGGACGTCGACCTCGAGACCGTGTTCGTCGCTGCCGATCAGGGATACCCGACCGTCTGGGACACAGTCGACCGGGAGGAAGGTGAAGGCGTCTGCGTTCCACACACCCCCGGCCCCATCCTCTATGGGATTCGCGGTGACGATCCCGAAGCGGTCGAAGCCGTCGCCAACGCTATCGAGAGCGAACCCGTCGTCGAACGCCAGTTGTTCGTGACGAATCAGGGAACTGACGCCCATCTGGGTGAATCCCTCGAGCGGTTCGATCGCGTCCGTGACGGCCACGCCTACCGACTCACCGGCTGGGTCTCGAGCGAGCCAACCACTCGTCGGGGCGGCCACGTCTTTTTCGGGTTCACAGACTCGAGAACTACTGCCGACTCACCGACCACGCTCACCTGTGCAGCCTTCGAGCCGACAAAGCGGTTTCGTGACCGCGTCCGGGCACTCGAGGTCGGAGACCGGTTGACCGTCTGTGGCGAGGTAAGCGACGGGACAGTCAAACTCGAGAAGTTCGCCGTCCGTGACCTCGTGACGACCGAACCTGTAACGCCGACCTGCCCTTCTTGTGGCCGCCGAATGAAAAGTGCCGGACGAAACCAGGGCTATCGCTGTCGGGATTGTGATACGAGTACCGAGAGCAAAGTCGAACGACCCCTCGAGCGGGACCTCGAGGCCGGGTGGTACGAGGTACCGCCGTGTGCACGTCGGCATATCGCGAAACCGCTGATCAGAGGCGGATTCGACGCACCGACACATCCGGAGCGGTAATACGGTCGGTTACTCGAGGACGGATTATCGAACGCTGACACCCTGACGAGCCAGAAACTGGCTGGCGGCTTTGATTTCGACGGGGCTACCGATGAGACGATAGTGGGTGTCGTTTTCAGGAAAAATCGTCAGCGTGAATTCGTCGTCGAGTTGGCTTTCGAGGCCGGAAAGCGCCTCTTTCGGGAGCACGATCTGGGTGCTATCACGCAAACTCGACGGACGTGGCATCGTTTCAACTAGACGCACTCTGGCCCTCGGTTTATGTTTGTCGAAGTGTGTTCTGCCGAGAACGACCAGTTGGATAGCGAGTCCGCGACTCGAGGTCGAAAAGGTTTTTCGCGGCGACCGGATGGATCTAGGTAGAATGGGGCTCGAGGAGGAGATCGAGGCAATCGAAGAAGAAATCGCCAGCACGCCCTACAACAAGTCGACGGAGGCCCACATCGGCCGCCTGAAGTCGAAGCTCGCCGAGAAAAAAGAGAAGCTACAGAATCAGTCCTCGGCCGGCGGCGGCACGGGCTACTCCGTCGAGAAGACGGGTGACGCAACGGTTGCACTCGTCGGGTTTCCGAGCGTCGGCAAGTCCTCGCTATTGAACTCGCTGACGAACGCCGAAAGCGAGACCGGTGACTACGAGTTTACGACCCTCGACGTGAATCCAGGCATGTGTAAACATCGCGGTGCGAACATGCAGTTACTGGACGTGCCCGGACTAATCAAGGGTGCAGCCACCGGAAAAGGCGACGGCAAGCAAGTTCTCGCGGTCGTCCGCAACGCCGACCTCATCCTCTTCGTCCTCTCGGTGTTCGAAATCGAGCAGTACGACCGCCTTCAGGAGGAGTTGTACAATATCAACATTCGCGTCGACAAACAACCACCACGGGTAACCGTCCGTCCCAAAATCAAAGACGGGATCAAGGTCACCTCGAGTGCTGACCAGGACCTGGACGACGATACGATCAAGGAAGTCCTTCGCGATCAGGGCTACGTCAACGCTGACCTGAACCTGGGCGAAAAAGTCGACATCGACCGACTCATCGACGGTTTGATGGAAAATCGTGAGTACATCCCCTCTATCACCTGCGTCAACAAGGTCGACCTGATCAACCCCGAGTACAAGGAGACGGTCGACCAACAGTTGCGCGACCGCGGACTCGACCCCGAGGAAGTGACGTTCATTAGTGCCGAGAAGGAGAAAGGACTCGAGGCACTCAAAGACCGGATGTGGGACAATCTCGACCTCATCCGCGTCTACATGGACAAGCCCGGTCGCGGGGTCGACTACGAGGAGCCACTGGTCATCAAGGCCGGGTCGACCATCGAGGACGCCGTCGAGAAACTCGGCGGCGAGATGCAAGAGCGCTTCCGATTCGCCCGCGTTTCGGGGCCCAGTGCGACCCACGACAAACAGCAAGTAGGCGACCAGCACGTCCTCGAGGACGAAGACGTGCTCAAACTGATTTTGCGGCGGTGAGCAGCGCTCGACGGTTTCGGGGCGAGTAACGAGACGACAGCTCAACTGAAGTATTTGCACACCGGTCGCCGATCTGGCTTCCCATCGGGTGCGCTCGACGTGCGGTGGCTCTATCGTGTCGCTACGGCCGGTCGCCGCCAGGACGATCACAGCACACGCGTACGACAGCCCGCATTAGCGGCCGAAGTCGGTTACGGCGGCCTGACGTGAACCAGCAGTAAACTTTCTTTCAATCTATATGTATAGAATATGGACACAAGTAGTAAGCCATTCGAGGCAAAAGAGCTAGCAAATCAAGAAACTGATGGGAAGCGACATTAACGTGTTATATGTCAACGATAACACCGAGTTACTCGAGTTGGTCAGCAATCGGTTAGAACGCGAAGAGGGCCGACTTGACGTCGACACCGCCGAATCGGTCGAACAAGCTATGGAGGTTTTCCAGTCCGATTCTGTAGACTGTGTTCTCAGCGATTACCACATGCCCCAACAGACCGGGCTCGACTTTCTCCGATTGGTACGAGCCGAAGACGCCGAACTACCGTTCATACTGTTCACCGAAACGGGGAGCGAGACTGTCGCCAGCGACAGTATCAGTGCCGGGGTAACGGATTATGTAATTAAACAGACGATTGGAGACCCATCCGAGCTGTTAGCGCAAAAGATCGTCTCGTACGTTGATTCCCGGCGTGAGAAACAGCGCCTCGAGCGGATGGACAAACAGCTCCGAGAGCTGACCGAGTCGACGGACGACGTCCTCTGGATTTTTTCGCCGGATTGGGAGGAGATACACTTCGTTAACTCGTCGTACGAGACTGTTTTCGGGCAGTCGGTCGAATCGGTCAAAGCGAATCCACAGTCATTCCTCGACCCGGTTCACGACGAAGATCGCGATCGAGTGATCCAGACGATGAGGCGGGTCTCAAACGGCGAATCCGTGCAGATCGAGTACCGGGTCAACAAATCCGAGGCGATACAACTCTGGGTCGAATCGCGATGTAGGCCGATGCGAGACGACCATGGAGAAATTGACTTCATCACCGGGTTCACGCGTGACATCACTGAAGAGAAACACCACGAAGAGAGCCTCGTACTCAAGAACGAACAGTTAGAATCGTTTGCCGCTACGGTTGCACACGACCTTCGAAACCCGTTGAACGTCGCCGACGGGAACATCGACCTGGCCAGAGAACAGGTCGATAGCCCATATCTCGAGACCAGTGCGGAGGCGATCGCCGAGATGGCAGTGCTGATCGACGAACTGCTGACGCTGGCGAAAAAAGGTGCGACAATCGACGAACAGTCGCGCGTCTCGTTCGACGAACTCCTCCAGATAAGTAGCAATAACATCGAAATGACAGACGCAACGCTCGTTATCGAGGGATCAGCGGTAATTCAATGTGACCCCGCTCGAACGCGAGAGGCCCTGGAAAACCTGTTACGAAACGCCCTCGAACACGCCGGCACGTCGGTGACGATCACAGCCGGTATCCTCGGACAGGGGGACGGGTTTTATGTCGAAGACGACGGGCCGGGGATCCCCCCGGAAGCGCGCGAGAAGGTATTCGACAGAGGACACACAACGGCGGCAGCTGGAACCGGGTTCGGTTTGGCCATTGTCGAACAGATCGTCGTGGCACATGGGTGGGAGATTGGAGTCACCGAGAGTGCCACTGGCGGGGCCAGGTTCGAAATTACCGGGGTATCGGTTCTCGAATGACACCGTGCCGTACGGTCAGACCGACTGAACGAACTCGGTGAGAATTCGGTTAAACCGGTCGGGTTCCTCGAGATGCGGACAGTGGCCGCTGTCTTCGAATCGTTCGAACGTGGCATCGGGCATCGCGTCGGCGACGGCTTTCACCGAGGCGACGGTGCCACGTTTTTCGTCGGTACCCGCACACACCAGCGCCGGGACGTCTATTTCGGGGAGGACCGCCCGATAGTCACACAGACTCGCATCGAAGAGGATCGCACTCTTGATCGGAGCAGGCGTTCTCGAGAGTTCGTCGACCTGCAGGACCCACCGGTCGGCGTCCGGCGGCTCCTTGTACACCTGCTTCGTAATCCGTTCGATGAGACTCGAGCGATCCGTCTGCACCAGCGACATGATCTCGGTGAGTCCCTCGAGGTCGATGATCCCGTATTCGTAGTCGTCCCACTGAAAACGGGTCGCCTCCATATCGACGTCGACCAGCCCTCGTAGTCGGTCAGTTCCGAACTGATCCACGTACTCCCAGGAGACGAACGCGCCCAACGACCAGCCAACGAGGACGACCTCCTCGAGACCGCGTTGTTCCAGAAAAGCCTCGAGATCACGAGCGTACTCGGCGACCGTATGCCCCAACTCCGTCTTTTCAGAGCGGCCGTGGCCTCTGTAGTCAAGCGCACTCACCTGAAACGCGTCCGAAAGGTCGGTTAGCTGCGGTTCGAAAAAGCGGCAACTCGCCATCACACCGTGTAACAGCACGACGGGTGGGCCCGAGCCGTTCGTTTCGTAGTACAGCTCCGCGCCGTTACACTCGAGGTATGGCATGGCGGTGGACCCCACCACGAGTCAGGGTAAAGTCCTTTCTCGCGCGAGTCCTCTCGCAGGAAAAGTCGCTCGTAACCGAACCCGTCGAAAGGAGAAAACAGCACTGCTAAGCGACCGCCACTCGAATCCTCGTCCGTGACCGAACCCTCGCTCGGCAAGATAGATCGCTCCTTCTTCGAGGACCACATCGCTACCCGCCTCGGTGCTGGCCGCGACGACGTGGCGCTCGGGCCGACACACGGCGTCGACTTCGGGGTCGTCGACGTTGGTGGACAGGCGCTGGTGACGGCGACTGATCCGATTTCGATACTGCCGGAACTCGGCCTCGAGCGGGCCGCCCGGTTCGCCCTCGATCTGATTCTGGCGGACGTCGCCGTCAGCGGAATCCCTCCGTCCCACCTCTCGATCTGTTTTACGCTCCCGCCGGAGATGAGCGACGAAGCGTTCGCCACGGTCTGGGAGACCATCCACACGGAGTGTACGGACCTCGGCGTCGCCGTCGTCACCGGGCACACGGCCCGCTACAGCGGCTGTTCGTACCCCTGGGTCGGTG
Organism: Natronosalvus amylolyticus; assembly: GCF_024298845.1. Taxonomy (NCBI): domain Archaea; kingdom Methanobacteriati; phylum Methanobacteriota; class Halobacteria; order Halobacteriales; family Natrialbaceae; genus Natronosalvus; species Natronosalvus amylolyticus. Next base: position 1,633,028 of record NZ_CP101156.1, read on the forward strand.
GTGCGACCGTCCTCGGCGTGGGGAATCACGAGGACGTCATCCGGCCCGATGGGGCTCGAGTCGGCGACAGACTCCTGTTGACGACCGGGCCTGCCGCCGAGGCCGTCGGACTCTTGAGCACGCTCTTTGGCGACCGCGTCGGGGTTTCCGGGCCGACGCTCGAAGCCGCTCAGTCGCGACTCGAGGACGTCTATTGTGTTCGCGATGCCCTCACGGCGGCCGCTACCGGGCCAGTGACGGCGATGCACGATGTCACGGAGGGTGGGCTCGCCGGGGCCCTGAACGAGATGGCAGCGGGGTCGGGCACCCAGTTTCGGGTCGACCGTGAGTCGGTCCCGCTGGCCCCTGGCGTGGCCGAAGTGTGTGCCGCCCTCGAGTTCGACCCCTGGAAAGCGACCAGTTGTGGCTCGCTCCTTATCGCCGTCGAGCCAGACAGTGTGAACGACGTGTGTGAGGCCCTCGAGGCTCGAGAGACTCGCGTGGCCGAGATTGGAACGGTTCGTCCTCGTGACTCCGAAGACGCGCCCGCCGTCCTCGCCAGCGGGGACCCTCTCGAGCATCCGGTTGCCGACCCCTCGTGGGAGGCCTACGCCCGACTCCTCGATGGCGAAGGGAACGAGTGATTAATACCACCGTAGAATACACCGAGTATGCAACAACCCGAACCGGTTTCCCCGCCCGTCAGTCTCACTATCGCAGGCAGTGATTCCGGCGGCGGGGCCGGCATCCAGGCCGATCTGAAAACGATGGCCGCTCACGGCGTCTACGGAACGACCGCAATCACGGCCGTCACCGCACAGCACACCCGCGGCGTCGACTCGTCGTTCGTCCTCCCGCTCGAGGAAATCGACGCGCAGATTCGTGCCGCTCTCGAGGACTTCGACGTCCGAGCGGTGAAGACGGGAATGCTTGCCACCGGAAAGATTATCGACCTCGTCGCCGAGCACGCGGCCGACCTCGATGTCCCACTCGTCGTCGACCCGGTGATGGTCGCTACCTCGGGAGACCGATTGATCGACCTCGAAGGGATCACCGCGTACGAAGCCCTGCTCCAACACGCCACACTGGTCACCCCGAACGCGGACGAAGCGGGCGTGTTGACAGGGGTTACCGTCGACGACATCGAGAGCGCACGAACGGCCGGAGAGCGGTTACTCGAGGACGGTGCTAGCGCAGCCCTCATCAAGGGCGGACACGTTCCGGGTCCCGAAATTACGGACCTGCTCGTTACCGACGAGGGGGAGCGGGCGTTCACACATCCACGTGTCGATACCGAGGCAACCCACGGGTCGGGCTGTACCCTCGCGGCAGCGATCGCCGCCGGGTTAGCCAACGGAGACTCACTCGAGACAGCCGTCGAACGAGGGGGCGAACACCTCGAGACCGCCGTCCCGGCATACTACGACGTCGGCCAGGGACCCGGGGCGGTCAATCACCTTGCCAGTGGTCAAGAAGACGGCTATAGTAGCCAGTGAACGTCAGTGCACACCCTCTCGCAAGCGGGCGTCGCGGTCGGTGTGTACATCGATTCACTGGCTACGATACCGTCGGACAGAACGGTTGATAGTTTCGCTGGAGGACGTTCCCGGCGACAGTCTATCAAAGCCTCTGTCCGACGGTATATAACCAGCTGACCCGACGAATTCCGCCCACCTGATAGCGGAGACACGCGGGCAAGCCACCTTCGAACGAGAGAGACAACCCGGGCAGTCGCCCAACCCGCAGGACTTTACTCCTCGGAACACACTCGAGCGTATATGACCGAGGCGACGGGGATCGTCGGCGAGTTTCTTGCGTTGAAAGAGGAAACGGACGCCGACGTGCTGGCGATGCAGTGTGGGGATTTCTACGAGTTCTTCGGGGACGACGCGGAACTCGTCGGCGAGGAACTCGACCTCAAAGTGACCTCCAAATCCTCCCAGGGACAGTCCTATCCGATGGCCGGCGTCCCCTTAAAAGACCTGACGCCGTATCTCAAAGCCCTCGTCGAACGCGGCTATCGCGTGGCCGTCGCCGACCAGTACGAAACCGACGACGGCCACGCACGGGAAATCGTCCGCGTCGTCACCCCGGGGACGTTGCTCGAGACGAGCGACGCGGACGCCCAGTATCTGGCCGCCATCGTCGCTGGTGCGGGCACTGGCTCGAGCGGACGGTCGAGTACGGGCGGCGATTCCAGCGCGGGCGAAGCGATGTACGGCCTCGCCTTTGCCGACATCACGACGGGTCGGTTCCTCGTTGCGAATGCCGAAGACGTCGACGAGGCGATGACCGAGTGTTACCGGTTCGACCCCGTTGAAATCCTCCCCGGCCCGCACGTGCGGACCGACGACGAGTTGCTCACCCAGCTTCGTGACCGACTCGACGCGCGGCTCTCGCTCGCCGACACCGAATCGTTCGCCCCGAAGCGGGCGACACACCGTCTCCGGGGGCAGTTCGGTGACGAGACCGTCGACCGACTCGAACTGAGCGAGGCGACCCGGTCGGCGGCCGGTGCCGTCCTCTCCTACGTCGAAGAGACGGGTGCCGGTGTGCTGGCGTCGATGACACGCCTCCAGACCCACCGTGGGGACGACCACGTAACCCTCGACGTCACCACCCAGCGCAATCTCGAGTTGACCGAAACGATGCACGGCGACCGCTCGGGGTCGCTGTTTGCGACCATCGATCACACCGAGACCAGTGCCGGCGGCCGGCTACTCAAAGAGTGGCTCCAGCGACCCCGGCGCTCGCTCGAGGTGCTGGAAACCCGCCAGGCAAGCGTCGAAGCGCTGGCCGCTAGCGCGCTCGCTCGCGACGAACTCCGGGAGGTACTCGGCGAGGCATACGACCTCGAGCGACTGGCCTCGCGAGCCACCCACGGCAGTGCCGACGCCCAGGACCTGCTTTCGGTGCGAGACACGCTCGCGGTGTTGCCCCGCGTCGCCGAGTGTATCGAATCGACGCCCGACCTGGCGAGTTCCCCGCTCACCGACATCCTCGGGCGGGTGGATGGCGACCAAGCGGCTGCCCTGCAACAACGTCTGGCCGAGGCGCTGGCCGACGATCCGCCCTCGACCGTTCGACAGGGCGGGTTGCTCGCTCGAGGGTTCGAGGACGAACTCGACGACCTCATCGACCGCCACGAGGCCGTCATCGAGTGGCTCGAGACGCTCGCCGACCGAGAAAAGCGCGAACACGATCTGAGCCACGTCAGCGTCGACCGAAACAAGACCGACGGCTACTACATCCAGGTCGGCCGCTCGGTCGCCGACCAGGTCCCAGACCACTACGAGGAGATCAAACAGCTCAAAAACTCCAAACGGTTCACTACCGACGAACTCGAGGCCAAAGAGCGTGAAATCCTGCGCCTCGAGGAACAACGCGGCGAACTGGAGTACGAACTGTTCCAGGAGCTTCGAGCCGACGTGGCCGACCACGCGACGCTGTTACAGGACGTCGGGAGAACGCTGGCGACGATCGACGCGCTCGCGAGTCTGGCGAGTCACGCCGCCGAGAACGGCTGGGTTCGGCCGACGGTACACGATGGCGACGCGCTCGAGATCACACAGGGCCGTCACCCGGTCGTCGAACAGACGACGGAGTTCGTCCCAAACGACGTGTCGATGGACCACGACCGGGGCTTCCTGCTCGTGACAGGACCGAATATGTCCGGCAAGTCGACGTACATGCGACAGGTCGCCTGTATCGTCCTGCTCGCCCAGATCGGTGGCTTCGTCCCTGCACGAGAGGCCGAAATCGGGCTCGTCGACGGGATATTCACCCGCGTCGGCGCGCTGGACGAACTCGCACAGGGCCGCTCGACGTTCATGGTCGAGATGAGCGAACTCTCGAACATCTTACACGCCGCGACCGAGGAGTCACTCGTCATCCTCGACGAAGTCGGGCGCGGGACGGCGACCTACGACGGCATCTCCATCGCCTGGGCGGCCACCGAGTATCTGCACAACGAAATCGGGGCGAAGACGCTCTTTGCGACACACTATCACGAGTTGACCGGGCTCGCTGACACTCTGCCAAGAGTCGCCAACGTCCACGTTGCGGCCGACGAACGGGACGGCGACGTCACCTTCCTGCGAACCGTCCGGGACGGCCCGACCGACCGAAGTTACGGTATCCACGTCGCTGGCCTCGCGGGTGTTCCCGACCCGGTCGTCGACCGCGCTCGAGACGTCCTCGACCGACTCCGCGAGGAGAAAGCCATCGAGGCCAAAGGGGGCGGCTCGAGCGACCCCGTCCAGACAGTGTTCGACGTCTCGAGCGGGAGCTTTCGCGGGCCGGCGAACGCCGACGGCGGCGAACCCGAACCGGACGCCGGTGAGACGATCGACGCTGACACGAAGGCCGTCCTCGAGGAGCTTTCGTCGGTCGACGTGAACGCGACGTCTCCCGTCGAGTTACTGGCCAGGGTACAGGAGTGGCAAGCGACATTGGACGACTGACCGCGATCAGAGGTCCGTCGAATTGAAGCGAACGTAGCCAACCGCCAGCGGGACGATGAGCCACAGTGCGAGGACGACGAAGCCGATTTCCGGTGTCGCGTAGAACGCATCGAACCCCGCAGCCTGCGTCTGGGCGTTCGCTTCGTCAGCGAACGCCGGTAGCAACGCGACGAGCGACGAGAAGTACGCCGAAGATGGCGGAATCTGCATCACGAGAAAGACCCAGTCGGGCATCTGCTGGGGCATCGAGAACCCGTTGGCGACGTAGACGACACCGAGTGGGACGACGTCCCAGGCGAGTTCGAACACGACGAAAAAGCCGAGTGCGAGCGTGGTCGCTCGAGACGTCGACCCTGTCGTCGCCGAAAGGCCAACGATGATCGTTGCGTACACGCCGGCGAACAGGACGGCCGTCATGACGAAGAGGACGACCGGGACGACCTGAATCGTCCCCAGCAAGAGCGCTCCGAAGCCGACACCGATCAGGAGTCCGATGCCGAGGGTCACCGCGATGACGGCCGCTCGACCGACAACTTTCCCGAGAAACACCTCGCCACGAGTGTGGGGCAATCCAAGGAGCAGTTTGATGCTCCCCAGTTCTCGCTCACCAGCGACTGACTTGTAACAGACGACGATGGCCGCAAGTGCGACGAAGAGTCCGGTAATACCTGCCAGGAAAAAGACCATCCCGGCGAACGAAACCTCGCCGGACTGGGCACCGAACGCCTCCGGCACCTCGACGTAGGCGTACGTAGTCATGACCGAAAACAGCACGAAGACGGCCAGCAAGGCCCATAGCGCTCGAGACTGAACGGCATCGCGGAAGTCCTTCTTGGCGACGGCGATCCAGCTCATGCCCGCACCTCCTGCTCTTCGATCGTGTACTGCACGAACAGGTCCTCGAGCGAGGATTCGTCGACACTGAAATCGGCAATGGTGGCTCCCGCGGAATCGAGGGTTTGCAGCACGTCGTACTTCGAGCCACCGAACAGCGTCACCACGACCTGCCCGCCCTCGTAAACGGCGTTGGTGACGCCCTCGCAGTCGGCCACCGTCGCCAGCATCTCCTCGTCCACGTCGGCTGCCGAAATCCACATCGTCGTGGCCGTCTCGGTGGCATCTCGCAAGCCGTCGACGGTATCGACCGCGACCAGTTGCCCGCGATTGATGATGGCCACCCGGTCACAGATGGCTTCGACCTGTTCCATGATGTGACTCGAGAAGAAGACGGTCGTGCCACGGTCGTTTTCCCTCCGGATAATATCGCGCATCTCACGAGCACCGTTGGGGTCGAGTCCCGTGGACGGTTCGTCCAGCACGAGCAGGTCCGGGTCGCCCACGAGCGCCATCGCGAGGACGAGTCGCTGGGTCATCCCCTTCGAGTAGCCACCTGCCTTCCGGTCGGCAGCCTCGAGAATGCCGACACGCTCGAGCAAGGCGTCGATATCCTGGTCGACCGCCTTCGATTCCAACACGAACTCGATGTGCTGACGGCCGGTGAGTCGGTCGTAGACGTGGTAGCCATCGGGCAACACGCCGGTTCGTTGTCGCACGGCGAGGCTCTCGGCCTGTGCGTCGTGGCCGAGTACGGTCGCGCTACCAGCCGTCGGACGCGTGAAATCGAGCAAGATATCGATGGTCGTCGATTTCCCGGCCCCGTTCGGTCCCAGGAAGCCGAATATTTCGCCCTCCTCGATCGTAAGGTCCAAGTCGTCGACCGCCACGACGTCGCCGAAGTGCTTCGTCAATCCCTCGAGTTCTATCGCAGCCATGTTAACTACCCTCCGCCGAATACCGTCTTCGGATACAACGCGCACTGTTGTTCATGTCATCCCTCTCGTCTGGCGCCCTCAAAAATATTGTTATTGGTGCGACATATTGGCAGTGAGACTACTCAAAATTGTTTGAGTGAAACAGTTGTACAAACGAGAGACGTGTGTCAGCAGTAGGGGTAATTGAAACCTCGAGAGGCATGCACGTGACTCACGCTGTGGAACTGTAGAACTATCTCGCCATCGTACGGTTAGTGTGTCGTGGGACTACCCTGTCGACGTACGGTTAGTGTGTCGTGGGACTACCCTGTCGACGTACGGTTAGTATGTCGTGGAATTTCCTCGCCGTCGTACGGTTAGTGTGTCGTCCACCTCGAGACGGACTTGCTCCCCGTTTACGTCGATTTCGAAAACGACCTCGAGTGGTGAGCGTGATCGAATCTCTGTCGTCCAGTCGTCACCGGTAAAGTACCCGAGGAGTTCCCAGAGCGGTGTCTCGAGGAGCGTGATACCTCGGTTGCGACGCAGCGTGGCGATTTCTGGATGAAACGTGGCCAGCATTTCGACGGGGAAGTGAACGACCATCCGGCACTGCTGGCAGGTGCTCGACAGCGTATGAAAAGCCATATCGTCCGTTTCCCGTGTGTCGACGTCGATATCGATGGGGCCGTAACACTCCGGGCAAACCCCACCCTTAACCGAGATAGCGGCACTCCAGAGACGTGTGCCGAAACTGGCAACGATTTCGGCAGGCGATCGGCCCGAAGCCTGGCTTCGTGGGAACGCATCTGCCAACAGCGTCGAGTCACAGGCCGAACAACGGATAATGAATCGTTCGTCCCTCGAGTCCGCGACGAGCGCGGATTCACGACAGAACGGACACGTGCCATCGACCTCGACCGTTTCGAACGACGGCGTGCTCTCGTACAGTCCTGACCGAACCGTGCGAACGATTTTTTCGCCGGCGTAAGTGAGCCGATAGCCCTCCGACGTTTCCGCGACGAACGTTCCGACGAGCTGTGTGAGGTGATACGAAAACTGCGAGGTACTCTCCACGTCGCTTCGCTCGTACAGTTCGGTAAACGACAGCGTGTGTCCCTGTCGTTTGAGTTCCCACTCCTGCTCAGCCAGCGTGAACAGTATCTCGAGTCGACAATCGTTTCCCAGCGTCCGAATCGCGTCGCTCACCGCCGGGTCGATCTGCTCTCCACTCTCGCTCGAGTCCATGCACGAGCGTTCGCACCCAGCACCGATACATCCACCCGTTCGGACGACCCTCGTCGATACCCTTTTGGGCTCGCTCTGAAACAACTGCACATGACTCTGCACCAGCGACTCGAGGACCCACAGGTGCTCGAGCCCGCACGGACACACACGACGGTCTCTCACCGAACGGACGCGTACAACGATGTGGACACAGTGGAGGGGTGAGCCATGACGGAGACACCGAGCGACGGGACGGATGACGGTGGCGGACCAGGCGGGACCAGGATTCATCAGCTCGACGAGAACACCGTCGCCCGTATCGCCGCCGGCGAGGTCGTCGAGCGGCCAGCCAGCGCCGTCAAAGAACTGCTCGAGAACAGCCTCGATGCGGGTGCATCACGCGTCGAAGTCGCCGTCGAAGCCGGCGGCACCGACTCGATTCGCGTGACCGACGACGGTCACGGTATGACCGAAGCCGACCTCAGAGCCGCCGTGCGCCAGCACACGACCAGCAAAATCACCGACCTCGAGGACCTCGAATCGGGGGTTGAAACCCTCGGCTTCCGCGGGGAGGCGCTGCACACGATCGGTTCGGTGTCGAAGCTCACGATTCGAAGCCGACTGCGAGCCGACCGCGTCGACGGCGAGCCACCGACCGGAACCGAACTCGTCTACGAGGGTGGCGAGGTGATGTCGGTGAACCCGACCGGCTGTCCCGAGGGGACGGCGGTCGAGGTAACGGACCTGTTTTACAACACGCCCGCTCGACGAAAGTTTCTCAAGACGACCGCCACTGAGTTCGCTCACGTCAACCGAATCGTCACCCGGTACGCACTGGCCAACCCCGACGTCGCCGTCTCGCTCAGTCACGACGGCCGCGAAGTGTTCGCCACGACGGGACAGGGCGACCTGCTCGCCGCGATACTCGCCGTCTACGGACGGGACGTCGCCCAGTCGATGATAGCAGTCGACGCGGACGAAGACCTCCCGGTCGGCCCCCTCGAGTCCATCTCCGGAACGGTATCACACCCCGAGACCAACCGCTCGAGCCGCGAGTACCTCGCGACGTACGTCAACGGACGGGCCGTCACCTCGAGCGCCATCCGTGAAGGCATCATGGACGCCTACGGCGGGCAACTCGGCGGGAGTCGGTACCCCTTCGTCGTCCTGTTCCTCGAGGTTCCCGGCGACGCCGTCGACGTGAACGTCCACCCGCGAAAGCGCGAGGTACGCTTCGACGACGACGATGCCGTCCGACGGGCGGTCCAGTCGGCCGTCGAAGACGCCCTGCTCGAGCACGGTTTGCTCCGATCGCGGGCACCGCGGGGCCGCTCTGCACCCGACGAAACCGACATCCAGCCGGACCGCCAGACCGCCCTCGAGACGAGCGCGGACAGTGCTGCCGAATCTTCAATCTCGAGTGCTGAACCCAAACGCTCAGGTGCCGAATCTTCGCCCTCGAGTACCGAATCCGAACCCCCGAGTGCGAAATCGAGTCCGGAGACGACCACCGAGACGGATACCAGCTCGGCGGGAGCAGGGACAACACCGTCGGACTCGAGTACAACACCGTCGGATTCGGGTACAACCACTTCGGACTCGAGTGTGTCTGGTTCAAAAGCGAGTTCAGCCACTTCCGACTCGAGCACCCCTGATCGCAATTTGCACGAGCGATGGGCAGGAGGTGACGAGGCCGGCACCACGTCGGAGAAACCGGTCGAAACCACCGATTCGGAAGCGATCGACGAAACCACACCCTCGAGCGACATCGCCGGCGGTCCCGACGTCACAGCCGACCGGAAGTTCACCGGGGAGGAGACACAGCAGACGCTTTCGGGCGACACGGCAACCGGCGAGGAAACCGCCTACGAGAACCTACCACCGTTGCGCATACTCGGCCAACTCTCGGAGACCTACCTCGTCTGTGAGAGCCCGGACGGACTCGTCCTGATCGACCAGCACGCCGCCGACGAGCGAGTCAACTACGAACGACTGCAGCGGGCGTTCGACGATGACCCGACCGCACAGGCACTCGCTTCGCCCGTCGAACTCGAGTTGACGGCCATCGAAGCCGAAGCGTTCGAAACCTATCGGGACGCGCTCTCGAGACTCGGTTTTTACGCCGATCGGACCGACGACCGAACGGTTGCCGTCACGACCGTTCCGGCCGTCCTCGAAAAGACGCTCGAGCCGACCCAGCTTCGAGACGTGCTGGCCTCGTTCGTCTCGGGCGACCACGACGCGGGCGCGGAAACGGTCGACGCGCTGGCCGACGCCTTCCTCGGCGACCTGGCGTGTTACCCCTCGATTACGGGCAACACCTCACTGACCGAGGGGTCGATGGTCGACCTGCTTGCGGCGCTCGACGAGTGCACCAACCCCTACGCGTGCCCGCACGGCCGACCCGTGATTATCCAGTTCGATTACGGCGACCTCGAGGACCGGTTCGAGCGGGATTATCCGGGCCACGGCGGGTGATGACGGCAGCTGAACACTCGAGATAATAGCTCGTGTGTGAACGAATTGTACACTCTCAAACGGGAACGAAATCAGCGACCTCGGGTGTGAACGGAACGCATTCCACAACAAGGATTTTCCCGTCCGATAGCGACGATTCGATATGCACACCCTCGATGGCAGCGATGCTGGCGGTCAGTTTCTTCGCCGGGCGCTCACGCTTTCGGCACTGGAGAACGAGCCAGTCCGTCTCGAGCACATCCGCGGTGACCGACCGACGCCGGGTCTCGCAAACCAGCATCTGGCTGCCGTCGAGACGATGGCCGACGTCTGTGACGCCGACGTCACGGGTGCGGAACTCGAGTCACAGACGGTCGAGTTCGATCCGTCCACAGCGAGCGGAATTTCGGGCGGCGAGTACCACGTCAGCGTCGGCACGGCCGGCAGTCTCACCCTCCTGTTCGATACCCTCTTGTCCCTCGCGGCGCGACTCGAGGCCCCACTGGCAGTCACCGCGACCGGTGGCACCGACGTGAAGTGGTCACCGTCGGTCGATTACTTTCGACGGGTCAAACTCCCGCTGTTGCGACGCCACGGTCTGCAGGCCGCCCTCGAGGTCGAACGAAGAGGGTTCTATCCCGCCGGTGGGGGTCGCCTTCGGCTGCAGGTGGCTCCCTCGACGTTCCAGCCACTGTCCCTCGAGCGACGGGGACCGCTGACGGGAATTGCCGTCTTCTCGACGGAAGCCGATTCGCTGGCCGATGCGAACGTCGCCGAACGACAGGCCGGGGGTGCGCTCGAGCGGTTGCAGCTTTCCTCGAGATGGAGTGAAGAAGACGGGAACGGCGACGACACCGTCCCGATTCGCGAGCGTGTCGAAACCACAGCCCAGACCAGATGTCCGGGCTCAGTGATCGTGATCGCCCTCGAGTTTGCCGTCGGTTCAGCCGCCGAAAAATCGAGTTCGACGACCGAACACTTCTGGCCACTCGCCGGGGCGTCAGCACTTGGAGAACCGGGCAAGCCGGCAGAACGCGTGGGTGAAGAAGCCGCAGACGAAGCCCTCGAGTTACTCGAGACACCAGGAACGGTCGATCGGTACCTCGGAGACCAGTTACTCGAGCACCTGGCCATCGGGGGCGGCCAGCTCCGGATACCGGACCCAACGGCACACGTCGAAACCAGCCTTCGATTGCTCGAGACGTTTGACTACACTATTGATAGTAAAGAGATAGATGATGGTTCGGTCCACCTGGACGCTGCAGGTACTCCCTTTCGTTGACCCCGACCCCGTGCTGAGTAGCGGTCAGGTATTTTCCCGAGGATACAACCGCTCCCGTCGCCACCGGCGGCGTACCCAGGCTCGAGCCTCCCTCCGGGAACCGCCACAAGAATTGCCACCATTGACCGACCGCCACAACTTATACTGCACCCCTTCGTTGGCACACACATGACCGAAACACAGGGAACCGATCGAACGGCCCAGGAGGACAGTGCGTGAGCGATCTCGTCACCTTCGGCGAGACGATGCTCAGGCTCTCGCCGCCCGGACACGAACGCCTCGAGACCGCCTCCGAACTCGAAGTGCGTGCAGCGGGCGCTGAAAGCAACGTCGCCGTCGCCGCCGAACGCCTCGGAGCCGTCTCGACGTGGACCTCGAAGCTCCCGGACTCACCGCTCGGCCGACGCGTCGTCGGCGAACTCGAGCAGTACGGCATCGACACGGACATCGTCTGGAGTGACGAAGGCCGACAGGGGACGTACTACCTCGAGCACGGTGGCAAACCGCGGGGGACGAACGTCGTGTACGACCGTTCTAACGCGGCGATTACGACCGCCGAACCACAGGAGTTCGACATCGATCTCATCCAGAACGCACGCGTGTTTTTCACCTCCGGCATCACGCCGGCGCTCTCGCCAACGCTGCGGGAGACGACTGCCCAGATGCTCAAAGCGGCCCGACAGGGTGATACAACGACGGCGTTCGACCTCAACTACCGTCGGAAACTCTGGACGCCAGAAGAGGCTCGAAAGACACTCACGAAACTGTTCCCCGGTATCGACATTCTCGTCATCGCCGCTCGAGACGCCCGAACCGTCCTCGGCTACGAGGGCGACCCACGACAGTTGGCTCACAAACTCGGTTCGAAGTTCGACTTCCGAACGGTCGTCGTCACGCGCGGCGACCAGGGCGCACTCGCCTGGCACGATAACGTCGTCCACGACCACGGCGCCTACGAGACCGAAACCGTCGACCCCATCGGTACCGGCGACGCCTTCACCGGTGCGTTCATCGCCCGACGACTCTCTGGCAACGACGTGGGACGCGCACTCGAGTACGCCGCTGCGACCGCGGCACTCAAGCGGACTATTCCCGGTGACGTCGCCCTCGTCACCAAAGAAGAGGTCGACGCCGTCGTCTCAGAAGACACCGAGTCGATATCGCGCTGATCAGCGGTCAGGTTTTCCGATGTCGTCGAGGATGTCAAATCGAAGGCCACTGGCGAGTTCACCGGCCCCGTTCGTAGCCTGTCGACCCACCCAGAGATGTGTCGAGCCGTCGGTCCAGCGAGCGAGCTGGTAGCGACGGGAGACTTCACAGCCGCTTCGCGTAACCTCCTCTTCGTACAGCCAGAAGGGCTGGTCCTCGGCGTCCACGTCCTCGACGGACGCCGGTAACGTCGACGGATCCGGATCGAGAATCTGTCCCTCCGGGCGCGGAATCGCCGAAAGCGGTGCATCGAGGGAGTCGGCATCGAGCAGTAGCGCCTGCCGGAGACGATAGGGGACGTCCGGATTGGCCACCGTCGGCGGATCCGCAGGGTCGTGATCCATCGTGAACGGGAACCAGTAGGGCGGGACCGACGTCGCGAGGCGGTAGGCACCGTCCGCGTCAGGTGATTGCAAGAGTTTTCGACGGATCAACCGCCCGTCAACCGGTCCGAGCGGATCGTCTTCTGCACCGTCATCCTGCGAACCGTCACTGTCGTCTGCTGAAGCACCCTCGAGTGCGTACACGTCGAGTGCATCCGCATCGCGCCAGACGGGGGCACTCATCCCGGCTGAAAGGTCGGCTTCGGTCGGTGCCGTTCCGCTAAACAGCGTGATCGAGTCGCCGGGCCCGATCGTCAGATCACCGAAGGCGAATACGTCGGTCACGGTTTCCTCGCTCGAGTCGGTATCGCCATCACCGTCGGCATACACTGCGCGAACGACGTGGCCGCTAACGTCGAGCGTGTCTTCGCCCGGGTTGTCGAAGGTGACGTACTCCCGGTCGGGATCAGCGGCCATCTGCACCGATTCGATCTCGAGTTCGGGGGCCAAGAACTCCGTCCGGTCGACGGGGTCGCCGGTGGGACCCTCGACGACGCGCTCGAGGCCGAAGACGAGATTCGCCATCTCGTCGCGGCCGAAGGCGACTTCCTCCACTGGATCGCTGCTGGTGACGTTCGACAGGGTTGGCGGCAGGAGTAATCCCGGTTCGTCGTGGGCGGGGAGTTCCGATCGGAAACACCGCCAGTCGTCGTCGACGGGCCCGGCCGTCAGTTCGATGCCGAACGTATCTGTCACCGTACAGTCGATGACCCGGACGTACGAGCCCACGGGCATTTCGAGTGGCAACCGATACCAGTCGGCACCGAACTCGACGGCGTAATCGAGGATCATGACGGTCGCGAGGCCGACGCCGTCAGCTGAGAGGTCGGTGAAAGCCAGCGAACTGTCCGAAAACTCCCACCAGCGACGGTTTGGCATCCCCGGGAAGTTAATCTGGGTCGGCCAGCCGGAGACGGTTTCGGTGATCGTGACAGACTCGTCGTCGGAACCCCCCGTTTCCGCCGAGCCGTCTCCAGGCGTCTCGGACTGGCTGTCGTTCGAGTCGACTTCGCTCCCCGATGTCGTACCGCCGCTCGAGCCACCACTCGCCGACGACGAGTCCGTCTCCTCCACCGGGACGAAATCGTCACGGTCGAGGCGACCCCCCGGGTATGCCGACACGTCGAAAGCGCCAGCCGTCTCGCCAGCGCCGGTCGTTACCGAGGCATCGTACTCGAGTCGCGTCGGCCGCCACGCGCTCCCCGTTTCCGCGTTCGGTTCGTCGTACAGCGTAAGATACCAGCGAGCGAACTCGAGGGCGGCCTCCTGATAGCTGTCCGTTGCCGACCCACCAGTCGGAAGCGGTAACTTCTCGACCGACGCATTCGTCCAGGGATCGGTGCTAGCGTCCGCCTCCGCAGTGACCGCATCCAGATTGGGACAGGCGTCCTCGAGCGCCGCGTAAATCGCTCGGCCGTCGAGCGCCCGGCCATCCATGACGCGGAAATAGCGGCGGTCGGCCGATTCCATCGCCTCGGGCGGCGCTTCGAGGTGTAGCGCGGCCGGAAAGTCCTCGGGAGTGTACTCGCCGTAACCTGTCTCCATCAGGAGTCGCCGGAACCGGGTACCGGCTTCGGCGGCGAGTCGCCCCGAGGGCGAACCGCCTTCCGTGACGACCGGTTCGCGTTCGATCAGTGGCTCGAGCGGTCCGCCATCGTAGGGGACCGAATCCGCCGCGCCGGCCGCACCGTCACCGTGGAGGTGGACGGCGGTGAACGGATCGCGTTCGGTCGTCACCGACACGTCGACTGGCGTGCCCGCATCCGCACCGCGGAACTCTGCGAGTTGCCACTGGCGACTCAACAGCCACAGCGGGTCATGGACGCTAGCGCGCAATCCCGTCTCGATGTCCGTACTCCGGGACGTCGGTGCGAGTCGAGCCCAGTGAGATCGGTTTCGGTTCATCAGGCACCACCCCCGTCGGCCTCCGCATCGTAGTGGAGTTCGACGCCGAGCGTTTCGAGGCTCTCGAGGATAGCTTTCGGCGACTCGAACACGTGCCTGTCGAGCAGCGACGGATCGTACTCCTGGTCGTACCAGTCGATCGCATCGACGTTGACCGACGGGGTCCGGGGCCGATCGATACCTCCGTCGTTCGGCAGATATATCGCCGGGAACAGCGACCGGGAATCCCCCGCGGCCGGGTGGGCGAGGTCGTCGAGATCGACCGCTCGCAACCGAGCGTAGGTCATCGTCTCGGTGACGGCACCCACCAGCGACGCGAGCGACCAGGACTCATCTTCCGGCGGGAGCGCGAGCAGAACCGACTGCGGCGGCCGATTTCCGGGGTCTTCACACTGCAGCGCAAGCCCCGTTCGTTCGGTCGACGACGGGACCGTTTCGACCCACTCGTCGACGAAGAGGGCCGTCAGTCGACTGTTAGCATCGACCGGCTCGAGCCCGGGGCCGAACTGAGCGACCAAAGACAGATAGTTGTGCTTCGGTTCGACGCCATCGGCCCCCATCCAGGGCTCTTCCGGGTCGTAGGGCAACTGCCCGACGGTCAGATCACGGTGGAACTCGCCGGTCAACGCCTCGGCATAGGAGAGCCCGTCCCGGAACGTCGCCGGTCGGTCGCGAACCTGTGCGATCCGTTGAAGCCACGTTTCCATGGACAGCGGACCGGCCAACTCCGGCATCGACGTCCCGGAGAACGTCTCCCGTAGCGTCAGGCCGTTATCCGGCGTGAACGGAATCAGCACGGTGACGTCCTCGAGCAATCTCTCGAGTCGGTCTCGCTGCGTCTCGACTTGCTGGGGAAGTGGCTGGCCGGTGAGCGACTCGCTCCGTCTCGGATCGAGGGCCGACGCCGCCAGCAGCCGTTCGTCGAGTTCCCCGAGTACGGCAACTGCCTGTGTTCGCAGCGTCCGCTCGTCGCTCACGGTCGCCCCGACGGGTGCCGACGGAACCGCGCCATAGACGCCGGCGAACGACGCTGCCAGCAGCGGTTCACGTAGCCCCTCGAGAACGGCCTCCCTGAGCGCCGTCGCCGGATCGGGGTCCGCCGTCTCGACGGCGGAAAGCAACGCTCGCGTCGTCGTCGCCTGCGTCGCCGCGGGGTCGACGTCGGCCGTAATCGTCGTCGTCGCGTCGACGGGGCTGGCGGCCGAACTGGCGTCGACCGGGTTGGCTTCGATCTCGTCGGCGAGCGCGTTCAACCCGTCTTCGGTCGCTGTCACATCTGAGGAAACGCCGTCGAACAGCCCCTCGAGATCGACGCTCGCCGCGGCGATGGCCCGAAGGTCCGCGACGAGCGCCGCGTGGTGGTCGACGCCCTCGGTTGGTGTTGTACTGTCTTCGGCGTCGCTTCCATTGTCATCCCCTTCGCCCGAATCACCCGCATCGTCCGAACTCTCACCGTTCGCCCCCTCCAGAGCCAGTTCGGCTACCGAGCCGTCGAACACCCACGCGCTGAGTCGGGCGAGCGTCAGCGCCGGTCGATCGACCGCGTCCTCGAGTGCGATAACGGCCCATGCTGGCGAGTGAACGAGCGCGTCGATCGCTCGAGCCGTCACGGTCGGCTCCGGCGTCGACTCGATAGCGGCCGCGACTCCCTGGTCGTATGCGAGCGCCCGCGGGGGGACCCCGGCCCCGAGGGCGCTCGCGTCGTCGGCAACCCGTCGGAGCCGTCGCCGAACGTCACCGACCGCCCGGTAGCGTCGAACCGACGCGATTCGCGCCTCGAGATGGCCGTCGTCCCGGCCGATCACGTCGAACGCTTCGTCGAGACCGAGTACGCGAGCCACGTCGATCACCGGTTCGATCGCGTCGACGAACGCGGCGAGGTCGACCGACTCGAGGTCGACGAGCGCGGCGATGGCGTCGGCGCTCGCTGGCGAGACCGTCTCGGTTTCAGCGGCTGTTGTAGCGACAGCGTCGAAATCGAGCCGCTCGAGTGCTGTAGCGAGCGTCGCAAGCGGTTTCCCGGCCGCAGCGTCGCCGTCTTCCCCACCCGCTCCCGATTCGTCCGCAAGAACCACCGCTTCGCGGACGGCCGCGAGCCAGCACAGCGCCCCGAGACTGTCGCGATTGGCCTCGAGAACGTCTTTGCTGTCGTCGATGACGCCGCTCTCGGTCACCTCGAGGACGTGACCGCTCGCGCTGTAGACGAGCGTCGAGTCGACGAAGCCAGCGATCGAGAGCGAGGTACCGGGTTCGACGTCGTCGAAGTCAATCGTGACAGTGAACCGTCCGTTCTCGACCGTCGCCGTCGCCGTCTTCCAGACCGGTTCGATCCCAGAAACTCCCCAGACGACGACCTCGAGGGTCGAACCGTCGAAGGTGGTCTCGAGGGCACCATCATCGGATCCTGAAGCGTCGCTACCTGCGTCGTCATCGCTCGAGTTCTCGTCACTGTTCGAACCACCGTTGTCGCTCGAACCTTTGTCGTCGCTCGAATCCCCGTTATCGACGTCTGGCTCGGACGCCATCATCGTGGTCATGAAACTGCTATCTTGCAGGTCAGTTCCGAGGGAGTCGTCAATGTCGACTGTTTCCCCGAACATGGCGCCGCCGGGGCCAGTCAGCTCATCGAGATCGACCGACGTCCGCGGTTCGCGGAGGTCGAGGTCCTGTGCCCCGATCCAGGACGGCGTCCCGAGTCCGTAATCGTGTTCGGCGGTGGCCGTGAGAGTCGAGTCGTCACCGTCCGAGTCGTCACTGTCGCTCGAGTCGTCATCGCCCGAGTTCCCATCGTCTCCACTTCCCGATCCGTCGTCGTCCCCGCTTCCATCGTCGCTGTCATCCTCGTCATCGCCATCGCTCGAACCGTCATCATCACTCGAGTTGCCATCACCGTTCCCCGCGACTCCGGGCGGTACCGCAATCGATCCGATCGAACCGCGAATGGTTTGCCCCGTGTCGGCGAAGACGATCCGATCGGCGGCCACCGCTTCCTCGTCCGTGACGCCGGCCGGTAACGCACTCGCGAGCGCATCGAACGCCCCCGTGATATCGGCGGCCTCGAGGGCAGCGAGGGCCTCGTCGATCTCGGCCACGTAGCTCTCCTCGAAGACCGTCTCGACGGCCACCGAAACGGCGTCGGCGCGCGTCGTCAGCGCCCGATCCTCGTCGATCGGATCGTCGGTTGCCGAGTCATCGCCGCCCGGATCGGCAGTGCCGTTCGGTTCCGTCGGCGCAGGGGTATCCTCGACCGCTTCGAGACCCGGCGCGTTCACGAGTGCCTCGCCGTCAACGCCAACGGCTGGAAGCCGATCGAGAAGCAGTCCGCCGATCGACTCGAGGCGGTCGTGAACGGCGTTCCCGCGGTCGGTCAACGTCTCGAGTGTGGCCTCGTCGTAGCCCGCCGCTGGCGTCTCGGCTGGATGCGTGAGGTCCGTTCCGTCGGCGGCCCGCCCGCCGTCGATCAGCGACGAGAGGCTCCGACCCGCTTCGATCAGCGCGGCGACGCTCACCGCTGCCTCGCCCGGTTCGGTGAGCGCGAGTTCGAGCGTCGCATCGGCGGGCACGTCGAGGGCGTGTCGCCGAACGTAGTACGCGATCCGCTGTTCGAGTTCGGAGTTGCCCTCCTGTTCGGCGTCCTGAGCGAGCGCGAGGACGTCGAGAGCGGCCAGATCGAGATCGGCTATCGTCACCGCCGTTTCCGCCGTCTCCGTGGTCGTCGTCTCCTCGCCGGTGACCGCATCGGTCGTCAAGGCTCGCCATCGGCAACGCACTTGGCAACCGACCGTCGACGGGTCGGGTAGCAGGGTTTCCGCCCACGCCTCGAGCGACGGTTCGGCAACCGCCCGTAACTGTGTCGTGGTCGGGTCGGCCACGTCCTCGTCGGCCTCGAGCAAGACGAGCTGGCGGTGTGTCAGTCCCGTCTCCGTTCGGGGCAACGAGGTCACCGTCGGCTCGGGTAACTGAGCGCCCGTCGCAAGGGCCTCGAGTGAAACACTCGCGTCCTCGAGGTTGCCCTTCCCGAGTTGATGAACGCTTTCGGCGATGAGGATGTCGCTGACGGCATCGACGTCGTCCTCGAGTTCCTCGACCAGTTTCGTCAGTTCGTCGTGGGCCGGAGAGTCGGACGGTGGCAACTCGGTTGCAGCCGCGCTCTCGAAAAAGTCGTCGTCCCAGTGACGAATCAGCTGATAGCCGTCGAGGACGTCGCTCCTGGCGAGTTCGCGTCGGCGGCCGGCTTCCGCGGGATCGATAGCCTCTTCGGCGTACTCGAGTCCCCCAAGTACGGCGGGGAACGCCTCGCGGAGGGGCTGTCGATACTGCATCAAGTTAGGCGAATCTGGCTGCACCGTCACCTCGTGGAGTCTCCGTTCAAAACGGTACCCGAGGAGTTCGCCGAGCGATTGCCCGCGTTTGACGCCGTCGATAAGCCACTTTGCGTCCTGGGTGCGCTCGGGCGAGAGGTCCAGCGCGAGGAGGTTCTCGCCGTCGTCTTCTTCACCCGCCAGGTAGCCGCTACGCAACAGGGCTGCCGTCGTCGCCTGCTGTTCGGAGGGCGTGTGAACGTACGTCGGCGAGTCCTCGAGCGTCGGTTTGAGATCGGTCACGACACCGTAGCCGCCGACGTAAAGGCCGGCCTCCGGCAGCGAATCGTCTCGAGCCTCGCCGAACACGTCACTCGAATCGTCCGATTCGGGTTCGTCTCCGGACGCGGTCGCCTCGCCTGCCGAGTCCCCGTCCTCCAGGTCGAGTCCGCCGAGCAGCGACGGATCGACTCGAGAGCGAACGTCGTCGGCGTCGTACCGGTCGACGTCCCAGGCGTCGAAGGCCGCTTCGCCCACGCGCTGGCGTTCGCGCAGTTCGAACAGTCGTTTGGTCGCCAGCGACGTCCACCAGGCGTCGAGGCGGTGACTCGCGAGATCGAGGCTCTCCCCGATCAACGTGGAAATTTGGCTCGGTTCACACGACTGGAGGTGCGCGAGGCTATCGGTGAACTCGCTCAGCCGCGGATCGAGTGCCGTCGTCGTCGCGTCGTCGTCGGCGATTTTCTCGAGCAGATCGGCGTACGTCGGATCACCGAATAGAACGTCAGTATCGAGTGTGTGCTCGCTCAGTTCCTCGTGCTGCCCGCCCAGTTCGACTGCGTTGTAGCTGTTGGCTCCGGTACCGGTCGAAGTCTCCGCCGTTGCCGGCTCTGCGATCGTCGTTTGCAGAGCAGCTTCCGACAGTTTCGTGTCGACGGCTGCCTGCCCGACCGTATCGAATTGAAACGACGTTCCCTGGTACGTGCTACTGCTTGACCCGTCGTCCGCAGCCGCACTCGATTCGGTCTCCGAGAAATCGTCGTAGGAAAATTCGACGTCGTTCGCGGTGACGTCCGAACCGAGTCCCGGATCAGTTATCGGCGCGCTCCCACTCGCGTCACCCACTGGCGACTCAGCTTCGACAGCACCGTCGGTCCGGTTCGTTCCCCACACCGCATCGACCAGCTCGTCGGGCGCATTGGTTTCGAGTAACTCGGCGTACGGCGACTCGAAGACGGTAATAAACGGATGGCCCATGGCCGTAAAGTCAGGCCCGGAAATGGGCAGGTCGTCGAACAGAACGCCCATTCGAAGGCGTGCCTCGAGATACTCCCGCTGGAGGCCGTGATAGAACAGCATCCGGGCGAGTGATCGCAGGACGCCGGTTTCCCCGTACGCCGGGTTCGCCGCGAACGATGCGGCGAGCGAGAGTTTCTCGCCTGAGACTCCGGCATCGTCGTCCAACAGTCCCTCGAGCAATCCCACGGGGTCGTCCGCTTCCTCGAGAACGGCGAACAGGGCGGCCCGCTGGCCGACTGTCGGCAGTTGGTCCCAGTGACCGGCGAGCGGGTCATCGAACCCGGTCGGATCGATGACCGACGGATCGACCTCGAACGTGAGCGTCCGTAGATCGGTGATCGATTCGGCGGTGAGAAGGTTGAGGAACACGCTGATCTGTCCGTCGACCATCTCGTAGGGAGCGACCGTCGGCCCGTCCCCGGCCTGCTCGAGGACCAGATGCGCGAGTCGCGGATCGAACTGGGTCAACTCACGCGATTTGAGGAACGACTCGAGCGCCTTCGCATCGTCCGGAGCGAACTGCGGATCGATCCAGGCGTCGACGCGGGCCGACCTGGAGACGCCGTGGCGCTCCAGGGCATCCAGAACTGACCAGTCGTCCTGGCCGTCACCGAAGGGCAGCGTTTCGGCGGCGTCGCTCCAGATGGGACGCAGATCCATGACCAGCGATTCGATTCGATCCGCGATTCGTTCGTCGGTCGGCGTCAATCGGGGAATCGTCACCGTCCCCTCGAGAACCCCAGGGGCAGCCTCGATAACGGTCTCACCGGCGACGAACTGGTTAGCCGAGGAGATGCCAGCGGCTTCACTCGAGTAGCCCGTGATCGTTTTCGAGGTGGTGCCGTCGACCGGTGGCGTCGACGTCGCACCCGTATCCGTGACAGCAGTCGATCGTTCGGTAGCCGTTGTTTCGGCGTTCGGCTCGTCCGTCGGTTCGGACCCCGTCTTCGCTTCGCGATTCGGTTTCTCGTGCGTCTCTGCCGGTTCGTCTCCGTCGGCGGGTACGTCTGGCTGCTCGTCCGTCGGTGATTTCGACGTTTTTCGCTCCGTTCCATCCGACTCCGCTTCGCGCTTCGTCGGCGACGCGGATTTCCGCGCCGACGCCGAGACGGCGTCCACGCTCGAGTCCTCGCGCGTCTGAGGCTCGAAACCATCCGTCGCTTCTGGGACGGTTTTCGGTGCCGCTGCCGACCGCGCCCGGAGCGTTCGGGAGGTCGCCGGATCGAACCCGAACCCGTACAGATCGCGTTCGGCCCGCGTCACCGCTTCGGTTACCGAAACCGAGCGGACCGACGACTTCGATTCATCAGCCCCTTCGTCTTCGGTATCCGCACCCATCGTCTGGGCGACTGACCCGACCGCCAGCCCGGCCGCCTCGAGTTCCTTTGGTGCGTAGCCAGCTTCAGCCAGTCGCTCGGCGCCGATTCCGGCCGCAGCGAGGGCGTCCGCGCTGGTCCCTGCCTCCCGAAGCGCTTCGAGATCCGCCCCGGCATCGACCAGTTTCGATACCGACACGCCAGCCGTCTTCAACGCACCGAGGTCGGCGCTCGACTCGACGAGCGCTTCCACCGAAGCGCCGGCATCGAACAGTTCACCGGCCGTGTAGCCGGCCTCGAGCAACATCCCCTGTCCGTACCCCGATTCGAGTAACTGGTCGGGTCCGAATCCACGCTCACGCAGTTGCTCGACGGTCACGCCTTCGGTCGCGAGTTCGGCCGCCGTCCGCCCGGCGTTTCTGAGGTCGCCGACGGAGATGCCCGTGTCGGCGAGTTCTTTCTCGTCGAATCCGCCGTTGAGCAGTTCCGATGCCGTGTACCCCGCCTGCAACAGATCCGCTGCTGACACGCCCGCGAACCGCAAACTCCCCGCCGGAGCCTCGAGGGCTTTGAGCGTGGACTGATCGAGTCGGATGTCTCGAAGCGTACTCGGCGGTGCGCCACCGCGTATCACGTCGACGACCGAAAACCCGGCCTCGACAACGTCACGGGCGGCGAACCCGGCCCTAATTATCTCGTCGGCCGGAACGTCGACACCTGCAATCTGGGCCACCGAAAGACCCGCCCGCGCCAACTGTTGGGGTCTGGCCCCGGCTTCGAGAACGTCCTCTATCGCTGCACCGACCGCCTCGAGTTCGACGACCTCGAAACCGGCCTGCACCAGCGTCGACAACGGTGCCCCGCGCTCGGCCAGATCCTCGACGGTCGCCCCCATCTCGCGCAGTTCCGGCGCTTCGACGCCGCTCTCGGCCAGTTCGACGGCTTCGATCCCGTGATCGTACAGGGTCTTCGCCGGCGCGCCGGCCTCGAGCAGCGTCTTCGTTTCGATTTCTGGGGTGTCGACGAGGGCAGCCGTCGAAACGCCCATGGATTCCGCTTCCTCGACCGTTAACTCTGCCGTCTGGATCGCCTGGACGATGCTCGGATCGACAGCGGGAATCGCGGTCTCCGGGTCGTGGGTCGCCGTCACCGGTAACACGCCGTAGGGCTGCTTCCCGACTCGAACCGTCGGAAACGGTCCCCTCGAGCGGACGTATCGAATGAAGTGTCGTCTGTAAGCGTCGAGCCAGGCCAGACTACTCTCGAGAGAGTCGCCGTCTCCGAAAATGCCGTCGTTGTCCGGGTCGAACGGCAACTGGTTCGCGTCGGAACCGCTATCGTCACCCCAGATGCTCTCCAGGCCGAGTTTCTCGTTCGGCAGCAAGAGGTTCGTCAGCGCGTAACCGAGCGTCGCGGGCCAGAGCGCCGAGTTGGCGTGGCGCGCGTCGAGTTGTCCCGTCTCGTCGGCACCCGGTACGTGCGCGAACGGATGGCCGTTGCTCGTATCGAGGCCGAGTCCGCGTGCGAGCAAATCGCCGTCGGTTAAATCCATATCAGCCACGCGCGGCGGCGTTATCGCCTCGGGGTCTTCCTCGAGTGCGCCCGTCGGATCGGCCGATTCGACGTTCGTCGGCGTCCCTGCCGGGAGCAACGAGAGCCCGTCGGTGTACTGGTGGCTCGAAAATTGGGCCGTCAGCGCCGACGCCGTCTCCGCGGCGTCCATCGACGCTTTCGCACCGACGACGGTGAGGCGATCGATCCCTCGTGTGTGGTCGTAGCCCGAAAGTTCCGTTAGCGGGATCCGAATCGCCATGCCCACCTCGAACGCCGTCTCGATGTCAGTGGTCCACTCCGTGCCGTCTCTGTCGGGTTCGTCGCTCTCCTCAGCGGCGTCGGTTTCGCCCGCTTCCTCGGGCTCCGCTTCGAGTTCCGCCCGCGGCCCGACCGGCAGCGGGTCGGGTATCGAGTGCCCGGCGACCGTCTTTCGCACAGTCTGACCGTCGGCATTCGTCCACTCGAGGACGGCGATCCACCGGTCGGGCAGGAGTCGGGCGATGGGCTGTTTCGTCCAGGACTGCGTTCGAGCAGCCACCGAGGGGAACCGAAGCGGCGGTAACTCGCCCTCGGTGTCGCCACCCGATTCCGCCGGCGGCGTCAACAGCGCCGCCTCGAGGGTTGTTCCCGCCCCGTCGGTCGGCGCGAGCGTGTGAACGACGTACCCTGCCCGTTCCGAGCCGAGTCGGTCGACCAGTTCCCCCCAGGCTCGAGATTTGAGTTCGTCGTAGCGCGCCGCAGGCGTCTCGGAGTACCGGCCAAGATCGGTGTCACTCACCCACCGGCGAAGCCAGGCATCCTCGAAGCTGTCGACGAGGTACGCACTCTCAGGCGCTAGATCGACCGATTCGGGGTTCGGGTGGGCTCCGAGCCAGACTGTGGCCCAGAATCGCTTTCCGAAACGTCGTTCCTCGGGCGTCAACTCGGGTTCGTGGTTGTCGACGTGGATATCGTCGTGGTAGACGCGAACCCAGAGTTCGTCGTCCTCGACTGCCGACGTCATGGCGGGGTCGACGAACCGCGTCTCGAGATCGACGGGCAACAGCGCGACCGGTTGTTCATCGAGATCGGTGACCGGATCACCGACCTCGTCCGTCGCCGTTCCGATGGCATCTTGCACGCGCTCGCGTTGCGCTTCGCGGTGATCCAGCGCCGCAATCGCGATCGAACGAAACAGCGCCGACGCGTCAGCAACCGGTCCCGGGGCCGTCGGAACCGACGTCATGGCGTCGCCGACCGGCTCCCACGAATCACCCTCGACGTACGCCGACAGCGCGTCGATCAGGGTTCCGACCGTTTCGTCGACCGTTCTCCCGGTCGAAAACGCCGTCAGCGGCGCCGTCTCCCCGTCGAGGGTCGGCTCGAGGAGAAACGAGATGGTTTCCCGTGGAGTTTCGGGTTCCTCGCGCAGCCGATCGAGGGCCGCCTCGACGTCGTGCCACCGAGTTAGCGCCTCCTGGTCGAAGCTCTCGAACGCAGGTGTGGACGCGGTCGTGTCGACCGCCGTCCAGTCGACGGTGTGTCCGAATCCCTCGAGTTCCTCGGCAACGACGCGGGCGCGGTTGATGACGCCGTCAGCCCGTTGCCAGGCGTTTCGGGCGGCGCTCGCTTCGGTGTAGGCCGCTCGATTCGGTCCGCCATCGCCCTCAGTCTCGTTTTCGGTACTCATTCGTCGGCACCTCCGTCGTCGTCGGTGACGTCACCGAACGAAAACTCGATATCATCCCGTCGTTCGACCTCTCGGTTCCCCGCCAGATCCAGTCCGCTCCCGAGATCGGTATCCACGCCGTCGTCGATACCGGGGTCGGTCGTTGCCATGCCGTCTCCCGCTCCGCCACCCGCTTCGACGAACTCCAGCGTCGGCGTCAACTCGAACGGAATATCGGTCGTTCCGACGACCGTCGGATTCGAGTCAGCGTCGGGCAACAGTTCGCTGGCGTGTGTCGCGACTCTGGACGGCCGTCTCCAGATGATTTCGGCCATGTGTGCGCCGTTGTGTCCCCACTCGAGCCCCTCGGCGTCCTCGAGATCGTCGAGGACCCAGGACGGCGGGTCCGCCACGTCGGCGTACTCGCCGGTTTCGGCGATCGGATCGATATCGGGGTCGTCGTCGCCGCCGAGCATCCCGAACCGGGCATCGGCCGGTGGCTCCTCGAGAACGAAGAACCAGCCTTCGTCGTCGTGGTCATCCGGCGTCTTCCCCGCCCGATGATACGGATCCGCGCGTGCCTCGGGGATCGTCAGATCGAACCCGAAAAAGGAGATGTCGTCGGTCAGTTTGCCCGAAAACAGCGGCAATTTCAGGTCGTCGCCCTCGTCGTCGCGCGTCATATTCGAGTTGGGCAGCGCCGGGACCCGGTCGGTCTCCCCCGATTCGTCTTCGTCGGCGACGGCTTTCGCAGCGTATATCATCGTGTTTGGATACCGACGGAGTAACTCACCGCGAACGAGGAGGACGGCCGTCGGTTCGTCGTCCTCGTCGGTTCCGTTCGTCCCGAGCGGCCCCGACCAGGTGTGCAGGTCGGTCACGTCCTCGAGTACCTGTTCTTCGACCGGCGAGCCGCGGTGGTCCCAGAACTGTCTGAAGTAGGTTCCGCGTTTGTCCGTCGGGAACCGCCGCCAGCGCAGCAGGCGAGCCATTTCGTGGTTTAACCCCGCCACGAACGCCTCGACGAACGCCGGATTCGTCTGCACCATGCCGACGCTGTCGGCCGGTACTTCCCCGACACCGGGTAGCATGTGTTCGGGATCGATGTCGACCAGCGAATCTGACATCGGTCGCTCGAACGTCGGCGATGCCATCACCTGCTCGAGCGGATCGATTCGGTCGTGTAACCCGTCCAGCCCGATCCGTTCAGCAACGACGGACGGAAGCTGTTTTTCGGGGTTCAGTTCATCGAGCAAGGGTTGTTTGAACGACTCGACGTCGACCGACTCGAGGCTCGTTTTCATCATCGTCGCGCTCACGGGGTCCGGAGCGATCCCCGTACTCGCCAGCATCGAAGTCGCGGCGTTCGAATCGAAACGGTGGCCGCCCGCCTCCGTCGATCCGTCGGACACGTCGGGCTCGACGGCGACCATCCCGCGGAGGTGGTCGACCGTCCCGGTCATCCGCGAAAGCGTCGATGAGGCGCTCGAGAGCGGCGACGAGGCCGCCTGCAGTGGCACCTCGGGATCGGTGAGCCGTTCGATAGCGGCCTCGATGGCACCCTCGACCTGCTCGCCGCTCGATCGGAGGCGGTTGCACTGATTCTCTGCCACGTCGCTCGTCAGCCCCGCCGCGACCGTCGGCGGTCGCGGGTCGACCAGCAGTTTCGAGAGTGCCCGCGAAAGCGGTTCGACGGCGTTCGGAACGATGCTTACACACCGGCGGTACACGCCGGGTTCGGCCTGCAAGAGCGTGGTCACCCGCGACGTATCCTCACGGGTCACCGCGCTCTCGAGCCCCCTGACGTCGCGCTGTGCAGCGAGGCAGTGTCGTTCGACGCTCTCGAGCAGCGCGAGGACACGCCGACGGGCGACCAGTTCGTCCCGACGTTCTTCCGTCAGGTTACGATCCGAGTCGGCTGGAGTTGCCCCAGAGAGAAGGAACTGGGGAGTGTTGGTACTTTGAAACCCGGTCCCAGCAGCGTCGGTTCCGGGGATCGAGCCGGTGGACTGTGCAGCGACAGTCTCCGGTATCCCCGGCGATAGATCACCGAACTGGTGGTTACTCCAGCTAACGTTCCCGGTCACGAGGTCGTCATCGATTGCCTCGAGGTCGGGTCCAGTCGTAACCCCCTCGAGGACTCCACCCACGTACTCGGGTGGGAGAGTCGTTTCCGGGAGCGAGCCGTCAACGTCGATCGTTTTGGCGTCCGCCGAAACCGTGCGGTCGCCGAACGTAGCGTCCGTCGAAAGCTGGCCCGGAATCGCACCCGTCTCGATGCGCTTGGAGACGGTCTCCATCCGCATCGTCACCCCGTCCCGTCTGGACAGTGGTGCCCGCGGACTCGTCAACCGACGAAACGACGGCGTCGTGAGCCCGATGGGGGTCGTCGTGCCGACCATATCCGCAAACAGCGTTTCCGCCCGATCCTCGAGAAAGACGTGACGGTGGATCGGCCCGGTCAACTGGAGCAAGCGACCCGGAGATTTCGTCTCGAGACGGTCGTAGGTTGAGCGCAGCGATTCCCGAATTAACTGGGTTCGACAGAAGTAGTTGTTCACCTCGGTGAGGTCACCGAACTGATCCCAGGCACTCGCCATCAGCGCCTCCTGTTCTCCCTGAACGACCATCGTTCCAAAACCCGCAGCGAGCCGGTGGCGAGGATCGGCGTTGAGACTGTCGAACCAGTGTGCGTCCTCGCCCGCCGCCTCCACCGTCGACCGGTTACTGTGCCAGCGGCCGTACAGCGGGGGTGAGATCACGTCTTCCGGAATCGCATCGTCGAAGGCCGTCGCCCGATTGAGCAGCGATCGAAGGGCCGACTCGAGCGATTCGTCGTACGGGTCGTCTTCGGCCGCCGAGGCCGGCGACTGGAGGGCACCCTCGAGACCGACCGTACTCTCCTCGCCGTCACCGGGCTGTTTGAGGGTCGTCGGCCCCGGCGCACTGATGTCGACCGTTTGTCGTCCGATATCCGGCCCGAGAACCACGGGATCGAGGTCGGTCGCCAGCGAGACGAAATCGCCATCGGGAGACGTGATGAACGTCCAGGAGTCGTACACCGGCAGTCGAACCGAACCGTCGTCACCCCAGGCGAGAGTGATCTCATCGTCGGGCGCTCGGCCGAGCCCAGCCTGTCTACCCGGTTCGAACACGGGAACGAGACAGGCCCGATAGCGCGTGTGTGACTCGAGGTTCCGGGGACAGACGAGCCGCGAGCGCGAGTGCGTCGACTCCGCGGCGATTGCCGGGATTTCGCCGTCACCCATCTCGGATCCGAGATGCTGAGCGTGCGCCCAGGCCCAGGACTCCTCGAGGTCGGGAAGTTCGCTCACCGGCGTCTCGAGAACTGGCTGCGAACCGGGGCCGACGGCATCGTAGCTGACCCCCGGTGCGTCGCGTTCGACGACGACGAGACAGAACCAGGGCAACAGCTTGCCGTCGTCGTCGGCCCGCTGCGGGCTGAACAGCCAGGGCAGGTCGGGCCGGTCGAACTCGACGACGGGGAACTGTCGTGGCGGGTAGGCGTCGCTGTCGGGTTCGGGTTCACGCCTGACGATCTGTCGATCGTCGATCCCGGTGACGTCGCCCGGACCGTAGACGTGAACGTCGACGGTGGCCGACTCGGTGTCGATTTCGTCGTCTTCGTCGTGACCGGCGACCGTCAGCGTCACCGGTTTCGTCCCGCTGTCGGGAATCGAGGTAATCGCCCCGTCGTACGAACTCGCTGGCCGATGCCCCGCTCTCACTACCGGATAAAACGTATAGGTTGCGTCGTCAGTCATTGCGTGCCCTCCGTGGTGTCAGTGGCGGTTTCGCGGACGCGACGGGCCGAAACCACCTGATACCGTCCCTCGTCCGATGGGTTTCGCGCGACGTGGCGCGAAAGCGCGCGCTTGGCAGTAGCCTTGCTCGTCGGTCGGGTGTTGTCGCGAATCGGAGCCGGCGTCATATCGCCCGCATCGACGACCAGGTACCTCGACCCACGAACCGAGAGTCCGCTCGAACCTCGAGCCGACGTCTCCATCCCGGAACTCGAGGCGGAGTCGGACGTTGTGTCGGAACCAGGCAGTGTGGCGGAATCGGCCATCTCATCCGAATCGAAACCCACCCTCGACGATGCAACGGTGGCTTTCACCGTTTTCGTCGGCTGGTCGACGTCGTCCGACGCGACTTCGGCCGTCTGAATCCGCTCAGCCGTCCCGTGGAGGGAAATCGTATCGGACGCCGAATCCACGCGCATCGTCGCCGTCTTCGAGAGCGTCGGACTCGAGGCGTCCCCGCTCGAGTCCCCGTCCACCTGGGTACTCGAGGTCCCTGCAGCGGCCATCGCTGTCGCATCCACCGACGACGTCTGTAAGTTGGCCGCCTCCGTCTGTACGAATTGGTCGTCCACCACCGTTGTCTCAGCCGCGCCGGTCGCAACCGTCTGGGTTGGGTCGTCTCCCTCAGCCGCCACCGCCGCCGTCACCGTCGTCGTTTCCATCGAAATCGGGCGATCGTACCGCTTTTCGGGCGTCAAACGGGCTTCTCCCGTCGCGACAGCGCCGACCTCGTCGAACGCCAGCGCGATATCGCGAGACTCAGCGAGATACGACGCCGAGTTCTCGAGCGTCCTGAAGTGGCCGAGTTCGGCCAGCGGCGTCGCCCAGGTGTCCTTGCGCCGGTCTTCGACGATCGTCTCGTACCGCAGCGTCGTCTGCCGAGTGTTCGCCGCGAGCGTCTCGCTCGTCCCGCCGCGGTAGACTGCTCCCGTCTCGATCTTTCGACCCGCCGCGTGGGATTCGAACGCCGGACTGTCGAGTTGCTCCTCGTCGGTCAACTCGAGGTACTGACCGGGGGCGAACTGTTCGGTGACGACGCCGGTCAAATCCAGCGCGCTCTCGTCACTGGCCCCGGCCACGCCGTCTATGGTGAACTTCCTGAACCGGGCCGGTCGCGCGTTGCCGAAGGTTTCGATCCGGAAGTCGAGTGGAACGACCGTCTGGCGGAACGACAAACCCCCGAGCGGGTGAACTAGCACGATCGAATCGCCGTCCTCGTTCGCCAGTTCCGTTTTGTCGATCTCGCGAACGGTCACGAGGCCATCCGCGTCCACGGGTCGCTGGGCGCTCCAGTTACCCGGCTCCTCGAGTTCGCCGACCAGTTTCGACATGACGTCGGCCGGCGGCAACGCATCGGCGTCGCTTTCGGAGCCGATGGTCGCGTTAACGCTTTTGCTGACGGAGAAAAAGCCGATGCTGAAACTGACTTTACCGTCGACTCGCCACGGCGTCGGTCCGGCAAGGCGACCGCTCAGCGTCAACGTGACGCCTTTCCCTTTATACGTAACTGAAAAACCGGCCCGGAAGTCGAAGACGAACTTGAACGGATCGAACTCGAAGAGGGCTTTGAGCTCGATCACGCCTTCAGCTTTGAGCGAACCGGCCGTCGCGTGCGCCTCGATCTTGCCGCCGACCTGTGCCGTGTTCGACGTCACCGCAAAGAAGCCCGACAGTTCGATCGAAAGGTTGCTATCGGGATCGCCCAGGCTAGCTCTGACACGGTCAAGTTCGGGAAAATCGCCCGGTGGATCGTACGCCGGGTGGAACCCGCCCGCCGAAAGGATGAATCTCGAGTTGTTCCCCCAGCCACTCCGAACAGCGAAATCCCCGCTCAGGGTAAATTCGAGAATTCGGGACTCGTACAGCGTGGCGTCGATCGCGACGGTCTTCTGTTCGGGATCGATCACCCCTATGGCGTTCAGGTTCAGGTTGATAACCGCATCATCTCCGTCGGGTAACACCACCGAGACCCGACCGAGGATCGTCACCTTCATCGACGGGATCTCGAGGACGACGCCCAGATCGCCAGTGATCAGCGTGGGCGTCCCCCAGCCGATCCGGACCATCGGGCCGAAGACGTGCGTACCTCGCGTTGGTGGGAAGATCGTTCGCAGATCACTGACGATCTGCTGGGCGTTGGCCACGACGTCCTGTGGGAACAACACCGAGTCGAGCGAACCGGTGGTAACGGCCTCACGAAGGGGGTCCGTCTTGATAGATCGGTTGATACCGACCAGTCCACCGACCCCGTTGAGCGTGAATCCCAGGCCCAGTTCGATGGGTGTAAACTCCCCAGCGATAAGGACGAGTAACGAGAAACCATTGCCGCCGTCGGGAAGTTCCGTGGTCAACAGTCCAACGGCATTGATCGTGATGTCGCCGACGTGGAGCTGAATCGTCCCCGCGTATCGATTGTTTTCGTGATCGAAGTCGAGATAGCCACCGCCAACCACCTCTCCGGTATCGATCGTCAGCCCGATACCATCTGGTGGTTTGAAACCGAGGTCGAGTTCGGGCGGGAAGGGATCGTCCTCCGGAAACGTGAGCGCCGCATCGAGTCCCATCCGCGTGACTGTCCCGGTTGCGGGCCCGATTTCGACGTTCGCTGAGGCCGCCCCGGTCAGTCGAATCGTCCGGTCGTCAGCGTCGGACCCGTCCTCTCCGTCCGGACCGGGACGGACGGACAGATAGATCTCCTTGAACGTGACCGGGCCAAGGGAGGCCTGCTGTGGAATCGACACCTCGAGGTCACCCCCTCGCTCGAAGAACAGCCCTTCGTGCGAGGACCAGCCCACGGTGACGGCGAACTGGTGGTCAATCCCATCGCTCGGAAGCACCTTGGAGAGAAAGCCGTCGAATGCGTCCGGGTGGGCGGAGATGGAGCCAGTCGTCGGAAGGGCAATCGAAACGGATACGCCGTCGCCGTCGTAGTCTATCCGTGCCGTGAGCCCGACAGAGTGGAGGGCGATCCCCGCCGCCCCAGGATCACCGAGGACGGTCGTTCCGTCGTCGCCGGCATCCCGTTGGACGGTTATCTCACCGTGGAGTTCTGCCGGTGGATCTGAGGCGTCACCGACCTGGCGGAGTTCAGGTTCGGCGTCCGGATAGACGACGATTCCCCACTCGTCGAAGCCACCTGACGCTTGCATATCGATCGACCACTCGTCTCCGAAGTCGAACGATTGGGTCGTGGTCAGGTCGCCGTAGGGGACGATCGCCAACCCCGGAATCCCGTCCGGACGCGGGATCGGGACGACCTGTATACCGCTCGTAGCACTCCCGACGCCGCCGTCGAGCATGAGTGCTGGAACGGTGAGCGTCGAGAACGGACCGTCGGTTCCCCCACCGAGGTCGTCGAAGGGATCGTCGCTCGGATCGAGGACATCGGGGCCACCGGGTTCGCCTTCGTCATCGTCAGTGGTTCCCTCGGGATAGTCGACAAAATCGGCGACACCGTCGAACCTGGCCGGGAGCGACAACTCCCAGGCTGCTCGTCGAAGGTAATACAGTACGATCACCGGGTCGAACGACGACTCGCCCCACTCTAGCGTCGTCTCGAGTGCCGCTTTCGGATCGGAAAGCGTAGCGGG
This sequence comes from Natronosalvus amylolyticus, assembly GCF_024298845.1. Classification (NCBI taxonomy): domain Archaea; kingdom Methanobacteriati; phylum Methanobacteriota; class Halobacteria; order Halobacteriales; family Natrialbaceae; genus Natronosalvus; species Natronosalvus amylolyticus. The sequence continues at coordinate 1,665,216 of NZ_CP101156.1, forward strand.
AATCTGCGAAAAGTCAACCGACTCGACCTCACCCGGCCCGTCGTCGTGGATCACGCCAATCATCCGGAGCGAGTCCGCGACTGACGGATGGTACGTGTCGACGTAGGTGACGAGGAAGTACTCGAGCAGTGTGGTGCCGAATCCGTCCTCGAACTCGACCGTGGGAATGGAGAGGTCGTCGAGTGTCCGCATCGCCTCGACGATATCTTTGACTGCGTCGACGGTCGAGCGAACGTCTTCGACCGACGGAATCTCTTCGTCTGCGACGACCGAGTGAACGGTGTCCACTACCTCGACCGCGGGTTCGATCCCTGCAAGGACGTCGTTGACCGTTACGAGTTCCGCCTCAACTTCCGAGACGTCGATCCCGACCGATTCACAGAGGATGAAAAGCGACGTCCGGTCGCCGTCGGCGGCGTCTTCGATTGCATCGATTAGGGGTTCGAAGACGCGGGTCACTTCGATGAGCAGTCGGTCCGAGGTCGAGTAGTCGTCTAAATCGGTCATGTATCAAACTCCATTTCGATTCGCTTCCGGGGCTGTGGCTGAAAGTCAAGCACAGTGTCCACCATACCCTCGCTCGACCTGCTCCCCGTTCGCCGGAGGTCGTTCTCAATTTCCCCTTTCAGGTTCGACGGTGCCATCATCACCTCGAGATAGGGTGGGTGTTCCGTCGACACGCTGTTCGGGTCGATACCGAACAGCCCGGGGATACCCTCGTCTGACCGAATCATCACCTGCCACTCGGTCAGAGCGTCGCCGGCGGATGCCGGATAGTTCCCGCCCGCTTCGAAGGTCGTCCCGCTCGTAACCATATTGGCGTACACTTTCGCACCGTTTCTCGCATTGGTCATCGGATAGTTCGTATAGTGGTGCCAACTCCCGCTCATCCACATGATCGCCGGGATTCGGTAGAGCAACCGGCTGACCTCGTACTGACCGACTGCATCGTCGTACTCGACCACCCTGACGTAAAACGAGGTTCGAGACGTCGCCCCCAAGATATCTTCGAGTTTGATGGTCAACGATCGCTCACCGGACGAGGTTTCGACGACGTCAATGGAACTCGAGAACGCGGGAGTGACGAACGAAAAGCCGTTCGTGTGGTTGTAATATCCCGAAATCTGTCGTGACAATCCGGACATCGTTCCCCTCGTCAGTTCCTTTCGATACCCGTCGTAACCGAACAGTTGTGAGGAGGGATCCCGATTGTCCGCTGTGGAGACTTCCTCGACACCGAACTCACAGTGTAACATCCACTCTTCGAAGTCACTAACCGAAAGCGACGAAATGAGCAGGCCCACGCCCACGCTGGTCAGTCCGATCAGAAAGCCGACGACACCGCCAGCGACAGCGCCAGCGACGATTAGGCCGACGTTCACCGAGCCGAGGAGCAACAAATTCCAGTCACCGTCTTCCGCCGATTCCTTGATCAACTTCGCCATCTGGGCAACGTCGACGAGCGTGCAGAGCTTTTTGCCGGCGCTCAGCATGAACGTCCGGCCCGTCATCTGCTGTACTGGCGGCGTCGTCTTCCGAATCCGGCCGCGCGAATTGCGTTCGTCGAATTCGATGGTGCCAAAGCCCGTATTGTTGGCTCCGTCCAGACTGTCAGCGATGTCGGCGATGTCGCCAATCGCATCCAGCATCTCCAGCGACCCCTCGAGAGAGAACTCTACGTCATCCTGGTTGAGTGTACCCACCATCGTGATGCCAACGGAACCAACCGTCAACACCGTCCCCACGTTTGAAGCAAAGGTTTCGATGATCTCATCAGAGGCGTCAAACGAGGCCGTGAGATCCTGCTTGTACGCTTCGGCGAGATTCTCGATTTGACCGAAGAACGTCCCGGTCTGGTCGAGAAAGTCTTCGAACGAGATTTCGTGATCCTCGACCAGGTCGATCAGTTCCTGTTCTTCGAAGTGTGTCGCAAACGTCGAGAACAGGCGCTGTAACTGGAATTTCGTCAGCTCCTGATAATCGTCGGCCTGTCCAGCGACGACGCCAGCCATCAGGTTCGCAACGAGAATACCCAGTTTCGAGCCCAATTCCGGATCCAGTATCGTGTACCCTGGTCCGTCGACGACCAGCTTTTGTTGGCTCGCGTCTTCCGGAATATTGACGACGTTACCCGTCGCTTCGTACGGATCGACCAGTTGCAATGCCGGGAAGATCGGTTCGTCGAGTGACGACCGAACGTCGACATCAATCCCACCGTCGAAGTCTCGAGGGATCAACATGAGTCGCAGCATGTGAATACCGTATTGGCTGGCATCGAGGTCGGTGGTGAACTCCGCGGCATAGGTGACCTGCTCGTTGTAATCGAGTCTGGCGAAGCCATCCCTGAAGTCATCACTCGTCAAGTGATCGTACAGGTTTTTGGCCGCCTCCTCCACCTTCTCGCGTTTTTTGAGAATCTCGCGACCAAAATCGAGGTAGTCGTTCGAGGGGACCCCGGTCCCGTCGTAGTTTTCCATCCAGAGGCTGTATTTCTCGTTCAACGTCAGGTTCCCCTCGATAAGGTCGTCCAGGTCGTGAACGTTGTCGACCCCGCCCCACGAGGCAAGGACGCCGACGAACGAGTCGTCACCCGGAAGCCCAATCGCGTCCCGCAAGGTCGAGTCGCCAGGTGACGCCTCGTCGCCGGCTCGTATCGTCCGATCAACGTAGTTCCAGAGCAGCAATTCGTCTCCCTTCCGCGAACAAAATCGCTGGTATGCATTGACCTGTCTCAGATACGCCTCGTGAAGTCGTTGGGCTGTCGCCACCGTCTGGGGAATTCGATTACTCATGATCCTCCTGTGTCCTCTCACCGGAACTCGTCGAACTGTCGGCCTCCGTCCCAGTCGCCTCGAGCGCCGGCCACGCCCGATACCACAGGTACGGCCGGTTCTCCTGGCGGCGGTCGTGGTCCGCCACCCGATGGCTGTCGACGGCGACCGAAAAGCCGCTCTCGGTGACCGACTCGACGCGAACGGTGTCACGACCGACGATCAAGCCGTCGTCGTCGACGGCGAGCGTCGATGCGACGTGCCCGTCACCGATAGGTTCCCGAATCTCCCCATCGTCGTCCCCGGCAGTCACACCGCCCCCCGTCGTGTCGCCGACAGGTGTTTTCGCGGGTGAGTCGACCGCCTCCGTTACCGTGGCGTCGACCGCTTCCGTCGTCTCGAGCACTGGGCCCTCTTGCACCGCCGCCTCGAGTTCCGAGCCGTCCTTGGCCGTCGATGTAGCCATCGGCGTTGCCTCCGCTTCGAGGGTCGCCCGATGTGCGCTCACGCCTGTCATCGCCGGTTTCGAATTCGCATCCGCGCGAGCCGATTTCGGATCCTCACCTTCGTCCGTTCCGCCATCGGTGAGTTCCGTCTCCTCGGACTTCTCGAGGACGTGTTCGAACGAGCTGTCGACGGCACTCGACGTCGGGATCTTCGATTCGGCGAACTCGACTCCCGACATCGGTTCCGAACCCGCCTGGCCCACCGGCGTCGCCACGGCAGGTTCGGGTGCAGGCGAGGCGGCTTCGATACTCCCAGGGTCGTACTCGGGCTCGGGAACCGAACCGGCTCCAGACAGCGCGTACTGTGCGAGCGTCCCATCGCGAACGATTGCCGTCCCCGTCGACCAGCCGAAGGGGACGTCTCCCGTGTGGCGGGCGTGACCGAGGGCGGCCGACTGGGAGGTCGTCACCTCGATCAATCCCGGCTCGAACCCGCAGTCGATCTCGAGGGTGTCGCCGGGTGCCGGTGCCCGTACCGCACCGACCGCAGGCGTCAACTCCCCGGCGTCGATCGCGAGGTAGCTGATCGGGTGCGAACCGGCCGGATCGATCTTGTGTGGCCCGCTGTAGGTTCGGTCGTAGCGCAACTCGAGAGCCTCACCGAGTCCGGTAACCGAGGCCGTGGTTCGTCCGGCGATCCGGTCGCCGTCCTGGTAACACAGCGCCAGCGCGCCGTTGGTCCCACACAGGGCACTCGCGTGGTTTGCTCGGCCCGGCGAGACGGTTCCGTTCCAGACCGCCTGCTCGAGGTGCCCACCGTCGGCGCTGACGCCCGCTGGCTCACCACTGACAGCGGCGCCGATAGAAAGGCCGATCGAGCGGTCGGTCGTCCAGGTTCCACTGCCCCCGCTACCGGTGACCGCCGTCGATCCCGCCAACGTCACGACGCTGGCATCGACCGAGAGCGGCACGTGCTGGTGGCCGGGTTCGGTCGGCGTCGAGAACTGTCCCGCGTCCACCTCGAGATCCGTGCCCGTGTCGAACGCCTGGTAGAGGAGACGAACCTCGGGGTGGTCCACGTCGCCGCCTGTCGTCCGAACGCGCAACTCGAATCCGTCGTCCGTAAACGAGCTCACTGACGCGCGAACGCGCCCGAGCGACCGGTCGCCGTGGACGACCATGTCGAACGCGTCACCGGTCCGAACGCCACAAGTGCCCCGTTCGACACTCTGTGAATCGTCGCCGACCGTGATCGCGTGTTGTTCGAGGGCCTCCTCGCCATCGACCGCGACGCCGTGTGTCCAGCCCGCCGTCCGATTGGCCGGAGACGCTCCCTCGGCGTCCGAGTCGGCGTTCGTCGCCGTCAGAACGAGCATATCGGGCCGGAACCCGATTCCCGTCACCGAGACTGTCCCCCCGCGACCGGGGACCGTCGTGATGCCAGTCTCGTATCGTGCCGGGCGTTCCGTGGCACCTCCTGATGGCGGCTTCGGTGGCGGCGTCCGCCGGTTGCCCGATCCTCCCGAAGACGAGCCACCGCCGCCAAACGGGCCGGCCGCGTAGGCGAGTCCCGCGAGCGCGGCAGCGAGCAAGACGCCAGCGCCCACGTGTTCGATACCGATGTCGAATCCGCCACCCGGGACGTCGATGAACGACCCGCTCGAGGCTGGCTCGCTCACGGTCACGGTCGCACAGTCGGCCTCGTCGCTGCGTTCGGTGTCGTCCCAGACAAGGACGGTCGGCGTGTACTCGCCCGGTTCCTCGAAGCGCGTCGTCAGGACGAACTCGTCGGTCCACCGTTCGTCCCACTCGCCGTTTCCGTCGAAGTCGACGTTCACCGCGATGGCGTTTTCGGAGTCGCGCAGGTCTATCGTGACCTCGTCACCGGGTTCGAGTTCCGTACTCGACACTCGACAGACCGCCACGGGTGCCGGCTCGAGGATCCGTACCGTCGTCGTTGCCGTCGCCGTCGCACCCGCGTCGTCTTCGACCTCGACCGTGGTCGTATAGGTTCCCGGTTCGTCGAATGCGTGTGTCACCGTCGGTTCGTCCGTCATTTCCTCGAAGGTGCCGTCGCCGGTCAGATCCCAGCGGTAGGCGACGATATCGCCGTCGGGGGCGCTCGAGTCGCTCGCATCGAACGTCACCGTCTGGCCCAGTTCGGGCGTACGCGGATCAGCAGACAGGTCGGCGATTGGATCCGCACGCTCGGCTTCCGATTCCGGTTCAGTAACGACGATCGTCGCACACTCGACGGTGTCGCCGCGTTCCTGGAAGTTCCAGACCCGGACGACGGGCGTGTAGGTTCCCGGTTCGGCGTAGCTCGTCGTCTGGACGAACTCGTCGGTCCACTGTTCGTCCCACTCCCCGTCGCCCTCGAAGTCGAAGCTGACAGCGTCCGCGTTCTCGGAATCGCTGGCGTCGATCGTGACCGGTTGCCCGGGTTCAGCCGAAGTACTCGAGACTGCACAAACGGCGACCGGTTCCGGATCCGGCTCTGGATCGGGATCCTCGGTCGTTCGAACCGCCACCGACCCCTCGTCGGTCCCCGTCAGTTCGCGAGCGTCCATCACGGTGAGCGAGACCGATTTGATCCCCTCGGTCTCGTAGGTGTACGTCGTCACGGGATCGCTGGTGGTCCTGTCGACGGTGCCGTCGCCGGTGAAGTCCCACCAGTACTCGAGGATCTCGCCCGTCGGCGAACTCGAGGCGCTGGCGTCGAACGTGACTTCCTCCCCGGTCTGGGGCGTTTCGGGGTCGATCGTGAACGACGCCGTCGGCGGTTCCGCATCGGCGACGGTGATCGTCGCGCACTCGACGGACTCCCCGTACTCGAAGTGGCGCCAGGCGGTGACGACGGGCGTGTACTCGCCGGGTTCGTCGTAGCTCGTCTCGACGACGAAGGTTTCCACACGGTCGATCTCGTTGGTTCCGTCGCCGTTGAAGTCGAAGCTCGCGTATTCGGCATTTTCGGAGTCGCTGGCGTCGATCGTGACTGTTTCCCCGGGCTCGAGGGCCGTACTCGAGACCGAACACGCGGGAACCGGTGGCGGCTCCTCCACGAGGACGGTCTGTGTGGTATCGTCCGTGCGCTCGATTTCGTCGACGATGCGTAAGGACACGCTACGGAAGCCGCTACTCTCGTACGTGTGCGTGATGACAGGTTCGGACGTAACCACGTCGAACGTCCCGTCACCGGTGAGGTCCCAGCGATAGGAGAGGATGTCGCCGTTCGGGGACGAAGAATCGCTCGCGTCGAACGTCACCGTTTCACCGGGCGCTGGCGTCTCGGGACCGAACGTAAAGGCGGCCGTCGGCTGGTCCGGATCTTCGACGGTGATCGTGGCACACGTCGTGTCGTCGTTACGCTCCATGTCGTCCCAGACCCTGACAACCGGGGTGTAAGTTCCCGGTTCGGCGTAGCTCATCGTCTGGACGAACTCGCCGGTCCACTGTTCGTCCCAGTCTCCATCCCCTTCAAAGTCGAAATTGGCCGCAATCGCGTTTTCCGAGTCGCTGGCGTCTATCGTGACCGTTTCCCCCGGCTGAACGGTCGTACTCGAGACCGAGCAGGCGGCGACCGGACCGGTATCCTCGACGGTGACGGTCTCCGTCGTCGTCGCCATGTTCCGCTCTTCGTCGACGACGGTTAGTTCCACCGTGTAACTGCCTGGGGAGTCGTACGCGTACGATATCGTTGGATCACTGGTCCCCTCGTCCACGCTTCCATCGCCGGTGAAGTCCCACCCGTATTCGACGATGTCCCCCAAATCGGAACTCGAGTCACTGGCGTCGAAACTCACCGACTGGCCTACCTCGGCCGTCTCCGGATCGACAGTGAACGACGCGGTGGGACCCTCAGCGGCTTCGACAGTGACGACCCCGCACTTGATTCGGTCCGTCTCACCGTCTTCAGACCATACCTGCACCCAGGGCTGATACTCTCCCGGCTCGTCGTAGCTCGTCGTCTGGACCAGATTGGTCGTTTCCTCGACGTCGAAGGCCCCGTCGCCGGTAAAATCGAAACTCGCTCGAGCGACGTTTTCGGACTCACTTGCGTCGATAGTTACCGATTCACCGACCGCGACGGAGGAACTCGAAACTGCACAGACTGGCTCGGGTTGGACAGCCAGGAACGACGTCCCAGATGGTCCATCGACTGGCCCGCCGACGGTGTTCGCGCCGACGAGTATCGTGCCAGCACCCAGGATGAAAAGCAGACCAATCACGACGATAAGGACAGTCGCCGGGCTGAAGTGAGCGGCTCTCGCCCCATCTGACCGGCTCGAATCGTGAAAATTATTCGACATTGTGACGAGGTTCAGTTCGAAGTTTACTCCAGTTGGCCAGGCACCTGTAGATAGTCTCAAATTAAATGGAATCTATAAATAGACGTAGGTGAAATTGAGGTAATGTCATAGGTTACTTTCGAGTAACCAGTATCCCAACTCAACGATTGGGGACGAGTCATGTACGAGTGCCGCAACACCTCACAAACCGGATCTCACGTGCCTGTAGGAACCCGCTCCACACCGCGTCGAGGGCGGCGATAAAGCGGACAGTTCTGGGCGACGTCGTCCTCGTCACCACGGAGAAAGTTGACGCAGTCGTCGCCGACGATAGCGAAGCCATTTCTCGGTGATCGAAATTCGAGAGGCCCTCGCTCGAGGCGTGCCGTTCCATCGAGGTTGGCACTCGTTCGTGTGTGAATATGACACCCGTGAACCGTTCGTTTGGATGGTTTTGTCAGAAGTCCCTTAATGACGCTCTTCGACGATACGGATGCAATGAACCGTAACGCAGTCGCAACCGTCATCGTCACGGCACTCGTGACCGTCAGTCTGGTCGCCGCCGGCGTTGGCGCGAGCACGACGGCCGAATCGGTTGAAACGACGACCTCGAACGAGGCGTACGCGGGTACACACCTCGCTTTCGAGGCCTCCGGAAACGCAGTTGCCGACTACACGGTAGACGGTGAGACCATGTTCTCCTCAATCGCCGTCGACTCCCAGAGCGAGGTCGGCGGGGGTGCAGATGCCGCAATCGATCTCGGTGCCGTCGTCAACATCGACGGTGCCGGCCTCTCGATCGGTGCCCAGTCACAGACGACCACGCAGATCGAAGCCGAGAGCGGCGCAACGCTCTCGGCCCACGATAACGAACGCGGTCACCTGGTCGTCAACGCGGGCGACGATTCCCAGGTCGTCGAGGCCCAACTCGACGGGAGCGCCCAGGCGAGCACGGAAAGTGACGACCGCGTGATCGTCGAAAGTGACACTCGCAGCGGCGTCTTCCTCGTCGTCGGTGACGGTGAGGCAACCGTCAACGAGGAGGGTGACGTCGTCGCCAACCTCGAGAGCGAGTCGACGCTCGTGTTCCGGTCGTACGCCGAGGATGAGCGCGACGAGCAGGCCAAAGAAGACGAACAGCGCATCGTCGACGGTTCGGCCGCCGCCGAAGTGTACGTCGACATGCGAGACGGCGAGACCGTTGCCGACACGGTCACCTACGGTGAGGAGACCGCCGTCGAAGCCCGACAGGAGGGTGAACAGCGCGTCGAGGTTGTCGTCGATCGTGCCATCAGCGAAGGGACGATCGTCATGACGACCGTCGAAGAGGAGGCAGTGGGAACCCTCGAAAGCATCGAGGTTCGCATTGACGGCGAGGCAGCCGTACAGGCCTCCTCGCAGTCGGAACTCGAGAGCGCGATCGGCGGCGACGAGTCGGCGTACATGGTCAGCCAGCACGCCGAAGCCGAGGCGAAAGCGACCGTCTACGTCGCGTTCAACCACTTCTCGGAACGAACGGCTTCGATCGGCTCGGCCAACGACGGCGATGCTGACGACGGAACTAACGACGGAACTGACAGCACCGACGACGAAGGCGTCGCCGACGGCCTACCCGGCTTCGGCGCACTCGCCGCGTTGCTCTCCCTCGGTATCGGTATCGGCAGCCGACTCCGACAGTGACTCCCCACCAGCGCGTCGACGTTCCGGCCCGGTTTTGTTACGTTGGCGATTGAAGTCGATCACGCTCGGTCTTTCAGCGCACGAAAAGGAGCCGAAGCTTCCGTTTCGCTCATCCGTACCGAGAACGCACGACCGCGAGAACGTCTATTGACCCGGAGACTGTATCGACCCTATGGACACGCTCCACGTCGCGATCGTCGGTGCCTACGGCAGTGCCGGCGTCGCTACGGCCGATGAACTCCTCGAGCGAACCGACGAATCGACCCAGAACGTCCAACTCACGCTGATCGACGACGGCGATCCGGGCGGTGGCCTGTGTATACTCGAGGGGTGTATGCCCTCCAAGGACGTCCTTTCGGCAGCGAAACACCAGTATCAGGCCCGACACGACGACCGGCTCGAGGGAAAGGTCAACGCCATCCCCGAACGAGTCATCGAGCAGAAAGACGACCACATCCACGGCTTCGCCGAACACCGACGGAATCACGTCCACGAGTTAGCCGAACGCGAACGGGTCGAGTTCGTCCACGACCGGGCGCGGTTCGTCGACGACCGCACCCTCGCCGTCGGCGATCGAACCATCGAACCGGACTACGTCGTGATCGCCACCGGGTCGTCGCTCAACGTGCCCGAATTGCCCGGCATCGGTACCGTCGACTGGAATTCGAGCGCCGATGTCCTCGACGCGACGACGTTTCCCGACTCGGCCATCGCCATGGGCTTTGGCTACATCGGCCTCGAACTCGTCCCGTACCTCAGCGAAGTCGGCGACGTCGATATAACGGTTATCGAACACGACGACCGGCCCCTGGATGCGTTCGACCCCGCCTACGGTGAGACCATACTCGAGGTATACCGCGAGCACTTCGGCGTCGAAATTCTGACCGAAGCCGACGAACAGCGACTCGAGCGAACCGACGACGACGGCGTCCGACTCACGGTCGACCGACATGGGACCGAATCGACGGTGGAAGCTGATAACCTATATCTGTTTACCGGCCGACGGCCGAACGTCGAGGGACTCGGCCTCGAGCAAACGGGTCTCGAAGCGACCCGCGGATGGGTCGAACCGACGATGCAAGCGCGAGACGTCGAGCGCGTGTTCGTCGTCGGCGACGTCAACGGCCACGAGCCCATCCTGCACGTCGCCAAAGAGCAGGGGTTCGCTGCCGGGGCGAACATCCTCCGACACGCTGCCGGTGAGCGCCTCGAGCCCTACACGAACGTACCCCACCACGTCATCTTCTCCGGTCTGGGGACCTATCCCGTGGCTCGAGTCGGACACACACCACAGACGGCTGCCGAGGCCGAGTTCGACGCCATCGTCGTCTCGACCGAGGCGTCCAAAGACGGGGTGTTTAAGAGCAAGAATCACCCGGAAGGCGTAGCAACGCTGGTTGTCGACGCGTCGGACGGGACGGTCGTCGGCTATCAGGGGTTGCACCTCCACGCCGACGTGATGGCCAAAACGATGCAGGTCGTCGTCGAAATGGGGGTAGACGTCCGAGAGATTCCGGATCGGGCGTATCACCCGACGACGCCCGAAATTCTGGACAGTCTCATCCGGAGCGCGGTGGCCGAACTCGAGGTGAAATAAAACGCGATGCAACTTCCTGCTTTCCGTGTCGCAAGACGACACTGCGATAGGTGTGTAAATCGTTCCACTGGCTACTCGAGCTCCGGATCGAACAGGTCCTCGATCGAGCACTCGAAAAAGCCCGCTAATTTGAACGCCAACTCGAGTGAGGGATCGTACCGCTCGCGCTCGAGCGCGTTGATCGTCTGACGAGAGACCCCGACCGCTGCCGCGAGATCGCCCTGGCTGAGGTCGTGGCGGTCGCGATACGCCCGAAGTTCGTTTTTCATGAGTGCTGTCTGGAGTAATACCAGTGAGAAACGCTATAGATGGCAAACACGAGAAAGAAGGCGCCGCTGACGCCCCACACTTCGGCCGGCATCTGATACGTGCCGGTGGCGTCGAGGGCGACTGCTGCCGGTGTGAAAAAGACGAACAATACGGCGATGGCTCCCAGGGTTACCCCACCCGCTTCCGCGGCAATCTGGGCGTCTCGTTCGTCCTCGAGGCTGATCGAGGTTCCGAAGTAGATCCCGAGCATGCCGAGAAATCCGAGCCAGTACAGTCCCGTGCCGGCAAAGACGACGATATCTTCGGGAACGGTCATCCAGATTCCGATCGCGATAAACAGGCTCAGGATACCCGCCCAGAGGCTGTAGTTCATCCAGCGCTGGTATCGTTCCCGTTTTTCCAGTTCTGCGCGTGCCGCCTCGAGATCGCTCGAGGAGTTGGCTGTCGTATCCATGGTGTAAAGCACCTTTTACAGTAAAGTATACTTTACAACCGCATATAAACCTATTGGTGTCAGCAGACAATCATAGCGTCGTGGTAGGTACGTATCGCTGATCGCCCGCACGTGGGTCGTCGACAGGTCGATTGGTGTGGACTACGAACGTTTATTGAAACGGAGCCAGTTGGGCTACCTGATAACTATGGCTGACAACGACGCGTCCGACCTCCCGGATGAACTGCCATCGGCGGCTGGGCGAATCGCCACGGAATATCCGGACCTCTGGGAACAGTACACCGACCTCGGCAAAGCCAGCGCTGAAGCTGGCCCGCTCGAGGGAGAAACGAAGCGACTGGTCAAACTGGCACAGGCCGTTGGCACCCAGTCGGAGGGAGCAGTCCACTCACACACGCGTCGTGCACTCGAGGAAGGTATCGAGCCCGAAAAGCTGAAACACGTCGCCTTGCTCGCCGTGACGACCCAGGGCTTCCCCGAAGCCGTCGCCGCCCTGACGTGGGTCGAAGACATCACTGAGTGATTCGACGAGCAGAGACGGGCGAACCATTTTGCAGATTCTGACCTCTCAGTAAGGCCGTTCTCGAGAGGCCGAACACGAACGAAAAATCGTACAGACCATTGCCACGACGGTGAATGCGACCGTCTGGGAACAGATCTGACGTACCCACCGAGGGAACAGCGACCCGTTCGAATGACTGGACCAACTGGGAGAATTATAAAAAGAGGAGACAAATATCATTTGCCGACGACGGACGGTGAACCCGCAAAATTAACTCCCACCGCCGACCATAGCAAGTATGAGCCGCCTAGTCGAACTCGAGGAAACTGGCCCGCTGAAACTCGACGAATCGGATCTGAACGCGAAAAAAGGCAACGTCGCAATCTGCCAGTGTGGCCTCGCAGAGACCTTCCCGTTCTGTGATGGCACCCATCGAACGACACGATCTGAAACTGACGGCGTCTGCTATCACTACCCAGATGACGAGGCCGATTCCCGCCGGGAAGTCGATCACGTCGTGTACAAAGAATCGGACTCCGATACCGGGCAATAACGGGTCAGCGACGGTATTTTCCGATTGACACGCTGTGACGAGAGTACATACACCCCGAGCGTCGCGACTCCCTCGAGAGAGTGCATTTTGTATAGCCACATACGATATATCACGAGCACATCTAATGGTAGTAACACGGGTAGAGCGCTGTGCTCAGATGTCCCGAAAGAGCCTGAGATACCACTAAAAGCCGTGAGATGCCGCCAGAGGCATTAATGGCCGTGTTCAATCATTTCGATTCTATCGAAAGCCAGCGGAACGCGAAAACAGCCCACCGATTCGAAAACGAACGACAGTTCACCGTTTACTATAGCGGGCACTCTCGCAACTGCCACTGAACGAACAAACGAGGACTTCCTCGACAGGCGACCCGTTACTGTAGCCCATCGAATTCGTTTGACTCTATCTCCGTGGCGAGAGCCCTGGTGCTCAACTCCTCCGGGACGATTCGAGGATATTTCCGGCGGAAGTACCCCACGATGTTCTCGAGGTCGCGCTCGAGAAACTCACGGGCGTGTTCGTGGTCGGTCGACACAGCCTGAGGCCAATCGAAGATTGTGATGCCGTCTTCGGCCACGAACACGTTGTACTCGCTCATATCTGCGTGCACGTAGCCAATCTCGTACGCACGCGCGAGTTCGCCACAGATCAACTCGAGGACACCGAGTACCTGACCATCTTCGAGGCGCGTCTGGGAGAGTTCGACGCCGTCCATTTTCTCCATCACGATGGCGTGGCGGTTCTGGTCGATCGGACGAGGAACCGAAATATCCGGATACAGCGTCTCGAGGGCGTCGTATTCCCGCTCGGCGGCTTTTCGAGCGGTATAGAGCCAGGAGACGTGCCGATTTTCGGACGTGTAATCGCGCTCGCGGTTGACTTCGCGAAAGTTCGTGTACCCCTCTCGGTGATACTTGAGCGCGAGCGGTTTGTATGATTTGACCTCGTACACGTCGCTCTCTTTCCCGACGCCGAGTGGCGAGCCAAACTCCGCGATGGTGTCGCGTTCGACCAGTGCCCGCAACGCGAGCGTATCGTATCCCTCGAACGCGAGGGTATAGCCCTCGTACTGGATCGTCTTTTTCTCAACCAGGTCTCGTTTGAGACAGCGCTCGAGACGATAGTCGACTTCTTCGGGTGTCAATCCCGAAAAACGGGGCAGTTTTTCGCGCTGTACCCACTCCGAGAAGCGCATCCCCTGTTCGATACCCGAAAGGAGATAGAAATCCTCGGTCTCGAGTTCCGCCAACAGCTCGGCGACGTTCCGCACCATAGCGTCGCTAGCCGGTGTACACGTAAAAGTCTGCGCGAGACGACTCGAGGATGACGGACGTGTACTTGCTCAGGTCCAGTGCACGCCCCGCATAAACCAAATGGAACTATATGAAATCTCCAAGTGTTGGCGAAACAGGCATGAGCCATTGGCCGAAGCGTCGCTACTCGAGTGGCAGTGCGCTCAAAAAGCGAAGTGCAACTCTCAATTTACAGAGCAACGGACTCGAGTCCAGTCGGTGGGACATCGAGTGTCGTCTACGACGCGGCGACAGTAGTCAGTGACAGTCGGTGTACACCCTATCGCAAGCGGGCATCGCGGTAGGTGGTAAATCGTTTCACCGGCTAAATACCGTGGGCGTTCATTACATCTCGTTCGGTCGAACCGTTACTACCGGCACTGGAGCGGTCCGAATCACCCTGTCGGTGACGCTGCCGAGGATCGCCCGTTCGAATCCGCTTCGACCAGCCGTTCCCATCGCAACCATGTCGATGCCCCCCGTCTTCACATACTCGAGGATTTCCGTCGCTGGCTTCCCGCTTGTCGTCGCGACCACGACCTCGTGACCATCCGCTCGAGCACGGGTGGCAAGCGTCTCGAGGTGCTCGTCAGCCGATTCCGTACGCTCACTGGCGGGATCGGCACCGGTATCGACGACCGATTCGAGCGTTTCTGTGAGGTCATCGTCGATCACCATCAGGAAGTGGACGGTCACCTCGAGCGCGTCGGCAAGTGCGAGACAGCGATCGATTGCATCGGTCGATCGCTCACTCCCATCGGTCGGAAACAGTATCGAGTCAAACTCGGTCTGTCGATCCGCCGTCTCGCCAGCAGCAGGCGTAATCGTCACCACGGGCACGGAAGCCGTTCGAACGACTTTATCGGCAACGCTACCGATAATCGCCCGGGTGACACCGCCCCGCCCGACCGTCCCAATAACGATAGCGTCGATACCGTGCTCGTCGGCGTAGTCGACGATTTCCATGGCCGGGATCCCTTCACGAACTGCGGCCGTGGCCTCGAGTCCACGCGCTGTTGCCGTTTCTCGAAGCGCCGTCGCACGCACGTCAGCTTGCTCGCGGAGTCGACGCCGGATCGATGCTGAATCGCCCGAATATCCCGCTCCCGTCGCGATGGAACTGTCCGCAACTGAAAGAACGTGAACGTCCGCCTCGAGTTGTGTTGCAAGGTCGAAGCCACGGCGTGCAGCGGCCTGGGCTGCATCGCTTCCGTCGGTGGGAATCAAGAGTGTGTTGAGTGTCATTGGAGATCAGTCGTCTGTTTTTGCAGGAGTCGTGTCCTCGTCTGTGGGTTTCGTGCTCTCGAGTTGCCCGGTTTCGTAGCCCGCCCAGTCGAACTTCTGCTGGAAGTAAATGGCGACGTTGACCAGTGCCAGGAGGACTGGCACTTCGATAAGCGGGCCGACCACGGTCGCGAACGCGACACCGGAGCCAACACCGAAGACGGCGACCGCGACCGCAATCGCGAGTTCGAAGTTGTTCGATGCCGCGGTGAACCCAATCGCGGTGGTCGTCGAGTAGTCCGCACCGATACCACGCCCCATCGCGAAGCTCACGAGGAACATGATCACGAAGTATATCGTCAGCGGGACGGCGATCCACAGGACGTCGGTTGGCTGGGCGAGGATGTTGTCACCCTGGGTGGCGAACATCACGATCACGGTGAACAGGAGTGCGATCAGGGTAACGGGGCTAATTTTCGGGACGAACTGCTCTTCGTACCACTCCTCTCCTTTCGCGCGGACGCCGCCGAACCGAGTGAGGATACCACCGGCGAACGGAAGGCCGAGGAAGATCGCAATCGCCCAGAACACCTGTTCGACCGTAATATCGAACGTGCCGATCCCAGCCACCAGTGCGTCCATACCCAGCAGTGGCGGCAAGAACAGGGCGAAAAACCAGATGTACACTCCGTAGGTGATGATTTGAAAGACGCTGTTGAACGCGACCAGTCCGGCAGCGTACTCACTCGAGCCGTCTGCGAGGTCGTTCCAGACGAGTACCATCGCGATACAACGGGCCATGCCGATGAATATCAGGCCAAGGAAGTACTCGGGGTGGGCGGGAAACGGCGGCACGAGGCCACTGAAGAAGACCACCGCGAGCGCGAACATCAGCGTCGGCCCGATCAGCCAGTTCTGGATGAGGCTCAAACTGAGCACGCGCCAGGCGCTGAACACCCGCGGTAGCTGGCCGTAGTTGACCTTGGCCAACGGTGGGTACATCATCGCGATCAGCCCGATCTCGACGAGGTAGTACTCCTGAATCGGCCCGACGACACCCGGTGTAATATAGCCCAGGCCGACACCGAGAGCCATCGCTCCAAAGATCCAGACGGTCAGATACTTGTCCAGGAAATCCATCGAACGCGGGTCCCCACAGTCGGGACACGAACAGTCGGATCCGTGTTGGTGCTCGAGGTCACTCATCAGGGTCGACCTCCGATAATCGGCTTGCGTTGACGATACCCGACGCTACCGCCGAGACGAGAGAGTTTTCTTTCATTATTCTATCAGTTGCTCGATAGCGGCAACGACGTCGAGTTGGATACCGGCATTACCTGGAAGCGCATACACGCCGGTGGTCGTTCGAGGTGGATAGGAACCGTCAAATCGTCGCTTGTAGACATCGTCGACAACGTCACGTGTCCCGATATCCGTCAGTTGGACCTCGATTTTCATCACGTCCTCGAGCGTGAGGTTCGACGCCGCAAGCACCGACTGGAGTCGATCGAGACACAGGTCAGTTTGATCCTCAGTTGAAGGTTCGTTCATCACAACGCCAGACTCTTCGGGAAGAATCCCCTCGAAAAAGATCAGGTCAGAGCTACCGGCCTGGACACCATACGCCGAGCCATTCGACTCACGCTGTCGTTTACTGAGGGTGCTGTGTGTTTCGAGGGTAACTCCTTCAGTTCCGGTGTTACCTGTATCTGAAGTCTGGCCGACCCAGTTTGATTGAGACATACTTCAATTGAAGAGGCCCTCATTCAAAAACCCATCCATGCCCACCCACCGTGTGATGCCAACGCAGGGCTAGCGGGCGCCATCGAGAACCGTTAGCAGTGCCTGAGCGCGTCTGGTCGCCCGATACTTCCGCCATCGACCCTCCTTTCGCTTCGTAACGAGTCCCGATTCAGTCAGATTCGATAACGCGTGGCTGACAGCGCTATCGCTGACGTCGACGAGTGGCGTTATCTCACAGACACACAGTTCCGCATCCGCCTCGACGAGTAACCGAACCAATCGGTAACGCGTCTCATTGCCGAGTGAGGATAACGTTTGTACGTCCTGTGCGATCAACGTGGGGTCCAGCGTCGTCTCGAGGTCTTCGAGTTCGTCAAGTCGCTCTTGGACGTCCTCGTTCCGACATGCTCCAAGGTCATTCTCGAGGTAGCGGCGGAGGCGTTCGTTTGCCTGGCTCATACACGCCATTTCGAGAGTTGCTCAAATAAGGGTTCTGACGTCGCTCGCAGAGAAGAGTGCCGAAAATACGTACCGGGCCACTCGAGGCAGGTCGCAATCACTTTCTCACTTGCTCTCGAGCCTTCGAGTATGACCGCACTCGCCGACCGCCAGTGGCGGCTGATCGTGGACGACCCCCGAGATGGCCCCACCCAGATGGCACTCGAGGAGATTGCCGCACGGACGGCTCTCGAAGACGACATCCGAACCGTTCGCGTCTACGACTGGGAGCCCTCCACGCTCTCTCTCGGCTATCGACAGAATCCGGACACCGTCGATTGGAAGTTCTGTGAGGAGAACGACATCGGCGTCACGCGACGTCAGACCGGTGGTGGCGGCATCTATCACGACGCCGTTGCCGACATTTCGTATACCATCGTCGCACCCGCTTGTGAGGTCCCTGGCGACCTGATGGAGTGTTATGCGCTGTTCTGTGAGCCGGTTCTCGATGCGTTTTCCCGCATGGGTGTCGACGCGCAGTTCGCCGACGAAACACAGGACGCTATCTATCACCCGTCCTGTTATCTTCGGGATATCAATCCCGCCCACGACATCGTGGTTCCGAACGAAGGGAGACCAGCACAGAAACTCAGCGGTAACGCCCAGTATCGCCAGCGAGACGTCGTGATCCAGCACGGATCGATCAGTTTCGACCGCGAGCCAGCGGCCCACCTTGGCGTGTTCACCACGGATAGCGTGTCGACCGAGACGTTCACCGACCGCGTTACGAGCATCCGCGAACAGACCGGAATCAGCCGTGAACGTGCGGTTTCTGACCTGGCAAGCGCACTCGAGGACTGGTGTGACGCCGACCCCGTCGACGGCTGGCGTCACGGCGAACTCGAGGCCGCCCGCGAGTTAGCCGCCCGGAAGTTCGGTGCCGATAGCTGGATTCGAAATCGCGAAGTGCTCGAGGAAGCGGCCGACAGGTGAACGCGTAGGCTAGCGGCTCGAGGCGCGTCGAGACCCCAAAAAACACTGAGACGGCGTATTCTGACTGGTTACTGGTCTCCGATCGAACCTGGTGGGTCCCAGACCGGAGAGAAAACAATAACCGATTAGTCGTCGCTCTCGTCGTCGACGATGACTTCGACGGGTTCGTCGGCAGCCGCCTCGTCGGCCCCCTTGGATTCGCTCTGTTGTTGTTGCCAGAGGAGCGCGCCGGCGACGGCGACGACGATCCACGAACGCCAGTTCGCCAGGTTGAGCGTGTAGCCGATCCCGAAGGGTTTCTCGACGAGCATTCCTTCCCCGGGCTTCCAGTGTGACGAGAGCATCCGTCCGAAACTCGGTCGCTCAAAATTGTACGGTACGCCAAAGATTTCACCGGAGGTGGGTTTATCTGCCATACGTCTTGGTACACGCTCCGATACTAAGAGTATTGTGTCGTCTCGAGGTCCGTGCAAACGAGTAACAGCGAGGTGTGCTTTCGCTAATCGTATCGACCCATCAATACTTTTGTGCTCGAGGGAGAATCGGCACTCGAGAAGCCCTTCATGATTCATAGGTTGGTGAAACGGGTTCGAGAGTGGCTTGCCGTCGAGGATCCCGAGGGCCGGATCGAAGGCTCTGGTGAGGCGATCACGTCACCTCAACATCGCCGATCACCCGAAGCGGAGGCCGAACTCGAGCGATTACAGGAGGCTGCCGAGGAGACCGAACGGACGTGAACGAAGTCAGGTCGAAAAGACGGCATCAAGGGCGTCGCGAGTGCTGACTGTCGACTCCGGCTCGGTACCGCCGCCTCCGTAGCCCCGCCCCGTCAGGACGCCGGCGACACGGTCACCTGGCTCGAGGGATCCTGACTCACACAGCGTCGTGATCGCTGCCAGCGTGGTCGCCGACGATGGTTCGACCCGCATACCGGCGGTTGCGAGTCGGCGCTGAGCGGCGAGTATGGCGTCGTCGTCGACCGAAACGACCGAACCGCACGTGTCGCGAACGGCGGCGAGTGCACGCGTTCCGCTCGGTGGATCAGCGTTCGCAATCGAGTACGCCACCGTGACATCAGGATCGTCGATCGGTGTCACAACGTCGTCGTCGGCACGATAGGCGCGAGCGATCGGATCACAGGCCGCGGCCTGCACGAGGTACAACGCGGGAAGGTCGGGACATAACCCGCCAGCGCACATCTCGAGCAGTCCCTTCCAGACGGCACTCGCGTTCCCCCCACTGGAAACGGGGAGGACGATGGCATCGAGATCGGACACCGCCTCGAGGAGTTCGAACGCGAGGGTTTTCTGGCCCGCCACGCGGGACGGCACGTCCGAGTTACAGACCGTGACGCCGTGACGAACACCCAGTTCGAGGACGTCGTGGTAGAGCCGACCGTAGTCACCGCGCACGCGAACGATCTCCGGGTCGAACGCGCCCATCGCGACCAGGCGCTCGCTTGCGATGTCTTCGGGGACGAAAACGGTTGCCTCGAGGTCGGCCGCGGCGGCACAAGCCGCGGTGCTCAGCGCCATATTGCCGTGGGAGACGGTCGCGATTCGAGCGGGTTCGGTGGTCGTTCCCTCGGACGAGCCGTCGGTCGCACGCTCGAGTGCGACCCCGACACCGACGGCGCTTCCCCGGTCTTTGAAACTGCCCGTCGGATTCCGCCCCTCGTCTTTGAGCCAGAGGTCGAGACCCGTCTCCTTGCGGAGGGTTGGAACCGAGAGCAAGGGCGTCACCCCTGGCGCGAGATCGCCAGCTGGCCGGTCGACCGGGAGGGCGTCACGATACCGCCAGATCGAACCCGCCGGTCCACCGTCCGCCGGCCACGCCTCGAGCGGTCGAACCGGAAACCACAGCGGCTCACCGCAGTCGCATCTTGCGCGTGGTTGCTCGGTCATTCGGTCGCAGGCATAACAGCGGCGCTCGAGACCCATACACACACCAGCGAGGCGAAGCAACAAGGCTGTCACGGTGGACGGGCGACGGGACAGTTGTACGAAGGCGTGTCCGGTGACTGCTGAGCGGCGTAAACCAACCAATACATCTACAATAGTAAATAGATTGTATTGTGATAATAGAATTGGTATAAAGAGTGATTTACTATTAGACCCATATTAAATATCAGTTAGTCATCTACTGTTACGGCACACGACCTCGAGTTACCGACGACGTACGGTTCGAGACGGGAGCCGGTCTTCGAGCCGTCGTGCAGATTATTTATCAGAATTGCGATACACAGATATTATCCAGACGCTTCAAGAACAGAGATGATTCGGGGGACTACCACACGAAACCGACGAGACTCGCAGGGAACGGGGACGACGCGGCGGGCACTGCTCGCCACCGGCGGAGCCCTCGCAATGGGAAGTATGGCAGGCTGTGTCGGGCGAATTGCGAGTGCAGCAACCAATACGATTGCCACACCGGCGATCCACTACGGCGGCGGGGCCGGAACGGTCGCCCTCTCGTATGACGACCCCTCGAACCGGGCACTCGAGGCCGACCCGAGCACCGTCATCTCGCTCGTGGGGAGCGTCGATGGGAGCGTCGGCCCCGTGTCGGGGTCGGTGGACCTCGAGGGCTGGTTCACCAATTCGAGCACGAAAGCCCAGGATTACAACTCCGTTCGCTCGAACAAACGCAGGAGCGAGTACCAACCGGAACCAGGCGACCCGGTAGTGGACGTGCTCGAACGCGAGCGTTCACTGCTCGAGACAGTCGGTTCCTGTCTCGAAGCGCTCGAGGACCGCGACCGGGCGGCGGCGACACGGGCACTCGAAACGATGGCAAGAACGATCGACGAGATACAGGAATTGATCGAAAGCTGTCCGGGAGACGTCTGTAAAACGGTTCGCGAGCATGCAGATACCCGACACCTCGGGACGCGACGGGCCCAAACGGCCCTGGAAGACGGTAACTGGGACGAAGCAACCGAGGAAGTCGAAGCCGTCAAAGACGTCGTCGAGGGCGATATCGTCCTCCTCGAGGCGACGCTCGAGCCCGCTGCCGACGAACTCGCGCCCGTCGATGCGGCCGTCTACGAGTATCTGGCTGGCGACCCAACGGTAGGCGAGCGATTCGTCTTCTCACTGCCAGCTGCAAGCGTCCCCGGCGGCGGCCCGGCTCTGGCCGACTCGCTCACCCCCGGGCGGGTGCTTTCCGGACTGGCTGACGATGGACGAAGCTGTGCTCAAGACGACAATACGCTCTACTGTTGGGGGAATAACGAGCGAGCCGCCCTGTCGTCAGTCATCGACCCGGACGGGAACGCCGAGCGTGGCGTTCGGGCAACCACGACCCGAGATGGCGTTTGCGTGACCGGCGTCCCCGCAGACGCCGACGGTGCTTCCTCCGTCCTCGCCGTCTCCCAGGAACGAGCATCGTCAGCTCACTTCCAGGCTCGCTCGAAGCGGAGAAACACGCTCGAGGAGTGGGGTTCTGAGACCGACAGCGGCGGTATCCGCGTTACCTCGACGTTCGTCTGTCCGGTCGCCGCCACGCCGCCAGGCTGTTCCGCCCCGATTCCCGCCCTGCTGTGGTTCACTCGTCTCACTCGAGGCGATCAGTGTCTGTACGCCGGTGGCTGGCTCATCGATGACGGCGCGCTGTACGCCGACTCGTGTACACTGCTCGTTGCCGACGGGCTACCAGAGGTACTCGACGTGACGAGTGCCGATGCCGACCGACGGAACGCCATATCGGGTCGCCTCGAGCGCGAATTGAGTGCGCAGGGGTCGATGGTCTACGACGGCGCGGCCGGCTCCGACCTGCTTCGTCACTGCCCCGACGTTTTCCGTTCGGGGGAGGGCCTCGAGGAAATTACCACCCTTGCGGCGGCCTCGATCAGCAAGCGGAGTGCCCGAACCGGACGCAATCCCCAGACAGGCAAGGAGATTCAGATCGCCGCCGGAGTAGACGACGGTACCGACGGCGAAATCAGGTGTGTCTGTACGCACCTGCGGGGTCCGGTGTTACATCTCGAGGACGACAGCTGTTCGGCCGACGGGCGTCTTGATCGATGTGAACGAACGCTCCACGGACTCGAATCGGCCTGAACCGGGCATCGGCGAATTACCGCGGCGAACCGCCCTCCGACGTGCGTGAATACTACCGTAACGGGCTACTCTCCGCTGTGATCGCCGTCTCGATACCGACCTCGAGACCTCGAGCCATCGTCTCGAGGGACATACTCGGTTGGGTGTCCTCGCGCGCCGCGGCCCCCTCGTGGCTGAACGGGACGTGAACGAATCCCGACCGGGCCTCGAAATCGGTCGTCTCGACGTGGTGGCGGGTCGCGTAGAGGATGTCGTTACAGAGATGAGTTCCCGCGTTGGTCGACAGCGTCGCCGGAATTCCGGCCTCGTTCATCGACTCGACCATTTCGCGAACGGGAACGGTCGCGAAATACGCGTCCGGCCCATCAGCGGTGACCGGTTCGTCGATCACGTCTCGGTCGTCGTTATCGGGCGTGCCGTTCGTATCCCGCAGATTGATCCCGACCCGCTCGAGTGAGAGCCCCGGTCGGCCGGCAGCGAGTCCCAGCGAGAGGACGATCTCGGGGTCGTGTCGCTCGAGTAACTCGAGCAGGGCAAGTCTGGCCCGGTCGAACGCGACGGGAAGTTGGCGGCCGACGATCGAGCCTCCGGCACACGTGGTGCCGTCGAGTCGCATCGCCAGCCGACTCGCGGGGTTGCGGTCGAACTCGCCGAAGGGTTCGTAACCGGTGAGCAAGATGGTCGTCATGCACCCCATCTTCGTGCCAAGTAGCAAGAATCTACGGTATCGGCTGTCAGGGCACCACAATCGGTTTACTCGAGGGGCACACACCCTCGGCCATGGAAACCGGGTTCGCCATACGCGAGGCCGACGCCGGCAACGCCGAGGCCATCCAGTCGGTCGCTCGAGAAAGCTGGCACGCCGCCTACGACGGCTTTCTCGGTGCTGGCACCGTCGACGGAATTATCGACGAGTGGTACGCCCTCGACTCCCTTCGGTCGTCCATCCGCGCATCCGAACACCACGTTTTCGTCGCAACCAACGGCTCCCCAACACGCGAGGACTCGAGACTCGTTGGATTCGTCCACGGCGGTCCCTGGACTGACGAGCCACGCATTGGCCACCTGATGCGGCTGTACGTCCGTCCGGACAGCTGGGGTCGAGGGATTGGGACTGACCTGCTCGAACGCGCCGAAATCGCACTCGAGGCCGACGGCTACGAGCGGTGTCGACTCGAGGTGTTCGCTCGAAACGAGGATGGCGTCGGTTTCTACGAGAGTCGTGGGTACGAACGGTGTGACGACGTCTTCGAAGAACTCGACGGAGCGTCCTATCGGGTGTTGCTCCTCGAGAAGAAACTCGAGTAGACGCGGAGAAACCAGTAGATGAGGAGTGATTAGCTCGTCTCGTGAGTCTCGCTTTTTGCGCCTTCGCCGCTCGGTACGCCCAGACCCCTTCACACCGTCTTGTCGTTCTCACTCTCTTCGCGGCTTTACCGCTCTGTACGCCGAGGCCTCCTCACAACGTTCGTTCGGCCTCGCTCTCTTCGACGACCTCGAGGCCACGGTTGTTGACCGCCTGCGCGTCGAGACCTACCTCCGAGAGGAAGCCTTTGTACTCGCGTTCGCACGTTTCGGCCGCCTTCTGTTTATCGCTCGCTCGGTCACACAGTTCGATCAGGTTCTCGGGGACGTCGTTCTGGTAGACGATCCAGTGATTGATCAGGTCGCTCAGTCGGCGAATCGGACTGGTGAAGTGGCCGTAAATCTCGAAGTTGAGCGCGTGGTGACCGCCGAACGGGTCGTTCATGTACTTCGCGCGCGGCATCACCTTCATGACCGCCCACTGGATCTTATCGAGTTGGCGACCAGGAGCCGTCTCGAGGGTCGCGTTGACGGCCTTTCGAGGGTCGTCCCACGTATCGCCGGGGATGGAAACACCATCTAGATCCTGAATCTCTTGCAGCGCTTTCGACCACTCGTCGGGCGTTGGCTGCGGGTGGACGCGATACATCGCCTCGACGCCTCGAGACCACATCAGTTCGTGCGTGACCGCCTTGTTCGCCTTGAGCATACACTCTTCGATGATGGTGTGAGCCCGGTCGCGGCTCGGATTGAGCACGAGCGAGCCGTCTTCCTTGCGGATTTCGTGCATCTCGTTGGCGACCTCAAAAACCAGCTTGTTCTCCTCGTGCAGCGGCGCGTCGGGGTCGTCGAGGCGGTTTTCGGCCTGTGAGTAGGTGAGTCGCTCGTCCGATTCGATGACGGATTTGTAGATGTCGATCGACTCGTAGGAAAGTGTCTCCTTGTCCAGATGCATCTCCACGGTGTGGGCCAGTCGCTCCTCGTTCGGCACGAGCGAGCAGACGGATTCCGCGAGCACCGGCGGCAACATGTGGATGGTGTACGCCGGCAGGTAGACCGTGTTCCCGCGCTCGACGGCCTCAGCCCACATCTTCGACTCGGGGTGGACGTAGTGGGTCACGTCGGCGATGTGGACCCAGAGGACGTACTCCTCCTCTCGCTCTTCGATCGAAAGCGCGTCGTCGAAGTCCTGGGCGTCGATAGGGTCGGTCGTCCACGTGGTCATCTCCCGCAGGTCCCGCCGATGCTCGAGTTCCTCGTCGATGTCGGCCTGTGGGTCCTGGGTCAATTCTCTGGCCTCCTCGAGGACGGGTTCGGGGAACTCGTCCCGGATTTCGAACTTCTCGAACAGTTCCTCGCGTTTGTTCTCGAGATGGCGTGCCATGTCCTCGGAAATCTGGACCGGGCCCTGCCCTTCGGCCGTGCCGGCTGCGGCCTGTGCGTCGTCGCTCATACCAGTGCCTACGAAAAGGAGTGCCAAAGACGTGTCGGGACGCCGGGCAGAACCCGTCCGGACCGCATCAATCTACCCGTATGAATATGATATTCAGGGACCCTCGAGCCGTTTCCGCTCGATCGCACACCGATATCGACGCAAAAACGCTTCCTGTGAGTGTTCGCCAGCCTCGAGGGCGACGAGCTGGTCCTCGAGCCCCCCTCTATCGGCGCGGCAGCGATCACGGTCACAGGGCTTACACAGGTACTCGAAGGTCTTCCCCTCGCGGTCCCAGCGATTGCCGTACTTGTCATATTCGCGCGCATCGGCCCGAGAGAGCCGGTTGCCACAGGCGATACAGGTGACCATCTCGGTTCGCCACCGCGAGAACCTCATACTCGAGCCATTATCGTGTGAGTACTTAGCATTTCTCACGACATTCGAGGACGACCACAACGAGAGACGGACGTTTTATACCGAAACCGCTCGTGCTGAGGAGTATGCAGGTCAAATCCCGACACCACCTTCGGAGCGACGTCGTCTCCGACATCGAGGCCGTCGTCGCTGACCGGCTGGGCGTGACCCTCGATGGCGACGCGTACGAGCGCGTCGAGTTCGAAGAGAGCGACTGGGAGGTCGTCCTGGTCGACGGCTCGCCCGAAATTGCCTACTTCGACGAGGAGCCGTTTCTCACCGTCCGCGGGGCGAACGTCTACGAACCATCTCAGCGCATCGTCACCGTCGACGCCGGTGCAGTCTCGTTCGTCTCCGACGGTGCGGACGTGATGCGTCCAGGTATCACCGAAGCCGACGAACTAATCGAACCCGACGACCTCGTGCTAATCGCTGAGGAATCACACGGAAAGATACTCGCAGTCGGCCGTGCGCGCGTCGGTGGCGACGACATGGTCGGCTCGGAGGGAAAAGTCGTCGACTCGCTACACTACGTCGGTGACGAACTGTACTCATTCTCCGGATAATCGCCCTCCCTCCGATGTTTTCACCATCTCGAGTGAAAGCGTAACCCATCCGAAAGCGAACGCGGCAAAATGACGGAAACGCACTTACGAGGGCTACGTTTGCGTGTCCGCCGCCTCGGTCGCTTCGCTCGAGTCAGCTTCCTTTTTCATCATCCTCACCCATCTCATCATCCTCGTAGGCGTCTTCGTACAGTTCGAGCGTCTTTTCGTAGCCCTCTACTGCCAGTTCGTACGTCTCCTCGAGGTCGACGATCGGCTCGAGGCTGGCGTCGACGCGCAGATTGTTGTAGAACGGCTCGAGTGCGGGCTCTTCGGTGGTTTCGACGCGCACAGCAGCGCTCTGGACCCGTAGCTCCTCGCGTTTGTCACCGCCTTCGGCCTGTCCGGCGGCGAGCGCGTCGACCAGTCGTTCGGCCAGCGGGGCGTCGCCGTCCCGTCCGTCTTCGTAGGCGTCTGCCGTCGCCTGGATCACCGACTCGCCGGTGAGCAGGTTCCCGGCGACGGTGAATCCCTCGCCCTCGAGGTGTCCGAACCAGTCTTTGCAGTCCTCGCCCGAGAACACGAACGTTCCCTCGCGGTCGACGCCGTGAAGCTGGCGGTTCGACGCCCCGTCGTCGGCGTTGAGCAGCGCCTCGAGGGCGTCCTCGACGGCGAGACCGTCGTCGATGTACTCGATTCCCTTGCGTCCGAGTTCGACGTTGACCAGACTCTGGGTCGCCACGGCCCCGTTCTCGCTCGCGAACGGACAGAGCGTGCCAACGCCGGGGAGCCGGGTCGTCACCGCGACGCCAAAGCGGTCGTGTTCCTCGCCGTCCTCGTTCTCGTAGGTCTCGTGAACGCAGATGCTGAACGTCACAGCCGGAGCCACGTAGCGAATCGTCAAAAAAGAGACCCTCTCGGCAGCCTGCCACGGATTTCAGAGCGAAATTCGTTCGAGGCCTGCCGGAACGTGATCAGTAGTCTTGCGTCTCGCTCGTCTCGTTGCCCGCTTCGTCGACCACCGTCAGGCGGACGCCGTCAGGATTGTCGCGCGTGCGAACCTCGTGTTCGCCCGAGGCACTCGAGCCACTGACTCCCGAACTGTCGCTGTCGAGGACGCTCGAGCCGTCGAGCAGTTCTGTCGTCACCGACGCGAGGTCACCGTCCTCGTCGGAGACGGCCCAGTCGACATCGGCGCGCGACCAGGGACCGCTCGAGCGAGTGGACACATCGAACTGGTCGATGACCGGTGCGTTGTCTCCAGTGTCACCATCATCGCCATCGTCGTCATCACCGTCGTCACCATCGTCATCATCTCCATCATCACCGTCGTCGACCTCGATCCCGAGCGAGTTAGCGACGTTCAACCGACCGGCGCCCTGCTCGTTGTCGTCGAGGCCGATATCCTCAGCACCGTCTTTGAGAACCTGTCGAACTTCGCTTCGGTCGTAACCGGCCGCAATGAGCGTCGCCGCTGCACCGCTAACGTGTGGGCATGCCATCGACGTGCCGGAGAATTCGGCGTAGTCGTCCCGTGGAATCGTCGACAACGTGTCGACGCCGGGAGCGGCGAGTTCGACTTCCGGCCCGGTCGAGGAGAAGTCCGCGAGGTCGTCGTTCTCGTCGGTTGCACTGACCGCGATGACTTCGTCGTGGGCAGCCGGATAGCCGACACAGTCGGTACACTCCCCGTCGTTACCCGCCGCCGCGACCTGCACTTTGCCCTGCTGGTCGGCGTACTGTACCGCGTCGTACACGACGTCGGATTCGTCGCCACCGAGACTCATACTGAGGACGTCGATCTGATCCTGATCGGCCGCCCACTCGATGCCAGCCGCAACGCCGTCCCAGGAACCGCCGCCGGAACAATCGAGCACCTTGACGGCGTGCATCGTCGCATCGGGTGCGACACCGAGAACGCCTTCACCGTTGTCCGCTGCCGCAGCCGTCCCGGCGCAGTGGCTTCCGTGATCGTTGTCGTCATCCCAGACCTCGAGACACTCCTCGATGGCGTTCCCGCCGCCGAATGGACCGCCGCCGCCACAGTCGGCGTCACACTCGGCGTCGTCGGCCGCCCAGCCCTCGCCAAGGTTTTCGGCGAGCGTTTCGTGCTCGGGGTCTATTCCCGTGTCGATAATCGCGATGTTCGCACCCTCGCCTGTTTCCCCGTCGTCGATAGCGACATCGGCGTCGACCTTCTCGATGCCGTAGGGTGTCGTCTGCTCGAGCGCGTGCATTCGGCCGTTTTTCTCGGCGTACCGGACGTTTGGGTTGTTCTCGAGCGCCTCGATAGCCTGCTCGGAGAAACGCCCGGAGACGGCCTTCCCGATGGAGCCGAAGTCGAGTTCGAACCGAACACCGTTTGCCCGCTTTTTGGCCACGTCGAAGTCGCTGCTTGCACGAAGTCCGATAATATACTCCGCGTCGTCCTGTGCGGCAGCCTGACCTGCAAGTGCTGTCGCTGCAACACCAGCACCGACGCCCTGCAGCAATCGTCGACGAGATACGTTGTCACGCGTCATGTTATTATCAACCACAGAGACTGCAACTATAGAGTATAATAAAAATGTTTTGGAACGAAGTTGCTAATATGAACGAATACCACCGAGTATCTAGTTAATATTTTTAACTTATAGTAGTTATAACACAACAAATGCACGCACCGAATCCGGTCACGTCTGACGCAAGAACTATACTCACTGCGCCGGACCAGTTACCCTATGGGACTGATGAGTAAAATTCTCGGCAGCGACCAGAACCGTAGCGCCGACGAATACGTCGAACTCGACCTCGACGACGTTTCCCCGGCAACCGGTGACGCAGCCATGTCCGTACACATCGCAGAAATCGGCGGCCAGGTCGACGCAATCGATATCAAAGACGCCGTCTACGACGGTGACATCGTCATCGCAGACATCACACGCCTGCGTACGAAAGACAGCACGACCGAACACATCATCGACGAACTCCGACAGGTCGCCCGAGAGGTCGACGGCGATATCGTCCAGAAAGGCGACGACCAGATTATCGTTACCCCGACCGGCATCAGCATCGGCCGCGAAAAGCTCGGGCAGTAACGAACGCTTTTTTGACGTATCTCTCGGTCAGACGCTCGAGAGCGGCCAGTTAGCTGGAACGTGATCCTGTGGACACGACAAGCAAGGGCTCGAGCGTGCAACAAGAGTGGTCAACCGTCTCGTATCGGACTCGTTTGATCGAAACGTCGGCAATTCACGTTCAACGAGCATCCCCCAACTGCGCGTTTACACGCATCTGGGAAGGCAACTCCTGCGAATCTTCGAGAGAGTAAACGAAACGGACGATGTTCGCCGAAATTGGCCAGAAGCGAAGTGAGACGCTACAGGTAATCGATCGCCGGCGGCAACTCGAGTTTCATGCCCTTGCGCTCACGAATCTCCATGATGGTTTCGCGCTGGAGCGAGTCGGACATGACCTCGAAGCCAGCGTTCTCGGTGTTCCAGGCGGCACGACCCTCGGTCGCACTGCGGATGTCACTCGAGAAGCCGATCATCTCTTCGACGGGCGCGATGCCTTCGACGACCATGAGGTCACCCTCCTGGTACATGTCGTCGACGCGGCCACGTCGGCCCTGGATCTCGCCGGAGGCGGCACCCATGTGGTCGTTTGGCACGTCGATTCGGACGTCCTGCATCGGCTCGAGCAGCTTGATGTGGCCGTCGATCAGCGAGCGGTGAACGGCTTCACGCGTCGCGGGGATAACCTGTGCCGGGCCACGGTGGATGGTGTCCTCGTGGAGTTTGGCGTCGTGCAGGCGGATGAGCGTCCCCTGAACGGGCTCGTTGGCGAGTGGGCCGTTGTCGAGGGCGTCTTCGAGCCCCTCGATGAACAGTTCCATCGTCTCGTTCAGGTGCTGGATACCTTTCGTGTCGTCGATGAGGATGTTCGTCCCGTGGATGTGCTCGACGTTCTGGGACGTGTCTTTGTCCATGCCGGCTTCTTGGAGCGCTTCACGGCGCTCGAGTTCGGGCATATCCATCGACGCCTCGCCGAGCTGGATCGTCTGGACGAGTTCGTCGCTAAGCGGGTGTGCCGAGATGTAAAAGCGGTTGTGACGGTTTGGCGAGATACCTTCGACCTCGTCACTCTCTCGCTGGACGGCCTCGCGGTAGACGACGATCGGCTCACCTGTGTTGACCGGAATCCCCTGGTTTGCCTCCATTCGCTGGGTGATGACTTCGAGGTGAAGTTCACCCTGTCCGGAGATCAGGTGTTCGCCGGTGTCTTCGTTGATGTCGATCTGGATCGTCGGGTCCTCTTTCGAGAACTGCCGAAGCGCTTCGATGAGCTTTGGCAGGTCGTCCATCGTCTTCGCTTCGACGGACTTCGTGATGACCGGCTCGGAGATGTGCTCGATGGACTCGAACGGCGTCATCTCGACGCTCGAGACAGTCGAACCAGCGATAGCATCGCGCAGGCCGGTGACGGCAGCGATGTTTCCGGCTGGAACACGTTCGACTTCCTCGCGTTCGCCACCCATGTAGATACCGACGGACTGGACGCGGTTTTTCCCGGCCGTTCCGGAGACGTACAGTTCCTGCCCTTTCTCGAGGCTCCCCGAGAACACACGGCCGGAGGCAATTTCACCGGCGTGTGGGTCCATGGAGATGTCGGTGACCATCAAGACGACTTCGCCGTCTTCGTCGACGAGTCGCATCGAATCCGCGAGTTCGGTCTCGGAATCACCACGCCAGATACGTGGGATACGACGGGGCTGTGCGTTGACTGGATTCGGGAAGTGCTCACAGACCATGTCGAGCACGACGTCCGACAGGGGCGTCCGCTCGTGGAGTTCCTGGCGTTTGTCGGCCTGCTCGAGGTCGATAATATCGCCGAAGTCCATTCCGGTTCGCTGCATCGACGGCATCGAGACACCCCACTTGTACAGTGCGGACCCGAAGCCGACGGTACCATCTTCGACCGAAACCGTCCAGTCATCGACGTCGTCCATCTCCTCGGTCATGCCGCGGATGAGGTCGTTGACGTCTTTGATGACCTTCAGGAGGCGCTCTTGCATCTCCTGTGGCCCTTCCTGCAGTTCCGAGATGAGGCGGTCGACCTTGTTGATGAACAGTGCCGGTTTGACACCCTCACGGAGCGCCTGACGCAGCACCGTCTCCGTCTGGGGCATTGCACCTTCGACGGCGTCGACGACCACCAGCGCACCGTCGACAGCGCGCATCGCCCGCGTCACGTCGCCACCGAAGTCGACGTGGCCTGGTGTGTCGATGAGGTTGATCAGGTGGTTCGTGTCGTCGTACTCGTGGGTCATCGAAACGTTTGCCGCGTCGATGGTAATCCCACGCTCTTGCTCGTCTTCTTCAGTGTCCATCGCGAGCTGTTGACCTGCCGTGTCGTCGGAGATCATACCCGCGCCCGCGAGGAGATTGTCGGAAAGCGTCGTTTTACCGTGGTCGACGTGAGCGGCGATGGCGATGTTCCGGATGTGCTCCGGGTTATCCATCAACCGTTCACATTCTTGAACGATCTTCTTACGTCGGCCCATATATCCACCTGTACCGGTAGCGGGGTCAAAAGGGTGCTGTTTCGTGTTCGCCGAAATCACCCGCTGTGACCGTCTCACACACCGCATACTCTCTCTCGAGTGAATGGGTACACGAAAACCGAATCTCGAGAGGGGAAGGCACCCTCTAGACGGGCGTAAAAGCCATACCCTGCGAGACCTTGGTATCTCATCACATGGACATTCGTATACAGGGTCCCGGCCCCAGCGCACCGTTTCTTGGAGCCCGAGACCTGTTCGAAACCGAACGGGACCTCACCCTGCCGGTGTACGTCCACCTGCGTGATGACCCCGACGAACGCACCTGGGCAGGCCACTACGACGACAGACACGTCCTGAACATCTCGCGGCAGGCTGCCTCGTCTGCGATGGCTCGCGAACTCGCGTTACACGAGTTTTCGCACATGGCACGCTACGAGGAATCTCACCCCTCGCACGTTCAACCCATCGAAGAGGCGCTGTACCTGGCACTGGCCGGCCACCGCGTCGAACGTCGCCGACTGACTCACTGTTACCAGATTGCCAATCACGCAAAGGACATCTACGCCGACGATATCACACTCGCCGTCGGTCCCGGCGAGAAACTACTCGCCTTCCTCGAGTCCTCGCTTGCAACGGCGGTTGCCGATCACGGATCGACAAACCCGGTTCGGGCCGGGAAAACGACCCGACTCACGCCAGCCGCCGATCCAAACATCACGGCCGTCAACGCCGCGTTTGCCCTGGCACTCGCGGAACGACACGATCTGCTCGAGGCCGACCATCGACTGTACGATCTGGCTCGAATCGCCGCCATGGACGCACCCGCTGTCGACCTGGACGCCTTCGTTCGGCAATTCCGGGACCTCAGCCACGACCCCGACGCAAGTACCTACCGACAGACGCTCGTCGAGTTAACTCGAGCGTACGTCCTGGATCAACCGCCCGGTTCGACACCAAAAGCTGAGCCGAATGGCAGCCGTGAAAACCGTCGCGGTGCGTCACGGGGCCCCAATACTGGAGCTGATTAGGGGTCATCTCGTTGTGGACGGAATAGTAGCCGGTGAAAGCCATTGTACACCCTATCGCAGGATGCCATCGCGGGAGGCATGAAAATCGTATCACTGGCAACGATAATCGTCGCACGTAATTCTCGC
This sequence comes from Natronosalvus amylolyticus, assembly GCF_024298845.1. Lineage (NCBI taxonomy): Archaea > Methanobacteriati > Methanobacteriota > Halobacteria > Halobacteriales > Natrialbaceae > Natronosalvus > Natronosalvus amylolyticus. The sequence goes on from NZ_CP101156.1 coordinate 1,697,927, forward strand.
ATCACCTTACCGTCTACTTTTTCTATATTTCTACTCGATTTAACTATTCCCCAATGTCGATGGTACTATACTTTCTATGTTTGATATATTTAAATAAATTCATTACGGGCTGGTACCATGTGCCATATGTACCATGACGGAACTTAGCGACTACCTGAAGAAGCACCCACGAATGATCGGCGTCCTGTTCACGGCCATGCTGTTGCTGTCCCAGGCTGGGACAGTTGCTGCCGGGAACGGAAACGCATACATCGGCCCCTAAAGACTACGTCCAAAATCACTGGTGAATTGTTCGGAATCACCGATGTCGTCTCTCGACCGTCTCGTTACTGAAGACGCGTTTCGATTGTGGGCATAGCGATCACACCCCTCCGTCGATCACGTCGTCCCCCCAGGAGAGTTCGCCATCGAACAATATCGGTATCTGTTCTAGCTCGAGAAACTCCGAAAGTTGGGCCTTCGTCGCTTCGAACGGGCCAACAACGTCAGGGCTCACAAAGTATGACCCAGTCGTATCCAGGTAAGGCATAAAGAGCACTCCTTTGCCCGAACTGGTGTGAGTATACATTTCCAGTTCGACGGTGAAGGCTCCGTTCGCTCGTTCTATCGTTGCCAGATTTGGAACTCCCGTTTCCGACTGTGCGATAGTGATGAGGCCGTCACCAACCAGTTGATACTGTTGACCGATGAGGCTTCGCTCTCGGGCGATCTCGAGGGCGGCATACAGCGGGTAGCCGCGGTTGAGCAACCGAGCCAGTTCAGTGCCCACGCTAATTGCACCACTATTGATGACGTCACCCAGCGTGACGACACCGCCAATACTTCCGCCTTCGACCAGATACAGTCCCTGATCGCGCGATTGGCACGCGTTGAGTAAAAACGCCTTGGCACCCACCGAATCTACCGTCGAGACGTCGAATATTCCATCCGAACACTGGAATCCCGATTCGTCGATGTGGCCGATGTAGTGGAATAGGTCGCTCTCGCGGGTGAGCACCGCCTCGAGTTCGTCTCTCGTTAGATCGTAGTGTTCGGTGACGGTGAACGGTAACGACTCACGATCGCCGTAGATCCCGTTGACCGCGTCGAGTTCTTCGCGCATTTCGGAGTCGTTACAGACCACTTCGATCTCGATCGGGTCCGATCTCGGTTCCCGCCCGATACTGTTATAAAACGCTGATACGGGTGTTGTGCTCTGGATATCGGGGCCATCTTGCCGTCGCCAAAATTGGCTAATCGTCGGTGGGAGATCCCCCGTGGATTCGTTCGTCGTTCCTTCGGAATGAGCCGTTGTCATCTCCGCATTTTCCACTTCCGATTCGCCCACTGTCGCCCCTGTTTTACTCTCGTCCGTCCCATCTTGACTCGAGCGAACGCCACGACTGAACGAATCGCGTGTAAACGTATGAATCGCTTGTTGATACTGTGCCGTCGATGAACTCGAGCGATCGGTCTCGGTCGTGACAATCGCGAGGCTCTTGGCGATAAACGGCAAGAACTCGATCGACGATGGGGTCGGTTTCAACTCGGCTTCGAGTCGCCACTGGGGAAGTTCTGGTTCGAGCACCTCGTACGGCGTTTCGAGGTACGTCTGCACCCGTTTGGCAGGCGACTGGTCGTACACCGTCGCTGGATCCCAGGATAGTTCGGGTTCGATAACCGATCGTGCATGCAAGGGAACGGGTGTCGTTCCCTCCGTTCGGACGATACAATCCAGGAAGAACACGTGTTTCAGCACGCGTTCGACCGTTTCCTCGAGATTCTCCGATTCCTCGAGAGGAAACGAAAACCCCGCTTCGGTCGTAATCGCTGGTTTGGCCCCTTCGACGACGGTCGCACCAAGATAGGACGCAAGCGGTGTCACGACAAAAACCGAAGCCAGGTCCGGTGGTACTGTTATACGAACGCCGGTTTCGGGGGGTGTGATTGTCTCAGGTACCGAGAGACACTCACCGAGTTCCAACGTTGGCGGATGGCCACGAAGCGTCGGATACGACCGTTCTGCAGTCGTCGTCTTCAGTGCCGAGCCGAACATCGTCACTGCCTGCATGAGGTCTGTGGGATCCTCGGTCGTCGTAATCGTCCCTGCAGGGCGAGTGTGATAGGATCGAGCCCCGATCACCGCTTTCGTCGATTCCTCGAATCCAATGTGGGTCCGTTCGGGGTCAAAATAGAGTTGAATCGAACTGTCGACGTCGATATATATTTTGAACGGGTTGGTCAGGTCGATCGTGTAATGGTCGGCCTCGAGGAACGTTTTACCTGACGGACCGATCCCCTCAACCATCGATCCGGTATCGTCTCGAATACAGGGCAAAGTGTTCGTTGGCAGCGTTATCATATCCGTCGTCACTGAGACGGCTGCGTCGACCGGGTACGGAATCGTATCGGATGGAACCGAGGTCGGCGCTACCGGATCGTGTGTGATGAGTTGACAGCGGTGACGTTCGATTCGATCGATAATCTCGAGGCCGTTCTCGACCGGTTCGAATGTTGGTTTCATATCTCGAGGATGTGGGGGCTTCAGCCGGGATGTGCTGTTGGTAGTCTGGTTGGCCCTGTCCGTACGAAGCAGCTACTCTCGAGGCATTGGGAGCCATCCCGAGCTATGAGTTCCGTTTGTGATTGTCCACCGTTCCTGACAGCCACCCCCTCGTTCTCGCAACTCGATGGTCGCGTCAAACAACGGAGTCAACACTGAGACGATCTTTGCATCCTCGTCTACTGGCAGGTGGATGTGTCCCATCCCGTTGACTGCTCGAGTGCGACCGTTGATGAGGTGTAAAAACTGGAACACGGTCTCTCGCCCGTACGTCTCGAGAAACGGCAACAACGTGGTCATCCCGAGTCGTACTTCCCCCGGTGTGAGTGTGTCGGCGTCGTCTTCGAACCGTTCGATGGCTTCGGAGATTGCAATACCGACATCCGCGAGCGTTTCGGTCGTCACTGGGTCGGTGGCAGTTGTCGAATCCCGCTCGTCTGTACCTATCGACGGAGTAGCTGTCGTCGATACCGACTGATTCCGCTCATCCGTGATCGCCGCTGTTTGGGTACAACGAGCCTGGTTTGCATATTCGATGTGTACGAACGATTCCGGTGGGGACTGATCCGGATACAGACCCGTATCGACGTCGTCGGACGCCGTCGACACCACGATTCGTCGGCGTGGAGCCATCGATGACTGGCCAAGCAATCGCTGCGTGAGGCGGTTTCGATAGGTCGAGTCGACTGAGCCAACGACTAAGACCGAAGCCCCCTGCTGTTTTAATTCCGTTAATTTGGCTGCGAAGGCGCTTTCATCGTAATCGCGTCTGCAATCGTTTCCGGATTGAATCACGTAACTATCACCTGATACTGCCTATCGAAGGTTAAGTTTTCTGGGTCCGAAATTCGCGCTGCGTAACATCTCGAAGTCCCACTCGAGGACGTCTCTTGCCCCCTCACACTCATCGGTTGCCGCCTGAGATATACCGAGGATACACGCACTGTTCTCGAGGCGAGCGTAGCCACTCCCGATTGTGACGGAAAACAAAATCTCGAGGCGCGGTTATCTGGCTGCGGCCGCGACGCGCTCTTTTTCCTCTTTCTGGCTGATCGAGTACGTCTGGACGTCGTAGTCAGCAGCACCGATAAGCTGACGTGCCAGCGCTTCCGACGCCGAGGTCGAGGTTTTGAACGAGGCGCTGTGAGCACCTTCGGCGATGAACTTCAGGGCCTGGTCGACACGACGCTGTGGGGCGACGTCGACAGCCTTGGGAACCGAAATTCCACCGTATTTCAGGCGGACGGTCTCCTCACGTGGTGCTGAGTTCTCGACGGCCGTCACGAGCACCTGCACGGGGTTTTCTTCCGTGCGGTCGTGAACGATATCGAAGGCTTCGCGGACGATTTTCAGCGTCTGCTGTTTTTTGCCCGTGTTCTCTTCAGTCTGCATCAGACGGTTGGTCAGGCGCTCGACGACCGAAATTTCGGACTTTTTGAACTGTTTGCTCGCGTGGCGACCCGCCGTGTGAGCGATCGGCGTCACTGAGAGGTAGCGCTCGGTCGAGGGGTCGTTGTAGACGATATCGGAGACGTCCCACGTGCCGAAGAGTTTGGCCGAAAGGTCGCCGCCACCGGCCGGTGCTTCGGGTTCTGGTTGTTCTTGCTCGCTCATGTTATCGCACCGGTTTCTCCGCGTTTCCGCGAACCAGTTCGAGGAGCGCGACACCGTTGACCTTGTCGACCTTGTAGTTGACACCCGAAAGGTCACCCATTGCACGACCCTTTGCCCCACCGATACCGGCGATGGTGACTTCGTCGTGTTCGTCGATGAAGCTGATCGCACCGTCACCGGGGCAGAACGCGGTGACCTGCTTGCCGTTTTTGATCAGCTGGACTCGGACACACTTTCGAATTGCCGAGTTGGGCTGTTTCGCTTCGATACCGACCTTTTCGAGAACGATACCGCGAGCCTGTGGGGCACCCTCGAGCGGGTCCGACTTCTCACGCAGGCCGCGTGCTCGGCGCGCGTAGTCCGAGTCGGACCACCGCTGTTTCTGGCGGTCCTTCTGGAGCTTCCGCGCGGCGTATTTGCCGTTTGCCATGGACGTGGCTATCCGACGGAGACACTTAAGCATCCCCTTTTGAGCCGGGAGAAACGCCTCGAGAGCGCTTTATCGATAGCTCTCGAGGAATCTCAGCGCGTTTCGTCGGGAACGGCGGTCGCTCGAGGCGTGACAGACCAGCCAGTAGCAGATGCTGGTCACACCAACTGCACGTCGTCGATTCCGAAGTGCCGGTTGGCGAGCGCTCGAGCGTCTTCGATTCGCTCGCCACCCGTCCCAATAGCCACGCCGCGGTCACCCGAGGCGACCTCGACGTAGGCGACCGTGTCCTCGTTCTCGCTGATCGTGACGTTGAACACGGCCGCTGGGGCGAGGGCGTTCGCCACGAACGTCTCGGGTTCGCTCGCACCCTCGACCAGTCTGACCGAGCGGCCCACCGCTTTTTCGAATCGTTTGACGTGCTGGCCGCGTGCGCCGATCGCCTCCCCGAGCGAATCGGGAGGCACGACGATCACCAGTCGCTCGTCGGTGACCAGACAGTCCCGTCCCGAGACACCCGAGACCTCCTCGAACCGGGCGATGAACTGCCGGGCGTCGTCCTCGAGTGTAATAGTCATACGAAAAGTACTCGTGAAAGTCGGCGACCGCGTTCAGTCCGCTTTGTTCGGCGACGACCCCATCCGGAGGTCGACGTCACCGGTACCGAGTTTGATCGGCTTCCCGACGATAACGTTCTCCGTGACGCCGTCGAGTTCGTCGACCTCGCCGTGGATGGCCGCGTTGAGCAGGTGGTTGACCGTGACTTCGAACGCCGCACGGGCGAGAACGGAGTCTTTCGCCCCGGAGATTCCGTGTCGACCGATCGACTCGATGGTCCCCTCGTTGGTCATCATGTCGGCGACCAACATCAGGTGGCGAACGTTCACGTCGTCAAGCCCCTGTTCGGCCAGCGTGTTGTTCGTCTCCTCGATGATGGCCTCTCGAGCGGCCTCGATGCCGAGGTTACGGTGAATCTCGTGAATGTTGTTACAGGTCGTCCGCGAGTCGTCGACACCCTCGATAGAGAGGACATCGCCGAATGCCGATCCCTCGGTGTAGAGGATGAACTCCTCGGTCCCGTCGTCCATCTCTTCGCGCCGGATGACGACGCGGGAGATATCCTCGATACCTTTGAACGTGATATCTCGAAGTTCCTCGACCAGTTGCAGGAGGTCGCGGTAAGACGGCTCTTCCGGACCAAACTCGACGGTCGTTCCCTGTTGAACGGTTTTCACTCCCAGGTTGTCCTCGATGATGTCGGCCACTGCTTCGGCCGTGATCATCCGCTCGTCGAGGGTGTCCTGGTTGAGCGAAATCTGGACGCGCATGTCGGCGACGTTCGTCGACACGTCACCCAGCGCGAGGATCTTCGTTGCCTCGATCTTCCAGACGACCTCGTGGGCTTTCTCCCGTTCGGTGGCGTACTCGCCCTCGAGGTACACCGTCATCATCGGCGTGTCGGGCGTCTTTCGAGCGTCGACCAGTTCGATCAGCCGCGGAAGCCCCTGCGTGACGTCGATCTCTGCGACACCCGCGTAGTGGAACGTGTTCATCGTCAACTGCGTTCCGGGCTCACCGATAGACTGTGCGCTGACAGTGCCGACCGGGTCGAGCGGATCGACGCGCGTGTCGATGTACTGCGTTTCGACGGCCGAAACGACGTCCTGCGCCTGTTCAGGGGTCACGTCGCCGCGTGCCTCGAGCGACTCGTAGACGCGGTCTTTGAGTCGACGGGGCAGTTCGCTGTCTTCAACGATGACGATAACGTCGTCGCTGACGTCGTAGGCCTGCGTGAACACTGACTCAGTCATCGGAGGTCACCTCCTCGGTCCCGACACGTCGACTATCGGCATGCTCCGAGAGGTTCGTCTCGACTCGTTTGCCCTCGAGGAACTCTCGGCGTTCGCCCTCGGAGTCGAACTCCTCGTCGAGGACCCGATTTGTGATGCCTTCGACGTCGATATCGTGGTCCTCACCGGAGCCGACGAGCACCGGCGAGGTACCGTCTTCACCGAACTCGAACTGGACGATGGTGTCGCTCGTGTCTCGGACCGTCCCGTCGTACTGGGCCTCGAGTTCCGAGAGGGCGTTGATCAGCCGGCGCTGGAGGTAGCCCGATTTCGACGTTCGGACTGCCGTGTCGACCAGCCCTTCGCGGCCACCCATCGCGTGGAAGAAGAACTCACGCGGGCCGAGTCCGACGGTGTAGGAACTCTCGACGAACCCGTGTGCTTCCGCCGAAAGATCGTTTTTCTGGTAGTGGCTGAGCGTTCGATCTTCGTATCCGCGGTTGATTCGCTCGCCCCGAACTGCCTGCTGGCCGACACAGCCAGCCATCTGAGTCAGGTTGAGCATCGAACCACGCGCCCCGGAGTTCGCCATGACGACTGCCGGATTGTCCTCGGTGAAGTGTTCCTCGGCAATAGTACCAGCATTGTCACGCGCACGCGAGAGCGTCTGCATGATCTTCATCTCGAGGGTTTCGTCGATGGTCCGACCTGGCAGACTCTCGAGTTCCCCGCGTTCGTACGCCTCGATCAACTCTCCGACGCGGTCGTAGGCGTCTTCGATGGTCTCGTCGATGCGAGCCTCGGCTTCGTCCGGGATCGTTTCGTCGTCGATCCCGATCGAGAACCCGAAGTGCATGATCGCCCGCATCGCGAGCGTCGATAGCTCGTTGATGAACACCCGCGAGCGGGTGTTGCCGTACTGTTTCGTGATGGCGTCGACGATTTCGCCGCCGAACTCGCCCACTTCGTCTTCGGCAATGGTCCCTTCGACGAGTTGGCCGTCTTCGATGATCACGTCGTCCCCGATAGTGCCCGTGAACTCGAGGTTCATGTCGTCTGGCAGGAGTTCGGAGAAGACGTCCCGGCCGGTCCAGAACGGCTCACCCTCGTCGTCGATGCCACTCGGTTCGGGCAGTTCGTCGATCCGGGTCGCTCGCAGCAAGTCGAGCGCCTGGGTCTCGTTGAATCGTGGGTTGTCCTTCGTGAGCAGGTACGTTCCGGAGATGTGGTCCTGAATCGCGCCGATGATGTTCGCGCCGAAACGCGGACTCAAGATCTGTTCTTGCACGCGCATGAGAACACGCGCTTCCGCGCGGGCTTCCTCGTTCTGGAGGGCGTGCATGTTCATCTCGTCGCCGTCGAAGTCGGCGTTGTACGGCGGACAGACGACGGTGTTGAGTCGGAACGTCTTGTACGGCATGACCACGACCTCGTGGGCCATGATCGACATCCGGTGCAGCGACGGTTGTCGGTTGAAGATAACGATGTCCCCGTCGATCAGGTGCCGGTTGACTTCCCACCCGGGACCGATAGTCTGGGCTTCGTCCAGTTCGGTTTCCTCGGACATCCCAGCCAATGCCTTGCAGTTTTTCTCGGTCACTTTGAGTCGTCGACCGTCAGGCCGTCGAACGTAGTTCGCACCGGGGTGGGAGTTCGGCCCGTTGGCGACGTACTGTTTGGCCTGCTCGAGGTTGCGTTCGGTGACGAGCATGGTCTGGGTCATCTCGGTCGCGACGCGATCAGGGACACCGACCTCGTTGAGCGAGAGCGTCGGGTCCGGGGAGATGACAGTTCGGGCCGAGAAGTTGACACGCTTTCCGGACAGCGAGCCACGGAATCGCCCCTCCTTGCCTTTGAGCCGCTGGGAGAGCGTTTTGAGCGGCCGTCCCGAACGGTGTCGGGCCGGTGGCGTTCCCGAGATTTCGTTGTCCATGAACGTTGTGACGTGGTACTGGAGGAGTTCCCACAGGTCCTCGATAATCAGCTGTGGCGCACCCGCCTCACGGTTCTCCATGAACCGTTGGTTGATGCGGATGATGTCCACGAGTTTGTGCGTGAGGTCGTCCTCACTGCGCTGGCCGTTGTCGAGCGTAATCGATGGCCGTGTCGTCACGGGTGGAACCGGCAACACGGTCAGGATCATCCACTCCGGACGCGAACGCTCGGAGTCGATGCCGAGCACTTCGATATCCTCGTCCGGAATCGCTTCGAACCAGTCACGAATGTCCGAAGGCATCAGTTTGTTCGTGTCCTCCTCGGTGAGGTCGATGTCGAGTGCTTTCTCGATGGCCTTCCGCTGACTTTCGCGGGGGCGGAACGACCCAGAGAGGATTTCGTTGATGCGTGTCAGTTCGATATCCGTCTTCTCGGCCAGTTCGTCCGGCGTCGTCCGGTCGATTCCTTCCTCCTCGTTGCCCTGCATCGCGCCCGCGATGCGCTGGGAGTACTCGCTCGTGAGGACCTGCTGAACCTCGTAGTAGGTCGTCGGTTTCTCGTGTTCGATGTCGTACTGGATCTCGCCACAGTGGGGACACCGGTCTTTCTTTCGCGCCTGTCGGATGGCCGCTTTCAACACGTCCTGTGGGTCACGACCGAGACGTCGTGCCTCGGACAGTCGCTCGCGGAACTCGGCTTTTTCGTCTTCGGTGAGCAGCAAGCGCGAACACTCACGGCAGGTACCACGCAGCAATCGTCGGATGAGTTTAGTAAAGCCGACGTGAATCACCGGCGCGGCGAGTTCGATGTGCCCGAAGTGGCCCGGACACGACCCCGAGTGCTGTCCACAGGTCGGACACTCGAGACCGGGGTCGATGACGCCCAGTCGCGTGTCCATCAGCCCCATGTCGATGGGGAAACCGTCGTCGTCGTAGGTGTCCGCCGTAATGACCTTCGTGACCGAGAGGTCCCGATACGTCTCCGGGTCCATCAGCCCGAACTGAATCTCGTCGAGTTCTTTTGGTGTTTGTATTGACATATTAGACTGCGTCTTTGAGGTTGAGTCGTGGTCGAATGCCGAGTGCCATCATCTCGTCGAGCAGCAGTTTGAACGCGTAACTGATTTCGACGCGGTGAATATCGCTTTCGTCACCGGTGAGCTGGTCGTACACACGACGCTGGTTGACGTCACTGACCGCGATCATACCGGTCTCGGCGGAGATGTACACCTCCTCGCGGTCGGATTCGTCGACCAGCCGTTCTTTCAGCGTCATGGCCGCCCCGTGGCCGATGAACACGTCACGTTCCATCTCACCGATACGCAGACCGCCTTCGCGGGCCCGCCCTTCGGTCGGCTGGCGCGTCAGCACCTGCACCGGCCCTCGCGAACGGGCGTGCAGTTTGTTCGAGACCATGTGGTACAGCTTCTGGTAGAAAATGACGCCGACGAAGATTTCGGCCTCGATCTTCTCGCCGGTGACACCCGAATACATGACTTCTTTTCCAGCAGAGTTGAAGCCGTTCTCTTCGAGTCCCCCGCGAAGTTCGTCTTCGTCCTCACCGAGGAACGGCGTGCCGTCGACACGACGACCCTCGAGCGCGCCGAGTTTGCCACCGATCATCTCGAGGATGTGCCCGACTGTCATCCGGGACGGCAGCGCGTGTGGATTGACGACCAGGTCTGGAACGACGCCTTCCTCGGTAAACGGCATGTCTTCCTGTGGAGCCAGGTGGCCCACGACCCCCTTCTGCCCGTGGCGGGAGGCGAACTTGTCGCCCAGTTCGGGAACCCGCTCGTCACGAACCGAGACTTTGGAGAGCTTCGAACCGTCCTCGCCTTCCATCAGCGTGACCGTATCGACGACGCCGGATTCGCCCGACCGCATCGTGACGCTCGTCTCACGTCGCTTCTGTGGCGAGAGGCCGCCCATGTCGTCCGGTTCCTCGAGGAATCGTGGGGGGCTCGTCTTGCCCAGCAGAACGGAGTTTTCGTCGACGTTCGTCTCCGGGTTGACCAGGCCATCTTCGTCGAGGTGCGTGTAGGCTTCCTCGCCGCGAGCACCGCGAACGTCCTGACTTGGAATCTCGAATCGGTCTTCCTGTCCGCCAGGGTAACGTCGCTCTTCACCTTCGTACGTACGGAAGAAGTGCGAGCGAGCCAGTGCGCGTTCGACGCTTGCTTTGTTCATGACCAGCGCGTCCTCGATGTTGAACCCTTCGTAGCTCATCACGGCGACGACGAAGTTCTGTGCCGCCGGTCGCTCGTCGAAACCGATCTGCTCGGTCGTCTGGGTCTTGACCATCGACAGCTGCGGGTAGTGCAGCAGGTGCTGGCGCGTGTCCGGTCGGATTCGGTAGTTCGCGCTCGGCAGACCGAGCGACTGTTTGACCATCCCTGCCCCCATCGTAATACGCGGACTCGCGTTGTGTTCCGGGTACGGGATCATGCCCGCACCGATACCGAAAATCAGCGACGGGTCGATCTCGAGGTGGGTGTGTTCGTCGGAGAGTTCGTCCTCGTCGACGGCCACGTAGATGTCCTCCTCCTCTTCGGCGTCGATAAACTCGACGTACCCGTGATCGACGAGATCCTCGAACTCGATGTCACCGTCCCGAAGCGCTTCGATCTCGTCCTCTGAGATCCGCGGTTCGCCGTTTTCGACGACCAGCAGTGGTCGCCGGGCCCGGCCCGCGTCGGCGTTGACGATGACTTCGCGGGTGCGTTCTTTGACCGAGACGTTGACCATCTCGGAGATGTCCCCGATTCGTCTCGCTTCTCGAATCTGTTCGGCAAGTTCGTTCGGATTCGGGTGGGTACCCACCAGCGACCCGTTGACGTACACCTTGGCTTCGCGTTGTTGGCTACTCATGTCCTGTTAGTCATCCGCTGTCGTTCGTGCAACGCTCTCGAGTCCTGGAATGCCCTCGACACCCATCGACGCGAGTTCGCGTTTGAGTTCCTGTTCGTCCTCGACGTGCTGGGAAAGTTCCATCGCCTGCGCGAAGTTCTTCACCAGCCCACAGTTCGGTCCCTCGGGCGTCTCAGAGGGGCAGATGCGGCCCCACTGAGTCGCGTGCAGGTCCCGTGCCTCGAAGTGGGGCTGACTGCGCGAAAGCGGCGAACGCAGTCGTCGAAGGTGGCTAAGCACCCCCATGAAGTCCGTTCGGTCCACCAGCTGACTCACACCCGAGCGTCCACCGACCCAGTTCCCGGTCGCAATGGGATGCTCGAGACGTTCGGTCAACACGTCGGATCGAACCACGGTATTCACCGAGAGCTGGCGGTTTCGCATGTTCGCTCGCTCGAGCTGGTACTTCACGTCGCGTGCCAGCTTGTTCAGTGCCGTCCGGAACAGGTCCCGCATCAGATCGCCGCTGACCTTGAGGCGTTTGTTAGCGTAGTGGTCCTTGTCGTCGGATTCCCGCCGGTTGAGCGCGAGTTCGAAACACGCTTCTGCCATCCGGCAGAGGTAGTGCGCCTTGTTGATTCGAACGTCCTCTTCCTCGACACCATCCTCGTGGAGGTGTGGAAGGAGATATCGGTCGATGACGTAGTTGGCGCGTTTCAGCTGGTAGTTTTTCCCCTGCCCACTGGCAACGCGCTTACCGAGCGTCTCGATCGCTTCCTCTTTGGTCTGGACATCCGCTTCCTCGAGGTTCTCGAGCATGTACTTGACAACCTCGGGGTCGTTCGAGACCTTGTGGACGATCTCCTCGTCGGACTCGAGACCGAGTGCGCGCACGAGCGTGACGAAGTTGATCGAACCCGAAACTGACGGGAACGAAACCTCGAGCAAACCGTCTCGCGTTCGTTCACACAGCACGAGGGCCCGATACCCGCGTCGCTGGCTGAAGGTTTTGGCGACCTGAATTTCGTCGCCGTATTTGGTGTCGTACTCGGCGAGGATTTTGTTCGGAGCGAGGTCTTCGCTCGTCATCAGGACGCGTTCGGAACCGTTGACGATGAAGTAGCCGCCGGGGTCGGCCGGGTCCTCACCGATTTCGATCAGTTCCTGGTCGCTGAAGCCGGCGATGTTACATTTCTCGGAGCCCACCATGATCGGCATCCGACCGATTTTGGTCTCCGTGGAGTCGACGACGCGCTCGTCGCCCTCCTCACCTTTAACGATGGACATCTCCATGAACACCGGGGCGGAGTAGGTGATGTTTCGCAGGCGTGCCTCCTGTGGGTACAGCAGTTCCTCCGACCCGTCGGCTTCGCGTACACGCGGGGTGACGACCCGAACGTCACCGAGTTCGACGTGTACCGGTTCTTCGCCCTCTTTGTCACCGATGTCCGTCTCGATCGTCGCCTTCTCGTCGACGACTTCCTGCATTCCTCGAGTGAGGAAGGAGTTGAACGACCGATAGTGGTGTTCGGCGAGGCGTTCTTTCGAAAAATACTCCCGCGAAATGTCCCGTCTGAGTGTTCGATCCAGTTCCATTTATTCCACCACAAGTCGGTATACGACGGCCTGATCCGTCGTTCGTGAGTTTCGGACGATTTTGATGACGTCCCCGACCTCGGCCTCGTCGGGCAGCGCCTTGTCCGTGCGTTTGATTTTTGGTAAGTCTGTACGGTCGATGTCGTACTCGTCGAGCACGTCTTCGAGGATCTCTTCCTCGAGGACCGAGTGCTCTGGCACGAGTTCGTGTTGGCTTACGTCTACCATGTGTTGTTGGTCCGGCCTACCGGGAGAGAAGCGGCTGTCACGAGATACTACAGGGAGTTACCGCCGGCAAGCATTTAACCGTTATGAAGTCGTCTCACGCGTCGCTAGTCGACTCGGCCGCAGTCGACCACGCGGCAATCACCTAAAGCTCTGTGACCAGGAATAAAAACAGTTGCGGGTAGCCACCATCTACCACAGAGGACGATGATGGTCCGAAAATCACCATCAGAGGTCGGTTCGTTCGAACTGATACAGACCAATTGTCAGTGGGAGGACCATCCACGCAGCGAAGACGACGAGCGCCATCCACCAGTCGACGAACCACGGTGCCTCGGAGCTGGCATATCGCGCTCCTCGAGTCGTGTCGAACCCAACCCTGAGCAGCCGATTGTACGCTTCGGCAGGTTTGAGCAGATACATCAGATACGCCCAGTCGGGGAGGGTAAAAAGGGCGTCCTGTCGAAAGCGGTAGAGAAACTGGACGGTCGCGGTGACCAGGTTGTCCCAGAACGAGACGAGCAGGATATAGGCACCGAAGGTGCCGAGCGTGACGCGACGTTCGGCCGTCGTACTCATCGAAAGTGCGATGGCTACGGCGAGGAATCCAAGCCCGAAAAGGGCCGTGATGAGTACGAGCCAGCCGAACCCGAGGATTTCGCTCCCTGAGGGTGGATACAGGAAGGCTCCGAGAAGGCCGACGACGACCAGCGTTCCCAGTACTGGGGCGAGGAGCACGATACCCCGCCCGACAAAGGTGCCCGCAATGAGGTCACGCCTCGAGTGTGGGAACGACAGCGAGAGGACGATGCTACCGCTGACGCGTTCGTGGATGACGGATTTATACCCTAACAGCAGGGCGATAAGGGGGACCAGAAAGCCGAGAAAGGAGACGATTGTGGTGACGAAGTCGGTGAAATCGTTGAACAGGTCACTTCCGGTCAAGAAGTCGGCACCGATCAGAACGAGAAACAACAGTCCGAGGACACCGACGACGAGCCAGATCGTTTTCGACCGACCAGCGTCACGGACGTCTTTCGCTGCAACGGTTTGCCAGCTCATCAGAGATCACCTCCCGAGAACCGCCGGAACGCCAGCCCGAGAGGACCGACGATCCAGCCGACAAACAACACGAGTGCGACCCACTCGTTGAGATACCATACGCTCGAGACCGACTGGGAAGGATCGATAAAACCGGCGATCAGCCGCAGGTAGACCGCCCCAGGTTCGGCCGCAAAGAGAAATTCGAGGACCCCCGGCAGTTCGTCTTCGATCAGCCCGGCTTGCCACAATCCAAACGTGAGTGCTCCCTCGAGAACGTCCCAGACGAGGACAAACAGGAAATAGATGCCAAAGGCGAGGACGGTCGCCCGCTGTTTCGTCGAGACGGCCATCGAAACGGCGACGCCGAGCGCCGTGTACAACACGCCGAATCCGACCGTGAGGGCGACGAAACCGACGAACGGCAACACCACGAGTTCGCCAAAGGGATACACCACGAGTGCACCCGCGACGAGGAGGCCAGCAACGATTGCGGCGACGAATACACCAGCCCGACCGAACAGTTTCCCCGCGACCACGTCGCGACGGCTGTACGGCATCGAAAGCGTCAGCAACAACGATCCCGAGGCACGATCACTACAGATGGCGTTGTAGCCGATGAGTAACCCGATGAGCGGGAGCAATGTCGTGAGCCAGCCGGTCAGAAAGCCGCTAAACTGGGCTGTCGTATGCGGTTCGCTCGCCATCACCGGATACAGATACCCGCCGAGGAAACACACAATGACGAGCAAGCCGAGCAGCCACCGTGCCGACCGCGCCCCGGCGAGCAGTTTCGCCTCCTCACGAGCAACCGGAGCCCATCTCATTGGCGCGAGCCTCCCGTGTACTCGATGAACATATCCTCGAGACTGGCCTCCTCGGTTCGGAAGTTCAGGACGTCGACGCCGGCACCGTGGAGCGCAACGAGGACGTCCATCTTTGCGTCGTTCGTACACGTGACTTCGACCGTCGATTCGTCCTCGGCCGGTCTGGCCGTCTCGACGCCGTCAGTGCCACGGAGCGTGTCGAGAATCGCCGGTGACAGTTCGTCGACCGTAATGATGAGTTTCGTGCCACCACCGAGGGAGTCGCGGAGTCCCTGAATCGTGTCTACGGCAACCAGTTCGCCACCCTGCAAGATTGCGACGCGGTCACAGACGGCCTGGACTTGCTCGAGGATGTGACTCGAGAAGAATATCGTCGCGCCGCGTTCGTTTTCTTCTTCGATGATGCGACGCATCTCGGCGGCCCCGTTGGGGTCGAGTCCGGAGGTCGGTTCGTCGAGTAAGAGCAGGTCGGGTTCGCCGACGAGTGCCATGCCCAGAACCAGCCGCTGAGCCATCCCCTTCGAGTAGCCGCTGGCTTTTCGGTCGCCATCCTCACGGATGCCGACGCGACGAAGGATTTCGACCGGATCGTCGTCCGCATCTTTCGATCTGATCGCATACTCGATGTGTTCTCGGCCGGTAAGCCGGTCGTAGACGGCATAGCCTTCTGGGAGAACGCCGAGGTGTTCTCGAGCGGCGACCGGATTTCGCTGGCAGTCAGCCCCGAAAATAGTGGCCGATCCGTGGGTCGGTTTTGCGAAGTCGAGCAGAATGTTCAACAGTGTCGATTTACCGGCCCCGTTGGGACCCAGAAAGCCAAAGATCTCCCCCTCCTCGACAGCGAGGTCGACTCTGTCGAGTGCGAGCAGACTCCCGTACCGTTTAGAAACGCCGTTAACCTCGATAGCAGCCATATATCATCCACAAAACCACAGTAAAATATACCTTTTGTTGTCATTTTTGTTACCGAACCAGTGAAGAAATCGCTCGAGGTAACCGTGTCGGGTGTCACCCTACCAAGGCGCCGTTGATTGGAAAGCCTTAATACTTCGACCGGGAAACGAAGAGGTGTAGCAAGCCCGGGTGGTGTAGTGGCCTATCATACGACCCTGTCACGGTCGTGACGCGGGTTCAAATCCCGCCTCGGGCGCTTTTTCGACGAACAACAACGTAGAACAGCCCTGAGTGTCAACGAAGGCTGTTCTGTATCCGTGAGTCGGAAAACAGACACAGCGGATTTGAATCGCGAGCCGACCGGAGTGAGGTTCGCAATCGGGTTCAAATCTCGCCTCGAGCGCTTCTTTCGACGAACAACACTAATTCTTTAGTACCCGGTGCGTCACCTCCCACTAATGAAGCCTGTTACACGCCACCAGTCGGTCTCGAGCGTGTGTCAAGCCAGTAGCGACGGTTCGAGGAGGCGGCAGGGATGAACGAACCGATTCGCGCCCTGGTCGTCGACAACGAACCGGGGTTCGCCGACCTGGCCGCGACGATGCTAGAGCGCGAAGACGACCGACTCGAGGTGACGGGCGTAACGAGTGCGAACGAGGCGCTGGAAACCCTCGACAGCAACGGCATCGATTGTATCGTCAGCGATTACGAAATGCCGGGGTCCACGGGTCTCGAGTTACTCGAGTCCGTGCGAAAGCGAGACCCTGATCTGCCGTTCATCCTCTTTACCGGGAAAGGCTCAGAGGAGATTGCCACGGAGGCAATCGCCGCGGGAGTCACGCAGTACCTCCAGAAGAAACCGGGGAGTGATCGATACACGTTGTTGGCCAATCAGATTACGAACGCGGTCTCACAGTATCGGGCGGAGACCGAGTTACGAGAAAGCGAACGGCGGTACGAACGGACGCTGACGACCATCCACGATACGACGCGTGACCTGATGCGTGCGGGGACGAAAGAAGAGATTTACGAAGCAGCCGTCGAGACAGCAGGCACGATTCTCGAGGTCCCGATCGTGACGGCGTACCGTTTCGATCCAACGGTTGGAGCGCTCTCCTATGCGGCCTCGACGACAGAGACCCGCCAGCGGTTGACACCCGATACGACGATCGAGCGTGGCGATGGACACATCTGGGAGGGATTTTCCGAGGGCGAACCAGCGTACGTTTCCGATCTAGCGGGCTCGAATCAAAACACCGCACTGGAGGCCGTTACTCGAAGTGAACTGGTCGTTCCGCTTGGCACCCACGGTGTGATCGTCGCTGGAAGTGAAACCGTCGACGCGTTCGACGAATCGATGCAAGAACTGCTCTATATTCTCGCCGCGAACACCGAGGCAGCCCTGGACAGAGCGGAGCGAGAACAACTGCTCCGTGAGCACGATCGAACGCTGACCGAACAGAACGAGGCGCTGACGCGGCTCAATCACACCAACGAGATCGTTCGGGCGATCAATCGGGCGATTGCACAGGCGTCGACACGGCGCGAAATCGAAACCACCGTCTGTGAACAACTCGCCGACGCCGACCGATATCTGTTCGCCTGGATCGCCTCGAGCGCCCAGTCACCGCCGGAACCGATGGCCTGGGAAGGCGTTGACGCGACCTACATCGACCGGGTTCGAGATGACGGAGAGGGTGCTCCCGAGTATGCACTGGTCGAACGGGCGCTCAAGACCGAATCAGTGGTCGTCGTTGAAAACGTCCTCGACGACGACAGCTGGCAGGACCGACGAACCGCAGCACTCACCTACGGCTATCAGACCGTGATCGCCGTCCCGTTGCTCGATGGGGAACGAGCCTACGGGGTCGTCGTCGTCCACGCTCCGCAAGCCAATGCGATCAGCGATAGCGAGCGGGAAGTGCTCGGCGAACTCGGCGAGACGATCGGCCACGCAATTCGGTCTGTCGAACGGACACAGGCCATGCTGACCGACAGTCGGCTAGAACTCGAACTCGAGTGTGCCAGTCCACAGCTGTTGTTCAATCGTATCGCGGCCGCCGCTCCGGGCCCCATCTCGCTCGAGGGATCCCTCGAACGAGAACGGGAAACCGTCCTCTTCATCTCCGTCGAAGCTACCAATGTCGATGATCTGTTACAACTCGCCGACAACTGGGCTGCGATCGATTCGATCTCGGTCGTCTCGACAGGTGAGGAGTCGACACTGCTCGAGTGTACGATGATGCCGACACCGTTTCTGGACACGCTCCGAGAGTTCGATGCACAGATCACACACGTCACGGCGACAGAGGGGACGAGTTCGATTGTCCTTTCAGTGCCAAGTGGAATCGACACACGCTCGCTGGTCGAGCGTGTTCAGGACCGCTACCCGGAGACCTCGTTGACTGCCAGACGGGAAACGACGAGCACGGCGTCAGCACGTGGAATCGATGCCCAACTCGAGTCGACACTCACCGCGAAGCAACTCGAAGCGTTGCAGGCGGCCCATTATAGCGGGTTTTTCGACTGGCCTCGTGAGAGCACCGGCGAGGATATCGCAGCGGCCCTGGACGTTACGCCACCAACCTATCACTATCACTTACGGGCGGCACAGCGAAAACTTGCGTCGATCGTCTTCGACAGCGGTTCTAATTAATTAGTACCGTCCCTTCGCACACACCAAACAGTTAGACAGTATTCTTAACCCCTCTGCACCCATACGATTAGTTGGCGATTCAAGACAGACTGTCGCCACCCCCCCCCCCCCCCCCCTAACCCCCCACCCCACTTTTCCCCCAGACTACACCCGTAGTGTATACTGTCGTCACCGGCTACGCAGTCTTGCTGTTTGCAGAACGAGGTTCCATTCCCGCTCTCGAAGTTTATATACAAACCGGCGGCCAGACCGTCCATGGAATCACGACTCAAGTTTAGCAGTGATCACCGAGCAATCGAAGGGCTTCCAATCCGACTCGTCATCGCCCTCGTCGTAGGTGTTGCGAGTCTCGCAATCATGATGTCGATGCTCGGTGGCGTCGGGACGATCAGCGAAACCGAAGTCGACGTCGAACCGGCCCCTGTAACGGTCGACGCAGATACCAGCACGGACGTCGAGCTCACCGTTATCGGGGACGATGGCAATACGGTCAGAGACGCAACTGTCATCGTCTCGAGTGAGAGCGCCTGGCTGGACTCGGCAGCGAAAGGCACCACGGACGACGATGGCCAGGTCCAGTTATCACTCGAGCCGGAACTCAAACAGGGACAGCGTATTGGCACCCTTCAGGTCGATATCGTTCCTCCAACGAACAGCGATTACGTCGACGACCAGGCTAATACCGAAATCGTCGTCATCGAGAGCTGACGCCGTCCCACTCGATCCAGTCACGTTCCCAGCCAGTTCGTGATTGGGCTCGACGAGCCGCATATTCGCCGTCTTCCCGAGCCGTGCGGTTTCGCTCGAGTGTTCCCGCCTGCTCGCCATCGACTAATAGCGGTTCGAACGATACCGCGCCAAATGACTCGAGCGTACCGGCCCGCGTGTGTGCCTCGAGTCGCTGTTTCCCGCTGGCCGTGATTCGCGGAAAAACGAGCACACCATCGTCCCGCAACTGCTCGAGCAGTGCTCGCGGGGGTGATACGGTGGCAGCTTCCAGCAAAATCCGGTCGAACGGCGCGTACGTGGAAAGCCCAGCGGCCCCGTCGCGACAATCGACGAGCACGCCACCGTACCCTGCTCGCTCGAGCATCGTTCGGGCCTCGTAGACGATCGGCCGGGCGATGTCGACTGCGTGGACGTTCGATTCGCCGACGAGTTCCGCGAGCACGGCCGCCGTGTAACCGACGCCCGCCCCAACGATGAGCGTCGAATGGCCGGGTCTGGCTGACAGCGCCTCGAGCAGGCGAGCGACGGTGCTCGGCGCGAGAACGCGGGTGCCGAGATGTTCGTGGTCGCGGTCGGCATACGCTGCCCCCTCCGGAACGAACTCGTGTCGAGGAACGGCACCCATGGCTACGGTGAGCGCCTCGTCCTCGAGCACGGCTTTCGACTCGTGGACGAGGCCATCGATCATGTCCTCACGCAATACCGCAGCGTCCATACCGCCCCTATCGTGGCGAGCGTATTCAACCGCACGCTTGCTTTTTCGACGGCAGTCTTGGGGATACAGTAGCCAGTGAAACGATTTACACACCTATCGGGACGCTGTATTGCGATACGGTGTGCAATGACTTTCACTGGCTACTGTAGTTATTCTCGAAAGCCATTGACCATCCTACCCCAAGATGCCGTGGCAATGGGTGTAAAAACCGACTCAACACCCGCTCGAGAACCGACCACGAGACAAAACAACCGTCGTGTCCCAGCCCCGAGGAATCGGTCTATGCGTTTTTTACGCTGACAATCCTCCTTTGTCGTATGAGTACGCTTTCTCGACCCGTTAGTGTCTATCTGCAGGGCGGCGTCGCTGCCCTCGGGGCCATCGTTGTACTGGTGAGCCTCGTCGGGTTCAGTCTCATCTTCTCGTCGATGCCACCGAGCGAGAGTGGCTTCGCCGAAGGGTTGGCGATTCTGCTGTTTGGCCTGTACGTGCTAGCGGGGTTCGTGATTCTCGCTGGCGGGCTACTGATTCCACAACGGGACGCACACGGGATAGCGTTCACATCACAGCAACGAACACTCCTCACTTACGGCCTGCTTGCGCCGATTGTGGGTGTCGCCCTCGTTCCCCTTGGCGCGATGTTCGTGCCGCCCGCCCTCGACCCACTCCGACCGGCACTCGTGGTCGGGTTGGGTGTGTTTCTTTGCAGTGGTCCACTTGCAACCCTGGTTGCAATCGGCCTGAAACTACGTGATAGCAGACACAACGAGACCACCTGAAAACCGCTTCAGTCGGTATCATCCTCGAGTCAGCGCCACCCTCGAGACCGCGCTCACTATCCGTCCAACGGCCAGCGCCCGGCAATAGCGTGAAAACCAGTTCCCGGAATCGTAGAAACGGTGGTCTCCTCGAGACCGCACGCCTCGAACCACTCGAGATACCTGTCGCCGTCATACACGCGACCGGCATCGGTTTCCAGGAGTAACTCGACGGCCCGCCGTGTAGCCCTCTCGCCCTCGAGTCGTTCGACGAGGACCAGCCAGCCACCCGGCTCGAGGACGTCGGTCGCCCGTTCGACCAGTTCTCTGGTAGTCTCTGGGCCACAGCGCGAGGCGTACTCGATACCGACGATGATATCGAATCGTTCTGCAGGCATGTCTGCCGGCGTAGCCGCTTCGAGTGGCCGTACTGATTTGCCAGCGAGAATCGCTTTCGAGTCTGCGAGACGTGCGGGCGTGTCGGTCAGCGTCACCTCGAGCCCGCGTGACGCGAGTTCGACGGCATACCGTCCCGGTGCGCCACTAATCTCGAGCACCCTCGTCGCGTCGGGGGCCGTCCGCACGATTTCGGTCACGACTGCACGGACGGTCGCCTCGTCGACTGCAGCCTGGGCCCCGAGATTGTTCCGTCGCTCGCGCGCATCTATCGGCCGGGGAGCGTCCGTACACAGCGTCTCATCAAGCTCGAATCCACGATCGAGTCGATCGAGGGTAGCCGGCAGCGAGCCGATCGACCGGACGTCAGTTTTCGCCAGAAAGCCGAGTGATCGGTTCGTCGGTTCGTAGCTGTCACGGACCCGCTTGAGAAAGCCTTCGGCCTCGAGGACGTCGATCAGAATCCGTGCACCACGTTCGGTCAGTTCCGTCTGTTCACAGAGTTCACTGGGAGTGGCGGCCGTTCGCATCAACGCCTCGAGTGCGCCTGTCTCCCTAGCAGCCCGCAAGAGAAGGAGGACCTCGAGCGATGGTGGCCGCTGACTCATCCGCCGTCACCAGGCCGACCAGGCGCGACTGGTCTCGTCGTAGGCGTAGACCCGTTTGGCGTCTTTGGCCAGCACCGTATCGCCCTCCTCTTCGAAGCGGTCACGGAAGTAGCCATCCGCGTCCGAGCGGACGACGAACGCGTCGATTTCGAACTCGTCGTCGCCGAACGACTCCGTTTCGCCGACGGTAAACTCGTAATCACCGGGTACGTGCGCGGTAATGCTCCGACTGTCGTCTCGCCGGCCATCCTGTGGGTGGATGGTGATGTTGACCGAAACGTTGTCGACCTCGCGAGTCCAGACCGTCTGAATGTCCGGCGCTGGAGCGCGTTCGACGCGTTTCATCTCCTCGAGTTCGATGCTGGTGACGCGAACCGTCGCGAGCACTTCGTCGGTCTCGAGCAGGAACTCGTCACCGAGTTCGACCGTCTCGTCCTCGGACGTCGTCACGTTCGCGGTGAACGATTCGCCGTCCTGTGAGACGATGACGTCGAGAGTGACTTCGCGTTCGGGTTCGGGCTGTATTTTGTGGACGTGGCCACACTCCCCACAGCGGACGGTGAGACTGCCACCACCGGGTGAGAGGACTTCGTGGACCGTCTCGAGATCGGGAGAACACGACGGACATGGCGTCGGGATGCGGTCCTGTGTATCGCTCATAAGGGACACATACAGGCTCCGTCCCTAAAAGACGATTGAACTGGCTCGAGAAAGACGGCCAGCGGATACGGCTGGCTCGAGAAACCGAGAGTTACTTCGAGGGCAACGTTATCTGCTCGCCGTCGGCGTACACGGTCGGGTCGCGAATAATCCCGTCGAGATGGATCGGTGCTTCGACAGTGCCGCCGATACCCGCATCGTCGCCGATGGCGATGTGAACTGTGCCGGCGGCTTTTTCATCCAGCAGGACGCTCCCTACGAGTTCCGTCACGGCGACGTTCGTTCCGATACCGAGTTCTGCGAGGTTGTAGGCGTCATCGCCCGCTTCTTCGGCGGCCGTCTCGACAGTTTCGCGAATATCGTCGTCAGAAATTCGTGTGACGAGTCCGTCTTCGACGTCGAACTCGAGTGTCTGTCCGTCCTCGAGGCGTCCGTGTGGCATCATCGTGCCGTCGACGACGAACGTTCCGTCACCCGTTTCCGGACTGACGAACACCTCGCCAGCAGGGAGATTCGACATCTGCCCCGACTGGTGGACGATACCGGTATCCGAGAGAAACTGACGATTACCGATACCGAACGTAATATCGGTGCCAGCTGGCGTCGTCACGCGGATTTCGTCGGCATCGTCGACCTGCTCGCGGACGTCCGCACAGTGGGCCGCGATCGTTTCGTAATCGGCATCCAGTCCCGTAATAAACACGTCTTCAGTGATGCCAGGGAGGGTGGCAACCCGCGCACCGGCTTCGTTGGCCTCGGTACGGGCTCTGGTGTGGCTCAAACTCTTGGTCGTGGGGGCGAGGACGACGTCAGCACTGGCCATCGCCGCGGCGACCGGTTCCGGCGGTTCGCTTCCGTGGGTATCACCTGGCGGATAGCGGACGATAACGGCGAATTCGGCCGTTTCACTCGCCACGTCGTACAGCGCCTCACCGATCGGTTCGCGCTTGTCGTCGGTGACGATTACACACGATTCGTCCGATTCGAGACCCAGACACTGATGGATAGCCGTCTCAGCCGGGCTCCGGAGATCGCTCATGAGCTAGTATGTGAACACCCATGGGATAGCTCTTTCCGAACGGACCATCGTCTGTCAATTGTGAGACACAGACTGACGACGTCGTTAGGCCTTTGAGTGAGACCTCCGTATGACTCCGTATCTCATGGTCCGTGACCAGCTCGAGTCGCTATTGTTCGATCAGTCGACGAACGAGGCGATACGAGAGGGACTTCCGGAGTGGGGAATTACGTTTTTCGAACTGATAACGCATCTCGGAGACGGCGCAGCATTGATCATTTTTGCCACGCTGTTGTACTGGTTCGGCGCTGAGTCTCGACGCCAGCGTCGTGCACTGGTCATCGCTATCGGCATCGGCGCACTCGCGATCAGCGCCGGGATGAAGGGAATTTTCGTTCGCCCACGCCCGGAACTCGCCGGCGACTACGGCGGATACAGTTTTCCCAGTGCCCACGCACTGGGAGCAACAGCCTTCTACGGCGCACTCGCCGTCGTTGCAGATACCGGGACCCGTGCCCAGCGCTACGTCGCCGCCGGAACGATTATCCTCCTCGTCGCGTTCTCCCGAGTCGTCATCGGCGTCCACTACGTCGGTGACGTCGTCGTCGGCGTCGTCGTTGGCCTGCTGTTCGTCGCCGTGCTCCTCAGAGACCAGAACCCCGAGCCCGGATTCGTCTTTATTCTCGCCGGCGCTATCGCCTTGCTCGCGTTGGGACTCGGGTCTCGAGAGTTCACGACCATGACCATCGGTGCCTCCCTCGGGGCAACCGTTGCGTGGAACACAGTGGCAAACAGAGATTCGGACCCTCGAGGCGCATCGATTCTCCTGCTGGCGTATCTGTGTCTCCCCATCATCGTCGTGGTGAGAACGGCTACCTCGGTTCTCGGTACACCCGATCTGGGGAGCCTCCAGTGGGCTCTGGAGATCATCGGTTACGCAGCGGCAACGGGACTGATTCTCGCCGTCCCCGTCATCGCCGAGGAGCTCAACGACTGGCCACCTGTCGAGTGGTTGCAGGGACGACTCCCCTTCACCGGGCGAACGATCGATCCCGAAAAACTGCCACAGAGACAGGCCGACGACTGATTACGGTACAGCATCTGACCGTTCACAGAACGCCGATTCCTCCGAAGAGGTGCCTTTCACACCGTTCTATCGCCCAGGTGATCGAGTCGAACGCCTCGAGAGCCGGTGACGTCGGCGATTCGGTGCGGAGGGGGCAGCCCGCCGCCTGTGCCGTTGCAACGTCTTCTCGGCGTTCGATCACCGTCACCGGTGCCCCCATCTTTGCCTCGACCTGTCCGACCAGATTCCCGTCATCGGTGGACCGACATTGATTGAGAACGACCGACACGATAGGTGTCCCGACGTCGAGTGCGAGACGTCGGGTTCGATATGCGTCGTGTAAGGCGATGCGGTTTGGCATCGTGACGAGGACAGCAGCGTCGGCACTGTAGAGTTCGACGCCGACGTCACGAGCGAGACCAGCAGGACAGTCGATAACCACGCGCCCACACTGGTGTTCGAGGCGTTCGACGACGCGCGTCAGCTCTGCGAGTTTCGACGCTCGAGCGCCCTCAAGCGTTCGCCCACAGGGAAGCAACCGAGTCGGCCCTACAGTTTCGACGGCTGCCATTGGTTCGGCTCGACCGGCCAATACGTCGTGTAAATTAGGACCCCGGCCAGCCCCCGCAGGCAGGTCAGCGGTGGCCAGATCCGCATCGACAATCACAGCATCGAGTTCGTAGCCGAGATTGAGCGAGAGCGTCGATTTTCCCACACCTCCTTTCCCACCGGTAACAGCGATAATCATCGGTTTCGAGTGACGATGTCAGTTGTCGGTGACCAGGCATCGAGAGCTGCAACAATCGCCTCGGGCTGGACAGTGTCCACCTCGAAGTCCCTCGCCCGATCGACCGAAACGACTTCGACGAGTTCTGCTGCCCGTTCGGGTTTCTCGACCGGTACAGCGAATCCGAGACCGCGGCATCGGCCCGGGGCGATGACAGCCTCCCACGAATCCCCATTCCACGCCGGGGCCGACAGTCCGCCCCGTTGCGGTGCCCACGTCGGTCCCGAGCAGCGCAAACGTACTCGCTGGGCAGTCGTCTGCGGGTTCCGGACAGTCACAGTGACGAACGCCACGCCATCTGCGTACGCCGTCCTCGAATCGACCTCGACCATGCCAACGGTTAGTATCGCGATGGGTTATAAATTTCAACGTGCGCGGATACGATATCAGCCCCCATCTCACGGCCGACGGTTACGCCGTGAGGGCTACTATAGCTATCTTTAAACAGCGAGAGAATCCCGGCCTTTAGGCCGGGCGTGAATCGCGTCACTCAACTACGAAACCCACCGCACGACGGCAGACCGGATATTCAACGCTGCGCAAATACTCAGTTATAAGTAGGATTAGTGACACAGTCTATGTATGGCGATTCAGGCCACTCGGACTTACGTTGGTTCCATCCAGAACCACCGACAGGTCTGCGATGGCCTCGACTCGCTCGGAGACTCCGCCTCGAAAATCTGGAACGTCGCACGATGGACAGCAGACCGCGTATGGGATGAGATCGGTAAGATTCCCGACGAAGGCTCGCTCAAATCGTATATGAAAAACCAGTCGTGCTGGAAAGACCTGAACGCACAATCCAGTCAGAAAGTCATCGAAGAACTTTCTGAAGCTTTCCAATCATGGTTCGACCTGCGACACAAGTTTGACGAGGCGAATCCGCCCGGCTACCGCAAACACGGCGACACCCGACCCAAGAGTACGGTCACGTTCAAAGCAGACGGGTTCAAACACGACCCCGAAAACAACCGCGTTCGACTCAGTAAAGGGTCGAACCTCAAAAAACACTGGTCGGACTTCATCCTCTGTGAGTACCAAACGCGCCCCGACGTTGACCTCTCGGAAGTCAACTCGGTGCAGAACGTTCGGGCAGTCTGGAACGGCGATGAGTGGGAACTACACTTCGTCTGTAAAGTCGAACTCGATACGAACGACTCCGCAGGCGACGGCGTGGCTGGAATCGACCTCGGTATCAAGAACATCGCCACAGTTGCATTCCCCGACGAATACGTTCTCTACCCCGGTAACTCGCTCAAAGAAGACAAGCACTACTTCAACCGTGCCGAGTACGATACTGAGGGTAAGAACGGGCCTTCTGAGAAGTCGATGTGGGCACGTCAGAAACTCGCAGACCGAGAGACGCACTTCTACCACACACTCACAGACGCCATCATCACCGAGTGTGTCGAACGCGGTGTTGGAACGCTCGCGGTGAGTTGGCCCGAAGACGTGCGCGAATCCAATTGGGGCAAAACGGGGAACAAGAAGTTGCACTCGTGGGCGTTTGACCGTATCTACCAGTACCTCGACTACAAAGGCGAAATCCGTGGCGTCGAGGTGCTGAAAGAGAACGAGTGGAACACCTCGAAGACCTGTTCACGGTGTGGGGACGACACGAAGTCGAATCGTGTTGAACGTGGCCTGTACGTCTGCTCGTCGTGTGAGTTAGTCGGAAACGCAGATTGCAACGGGGCGGAGAATATGCGTCAGAAGATAACTCCGAGTCCTCACGGTGAGGATAGGAGTAACGGCTGTGTGGCACAGCCATCGGTACACCTGTTCAACCGCGAGAGCGGGACGTTCACCACGAGAGAACGGGTTGTGTCGTAGACCGGCAAATATCCCACCTGCGGTACGGGAAGCCCCGTCGTTTACGACGGGGAGGATGTCACGGCCGTTCGGAAGAAAGCAGTGTATCGATCTCAGCTGGCGTCCCAAACGCGTACACCGTGTCACCCCGACGAATCGTTTCCCGTCCGTCCGGGAGCGTGAGCAGTTCCTCCGCTCGTTCGAGTGCTAACACGGTCGCTGGCACCCAGTCGACGAACTCGCCGTCGATAGTGTCACCCGGGTCGACCGTCACCTTCGTTACGGTTTCATCGGCCGTTCGAATTAGCCTAACCAGGTGGTGAACGTCGTGTGGTGAATCCGAACGGGTGGTTAGCCGGTAGTCACCATCCACGTCGAACGCCTCGAGGTCATCAACGTCGACCAAAATCGTTGCAACATCACCGACGGTCGAACGTAACTGACCGGTGGTAACAAGATGGCTCTCTCCGTCGGAATCCATCCAGAGTTCTACCGGGTCTCCGGCGCCCGAGTGCGATGGCGGATCACACTCGACGGCAATCAGTCCCGTTTCCGGTGGTACCGTCGAACTCAGCCCTGTCGACCGACGACCCAGTGCCAGTCCCTCGACACACCCATCCGAGCCAAATGTAATCTGGACCTGTCCGATGCCGTAATCCTCCTCGAGGCGGCGACAGAGTCGATCCTCGAGTTCCTCGAGCGAGAGTCGACGGGGAAACAACAGCGTCTCGCCGGCCAGAATTCGTTTCCGTTCCGGATCGACGGGTGGATAGCCGGGCACATCTCCGATTCGATCCGGCAGAGTGAGCGAAACTGCCAACCCGGCAGATCGAACGAGTTCGGCGACGGGCCCCTTAGCCTCGAGTTTCGCAATGTCGAAGACGCCACAGGCGAGGTGATCGCCGACGATCCGGCCGGCGGCAGACACGACGACGCTCCCGGTAACGACCCCGAGGATGTACAGTCCGCTCGCATACCCTATCAACGGCGATGGTTCGATGAGAATCTCCCGCATACCCGCTTCGATTACCAACAACAGCGACGGAAACGCTACACCGAGGACGACACCAGTGCCAATGGGAATGGGGCGAATAGTCGCTCGGCGGTACACGAACGCGACCCCCATAGCCATCACGCCGGCCAGGAGACCGAACCCGAGGATGTTCAACAGGGCGGTATGGGTCCACTCGGAGACGAACGCCGGCGCAACGACGAAGGGCGCGTTCATCGGGCCACCTCCACCGTTTCCGGACGCCCTGTCGATAGACCGGAACCGGCGAGAGCAGCGAGTCGAATCCGGTCACCAACGACCATCACGTCGTCACCGCTCTCGAGCGTCGACACCGGCGGTTCGAACACCCATCCCTCGGCGTTCGACCGGACGGCAAACGGGCACAACTCCGCAGTCGATTCCAGGGCACCCAGCGTCTCCGTATCGAGAACGAGTCGGCGGACGGTCTTTCCGGTCCGCTCGAGTTTCGAAACGGCTTCGAACGCATGGGTAGCCCCAGCCGAAACGACGACGACGCGAGCGCGGTCGGCATCAAGCACAGCACCGGCATCCGTCGTCGGAACGGCGACCGTCAGCCGACTCATCGTAGCTGCCGATCCCGTCGAAGCAGTCGTACTCAATACCTGCCCCGTTACCGATCCCGTCTCCATCTCGAGACGAACGCGATCGCCCGAAGAGAGCCCGCTTGGTAGAACGGCCGGTATCGACACCGCTCGCCATCCGTCCGGAACCTGCTTGCCGACGCCCTTTATCGGGGGCGCTCCGGCAATGGCGGCTCGTCCACGCGCATCGATCGAGACCGTGACGGTCTCCAGATCGTGGTGCTGACGGAGTTGCCGTTCGAGTCGAGACTCGAGTGCCGAAAGCGGGAGATCTACCGGCAACCGCCAGACGCCGTCTTCGAGCGACTCACGAAGGGGCGGATCCAGCGGCGGATAGCCCTCAATGTCACGGACGTCACCGGTCGGCCGAATCGTTACCTGACCCATCGCATCGACCGAATCGATCGCTTCCACGGAAAGCGTTCGTCCGCGAACCGCCGGTTGGGCATTCCCTCGAGGAAACTCGGCGGCGAGTCGATCTCCCTGGCTCGCCGCGTACAGCGTCACCAACACGACGATGACGGTCGCAATCGAGAGACGCAATGCGACCGAACCCGCTACCTCGAGGACACCCATGTACTGGCCGATACCTGCGCCAGCGAGGACAGCTCCACCGATCACGACGAGTTGAGGGATCGTCCGCTTCGCGTAGTACCGGTAGCAAAAGCCCAGAACCCCGAAAACGAACGCGAGAACCGTCCCGATGAGGAGTCCGTAGGCGATCCCGAGGAGGACTTCGATGGGGAGCGTGGTCATCGGACACCCCATGGCACCGGAACTCGAGCGCCTCCGTCTGCCGGACGGCCCGCGACGAGCGCGACAATGTTGCCGATGAGGCCCGTAGTGGCGACGAACGAGACGGCGACTCCTTCGGTCCGGGTCGAACGACTGACGAAAGACCGCTGGTGATCCATACCGTCGTTGTTTCGGAATCGTATTTAAATCTCGAAGCGCTCACTCGAGGATTTTGGCTCGATTTTATATCACAAAGCGACCCTAACAGCGGTGTGAAATTCGTTATCGGACGAGGAACGGACGCTAGCGGTGGCCCAGTCGGGCATCTCGGTTCCTACAGAGCCCTCGACGGAAGCCCCGGCGCAGCTCTCGGCCTCGACCTGGACGGACCACACGCGATGCTCGTCGTCGGCAAACGTGGCTACGGAAAATCGTTCACGCTGGGAGTCATCGCCGAAGAACTCGCCCGCTCGAGCGGAGTAGCCCCCGTCATCGTCGATCCGATGGGCGTCTTTCGGGCACTCACTGCCACGGTAACTGGCAGACCGAGTTATGACGAAAGCGATACCACGGATAGACACACTGACCGCGATCCCGTTCCTGCAACCGTTCTCGAGCGGCCAACCGTCGCCCCTGACGCCCTCGATCCCCAGTCGTGGTGTGCGCTCGTCGGCCTCTCGACTGAGAGCGGAGCCGGGAGCCTCCTCTGGCGAAGCGCTCAGCGAGCCTCGACGCTCGAGGGGATGCGGTCGACTATCGACGCCGCGGATGCGCCCGCTGCCGACAAACGGGCGGCGACAAACCACCTCGGCCTGGCCGACTCCTGGGGCGTATTCGATGCTGACGGGATCGAGGCGAACGATCTGTCTGGCTCCGAAGTGACCGTCGTCGACCTCGCCGGCCTGGACGCTGCGCCGATGAACGCCGTCGTTCGCGCCATCGCCGAATCGTTGTATCGCGCTCGAGTCGATGGAGTCATCGAACGACTGCCGTGGCTCATGATCGACGAGGCCCACACCTTCTTTTCCGGCGTTGCCCAACCAGCCCTCGAAACGATTCTCACGCGCGGGCGAGCCCCTGGCGTCAGTCTCGTTTCGGCGACCCAGCGTCCGAGCGCCGTTCCCGCCGTGGGCATCTCCCAGTCCGACGTGATCATCTCCCATCGGCTCACCTCCCAGGCCGATCTCGAAGCGCTCGAGGCGGCTCAGCCGACGTACATGAACGCCTCGCTGACCGATCGGATGCCCGAGCGACCGGGGGAAGTCATCGTGATCGACGATTCGACGGAGACGATTCACGCCGCACAGGTCCGGTTTCGGGACACACCCCACGGCGGTGATAGCCCGCGCGCGAGTGACGTCACCGGTGTCGATGTTTAAATAGGGTGACCGGGCTATCGGTGCCATGAGCGACATCGACCGAATCGAACACCGACTGGCCGCCGTGGAGCGAGTCGTCGTCGACGACGAGCGAACCTTCGACGACATCGCCCATCTGGCCGCACTCAGCGACGCGGTCGAACGCCTCGAGGAGAGGCTCGAAGACCACGAACGCCGGATTGCCGAAATCGACGGGAAGAACCAGTCCGTCGAAGGCTACGTCAACAATGTCGAGCGAATCAACGAAAACGTCGAGCAACAGGCCAACGTCGCCCTCGCAACGGTCGACCGGCTGGAAAAACGGGTCGACGAGCTGGCGGCACACCTCGAAACCGACCACGGGCAATCGAACAGAGCGTTTACGCCAGAGGCCGAGACCGACGACACTCCGGCCCCGCTCGAGGAGAGTCACGGCGCCGATGCCGAAGCAGACTCGTCGGTACGAGTGGACGGACATGGCCAGGGGGTCGAACTGGAGGGCGAAGCAGCCGTCGAACAGGCGGTCGATGAAATATTCGAGACGGCAACCGATTCTCGAGCCCCCGAGACGCCGACGGGCGACGATGCGGTCGTGGAACCAGCCTCACCCACGACGAAACCGAAACCCGAAGCCGATCAATACGCAGTCGACACGCAGTTGGCCGGTGACGTCAGCGTGAACGAAGTCAACGACCAGGACGACGGCGGACCGGCGGCGGACGACTCGAGCGTGTTCAAACGCGTCCTCTCGAAACTGTCGTGATCAGATACGTTCTCGCCGTGATACTGGCCGTATTGGTGCTCGCGATGTCGGTTCCAGCAGTCGACTACGCCGCCGGACAGAACACCGACCGGCATGCAATGAACGCCATCGCCGATATCAACGAAGCGGCAGTGTCGTTGCTCGATCACGAGGAAGTGCCACCGGCCGGCTATCCAGGCCCACAGCGAGTCATCACGATCACGTTTCCCGACGATTCGCTGACCAGCCACCCGATTGACAGGTTCGAAATCGAACGGATCGGCGACCAAAGTAGCGTAGCACGGTACCAGCATGGAAGCCGTGCCGTGCGAACGGTGTTCGTCGACGCACCGATCGTCGAACGCGACGCCCGAGCCAACCGAACCGTCGTGGTGGAGGGAACCGGCGAACAAACCCTCGTGCTCACGCTCGAGACGGACGAAAACAACGAGGCGGTTATCGTCGTTTCCCGCGTGCAATTTTAAACCAAATAGCGAATCAACAATCGGCATGTCACAGAACGAGTCTGCGCTCGCGGCCACGTTAGACACCGTCGGGCTTGGCTCGCTGGTAGGGGCCGACGACACCAGCAGCGAGAGACAGGCGTGTACCTGTCACCACGAGTTCGAGGAAAACGTGCTGATCGTCGATGCTGATGGCTGTGATGGCAACGGCGATCTCGCCGCTGTCGGTGCCTGTCGTGGGGCCGTCATCGAGTCACTCGAGGATCGCGACGTCGAGGGGCTCGTCGTCCGATCGAACGGCCTCGAATACCGGTACGGCGAAGCGGCCGTCTCCCTGCTGGCTGCGGCGGGCCGATTTATCGATATGATCGGAGATCGGAACGACCGGCTTGCCGGCAGCGCGAAGACGGATCCACTCACCGTCGCCGACGAGTTGCGAACGCGGACCGATCCGGTCGCCGATATCGGCTCGAGTTCGGGCCTTCTCAGTGAATCACGGCCCATTGACTCATACGGCGAAGCCCTGACACCAACGGTCGGACTCACTATCGGCCACTCGTTCGTCGACCGGTCGGTTGGTGGCGGCGCACGATTGCGAGACGTTACCGTCCTCGAGACCGGGAGCGAGGCTCGAATATACGACCGGCCGGATAGCGTCCCCTGCTACGCCCTTGACCCCGTAGAAACGGCGTTCTCGATCCCCGAACGAACCGTCCTCGTGGCGGGCTACGAGGCGATTGCCGACGGCAGCGTCGACGGCGACAGGGCGGCCTCTCGAGCGATCGAACACGTTACAGAAGAGACGGTTGACCCACGCCTGGCCACCGTGCTAGCGAAACACACCGCCGGATACGACGTTTTAGAGGATCTGTTTGCCGACCCGCGAATCAGCGACGTTTACGCGACCGCGCCCGTTTTGGAGAACCCGCTTCGTATCGTCTGTGACGGCGAGTCGATGGCGACGAACGTGCACCTCACGGACGATGGCGCGCGGTCGCTGGCCTCGAGGATTCGCCGAACGAGCGGTCGTGCGTTCTCTCGAGCGAATCCGACGGTCGACGCGACGGTCGATCTCGGCAACGGCACCGGGATTCGGATCGCAGGGGTGAGCGACCCGGTCTCGGACGGGGTCGCGTTCGCGTTCCGTGAACGGGCTGACGACCAGTTTACCCTTCCCGGTCTGGTTGCGAACCGGACGATGACGGCTGAAGCGGCGGCGTTTCTCTCAGTCGCCATCGAACGCAGTGCAGCGGCGCTGATCGCCGGAACCCGAGGGGCAGGTAAGACCACGTTGCTCGGAACACTGCTGTACGAACTCACGCCCGATACGCGGACGGTCGTCATCGAAGACACGCCCGAACTGCCTGTCAGTCCGCTGCAGGGAGTCGACCGCGACGTACAGGCGTTACGAACGGGGAGCACAGACGGCCCTGAGATCACGCCTGCGGAAGCCCTGCGGACGGCGTTGCGCCTCGGCGATGGCGCACTGGTCGTCGGCGAGATACGCGGTGAGGAGGCCCGGGTTCTCTACGAGGCGATGCGGGTCGGAGCGAACGCCAACGCCGTACTCGGAACGATCCACGGCGACGGGGCAGACGACGTGTACGAGCGCGTCGTCTCTGACCTGCAGGTTGAGCCCTCCTCGTTCGGTGCGACCGATCTCGTTGTGACGACGCAGTCCTCTCACACCCCCAGCGGAAAGAAGCGTCGGCTGGCACGGATCGAAGAGGTACTCGGCAGTGGTGAAGACATCTGGTTCGAGCCGCTGTACGAGATTTCCGGGGATCAGGCGACATCGACCGGGCGAATTGACCGCGGTGAAAGTCACCTCGTCGATCGACTCACTGGCCCCTCCGAAGCCTACGCCGACATCCGCTCGGCTATCGACAATCGCACGCGAGTGATGGAATCGCTCGCTGCTGACGGTCGAACGAGTCCCCGGGAAGTCGCCTCAGCGTACGCACAGCACAGACTCGAGTGAACACATGCAGGCACTCACACCAGTCACCCGGGCGCTCGCAAGGTGGTATCCCGCCGACGTCACGGCGAGTGATGAACTGGCCGACTCGCTCGAGTTCATCGAGTCCTCGATCGAACCCGAAACGATCGTCAAAGCAGGGTATACGGCGGGCGCACTTTCGATGCCGTTGCTGGTTCCGCTGGTTTTCACACCGTTGCAGTGGTACGTGATTCCGGTCGTGATGCTGGCGGTCGCACTCGGCGTCATTCACAGCGTTCATACCGCCCCACACGTACTTGCGGCACTTCGCCGGACGGAAGCACTCGGAGACACGCCGAATCTCATCGGGAGAGCCGTCCTCAGAATGGGAATCCAGCCGTCGACTGAAAACGCCGTTCGGTTCGCCGCCGATACCGGACAGGGACCGCTTGCCAGCAGTCTCTCGAGCCACATCGATCGGGCGATGGGGACACCCAGATCCGGCCTCCTGACCTTCGCCGAGGAGTGGGCCGAGTGGTTCCCGGCCCTGCGTCGCTCGAGCTATCTGCTTTCGACCGCACAGGACGCCCCCGCAGGTGAGCGAACCCGAACGTTGGATCGGTCGTTAGCTGCCATTTTACACGGGACGAGGGACCAGATGGCGGAATTTACGAGCGCGATTCGCGGGCCAACGACCGCACTTTACGCGTTCGGTATCTTGCTCCCCCTTGCGCTCGTCGCCCTCGTTCCGGCCGCTGCTATCGTCGAATACCCCGTCGATACCTGGGTGTTCATTGCCGTCTACAACGTCCTCTTGCCGCTCGTCATCGTCGTGGCGAGCGTCTGGTTGCTCGTGCGCCGACCCGTCGCCTTTCCCCCGCCGTCGGTACCCCACGACCATCCGGATATTCCCGATCAGCTCTGGCTCCGACTGACGTGGGGGCTCGCCGCCGGCGTCGTGGCCTCCGTTCTCACCGCACTACTGGGGCCCCCGTATCTGGCGCCGGTCGCAGCGATGGGAATGGGCCTCGGCGTGACGCTCCTGGCGCTCTTTCGACCGGTTATGGTCGTTCGAAATTACGTCCGGGACGTCGAGGAACATCTGGTCGACGCGCTCTATCTCGTGGGTCGGCAAGTGACCGAGGGACGGGCCGTCGAGGCGTCCATCGAACTCGCAGCCGACCGCGTCCCCGGCGAAACAGGCGACGTATTCGAGGCAGCGAGCGGCGTCCAACGACGGCTTCACATCGGCGTTCAGGAGGCCTTTCTCGGCGACTACGGCGCCCTTCGGGATGTTCCGAGTGCCCGGGCGCAGGGAATGGCCCGGTTGCTCGCCATCGCCGCCGAAGAGGGACGACCGGCCGGCCGAGCGATCGTCGAGATGGCCGACCACCTCGAGGAACTA
Organism: Natronosalvus amylolyticus; assembly: GCF_024298845.1. Taxonomy (NCBI): domain Archaea; kingdom Methanobacteriati; phylum Methanobacteriota; class Halobacteria; order Halobacteriales; family Natrialbaceae; genus Natronosalvus; species Natronosalvus amylolyticus. Next base: position 1,733,132 of record NZ_CP101156.1, read on the forward strand.
CAGGAGGTCGAATGCGAGACGCGCCGACAGCTTACCATGGTCACCGGCACGCTCGAGAACACGGCCTCGTACTTCGGCCCGCTGATCGCCGGGTCGACGGTCGCGCTCGCCGGGTTGATGGCCGAGCACGTCATCGACGACGAAGCGATCGCACAGGAGATGTTGGCGGTTGACTCCCTCGGGATTGTCGTCGGCGTCTACGTACTCACCCTCTGCCTGTTGTTGACGCCCCTGTCGCTGGCGCTTCGACACGGTCTCGACAGGGCACTCATCGGGTATAACGTCGGTCGGTCACTCGTGTTCGCCACGCCGATTTACGTCGTCACTGTCGGCCTGGTCGAACTGCTCATTTAAATACGAAGGCGAAACCAGATCGGGTATGGATTGGGAGGCCCCGGTCGATGCCTGGTACGTCTGGATGGCCGTCGCGATCGTCAGTTTCGCTATTGCTGGGGTCGCCCTGGCTGTCCCGTCCGGCCCACCACCGGATGCGAATGGGGCCGCAAACACCATCGACAGAATCGCCGGCAGTAACTATCAGGCAAGCGGGAGCTACGCCCACGATGCCGAAGACGTGAAAATCGGTGCGAAGACGATTACGCTCAGAAACGAACACGGGACGGCCCACGCGAGCACCGCCTTCGGCGAAATGGTACCCGCCAACGGCGTCGTCGGACTCGAGAACGTAACGTACGGAACACCGTACACGGTCGAATACGGTGACGGGACCCTCCCGCCGGAGCGTGTGTTTCTCGAGGCCGTCGATGCTGCCTACACGCCGAAGCAGGAAGCGTGGGCCACCTCGAATGGCGAACTCGTCGTCCGGATGATCAGACTCGATGCAACAGTGCTCGAAGAAGGCCAGACACCCAGTTCCATCGACACCACCGAACCGGGATGGTTGGCAGACAGGTGGGATGGCATCCATTACGATAGCGCCCAGGACGAATACTACATCCTGCTCGTTTTGCTCTGACCCTCCCGTATGAAGTCACGAAAAACGGCCGCGTCTCGAATGGATGTTCAAATACGATGGCGGCCGAAATACCGGTATGATTGCTATTGCCGGTGCGAAAGGCGGATGCGGAAAAACCACCGTAGCGCTCGGCCTGACCGAAGCGTTCGCTCGAGACGGAACGGCCGCTATCGCCATCGACGCCGATCGCCAACTGCCAAACTTGCACGTGATGGCCGGCACCGACCGAACGCCGACCCTCGGGTCGCTCGACGAAAGCACCTGCGTTGCTCAAGAGAGCCCCCGTGTTTCGAATGCCGGTATCGTTGCGGCGCCAAAACCCTCAGAATCGGTCGACTTCCGGACGGCGTTCAACCGGTTCGAAAACCACGCAACCGAGACGAATCTCGAGGTCGTCATCGACTGTCCGTCCGGGGCCGGTCCTGACGTCGTCGAGCCGTTGTCTGCAGCCAGTGCCGTCGTGCTCGTGACCACCGATACCGAACGGAGCATCACTGCCGCCGAGACCACACTCGAGATTGCCCACCGACTCGAGACCCCGGTCCTCGGCGTGGTGTGCAACAGGTGTGAGAGCCCACCTGCAGGTCTCGAGAGGCGACTGGGAATCGATGTCCTCGGAACTGTTCCGGACGACCCCGATCCGATTACGGGTGATGGGCCGCAGGCTGGATTCGCCGAAATCGCCACCGTCCTGGGTGGGCTCGAGTACGATGGATCTCCAGCGAGAAACGCTCACGATCGGCTGACGACCGGTATCGACGTCCTCGACAGCACGCTCGAAGGCGGGGTCCCGGTGGGATCGGTCGTCGCCCTGACTGCCGACGCTGCCAGCCAGACCGAGCATCTGCTGTACGCCATGACTGCTCCCCGCGGAACCCTATATCTCTCCACTGAACGCTCGGCATCGAACGTTGAGCGAGCGATCGACAGATCGACCGTCGAGACGGGGAAACCGACGATTAGACGGCTAGATAGCGAGACTCCGCTCGAACACGCACTCGAGATTATGCAGAAACTGCCGGACGGGGCAAATCTGATCGTCGACCCGATCGACCGACTGGAAGCGACCGACCGCGAGCGCTATCTGGACTTCCTCAATGCAGTTGCAGATCGTATGGCCGAAACGGATGGCATGACGGTCTTTCACTGTCCCGTCGCAGCGTCAGAATCGGCGAATCGACGCTCCACCAAACACGTCGCTGACGCCGTTTTCGACGTTCACACCACGACGCCCGGCTCGGACGTCGATGTGGATCAGTACCTCTCGGTGTCGAAATGTCGCTTCGATAGCTCACTGGTCGACACCGTCGAACTCGATGGCGAACTTGCAGCCGAGACGAATCGCGAAGACCGTCCGGCGATTCTCGAGTGAGCCGAGTCGGTCTCCGGCCCCAGTGATGGGAACCGAGCGATAATTAGGCCGCAGCCGCGCGCTCGAGGACCTCGATACCGATCAGCGGTTCGCCGGTGAGCGCCCGCACGTACGCCCCGCCGGCGATCGAGACGTGCCCGAAGTCGGCTTCGTCGAGGCCGTACATTCCGATCGCTCTCGAAGTGTCGCCCCCGCCGACGACGGAGAAACAGTCGGTCTCGGCGATGGCCTCGAGTACGGTTACCGTCCCCGTCGCAAAGCGCTCGTCCTCGAAGACGCCGAGGGCACCTTTGACGAAGACCGCGTCGGATTCGCGAACGAGGTCGGCGTAGGCTTCGGCACTCTCGCTTCCGATGTCGAGGGAGGAAGTGTCTTTTTCCAGACCCTCGACGGCCGTTTCCGCGCGCTCGCCATCGTCGCCTTCGTAAGCGAGGTCCGAGGCGAGGGTGAGTCGGTCGCCGTAGGTTTCGAGAATGGATTCGATGGTGTCGGCGTGGTCGTCCCACTGGTGGTCGAAGAACTCGGTTCCCTCGACGTCGTAGCCGACGTCGTGGCCGGCAGCCCGCAAGAATAGTTCGCCGACGATGCCGCCCAGACAGAATCGGTCGACGGTGTCGTCGACGCGTTCGATGACCGGGATCAGGTCTTCAGCTTTCGTGCCGCCGAGGACCATCGTCACGGGGCCATCGAACTCTCGGTCCTGAATCGCGGAGTTAGCGGTGTACTCCGCGTCCATGACTGGGCCGGCGTACGCGTCCATGACGAGCGGGAAGCCGACGAGTGAAGCGTGTGCGCGGTGGGCCGCCGAGTAGGCGTCGTTGACGTAGGCGTCGAACTTCGGTGCCAGCGTCTGAACGAACTCACTCTGGGCGTGTTCCTCGGGCTCTTTTTCCGGAAGTTCGTCCTCGCACATGCGGACGTTCTCGAGGAGGAGTACTTCGCCGGTCTCGAGCGCCTCGATCGCCTCGAGGGCGTCTTCGCCGAAGGTATCGGAAACGAATCCGACGTCCTGACCGAGATGTTCGCCGAGGATGTCGGCGTGGCTCTCGAGGGAGATGAACGTGTCCCGACCGGGCCGACCCTGATGGGCCATGACCGCGACGGCGTGCCCATCCTCGAGGAGCGTCCGAATGGACGATGCGTGACGTTCGAAACGACGATTGTCCTGTGCGCGGCCGTTTTCGACGGGTGCGTTGATGTCGACTCGAACCAGCACTCGCTGGCCGGAATCGAGGTCACTGACGGTGTTGAACATATCTCTACTCCAGTGACGAACCCGCATAAAACGGATGGATAGCGCCCAGTCCTGCCCACGGGAGCAAGTGACGGGATATACAAGGACACCGCTCGCGCGGCGAACGCCAAAGACGGATACTCGATCTTAGGCCGCAGCTTCGGCTTCAGCTTCCTCCTGTGCGATGACGTACGTCGCCAGGTCGAGCATTCGGTTGGAGAAGCCATACTCGTTGTCGTACCAGGTGAGGACCTTGACGAGACCGCCTTCGAGGACCATCGCTGCCTCGAGATCGACGTACGAAGAGAAGGGAAGACCAACGATATCCCGGGAAACGATTTCTTCGTCGGTGTAGCCGAGCACGCCCGCGAGTTCGCCGTTGGCAGCCTCGCGGATGGCGGCCTCGAGGTCGTCTTTGGTGATGTCGGCTTCGAGGTCGACCGTCAGGTCGGTAATCGAGCCGTTGGGAACGGGGACGCGCATGGCCATCCCGTCGAGTTTGCCCTCGAGTTGTGGAAGCACTTCGGTGGTCGCGATAGCGGCACCGGTCGTGGTCGGGATGATGTTCTCGGCGGCGGCACGGCCGCGACGACGTTTGCCCATCGGTCCGTCGATGAGCGCCTGCGTGCCAGTGTAGGCGTGGACGGTCGTGAGCAGGCCGGATTCGATACCGAACTCCTCGTCGAGCACTTTCACGACTGGGGCGACGCTGTTGGTCGTACACGAAGCGTTCGAGACGACGTCTTCGCCGTCGTACTCCGCGTGGTTGACGCCGTAGACGAGCGTTTTGACCGGTTTGTCACCTTTGGCTGGGGCGGAGATGACGACCTTGTCGGCTCCGGCCTCGAGGTGTTGGGCGGCTTCGTCGTGCGTGCGGAACAGACCGGTCGCCTCGAACGCGACATCGATATCGTGTTCGTCCCACGGCAGTTGGGTGGGGTCACGCTCCGAGAGCAACTGCACGTCGTGCCCAGCGACCGACAGGGTGTCATCCTCGAGGGTAACGTCGTCGAGTCGGCCGTGTACCGAATCGTACTTGAACAGGTACCGCATGTCCTCGTTATCCATCACGTCGTTGATGGCGACAATTTCGACGTTTTCGTACTCCAGGGACGCGCGCAGCACGTTTCGGCCGATACGGCCGAACCCGTTGAGGCCCACGCGAACGACTGCATCGTCCTGACTGTCGTCTGAAAATGAATGTTCACTCATATGTGAGTAGTATGTTTCCCACCGTTAAAGTAGTTACTCCCTGCAACGGCCACGGCCACCGGTTTCGTCGGGAAGCGAGTGACAAATCGAACGACGCGTTGCCAATCCGAGAGCCGTGGTTGCCCCATCGATTGACAGTATGTACCAAGAAACAGATACACACAGTTTTTGGAAAAATTCGATCTTACCCCGGTTACGTCCAGTATTCTCCCCCTTAGTTACTCAATTACGAGTTAACATCTGTCAAATCATCCGAAACGATTATACTCGCTCCCAGTGGAGCACTACTCGTATGCTTCGTGTCGGAATCAACGGATACGGAACCATCGGCAAACGCGTCGCAGATGCCGTCCGCGCACAACCGGATATGGACGTCTGCGGCGTTGCCAAAGTCAGCCCCGATTACGTCGCCGTCGGGGCCGTCGAAGCGGGCTATGACCTGTACGCTGTCGATGACGAACGGATCGACGAGTTCCGGGCTATCGACATCGACGTCGCCGGAACCGTCGACGACCTCGTCGAACAGAGTGACGTCGTCATCGACGCAACCCCAAGCGGGGTCGGCGCACAGAACCGCCCGCTGTACGAACGACACGACACGCCAGCAATTTTCCAGGGTGGCGAAGACGCCACCGTTGCCGAAGTCAGCTTCAACGCCCGCGTCAACTACGACGAGGCCACCAATGCCGACTACGTACGCGTCGTCTCCTGTAATACGACCGGGCTCTCTCGGCTCGTCGCCCCACTCGAGGACGCCTACGGCATCGAGAAAGTCAGAGCAACGCTGATCCGGCGCGGTGGCGACCCCAACCAGACCGGGCGCGGCCCAATCAACGACACCGTCCCAAACCCCGTTTCGATTCCGTCACACCACGGCCCCGACGTTCAGACCATCTTCCCCAACCTCGACATCGACACCATCGGTCTGAAAGTGCCGACAACGATGATGCACGTCCACGCGATCAACGTCACCCTCGAGAATCCGCCCGAGGATGATGAAGACGTCCGGGAACTGCTCGGGAGCGAAGACCGCCTCGTGATGATTCCCGACTTCGCCGGTCTCGATGGCGCAGGCACCCTGAAAGACTTCGCTGCCGATGCCGGCCGGCCCCGAGCGGACATCTGGGAGAACTGTATCTGGGAAGAGTCAGTGACGATACAGGGCAACGACCTCTATTGTATGCAAGCGATTCACCAGGAATCGGACGTCGTCCCCGAAAACATCGATGCACTCCGATCGCTGTCCGGCCACCTTTCCGGCCCGGAAAGTCGCTCGCTAACTAACGAGACGCTCGGCATCGGCTTTTCCCGATTGAACGGCCGTGTGACCAAACGCCTCGACACACAGACGGCAGACTGAACGACAGACCGCAGACACGAGGCCATCCCCCGAATCGACGAGTTCCGCTTCGAATATCCACGACTCCTCGAGGCGGTGACAACACTCCATATGAAGGTTTTGTACCAACTACCGATCAGCGACCAGCCCCGTCCGTCGCTGAACCGTACGTCCATAGCGGGTCTCCTCACCAACCGACGGTTCAGGAGTCCCGTTTTCGGCGTCGTGTCCCGGTCTTTCGTCGGGAAGAGTGAACGCCGACGATACGTCCCCACCACCGAACCCGATCAGGAACAGGTTTTTGCACGTTCCCTGCTTACGGTCGCTCATGCGAAGAGACGACCGCGACGAACCCTTCGATGATCTGTTTCGCGAGATCGAACGAATGATGAACGACATGATGAACGGCTCGAATATGGACGTCCATTCGAGCACGGACGTCGAGAACGGCTTCGGGGCTGACACCCACGTCGACGTCCACGACACCGACGACGAACTGCGAGTCATCGCAGACCTCCCCGGCGTCGAGAAACGAAACATCGAACTCGAGTGCGACGGTAAAACGCTCACCATCTCAGCTCGAAGCGACCACCGCGAGTACGACGAGCGCGTCTCGCTCCCTCGCCGCGTGAACGAGCACACCGCCACCGCGACCTACAACAACGGTGTCCTCGAGGTCGTCTTCGAACCCGCCGACCAGTCTTCGGACATCAGCCTCGAGTAATCAGCACGCTCGTCCGCGCGTCGTTCGTTTTTCTCGCCCGAATCGACGAGATTATTTATCGGAGAACCGGCCAGCGTGCTCCGGGTTGCCGAGTATATTCGACCAGAAAAGGAGGGAGAGAATAAGCAGCGCCATCAAAAAACCCATCAAGACACCCGATGTGATGGCGTCGTCGAAAAGAAAGGAGACGATACCAATTGCGGTAGGTAACACTACCAGAAGAACGACCGACTGTCGTATCGCGAGTGAACTATCCATTGCAGTGATTACCGCTCCTCGAGACACCCCGAAATCGCCTCGGCCAACCGGTCGTAAAACCCCGGTTCGTACTTCGTCGCTGCATCGATCGTCGGCCGGGCGTTCGTTTCGTTGACGAGGACCCGCCCCCCAGCGTCGACGAGTAAATCGACGCCCAGAAACGGTATCTCGAGTGTCTCCGCAACCGCCAGCGCAATCTCGCGCCAGGCTTCCGGAATCTCGACGCCGGTGGCTTCAGCCCCACGGTGAACGTTGTGTTTCCAACGACCCTGTTCGCGAGCTACCTCGGGCAGTCGGCGTTCGACAGCTCCGACGATCTCCCCCTGGAGTACCATCACGCGATAGTCCGAGGCGTCGGGGACGTACTCCTGAACCAGAAACGACTTGTCCCCCGTTGCCCGGTAGTCGTGGACGAGCGAGAGGTACTCACAGATCCCGAGAAACGAATCCAGGTCGTGGGCCTTCGCGACGCCGACGCCGCGGGTCGTCGAGTTCGGTTTGACGACGACCGGCGGCTCGAAACGCTCGAACACCCGCGCCAGTTCGGCGTCGTCAACCGGGTTCGAGACGTACACGGAATCCGGGACCGAAATCCCCCCTCGCTCGAGCCTGGCGAGTACACCCCCCTTGTTTCGCGAAGTAACCACCGCCTCGAGCCCGTTGAGCCAGGGAACCTCGAGCAGTGCGTCAGCGACACCCCCTTCCATCAGTCGACCCGGATAGACGAAACCGACATCGTAGTCCGTCCGCGACCAGGGCGGGTCCTCGAGCGCCACCGTTCGTTCGCGAACGGGAACGTGGTGACACTCGATACCGCGTTCGGCAAGCGGGGCTGCCATCCGCTCGAACGTCTCCTCGCGGTTGGCGACGGCGAGATCGATCATCACTCGAGGATACCGACCGAATCGACGTGAATATTCCCTTCGCGGAACCGGACGCGGTGCTCACGAGAGAGGATCGGTGGTGGCTGTTGTGTCCTCACTGGCAGCACCGAAGCGGGATGGCCACCGACCGGTAAACGGTTACAACAGCCTGTGAGTCGAAAACTGCGTTCCGATCAGGAGATCAGCTGCTCTTCGCCTTTCTCGACGACGATACGGCACGGCGGCGTGATCTTGTTGTACGCACGGCGGAACGCGTCTTTTGCGAAGGCGGCGTCGTCGACATCACACCAGACGGTGAAGATACGGTCGCCTTTCTGGACGCGAGCGGCAGTGCCGACGATTTTCCCGAACGACTGGCGCATCCCGTCGGAAACACGGTCTGCACCCGCACCGGTTGCCTGCTTGTTCTCACGTAGCACCTGGTGGGGGAACTTCCGGAGGATCATCTTGTACTGGAACTCGCCAGCGTTTTTGATCATGTGCCGGTTTGCAGACAGACGCGAGGCCTCGAGGCTACCGTGTCGGATCTGACACTCCTCGTCGGCGACCAGACTGATCTGGACCGGGTAATCGTCTGCGGTGGCGCTCCGGTCGCCCATCTGGTGCTGAGCGATTTTCGAGCCGGGGATCCCAGTGATGTATTCACGGCGCGTGTACGCCGGCTTGTCGATCTTCCGATACATTGAGGCGGGTTTGTCGGACATGGTTACTTGTTGGGAACGAAGCCCACCGCGGGAATAAAGCCTTCGAACCGTCGGTGTGTCTCGAGAGACGCCCTGATACGGTTTACTGTATTCTCTTATCGGCGATTGCCGAACAGGTATAGTAGCCAGTGAACGTCATTGCACACCCTATCGCAAGACTGCATCGCGGTAGGTGTATAAATTGTTTCACTGGCTACTATATAGGCAATCACCGGCAAGTAGTTACAACAGACCGTATCAGCCTACGAGCGACAGTATCCGAAGAGAAACGAGCCAAAGGTATTCGGGTCACCGACTACCGACAGTCAGGTACAGCATTGGTAGTGTGTTCCGTCACACTCGATGAGGTCATCATCCGCGAGCGAGCGAACCACGCTCAAGACGTCGATTTTCTGCATCGAAAGCGCCCCGGCCAGTTCATCGAGTGTCGTTTCGCCGGTGACCTCGAGGTAGAGATACACGAGTTTCGATTGTGGCGAGCTGAGATTTGCTGGGAGTGATTCGACCTGTTTTGAGGTGAGCTGTTGGTGCATCATTGTCTACTCAAGGTCACACCGAACTCAAATATAAATCTATGCCACATGGAATACATATTGAGTAATGCGTAATGATGTCATTATATGTCCTTTGATAAAAGATGACATGACGAATTCCATTTGCCGGCCACACTGGCCGCCTGTGGTGAACGAAGAGCAGCGAAAAGGACAGCGTGCTTAAGGGGATGCCACCGGTATGTAGCGATATGAAGAGTTTTCGGATCGGCTCATTGTTTGGCATCCCAATCAAACTCGACATTACGTTTCTCCTCATTTTACCCGTCTTCGCTTATCTCATCGGCCTCCAGATCGAACCCGTCGCCGCCATCCTGAACGAGACGATGAACGCGGGAATCTCGACTGAAGAGATCACCACCGGGATGACGCCCTGGATACTCGGACTGACCGCTGCAATCGGGTTGTTCGTCGGCGTCGTTCTTCACGAACTCGGCCACTCGTTGACCGCACAACGGTATGGGTTCCCTATCGAATCGATTACGCTCTGGCTGCTCGGTGGGCTGGCAGCCCTCTCGGAAATGCCCGAAGATTGGAAACAGGAACTGAACATCGCCATCGCCGGCCCGATCGTCTCTGTGCTCGTCGGTGTAGCATCCTACGGCCTGTTTCTAGCCACCCCAGCAGAACTCGACGGTATCCGGTTCGTGCTCGGCTATCTCGCTGTATTGAACGTCGCCCTGGCTATCTTCAACATGGTTCCGGCGTTTCCGATGGACGGCGGTCGTGTCCTCCGTGCTCTTCTGGCGCGGAACCGACCGTACGCTCGAGCGACCCAACAGGCAGCGAGCATCGGCAAACTGTTTGCAATCATCATGGCACTGTTCGGCCTGTTCACCAACATCTTCCTCATCGCTGTTGCCTTTTTCGTCTACATCGCCGCCTCGAGCGAGTCCCGACAGGTGACGATGAAAGCCGCCTTCGAAGGCGTTTCCGTCCGCGACATCATGACCCCCGCTGGGAGCTTGCACACCGTTATGCCCGGGACGAGTGTCGCCGATCTGATCCGCCGAATGTTCAGTGAACGACACACCGGCTATCCGGTCATCGACGACGGCCACCTCGTCGGGCTCGTCACCCTCTCGGACGCTCGAGACATCAAACCGGTCGAGCGGGACGCGTTCACGGTCGCGGACGTGATGTCGACCGACCTGAAAACCATCGAGCCCGACGCCGACGCGATGACGGCCCTCGAGCGGATGCAAAAAGACGACATCGGCCGCCTGCTAGTGATGGATCGCCACGGCGACCTCGTCGGCCTGATCACCCGCACCGATCTGATGACCGCGATGAATATCATCCGACAGAGCGGGGCGATGAATCCCGCCGCCAACGAGGGCTTTGTGAACTAGTCCCCTCCCAAACGTCGACGCTTGACAGAATATTAAGCGATTCGTGCTCGACGATTGCCGGTGCTCGATCTCGGTCCGTCGGTTGTACCCCTCGGTTTACTTGTCACGGTAATGGCCAGATGTGAGAATTGAAGCCGACTACGAAACTCACTCGATGAACCCGCATGAATCAATATCCGAACGGAGTGTTAACTCCTCACGTCTGTTCGTCGCCAGAAGGTCCGGGTGCGAGAATTGAACCCGCGTCTCAGCCTCCACAAGGCTGAAGGATAGTCCACTACCCTAACCCGGACACGCTTGCAAGCCATCTTAGCCCGGTTGAGTTCAAATACGTTACGACTCTCGAGACACCGTGTGTATCTCTATCGCGTGACACGGTGAGTGTCGAGACAGAGGTTTGGAAAGCATACCAATACAGTATGGGAAATAAAGTATATACTACATACTGCATAGCAAAACAGCCGATCGTGCACAACGCAAAAATAGTCGGCTCAATCGTGACCGAGGGGCTTTTGACGCCCCCTCGAGTACATCGACCAACGCGTGGCCATCACCGACAAAATCTACGTCAAAAACCATCGGCAACTCAGCTCCCAGCTGGAGACCAATATCCCAAAGGGGGCGTTCAAAGGTGCCACTCTCGACGTCCTCTTTCAGGGGCAAGGGCTCGAGAAGCTCGACGATGCGACTCGAGAGCGGGTACTCGATTTCGCGACAGACTTTCTCGACTGTGACTGTCAGGACAATCCCTACTGTGGCTGCCCGGAACGCAAGTTCATGAAATACCTGCTCGAGTTGCGCGCACAGGGGCTCGGCCCCGAGGCGATCGTCGACGTCATGAGCGACGACTACATGGTGTACGCCTACACCGGCGACGTCCTCTCGTTTCTCGACAGCGGCGTCCGGACGCTCGAGGCTGCAGAAGGGCTAGCGCGCGTCGATGGGAACCCGGAGGCTGCAGACGAAATTCGGCAGGTCAAACGAGAGCTGTCCCGGTGACAGCCGGGCTCGTATAACAGACTATAAAGTGGGCCAGTCACCGGACCGTCGACGACCCGTTTGCCTCGTCGAGGTCGTCGAGCAACAACACTTCCTCCTCTTCTGCATCGAGTCGGTCTCGAAGGTCATTCACGTAGGATTTGTGTTCCTCGAGCTGTTCGCGCAGGTGCTCGGACTCGAGTTCGAGCCGTTCGTGTTCGCGAACGAAACTCTTTGGAACCTCCACAGTCGGCGGGAACGACGGTTCGTCGTCGTCGTCATCGCTCCGTCGCTCGAGTTCGTCTTCGGGTACCACAGCCACCTGGCCGTCGTGTTCGACCAGCAAATCGACGTAATCACGGAAGACGGCGGACAACGAGATATCGCGTTCCTCGGCGATCTCCTGTAACGCGGTGAATGCGTCCTCGTTCACCCGGAACGAGATCGTCTTGTTCTTGTTGCCCATGCTATCCTCCTTTCTGTAGCCAGGCCACTTAATGATTCGTCAGACGGGGACACGGCCAGTATGGGTCCGGCTGTCCGTTCGAAATCGACCATCGCGAAAAAACGGGAGCGGTAAATCGCAGTCGACAGGAAGACGTATCAGGCCGACGCTTCGAGTTCTTCGAGACTCTCGAGGGCAGCGATCACGTCACGACGGTAGTTTTCGACTGGCGAGTCATAGCGCTCGAGGGCCATCTGAGCGTACTCGTTGGACGGCACCGTCGACCCGCTCTCAGGCGCTTCTTGCTCGGCTTCGAACTCCGCGAACGCTTCGATGCGCTCGAGGGTGCGCTCGGCAGTTTCGACGACCCAGCGGTCGCGGGTGGCTTCGTCGACGACGGCGATGGATTCCGGTCGGACGGAGACGTTGATCGTGCCGTCATCTGTCTCGTAGGTTCGTGGCTTGCCGACGATGGCGACGTACGCCGGCGGTTCCGTGTCACGGAGGACGGCCGCCGCTTCGGGCTGGTACTGCCCGGCGTAGACGAAGAACGTCCCCGTCGGGTCGACGACGCGGCCGCGCCAGTACTCGCTGTCCTCGCCGACGTCTTCGGTTTCGGTCAGCGTCCCGACGAAGAACACACGATTAGCCCGGTCGCCCGTGGGCATGAGCGCATAGTTTGGCGCGCGTTCGTCGTCGGACTCTTTGAAGGCGTACGTGGAATCGTTGAATTCGGATGCGAAGACGCGTTTAGCGACTTCACGGGTGAGTTGGGTCTGAGACATTTACATCGACCTCGCTTTGATCAGCAGCGATTCAGCATCGACCGATCCGTCGAGTTCCTCGACGTCGTCAGCCAGTACGTAGCGGCCGAACGTCGGTCCCTCGATACGGTAGTAGGTGCCGACGATTCGATCGCGGATTTCGTCGGCGACGACCGTCGTGTCGAGTGCGTCCATCGCCATCTCCTTGGCCTCCTCGAGGCTGATCCCGGTCAGGGATTCGGTCGACTCGGCGTCGAAAATAACCTCGTGAGCGTCGATGCCGTCGTCGACGACACCTTTGATTCGGAGGTCGAACTCGCCTTCGACCTCACCGTGGTCGGGACAGCGACCGTTCTGGAGAACGTAGGTACAGCCCTCCTCGGGACAGCGTTTGATCAGGCCGCTCCCGCTCTGCATGTCCACGAGTGCGCCCTCGATCTCGCTGGTGTCGTCGCCGACTTCGATCTCCTCGTCGAGTTCCTCGACGACCGTCGTCGAGTTGAGTTTGACCGAGTACCGGCCCTGGTACTCGTCAGTGACGACGTTGCGGAGGTCGTAGACGCCGCCTTCCTCGAGACTCGGGAGGTCGGATTTGGCCCATTTGGTAAACTTGATCGTGCCCGTGGGGTCACCCAGAAGGCCGACCTGGGCGACGGAGTCGCTGCGGGGCTCCCAGAGTTCGATGACCTTGGCGCGGAGGTCGATCCACTCTTCTGGTTCGTCGACGTCCTCGATCTGGGCGCGTTCGCTCGAGCCACTCGAGATATCTTCGCGCTCGAGGCCGGCCTCGTCGAGGTAGTGCGTCGTGACGGAACGGCGCGCCTCGTCCATCGGCACTTTGTACTCGTCGACGAGGGTGCTGAGTCGCTCCTCGACGTCTTCGACGGTGACGTCGATGTGGTCTGAAAACTGCTCGTGTATGTCTGCTGCGTGTTGGGGTACGTCGCTCATCGGATCACGCCTCCTCTTGTGTATCCATGGGAGGCATACCGGTGTTCGCGCCCAATAGTATTTAAACTGCCGCCACCGGAGCGAAAGTGGACATGTGGAGAGGTGCGAGTCGCTCAAGGGGTGTTATAGCACGCGTTGGGACAGCCAGTTCGTCGAGATCATCTCCGATCAGCACGTGCTTCCCCCGAACTCCATCCCTCCACGATCTTCACTCGACCAGATGGTGAACTGGAACGTATTCGTCGCTCGATCACTCTCAGAGCAGGTGATTTCGTACCTGTCTTCGTACTCCCGACCGTCGATCTCGATCCGGGCATCGACGGCGTCTCCATTGGATACGTTCTCGAGCACCTGTAGCGACAACCCGGCCGCGTCTTCGTCTGGTTCTCGTGCAGGGATATCGACGAAGCCATCCAGCACGACGGCACTGTCATGTCGAAGCGTGACGTCTGCGGTGAACCGCTCCGCCCTGAAATTGACGATCTCGAACGTCACTGGCGCAGATTCCGCCAATATCGAGAGACAGCCGCTCGTCACGATGAGTCCAAGCGTACCGAAAAGGGCACGTCTTTTCATATTCGGTATGACACATTACGCTGTCATAATATCTCTGATCGATAGTGCACGTCGAACGGAAGACGACAGCACACCATCGGGAACTGGGCGACGGGCCTATGTGTCCCGCCCACGAACACCCACCGAGAATGGCAGATCGGCGTCGACTCGAGCGCTTTATCCGCTCGAAAGTCAGGGAAGCAGGCACGCAGTACGAGTCAGTTCGTCGGTCGGCAGACGGCCAACTCGAGGAAGCCCGTGAGGCCTATCGAATGGCTCGGAACGCCAAAACCATCCCCACGGACGAGGCCGACCGGGCGAAGATCGTCTGTCGACGCTTTGCCGAAAAACGCGCCGCGAAACTCGACGAGGAGTATCGGCCAGCGTGTTACGAGGCCGACCATCCCGACTGTGAGGGCTGTGTCGAAGACATCTACGACGGGCGGATCGAAACCTGGTGAGCACCGTGGCGAACTCGAGCACGCCGCCGATACTCGCCTGTGTGCTGGCCGGGGGAACCGGGACGCGACTCTACCCCCTCAGCCGTCCCGATCGGCCGAAACAGTTTCTCGAGATAGGGGGCGACCGATCGCTACTCGAACGCACCCTCGAGCGTGCCGACCGAATCAGCGCGAAAACCTGGATGCTGACCAACGACGCGCTCGAGGAGCCGATTCGCGAACACGTCACAGACACCGATGCACGGGTGTTAGTCGAACCCGACGCGATGGGAACCGGTCCGGCACTGGTGTACGCCGCCTGGCGGCTTCACGAGGAACGTGAGGGGAAGTCCCGCGAGGGCAGGGAGGCGGATGAAGCAGTCGATGGGGACGAGTCCGAAAATCGGACCGACGATCCACCTGTAATCGTCACCCTCCCCAGCGACCACCACGTCGAGGACGAGGCGGCGTTCGCCCAGACGCTCGAGCGAGCGGCCGCCGTCGCCGTCGACACCGAGAAACTCGTCACGCTGGGTGTCGAGCCCACGCGAGCGGCTACCGAGTTCGGCTACATCGTTCCCGAAAGCGGGATGGGTCGGGCTGAGCCCGAGGGCGATCTGGCGTACTCGAGCGTCCGTCGCTTCCGAGAGAAACCGAACCGCGAAGTCGCCCGCTCGTTGCTCGAGGACGGGGCCTACTGGAACGCCGGCGTCTTCGCGTGGACGCCCGAGGCGTTACTCGGGGCCGCCCGTGACTCGCCGCTCGCACCACTGATCGAGGCTCTCGAGGCCGGCGTCGACCCCCTCGAGGCGTTCGCGAAGGTCGATCCGATCAGTATCGACGAGGGGGTCCTCGAGCGCGAGGACGACGTCGCCGTCGTCCCCCTCTCGGCCGGGTGGGCTGACCTCGGGACGTGGGACGCACTGGGCCGCCTCGAATCGCTGCAGATCGGCGATGGCAACGCCGCACTCGAGGGAGCGACGGTGACGGCCCGTGAAGCAACCGACAACGTGGTCGCCGCCCCGGGAAAACACGTCTCGTTGCTGGGTGTCGACGATCTCGTCGTCGTGGCCGTCGACGACCACGTACTGGTCGTCCCGAGAACGGCAGCCAAAAGCGTTCGAGAACTCGTCGATGTATCTGAGACGGACGACGAAACCGAGGCCTGAAGCAGTCTGTGATGGGTTGCGTATCGAAGACAATTTCGTCCAGAAACGCCGGATGTGAACCGAGCGACACAGCAACCAACATAAGCAAAGAGACGAAAAGACTATTGTGTCAAAGTTCCAATCTCTTGTGAATGAAGGCAAAGAAGTGGTATTTGATAACGGCGATCTGTTGTGTACTTTCGCTGTGTCTATTCACCGGATTTCTGCTCTATCAGCCAGGTGATGAACTACCAGAACGACCACTGGTAGCGGAACATGAGTACCCGTACGAGGTGACAGGGGCGTGGGGTGATGACAGCATGAGCACTTCATTTTATACTATTGCGGAAAACGAGACTCACGCCTATTCGATTACGAAAGTTCACCAAAGAGGGGAGGTGTACAAAAGTTATCAGGAAGGTGGTGTGAAATACACGATGATAGCTGGCCAACCAGAAGGAAAAGAAGATCTCTATGAAGATTTAATCGAACGAAACAGTAACGAGCCGATTTACACCGAGTCTGATGACGAAGGGTGGGTTATCGTCAGAGTCGAAGAGAGTTACCCGGGTGACGTCGGTTCTGAGAACCTGGCGAATACGCTCGTTCAAAGCCTACAACTACCTGGTATCGAACGAGTCGGTACGAAGGGTGACGAGATCGTTGTCTACGAACCGGTCAATCAATGGGCTGGCCAGTATCGATTTACGGACGCCGAAGGATCGATTGCCACTGATTCGGACTCCGATGTGGTTCGAGAAGCATCAGTGACCTACACGCAAACAGAGGCAACGACGTACTTCGAGTATGTTACTGGAGACCGAGAAAAAAGGGCATACGAGTACGAATACACGCCAGATGCAGACGTCAATCTCGAAACACCGACATGGGTAGAGGCTTGTATCTACGACGACGATTGCGAAGCCGTCCGGTAGCTATAGTAGCTATTGAAAGTCATGGCACACTCTATCGCAAGGCAGCGTCGCGATAGGTGTGTAAATCGTTTCAATGGCTGCTAAATTTTACCAGACCACAACCGAACACCAGACAGGGTACGACGCCCAGGTTATCGATCCCCGGGAGAGAGCAGGTTACACGTCAGACAGCCACTCGTCGTGGTGGGGATTCGAGCTATCGAATCGGACGTAGACTCGCTCGCCGAGGTGTGGAAACGCGTACGTGGCGAGGGATCCGGCCAAGACGGCGAGGAGAAGCGACAGGGCCGGAATACCGACCGCTCGAGCCAGCGCCGGTGCGGCAAAGACCACGACGGTGATAACCAGATTGTAGTACAAAATCCTGAGAACGACCAACCAGAGTGAGATCGACACCCAACCCCGAACGTCGGTGCCGAGCGGGATAATCCAGCCACCGCGGATGACCGCCGCGACGGCAGTCATCGTTACCCAGAGGACCAGCGCCGTCGCTCCGACGCCGTAGGGACTCGCGTCCGGGAAAAATAACGCGAGCAACAGCGCTGGTAATCCGAAGATGGAGATGTCCGCGAAGACGGTGCTCGTGTCGTGGAGAAACCGACGCCACGGCGATTTCTTCGCTCGAGTGAGCGTGCCGTACCCGTACCAGGTCCGTCGTTCCTCCGAGTACGCCGGGCGGGTGTCACGCCCCGGTGCACGTTTCATTGTCGGCCACTACGACGCGGAAGGGTAAAATTGCTGGCACGCTGGTGACGTTTGCCCCGATGGCACGCAGATGGCTGCGTTGAGAGGGATTCTTCCCCCTTCACTCCGCAAACGTGTCGATGACGGTTCCACTTCCCTCACCAGTCGTGTAGTGGTAGCCGTCCGCACTCGAGAGCGTGCCCCAGTCGTGCCAGCTTCCCTCGTAGTTGCGCAGTTCCTCGAATCCGAGCAGCCCCAGGATGAACCAGCCGACAGAGCCGCGAACGGCGGTCGTACAGTAGGTTATCGTCTCCTCGTCGGGCTCGAGGCCGGCGTCGTCCAGCCACAGTTGCTCGAGGTCCTCGGGCGACCGGAGTCGAGCTCCGCTTTCAACGAGGTTTTGCGGGAAATTGACGTTGATCGCGCCAGTGATATGCCCGTGTCGAGAGGCGCGGTCGTCCTCGTCTAACCCCCAGTACTCTTCGGGCGTGCGGTTGTCGACGAGCTGGACGTCAGCCCCCTCCTCGTGGACTCGCTCGGCCACGTGGGCTCGCGTCGCGACGACATCCATGTCGAGCGCAGGTTCGTACTGACTATCTGCTGCGTCCACGTCGTCAGTTTCGGTTGGAGCGTTTGCTGCCTCCCAGACCGTGTAGCCCCCATCGAGCAGCGCCACGGTGCCTTCGTGACCGATGGCTCGCAAAGTGTATATCGCGTAGGTCTCCCAGAGAGTCGACCCCTCGCCGTAGACGGCCACGTCGTCACCGCGTTCGATGCCGGCTTGCGCCACGATATCGGCGATGACCTCGGGTGAGGCCTCGTAGCCGTCGTCCGTTTCTGCGTAGTGACCGCGCAGCAACTCCGTGTCGGGCAATCGATGGGCTCCCTCGATGTGGCCCGATAGAAAGTCCTTCTCCCGCCGGATGTCGAGGAGTTCGACCGCCTCGAGGTTGTCCTCGAGCCACTGACTGTCGACGACCGCCTCGTAGGCGACGGCCGCCGGCGTCGAGTAGTTGTCGGGTTGACGCGAGGCGATGGAGCCGAGACAGCCGGCGACCGAGGCGGCTGTTGCCCCGCTGACTGCGAACAGAAACTGTCGTCTTCCGGTCGTATCGTGCCCCATCAGTGGGAAACAGTATGAGCCGCAGTCTCACGAGCATTTCGTGGCTGTGTACCGAAGACGAACAGCCGAGAAGAGCGATTAGCTCCGCATCAACCCGCCGTCGATCGGTAACTCGACACCGTTGACGAAACTCGCGTGCGGACTGGAAAGATAGGCAACGACCTCGCCGAGTTCTTCGGGTTCGCCGATTCGATCCATCGGAATGTCGCTCGCCAGCTCCTCGAGGCCCTCCTGGTAGCTCTCGTAGGTGCCGTTCTCGATTCTGGCCTCGACCAGTTCCTCGATACGGGGCGTCTCGATGGTGCCAGGTAAGACCGCGTTGGCTCGAACGTCGGGGGCGAATTCCCGCGAGATCGTTTTGACGAGGCCGATTACGCCGCGTCTAACGGCGTTCGAGAGCAAGAGCCCGTCAGCGACCTCTTTGACCGTTCGGGAGGTGATACAGACGATCGATCCCTCGTCGGACTCGTGCAGGTACGGGTGGGCCTCCTCGATCGTCCAGACGACGCTCATCACCAGCAGGTCGTAGGCCCCATACCACTCGCGGTCGTCCGTCTCGAGAAAGGTTGTGCTCGGTGGCCCGCCGGCAGAGGTGACGAGGTGGTCGATGCCACCGAACTCGTCGACGGTCGCTTTCACCAGCGCCGAAACCTGCTCTGGGTCGGTCAGATCAGTGGGTTTCGCGAGGACGGCGCCGTCGCCCTGGGCCGCAACGTGTTCGCGTGCGGCCTCGAGTCGTTCCTCGTCTCGCCCGCAGATGGCGACGTTCGCCCCCTGTCGTGCGAGAACGGTCGCACTCGCGAGGCCAAGGCCGCTCGAGGAAGCCGTGACCAGTGCCGTGTTACCCGCAATATCGAGGTCCATACGTAGGTTTACAGCCACGAGTGCCTAATATTCGATGGTTACGGCGAACTCGAGATCACTCCGAGGAGCGAACCCGCACCGTGCCGTTGGAGGTGACACCGACGATGAGTGATTCGGCGACCCGTCGACCGGTGATGGCACCCCCCGCTCGATCGGAAATTACCTTCATCAGGTCAGGCGCGGTGTGTTCGACCTTGACGCCGGCCTCGTCACAGGCTTCGTACACCAGATCCGGGACGTCGTACAGGTCCGTTCCTCCCTCGACACGAACGCGAACCGGTGCGCGCAACGCTTCGGCGAACGCCACCGTCTCCTTTGCGCGCTCGAGGTTGTCGCGAGCGCTGCCCTCGACGGACGAGACGTTGGCTCGAGAGGTCCCCAGTGCCTCGGCGATGGCCGCCTGAGAGTGGCCACGTTCGCGCAAGGCGAGTACCTGCGCCTGTCGGTGGGTGAGGATGCTCTCGTCGGGATCGAAGCCGATCTCTTCGAGCGTCGTTGCTGCCTCCTCGATCATACATGCACTAGACGGCGGCGAGTTCAAAGCCTCTCCGGTCACACTCGAGCAGTGGAGGTCATGTACTCGCTCCGTAGAGCCATCGCACTCGCTCGAGGTGGGTTACGAAAATCGAAAATCGTTCACGTCGGATAGCGACGCTCAGTCGTCGGCAGGAATCGCTCGAGGGGAGTTCCGCGACGGGTTGGCCATCGCGAGGACGTCGTCGAAGAAGCCGAGGGTGTCCTCTGGGCCAGGGTTCGCTTCGGGGTGGTACTGGCGGGTGATGATGTCGTGTTCGATACCGTCGAGACCTTCGGGCGTATCGTCGTTGACGTTGAGCTGGGAGACCTCGAGGTGTGGACCGGGCTCGGCGACCGTGTAGCCGTGGTTCTGGGTCGTCATAACGACCTGTCCGCTTTCGACGTCGAGCACTGGCTGGTTAACGCCGCGGTGACCGAAGGTCATCTTCTCGGTGGTACCACCCAGCGCGCGGGCGACGATCTGCTGGCCGAGACAGATGCCAGCGACGGGCGTATCCTCGACGAAGGTTTCGACGAGCGACGCAGCCTGTGGGTAGTTTTTCGGGTCGCCAGGTCCGTTCGAGACGAACAGCACGTCGGGGTCGACGGCCTCGACGTCGGCAGCACTCGCGTCGTGTGGGAACACGTGAACGGTCGCATTGCGGGCGACCAGCGAGTCGATGATCGAACCTTTGACGCCACAGTCGATCAGCGCAACGGTCTCGCCGTCGTTATCTTCACCGTGGACGGCGTGTTCGGCCACGCTGACCTGCTCGCCGATCTCCGTGTGGTCGCTCATCGCCTGACAGCGCTCGAGTTCGGCGACGGCGTCGTCGGGCGTGGCGTGTTTGCCGACAGCGATACCGCATTTCATCGCGCCGCCTTCGCGCACGTCGGTCACGACGTCGCGGGTGTCGAGATGGTCGACGGCCGGCACGCCTTCTTCGGCGAGCCAGGCGGCCACGTCGTCGGTGAGTTCGCGAGCAAGGACGGCTCGTGGATGAACGCGATCGGATTCGAAGCGTTCCTCTCGGACGCCGTAGTTGCCGATTAGAGGGTAGGAAAACGTCAGGACCTGCTCCTCGTAAGATGGGTCCGTCAGGCTCTCCTCGTAGCCCGTGTAAGCTGTTGTGAAAACCAGTTCCCCGCGTGCGGTGCCAGGTGCACGACCACGCCCCTCGAGTACGTGACCGCTTTCCAGCGCAACGTAGGCCGGGTTCATTACGAGATACGTACTGACCACAGGCACATAAGTGTTGTCTTCGAAGCGAGGTTACGAATTTCGTAATCATCAAGTGGGTGTCACCCCAATCGGTAGATCTCAATGGACGATCTCGACCGAAACATCCTGAACATCCTCCGACGAGATGCCCGAACGCCGTATACGGAGATCGCAGAAGAGGTGGGCACGAGCGAGGGAACGGTCCGCAATCGCGTCGAGCGGATGAACGACGACGACGTTATCGAACGGTTTACTGTTACCACGCGCACGGGCAACGTGAAGGCGATGATCGAGATCGGCGTCGCGGTCGACGTCGATACGGCCAGCATCGCCGAGCGGATGGCCGAGTGGGCTGAAGTCGACTTCGTCTGGCAGGTTTCGGGTGAGCAAGACATCGTGCTGGTCGTCGACGCAGCAGACACCCGGGGCGTCAACGAACTCATCACGCAGGCGCGCGAGCAAGAGGAGGTCGTGAGCACGAAAACGCGCCTGATTCTCGACGAAAAACTCGGATAAGTGCGCCTCGAGAGTACCGCGCCGCGCCCTCTCAAACGTCGACTAATGAGTGAAAACATCGGTTTCACGCATCCGTTCAGATTTTGGAAGACACGCAGTTCCGTCAAGCGTTGCGGTGTCGTCTGCACTCTCGAGGAAAGCCGATACTGGTTTTAGGAACCGCCCGTTCAATAGGCCTATGAACGCGACAGCGGAAGACGACGAATTGCCGCACAAAAACGCCGCCCAGGACGTCATCGCCGTCGACGCCGAGGATACCGAACTTGGACTGGTCAACCGCCTCGAGGCTCACACCGGCGAGGGAACGCGGCATCGGGCGTTTACCTCTCTGGTATTCGACGGGGACGACAACATACTGCTCGCCCAGCGGGCACCCGACAAACGCCTCTGGGGGACCTACTGGGACGGAACCGTGGCCTCCCATCCAGTCCAGGGACAGAGTCAGGAGGACGCGACCAGACAGCGTCTCGAGGAGGAGCTGGGAGTGACGCCGGACCAGTACGACGACCTGCGCCTGACCGACCGCTTCGAGTACAAACGCTACTTCGAGAACGCTGGCGTCGAACACGAGGTCTGTGCGGTGCTCAAACTGACCCTGCAGGACACGTCGCTCGACCCGGACGAAGAAGAGGTCGCCGGCCTGATGTGGGTACCCTACGAACGGCTGCACAGCAACCCCGAGTGGTACCGACAACTTCGACTCTGTCCGTGGTTCGAAATCGCCATGCGTCGAGACGTTCGATAGGGAACCGGTTTCTCGAGTACACGGGTATTACGATCACCGCTCCGACAGCGGATTTTCGAGTGTGCCAGGCCCTCGAGCGAAGCGCAAACCCTGAAAAGACCCACTTCCTCGACAATAGAGAATAGTTAACATACAACAAGGCTTAAGCTCGGGTGGTTCATACTGTCGAGCAGCGGTCGACGAAATCGACCAGTGACACGATGAGTACACCGCCACAGGAAACCGAAACGCACACGCTTGCACTCTCTCACGAACAGCAGTGGGTCGTCCACCACACCCTCGTCGCCACGGCTGACGAGTATCTGGACGACGATGAGCCGGTCCCACCCTGGCTGTTGACCGTCCTCGAGGGTCTCGAATCCGACGAGCAGACGGTTACAGACCGGCAGAGTCGCAATCTCAAGGCGTTGCTCGAAGACCGGGAGTTACCCGAAGCCGACGTCCCGGAAACTCGAGCCGTGTGTGCGACACTCGAGGCGATACTCGAGGACTGATTGGGACCGTCCCAATCTACCGTCGAGCGTCGACATCGTAGGGGCGCCCGGCGGTACGTGACGTCAACGGTCCCGACGAGTGGTTCGTCACGACCGAACGTGTGGGCCGACCGGGACCGGTCGTCAGAGGCTGCTCACACTATGCGACACCGATATTCACGAACGTGTATGACGAGACGAACCCGAAAGCGTTTTTGAGCACGGTTACGGGGTATCAACTGATGACCGCCTACACCGCCACGGTGACCGTCCGACTCAAACACGGCGTCCTCGACCCCGAGGCCGAGACCACACGGCGTTCGCTCGAGCGCCTGGGGTTCGACCTCGAGGCGCTTCGCTCGGCAGATCGCTTCGAGATTGATCTCGAGGCCGACGACTCGGCGGAAGCCGAACAGCGAGTCGACGAGATGGCCGAACGACTGCTGGCAAACCCGACCATCCACGATTACGACGTGGAGGTCGACGAGCGGTAGATGACGGTCTCGATCATCCTGACCGACACCGTCAGTTTCGCCACACGGAGGTGTCTGCAGTGACGGTCTCGATCATCCGCTTTGGCGGCTCAAACTGCGACCGCGACGCCGCGGCCGCACTCGAGCATCTGGACATCGACGCCGAAATAGTCTGGCACGAGGACGGCCTTCCAGCGGACACTACCGGTATCGTCCTGCCGGGCGGTTTCTCGTACGGTGACTACCTTCGTGCCGGCGCGATAGCGGCCCACTCGCCGATCCTCGAAGCGGTCCGCGAGGCGGCCAGAAACGGCATCCCCGTCCTGGGTGTCTGTAACGGCGCGCAGGTCGGCTGTGAATCGGGACTCACCGACGGTGTGTTCACGACCAACGAGAGCGCTCGTTTCCAGTGTGAGCACGTCTATTTGCGCGTCGAACGCGACGACACCCCCTGGACGGCCGACTACGAAACGGGTGACGTAATCAAAGTGCCGATCGCCCATGGTGAAGGTCGCTACGAAATCGACGACGACCGACTCACCCAACTCGAGACCGACGGACGCGTATTGTTTCGCTACTGCGACGCCGACGGCAATCTCAGCGCCGAGGCAAATCCGAACGGCTCGAAACACAACGTCGCCGGCGTCCTCGGTGATCGCGAGACGGTCGCCGTCATGATGCCTCACCCCGAACGGGCAACACTCCCCGACGTCGGCGGGACCGACGGGCAGGCAATTCTCCGTGGATTCGAACGAATCGACCCCGCTGCACCCCAGTAATCCGACAGGTGGGCAGTAGTTTTATTTTACGCCTGTTAGTAGTAGACTCAAGTCCTGAGTTGACTCGAGCACTAAAGAGGGTATGGTGCCTTGATAAATCGAGAACAGCGATCAGTAGGCTCCGGGGGAAGACACAATGGGAGAGCGAAACCACGTCATCTACGTCGATCCTGACCAGATGGACGGCCTCAGTGCCGGATTTCGGGATGCAGACATAAGCGTCGAACACGTCCGAACACGGCAGGCGTGTCTCGAGCGCCTCGAGCGGAGCGACCTGACGTGGGATGCACTCATTACCGAACAGGACCTTGGAGACGAGACCGGTATCGACCTCTGTCGAGAGCTGCAGGCTCGAGGAATCGAGGTTCCGATATTTTTGTACACTGATGCAGGGAACGAGACACTGGCCGGCGAAACGATTGCGGCCGGTGCTGCCGGTTACGTCCCCAAATCACAGGGCATCCCGACCCTCCTGACACGAGTGCTCGACGTGCTCTTCGACGGTGAGCCGCCACGGGCGGCGCCGACCGCAGACGCCGAAGCCCACGACTCGCTCTCGACGATGGCCGAAGACGGATACGCCGAGTCACGAACGCCACACGCGCCCGAACTGACGGAGCGCTCCGAGCGCGTGTTCGACCAGTCGCCGCTGGCGATCATCGAGTGGAACACCGCGTTCGAGATCGAACACTGGAACTCGGCTGCAACCGAACTCTTCGGGTACAGCGAAGCCGAAGCCGTTGGTGAATTCGCACCCGAGCTACTGATTCCGCCGGACCAACGAGACAGCGCCAGCGCCTGGTGGGACAACTGGCTCGAGGGAGCGCCGACACAGAGCCACGGTATCAGTCGCAACCTCGACAGCGCGGGAAACGAGCTTCGCTGTGAGTGGTACAGCATTCCGATAACTGACGGAGACGGAGCCGTCGAAAGCGTGCTCTCGTTCGCCCGAGACGTCACGACAGAGTTCCGTCGCTCACAGGCACTTGAAACACTGCAGGAAACGACGCGGGCGTTGATGGAAACCAGTTCGGAGAACGAGATTGGCGAGCTCGTCATCGAGACGACGGATTCCATTATCGACGGAGCCCTCGCCGGCGTTCGACGCTACGACGAAGACGAGACCGTCCTCGAAATCGTTGCCACGAGCGAACGCCTCGAGGCAGCCAGTGGTGACCTGGCCCGAATCGAACCGGGTGATGGACCACTCTGGGAAGGCTATGAGTCGGGTGAACCGGTTATCATCGACGACGCTGCACCGCACATGGTTCCGTACGATCTCGACAGCGAGGTCGGTAACGCCGTCATCCATCCGCTCGGCGATCACGGACTCCTGACCGTCGCCGCTTCGGGCGGATTCTCGCTCGAGGACGCCGATATCAATCTCATACAGGTTCTCGCCGCAACCGCCGAATCTGCGCTCGATCGCGCGGCCCGCGAACGAGAACTACAGCGGAAGAAAGCCGTCATCGAGACCGTCGGCGACAGCGTCTACGCGCTCGACACCGACGGGCGGTTCGTCACCGTCAACGACACGCTAACGGGGATAACTGGCTACAGCCGTGACGAACTGCTCGGTGAACACGTTTCGATGGTTCTCGATGAAGCGGACCTCGAGCGAGGAAAGATGGCCCTGGAAGCACTCCTCGAGAGCGATTTAGACGCTGTCAGAAGGTACGACGTAACCGTCCGTACGAAAGCGGGTGAGAAAATCCCGTGTGAAGTGAACACGACCGTCCGAGCAACCGAGGGAGAAGTCACTGGCAGCGTCGGTATCGTCCGGGACGTCAGCGACCGAAAGCTGATGGAGCGCGAACTCATCCAGCGGAAGGCAAAGATGGAAAAACTCCACGAGATCGCCTCACGTCTCGAGGAGTGTACCAGCCCGGAACAGGTGTACGAACTGACCGTCGAGACCGCAGAAGACGTCCTCGAATTTGACGTCTGTGTCGTCGATAGCGCCCAGGACGGCCACCTGGTGACCGAAGCGGTCTCATCCGATATTCACGAGGATGGCTTTTCGAATCGAACGACGATAAATGACGGTATCGCCGGGAAGACCTATCGAACTGGCGAGACGTACCGGGTCGGTGACCTCGACAACGACGAGGATGCGAGCCCGGAGCGAGAGGAGTACCAGTCCGTTCTCAGCGTCCCGATCGGCACAAACGGCGTGTTTCAGGCGGTTTCAACCGAGCCTGAAGCGTTCGGCCGGGAAGACCAGGAACTCACCGAGTTACTCGTTTCACACGTCACGAACGCGCTCGATCGACTGGCTTTCGAGAGTCGGTTGAAAAGTGAGCGTGATCAGTTCGCCGCCCTGTTCGAGAACGTTCCCGACGCCGTCGTCAGCACACAGCGGACCCCGGAAGGCCCCATCGTCGAACAGATTAACCCCGCATTCGAACGCATCTTCGGCTACGAGGAAGCCGAACTGGTCGAAGAGCCACTGGACCAGTTTATCGTCCCCCCGAAGTTGAACGACGAAGCCGCGGAGTTCAATACTCGTGGTAACCGGGGCGAACCGGTCGAGGCCGAGGTCAAACGACGAACGGTCGACGGTCTGCGTGATTTCATGATGCGGGTGGTTCCCATCGAGATGAACGAGCACTCAGACCGCGCGTTCGGTCTGTACACCGATATCACCGAACAGAAACAGCGCCAAAAGCGGGTCGAAATCCTCAATCGCGTGCTCCGTCACGACCTCCGAAACGGCATGAACATCATCAACGGCTGTGCTGAAATGCTGGCAGATGCCGTCGAGGACACCGACGAAGAAACGTTTGCCGAAGCGATTCAAGAGCGGGCGGGTGAGCTCATCAGTCTGGCTGAAAAGACCCGTGCAGTGGAGCAAACGCTCGATCACGAAAACACCACGACAGGCCCGCTCGACGTAATCGAAACGACCGAAGCTGCTATCGAGCGACTCGAGGGTGAGTATCCCACCGCCCAGCTATCGTACTCGCTCACTGACCGACTGAACGTCAGGGCGAACGACTTGCTCGAGGACGCGATTTTCCACGTCCTCGAGAACGCAGCCGAACACAACGACCGCTGTGAGCCCCAGATCCACGTCAGCGTCGAGACCAGCGAGAACGACGACGAGTCGGTCACCATCACGGTCGCCGATAACGGTCCCGGATTACCCGAAGAAGAGCGTGCCCTCTTGCAGGAAGAACAGGAGATTACCCAGCTCCGACACGCCAGCGGCCTCGGACTGTGGCTCGTCAACTGGGTCGTTACCCAGTCGGGCGGCCAGCTAACCTTCCACGACCGCGACCCTCGAGGAACGGTGGTCACACTGGAAATCCCGAAATCAGATATCACCCAGGAACTCGTTCGAAGCGACGGCCGAGCAGCCGGGGACTGATCCTAACACGAAGGGCCGACGATCGGCGACAAACGTCCGTCGTCACCGAGTGAGCGGCTGATTATATCCAGTCTCGTGTTCGA
This sequence comes from Natronosalvus amylolyticus, assembly GCF_024298845.1. Lineage (NCBI taxonomy): Archaea > Methanobacteriati > Methanobacteriota > Halobacteria > Halobacteriales > Natrialbaceae > Natronosalvus > Natronosalvus amylolyticus. Next base: position 1,760,802 of record NZ_CP101156.1, read on the forward strand.
CGACGTACTCCCAGGTCGCTTTGCACTCACAGTCGACCTGCTCGAAGACCGTCGGGTCCTGTCGCAAGTCGAAGTCCTTGATCGCTTTCTGGACGAGATCGTCACACTCTCCACAGTTATGCGCACCGCGGTCGGTACCGTGGCCGACTGGATCGGAGACGACGAGACCATCGACGTGGGCCGTTCGCTCGAGCACGGTGGCGACCGACCAGAGCCACGGCGGGCGGTACCCCCCGTTGAAGTACAGTTCGTCGACCATGGTGTAGCGCTGGACGTTACACGGATTCATCGAGACGGTGTGACAGCCGTCGACGGCCAGACAGCGTTCGATCGAGGAGACCATGTCCTCGATAGCTTCCGACTCGGTGAGGAACGGCGGTTTCATCAGAAGATAGGCTTTGATCCCGGCGCCGTCGACAGCTGCTGCGTCGGTACATGCTGCCTCGAAATCCGCGAAATCGAAGTACTTGTTCACGCAGTCGCGACGAACTCGGTCGGTCGCCGTCTCGAGGCCCACGGCGACGTCAGTCTGCAGGCCGTACTGGGTGAAATCCTCGAGTTTCTCCCGGTCGACAAAATCCGGCAGCGACTCGAGGACGATCCGTTCGCGGTCGCCGAAGGTTTCGGCGATGGCCCGACGGGAGTCCGCACCGACCTCGCGTTCGTCCAGAAACGAGCCGGAGGTGTAGATTTTGACGAGGGGTGCTGGCTCGTCGGCGTTTTCAGCCTCGTGCTCGAGGCAGACCTCGATCTGATCCATCAACGCCTCGTGAGGGACCGAGCCACCGTCGACGCTTTCGGCGACGTAGCCACACATGGTACAACCCCCCGCGCGGGCCCAGCGACAGCCGCCGGTGTTGAGAATGATCGTTAAACTTCGTTTGACGCCGTCCGGTGTGTTGTCCTCGTCGAGCCAGACCCGCGTCGGCTGGTGGGGGTCGTAGCTCTTTTCTTTGCGCGAGCGGATATCCCGCATCACCTGATTGTGGGCGTCCATGCCCTTGCCCTGCTCGTAGACCTCGGGCGTCGGCTGACTCATTACTCGAGCAAGCGTCTCGAGGGCTAAAGCGGCTTCGTCTGGACGCGGCGATGGCCGTGTACAGGAGCGCTCGATTGGCTGCCATTCGCGTGGTCAACGCCCGATTGACGGCCCCGTTTGCGTAACAGATACTATTTTATGACCGCCCTGACGACGAGAATGTGTGTCCCGTCGATTCGACCCGCAGGGGTTCACACCGAAGGACAGAGTCAGCGGTGCTTTCGAATGATTCTCGAGAGCGTCTCCACCGGCGCGCTGGTCGTCTTCGGCCTCATCGCGGTTGCGCTCGTGTTGTTCGTCTCCGAGGTGATTCCGAACGATATGACGGCCATCGGTATTATCGTCGCGCTAGCCCTCCTCGAACCGCTGACGGGCGTCGGCTCTCGAGCAGCTATTTCGGGCTTTGCAAACACGGCGACGATCACCATCGTCGCGATGTACATGCTCAGTGCGGGGATTCAGGGAACCGGGCTTGTCCAGCGACTCGGCGTCTATCTCGCCCGATTCGTCAAAGGGAGCGACCGCCGGGCCCTGCTCGCGACGATTGCGACCACGGGACCCATCGCCGGGTTTATCAACAACACGCCGGTCGTCGCCATCTTCATTCCGATGATTTCCGAACTCGCCGAGAAGACCGGCGTCTCACCGTCGAAACTTCTCTTGCCGCTCTCTTACGCCGCGATTCTTGGCGGGACGCTGACGCTCATTGGGACGTCGACGAACCTGCTCGCCAGCGAGTTCGCCGTCGACTTGCTCGGGAGAGACCACATCGGGATGTTCGAGTTCAGTGCACTCGGCCTCGTCATCCTGCTCGTCGGACTTGCCTACCTCGCGACCGTCGGCTGGTGGCTGACGCCCGCCCGCGTCCCCGTCGACGCCGACCTGGTGACCGAGTTCGACCTCGAGGATCACCTCGGGAAGGTTCGCGTGGGCTCGAAATCCCCCGTCGTGGGCCTCACCATCGGCGAACTCGAGGAGCGTAGTGACGCGAACGTGAGAGTCCTCCAGCTTCGGCGTGAGGGTGAGGACGAACCGAGAGGAGACAGCCACGTACTCGAGTACGACGACACGACAGCCGACTCGAGCGAACAGGAAGCGAACCGAGAGCGACGTGAACTGAGTCAACGGACCGAGCAGACGAATCGGGACGATGCGGCATCCGATACCGAACCCGATAATCGATCGGAATCGGCATCCAATACGGACGCCAAGCAGCCCGAATCGACATCCAACACCGACCCAACGCAGCCCGAAACAGGAACCGGGTCGGAACCGGCGGCCGCTGCACTCGAGGTCGAGCGCAGTGACCAGTCCCTCGAGACGTACGTCGGCGTTCGTTCCGACCAGCGAATTCGCGAGGGAGACATCTTGACCGTACACGGCACGTTACAGGCAGTCAACCGCTTTGGCGACGAACAGCGCTTGCGCCAGCTACCGCGCGTGTCCGTGACCGAAGCCACGTTCGAAGATGCCCCGAGCGACGACCTGCTCGCGAAAGCCGTCGTGCCGACTGACTCCCCGTTCATCGGGAAATCGCTCGCGGAAACTCGGCTTCGTTCGTTCTATCGGACGACAGTGCTGGCGATTCGTCGTGAAGGAGAATTGCTTCGCAAGGACCTCCAGCACGTCCGTCTCGAGGCCGGCGACCTGCTCCTGGTCCAGACGATTCCTGATACCATCGAACACCTGGCGCACACGAGCGACCTCCTCGTGATCGAAGAGGACGCCTTCGATCGATTGCTCGAGACCGACCTGGACGAACTGGCCCCGCTCTCGGCGAAGACGCCGGTTGCGGTCGCGATTATGGCCGGCGTGATCGGCACCGCCGCCCTCGGGCTTGCCCCCATCGTCATCACCGCCCTTGCCGGCGTCGTTCTGATGGTCGTCACTGGCTGTCTGTCCACGACAGACGCCTACGACGCCGTCTCCTGGAACATCATCTTCCTGCTCGCCGGCGTGATTCCGCTGGGCGTCGCCCTCGAGGCAACCGGGGGCTCACAGGTTCTTGCAAGCGGCCTCGTTGGAACGGCCGAGTTCCTCCCGCTCGTGGCGGTGTTGCTGTTGTTCTTCCTCGTCACGGGGCTACTCGCGAACGTCATCACGCCCGTCGCGACCGTCGTGTTGATGATTCCCGTCGCCGTCGACGCCGCCTCGGGTCTGGGCGCGTCCCAATTTTCGTTCCTGCTCGCGGTGATGTTCGCCTCGGCGACGTCGTTCATGACGCCCGTCGGTTATCAGACGAACCTGATGGTGTACGGGCCCGGCGGCTACGAGTTCACGGACTTTCTGAAAGTCGGTGGCCCATTACAGCTGTTGCTCGCGGTCGTGACGACGCTAGGGATCGTCTACCTCTGGGGAATTTAACAGCAGTTTTTCGTTTCCTGCTCGAGCGAAAAACCGCCATACGAACCCGTACTCGTGAACGTCACATGAATCCGTAATCGTCCGTCATTTTCGACTGCGGCCGTTGTTGGGCCTCGAGTTGGGCCATCAGGCCCTGGTAGTGTTGTTTGGTTCGATCCGCGAATTCCCGAAGTTGGGTCGTATCGACGTCGAATCCGTACAGGTGATCGATTCCTTCGACGAGACGCAACGCGGCGTTTGCGTCGAGGGGCAACCCCGGATCGACCGACGCCGCGATCACGCCCACGCGAAGACTCGTGTCCATCGCCCGAGCGACGAGGCTCGCATTGCTCCCAGTCAAAAATCCCCCCTGTAGCGGCGGTATCGAGACGTCGGACAGTCGAACGTCCCGGTAATCATCCGATGCGACGTACCACAGCTCGCTAGCCGGTTCCAGGCCCGGGATCGAGGTGAGCAGGGTGACCTCTTCGACCGCCCGTTCGTCGATCCAGTCGAGCAGAATTCGCCCGAACGGTTCGGACAACTGCACCGGAATCGGCAGTTCGCTGATCAGCAGCGTACACTCGAGGCCCGGGCTCGAGAACAGTCGAGTGTGGTGGTAGGGTCTGCCGTCGACGTACGGCGTGATCGCCGGCAGCCCGCCCGTCTGGATGTGCCCCGTCTCCGTGAGTTCCAGCTGTTCGATCAGATACTGGGCCGCCGAAATACCGACCATCCCGGGCCCGGGGAAGGCGACGATCAGTGTCGATTCCGGCGGTTCGTCCGTATCGACCTCGAGCGTCAGTTCGTCGGTCATACTTCGAATCTACCCGCCATCGGCACATCCCTGTTTCGACGAGCGGGCTACGACCAGACGAGTGGAAGCCACCAGATGGCGAACACGGAAATAGCGAGAATAGCCGGAATCGTGATGACCAGCCCGACTTTCGCCATCTCCGGGATGGTCATGTAGCCGCTGGCGAAAACGATCGCGTTCGGAGCGGTCGCCACCGGGAGCATGAACGCGAAGGAGGCGGCGAAGGCGGCCGTCGCCATCAGCGTTAGCGGTGCGACGCCGGTCGCGAGACCGATACTCAGCGTGATCGGCATGAACAACGACGCTGTCGCCGTGTTCGAGGTGACGTTCGTCAGCAGGCAGACAACCGTTGCGAGCAAGATTACCATGCCGGCGAGTTCCGTGACACCCAGACTGATGATACCGTCCGCGACGATGGTGTCGAGCCCGCTCACCTGGAAGCCGCGCGCGATCGAAAACCCGGCACCGAGCAGCAAGAGTACGCCCCACGGCACTCGAGACGTGTACTCCCAGTCGAGCAAGCGCTCGCCGTCGACGGGCACGAGGAAGACGAGGATCGCGCCGGCGACGGCGATCATCGCGTCGGTGACCGTCGGCAGGACGGGCTCGATCAGGAACGGGCGGAGGATCCACGCCCCGGCGACGAGGCCGAACACCGCAAGGACGCGTCGTTCCCCCATCGTCATCGACCCCAGTTCGCTCAGCTGTCGGTCGATCACATCTTCGCGTCCGGGTTGGCTGTCGACCGTCGGGCGAAGCACTGCCACGAGCAAGAGCCACGTCACGACCAAAAAGACGACCGCGAGTGGCACGCCGACCAGCATCCACTCGAGGAAGCCTATCTGAACGCCGAGGTTCGATTCAGCGACGCCGGCCAACACTGCGTTCGGCGGGCTACCGATCAACGTCGCGGCCCCGCCGATCGAGGCGCCGTAGGCGATGGCTAGCATCAGTGCCAGCCCGAAGGAGGTGTTCGGGAGCGACTCCGGGTCCTCCTCGAGGCTGTGGAAGAGTTCTCCCTCGACGTCCAGGGGGTCGTTGGGTTCCACGATATCCTCGCGCTCCAGCGGCGGGTTGCGTCGACCGCCAACAGCGGTGAGTTCGACGATCACGGCGGAACCGATGGGAACCATCATCATCGCCGTCGCCGTATTCGAGATCCACATCGACAGGAACGCGGTCGCGGCCATGAACCCGAGAACGAGCGCCCTGGCGCTGGTCCCAACCGCCGAGAGGATCAACAAGGAGAGTCGATGGTGCAGGTTCCACCGTTCGATCGCCAGCGCGAGCAGGAAGCCCCCGAGGAGCAAGAACACGATGGGGTCGGCGTAGGGTGCGGTGGCACCGCCGACGGTCGTGACGCCGGTCAACGGAAAGAGAACGACCGGCAACAGCGAGGTAACCGGAATCGGAATCACTTCTGTCACCCACCAGAGGATGACCCAGGCCGTACTGGCGAGCACGGCCGTCGCCTCGAGCGAGAGGCCGAATGGGGAGGTAAAGTAGATGCCCAGAAAGCAAACGGGGGCCAAAATAAGCCCGAGATCCTGTCGAGAGAGCGGGCTAGAAAAAGCCATATCCACACCTCAGAGGAAAACCCTATAAGTCATCTGAATCGTCGACGCAGTGGGGCAATGCGCGGCCAGACCCTCGAGCGGTCGCCGCTCACGCTGATTCCAGCACGCTTCGCACCGCCGACACGGCCTCGAGCACGTCCGCCGTCCGGACGTACTCGCGCGGGGAATGGGCAACCGCGCCCTCGTCGTCAGCCAGCACGCCCGGCCCGAAGACGACCGTCGGGGCGTGTGCGGCGAAGTACGAAGCCTCCGTGGCTGCGCTAAAGGGCCGAACGTCGCCACCACACGCCGATTGCAGGGTTTCGACCACGGGTACACTCGCGTCGGTCTCCCAGGCCTCGAGGAACGGCGTCGGGCGCTCGGTGAACGCGAAGTCGACGCCCACCCCGTCGGGAACCGAATCACGAAGGTGGGCGAGCAGGGCCGTCCGAAAGTCTGTCGTCGTCTCGGGTGGAACGCTCCGGCGGTCGACGATGAGCCGAACCGCATCCGGCACCTGATTGGTCGCGTCACCGCCCTCGACGACCGTCGGCGTGAGCGTCGGTGCTCCGAGCTGTGGATGGACGGGGGGCGCGTCTGACCGTGCATCGAACGTCTCGAGTGCGCCGAGAACCCCCTCGAGTGCGCTGATCGCGTTGACACCCGACTGTGGCTCGGCGGCGTGCGCATTGGCTCCAGATAGCGTAATCGTCCCCTCGAAACGTCCTTTGGCGGCCGTACAGACGTCGAGTCCGGTCGGTTCGCCGACGATGACGGCGTCGGCTTCGTCGAACAGGTCGATGTTCTCCTCGACCAGCGCGTGCGCACCCGTCGACAGGATCTCCTCGTCCGGCGTAATCGCCAGGGTCACCTGCGTGTCCTCGAGGTCGGCCGTGAGAAACGCTCCGAGCAGGGTCGCGACCTGGCCTTTGGCGTCACAGGAGCCACGGCCCCGAATCTCGTCGTCGGTCACCTCGAGCGGAACGTGGGGCGAGACGGTGTCGATGTGGGTGTTCAATACGTACGAACGGGATGGCGAGGAGCCATCGGTGCGCGTCACCAGCACGTTTCCGGCCGAGTCAACCGAGGGGTCGAAACCGTGTTCCTCGAGCGTGTCGACCAGCAGCGCCCGCATCCGCTCGACGCCAGCGTCAGGGTGGGAGGGAATCGCGACGCTTTCTTCGAGGAACGCAAGCGAGTCGAAGTCAGTGTGTTCCCCCGTCACGGCTCGAACGAGAAGTGGGTGCTTTTGACGGTGCCGTCGAACTCGTGGACGACCGGACCGATGAGCGTCGCTCGCTCGCCATCGAAGGTGATCTCGAGGTCGCCGCCGATGGGACTGATCGGAACCGGTTCGTCCGCCTCGACCATGCCCAGTCGGCGAGCGACGGCGGCGATGGCGACGGCACCCGTCCCGCAGGCATCGGTCTCGCCCTCGACTCCGCGCTCGAACGTTCGCTGGTCGAAGCCGCCCTCGTCGTTCGCACTCGCGAGCACGACGTTCGTCCCCAGTGGGAAGATATCGGCGTGGCGAACGGGCTTTGCCACCGCATCGAGATCGACCGCGTCGAGGCGATCGACGCCCGCCTCGAGCGCGTCTTCATCGACGTACTCGTCCGGGACGTTCTCGACGAACGCGACCGCGTGCGGGACGCCCGTGTTGACCACGCTCACCTCGAGACCCGCGATTTCGATCTCGAGCAGTGGACCCTCGGCCGTGGCGGGAATACCCCGCGGCTGAAACGTCGGCACGCCCATTTCGACGGCGATCCGGTCTCCCTCCCGGGCGGCGTGGCGGGTGCCCGACTGCGTGTCGATCATGACCTCGTCGCTGCCGGTGCGTTCCATCGCCCACTGGCCCGCGACGCGTGCCCCGTTGCCACACATCGGTGCGGTGCCACCGTCAGGCTGGACGAGCGTCATAATGACGCGAGGCGGCGAGTACTGGTCTTCGAGCGCGAGATACAGAACCCCGTCGGCACCGACACCGGCCTCGCGGTTGCACTCGCGGGCCGCCAGTCCCCGTCGGTCGGGGACGTACGTCTCAGCGTCGATAACGAGGAAGTCGTTTCCGGTGCCGTGGTACTTCTCGAAAGGGATGTCGGCGAACGCACTCATCGGCGCACCTCCGGCGAGCCGGCCGTTTCCGCCGACTGCGTCTGGCGCTCCTCGCCACTGCGTTCGAGGCGGACCACATCGTCAAGCGTCTCCCGACGCCGGGCAATTCGACTCGAGCCGTCGGCCTCGAACACGACCGAGGCGGGCCGCGGCCGAGAGTTGTACGTGCTCGCCATTTCGTAGCCGTACGCACCGGCGTTCCCGATAGCGAGCAGGTCGCCGCGGGCGCTTTCGGGCAGCCGCCGGTCAGTGCAAAAGACATCCGCACTCTCACAGATCGGCCCGGTCACGGTTTGCTCGAGGGTCGACCGGTCGTCGACATCGGAAGCGAGGTTACAGATCGGGTGATAGGAGCCGTACATCGCGGGCCGTAGGAGGGTCGTCATCCCGGCATCGACGCCGACGACGGTCGTTTCGGGTGCGGGTTTGACCGTATTGACGCGCGTGAGCAAGACGCCCGCGTCGGCGACGAGATAACGGCCCGGTTCGATCGTCAGTCGAGCGTCGAGTGGTCCGAGCGCGTCTCGAGTAGCCGTCGCGACCGCCTCGAGATCGAGTGGTGCGTCGGCTTCACGGTAGGGGACGCCGAAGCCGCCACCGACGTCGACGAACTCGAGACCCTTCGAGACGGCCGATTCAGCGGTACTCGAATCCGTCGCGGCCGATTCGAGCGCCTCGTTCACGTTCCGAGCGAGGTCACCCATCCGCGAGACGAACTCGCGGTGGGCCTCGAGGTCGTCACTCGAGACGCCGGACCCGACGTGTGCGTGAATGCCGACGACATCGAAGCCGCGTTCGGCGGCCTGGAGGACGGTTTCGACGGCGCGCTCGGCCGGGACGCCGAACTTGGCATCGGCCCCGGTTCGCACCTTTTCGTGGTGCCCGGCACCGATACCGGGATTCACCCGCAGACAGAGCCGTCCGTCGTAGCCGCGCTCGGCGAGTCGGTCGATGGTATCCTCGGCGCCGGCAGTGATCGTCATTCGTGGCTGCTCGGCTGCCGCCTCGACGGCAATATCCAGGTCCGCCGCTGGCGGGTTGACGGCCGTGTAATGGACCTGGTCACCCGTTGCTCCGGCCGCGAGCGCTCGGCGGAGTTCTCCCGCGGACGCACACTCGATACCACCACCGGCTTCGAGCACGGTCTCGAGGACGTCGCCGAGCGCGTTGGCCTTCGCCGCGTACAGCACCTCCGCATCGGGGAAGGCGGCCTCGAGGCGGGCGTAGTTCTGGCGCACTCGCTCGCGGTCGAGGACGTAAAGCGGCGTCCCGTGGTCGTCGGCCAGGTCGCGAAGTCGGCTCGCGTCCCAGTCGGCCAGGCGACGAATTTGCGAGTTCGATGCGTCCGATACGGCGTCGCTCATTGATCCCGTAACACCTCTTCGCGTTCCGAGCGCTCGAGGGTGCGGTCCTCGAGCGCCGTGGCGACCACGGCTGGCTTGTAGGCCCCGCCCTCGAACAGGTCGTGGTCCCCGATGGACGATTCGACGAAGCGCGTAAAGGCCCGCCGTTCGGGCGGCAGTTCGCCGTACAGCACCTCCTCCTCGACGAGGTCGTACACCGGGATTCGCGGTGTCAGGAGCGTGTTCTCGCCGACGACGGAGTTCTCGCCGACGACGAAGCCGGAGGTGACCCGACAGCCAGCGCCGAGGGAAACGCCGTCTTCGACGATGACCGGCGCGTTCTCGACCGGTTCGAGGACGCCGCCGATGAGCGTGTTCGCGCCGAGTTTGGCGTTCTCACCAATCTGCGCACAGGAGCCGACAGTGTCACAGGAGTCGACGAGCGCACCGTCGCCGACGTGTGCGCCGATGTTGACGAACGAGGGGCTCATCAGGATACAGTTCGAGCCGACGCGAGCGCCCCGACGAACGACGGTCCCGTCGGGCGTGTTTCTCGAGCCACGGTCGCCGAAATCCGCCGTCTGAGCAAGCGGGAGGACGTCGTTGTACGCGACATCGCCGTACTCTCGAACGCGGGTTTCGTGGAGACCGAACGTGAGCAGGATACCCTGTTTGACCCAGGCGTTTACCTGCCACTCTCCGCCGCGAGGTTCGGCCGCCCGGACGTCGCCCGCCTCGAGTGCGTCGAGAAACGCGCCGAGGGAGGCCAGTTCGTCTTCGCTGACGGTCGATTCGTCGACGTCGTCGGTCTGGTAGCGATTCCATAGTTCGGTGATTTCAGATTCGAGTGCGTTAGTGGACATATATGGATAGTAGTGGCTGTGTTTGGGTATTGATGGTTACGATGAGGTGACGGTCGAAAAGTCGTATTGGCCCGGTTCTTTCCCCGCGAGCCAGACGGCCGCGTCGACGGCCCCCGCAGCGAACACGCCGCGGTCTTCGGCCCGGTGGGTCAATCGCAGTTCCTCGTGGTTACCCGCGACCACGACCTCGTGTTCGCCGGTTATCGAGCCCGCGCGCAGGGCGTGTACGCCGATTTCACCAGCTTCGCGGGGCTGGTCACCCTCGCGACCGTGCGTTCGTCCCGTGAAGTCACCCGCGGATTCGATCTCCTCGAGCAGTCTGTTCGCGGTGCCACTCGGTGCGTCTCGCTTCCCGTTGTGGTGTGTCTCGACCAGTTCGACGTCGTAGCCAGGCAGACTCGAGACGGCGTCGCCGATGATGTCGACGAGCGTCTGGACGCCGCGAGCGAAGTTCGGTGCGTGGAGCAACGGAATCGCGTCACCGTAGGCCTCGAGTTGATTACGCTGGGGGGCCGAAAAGCCGGTCGTCCCCGTCACGAACGCGACGCCCGCCTCCGCACACGCACTCGCGTACTCGAGCGTCGATTCCGGGCCGGTAAAGTCGACGACGACGTCCGGTTCGCGTTCCTCGAGGAGCGGAACGAACTCGAGTGCGGATTCGATTTCGATGCCTGCGACGGTCTCGACGTCGGAGGATCGGTTGACCGCGAACGCAAGCGAACAGTCCTCTCGCTCGAGGACGCGTTCGAGCACGGCCTGGCCCATTCGACCGGTTGCTCCGGTTACGCCGACGCTGACACTCATTACTCGGCCTCCGCCCTCGAAACGTCGGCCGTCTCGAGGTCGTTGAGAATGGATTCGAGGGGTTCGCGGTTCTCCTCGCGCAGGCGCGTCAACGGCGATCGCAGTCGACCGGGCCCGTAGCCGCGGATTTCCATCGCTTCCTTGACCGGTATCGGGTTGGTCTCGACGAACAGTTCGCGCATCAGCGGCCCGAGTTCGTGATGGATCGCCCGAGCGCGCTCGTAGTCACCCTCGAGTGCGGCCCCGACCATGGCGACGGTTCGCTCGGGTTCGATGTTCGCGACGACGCTGATGGCGCCGCTCCCGCCGACCGACAGCAACGGCAACGTGAGTGCATCGTCGCCGGAGAGGACCGAAAAATCGTGCTCGGTCGTTCGTTCGACGATTTCGCCGATAACGCCGAGGTCACCCTCTGCTGCCTTGTACCCCGCAATCGTTGGATGGGAAGCCAGTTCGACCACGGTGTCGGGTTCGATCGTCTGTCCCGTTCGGGAGGGGACGTTGTAAACGATCTGTGGCACGTCGACGGCGTCCGCGATGGTCCGGTAGTGCTCGAGGAAGCCCTGCTGTTCGGGCTTGTTGTAGTACGGGGAAATCAGGAGGAGGCCGTCGGCACCGGCGTCGGCCGCTCGTTCGGAGAGTTCGAGCGCTTCACGCGTATTGTTCGAACCGGTGCCCGCGATGACTGGAACGTCGTCGACGGCGTCGATAACCGCCTCGACGACCCGGACGTGTTCGTCGTGCGTCAGCGTCGCGGACTCGCCGGTCGAGCCGACGGGAACCAGGCCGTCGACCCCAGCGGCCTCGAGGCGCTGTGCGTCGGTCTGCAGTGTTTCGAAGTCGATGCGTTCGTCGGCGTCGAAGGGCGTACACATCGCCGGGAAGACGCCCGTAAAGTCGATATCGTGTGTCATTGGTGTGGTCGGTGGAGTGGTGTGGTGACCGATCTCGAGAGCGTGTCTGACCGGTCGACTCCGCCTCGAGTGATGGTCACCTGGTCGGTCGAAGTTCGTGCGTGCGTTCGGAGTCGCGCCCGAGACGAGGTTGCTACCCTCGCAGCGAGCACTCTCACACGCGTTTTTTCAGAAAACGAGGGGCCGCGTCGCTCACGGTCGACGAGCGACCCTCGAGTGTGACGCGGCGCATGTACCAACCCACGAACGCAACGGACTTATCGGTTGTGACTTTCGACAAATGCTGCCTCGTATGGTATCACACGACACAGCAACGGACGGTGCAGGAGAACGTGTCAATCCACATTGGTTGTATCGGTCGATTCCCGCGACTTTTATACGGTCGAATCCCTAAATCGAGGGCACATGACCGACTTTGGACTAAAAGTTCGAATGGCCGTCGTCGGCACGATCCTCTTTGGATTTTACCTCCTCGTGGCGACGTTCGCCCTGAGCGTCTTTGGCTTTGGGTACTGGCCCATCGTGGGACTGGGACTGCTCGTGTTGCCTGCCATCCAGTATAAAATCGGCAAGTGGGCCGCACTCCGCGGCGCAGAGCCGATGCCGGAAGAGGGGCAGTATCAACAGATCCACTTCATGACCGAGAAACTGAGTCGGAAGATGGGCATCGACAAGCCCAAACTCATGGTGATGGACATGGGCACGCCCAACGCCTTCGCCACCGGTCGAAAGGGGGCCGGCGTCGTCGTCGTCTCCACGGAACTCATCCGCCTGCTCGAGAAAGACGAACTCGAGGGTGTCATCGCCCACGAACTCGCCCACATCAAAAACCGAGACGTCGTGGCGATGGTCATCGGCAGTTCCATCGCGATGATGGTCGGATACGTCGCCTACTTCGCCGTTCTCATGGGTGGCGAACGCAACATCGGCACCTACGTCGTGGCGATGGCCGCCTCCATGCTGGCGAACCTGCTCGTCACGATCTTCGTCCTCGCCATCTCGCGCTATCGCGAGTACGTCGCGGACGACGACGCACGCCAGGCGATCGGGGCCGGCGACCCGCTCGCACGCGCCCTCGAGAAGATCTCTCGCGGCGCGGAAGGTCGGGAGTCGAATCTCGACGATAGCGTCAGCGCGATGGCGATCTTCAACGGTGACAAGGGCCTGATGGCGACGCTGTTTGCGACCCACCCACCGGCCGAAAAACGCATCGAAAAGCTTCGATCCTGAACCGCTCGTGGCACCACTTTTCCCGATTCCCACTCGAGTAGCGATAGCCATGGCGTAACCACTATCACGCGGTGTCGTGTCAGTACAGCTATGACGGACGTTCATCCGGGCCAACGCGTCGCCGTGCTCGTCGACGCACAGAACCTGTATCACACGGCCCAGAGCATCTATAGCCGGAATATCGACTACTCTGCATTACTCGAGGGAGCCGTCGACGGACGTGAACTGACACGCGCAATCGCGTACGTCATCCGTGCGGATTCGCCAGAAGAGGAGAGTTTTTTCGAGGCGCTGTACGACATCGGCTTCGAGACCAAGATCAAGGACATCAAGCGGTTTTCCGACGGCACCAAAAAGGCCGACTGGGACGTCGGGATGAGTCTGGACGCCGTCACCCTCGCGAACCACGTCGACGCCATGGTGCTCTGTACGGGCGACGGTGACTTCTCGCGACTCTGTTCGCACCTGCGTCACGAAGGTGTCAAGGTCGAAGTGATGGCGTTCGAGGCCTCGACCGCAGAAGAACTCATCGACGCCACGGACGATTTCGAAGACCTGGGTGGCGACCACGAGACGTATCTGCTCTAAACTTCAGTTTTAGTAGCATGAGGTATTGCTTCGATAATATGTAGATTTGGATTTGAAACCATATAGCTCTTTTTTCAATATCATACGTATCGTTCTAGCTGAATTGGCTTCAGTTACAGTAGCAAACACTCCGAGATGGAGGCAGACCGGAGTGCGACTCGAAGCCCTTTCCTCGAGCCACACCAAACACGGACCAATGAGCACACACGCCGAGTCCAACGGTGGCGACGAGTTCGCAGACTTGCGGACCATCGCCGACTACCAGTTCGGGGCCGGAGCCGGAGCCGCCCTCTTTCCACTCGACGAAGAGAGTGATCTCGAGATCGACCGCACGACCTCGGGTCGGCCCCAGCAGATCCACGCTGCCGCCGGCCGTCTCGTCTCCTACGGCACCGACGGCCGATTCACCCTCGGCCTCGAAGGCGGCCGTCGACTCCACGAGGCCCTCGAGTATCCCGCCTATCGGGTCGTCGTCGACGACGAGAGCGAGCCCTTCGTTCGCGACGGCAAGAACGTCTTCTCGAAGTTCGTGCTCGAGGCCGGCGAGGAGATTCGGGCCGGTGACGACGTGGTCGTCGTCCACGAGCGCGGCGAGGTGATCGCCGTCGGGCGCGCCGAACTCGACGGGCGCTCGATTCTGGATTTCGAGACGGGAATGGCCGTTCACGTTCGGAACGGAGCCGGGTCCGCCTGACAGTACGGGTGGTACGAACCGCCGGTCAAGAGTATCTGGGCGACTCGAGCCGACGCGCCCGAATCAAACACTTGTGGTTCGCGAACGACTCCACCCGTCCATCCACCACCTCGATTTCGAACGCGGCTTTCGCGTCGGGACTCGCCTCCCGGAGCAGCCGTTGAACCTCGTATCGGGGCTCGCCCGTGCACGACTGGCCGTCGGCCCAGTGCTCGAAGTCGAGGCGCTTTTTCGTGCGTTCGGTCGCCTCGATCTCGAACCCAGCGGCGCGCAGCCACCCGAGCCACCGCTCGGTCGTGTAGCACTCGACGTGGGTCGGGTCGCGAAGCCGTTCGACGTGGTTGATGAACTCGCCGAGACCCTCGTCCTCCGGGGCCACCGAGTCCTCGAAAGCGAAGGTGCCGCCGGGCTCGAGGACGCGAGCGACTTCCGAGACGAAGGCGACGGGGTCGGGAAAGTGGTGGGCGGCGATCCGGCAGGTGATTGCGTCGAAGGATCCTGGCGCGAACGGCAGACGCTCGGCGTCGAGGACCGCTCCCTCGAGTCCGTCGTCGGCCTCGAGCGCCGTCGCGACCATGGATGGGGCGGCGTCGGCGGCGACCACCCTATCGACGCCCCGGGCGGCGACCGCGCCCGCGGTGTGGCCGGCCCCCGTTGCGACGTCCAGCGCCCTCGTCGCGTCGGCACACCAGTCGGCCAGTCGCTCGAGGTCGGCTCCCCCGCTGTGGGTGTCGCTCTCGAGGTAGTGAGCAGCGGCGTCGTCGAACGCGTTGGCCGCCGCCCGTTTTCGCTCGCTGGCGGAGCGATCAAATGAGCCAGCATCGACGTCGTCGTCCATACCCGCAATGGGTTCGCGGGGGCCGTGAACGTACCGTTCGGATCGAATTCTCGACTCGGGGGCGGGAAGTCAGGCCGACGACTGCGGGTACGGTTCCGGTGGGTTTTTGGCCGCGGCTGGCAACCACTCGAGTATGTTTGGAGGAGGCGGCGGACTCAACCCGCGCAAGATGGAACAGATGATGAAGCAGATGGGCATCGACGTCGACGAACTCGAGGCCGAAGAGGTCATCATCCGGACGGCAGACCACGACCTCGTGTTCAGCGACGCGGACGTCACCAAGATGGACGCCCGCGGTCAGGAAACCTACCAGATCATCGGCACCCCCGAAGAACGCGAACGCGGCGCGGCCGGCGGCGAGGCTGCTGGCGACAGCGGCGCTGACGATAGTTCGGCGATTCCGGAGTCGGACATCGAAATCGTGGCTGCCCGAACCGGCGTCAGCGAATCCGACGCGAAAGCCGCACTCGAAGCCGTCGACGGCGACCTCGCCGCGGCCGTCGACCGACTCGAGTAACGTGGCAGACTCGAACGCAGACGCCCCGGAGGACGAGCCAGCAGTGGATGCTGACACGACGGACGAGACAGTGAACCCAGACCTCGAGGACCAGCCACCGGTACTCCTCGTCCACGAGGACCGCGAACACCTGGTCCAGCCAGGCGAGGAGTTCGGCTCCGATCTGGGCGTTCTCGAGGTTCCCATCGACGTCGAACCCGGACAGGTACTCGAGACCCATCTCGGCACCGAGTTCCACGTCCGGCGACTTCGCGGGCCGGATCTGTTCCATCACTTCGAGCGCACCGGTGCGCCGATGGTTCCCCGCGACGTCGGCCTCATCATCGGCGAAACCGGCGTCAGCGTGGGAGACCGCGTCCTCGACACCGGCACCGGAACGGGCGTGCTGGCCGCGTCGATGGCCCGCGCCGGTGCAACGGTGGTGAGCTACGAACGCAACGCCGAGTTCGCCGACGTGGCCCGCGAGAACATGATCCTCGGCGGCGTCGCCTCGAGCGTCGACGTCCGCACCGGCGATTTGCGGGACGACCTCGAGGAACTGGCCGACGGACCGGGTTTCGACGTGCTCACGCTCGATACGGGCAACGCCCCCGAAATCGTCGCCCACGCGCCGGACTTGCTTGTCGACGGCGGCTTCGTCGCCGTCTACAGCCCGTTCGTCGAAACCGCACGCGAAGCGAGTGAAGTCGCCCGAGAGGTCGGCCTCTCGAACGTCGTCACTCGAGAGACGATTCAGCGGGAGATGACCTTCGACCAGCGCGGTTCGCGCCCCTCGACAGCCCCCGTAGGCCACACCGGCTATCTGCTGCTCGCTCGAGCGGAGTGATCGATTCGATACCGAGTCGCCGCTCGAGTGTTCGGAAGACGGGTGGCGACCAGTTGACGTCAGATATCTGGACCGGTCTTCAACTGGCGGTCAGTGGTCGTCTTCGCGCCACTTGTGCTCGCAGTTGCTACAGATGAAAAACCGAGTTTCGGACTCGTCAGCCGAGCGAATCTGCTGGAGATACCAGTACGCGCGGTCGTGTCCACACTCGGGACAGCGGGCGTCGGTTTCGGGCAGCGAGGTCTCATCGGAGGATTCGATCACTTCGGTGACTTCCTGGTCTTCGGTGACCGTGTATGCAGCCGTGTCGCCTTTCGGTTTGGTAAATCCGCAGCTGCCACACTCCCACAGGCCGTCGCTGGCTTTCATCATCGAACCGCATTCGTCGCAGAATTCCATGTATCCGGCTACGGCGGTCGATACCTATTAATTGCCCGTTCTTCGAGCGGACCCCAGCCGATATCGACGACCGTGATACGAAACGACCCTGCCGAGCGTTTTGACTCGAGGTGTCGATAAACCGTCGCTACAGGGATCAAAACGGTGAGAGACAGCGTCGGTCGACACACAGATATGACGACTACCCCTCTCCTTCCGACTGGTACCGTTCGCCAACCGCTTCGACCGGGAGCGTGTTGTGCAGGCTGTACTGTAGCTCTTCCCTCGATTCGTATCGCTCGGTCCCAGTTTCGGCAACCAGCTTTCCGAGGTCGGCTTCGCCATCGGCGAGCAAGAGCGTGGTCCCATCGAACGCCGCGGCGGCGTCCGCTCGAGAGACCGGGTACGAGAGATCGGCGAGAGCGGGCTCGAGGCGACTGAGTTTGATCGAGTCTGGTGACACGAACGTAGTCACGTCGCCAACGGACTTGAACGTCGTTGGCGGTCGGAAAGACAGTCACGGGCCCGCACACGATCGTCGTATCGCTTCCGGAACGGTAAACCCTCTCGAGCGTCGACCGGCTACTAATGGACCCAGTCGGTCGACTCGTTCGGGCGTTTCGTGTCGACCAACGGGTGCTCGCGCTGGCGTTCGCCCGAATGGCCGACGGGGTCGGTAACTCGTTTCTGATTATCGTCATCCCGCTGTACGTAGGTAGCGAAGTCGTGGGCGGGCGGACGTTCGGCCTCGAGGAAGCCGTCATCATCGGAATTATCCTCTCGCTGTACGGATTTCTCAACAGTAGCGCCCAGCCGATTACGGGTAGACTTTCAGACCGGGCCGGCAAGCGAAAGGCGTTCATTCTCGTCGGACTCGCCGGCCTGACGGTCACCAACCTCGCCTACGTCTTCGCGGGAAGCTACGCCCAGTTGCTCGCCATCCGTGGCCTCCAGGGGGTGAGCGTCGCGTTCATCGTCCCCACCTCGATTGCGCTGGTGAACGAACTCGCGACGACGCGCGACCGCGGCGGCAACATGGGCGTCTACAACACGTTTCGGCTGATCGGCTTCGGGGCCGGTCCTGTCGTTGCCGGGGCCGTCGTGGCTACAGGCCCCTACACGCTCTCGCTGCCAGCACTCGAGACGACTGCAGCGCTCGAGGCAATCGGGTCACTGACGATAAGCGGCTTCGACGCCGCGTTCTACGTGGCGACGATTACCGCCGCCATCAGCTACCTCATGGTCACCGTGCTCGTCTCCGACCCCGAAGCCACGAAAGCAAACGCGAGCGACGACCTGGCGATTGCGGTCCGGGACCCGACCGGAGAGAAGCTCCTCGATCCGGTTTTCACCCTCGGTATCGCAACCCTCTTTCTGGCGGCTTCGATCGCACTGTTCGCCACGATTCAGCCACAGGTGAACGCCCATCTCGAGCAGAGTTCGACCTGGTTCGGATTGCAGTTCGCGGCGTTCGTCCTCGCACAGATACTGCTCCAGACGCCGGTCGGACGAGCGTCTGACCGATTCGGTCGGCGGCCGTTCATCGTCCTCGGAATGGTGTTGCTCGTTCCGACGACGATCGTTCAAGGGTTCGTCCTCACCTCGGAAATGATGTTTCTCGCCCGACTCAGTCAGGGAGTTGCCGGCGCGATGGTGTTCGCCCCGTCGCTGGCGCTGGCCGGCGATTTAGCGGGCGAGGGCGAATCCGGAACCAAGCTATCAGTGCTGACGATGGCCTTCGGATTCGGCATCGCACTCGGGCCGTTCGCTTCGGGCGTCTTGATTAGCTACGGGTTCCAGGTGCCGTTTCTCTTCGGCGGCCTGATCACCGCCATCGGCGCTGGCCTCGTCTATACACAGGTCGAAGAAACCCTCGAACGACCGCCTCGAGTCCGAGTGGCTGACGACGAGTAACGAAACCTATCAACCGCCTCCAGAGACTGTCTCGAGCAGTGATATCGCACTTCAGGAGTGAACGTGTACACACCAACCACTGTGTCTCGAGCGATCTTTCGACCGGACATGGAAGCCCTCCCACCCACCCTCGAAGTCGCAATCTTCGGTAGCCTCACCCTCATCATCCTCGCCGGGTTGTACGTGAATCTTCGACTATATCGAACCCGACTCTGAAGGGCTTTCAGCGTGTTGGAGTGTCTCCAGTACGCGTTCGGCACCGGCCTCTCCTGCAGCGACAGCCCCCTCGAAGCGTAACTCCGGATACGTCGCCTTGCTTGCCGTGCCAGCATAGAATACGCCGTCAGCGACTGCCCCCTCCAGATCGTACGGAACGACTCGCTCGAGATAGCCGGGTGCCGTGATCGGTTTTGGCGTCCCAATCGTGGTCTCCACCGACTCGAGGTCACTGCGGTCGAATGCCGGAAACAGCGAGCCGAGTGCCGCGAGCCAGCGTCGCTCGAGAGCAGCACCCGGAGTAGAATCTGTGGACGATTCGCTCGAGCGAGCGTAGCGGACCATGGTGTGGACGGTCCGGTCGTCAGCCCGAGTGCCCTGATCATCACCCGGGGAATCGATGGCCGTTGGCGTGACGATACGGTCGAACGGTGCCGAGTCGGCGAGGAACACGTCGTAGCACCCGGTCAACGCCTGCGTTGTCGAAACTGTCACACACGTCGGCGTCACCGTCTCGATGCCGGCATCGTATCCGGTCAGCCGTCCCTCGTATCCGGTCAGCCGGCCCAATCCTTCAGGGCCAGTTGCGATAACCAGCGCCTCGAGCGGCTGTGTCGTCACCCTGCTATTTCCCTCGAGGCGAACCGACTGCATCTTTCCCCCCTCTATCACGATGTCGGTCACCGAGGAGTCAGGCCGAACGTTTTCCGCGCCGATTTCGGCCACCAGCGCGTCCACGAGGGATTGCGCTCCACCCTCGAGTACCCCACGTCGTCGGGTCTCCCGCCGCCGCCGAATCCACTCGAGCAGCGGTGCCGCCGAGAGGTCACTCGCCGCCGTCCCAAACCGACCCTCGACAACGGGCGTCCAGATGGCGGCTGCGGTGTGTTCGGTCGACGCCGACTCGAGATACGCCTCGAGGAGAACGTCGTCGTAGTTTTCGGGATCGATTGGTACCGACCGACTGATGCCGAAACGTGTGTCTCCATCCCGGCCGAGACCCGCAAACAGCGCCTCGAGGCGAGCCGTCTCGCGCAGTGACAGTCGCGGGTGGGTCGCCCGCTCGATTCGCGTATTAAACGGGTGAATCGTCCCGCCGTCGTAGAAGCCGATACGAGCTTCGTCCCAGCCGAGACGAGCCTCGAGGTTGAGGTCCGTGAGGAGGGTCCTGGCGCTCGAGTCCGAGGGATGAAGGCGGGCAGGAGGCCAGGTTTGTGCCGGGATGGCGTCGACGCCTGACGCCGCGAAGACGGACACGTCGTAACCCGCCTGAGCGAGTCGATAGGCACACACGAGTCCGGGGAGCGTCCTGCCGACGACACCGATCATGTCTCGAGAGGGGAGCCCACGGCTCTTTGGCGTTGTGGATGCGGGGGATCGCCGGCATCCAGCGCACGATGCGGTGGAACTGGACGTGCGGAAACGGGAATGGGCGCGAGGAAACGAGGATGGGCGCGAGGAAACGGGGACTCGAGCGAAGGCAGCCGTCGTGTCCCCGAAAGGACGCAACAGACGCACCCTTCGCTACATTTTTGGGGCCGCTGTGGGTACCAGTGTGCATGCGTACCGTCCGTGCACCGGCGACGAGTGCGAACCTGGGGAGTGGCTTCGACGTCTTCGGACTCGCACTCGAGACACCGGCCGACGTGATCCGCGTCGAACGGGCGAGCGAGACGTCGATCACGGTAACAGGCGTCGGGAGCACGTACATTCCCGAGGACCCGGCAAAGAACACCGTCGGCGCAGTCGCCGACGCGCTCGATGCGCCAGCACGGATCCACATCGACAAAGGCGTCAGGCCGGCCTCCGGCCTCGGTTCCTCGGCAGCCAGCGCCGCCGGTGCAGCGGTTGCCCTGAACGCCCTCTACGACCTGGGGCGCAGCAGGGAAGAACTCGTAGGGGCCGCCGCGGAAGGCGAGGCGCTCGTTTCCGGTGACGCCCACGCCGACAACGTCGCCCCCTCGCTGCTTGGTGGCTTCACTATCGTTACCGACGACGGCGTCACGCAGGTCGACACCGACCTCTCGCTGGTCGCCTGTCTCCCGGAAATCGTCGTCTCGACTCGAGACGCCCGCGGAGTCATCCCCGACAGCGCATCGCTCACCGACGTCGCATCGACCGTCGGCAACGCCGCCACCCTCTCCGTCGGAATGACCAGAAGCGACCCCAAACTCGTCGGCCAGGGCATGGACGACCCCGTCGTGACCCCCGCTCGAGCAGCCCTGATCGACGGCTACGACGCGGTTCGAACGAGCGCCCTCGAGGCCGGTGCCACGGGCGTCACCGTTAGCGGTGCCGGCCCCGCCTTGCTCGCCGTCTGTCGCGAGGGGCGCCAGGGAGCCGTCGCCGGAGCGATGATCGACGCCTTCGACGACGCCGGCGTCGAGAGTCGTGCCTACCAGACGAGCGTCGGTGACGGCGCAGTGTTGTACGACTGACAGCGACGACACAACGTGATATCCCATGAGTGTCGCCCGTGACGGCCTGCTCGCACTCGCCGTGTTCTTCGTATTCGGTCTGCTTGCCTTCCTCTTCGAGACACCCCTCTCGAGGTGGGCCTTCGCCGTCGGTTGCGGAGCCACGCTGGCGTTCGAGAGTGTCACAATCAGGTATCGAGTGGCCGTTCGAACGGTGTGGGAGCAACCGCGCGTGCAAGCGACACTTCTCATCGCGGGTATCTGTACCGGAATCGTTGGTGCGTTTCTCGCCCCAAAATACGTCCTCGCGGCCGGTATCGGGGCACTGGGTACCTATCTTGTCCTGCTCGGAGCACTGACCATCGTGAACCGCTATCGGCGTTGACAGCCCCCACATCGAAAGAGACGACATCAACGAGGAAGGTATTCGGATTGTGCATTTCCTCGAGGGTCACCGACCCTTTCGCGTGGCCCGTCAACGGTCACCACCGAATAGTGATAGAAGCGCGAAGTGCAGTAACTAACTTTACTCGACAGCGTCAACTCCTACGAAATGGCATACGAGTACACCGGCGATGCACATACCGAACTCGTCGAATCGTATCGGGCAGATCGTTCACCCATGCCGACGAGTGCCTCGAGGGTCTACCCCCGTCGCGATTCGCTGCGCGACGAGCCACCGCTCCTCAAACAGCTCCTGTTCCCCAAGTGCTGGAACGCGACGGAGTTGCTGGATGATTCCGATGCAACTCGTGGCCGCCTGACTGAACTCGGTACCTGCATACAAAACGGCATCACGGCCTATTCGGACCGCGACGGTGCCGAGTTGACTGCGATCACAGACGAAACGCTCGATCGGTTGCCAGCAATTAGACGCTCCCTCAAGAAGGATGTCGAGGCCGCCTACAAAGGCGATCCAGCGGCAAAGAGCTACTGTGAAATTATCCGATCGTATCCCGGGTTCCACGCCATCCTGACCCATCGGGTGGCCCACCACCTCTACGAAGCGGATTGCGCCGGGTACGCACGCGAGCTTGCCGAATACTCGAAGACCGAGACCGGCATCGATATCCATCCAGGCGCGAAGATTAGCGAATATTTCTTCATCGATCACGGGACCGGGGTCGTCATCGGGGAAACGGCGACAGTTGGCGACTGGGCCCGGATCTACCAGAACGTCACGTTGGGCGCACTCCACTTCGAGGAGGAGGAGGGCGAGGACCACATGCTGGCGAAAGACTACAAGCGCCATCCCGACGTCGGCGATCACGTCGTCATCGGCGCAGGGAGTAACGTGCTCGGACCGGTAGAAATCGGTGATCATGTAAGCATCGGTGCGAACTCCTGGGTGACTGACGATGTTCCGGACAACACGAGCGTGTTCATTGCGGATCACCCCGAGCAAAAGCGGAAATCGAACCGATGATTGGCAACGTGCTCCTCGGGCACTCTGCAGTAACCTTTGAATATACGATGGGCGCGTCACTCGAGCGAGCCAAACTGTAAACAGTTATCCGACTGCGGGCGCAAGCGACCCACAAGATGGCCAAGGACGTCAAGCCCACCCGGAAAGAGTTGATGCAGATCGAAGATCGCATCGACCTCTCCGAGCGTGGCCACGGCACCCTCGAGAAGAAACGCGACGGGCTGATTATGGAGTTTATGGACATTCTGGACCAGGCCCAGGACGTCCGCGGTGAGCTCTCTGAGGACTACGAGCGCGCTCAAAAGACGATCAACATGGCTCGAGCGATGGAGGGCGACGTCGCCGTCCGCGGAGCCGCCGCTGCCTTGCAGGAGCACCCCGAAATTACGACCGAGTCCAAAAACATCATGGGCGTCGTCGTCCCGCAGATCGAATCCTCGAAAGTGACGAAAAGCCTCGACCAGCGTGGCTACGGTATCATGGGCACCTCGGCGCGCATCGACGAGGCAGCCGAAGCCTACGAGGACCTCCTCCAGAGCATCATCCTCGCCGCCGAGGTCGAAACCGCGATGAAGAAGATGCTGCGAGAGATCGAGACCACGAAACGCCGCGTCAACGCACTCGAGTTCAAACTCCTCCCGGAGCTCTACGAAAACAAGGAGTTCATCGAGCAGAAACTCGAAGAACAGGAACGCGAGGAGATCTTCCGACTGAAAAAGATCAAAGAGAAGAAAGAGGCCGAAGAGGCAGCAGAAAAGGCCGAGTCAGAGGCCGAAGCAGCCGCCGTCGAAGAGCCCGTCGCGAGCGACTGAGCGGAGTTCCCCGCGCCAGTATGGATTGTCCCCACTGTTCACACACCGTTCTCGAGTTATCCCTCCCGGAACCCTATCGCGAGCCGACGCACCTGCCAACCCATCTGCGTGATGAGGTGCCAAACCCTCGAGGGGCCACAATCTGCCCCAACTGTCTCGGCGTGACCCTCGAAGCGACCACGGACGCGCCACCACTCGAGGCCCCGAGAACCCAGACGATCAGCGAGGACTTCCCACGAACGGAAGCCGGTGCCGTCCCCTTCGCACTCGCCCTCGAGTCCTGCCGGTCGCTGGCGATGAACCGAGGAACGATCGAGAAGTTGCTCGAGGCGACCGAACGCGCCGGTGTCGACCCGTTGCTCACGCTCGACCGATTGCTCGCCGACCCCGATATCGAGCCTGCAGTCGACCTCGAGCGTCGACGGCACCAGCTCGAGCAGTTTCTGTACGACTAGTCTCCGTGGAAGGATTCCGTCGACTATATTCGACCGGAGACATGGCGAAAACTATAGTATTCACCATCTCGAGCACAAGCCATGGCCACATCGAAGGGGGGCCGGCGATACGGTCGGATTCGTCGGCGGACGTTCGAACTGTTCGAACCGAATCTGGGCGGGCGCATCGGCTACCGTCTCGACTGGGCGATCATGCTGTTGATCGTGTTGAACGTCGTCGCGGTGATACTCGAGACCGTCGACACTCTCGCACTCGCCTACGGGAGTTTCTTTTACTGGTTCGAAGTCGCCTCAGTCATCGTCTTTTCGGTCGAGTACGTGGCTCGTGTTTGGTCAGCCGTCGAAAAGGAGGGCTACACCGGACCGATCACCGGCCGCCTGTCGTTCGCGAGCAAACCGCTGCTCGTCGTCGATCTGGTTGCAATCCTGCCGTTTTATCTCGCCCTTGGCGGCGTCAACACGGACCTTCGCTTCCTCCGGGCGCTGCGACTCGTCAGGCTGTTTCGACTCCTCAAACTCGCCCGCTACTCGAGTGCGTTACAGTCACTCGGCGACGTCTTCGCGGATAAAAAAGAAAAGCTCGTTCTGGCATTTTTCATGAACGGACTGTTGCTCGTCGTCGCCTCGAGCGTGATGTACTACATCGAACATCCACAGCAACCCGAGGCGTTTTCGTCGATTCCGAAGGCGTTCTGGTGGGGCGTCGCCACGCTGACGACGGTCGGCTACGGCGACGTGCATCCGATTACCCCCGTCGGTCAGTTCGTCGGCGGCGTCATCGCCATGCTCGGCATCGGACTGTTCGCGCTCCCGGCCTCGATTCTCGCCTCCGGTTTCATCGAGCAGGCCGACAAGGAAAAGCAGGAGGCGTGTTGCCCGCACTGTGGTGAGCCACTCGAGGAAGGAGCAGAATAGCAATTCGGAAACATCTTCGGACACTCTCGGCTTCTCAAAGCCTCTCGGGAGTTCCAAGAATCACCGAAAATCGCCCGATCAGACGCCCGTATTGTACCGCAAAATACCCGCAATCCCGCCGAAGGCGTTGTACAGCTGTTCGCCTTTCTCGAAATCAGTCGAGATGAACTTGGTCTCGGTGCCACGCTGTTCGGCCAGCGTCATGAGGTGTTCGATGGCGTCTTCACGGTCGTCTTCTTCGGCCTCGACGGGCGCGTTACACTCACTGCAGTCGTGAGACGGCGTCGCCTTGCGTCGGTCGATGAGTTCGTAATCCGTGTTGCCACACTCCTCGCAGGCGTAGGTGATGACGTCCTGTCGCAGGTCCTCGCTCAACAGCAGATTTTCGACTGCGCCCATCATCAGGTTGCGACGGGTCTGAGCAAATCCGTAGGTAGCGAGTTCGCCGCTGTGCAGTTCCTTGAAAAAGCGGTTCATCTGCTTTTTGTCTTTCATCACCTCGGCATCGACCAGCGCCTCTTCGGCGTTGTCGACCAGGTCCTTCAGACCGGATTCGTCGGTGTAGGAGACGTCGAACTTGCCGAGGACTTTGTCCTGAATTTCGTGGTGAAGGTAATCGCCGTCGAGGAACTCGTCTTTCGTCGGGGAGGGACCGCCGACGAGGACGCCGTCTAACTCGTGGCGCTTGGGAACGAACAGTTCGTTCGCCATACCGGCAACCTCCTGATAGAAGTTGTCGATGGCCTCGAGGCGAAGTCGCGCGAAACGCTGGGCGGACTGTCCACCCTTTCGCTGTTTGCCCGGAACCAGCGACGACGCGGACTTGACCGGCTGAATTCGCTTGCCTTTGAGCCACCCGACGTTGGCCTCCCGCCGGTCGAGAACGACCAGACCGTACAACCCCTGGTCTTCGAGCATGTGCTCGAGTGGCTCGGTCAGGAAGTCAGAGTCGCAGTGATAGCGGAACGATTCGACCGGCTGCGGCGGTCCCTCGAGCACCTTGGTTACCATATCGGTCTGCCCGCCGCCAGCGTTGACCGCCCCCGAAAAGATGACCAGTCCGTTTTCTGGTGGAAAGGTGTCGTAGTATCGAAGTCGGTCTTTGATGCTCGTCAACGCGTCCTGGACGTTCGTCCGCGTCTGTTTGGACTTGATGTTGGCCGCCTCGCTATGCTCCTGGGTGACGTGCGCAACCACGTCGCTGATCTGACGATCCTCGGGGATGTAGATCGTCACGAGTTGCGTCCCCGACCCCTCGAAGTCTTTGAGTTCCTCGATCACCTTCTGGAACTCGTATTTCTTCCGGTCGGAAGTCGCAGATTCTCCCTCCTGACTCATTGGTCGTCTAGAACAGAGCCGGGGGTAAGTACCCTTTGACACGTCCCCAGAACCGTTCTATGGACGCCGAACGGGCGACTCGAGGCCTATAATCTACAGAAAAGCAGGCCGAGTGCCTCGAGGTCAAGCCCCGAGTCGGTTCACCGTTTCCCGCTCGAGTGACGCCAGCGGCGTTCGCTCGCGGGCCCCGCCTACCCCCGCGGCGTCCGCTCGACTACCTGGCACATGCACCTTTTTCCGGTCGGCTTCGCTCGTCACCCTCGCTCACCACTCCCGCAAAAATCTGCACCAAAAACGCTCGCTCTGTCGTCGCTCGCGGTCAGGCAAGCGGCGTTCGCTCGACTACCTGGCCGTCGTACGTCGGATACTGCTCGACGATTTCCCCATCCTCGAGGTCACCCTCCTCGATCATCTCCTCGAGCAGCCACCAGGCGACTTCGACGTGGTTCGGTTTGACGGTGTAAAACTCCTCCGGGACACCGAGCGCTTCGAAATCGGCCGGTTCGGCCCTCGTCTTTCCATAGACGAGCGTGCCATCGTCGGTGATGTCGTCGAACTCGCGTCGAATGTTCCGGGCCATCCGTTTGAGCCGGCGTCGGTGCTGGGCGGCGTCTTTGAACACCGAGGTACAGAAGTAAACGCGTGGATGGTCGCCCATCACCTCGAGGATCGCGTCCCGGTCGTTGTCGACGGCGCTCATGTGTCCCTCCTTGAGTTCGAACCCTTCTTCTTGCATTCGTCGGTAGTTGCCGTGGGACATCTCGAACTCGTTGACGTTACAGAAATCGGCGGCTCCCTCGTCGAGGAACTCGAGGAACTCCGGTTCAGGTCGAATGCCGGGAATTTCGAACGCCGGGGTCAGCCCCTCTTCGCGGGCGATGTAAAGAATCTCCTCCCACTCGGTGCCGTGGAGGTCGCCCCACTGCTCGAGCGGCGGGTGAAAGCGGATTTCGTCGAGGCCGGCTTCCGAGAGCCGTCGCATATTCTCGCGTCCACCCGGAATACCAGTGTAGAGGTGGGTGTGGTGGTCCTCACCGAACTCGTCTTTCAACAGGGAAAGATAGTGGCAGGTTCGCTCGAGGGCTTCCTGTGGCTCCCCACCGGTGATCGAAGTTCCGAGAGCGTCCATCCGATGGGCTTCGGTGAGCACGTCCTCGTCGGACTCGACGAGTCGTTCGTTCGCGTAGACGTCGGTGACGTTCTTGCGGTTCTCGCCGAGCGGGCAATAAAAGCAGTCGCGCTGGTCGCAGTAGCCATAGACGAACAGCACCATCTTCCCTCCTTTCGCACACTGCTCACAGCCCTTCGAGATCATTCAGTACCATCCATAACGGGCGAACGCTGAAAAACTGTGCGAATTCCGTCGTGGGGCCGATCTCCCCCTGGTGACGACGTTCCCCATCAGGCGCCAGCCTGTACGCTTATTTCCCTCGAGTGCGATTGTGTGCCAATCAATCAAATGTCGACAGGCGTCGTCTACGTTTCACCAACGCATACTACAGAGGACGAAACCATCCTGGACGCACTCGAGTCTGGGGGCGAGCGAGTGACCACTCGGCAGGTCACACAGCTATCAGAGATTCCGAAGTCGCCGGAGTGTATCGTCTGTAGAGCCCCCGCGGTCACAGCCACGAGTCTTTCGGAACTCGTCGAACGATTTGCGCCGACGCCGGTTATCGTCGTTCTCGAACCCGATCGTGATACACTCTCACTACAGGACGTGCAAACGGTTGGTGTCGCGGATTACATTCGCCTTGCAAGCCTCGAGTCGGACGGCACTCGACTCGCCCATCTCAGACACCGGCTCGGGGCTGCCCTCGAACGGCTAGGCCTCGAGTCCCGCTCGGCGTCACCGCCGCACGGAGCTTCCGAGAGTGCGACAGCAGAGACGCCAGCGTGCGAGTCCAAACAGCACCGGGCAGATGAGGCTGGGCTACCGCTTGGGCCGAAAGCACTACTCGAGCGAGTACCCACTCCACTGTTCGTCACCGATAGCGACGGGGTCTGTCTGTTCGTGAACGACGCGATGTGTTCGTTTACGGGCTACGACCGGGACGTCGTCTGTGGCGAACACGTCGCCACGTTCGTCGGAAACGGCGTATTCGAACGAGCCAGTTCGGCCGCGACGGACGCCGTATTCGAGGCCGGTCGAGAGCCAAACCCGGTCGAGTTTTCGCTCGAAACCGCGGATGGGTCGCGACGCGTCGGCGAATCCATGCTGGCCCCGATACTCGATGATGAGACCATCGTCGGTACCATCGGGGTGGCCCACGATATCTCCGCACGAAAGCGACGAGAACAGGAACTGGTACAGTACGAATCGATCCTCGAGACTGCTCCCGTCGGCATGTTCGTCCTCGATTCCGAGGCGACGATTAGCTGGGCCAACCGAGCGTTTGTCGACAGCTTCGAAGAGCCCGCCGCCGAAATCGTCGGCGCGCCGTTTCCAACACTCGTCGAGCGAGGGTACTTCGGCCCCGAGAACGTCACCGAGTACGTCGAAAACGTCCGGCGGCTCCTTTCGTCGGATACCACCGAGAAGACGCTCAGCCACGATGTGGAGTTCTATACCGCTGGCGGGGACCGCCGCGAGTACGATGCTCACCTCGGATTGCTCCCCCTCGAGGACGGCGAGTTCCAGGGCACCGTCCACGCCTTTCGTGACGTCACCGAACAGCGTCACTCCCAGCGCGAACTCGAGCGCCAGAACGAACGCCTCGAGCAGTTTGCGAGCCTCGTCAGCCACGACTTGCGAAACCCGCTGAACGTCGCTCAGGGGTATCTCGAACTGCTCGAGAGAGACTGTGAGAGCGACGCCCTCGAGGAACTCCAGTGGTCGCTCGGCCGAATGGAAGCACTCATCGGGGATGTCCTCGAACTCGCCCGACAGGGCCAGACCGTCGGTGAACGAACGCACATACCGATACCGGCGCTGGCAACTGGAGCCTGGGATGCGGTCGACACCGGTGATGCACGCCTCGAGGTACGGACCCATGGCACCCTCTCGGTAGACGAAGGGCGTGTTCGAGCTCTGTTCGAGAACCTCTTTCGGAACGCAATCGAACACGGGACTGGTGAGAGAAAACCGCTGACGATTGCCGTCGGCCAGCTGGGTTCGGAGGCTAAGGGAGACGGGTTTTTCGTCGAAGACGACGGCAGTGGGTTCGCCAGGTCGCCCGAGGAGTTGTTCGAACTCGGGGCCACGACGAACCCCGACGGAACCGGCTTCGGGCTCAGTATCGTCGAACAGATCGCCGACGCCCACGGCTGGTCGGTCCACGCGATCGAAAGCGACGGCGGTGGGGCTCGATTCGAGTTTCACGACGCCCACGTACATCTCGAATCCGACGCACTCGAGCCAGCCGAGTGAGAGGGTGGCCGAATCTCACAACGAAGACGATTCGAGGTCCTCGAGCAGCGTTGCCGTCTCCGCAATCCGTGCAAACTCGCCGTTGAGATGGGCCAGTGCGAGTTCGTGACTCAGGCTGGCGTCGTAGTGTGTGCCATCGTAGCCCGTCCGATCGAAGGTAGCTGTGGCATCAGCGACGACGAGTGGCGAGAATCCACGGTTTTCGGCCATCCGGGTCGTCGTCGACACACAGTGGTCGGTCGTCAACCCACACAGAACGAGCGTCGAAATAGCTCGTTCCCGAAGCCAGGACTCGAGGTCGGTGCCGACGAAGGCACCGTTGACCCGTTTTTCGACGACGTGTTCGTCGGCCAGCGGCTCGCCTTCGGGTTTGAACGCATTGCCCGGCGAATCGAGGCGCAGCGGCGAATCGGGTTCCGTCGAGCAGTGTTTGACGTGGACGACCGGCCGGTCGCTCGCTCGCCACCCCTCGAGCAATGCGGCGATGTTCGATTCGGCCTTCGGATTGTTCCGCTCGCCCCACACCGGATCGTCGAACCCCTGCTGGACGTCGATGCAGACGAGTGCCGCGTTCTCCGGGAGCCTCGAGTCGGTGTCGTCTTCCCCAGCGCATTCACCTTCGGCGTCGCCGTTCATACTAGAGGGTGTGTCTCTAGTGCGTTGAACGCTGCGGTCGGGCTGACGCCCCAACAGCCGACAGCCGCGAGCACCGTCGCTCGTCTTCGAACCCCAGAAGAGGGAAATACCACGACGTACAACGTTCGCCCGATGCTGCTGGTCCTGTGTGTCGACCTCGACGACGACCTCGGTCGAAAGACTGGTTTCTCCACGCCGGTTATCGGCCGCGAAGCAGTCGAGGAGGCCGCAGTAGCCTTAGCGACCGCCGACCCCGAAGACTCCGACGTCAACGTCATCTTTCAGGGCATCCACATCTACGACGACCTCGACTCGCGAAACGAGAGCGTCGAAGTGGCCGTAGTCACGGGCGTCGAGGGTTCAGACGTCGTCGCCAACCGAACCGTCGGTGAGGAGGTCGATACCGTCCTCGCGAGCCTCTCGACCGGCGAGGACGTCACCGCGTTGCTCGTGACCGACGGCGCACAGGACGAGTCCGTCGTCCCGATCGTCCGCTCTCGAGTGCCAATCGACGGGGTGAGGCGGGTCGTCGTCAGGCAGTCCCAGAACCTCGAGTCGATGTATTACACCATCAAGCAGGTGCTGGCCGACCCGGAAACGCGTGGGACGATTCTGATTCCGATCGGGATTCTATTGCTCGTCTACCCGCTCGTGTTGATCGGCATCGTATTCGAGGTACCGGGGGCGATGCTCGGCCTGACCTCGACGCTGTTCGGTCTCTATCTCATCTCACGTGGGTTGGGTATCGGCGAGCGGTTGGACAGTACCGTCGAGGGGGTTCGGCGGTCGCTGTACGCCGGCCGGATGACCCTCATCGCCTACGTGGTCGCTGCCGCACTGGTCGTACTGGGTGGGGTGAGCGGCCGCAACACCCTCCATGCCTACCAGGACCAGGCGAGCGGCGAACTCGGAGTCCCTCTCGTGCTCGCAGCGCTGGTGTATGGATCGATCCAGTGGTTCGCAGCCGCCGGCATTACGACGAGTCTCGGTCAAATTACCGACGAGTACATCGCGGGCCGCCTCGAGTGGCGCTACCTCAACGCTCCGTTTTACGTCCTCGCGATGGCGACCGTCCTACACGCCGTGAGTGCGTTCTTCCTCGGCGAGGTCGAAATCGCTTATCTCGCGACAGCACTCACGGCCGGAACCCTCGTCGGCATTGCGAGTACGCTCACGTTCGCCGTCGCCGAATCCCGATTTGGCGATGGGGACGAGCGTCAGCGGGCCGGACGCGCCTGAAAATCAGCGACAGTACACCGTCACTCGAGCGAAGGTCCATCCTCGAATATGAGAGGGAACCAGCTATCGAATGCCCGCTTTTTTCGGAGTCCTTTACCGTGTTTCCGGTACGCGGGTCCCCGGTTCGAGCACGCTCCGAAAACGGGCGATCAGAGAACGTATCAGTGCGTTTCTGTTCGCTCGAAGCCAAGTACGCGTCGGATCCGGTCACTGTAGCTGCCGATTCCCAGTCCGAGAACGAACGCAAGCAACGACGGAGCAGCGACCCAGAGAAGGTTCGGATGCTCGGTACCGGTGTGTGCAACGATATCGATCATATCGAACCGCACGTCGAGCCAGTCAAAGAGGCTGTTGCTTCGGTCAGCTACTACCAATCGTGTCACTGTTGGCCCGGGGCCACTTCCGATCACGTCCGGGTTCGAGGGCAGGTTACCGATGGTGTCTCGAGTGACTATCGGGTGCGTTCGACGACGAACTCCGCGAGGTCGAGCAGGTAGCCACGCGCTTCGGTATTGACGACGTCGACGGTCTCGAGGGCGTCGATGGCCCGGTCGGCCTCCGCCCGCGCCCGTTCGTTCGCCTCCTCGGGCGTGAGGTCTGTGACCTGAACGAGCGATGGGCGATCCATCTCGGCGTCGTGTCCCGTCGGCTTGCCGAGTTCCTCAGCGTCTGACACGGCGTCCAACACGTCGTCGCGGATCTGGAAGGCGACGCCGACGCGTTCGGCGTACTCACCCAGTGCCTCGACAGTGAACGTATCGGAGCCGGCGGCGATTGCACCGAGTTCAGCCGCTGCCCGGAACAGGGCTCCCGTCTTTCGCCGGGCCAGCGTCATGTACTCGGCTTCGGTTTCCGGTTTAGCCTCGAGTTCGGTCGCTTCGCCGACGCCGAGTTCGACCATCGACTCGGCGACGACCTGCATCGCCGCCGGTTCCGACGAGAAGAGGGCGAACGCCTCGCCGAGTAATCCGTCGCTCGCGACGATAGCCGGGCCGTGACCGAACTCGGCCCAGGCACTCGTCGTGCCGCGTCGCAGCTCAGACCGGTCGATAATGTCGTCGATGACCAGCGATGCCGTGTGGACGAGTTCGATGCCGACGCCGAAATCGACCGCATCTTCCGCGGCGCCGCCAACGGTTTCACAGGCGAGTATCGTCACCGTCGGCCGCACCCGTTTCCCGCCAGAGAGTGCGACGTGTCGAACGTCATCGCTGAGGGCATCCGGCTCGATCCCGTCGACGACCTCGACGAGCCGATCCTCGATGAGCGTCCGACGATGCTCCAGGGGTTCCATTGTCCGGGCTTAGGACGGCGTTCAAAAGTAGGTGACGGTTGCCTGGCTACGACAGCCACTCATACGGTCTACTGTATCACGGAATTTCAACACGCCCACACGCAGGACAGCGCAGACGGCCGTGCTCGAACAACAGATGGCAGTCTCCGCAGGCGGTACAGGGCGGTCCAACAGATATGCCTGCGTGCCGTGCCAGCGCTGCGACCGTATTTGCCAACCGACGATGCTGGCGCTCGAGCCTCTCGACGCGGTCAGCAAGCGGTAGAACGACGCTCGTTTTCGGTGGCCGGCGCGTCGACTGACTCGAGTCAGTTTCTCGCTGTCGATTCGTGCCCCGAATGTGATCGCTCGCCCGCCCGGAGTGTGTTCGCGGCGTCATACAGGAAGGAGGCTGCCAGCGAGCAAAAGAACAGCGGCGAGCCGTCAGAAAGCGGTGATATTACTCGTTGTCAACGTTGTCACCGAATCTGAACGTTTCGTCGGCTGCCTCGTCTACGGTGTCATCCTGATCTGCAGGCCCCTCGGCCTCGAGCGCCGTCGTTTCGTCGAATTCGAAATCGGCGGCACCCGCCTCAACGTCCTCGACCCCACTCACGCCGCCGATATCGCCACGGGACGCGTCCGTATCGAATTTCTCGAGGGCTTCGCTGAGGTGGGCTGCCTGGTCTGCCAGCGAACTCGCACTCGAGGAGACTTCCGACAGGGCGGAGGTCTGTTCTTCGGCCGCGGCAGCGACGTGCTGTGATTCCCGCGAGGTCGTCTCGGCGATCTGCGTCGCACTCGAGACCATCGCGACGGCTTCCTGGGTGCTCGCAGCCTGTTCTTCGGTCGCCGCAGAGATTTCCTGCACGCCGTCGTTGGTTCGCTGTGCGTAGGCGGCGATTTCGTCGAGTGCGGTGACCGCGTTTTCGATGGAGTCACTATGGGCAGCGATTCGCTCGGCGGTTCCCTCGATTTCGGCGGCGGTCTCGTCCGTTCGGTCGTTGATTCGGTCGATTCGACTCTCGATGTCCTCTGCGGTCTCCTTTGCGTCCGCTGCCAACTCTTTGACCTGGGAAGCGACGACGGCAAACCCATCGCCGTTCCCGGCGTTTCCGCCTCCACGGGAGGCTTCGATGTTCGCGTTGAGCGCGAGCATGTTGGTCTCGCGTGCGATATCGGAGATGAACTCGACCAGTTCGTCGATCTGGCGCATCTCTGCTTCCAGAGCCGAAATCGCCTCGACCGCGTCGTTGGATTCGGCCTCGATTTCGGCCAACCCTTCGATCGCTTCTTGGGCAGCTGCACGGCCCTCGCGCCCGGTTTCGGCTGTCCGTGCCGCCAGATCGGCTACCTGATTCGACGAGGCTGCGATCTCTTCTGTCGTCGTCGACAGACCGTCCATTTCACTCGAGACCGCCTCGAGTTCTTCGTGCTGTCGGTCTGCGCCATCGGAGATTTCCTGCACCGAGCCCGTCACCTGTTCGGAGGCTGACCGGACTTCCTCCGAACTGGCGGTCACTTCCTCGCTTGCCGTTGCCACCTCGTAGGCGAACTCCTTGACGTGGGCTGTCGTCTCCTCGAGTTCGTCGACCATCGCGTTGAACGCCAGCGCGATGTCGGTCATCGCTTCGCTCTCGCTCTCCGGATCGAGCCGCTGCGTCAGATCACCACCCGCACACTCGTCCATCACGGTCCGATACTCGTCGGCTTTCGCCTCGAGATGACGAGTCATCGCTTCGGATTCTGCCCGTGCGGTTTCGGCTTCTTTGCGTGCGGATTCGGCTTCCTGAATCTGCGTTCGCAGCGATGTACGCATGCTGTCGAAGCCGTCGAACAACTGCCCGATTTCGTCGATTCGATCCGTCTCGAGGTCGACCTCGAGGTTGCCACCTTCCATCTCGGCGGCCCGGTCGCGAAGCCGCGTCAGCGGGCCGACGGTCTGTCTGCCAAGAACGACGCCGACGAGACCGAGGCCGATCAGACTCACCGCGAGCATGGCGGCGACGTACTGGCCCACGTCTGTCGCGACGCCGTAGGCCGCTTCCGTCGGAACACTCGAGACGGCGACCCACTGGGTGTCCGCCACGGGAACGTACGCCCTGACGAAGTCACCCTCTTCGGCGACGGACATCCGCCCACCGAGTGCCGCAGCCACGGCCTCGTCGTCGACATCCGCCGCGTCGAAGGTCGTTTCATCCGAGAGCAACACGCCATCCCCCTCAGCGTCAACGATGATCGTCGACGAGGCCGCACCGGGTTGATCGAGCTGGTTGACCCGATACTCGAGAGTGCCGATCAACACGACAACGCGGTCATCGCGTTCGGTGACCGGGCTCGCAAAGGCCATCACCTGATCGCCAAGCGTCGAGGACTCGTAGGCCTCGTCGGTGTTCCAGACGGACTCGTCAGCGGCGAGTTCGCTCGCGAAATCCGCGTCCGTCCACGGTTCGTCGATTTCCTCGAGGGTGATGCCGCGCATTTGAGCGTTCGTGCTGGTTTCGACCGCGCCGCTCTCGGTGTCGACGACGTGTATGGCTCGCACGTCGACCGAGAGCCTGGCTTGCATCTCGACGATTGCGCCCTGGACTTCCTGTGTATCGTCCGAACGCAACGTCGAGTCAGTCGACGTGGTTCGCGTCTGGACGCGCATGGTCTCCACCCAGTCGCCGATCCCTTCGGCCTGCAGTTCTGCTGTCGATGCCAGTTGGTCGGTCGAATCGGCACGAACAGTCCGGTCGATTTCGGTGTAGCTCACCGCACCGACAGCCCCGATAACCAGCGTCACCGCCAGAATCGAGATCACGAATTTTAGCAGATACCGCCGGCGTATCGCGTTTGGCACCAGGCGCGCGAGCAGGCTCATTCGAGTGTCACCTCGTCTATCGTTTCGATACCACCATCGGCGCTCTCGTCGAACGCCCAGTACTCGAACGTCGCATCGACCGGGTCACCGTTGGTGTCGAAGACGACCGAACTCGAGGCACCCTGATACTCGACCGGTTCACCGGCCGCTGCCAACTCGAGCCCCTCGGCGAGGTTTGACGGAGTAACGACCGTTCCCGGATCGGTCGTGACCGTGTTCATCGCACTGCGAATCGCCGTCCCGTCGTTCTGACCGGCGAACGCGTTGGCCAGCAACAAGACCGCACTCGCGTCGTAGGCGTGTGCGGTGAAAATTCCAGGGTCCACATCGTACGCCTCGGTGTAGCGTTCGGTAAATGCCTCGGCACCCGGCCCGGCCGTGAGCGGTGCCGTCCCTCGGATCCCGTCGAGTGAGTAGGGGACGTTCTCGGCGAGCGTCCCATCGCGAAGCCCGTCAGTGACGAGCACGTCCGCGTCACCGCCCATATCGAAGAAGTCCGTGAAAATCTGGGCTCCCGTCCGCGGATAGCCGATGACGACGAGCAGGTCGGGGTCCTCGGCCAGTGCCGTCTCGAGTTCCCCGTTGTAGGAGCGATCTTCGCCTTCGGAGAGTTCGTCGAAGGGAACCTGTGCGGTGACCGCCCCGTCGTGTTGGCTCTGGAACGCCCGAGTGAACGCCTGGCTGAGTTGCCAGCCGTAATCGTTGTTGACGTACATGGTCGCCGCCCGCTCGTGACTCAGATCGGTCGCGGCCTGATCAGCGAGGATAACGGCCTGTAGCGAATCCGAAAGCGCCGTCCGGAAGACGAGTCCGGCGTCGTTCAGGAACGATATCGTCGGGCTCGTACTCGCCGGTGAGCAACAGACGGCACGGTAGGGGATCAGCACCTGCTGGGTCACCTGGAGCGTGACACCGGATGCGGCCGGGCCGTTGACCATTGGATAGCCAGCCTCGACGAGCGACACCGCTTTCTCAATCGCCCTGATCGGATCAGCACCGGTGTCGACGGTATTGTACTCGATACCGATATCGACGGCATCCCGGACCTGTGTGACTGGCAACTCGGCGGCATCCGCAATTGGGTTGCCAACCGCCCCGAGATCACCGGACAACGGTTGCATAATCCCGAGTTGTATCGTCCGATCAGTGCCGCCGACCGCGTCCGCTTCGGAATCCGACGACAGCCCGCCTATGTCACTGAGACAGCCTGCCAACGCACCCAAACCGCCTGCACCAAGCGTCGATAGCACCGAACGTCTTGTAGGGGGTGAAGACATACACTCAGCATTCGAGAATACCGCCATAATTCTATCGGGAGATATATAGTAAAACTATCTAATATCCAACCAAATTAAGTGGTAAGTGTGCTGTATTATTTCACGACAGATTTACTCGCTCGAGACCTCCGATTTGAGTTTTACCGAGACTGTGTGGAGGGAGTTAGTTGCGTGTTAATAGTAACACACTACTAATTCCATATTCACATGAGCGGTGAAGGATCCCACCACCGACTATCAATCCAGTCGGCTCGAGGGGTTGACTCACGGATGACGGGTGGATCCTCGCAACACAACCGCCGTGAACCAACCTCCAAAAATCTCGGCCAAAAAACACGCTCGCTCCGCTCGCGTGAGCAACTTACGAGAACTGCTCGATCAGCGCCGGCACCACGTCGAACAGATCGTCGTGAATCGCATAATCCGCGATGTCCATGATCGGCGCGTTCGGGTCCGTGTTGATCGCCACGATCGTATCTGACCCTTTCATCCCTGCAACGTGCTGTACAGCGCCGGAGATACCGATCGCTATGTAGACATCTGGTGTGACGACCTTGCCGGACTGACCGACCTGTCGGTTCGCCGGCAGCCACCCAGCGTCCACGATCGGCCGTGACGACGACATCGTCGCATCTAGCGCCGCTGCCAACTCCTCGATCAACTCGAGGTTCTCCTCTTCGTCGATACCGCGGCCGACCGACACCAGCAGGTCCGCCTCGCTGATGTCCACGTCGCCGCCCGCGACTTCCTCGAATCCGTTCACGCTCGAGCCGATGGCGTCCTCGTCGATCTCCGCCTCAAATGCCTCCACGGCGGCTGAACCCTCGCCTTCGGCGACGGGCCACTCCGCGCCACGGATCGTTACCACCGCAGGCGTTTCCTCGACATCGACGGTCGTTTCGACTTTCCCGCCGTACATCTCGCGCGTCGCCGTCAGCGTCTCCCCAGCCGTCTCGAGGCCGACCACGTCGGTCACCAGCGGTACATCGAGTCGGGTCGCCACCGCGGGCAGGTAATCCAGGCCGTTCACGCTGTTCGCCCCAAGCACGTAACTCGCGCCGATGGAATCGACCAGTTGGGTCACCGCCTGCGTATAGACGTCGTGGTTGAACTCCTCGCCGTAGGCGACGGTATGAATTGCGTCCACGCCCTCGCGGTCCAGTTCCTCGGCGTAGGCGTCTACATCGCCGCTGATGACGGCAACGTGCAGGTCGCCGCCGGTCTCTTCGGCCAGTTCCGCACCCGCCGTGAGCAACTCGAGGCTGACGTCACGAAGTTCGCCCTGGCGGTGTTCGGCGATGGTGAGGATATCGCTCATTGGGCCACCCCCTTCTCGCGCAGCAGTTCAGCCAACTGTCCAGCCGTATCGTCGGCGCTCCCGTCGAACACGGTCGTATCGCTCTCGCTCTCCGGTTCGTACATCGACGTCAACTCGAGGTCGCCCGCGACAGCCTCGGTCTCGACACCCAGGTCCGCCAGTGTCTGGTGGTCCAGTTCCTTGCGCTGGGCCATCCGAATGCCCCGGAGACTCGCGTACCGCGGCTCGTTGATACCCGTCTGAATCGACAGTACCGCCGGCAGGTCGACGTCAGTCAGCTCCTCCATCCCGCCCTCGAGTTCGCGGTGAACCGACGCTACGTCGGCGCCGTTATCCAGGTCGAGCTGGTTGACGACCGCTGCCCACTGCGTCCCGACGGCTTCAGCCAGTGCGACGCCTGTCGCCCCGAAGCTGTCGTCGCCCGACTGTACGCCAGTCAGCACGAGGTCCGGCTCTTCGGCTTCGACCACTGACTCGAGAATCGCGACCTTCGCACCGACGTCCAGCAGGTCGACCTCCTCGAGGGCGTCGTCCCACACCCGGATAGCGCGGTCGGCACCCTTGGCGAGGGCCTGCCGGATCGTCTGTTCGGTGTCTTCGTCACCGATCGTGACGGTGACGACCTCGTCGACGACGCCGTCTTCCTGGAGCTGGACGGCCTCCTCGATGGCGTAATCGTCCCACTCGTTGAGATCGGCGCTCAGATAGCGCTCGTCGATAGCGGTGCCGTCGATCTCGAACGCGTCGTCGACGGTGACAACCTCTTTGACCGGTACGAGTACCTTCATCATGATAGATTGTGGTCTCCTGTGCGTAAACGTTTTCGAAACCGCGATTATCGGGCGTCGAGTTGATTCGTCTCGAGGGACGCTCAGACGAGTCGGTTCGTTACAGTTTCACGAGTTGTAGAATACATCGGAGGAGCCGTGGCTCGCTTCCGGAAGCGGTTTAACGATACCACAGGTAGTAGACGCCATGGCGGACTGTCCACTCGCAGACGACTGCCCGAGCTTCTCAGAGCGAATCAGCGGCATGGGCTGTAGCCACTACGGCGACCGTGGCGGCAAAGAATGGTGTAACCACTACAGCCAGCCTATCCAGGACCTGAAGACACAGCCGGTCAAACCCAGCGAAGAAGTCATCGTCGACGTCGTCGACATGCACGAAAGCGGTGCCGGCGTCGGCCGCACCGAAGACGGCTTCATCGTCATGATCGACGGCGTCCTCCCGAAAGCCCGCGTTCGCGCGAAGATCACCCGCGTCCACAGCAACCACGCTCGAGCGGACGTACTCGAACGACTCCCACTCGAAGCCGACGAGGAAGTCGACGAGGAAGCCGAGGGTGAAGATGAAGATGCGGACGACGATGACGACGGGGACGAAGCATCCGCGGAGGATGACGAGGAGAAATCCGGGCGACGTCGGCCACGTGAGCAACTGGGAAGTCGGGAAAACTTCTGGGGCTCCTGAACACCGAAGCGCAGTGGACAGCGTTCCGTTTCGAGCCATCGCCATCTATGGTAGCCAGTGAAACGATTTACACACCTAACGCGACGCCAGCTTGCGAGAGGGTGTGCAATGACGTTCACTGACTACTATAGAAACCGCGTCGCGCTCGAGTGCCGTACTGTGACAATCTGGTTTTCGAGAGGAGTGTCATCCAGCGCCGCCTACCGTCTTGCATCTGCAATAAGATGTAAATACAACTGACGTATTGTCCTACCTGAATGGAGGGATCATCGGATGGGATACGACGGCTGCTTGCCGTCATTGCAATTGGGTGTGCAATCGGAGGTATTCTTCTCGCTTCGAGCGCGATGCCCATGCTGGCTGCAGATACCCCAGCAGCAGCCATGCTGGGGGAAGAAGGAGTCGCAGCCGAGCACGAACGAGCCGTCCAGCAGGCGGTACTCGGCTCGGCGCTCGAGCACGCCGACGGGGATGAATCGTCCACACTCGAGGGGGTAGACGAGAGCGACATCGAGAACGGCGAGATGGATGCCGAGGAGCTTGAACGGGCAATCGAAGCGGGCGACATCGATCCCGAGGAGCTAGAACAGGCCATCGAGGAGGGTGATATCGACCCCGAAGCCCTCGAAGAAGGGATCGAAGCGGGTGAGGGCTCGAGTTTACAGCTCGACGGTGGCTCCGTGCCGGCCGGTGCGATGGCTGGCGGTGCCGAAGGCGAGGGCGGACTCGAGGGCGACATCACCCGCGCAGCCGTCCTGACGGGAATGGAGCTGCAGGGCGATCACCTCACCGACCCCCAGATGAGCGACGCCCTGTTCGGACTGGGTGCCGTATACGCGGCGATGGGCGGCTCGACTGACGGTCTGCCCGCCAACGCCGACCTCGATGCAGAAGGCGACCACGACGATGGCATGACCGGAGATGGCCTCGGCGGGGCCGAAACCTCTTCAGGCGGCCTGTTGGACGTCCCGACCTCGAGCAGCGGCCTCGACGGTGGGTTCGGCGACGCCGTGGGTGACGACACCGTGGCAGACGGTGGGATGGATTTCGACGGTTCGACCGACAGTGACGGGTCCGACGACGGCAGTGACGGTGCCGATGGCTTCGATGCTGACGGATCAGACAGCACGGAGAGCGGCGAGATGGATGACGGAGACGACGATGGTACCTGGGACGATGGTGACGAGGAGACGACCGACGACAGTGAACACCCTGACGAGGATGGCGAAACCGACGACGGTGGAGCAACTGCCGACGACGATGTTGACGAGGGTGACGACACCGACGCCACGACAGATGACGGAGACGACTCGAGTGACCCGATGGGTGACTCGAGCGACGACACCGACGACTCGGAAACCAGTACCGACGACTCGACGGCCGACGATGACGGAGACGAAACTGATGACTCGAGCGCGGACGGAGACGCAACTGACGACGACGGTTCGGAGATCGACGACGCCGACGGCTCGAGTGACGAACCGTCCACGGACGAGACCGATGAGGGAAGTAGCGACGATACTGGCAACTTGGA
Source organism: Natronosalvus amylolyticus (assembly GCF_024298845.1). Classification (NCBI taxonomy): domain Archaea; kingdom Methanobacteriati; phylum Methanobacteriota; class Halobacteria; order Halobacteriales; family Natrialbaceae; genus Natronosalvus; species Natronosalvus amylolyticus. The sequence continues at coordinate 1,802,146 of NZ_CP101156.1, forward strand.
CGACACTGACGACTCGAGCGACGATACTGACGACTCGAGCGACGAAGACGAAGGGATCGTCGCCTCGATAACCGAATCGCTCGGACCGCTCGGTGACCGGCCGCTGTTGACCGCGGTTCTCGCCGTCGTGGTGGTCGTCGTCGCCTACGTCTTCCTGACGAAAGACGACCCGATAGCGACGTTGCGAGCGATTCCGGGTCGACTCGTCTCGCTGGTTATGGGTGCCGTGGTCGCCTGTTCACAACTCCTCGAGCGAGCGGTGAGCGCGTTGGCACGAGTCAAATCCGTCGCCGAAATACCGGGGTTGATCGTCACCGCACTCGTCGGTGCACTGGCGTCGATGCGACAGAAAGCAGGCGACGTCCGCGCCTCGCTGCCTATCGTCGGTGACAACAGGAGTGAAGCGGCCGCTGCCGACATCGACGAGGAGGTCCAGTCGTCTGCACGAGAGCGAATCCGTCGTTCGTTTTATCGACTCGAGTCGATGTCGACGGTGTATCCACTCAACGTCGCCACGCCGACCGACGTCGCACACGACGTAAAATCACAGGGCGTGCCGGCCGAACCGGTCGATACCATCGCCGACGCGTTCCGTGACGTCGAGTACGGCGACCGCGACCCCGAACGCCGACTCGAGCAGACGACCGAAGCCGAAGCAACGTTACAGGCCGCCCTCGAGGAGCCGTCAGCCGAGGCGGAGGGAAGCGCTGGTGAACCGACTGGAGTCGGCCCAACGGAGGACAGATGAGTCGGACGCCATCGACGACCGGCCTGCTCGCCGCGACGGTGCTCGGAGCGGCATCGCTCGGTTTTGGCGTCGTCCTCCTGTATCGACCCGAAGCGCTCCTCGAGACCGTCCCCGAACTCGAGCCAGTGCTGGTTGCACTCGACCCCAGAGTCGTCCTGTTCGGACTCGTCGGTAGTCTGCTCGTAATCGGGGCGACGCTGTGGATTACGGGCCGGTTGCGTGGGGAGCCACCGACGTCGCTCGGCGAGACAGCATCCGACTCGCCGTCGAGGGCCTTTGCTCGCACCACGAAACGCTCCCCACCCGGTGGCGAGTTCGACGCGTTTCTCGAGAGAGCGACAGCATACGAAGACCAGGCTCGGTGGCAACGGGAGGAATCGAGAACGCGGCTACGAGAGACGCTCAGACGGGTTGCCGCCGAGACGTACGGAGACGGCACCGATCCGGAGGCCGCTGTGCGCGCCATCGAAACCGGCCAGTGGACCGACGACGTCCGCGCGGCCGCGTTCCTGGCGGGTGAGGACGGGCCCTCACTCCCGCTTTCGGTCTGGTTGTACGATCTCGTGAGTACCTCCGACCCGTTTCACCGAAGCGTCGAGTACACGATCGAGGCTATCGACGCGCTCGGAACGGAACCCGAGAGACGGAGGACTGAGGCCACCAACACTGCCAACCACCAGTCCGGGGAGGTGCGTACGGCGTGAGCCAGCGCGTTCCCCGCTGGCAGGGTGCGCTCATCGTCTCGCTCGCCGTGAGCCTGCTCGCCGTCACCCTCGGTGCGCCAGCGCTATTCATGCTCGCGGTCGTCCCCCTGGGCTACGTCCTCGTGGGCGTCGCCAGTGCCGGCCCGCCGGAAACGCTGGCGATCGAACGGTCACTCGACGTGGAACGACCCAGGCCAGGCCAACCCGTCCGCGTTACCCTCGCGGTGACGAACCACGGCGACCGCGTCCTTCCAGACGTCCGAATCGTCGACGGCGTGCCCGAGAGCGTTCCCGTTACGTCCGGCACGCCCGCGTTTGCAACCGCAGTCCGTCCCGACGAGACCGTCACCCACGAGTACGAACTGTTGCCCCCTCGCGGCGAATACCACTTCGACGAACCGCAGATTCGAACCCGAAATCTCAGTTCGAGCGCCCTCGACACCCTCGAGCTCGAAGCCGACGGGACCGCCTCGCTCACCTGTGAGACCCTGCTCGATTCGTTTTCGATTCGCGATCAGACCATCCAGTTCGTCGGTCGAGCACCGACCGACGAGGGCGGCAGCGGCATCGAGTTTTACGCCGCCAGGGAGTACCGCCACGGCGATCCGATCAACCGAATCGACTGGCATCGCCTCGCTCGAACGGGCGAACTCGCGACCATCGAACATCGCGTCGAACGCGCCGTCACGATGGTCTTCCTCGTCGACGATCGAACGGGCGTTCACCTCGACTCCATCTCAGGTGGCCCCGACTCGTTCGACCTGACGATGTATGCGGCCTCTCGTGGTTTGTTGGCCTCACTGGACGACGGCAACCGAACCGGCTTCGCGATGCTCGAGGACGACACCTGGATCGACCCCGGCGCCGGCACCGACGTGCGACGACGGGTAGACGACGCGGTCGAGGAGGCATCCGCAGGTTCGGGATCAGGGAAGGTGATCGCCGACGGGGGCCGACTCGCCGTCGACCTCGAGAAACGCCTCCCGCGTAACGCACAGGTCGTCTTCTGTACGCCGTTGACCGACCAGACGGCCGTCGACCTGGTCGAGCAGCTCCGGTTGCGCGGTCGAACCGTCACGGTCGTCAGCCCGGATATGACGACCGGCGTGAGCGAGACGGAAACGACGCCGGGGGCGTCAGTCGCCGCTCTCGAGCGACGAAACCGCGTCGATGCGGTTCGAAGCGTCGGATCAGTCGTCGTCGACTGGGACCTCAGTGAACAGCTTTCGGTCGAACTCGTCCAGGCCCTGCGACTGGCAGCCAACAGACAATGACAGAGTACACACACGGCACGGAACGAGACCAGCACTCTCCGTCCGGAGACGGAAGCACGAAACCGGACAAAAGTCGCCTCGAGCGCGCACGGGCGACGGCAACGATGCTCGGGCGACGTGGCGTCGCCGGCGCACTCGAACGGACCAGAATCGCCCTGGCCCGTCCGACCGCGAGTGACATCGCGACGCTGGTGTTGACGCTGCTGGTTTGTCTGGTCGTCGGCGGTTCACTCATCGGGGCACGCCTCGCCGCCGTCGCCACGGCAGGAGGCGTCGTAGCGGCGCTCACCGCGGTCTTGCTCGCGAGTCCCAACCCCGCCGTTCGAGCCGTCGGCGGAGCGCTCGCCGTGCCGACGTCCGTCATGGTAGCCGCACCCATCGTCGTCGCCTGGGCGTTCGCGTTCGGCATCGCCGGCTTCGGCCCCTTCGCCGCCGTCACTGTCTGGGCACTCATCTTCGCGGCGCTGGCCGGAACGCTCGTCTCCTGGGACAAACTCGGCGACGCTGGCGCCAGGAAAGCTGCCACGGGAGCGACGCTGGCCGCACTCGGCGTCATTGGCGTCGTCGTCATCCGAGTGTTGCCAGAAGCCGGTGTCCGCGAGCAGGCCCGCGCTGCAGTGGTCGACATCGGTGCACTCGCCCTCGAATTCGTCGTCGAGCCGAGTCAATCGATGGCCGCGCTCTCGTTTTTCGGACTGACCATCGCAGTCGCACTCGCCCTCGGCTTTACGAGTCGGTATCTCCCGTTCGAACGACTGGTACCGCCAGACCGACGGGATGCCCTCTCGAACGCCGTAGCCGGGGTCGGCCGTGGGTGTAGCCTCGTGATCCGGGGCTCGATCGTGCTCGGGCTTGGAGCCGTGTTCGTCCCCGTCGTCCTCGAGTCCTTCGAGGAGATTCCCCTCACGCCGTTCGAACTCGAGGCCGAGGTTCCGGCACCGCTTGGCAGCCTGCTGGCGGGCTTGCTGACGTCGGGTACACTGCGGTATCTGTTGCTCGCCCTGCTTGGCGTGCTGGTGCTCGCTGCGTTCGGCGAGTGGGTACGACGAGCACTCAGACGCGGACTGGCTGGCGTGCTCGCTCGAGTGTGTGCCCCGATGGCCGGCGGCGTCGTGCTCGCGCTGGGACTGGCATACGCCGTGGCCGACCCGGCTATCGAGGCAACGCTTGAGTCCCTGATCGTCCAACTTGAACCGCAATCGCTCGCAGAGTTGCTGCTCGAGTTCCCGACCTTCGGGCTCGTCGCGGCGCTGATCATCGTCGCGCTGGGAATGCTTGCGTCTCTCCTGGGGACGGTGTCGACGCTCCGGACGATTCGCGTGTTGCCGCCACGGGCGATCGGGGCCGCACTCGCCGCAATCGGCGTGTTCGGCCTGGCGATTTCGCTTGCGATCATCGGCCGCCCGGAGACCGCCATCTGGACCGCTGGGAGTGCGTTCGTCATCTGGGACATCGGCGAGTACGCAGACGGTATCAGAGCCGAACTGGGGCGTGAAGCCGCAACGATGCGGGCCGAACTCGTCCACGCGGCCGGGTCCGTGGTCACGGGCGCACTCATCGCACTCGGGACCGTCGGCCTGTATCGCTGGGTCGCGACTGACGTCCCGTTGATCGACCGTCGACTGGCCGCCGCCGCGCTGGCGACCGGGTTAGTGACGCTCGCACTCGTCGCCCTGGTACTCCGAAAATAGTCAGTTCGAAGCGCTATTCTTCGACCATCGACGGCACGGGCACGCTGTTGAGCGCGCTGTCGACGACCGTAGACGAGTCGACTCCACGGACGTCGGCTTCCGTCGTCAGGACGAGACGGTGATCGAGCACCGCGTGGGCAATCGCTTGAATATCCTCGGGTGCGACGTAATCGCGGCCGGCGAGCATCGCTCGAGCACGACTGGCCTCGAACAGGCGCTGGACACCGCGCGGTGAGACGCCGACGTCGACGCGACTGTCCTCGCGCGTCGCTCGACAGACGTCGACGAGGTACTCCCGGATGACCGGGTCGACGACGACCGTTTCGGGGACTGTCTGGATATCGAGTACCGTCTCCCGGTCGACGACGCGCGAAACGGTCGGCGTCCGGGCGTGTCGGTCCGCACGCCGGTTTATCAGCGTGAGTTCGCCGACCCGGTTGGGGTACCCGATAGTCGTCTTGACCATGAAGCGGTCGACCTGGGCTTCCGGAAGTGGGAACGTCCCCTCCTGTTCGACGGGGTTCTGGGTCGCGATGACGAAAAACGGCTCCGGGAGGTCGTAGGTATCGCCCGCGACGGACACCTGCTTTTCGCCCATGGCCTCGAGCAACGCCGCCTGCGTCTTCGGCGGGGCGCGGTTGATCTCGTCGGCCAGCACAACGTTGGCGAACACCGGCCCGCGTTCGAACTCGAAACTCGCCTCGTGTTCGTTGTAGATGTGGGTGCCGGTGATGTCGGCCGGTAGCAAGTCTGGCGTGAACTGGATCCGGGTAAACTCGAGGTCGAGCGCGGTCGCAATCGACTGCGCGGTCAGTGTCTTGCCGGTGCCCGGCACGTCTTCGAGCAGGACGTGGCCCTGGGCAACGATCGCAGTCATGATCGTCTCGAACAGCTGTTGCTCGCCGATGACGGCGGTCTGGACTTCCTCGAGCACGGCCTCACTCGCGTTCGAGGCCTCGGCTACGTTCATGCGTGGTGACAGTCACGGCAGCGATAAATACGGTTCGGCCCCGGACGCGATTGCACCCTCGTACGGCGAAACCGGTCACGTGGGAACCCGATGAGAGCCACCATCGTCACTCGCAACGTTCAACAGGCCGGTCGCCCTCTCGAGACGTAGATGGAACGACCGCTCGGTGCAGCCCCGTTTGCGACCCAGAGCACCCGCCAGCACGCACTCACAATCGTTGGCGGCGTCCTCGTCTGTTGGCTCGCGTACTTCGGGGCCGTCGCGCTCGTCTACGACTCGCTGTCCGTGCTGGCCCTCGAGGCAGCCATCGAACCCCAGCGCGTCGGGACGGCGGCGGCGGGAATCGCCGTCTGGGGCTACTTCGGACTGGCGTTCGTCCGCGGCTACGGCGGGCCCGTGTTGAACGCGATTCCGTACCCCCTCGCTATCCTCACGCTGGCTCCGTTTCCGGCCCGCTGGCTGCTGTTCGGTCCCGACGTGTCGGGACTCATCTCGCGGTTCGTCGGCTGGTTCGTCATCGAACCGATGATCACCGTCGCCCACGGCGCGCTCCCGGGATTCGGGCTCTTCGTCCTGATTCTCACCGTCTGGGCCTCAGTGATCGGCGAGGACGCTCGAGAAGACTGGGAACGAACGCATCTCTCCCCGGAATTTTACGACGAGTTCGTCGATGTCGACGCCTGAGGGAGTGGCAGAACTATCGAACTGCTCGAGTGAGAGGGAGTATCGTCGGCGTTCATCGGTACCGACGAAGAATCGAGGCACAACGTCGACAGCCGTACTTCGAAACCGCCGGCTGGCTACGTTAATCCCTCTGGATACCCACCCGAACTTGCAGTAACCGTTCGAGAACGGACGTGTCGAGGTTCGCGGACAGTTGCTGGCACTCGAAAAAGAACTCAGTACTCCGTCACGCGTCGACCTGTGAGCCGAACCTGACAACCACTATCGGTTCGGCCCACACGTTCAGGCGTGACGAACCACTCAGGGTCGCGTCGTCGCCCACACCGCCGTCGCTGCCAACAGGAGGGCCGGGACGAGTGGCAATATAAGAAGGGCAAACAGATAGCTCGTATCTGGCGGTGTCAACAGAATTAAACCGGGAGCGACGATGAACGCCATGACGATGACGCCAACGAGAATCCAGCCCCGCCGGCCGAACTCTCTGTCAGCGTTCTCTGGATGGACCGGTTGTTCGAGCCAGGCGTCGTCGCTTTCGGTCTCATCACCGGCGTCAGCATCCTCCACTCGAGAGCCGTCCTCGTCGAACGCGTTCGGATCGTGTACGTAGCCGTCGTCGCTCGAGGTCACGACCGAAATTTCAGGCTGCGTGTGCATAGCCCTCACGGTTTCGGCGTCGTGTGCGAAATTTGGTTCAACTTCCGAAGCTACTTTGAATGCGGTAGCAAATCGAAGGTTCCTACTCGAGTTCGCTGTCCGGACGGACGACCACTTTGCCGAAGCCCTCGCGTCCCTCGAGGTAGTCGTGGGCCTCGGCCGTCCGACTCATCGGGAGTTCGGCTCGAATCGCCGGCTCGAAGGTGCCGTCCCAGACGAGTGCCATGACGTCGTCGACCTGGCCGGGCGTCGCCATCGTCGAGCCGAGAATCGAGAGCTGGTTCCAGAAGATGCGAGGGATGTCGGTCTGTGGGCTCGGGCCTGCCGTACCGCCACAGGTGACCAGTCGCCCGCCTTTCGCGAGACTCTTGATCGAATCGCGCCAGGTGCCCGCACCGATGTAATCGACGACGACGTCGACACCGCGTTTCCCCGTCTCCGCGCGGACCCAGTCGGCGAAGTTTTCGTCCTCGTAGTTGACGACGTGGTCGGCCCCGTGCGCTTCGGCGTACTGGAGTTTGTCTTCGCTCGAGCCCGTAGCGAACACCTCAGCGCCCGCGTAGTCGGCGATCTGGAGTGCGGCGTGACCGACGCCACCGCTCGCACCCAGAACGAGGACGGACTCACCGGGGCTGATATCTGCGCGGTCGATCAGCATTCGCCAGGCGGTCTGGAAGACGAGCGTGCTCGAGGCCGCCGTCGTCCAGTCGACGCTCGCGGGTACCGAAACGAGGTTGTTCTGGTTGATCGCGGCGTACTCTGCGTGAATGCCGGGGACGTGCTCGCCGATGACGTGGTAGTTGACACACAGCGGGGCCTGTCCGTCCCGGCAGAACTCACACTCGCCACAGGAGACGCCAGCGGAGAGCGCGACCCGATCACCCGGTTCGAACCGAGTGACGCGCTCGCCAGTCTCGACGACGACACCCGCTCCGTCGCTGCCGGGGATGTGGGGCATCTCGAGGTCGAGTCCAGGCAACCCACGGCGCGTCCAGACGTCGAGGTGGTTGAGTGCGCCAGCTTTCACGTCGATCAGCACGTCCTCGGGACCGACCGTCGGGTCGGGTACCTCGGCGTACTCGATCACGTCGGTGCCCCCGTGGCCGGTGAAGGTCACAGCCTGCATACTCGAGTCATGGGCACAATCCGTGAAGTAGGTTTGTGGATTCGCGGTACGCGTTGGCGAGGAAAGCGAGGCGATACTTGGCTTTTGTCGTTATACCAATTTGGTACAGAAAGCAGAGTTTGGGTTTTCAGGCTTCGAAACGGTCGAATCACACTCGAGCGACCGCCAGGATGTGGTTGGACAGATCGACGACCGCGGGGTCGGTCCGGTGTTCGCGAACCGCCTCGGTAACGCTGTCAACGACGTCCGCATCGAGATCCTCGAGATCGTGTCGTTCGCCAACGTTCGCGGCGAATCCTTCGAGGCCGGCCAGCGCCTCGACGCGGAATCCGGCCGCCTCGAGGACGGCTTCGAGTTCGGGTGCCCGGAAGAAATGACACGCTGTGAAGCCGGGTTCCTCGAGGTGATCGAGATGTTCGCGGGCGAACGCAGCATCGTACGTACCGTCGGTAGCGAGGGCCGGAACGCCCGGGGCGTATCCCACTGAACGGACGAGGTTCTGTAGGACGGCAAGCCGCCCCATTACCGAGACGAAGACGGGCGAATCGGCTCGAGCGACCCGGCGCAGTTCCTCGAGCGCCTGCGATCGGTCGGTTTCTTCGGTGAGATGGGAGAGCGGCCCGCCGGTACAACAGACCGCGTCGAACCGATCCCTGTCGAACGGCAGCTGCCGGATGTCGGCGCGTTCGACGGTGACGCTGGCGGCAACGTCGTGTTCGCGAGCCTTCTCTCGAGCGATCGTACACTGGCGCTGGCTCAGATCCGCGAGCGTGACCTCGTAGCCGCGTTCGGCGAGCCAGACGCTATAGCGCCCGGCGCCACCCCCGGCATCGAGCACTCGAGGCGGGTTCGACTCGTCGGTGGCGTCGGGGAGGTACCGGCGCAGGTAGTCGGTCGTCCCCTCGAACTCGAGATGGCCGCCGAGGGTGGCCTCGAGGCGGTCCCACTCCTCGTGCCCGTACTCGTCGTAGTAGGTTTCTGGGTCGAGTCCGGACAGGTCCCGGAGCGTTTCACTCGAGGGAGATGGCGGTGACTCCTCAGACATACGTGTACACTGTCCAACACGTACTATTTAATGCACCGCCGGTGTGTGGAGTTGTGCCACGATTCGGGAAAGAGCCACCGGCCGCCGTGACAACTCATCTCGAGCCGGTATCGACGCGGGGGTCGAGCCAGGAGTACGCCAGGTCCTGTACGATGTTGCCGACGACGCCGAAGGCGACGATGACGACGGTCGCGCCGAGGATAACAGGCATATCACGCGACCAGACCGAGTTGTAAAACAGCGAGCCGAGGCCGGGAATGCCGAAAACGGCCTCGATAACGATGACGGAGATGGCGAGCAACGCGAGCGTTTCGGCGAAAATCAACGAGACGAGTGGGATCGCCGCGTTGCGAAGGACGTGGCGACTGACGTCCCGTTGCCCGCCGCCTTTCGCCCGAACGAGTTTCGTGAGGTCGGCGCTGTAATACTGGAGCGCGTACGCCCGGGTGTAGCTCACGACCGCGGCGGCCAGAGTCGTCGTCACCAACACGACCGGCAGGACGTACTCGTAAACGAACGGTAACTGGGTTTCCCCAATAAAGTTGAACTCCCGTCGCCACTGAAAGCCAACGGTCGCGGTCGACGCCGCAGTCAGCAGTAAAAACCCGATCCAGAAGTTCGGGACCCCGAACAGCGAATAAACGGTCGCCGTCACCCCTTCCCCACGGAGCGATCGGGCGTTCGACGCGGCGTATAGCCCGATAGCGAGACCGATAGCCGTCGCGAGCACCATCGACGGGACCACGTACGCTGCCGTTCGCCACGTCGCCTCGACCACCATCGGGAACACCGCCTCACCGCTCTGCCAGGACGACCCCCACTGGAGCGTGACCATGTTGCCAATCCAGTCGATGTACTGTTCGGAAAGCGGCCTATCGAGCCCTCGTTCGGCCAGGAACTCCGCTCGCATCTCCGCGAGTTCTTCGGGATCGGCCCCGCCGTAGCCGGCGACCGCCAACATCCGGTCGAGCGCCCAGTCGCCAGTCACCGTAAACAGCCCAAACAGCAACGAGAGGACGGCCCAGATGGCGACGGCGCCGAGGACGATTCGCTCGAGCAGGAGTCTGGCGAGCGACATCAGCGTTCACCCTCGACGTGACTGTACAGACCCAACACGATTCGTTCGAGGTATCCGTAGCCGACTATATCAACGTGGCGGTCCTGAAGATTGCACAACACTTATTCGACATCGCGAGAGCGATTCGTACGACAATCGATGACGAACGCCGATGGGCCGTCGGAGGTTCCTCCCGCTGCATCCGATACCGATCAGCAAGCCGCGTTCGAGGAAATCGAGTGGGAGCACGTGTCGCCGACCGACCGGAGCGGCGGCCCCGAGCGAACCGTCTTCGCGTTTGGACTGGTGTTGCTCGCCGCAGTGTATCTCTATCACCGTTCGACGGGCGAGTTGTATCTCGTCCTGTCGTGGGCAGTCGGCCCAGAAGACTGGCTGTTATTGCTCGCGGTCGTCGTCGGGGTGGCGTTCGGTCTGGTTCCTCGAGTCGGCAAACGAGGCCGGCGCGAAGTGAGACGGATTGCCCAGCGACTCCGGGGCCGGTGGCTGACGCTGGTGAGCCTGGGGGTTTTGACCGGCGTACTCACCATTGCCCTCTATGCGGTGCTGTCAGGGCTACAGCCAAAGTTAACGATGGAAACTGGAAATCCCGGCCCGGATCAGTTTCAACCGCCGGTCGGCTTCGACGGGCCGTATATGTCGACACGCACCGATTGCGTCGGCACGGTCACGGGCGAAGCCGTCGGTGAACGGCGCTGTCACGGCACCTGGACGTACCCCCTCGGGACCGACCGCTGGGGGTACAAAATGACCGATTTACTGATTATCGGCAGTCGGCCGGTCCTGTACGCCACGGTCGTGACCATCGGCGTGATCGTCCCGCTAGCGACCCTCGTCGGCGTCGTCGCCGGCTACTACGGCGGCCTGCTCGACGACCTGCTGATGAGCTACGTCGACGTCCAGCTCAGCGTCCCCGCGATCGTGCTGTACCTGATCGCCTACCTGTTCGTCGGCAACTCCATGTTCGTCCTCCTCGTTGCGTTTGGTTTGCTCTCCTGGGGCGGCATCGCTCGCATCGTCCGCAGCGAAACCCTCCAGCGCCGGGAGGAAGGGTACGTCCGTTCCGCCCGCGTGATCGGGGCATCCAACCCCTACATTCTGCGTAGACACGTCCTCCCGAACATCACGAACAGTATCGTCCCCGCAACCTTCCATCTGATCGCCGTACTGGTGCTCACCGAAGCCGCCCTCTCGTTTCTCGGTTTCCACGTCAGCTTCCAATCCTGGGGAATGACCATCGCCGAAGGGTTGTTCAGAGAACACCCGCTCGATGTCTGGTGGAATTCGACGGCCCCCGCGCTCGTTTTGATGGCGACCGTCGCCGCCTTCAAACTCGCCGGCGACGGCCTCAGAGACGTACTCGACCCTCGAGGTGACCATGAGTAAGCCACTGTTGACCGTCGAGAATCTCCGTGCGAACATCCGAACACCTGATGGCGTCCTGAAAGCTGTCGACGGTATGGACCTGACCGTCACCCGCGGCGAAACCGTCTGTCTGGTCGGCGAGAGCGGGAGCGGGAAATCGCTCACCTGCGATTCGATCACGGGTCTCGTCTCGAGTCCGAAAATCGACGTGTCGGGCTCGGTCAGATTCGACGGTGAAGCCCTGCTCGAGGCAGACGAGGCAACGTTGCGAACGATTCGCGGTAACCGAATCGCCTATCTGTTCCAGAACTCCCAGAACGCCCTCGACCCGGTGTATTCGATCGGCGACCAGATCATCGAGGCCATCACGTTTCACGACGACGACCCGGAACCAGCCCCACGAGAACAGGCTATCGACCTGCTCGAGACCGTCGGCCTCTCGAGACCCCGCGAACGCATAGACAGCTATCCACACGAACTCTCCCAGGGAATGCGCCAACGGGTCGCTCTCGCGATAGCGCTCGCGGCCGAGCCGGACCTGCTCATCGCCGACGAGCCCACCTCTGCGCTCGACGTGACGATTCAGGCCAGGATTCTCGAGTTACTCGAGGGGTTGAAACGAGAGCGCGACCTGACGGTGTTACTCGTCACCCACGACCTGCGCGTCGTCGCCAGACTCGCCGACCGCGTCGTCGTCATGTACGCCGGACAGCCGATCGAACGCGGGCCCGTCGACGCTGTCTTCGAGACGCCAGCCCACCCCTACACCCAGGCGCTCTTCGACAGTTTCACCGGGACAGCACAGGAGAGACGCGAGCAGCCTGCAGCCAACGGCTGTCGGTTCGCGTCAGAGTGTCCGCATACGGTCGACGACTGCCGGACCGAACGTCCGGCGTTCGAAGCTGTCGGACCGGACGAATCAACCGGCCACCAGGCAGCCTGCATCTATTACCGAGACGACCGGGACCGAAACAAAGTTCTCGAGCGGGCAACCGGCGCGATTACTGCCGCCGAGTCACTGACGGAGGTGTCAGACGGTGAGTGAGGAGCCGCTCCTTTCGGTCACGAACCTCGAGAAACACTATCCCATCACCGAGGGCTTACTTCGTCGCCAGACGGGGACAGTTCGCGCCGTCGATGGCGTCAGTTTCGACGTCACCCGCGGGGAAGCGGTCGGTCTCGTCGGCGAATCCGGCTGTGGGAAATCCACGACCGCACTCTCGGTGTTACGACTCGAGGACCCGACCGACGGCGACGTTCGCTTCGACGGCGAGGACGTGCTGAGCTACGACGACGAGGAACTTCGACGGTTTCGCCGACGTGCTCAGCTCGTCTTGCAGGATCCCGACTCCGCGTTCAACCCGCGCCAGACCGTCGGCGAGGCCATCGAGGAGCCGCTTCGGATTCACGGCCTTCCCGACCCCGAGCGACGGCGACACGTCGTCGAGGACACCATCGAACACGTGGGCCTCCCGGCCGACGCCGCCGACGGCTACCCCCACGAGTTCTCCGGTGGTGAGCGCCAGCGGCTGGCGCTGGCCCGCGCGCTCGTGTTGAATCCAGACCTCCTCATCGCCGACGAGCCGGTGAGCGCGCTCGACGGACGAACCAAATCGGGTGTCCTCGAGTTACTGGCCCGCGTTCAATCCCGGTTCGACGTCGCTATTGTCCTCATCAGCCACGATGTCGATCTGGTCCGCCGGTTCTGCGACCGCGTGGCCGTCATGTATCTCGGTCGCGTCGTCGAACGAGGAGCCGTCGAAGACGTCCTCACGAACCCGGCCCATCCATACACACAGTCACTCGTCGAAGCCGTTCCGAGTCTCGACCCGACCGCCGAGGCCTCGAGTCCTGCGTTACGGACCGACGAATTGCCGGACGCCACGGACCTGCCTAATGGCTGTCGGTTCCACCCTCGCTGTCCAGCGGTTATCCAGCCCGAGGGTATCGACCTCCCACGCGAGGAGTGGCTCGGCGTGACAGCCCTCCGATTCCGGCTTGCAAACGAGTGGGACGACGAAACCGACAGTAGAGAGCTACTCCAGAACGGCGCGGCACTGTCCAGAGAGACAACCGACCCATCGTTCGATACGGCACTCCGTGACGCGTTCGGTCTGCCGGCGACGCTGTCCGATTCGACCGCCGAGTCGGCGCTCGAGACAGCTATCGATGCCCTCGAATCGGGATCACTCGATGCCGCACGACGGCAGCTCGCTGACGGATTTGCCAGCCCCTGTGAAGAAATCTCGCCAGCGGAACTCCAGTTGGCAGCCGACGATGAGTCAGCTACCGATGCCACGACGCGGTTGGTCGCCTGTCACCATTACGACGACGACGTCTCGAGTAGCGGTAACGCCGCCCCCGCAACACGTTTCGCCGAGTGAGTGTGGTGAACGACAGGTGCTAGCACACCTTGTCGTAATATCGCTTTTCGACCGTCTCAACCCCTATTGGTGGCACATGCAAGCAGTGGAGGAATGCGTTCGGGTGTCGATAGAGCGGACGCTCGGTTTATCGATCGACGTGCCAACGGCGGATGACCCGGCAAGCCATTCAAGCAAATTAAACTACCTTTTCTGGATAGAGTCCCTGTAACTGTCGCTCCTTTTACCCCCGAGGTCGGAATAGCCATGGAGGCAATGGCATCACGACTGTACAAACTGAGCGTAGTCTTCGTCGTACTCGCGGTCGCTCTTTCGGGCGGCCCAGCACTTGCGGGGGCAAGTAGTACTAGCGGAGACACAACCGGAGACGTAAGCGTCACATCACTGGAAAACGTCCAGGTCGAATCACTCGAACTCGATGACGTCACACTCGAGAACGTGACGATCGAGGAGCTCAACGTCGAGCAACTCGATATCGAGGATGACGAACTCGAAGAAGAGCTCGACGAGGATGACGAAGCCGACGATACGGATACTGACGACACCGAAACTGACGACGAAAACGGCCTCGATGATGAAGCCGAAGAAGATGATGAAACCGACGCTGACGACGAGATGGAAGATGACGACGATGTCGACACCGACGAAGATGAAGTAACCATCTCGGACATCGAGATCGAATCACTCGAACTCGAGGGCGTCACGATGGACGACCTCAGTTTCGATGAAGACGAGATGGAAGATGACGACGATGTCGGTGTCGACGACGATGAAAACGGCCTCGACGAGGAAGATGAAACCGAAGAAGATGACGATGTTGGGGTCGACGACGATGAAAACGACCTCGACGAAGATGAAGCCGATGAAGACGAGATGGAAGACGATGACGAAATGCACGATGATGCCGACGTCATCGACGAAGACGCCGATGAGCTCGTCATTCATGACGTCACGATCGAGGAGATGAACGTCGAGCAGCTAACCATCGAGCAACTCGAGGTTGAAGAGGACGATGGTATCCTCGACCGCATCAGTGGCTTCTTCGAAGGTCTGTTCGATGACGACGATGATGAGGAAGACGATGTTGAAGAAGATGATGACGAGATGGAAGATGATGAAATGGAAGACGATGAAGCCGAAGAAGATGACGACGAGATGGAAGACGATGAAACCGAAGACGAAGAGATGGAAGACGATGACGAAACCGAAACCCAGGAAATCGATCAACTGACGATCGAAACGTTCGACATCGAGACACTCACCATCGAATCGATGACCATCGAGTCACTCGAGTCCGAGGAGACCGATGACGAGATGGAAGACGATGAAGCCGAAGACGACGAGATGGAAGACGATGAAGCCGAAGACGACGAGATGGAAGACGATGAAGCCGAAGACGACGAGATGGAAGACGATGAAGCCGAAGACGACGAGATGGAAGACGATGAAGCCGAAGACGACGAGATGGAAGACGATGAAGCCGAAGACGATGAGATAGAAGACGATGAAGCTGAAAACGGTGATGGGGAGACCATCGAGTACGTCTCTGCCGGCGAGGTGACGATTGAGGACTCCATCGCGGAAACGGTGACTCTTGGCGATGCCAGCGAACTCGAGGAAGAGATTGATGACGAAGATGAACTCGATGAGGACGAAAACGAGGTTGATGATGACGATGAAAACGACTTCGATGATGACGACGAAAACGACGAAAACGACGAAAACACTGAAACAGCCCTGACGTTCCTGGGCTAATTGTCACTGTCTGGAGCGGCCACCGAGCCAGCCGCAGTTATTTTCTATACCAAGTTGGCGTGGTAGACAGTAACAGACCGTTGCAGCCACGCCCCGACAAATCCCGGTCATCTGGCGGGTTAAAAGACGTTGCAACGAAACGGGCCGACTCAGTCCGCGAGAGCATGCGCAAAAGGCTCAGTGTAACGACGATGATCTGTTCCATCGGGCAGGTTCAACAGCTATCAATCGCGTCGTCTGATCGACTCGACGACGTGATCGACGTACTCGTCTCTGGAGATTTCGTCGTCGATCCAGGCCTGTGCTACGTCACTTTCGACCCGGAACGCGAACTCCTGATCCGCGGTATCCGTTCCAGACGCACGAAGTTGCGCAGCCGAAAACCCCTCATCGACGAAGACCGCGTAGCTGCCGGCGATAGTGCCGATCTCGCCACCGAAGTCTTCCGTATCGTACTCGTAGGCCGAGTGGTAGTTCAGCGAGATGGTTTCATTACGGATCGTAAGCCGCTCGATTTCGATCCCCTCTTCTTCGAGAAACTCCCGATAGATCTCGAGTAACTCGAGGTCCCGGTCGTATATTTCGAACGTGCGAGTCGCCGTCGCCTCACTCCGGGCAACGCGGTCGATCATCTCGAGTTCGACGGTGTACTCTCCCACTGCAGGGTCTCGAGCACTGAGGTCGATGGCGAAGTACAGATCCTCGAGCGTCTGCCCCGCCGGGACAGGGCCCGTTTCGGTCGATCGAATCGGGCGGTGATCGTCGCCGTCGGGCGAATAAAGAGTGATTATCACGTCCAGTTCGAACCAGTCTTCGTCCCCCCGCCGCTCGAGGGCAACATCCGCCGGCTCGATGTACAGCCAGATCGTCTCGTCGGGGTCGAAGACGAGCTCGTCTACCGGTGTGTATTCGCCGTACCCAGTCGGACGCTCCTGAGCGAATTCGAAGGTATCGACAGCGAGGTCGGTGTCCGGTCGTTTCGGTTCGTCGTCCTCGATGCGGAATCCGGTCGTCGCCCTGGCCTCACCGCCGTCCTCGCGCTGTTGGTCACGCAGGACGATATCGGCGGTGTACCGCCCGGGTTCTCCGGTCGACCCCGGCGTAAATTTGACGGTCAGATACAGTTGGTCCACCTGGTCGGGAGGAAGTTCGTACTCGAAGGGAATGCTGTCACTGAAGACAGTCGTGTCGTCGGTCGAAATCGTGAGTTCACCCGAGAGTTCGACCCGCTCTTTGCCGTCGTCCGTCGGGACCGTCGTCACTCCGACCGGTTCGAGGTAAAACCAGATCGGGTCCGAACCCGAGACGACCCTGTCGCTGATCGGTTCGTACTCGCCGTAGCCTGTCGGTTCCGTCGCCGTGACCTGAACGTTCCTGATCTCGAGCGGGCCAGTCCGCGACCCGTCCGTCTCGCCATCGTCCTCCGGAGCGGTACCATCGTCAGCATCGTCGTCACTCGTCTCACTCGGTTCGTCCTCAATTCCGACACAGCCGGCCAGGGCCGTGCCGGCAGCGAGAGACGCACCGGCGACTATCGTCTGCCGTCGCGTATAGCGTGCGTTCATACGAGATATCGGCTCGGAACGGCCAATACTCCTGAGTATATTCCCAGTTGAAAGGAACGAACACCAAGATTCATACTCGAGAGAAGAGTATTCAGGGCAACTGCCAGCTTCCAGAGTGCCCAGCACCCCTTGTAGTCGAATTTCGCCCACGGCTATTGCCGTAAACTTCCGCCTTGCATCCAGGCGAATGACCGCAGATGGAACCCGTGGTCGATACAGGCAGATGGACAGTCACTCGTATTGATAGAGAGATATCTTAGACGCTTACTCGGGTTGCTCGAGGACGTTCGCCACCGTGAGTAAAAGGTCGAACTGCGGTGGTGAATCCAGTAGTTCGACGACGCCTTTCTCCGAGTCGTACTGGATAAACTCGTACTCGCCGGCTTTCTGGAGGTGGTTGTGGTGTAACGATACTTTGACGTCAGCCGGCCCAGGTGCGTCGTCGCCTGCTGCTTCCATTGCTGCAACGGCTTCGGCTACCGCTTCGATGGGAACCGGTTCGGACTGTTCCTCGAGGAAATAGAGTGCATATCGCCGTCGCTGAGCACCGAGTAACTCCAGTACCGCGTCTACTTCGACCATGTCGTGGCGATGAGGTGTCCAGTGGATAAAAGAATAGCGCCGCGAACAACAGCGTTGTTCTCGAAGAAAATACTGTTTAGAGAGAGAACGCGTTCGTTGAGGCGCAAGTACCACCAGTGAATCGACGAACGTACGCTTTGTGAGGGCGTCCGTCTGGAGAATGTCAGACTCAAATACCACGATCGGTAGCCGACGAAAAGATCAAATCACGTTGGTGATATGTCCAGATGAATGCGTAGACGAACATACATTGGTGCAACTGTTGCAACGATTCCGTTTGTCGGATGTGTAGGATTGATCGGACCCGATCCAGTCGTTGTCGATGCTGACGCGAATCAATCCATTTCGGGTACACTCAGTGGAACTGTCGATTTTCGAATCCTGGTGCGAAATGATGGCCAATCGGGAGATATCGAAGTCACATTGAGATTCAAAGACAGTGCTGGCACAACCGTTGGACGAGAGTCTCGAATGGTACCGATAGACGAGGATGAACGTCGTTTGGTCGAAATCACTACAAGTGTTCCGAGTAGCGCCGATAGATTTGAAGTCGAAGCGGATGCAAGCACCTTCCTGTAACGCACGTTGACAGGCAGTAACGAGCTCCTCGAGGGCACCGTGACTTACCGCCAGGTAGACCACCCCGTAGAACAGCCGCTATCTGTAAGAAATGCGGAAAAGTTTTTATATCTATAGTAGCCAGCGAAACGAGTTACACACCTTACGCGACGCCCGCTTGCGATAGGTTTTGCAATGACTTTCACTGGCTATACCGTCGGACAGAACGGTTGATAGTTTCGCTGGAGGACGTTCCCGGCGACAGTCTATCAAAGCCTCTGTCCGACGGTATACTATAGTGGGCCGGCGCAGCGCGGGTTTACCCACAAACGCGATACGCTCGGTACGGTCACTCCGTTGATTTCTGAAATCGTGTATCATGATTGGAACCTACAAGTCGAGTTCCGCAAGCAGTGGTCGGCGGCGCTTTTCCATCCGGTCTCGAAGGCGCTTGCGGCGTTCCTCCGGATCGGCTTTGTCGTAGTGCTGTTCGATCGTCTTTACCGTCGCGTTCACCCGCTCGGAAACGTCTTCGGGCGGCCACCCACAGTTCAGTAGCCAGGTGATCGTTCCCGTTCGAATCCGGTGAGGCGACCTCGAGGACGGGCACTTACTCGCGTGAGCGTACTCGGTCCATTCGCAGGTCTCGCGCTCTTTCCCGTGCGGGCAATCAGAATACAAACACGGAAGCGTCGCCAGATAGCTCCACACTCGAAGCGTGTTCTTCCCCGGTCGTCCCTGTGCACTCGCGAGAAACGGCTGTCGACCGTACTCGTCGTGCACGTCGTACCGGTGCTTCCGAAGGTACGTTCGAAGCACGTCGACGATTGTCTCCGTGAGTGCAACGGGACGCTCACCGCCCATCTTGTTTTTCAGCGGCGTCCCCGTCTCGGGCCGATGTCGAAAATCGACGTACGGATTCTCGTCGAGATTCACGTCTCGAATATCGAGCGCTCGAAGCCCACCCTGTCTCGCTCCCGTGAACCAGGCGAGCTCGAGGAATGCGTGAGCACGGGTGCCGTATTGCTGCTCGTCGTTCCGATAGAATTGGAGCAACGCTCGAGCGTCGTCGGTGTGTAGCTTGGTGTTGTTCGACCGGTCTTCCGGATCTAAGTCGGGGATTCGAACCGCGCCGGAATGCCCTTCTGGAACCGCACCCAGATCCTCGAGGAACTCGACGTAGCGCTTGATAGTCCACATCTGCCCCTCGAGAGTCGCCGGGGCGACCTCGGACGCGCGAAGTTCGTAGTACTCGTCCAGGTCGTACCGGCGCAACTGCCCAACGGTCTCGATCCCGATTGCCTCGCACCACTCGACGAACAGCTTCAACCGGTACTCCCAACCCGAAAGGCTCCCTTCCGTCGAATCCGGTTCTCGACGGCGAAGGTACCTTCGGGCGGCCTCTCGAGGAGTGAACTCGGATGGATCGGGGCGACGGCGTTCACCCTCGCTCACGCTGAACCGGCCTCCGAACGAACGGCTTCGACCAGTTCGGCGCGTTCCTCGTCGTCGATTCGCTCGGCGATGAGTTCGACCATCCAGGCCGCGTCGGCTCGCTTCGCTGGCCCAAGCCCACGGCCCACCGCTTCGACGGCCTCGGTCGGCGTCTGCTCACCTGCGAGGAACGCCGGGAGTGCGGTCCGGGCGACATTCGTGACTCGAGCCCAGTAGTATTGCTCACGAATCATCGACGATCACCTCGCTGACGATCGTCGCCTCGAGGAGGGCTTCGCAACTCGAGCAGACGGTGAGTCTGCCGTCGGGGTCTTCGACGTCGACGAGTCGGATGGTTCCGGCGGTGGTGCCACAGCCGTCACAGTACAGTGCTTTGTCGTCGGCGTACCTAGCGGTACGCTTACTGCAGATGCGTTCGTTGTATTGCATGGTCTCTGGATTCAGGGACCGCGGACGAACCGGGCGCGTCAATGCTTGGATACAGGGGCGCGCTCGGTTGCTGTCCGTCAGTCGGTCTGATTGTTGGAACGGTTTACACTTAGTCTCATCAGGGTCGTTTCCGGATTTCATGGAAGCAACGCCTTTCGTGAAAATCAGTCTTCTCGAGGTGTCTCGCTCGGGATTTCCACCGTTTCCGGAAACGGCTGTCGAAAGTGAATCGGTACGATCTGCTCGAGCGGGAGACTTAACCTCCCGCGGATTGCGTGTTTGCATGGTTTCCGTAGCTTAGGTACGGAGGCCAGGCGGGCCGGTGTCCCAAGCACCGGGTCCGCGTTTTACGTGGGACCCGACCGAGAGCGGTGGGTCCGACTGGCGTCCGTTAGCGCACTCGAGACACCACACCCACTTATAGATTAGCGTAATTACGCTACTATCACAGCATATATGAAATACCGTATCAGCGAACCGACCGAAGTTAAACCGTCCGAGTGGGATGGACGAACTGAATGCGACCCCGGCCAAGCTGGATGAGTCTCAAAGACGGACTGATACTCGAGTTCCTCGAGGAACACGATCTCGAGCTTCCAGCGAAGCCACTGTACAAGAATCTCAACCGCCACGGCCACAAAATCGGCTATTCGACGGTGCGCCAGCGACTCACCGAGTTGGAAGCCCACGGTCTGATTCAGCGCGTCGACGACGGTGGGTACTTCGAGGTGTCCGAGAAGGGACGGGCCTGGCTCGCGGGCGACCTCGAGGCCGACGACCTCGAGTGACTACCGGACCTGACCGAGTGCTCGAGCAGCGGCGGCGGTGATCGTAAACCCGCGTTCTTCGACAGTGACGGTTTCCCCGGCGACGGCTTCGATCAGCGAGGCCATGTCTTCCAGGTACGACTGGTTTCGATCCTCGTGCACCTGCAGCGTCGATTTACCTTCGAACTCGCTCGCTCGGTTTTCCAGATAGCAGACGACGAACAGCCGTTTCACGTCGTCGGGTGCCCCCTCGAGATAGGCGGGAACCTCGAGGCGTTGGCTCGCTTTCGGACCGAGGGGTGCCCCGAGCGTCGTCAGCACCCGACCCAGTACGGTACCGTGGGCTGATGGGCGGGCTTCGGTGGCACGGCCCTGTTCTTCGGCGCGGATGATACTGTAGTCGACGTTCGCCAGCTCGAGGGCGTCGATCACGTGGGAGTCTTCAGCGCGGTGATTGAGCGAAAAGGAGACGCCGTAGTTGGACTCGGCGATCGACCCGCCGGAGAACACGTTGGCCACCAGGGCGTTCAACGCGGCGAATTGCGAGTCGTCGTAGGTGACGTTCAACCAGCCCCTGTCTCGAGCGGTTTCGAGACAGCGAACCGCGTCGGGTTTTCCGCCGTCGTCGATCCAGGTGCGAAGCCTCGAGCGCGGTAACTCGAGGGCGCTCGCCGTGGCCCCGGATTTGACACCGTGTTTGCTCGCGTACTGGGTGGCCTCCCGGTACTGCTGGACGGCTTCCCAGGCGTCGGGATAGGCCCCACCATCGAAGGTGCGCGCGAGCGTTTCGTCGGTCACGAACACGGGATTTGTCATAGTGTTACTCACAGTGTGGGCGAAAGAGGTGTGTTTCGGTCTCGAGACGGTATTTTGGGAATCGACAGACGGCATGGCTTCAAGGGGCCGCTGTAAGGCTTCCGTCAGACGCTAATTATCACTTTTGAAAGCCAATCAGGGTTGATGACTGTCTTTTCTTCGGGGGTGGCCGATGTGTTTATTAGGGAGTACTGAGCCCACACTATCAGCATCGGGTGCAACGGAAGAGACAGAAAGTGACGGTTCGGGTGTGCGTGGGTGCATCCCCCTACCCGGCCCCGTCGGTTCGGGATTCGCGTCCCGTCAAATAAGTCTTCCCACCGTTCACAGGTGCTGTGATTCCACAATGCAAATGGAAAGCAAAATTCAAACCGAAGACGAATCGTCCAGCCGGGCGGTATCGCCGGTCATAGGAGTTATTCTTATGGTCGCGATCACCGTGATTCTGGCTGCAGTGATTGCGGCATTCGTACTTGACCTTGGACAGAGCTCGAGTGCGAATGTAAACGCAGCCGTGACGATTGATAATGACTCGAGTGAGGTCACTTTCACGCTAACAGACAAAGGTAATGCCGAATATGTCGAAATTCGAAACCCGTCCGATGGTTCTTTAGCAGAAGATGATGACTCCCGCCTTGACACTGTGGGTGCATCCTGGTCTACGCCAGACAATAACCAAAGGTACACTGTCGTAGCAGTTTCCGGTGACGACGAAACGCAGATAGGGACTCATAATCCCTAAAACAGATTTCCACATTAACACATATTTAAATCATGAAAATGAAAAGTAAACTTCAGACCGAAGATGAATCGACAAGCCGCGGTGTATCCCCAGTTATTGGGGTCATACTGATGGTGGCCATAACAGTCATTCTGGCTGCAGTGATTGCAGCATTCGTACTTGACCTTGGTCAAGGCCAAAGCTCGAGTGTAAACGCGGCCGTTTCCATCGATAAGCAGTCAGACGGTAACGTTACTATATCGTTGACAGATAAAGGAAACGCTGAGGAAGTTATAATTCGCACTTCCGATGGAAACCCGGCGCAAACAAATACCTCCAGCCCTGCAGACGCTATACTTACTACCACTGGTCAGTCCGTGAACTTGGACAACAGCGAATCCTATAGTGTCGTTGCTAAGAGTGGTGAGGACGAAACCCAGATAGGAAGTTATAGCCCATAGCCCGAGATACACGTTCTTTCTGTTATTAATTTTTAAGAGTAGATTTGATATTGCGTAGGGCGCTATCGATTTTGATTAACTTTGTCAGTTCAATAATTCCTAAATTTTAGAAATTACCGTCCGACAACAGCTGAATCTCGGACGTGATTCGGCCCGATCGGGCCGGACACCCCACCGAAACACTCACTATTCACCGGGTTGCCGTCCGGCTTACTCGCAACCCGGACATGAATCTCAAGCAACACCGAAACCGAGACGACATGAAAGTCTGGCTCAGCCAGCCCGAAGTTGCACAGCTCCTCGAGGCCGCAACCAATACCCAGCAGCGACTCGCCTACTCGCTGGGTGCTCGCTGTGGGCTTCGTTCTCACGAAATCCTCGAGGTATCCCCGGAAGACGTCGTCGACACCGACGCCGGGACGATGCTTCGAGTGTGGCACGGGAAAGGCGACAAATTCCGCGAAACGCCGGTTCCGCGTGATCTGGCGACCACTATTCGAACCGTGGCCGACGTTCGCGAGGCCTCGAGCGAGCAACCGTTGCTCGAGATTTCATCCACCAGGTCGCTCCGGCGCTGGCTCAGTGGGACCGCGAGCGAGCTGCACCAGGCGACCGGCGACGACGGCTGGCTGTATCTCGGGATGCACGATCTTCGACGAACGTGGGCGACCTCGCTGGCCTCGCAGGATGTCGACCCGCTCCTGGTGATCGACTGGGGTGGGTGGAACGATCTGGAAACGTTCCTCGAGCACTACCGTGGAACGTACTCGCCGGAAGCACAACAGCGAGAACGCAAAAAGGTGAGTTGGCTTTGAATTTGGTGGATTTAGCGGCTTAAACTATCTTCATTTATTTGCCGATGTTGCCACCGTAGAATGACATATCCGAACGTCTTTGCAACGAACGTGGCGACAAAAAATAGGGAAGCCAACAATCCAAATACAGAAGCTGTGAAGGGAAGCGTTGGTTGGCTAAGAATAGGGACATCTGCCCCGATTTGTAAGAAAAACACGTGATACGCCATCACTATTCCTGCTGCAGACCCGAGACCAATACCGATTATAAACGCTTTATCGCCCAGTTCGTAAGCTTTTGCGCGTTTCCGTTTGGCGTCGGCAATTGCAGGATGATAAACCGGTTTTTGAGGTTCTGTATCAGCGAGCCTCCAACGATTTGTGTTCCCTTCACGATCCAGCACCAATCGACCCATTTCCTCTAATTCTCGCACCTTTTTTTGAGTTGCACGGATTCCGATCGGCAACGCTTGCTCAATTTCGGGAGTAGTGAGGGTATCACCATCTGCTTCACGGAGAACGTTTAGGATCTCCTCATAACTTGAACTCCGTGATTCTTGAATCATCGTATCGGTAGCCATCGTTAGTTTGTGAGTGCTTGAATCAGTGTGTAGACTAGTCCGATGACTATCACTACGGCGCCACCCAGATAAAGGATACCCCAGAGACGGAGATCTAACAAGGGTGGCATTGATATCGTGTCCGCTAACGCACTGCCGATCACAAGGAACAAGAATCCCCCAATCACCAAGGCGATTATTCCTTGGGCTACTTCAGCTGCGTCACTCATGTTGTCTTTGCTCCTTTTCATCTGGTTTCTCTCGCTGGTTGTTACACTTCATGTGCATTCTCTTCATCGTCTGGATGGGAATTAAAGTCCTATTTGCGTTTGCACGAACGGTCGATATTCTTTAATTCGTTCATACGAATTAAGGTGGTAGAATGCGCAATTCGCATATGAGAACAGCTACAATCGCTGATTGAAGACTTGTAGGAGGTTATGCAAAAGTCCTCAATCTGAATTCAGATCAAGAATCGATTTGATCGACAAGCGTAATCTTCCACTCTTTCTCGTCGACGTGCCGAATGTGCGCGTGATGTTCTCCCTCGAGTTGCCCATCTTCGTTCAACAGCCCCTCAATTCGAAGGTCATCTTTGGGGAGCGTGACACCGGCTGAGTTCTGATCGAGCTGGCGTAATTTGTTCAATGCCATAGATGGCGGGCAACCCGCCTTGGTATAAAGCTTGCTGACAGTCTGCTTTGCAAAGGGATAGCCAAGGCTTCGCCAAGGGAATCCGGAGCTTTTCGAGCGATGGGGGTGGCCGCTCACGGGTATGGCACTCAGCCTACCGCAGAATATGGTTCCTTCCGCCGTTCGGCGTGAGGACGGTATCGACTTAATCGACAGCGTGCTCGCGCCGCTGTTCGTCCTGGCGTCGGTCTCGATGGTCGGCGTGGTCACGATCGCGTTGAACGCACCGTTCAACGTTGGCCTCGACGCCTCGCTCTACAGCGCGCACGGGACGGAGATCACCTATGCGTTCATCATCACGATGGTGACGCTCGTGACCGCCTGGGTCACGAACGGGCAGACGACGCTCGAGGACTATACGGACGTGGAAACGGTCGTGTTACTCCTGGCGGTTATCCTCAACATCCTGTCGGCGCTCGTGCCCGCAGTGAGTCACGTCGTCGGCTCGATGTGGTACGTCGGCTACTTCATCGTGATTCTGAACGCGGCGGCGTTCTACCTCATCGCCTACAAATAACGGAGTTCATCAATGCAATTCCTACAATTCAGCGGTTCGAAAGCGGAGTGGTACGACTCGACGATCACCGGCTACATCGTGACTGCCTCCACGGTGTCGATCGGGCTGGCAGGGGTGATGGCTGCCGGGGTGATCTAAATGCGGCCCATGCCCACGGCTGGCCGGGTGCTCTCGGTGCTGGTTATTCTGGCGGTGCTCGCTGGCGGCCTCCTGGTCGGCCTCGGCGCTGCGGACGCCACCGAGGAGCTGCTAAACGAGACGGTCGAAGTCGATCCGGACACCGATCCGGTATCCATCGCGGTCGAATACTCGGATGACTTCAACGACAGCGAAACCGACGTTTCGACCGTCGAAGCGACGTTCTACAACGAAAGTGAGTTCAACGACGCGGGCACCGACGCGCCCGTGTTGCACTCGGTGTCGATCGACGGCGGTGAAACCGAGCGAATCGTCGAGGACGTCTACTTCGCGGATCACGCTGATCTCGAGTACAACGAATCGACTCGGTTGGTCGTGACCGGCGACGAAACGCATGTCTCTGGCGTTGAAATTGACGGCGCGATCGGTGGCGTCCTGGCCTACGGTGACGCCGACAGTCTGCCCGGCTTCGGTGTCGGGGTCGCTGTCCTGGCGCTCGCGGTGGCCGGCGTCGTGGCTCGTGCTCGAGGAGGTAACTGATGTCGGCTGACACCCAGCCGCCCATGCCCATAGCCCACGGCCCACAAAATTCAGAGGGGGTAACTCTGACGCGCCGTCGGGCACTGCAGGCACTCGGGGCGGCCACGGTTACGGCTGGCGTCGGCACGGCCTCGAGCGGCACCGTCGCAGCTGACAACTCCTATTCGTTCGAAGGACTGTGCGAAACGGACTACTCGCATTTCTTCACTCGCTGCCTCGTTGAAGACCTGTTCGGAGACTCCGATGAACCCGGCCCCACCGAAGTTGACGTTCACGTTATGTCGGTTTCCGAATGGGAATCCTTCGAGGCACACCACGTCACGCTCGGCAACCACGTCGACGATATGACTGCAATCGCTCGCCTCGATGCGCGCTCTGCTGTCGCTGACGCCTACGAATCTGGCAAAACTGCCAGCGAGGCTTGGCAAGACGCCCGCGACGAAATCCGCGACTACTTCGCCGCCCATCAAAAAAACCATCTTCAGGTCTTACAAAAGACGTTGGCTCAACACCGGTACTCTGTCGGTGTGGTTCATTCAGAAGAGGACATTGCTGACGATTTCCTCGACATCGGTGCGAAAAGTACGTCTGGAGCGAGTCAGGTCGAAGGGTCCGAGATTTCGCTAATGAACGAGTCTGTCTCTGTTGATGTGGACCTCGTTAACCAGGAAACCGAGCAAATCGAGGTAATCGAGGTAAATGCCCGAATCGAGACGTACACTGGTAATGATGGGACAAATTACTACAATTATCAACATCCTCTCGACCCGGTAAATGAATGGAGCTACTCCGAGGAGGATGATGATTTCAACGCCGACGGGGAAACTGATGTTGAAGGCCTTTCCTACACAGTTGACTACAACATCACTTCTGACCTGGTAATCGTCGTCCAAGCTGTTGACTACGAAGACACTGGCCTCGGCAGCCAACAAGTGTTCGACGCGAGGGAGTGGCGCGAACTGTGGGATCGCATCGAAGCCCTCGGTACGATGGTACCGGATGAGTTCTCCGAGCAGATGGTCGAGGACCTGTACGCTGGCCTCGATGACGGCGCGTTCACAACGTCCGATCTCCGCTCTGCTGAGGGTGAAGTCCGTTACCGGAGCGGTGACGCCGAACCGCTCTCGGGCGCGTATATGCTGGCGCTGTACGATCAACTCGATCTCGCCGGTCCTGACCTCTCAACCACTGGTGGTATGAAGGTGACGTACACCGGTGCGACGGAAATGAAACTGACAGAGGAAGGCGGAGAAAGAACTGTTGAGTACGTCGAACCGGTCGAAGACGTCGAGTATGAGGGTATCCTGTTCTCCTCGGACGTTCCCGAAGGCGGTTTCCACAGCGGAGAAACCTACCACACCGACGACCTCGAGGGCACGACGGAAATGGTCCCCTTCGATCAGGAACCGGTTCCGTTCTTCGAGGGTGAATTCACGATCGAATCGATCTACGATTCAGACGGTAACGAACTCGATACTGTCGAGTGGCGAACGCCCGAACCGGAGACCTACACCTCTGACGACTTCGTCGAGTACGTCAACAACGCCGACGAGACTCGTGAAGAACTCTCCGATGACGACGAAGACGACGGAGAGGGAGGGGATGATAGCTTGGGGTTCCCCTCGTTCGGGTTGGGGCTTGACCTCGGTAGCGGAGAACAACTGCTCGGACTCGGTATCATCGCCGCTGTTGTCATGGCTGTCGTCGGGTTCGTGACCGACCTACTCCCCTGGACGTGACCATGAAACGAATTTTCCTTTTCGTGACGGTGGTAGCGGTATCGCTGACGATGGGCATGGGCATGGGAGTTGGGCCGGTCCTGGCTGACGACACCGCCAACGAGACAGCGACCGACGCCGACCTCGAGGCCGGTGACGACTGGAGTCAGGCGATCGACACCGACACGCGAATCA
This sequence comes from Natronosalvus amylolyticus, assembly GCF_024298845.1. Lineage (NCBI taxonomy): Archaea > Methanobacteriati > Methanobacteriota > Halobacteria > Halobacteriales > Natrialbaceae > Natronosalvus > Natronosalvus amylolyticus. Next base: position 1,830,130 of record NZ_CP101156.1, read on the forward strand.
CCGACTGGAGTTACTCGAGCGGGCGATTCACGCTAACCATCGAGGCCGACGATGAAACCCGCGTTTCCCTCACCGAAGCGGGCAGCTTCGAGGAAGGGACGACGTCTTTCAACTACGACGAAGTGCGCCTCCAGGAGGGAACCAACACCGTGACGTTCGCCGTGGCCGATCGGGACGGAGCCGCGGTCGCCGTCGCCACCAGGCAATCGCTGGCGCAGGGAACCGGTGCGATCGTGTCGACTGGGATGGTCGAGCAGAACCCGTTTCGTCACTTCGGCGGGGAAACCGGCCTGTTCTCGGGTGTGCTCATGACCGTCGGGTTAGCCGGACTCGGCAGCTGGTACGTCGTTCGGTCTGAGGATTCAGGAGTGATCGAAGCATGACCGAGACGAGCGGCACCTTTGGATCGACAGCTGACCGCGTGACGTACGTACTCGCAGAGAGCCAGCTGATAGCGCTCGGGGTAATGGTCTCGCTCGGGGCCGCACTGATCTGGATTCGACCGAGTATTCCCGGTGTTCCCCCCATCGTGTTCGGCTGGTTTGCAGCTCTGCTCTTACTCGGGCCACCGCTGGCAGCACTGTTCGTCACTGGTGCCCGGAAGCTCAGAAACCGGCATATGGTGGATTGCCACCACATCAACGGCGTCACCGACGACCGCGAGAAGTACTACGTCGAACCCGAAGTGTGGGCGAACAAGACGGTCGAAGGCCCGTCACCGTACGTCGTCAACGACGGCGAAGCCTTCGAAGTCCGGGAATTCGAATGGCTCGAGGATACGGGCGACCTCATCGTCACCGGCTGTTACCAGTCGAACATGGCCGACTCGAAATTGGTGACGCTGAAAGCCATGCTCGAGGACATCCACGGCGATCTGATCGAGGACTCGATAGCGCTCAACAAACTTCGAGGCCGAATCTCGAAGATGGGCGTCGAGATCGAGAACGACACGATCAACTACCACGCCGAGGCCGACGAGCGTGGGCTTATGGGCGCGAAAACCAGCGTGAAAGAACGCTTCGAAGCCGCCCGGAAAGAGGCCGACAAGTGGGATAGCGACGAAATCCGCGATGTTGACGACTATCAATTCGACTACGATCCCGCGGCCAACCCCGAAGGCATCACGCTCGAGGCCGCACAGGAAACGGCAGCGACTGACGGAGGTGTCGATACGTGAGATACATCCACGACGGTCAGCTTCGAGACGTGACGATCGATCCGCCGAGACTGTTCGTTTTCGACGAGCCACAGACTCATGCTCGAGGCCGAACCGATACGGCAGCGCTCTTTGCATCCACGTTGGCGAAACAGCGGCGAGTGGAGAACCCACCGCTGTGTATCGGCCACGAAGACGACAGCGAATGGAGGTGGTCGAAGTGACGATTACACTTTCCGATCGAGAGCGAGCGATTCTTGCAATGGCGCTCGCAGCCGGTCTTACCGTGGGGTTATGGGCCGGTCTGTTCATGCTCCCAGCGGAGGCACTGAATGTTCCAACCGATGAGCGTTCAGTGGGTACGAGTGGTGAGACGACCGAGCGCGCACTGTTCCTTCCCGTTCCACGGAGCTACTTTCTCGTGACCATCACCGCCCCGATCGTGGCTGTGTGGTACAGCTACGGACGGCTTCGAGACGATTCGGAGGAAGTGACCGACGAAGGAACTCACCAGGCGGCTACTGAAGGAGGATACCCATGAGTGACCAACAGGCAGACCAGCAGGCGCTGTACACGACCGCACAGGCGCGCGAACACCAGGAGGGCTACAGCGACCGGGACAACCGCGAGATACACGACCACGGCGGCATCATCCGTGACGAACAGGTCTCGAGGGCGATGTCGATACGCTCGGTTCACTACAACCCGCTTCGAGCCGATCGGCCCGACAAGATGCCCGGTCAGTGCAAAGACCTCGAGAAACACCGCAATATCCGCATGGTCGAAGGGACTGAAACCTTTCGCCAGGCCCTCGAGAACGGCGATATGCCGACGATAAAACACATGGTCGGAGACACCTCACAGCGAGCAGACGTCTCGGGAATGAAAGCCATCGGGACGATAGACAACCTGATCGACGGCCCGGCCCCGGTGATCGTCGTCCTGGGCGAAATGGGAGCTGGGAAAACCGATTTCGCCTGCCTGCTCGCCCAGCGTTGGCGGGACCTGAACCGCTCGGACTCGCTGCTCGGGACGAACATCCAGTCCCTCGAGGAGAAAGACCGCTGGGTCGACGACGATGGGGACGTCCAGGACGGCTGGATTCCCGATTACGGTTCCCTCATGGAATGGGTGGAACAGGACGGCGACCCGCTCGAGCACAGCCAGCGACCCAAACTGTTCATCGGTGACGAGTTCTCGAGTTCCGCGAGCGGCCAGGGGAAACAGGGCTATGAAACCCGGATGAAGATGGCTCCGCTGGTGTACAAGATCCGCAAGTACGGCGGGGCGCTCATCTACATCGCCCACGGTGAACGCTCGATTCATCCGATGCTCTGGCGCGTCGGCACGATCGTCAAGAAGGTCAGTCAGAAGAAAGCGATTATCGCGGATTCCATTCGTAACGCCAAACTGGCCGACATTCAGGGCGAGGTCGAAGGTATTCCACCGACGGACTTCCGGTACAACACCAAAGAAGCGAGCGACTGGAGCTGGTCGCGCTTCGGTGACGAAACCGATGAAATGAACGCCGACGAAGCCGCTCGCCTTACCGCCCTGTGGACGGTCATCCGGTGTAAAGAGGACGGCCTGACGAATCGTGAAACCGCCAAATTCGTGCCCTACAGTCACGGTTGGGTCGGTTCACGCTGGCGGGAGTACAGAGACGACGGCGAACACGTCGAAGCGATTGCCAAGGTGAACGAGGTTATCGCATGACCTCGTCGGGATGGATGGCTGGATACGGATACGCACTCCCCTTTACTGTTCGGCCCACTGGCCCACGCCCATCGCTCGCTCCTGGACGGAGCGAAGCGACCGATGGGCCGCGACCTCGAGGCAGAGAGGAGTTTCTATATATCGGCGCGCGATGCGCGTGGTGTGCGTGAATCGCTCGAAGCGAGCGAACCACTTCGGCACGATCTGCGAAAAGCGCATGGCTCGGAAACGACGGTTCGAACTCGAGCGCTCGAGCTGGCACGATGCGAAGTTCCAGAATGGGACGCCTGTCGAGATCAAGAGTACGATGCTCGAGCATTCAGACGGCCAACCGGGCAATTTCAAGGTCTACAAAGCGTATCACGATCGGCTGAAGCGAGCGAACGGTTGGTACTGTTTTGTGGTGTATCGTCCGCATGGGCGGTCCGGTTGCACAGTCGTCAAAGACCGGATGTGCAAGGCCTCGAGTCTCCCGTTGCTCCGGTGGCACGGTGGCGGCGATCACCGCGACACCCAACAGGCGAAAATCCCGATCACGGCTGTTTTCTGACCCTCCTAATCACACTCGGCAATCCCGGTTAGCGAGGTACCACCCACCGTACCCGGGTACTGTGGGCTATGGGCACTCCGTTTCCAGCCGATTGACCAAACCTCGAGCGCGGCGCACGGTCTGCGCGCCGCAAGATAACCGCGCCCCTTAGGTGCCCAATCAAGTCATTCCCATAAGATTTGAGATCAGGTCGTCAATTTCTTCATCTATGTCATCCCTTTCAAAATGACTGACGATTTGGGCACCATTATTTTCTTTATTGTATCCAATTCCAAGATATTGTCTATAAAGGTCATCCAAAACACCGGTCGCGTTGTTCCCTGACCAATTTTTTTGTACAAACTGACGGATTTCTTTTGGATTTTCATTGATTGACTTAGCAATCGCCTCTGGAGAGGACATTAAATACGATTCAATCGAATACTCTTCAAAGACGTATATTTTAGAAGGTGATACATTTAACGTATCTCCAAGTTTATCAGATTTTTTGTCCGGATTTTCCCCATCAGAATCAAATATAAATTTATACTCTATTCCAAGTTGTCCAAGAACTCGTGTGATTGGATCTGCATCCTTTATTATTTGGTCTCCATGTCCAACAATCAATTCAATATTATTATCTGAAAGGGATTTTCCTAGTTTCTTTGAAAATTGCTCTAATATGACTTTATCCGATCTTCCTTCCACAAATCCAATAGCGTCTGACTGGATTAGGTCACTATTGTTATATCCAAGAATATCTAAGTGATCGTTTTCCCCCGTTTGAACAGATCTGAATTTTGATTCCTTATCCCTAGTAACCAAAACAATATTATCTACATGACTTCGGTTCACAAATACCTCTGAATGGGTAGTCAAAATCACCTGAGGTCCGACGTCGCTAATCAATTCATTTAATATGTCGAATATTTTCTTTTCGGCCCCAGGATGCAAATGTAACTCAGGTTCTTCAATTGCTAATAAATCAGTGTTCTCGTCAGCCGAATACAATCGCGTAAGTAACATCAAGATCTCTAAAGTACCCGACGAAATCTCGGAGGCTTTGAAACGTTTATCGAACCCATTCTCTTTTACAAAGATCGTATATTCATTTCGTGGAGAGGCAGTATCATATTCAATGCGAACGTCCTCAACATTCTCCATAATCTCAACAAAGGCATCAGATACAGATTCGTAGATATCGTAGTTGGGACTGCTACGAAGAGATTCGAGAGCTCGAATCAAGTCTTTCCCTGTAGCGTCCATTTGTTCCACTTGAGCCGGACTGGTCTTCGTATTCGGTTTTCGAAATGGGTCTATGAATTGCCATGAATTGATGGAGTTGTTAATTACGTTCTTTAGATCATTAGCAAAATAATGGGGGAAGTCATCATCATCCTCTAATTCGTAGGCGTCAATCCAGTGATCATCAAATTTTATCAGTACATTACTGGCATCGGTACCATCTGAATTAAAATTTCGATATGCCCTGACTTCTCTCAAAGTATTATTGCTCTTGCTATACATTTCCAACTTATCATCTAAATCTCTCAGTATTCGATTATGTTCGTCTTGTTCAAGCACAAAATGGAATCCAAGCGAAATCTTTGGTTCCTCACCTTTATATCCGCGAGATTCGAGCCAATCACCACCTGGAGAAGGCTTATCAAAGTATTCCTTAAAATCATTAAGCATATCGATGACATTCGACTTCCCAGAATTGTTTTTCCCTATCAGCACACTAAGATTCCCGGGGCTGAAATGCTGATCCTTGATACTTTTATACCCTTCAATTTCTATATCGATAATCCTCATTTTGTTCCCTCTGTAAGCTAACAATTTATTCGAATACAATCCAGCGTATAAGTATCCATGGGTGATCAGACATAGTTAAATCGAATCTTATCTGACGTTGACCAATGGGGCTAAACCTATGCTTCGTGTGCTTCAACTCGAGATCTCGTACGGAGGCGGGGTGGGGGCGTTGTAATTTTTTGGCTCTGTCCCCTTGGGGACACGCCCCAAGGGGGTTTTCGCACGAAGTGCGAAACGACCCCGCCGGGGTTGCGGCGCGATCGGCGCGGAGCCCCCGGGCCTCGAGGTGAGAACTACAACCGAAGTTGCACAGTCAGGACTCGAGGACAACCTGAGTTGCTGAAAAGAGGGTTCGGGAGAGTGTTGCCACTCACCAGGACGGCGCTACCAGTCGGGCGCGAGTCGACCGACTGGCCTACTTTCCGTGTTCCCCTCGGGACTTTTCCATAACATCGGCAGTTTCGAGAACCGAACGGGGTTGTTTCCTGAGTGACGCCACTTGTCGATCGCCTCGCTCGCGAGTGCCTGGGCGCTCTCGAAACTCGAGCTTTTGAGCGTCGACAGGATCGTATCGATACGCAATCGCTTCGGTTCTCCCTCCTGGTCGAACTCGAGTTCGGCGCCGTGCTCGGCCAGCCACTGCTGGAACGGCGAACAGTCTTCGATGTGATCTGCCAGTCCCATCAGGTGCTGAATCCGGTCGGCGTAGCTCTCGATACCGTACTCAGCGCTTTCCACCAGGGCGCGGATTTCCTCGCGATACTTCCGCGCCCGGTAGGACACCTGGCCGTTCTCGAGGTCCAATAGATCACCTAATTCCTGAATCGCTCGGTAGATCGTCGACGGGTGTTTCCCCAGCTGCTCGGCAACCGCTTCGACACTCACACCGCCGTCGGTCGCGACCTTCTCGGCCACGTCTCGAGGCGTCTCCCCGATATCTCGAAGCGTCGTCAACAGGATGTGATCGCTGTTGGCCTCGAGGCGCGGGGTCGGGTCCGGGTAGATCTCGACGGGATCGTCTCGAGGGACGGCCTCGAAATGGTCATCTGGAACGTAGACACCGCTTCCATCCGGTGCCAGCGGAATATCATCCCAGTTCAAGAAATTGAGTAGGGTTTCCTCGATCTCCTCGACGACTTCCTGGCGGTCGGCCCATGCCCATGCCTCGCTATCGTTCATCTTCTGATTTACCAGGACTTCGACCTTCGGGTGATAGGACGGGTGATCCTTGCTCACCGCGTCGGGGTCTGCCAGCTGGTAGATCTCGAACTTCCGACCGTAGGTGTGGCCGGGGAATAGTTCGCCGACTGAGGCCGGATCGAGAACCAGCCGATTCTGGTGGTTCACTACCTCCTTGTTGTTGATTTTTAGCTCTGCAATCACCCCTTCCATATCGGTCAGGTGGTGGATCACTTTCTGCAGCACACCCGACGACGCCAGCTTTTCAGCCCATTCTCGTCGAATGCGGACGTATCGCTCGTGTGCCCACTCGCGGCTGTATTCCGGATGGGGTGACTCTCGAAAGTACCCCGGGTGGATGTGTTCGCCCGCTTCCTCGAAGATCGCTCCGTAGAACTCGGGAAGAAACTCGAGGGCGCGTTCGGGTTCAACATTCGAGGGCTGGTATTCAACGTCGACCCCATCGACTTCACCGAACTGCGATTCCCACGGGAGATTGATTTTCTCGTCCGTCTCCCAGTGGCGCATGTTCGGGAATCGTGGCGAAAGATTGAACGACGCTTTCGCTTCGCCCGGCCCACGGCCCACGATATCCCACTCATAGAGCCTCGAAGCGTTGATATTGTCTCGAGGTCGCGGCTTAAATCCGGACTTCGAATAGCTCACCTCCAGGTGCCAGGGCTCGCCGTCGACCTCGGTGGTCAACTCGAGGTAGCCGTCGAACGGCGGCCCGAGCATCACGCTCGAAAGGGCGTCGTAGGGGCCGCGTCCCCAGGTGTCCCATTTCCACCTGCCGTGACTCTCGTGCGGGGTGATCACCGGCTGGGACATCGGTTCAGGCCTCCTCCTGGTCCGAGCGGATAACCCCAGTCAGCACGCGAACCGGGTTCCACCAGGTCGCGCTGCCACACTGATAGCAGACGTGTTTGAACGAGGTGCACGCACCTGGCTCGATCGCCTCCAGGTCAACGCCGGCCTCGAGGCCGACTTCCTCGAAGCGAGCCCACCTCACATCGATTTGCTGGCACCCGGTACAGATCGCGTCGAAAGGAATCCGACCCTTGCCGTGTTTCTGGGCGGGCTCGCTCTCGAGCTCGGTACTCACTGAGAATCACCGCCGTGGAATTGGTCAGTACCCGGCTGTAGTAAGCGGGTACTCCTTGTTCTAGAACACAGATTAATTATCAGAAAAGTATTGACCAAGGAATAAGAAGAAACGATATGCAGAGACGGACCCTCTTGGCGGTGGCTAGCGGTTCTCTCCTCGGTACGGCTGGTTGCACGTACCTCGACGACGAACCAGCAGAGCCGATGTTGGATGCGATTTCCGTTCGTAATCGACACAATGAGATACAAGAAATTGATGTGAGCGTCGTTGAGAGCGGAGAAACCCGTTTTTCGGAGACGTATACTGTTGATCCTGGATCGGAGATTGTCGAGGAATCTCCTGTCGGTAGTTCCGGCCGTTATCTCGTCAGAGTCGTCGCCACTGACGGTGAGCAGGAAATCGACACAACGGAACATGTCGACGGTGATGAACGGTGTGTCATCGTTCGCTTCGAAATCGGAAGCTCGGGAGGCTTCAACCCACCGTCGGTCATTGCCTCTCAGGAATGCTGACTGAAAGGGACAGGTCACCCCATCCCGTCCCATAAATTGCTCAGTTCCGCTCGAGCAGTAACCGTTTCCACTCATCGAACCACCCCCTCGATGGGCTGGGCCGGATCGATCGTCTCGGGATCGATCACGTGATTCCAGGCGAGTTTAGCGACCTGTTTTTCCGAGCGGTTCCCGTCGACGTCGTACCACCGACCGCGGAGTAACTCATCGACCAGGCTCGCGGGCACGATCGCCCGCGCCACCTGGGGCAACCCAGGCCGGGGAACGTACACAACGAGCAGGTAGCTTCCGGCGGCCTCGAGCAGCTGGCGATGGGCTTCGTATTTGATGTAAAACCGCCCGCGAGTCGACCGCGAACCGTTACCAGTCTCGATTTGACACCCTTTGATTTCGATGGGCGTTCCTCGCTCGAGGAGGCAAATCCCGTAAAACGGCAGCTTCGTCGACGGTACCACGAGCGTCGACGTTCGGGCGTCGTGCCAGGTGGCCGTTCGATCGTCGACGAACTCGAGGGGAGCGATCTGTTGAATCAGATCACTCTCGAGGGCGTCACCGCTGGCTTTCGAACTCTCGAGTTCCGTCGCTCGAGGGCTCACAACGGACCACCTCGAGCACGGCGAACCTCTCGAGCACACTCGGGACATAGACGCCGGAGGCCGTCGACGGGTTCACCACAGCGTTCGCACTCGCTGTTTTCGACGAATCGACTCACGCCGTGTCACCTCCGTGACGACCGGGCGATGTCTCTGGGTCAGGAACTGCTACGTCGACACCGGCACCGCTCCCGCGGCACAGTCGTCGGTACGAATCGCACTCGCTACAGCGATGGGCGCGGTCACGATCGTCACCGAACACTCGAGCGAACTGCTCGCTTACGTGGGCTCCACAGTGGAGACACGTCGAGTTGGCCTCGAGGGGACCGTGACTTACCGCCACGCAGACCACCCCGTAGAACAGCCGCTATCTGTCAGGGAATGCGGGAAAAGGGGTTTATAGCTAGTGGGCCGGCGCAGATTCGAACTGCGGTTACGGCCACCCGAAGGCCGAAGGATGCCAAGCTACCCCACCGGCCCGCGTTCGACTCGAGGCCAGCGATCAGGTTAACGTTTGCGGAAACCAAAGGGTTCGACGGTCACTCGATTACGGGACCCTGGCCTCGAGCAGTTCACAAACGCCAGCAACCTGTTCGCGCATTTCCGCCAGTGTTCCCGAGTTGTCGATGGTGTGGTGGGCCACTTTCGGTGGCTCGAACTCCGATTGCAGCAGTTTGTGGATGTCGAAATCCGCATCGCTCTCGTCGCCTTCTCGAGCGTCGATTCGTCGGCGGACGACCCCTTCTGCGCACTCGACACGGACCAGTTCGAACGCGGCGTCTTCGTCCCGGGCGACCCCTCGAGCCTGCTCGCGAAGCGATTTTCGGCGAAAGGTGCCGTCGACGACGACGACGCCATCGCGTTCGAGGACCTGTGCGGCCCGCTCGAGGGTTTCGTCGTAGGTCGACCGCGTCTCAGCGGCCGTGTATTCAGGGTCTGGAAAACAGTCCTTGCGAACGACGTCGGTGCGGATCAGGTCCGCCTCGAATCGTGTAGCGAACTCGCCGGCGACGGTCGTTTTTCCGGTGCCGGGCAATCCACAGACGACGACGAGACGCTTCCGTTCGGACATAGCGGCTTACCCGATACTCTCACGGCGGGGTTTTGGTGTTTGCGCTTTGCCAGCCACGGGAAACCGAGGTCTCGAGTCGCGGTCGTACGCTCGAGCCGCTAGAAGTGAGTGTAGCCCTCGGTGTCGAACGCGTGGTGGGCGACGGTAATCGCCTGATCGGCGTGCAACCGCGTCGGGCCGAGCCGAATCCGCAGGTCGGCTCGTTCCTCGAGCAACGTGGCCTCCCGGGCGGTGAAGTCGTGGTGGTCCGAAAGGACGAATACGGGGTCTGAAAGCGCTGACAGTTCGAGTGACGGTATCGACTCGCCGTCCTCGTGGAGCTGGATGAGGGTGCCATCGACCACGTTCTCGAGGACGGTCTCGAGTCCGTATCGGTACAGTTCGACGCCGGGGCTCGCTTCCGCTGGCAGCATACCGATGGCTTCCTCGCGAACCTCGAGGGCGTTGCGAACCAGGGCGGCCGTCGAGCGTTCGTCGGGGTTCAGCCGGCGGAGGTCGGCTCCGTCGAACGTGATCGTACAGGTGTCCTGGATGACGAGGTGGACCCGGACGTCGGTTCGAATCCCGTGAGACGTGACGAACGCGGCGGTGATCGACCGGCAGATGGCGTCGAGTCGGCCGGCCCCACCGGCGAGGTCGTCGAGGGAGAACTCACCATCGAGGGGAACGTCGTGTGCGAGTAAGACGAACTGGCGCATACCGTACTCTCACAGGCTATCGTGGATACGCCTACCGGTTCCGGCCGTCGAATTCGTTCGCTATAGCGGTCTCGAGACCTGCACTCGCAGGGCCAAGGACTTGCCCCGTTGCCACCGGAGCAGCCGACATGACCACGACGTCGACGGCAGACGATCGCGCGAAGCTCCTGCAGGCGCTGGCTGGCAGCCCCTGTCACAACTGTGAGGAGGGCGTGCTCGTTCGTCAACCCTACAAGGGAAACCGATCGATCGTCTGTGACGAGTGTGGACTCCCGCAGATACAGTTACTGCCGATGCCGCGTGTCGACTGACACCGGCCATCGCCTCGTGAAAAATAGCGACGTGTCGAGGGGGTTGTCAGGGCGCGGCGCGTTGACGGGTTCGAGGATATTCGTGACCGACAACGAGTGCAACGACGTGGAGGGATAGCAGCGCCAGGAACAGGCCGAGGCGAGTCGTCGAGTTCAACCCCGTCAAAATCACCGGTAGGTATGCGAGTGGCAACAGTGCACCGAGCCAGAACGCGACGACTGTCAGGGCGTCACTGGGCTGCATGTTATCGAATGGACTCGCGGTCGACATACGATCCCTCGCGGGCGGATATCCAGGTAGTCATCAACGATTCGTTGCTCCCGTAGCGGGGGAACATGGCACACTCGTCCGGCCCGTCGTCGTTTTCGATGGTGATGCAATCGATGGGTGGGAGGGACTCCGGGCCGTCTCGAGCGTCCGATTCATCCGGGGCGTCGTGGTGGGTATCAGGTGCGGACATAGCTGGAGACCGTACTGGCCGGTCGACCGAAGACAGTCGGTTTCGGTCCAGGGTCGTCAACGTCCGACTGGGGGACTGCACTCCCCCTCGGTCTGGCGACAGCAGTGGTCATACAGTGGTCCATCAGCGGTGCCTATTGGTATTCCCTTGTTACCGATTCACACACCTCGAGTGGAACGTCTCGAGATCGGTCACGGCACTCGAGAGTCGATTCGTCGTGACTCTCTCGAAAACGTGACTGTCAGCCGCACGTAACCGGGACCTACCACCGAGAAAGGGCTGAACGAATGGGGGTAGGCAGCCGATACTCGAGGGGCTCAGAAACCGGGTTCGGGTCGCTCTCCGAGGGTCATCTCGACGGTGGTCTCGGAGCCGTCCCGAATCACGGTGAGTGAAATCGTATCGCCGGGATCAGTCTGGAGTGCGAGGAACGTCGAGAGGGCGTGGTTGTCCGGAATGGGTTCCCCGTCGATCGACCGGATGATATCACCGCCGACCGGCACCCCGCCGCCGGTCGTGTCGGTGCTCCCCTCGAGCGTGCCGTCTGCCGGGCCACCGTCGCTGACCGCGGCGACGAAGATTCCGGTGGCTTCCTCGAGGTCGTTCGCCTGAGCTATCGTCAGGTCGACGGGGATCAGTCGAATCCCCATGTGCGAGTGGCGGAACTCGCCGTGGTTGATCAGGGCCGGAATGACCCGTTCGCTGAGCGCCGCCGAGATGGCGTAGCCGATGTTTTCGCCCTGCGTGGCGTGGACGACGCCGACGACTTCACCGTTCATCCCGACCAGCGGGCCACCGCTGTTTCCCGGATTGACGGCCGCGTCAGTCTGAACTACATTGGGATACGAAAAGTCGTGCCAGGCTGGCGACACCGACCGGTTGACGCCGCTGACGATGCCCTGTGACATCGAGCCCTCGAGACCGATGGGGTTCCCGATAGCCAGCACTTCCTGACCCACGACGGGCCGTTCGTCGCTGAGTGCCAGCGGAGCAACGTTCTCGGGCACCGTATCGGGTTCGATGACGGCCAGGTCGCTGTAGAAATCGGTGCCGATGACGTCGCCACCGGTCCACTCGCCGCTGTTGTACTGCACCTGGACGTCGACATCCTCGCTGCTGAAGACCACGTGGTCGTTCGTAACGATGTACCCGCCGGGGTGGAGAAAGCCCGAGCCCTCCCCCTGTGCAGGGCCGCCGAAGCCGCCCTCTCCCCGAACCCGGACGAGCGTGACGGCGTCGACCGTCGCTTTATAGACGTCGGTATAGACAGAACCGTCAGCCGTGGGCCGGTCGTCCGTCTCGACCGATGCCGTTTCGCGCTGGTCGAACTCGATTGTGCTGGCACCGGGTTCGGCACAGCCGGCGATGGCAGCCACGCCGCTCGCCCCGGCGAGCGAGAGGAACTGCCGTCGGTTCACTCGAGAATCACTCATACCCGACTGCAAGGACCGCACACGGGTAAATCTCATCCCCTCGGAGAAACCCGAAAGGAAAACGTGTTACCGTCGGCCTCCCGATACGCGAGCATGACCGTTATCGACGTCGCCCGAAAGCTCCTGGCCGGAGGGACCATCTGTGACGCCTGTCTCGGCCGGCCCGTCGCCGACCGAAGTTTCGGGCTGACCAACGACGAACGCGGCCGGGCGCTCCGGACGACCATCGCCCTCGAGGACGACGTAGACTACGAGCCAGTGGACCCCATCGAGTGTTGGGTCTGTGATGGCTACTGTGGCACCTTCGACGCCATCGCCGACACCATCGTCGACGAACTCGAGGGACTGTCCTTCGAGACCTACCAGATCGGCACGCGTGTACCACCGCTCATCGAGGAAAACGACCGGCTGTTGCGCGAAGACGCCGACCTCGAGGAAGACGCCGGCGAGCCGATGAAACGGGAAGTCAACCGCGAGGTCGGCCGTCGCGTCGGTTCGCGAACGGGGGCAACGTTCGACCTCGAGCGGCCGGACGTTCTCATCGTCATCGACCTCGAAGCGTTCGACCCACATTCGGTGCTCGAGGAAGCCGAAGACACCGACGAGACCCGAGCGGGCTCGAGCGACGAACCGACCACTGTCACCAGCCACGCCGTCGACGTCCAGGTCAACCCGGCGTTCGTCTACGGGCGCTACCGAAAACTCGAGCGGGACATCCCCCAGACTGAGTGGCCCTGCCGGGAGTGTGGCGGCAGTGGAGTCCAGCTCGGACCTGACGGCGAGGAGCCCTGTGACCACTGTGGCGGCTCGGGCTATCTCTACGACACCAGCGTCGAACAGGTCGTTCGCCCCCACGTGGTCGAGGCGATGGACGGCGACGAGGGTACCTTCCACGGCGCGGGCCGCGAAGACGTCGACGCCCGGATGCTCGAGGGAGGCCGTCCGTTCGTCCTCGAGGTGAAACGTCCCCGTCGACGCCGGCCGAACGTCGACGCACTGGAGGAGCGAATCAACGAGGCGGCCGGCGGTGCCGTCGAAGTCGAGGGCCTGCGGCTGGCGACCTACGAGATGGTCGAGCGCGTCAAAGAACACGACGCGAGCAAGCGCTACCGGGCCGACGTGGCCTTCGGCGACCCGGTCGACGAGGCGACGTTCGCCGAGGCGCTCGAGGCCCTCGACGGCGCGACCCTCGAGCAGTACACGCCCGAGCGCGTCGACCACCGCCGAGCGAGTCTCACGCGAGAACGAACCGTCTACGATATCGACGGCGAGTTGCTCGAGCCAACGCGGGCCGAAGTCCGAGTCCACGGCGAAGGTGGGCTCTACATCAAAGAGCTCATCAGCAGCGACGGCGGCCGCACCGAGCCGAGTCTCGCCGGCTTGCTCGAGACCGACGCCGAGGTGACGGCACTGGACGTGCTCGCCGTCGAAGGTGAAGACGAACCCTTCGAACGGCCCGAGTTCTTCCGTGACACGGACGACGAGGGCGAAAGCGAAACGGCGTAGCGAAACCGCTTACTCCGCCGGCCGAAACACGTCGCTGAGCTTTTCGATAACGTCGTCGTGGTCTTCGACCTGCGTCGCGAGCGACTGCTGGGTCGTTTCGACCGACGCGTGTTCGTCCTCGAGCGTTTCGAATCGGCCCTCGAGTTCGTCGATTCGTGTCTCCAGCTGGTCCTGTCGTTGACCGACCTGTTCCTCCAGTGCGTCGTGTCGTTCTTCCACCTCTGTCTCCAGTGCGTCGTGTCGTTCTTCCACCTCTGTCTCCAGTGCGTCGTGTCGTTCTTCGATTTCAGTTTCGAGTGCGCCGAACTGTTCTTGCACATCCGCCTCGAGTGTCACAAGACGTTCTTTGACCACTTCGAGAGCCTCCTGTGTGGCCTCCGCCTGTGCAACCAGATCCTGTGCCGTCCCGTTTTCGTCGATAAATGTCTCCATCGAATCGGCATAGGCAACCAGTTTCTGTACCTGGGTTTCGAGATGCGTGAGTCGAACGACCTGACTCCGGGGTGTGTCCATCCCGAGTGCGCTTCGGAGCCGGTCACGTTGGTCGTCGTCGATCGATTTGTCCTCGAGTTCGGCGAGCAGTTGCTCGAGAGTGCCCGCCTCGGTCGACTCGGTTTTAGCTGCAGCCGCTGCCGGCTGTGCTTCGGACGATTCGACAGCCTCCGGGCCCCTTCCCGGTTGTGTCTCGGTTGACGCATTCGTTTCCGGTTTTTTCTCCTCCGTTTTCTCGCTCGTGGTTGTCCCGCCGTAAGCGACCGTCTCCTCGAAGCTGAGCTCGTCTTCAGGTCCCGCAAGTTCGCCGTCTTCTTCTAACCACTTTGCGCCAACACCCGAATCCGTAAACTCCCCCTCTGGGACATCCAGAACCGTGGCCGTCCGGACGTACGTGAGATCCTCTAGCGAGGCCGCAACGCCCTCGAGATCGTCCGTCGTCGCGATCACCGTTTCGATAACGCCTTCCTCCGTCGTGCTCTCCTCGTCCGCATCACCTGTCGTCGAGATGATCGTGCACATCGACCCGAGTCCATCGAGCAGCGCCTGCCGATCGGCCGTCGATCCGTACTCGACGAACTCGATGCGTATGCGGCCGACGGTACGAACGGATGGGTCAGGAGCCGTCGACCCCTCGCCATTGGTTGGAAGGACCTCGACGATGGTGGATTCCGTCCCAGCCCGTTCGACCGTTTCCGGCGTATCCGTTTGCAAGGAGTATCGTGTTTCGATAGTTTCCGTCGGCCCGATCGCGCCCTCGAAGGTCAGTGTCGACCCCTCGGCCGACCACGCATCGGTACGATCGTGAAGCTCGACGTCGACCGACGGTTCGATAGCCGGAAGCTGTTCAGTGAGCACCACGGTCCGTGGCTCCGGAGCGTCCGATTCGAGCTGCAAGTAGACGTCAACCCGGCCCCCGTCTTCGGTCTCGAGGTGTTTATCCAGGGAAATCTCGTCTCGATACGTCTGCCCCCCGCCTCCGTTGGTACTGTCGCCCCCCATATCATGCACATGCTACACGAGCACAATGATAAGTGTTTTGTTAGTTCAACTATTCTGAGACGATCTGCCTGATAAATCAGTAGACCGATACGCGAATCAAATCAGGGGTGACGACCGCATCGACAGCAAAGGCTATAGGTCGAGACACAGCACTCGAGTGTATGACCGGGTTTGGTGTCGACGAGGCGGGCAAAGGGCCCGTTCTCGGGTCGATGATCGCCGCCGCCGTCTTCGTGGCCGATCGGTCGATCCTCCCCGACGGCATCGCCGACTCGAAGCGGCTCTCGCCCGCTCGTCGGGAGTCACTGGCCACGACACTCCGGAAACGAGAGGGAATCGGGGTCGGCGTCGCCGAAATAACCACGGATCGAATCGACGACCCGGAGACCGACATGAACAGCCTAACCGTCGAAGCACACGCCCGCGCCCTCGAGGCAGCCGCCCGCGATAGTGATGGCGTGCCGGCCACCGCCGACATCCATTGCGACGCCTGTGATACCGACGCCGACCGATTCGCTCGCCGGGTCGCCGACGCCTGCTCGCTCGAGGTGTCGGTCGAGGCGACTCACGGCGCTGACGACGAGGACCCGCTCGTAGGAGCCGCGAGCATCATCGCGAAAGTCGAACGCGATGCCCACGTCAGTGCCCTTAGCGAGGGCTACGGCGACGTCGGGAGCGGCTATCCCTCCGACCCCACGACCCGAGCTTTCCTCGAGAACTACGTCGAAACCCACGGCGAGTTACCCCCATGTGCCCGTCGCTCGTGGTCGACGTGTGCCGACGTCCTCGCTGCCGCCGAGCAGACCAGTCTCGAGGGATTTTGAGACGGGCTCGAGGCAGTTTCCGAACCGATCCTGTCGATAGAGAGAGCCGGGGCCACGCTTTTTGATGAGCGGCGACTAACGGGCGGTATGGGATACGTCTGCCCCGTCTGTACCGCCGGTGTCGCCGACGGACGCCAACTGGCCGACCACCTTGCGGTTACCGCCTCGCTCGGCCGCAAGGACCACCGCGAGTGGCTCGAAACCCACGCTCCGGACTGGGGCGATTCGACGCGCGACGAACTCGCCGAACGGGTCACCGAGTACGCGACCGAACTGGACCTGCCGGTGTCCGACGACGCCCCCGAAGGGCCAGCCGGTCGCCCGCAGGGACCCCGCCTCGAGGACGCAATCGCCGAACAGAGTACTGGCCCAGGTCGCGGCGACCTGACCGGCGACGCACAGTCGATACTCGAGGAAGCGATGGAACTCACTCGAGAGATGGAACAGTCCGACGAGCGAGCGAAAGGTTCGGGCTCGAGCGACGACGAGTAGTTCGTGCGGGAGCTCACTCGAGGTGAGTTTCGCTTTAATTGTAAAATAAAACCAAATAGACATGAGTTTACAATCAAATCACTACAATAAGCATATTGAAACGGCTGATACATAGTGCAAGCGCATACCCGCGTCTTTAGGCGCGGGAGGAGGTCACTTCTCGAGGTAACACGGCGGTACAAACTGTTCCACACGAAGCGCACAGTCCTACGCCCCACCAGTACAAACGAAAACGCCTACCTGACCGGCGTTCGAGTCCTCGAGTATGCACACCGAGGGTTGGTTCGCCCCCGAGACAGTCGAGGAAGCCCGCGAACAGTACGAATCGGTCGGACCGGCCGCCCAGACGGTCGTCAGAGAGGTCGCCAGAGCGATGTCCTTCGACCGCGATGAGTACGCTGACCGGGTCTCGAGCGACGTCGTCGAGACGGCCAGGGATTCGCTCTTTGCGAGTTTGCTCGAGGTGCACGTCGGGACGCGCGAAGAGTACGCGTCGTGGCGGGAAGCCTACGACGGCGAGGTGATCGAACACGGGAGCGACAGCGTCGACAACGTCGCCTGGCACGCCGGGCCGGAAAACGTCGCCGTCTCCGCCACGTTCCAGTCGAAACCGGACGCGGCCGTCGGCACGCTCCGTCGGCAGGCGTTCGGCACCATCTATCGGGAGCTATTCGAGCAAGCGAGCAGCGAGGAGTGATTGGGATGAACGACGAAACGCGTATCCTTTATCGGCCCTGAGTTTCGGTATGCGTCGGCGCTACCTCCTGTTATTGCTCGTCCCCCTGGTCGTCCTGTTGGCGCTCGGAGCACTACCCAGTCTCATCGGCGGCGGTGACGTCTCCTACGTGGTCGCAACGGAAGTCGAACTCGAGAACGGATCTCCACCCAGTGAGGGCGCAACCGAGACCATCGACGCCGAGAACCTCTCCGTGAACCGGTTCCCGTACACCATGCAAGCCCTCGATGACGGCGTCTCGGAGCCCTACGAAGCGGGCCGGTTCG
Organism: Natronosalvus amylolyticus; assembly: GCF_024298845.1. Lineage (NCBI taxonomy): Archaea > Methanobacteriati > Methanobacteriota > Halobacteria > Halobacteriales > Natrialbaceae > Natronosalvus > Natronosalvus amylolyticus. The sequence continues at coordinate 1,848,031 of NZ_CP101156.1, forward strand.
GCTTCGAATCGGCGTTCACGCACACGCCCTTCGACGAGTTCGGCGAGTTCGAACAGTGGAACAGCAACGCGACCGAACCCGACGCCGACGTCGCCTACGTCGAACAGAACGGAACCTACTACCGCCTCGAGATCACACCCGAAAGCGATGTCGACACCTGATGACGATGCCAGGTCGAGTCGCTCGGCAGCCGACCGAGACCCCGAGTGGCCGATCGAAGAGAGCGTCACCGAGTACGAAACCGGCTGGTACGACGGGGGCTACGACCTGGTGGAACAACCGGATGGCTCGCAAAAACGCTACTACTGGGCCGACCTCCCGCCCGCCGTCGTGGTCGTGGCCTCGACCGGCGAATCGATTCTGTTCGTCGAGCAGTACCGACCCGCCATCCGCGAGACCCACCTCGAGTTACCCGCCGGAATCGTCGAAGACGGGGAATCGTACACGAACGCCGCCGCGCGCGAACTCGAGGAAGAGACCGGCTTTCGTCCCACGAGTCTGGCCCTGTTGCAGGAGTATTGCGTGGCGACCGGGGTGCTCCGGCACGACCGCGGCGTCGTCTACGCCGAGGGACTCGAACTCGGTGAGCGCGAACTCGACAATAACGAGTTTCTCGAAGTCGTCACCGTCTCCATCGAAGACGCCCTCGAGCGTGCTCGAGAACACCCGGCAAACGACTCGACGCTGAGTGCGCTGTTACTCGCTCGAGAAGACGGGCTCTTGTGAGCACGGGAGAACGCATGACCCGCATCGCTTAACCACATCGCGTCCGAACATCGGATACCAACGATGGACGGCGAAATATCTCCGGCGGCAGTACACGAACTGCTCGAGGGCGACGACGAAACGACGGACGCACTCAGAATCGTCGATATTCGGAACGCGATGGAGTTCGAACGCGGCCACATTCCCGGCAGCGAAAACGTCCCCTTCCACGAGCTGACGGCACGAATCGACGAGTTCGAAGCGGCCGACCGGATCATCACGGTCTGCCCGCACGGCCAGGCAAGCGTCCAGGCCGCTCGGCTAATCGGCTCGTACGAGGGCAGTGCGGACGCCCGCGTCGAGAGCATGGCCGGCGGCCTCGAGGAGTGGGCCGACGCGTACGAACTCGCCTCCGGTGCGACCGAGAACGATACGACGGCTCGAGACGCGTCGGAGACGCCGTTTTAAACACACTCGAGTCGACACCAGTTTCTACAGACGCTCTCGAGAACGACGCTATCGTTGCCACTCGAGCGACGGAGTGTTCGAAAAGTCGGAAGTCCGATCAGATCATCGAAATCATGGTTAGGCGACGTTGAACCCACGGTCGCGGAGGAAGTCTTCGATTCGACCGCGATGGTTGCCTTGCAGTTCGATGTGGCCCTCTTCGACGGTGCCGCCACAGGCGAACTTCGATTTGAGGTCCGATGAGAGACTGTCCAGATCGACGTCTTTCGGGTCGAACCCTTCGATGATCGTTACCTCTTTCCCGTATCTGCGCTCGTCAATGCGGATCGTTAGTTGCTGTTGTCCCTTCGCAACGTCCTCGCAGACGCATAGCTCCTGGGGCAGCCCGCACGTGGAGCAGACTTCCGACATTACGTTCGTTCGTACGAAAGGACGATATTAAACACTATCGGGACTCCTACCGATTTCGAGCGGCGAAAGCAACACCGTCACTGCCAGAGGCGCCCCACGATAGGTGCCTCCTCTCGAGCCAGTTCCGTGACCAGATCGATCGCCTCTTTCGCCCGTTCCTCGTCGATCTCGCCGGCGTAGTGGGCGCGTTCGTGGAGTTCCACCACCCGACGGACCCGTGGGTCAACCGAGTGCGTTGCCTCGAGCGACGCCAGATACCCCCTGGGCGACTCACCGCGCTCACGCGGACGATAGGACCGCGCGAGGAGGTGCTCGAGGCGCTCGTAGGCTCGGCGAGTGTCGGTCACCGGCTCCTCGCGGAAGCCGTGCCAGTAGAGGCGCACTTCCCGGCTCACGAGGGCTGGAACGCCAGAACGGTGTGCGCCGGCAGCCAGCCCGACGAGCACCGCGAGTCCGACGAACACGTCGCCGGAACTGAACGGAATCGACGGGATGCCGGCGTCGTCATCGTCGGCCCCAGTTCCCGGTGCCGTTCCACCCCCTGGATCGATTCGCTGGTCGAACGGGTCGTCGTCGCTCCCGTTCTGGCCCGGCGTTCGATTCGCATCGGGAGTGCCGTCCGACTCGTTGTCCGAGTAGTTCCCGTCCTCGAGAGGTGCTGGCACGCCGTCGACGATGTCCTCGAGTGCGTCCGGTTCGTCCTGGATACCGTCAGCGGGGACGTCCGCACTGGCGTCCGTGTCGACGTTCGGTTCGCCGTCTGCACGTGCTTCTTCCAGTCGGTCCTGGTGCGTGTCGTCGCGGCTCTGTGGCGTCGGTTCGAACGCAACCCAGCCGTGCTCGGGGAAGTACACTTCGACCCAGGCGTGAGCGTCCAGCCCGCGGACGACGTACTCGTTATCGTCGACCTGCTGGCCGGTGGTGTAGCCCGTCACGTAGCGCGCGGGGACGCCCTCGGCTCTGAGCATCTGGGTCATCGTCGTCGCGAAGTACACGCAGTAGCCTTCGTCCATCTCGAGCAAGAACGCGTTCGCCGCGTTGCCACCGGGTCGGTCGACATCGAGGGTGTAGTCGTACTCGCTCTGGAAGTACGCCTCGATGGTTGCAGCCTTCTCGTAGGGCGTTTCGGCATCAGCTGCCTCGAGGATTTCGGCCGTTCTATCCTCGAATTCCTCGGACGTGCTCTCGGGCGTCTGGAGGTAGTACTCGGTTATCTCCTCGGGGTACTCGGTGCCCGCCGACGCAAGCGTTTCGGGGTCGTTGTGCAGGCTTGCGCTCTCGACGTTGTACATGTCGCCCTCGATGAGCGGGCCGTCAGGCATCGGCTGGCCGTGGTCGGTCACGAGCAGGGCGTCGGTCACGTCACCCTCGACGGCCGTCGGTTGGGCGGCCACCGGAATCGTGTTGCGCTGGTGTTCGATGGTGAACGTGTGGCGAGCGGTGTCGTACTCGCCAGCCGGGGGCGAGAGTCCGATATCGTCGTACGTGCCATCGGGCCCACTACGTACCCAGGCGTCGCCCGTATACCGGTCGTAGACACCCGTTCGCCAGTAGCCGGGTTCTTCGGTCACGACGCTGAACTGGACCTCCGGCGAGAGGTCGACCTGGCCGGTGATCGTCGTTCGGTCCGGATTGTCGTCGATGACGCCATCGAGCGTCCCCGGCTCGCTCTCGACGAGGAACGTCGGACTCGCCGCACCACCCGGAACGAGCGTAACGCTCAGCGAGAGAAAGACGATGACCGCAAACATGATCGCCAACACGTCAGCCTGCGCAATCGATCCATCGCGGTGGTGCAGTTCGCCGAATCCGACCGCTGAGATTCCGCCGACGACACCGACCAGCGTGACCCCCATCGAGGCATCCCCCGTCAACACCAGAAACAATAACGCGATACCGCCGGGAATCACGCTCAGCACGTAGCGTTCGCGCATGGCGAGATACCACGACAGAAACACCGGTGCCGGCACGAACGCGAGCGTCCAGATACCCGCCTCGAGCATCTGCAAGAGCTCCATCCCGGTCGCAAGCGTCACCGTATCGGAGACGAACATATCGGCCTGTGTGATCGCCGTTCCGAGCCCGTGCCCCGTCGCCTCGAGGTACGTCCAGAACCCGAGAACGCTGGCACCGAGCCCGATAGCGAGGGCCGTCCGAGGACGAATCGCGCGGGCCAGGACCGTTGCACCGAGCCCCATTCCGATCACGATGAGATACAGCGATCGGGTGCCGCCGACGACGAGCGTCACTTCGCGCAAGACGGCGACGTAGGCGGCAGTCAGGACGACCAGCCCCGACAGTGCGAGCAGTCGGAACGGTTCACCACCGACCGTCTCCGACAGGTCGACCGAGATCGTTCGTCGTCGGTTGCTCGTGCTCATGACGAACGCACCTCGTTCGAGGGAGTCTCTCCACCCTCGTGGCTGTGGTTCGGACGTTCCGTCGCTCGTCCGCCGTCGGCCACCGCTTGCGTACCCGATGACGATGATTGGGTTGACACATCGTCGGTTTGGGTGTCCTGCGAGCGAGCTGTATCGACGCCTCGAAGCCGGTCGAAGGGAATCTCGTGTTCGCCAGCCATGACGAAAATACCCGCCGCGTCCGCCTGTATCAGGACGTCGGCTTTCCGGCGTGTTCGGCCGTCTACTTCCCCGTCGCCCGCCAGCGCGAGCGCTCTGAGTAACTCGAGGTGGTGGCGTTCGCCGGTTTCGGCTTCGAGCGTGCCTTCAGAAATCGACAGCCCGACAGACACCTCCTGTCGAAGGAGATACGTGGCCACGCTCGCCAGCGCCATCGCCATCTCATCGTCTTTGCCCGGAATGCACTCTCCAGCGAGGGTAGCGGAACCGACCGAGCCATCGGCAGCGAACTCCTTGACGACGAGTTCGTCGTCGGGGCGCTTGGCCGCCGACTTCCAGTGGATGTCGCGCAAGGAGTCCCCGCGTTCGTACTCGCGTAAGTGATCGAACTCCTCGCGGTCGTACGCCCTGATCGCATCCTCGAGCAACTGCAGGTCGTGTTTGGCTCCGCCTCGGAGGTCGTACACACGTGGATAGACGACGACGCTGCCGGTCTGGTCGTATCGAAACCGTCTGGAAACGAGACCGAAAATATCGGTCACCGTCACCGTCATCGGGCCGATTGCGTGTTTCCCCCGGCCCTCGAGTTCGATCTCATACGATAGTGCCTCACCGTCGATCAGCGTCGTCTCCATCACGTTGCCACCGTCGACCGGCTTCACGCCTTCCGAAAGTCGGTCGCTGACGGTGGCCGTCGTCGCGGCCCCGACGTCGACGCCGAGTTCGACTGTGCGACGGTCGCCTGGATACCCCTCCTCGACTGGACGTCGCTGGAAGCGAGGGCGTTTCGTTCGGTAGGCCGTCACGAGCGCGCCGACGAAAACGATTACGAGCGGCGCGACCACGGCGTTGAGCGACCGCGAACCGTACTCGGCGGCCATCAGCAGACAGAACCCAATCAGGCCGAGGACGACCCAACCGCGTCTGGTCAGTTTCATGGGACGTGGACGTGCTCGAGGGCGTCCTCGACGATCGTGTCGCCGTCAGTGTCCCGACCGCTCGAGGTCGTCTTGATACGGTGGCTGAACACGTAGGGCACTTCGTGCTGAATATCGTCGGGGATGACGTAGTCCCGGTCGTCGAGGATGGCACGCGCCTGGGCGGCCCGCAAGAGGGCAATCGTCCCACGTGGGCTGGCCCCGATGTGAGTCCGCTCTCTGGTGTATTTCGCCAGTTCACTCGCATAGCGGCGAACCGGCTCTTCGACCGCGACCGTGGCCACCGTTTCCCGGGCGCGAACGATCGACTCGAGATCAGTCACTGGGTCGAGCGTCTCGATCGGGTGATGGCCGACCGTACGCGCGAGCAGTTCGGACTCTTCGTCGGTGTCCGGGTAGCCGAGCGAGAGTTTCTTCATAAATCGGTCGACCTCCGCGAACGGCAGTTCGTACGTCCGGTTCGGTTCGATGGCGTTCTGGGTCGCGATCACGACGAACGGGTCCGGCAGCGGGCGAGTCGTCCCGTCGACGGTCACCTGCGCTTCTTCCATCGCCTCGAGTAGCGCGCTCTGGGTTTTCGGCGGCGCGCGGTTGATCTCGTCGCCGAGAACCAGGTTCGCGAACACGGGCCCAGGCTGGAACTCGAATTCGCGTGTTTTCTGGTTGAACACGTTCACGCCAGTGATATCGGAAGGCAGGAGGTCGGGGGTGAACTGGACCCGGCGAAAGCTGCAGTCGACGGATCTGGCAATCGAACGAGCGAGCATGGTTTTGCCCACGCCCGGCACGTCGTCGAGCAGAACGTGTCCACGAGCCAGAATCGTCGTGAATACGTGTTCGATTTCGTCGTTGTGGCCGACAATGACCCGGCTCACGTTCTCGGTGACGGTTGCTGCCAGGTCGGCTACTGTCGAGACCGGCAACGGTTCAACGGTGTCGGCACGAGACGTCGCTTCGGTCGGCGGTGAAGGGTTGGCGTCGGTCATAGATACCTGTCCTCACGCCAGCGTAGCGGGGATACCCTGGGCGCGCGGCTGTTATGCGGTAGTGCGTGAGTGAGAAACATATGTTTTGTGTCTTTCAGCTTTAGCCGAAACCGAATCCGATCGGGCAAAGCCCCGCGAACTACCCCCGAGGGAACGGCTTCCGGTAGATGGTACAGCGTTGGTATCCATACCTCGGGTTTCGAGGGGTAAATAGCTGTAGCTGGCCAAACAGGCCCGTCGTCGCCTCCCGTCGGCGTTCGAGGCAGTTAGCACTCACCAGCTAGCATTCAGAAAACGATTCTCCCGTCAGTGGTGTTACGACACTAGAGTCGCTCGAGATTGGTGGCTCGTGGACCCTTGTCTGCCTGTTCGATATCGAACTCGACTTCCTGTCCCTCCTCGAGATCAGGGCCGCCGACGTCTTCCATGTGGAAGAACACGTCGTCGTCTGCGTCGTCAGTTTCGATGAAGCCGTAACCGCCTGTGTCGTTAAAGAACGCGACCGTACCTTTCGCCATTGCAGGTGTTCCAACTCACGACAGGAGCATAAAGGTTCGGGCGTAGAACCGACTTTTTTGCCGTTCGAACGGGCGATCGAGTCGGTTTCACCGATTGTCTCCTCGAGCGGAAGCTCGATCGAAAACCGCGCCTGGCGTCGAAACCGCTCACCACGTCTTGCAATCGTGACAGACGAGAGCGTCGCCATCCCGCCAGACGTGTTCGACGGTTTCCCCACAGCCAGGACAGGTGTATCGACCCCACCCATAGGTCGAAAGGCCTGATTCGGTGGGTTCCTCGTCCGCGCGTTCGTCGCGATCTCGCGTGACTGGATCGGTATCCTTCGACTCCAGCGCACTCGAGTCGCTGGCATCAGATGCAGTCCCGTCGCCGCCGACGAAGTCGGTCAATCTCGCGTCGTCCTCGGTCACGGAAAACGGTACGAACGGCGGCCCCTTATACTGTCGGACCACCACCGACTCGGGATCACTCGAGTCGAAACCGACCACACCACCGTCGAGAGACCGGTACGGACAAGTACCACCGCTTGGTAGGTTTTCGTATGGTTACCGTTGCGCTCGTGAACGCGATCATGGACGACCTCGTCGAGATGACCAGCCTCTTTGGCGACGTTGCGATGGGAGAAGGACTCGCACCGCTTTTGGTGCTGGTAGGAGCGATCATCATTGCCGTCAGCAGCGGCGTCTTCGGCATCCTCACACTCGGCGGCATCGCCAGCCTCTTTTCGTTCGACTGAGCGGCCTGTGCACGTTTGGGAGTCGTTCGTGACTCCGTCACAGGTCGACGTGTGAACTGGACGAATAGGTTTGGCTCACACAGTCAAGCGTGACGAACCACTCAGTTCGTCTCGTCCCGTTCGTAGGCCATCTCGAGCGCGTCGGCTGTCGCCTGAATAGCCCACTCGAGGTCCGGGCCCAGTGGCGAGCCGACGACGATCCCATCGACGTGTGAAAGGGCCGCGCTAAACTGTTCGGCGACCGAGTCCGTCGTGCCCGCGATGGAGAAGGCGTCGATCATCGCCGGCGTGACGGCCTCGAAGGCGGCGGTGAGGTCGCCCGCCTCGAGGTGGTCGCTCACGGTTTCTACCGCCTCGGCATCGATCCCGTGCCGCTCGATCACCGGCGGGGCCGCCCCACCGGCGATGAACGCAACCGGCGGCCGGGCAGCCGCTCGAGCCGCGTCCGCGTCCTCGGCGACGCTCACGCTCGCGAAGGCCAGTGACTCGAACGCGCCGTACTCGTCGGGGCGATCCGCGAGTCCCTGCTCGATCTGCCCGGCCGACCACTCCAGATCACGCGGGTGGGACGCGTTTATCAGGACACCGTTAGCGTGTTTGGCACTCATTCGAAGCATGTGTGGACCCTGTGCACCGACGTACACCGGAATATCGGTCGCCTCGAGGTTGAGCGAGGCGTCACGAGCGACGAACGTACCCTCGTGGCTGACGGTCTCCCCAGCCCAGAGCTCTCGAGCGACCGAAAAGGCCTCCAGCACGCGCCGAAGCGGGCGTTCGTGGTCGATGCCGAGATTCGCGAGGGCGGAGCGGTCGCCAGCCCCGATACCGTAGACGGCACGACCGTCGCTCACCTCGTCGATGGTCGCCGTGCGGGCCGCCAGCGGAACCGGATGGTCCTGAAACGGATTCACGACGCCCGGACCGAGGCGAATGCTGTCGGTCGCCTCGGCCATGCGTGAGAGGGTGACGAACGGGTCCCGATTGAAATAGTGACTGCTCGCAAAGGCGACGTCGAAGCCCTCGTCTTCGGCCAGTGCTGCGAGCGCGGCGATTTGGTCGGGCGGGTGCTCCGGCGTCAGTTCGATCCCCCAGGTCGGTCGACTCGAGTCAGTGTTCACGCGTCCTCGAACCTCCATTGACGCAGCGCCTGACGAACGAAATCGCCCTCGACCTCCCGAAACAGTTCGTCGCTCCCGTCGTGGTCGCCGAACGCCCAGTCGCGAACGACGACTGCGGGGTTCCCGTCGTCGCCTTCGCCGGTTACCAGATTCGCGGCCGAGGCGAGTTCGTCGACGACCGATTGCACGGTCACCCCGAGTTCGCGGCCGTCACGGTCGTGTTCGCCGCGCCAGTCGCGGCTCGCGGGCATCCCCGCCCAGCCCAGTGCGACACCGCGCTGGCCGTGACGGAACGGACGACCGCAGGTGTCGGTGACGATGACGGCGACATCTTCGAACCCGCGTTCGGTCAATCCATTACGAATCCGCTCGGCGCTCGCCTTCGGTTGCTTCGGGAGCAACAACAGGTCGTGGTCGGGAACGTTCGACCGGTCGATGCCCGCGTTCACCGACACGTGACCAAATCGCGACTCCGTCAGCAAAAACGGGGCATCCATCAGCAGTTCCGTGCTCTCCTCGAGTACCGCCTGGGCAAACCGCGGGTCCTTTTCCTCCCCCGTCAACTCCTCGAGTCGGGCCGCGATTTCCCTGGCTCGAGGGCTCGCGGGGAAATCAGACAGGTCGGCGGCCCGGTCTTCGGCTTTCGAGACGACCGTACTGGCGACCGTGAGGACGTCGCCGGCCTCGAGGGCCACCCGATCGGCGATGAGATCGGCGAGGTCGTCGCCGGGTCGGATTTCGGGTAAATCCGGGACAGCGAAGCATTCCATACCGGAAGAATGGGCGGCCCCTTCAAAAGGTCACCGTCACCGGAGACCGACGGGGCGTCCTGTTCGAAGGAAGATGAAAGCGACAGACAGGACACTCGAGGAAGATGAAAGCGACACACCGAAACCACTCCGTCGCATACGCTCGATCGGGCGGCGGTGACGACATGTTACCCCCTCCGAGCCCCTTGTGACGAGGGCCTTTTGACTGAGCCGCCCCATTCTTACGTGACTCTCATGCGCTGTACCGTCGGGTATCAGCACGCCTGGGGCACTCGCCGAGACACCGAAACGACATTGCCTCCCACTCGAGCGGTTTCTACCCCCGATACCGAGCGTATACTTTTCGGCTCCCTCGTGGTAGGGAAGGTAACATGTACGAGAAGATACTGCTGACCACCGACGGTAGCGAGCTGGCGACCCGCGCCTGCGAACACGGCCTCTGGCTCGCCGACCAGGTAGGCGCGACGGTGCACGTGGTGCACGTCGTCTTACCCGAGGACGCCAGCGACACCGAACGAGCTGACGCCGCTATCGAACCCGTCCGCTCGAGTGCCGACAAACGCGAACTGACGGTCAACTCGAGCGTTCGGACGGGGTCACCCGCGAGCGAGATACTCGAGTACGCCGGTGAACACGGCGTCGATCTAATCGTCTGTGGCACGCACGGTCGAACCGGGATCCGTCGGCTGGTTACCGGGAGCGTCGCCGGCCGCGTCATCCGGGATGCCCAGGTGCCAGTCCTCTCGGTGACGCCGACGGCAGGGGCAACCCGAACCGAAATCAGCGACATCCTGCTCGCGACGGACGACCGCCGAGGGACCGAGGGGGCGAACGAACAGGCGCTCGACATCGCGAGCGCGCTCGAGGCCGACCTCCACGCGCTGTCGGTCGTCGACGACACCGGGTCGCGACTCGAGGTGGTCCTCGAAGCGTTCGAAGAACAGGCCCAAAACACGGTCGAGACGATCCGATCGTCGGGAGCGATCCGCGAGATTTCGGTCACTGAAGCGATCAGACGCGGAGAGCCGAGTCGCGAAATCGTCGAGTACGCCGAAAGCAACTCCGTCGACCTGATCGTGATGGGGACCGAAAGCCGGTCGGGCCTCGAGCGATTCGTCTTCGGGAGTTGTTCACAGCGCGTGGTCAGCACGGCACCGGCCCCCGTGTTGACGGTTCGAACGCTGGAGTGAGACTGCCGGGCAAACGTATGAAGACACCCCCTACGCTCGAAGCGACAGACCGAGCTGCCCGACCGACAGTATTCACTTCCTCGAGTCCGTTCTCGGTTTCATGGTCACCGTTCGCCCTGCGCAGCCAGGCGATGGCGAGGCGCTGGTCGCCGTCCACGTCGCAGCCATCCGCGAACTGGGTTCGAGCGCCTACGACGACGAACAGATCGAGGCCTGGGCCGCCAGGAAGGATCCGACCGGCTACCCCGTCGACGAGGAAACGGCTCACTTCGTCGTGGCAACACTGAATGACGACGTCGTCGGGTTCGGTCACCTCGCCCTCGAGGCCGCCGAGATCAGGGCCGTCTACGTCCATCCCGATCACTCGCGTGATGGCGTCGGCACGAGGTTGCTCGACCACCTCGAGGCGACCGCGCTGGATGCGGGTCTCGAGGACCTGTCCCTGTTGGCATCGAAAAACGCCGTCGGGTTCTACGAACGCCGCGGCTGGACGCCCACCGAGTGGGTCGACCACGAGTCGACCGGCGGCGTGATCCTCGAGTGCCTGTGGATGGAGAAGTCACTGCCCGGGTGAAATCGTTCCTCGGCAGCCACTCGAGGCGATTCGGTTGGGAAGCCACTCAGAAGAACTGAAACAGGTCGTCGCGTTGCTGTTCGTGCAGGTGGCTTCTGACCGCTTCGTTCAGCGCGTCTATCTGCCCGTTTTTCGCTTTGATCGGCGCAATCGTATCCTGCCACTGCTTCCACGGCGGCAGCAATCCGAGTCGGTCACAGATGTCGTCCAGTCGCTCGTCCCTGTCGTCGACTTTGTCCATCTTGTTCACCGCGACGACCGTTGGGATGTCCAGGTCGCGCAGGAAGTGATACATCTCGACGTCGTAGGGAATCTCGTCCGGGCCCGAATGGCGGTCGATGATGTCGACGGCGCTCTTGCCATCGAGAACGAGCACGCCCACCAGGATCTTGTCAGCGTGTTCCTCGAGATACTGGACGATAGCCGTCTTGATCTGCTCGCGGCGGTCACCCTCGACGCCGCTCATGAAACCGAATCCCGGCAGGTCCGTGATGACGAAATCCTGGGCCGTCCAGTCGTAGTGATTGGGCGAGCGAGTGACGCCGGGTTTTCCGCCGGTGTCGAATCGGTGGCCCGTAATTTCGCGCATCAACGTCGACTTGCCGACGTTCGAGCGCCCGACGAGGACGACCTCGGCGTCACGGTCCGGTCGCGTATCGAAGGAATCCATTACCGACTGTTGGTGCGGCGTGGGTTTATAAGCGACGAAGGGAGCACTGCTCATTCACCGAGGACCGATAAATAGCTACAAAAACAATAGTTCGGGTTACGACTCGAGACGTTCATCGAGGCAGTCGGTCGAACAGAAGTGTGTATGTGTGGCCTGTCCGTCCTCGATCGAACTCACGACCCGTCGCTGGTGAGAATCAGTGATAGTCGTCCCACAGACCGGACACGACCGTGACGATTCACCCTCGCCGTCGGCTCGCAACTCACCCATGTGTACACGGATGCAAGTGAGTGACACACTTGAAGGAACCTGTTGTGGCGATATCGGCCGCCGAGATGCGTCTGGTCGAGCCAACACACGAGTTATCCGGTCAACTCGTGGAGTCTGCTGTCGTTCGAGGTGTTCCAAAGTCGCTCGTTCCGTGACGAACGACGATTACAGCCACGATCACGAGCATGAAGAAGATAAACGCCTGACCGCCAGCGCCGGTTTCGATCGCTGGAAACGCCCAGAGTGCCCAGTTGAACGAGGCATGCATGAGAAGCATAGCCAGCAAGCTGCCACCGGTGTTCGCATACACCCACGTCATCACGACCGACAGCAGCGTGATCGTGATCACAAATCCGATCAGCGGTCGCTGATAGTACAGGTCCATCGTCGGCATGTAAAACCACGGGAGATGCCACACACCCCAGACGAATCCGAGCCCGAGACTCCCACCCAACGCGCCGAACCGCTCGAGTAACGGCTCGAGTGCGTACCCGCGCCAGCCAAACTCCTCTTGCAGCGGCCCGCCGAGAAACAGAATCCAGATGAACGCAATGGGGAGAGCGGGCAGCTCTCCAGCCCACGGGTAGGTCGGTTCACCACCGAACGCGAGGCTGACACCGACGCCGATCACGGCGACGGCTGGAAACAACACGAGTATCGGCACGAACCAGCGGCGGTCGAACGATCGATCGACGGCCCGTTTGAGCAGTCGCACGATACCGCTACGGCCACGAGAGATACCGACGAGGACGAACGCGGCCACTGCCGGGCCAAACGCCCCAACTTCCGGGAGGGAAGCCACCGCCTCGAGAGCGCCATCGGCCGGTACGATACCAGTCTCGAATCCCGCCTCGAGAGCAACCTGGGGAAGCCAGAGCGACCACGAGAAAAGAAAGGTCAGTGCAAAAAAGGCCACCAGAGCACTCGATTTTGGCGTCATCTCTCGAAGAATGGTCATGAACAGAGAATACGCCCTGAATACAAATCGATTCCGACAGCAAAACGGTTCAGAAGACGACCAGAGCGTGTCGATGAATCAAAGTGTTCGATTATCGGCCTGAGTGACGACACCACAATCAGTCGTCGGTCAGCGCCTTCGTGATCCCGTCGACCGGTCGGTCGGGATTGACGTCGTCGATCTCACCGGGCAACCCCAGCTGGTAGGCGTCACCGTTCTCGCGAACCGTCGTTCGACCGCGGTGAACCGACACGTCACCGTTGAGGTGGAGTCGAACTGCCTCGAGCAAGGCGTCCGCTTCGAGCGGTTGCCCGCGTTCTTTCATCATCTCGAGGTCGGCGTCGTCTGGCACGTCGAACGCGCGCTGGGTGATGACCGGCCCCTGATCGAGGTCGGTGGTCACGTAGTGAGCCGTCACGCCAGCGACGCGAACCCCCTCCTCGATAGCTTGGCGGTAGGCTTCCGCACCGGGGAACGCCGGCAGGAGGGACGGATGAACGTTGATAATCCGGTCCTCGTAGCGAAAGACCACGTTCGGGCTCAGAATCCGCATATACCGGGCGAGAACGATCAGGTCGGCGTCGTACTCTGCCAGCAACTCGAGCAGTTGGTCCTCGTTCTGGGCCCCGTTGTCGTTCCCAATGTCGTGGAATGGGACATCGTAGTGGGCGGCCAGCGGTTCCAGATCGTCGTGATTCCCGATGACGACGCTGATGTCTGCCCCGAGCGTGTCGTTCGCCCAGGCCTCGAACAGTGCCTCGAGGCAGTGACTTTCTTTGGTGACTAGTACGGCAATTTGCTGGTTGTCCCGGTCGGCCGGGAAGCGAGCCTGGACGTCCAGTCCGAGGTCATCCCCGAGGTCATCGAGGTCGCTGCGGAGTTTTCCCTCCGTACAGACCATCCCCGCGGTGTCGACGGCGAGGTACATCCGAAAGACGCCGTCGCGGACGGCCTGATCGAGGTCTTCGATGTTACAGCCGCGTTCGAACAGCAGGGTCGTGACGCGAGCGATCAGCCCGGTATCGTCGTCCCCCACGACGGTGATTTCGGTGATATCAGTCGTCACGTGCGATCACCCGTAGAACGGATAACAGGTCGTTGGGCCGGAAAACGGAGAGGTGATTCCAGCCAGCATCCGATGCTGGGGGGAGTTGCATACTCGGCATTGGTCCGTCCGTAAGCTATGGGGGGTCAAAAGCCCTCCTTTCGGCCCAACATTGGCACAAGAGGCGATGTCGTTCGACACTCGAGATGGTGGCAAAACACACTCGAGGCGGTTCACGACGGGAGATACCGAACGCTCAACACGCCCGCGTCGGCGTCCCGTCTGACCTCGACGCGCACGGCCTCGAGTCGTGCCGCTCGCGCAATCGTTTCGTCGTCCTCGAGCACGTCTCGAGCGGCGTCATCGACGCGGTCGCCGGGTACGCGAAACACGTGAATTTCGCCGCGTCCGGCGCGCTCGTGCTGGCACAACTCACCCATCTCGGCATCGGCGGCGAGCGATTTCGAGTGCTGGGTCGGCTCGAGGTCGCTGTCGACCAGCTCGACGCTGCGCCGGTCCGCGACGTCGATGAGCGTCCAGGACACCTCGAGTGGCGGTTCCGGAGCCAGCGTCGCCTCGAGGACGTCATTGACCTCGAGGCCGTCGTTTCCGGTGAGCGTGTGTACCTGTGCGGAGTCGACGTCTTGCACGACGACGGAGTCGGCCTCGGCGTGCGTGACGACGAACGTCCCAGTCTTTTCGGTCATACGAGGGCCAAGGCGTGCCGTGGCTTTCGGGGTTTCGACTCCGGACGGATCTCGAGCGTGATCACCGAGACTGACGATGGACGACGTAAATGAGCACGGCTGCGAGGATGGGAAATGCGAGACCGACCGTAGCCGGAAGGTCGTAGAGGAACGTAACCACCGGCCCGAAGACGCCGTCCACGTCGGACTGGTGTTCGGCCGGGACCGTCGGAATCAACCCGACGTACAGCGAGGTGAGAAAGACGAATCCAGTGACGGCAAGCCGTCGGTCGTACCGCACGTCGTCCCCCGTCTTCCGGCGGTGTCGGCGGGCGACGAACAGTACCGGCGCGAGAATCGGCACGACGACGAGGATACCCAGAAAGACGACGAACGACCGCGAGAGCGCCAGCGTCGCCGTCGTATCGGCCGTCGCCCCAATAATCACGACGACCGCCAGGATGAACGCGATGGTCACGAGCACTGCTGCGAGTCCACCGACGACGGCGTACGCTCTGAACAGCCGCGACCGGCTCTGACGGAACGCGTACGGAAACGTCCCGAGCACGCCACGATAGCTCCGACCGTCCTCGCCCTCGGCCGTTCCGTCGGCGGTGTCGCCCGTCTCGCTCATTACTCGAACCTTGGCCTGCGGGCGAATAAGGAATGCGATGACACTCTCGAGGGCGTGGTGACGACACCCCTTAACGAGTAGTGGCGACACTCTCAAACCCGCGGCGAGGACGCCCTCATGCACGCCATTCTCGCAACGCCGTGACGCAACGACTTTACTCACGGCTGTGCGTGCTCTCATTATGGACGTAGACATCGGCAACGCGCTGTCGTCGGTCGCCTCGCCGGGACTCTCGAGAGACGCACTCGAGGCACTCGACGAACAGGTCGCCGTCGCACACGAGCGAATCGAGATGGGGCGGGCGAACGACGAACACGGCTATGCCGCGTTGAACCTCCCCGACACGACCGACCCCGAGGCGATCAGGGCAGCCGTGGATCCCGTCGCCGACGCCGACACGCTCATTACCATCGGTATCGGCGGCAGCGCGCTCGGAGCCGCGACCATTACCGACGCCCTCGCGGACGCCGGCGACGGCACCGAAACGTTGTATCTCGACAACGTCGACCCGGCCTGGGTGAACCGACAACTCGAGGACCTCGACCTCGAGCGAACGGCGATCAACGTCGTCTCCCGCTCCGGAACGACCGCCGAGACGCTGGCGAACTTCCTCGTCGTCCGTGACGCCTTCGAAACCGCCGGCGTCGACTGGACCGACCGAACCGTCGTGACGACCGGCGACAGCGGACCGCTCAGTGACCTGGCGACGCGCCACGACCTCCCGGCCGTCGCCGTCCCCGACGGCGTCCCCGGTCGGTTTTCGGCACTCTCGGCTGTCGGCATGGTTGCCGCCGCCGTCTGTGGCCACGACCTCGAGGCGCTGCTGGCCGGCGCTCGAGCCGAAGCCGACACCCTGACCGGCTCGCTGTTTTCGTGTCCCGCCTACGCCTACGGTGCGACGACGTACGCCCTCGACGCCCGCGGCGTCTCGATGAACGCGATGATGCCGTACGCCGAGTCGCTCGAGACGTACGCCGAGTGGTTCGCTCAGTTGTGGGCCGAGAGTCTGGGCAAAGACGACCTCGGGCAGACACCGGTGCGCGCCCTCGGCGTCACGGACCAGCACTCGCAGTTACAGCTCTACCGTGCCGGCCCCCGGAACAAACTCGTCACGTTCGTCACGCCTCGAGAGCGTCCGAACCGCCCGATTCCCGACACCGACGTCGAGACGCTGTCGTACCTCGGTGACGCCACGCTCGGCGGCCTGCTCGAGGCCGAGTTCGAAGCGACCGAAGCGAGCCTCGCCGCGGCCGGTCGGCCCAACGTCCGCGTCGAACTCGAGCGCGTCGACGCCTACGAAATCGGTGGGCTCCTGTACGGTATGGAAGCCGCCTGCGTCCTCGCTGGCGAACTGTATGGCGTCAATGCGTTCAACCAGCCGGCCGTCGAGTGGGCGAAAAAGGCTACCCGCGGACTACTGGGAGGCGGCGACTTCGAGGAAGCAGAAGCCGTTGCCGACAAGGAGACGCTTCGCGTCGAGCGGTGAGCGTCGAGCGGTGAGCATGGGTCGTTTCTCGCGAGACACCAAAATACAAGCGATACTTCACCAGCTCAGGCCGCGTCTCTCCAGTTCAGGCCGCACCCCTCGAGTGGCTGGGAACGTCCGGAAACCACGACGAGCGGACGGCAGATTACAGCACATCTAAGCCGCTCGAGTCGTACGATTCGGTATGAACGAGACCGCACGGGACGAACGTACCCGTTCGGAGCGTGAAACAGTGGCCGGCATCGGACTGGTGCTGGCCGCAATCGCGATGGCCGGGATGGCCGTCCCGCTGCGACAGGGTGTCGACGAGCCGGCGGTGCAAGTCGGCCTCGGTTGCTCGCTCCTGGCCGTGGCTGTTTTCGCGGGCCGTCGGTACGACCACCTCGAGCGACGCTACAGCCTGCTTGGGGCCGTCGCCAGTTTCGCCGTCGTGGCCCTCGCCGGCTTCGCCCTCAATCAGGGAATCAGCGCCACCGTGAGCCTGGTGGGTATCACCCTCCCCACCGTCTTCGTCGCCTTCATGGCGAGTGGCGTAGCAATCGGTATCGCTGTCGCGGAGTATGGCGAGAGAACGCTGACCGGCCTCGGACAACAACTGACGCTCACGACGCAGCTGTCGGTCGTCGCAGTGGTCGCCTGGCTCATGGCGGCGTTCGTTGGCGTGCTGTTCATCCAGTTCGGCCGCGGAATCTGGGGTGACCTGACGGAGAATCAGCTCCGGATCGCCAATCAGATCGGATTCGCCGTCGCCACCGGGGGTATCGCCGTCGGCTACGTGTACGCTACCGGTCGCGACTGGTCGTTTTTCGACCTCCGACGCCCGACGCTTAGAGAAATCGGTTGGATCGCCGGCGGTATCGTCCTCATCTTTCTGGCGAACATCGCCATCTCGTTCCTGTTTACCTCGAGTGGCGTCGAAGGAGCAGAACACACAGCAACACAGGACGTCGCCCAGAATCCCCAGCTGTTGTACGTCGTAATCCCAGCATCGATACTCATCGTCGGCCCCTTCGAAGAGCTGTTCTACCGAAACGTCGTCCAGAAGTCGATGTACGACGTGTTCTCACCGGTGGGTGCACTCCTCGTCTCGAGTGTGATTTTCGCCGGCGTTCACTACGTCGCCTATGCGATTAGTGGAGCGGCGTTCGGGGCGGTGTTGGCGAGTCTGGCCGTGGTCTTCGGGCTCTCACTGGTCCTGGGAACGGTGTATTTGCGCACCGGGAATCTCTTCGTGCCGGCGATTATCCACGGCCTCTACAATGCCATCGTGTTCGCTTCGGTCGTGCTGTGAAGCGCTCGAGAACCGTCGCTGACGAGTACACCTACGATGGTGTCGCTCGCTGGCTGGTTGGTACAACTCATAGCTTAATCGGGAGTGACTCGCCGTTCACTCGAGGTTCTCCCCGACCGTTCCGAATCAGTACGTCGTTGACCAGTACCAGTACACCGTTACCGCAGTCAATACGACGAGACCACCGAGGAAAAAGAGCAGGCCCGGTGGAATCGTCGCGAAGATAGCATCGGCGGCTTCGGCCGCGCCCTCCCCAGTCACGTTGCCGTCGTCCGCCGGTTCTACGGTGTAAGTATCGCCGTCTGATGTGGCGTCGTCGGTCGTCGTCCCGCTGTCGTCACCCGGGGGTTCACTATCAGCCTCCTCGCTATCTTCGACCTCGTCGGGTTCGTCCTGTGCCTCGAGGCCGCCATCGCCAGTGTCTTCTT
This sequence comes from Natronosalvus amylolyticus, assembly GCF_024298845.1. Taxonomy (NCBI): domain Archaea; kingdom Methanobacteriati; phylum Methanobacteriota; class Halobacteria; order Halobacteriales; family Natrialbaceae; genus Natronosalvus; species Natronosalvus amylolyticus. The sequence goes on from NZ_CP101156.1 coordinate 1,866,493, forward strand.
CGGTCTCTGCAGCCTCCTCGTCGTCTGTCTGTGCAGTGCCGAGACCTCCTTCGTCGTCCCCAGCCGTCGAATCGTCCGTCGTCTCCTCAGCCTCCGGCGGCTCGCTGTCTGCGTCCGCAGCATCGTCCCCTGCAACGCTCGAGTCGCCATCGTCCTGGCTGTCAACCGCCATATCCCCACCGTCAGCGCCCGCAGGAGCGGCCGCCGTGTCGTCTGCTGCTGGCGAGAAATACTCGCTTAACCCGTACTGGACGAGCAAGCTTCCACCGGCGAGGGCGGCCACTCCGCCGATAAACCGCGAGAGCGCCGTCTTGAGCTGGGCCGCTTTCGACTGGTCGCTGGTGACGATTAGTGGGCCGTCAGCCGTCGCATAGACGCTCATCTCGTTGCCTCGCGAGGAGTACCAGGTGTCGACGACCTCCACGAGCCCCGCATCCTCGAGTTTCTCGAGGTGATAGCGCACGTTCTGAATCGAGGAGTCGATGGCATCGGCGACGTCGCTCGGCGTACCCGGTTCGTTGTTCAACGTGGTGTATATTTGCCGGGCCGTCGTCGAAGAGAGCGCGCTAAACACAGCGTCGGCGTCCTCGTCCTCGAGGTCGACGACGCGCGGTTGACCCTCCGTCGCGGGCGTCTCGGAGCGAAGCGGAAACAGACGCGCCATTCGGTCTCTATTTTAGTTCACACAGCGACATATATACCCCTTTCCCTACGTAAAATGGCGTTTTTACCTTGCAGATACAGGCAGTAGACTGCCCAGAAACAGATGATGGAGAAAAATCTTCAATAGCCCAATTCGTATAGAAACAGTTACCCACAGAGAGTATCGAAGGACGGTATGGACTGGCTGGAACGGATTGGGTGGATACTCGGCGCGACGGCGCTCTGTATCCTCGGTATTCCGTGGTTTCTCTGGGGAAACGACACCATCGTCGCAGGACTGCCGCTGTGGATCTGGTGGCATATCGGCTGGTTAGTGCTGGCATCAGGGCTGTTCTGGCTGTTCGCCCAACGAGCCTGGGGCGTCGGTATCGAACCAGAGACGGCCAAACGGAACGGAACCAACGTGCCTCCCGGAGGTGAGCGATGACACTCGAGATACAACTCGCCATCATCGTCGGGTACCTGCTGCTGGCGCTGGTTATCGGCCTCGTCGCGTACCGACTGACCGACCGCACGGCCGAGGACTTCTATCTCGCCAGCCGAACCGTTGGCACCATCGTCTTGCTGTTTACGACGTTTGCAACCCTCCTGTCGGCGTTTACGTTCTTCGCAGGGCCGAACCTCGCGTATCTCTACGGGCCCGAATGGATTCTCGTCATGGGCGTGATGGACGGACTCATATTCGCCGTCCTCTGGTACGTTATCGGCTATAAACAGTGGTTACTCGGACAACGACATCGGTACGTCACCCTCGGCGAAATGCTCGGTGACCGCTTCGCCTCGAAACGACTGCGCGGTATCGTCGCCGGCGCAAGTCTCTTCTGGCTGTTCCCGTACGTCATGCTTCAGCAGGCCGGTGCGGGCACTGCACTCGAGGCCCTTACCGAGGGCGCCGTCCCGTACGCCGCCGGAGCCGGGTTAATTACGTTGTTTATGATTCTGTACGTCGTCCTCGCCGGATTTCGTGGCATCGCCTGGACCGATACGCTCCAGGGTGCGTTCATGCTCGTCACGACCTGGGTCGCCCTGCTCTGGGTGCTCGCCGTCGTCGGCGGGCCGGGCGTCGCGACGAGCGGCCTCGAAGCGACGGCGAGCGAACATCTCGCACTTGGTAGTGCCTACTATTCGCCGCAATTCATGCTCTCGACGGCGATCACGATTGGCTTCGGTGTCGCGATGTTTCCACAGGTCAATCAGCGCTTTTTCGCCGCTGGCTCGAAAGAAGTACTCAAACGCTCGTTCGCTCTCTGGCCGATCCTCTGTCTGTTGCTGTTCGTCCCGGCGTTCATGCTCGGGGCGTGGGCACGGGGGCTCGAGACAGGTATCAGTGTCGCTGAAATCGAGGCTGGCGGAAACGTCCTCCCGCTGATTCTGGCCGAGTTTACACCGACCTGGTTCGCCGCTCTCGTCATCGCCGGTGCGATGGCCGCGATGATGTCTTCTTCCGACTCGATGCTCCTTTCCGGGTCGTCGTATTTCACCCGTGACCTGTATCGCCCGTTCGTCGAATCGGCTGTTTCACCCCGCCGTGAAGACGTTATCGCCCGCGTTGGCGTCGTCGTCTTCGCGCTCTCGACGTTCGTCGCGAGCCTGTACAATCCGGCAACGCTGTTCGAGCTTGGTGATGCAGCGTTCAGTGGTTTCGCCCAGCTGGCACTACCAGTCATCGTTGCCCTCTACTGGCGAAATACCACTCGAACAGGCATCACCGTCGGCATCGTCGGCAGTCAGCTGTTTTACCTCGCGAGCGTCTTCACGGCGGTCCCGAGCGCCTACGCCGGCTGGTCGGCCGGTCTGGTGGGAATGGGGGTCGGGCTCGTCCTGACGGTAGGCGTCTCCCTGCTGACTGCACCGGCAGCCGACGAACAGCGCGCGATTTACTTCGAGGGCCTCGAGGGCGATTAATCGGTACGTCGAAGGTGGTTGACGGCGAACGGCCGGTACAGAATGTCGACATCGCTGCCATCCGAATTCGCCGACGAGTGGCGACAGGCCGGCACACACCGCGAACGCGGCTCGATCATGGTACTCTCGGTCGTCGCCGAGACGACACTCTATGAACACCGTGAGACGGCGACGGCGATAGCAGACGTCGACACCGACCTTTCCCCGCGGTCACTGTACCGAATCGACCTCGATATCCATCCCCCACTGGGCGCACTCGGGGTTACCCCGGAGGGGGTATTCTCGATGGCGGCCGGGAAGGCGAAAGGGCGATTCGTCTCGATGATCGAATCAGAGGGGCTGCAAATCGACGGTGAGCGAAACGTCGTCTCCTTCGACCGCGGTGATGGGGTCGCCGGGAAGTGGTACGTTTTCGAGAGCCGGTACCCGCTCGTGACCGAGACGAGCGAGAGTGCGGGGAGTTCGTCCGACTCGAGTTCGGATACCCCCGGAACCGGCGGTGAAACCTCGCTCGCCGACGGCATCACCACAGAAACTCACCTGGCCATCTGGCCGACCGCAAACAGCTACGCGATGGCTGGCGGGACCTTCCCACTCGAGGCACCGCCTGGACTCGAGTCGACGCTACAGGTCGACCCGGAAGCCGACCGGGAAACCATCGCCGCGTTCGTACGGGCGATGGCCGAACCGGCGCTCGAGCCCGAAGACGATCAGCGATAGTCGTACTGGCTGCTGTAGACCAACACGGTTAGGGGCCTCTCATCCCAACGAATAGGTATGCAAACCCACATCGTCCCGGTCGGCTTCGACTACGACCGGCTGATCGCGCCCCTGGTCCGCGATCAGTACGACGTCGACCGCGTCATCTTGCTCGAGGGCGCAGTCGGGAGCGAGGCTAACGTCGAGTACTCCCGTCACCTCTCACAGAAGCTCGAGACCGACTTCCAGAACCTGCTCGGAGCGACCACCGAACGGTTCGTCCTCGAGGACGTCTACGACTACGACGAGGCCTTCGAGCAGGCCTACGACCTGATCAACGACGAACTCGACCGAGGCAACGAGGTCTGGGTCAACATCGCCGCGATGCCCCGGACCGTGAGTTTCGCCTTCGCGACTGCGGCCCACTCGCTGATGGTCGAACGACAGGACGAACGCGAGCACATCCACACCTACTACACAGCCCCAGAGAAGTACCTCGAGACCGAGCTCGCCGAAGAACTTCGCGAGCAGGCAACCCTGCTCGAGGACCTCCTCGAGTCGACGGTCGAACAGGGCGTCGAATCGGCAGCCATCGAGGGTCACAACGCCGACACACAACCCGACGGTGACCACTTCGTCGCACAACTCGAGGGCGACCGAATCAGCACACGACTCGAGAGCGCGCGGAACCTCCTCGCGGAGTTCGACGAGCGTGGAACCACGATCGGGGCGAAAGAGATCAACGGTGCACACATCGTCGAACTGCCCGTTGCCTCCTTTTCGAACGTCAAGCCCTTCGAGGAACTCATCCTGTACAAACTGGGCGAAGACGGCGAGTTCGAGTCCGTCTCCGAACTGGCCGAAGCCCTCGCTCGAGAACTCAACGAAGAGTACACCGACAGTTTCCGTTCGAAAGTCATCTACAACGTCGACCGACTGGGTCCCGGTGGCAAAGGCTACATCGAGCGCGAAGAACACGGAAAGTCCTACCGAACGCGACTCTCGAGGATCGGGGAACTGTGGGTTCGTGCCCACTCCGATTCGACGCCCGTTTGAGTGAGTGGAGGCGGATTCCTCGAGGCCGTCCGCTCATACGATCGGTTGGAGGCTCTTCTCGTCGCCCATTCGGAATAGCGATCACCGACTATAGTAGCCAGTGAAACGATTGACACACCTACCGCGATGCAGTCTTGTGATAGGGTGTGCAATGACTTTCACTGGCTACTATAGTACAACCGACCGTATCAGTCTTCGTCGGCTGAGGCGGACACAGTAGCATGAGGTGGTGGTCCCCCGTTCGCACTGGCAGCGTGTTCCGGCGGGCCGTTTCCGCTAGCGGCGTGTGCCGGTGGACCGCGGTCGCCATCGTTTACAGCGGGTTCCGCGGCCCCTTCGTCACCGGAACTCGAGGAGACCGTTCCCTCGTCGTTCGTCGAGTCGGACTGGGATTCCGTATCCATCATCACGCCGTCGGCGCTCGAGTCGTCGTCACCATCCGTCGTGTTCGACGCCCCGATCTCGGTCGCGTTCGTCTCTGTTTCCTCGTCAGAGGACCCGGTATCCGACGTGTTCTGGGGCGTCTGGGGATTCGTCCCATCGTCGACGAACTGCGACGCGGCCCACTGGTAGAGCGCTGACCGGTCGTCATCCACGCTCGAGTCCTCGCCCGGACCGAACAGTGACGGACCGACATCTGGCGTGAGCAACACCGCCATGCCGCCAAGCGTGAGCCCCGTCACGACGATCAAGGTAACCAACGCAACGGGAGTGGCCGACGGCGTGGGTGCTTCGGACATGGCACTCGTAATCCCGGCTTTCCCGAGTGTGGGCTTTGTTACGCGCCGCCGATACCGTCCGTGACTACTGTATGTCTCGCCTACTCCGAACGCAAAGTCGTCAGTGCCCCATCGACAGCCGCTCGAGGACGCGTTCCCGGACGACCAGCAAACACGGCAAGACGGTGAGACAGGCGATAAACGCAAAGATGATCGCCAGACCGGTCACCAGGCCAAAGCGCTGGAGCGGTGGGGCGAGTGCCAGCGCGAGCACACCGAAACCGGCCGCCGTCGTCGCCGCGCTGCCGAGTAAAGCCCCGCCGGTCCCCGTGACTGTCGCCGTCAGCGCTTCCTCGAGCGAGCCACGTCGTTCGCGTTCGTCGACAAAGCGCTCGCTCAGGTGAATACTGTAGTCGACTCCCAGGCCGATGGCGAGACTCGTAATGACGGCCGTCTCGCTGTTAAACGGAAGGTCGAGCAGTGCCATCGTGCCAAGCAGCCACGCGAGTGCGGCGACCACGGGTGCCAACGTGACGATACCGAGTGTGAACGTCCGATGGCGGACCCAGTACAGCGCCGTCAGAAACACCAGAATGACGACGAGCGTGACCGCAAACGCCTGCACGAGCGTCTCGAGAAGGGCATCCTGAATGACCGCCGTGGTAACTGGGCCGCCAGTCGCGACGGCAGTAACCGACGAACGGGTTTCGATTTCACTCGCGAACGACCGCGTGTCGTCGGCGACCGTCTGGGCGGCGGCGTCGCCACGAACCGAGACGACGAGACGAGCGGATTCGTAGCTACCGTCGTCGGATCGCTCGAGGACGCTCGCAGCAGCAACCGGGTCGGCATCATACAGCACGTCGTACAAGCCCGCCAGGTCCGTATCGGGAATGTCGTCACCGGTAGTATCCCGTTCCTCGAGCGCCGTCGCCACGGTTTCGTCCTCCGCAGCGACGCGTCGGAGCGTCTCGAGGGGGCCATCGACGGCGGCCGTCCCGTCCGAGCGGAGCGAAATCGTCCCCTCCCCGTCGACGGTTCCGCGGGCGTCTTCGATTGCTCGAAGGAGATCGGGGTCGGTCGGATCACCATACAACAGCACCTGTGACTGTGAGCCCTCACCCTGGCCCTGGAAGTTCGTCGCAAGGTACTCAGCGTCGTCAGCGATGGTATAGGTGCCAGGCGAGAGCGGGCCGGGTATCGATTTGGCCCACTCGGGAGCGTCCTGCGGGAGGAAATCTGCTTCGTTGAACTCGGTATCGATACCTGTCGCGCCGTAGGCACCACCTGCTGCGAGTAAGAACGCAATGAGGATGACAGCGACAGGTACCCTGCGAGCGAGCGTGACACCACTCGAGAGCGCGCGGTTGACGGGGCCCGGCGTGACGCCGAAAGGTGGTTTGGCCCGGTTGCGACCGAAGCGATTCTCGAGGAGCGAGTCGACCTCGACTTTGAGCGCGGGGACGAAGATCCCGAACGCGATGAACGTGGCGAGAATGCCACCGGCGCTCAGGATGGCGAAGTCCTGAATCGCCGGCAGCGGGCTGACTACGTTCGAAAGGAAACCAACCCCGGTAGAAAACGTCGCCGCGGCGAGTGCGAGGACGACACCGCCGAGACCGAGTGCCATCCCGCGATGAATCCCCCTGACGCCACCGTCGGCGAGGTGTAACTCAGCGTCGTCAGATCCACCGTCGCCGTCTTCCTCGAGGGTGCCCGCCCGGGCCTCACGATACCGCATCACGACGTGTAACGAGTAGTCGATAGAGAGGCCGATCAGGAGGAACGGCACAGCGATCAGGAGTTGGCTTGTCGGAATGCCTAGCCAGCCGATGAGGCCAGCGAGCCAGGCCATGACGACGGCGATACCGACCAGTCCGATCAGCACGTCGACGACGTCGCGGTAGGTGACACCCAGAACGAACAGCACCAACACGAGCGCGACTGGGGTAATGATGGCGAAACTGTCACCGACGGCGCTCGCTGAGGCCGCGTCGGTTATCCCCTGTCCGAAGACGAAGCCGTCGTCGAAGCGCTGTTCGAACAGCGACTCGATTTCCACGTGGGCGTCGTAGGCCGCCTGTGGATCCTCGCCATCCTCGCTATCGTCGATCTGGAAAAGGAAAACGATTCGCGACTCGGCCGTCGTGGCCCCCAGTTCGTACGACTGTGGCAGGAAGTCGGTCGGGTTCTGACCCCGCGTTTCGGCGTCCGGGTCGAGCACGTCCGCAAGCAGCGCTTCGACGGCCTCGTCCGATCGGGACTCGAGTGCAGCGATCTGTTCCTCGAGGGTCGGCTGACTCCTGTCGGGCGGTCCGTTCGCCTCGGCGGCCCTATCCTCGAAGACGGCCGCCGTCGCCACGACGTTCTCGAGACCGACGAAGCCATCGTCGTCGAGTGTTGCGTTCAGGGCGGGATCGGCCCGCACGTCCTGTTGCAATCGTAGTCCCTCGAGTAACGACTCGCGTGTGAGCACGTCACCACCCTCCTCACGGACGACGATCTGGGCGACGACACGGTCGTCAGTCTCGTAGCGTTCGTCGATGTACTCGAGCGCAGCCGTTTCCTCGGAGTCCGTCTCGAACTCGCCGATACCAGCGTCTTCGGTCTCGTTGACGACGGCGCCCGCCGCGACGACTGCAGTCAGGACCAACAGTACGAGCACGACCAGTTTGCTTCGTGCAACGAGTCCATCGGCATACCGGTCGGCGAGCGCCGATTTCACGGACCGCTCACCCGTATTTGTCCGTCAGTACGCAGAATCCGTCCACTCCCCGCCCTCTCGGTCATTGCTGGGGTTCGGACCCGAGCGTTCATATAGATTCGGTTAGAAGTAGGTTATGTATAATCAAAATCCGATTATGAGGCTAGATACCGACCGAGAACGCGGAATGTTGACCCCTGCAGACCGGGCGTTCCTCCTCGGCGAGCGGGAAATGAGCCACGACCAGTCACGACGCAATGCCGAGGCCCGAATTCGCCAACGCGTGACCGACACCGTGTTGGATTTCGATCTGTTGTTACACACGCTTTCGGACAAAGACCGGGCACAGGTGTTCGACGACGTCCACACCGACGACGCGTTTCTGGACGCACTCAAAGCGATGATCGCGTTCGCCTACATCGGAACGAAAGAGCAGGGCTTTCCGTTCGAGGATCTCCTCGTCCCCGCCGTGCGAGCCTCCGAGGAGGCGATGGCCGCAAAGCAAGCAGGTACCAACGTCTCCGTCGGGGTTACTTTCGACGTCGAAACCACTATCGAAGACACCCTCGAGGGGGTCGCCGGTCGCCTCGCAGAGAACAAACCGATCACTCCTCGAGAGCTATTTTCGCTGATCATGCAGGGCGGTCACGATCCAACGCGCTACGACGAAATCGTCCTCCACCGTCGTCTCGAGGAAGACGACGGCGTCGACGATGCGTTCCTCGAGCGGCTGGCAAGCTATCTCGAGGCCGACCTCGAACACGAGAACGAAACGCGAGCGATTATTTATCCCTGATATCCACCAGCGACTTCTCCTGACCACCACCAACGACTTCTCCTGACCACCACCAGCGAATCCTGAAATGAGGGAGACGAACGCGAAACACCTAAAACGGTCGACAGACACACACTACGTATGGACGCGTTCGTCACGCTCGAGTATGCGGCCGACGACGGTCCCCGAGACACCGTTTTCGTAGGGGCCCCGTAGCCCCATCTTCACCACCGTTTCGACGGATGTATTGTCACCGACTGAATTGCAGTGAACAACGACCAGTATCACCAATGGACGAACCCACCCACCGATTTGGACCCACGTCGTATCGACGCCCGCCTCGGGCGGTGAAAGCATGAGTATGGAATCGACAGCCGAAGACACGCTCGAGGGGAGCTACGACCCCGAGCGAATCGAATCGGCCTGGCAGGACGCCTGGGTCGAGGCGAAAACGTACCGGTACGAGGGCGAACCCGGCCAGGACCCAAACACGACCTACGCCATCGACACCCCGCCGCCGACAGTTTCGGGGAGTTTGCACATGGGTCACCTGTACGGCCACACCCTCCAGGACTTCGCGGCCCGTTTCCAGCGGATGGCTAACGGCGATGTCCTCTTTCCCTTTGGCTACGACGACAACGGCATCGCCTCCGAGCGACTCACGGAGAAAGACCTCGACATCCGCCACCAGGATTACGAACGTCGAGAGTTCCAACAGCTCTGTCGAGAGGTCTGTGAAACGTACGAAGCCGAGTTCACCGACAAGATGCAGTCCCTCGGGACCTCTATCGACTGGGATCACACCTACAAGACGATCGAACCACGCGTCCAGCGTATCTCCCAACTCTCGTTCATCGACCTCTACGAACAGGGGCGAGAGTACCGCAAGAAAGCACCAGCAATCTGGTGCCCGGAGTGTGAAACCGCAATTTCGCAAGTCGAAACCGAGGACGACGAGCGCCACTCACATTTCAACGATATCGCGTTCGAATTGGTCGGAGCAAATCCGCCTCGAGAGGAGTTCGTCATCTCTACCACGCGTCCGGAACTGATTCCGGCCTGCGTCTCCGTGTTCGTGCACCCCGACGACGAAGACAATCAGGACCTCGTCGGCGAGACCGCACGGATCCCGCTGTTCGGTCACGAGGTCCCTATCATCGAAGACGACCGCGTCGACATGGAGAAAGGCAGCGGGGTCGTCATGTGCTGTACCTTCGGCGACCAGAACGACATCGAGTGGTACCAGGCCCACGACCTACCCCTGCGTGTCGCTATCGACGAAACCGCGACGATGACCGACCTCGCCGGCGATTACGAGGGAATGCACACCGAGGAGGCCCGCGACGCCATCGTCGAGGATCTCGAGGAAGCCGGCTATCTGCGCGACCGGCGCGAAATCGTCCACGACGTCGGGGTTCACGAGCGGTGTGATACGCCCGTCGAGTACCGCGTCTCCAAGCAGTGGTACATCAACGTCCTCGATCACAAAGACGAGTACCTCGAGGCTGGCGAAGCCATGGACTGGTACCCCGAAAAGATGTTTACCAGGTACCGTCACTGGATCGAAGGTCTCGAGTGGGACTGGCTGATCTCCCGCCAGCGAGATTCGGGGATTCCGTTCCCGGTCTGGTACTGTACCGACTGTGATCACGAGATTCTGGCCGAGAAAGCAGACCTGCCGGTCGACCCCCTCTCCGACGAGCCGCCGGTCGACACCTGTCCCGAGTGTGGGAACGACACCTTCGAACCCGAAGAGGACGTCTTCGACACCTGGGCAACCTCGTCGCTCACGCCGCTCATCAACGCTGGCTGGGACTGGAACGAGGAAACCGAGTCCTTCGAGATGTCCAACCCCGAACTCTACCCCTTCGACCTGCGACCACAGGGCCACGACATCATCTCGTTCTGGCTGTTCCACACCATCGTCAAGTGCTACGAACACACCGGCGAGGTGCCCTTCGACGCCACGCTGATCAACGGCCACGTCCTCGACGAGAACCGCGAGAAGATGTCCAAATCACGGGGCAACGTCGTCCAACCCGCCGAAGTCCTCGCGGAGTATCCCGTCGACGCCGTCCGGTTCTGGGCCGCCAGCGCCGCCGTCGGCGACGACTTCCCGTTCCAGGAACAGGACATCGTCGCCGGCGAGAAACTGTTGCGAAAGCTCTGGAACGCCTCGAAGCTCATCGACACGCTCGCACCGCGTAACCCACCAGAACCCGACGAAATCGAGCCGATCGATCGCTGGCTGCTCGCCGAACTCGACGACACCATCGAGACGCTGACCGAGCACTTCGAGGCCTACGAGTTCGCCAAAGCCCGCAACCACCTCAGGACGTTCTTCTGGAACACGTTCTGTGACGATTATCTCGAGATAGCGAAAACGCGTGAGGACCGGCCGTCGACACAGTACGCGCTGCGGACGGCCCATCGCGCGTTCTTGTTGTTGTGGGCACCGATTATTCCGCACGCGACCGAGGAGATATGGCAGACGGTGTACGCAGACGAGGACGGTACGGAGACCTTCGACAGTCTCCACACCGAAGCGTGGCCCGAGCCAGCGGGCTACGAAGCCGACCTCGAGGCTGGTGAGACGGCGATGGAGGTTATTTCTGCGCTCCGTCGGTACAAATCCGACCGCCAGTTACCACTGAACGCCTCCATCGATGCCGTTTCCGTCCACGGTACCCTCGAAGGCTTCGAAACAGCCATTCAGGACGTGACCCACGTCGAGACGCTCGAGGTGCTCGAGGAACCACCAGAGATTACGACCCAGGTGGCCTCGATAGACCTCGACTACGCCACGGTCGGTCCGAAATACGGCGCCAAAGTCGGCGATATCGACACCGGTATCGAAAGCGGCGAGTACGAAATCGACGACGATGCCGACGTCCTCCGCGTGGCCGGCGAGGAACTCGAGAGCGACCTGTTCGAGGTCGAACTCGAGCGAACGTACTCCGGCGACGGCGTAATGATCGAGACGGATGCTGCCGTGGTCATTATCGACGACGACACTACGGAGTAACGGCTACGAACATCCAGCGGTTTCGAAAACCCAGTGACTGAGCGACTCACGTGGACAGTTTGTCAGAAATACGTGCAATTACTGTAGACATACAGCAAGAAAAAACTGATTACTGAATCCCGAATAAAGCTTAATGTACCGTGGCCCAACTCACACGGTGTACTCAACTGAAGTCGGTTCGCGCACGAGGTTCGGTTTCCGTTGTGTAAGTCGAGTACGCACCCATGAAAACAGATACTTTCCCCAACCAGGGCAGTGCAAAACAGCCGTCACCCCCGCCAAACACGGTATTTCGGCTGTTACTCGACGAGCGCAGACGCCAGCTGTTACGAATCCTCAGGCAATCGGTTGGAGTCTATACCCTAACGGACCTGGTCGACCACCTCGAACTACTCGAGGATAAGAAGGCGTCAGGAAGCGAAATCGAATGTAGCCTCGTGCACGTTCATCTCCCAGTACTCGAGGAAGCCGGCATCGTTCAGTACGATACGGCGATGGGAACGGTCAAACCGACGGAAAAAGTCCGTTCGCTCGAGCCATACCTCGAGTTATCGGCGCCTCACGACCGTCAAACGGCCGATTGAGAATTCAATGGCGGGAAGCGTCGTAATCGGATAGCTCACACAGTTTTGCGCGCGTCGCCATCGCAAGAAACAGCGCGAGTAAGGTAAAAGTCACTTCGCCAGCCGCGATAACACCGAGCGCATCCGCCCCGAGAAACACCGACTCGTCTCGCTCGAGCGGAATCGGCGTGTGGTGGGGTTCGCCGATGATGGGAATAAAGTAATCGACGACGAGATTGATCGCGTAATAGCCGGTTGCGACGGCGATGGCCCACACCGGAAACGACGTAATTCGGTAGAGCACGAACGCCTGAACGACCATTGCAAGGTGACTCCAGAACAGGAACTGAAACATGAGCGGATGGTGATAGCTGTAGGCATCGTAAAACGCGAGCAGGGTGTACGGCGTCCACAGTCCAAGTATGATGTTTCCGAAGAACGCAATCGCCGTGAGCCAGGGCAGTTCGTGGCCGAGTTTCCAGGCGGCGATCGCCAGTGCGATGGCGAGCGTCGCCAGCGGACTGTCCGGCACGAACGGCCACATTACCATCGGTGTTCCTGCCAACTGGCCCTGATAATACCAGAACCCAAAGCCGGTTCCAGCAAGGTTGATCGCCACGATGACCCACGCGTAGCGAAGCCCAAAATTTTCGAGACGAGCGGGCAGCGGAGCGAGATACTTCGGCAGCTGTGGTCGCTCCGGGAGTGGCGCACTCGCAGTCATCGTTCCCGATGATGGACGGAGCCGTGAAAACGATAGCGGTCCAACTCCAGCGTTTCGCAACCGGTTCCAGCCGTGCTGTCCCCAACAGACACGCGTAAGTGCCCCCGTTCCTAACGCCCGGTAATGCCCGAGTCAACCGATCTCGAGGAACTTCGACGCGGTACCGATCTCGTCAAGCGAGGCTTCGCCCGGATGCAAAAAGGCGGCGTCATCATGGACGTCGTCGATCCCGAACAGGCCAAAATCGCCGAAGACGCCGGCGCCGTCGCCGTCATGGCCCTCGAAGCCGTCCCCGCCGACATCCGAAAACGCGGCGGCGTCGCCCGCATGGCCGATCCCGCAGACGTCGAGGAAATCGTCAACTCGGTCTCGATTCCCGTCATGGGCAAAGCGCGTATCGGGCACCGGACCGAAGCCCAGATTCTCGAAGCCGTCGGCGTCGACATGATCGACGAGAGCGAGGTCCTCACGCCCGCCGACAACGACTACCACATCGATAAACGCGACTTTACCGCCCCGTTCGTCTGTGGTGCGCGCAACCTTGGGGAAGCCCTGCGACGGATCGACGAGGGTGCAGCCATGATCCGCACCAAAGGCGAAGCCGGCACCGGCGACGTCAACCAGGCCGTCTACCACCAGCGCACGATCAAGGGCGAAATCCGCAAGCTCGAGGGGATGACCCACGAGGAGCGCGAGGCCTACGCCCGCGAAATCGAAGCTAACGCCGACCTGGTCCACGAGGCCGCCGACATGGGCCGACTGCCCGTCGTCAACTTCGCCGCTGGCGGTATCGCGACGCCCGCCGACGCCGCACTCATGATGACCCACGACTGTGACGGCATCTTCGTCGGCAGTGGGATCTTCGGCGCCGAGAATCCACCCGAGATGGCCGAAGCGATCGTCGAAGCAGTCAACCACTGGGACGACCCCGAGGCGCTGTTCGAGATTTCGAAGAACCTCGGCAAGTCCATGAAAGGCGACGCCAACGTCGACCTTCCCGAAGAAGAGAAGATGCAGGGCCGGGGCGTCTAAAACGGTTTACTGTAACCGGAGATTGCCGACCAGGTATGGGCAATCACCAGGAAGAGACCGCAGTAAATCGTCTGAAGCGGCTCTTTGGGATTCTGTCACTCTCGAGCGCGGTTTGAAAATTAGGGGATATTTTTTACACACCAAATCGGAAAGTTTTGTCAGTCCGAGTGTGATTATTACCATGTCATTTACCAGACGACAATTTGCGACTGGCAGCATCGGGCTACTGTGTGGCATCGGTGGGTGTAGCGATTTACGAGATACCGAATCACTCGAAAATCTACATCTGGGGTTGTCAAACCGGACGGATAAATCGCTGACATTTCACTTTGCGTTAGAGGCGGCGGACGGTCTCGGCCAGTGGCACGATTTCGACCTCGATGCCGACACTCGCCGCAAAGTCAGTCTCCAGCCGACAGCAGCGCATGAATGGTCGGGATATCAGGCCATCGCGGGCGATAAACGGGCATCCGGATCGTTCCTCGGGCAAGGAGATGAACAGGCCTGCCTGCAACTCGAGTTCCGGATCGCAACCGAGGAGATAGCAGCAACAATGTCGACAGACCGACCGCTATGTGAAGGGTAATCGAAACTGAAAGAAAAATCCGTAACTAGTCAGCCTGCACCGCTTCCGCAGCGTCCTCACGGTAGTACTCCGCGATGAGGTCCTCGTCGATCCGGTTGAGTTCCTCTTTTGGCAGCATCGAGAGCAGGTCCCAGCCGATGTCGAGAGTGTCCTCGATAGATCGGTTGGTGTCGTAGCCCTGCTCGACGAACTCGTTTTCGAAGCGGTCGGCGAAGTCGAGGAACTTGTTGTCCCGCTCGGTCAGCGCTTCGCGGCCGACAATGTTCACGAGGTCACGCAGGTCCTCACCCTCCGCGTACGCGGCGTACAGCTGGTCGGAGACGTCGGCGTGGTCGCCACGCGTCAGTCCCTCACCGATACCGTCGTCCATCAGCCGCGAGAGGCTTGGAAGGACGTTGATCGGCGGCTCGATACCCTGACTGTTCAGGGATCGGTCGACGATGATCTGCCCCTCGGTAATGTATCCCGTCAGGTCAGGGATCGGGTGCGTGATGTCGTCAGAAGGCATCGTCAGGATCGGAATCTGCGTGACCGACCCTTCACGACCCTGAATTCGACCCGCCCGTTCGTAGAGCTGGGCCAGGTCAGTGTACATGTATCCGGGGTAACCACGACGTCCGGGAACTTCCTCACGGGCGGCACCGATCTCACGGAGCGCCTCACAGTAGTTCGTGATGTCCGTGAGGATGACCAGTACGTGATAGCCCTTGTCGAAGGCCAGATACTCTGCGGTGGTCAGCGCCAGTCGCGGCGTGACCGTCCGCTCGACTGCCGGGTCGTCCGCCAGGTTCATGAAGACGACCGAGCGCTCGAGTGCGCCGGTACGCTCGAAGTCGGCCATGAACTCGTTTGCCTCCTCCTGGGTAATCCCCATCGCACCGAAAATGACGGCGAACTCCGACCCTTCGTCGTCGCCGTCGTCATCACCGGCGTCTTCCGGCACGGTCGCTTGCCGAGCGATCTGGAGTGCCAGGTCGTTGTGTGGCAGACCCGATCCGGAGAAGATTGGCAGCTTCTGACCACGAACCAGCGTGTTCATCCCGTCGATGGAGGAGACACCCGTCTGGATGAACTCCTCTGGGTACTCGCGCGAGTACGGGTTGATCGCCGCACCGACGATGTCTCGACGCTCGTCCGGGACGATTTCGGGACCGCCATCGATTGGGTTCCCCGACCCGTCCATCACCCGCCCGAGGAGATCCTCGGTGACGGGCATCTTCATCGTCTCGCCCAGGAAACGAACGGACGCGTTGCGGTCGATACCGCCCGTCCCCTCGAACACCTGGATCGAGACGAGACCTTCGCTCGATTCGAGCACTTGTCCGCGCAGGGTCTCGCCGGCTTCGGTCTCGATTTCGACGATTTCGTCGTAGCCAACGGGCTCGTCGACCTCGGCGAACACCAGCGGACCGCTGATTTCCGTAATGGTTTGATATTCTTTCATGGTTGGCTAGTAGAGCTCCCTGATCTGGGACTCGAGGTCCGCCTCGACTTCGTCGATGAACTCGTCCCACTCCTCGGCCGTGCCCATCCGGTTGAGCCGGGGTGCGGCATCGATATCCTGAATCTCGTCGACCGGGACGCCAGCGTCGAGGGCGTTGAACGCCTCGTCGTTGAACGTCTTGATGGCCTGGAGCATCCGGTAGGTCTTCTCCGGCGGGCAGAACGTGTCCACGTCGTGGAACGCGTTCTGCTGGAGCCACGCTTCACGCAGGTAGCGGGCAACCTCGAGGGTCAACTGCTGGTCTTCTGGCAGTGCGTCTTTGCCGACCAACTGGACGATCTCCTGGAGTTCGTCCTCCTCGTCGAGCACGTCGACACCCCACTGTCGGACCTCGGGGTAGTCTTCGGCAACGTTGTCGCGGAACCACGGGTCGAGTTGCTGTCGATACAGCGAGTAGGACTCGTTCCAGTTGATCGACGGGAAGTGCCGGCGTTCGGCCAGGTCCGCGTCGAGCGCCCAGAACGTCTTGACGATACGAAGCGTGTTCTGGGTGACCGGCTCGGAGAAGTCCCCACCTGGTGGAGACACTGCGCCGATAACCGACACCGACCCTTCGGTGCCGTTGATGTTCTGGAACAGCCCTGCTCGCTCGTAGAACTCGGACAGCGAAGCAGAGAGGTACGCCGGGTACCCCTCTTCACCAGGCATCTCCTCGAGTCGGCTCGAAATCTCACGCATGGCCTCTGCCCACCGCGAGGTGGAGTCGGCCATCAACGCGACGTCGTAGCCCATGTCACGGAAGTACTCCGCGATAGTGATTCCCGTATAGATACAGGATTCACGCGCGGCGACGGGCATGTTCGAGGTGTTCGCGATGAGGCACGTCCGGGACATCAGCGGTTTCCCCGTCTTGGGGTCCTCGAGTTCCGGGAAGTCCTCGATCACTTCCGTCATCTCGTTGCCACGCTCACCACAGCCGACGTAGACGACGATGTCGGCGTCAGACCACTTGGCGAGCTGGTGCTGGGTAACCGTTTTCCCCGAACCGAACGGTCCGGGAATTGCGGCCGTCCCACCTTTCGCGATGGGGAACAGACCGTCCTGAACGCGTTGTCCCGACACGAGCGGGACCGTCGGCGTCTGCTTCTCGGCTGCCGGTCGGGCAGAGCGGACTGGCCACTCCTGATGCATCGAGATTTCTTCGCCCGAGTCGAGCGTCGCCACCGTCTCGTCGACCGTGTACGTGCCCGCTTCGATCGATTCGATCTCGCCACCGTCACTGTCCGGCGGGACCATCACCTTGTGGGTGATGCTCTCGGTTTCGGGGACTTCACCGATGACGTCGCCGGCTTCGACGGCGTCACCTTCCTCGACAGTGGGCGTAAACTCCCACGTGCGCTCGAGGTCGATTCCCGGCGCGTCGACTCCGCGGTCGAGGAACGCCGAGTTCATTTTCGCCTCGAGTTCGTCGAGCGGGCGCTGGACACCGTCGTAGATGGTGTCGAGCAGGCCCGGTCCGAGGTCGACGCTCAGCGGTTCGCCCGTGTTCTCGACGGGTTCGCCGGGGCCGACACCCGAGGTTTCCTCGTACACCTGAATCGTGGTCAGGTTTCCTTCGATTTCGATGACCTCACCCATCAGCCCTTCGTCACCGACGTAGACGACGTCGTTCATCCGGGCGTCGAGGTCCGCGGCGGTCACGACAGGACCGCTCACGCTTTCGATTACACCGTCTTCGTCGACGGATTCTGTTTGTGCTTGGCTCATAGGTTATTCACTGTCTTCGTCCATCAGGTCGATACCGATGGCGCGTTTGATCTGTTCGCGAAGGCCGCCACCGCCACTGGCACCGCTGCCAATCGTGACGACGACCGGTTCGACGCTTGTCTCGACGTTCGAACGAACGTTTCGTGAGAGGTGCTCGAGGTCGCCCTCGTGCATGACGACGATACCGACGCCGTCGTCCTCGAGGACGCCCGTGACAGCCTCATCGAGGCGCTCGTCTTTCTCGTCGTCCGGAACGTTCGCAAACTCTCTGACGCCGGCGAGTCGAAAGCCCGTTGTGAACTCCGGACTGCCGACGACGGCTATCTCCTGGCTCATAGAATCACCAGTTCGTCTTCGATTTCGCTTTCCGAGAGACCGACCTCGCGGCCGCGAGCGATCGCACGGATGTTCTCGACCTCGCGCTCTTTGGCGAGGATGTACGAGAGGACCGCAGACACCGAGACGGGGTAGCTGCTCGAGAGCGTATCGGCGTACTCGAGTAGTGCCGCTTCCAGTGCGTGTTCGAACTGGATAAGGCTCTCAGCCTCTCTGAGTTGCGTTAACGCACTCGAAAGCGTGTCGCCGTAGCGTCGACTGTCGGCGATGTGGCTGACGAGTTCGTCGTAATCGGTGACGAGGCGACTCAATTCACTCTCGGTGAAGAGCACGCCGCCGCCGATGTAGTACGCTGCCGGGTCGAGGTCAGCGCCCGTTCGAGCGAGTCGCAGGGCGTTCCGAGCGTTTCGGAAGTCGATTTCGGCCTCGAGGAACTCGACGTACAGCGCCTCCGGTCCTTCCTGTGGCCGACCGAGGTCGGCGAGCAGGTTCTCGTAAAACGCCCGGTCGAGAGCGTTCTCGAGGGGGACGAGGGCACCGGTCTGCTCGTAGGTTTCGAACGCCTCGAGCAGCGGTTCGTAAAACATCGTCGCGTTGAGCGTCTCGATGGCGTCTTCGATCGTGTCGACTTCGAGCAGTCGATCGATCGTGGAGTCGTCGATTTCACCGGCCCGAATCAGGTCGGTCTGGACCTCGTCACTCGAGGTCTCGGTGTAGATGCCACGGATAATCGTTTTGACGTTCCAGACGTCGAACTTTCGGAGGTACCGGGCGATGAGGTCGTAGAGCCGACCTTCCGACCAGTCGAGTAAGTCATGGAAGTGCTTTGCGAGGTTCCGGTTCAGGGCGTACTCGATCAGGTCGACACCCGAAAATCGTGCCCCGAGGGCGTTGATCTCTCGCTCGTACTCCGTCTCCTCCATGAACCGTGCGATCCCGCTCGGCCCCATCCGGATCAGCTTGCGGTAGTCCTCGTCGGCGAACAGCGCGGCTCGGCGGGCCCGAACGCGAGCGTTCACGTACTCCGGATTTGAGGCACCTATACTCATTGCTCGAAGAGTTTGTTGCTGATTTCTCGGAGGTTCGATTCCCAGACATCCTCGAGCACCGAGTCAAACGTGTTGTTGACGCGGAGTCGAGATTGGTCGCTCTCGACGACGACGCCGCCGAGACACTCGTACTCGCCAGCGTGCTCGTAGCCGTCGTAGTCCTCGAGGATCGACGATAGCAACTCGGCGTCATCTGCACGACCGTAGACGCGAACGTCGTCACCTTCGTCGAACTCTTCGCCTGCAGCGTCGAGCAACGTCCGGGTCAGTTCCTCTCGGGTATCGGCTGGCAGGTCGACGAGTTCGTCCTCGACGGCCGCACGGACCTCCTCGAGCACGTCACGTCGGGCCTCCAGTCGCTCCTGTTTCGCCTCCAGTTTCGCACTGGAGAGTCGCTGTTCTCGGAGCTGAGCAATCTCGCGCTCGACTTCGGCTTCGGCCGACTCGACGATTTCGGTAGCGTCGTCTTCGGCTGCCGCCTCGATTTCTTCGGCGCGAGATTCGCCCTCCGCGCGTATTTCCTCTGCACGCGCGTGGGCCTCCTCCCGAATGTCTTCAACGACTGTTTCCAAACTCATTGGTAAGAGAAGGGGGCGTTTAACCGACCAGGAAGACGACGACCAGTGCGAGAATGACGAGCGTCTCGGGAAGGACCGTCAGGATGAGGCCCTTACCAAACGTCGAGTCGTCTTCGGCCATCGCACCGACGGCAGCGCTGCCGATACCGCGCTGGGCGTATCCGGTTGCGAGTGCTGCCAGTCCAACGGCGAGTGCCGCTGCACCTTCGTCGGTAAAGTTCTCGAGCGTTGCTCCTTCCAGTACTGCCATCGCGATCTCAGGTGTAATTTCGAACATTGTGTTTAGTCCTCACTGTGGTTTCGATCGTATCCGAACGGTTCGTAGTTCTTTCCACCGCCTTCATAAAACTTCCCAAAGAACTCGACGTATTCGAGCCTGATACCCTGTAATCCGGCACTTGTGATACCAAGTAGCAAGACCAGGATGTGCCCGAAAATCAACACGATTATGCCGAGCAGGATGAAGACGATCGCCGATGCGCCATCGCCCATGTGGAACAGTCCCTCGAACATCATCTCCGACGATGCGTAGGGGATCGACTCCTCCCACGACGCGTCGAACATCCGCTGGCCCTCCTGTGTCTCCCACGCACCGAACGTGAGCAGGTTGACGACGAACGCCATCCCACCTTTCGCGAGCAGGACGGCGGTCATCCGGGTGTACGAGAGGACGTGGGCGAACGGGATGAGAATCTCGACCAGCTCGAGTGCGTCGCCGATGCCCAGCAGGATGGCTCCCAGCAGGATCATCGCCAGCGGCAGCGTGAAAAGGAACTCGCCGCCACCGGGCACTGGAATCGTTGCACCGAGCATCCAGATGCTCCCCTCGCCGAAGCCGTTGAACCCGAGGCTGAACGGCTGGCCGTCGAACACGCTGAACAGGAAGTCCGGCTTGTCAGCACTGGCCTGGTGGGTGAACACCCAGATCCAGATGCCGTTGAGCAACAGGATCCAGGAAACGCTGTGCGTAATCGCGTTCCACAGGCCGTGGCTGAGGTTGTCGACGAAATCCAGGACGTAGCCGATGTTGAGGTGTGCCACGCCGAAGAGGACGCTCACCACGAGCCACGCCAGAGCGAAGTCAGTCGAATACGGATCCAACCCCTTGTACCAGCCACCGATATCGCCCGGTAGCATATCGCCCAGGAAGTGGAATCCGAAGAACTCTCCGAAGAAGAACCCGAAGAGTATCGTGAAGGATCCACACCAGACGGCGACCATCCCGAGGCTACCGAGCATTCCGTCGAGGTTTTTGTACAGATAGTAGCCGATCAGGACGTACAGGGCACCGTATCCGACGTCACTGATCATGAATCCGAAGAACAGCGGGAACGTCATCCAGAGGATGATCGTCGGGTCGAGTTCGCTGTACTTCGGTCGGGAGATAACCTGCACCAGTTCCTCGAAGGGACCCGCCGCCGACGGGTTGCTCTGTCTGACCGGCGGTTCGTCGTCCATCGTGACGTAGCCACCGTCAGTCGCTGCCTGTTTCGGTGGCTTTGACTCCGAGTCTGATTCGTCGGCCGCCTCGGCCGAATCCTCGTCGTGGAGTTGCTCCGTGTGGTGGTGTGCGCCGTGACGGTCGTAGCTCGCCCGCTCGAGTTCTTCGACCTCCACGCTGTCGCCGACGACCTCGTTGAGTCGCGCAACGAGTTCCTCGTACTGGTTGGTTGGCACCCAGCCTTCGGCGACGAACGCCCGGTTACTCGTCGCAAACTGCAGCGGGGCGTCGGCCTTTTGCACTTCGATGCTGAGTTCCTCTTCGAGACGGAGCAAAAAGCCCGCCTCGTCGAGTTTGATCCGCTCGAGGTCCGAGTCGATTTCCTCGATATCGGCATCGAGTTGCCGTTTGCGGTGCTCGAGGTCTTCGACGTATTTCTCGGGGTTTTCGTCCGTTTCGGGAACGGGATGTCGGGAGAACTCGATACCGACGAGAGCGTCGTCGATGATCGCCGCGTCGTCGTCGGCGTCGGCACTCGGTGCCGCAACGATGGCGATCACGTTGCCGCCAGTGAACGTCTCGAAGGCACGGATGTCCTCGGACGCCTCGAGGGCCGCCTCGACGTCCGAGGTCGGCCCTTCGCCGACCAGAACGTCGACCGAGTCGTACCCGGACAGCAAGTCCAGGTCGATCCCGAGTTCGGCAAACGGAGCGACGCGGTCGATCTTCTCCTGGACCTGTCGTCGTTCCTCTCTGATCTCGTTTCGTTCGTCGTCGAGGGCGTTCACTTTCGTGCGAACCTCCTCGAGACGCGTCTCCCAGTCGTCGGGAAGCCGACCCGGTCCGGCGTCTTCCTCGGTGATATCGAGGATACTCTCGAGGGAGCGAACGGTGACGAGTTTCTCGGAGGATTCGTCGGCACCCTCGACGGGGTTGCCGTTGTCGAAACCCTCCCAGGTTCCGTCGTAGTCGCTCAGGTGGACCAGGTTAAGTTCGTGGACGGTCTCGATGACCGGCACCATTACGGATTTGGAGCCAGCCAGCGAGACTTTGCTCATCTGCTCAGGTCTGAGCATTGACGTCCTCCTGGAACAGTTCGACGACGTGGGCTGTCACCTCGCCGACCCGTGTTCGGGCACTCTCTGCCAGTGCCTCCCGGTCCTGTTTTCCTTCCCGGAGCACGCGTTCACACTCGGCGTCGATCTCCTCTCGAGCGTCTTCGAGACGACGCTCTTTGAGGGCTCGCGCCTCTTCTTCTGCCTCCGTGCGAATCTCTTCAGCGCGTTCCCGGGCCTCGGCTATGCGATCGTCGCGATCGTTTTCCGCCAATGCGACGATTTTGTCGGCCTCTTCTTCCGCCGACGTGATCTGTTTGAGAACCTCTGGCCTCGGCATACTCTAAGCAAGCGAGATTTGCTCTAGCGGCTATAAGGTAGTTGCGATAGTGTCTCAGCACATCGTCCCGTCTATACGGGTGTTGACACCGACCATAGCCACCGGCGACACCGTCGCTGATGGACAGACCTATCACGTCAGACTGGTAAGCATCGGGCAATGGGTATTCTCGAGAACAAGGCACGGGCGCGGCTGTTCTATAAGTACCTGTCACAGGTGTACGACCAGATCAATCCCTTCATCTGGAACGAGGAGATGCGCACAGAAGCGCTCTCACTGCTCGACTTCGAAGACGCCGAGATGGTGCTCGACGTCGGCTGTGGGACCGGCTTTGCCACCGAAGGCCTACTCGAGCACGTCGACACGGTCTACGCACTCGACCAGAGCGAACACCAACTCGAGAAGGCGTACACGAAATTCGGGAAAGCAGGTGGCCCAGTCCAGTTCCACCGGGGCGACGCCGAGCGGCTCCCGTTTCAGACGAACACGTTCGACATCGTCTGGTCGTCCGGCTCCATCGAGTACTGGCCCGAACCCGTCCTCGCGCTACGGGAGTTCAACCGCGTCCTGAAACCGGGCGGACAGGTACTGGTCGTCGGCCCGAACTATCCGGAGAACCCGATAGCCCAGGTGCTTGCCGACGCCATGATGCTCTTTTACGATGAGCACGAAGCCGACCGAATGTTCAAAGACGCCGGCTTCGAGGCGGTCAAACACCTTTTCCAGGGCCCGAGCTACGAGCCCGAAGTCGCGATTACGACGATTGCTCGCGCGCCCGAGTGATTCATTTCGAACGTTACTTTTCCGAACGCCCGCAGTTATCCGCTCTCGAGCGAGGGAGTGCTAACATGCCACCGTCACGAGCCGAGCAATCGTCTGCCCATCGACCGTGAGGTGTGCTCGAACGACCGAACCCTCTTCGAGCGCCGGGGCGTTCGTCCCGGCCAGACGAACTGCGGCGCGTTCCCCCGGTCGCCACTGTGGATCAGTCGCACCGTTGAACGGCCCGTCAGGAGCCCCCCGAAAGCCGTGTGCGCCGACGAACGGTACCGGCGGTTGGAACTCGAGTGGCTCGTCGTCTATGGTCACGTGCACCTCGAGTTCGCGGACGTCGATCGCGTTTCCGGCGACGAGGTCGAAGACCAGTTCGTCCCGGTCCGCGTCGGCCTCGAGTTCGAGCGCTTGTCCAGGGGTAGCCGTCGATGGACTCGCCAGATGCGGGGCAACTCCGATGGCCAACGTTCCGGCGAGGAGGACCGTTATGCCGAGAAAGAGAACGGTTCCGACCAGTGGGCTTACCCCACGCGGCCCTCGACGGTGCATTATCGACCCGCTCGAGGAGCAGCGTAATCGGGCGAGCGTCTCCTCGAACGTGATCGCGAGACAGGGCGTCGGCGTGGGCGGGCGAACCGGCTGAACTGCAGCCGGGACCACCGGTGAGAAAGCGGCGACATAGTACACTCTGGCTGCGCAACAGTATATAAAATTCAACCCACCAACGATACTGAATCGCTCGAGCGAGAACGTGGGTCCCGGATACCGTCAGGACTTGTTCAGGTGCCTTCGGCGACACCGTCCACGGTCACACTTACTGTTTCCGACGGGGTGTCGACCGTGAGTTCGTAGTCGCCAGTCGGTGGGGCAATCCAGTGGGTCCCATCTTCGCCCGTCGCACCGATTTCGGACCCGTCGACACTAATTGTGGCATCGACGGGCTCACCCGACTCCACGTCGACGACCGTGAGTTCGGCTGGTCCGAATCCGGGCGTCGCGTTCAAGCGGACCTCGAGGTCGCCCTCTTGCCACGTTTCAGTCGGCTCACGCGGGAGTGTCGAGAGGAACAGCTCCTGATGCTCGCGGGTGACCTGTTCGGTGGCTCCATCGACGAACGCGTCGAGATCACCCTGCGGGTGGGCGATATCGGCGCGATAGAGCTGGTAATCGGCAAGCCGGTTGATCGACGCCCCGTCAGCGTTCGCAAGCGCCCACGGATAGAGCGTATCGACGTAGTCGTCCCAGTCACCAAGTGAACCGATCTGGTCTTCACTATCGGGTTCTCGGAGATCAAATCGCTGGACTTCCTGGAGATACCGATCGCCGGCGATCGCCGAGACACGATAGCCAACATCGTTGGTCTCGACCGTGAACTGTCCCGATCGTGCGGGCTCACGCGTCCCATCGAGTTCCGAGCGGAGTTCGCTCCGATGGGCGTCGAGTTTGTTGCGGGTTTCTCTCGCTTCGTCCCGCAGAGAGTAGCCAGACACCTGACCGGCGGCAATCTCGAGTTCGGTGAGGAACGCCGCGAGTTCGTTGGCCTCGTTGTAGTTTCGGTAGAACGCTCGCAGTAATTCCTCGTCCGAGGCCTCACCTGCTGCATGGGCCGTCACAGCACGCTGTTCGCGCTCGTTGAGGACCTGAATTCGGTCACGGACAATTGCGTGATACGCCTCGATCAATTCGGCCCGCTGGTCGGGATTATCGGCAAACTGTTCCTCGAAGGCAAACCGGTGGTGGTCGGTCCTGAGATCGTCATCAGCGATCGAGATTGTCGACTCGAACGCCGGCGTCGGCGACGTATACAACCGCTGGCCTTCGTCACCGATCGTGAGTCGATTCGTCGAGTCTTCGATCTCGATCATTACGGAGAGATGTTGGAGCTGGGTCTGCCCGACCGTATCGGCGGTCGAACTCGTCTCGAGTGGCGCCGAAACGGAACCTTCGGTCTGGGAGACGGCCGTATCGGTAGTCGGACCGGCTGCGACGACAGTCATCGCCGGCAGCGCACACACCAACACCAACGCGAGGAGGGCGGGGGCCGCGTTGTTCATCACGGCTGACTAACGAACCCCTGGTACAAAAACCGGTCGTTGCTCGAGACAGTACTTGGTGCAGACATCGATATCCCGACTACAGGGTGTGAGAGTACTCTATCCGCTGGTTGAACGGTCGTTCCCCGTCAAAAGCCGCCGAAATAGCAGTTCTTGAACATCACGAGGAGATAGAACGGTGACGAGAGCGTTCGAGTATCTCGACGGTTCCAAAATAACGATAGAACCTCCGTGTGAACGCAGCCTATGAGGTTTTTTGGATGGAAAGGGTTTTTTGCCCTGCGGGATACCCCTTGGACGTATGCGGTTTCCCCGCGCGATAACCGGCGCCCTCATCATCCTCCTCGTCACCTCCATGTTCGGTGGGATAGCCCTCGGTGCATCATTTTCGCCGATTGACGCCGAGCAGTCCCCAGACCAGTGGAGCGTGCCAGCAGTCACCTCCATGCAAGAAAGCGACGAGCCGCGAGAGTTTCCACCGGCCGATCCCGCCCAGTTGATCTACATCTCCGTCGGTGAGGATGGGAACGCGACCTGGACGGTCGAAAGCCGGTTCGTCCTCGAGAGTGAAGACGACGAAGAGGCGTTCCTCTCGTATGCCGATTCGGTCGTCGAAGGCGAGCGAGACGGGGGCTACGACGAATCGATGTTCGCTCAGTACGTAGAGCAGGCTGCAACTGCAACCGACCGCGAGATGGCGATACGCGATGCCGGCTACGACACCCCGCGGGTCGATAGACCGGACGATGAAACGAACGAGACAGATCCCGAGTCCTTCACCGAAGAATCGGACCAGCTAGTCGGCGTCATCGCCTACTCGTTCACCTGGGAAGGGTTTGCCACGACGGATGCGAATCGGATCTACATCGGTGACGCCTTTCAGTCACCCGACGAGGGGAGCTGGTTCCCCGAGTTGACGGGCGATCAACGGCTGGTGATAGAAATCCCCGAAAACTACGCATTCGAGACGGCACCGGTCGCCACACGGGACCGCACCGTCGTCTGGGATGGGGCGCACACATTCAGTGAGGACGAACGGGAACTGGTGTTACTTCGAGGTGCGGAACCACCGGGCAACGGCGACGACAACGGTGATGACGACCCTGGACCGATCGATCCGGGTGACGACGGACTGTTCGACACGTCCCTGGCGGCAATCGTTGGGCTGATTAGCTTTCTCGTACTCGTCGGCGTCGCTGGAAGCTATCTCCACCTCAGACGAAGGGACGAACCGCTGCCGGGGTGGATTCCAGCGGCGCTTGGCGGTCCAGGCCGAACGGACACGACTCACCACGAACCCGACCAGACAGATGCACTCGAGGAGCCACGGTCACCCGGAACGGAACCCACGACAACGCAGCCGCCGGCATCCGCCCCTGACGTAAGTGAGCACACGAGTGGCGAGGGTGCCGAGACGAACGCTGTAAGGGGCACAGCGGGAGCAGTCGGAGCCGACGAGGAGGCAGGAGACGAAATCGACCCCGAACTCCTGAGCGACGAAGAACGAGTCCTCCGCTTGCTCCAGAAGAACGGCGGCCGAATGAAACAGGCTTCGATCGTGACCGAAACCAACTGGTCGAACGCGAAGGTGTCACAACTCCTTTCGAAAATGGACGATGACGACGACATCGAGAAACTCCGTATCGGTCGTGAGAACCTGATTACGCTACCCGAAGTCGACCTCACCGAACTCGAGTGACCGGACACAATCGTGACCGCTTCTCGAGTGTGTTGTCACTCCGGTATCTCGTAGGCGGCCGCTTCCAGCACGCTTTTGCCTGTCTACGCGCATCGTTGCGACGATGGAGAGACCGGTGACTGACGATGACCTCGCGTTCGAACACGTTCCCGAAACCGACCAATCGTTCGAGAACGCTCTCGAGAAAGCCCGCAACGGCGAACGACTCACTGTCGACGATGGCATCGAGTTGCTCACGACCGGGACCGACAGCGAGGGCATCGACCGTCACCGGAAGGAACTGGTCCTCGAGACAGCCGACCGACGTCGCGCCGAAGTCGTCGGTGAGGAGGTCACGTTCATCGCGAATCTGAACAACAACGTGACGACGGCCTGTAACGTCGGCTGTCTGTTCTGTAACTTCAAAGACACGGCACACACGTTCGAGCACGAGTACGACGGTCCCGAGACGGCAGGGTTCACCAAGACCCCCGCCGAATCCCGCGAGATCGTCCGTGGAGCCGTCGAACGCGGGATCTACGAGGTGTGTTCGGTATCGGGCCTCCACCCCGGCTTTGCGCTCGACGACGAGCACCTCGAGATTCTCGAGTCCCACCCGGATCCGAAAGCGGTCAACTACGTGCCGCCCAAAGCGTACGCGGTGGATCCGGGGACCTACGTCGAACAGATCGAGGCGATGAGCGTCGGCGGCGTCCACGTCCACTCCATGACGCCCGAGGAAGGGTATCACGCCCGACGGGGCACAGACTGGTCCTACGAGGAAGTGTACGGTCGACTGCAGGATGCGGGACTCGATACCGTCCCGGGGACAGCGGCCGAAATCCTCGTCGACGAGGTTCGCGACGTCATCTGCCCCGGAAAAATCCGTACCGACGACTGGCTCGAGGCGATGGAAGCCGCGGCGAACGTCGGCCTCGGCCTGACGGCGACGATTATGTACGGCCACGTCGAGAACGAGGCCCATCGCGTCATGCATCTCGAGCAAGTTCGCCAGTTACAGGAGCGCGTCGGCGGCGCGATTACCGAGTTCGTCCCGCTCTCGTTCGTCCACCAGAACACGCCGCTGTACGAACACGGCGTCGTCGACGGCGGGGCGAGTCCGGACGAAGACGAACTCATGATCGCCGTCTCGCGACTGTTCCTGGACAACATCGACCACATCCAGTCCTCGTGGGTGAAATACGGCGACGAAGGCGGGCTAAAGATGCTCAACTGCGGGGCCGACGATTTCATGGGAACGATCCTCTCCGAGGAGATAACGACACGCGCGGGCGGCGAACACGGCGAGTTCCGCTCGTTCGCCGACTACGTCGAATTGATCACCTCCATCGGCCGGGTCCCCGTCGAACGATCGACGGACTACGAATCCAGGCGCGTTATCGACCCCGACGACCCGCCCTTCGGTCCACAACTCGGACCGAAAGCCGACGGGACGCCGTTACTCGAGGAAGCGCCCGCGCAGGCGACCCACGAGGAGTCCGGGACCGCAGACTGATCGTAACTGGTTGTGGCGGCGGCGGGCTGCAAGACGCCCCTGGCGCGACGAGCCAGCAGTTAAACACTCGGGGGTCCTCCCGTCGAGTATGAACCATCTCGTTCCCGCCGACGACGAGGGTGGGGTCGACTCGAGTGCGAACGAACCAGCACGATGGTACCTCCCCCAGCACGCCCACATCGTGGTGTACGAACGTGACCAGGGGGCATTGTCGGCTGCCACCGACGACGACACGGGTTCGGATACCGCCAGCGCTGACTCGAGCGAGCGCGGCCTGCTCACCATCTACGACTGTGGGGCCGCCCAGAAACCGCCATCCGCACAGTTACTCGGGACGCTCGAGTCAGTCGAGGTACGAGCCGAAATCGACCGAAACCCCACGGGGAGAGTCGTGAGCCTACGCGAGCCGTCGGTGCTCGAGCGCCACGGAAACGATCAGTTTCGGGTCGTCAAGCCGACGGCCGTACCCGACGGCAGCGTCGATGGTGTCAGTGATAAGCGTTAACCGTCCTGCGTAACTCGAGTCGCGTATGCTCGAATTACACGTCGCCTTCCTCGTCCTGTTCGTCGGGACGACGGCGTTTTTCAGCGCGCTCTCGATCGTCAACGTTCGGTACGGCGAACGGATGCTCGAGCGCGAACGGGAGTGGGTCGAAGACCGACTTGGATTCGACGACCTCGACCGCGTCGCCGCCTACCAGTGGGCCAAAACGCGTCTGGGGCAGGTCCAGACGTGGGTCACCGTGGCGGCGATTCTGGCGCTCCTCTACAGCGGCGGACTCGCCTGGGTCGTCGAAGTCCTCGAGGGACTCGGCTACGGCCCCGTCGTCACCGGCGTCCTCTTTTTCGCCGGCGTCGTCGTCGCCCTCCAGACCCTCTCGATTCCGTTCGACCTCTACAGCACGTTCGTCGTCGAGGAGCGGTTCGACTTCAACGAGTCCACGCCGGCCCTGTTCGCCAAAGACCTCGTGCTCGGGACGCTCATCGGCGTCGTCATTACCGGCCTCCTCGCGGGGGGCGTCCTGTGGTTCATCTCGGTCGTCCCAACCTACTGGCCGCTGGCGGCACTGGGCCTGTACGTCGCGTTCTCCCTGACGATGTTAGTGCTCTATCCGCGGGTGATCGCCCCGTTGTTCAACGACTTCGAACCCGTCGAGGCCGGAGAGCTTCGGGACGCCGTCGAGCGCGTCTTCGAACGCGCCGGCTTCTCCTGTGACGGCATCTACGTCATGGACGCCAGCAAACGATCGGGCCACTCGAACGCCTACTTCGTTGGCTTCGGGCGAACCAAACGCGTCGTCCTCTTCGATACCCTGGTCGAGCAGATGAACCTCGAGGAGATCGAAGCCGTCCTGGCACACGAACTTGCCCACTGGAAACGCGCCCATATCTGGAAACAGTTCGCTGTCGGCACGCTTCGCGTTGGGCTCATGCTCGGCGTCCTCTGGCTGTTGCTCGAGACAACCTGGCTGTACGCGATGTTCGCGCTGCCCGAAACCGCCTACGTCGGGTTGACCGTCGGTGCACTCTGGGTCCAGCCGCTAGCGAAGCTCTCGAGCCCCCTCGAGAACAAACTCTCGCTGGCCCACGAACGCGAGGCAGACGCCTTCGCGACCGACGTCATGGGGAGCGGGAGTCCACTCGTCGACGCCCTGTGTCGGCTCACCAGTGAGAACCTCTCGAACCCCTTCCCACATCCCCTGTACGCCACGTTTCACTACACACATCCGCCGATTCCCGACCGGATTCGATACATACAGGGGCTCGAGCCCTCGAGCGAGGGTGATGGACCGGAGACGACGCCGGCGGACTAATACTGTCAGATTTGTAGATCCGCCGCGACCATTCGGCGAACTCCTTTCATTGACTTCTGTCCGGCAGTACGAACGGGCGACTGCCCTCTCGAATCGATGATGTTCGGCACAGTATGTCGATTACTGCACACAGAGACAGTACTCCGTAGGACCGGCGCCTTCGTCTTTCGACCCGCGGAACTGCCGGTCAACAGGTATTTGCCTCCGACTGTCCACATAGTAAGTAGACGGTCTATGCACGCGTTTCCCCGCGTCACCACGTCCCAAAACGGGGCAGATCTCCCATGGAAGACACTGCAAAATATCTCATCCGCGCGAACGTCACCGCCGACGGGGTGGTCGAACGCAGTGACGTCGTCGGAGCCATCTTCGGGCAAACTGAAGGTCTGCTGGGCGACGAACTCGACCTCCGCGATCTTCGCCAATCACAGAAAGTCGGCCGTATCGACGTCGAAATTACGAGCGCTGGCGGCACTTCCAGTGGCAGCCTGACTATCGCCACCAGCCTCGACAAAGTCGAAACCGCAACGCTCGCTGCCTCCCTCGAGACGATCACCCGGGTCGGTCCCTGTCACGCCAGCCTCGAGGTCGAAGACATCGAAGACGTCAGAGCGGCCAAACGAAAAGACGTCGTCGAACGGGCCAAAGAACTCCTGCGGACGGGCTTCGACGACTCGGTGATGTCCTCCGAGGAAATCCTGGCTGAAGTCCGTGAGTACGTCCGCGTCGAGGACATCACGGAGTACGAGGGGCTGCCCGCCGGGCCTCGAGTCACCGACAGCGACGCCATCATCATCGTCGAAGGCCGTGCCGACGTGCTGACCCTACTGAAATACGGGGTGAAAAACGCCATCGCCGTCGAAGGAACAAACGTCCCCGACGCGGTTGCCGAACTCACCAGACACCGAACGGTCACTGCGTTTCTCGACGGCGACCGCGGCGGCGACCTCATCCTCGAGGAACTCTCCCAGGTCGGCGACATCGATTACGTCACCTTCGCGCCCGCAGACAGCTCCGTCGAGGACCTCGATCACACACAGTTGTTCACCGCCCTTCGAAACAAGGTTCCCTACGAGTCGGTTGCCGGGTCGAGCACGCCGCGAGACGCTATTCCTGCGACCGACGGCAGTGTCACGCCAGCCCCAGCGGGGGTCGATTCGAGAACGGGAAACGCGGACGAAAACGGAACGACCAGTTCGGCGCCAGCGGACCTAACGGATTCCGATGAGCGAGAACACACCGTGAATGCGGCGACGGAGACGGTAGATTCACCAGCCGAAACCGCCGGTGTCCCGGACCCGCACCCGAACGCGACCACACAAATCGAGGGTGACACTCGATCGGCGTCGACAGCCACGAGCGAGCCGCCGGCCGAATCGGGACCACTCACCCTGTACGAACACGCGACGGACGTGATCCGCGCCCAGACCGAGACAGTCAGGCTGGTCGACGCCGAAGGCAACGTGCTCGAGGAAGCCGACGCCAGCGCCGTCGACGACCTGCTCGAGGACGCGGTTGCTGGCGACGTGGAGACGCCGTCGACGGTCGTTCTCGACGGTATTCTGAGCCAACAGCTCCTCGACATCGCAGCCGACGCGGGTGTCGACCGAATCATCGCGCGGTCGCTCGGGCAGTTTACCAAACGGCCGTCCTCGGTTCGCGTCTACGCCATCGACGACGTGGCGAGTTCGCCGCCGTAGATCGGTTCGGCGTCGAGCGGTTCTGTGTCGTCGCTCGAGTTACAATCCGGGATTCACCATCGTTTTGTTCTCGAGGAACTCGCCGAACAACGCCTCGAGCAGGTGATGGAAAGGAAACTGCTGCAGGTCTGTACCGGGAACAAAGAACCTCGAGTCACTCCCGGGAATCGAGTGGCTTACTCGAGTTCGGCGGGCTGTCAATCGAGTGGCTCCGGCGCAGGCGGCACGTTTCGCTTGTGCTCGCTCGCGGCGTACAACCCACGGACCATTTCGACGGTCTCTTCGTCGACCTCGAGCAATCGAACTGTCGCGGCTTTCGACAGCGGGCCGTCGATGTGCGTGGCGAGAATGGAATCGAGCGTGTCGTAATCGATACCGAGTTCGTCTTCGTCGGTCTGGCCGGCCCAGAGTTCGGCAGTCGGCGTTTTGGTGACTAGGTCCTCGGGGACGCCCATCGAGGCTGCCAGCTGTCGAACCTGGGCTTTATAGAGGTTCCCGATCGGATGGCAGTCGACCGCGCCGTCGCCGTACTTCGTAAAGTAGCCCACGGCAGCTTCGCTCCGGTTACCCGTCCCCAGCACGAGCCGGCCGTCGTGATTGGCGACCAGATAGTTGAACACCGCACGGACACGCGCCCGCGCATTGCCCACCGCTTCGTGGTCGCCTTCGGCCGCCGGATAGGCCTCGAGCAGCGTCTCGATGACGGGTTCGACCTCGAGCACGTCGTAACTGATCTCGAGGTCCTTCGCAACTCGTTCGGCGTCGCTCATGTTGTCCTCGCTGCTCACCCGTGCCGGAAGCACGAGCCCGTGGACGTGTTCGGCCCCCAGGGCTTCGACGGCCAGATAGGCCACGGTCGTGCTATCGATGCCACCGGAGAGTCCGAGGACAACGTCATCGACACCAGCGGCCGCCGTCCGCTCTCGAATAAAGGTCGTCAGATGGTCCCGTCGCGCCTCGAGTTCCGCCTTGGAAAATCGCAGGTCGATCATCGGCTGTAAGTAGGCTCGAGGGCGACTAATAGGCTCGGTATTCCTCGAAAAAGTGGACGCTCGTCCGCTTCCATCAGTTGTTCGTTCTCGATAGGTGTGAAGTTGTGAAATATAGTCTGCGGAACGGTCGAATACACCACGGCAACAGAAATTCACTCCATTCGATAGGTTCAACGAATCAGTCCGCTGCTCGAGTGGCGGTCTTCACCCGACCGTAGGCGATGATTGTCGACAGTCGCCGCCCTACCGGATCCGCTGTCCAATCGGTCACTCGATCGTGTACGTGACTTCGACTCTGGCGCTGACGGTCACCTCGTCCGGATGTAGTTGCGTCTCTCTGGCGTCGTCTGCGACATCGTCCTCCATCGTCACCTCGTCGTAGACCGGCGTGACGTCCCCGCCGGAACTGTCGACGTGTTTCGCTTCGACGAGGGTCGAATCGACCTCCCTGGCGATGAACGTCGCTTCGTCCCTGGCCCCAGTCAGTGCGTTTTCGAGTGCATCCTCGCGGAGGGCCGCCCGTTTCTCGTCAGAGAGGGTGAATTCGATTCGACCGATATCGTCAGCACCGGCGTCGACCGCCGCGTCGACGACCTCGCCCGTCCGGTCGATTTCGCGAACCTCGATCCGGAACGAGCTAGTCCCCTGGTAGTAGACGTACTCCTCAAGGTCGTCTTCGGACTGTGGGTCTGCCCCCTCCCGTTCCATTCGACGGCGGTCGATTCGCCGACGTATGTCGTATCGGCCCGTCGTAATATCGTCTTCCTCGAGGCCGAACTCGACCAGTGCGTCGTACAGGGCATCGCCCCGTTCGGCGAGTTCGTTTCGGACCGCCGCTGCACTGTCACCCGTCGTCTGGATGCCGGCCTGAATGCGTGCCAGGTCGGGATCTGTGGAAACCTCGCCGACCCCGCTGACTTTTATCGTCCGCCTCGAACCCTCCGTATCGTCGTGCCCGGTGGCCGAGTTACTGCCGGGATCCGAGTTGCCGTCGTCACCCGCGAGCGTCCCAAGACATCCGGCCGTGGCGGTCGTTGCTGCCGTCGCTGCTCCGATCAGGACCGTCCGTCGGTTCATACGCCACCGAACGGATTCATGCAAAAAGAGGGTTAGGCAAGGTGAAAGGCCGGTTTTAGTAAGATGCTCGCGAGTTTGCTCGTATTGACAATGCGCGGTCCGGGAATTGAACCCGGGCTATTAGCTTGGGAAGCTAATGTCCTACCACTGGACCAACCGCGCCCGTCTCCCACTTGGAACTCATCCCTCAAGACAATTCCCTTTATTCTCGAGCGAATCAGCTATGACGGGGCGTATTTGGGCTTGCCCATTCCTCGAGCCCAAACATAAAACGTGAACCAGCCCAGCCCAACTCCCATCCGGACACACGAAGGCGTATATAGTCAATGTCTGCTGGCGCGTCGTTCGCCGACCAGTTCGAAGACCCGCGAGTCACCGACCAGTTCTGTCGAAAGCTCCCCGGTACACCCTCGCTGATTCTCGTCGGTGTCGTCCACGACCACCCGGCCAGCATCGCCCGCGTCGAACGAATCCTCGAGGCGACTCACCCGAAAACGCTCGCACTCGAGTTACCGCCTGCGGCCGTGGACCTGTACCGGCGCGAGGCCTGTCGCTCCGCGCCACCAGAACGAGTCGGGGGCGAGATGACCGCCGCAATTCGAGCGGCGACGGTCAACACTCAATCGGCAGACGAAAATGAGCGACCGGTCACACCAGAAATCGTCGGCATCGACGGCCCCAACTTGTCGATGATCCGTCGACTCTGCACGCGAGTGCTCACCGAACGCATTTCACTCGAGACGACACGTCGTCTCCTCTCGGGTATAGGCAGGGCGACAGGCACCGCCGTCAGCTGCCGAGTCGCAGCAACCGTCTCGAACGCGACGGCGACGACGCTCACCGAACCATCCCTCGAGTACAGTTGTTCGCCGACCGACCCACCAACCACACAGGCGACCCACGAGCGCAATCACGTCGCCGGAGTCAACCTGTTTCTGGACCAGGGGGGCTCGAGTGCCACCGACTACCGCGACGAAGCCCGCGAAGCGAGTATGATCGAACGGCTGGAGTCAGTTCGAAACGACGGCCCGGTTGTGGCTATCGTGGGCGTGGACCATCTCGAGACGCTAGCCGACGCCCTGGCCTGATAAATAGGTGGGACGGTCGACGGGCCGGAGAGTGCTAGCCTGGCGGTGAACTGTACTGCTCGAGCGGGGAGACACAGATTCGACAGTACGTAAACGTCGGGTCGCGTTCGTTCGCCGCGCCGCAGTGGCGACAGGTGAGCGGGTCGCCGTCGATATCGGGTGGTGGTGGCGGCTCCTCGACCCCCTGCTGGCTGTACCCGTCGACTCGAGGTGCACTGTGCAGTGGGGCACCGTCGCCCTCGGGATAGGACGCCGAGGCAGTCGTTCCGGTGCTGCCGTTCCGGCGGACGTAGGCGTAATACAGCAACACGTGGAGCAGGGCGAACAGAACCACGTATCCGATGAGCCACTCCCAGGGAGCCATTGGCCTATACTGTGTGATATGTTCTCAACCCTCTTGATTATTGCCCGACTGCTCGCGATGAGAGACACTCACCGTCGAAAGTATGTCACGAAAACCAACGGCTGCCGCCCGGTAATCCCGGTTATCGACCCCCAGCCTCGGGTACGTCGAACACCCGCTGGAACTCGTCGAACACCTCGAGATCGTCTTCGAGTTCGTAGGGGAGGTGGCGTTCGTCCTGTCGGTTGACGCCCGCCTCCTCAAGCGGGACGGCGACGTCCTCCCAGCCCGGTTTGATCTTGACGCTCTTTGCGGGCATTCCGACGGCGATGTGGTGGGCCGGGACGTCGTTCTGGACGATGCCTCGAGCGCCGACGATGGCGTTCTCGCCGACTTTGTTGCCGGCGCGAATCATCGAGTCGTAGGTGACTCTGGCGTCGTCTTCGATGATCGTGTGGTAGTTTCGAACCTCGGTCTGGTCGACGACGTCGTGGTCGTGGCTGTAGATGTGTGCCCCATCGGAGATAGAAACCCGGTCGCCGATGGTAAGCTTCCCACGGTCGTCGAGGTGCACGTCATCGTGGACGACGACGTTGTCGCCGACCGTGATGTTGTGGCCGTAGGTGAACGTGATCCCTTTAAAAAACCGGCAGTTCTCACCACAATCTTCGAACAGGTGATCGGCGAGCATCCGCCGGAAACGAAGCGCAAACTCGACGTTGTCGGCGATAGGCAGGCTGTCGAACTGCCGCCAGAGCCACTGGAGGTGTTTCGAGCGCTTGAATTTCTCCTCGTCCTTTTCGGCGTAGTACTCGCTCTCGAGGGTCGTGTTACACGGGTCGTAGCTCTGGAGTCGCACGCGTTCGGCAACCGATACCTCCTCGCCCGCCTGCCAGCGTTCGTAGGCCTCGCGGTCACCGGAGAGTTCGAGCAGCACGTCTTCGACGACCGAACAGGTGTCCTCGTCGCTCGAGAGGCGTTCGTCTACTTCCGTCACGAACTCACGCATTGCCCCCTCGGCTTCCGCAGGCAACGAGACGTACCGCTTTGTCATATCCCGTCGTTGGACAGCGAAGGTCATAGACGTTCGGTTGTGCGTCCAGATTGCCACACCCGGTTACGGTTGTGTCACCGGATGCGTTCGTTGCCAGCCGCACCAGACACTCGAGAACGAGTGGAACATTCCGAAATAGCCTCGAAGCGGACTCGGGCTACCTCGTTCCCACGAAGAGGGAACGTTCCGCACGCCCTAAGTCACTGCACTCCCTACCCCAGGCACATGCAGTATCAGACGCTCGGAACGTCCGACGTGGAAGTGAGCGAAGTCGGATTCGGTGCCTGGGTCGTCGGCACCGATTGGTGGGGCGACCGCTCCGAAGAAGACGCGATCGAGATGGTCAAACACGCCGTCGACCAGGGGATTACCTACTTCGATACGGGCGACGTCTACGGGCACGGCCGCAGCGAGGAACTGCTCGGGAAAGCGCTCGCCGATGTACGTGAAGACATCACCATCGCAACGAAAATCGGGTACGACTTCTACAACAACCCGCAGGCAGGTCACGGCGAACTGCCAAAGGAGATGGACGTCGAGTACCTCCGTGAGGCCTTCGAAAAGAGCCTCGAGCGCCTCGACGTCGAGTCCGTCGACGTACTTCAACTCCACAACGCCGACGTGGACGAAATCACGCCCGACGTTCTCGAACTGTTCGACGAACTCGAGGAGGAAGGCAAAATCGAGGCCCGCGGCCTCGCGCTCGGCCCTTCCATCGGCTGGCTGGCCGAAGGCGACTTCGCCATCGAAAACGAGTTCGACTCCCTGCAACTGGTCTGGAACGTCTTAGAACAGGACGTCGGGAACCACTTCCTCGAGACCATCGAACGAACGGGGTCGACCACGAGTCTCATTCCCCGCGTGCCTCACTCCTCGGGCATTCTGAACGAGCAGGTCACGCCCGAAACCGAGTTGGACGCGGGCGACCACCGTGGCTTCCGCCCCGACGCCTGGTACGAGACTGGTTGGGAGAAACTCGAGACGCTGCGATTTCTCGAGCGCGCGGACCACGCCGAGGGTGAGCGAACCATGGCCCAGGCGTCCATCGCGTGGCTGCTCTCCCACGACGCCGTCGCGAGTGTCACCCCGACCTTCCGCACCGCCGCCGACATCGACGAGTGGGCGGCCGCCAGCGACGTTCCAAAACTGAACGACGAGGAGATGACTCGAGTGGCCGAGTTGTACGAGACCAACTTCGGTATCGACCGTAACGACGGCATGGACGCGCTGCGTTCCTCCGTCGACGGTGAGGATCTGCGCTCGGCTGGCCTCGGCGCGATGGCAGCCGACTGAGACGGTTCGCTGTGTTCGGTTTTTGGCGTTGTGAGTGGCCTCGAGTGGAATCACAGCGCCTCGTCGGAATAACCGTGCTTTGCAACCCCTAACATTCGTCGAAGGTACTTGGTATCGAGAGAGGTCCTCCTCAGCAAGGGTATTGCTACGGTAATTATTATCGCGATAATGACCTGCTCTAGCACCGATTTCGGAACCAGTCGTCGGACCCGCCCCCATACAGCAAGTCAGAACCGAAACGGTAGTGGCTACCGGCTGACTTGTCTCCGAACCCATGGTCACTCACGTCAACCGCGAGGTGGTCGAAACCCGCCTCGAGCGCCTCCGCGATGAGTACGGCGAGTTTCCCCGCTTCGAGAATCGTGAGCAGTTGCCAGCAGAGCGGTTCGATCGCCTATATAAATACGCTCGAGAGCGCTACACGGGCGGTGGCTACGCCTGGATTCGACGGGATCACGCAGACGCCCCGGAACTGAGCGAGTCAATGCCAACGGAGGCGTTCGAGACCTCGACACAGGCCTGTCTCATCCTGGGTCGGGGTGACGAGGATAGGTGGGGCATTCCCGGCGGGGGTCGTGAAGTCGGAGAAACCTACGAGGAGGCCACCGTGCGCGAGGTCCGCGAAGAGACTGGCCTGGAAGTCGACCTCGAGTCCCCGTTTCTGGTTTACCGGACCACCCACGAACTCGCGGACGGGGCGGATAGGGGTGACGATTCCGGGGTTGCATCTGGCGAAAGCGTTCGCCTGCACACCCTCTGGGTGTGCTTCGACGCCGTGTACGCTGGTGGCACGCTCGAGCCACAACCCGGCGAACTCCGCGGGGCTGCCTGGCTTTCGGAGCCGCCGCAAACGCTCGGCCCGTGGAGCCAGTTTCGGGCACGCGACTGGTGGAACGAGTACGACCTCGAGGATCCGTGGTGGACGGGTTGCGAAGTCGATCCCTTCGCGGAACACTATAGTAGCCAGTGAAAGTCATTGCACACCCTATCGCAATACAGCGTCGCGATAGGTGTGTAAATCGTTTCACTGGCTACTATAACGTTACTTCGACAGGGCTCGTTCGACCGCCTCGGCCACCCCTCGAGCCTTCTCCGCCAGCGCGTCCGAAACCAGGCCGTCGGCAACCGCGGCCTCGAGTTCGTCCAGGTCAACGATTTCGACCGTCCCGTCGGTCTGGCGAATCACGTCGACGTAGAGGTCGATGTACCGGGCACAATCGGGGAACAGTTCGACGGGCGTACAGACGTTGACGTAGGTTCCCTTCGTCGTCCCGTCGGCCGACTTGTACGTCGTCGGGTACCACCACCGGCCCTCCCGGAGTTTCGTGATGGCGACGTCGCCCTCCGCTTTGGGCACACCGAGGGCGTCGTAGGTCCCGCCACCGCGCATCGAGCGCTCGAGCGTGAGACTCCCGTCGGTATCCCACTCGGTCACCTCACCCGACCCGAGCGTGATGAGTCGCCCGTCGGGCTTGCCGTGACCCAGCGAGAGGCGGTCGCCCTCGACGGGGCCGAACTGTCTCGAGACGGCGGCGAACGGAAACGGATCCTCGCCCCCGAGGTCACTCGAGACCGCTTCGGCGAAGTCGACGGCGGCGCTCGCCGACCGACTGCCGGCTTTGATCCGATGGTGGCCCGGCATCGTCGTCTCGACGGCCCGGCGCTCGTCGTCGAGGGCGAAACGGGTCTCTCGTCCGAACCATAGCCACGTGGTCGCCTGCGGGGTGGCGACCGTGCTGGGGGCACTGGGTTCCGCCGGGGCGTCCTCGAGCGCCTTTTCGAGGTCCCGAACCCGGTCGACGGCGGCCTCGAGCGCCCGATTCATCGCCTCGAGATCGGCGTCGGCGGCCGCCCGCTCCCAGCGCAGCCCCCAGCCGTCGGGAATCTCGGTCGAAAGAAGATCCGTCATCCCGACCAGTTCGGTTGCTCGAGCCCCACTGAACGCGGCCGAGACCCCGGTTCGCGCTTCTGAGAGCGAGCAAAGTCCGTTGTGAACGCTGACGCTGGGGACGACCCGCGGGTCGTCGTCGGCCCACGGCGGCGTCGGCTCGCGCACCTGCAGGCGATACGCGTCATCGTCGTCAACGTAGCCGTCGACGTCGTCGTAGGGCAGGTACCCCCGTCGGTTCTTCCCGAGGTCGACCGTCCCACCGCGGCCGCCGCCGGCGTCGGCCACCGTCCCGTCGAAGACGGCCCCGCGGGCAACGTCGTCGTCCCACCGAAAGGAGTCGATGGCAACGGACTCGAGCAACTTGGCGACGGCATCGACCGGTTCCGGATCGCCGGAGATCTCGAGGCCCTGTCGGTCCCGCGTCGTCTCGATGCGTACGTCCGCGGGGGCGTGCTCGAACGAGTTCTCGAAGCGCTCTCGAATCGGTTCGGAGGCCTGCACGACCTCGATCCCTGCCGATTGCAGTCGATGGGTGACGGCTGTCGTGTAGATACCCCGAACGCGAGCGCGGACGTCACCCTCGATATCGTCGGTTGTGCGCTCCCTGCTCATCGGAGCGTCTCCCGGTCGGCGGCGAATCGGACGCGCGCGTTGACCGACGGCCCGAGCGTCAGCTCAACGTGTTCGGATTCGGCGTCGAGCACGCGGCCGTTCTCGACGTAGACACCCCACGTATCGAACCGGAGCCAGCCACGCATGTCCGCTCCGTGAGTCGTCAAATCGAGGGATTCGACCGTGTGTTCGGGATACTCGGCACTCGAGTGTGCCATGTCCATGTCCGAATATACCGTGTCGTGGCGGTCAAAGAAGGCCTCGAGTGCGTCGGCATCGTCCTGAACGGCCTCGACGACGAGCGCAGACGCCTGCTCGAGATCGTCGGTCTCGAGGCCGACCGCGCGAAGTGCCCGCTGGGTTCGCTGATCGAAGTGCATACGTGTCGGTTGACGCTTGACGACTTAGTACTCTTCCAAGCGTCGATTCACGAGCGAGGTCGAATCCACTGTCGCACGCAACCGTCCGTTCAGACGGTGGATTCTCGCCGCTCGCCAGTGGTTTCCCGATAGAGTAGACGAGGCTCGAGTGACAGGAGCAGCGGATCGGATCAGTCGTCAGCCGGAGCTGGGACTCGAGAAGCCCCATGCGTCGGAGTTGGACCCGAGTCGGCGCTTTGGGAGTCGGCGTCAGTCGATTCCTCGAGAGCTTGCTCGAGCGTACCAGCGATTGCTGGTGGAAGGTCTCGAACGGTCCGTGTGTCTTCGGGGGCCGGCGGTTGGGTGAAGAGGAACCCGCGGGACGAGTCGGTCATGGTACCGGTAATCAGGGCTCATTTTGCATAAGTCCAATCCTTATACATATATTGAGATTTAATACCATTCTAGGATATTGTCGGTAGCGTGGGTTCTTGCGGAGTAGCGAATGGCTGTTGTGGGAGAGCAGACCGGCGTTGGGGGAAACGGCTTTTGGCCATTCACTCGAGTGAAAAGATATGGGACGGCGTCGTGATCCAATCGAGCGGGCCGCCGACTCCTCGGCAGACCTACAGGAAGTGTCGACCTGGGAGCCACGGACGCGTCTGGACCGGTTTGCCGCGTGGCTGTATGCGGCGATCAGCTACGGCCTTCACGCTATCGTTATCGCCGTCGCCTTGCTGATTACGATTTCGTTGCTCGTCTCACCCACGGTGTTGGTACTCGATCAACCGCTTGTGGGAATGTTCTTTGCGCTCTCTGTCGTCCCAGCAGGGTTGCTCGCGGCGTATATCTGGTATACTGACATCACGACGAACGAGCCGCTGGGCCTGCTCGTCGGAACCTTCGTCCTCGCCGTGCTGTTTGCGACGTTCGCTGCGGTCACGAACACCGTCGCTGGCGCGTTTTTACACCCGATTCCCGTCATCGGGACCGTCCTCTTTTTTTACTTGATCGTCGGTCCCGTCGAGGAAACGGTCAAACTACTTGCTGTCCGCGTACTGGCCTACCGGAGCGACAGTTTCAACGCCGTAATCGATGGTGCAGTGTACGGCGCAATCGCCGGCCTCGGCTTCGCCGCTATCGAGAACGCGCTGTATATCACACAGACGATCGACACCGCCAGCACGGATGCCAGCCTCTTCGCTGCTGCTACAGGCATTACAACGAGCCGAGCACTCGCCGGACCCGGCCACGTCATCTATTCCGCCATCGCCGGCTACTACCTCGGCCTCGCAAAGTTCAATCCCGACAATGCCGGCCCGCTCGTAATCAAAGGCCTGCTGATCGCCGCGTTCGTCCACGGAACCTACAACACGACCGTCCAGATCGTCCCGTCGCTGCTCGCCGCCAGGTGGGCACTCGGCTCGACCGGCTCCGTCATCGTCTACATCATCGCCTTCGACCTCGTCATCGCCTACTACCTGTACCGGAAGATCAGCCGCTACCGACGGACCTACCGCGCCGTCAGGAAGGATATCCACGGCCGGTACCCGAGCGAACTAACGGAGTTCGAACCACCACAGCGCTCCCGGGCCGAGAACACTCGAGACGAACGCTCCTGATCCCGTATACGCCGCATCGAAGCATCGGTGGTCGGCCCGCACCTATCCGAGCGTGTTGACGGCTCGGTCTTCAGCGTGTATCTACGCGAGGGCGTCGACGTGAGCCTCGAGCAAGCCTTCGACGTATTTCGCGATGACGTCGACCTCGAGGTGGACCGGGTCGCCGACCGACTTGTCGGCAAGCGTCGTCAGATCGTAGGTCGTAGGGATGATAGCGACGGTTACTCGCCCGTCATCGGTCAGTTCGGCGATGGTGAGGCTGATCCCATCGAGAGTGATCGAACCCTTTTCGACGACGTAACGATCGTACCCTGCGGGCAGTTCGAACTCGAAAAACCAGTCGTCACCGACCGATTCGATCTCGCTCACCGTCGCCACCGCGTCGACGTGTCCCTGCACGACGTGACCGTCGAACCGCCCGTCGGCGGCCATCGCACGCTCGAGGTTGACCGCATCCCCGACCGTGAGATCGCCGAGGTAGGTTCGCTCGACGGTTTCACTGGCCAGGAATACCTCGAACCACGCGCCCGAATCGAAGCGTTCGACAGTCAGGCAGGCGCCACTGACACTGATCGACTGACCGTGGGCGAGGTCGGTCGCAACCGTATCGGCCCCGATTCGTAGCCGAAGGCCGTCCTCAGTCGCCGTCCGCTCGACGATTTCGCCCGTCTCCTCGACGATACCGGTAAACATACTCGAGAATCACGGCCGAGTTCACATAGGCATGACGAATCTGTAATGTGTTCCAGAATTGTGATGGTAGATGACGGACGCACGGTCCGCTGATCAAACAGTCGCCCACGAGGTGTCGTCGTCCTTTTACCGACCGGGCCCGATATCGGAGCTAATGGGGATACTGGACACGGTCAAGCTAGCCGGCGTACTCGTGTTTGCGATACCGGCGGCGCTCGCCGGCCTCGAGATGCTGGTCGTCCGCGGTGAAGTGGGCTACGGAATCGCGTTACTCGTGTTATCGGTCATGCTCGTCGTCATCCAACGCCGGCTAAAAACGCCCGGCGACATCCCCGGGCTGGTGCTCGAGCGTGTTCGTGGATCGGGTGGCCACGAGTCCGAAACGAACGATCCGTGAACGGTTTCGAGGACAACCCAACAAATTATCCCTTCATCTCACGAAAGGGAACGTGTGCCACCGGTTATGCGCGTCGGTCGACGGGAACTCACCTCGACGGAGATACTCGAGCAACTCGAGGCGGGGAACCGCGTCCTCATCGAGGTATCCCTCCTCGGGAAGACCATCGAAATGGCCGTTCGCAGACACCAGGAGACCTATTACAGAAAGTCAAGGAGAAAGCCCACGACTTGAGTCGTGGGATGAATCCCACAACAGACGACACGAACCACGAGCGATAGCCAGTCCGAGTCTCCCACGCTCATCCATACCTTTACAAAACAATATTTCGTAAGATCTGGTGATGAAGCGAGCCAACCGCTTCAACGTTCGCCCTCGCTCGGGGAAAGAGCGTGAGGTGTTCGTTCGCTGGTTGGACGCTTCTGCGAGTCTCTGGAACGAGACCAACTACGCTCGCCGCCAAGCCCTTCTTGAAGACGACGAAAGCATCTGGGACGCCGACACCGGCAAACTCGAAGGCAAATACAAGGGTGTTCTCAGC
This sequence comes from Natronosalvus amylolyticus, assembly GCF_024298845.1. Classification (NCBI taxonomy): domain Archaea; kingdom Methanobacteriati; phylum Methanobacteriota; class Halobacteria; order Halobacteriales; family Natrialbaceae; genus Natronosalvus; species Natronosalvus amylolyticus. The sequence goes on from NZ_CP101156.1 coordinate 1,910,452, forward strand.
AGTTCGGTCGCCCAGCAGATCATCCGCAAGAACTCCGAAGCGTGGCGGTCGTTCTTCTCCAGCAACGAGAAATACCACGCCGGCAAACTCGACGAGAAGCCGTCTCCACCTGGATACTGGGGTAACGAAGACGATGGACGGGTACTCCGTACGTACGTTCGCAACGACCAGTACACCATCCAATTCGGGAAATATTCCCGGCTTGAAGTCCCGATCGGCTCCGAACTCAAAAACGAACTTGGGTTGAATCGGAACCAACGCCTTCGCGTTGAAGTTGCTGGTGAGCCGAAGTGGCGCGGCGAGCAAGGCCGACTCGAACTCGTGTACGACGAAACCGCAGATACGTTCAGGGCTTATCAACCAGTCACCGTCGACAGTTCTCGACTGGATTCACCACTGGCTTCGGAAGAAGCCGCTCTCGACGTGGGCGCGAACAATCTCGTCGCTTGCACGACGACAACCGGTTCTCAATACTTGTACGAAGGACGTGAGTTGTTCGAGCGGTTCCGCGAAACCACCGAACAAATCGCGTACTACCAGTCACTCCTCGAAGACCAGCGCAAATCCAGCAAGCGCATCGACCGCTTGTACCGTAAGCGCACGAATCGGCGCAAACACGCCCAAAACACCCTCGTCCGCGACCTCGTGGAACGTCTGTACGACGAGGGCGTGTCGACGCTGTACGTAGGCGACATCAAAGGCGTTCTCTCAACACATTGGTCGCCGGTTATAAACTCGAAGACGCACAACTTTTGGGCGTACCGCCGGTTCATCAATCGGCTCGAAGACGTGTGCGAAGAGCACGGTATCAGGGTCGAAGAGGAATCTGAAGCGTGGACGAGTCAGGAGTGTCCCGACTGTGGCGAGCGCGAAGGGACTATTCGCCACGAGGATTCGCTGGCGTGTCCGTGTGGGTTCGAGGGTCACGCCGACCTTGTCGCATCGGAATCGTTCCTGAGACAGCAGAACAACACAGTAGGGTCGATGGCACGGCCCGTGTACCTCAAGTGGAACAAACACAGTTGGCGGGAACATCATAGCCCGCCCTCCATCGCGGTGGAGGCAACGGCCAACGAGGCGTACACAGACCAAAGTACCGCATCGAGCGGAAATATCGCTCTCGGGGACTCAGACGACTGAGACTCCCACGAGAGGAATCTCACGACTTCAGTCGTGGGTGGATGTCAATGTGATACCCCGGTGAAACTGCTCACCTTCGAGGACGAGAAGGACTTTCGGGACTGCCTCGAGCGCTATCGCCTCGCTCGCGCGCCGGATGAAAAAGACGAACTCGAAGAACCCGAAACGGCCTGAAGACTGAGAGGTAGCCAACGATGGCGCTCGAGGGAGCCTGTCTGTGGTGTCGTTCCGTAGTGATCAGCCAGAACATCACCCTGAGTGGCGCCCGATGATGTTGTCCCTTCTATCGACGGATCCGGTGGCTCGTCATCGGATATCTGGGCCTCGAGGAATCCGACACGAACGACCACGTCTCGGTCCAGTTGTTCGGTCAGGTGGTCGTCGAATTGTTGGGCAAGGTCGGGTGGGGCCTCCATATGACGTGGAATGGCGATGAGAACGTTGACCTGTGGCTCGTTTCCGTGGAGGATATCGGCTGGCTCGTATTCGGTGGTCACCGAGATGAGTTCGACGCCCTCGATGTCCGCCTCATCGAAGTGCTGCTGGAGTTCGTCCTGGGCCTCGCTTTTGAACGCATTGGTCTGGTACGTTGCCAGGGTGACGGCACCGAGTGCTACCGAGAGGACGACGATAGCGATAACCAGGACGACAACGCGGGACACAACCGCCGATCGGACTCCCTCGGTTGTCCCCGGATCGAGAGGCTTGAATCCGGCTAGATAGAAGAGGACCAGCGCCGAGACGTTGATTGCGAGGAGGTTGACGACGACGAGAACAGCGGCGGCAATAGCGACCTCCGGTAATCCGAAGGCGATACCCAGCCCCGACGTTGCAGCCGGAGGAATGAGCGCAACCGCGATAGCCACGCCCACGAGTGCCGATCCCGCACCTCGGATTATGCTGATCACCCCGGCGAGTCCCGATCCGAGGGCGAGAAAGAGTGACAGAAAGTTTGGACTCGTTCGCTCGGCTATCTGTGGAATCGTTCGGATATCGAGTTCTGGTGGGATGAGAATCGTGTGCTGAATCACCAATCCCATTATCGCGGCAGTCACGATCGCGGCCAACAAACCAACGACCTGTAGCGTGATCCCTCTGGAAGCCATGGCCTGGTCGTCCAGTATCGTCCCGACACTCGCCGAGATGGCAGGTCCCATCAGCGGTGCGACGACCATTGCGCCAATGATTGTCGCCGCGGAATCGAGAAGCAACCCTGTCGTCGCAATGATTGTACTCAGGACCAAGAACGCGAAGAACGTAGAGTTGGCCGGTGCGAGGTCCGCTGCCCTGGCGTGTAACTCCTCACGTGAGATACGTAATCCGGGGAATCGTTCGATCAGGGCGGACAACCGCTCCGAGACGACCGTCTCGGTCGGGAGTATAATTGTATAGGCGTCCGACCGAACACCAGCATCGGTCAAGCGCTCCAGAATCGTTTCGACGCCGCTCGGCGGAACCGGGAACTGGACCATCGCCTCGAAGTCTCCCCGTCCGACCTCCTCGAAAACCGCATAGTCGATTCCCTGTTCATCGAGGGCAGTGAGGGCACTGTCTTTTGATCCCTCCGGAATGAGTATCTGTACCAATCGCATGGAGTTCACACAGCAGAGACGAGAATAAAACCCGTGTAAGTGAACACAGCCTATGCTATCCAGATGCGAATCCCGCTACACTCTTGCTATGCGTTAACTGCTACGTGAAACGAAAGATACCACCAGTTTCACCAAGCGACGCAAGCGGAGAACGCCAGTAACCACCGCACTCGAGGTAAAACCATATTCCGTTCGCGTCGCTACTCGATCTCGAGCAGCCCGTACATGAAGCCAGCGTGCGGTGAGCAGTAGTAGGGCTGTTCGCCGGCGTCCGCTGCCTCCCACTCGAACGTATCGCCTTCGCTCGAGATGGTCGAATCGAACGTCTCCCCGCCGCCACGGCGGGTGTCGATATCGTCCGTCGAGGTGACGGTGTGGAAGACGCCGTCGGTGTTGGTCCACCGAATCGTCGCACCGACGTCGACGCGGACGTGGTGTGGCTCGAACAGGAAGTTCGGTTCGTTGGTGCCGCCCTCGCCGGCTCGAGTCTCGATTTCGACGATGTCCTTCCCGGTTGCGTCGACCGGGTCATCGAAGGTGTAAAACTCGGCTTCCGCCTCGTCATCACCGGTTTCGTCGTCAGCATCGGCATCACCGTCGGTATCCTCGTCACCGTCAGCATCAGCATCACCATCACCATCCTCTTCTGCCAGTTCGTCGTCGGCAACGTCGCCGACGAGGAGATCGGCGACCATTCCACTGCTCTCGTGCGGTTCGCAGACGTAGTGGTAGTGACCCTCGACCTCGAACGTGAACTCGTACTCGAATCCTTCGTCTTCGATTTCCTGCTGGCCGGCCCAGGTCGAGCCAGCCGGGATTTCGGTCGGGACGACGTTGTGGGTATCCGATTCCCAGAGCCAGCGAACGGTGTCGCCGGGTTCGACCTCGAGTGGTTCGGCCGTTCCGGGGGTGAAGACGAACTCGTCGTCGGGCCCAACGAGCACCTCGTGGACCTCGTCGCCCTCGTCAGAGGCTCCGCTGTCGGTAGCCCCAGCAGCGTCATCTTCGGCTGCCGGTGCGAGACAACCCGCGAGGGTGGCGACGCCGAGCCCACCCGATAGCGCGATGAACCGGCGACGCGTCGCCGATTTCGTCCGGGCCATCAGTCGTCCGTCGGCGTCGGCATGAAGTTGCGGTCGACACCGATATCCACGTCACCCCACGGCATCTCGAGGTCGCGGACGGCGTGGTGAACGAGCCAGTAGCCCTGGTCGTCCACGGTGCTCCCACCGTGACCCGCATCCCAGCTGTCTGCCTCCGACTTGTGGAAGTGCGAGAAGTCATCCGGGTTCGGATTGTCGTCGTTGGTGAAGTTCCCGGCCTGTCCTATCCCGAAGTAGATCAGGTCGTTGGCTTCCTCCGGGTTGGGGTCGTCGAAGTGGAGGAAGACGATCGTGTCGCTCTCGTTTTCGGTCGGTGGCTCCCACCAGACGTGAGCAGGCGTGTACGCACGCATCTCGCCGTCGATCTCGCGCTGGTCGTCGTTGGTCCAGTTGTCCGCGAACAACTCGAGGAGCGCGTCTCGATCCGTATCCGAGAGACTGCCTTCACTGCCGACCTCGAATGTACCCGTGCCTTCACTTCCTTCCTCCGGCGGCGTCGGCATGAAGCCGTAGTCGACCCCTACCTCAACCTCGCCCCAGGGCATCTCGAAGTCGTCGACCGCGATGTGGGTCAACCAGTAGCCTTCGTCGTCGACAGAGTCGCCGCCGTGACCGGCTTCCCAGCCCTCAGCGTCGCGTTTGTGAAAGTGAGTGAACTCTTCGTCCGGTTGGCTCTCTTCCGTGAAGACGCCTTTTTTCCCGATGACGATGTAGCGGAGATTCTCTGCATCCTCCGGGTTCGGATTATCGAGATGGAGCGCGATGAACGTCTCTTCGCTCACCCACTTCCAGACGTGCGCTGGTGTGTAGCTACCGCGTTCGCCGTCGATCTCGAGTTGGTCGTCGTTGAATAGCTGATCGTCGAACAGGTCGACGAGTTGCTGGATGGTGGGTTGCTCCGCATCGCCATCGTCTTGTTCCTGGTCGTCATCCTCATCTCCCTGTTCATCGTCGTGGTCGTCGTCCATTTCATCGGTATCGTCCCCCATCTCGTCGGCATCGTCGTCGCCGGACGGTTCGTTTTCAGCATCGTCGCCACCGAGACAGCCGGCTACGGCGAGGGCACCGCTCGCACCGAGAACCTGCAGCAGTCGTCGTCGCTTCATTCGCGAGGGAATAGTGTTCGGCATACAGACGGACAGTCGACCCCATCAAGGATCACCGTATGTCGGTTGTGTGCCGGGTGTGAACGACAGGAGGTGGTATTAATACGGCAGGGAGATGGTCTCGACACGAGCGCGTGCTGTCTGCTCGAGAGCCGAAGATGAATCTGCCATCATCGCTAGCCGAGCCCTCGAGACTGGCTACCGTCGTGGCAGCGTTGAATGCGCGGAGATGAGGTTCAGCTTTCGCTTTCGTTTGACGGTTCGTCCGCGCCATTCTGGTTAGCCCCGTTGCCGATATCCCCGTTACCGTCGTCGCTACCGGCCTCATTTCCGGTTGTCTCGGACTCCTCCCCGTCATCTACATCGTCGGTATCGTTCGACTGTGGCTCGTCATCAGTGTCATCTGTTTCCGTGTCGCCGTCGGTATCATCGGTATCCTCGAGCCCGTTGCTATCACCCTCATCGTCGTCCCCATCTCCATTTTCGTCAGCAGTCGATTCGTCATCCGCCTCGCCTTCACCGGTTTCCTCCTCGCCGGTACCGTCATCGTCCTCCGTAGCTGTCTCGGCGTACGACGCTGCAGGCTGGGTCGACACCGTCACCGGCTCCTGGTCGCCGAACCCGGAGAGGTCGACCGTCCACTCGAGACGCTCATCGTCCGTCGCCGGCGTCCAGGTCACGGTGAACGTTCCGGACCCTGCCTCGAGTTGACCGGGCGGCGCGTCGTTTGTCGTTCCCTCCGTGAACGAACTACCAACGGTCAGCGCGACGTCGTTCGGGTTCTCGTAGCCGAAGGTCACCGCGTAGCCGTCCTCGGTGGACGTCACCTCCTGCACCTCGAGCGTCGGTGGCGTTGGCTGTATCGCCTCGCTACAGTCGTGGGGGTTGGCGTGGGTCGTTTCGGGACCGACGGCACTCGGATCACCGATTCCCGTGATGGCCGTCCCGAGTTCGCCGTAGTCCCTGACGGTGACGGTCGCACTCGAGTCGTCGCCGCTGACACCGCCGTTCTCCCCGACTTCGAACACGATGGTTCCAGAAAAGGGAGCAGGGACGTGGTCGCCGATCGTGATGAAATCCTCGCCGGACGTGGTGCCGACGCCGTGATCGGTGTTGAACACCGTGTGTGCCATGATCGTGTCTCCGTCTTCGAAATTTCCCGATACCTCGACGCGCGAACAGTCGATGAACGAGACCTCGAGGTCGGGTGCTTCGTCCGCGTCATCGTCATCCTCGCTTTCCTCATCATCATCGTCATCTTCGTCATCATCAGTATCTTCGTCCGCAGTTTCGTCGACGCCGAACACCTCGACCGTCCGTTCGTCGCGTTCGCCGTCAGCCTCGACCACGACCGAGAACGAAACGTCGCGCCTGACGGGGTAGGTCTCGTAGCCCAGGGTGAGCGAGTCACTCTCCCCGCCATCCACCGTCACCGATTCGGACGCCACGCGGTCCCCGCCGACTAGCAACGACACGGCTTCGGTTACCGTCGCCTCCCCGGAATTCCGCAGTTCGACGTCGAGCTCGAGCCACTCGCCGCCGGTAACGGGGTCGTTCACCTCGAGAATCCGTGGCACCAGCGAGGGAAGTTCTTCGGCGAAGACGCGAACCCGTTTCCGGTCACAGGCACCCTCAGTTTCGACGCTGACGGGGAATTCGACGTTCTTCCGCACGGGATAGGTGGGATAGCTCATCTCGAGGGTCGTCCGCTCACCCGGCTCGAGCGAGACGTCTTCGGCCCCGACGCGGTCACCGGCGACGAGGTACACCGGCTGGCTCACCGCGTCAGAGCCGGTGTTTTCGATTTCGACGGTGACCGAAAGCATCTCGCCCGCCAGCACCGGTGCGTTGGTCTCGAGGATGCTGATTTCGAGGTCGCTCACGCCGTCAGCGAACACCGAGACCGTTCGGTGTGCGGTGTCGTCACCGGTTTCGACCCGGACGGGGAACTCGACGTCGGTCCGGACTGGATAGGTCTCGTAACCGAGCGTGATCGAGTCCGTCGTGTCGTCCTCGAGCGTAACCGACCGGGTATCGACGATTTCGTTGCCCACGACAAGCGAGACGTCTCGCGTTGCGGTTTCGGAACCCGTGTTCTCGAGGCCGACGGTCAGTTCGAGTCGGTCGCCCGCCCCGACGGGCGCGTTCGTCTCTCGAATCGAGGCCTCCACCGGGCCGCCGCCGGGATCGGCCACCGTCCAGAGGTCCACCCGGCGAACGGTCCCATCGGTCGCGATCACCCAGGCGTGAATCGGACAGCGGTGACAGAGATCCGACCCTGCCACCTCGAGACTCGCCGTGTCCTGGCCGCCCGACAGCGAGGAGACCCCGAGAATGCGGTCGGCGTGACCCAGCCACCAGACGACCCGGTCGAGGGCGACGTCGCTCGCGCCGACGCTCGCCTCGAGTTCGAGGTCGACCGTAGCTTCGCCAACCTCGAGCGGCCCCGGTGACGGTTCGACGTGGTCGACCCGTGGTCCACCGTGGGCACGCGAGTCGACCTCGACCGTCCAGCCAGCAGTTCGGTTGGCGGTTTCGCCAGCGACAGCGGCTCTGACGCGGTGCGTCCCGGACTCGTCGAATGTGTATAACCAGTAGTCCCGGCCCGTCCACGCGAAATACTCGGCGTTCCAGGGCCCCATCGACCACCCCGACCAGTCCCCCTCGAGATACCAGTTCGTGACGCCGCCGTAGCCGTCGGTCGTCTCCGGTTCGGCCTCGAACAGCACGGTCGTCCCCGGCCGAACCGCCACCGCCGGATCCGGGCGAACGCGGTCGGCGGGAAGGTCGTCGATACCGGTCACCGAGACGCTCCGTGCGACGCTTTCTTCTCCCGCCGTCACGCGTACGGGAAACGTCACGTCCTGTCGGACGGGATAGGTCAGGTGACTGAACTCGAGGTCGCGGCTCTCGCCGGCCGCGAGCGTGAACGACCAGCGCCCGCCCACTGATTCGTCGCCGATGAACAACGCTGCCGTGACCTCGAGAGTCTCGTCGGTTGTGTTCGTTACTGTCGCCATGACGTCGAGGTACTCTCCAGCCTCAACCGGGTCGTTGGCCTCGAGAATTTGCACTGAGAGTGCTTCGGCCGTGGCCGTCGTTCCACCAGTGACTGACACCATCGCACCGACACCGGTTCCGAGCCCCACCAGATATGCTCTCCGGCGCATACACGGCGCTACAACGCGGAGTTGTAATATTTTACCCCAACAGACACAGGAATTTAATCGTTTTCGAGTGACGGTCTTGTGGAGTGATAGCTACGCTCGAGTGGATACTCGTTCCCGAAATTTCGCTCCTACCCCGTCCGCAGTCACTCACGCGATACCGCCACAACTGTCCGCAGTTACTCACGACCACCGTCGGCCAGCGTCTCGAGCGCCTGATCCAGATTCCCCGCCTGGGCTTCCCAGAGGGTGGCGTATCGGCCGTCAGCCGCGAGCAACGATTCGTGATCACCGCGTTCGACCACGCGGCCGTCCTCGAGGACCAGGATGGTGTCGGCATCGCGAATCGTCGACAGTCGATGAGCGATGGCGAGGGTCGTTCGGTCTTCGGTGAGCCGGTCGATCGAGCGCTGGATCATGAGTTCGGTCTTCGTATCGACGGCGCTGGTCGCTTCGTCGAGGATCAGGACTTCGGGATCCTGCAGGACGGTCCGAGCGAGGGCGACCCGCTGGCGCTGTCCACCCGAGAGTTTGATTCCACGTTCGCCGACTCGCGTCTCGTATCCCTCGTCCAGGTTCTCGATGAACTCGTGGGCCTGGGCAGCCCTCGCGGCTTCTTCGACGGCCGCGTCGCTCGCGTCGAAGTTTCCATACCGGATGTTGTCCGCAATCGACCCGTCGAAGAGGAACGTCTCCTGACTGACGTACCCGACCGCAGAACGAAGGTCGTCCAACCGCACGTCACGTACGTCGTGGCCATCGACTCGAATCGCACCCTCGTCCACGTCGTACAGGCGCAACAGGAGTTTGAGCAGCGTCGACTTCCCGGCCCCCGTTGCCCCGACGAGCGCGACCGTCTCGCCCGGGTCGGCGCTGAAAGAGACGTCTTCGACGACGATTTCCTCGTCGCCCTCGAGTTCGTCGCCAACCGCACGAGCCTCGTCGGTCGCGTAGCTAAACGTGACGTCGTCGTACTCGACGTGGCCCGCCACGTCCGCTAGCGGGTCGGGATCTTCGGGTTCGGAAACGTAAACGGGAATGTCCATCAGCCCAAATACCCGTTCGCTCGAAGCCTTGGCGTTCTGGTACTGGTCGACGATGTTCGAAACCTCCGCAAGCGGGGCGACGATGAACTGGGTTAAAAAGAGGAAGGTGACGAACTCGCCGACCTGCAACGTTCCCGTCATCGGACCCGGGCCCGCGCCGTTGACGATCCAGAGGCCGCCCACGAGGAACGTCGCGGCGAAGGCGACGCCGGCGAGCAGTTCCATTCCGGGCCGGTAGAGATACGAGAGTTTGAGGACGGCCATCGTATCGTCGAACAGTCGTTTCGACGCTTTCCGAACGCGACCGACCTCGTAGTCCTCGCTACTCGTCGTCTTCGTCAGCCCGACGCCCGAAAGGCTGTTCTCGAGGCGAGTGTTGAGCCACGCGACGGCAGAGCGTTGGCGGACGTACCGCGGTTCGACGACACGCATGAACCAGTAGGTGAAGAGGAACATGGCCGGGACCGCGACGAGCGTGACGAACGCGAGTTGCCAGTTGATCAGAAAGAGGAGAACTGTAATACCGCCGACCATCACCAGCAGTCGCAACGAGTTCACGAGGGCGTTATCGAGGAACATCTCGAGGTTTCGAGTGTCGTCGTTGAGGACGGCCATGACCTCACCCGTCTGTTTGTCGTCGAAAAACGTCATATCCAGGTTCTGCATTTTGGTAAAGCAGTCGACCCGGACGGTGTGCATCACGTCGTGGGCGAACAGGTTTGCAGACACGCCGTAAATCCAGGTAAAGAGGCCGACAGCGATGAACGCGCCCGCTATCGTGCTCACCGAAAACCAGAACTGGGCCATCTCACCCGCCGGTAGCCACGCGTCGGGAACGACCGGCAGGGAATAGGGCCCATCGCCGGCGAAGAGAGCGTCGATAGCTGCCCCCAAAATTAGCGGCGGTAACAACGAGGACATCTGGGCGATGAAGTTCGCGGCCATGCCGATGGTAAACCAGTGCAAGCGACCGGGTCCGTAGGTCGAAAACAGTCGCCAAAGCGGTCTATCGACCTCGTCGCGGTAGGCGTCGAACGGTGTCTCGTCTTCCGTGGTACTCACTGACGGATGGGTACTGTTTCGAAACGTAAATCGTGTACGGTTCTGACGAATTCTCGAGTCACGAGGTAACGACTCATACGGTCTGCTGGAACTGTGTACCGGTGATTGCCGACCCGGTATGGGCAGTCACCGGGAACGGACGACAGGAAACCGTATCACCGGACGTACAACACGGCAAGACCGAGGACGAGGAGTCCGAGGCCCCACCAGAGAGAGTCGCCCGGTAGAACGAACAACAGTAACGTGACGAGCCCAGACGAAAACAGCGACCAGCCAATGGTGGTTTGGGAGGACATGGACGTGATACTGTGTCAGAACGTTTAATCAGGTTGCTTGCCAGAACGGGGTCTACATTTTCGGGTTCTGGTTTCCAACAAACGAACCGGCAGAGTCAGCAACCCCGACCACAATGGTCGGGTTCTCGTCCTGTACCGCCTATAGATTTGTAGGCACGTCGTGAATCTATAGTAGTCAGTGAACGTCAGTGCACACCCTATCGCAAGACGGCGTCGCGGTAGGTGTGTAAATCGTTTCACTGGCTACTATAAATTAAACGCCCGACAATCGCGTTCTCCGCAAGGTCCAGCCTGTGGTGCTTCCCCAATAGTAAAGTCTGCTTGTTCTAATGAAATTATATTTGGAAGAGTTTAATAGGAGGCCTTCAAACAGTACAGACACGGCTCCCCCAGCGTTTCGAGACGGGTGAGACTACCGGTCGATAGTGGGTACACTGGAAATTCGAACGGGTTTCACCCTCGAGACGGCGGGTACGACGATCATCCGAACACCCGGGGGAGCATCCATCACCAATGAGTCACCAACGGACATCTCTCCCGATTGATGTACAGTCGATACTCGAGCGGGCATTCACAGACAGTCAGCCTGCCGCCACCGTGAGTGGCGATGGTATCGAGCAGACGCCGCTCGATGCCGATGTGCTCGAGGACCTCACGAAAGAAATAGAACGGAACTGCTACGACGGTGCGTCGGTTGCAGCCGTCTACGATGCCACTCTCCAATCGTTGACGGCCCGTATCGAACGGTACCCATCGCTCAAGCGGATTGCAGGGGCGGTGTTTCGACAGCAGTACTACCAGGATTTGCTCGGCGAGGACGATACCGGGACGGCGTTCGAGGAGACATATCGAACGACGTTCGTCTCGAACCTAACGGAAGCACACGAGGCAGGGTTGCTCGACGACCGATTGCTGACCCAGTTCGACCTCGAGGCGCTCGCCGAGTATCTCGAGCCAGATCGCGACCGGGCCTTCGAGTACATGGCACTCGAAACCCTCGTACAACGATACTTCCTCAAACCCGAAACACGGGACGACCCGCTCGAGTTACCACAGGCGTTCTGGATGCGTGTGGCGATGGGGCTTGCAATCGACGAAGACGAGCCCCAACGGCGGGCAAAAGAGTTCTACGACGTTCTCTCGACACTCGAGTTTACCCCCTCGACGCCCACCCTGTTCCACAGCGGCACCGCTCACCCGCAGCTTTCCTCGTGTTATTTGACGACCGTCAAGGACGACCTCGAGCACATTTTCGAGTCCTACAAACACCACGCCAAGCTATCGAAGTGGAGTGGCGGGCTGGGTACCGACTGGAGCAATCTTCGAGCAGACGGGGCCCTCATCCAGAGCACCGGCGTCGAATCGACCGGAACGGTCCCGTTTCTCAAAATTTCGAACGACGTCACCGCCGCGATCAACCGCTCCGGAAAACGGCGTGGGGCGGCCTGTGCCTATCTCGAGTGCTGGCACCTCGACTTCCCCGCGTTCCTGGATCTGCGACGGAATACGGGGGACGAGCGCCGGCGGACCCACGACATGAATACGGCTGCCTGGATTCCCGACCTCTTCATGAAACGCGTCGAGACGGACGACCACTGGACGCTGTTCAGCCCTGACGAAGTTCCCGACCTCCATGGCTGTTACGGGAAGGAGTTCGAACGACGGTATCGTGCCGCCGAACAGCGTGCTGAGGCTGGTGAACTCCGTCAGTACGAGCGGGTCGAGGCGGCCACACTGTGGCGAACGATGCTGACACGGCTGTTCGAAACCGGCCATCCGTGGCTCACGTTCAAAGACCCCTGTAACGTTCGCTCTCCACAGGATCACGCCGGGGCGGTCCACTCCTCGAATCTCTGTACCGAGATTACGCTCAACACGAGCCCCGAGGAACACGCCGTCTGTAATCTGGGTTCAGTCAACCTCGCCACCCACGTCACGGACGGCGAACTCGATCGCGAGCGACTGGCCACAACCATCGAAACGGCGATGCGGATGCTCGACAATGTCGTGGACCGGTGTTTCTACCCGACCGAAGCGGCCGAACGGGCCAACATGCGTCACCGACCAGTCGGCCTCGGAGTAATGGGCTTTCACGACGCGTTGATGGCTCTGGAGATACCGATGGCCTCCGAACGAGCGATCGAAACCGCCAACCGCTGGCAGGAGTTCGTCTCCTACCACGCCATCCTCGGAAGTTCGAAACTGGCCGCCGAACGGGAACCGTATCCCTCCTTCGACGGGTCGAAATGGGACCGCGGACTGCTGCCACAGGATACGGTCGATCGCCTCGAGGACGAACGCGGCACGGAGATTCCAACCGACCGGACGGAAACTCTCGAGTGGGACCGCGTTCGATCCCACGTGGCCGAGCACGGGATGCGAAACTCGAACACGATGGCAATCGCACCGACGGCGACCGTCTCGACGATCAACGGAACGACACCCTCCATCGAGCCGATGTACTCGAACCTGTACGTCAAATCCAATATGTCGGGTGAGTTCACCGTCATCAACGATCAGCTGGTCGCAGACCTGCGGGCCCGGGGCTGCTGGGACGACGAGATGGTCGATCGAATCAAGTACCACGACGGGTCCATACAGGAAATCGATGTCGTCCCCGACGACTGCAAGGAGCTATACCGGGGGGCCTTCGAAATCGATCCGCGCCACCAGATGCGACTGACTGCTCACCGACAGACGTGGATCGACCAGTCCGTCTCCCACAACGTATTTTTCCCGTCCACCGACGGCTCGCTGCTCGATGACGTGTACAAGACGGCGTGGCGACTCGGCCTCAAGACGACCTACTACTTGCGAACGCTGGGTGCGTCACAGATCGAGAAATCGACGCTGGATATGGGCGAATACGGCAAGACACAACACCGAGACGCGACGCCGACAACTGAAACGGGTCGCGACACAGTGGATAGCGAATCGAACGACCTCTGTACGGTCGAAGATCCGACGTGTGATGCCTGTCAGTAACACCTACCAATGGCTCTCATCGACACCAACACCGAACACGACCCGAACAAGATACTGCCGATCGAGTACAACTGGGCCCGCGAGTATTACACTGCGGGTGTCGCAAACAACTGGGTCCCCGAAGAAATCCCGATGCAAGCAGATATTTCCCAGTGGGACGGAGACGAACTATCTGACGCCGAACGGCAACTCATCGAGTGGAACCTCGGTTTTTTCTCGACGGCCGAATCGCTGACCGCTAACAACATCGTCCTCGCGCTGTACGAGTACGTGACCGCTCCCGAATGCCGACAGTACCTGCTCCGACAGGCTTACGAGGAGGCCATCCACACGGACACGTTCATCTACTGCTGTGATAGCCTCGGCTTCGAACCAGAATATCTATACGGAATGTACGACCGGATCCCGTCGATAGCCGAAAAAGACGCCTTCGTCGTCGATCTCACCAAAGCGATCGATCGACCCGATTTCACCCTCGAGACGGACGCCGACATCCGCGCGTTCGTGCGCGACCTCATCGGCTTTTACGTCATCATGGAAGGCATCTTCTTTTATGCCGGCTTCGCGATGATGCTCGGCCTCAAACGCCAGAACAAGATGGTCGGGATCGGCCAGCAGTTCGAGTACATCATGCGCGATGAGTCACTGCACGTCGGGTTCGGCGTCGATCTCATCAATCAGATCCGTCGCGAACATCCCGGGGTGTGGACCGATCGATTCGAGCGAGAGGTCATCGACCTGATCGCCGAAGCGGTCCGTCTCGAAAAGCTCTACGCACAGAAAGCGTGTCCGGAGGGCATTCTGGGCATGAGTGCAGCACAGTTCGCCGAGTACGTCGAATACATCGCCGACCGTCGACTGGATCAACTCGAGATTCCAACCCAGTACGGAACCGAAAATCCGTTCCCGTGGCTGTCCGAACAGGTCGACCTCAACAAGGAGAAGAACTTCTTCGAGACTCAGGTCACCGAGTACCAGAGCGGCGGCAACCTCGAGTGGTGAGCCAACCGCCCACGTTATTCCTTGGCTGCACCGGTTCGTGTACGCCTCGTTGCCGAAGCGGTCCTGAATCGACCAGTCTCCGCGGTTCCCGCCGTTGTCACGTCAATAATATACTGTGGTTGCTACGATCTGCAGTCAGATACACCTCCCTCGAGCAGCGGACGACAGCCAGCAGAATAGTTTATATATCCAGACTGTAATCAGCCTGTAAATGGGGAAGTCAGGCAGCGATTACGCAGCTTCGACCGCCGACGAGGTAGAGGACGCCCTCCACCGACTGTTTCGAAGCAGTCGGCTCAACGCGATGGTCGCGTGGGTGTTCGTCGGTCTCCTCGGGCTGGTCTTCCTCGAGAGTGTCCTCGATTTCGACCGGTTGTGGATACTGTTCGTCGCAACAACTGGCGTCATCGTTCTCGTTCCACCGATCGCTCACCGCGACTGGCGAATGATGTTACCCTGGGAAGTCCTCGTCATCGCACTGCTTCCAATTCTCGTCCGAGCACTCTTTGGTGGCGAACTCGGTACGTTCGGCTACTACCTCTCAGTGGCCGGGCTAGCACTGATCGTCACCGTCGAACTCCAGATGTTCACGACGCTGCGACTCACCCACTGGTTCGCCGTCATCTTCGTCGTCCTCACGACGCTTGCATCGGGCGCGGCCTGGGCGATTATCCGGTGGAACATGGACCAGTTCGGTGGGACGACTTTCCTGCTCGATGGCGAGATTTCACAGGATACCGCGAACGCGGTGCTCATGGAGGAGTTCCTCTGGGTGGCCCTCGCAGGGCTCGCCGCCGGCATCCTCTTCGATGCGTACTTCCGGCGGCGCGGTCGACGACTGCGTCGCCGACTTCGACAGGTGGTTCGACGATGACGCTGCTGCCACGCCCCTCCGTTCGGAATCAGCGACGACTCACTCGAGGCATGCAACTCCTGCTGGTGGGCATCATCGTCTACGGGGTCCTCTACTCCCAACCCAAAGCGATCACGAACGGCTCGCTCGCCCTCCTCATTACGTTCGCCCCGGCAATTCTCGAGCGTAACTATCGGGTTCCACTCGACCCGTGGCTCGGCCTCTGGATCACGCTGGCCGTGTTCTTGCACACGATGGGGTCGGCCGGCCTCTACGGCGCAATCGGCTGGTGGGACCACCTCACCCACGCGATGTCCGCCTCGGTCGTTGCTGGCATCGGCTACACCTTCGCTCGAGCGATCCACCTCCACCACGAGGATATTCACATCCCCAGTCGGTTCGCCTTCGTCTTCATCCTCATTTTCGTGATGGCCTTCGGCGTCATCTGGGAACTGTTCGAGTTCGGGCTGGACGTCGCCGCAGCGGGAACCGGGATTCAGATGCCCCTCTCACAGCACGGTATCGACGACACCGTTCGTGACATGATGTTCAACACCCTCGGCGCACTGGTCGTTGCCACGTTCGGACAGGTGCACCTCTCTGGGGTCGCCGAATCGGTCCTCGAGTCGCTCGGCGCTCCCGACAGGTAGCGATTCGAGAACACTCGAGACTACCGCTCTCAGCTCGAAAAACGACGAACCCTCTAGCGCCTCCCCCAGACGTCGAGCGATGCGTGAAACCGGATCCCCACAATCAGTGTTATACCGTCGGACAGAACGGTTGGTAGATTCACCGGAGGCCGTTCCCGGTGACAGTATATCAAAGCATCTGTCCGACGGTATAGTATCCGTTCAGGGCTGGAAACCCACGCAGTGAACTATCGCTCTTCCGTCGAGGAGAGTATATTGGACCGCTCGAAAAGGATCAGTGTCGGTTCGTTGAGCGTCGAAGATGATGTATTAGCAGCCGTCGTCTACATCATGCCGCCCATGCCACCCATGCCGCCGCCCATGCCGCCGGCACCGGGTGCACCTTCCTGGTCGTCGCCTTTGTCCGTCGACAGGTCGCCGGCGGAGATGATGTCGTCGATTTTGAGGACGAGGTTCGCGGCCTCGGTCGCAGAGGTCACAGCCTGCTCTTTGGCGTGGGCTGGCTCGACGACGCCGGCCTCGAAGGTGTCCTCGACGTCACCGGAGAAGACGTTCAGACCCGCACGGATCTGGCCATCGTCGTGGGCTGCACGCAGGTCGACCAGCGTGTCGATGCTGTCGAGACCGGCGTTCTCGGCGAGCACGCGTGGGACGAGCTCGAGCGAGTCCGCGAAGGCTTCGACGGCGAGCTGTTCACGCCCGGAGACGGAGTCGGCGTAGTCGCGCAGGCGCGAGGCGAGTTCGACTTCGATTGCGCCACCGCCCGCGAGGACGCGGCCGTCGGAGACGGTCTGAGCGACGACGTCGAGAGCGTCGTTGACGCCACGCTCGAGTTCGTCGACGACGTGCTCGGTGGAGCCACGGAGCAACAGGGTGACGCCGTGGGAGTCCTCGCCCGTAACGTAGAACAGTTCGTCGGCGTCGTCGCGGGTGACGTCACCGAAGCCGAGGTCGTCTTCGGTCGCACTCTCGAGGTCGGAGACGATGGAGGCGTCGACGACTTCAGCGAGGAACTCGAGGTCGCTCTTTTTCGCGCGGCGAACCGCGAGGATGCCCTCTTTAGCGAGGTAGTGCTGAGCGAGGTCGTCGATGCCTTTCTGGCAGAAGACGACGTCAGCACCGGTGTCGACGATGTGCTGGACCTTGTCTTTGAGCTGTTTTTCCTCGCGGTCGAGGAACTTCTGGAGCTGGTCGGGGTCGGTGACCGACACTTCCGTGTCGACGTCGGTCTCTTCGACCTCGATCGGGTCACGCAGCAGGAGGATGTCTGCGTCCTCGACGCTGGATGGCATGTTGTCGTGGACGGGGTCCTTGTCGACGATGCCACCCTCGAGGAGTTCGGACTGGTCGACCGCACGGCCAGTCTGGGTCTCGATTTTCAGGAACTCGAGGTCGACGACGTTGTCGCCGTCATCGGTTTCGACCGTGACGCTGGAGACGGCATCGACGATGAGCTGGGCGAGGTGCTCTTTGTTGACTTCGGCCCCTTTGCCGGTCATCGAGGTTTCGGCTGTCTTCTGCAACAGCGCCTCGTCGGAGGTGTCGATTTCGGTCGCGATGTCGTCAATTTCGGCGCGAGCCTGCTCTGCGGCCATGTGGAAGCCTTTGATGATGGCCGTCGGGTGAATGTCCTGCTCGAGGAGGTCCTCGGCGTTTTTGAGGAGTTCACCGGCGATGGCGACGGCCGTCGTCGTGCCGTCACCCGCTTCGTCTTCCTGCGTTTCGGCGACCTCGACGATCATTTCGGCCGTCGGGTTGTCGATGTCCATCTCCTGCAGGATGGTGACGCCGTCGTTCGTGATGGTAACCGATCCCATCGAGTCGACGAGCATTTTGTCCATCCCTTTCGGGCCGAGTGTCGAGCGTACGGCCTCCGCGACCGCCCGAGCGGCCTGGATGTTGTAGTCCTGCGCGTCGCGGTCTTTGACGCGCTGGGAGTCCTCGCTCATCACGATCATCGGCTGTCCCTGTTGCATTCGCTGGCTCATAGTCACTCGATTCATTGTTTGCCCTTCTATATAAATATACCGTTACCGAGCGAGTTCGGACCCCGCCTCGAGCGGACACCAATGTGAGTGAAAACACCCGACATGGGCGCCACAGGAGTGTGTTATTGACTATCAATGGCGTAGGTTACGCTCCATAGGAGTCCCCCGGTCACGCCGCTTTTATATATCTACGATAGCACGCTGATCGACGGCGATAGCGATCGCCGTCCGAGGGGTTCCAAACCGTGGTCTTTCTCCCCCGAACCGTAGACCGCCGCGCCAATCCGTAGCTATCTTCCCGGACCTATGACTCCCACCCCGAACGGCGAACACGGTCAGGACCGTGGTCGAGAGCAGGTCACTCGAGAGGGTCGACCAGCGACGGCTCGTCGACTGCTGGACTGTTGACCGCGGTCGAAACCGGATACGCCCGCATCTCTGCCGACTGATACGGCTGAAGCAGTGACGACGGATCCGCCGCGGAGAGCCACTCTCGCTCACGACCGGGCTCGAGTATCGCCGCCATCCGATGGTGATACTCGCCGATCAGGTCGTTCGGTTCGGTCGTCACGACGGTAAACGTCTCGCGTGGCCCCTCGGGTTCGTCGTCCGTCTCGCTCGAGCCGCCACCGAACGCATCGAGCCCAGTCTGCGTCGTCTCGGCAGACGGTTCCCAGCGCGTCCAGAGTCCAGCCATGGCGAAGGGCCGATCGTCCTCGAAGGCTACCCGAAAGGGTTGTTTGCCGTCGTCAGTCTCGACCCACTCGTAAAAGCCGTTTGCCGGCACCAGACACCGGCCGGCCTGCACCGTTCCCTTCGAACCGTCTCGCTTTCCCGGGTTTTCGTAGGCCTCACGAAAACTCGGCTTCGTCGACACGGTCTCCGCGCGGGCGTTGATCAACCCACCAGTGTCGTCCTCAGCCCAATCAGGGATGAGTCCCCACTCGAGGTGGCGAAAACGCTCCGGATCATCAGCGCGAATCACCGGCAGTTCCTGACCGGGCGCCATATTGTATCGCGGCGAAAACGGCTCCGAAAACCTGGCATCAAAGCGTTCCTCGAGGTCAGCTTGCTCGAGAAACAGGGTGTACCGTCCACACATGGTATACCCGAGGGGAGGGACCGACAAATCGTTGATGCCCACAGTAGGCAGTTCCTATCCGAACAGCGTGGGATAAAAGGAGTGCCTACCACAACACCATTGCGAATAATCACCCCATACCAACCTCGAGTGTGGCGGTAACTCCCTCGTACTCACATAGGCTCTCGTGGCTCCTCGAGATATGTCAGCAGAGCGCTCCCGTGCGTACGAAGCCAGTTTCACGGCCGATGGTCGCCTCGAGATCAGCGAATACGACGAGCCGGATCGGTGGATTGCGACGGATGCCCCCGTCGAGTGTCGCCGGTAGTCGAATGCTCCGGTCTGAAACAGCCAGTTCAGGCCGTTGATTGGTCACGCCCACTCGAGACGGTGCCCATTCGCCAGACGACGAGGACGAGGAGGACCGCAAGTCCCACTGGTATCCACATCGCTTCGTCGATCGAGTACCCTTCGGCAACGACACCCATTACCGTCGGGACAACGGCGATACCGCCGTACGTCGCTGCCGTCGCCAGCGAACTCACCGGGCCGCTGTAGGCCGGTGCAAGCTCCACGCCGTAGGCCGAAAGCAACGGAAACAGTGCCGAGAGCAATAGCCCTGTGAGGAAGGCCGCGACGAGCAAGCCGACGGTCGAGGTGGTCCAGACGGCCGCCGCAAGCGCCGGTACAGCGAGCACCGTGGTCAGTATCGCCAGTCTGAGGTAGGGCATCGATCCGATCACACGAGCGTACAGATACCGACCAGGAACGTACGCCAACAGGTACGCCGAAAGCGCTAGCGGTGCAATCGCACCGTCCATAATCGTCAGAGCGTAGTAGGGCAACCACGTGAAAATCGCCCCCTCGATGCCGCCCACGAGCGCCATCCCAACGAGCGTCCCGCGAATCCCCGGCCTCGAGAGCAGTTCTCGAAGGGCAGCCCGCTCGAGGGGCTGTTCGTTCCAACCCGAAGGTGGTGACGAACGCCAGACGACGGCGACGATGGGGAGGAAAAGCAGCCCGATCAGCACGTACACCCACTCCCAGGAGGCGACCAGCAAAACCCCGCTCACGATAATCGGCCCGGTGACAGCACCGAGCGCCCACGCCAGCGCGTACAGGACGAACACACGACCGAGTCGGTCGGCATAGAGGTGGCTCAACAGCGGGCGGTCCATCGCCCGAAAGATTCCTGCCGCCGCCCCCTGGGCGAGTAACGCGAACAGAAAGAGCCAGTACGTCGGCGCGAGCGCAATCGTGAACAGAAACGTCGCCATCGCGATAGCTCCGACGACCATCGTCCGCCGGACGTCGAGTCGCCCGGCAAGCAAGCCCACGAGGACGATAGCGACCACGAATCCGACGGTTCCGGCCGGGGCGACGAGCCCCAGAAGCGACTCCGTAACCCCGAAATCCGCCTCGAACCGCGAGAGCAGCGCGCCTCGAGACTGCATCGCCATCGCATCGCCAGCGACGAAACAACACGCCGCCAGTAACCACTTCGTTCGAGCGTGCACGGCCAATGCGAGACGACTGGTCTATCTAATATCTTCGGTCTCGAGGCTCCCGGCGCTGGTTCTCGAGGGCCGGGCGTACCACGGTGGACCGATGCGTGTTCAGGTCGCGGGTTGTTCGCGAGGCTACACACTGCACACGAGTGTTGTGTCGGAAAACGCCAGGACAGGGATTTGAACCCTGAATCCCGAAAGGGAACACGCTTTCCAGGCGTGCGCCTTACCGTTCGGCCATCCTGGCTCACTCGAGCATAGCCGGGTCGGTCGTTTAACTGTTACGTATCGGCCCGTCACTCATCGTCCGACTCGGCGTCTGCACCCGTTCTCACAGCCCGCTTTGCTGACCACGCAGCCACCCGATGCTCGAGAGCGTAGGCCAGCGCGGCCGTCCCGACAGCCACGGCGACAGCGATAGCGAACCCCTGCATGATTGAGACCAGCGGCTCCCGAAACAGGGCGTACCCCTGTACGAGCACCAGGAAGGTCATGAAACCGACGGCACCCCACAGCACGGCGGATTTCTGTCGCGGCTCCACGGCCTTACTCGAGGCTGGCGATCGCTTCGATTTCGATACCGACACCTTTCGGGAGTCGAGCAACCTCGAAGGCGCTACGGGCCGGTGGTTCGTCGTCAAAGTATCCTGCGTACACCTCGTTCATCGCCTCGAAATCCTCGATGTCGGCGAGCAGAACAGTCACCTTGAGGACGTCGTCCATACTCGCGCCGGCCTCCTCCAGAACGGCCGTGACGTTGTCCAGTGACTGTTCGGTCTGGACGTCGATTGGCTCGTCGTCGAGCAACTCTCCGTCGGGAGTCAGTGGAATCTGTCCCGCGGTAAACACCAGCGAGTCGTCGGTGGTTCCCTGGCTGTACGCGCCAACGGCGGCCGGTGCATCGTCCGTGCTGATGATTCGTTTCATGTCGAAATCGTCTCGCCAGGGTAACTTAAACACCGACGAAATCGCTCGAGTGACCCTCGAGTGGCGTGTGTTGAACGTAACTATCCCTGCAGAATCCGAGGCCGCCTTACTTCGTTACCCATAGCATTAACTATGGGTATGATACCAAAATCGCACAATCCGAATCAAATCAGCACTTCGACGGCGTAGCCTTCGGACTCGAGTGCCTCGAGCAACGCTTCGACGTGGTCGTGGCCACGGGTCTCGAGATCGATTTCGACCTCGGTGTCGCTCATGCCGATATCCCTCGAGGTGCGGTCGTGCTGGATTGCGTAAATGTTCGCGCGGTGGCCCGAGAGAATTGCCAACAGATCCTCGAGCGCGCCGGGTCGGTCCTTGAGCACAGTTTTGATCTTCAGATAGCGTCCGGTTTCGACCAGGCCACGGACGATGACGGTCGTCAACATGTTCAGATCGATGTTGCCGCCACACAGCGCCGGGACGATCACCTCACCGGGTTCGTACTCGAAGCGGTCGAACAGGAGCGCGGCAAGGGCAACGGCACCGGCGCCTTCGACGACAGTTTTGGAACGCTCGAGCAAGTGGACGACGGCCATGGCGATCTGTTCGTCGGTGACGGTGACGACCTCGTCGACCCGCTCCTGGATGATCGGGAACGTTTTCTCGCCGACGCTCCGGGTCGCGATACCGTCGGCGATGGTGTCGACTCCATCCAGCGAAACGACTTCCCCTTTCTCGAGCGAACTGGCGACGCTGGAGGCACCGGCCGACTGGACACCGATGATTCTGACATCCGGCTTTTCGGTCTTGATGGCTGTCGCGATTCCCGAAATTAACCCGCCACCGCCGATCGGAACGACGACGGTGTCGACGTCGGGACAGTCCTCGAGTATCTCGAGGCCGATGGTTCCCTGACCGGCCATCACGAACTCGTCGTCGAAGGCATGGACGTACGTCCGGCCCTCTTCGCGTTCGATCTCGTGAGCGCGTTCGGCCGCCTCGTCGTAATCCGCCCCCGAGAGGACGACCTCGGCCCCGTAGCTCTGAGTGGCTTTGACCTTGGAAATCGGAGCGTTCTCGGGCATCACGATCTTCGAATCCACGTCGGCGCGGGTGGCCGCGAGCGCAACGCCCTGGGCGTGGTTACCAGCGCTCGCGGTGACGACACCGGCGGCCTGTTCGTCGGGCGAAAGCGTCTGAATGCGGTTGGTCGCCCCCCGTATTTTGAACGCGCCGGTGCGCTGGAAGTTCTCGAGTTTCAGGTGCACCTCAGCACCGGTCATATCTGAGTAGGTATAGGAGTACGAAAGCGGCGTATGACGGGAGGTTTCACGCACCCGTTCAGCAGCCTCGAGGATGGCAGTACGGTCGAGCATGACCGCGACTACTCGGCAAGTATTGTAAATACTGTTGATCGGTGGTCGGAGAAACGGGCACACGTCGCTCGAGAGCGGTTGGAAAACGTGCTGTCGGGCGCAGACAGCACGAAGGGAATACAGGTGTGCACGGCGTGTGACGTGCACCTGTATACGGGACCGGGAGGTATATAAAACTCATCCCTGCGCGGTGGAAGTGTAACCGCAAGCAGGAAGCGAGGTGAAACTGTTGTCTGACGGTCAGCAGACGGTCGTCATTCGAGTGTGAGTGACATAGCCATATTCAGTGTGTTTGGCAAATTTGTGTTCCACAGTATCAACGATACGGCCTGCAGACTGGACTCGAGTGCTCAATCGAGAACGTCTCGAGTCGATAGACCCTAAGCAGTGCCCACCAAGGCGAACGTATGGCCGGACGCGACACCGCTGGAAACAAAAGCGACCAGTCGCTTCACGAGCGCGTCCGTGCCGTCTGGATCCGCGTATTGGCCCTCGCCTGGCCGATCATGGCCGAGCAGACGACCCGGACGCTCATGCGGACCGTCGACATCATCGTCACGGGGCTGCTTTCGCCGGCGGCAATCGCCGCGATTGGGCTCGCAGACTTGTATGCCAGACTCCCGCTGCGAATCGGCCTGGGACTCGGTGGTGGCGCGATTGCTCTCTCGAGTCAGGACACCGGGAGCGGAGCCACGGACACGCGAGACGAGGCGATTACCCAGGCAGTCCTGCTCGGTGCCGTTGCCGGGATTCCGTTCGTCATCTTTGGCTTCCTGCTGAGCGAACTCGCCATCGAAGTGCTCGGCGCCGAAGCAGACGTGGTCACCTACGGCGCAATCTATCTGGCGATTATTATGGCGACGGCCCCCGCCCGACACGTCTCGATAATCGCCGGTCGAGCGCTCCAGGGAACCGGCGACACCGTCTCCCCAATGGTCGTCAACGTCATCGCAAACCTGCTCAACGTGAGTGGATCGGTCGTGCTCGGCCTCGGCCTGTTCGGTGCCCCCCGCCTCGAGGTGGTCGGCGTCGGTCTTGCAACCGCGGTCGCAAACGTGTTTACCGCACTGGCGCTCTGTGTCGTGATCGCCGGCCCGTGGCGTGAAGCCGGGTTCGTCCGGCCGACAGATCCCGTAATCGCCCGTCAGTTGCTCACCGTGAGTGCACCGCGGGTCGCCGAGGGGATGGTCGCGACGGCCATCGAGTTCCCGTTCAACTCCATCTTGCTCATGATCAGTACGGAAGCCAACGCAGCCTACCAGATCGGTCGTCGCGTCTACCAGCAGTTCTCGAGCCCTCTCTCACGCGGCTACAACGTCGCGGCGAGCATCGTGGTCGGCCAGTACCTCGGCGAGGGAGACCCAGCAGAAGCGCGCTTCAACGGGTGGGCCATCGCCGGGCTTGGGCTGGCCACTGTCGGCGTGATCGGCATCCTCCTCGCCATCTTCGCCGAAACGTTCGTCTCGGTTTTTACGAGCGATCCGAAGACGGCCGACCATGCGGTTACGTTCGCTCAGGTGTACGGGATCAGTGCACCCCTGCTGGTCGTTTACATCGCCATCGCCGGCTCGCTACAGGGAGCCAGTGAAACCACGATCCCGTTTCTCGCTCGAGCGAGCGGCCTCTTTCTGTGGTATCTCTGTTTCTCCTACATTGCCGCCATCCAACTCGGGTACGGCGTCGTCGGCGTCGCCGCCGGGATCTTCCTCTATTATCTCTGGGCCCTGCTGGTCGTCGCCTGGGGCTACCACTCGAGTGATTGGGCCGGCAAAGCAGCGCGAATGATGGCCGAACGCGGGAGCGTCTCGGACGACTGATAGTCCCTATGAGACGGGCAATCAGCCTGGGAACGAACGTTCGCATCGAAAAACGAGCGACATCGATGATTCAGTCTACCGCTCTTCGAGCGGAACGAACTCCTGGCTTTCGGGACCGGTATAACGGGCGCGTGGCCGTATGAGACGGTTTTCGTTCTGATATTCGAGCACGTGGGCAATCCAGCCGCCGGCACGGCTCATCGCGAAGATTGGGGTGTACATGTCGATCGGAATACCGAGCTGGTAGTACACTGAACCCGAGTAAAAGTCGACGTTCGGGGCGATGCCTTTGTCGACGAGACCTTTCTCCTCGGTGAGGTAGCGCTCGATGGTCGTCGTAATTTCGTACCACTTGGCGTCGCCGCTTGCGGCGAGTTCCTCACTACGCTGCTGGAGGATGTGTGCGCGAGGATCCTTCACGTTGTAGACGCGGTGGCCGAAGCCGGGAATGCGTCGGCCTTCGTCGGTCGCCTGTTCGACCCAGTCGCGGGGGTCGAGGTCGCTCTCGTCGATTTCGATAAGGACCTCCATGACGTCCTGATTTGCCCCACCGTGCAGCGGTCCGGAGAGCGCGCCGATACCACCGGTGATCGCACTGTACACGTCGGCCATGGTCGAAGCGATGACCATCGACGTAAACGTCGAGGCGTTCAATCCGTGATCGGCGTGGAGGATAAGTGCCTGATCGAAGGTCTCGGCGGCGACCTCGTCGGGTTCGGTCCCCGTGAACATATACAGGAAGTTCGCTGCCAGTCCGAGTTCTGGGTCCGGGTCGACCGGCTCATCGCCCTGCCGGTATCGCTCGAACGCCGCCAGTACGGTCGGGATTTTCGCGGTGATACGCCGTCCCTTCCGGAGCGAAGCGTCCAGATCTTCGGCATGGGCATCGCCCTCGGGTTCGGTCGCAGAGAGCATCGAGGTCGCTGTTCGAAGCGCCGCCATCGGCTCCTCATCGGCTTCTGCGAGACGACGAACCGTCTCGAGAATCGCGTCGTCGACCTCTCGTTCGGCAACCATCGCCTCGGTGAACGACGACAGTTCGCGTTCATCGGGCAGGTGGCCATGCCAGAGCAGATACAGTACTTCCTCGTAGCTTGCCCCCTCGGCCAGCGTTTCGATCGGGTAGCCGCGATAGATCAGCCGACCGACATCACCGTCGATCGAGCTGAGTTCTGATTCAGCGACTAAAACACCCTCGAGCCCTTTCTTGAGGTCGTCAGCCATAGCGAGAACTTTTGTGGGGGACTGGAAAAGTATTGCCGTTTGGTCGTTGACAGCGACGAACATGTTTCGGGAAGCAATCCCGTAGAACGAACGGCCGAGTGGGCAGAAACCAACGCGCTATTCGATATCTTCGAGTTCTCTCGAGAGCTGTATCGTCCGATAAACGGTGAGGACAATCAGCACGCTACCGGCGGTCGTCGCTGCGAGAACGAACCCGAGTGCGAGTAAATAGTTCGTCTGACTTGAGCCTGGAATCACGACGAAAAACAGGAATACGACGACCGTGAAACCGACTCCGATGACGAGCGAGATAGCCGCGTTTCGCTTGACCCGTAGCGCCTCGAACAGTCGGGCCGTCGGTGGCCGGTCGGGACGGTCAGCAGTGGAAGACACGAGTGTAACTAGCATCTCGAGGCACTAAATCGCGTCGGACCCGGTCGAAGAGGGACCACCAGACGTCTAGAAGACGACGACGTAGGAGACGCTGATGAAGATGATCATGCCGAACACGTCGACGACGTTAGTGACGATCGGGATCGTCGTATCGTCGGGATCGATACCGAGATGGTACGAGGCGTAGGTGGTAGCGAAACTGAAGACGATTGCAATGAGAGCGACAGACATGCCGCTGACCAGCGAAATCGTCAACAGCGTCGTAAGCGCGAGCGTACTTCCGATCAGGGACCCGAGCAGCCACGCTCCGATGGCGAGCGCAGTGAAAATGGTCGCCGCAAGCGCCAGAATAGCGAGAACGTTCCCAATGAGTTCCGTATCACGCAGGTCGAACGAGGTCGTCCCCAGGTGGAGGCGACTCGAGAGACGGGAACTCAATATCGCGCCGAGGTTGCCACCCATGTCGACCATCGTCGGAACCATTATCGCCAGAATGCCGTACTGCTCGAGCATCTCCTCGGCGTTCTCGAGGGTGATGCCCGCAGCGAGGACGATAATCGAGAGGACGATCAACAGTGGGAACATATTCGAGACGATGGCTTTGGTGTCCCACGTCCCGAGCGAGCCGCTGGGGCTTCCACCGATCATCAGACGAGCACCTCCACGAGGCCGACGGCCAGCAACAGGAACAGCATGCCGAAGATGTCACCCAGCGTGGTGACGATGGGGCCGACGAGGTTGTCGGGGTCGTAACCGTACTTGTAGCCGGCGAAGATGATCGCGAGCAGGCCGAATATCAGGACGACCGACGTGAGCACCCCGGAGATGAGCATAATCGCGAGGAACTCGTACCACTCGGCGGCCGGCCAGCCGATGAGAGCGAGGGCGCCCCAGGTTACGAAAGCGATGACAACCGAGATGCCAATACCGTTGATGAACGAGGCAAGAACGGCGTTTATCAGGCGCTCGTCGCGTTGGAATCGTGGTTCGATCAGCCCCTGGTGGAGCCCGCTCGCGATGCGCCCGCCGAGTGCACCGTAGACGTTCCCTCGAGTCGCCAGAAACACGGGAACCATCACGAGCAATCCGGGGAATCGCTGGACACTTTCCACCAGTCCCTCGAGGACGAGCCCAGCGAAGAGCCCGCCGCCAAGCGCGATAAGCAAGACTGGCAGCGCCTGTCGATAGATCGACCAGAATTCGGTTTTGATGGTCATCGACGTTCACCTCCCGTGGTGACGGGCACCGTCATTTAGACGACCACTCGAGGGCCTCAGGCAGTCGGGCCGTGGTCCTAGACAGCCCCCAGTCGTCGACTGTACAGACCTCCCAGTGCGCGTCCGTTCAACAGCCTCCATAGACCTCACCACGGACGTGTGACCGGATAATTCCGGCGAACTCGCCCTGTAACAGGTCGAGAATCAGTTCCTCGAGACTGCGACCCAGCTCTCGAGCCTTCACGGGTGATTTGGCTGGCACCGAACCAATGATTGAATCGACCGGACGTATCCGATATTGTGACAGAGAAAGCAACATTGGTGCAATATGGTCAGTGGCATCTGATAGGTGTTTTCCTCTCCACCCTAATACGGTACAATTTAGCACACCACAGTTTCGGGCAGGTTTTGTCAGTGAATCGCCTCGATGGCCGAAAAGGCTGCATAGTTGACTGTTTGCGCAGATCGGTTCTAGAAGCCGTTCACGAGAAGCCAGGCAAACGCGATCCCGGCGAGTGCGCTCACGAGATTGATCCCGGCGTTGAACGCGGCCCGTCGCCGCTGACCGCGCTCCCACAACTGGACAGTTTCGACCGAAAACGATGAAAACGTCGTGAACGCACCACAGGCACCGATTCCAATCAGGTAGAACGCACTTGCACCCGCATCCCCAAACGCGACCAACGCGAACACGAAGCTCCCGACGGTGTTGACCGTCAGCGTTGCGAGCGGAAACGCTTCCCAGGCGAGTCGCTGATAGACGAGATGTCGACAGATCGCTCCGATGGCACCGCCCGTTCCCACCAGGTGTGCGGGTTCGGCCTCGAGTGTGAGCCAGACGAGCACGGCCACAGTCTCGAATTCGAGCATCGTCGTCACGAGCGGTCACCTCGCTTTCGGGTAACTCGAGCGATTTGCCGACCAACGAGGACGCCGACGAATCCGAGGGCGTAGTTCCCGACGACGATGCCGCCGAGTGCTAGCGGGCCGCCGGCAGTCGCCGTCTGGAACGCGAAGCCGCTGTAGGTCGTCAACGAGGAGAGAAACCCGGTGGTGAAGACGAGGCGCGATTTCCGGTCGACGAGACCGGTGTACTGCGCCTCGTAGACCAGAAATCCGAGGACGGTGCTTCCGAGGACGTTGACGACGAGCAGTGCCACCTCCTCGGGGAGGACTCCGAGGGTAAAATATCGGAGGTTCGACCCGGCGAATCCGCCGATGCCGATCAGGGCGAGCATCTCGAGTCGACCGAGGACGGTATCTGTGGACATGGCTGACGAACAGGGACCGTCAGCCGGATTCAGGTTATCCACTCGAGGACCGATGCCGGCGGTTGGGTCGGGCGGGCCCCATCGCCCGGTTACACCACGGTTACAAACGGACCGGCATGATAGTTTTGGCTTCGTCACCCTGACGGCGACTGCACGAAGGCGTACACAACCGCAAAACCGCTATATACGATGGTTACATCCATCTATAGTAGCCAGTGAAAGTCATTGCACACCCTACCGCAAGACGACGTCGGGATAGGTGTGTGAATCGTGTCAATGGCTACTATATTCGACCTATCGTCTTCACGCGCCGTCGAAATTCCATCTCACTCACAGCCCACAGATGAACACGCTCACGAAATTCGTCCGAACCGTGCAGAACAGACTGTCGAACACCGACGATACCGACGAGCAAGAGCGCTCGAGGAAGCAATCCCGCAATCGATGGTATACCGGTCCCGAAGCGGCGGTGCCGGCCTCCGACACGTGGAACGATCCAGCGATCAAGTACCAGGAGTCCTGTTGTCGCCGAATATCCGACCCGGACGAGTGAATCCGGTCACAATCGAACTGGGGTCTTTCGTGGTCTTGTCGCCGGTGTCTTTTGTGGATCTGGGTCTGTTCCCGTAGACACCTCGAGTATAAAGACTGAAGTTTAGACTGGATCTAAACCAACCATGATCGAGGGCGAGCCACTCGAGGCATCGGCGGGCACACAGCAGGCTGCCTTCAGCCGAGCAGCCTGGGTGAACGTCCTCGGAAACACCGCCAAAATCGTCGTCGAGGGCGCTGCAGGCCTGGCATTTGGCTCCTTTTCGTTACTCGCTGACGCCGCTCACTCCGTCGCCGACCTGGTTGCCAGCGTGGTCGTCCTCGTCTGGGGAACGAGCAGTTACGACGAACCCGACGCCACCCATCCACACGGCCACGACCGAATCGAACCGCTGACGGCGCTGTTCGTCGGTGCCGTCATCGCCTTGCTCGGCCTCACGCTGTTGTACGAATCGACCCGAGGACTGCTCGCTGGTACCGAGGTCACCTTCAGTCCGATCTTGCTCGGAGCGCTCGCGTTCGCGATCGTCGATATGTACCTCGTCTATCGGTATACCGATGCCGTCAACCAGACGATCGGATCGACCGCGCTCGAGGCACTCGCGATCGACTGCCTGAACGATATTTACACCTCCCTGGCGGCCGTAGTCGGCGTGCTTGGCGTGTTTTTCGGCGTCTCGGCGCTGGACGCCGTTGCCGGTGGGTTGGTGAGTCTCCTCGTCATCTCACAGGGCGTTTCGATCGGGCGAGAAAACGTGACGTATCTGGTCGGTGCCGCTCCGCCCCCAGAAAAGCGCGAAGCCATCGCTTCACTCCTTCGAAACCATCCCGGCGTCGAAGGCATCCACGACCTCACCGTCTACTACGAAGGCACCGTCCTCGAGGTCGAAGTCCACGTCGAAGTCGACGGCGAAATGCCCCTTCGCGATGCCCACGACCTCGAGACCAGCCTCGTCGACGAACTCCGGCGTCAGGAAGACGTCGGGGATGCACACGTCCACCTCGATCCGTCTGGAATCGGCGAGTGGAAAGACTCCGTCGATACGTGACGGTGATCGTTGTGCCCGTGTACCGGTCAGCGACGAATCGGCACAACCGCTGACGGGTGAGATGCCAACAGACGTTATACCGAAAAAGCCCAGTTTGAACTCGAGTCGCGAACGGCGATCAGTGTGGTGACCGGAACGACGGTGGCTACAGTCGCGATACCCGTTACTCGATTGGCATCGCCGTATTTCGGTAGGCCACGTCACAGACGGGACAGCTACCGGGGTTCGTTCGCGATCGAACCGTTCGACCGCATTCGAGGCACTCGTATGCCGATTCGTCCTCAGGGTTGTATGGTGCGTCCTTCATAATCACGAGGGCGCCTCCTCTGGAGGAGGGGCTATATCGTACCAATATTTGCGTAGCGGGATGGGTAGTGCGGTTCAATAATACACCAACCCACACAGAAGAGGGTTTATTATTCAACCCTCCGAGGGTGTGCCTCGTCGAAGAGTACCGAAAACAGTGTGCGCTCGACGGCACGAACGTGCTTGGAAAACGCCGTCGGGGAAATATCGAGGGTTGACGCAACCTCTGCGCCGGAGTTGGTTCGCGGAGTTTCGAAAAAACCGGCATGATAAGCCGTTCGCACAACCTCGAGTTGCCGGTCAGTGAGCGAGTTTCGCACTTCCGATTCCAGTCGGTCGCCGGTCGTCGGGGCACCCCCTCGCTCTCTGCGGGCGACGAGGGTCGCATCGGAGTAGACGGTTCGAACGAGGTCGTCGACAGAGGCCGTTTCAACGGTCGAAGGGATTTCAATCGACAAGGTCGTCCCGGACGGTGTCGCCGTCAACGCCGTGATCACCGCACCGTGTTCTGCGAGACGGGTAACCAGCAGCGGGTCGACGAGTGTGAGTCGAACCAACCCACCGTCTTCGGTTGCACTGACGACCTGAGCGGACGCTACGCTCACCAGCGTCGAGGCCTGTTCGACGACCCGGTGGGCCGCACACCCCGTTACCGTAATAAACGCCAGTACCCCCGAATCCAACCGCTGTACGCCGCCCTCGAGGTCGAGTTGACACTCGAGGGTTCGGGCGAGTCGACCAACAGTCGTACTCGCCGTCTCGCTCTCGTAGGTCAGTTCGACGGCCCGACCGCCGAGTAAGGCGTGGGTCCGTTCGACCGACCCGATCGCCGAGGCGATCATCTCACCCAGTTCTCGCAAGACGGCCTGAGCCGTCTCGTCGACCGCCCCCGCCTGCGTCCCGTAGACGGTCAGTGCACCGTAGCCGAACTCGTCGTACGCGAGCGGGACGCTGACGACCGACTGGAACCCGCGTGTGAGTGCGACAGAACGCCAGGGATCGGCCCGTAAATCGTCGGCAACGTTCTCGACGACGGTGGGTTCACCGGTCTCGAGCGTCCGCTGACCGGGTTCGGTCGTTATCGACTCCGTCTCGAGAGCGTCGAGATATGTCTCGTCGTCGCCGGCCCACGCCCGCGGCGTGAGCGAACCAGTGTGACGATCACGTGAACCGATCCAGGCGAAGGCAAACCGGTCGTCAGCCGTGAGTCGAGCACAGACGGCTTCCTCGATAGCGCTTCGCGTTTCCGCCTGCACGAGTTCCTGGCCGATTTCACGGATGATTTCGTTGATTCGGTTGAGGGCACTCAATCGCTGATTTTGCTCGTTGAGTTCCCGATCACGTTCACGAAGCGCCATGTCCCGTTCGACCCGGTCGAGAGCCGCTTCTGCCGTTGCGGCGAGTAAATTTGCCACTTCGCTCGTCACCGTATCGATCGACTCCTCACGTGTGGTTCCGGCGACGAAGACGCCGTGGTCGCCCAACGGGATTACGACACCAGACTCGAGCCGGTCCATCGGTGATGCGTTCCCCTCGAAGTTCTCGATGACGAAGTGTTCGTCCTCGACGAACGACGTGGCAACGACATCGTCAGCACCCGGCCAGGTGGCTTCCGGTTTCCCCCGGTCCGGGCCCTCGCGGTGTCCCGTGAACGCACTCGGCCGAAGTACGTTTTCGTCCGCATCAAACAGATACATCGCCGCGCTAGGCAGATCTAACACGGGGCCGGCATCGTCGACAACCCGCGTGGCAACCTCGTGTCGCGTTTCGGCGTACAACAACGCCTGTGCCGTCTCCTGAAGCGACGTCAACGCCTGCTCGCGTTGCTTTCGGGTCGTTACGTCACGGCAGCTAAACAGCGTTCGACCGTCCTGAATCGAGACCTCTCGAATGTTGACAAGGAGATGGTGTTCCGTGCCGCTCCGGTCGGTCGCTGTACATTCGACGTTGGTCAACACGCCTGAGCGAGCGAGGTCGTCCTCATCGTAGAGGTCCTCACCAAGCAGCGCATCGATTGTACCCAGTTCGTATATCTCCTCGGCCGTGTAGCCGAAGATGAAATGGACGTTCGGACAGACGTAGGTGAACGCACCCGTCTCGTCGGTGAGCAACACCGTATCCGTCATATGGGCGAGGGTCACGCGGTGTAACTCCTCTGATCGGCGCAGTTCGCGAATCGTCGAGACCCGCTCGCTGATATCGCGTCCCACGACGACGACCCCGTCATCGCCGTTCGAAACCGGATACAGTGCAAGCGAGAGCGTTCGGTCACCGTCCTCGAGCGTTACCTCTTGGCTGGAAAATTCGCCCTCGAGTGCCGCCTCGACGGCAGTCTCGAGCGGTCGACCGGCAGACACCGGCCACCAACTCGCCGCCGGAAACGGGCGTCCGTTCGCGTCGCTCGCCCCCTCGAGTTCGGTCCGAACCGTGTCGTTAGCCTCGACTATCGTGCCGTCGCGCTCGAGAATCCACAGGAACTCGGGCCCGCTTTCGATAGCGTCGAAGTACGGCGAACGGTCTCGGTGGGTTGGTAACACATCCGCCTCTCGAGGCGGTGATTCATCAGCCTCGATTGGTGCGCGTTCATCAGCGTCGAGTGTCGGGGACTCCTCCCTTCGGGCCGTCGACGTGGAAGGTACATCGAGCGATGCTTCCAGCGCGCTGTCGAGTGCTCCCTCGAGCAGCGACTCCCGTTCATCGAAGGGGACGTACCCGGTCGCCCCCGCTGCAAGCACTGCTCCGGCGAGTGATTCGCCACCCTCACGCGGAACACAGATGAGCGGACAGGCAGGCCATCGATCGCGAACGGCCTCGGCGAAGGCGACCGCGCCGTCCGGCGTCGCTGTGGGTTCGAACACGATACTCCCGGCCCGCTCGCTATCGAGTACCGACGCGGCCGTTTCCCGACGTGTCTCGAGGTCGAAATCGGTCTCGCTCACCGTCGTTTCGATCGCTTCGGCCCACGAACCGTCGCCGACGAGGGAAAGCGGTCCACTGGCGTTCCCACTTCGGACGTCCGCCGCGGTGCCGAATCCATCGTCCATCGTCCGTCATTGGCGACCCAGACCACTAAATCGTTCGTGGTCGATTGGCAGGATTTATCGCCACTGGCGAACGCCAGTGTGTATGGAACCGGGAGCCGTCCACGAGGTGACCGCCGGCAGTTGTAGCGATCTGTACTATGTCGACACCGAGATGTACGAAACCACCGAGTACGGTGCCGCATACGTTCTCGATGCCGACCGACCAGCTATCGTCGAAACCGGCATCGGAACCAATCACGAACGACTGCTCGAGGCGCTCGAGACACTCGATATCGAGCGCGGCGACCTCGAGGCGATCGTCGTCACACACATCCACCTCGATCACGCGGGCGGCGCTGGCTTCCTGGCCGACGCCTGCCCGAACGCCGACGTCTACGCCCACCACGTCGGCGCACCCCACCTGGTCGACCCCGAGCGGCTCGTCGCCGGCACCAAAGCCGCCGTCGGCGACCAGTGGGATCACTACGCCGACCCCCTTCCCGTCCCCGACGACCGCATCGTCGAACTCGAGGACGGGTCGGAGATCGACCTCGGTAATTATCGCCTTCGCGCACACGAGGCCCCCGGACACGCACCCCACCAGGTCGTCTTCGAGGTCCCCGAATTCGACGCCGTGTTCACCGGCGACGCCGCCGGCATCTGGGTGCCGACGCTCGAACGCATCCGCGAAACGTCGCCACCGGCACAGTTCGATCTCGAAGGCTGTCTCGAAGACCTCGAAACGATTCGCGATATCGAGCCCGAGGTCCTCCTGTACACGCACTTCGGTCCCCGAGAAGTCGACGATCTGGAGCGGGCACTCGAGACCTACGGAACCGTTCTCAGCGACTGGGTCGAAACCGTCACCTCGACTCGCGAATCCCTGGAGTCGGACGACGCCGTCGTCGAACAGTTAGCCGACGACGTCGATCCCGCGTTCGTCTCCATATGGGGGCCCGAAAAGACGCGGGCGGAGACGGCGATGAACGTCCGAGGCGTGCTCGGCTACCTCGAGTGGAAAGCGGGCCAGTAGCGGTTTTCGAAAACAGCTGACCGATTCCATCTACCGATAAGCAAGGCGAGTGCCCCGGGGCTTGTCCCCGAGGTACTTCACAAGTCGACGGACCGGAGTTGTCGTAATTCATGGAACATCGAGACACTCGAGTGGTGATGGTCTCGCTCGAGTGTCTCAGGACTTCCAAGCGTCCCGATTAGCTCGAGTCGGATTCGGCTTCCGTAATCGCACTCGAGACGTCGTCGTGGGAGGCCGCCCGTCCCTCGTCATCCGTTTCGGTGGTAGTTTCGTCACCGTCTGGCGGTGATTCGCTCGTCTGTTCGAGGTCAGCGGTCGCTTCCTCGGCCACAGCATCGCCAGACGCCGATTTCGAACCGGGTTCGGCACTGATCTCGAGGTCAGCGAGCGAAACGGCGAGTTCGCGGTAGGCGATGGCGGCTGGGCTGTCGGGTTCGTGAACGACCAGCGGCGTGCCTGCGTAGACGCTCCCCCGGACGGCCGGGTCGTCCGGAATCGTACCGAGGAGTTCGAGATCGAGTCGATCAGCGATTTCCTCGTACGAGACGTCGCCGTTGGGTCGGGTTCGGGTGATGACGAGTCCCTCGACCGCACCGTTGGCGCTGTTGGTCAGTTCGATCGTCTTTTTTGCGTCGTGTACCGATGCCGGCTCGGGCGTCGAAATGAGTAAGACGGCATCCGCGAGCCCGAGCGGGAGCACCGTCTCGTGGCTGACGCCAGCCCCGACGTCGAGCAGGACGTAGTCGAAGTCCTCGCGAAGCGAGTCGATCGCCTCGCGAAGCCCTTCCGGCGAGGTTTTGGCGTACTCATCCAGTTTCGTGCCGCTCGGGATGGCGACAATGTTTTCGGCGAGTCGATACGTGGCTTCCTCGATCGTCGCAGTAGATGCCAGCACGTCGTGGAGGGTGACGTCGTCCGGAGAAAGGCTGACGAACCCAGCGAGGTTCGCCATCCCAAGATCGACGTCGACGATAGCGACACGCTTGCCTGCCTGGGCAAGTGCCGTCCCGAGGTTTACCGTCGTCGTCGTCTTCCCGACACCGCCTTTTCCACTCGCAATGGCGTAGACCGTCTCGTGGGACATACTCGGTTACTATCCGGACAGTGTGGCGGGAAGACCTTAAATCGTGAGTACACGCGCCGTGTCCAAATCGACAGTGCGTTGAGGACTTACTGGAGACGCACCCGAACGACCACGGACGAAATCCTCGCCGTCGCGACGTGAAATGAAACCTTCTTAGGCGATGGCCACGGCATCTCGAGTATGCACGGTGGCTCTGTGGCTTCGACCACGGTGACGGCAACGAGGTGGCTCGCGTGACCAGCGTCAAGGAGTTCCGCATCGACGACACGGCGACCCCCACGGCACTCGGCCGTGGTGCGTTCGTCTTTACCGACGACTACTCCGTTTTTGATTGGGGGAAAATGCCCGACACGATACCCGACAAGGGGGCAAGTCTGTGTACGATGGGCGCGTACAATTTCGAACTGCTCGAGGCCGCCGGCGTCCCGACGCATTATCGCGGCGTCGTCGAGGACGGCTCGGTGTGCTCGCTCGGTGAAACCGAACGACCACCAACCGAGATGGCCATCGACCTCACGCAGGTGCCCGACCTGCCACACGAGGGACGAACCTACGACTACGACACCTATCACGCAAACGCGGGCGATAACTACCTCGTTCCCCTCGAGATTATCTTCCGCAACCGGGTCCCCGTTGGCTCGAGCCTTCGACGCCGAACCGACCCGGCTGACCACGGCCTCGCGTTCGACGAGTGGCCCGAGGAAGTCGTCGACCTCGAGGAACCGATCGTCGAGTTCTCGACGAAATACGAGAAGGGCGACCGATATCTCGAGCGCGAGGAGGCCGACGCCATTGCTGGCGTTGCAGGGATCGAGGAACTCGAGTCCGTCGCTCGTGCGGTCAACCGCGTCGTGACTGAGCAGGCCGAATCGGCGGGCCTGGTCCACGAGGACGGAAAGATCGAGTGCCTGTACTACGACGGGGAGATCAGAGTCGCCGACGTCGTCGGGACGTTCGACGAAAATCGGTTCAGCTACGAGGGAACCCAGCTCTCGAAGGAGGTCATCCGCCAGTACCACAAACGAACCCAGCCCGACTGGGTTGATGCGGTCTCGACCGCAAAGTCCCAGGCCAAAGCCGAAGACATCGCTGACTGGAAATCCCTCTGTGAGCGAGACCCCGAACCGCTCGAGAACGAGGTTATCGACGTCGCTCGAGGGATGTACTGTGCCGGTACGAACGCCTACATTGGCGAGGAGGTTTTCGATGCGCCACCGCTCTCGAGTGCTATCGGTGCCGTTCAGCGGCTCTAGTGGCGTCTCGAGGACTACCTACGCAGTTTTTCAGACTCAGTACTAGTTCCTAGAACTGGACGACCAGTGCGAACGACTGACCACAGAAAACGGTCTGGTATTGTTTCAATAGCAAATAGTGAAACCGTAGTAGGTAACGATTCCTCGAGCGAGATCAGTTACCAGCCGATCAACAGGCATGTTAGCAATCAACAATCACAATCTCTCACACACGTCACGCGACAAAGTAACGCTGATATGGGATTCGTTCATACCCCTTTCCAAGAGCACACCATGATACCACTGTTTGTCGACCCAATCGTCGGCGTGACCATCCTCTCGAGCATCGCACTCGTCGTATTTATCGGGATTATCACCTTCCTCGCAGTTGCCCCAGTCGTTTCGGACACCTGGGCTGAGCGTCTCGACCACGGCGCCCAGGTGCATGTTCCCGAAGGGGAGTCGGTCGCAGACGACTAACTGCGCTGTCGTCTTTTCCCGGCGGAACGAATAATAGGGACCGACATCGCGAGTAACGTACACCCGCCTGACATCAGACCGTGCGAGCGATTTCTGGGCGGTTTCGGTTGTTCGAGTCACACCGGGTTCCAACAATCAAGATACGTAGGGATTGGAGTGAAGTGCCTCGGGGTCAAGCCCCGTGGCGTTCGCCTTGTAATTCTCAAACCGAACAGCCGTGAGTACGTGAGCATTTCTGAGAACAGTGTGTGCCTACAGCGCTGTCGTGATGGGAAATCAGGCCCAAATCGGTGGAACTGAGTCGCTGGTTTATCCCCATTCCGGCCCCCTCCTCGAGTGCATGACGACATCACGACGCACGACACTGAAAGCACTCGGTACCCTGGGCGCGGGGGCCGTCCTCGCGGGCGGAAGCGTCTACGCAGTGGGCGAGCACGATGACGACGAACGAGAGGACGAGAACGACGAGCATAACGGCGCACCACAGGCGGGAATCCGAGTCGTACACGCCGCACCGGACGCACCGAACGTGGACGTCTACGTCGACGACGAACAGGTCCTGACCGACGTCCCCTACGAGGAGGTGAGTCCGTATCTCGAGGTCGAGCCCGGAACCTACTCGGTGAAAGTGACGGCTGCCGGTGACGAGGACACCGTCGTCTACGACGAAGAGCTCGAGGTCGGCGAGGCCTTTTACACGCTCGCCGCGATTGGCGAACTCGAGGCGGACACCTTCGAAGTGCTGGCGCTCACCGACGCCGGTTCCTCGCTGGTCAGACTCCTCCACGCCTCGCCGGACGCCCCCGACGTCGACGTCCGTGAAAGCGAAACCGGCGCAGCGCTGTTCGAGACGGTTGGCTTCGGCGAAAGCACGAATTACGTGGCCGTCCCCGCCGGCTCGTACACTCTCGAGGTCGTCCCCTCGAGTGAAGCGAACGGTGTCGATGACGACAACGGCATTGACGACGATGAAAATGGCGTCGATGACGATGAGAACGGCGTCGAGGACGAGAACGACATCGATGACGATGAAAACGGTGTCGAGGACGATGAAAATGGCGTCGATGACGATGAGAACGGCGTCGATGAGGACGATGACGAAGTCGGGATGGACGACGATGCCGAGGATGTCGACACCGATGACGAAAACGACGTCGACGATGAGAACGGTGTCGACGATGACGACGAGATGGATGACGAGGATGACATGGACGAACACGATGACGATGTCGTTGCCAGCGTCGACGTCGACCTCGAGGCTGGCACCGCGTACACTGCCTTCGCCATCGGCTACCTCGAGCCACCGAACGGGGAGGATCGCGAGTTCGCCGTCAACCTCGCCGTCGACGGGCCAGAGTCACTCGAGGACGAGGTAGACGACGAGAACGGCATCGACGATGATGACGAGATGGACGACGATGACGACATGAACGACGACACTGACGACGATGACGACATGAACGACGACACTGACGACGAAAACGATTACTGAAGGTCACGAAACACTCGAGCAGTCCTCGAGACAGATTCGGCGATCGAATCGGGCGACCGTCGTAGCGGTCAGTAGTTGGATCGGACGGCGAGATACCAGCCGGTAGCCGTTTTGCCAGCAGCCATACCAGTCGATACTCACGCCGGCCTTACCGGTCGGCAAGCCTTCAAGCGACCGCAGTATCGCGCTGCCGCGGCTCGAGCGAAATCGGGAGAACCGAACGCTCGGTCAGTGCGGGTTCCTCCACCACCCAACCGCTGCCTGCCACCGACCGATAGCTGCCCCAAGTCCCAATCACGCTCGTCGCACGGGGCACCAACACACCCTAGGCGTCGACGTAGCGATTTACCCACTCCTGTCGCCGCTCGAGTTCCCGTTTTCCCTTCGGCGTCAACGCGTAGTAGTTCGTCCGACGATCCAGTTGACCCTTTTCGATCAGTTCGTGTTCGACCAGTGTATCCAGGTTCGGATACAGCCGACCGTGTGTGACCGGCTGGTCGATGTACTCGTTGATATCGTCGAGAATCCGCTGTCCCGACGGACGGTCCATCCCTGCGATGACGTACAGCAAATCGCGCTGGAATCCGGTTAATTGGTCCATGGATCACCCTCTGAGAACGGACCTTCACCGATCTGTGGCTTTGTTATACCGAGAGTACACAGTAGAACGGACTCCATCACGACCGGTGTGGCCCGCCAGCAGTTGCTTCTCGCTCGCGGTCGCTGCCGCGTTCGCCGGAGACAGGAGGTTTTTGCCCTACAGCGCGTTACTGGACGGTATGCCGGCCGACCCACTCGCCTGGGAAACCCTCGAATCAGACGTCGCCTACACCTGTCCCGGGTTCGACATCATTACGCAGACCGTACGCCTCCCAGACGGCGAGCGAACCGATTTCGATTTTCTCTCGGAGCCACCCAGCGTCTGCATCCTTCCGTTCACCAACGACGGCGACGTCGTCTGTATCGAGGAGTGGCGACAGGCCGTGGGCCGGCTCAACCACGGGTTGCCGGTCGGAACGACCGAACCCGATGATGAAGACCTCGAGACGGCTGCCAGACGCGAACTCCGGGAGGAAACCGGCCACGAAGCGACCACTATCGAACGATTGGTCACCGTGGAACCAGCCAACGGACTCGCCGACTCAGTAATGCACTTTTTCGTCGCTCGAGGCTGTGCGCCGACGGGCGAACAGCAACTCGATGCCGACGAGAGTATCCGAGTGGCCCCACAGCCCTACGACGACCTGCTCGAGGCCGTCCGTGCAGGCGACGTTCGCGACGGGCGGACGGTGCTCGCAGTGTCACACTACGAGTTGCGAACGACGGAAGCACAGTGACGAGCGACGGGGGCGCACGAACGGGACGATGGTCGTCTTTTTGCCTGTCGAATCCCAACCTCGAGCCATGCGTATCGTCACCACGCTTCCCTCGGCGACCGAAATCGTCGCGGCCCTCGGTCTCGAGCCCGTCGGCGTCTCCCACGGGTGCGACTACCCGCCGCCCGTTCGCGAGATTCCCTCGATCACGCGGTCGCGCATCGACACCGACGCCTCGAGCGAGGCCATCGACGCCCAGGTGCTCGAGGCGGCGGCCGAAGACGGCGTCTACGGTATCGATGTCGAGACGCTCGATGCACTCGAGCCGGAACTGGTCGTCACACAGGGAATGTGTGACGTCTGTGCGGTCGACGAGGTCGTCATCGAGCGTGCGCTCGAGACAATCGCTGCCGAGCCGACTGTCCTCACCACCGACCCGCACACCGTCGCCGACGTGCTCGAGGATATCAGACAAATCGGTCGCACTGCCGGCGTCGAATCGCGTGCCGAAACCGTCGTGACCGAGCTCGAGGCTCGACTCGAGGCAGTGCGAGAGCGAACAGCAGACATTCCAACAGGTGAACGACCGCGCGTGGCGGTTTTCGACTGGACCGAGCCCGCGATGATCGCGGGCCACTGGACGACCGAACTCGTCGAGTGGGCCGGCGGCTCCTATGGGCTGGCGGACGTCGGTGAGCGTTCGCGACCCCGCGAGTGGGCGGAAATCCAGGCCTACGATCCGGAGGTTATCGTCATTGCCCCCTGTGGGTTCGACCTCGAGCAAACGGCTCGAAACCGCTCGGATCTGACCGACCGCGACGGCTGGGCGGAGTTATCGGCAGTCCGAGAGGGGCGTGTCTGGGCACTCGACGGCAACCACTATTGCAACCGGCCGGGGCCACGACTGGTCGATACCTGCGAGGTTCTGGCCCAGATTATCCAGCCCGAGCGATTCGGCGATGACCCGGACGAAACGATTGCCGTGCCGGTAGCCGACCTGTCGGGTCGGCTCGAGGCGTGACCGACGCACACGCCCCCCAGCCGGTGCTCGTCGTCCCGGACTCGATTCGGGAGGCACTGGTCGAGGCTGCTCGA
Organism: Natronosalvus amylolyticus; assembly: GCF_024298845.1. Taxonomy (NCBI): domain Archaea; kingdom Methanobacteriati; phylum Methanobacteriota; class Halobacteria; order Halobacteriales; family Natrialbaceae; genus Natronosalvus; species Natronosalvus amylolyticus. The sequence goes on from NZ_CP101156.1 coordinate 1,951,918, forward strand.
GACGCCAGCCCCGAAGAGTGCTGTGGCGTCCTCGGCGGTGCGTTCGACCCCAAGCACAGTCGCGTCACGTCGTGGTACCCTGCAGCCAACGCTGCCGAGGAGCCTCGAGAGCGATATCTGATCGACCCGACGGTCCAACTCGATATATTCGAGACGCTGGAGGCTCGAGGCGAGGAAATCGTCGGCTTCTATCACTCACACCCCCGCGGCCCGCCTGTTCCAAGTCAAACCGACGTCGACGCCGCCGCGTGGCCTGACCGGTCGTACGTCATCGTCGTCGGCCCCTTCGAATACGAGGGAGCGGGGAAACGGGCAACTGTCCGCTCGTGGCGGTGGCGTGCTGGAGACGAAACCGGCCAGTTCGAACGCGAGCGCCTCGAATCGCCTCTAGGAGGTCCCGACGACGCGTCATCGACCCACGACTGAAGTCGTAGGGCACCTCCTTGCAGTCATATGACGTTGAGATCACGACGCTACCGACATGACGGAACGTTTAGTACAATCACGTGACTCTATCACACAGAGATGGATCCGTGGGCCGTCTGGCAGTGGCAGTATACGCCGTACACGCTCGTCTTGCTCGGCAGCGGCGCGCTTATGGCGGCTATCAGCCTCTTCGCGTGGCGAAACCGAGACGTCACCGGCGCGAGTAGCTTCGCCGTCCTCGCCGGCGCCACCGCGCTGTGGTCTGCCGCCTACGCCCTCCAGATCGCCACGGCGACACCGGAACTGACCGCATTCTGGGCCAACGTCAACCACGTCGGTGTCGCCATGGTACCCGTCGCCTGGGTGTACTTCGCGCTGCAGTTTACCGCTCGAGAGCGCTGGATAACCAAACGGTCAGTCTTCGCACTGTCGCTCGTCCCGGCGGTGTACGTTGGCCTGGTCTGGACCAACGGCTTTCACTTTCTGGTTCGTGACCCCATCGACCTTCAGCCCGTCGCCGACGGCACGCTCCTCGTTTCTCAGCACGGATTCGGCCCCGCGTTCTGGTTTCACGCCGCCTACGGCTACGGACTGATGCTCGTCGGTTTTCTGTTGCTGGCACACTTGCTCATCTGGTCACCACGAGTGTACCGACGGCAGGTCGCGCTGCTTCTCTTCGGGGCCCTGTTTGCCATACTGACGAACGTGGCCTTCCACCTGGGCTTCGGGCCGGCCCCCTATCTCGATCTGACCCCATTCAGCTTCGTCATTACGGGCACTATATTCTTCGTCGCCATCTACCGCTACCGGCTGTTCGACCTGACGCCGATCGCTCGACCGCTAGTCCTCGATACCCTGCACGAGGGTATCATCGTCGTCGATATGGACCGTCGTGTCGTCGACAGTAACCGCTCGGCCGAAGGGCTGCTCGAGATCGACCCGAGGCTGGTCATCGGCCACCAGTTCGAACGTCTCCCGATGGCACAACACACCTTCGTCGACGACGATAGCGACATCGACCCCCTTACAGCCCAGTCTGTCGGCACAGTTGCCGACGAAACCACTCGAGAGACCGACGGCGTGTCCGAGACCCGAACGACCACTCTCGGCTCCCAGTCGTTCCCTATCGAGGGTGTCATGATTCTCCAGGAAGGCAACGAACACCGGTATCTCGAGGTAACCTCACGCGTGGTGGCCGACGTGGGTGGCAAAGCCCTCGGCTGGTCACTCACGTTTCGCGACGTCACCGAGACGCGGCGACTGCAGGCCGAAATCGAGGCCACGCTCGAGCAACTGCGTCGATCGAACGACGAACTCGACTCCTTTGCCAGCGTCGTCTCCCACGACCTGCGTGAACCCCTCCGAACGACCGAACGATATCTGTCCATGCTCGAGGAAACACACGCGCACGCCCTCGAGAGAGATGGTGAGGAACTGCTCGAAGTGGCCCACCGAAACACCCGACGGGCCCAGGCCATGATCGACGATTTGCTCGCTTACTCCCGAATCGATGGCGGGAACCACTCGTTCGACGCCGTCGATTGCGAAGCGCTCCTCGAGGAACTCTGTACCACCCTGCAGTTCGAAATCGAAGACCGCGACGCGACCGTCGACGTCGGCACGCTCCCCACCGTGTACGGGGTCGAACACCTGGTTCGGCGGCTGTTCCAGAATCTCCTGACGAACGCGCTCGAGTACGCTGGCGACGAGCCCCCGGAGATCACGGTTCGTGGCGAGCACACGGACGACGGGGTACGAATAACCGTCAGCGACACCGGAATCGGTATCGATCCGGCACACGCCGATCACGTCTTCGAGTTGTTCAACCGCGGCGACCGGACCGACACCGACGGCGGCACCGGCATGGGCCTCGCGATCTGTCAGAAGATCGTCTCGGTCCACGACGGATCGATTTCCCTCGAGTCGACACCCGGCGTGGGGACGACGTTCACGGTTGCCCTTCCGAGCGAACCTAGCACCGAAACTGCTAGTGTCTCGACCCGGAACCCACACGCGGAACGAGAATTGGGACTCGAGGATGAGACACTGCTCGAGGACAACACCGTCACCAAAGGTGACGCCGGGGGCGAGATGGCCACCGACAACTCCATCGGCCGGTGATCGTCACCCGTCGTTTCGATAGGGGGTTGCGAAGGCGTTCGTCGGTTCCATTCTCCGAGGTCGAACACGTGATCTGCTTCCACGAGTTGATATTCCCGGTTGATTACACCCCCTACGAGTACACAGCCAGGTTTCTCCAGCCAATGCCGCCGACACCCAAGTAGCCAAATCCCGCGAAACGAATACCCGACTATGACCCGGACCGCCGAATCGATTCCCAACCTGTCAGACCGGCGCTTCGTCGTCACCGGAGCCAACAGCGGCATCGGACTCGAGACAACGCGCGAACTCGCTCGAGCGGGCGCGACCGTGGTGATGGCCTGTCGGAGCCGTGACCGGGCAGAAGCCGCCGCCGGCGAGATTTACGCCGACGTGGGGCATGCCGACCTCGTCATCGAATCGCTCGATCTGGCGAGTCTCGAGTCGATCCGATCCTTCGCTGCGGAACTCGACGGGACGGTCGACGTCCTGGTAAACAACGCGGGGGTCATGGGCATCCCGCGCGGAGAAACGGAAGATGGGTTCGAAAAACAGCTCGGCATCAACCACCTCGGCCATTTCGTCCTGACTGCACACCTGTCCGACCAACTCGCCGCCGACGGCCGGGTCGTGACAGTCTCGAGCGCGATGCACGAACGGGGCCAGATTGATTTCGGCGACCTCCACAGTCGACACTCCTACGGCCCGTGGGAGGCATACAGCCAGTCGAAACTGGCGAACGTCCTGTTCGCACGGGAGTTACAGCGTCGGTTCGAGGCTGCCGGAACCGACCAGCGGAGTCTGGCCGTCCATCCGGGCTACGCCGACACCGATTTGCAGCCTCGAGTCGCTCGAGCGAAGGGGTCACGAATTCAGCTCGGGATGATGTGGGCGGCGAACGCCGTCTTCGCCCAGCCGGCGTCGATGGGGGCGTTGCCGACGCTGTACGCCGCAACCGCCCCGGACGTCAACGGCGGCGGCTACTACGGACCCGGCGGCCTGCTGAACATGCGAGGCTACCCGGAGCGCCAGGAACCCTCGAAACGCGCACAGAATCCGAAAACGGCGAAACGACTCTGGGACGTTTCGGAAGGGGAAACCGACATCGACTTTTCGCTCTGACACCTTTGTGAACGTCGGTCAGATAGCCACAGATCGCCCTACTCGAGACACCTCCCGCCACAGATCGCCCTACTCGAGACACCTCCCGCCACAGATCGCCCTACTCGAGGTCGTCGACCAGATCACTCGCGATCCCGACGTATCCAGTGGGTGTCAGCGCCTGCAAGTCAGCGCGAACGTCCTCGCTAACGTCGAGTTCGGCGAACAGTTCCTGGAAGTCCTCGAGGGTGACCTCGCGGCCGCGGGTGAGCGCCTTGACCTGTTCGTAGGCGTCGTCCTGGCCTTCACGGCGGAGAATCGTCTGGACGGCTTCGCCGATAATCGCCGGCGTGTTCTCTAGGTCCTCGCGCATGACCTGTTCGTTAGGGACGACTTTCTCGAGGCCCGCCGTCGTCTTGGTGTAGCCGATGAGACAGTGTGCGAACGCCGCGCCGATATTACGTTTGACCGTCGAATCCGAGAGATCCCGCTGGAGTCTCGAGGTCGTGACGTAGTCGGCGAGGAACGTCAGGTCCGAGTTCGCCTTCGAGAGGTTGCCTTCGCTGTTCTCGAAGTCGATAGGGTTGACCTTGTGGGGCATGGTCGAGGAACCGGTTTCCCCTTCGACGGCCTGTTGGCCGAGATATCGGTCGGAGACGTACAGCCAGATGTCGAGGTCCAGGTCCAGCAGGACCGAGTTCGCCCGACGGAACGAATCGAACACCGCTGCCAGGTCGTCACAGGGGTTGACCTGGGTCGAAAGGGGCGTAAACTCGAGGCCCAGACCGGAAACGAAGTCGCGTACGAAGGCTTGCCAGTCGACCTCGGGGTAGGCCGCAACGTGGGCCGCGTAGGTTCCCGACGCGCCGGCGAGTTTACCCGAGAGGGCGTCCGTAGCGGTCCGAATCTCGCCCGTCGCACGCCCCAGTCGGGCGGCATAAACCGCCATCTCCTTGCCGAAGGTGGTCGGCGTCGCCGGCTGCCCGTGGGTGCGAGCCAGCATCGGCAGGTCCCGGTGGGCGCGAGCCATCTCGGCCAAGGCGTCCTGTACCTCGAACAGCGCCGGCAACAGGACGTCGTCGACGGCGTCTCGAACCAGCAGGCGGTGGGCGAGGTTGTTCACGTCCTCGCTCGTCAACCCGAAGTGAATCCACGGTGAGGCGTCGCTGCCCTCCGGCAGGTGATACCGGAGGAAGTACTCGACGGCCTTGACGTCGTGGTTGGTCGCGTCGAAGCCCGCGTACCCCTCCGTCTCGAGGGTCTTGACCAGTCGGGCGTCCTCCTCGTCGAAGTCCTCGTACAGGCCTCGCAGGTGGGTTCGCTCGTCGGCGTCGATCTCGAGGGGCGTCGCCTCGAGGTCGGCCAGCGCGAGCAGGTACTCGACTTCGACGCGAACGCGAGCGCGCATGAGCGCGGCCTCGCTGGCGTACGGCGACAGCGGTGCCGTCCGGGAGCCATAGCGCCCATCGAGGGGCGAGACGGCGTACAGTTCGTGGCGGTGAGTCATGTGCGAGCGTGCACCTGCGGCGTGCAAAAGCGTGTCGGAATGCGTTCCACAGCCGTGCATACACTTACGCCCATAGCTCCGTTTCGGCACAGAACAAATACACGAACGTGCATAAACAGTGGCTCGAGACCGCAACCACTTTGAGGGTCGCAGGTGGGATATCGACTATGACACGTCTCGCCGGTCTCGCCGGAAATCGCGGACGAAACCTGATGAATATCGCCGACAGAGCCCCGGGTGGTGTCGAACTCGGCGTCATCCTGACGAACAACCCCGACGCGCCCGTACTCGAGACCGCGGCCGAACGCGACATTCCGACCGAAGTCGTTCCCCTCGAAGACGGAATGGATCGCCGAGCGCACGAGGAAGCCGTCAACGCCGCACTCGAGGAGTACGACTACGACCTCGTCTGTCTGGACGGCTACATGCGCATTCTCTCCGACACCTTCCTCGATGTTCAGCCGACGACGCTGAACGTCCACCCCTCCTTGCTGCCCGCGTTCCCCGGCATGGACGCCTGGGGCGACGCGCTCGAGGCCGGCGTCTCGGTCACCGGCTGTACCGTCCACGTCGTGACCGACGCGACCGACGAGGAGGGCAACGTCGTCGAGGGTGAGGTCGACGGCGGTCCCATCCTCACGCAGGAACCCGTCCCGATTTACGACGGCGATAGCGCGGCCGACCTCAAAGCCCGCGTCCTGTACGACGGCGAGTTCCGCGCGTACCCACGAGCCGTCAAGTGGTTCGCCGAGGGTGTGGTCGACGTCGACCTCGAGGCCGGCGAGGTCTCGGTCCCTGGCGACGCAAGCGGTTCGGAGTCCGACGACGACGGCCTTCCGGCGCGACGACTCACCTCGAGCGACCGCCTCGCGACGCTTCGCTACGGCGAGAACCCACACCAGAACGCGGCCGTCTACGCCGACTACACCTGTGAAGAGGCGTCGGTGGTCCACGCCGATCAACTGAACGAGGGTGCGAAGGCACTCAGCTACAACAATTACAACGACGCCGACGGCGCGCTCAACCTGATCAAGGAGTTCGACGAACCCGCAGCAGCGGTCATCAAGCACACCAATCCTGCGGGCTGTGCGACGGCCGAGACGGTCGCCGACGCCTACGACCGCGCGCTTTCGACGGACCCCATGAGTGCCTTCGGCGGCATCGTCGCCCTGAACCGCGAGTGTGACGCCGAGACGGCCGAAGCGATCACCGACTCGTTCAAGGAAGTCGTCGTCGCCCCCGGCTACACCGACGTCGCCCTCGAGGTGCTGTGCGAAAAGAAGAACCTGCGAGTGCTTGACGTCGGGGACCTCGGTGCACAGACGGAACGCTTCACCGAGAAACCCATCGTCGGCGGCCGACTGGTCCAGGAACGCGACGATCAGCACGTTTCCGTCGACGATCTCGAGGTCGTCACCGAGCGCGAACCCACCGACGAGCAACTCGAGTCGATGGTATTCGCCTGGCAGACGCTCAAACACGTCAAGTCAAACGGCATCCTGTTCACGAAAGGCACCGAAACCGTCGGCGTCGGCATGGGGCAGGTCTCGCGCGTCGACGCGGTTCGACTCGCGGCGATGAAAGCCGAGGAACACGCCGAAGGCAAGTCAGCCGAAGGAGCGGTGATGGCCTCCGATGCGTTCTTCCCGTTCCCCGATGGCCTCGAGGAAGCCGCGAAGGCGGGTATCGAGGCGGTGATTCAGCCCGGTGGCTCGGTGAACGACGACGACGTGATCGAGGCCGCGGACGAACACGGAATGACGATGGTGTTCACGGGCCAGCGGTCGTTTAGACACGATTGAGGGGACAGCATGTCGTAGAGTTGTTTACAACGAACAGTATAGAGGGGTACTGAGCAAGACTTATTAGTATTTTAACTTACACTACTGCATGGGGAGCTCGGATGAGTCAGATAGACGCATTATCCTTATCAGCGTGGCTATGGCCATCGCCGGGGGCGCCATGCTGGTGAGAATTATACAAGGTGATGGTGATATTTGGGCAGTTATCAGTGTGATTGGAGCGTTTGTAGTGTTGGCAGTAGGGATTTTCCAGTTGGTACACTGATTCTTATAGGCTTAGACGGTATGTCCTACACCTGTACTGTCCGTTTTCAAAATCCATACGAAGGGTCCTATTATACGACTGAGCGGAGCGAAAATCGGTTTTTTCGTCTCTCGTCGAACAAAGCGAGACGATGGTCAGCGAGCGCTTGCGCTCGTCAGACAGCTTTTTTCGGCGAGGGGTTGGCGAGTAAAGCGACCGAACTCGAGCGGAAAAGGTGGAGGGAAACTACTCCTCGTCGATACCGTGACGCTCGTAAAACTCCTCGGGGGTGTCCTCGATGCGTTCGAACTCGGTGTCGAAGTAGTACTCGTGGTGGCGCACGACCTGTTCGACCACCCAGGCGCTGAACTCCTCGTTGAAACGCCACTGGTCCTCGAGGTCGGGGACTTCGAAGCGTTCGTCGGTCGAAAACGCCGCGTAGACGTGGAAAAAGCCGAGGATGACGTCGGCGAAGTCGCGAGCTTTCTCCGCACTCGATTCGCGGCGTTCCTCGAGTTCGGCTTGCCCCTCTGGTGTCAACTCGAAGTACTTCCGGTCGGGTTCGTCCTCGCGTTCGATGCGCTCTGCCCAGCCTTTCTCCTCGAACTTGTACAGGATGGGGTACACCGAGCCATAGGATGGCTCCCAGTGACCACCGCTGATATCACGGATCTCTTTCAGAATCTCGTAGCCGTATCGGGGTTTTTCCTCGAGCAACTCGAGAACGAGGTACGCGATAAGTCCTTTCGGCGGCCCACTTTTCCGCATTATGCGCCTGATTTAAACCGGCGAGCATAAAGGGTTTCGGTCATCGGCAGCCACTGTGCCCAACTGGCGAAAGGCTGATACACATTCGCTGAAACATATAAGTACGAATTTTGTATTTTCTCGGTATGCTTTTTATTGTGTTTGGTATCGGCTCGGTAGTATAGCAGAACCAAGATTTCAGTGCCCCCGCTCGAGGGTGCAAGTGGGGCAATCGGTAGGTGACAGCCCTCGACACCACCGACCGAAACCGTTCGTTATTCACTGCTGGACACGAACGCCTCCGTATGGAGCGACGCAAACCACCACAGACCGAAGAAGGTTGGTACGTCCTGCACGACTTCCGAACGGTCGACTGGGACGCCTGGCGAGACGCCCCCGAACGCCGACGCGCTATCGCCCTCGAGGAGGGAATCGGCTATCTCTCGAGTGCGATTGCCCTCGAAGACGTCGACGGAGACGACGGCGACACCGCGCTGTTTTCGGTCGTGGGACACGAGGCAGACCTGCTCATCTTGCACCTGCGACCGACGATTGCCGACCTCGAGGTCCTCGAGCGCCGGTTCGAAGGGACGGCGCTGGCCGAGTTCACCGAGCAGACGGATTCGTACCTCTCGGTGACCGAAGTCTCGGGCTACATGTCCGAGGAGTATTTCGAAGACGGGGAGGACGCCGACACCGGCATTTCGCGATACATTCAGTCACGTCTCGAGCCCGAAATCCCGGACGCCGAGTACGTCAACTTCTATCCGATGGACAAGCGTCGCGACGCCGAGTGGAACTGGTACGACCTCTCGTTCGAGGAGCGAAAGGAGTACATGTCCGCCCACGGCGACATCGGCCGCGACTACGCCGGCAAGGTCACCCAGATCATCTCCGGCAGCGTCGGCCTGGACGACCACGAGTGGGGCGTCACCCTGTTCGCCGACGACCCCGCCGACATCAAGGACCTGCTCTACGAGATGCGCTTTGACCCCTCGAGTTCGCGCTTCGGCGAGTTCGGTCGCTTCCGCTTCGGCCGACGGTTCGCCCCCGAAAACCTGCGCGCGTACTTCGCCGGGCAGCGAGTTTCGACTGATCCGACCGACGGGAAGCCTGTGGAGGGGGCCGCAAGCGGCCACCACGGCCACGACGGCTCGGGCCACAGTGGCGGACACCATCACAGTGACACCAGCGGTCACGAAGAGGAAGCCGGCACGAGCGATGACGCCGACGTTCGACCCGAACTCGAGGAACTGGGCGTGTACGCCGGTAAACCACACGGGGAGGACATCCACGCGGTCGTGCTCTACTCCGAAGCGGACCCCGAGGGACTGTTCGAGGAGGTTGACGGTCTCCGAACGAACTTCGATCACTACGACAGTCACGTTAAAACGGCCGTCTACGACACCGATGGCGACGAAGCGGCGGTCGTCAGCCTCTGGCAAACTGAACGCGCCGCGAACACGGCCGCTGGCTTCCTCAGCGACCTGCCAGACATCGTCCGCCAGGCCGGCGACGACGAGGCCGAGTCCTGGGGCACGATGGGGATGTTCTACACCGTCAAACCGGAACACCGTGAAGACTTCGTGAGCACCTTCGCCGACGTCGGTGGGTTGCTCGAGGAGATGGACGGCCATCGAAAGACGTCGCTGTTGGCCAACCTCGAGGACGAAAACGATATGTTCATCGCCAGTCGCTGGGACTCCCGCGAGGACGCGATGGAATTCTTCAGGAGCGACGCGTTCGGCGACACCGTCGAGTGGGGTCGGGACGTGCTAGCCGACCGTCCACGACACGTCTTTTTGGCCTGACAGCGGTTTCTGGAGGGCCTCTCCTCGTTATTTTGTACTCGAAATAGCTGAATGAATTTATATCTGACCGGCGTTGCCCTCGGTATTCGGATCGTAAAAGAAGTAACCGGCAATTCCGGCGAGACCAAAGGCAAGCGTGATCAACGGCCACTTACCCGGATTTCGGTCAGTGAGTTTCGCGTGAAGTGTCACGAAAATCGCAAAGCCGATGTGAGCGGTCAGCGTCGCCACCGCGAACGTCTGAAGATCCATTACTCGAGGGTTCGAGAGCGGACGCTTATGGATTTCGGGATTCGACACCACTGACCTGGGGTGTGCAGACCAAAGTACAGGGAGAAAGGTACTCCTGTCTCGAGGAAAAATCCGTAGCCGTGAACCGTCGCGCGGTGCTCGCTGGCGTTCCGGTAGTCGGTCTCGCCGGCTGTCTGGAACGGCTGGGACTCTCCGAAGCGGTCGTCGTCCTCGAGAAGAGCCTCGAGGCGACCGAAGTCGACTTCGAGACCGGCGAGCAACGGGACCTGGTACTGGCACGCAGACGGGATGCGCCGGACGGTCCGGTGTACGAGGAGCTGGCCGACCATCGAGCCCTCGAGTCACTCGACGCAGACAGTCCGCTCGTCGTCGACGATACCCTCCAGGCAGCGCTGGATGAGGCATTTTTCGAGATTCGGCTCCGTGCGCAGGTCTGTGACCACGCGCCGGTCGGCGATCCGGAGGCGGCCGAGGGCTGTCACGATGTTAGTGTCGTGCGGAGTGATTTCAACGAGATACGAGTCGGTGACGAAATCGAGGTGCGCTCGAGTGACGACGGGATCGGATTACTCGAGGTACGCCGACGGCGCGAAGAGCGATAGCTGTCTTCGACACCGGCCCCGATAGCATAATGAGGCCCGTGCTTACAAGCATCGAACCCGTGGCCGCGAGCGAGAATCGCGTCGTCAGCGATTCTCGGAAGTCGGGGGAGGGCAGGCTGCTGAGGTGTATGCGGGCCAGTAGCCACACCGCGAGCGAGACACCGTCGAGCGAGCGGCTTTTTTGGTCCAGATTTTTGTCGTGAGCGGTCGGCTGCGCCGACCCGAGCGATAAAAAGGTGGGTTCTAGAAGTCGTGATCCGGGTCGTCTTCGACCGAGCGCTTGAGTGACTCGCGACGGGACTTGGCGTCACGACCGGTCGCCTCGAGCAGGAAGTCGTTTTTCGCGGAAACGGCCTCGCCCGCGGCCTCGAGTTCGTCGGGGCCGAGTTCGGTGGGGTCGCGTTCGACGAAGTCGACGGCGAGTTTGTCCTTTTTACCGGAGTAGGCTACCGCACCGACGACGATGCGTTCGAAGACTGGATTCTCGGGCGAGTCGATCACGTAGAGGTCGCTGCCTTTGAACTCCTCGGTGCCCGAAATCGAGCCGAAATACTCCTCGACAGTCGCTTCCAGGTCGGGGATTCGCTCCTCGAGATATTCACCGCGACGCATCTTGTACTCCTTCATCGCCTCCACATATACGGGGGGAGTGTTTACCTTTTTTCATCGCTCACAGCGCGTGTCGGTGAGGAAGAGAATCGATTCGCGGAATCGGCGTGTACTCACGAACGGACTTCGGTCGAATCGACGAACGCACTCGAGGGAGCTGGTCACAACAAACGATACCTGGAAGCTGGAACGCAGCGCCCCTATCGCTCGCGCTCGCCGAGATAACCACGTTTGCACTCCGGACAGATGTCACCCTGGCGAAGCGACCCGCGGTCGCCGGGAGCGACGAACGAACACTGCGGGCAGAAAAACTCGGTCGCGACACCATCTCGAGCGGTGCTCTCGCCGGGGTTCGGGGCGGACTGAGCGCTCTCGATACCGGTGTACGAACCCGACGCTGCCTCGACCGGTTCGTCTTCGGCATCGACGAACACGGCATCGTCAGTAACAGGTTCGTCACCTCCAGCTGCCGGTGGCTGGGATGCTTTGTCGGACGAGTCGCGAGGGGCAGTCGACTCGACCGATTCGCCGGCAGTGGCCTGCTGGTGGGTGACGTCAGCTGAATCGTCGGTTCCCTCGTCGTCGGGCCAGGCCGTCGGTTCGTTTGCCGCCCCAACCGGTGGGCCGACGTCGTCCGAATCGGGCCATTCGCCGTGACCGCGGTCGCCATCTCGTGGGGGTTCGGTCTCGTCGAGGATTTCCGCATCGTCGGTAATTGGTTCGCCATCCTCGTCGGTCGGAACGTCGGCTTCGTCCGCGTTGGCTTCACCAGCGACAGCGGTATCGGCCTCTACAACCGGTTCAGTCGTCCGCCCGGGGTCAGCCTCGCTCGAGGGGGTGTCAGACGTGTCCGCTTCGGAATCCAGAATTTCCACGTCTTCATCCAGCGGCGTGTCAGCCTCGGATTCGGGAGCGGTGTCGGCCGCCACGACGTCGTCTCCGTCGTCACTGTCCGGCGTTGGGTCTGACGCCTCCGCCGGGTGCTCATCACCGACGGAGTCGTGCTCGCCCTCGGCTACCGGCGTCGCCGCACCCGAGAGGTCGTGGCCGTTCTCGAGTGAGGTCACTTCGGTGTTTTCACTGAGAATTTTCTCGACACCGCAGCGTTGACAGCGTTGGAACTCGGTAACGGTCAAGACGACCTCGCTCCCCCGTTCTTCGCGGTCGCGTTTGACCGTTGGATCATCATAGTCGTGTCCGAGCAGCGAACATCGCAGAGCCATTGTCCAATCGTACCAAGCCGCGGCATAAAAAACGTACTGCAAAGGCAGGTTGGTTTCGAGTGATTTGATTGTCGAAACGCGACGGTGAACGATGTGAAGGCACTCTCGAGTGGTGCAACCTGTTCGAGGGTCCTCGTAACGACAAACGTCAAATCCCGGTACCGCCAATAGGATAGTAGATGAGAGCAAAACAGGAGTACCGAAATCGGCCGGAAACGGAGGTGATGGTACTCGACGTCCTCGTCAACCGGAGTGAAAACGGGATGTCCGTCTTCGAGCTCCGTGCTGCCGTTTCCGTCGAAATCGACAGTCTCGAGGACGCACTGGCGGCGCTCAAAGACGATAACCTGATCGTCGTCGAGTCGCCTGCGACGAGCAGTCGAACGGTGATCAAACCAGCCGATCGAGTGATTCCGGACGAAGCCGACCTCGATTCGGATACATCGTTGCTCGAGCAACTCCGCGAGCGATTTCCGTTGTGATCGAGTCAGACCGGCATTCATCGGTGATCGGTCCGTGCCAGCGCGAATCTGGCTGAATCCGGCTGGCCTGGTTCGAACCAATGGATTAGGGGCGTCGACTGATAGATTATCAATCCACCGACAGCGTTTTGGCCAGAGCCGAACATATCAACAATTATTATCGCTGCGTGAGTTGCTTCCGATTGCGAACTAACGGACCAATGCCCAATCGCTTCCCTGGAGATCTCCGCGACGACGTTCGAGACGTGTTCGCGCAGTGGCCAGTACGATTGGCGACCGCCACTCGAGGTGAGCGGTGGTGAAACGACGTGCCGCAATTGCGCTCGCACTCTCGATTCTCTTGCTCCTCATCTTCATCACGTTAGTCGGGTGGGAAGACGTGCTGGATTCCATCGAACGAGCGTCCCTGCCAGTGTACGCGGTCGCCGTTCTCGGCTCGCTCGGGACACTCGTGTTCCGCAGTGCGGTCTGGCACCGCGTCCTGATCGTCGTGGATAAACGCCGGCCCTACTGGCTGGTCGGGTTGATTTTCGCCACCGCTTCGTTCATCAAGTACGTCACGCCCTACGGCCAGATCGCCTCGGGCGTCGGTAACGCCGCCATCGTCAACCGCTATACAGGCACCAGTTATGAGGAGAGTCTCGCGGCCGTCGTGAGCGCCGACGCACTCACATATATGCCGTACTACACCTTCGGGTTCGTCGGACTATTATACGTGTTCGGCCGCCTGCCACCGCCAATCGATCCGAGACCGTACATCCTCCCCTCGATCACCGTTCTCGGTGCCGTCGTCGTCGGGGCCGCCCTGCTATGGTGGGGTCGCTCGAGGCTCGCTAATGCGTTCGTAACCGCACTCCTCGGTGTCCGCCGACTGGTCGCTCGCGTCTCGCCGAAACTGGCCCAGCGGCTAACGCGAGAGAACATCGAAAACCGCCTCGAGGGATTTGCCGTCACGCTCGAACTCGTCTCGAGAGATCGCCGCGCAATGGGGATCGCGATGGTGGCTGCCCACCTTGGCTGGCTTGGGCTCGCTCTCGCGCTGTACGCTTCGGCGAGTGCCGTCGGATCGCCGATTCCGTTCGGCGTCGCCTTGCTCGTGGTCGCCCTGAGTAAAATCGGCTTTATCGTGCCGACACCGGGTGGGCTCGGCGGCGTCGAAGCCACACTCGCGGCGTCCGTGTATCTGCTTGCACCGAGTGCCGTCGGCATGACGGTCGCCACCGCAACGGCGATTGCGATTCTGTACCGGTTTGCGACCTACTGGTTCACCATCGCGGTCGGCGGCACGGCCTCGCTCGGACTGACCGTCCTCGATCCACAGCCACCAGTGAGCGAGTAACGTTCTTAGGGCGAGCCCACACACGTTTGTGTATGCCGACGATATTCAGTCAGATCGCCGCAGGCGAGATTCCCGCTCGAGTCGTGTACGAAGACGAGACGACGATGGCGTTTCTCGACGCCACGCCGCTCGCTCCCGGGCACACCCTCGTCATCCCGAAAGACGAGTATCCCCGATTGAACGACGTGCCCGCAGACGTCGCGAACGACCTGTACGCGACGATTCACCAGCTCGTGCCAGCCGTCGAGGCAGCCGTCGACGCGGACGCGAGCACCGTCGCGTTCAACAACGGGGAAGCGGCCGGACAGGAAGTGCCCCACGTCCACTGTCACATTCTGCCTCGGTTCGAAGGTGACGGCGGGAGTAACGTCCACGGCATTGCAGGCGACCTTCCCGACCTCTCGGATGACGAACTCGATTCGATCGCCGAGGATATCGAGTCTCGGGCCTGAGTGAATCGAACCGATAGTGATTCTCGAGTTCGACCCACACGTCGACGCGTGACGGAGTACTGAAAGCGAGTTTTACGTCGGGGCGACCGAGTCGGTCACACGACGAACTGACCGTTCCCGAGATGCAGGCAACTCGCGTCCCAACGCACAACCGACGGCTCGAGACACCCGCCGAGAAGGTTTTATCTCTCGAGTGTGAGCCTCGAGGTATGCTTGGACTCGCCGGATTTGCCGAACGCTTCCGGGCCCATCCGGTCGCCGCCACCATCGAACTCGCCAGCTTTCTGGGCTGTTTTGTATTGGCGATTGGAACGTTTGTCGCCATCTCGAGTGGAGCACCCACCGGTTCGCCCGGTGACGACTGGCTCTGGCTGGCCGTCATCGCCGGTGGCGGCGTTTTCGTCGTCTTCTGGACGGCACTCGTCCCACTATACGAGCGAGGGCTGTAGCCAGCGTTCGACGAACGGTGTGAGAAGCGATCGTCAGCGCCCGTATTTCACGGAAACCCACTGAACACCGTACTGTCGGCGGACTCGAGGCCACCGGCGCCCGTTGACGAGGACCGGCAGCTACAAAGTCTCGGACCACAACAGGTTTCGACAGAAGCGATGTCCGAGGACGTTACGGGAACTGATGACCGAGACGGAGCCGAGCGGGCCGACGCGCGAACCCGTGATCGGGCCGACGACCCCGCGGCCCTGCGCGAAGAGATCCGCCAGCTCGAGGACCGACTGGCCGAGTTCGAAACGTCGGTCGAAGAGCGGACCGTGCGCAAGGAGTCCCTCGAGGGCGAACTCAAACGCTACGTCCGCTGGCGAGTGCGTCGCGGTCACGCACACGGCTGGGGTCCGTACCTCGTCTTGCTGTACGGCACGGCGATGACGATTGCCGCGTTTTACTTCCTCGAGGGGCTCTGGGCCGTCCTCTCGATGCTCGTTATCTGGACCTCGACGCTCGGCGTCTACGTCCTCATGGTGCTGTTCGGCGCTGGCATCTCGATTCTGAACGTGCCCGGTCGACTGCGAAACCGCGTCGGCGAGTGGCGAACCTGATTGTAAAACGTCGAGCCGACAGAACCGCTCGTTCGATTGCCAACGGAGAGTCGAACCTCGAGTACCGTCGTTCGGACACTCGAATAAAAGATTACAGCGGCCGGGGACCCGTTTTTGTCCCCTCAGCTACGCCCTAGTGGCTTCCCAACCCTGAACGAATGCGTGAAACCGATGGTTTCACGCATCCGTCGACGTTTGGGAGGGGACTAGAACGTCTCGAGGTACTCGTCGAGTTCCCACTGGGAGACGTCGACTAGGTAGTCGCCGAACTCCTGTTTTTTGGCTTCGACGAACTTCGGCCCAACGTGGTCACCGAGTGCGTTGAAAATAACCTCGTCTTCCTCGAGGGCGTCGACGGCTTCGCCAAGGTTCGTCGGTAGCGTTTCGATACCGTACTCCTCGCGTTTTGCCTCGTCGAACTCGTAGATGTTCTCTCGGATCGGATCGGGGCACTCGAGATCGTTCTCGATACCCTCCAGTCCGGCGTGAATGAGGGCGGCAAACGCCAGGTACGGGTTACACGATGGATCGGGGAACCGCGCCTCGATACGCGAGGCCGCGGGGACGCGTGCTGCCGGTTTGCGGATCAGTGCCGAGCGGTTGCGGTCGGACCACGCCACGTAGACGGGCGCCTCGTAGCCGGGCACCAGGCGTTTGTAACTGTTGACAGTCGGGTTCGAAACGGCCGTGATCGCGGGCGCGTGCTCGAGGATCCCGGCGAGGAACGACTTGGCGGTGTCCGAGAGGTCGAACTCGTCGTCACCGTCGTGGAACGCGTTCGTGCCGTCTTCGGTCATCAGCGAGAGGTGCGTGTGCATTCCCGACCCGTTGATGCGCGGGATCGGCTTCGGCATGAACGTCGCGTGCAGGTCGTGTTCGGCCGCGATGGCGCGGACGACCGTGCGGAACGTCCCGACGTTGTCGGCCGTCGTGAGCGCGTCGTCGTACTCGAAGTTGATCTCGTACTGGCCCTCGGCAACTTCGTGGTGGCTGGCTTCGATCTCGAAGCCCATCGCCTCGAGGCCGTAGATGATGTCGCGACGGACGTCGCTCGCGAGGTCCTTGGGTGCGAGGTCGAAGTAACCGCCGACGTCGGCGGTTTTCGTCGTCGCACGACCATCCTCGTCCTCCTCGAACATGAAGAACTCCGGTTCAGGGGCAGCGTTGATCGAATACCCCATCTCCTCAGCACGCTCGATCGCCTGTTTGAGGACGTAGCGTGGATCGCCCTCGAACGGTTCGCCCGTCGAGGTGTTGATCACGTCACAGATCATCCGGGCGGCGGCACTCTCTTCGGTGTCGCGCCATGGCAAGACAGCGAACGTTTCCGGGTCGGGCTTGAGGCGCATGTCCGATTCCTGGATACGGACGAAGCCTTCTATGGACGACCCGTCGAAGTAAATGCCCTCAGTAAACGCTTTTTCTGCCTGGCGGGCGGGGACGGCGACGTTTTTGACGACGCCAAGAATATCAGTAAACTGCAGGCGAAGGAAGTCGACGCCTTTCTCTTCGATTTCGTCTAGAACGGCCTGTTCTGTCGCAGTAAGTTTTCCGCTTGTCATCTTCTGGTCGTCTTCAACGACGACCTCCACTACTAAAATCCTGCTGTTCCGAGCAAATCTTCTCTCTTCGTGCCGAAATTGGATATTCGTAAAGTTCTAATGGGTGTAGTGTGTTGGTGAGCGTGATGACGTACGAAAATCTCGATGCAAAGTTGGTGAATGCACTGCTCGGCGATGGCCGAGCCAGTCTTCGCAGCCTCGCCGAAGAACTCGATGTCTCCGTCACGACGATCTCGAATCACCTCTCCGATCTCGAAGAGCAAGGAGTCATCCAGGGCTACTCACCCATCGTCGACTACGACGCCCTCGAGTACGACGTAACCGCCATTATTCAGCTCAAAGTCGAGGGTAACGCACTGCCTGACATCACCGAGACGCTGAAAGAACACCGCCAGATGATCTCGGTGTACGAAGTGACCGGCGACTACGACGTAATCGCCGTCGGCAAGTTCAGAGACACCGATGGCATGAACGATCAGATCAAAGCGCTGCTCACCGATCCCGATATCAAAGAGTCGAACACCAGCGTCGTTCTCAACGCCGTCACCGAAAACGAACAGTTCGAACTGGATATCGACGAATAGCGCTCCCGACGCTATCTCGAGTCACCCCACTCGAGATCCCGACATTTCTCGGCCAGGTGCAAGAGACCTAGCGTGTCGTTCGGGGAAGGCACGAACGCGTGCGATGGAACGGCTCTCGAGCGACACACGGTTCGACAGAAAGAGCAGGCCGAGTGTCTCTGGGCTGTTCGGAAAATCCTCGATCGTCCGTGACTGAGCGAAGCAAAGCCTCGCGATGTCCGCGAAACCGATGGTTTCGCTCGATAACGAAATGCCCGAGGCCTTTCGAACCTCTTTCCCCGAGGCGGTTCACGGGGTGACAATTCCTTTTGCCGACGCCGCCACACCCTTTCGAAGCCACACTATTCGAGAGCAACCGGAGCGCTAACACTCCTGGCCCGCAGAGTGACGAGCATGTTTGGAACGAGCGGTATCCGCGGCCCGGTCGGCTCGACAGTCACCGCCGAACTCGCACTCGAGGTCGGCCGAGCCCTCGCCTCCGACGGCTACGAACGCGTCGTTCTCGGTCGTGATGTCAGAGACAGCGGGAAGGTACTCGGGACGACCCTCGCGGCAGGCGCACGCGAGTGCGGCTCGGACGTGATCGATCTTGGTGTGGCCGCGACGCCGACGGTCGCCCGTAGCGTCGGCTGGTTCGACGCCGACGCAGGCGTCGTCATCACCGCCTCACACAATCCCTCGACGGACAACGGAATCAAGCTCTGGACACCATCCGGGAAGGCCTTCGGCCCCGATCAGCGCGAGACCATCGCTTCGCGAATCGAACGCGAGGACTACACCCTGGCCGACTGGGACGGCCACGGGACACAACGGTCGACCAACGACGGAAACCGGCTACACCTCGACGCACTCCAGGAATCCGTCAGCCTCGAGACCCCTCTGGACGTGGTCGTCGACCTGGGGAACGGAGCCGGCCGAGTGACCGCCGACGTCCTGACCGCCCTCGGCTGTCGCGTCCGCACGATCAACGGTCACCCCGACGGTGCGTTTCCCGGTCGACCGAGCGAACCGAACGAGGAGACACTCGAGGACCTCCAGGTAATGGTCGGGAGCACCGACGCCGACCTGGGAATCGCCCACGACGGGGACGCAGATCGCATGGTCGCAGTCGACGAGACGGGCACGTTCGTCCCGAAAGACGTCCTCCTGGCGCTGTTCGCCCGCGACGCAGCGGGCGAAGGCGACCAGGTCGCCGCACCCGTCGACACCAGTCTCTCTGTCGACGACGCCCTGGCCGACGTCGGTGCCACGCTCACGAAGACTCGTGTTGGGGACGTGTACGTTGCCGAACGAGCGACCGAGCCGGACGTGGTCTTCGGTGGGGAGCCAAGCGGGGCCTGGATCTGGCCCGAAGAAACGCTGTGTCCCGACGGACCGTTAGCTGCCTGCCGACTCGTCGAACTGGTCGCCGACGCGGGACCGCTGTCGGCACTCGTCGACTCGGTCGACACGTATCCGATTCGTCGGGACTCACTCGAGGTCGCGGACAACACGGCCGTGATGGCGACGATCACCGACCGCGTGACCGAGCGCTACGACGACGAGGACGTGGACACGCTTGACGGCGTCCGCGTCGACTGCGGCGACGGCTGGTTCCTCCTCCGGGCGAGTGGGACCCAGCCGCTCGTTCGCGTCACCGCCGAAGCCCGCACGGCCGAGCGAGCCGACGCGCTCGAGCGCGAAGCGATGGCGATTCTCGAGGATGCTATTTCGGCGTCGGTAGAGGGATAGGAACTGGTGTGCTGCGTTTCCGGCGAGCACCACCCCATAGCGAGCGCTCGCCGGTACGCGACTCGACAGTCCTCCACGACACGGGTCGAAGAATATCGTCTCGAGAAGCGGACAGGTCGGCAGTCGGATTGACGGGGGAGCCTACGTCAGTGCAGTAAACGCGAAGTAGACCAGGCCAGCGATGATCGCGAGGAGGACCAGACTGACGAGTAAGCTGACGATCGTCGAGACGATGCTGAAGACGATCCCGACGAGCTGGAGGAGAACCCAGAGCGCGATGATCGCGAGGACGCCCATCCCGACGAGCTGGAGTGTCGAACTCATACTCGAGACTTTTTCATCAACACCTATGAACGTTATGTACGGCTGGCGTGAACGTACGAACCCATCACACGAGAGCCGTATTTAAAACGTCCACATGACCAGCCTCGAGCATAGGGGATCGACGTGAGTGCCAGCGTGTATGGTCTCCGCCGATGAGCCGCCAACAGCGTCGTCCCCACGAAAACGGTATACCGACTCGTTCGACCCAGCAGTCGGCCCCGTCGAGACGATCGTCGACCTGGTCGCGGAAGCGACCGGTCAGTCAGTCTTCGAACTCCCGCCAATCTACGACGTTACGGATCCTGATGCCCTCAATGCCCTCTTCTCGAGCCCTCTCGAGGACGGGTCGAACAGCCAACCACAGCGATTCGAGTTCACCTTCGAGGGCTTTCGCGTGCACGTAACTGGCGACGGCCAGGTGACCGTGGTCCGACCGAAACATCCCGCGAAGATTACCGATCCGCTCGAGTGAGCGGGACGACAACGTCCCCTCTCACGTACTCGCTTTCAGCACCCACTCGCTTTCCGCTCACACACTCGCGGGCGTCGCCTCGAGTTCCCGCAAAAACGACAGCAACCGGTCGGTCACCTGCTCGGCGTGTTCGACCCCACAGGCGTGTGAACCGCCCTCGATCTCGAAGTACTGACTCGCGGGTAGCTTGATATCGAGCAGGCGCCCGTTCCACACCGGAATCACTCGGTCGTCCGACCCGTGGATGACGAGCGTCGGCACCCGGATTTCCTCGAGGCGGTCGCCAACGTCGAAGGACTCGAGCGCACCCAGCTGGGCCTCGAGTGCCGGGTCCGGCGCACCGTACTCGCGTTGCCACTCGATGATGCGGTCCAGAAGGTGTGGGTTGCGATTGGTAAAGCGGTCACTGAATACGGGCCGTAGCCGCTCTCTGGTAGACGCACGCGGGGAACCCGTCGTCGACAGCAACTGTGCGGGAACGTCTTCGTCAATCGCCACCGCATCGACACCGCCGTGGCTCGTCCCGATGAGCGTTAGCGAAGACGCACGTCGGTACTCGAGAGCGTACTGCAAGGCGATCATCCCACCGAGGTCGGCCCCGACGAGGTGGGCGTTGTAGACCCCGGCATCGTCGAGGACGGCCTCGAGGTTAGCCGCCAGCCCCTCGACGCCGTAGCGAAATCGGGAGCGAAGCAGCCGCGAACGGAGCCGACGCGGGAGGCGAGGGACCAATAGCGGTAACCCTGCCTCGGAGCGACCCGTGCCGCGGGTGTCCGGGACGATAACGTCGTACCCGGCGAGACCGTCGCGTTGCCAGCGCCACATCCAGCGGCCAAAACCGAGCCCGCTTAGCAGGACGACTGCGGGGCCATCACCGCGGTCGCGTTCGTAGCTGATCGACACACCGTCGCTCGAGACCCGTGGCATACGCCCACCGACGAGCGCGATCACCTTGAACGGACACGGTCCGCTCCGAGAAACAATCC
This sequence comes from Natronosalvus amylolyticus, assembly GCF_024298845.1. Taxonomy (NCBI): domain Archaea; kingdom Methanobacteriati; phylum Methanobacteriota; class Halobacteria; order Halobacteriales; family Natrialbaceae; genus Natronosalvus; species Natronosalvus amylolyticus. The sequence continues at coordinate 1,973,326 of NZ_CP101156.1, forward strand.
GTGAACTTAACCACCCCCAGTAGAATATACAGATCGATGAAGCGGCTGCACGCCAGATACCCGTTCCTCGAAGGCGCCCGGGAAGCCGTCGCGACTGAGGCCGTCGATCTGGCAACTATCGTCGAGCAAGATCAGGCGGTCGTCGACCGCGCCCGAGAGCGCGTGCTCTCCTCGCTCGAGGACGGCGAAACGGGCGAACCCAGTCGTGACAGCCGCGTCGAGTTGCTCTCGTATCCGGTCGCTCGCGTGCTCGTCTCGCTGGTCGCCGAACGAATCCTGGTTCGGAAGTACGCCCGAGCGGAGGCCGAAGCCGCATTCGACCGGTTTACCGCCGACTTCACCGATACGACCGAACTCAAAAGCGTCGAATCGAGCGGCGTCGATCTCGAAGACCTGCTCGCAGAGTTCGACCTCGTCGACGCCGTCCATCCCATCGGCGACGTCGACGATCCCGATGGCTATCGCGTGAATGTCGGCGCGTATCTCCCGCTTGCGAGCGATCTCTGGGGTGACGAGTGGCTGCTGGTCAACCGCGCTCTGGCCGACGGTCGGGTGCCGGTCTCCGAAGCCGAACTACTGACGCTCGTTCGCGAGGCCGTTCGCGAGCGCGTCGAAGACGGCCTCCCGTTCGACGTCCCCGAGTCGATCGCCGAGAGCCTCGAGCCCGAAGCCCAGGCTATCCGTGAGGTGCTCGCCGACCTCGACCTCACCCGCGAGATCGATACCGTCGTCCCGGACCTGTTCCCGCCGTGTATGAAGGCACTGCTCGACGACATCCAGAAGGGCGAGCACTTGCCCCACCACTCCCGATTTGCGATCACGTCGTTTCTGACGAGCATTGGCATGGACACCGACGAAATCGTCGATCTCTACCGGGTTAACTCGAGTTTCGGCGAGGAAATGACCCGCTATCAGACCGACCACATCCGCGGCGATACGTCGCCAACCGACTACTCGCCCCCCTCGTGTGCGACGATGCAGTCGTACGGGGACTGTGTGAACAAAGACGACCTCTGTGAGCGAATTCCCCATCCAATGGCGTACTACGAAAACCGTATCGACGACGCCGACGACGACGAACTCGAGGACTGGCGGGAGGGCAACGCCGAAGAAGAGGAAGCAGACGCCTGATCAGGTCGAACCGTTGTCCGAGGTCGATTTCCGGTTCGAAACTGCAGACTCGATCGTCAGACGAACGCAAAAGTCACCGCAGTGACGACCGCTCCGACGCCGATGAGCACCAGACTGGCGAGACCGACCGGTTTGATGAGCGAGCGGTCGACCGTCGCCGCCAGTCCGATTTTGACCAGAATACTGGCTGAGGTGGCAACGACGACGCCGGCGGCTGCCTCCGTCACCGAGAGCTGTCCGGAGCCGACCAGAACCACAGCGGTCGTCGCGACCGAGCCGCTCGAGACCAGGCCACTGAAAAAGGCCGTCACCAGAAACCCGGTCGAGCCGAACGTGGCCTGGGCGGCCGCGGAGAGTATCAGGACCAACAAGAACAGCGAGCCGAATTTGAGCGCGCTACGTAGGCTGAACGGGGATTTCAGTTCGGCGTCGAACGCCTCACTCCAGCTTCCCATGACCACCGAGAGCCCGATGCCGGCGACGGTGATCGCGAGCAGCGGGGTGCCGATGACCGGCGCGAGTTCCGGCAGGAAAAACACGATGATGAGCGTGTTCCGAAACGCCATTGCGGCATCAGCGAGCAAGATACCACTCACGGCGAGGCCGGCGAATGCCTCGTTTCGATTCGATCGGGAGGCGATTTCGCCGACGACGGCCGTCGAGTTGACGAGACCGCCGACGAAACCACTCACGCCGATGCCTCGAGTGCCGTACTTCTGGATGATGATGTAGTTCACGAAGCCGATAGCACTCATGGCGATGACGAGTAACCAGACGACACGCGGGTTGATCGCGTCCCAGGGACCGAGCTGTTCGTCGGGTAACAACGGATAGATCACGAACGCCAGGATGGCGAGTTCGCTGGCGCTGCGAACCTCCTCTTTCGAGAGGTCCTGGGCGAATCCGTGCAGTTCACGGCGCAAGACCAACAACAGTGAGGAAAGCAATGCGACGACGACACCCTCGATGAACAGCCCCGAGGCGACGAGAATCCCTACCCCGTAAGCGACCATCATGCTGATCGACGTGGTCAACGAGAGTCCCGCTTCGTCGGCGAAAATACCTCGAATACCGAGCATAATCCCCTGTGCCAGAACGAGTACACCAGCGATGATCAACAGTGCCGGTAGCTCGAGGATCGTAAACACCGCGCCGGCGAGCGTGATGAGCGCGAACGTCCGAATGCCGGCGTCCTTTTCGGACCACTCGCGCTCGAGGCCGAGAAACATCCCGAGAGCAACGGCAACCAGCAGTTTCACGACGTCGGGCGGTAGCCAGGAGATCCAGGGTTCAGAGAGCATGGTTTGTCGTCGGTATCGAGTACGTCCGTTCGGATATTCCCTTTCGATATCCTGTCGTATAAGGTATCTGTTCGATGGGCTAGCAAAACGCCCTTTCGTCAGTGCATCAAACAGTCACGTATGAGTGAAGAGCCCCCACCTGACAACCGGACTGTCACCGAGGAGGCCACGAAACACGAGGAGGGGACCGAACTAGAGCGAACCATCGGCCTCACCGGTGGACTCACCATCGGTATCGGAACGATGATCGGGGCCGGGATATTCGTCTTTCCAGGGCTGGCAGCCGGCGAGGCAGGCCCCGCCGCGATGGGGTCGTTTGCCATCGGGGCAGTGATCGCCTTACTCGTCGCGATCCCGACGGCCGAACTCGCCACCGCGATGCCCAGAAGCGGCGGCGGCTACTTTTTCATCTCGCGAGGTATGGGCACCGCCTTCGGCGCCATCGTCGGCATCAGTCTGTGGCTCGGCCTGGTCTTCGCCTCGGCGTTTTACCTCGTCGGCTTCGGGGAGTACGCCGTTGCCGTCTTCCTCGAGATGGGGATCGACATCGGCAACCGCGCCCTGTTCGTCGCCGGGCTGGGCGTCCTCGGGGCGGTCGGTCTGACGGCAATGAGTATGGGCGGGACCGAAAACACCGCTACGCTCCAGAACGCCATCGTCTCGTTGTTGCTCGTCATCCTCTCGATTTTCCTCCTGTATGGCATCCTTGACAGCGTCGGCGTCTTCGGCCGAGAGACGGTCCCCGAAGCGTTCGCGCCCGATGGGTACTTTCCGGTGTTGACGACGGCCGCCCTCGTCTTCACGTCGTACCTCGGCTTCGCGCAGGTCGCCACCGTCGCCGGCGAAATCAAAGATCCCGGACGTAACCTCCCGCTCGCGATGGTCGGTTCCGTGGTCATCGTCGGCGTCTTTTACGTACTCACCATCTTCGTCGCCACCAGCGCCCTCGGGACCGGCGAGCTCGAGCGGGCCGGCGAAACCGCCATCGTCGAAGTCACTCGCGAGTTCTTCGGTCTACCCGGTGCCGTCGCCATTCTCATCGCGGGCTTGCTCGCCACCGTCTCGAGTGCGAACGCCTCGATTCTGTCGGCCTCGCGAGCCCTGTACGCGACGAGTCGGGATGCCCTCGTTCCGCCACAGGCGAGTCGCGTCAACCTCAAATACGGCACGCCACACATCGCGCTAGCGCTCGTTGGCGGCCCCGTCATCGTGCTGGTCGCTACCGGCCAGACCGAACTGCTGGCAGAGGTCGCTTCCTTCCTGCATCTGGTGATGTACGGTCTGATCTGTGTCGCCTTGCTCGTGATTCGACGCGAGGATCCTGACTGGTACGACCCAACGTTCGTGACGCCTGGGTATCCGTTCGTGCCCGTGATCGGTGCGCTCTCGAGTTTCGGGCTCATCGCGTTCATGGACAGGCTCTCCCAGGCAATCGGCATCGTGGTCATGATCGGGGCCGCCGTGTGGTACCTCTATTACGCTCGAGACGTATCGCTACGAGGAGGGGTCACCGATGTCTAACGCTCCACACCGGGTGCTGGTGCCGGTCGAGATACTTCGCGGCCAGATGGTGCCCGAAACGATAGTCGAAACGTTCAGTTCCGTCCCGGTAGTCCTGCTTGGCTACCACGAACTTCCCGACCAGACGGCACCGAGTCAGGCACGAAATCAGTTCGAAGACAAAGCACAGGACGAACTCGACGCCCTCGTCACCGCGTTCGAAAACGCCGGTGGCGACGTCACGAAACGGCTGGTGTTCACCCACGACGCCATGAAAACGTTCGAGCGCCTCGCCGTCGAACACGCCTGCGATTCGGTCCTGTTGTTGAACCCCGCGCCAATTCTCGATGACGTCCTCGTCCCGATTCGTGGCGACGTCAACGTCGAACACATCGCCAGACTCGTGGGGTCCGTCGCCGCTGGCACGGATATTGCAATAACCCTCTTACACGTTGCCAGCGACGACGACGACGGACGGGCCGTCGGCGAGAGCCTGCTCGAGGAAGCCACAGCAACCCTCGAAGAGACGGGCGTCCACCGGTCCCGCGTCACGCAATCGGTCGTCGTCGACGACGACCCGCTCGAGGTGATCCTCGAGGCAGCCGACGACCACGACCTCGTCGTCCTCGGCGAGGACCGACCCTCCGTTCGCGAACTGATCTTCGGTGAAACCTCCGAGATCGTCGCCGAGCAGGCCGTCTGTCCCGTACTGGTCGTCAGACGCCGGTATCTCGAGTCGAACGGTGAGAACGCCTCGAGTAGCGGAGTCGACGGTCAGTAACGACGTGACCGGGTACTGAAAAACCGAACCCGAGGAACGTTTTCGGCGACGCTGGTCGACATCACTCGAGAGACTCGCCACTCGGCGTCTCGACACTCTCCATTCCTGGCCACTATTCCGCTTCATCGAACGGGGCCGTCGCGTCTCGAGCCTCCGGCGTTACCTCGACGAACAGTGAAAATACTGCCCCGAGGACGAGCCCCCACAGCAGGTGCCCGATCAGACTCTCGAACGCGACCGTCGGGAAGGTCGTGTCGGACATCCCAGTGACGGTAATCCAGAACGTCTGGGCGATCACTGGCAGCAGTGCCCAGATTGCGAGGCCGTAGACGACGCCCGCCATCGTGATCCGAGCGCCAGGTCCCAGTGCCGCCAGCGCATCCGTCTCGACGGCCGCGGTGATCGTCCCCAACACGACCGGCCGGCTGATGAGAAGGCCGAACCCGATGCCGAGTACGAGGCCGTGCAGCAGGTGGAACCCCCATCCGACTGTTCCCGGCTCGAGGCCGTAGATGGCCGGTATCGTCTCGGTAATGATCGTCGGGTCGATCAGCCACAACAGCCCGCCAAACAGTGCCGTGCTGAATATCCCGCCGCCCGCGCCGCCGACCAGCCAGTAGAACCGACCACCGTAGCCATACGCCGCCACGCTGTCAGTCGCTGTCGTCATGGTGTCGCCGGACTACATCGACTCGAGGGAAAGATCTGTGGGGCGTCTTCTGCAAGGGATATGTGTGGGACGAGCGATTGGGACCGAAGAATGTTGACAGCACAATGTTCACCAATTATTTGTCAGCACGTGGTATCGTCAAACGCCACAGCACCATGTCACAAAATTACACGCTATGCGGAGACCGATAACGATGGCATCCGCAATCGAAACACTCGACCTGGAAAACGACCTCGTTCAGTGGTTCGCCACGGAAGCGGTGAAAGTCGGCATGGGGTCACCACTCCGTGATTCGATTCTCGAGGCTGTCGAAGAAACGACCGGCGAAACGCTCGAGACAGACCCACGAACGCCTGAAACAGACCCAGACAGGGCGGAAGAGCCACTCGAGGAGGCGGATACAGACGACTCGGTGGCCGAGGAGGAGAAAGACCGGCTCACCATGTTGTTGCAGGGAGGAACCGTTTTTCTCGTGCTGTTCGTCGTCCTGTACGTCGTCCTGAGACGATTGACCAGGAGTGAATCGACGACGTGAACCGGGCTCCGATTTCTCGTTGAACGGTACGAGACGACAACAGTCGGTATTAGTCGGTCACCGAGACGCCGCCGAAAGCGGCAAAGCCGGTCACGACGAGATCGACTTCCTCGTGTTCACCGTCACGGCGAGGACGGTCGTCAGAGGCCCCACCTAACACGGGTAAGACGTCCATCTGGACCTTCCACTCGCGGGGAACGATAATGTCCACACCACCGAACATGGCGACGGCATTGATCCGTGCCGGACGGTCCACGATTTCGGCATCCCGAAGGTCGAGTTCAGTCCCTCCGAAGACAGCGGTCAGTTCTGCCCCAGTGAAGGCCTTCGAACTGTTTCGTTTTTCGTTGCTGCCGAACGCGGCGAACGCGGACGTGAAGACGTCGTCAGTCTGGTGGACTCGCGATCGGTACTGGCCGAGCACGATCGAGAGCCCAAACGCGATGACGAGGACTGGCCAGTAGACGACGACCTGTTCGACGGTGGCGTAACCGAGCGCGATCACCTGTGCCGCACCGGCGATACCGATCAACACGACGGGGCCGACGACGTTCCGGAAGCGACTCTGGACGAGTGCCCAGACGCCAACGGCGACGAACAGCAGCGGAACGTACAGCAATACGTTCCGCGTCGGGAAGACGCCAGTCGACTGCAACAGGAGCAATATTCCGACCAGTACAACGATAACACCGAGGATAAACTGGCTGGTTGGGAGCCGACGTGAGGATATCGTAGACATGAGAGAGTATACGATACGAACGGAGAAATACTATTCAGTCCGTTCCCGCCACCGGAGAATCAAAACGCCATGATCCCGACGCCCCCTACGGGTGAACACTCGAGCGAACTGCTCGCTAACGTGGGCTCCACAGTGAAGACACGTCGAGTTCGCCTCGAGGCCACCGTGACTTACCGCCACGCAGACCACCCCATTTCGGCTACGAATTTCGCACGACAGCGACGACCCCCAAACAGTGACTGGTTCGGCTCCGGTTCAGACTCCGCTCGAGTTACAATAGAATTCGCTATCTCTGGGTTGGTGAATCCGTCAAAAACAGCCGATTCGATATCGGCCACACTACAGGTTTTTTGCGGATGGGCCCTGCCGGATTTGAACCAACGACCACTCGGTATCCCCCACCATCTCACATCGAGCAGACGGTGATATGAGCCGAGCGCTCTAACCAGACTGAGCTAAGGGCCCGTACGCGAAATAAAATCGGGCGGAGTAATTAACGCTTGCTGTCTGTTTTCGGATCTCCGAGCATCCCCGACCGATCACACTCGCGGTGTTCGGCGTACGCGAGGGTGTAATAATCGCGGTCAGCTAGCTCGCTCGGGTCGTCTGTGACGACCGTCTCCCCCTGCTCCATGAACAGCCGGCGACCAAACACGACGTCGTACCCGGCCGCCTCGAGTCCCCGCGCGGTTTCGGGTGCATCAGTAACCTTGAACAGAATCTGGCGGTCGGCAACCGTTGGGGCCGCACCGTCGGCCGCTTCGGCCAACGCGAGTTCGCTTCCGGCTTCGATTTCGATTCCCAGGGCCGTCGCGAACGCGGTGACGGAGCTCACGCCGGGAACGACCTCGAGGTCGACCTCGGGATGGTCGCGCTCGAGGGTCCGTCGGAGGTGACCAAAGGTGGAGTAAACGTTCGGATCGCCGAGCGTGACGAACGCTACGTCACCCGTCTGCGCCTGTGGGGCGACGACGTCGGCGGCCTCGCGCCAGGCCGTCCGGAGGGTCTCGGGGTCTCGAGTCATCGGAAACTCGAGGTCGCCGATGCGCTCGTCGTCGACGTATTCGCGGGCGACCGACCGGGAGAGTCGGCCGGGCGAGTAGACGACGTCGACGGTCTCGAGCAATCGCTTCCCGCGGACGGTCACGAGGTCGGCCTGGCCGGGCCCCAGCCCGATGCCGTACAGCGTCATTGGTCGTCGGGCTCGAAGTCAGCGAGCGTCTGGGTGTCGGTCCCGACCCGGTGTTTGGTCGCCAGGCCTGCCAGGTGCGGGGCTTCGGGGACGATCAGTTTCTCGCAAGCAGTGCGACAGGCGTTGGTGCTCCCGGGGAGACAGAATACGGGGGTATCCGCGGCGATGCCCGCGGTTGCCCGGGAGGCCATCGCCCGCGTACCGACTTCGTCCCACGAGAGCGAGCGAAAGAGTTCGCCGAATCCGGGGAGTTCGCGTTCGAACAGCGCGCGGGTCGCCTCCGGCGAGACGTCGTCGGCGGTGACGCCCGTCCCGCCGGTCGTGAGCACCACGTCGATATCGGGCTGGACGACGAGGCTTCGAACGGCGGTTCGAATCGTCGCGTAGTCGTCCCGGACCAGTTCTCGAGCCCGTATTTCGTGCCCGTCGGCCTCGAAGCACTCGGCGATGGTGTCACCGCCAGGGTCTTCGGGCTCGCCCTCGGCCGTCGCCCGCGAGGTCGAGACGGTTACGATAGCGACGTGCAATGGGTCGATGATATCGTGGCCATGCTCGTCGGTACTGCGTCGGTCGGTTGATTTTGTCATAGATACTCTCTGGGTTCGGGGGCCTATAGTGATTGGTGGAACGCTCGGCTACCGGTTCGTCTCGCCGTCGTCCCGACTCGAGACGATGCGTCGTTCGTTCATGGCGGTTGGAGCCGGATTATCGAACGTCGACCAGTCGTCGTCCATCTCCGCGTCAGTGAGCAGGCACTCCTCGAGGCGTTCGATCACGGCCTCGAGATCGAGGTCGTGGCCGATAAGTGCGAGTCGGCTCTCGCGGTCACCCCACTGCTCGTCCCAGGCGAGATCGGGTTGCCCGGCGCGGTAAGTCTCTTGCTGGCGTTCGGAAAAGCTCGCTATCCAGCGGCCAGTGACCTCGAGGCTGGTCTCCGTGCCGGCCAGACTCGTCGTGATCGCCGCTCGTTCCCGCCCGGCGATCCAGGTGAGCCCTTTCGCCCGAACGAGTCCCGCGGGCGGGTTCTCGAGAAACGCGAGAAATCGTTCGGGATGGAACGGACGGACGCGGTGGAACGTTTCGACCGTGATGCCGTAGCGTTCGGGTGGGTGTGTGTGATCGTGGTCGTGGTCATCGTGGTCGTGGTCATCGTGGTCGTCCTGTTCATGCCCGTGTGCATGGCCCTCGTGCTCGTCACCACTCTTTGTGTGTTCGTGGCCGTCAGCGGCCGTCGATTCGATCGCTTGCTTCCAGCCAGCAGCCGCCCTCGCCGCCGAGAAGTCGAACAGTCCCGTCTCGAGCACGGCATCGGGCTCGAGGTCGCCGTACTCGGTGGTGACGACAGGGGCGTTCGGCTGAAGTGTCTCGAGGAGGGCGACGACGGCATCGCGTTCGGCCCCGTCCACGAGGTCGCACTTGTTGAGTACCAGCAGGTCACAGAACTCGACTTGCTCGAGGAGGAGGTCAGCAAACGGCCGCGTACCATCTTCGTCGGGACCTTGCTGTGTTGGTTCGAGGTCGTCGCCGTCGACGAACGTGTCGTGGAACTGGCGAGCGTTGACGACGGTGACGATGGCGTCCAGGTCGTAGATGCCGCCAGGAGGGCCCCGGACGAACTGGTGAGCGATGGGTTCGGGTTCGCCCACGCCAGAGGCCTCGACGATCAGGTACTCGAAATCGTAGCGCTTCCAGAGCCTGACCACCGACCGGGAGAGTTCGCCACCGAGGCTACAACAGATACAGCCGTTCTCGAGCGCCAGTACCTCCTCGCCGGTTTCGAGGTCGGTGTGTGCCTCCACGAGGTCCGCGTCGACGTTGACCGAGCCGACGTCGTTGACGACGACGGCGATTTCGCGGTCGCTCGCGCGCTCGAGAACCGTCGAGAGGAGGGTCGTCTTACCCGCACCGAGTGCGCCACAGAGGATCGTGACTGGAACTGCCATCTAGTCGGTAGCGACGCCGAACTCACGTTTGTTTTCCGGTTCGGAGTCGGCATCCGATTCGCCAGCGGGTTCAGGTGGTTCGAAGGGGTCCGGATACGTCGACCAGGCTTCGTCCATCTCTCTGTCGGTGAGTAAACACGCATCGAGATCGTCGACGAAGGTGTCGTCGTCGAACGCTCGCCCGATAAAGACCAGACGAGTCATCCGATCACCCCACGTTTCGTCCCAGTCCGATTCGATCCCAGGACGCGCGGCAAAGAACTGCTCCCGTTTTGCTTTCGGGAGGGTAGCGATCCACTCGCCCGCCGGCCCCGCGCGAACGGACGTTCCCGCCTTGTCGACCCCCATCGCGACGTCCTCTCGCCCGGCGCTCCAGAAGTAGCCCTTCACGCGGACGAGTTCGTCGGGCAGTTGGGTGAGGGCGCTGGCGATTCGCTCCGGATGGAACGGGCGTTTTCGCTCGTAGACGAACGACGTCACGTCGTGTTCTTCCTGTGGGTCGTGGTGATGGTCGTGGTGGAGTTCGTGTTTCCAGCCGGCACCGCTCTGTGCGGCCTCGAAGTCGAACCGATCGGTCCCGAGTATCTTCCCGGGGTCGATCCGGCCGAACTCCGTTCGAACGAGTTCCGCCCGGGGTTGGAGTTTCGAGAGGACCGCTTCGATCTCCTCGAGCGCGTCGTCGGGAACCAGGTCACACTTGTTGAGCAAAAGAACGTCACAGAACTCGATCTGATCGAGCAACACCTCCTCGGGGATACGGCCGGCTTCGGGCGCGAGTTCGTCGCTCGTCAGCGACGCACCCGAGTCGAACGACTCCCAGAACGCGTGGGCGTTCACGACGGTGACCATGGTATCGAGACGGTAGGTGTCAGTCGGGTCGAACGCCGCGTCTTCGAATCCGAGGGCGAACGTCTGAGCGACCGGAATCGGCTCGGAGATACCCGACGATTCCACGAGCAAGTAATCGAAATCGCGTTGTTCCGCCAGTCGACCGACCTCCTCGAGCATATCTCCACGGAGACGGCAGCAGATACACCCGTTCGAGAGTTCGATAATCTCTTCGTCACCCCCAAGGTCCGTTTGTTGGGTGACGGCTTCGGCATCGATGTTTATCGAACCCATGTCGTTGACCACGACCGCCACCTCGTACCCGTGGTCAGCGGTCAGCACGTGGTTCAACGTCGTCGTCTTTCCCGCTCCGAGACTGCCACTGAGCACGGTGACCGGAATACGATTGTCACTTGCAACCATATTATGATGTTTACTGCAAGAGTTATTAATCCTTGTTTCTTCTAAAGTTGAAAGTAACAACTATTACCCCACCACTACTGAGTCCGACCGTATGCCCGTCGTCAGCATCTCCATGCCCGACGAGTTGCTCGAGCAACTCGATACGTTCGCCGACCGCCACGAGTACACCGGCCGGAGCGAAGTCGTCCGAGAAGGAGCACGCTCATTGCTCGAAGAGTTCGAAGACGACCACCCTACTTCTGAACCGCTCGCCGCCGTCATCACGATCCTGTACGAGTTTGGGTGCCAGTCCGTCGAGCACGAAGTCACTGGACTCCGACACGAGTACGAAGCCGCGATTGCGTCGAACACCCACAGTCACGTCGGCACCTACTGCCTCGAACTGTTCGTCCTCGAAACGAACCTCGAGAACATCGCACGGTTCGTCAACGAAGCGCGAGGCTACAGCGGTGTCGAAACAGTCGACTACTCCGTTCTCGAACTCGAAGAGGAGACAGCCATCGGTTTCCAGTGACGGCGCTTTTTCGGCTGCCGTGTGTCGCTGAATGCGGGCAGTTTCATCGGCGAGGGCGGATGTACCTCCGGTAACGAGTGGAGCGCCACCGGTAACAGACGAATATATCGAAGGCTCCCGGCTCGAGTTCACACTCGCTGGCGGAGCCATCGCTTCGTGGGCAACGATACGAGAAAGGCGCCGAAGCCAGGACTCGAACCTGGGACCGCCTCGTTAACAGCGAGGTGCTCTACCAACTGAGCTACTTCGGCTCATCTCCTCGTTGTCGGGTTGATTTGATAGGGCTTTCGTTTTTGCCCTCATGCTGTCATCGGTTCACAGGCTGTGTCGACAGCCTTTCTATCACCCCTCGAGTACCATACGGATATGACCGAGGAGGGTGCCGACGAACCGGCCGAAGCCATGTCGTTCGAGGCCGTCACGGAGGCGATACGACGGGAGAGTACGCCTGATGCAACCGAACGCCAGCGTCTCGAGGAGGTGGCAACCACCCTCCGTGCACGAGCGACGGCTGCCGTCACCGAACGTATCCCCGACGCCGACGTCGTGCAGGTCGGCTCCACCGCCCGCAACACCTGGGTCAGTGGCGACCGAGACATCGACATCTTCGTTCGGTTTCCACCCGAAACCGACCGCGACACCCTCGAGCGCGTCGGCCTCGAGGTCGGCCACGAAACGCTCCCCTCGGGCCACGAGGAGTACGCCGAACACCCGTACGTCAAAGGCACCTACGACGGCTTCGACATCGACATTGTCCCCTGCTTTCGACTCGAGCGAGCGAGCGATATCCGCTCGGCCGTCGACCGCACACCGTTTCACAACCGCTACCTCGATCGCCGACTGGACGAGACCCTGGCCGACGACAGCCGCGTCACCAAACAGTTCTTGAAAGGAATCGGCGTCTACGGCTCCAACCTCCGGACTGCGGGCTTTAGCGGGTATCTGACCGAACTGCTCGTCCTCGAATACGGCGGCTTCCGGCCGCTACTCGAGGCCGCCGCCGACTGGCACCCGCCGGTCGAACTCGACCCCGAAGATCACGGGTCGGTCAGCTTCGATGACCCACTGATCGTCATCGACCCAACAGACCCCACGCGAAACGTCGCTGCCGTCTGCTCACCGGCGAATGTCGCCCGCTTGCAGCACTACGCACGAGCGCTCCTCTCCGAGCCAGCACTCGAGTACTTCAGACCTGCCGACCCCGACCCACTCGAGCCCGCCGAACTGGAAACGCACCTCGAGCGGCGGGGGGCAACGTCGCTCGCGATCAGGTTCGACATCCCCGACCTGGTCGATGATCAGCTGTATCCACAACTGCACAAGTCCCTCGATGGAATCGCTCGTGCCCTCGACACCAGGGGCTTCGACGTCCTCCGCAAGACGACGATGGCAGCCGATACCGCCGTCTTGCTGTTCGACGTCGGCGTTCGAACGCGGCCGAAAATCGAACGACACGAGGGACCACCTGTTCACATCCGAGACCACGCCGAAGGGTTTTTCGCCGCCTACGTCGACGACGACAGCGTCTACGGGCCGTTCATCGATGGCGACCGATACGTGGTCGAGCGGGAGCGTACGTGTACCAGCGCGCTCGAGTTCCTCGAGAGCCCAAGCCTCTTCGACGTCAGCCTCGGTACGCACGTCGAAACGGCGCTCGAAGACGGCTACACGGTGCTCGTCGACGACGAACTGAGCGACCTGCTCGAAGACTTCGGTCCGGCGCTTCGGCGCTATTTCGAGCCGAGCCCGTAGATATAGATTTACAATCTATTTGCTACAAATTCCGAATTGAGTCTCGGGTGTCGCTATACCACTCCGAATCGCGTCGGCCGACTACTCGTGAGCGTCCCCGATAACACCCTCGGCCAGCGCGACGATATTGTCACTCTCGACGTCCTCGAGATCTTCGGGATAGACGCCGACGGTAAAGAGAAGATCGTCCTCGGTTTCGACGGCGGTGGTCACGTGCATGAGCACGTCGAGTTCGGTGCCGTCGAAGTCAGCCTGCGTACTGTATCGTGACATCGTCGTCGTCTCTCCGAAGACGGTGACCTCCTCCTCACCGACCGGCCTCGGGTCGCCGATATCGTCGTAATTGTCTGCAACGAGGTCGACCAGCTCTCGAGTCGACATCTCTCCGACAGGGTTGAGCTCACGACCGAGCACCGATACCTGCGGCGTCGTCAATACCACGAAGGTGGCCGCCCGCTGGCTTCCCACTCCGGGAATCTCGACTTCCTTGTCGTGTTCGGTCATGTGGTTTGTCACACTGACCGATTCGCTGAAGAGGACGGCGTCGAACTCCTCCTGAATACTGAGCGGTTCGACTCCGGTCTGGTCGTACCCGGTATCGTCGAGCACCGACCGGTCGACCCCGGCCGGCTTCGATTCGTGTTCGTCGAGTCCAGCCAGGCCCAGACAGCCAGACAGACCCGCGAGGCCGACGACACCGGTGCTAGCGAGAACGGCTCTTCGGTTCATTACCGGTTTCATATATCATCAGTCCTCATGAGTTTGTTGGCTAAGAGACGAAGTCCTGTGAATAAAAGAACACGATAGAGGATCCGTTGTCAGTTGCAACACCAGAACTGACGTCCGAGAAACACACCAGGGCGGACGTCAGAGAAACGTCACTCGAGATCGTGAACCGCCAGAACTTCCTCGAGCAGCTCGGTCACCTTCTCGTCGACCTCGTCGTCCGGCCCAAGCGGGTCGCGCCCATCGAACGTCTCGTGGACCAGCGCGACGCACTCTGCGAGCACCTCGAGTCCGTATCCTCCCTCGAGGACGAAGGCGAGTCCGGCATCGACTGACGTGGTGAGCGACCTGATTCGGTCGGTCAACAGCGCGTAGGCTTCCGACGTGAGTCGGATCCGCGAAATCGGGTCGTGACGATGGGCGTCGAAGCCGGCACTGACCAACACGAGGTCCGGGTTGTAGTCCTCGAGTGCGGGCACGATTGCGCGTTCGAACGCCGCGACGTAGCCGCTATCGGCCGCACCCGCCGGCATCGGGACGTTCATCGTCGTACCCTCGCCATCGCCAGCGCCGGTTTCTTCGACCGCACCCGTCCCGGGATACAGCCCCGCTTCGTGGACCGAAACCACGAACACGTCCTCGCGGTCGTAAAAGATGTCCTGGGTGCCGTTGCCGTGATGGACATCCCAATCAACGATGGCGACGCGGTCGACGTCGTAGGCGTCCGCATCGAGCGCCCACTGGGCCGCAACCGCGACGTTGTTCACGAAGCAAAAGCCCATCGCGTCGTCGTAGATGGCGTGATGGCCCGGTGGCCGTCCGATCGAGAACGGCGTTTCGCGACCGTCATCGCCGTCGAGCGCTCGGTCCGCCGCCCAGCAGGCGAGTCCCGCACTCATCCGAACAGCATCCCAGGTTTCTTCGACCGCAGTCGTATCCGGGTCCCAGTTTCCGCCTCCATCCGCACAGAACTCCCGTACGTCCTCGAGATACGAGCGGTCGTGAACGCCCGAAATCGTCTCGAGCGACGCCGGATCGGCTTCGACGTATTCGACGCCGTGTTTCCGTTTGAGTCCCTCTCGAATCGCCCGCAACCGGTCCGGCGTCTCCGGGTGGCGCGGGCCAGGATCGTGTTCGAGACAGGTGTTGCTATACCCAAAGCGCATACGTTATCGATGGTCGAAAAGCGCGAAGTAGGTCTCAATATCGTCCGCCGTGATCGTCCGACGGTCGGCGTGACGCGCCAGTATCGCCGCAGCTCTGGCAACGTTATCGGCGTAATCCTCGAGGATGTCTGCGAGGGCGATCCGCGCATCCATCGACACGCGATAGTGATCTTCGATATCGATCCGTGCAATGCGGTCGACCGGGGCGACCGGTAACTCGAGAGCGTCAGCGTCGACGACGGTTTCGACCTCGAAATCACTCGCCATCAACGTCTTCCGGCCGTCTGCCGTCGCCCGCTCGGCCGCACCCACGGCCAATCGCGCACCGTGACGTTGGATCTCCTTTGCGAGTTCTTCGGCCGCCCCAGCACTCACCCGAAGGTCCCCCGCGTTTCGCCGGATGATCGTGTCCACCGGAGCGAACGGGAGTTCGACGTTCATACACAGATAGCCGGAGTAAACCTTCTTAACGCTTTTCGTACAGGCGACAGTTCGAACGGTCGAACTGCGTTCGGATGCTTCTTGACCTCCTCCCGCGCCTAAAGTCGCGGGAATCCCACCATAGGGTTTCAGGCCGAGCGATTCGAACCTAAGGTTTCAAGACGCATACGATCCAAGCGTCAATTGCTGGGCTTCAGCATCGGCTTGGCTGTCTTGTGGGCCGGTCAAACGGCCCCCTTCCTCAGCCGAGTCATCGCCACTCGTGTCTTCTCTTGAATGGCTCTCTCCGCTGAGGTAGCGGTCTGCAATATTGAGCGCGGCGTTGATGTCCGCGTGGTACTCCGAAACCCAACACGCCGAGTTGGAACACGTGAACGTCGCTTGATCGGGGCGGTAGCCCTGTTCTCCGCAACAGTGGCACGCCTTTGAGGTGTAGGCGGGATTCACCGTCTCCACGCGAATCCCTTTCTCGGCGGCTTTGTAGCGGAGTTGGGCGTGCATCTTCGCAAAGCCCCATCCGTGCAACCGACGGTTCATGAACGCGCCGTAGTCCATGTTCTCGCGGATATGCGTCAAGTCTTCCAGAACCAACACAGGGTTGTCGAATTGGTCTGCGTAGGCGACGACCTCCGACGTGACCGTGTGGAGAATGTCGCCTATCTGTCGCCAGAGTGAATCGCCGTAGGATTCGGCGATACGTTCGCTTCCGCGTTGTTGAAGGCGTCGAGTCGCCGTGAAATACGTCTCACGGAGCTGTCGTACTCGC
The DNA here is from genome assembly GCF_024298845.1 of Natronosalvus amylolyticus. NCBI lineage: Archaea > Methanobacteriati > Methanobacteriota > Halobacteria > Halobacteriales > Natrialbaceae > Natronosalvus > Natronosalvus amylolyticus. Next base: position 1,989,734 of record NZ_CP101156.1, read on the forward strand.
TTCCCTTCGTCGTTCCAAAGGTTGGATGTAGCCGGGGAGCCGCGCTCGTCACGGTGACACACCGTTAACAAAGAGGCTTCCCCGATGTCTACCCCAATCGGCGTTTCGTCCGCCGAACTGGATCGTTCCTCCACGTCCCGTGTGGCGACGATGTGGAAGTACCACACACCATCGCGGTCGAACAGCCGACACTCGCCCATCTTTGCGTCCCCCGCGTGCAACGCTTCCAGCCACTCTCGCTGTTCGGGATTCGGTTGGGCAGGCAACCAGAGATGGTAGTCGTTGTGATGCGGGATTTTGACGTACCACTCGATTGCGTTCTGTGGCTTGTGGTCGAGCTTCGGGCCTTCGTTCGTGAACCGAACAGGGTGGTCGTCGCGAAGCTCTTTGGCGTCGTAGCTTCCCCCGCACAATTGTGGAACGTACTTCTTGAGCGCGTTCTTCGCGTAACCGCTCAGGTCGTAGTTGACCACCACGTCGTTCGCTTCGGTCTGAGTGGTGCAGTTTGCGTTGAACGCGGCTTCGAGGGCGTCTTGATACGCTCGTTTTGTCTCGCAGAGCTTCCGGTGCTTGTGAGTGTTCGGTTCCACAAGCTTAAGTTCCAGCGTCTCGGTGAGTTCGGTCACTGTTCGTCCTCCTCGTGACGCTGGATGTAGCCTTGAACCGTTTCGCTTGAGACGTGTCCTGCTGTTCCGGCGTAGTAGCCGCGCGCCCACTTGATTTTCTCACCGTCGTGGTCGGCGTAGCGGTGGTTGTATTTCCGCGAACTGATCCCTTTGAACCAGTTAGCGAGAAGTGACGGGGCGTGTTTCGGTGGACTACTCACGAACAGGTGAACGTGATCGGATTGGACGGTGAGGTCGACAATCTCCAATCCTTTTTCGTCGGCGATTTCGTGGAGGATTCGACGCACACGGTCTTCTACCTCGTTAACCAGCACCGAGTTGCGGTACTTCGGCAACCACACTATGTGGTATTTGAGGTTGTAGGTCGCGTGTCGTGTGGTCTTCATCCGTACTACACACTATGGTGGACAACGGTCTTCAAACTACCGAGTTACGTGGGGAATCCAACTGTTCGTAGCAACGTGAGCCGGACGCACTATGCCTACCGCTCGACCCGCGCCTGAAGACGCGGGTATGCGCTCGCACTATGTATCAGCGGTCACAAAAACGATCGTAGGCAGTGAAACGATTTACACACCTATCACGACGGCGTCTGGCGATAGGGTGTGCACTGGCTACTTTACCCCCCGGTCAGAACACGTCGTCAGCCTCGAGGCGGCCGTCACGAATCTGCCCTCGGGCGGTCACTTCCTCGCCGAGGCCAACGTCAGCGCTCGTCTCGACGCTCATCGTCTCCTCGCCGTTGTCCAGAACGACGGGGTCACCCGCCTGGACGACGACACCGGTAAATTCGACGGATTCGCCGTCGGACGGCCCCGTCGGCTCCGCTTTGTCCGCAGCGGATTCGGTGTCGACAGCTTCGGAATCTGTCGATTCGCCACCGCCGGCGTCGGCGTCGGCGAACGCCGAGAGGCCGGTGTCCGAACTGCCAGCAGCGTCCTCGTCGCCAACCGACCCGGCACCGTCCGCTCCACCGAGAACCGTCACCGTCGACCGCCAGCCGGCTGAGGCCTCGAGGTCGTCCTGCCAGCCGTCTTTGATCTCGACGTCGGCGAACGCAACCTCGTCGCCCGGCCCCAGGTCGATGTCCGCCTTTTCGCCCCACATCGCCACGCGAATGTCGCCCGTTGCATCCTGGACGCGAACGTTTCTGACCTGCCCCTCCGAGCCATCGTCCCTGTCGAAGGTGCGTTTCGGGTCCGCCGAGCGGACCACACCGGCGATATCCGTCGTCTCACCCAGCTCGAGCGATTCGATGGCCGTGCTTTCGGGGACGTACTCGACGTCCTCGTCGACGGCTTCGACGGCACCGCGATTGCCGACGTGCAACTCCAGGGAGCCGTCCCGGTCACGAACGTAGCCGTCGACGACCTCGACCGTGTCGCCTGCCTCGAACTCGTCGACGACGTCAGCCTGGTCGTCCCAGAGGGTGACCCGCACGCGGCCGGTGGAGTCCCCCAGGGTGATGTTCGCCACTCGCCCTTCGGAGCCGTCGTCCCGGTCGAACGTTCGGATCGAGCCGGTGTCGAGCACCACCCCAACGAGGTTCACGTCCGAGAGGCCGAGTGAGAGCGATTCGACCGTATGCGTGTCCGTCAGCTGGACGTCGATTTCGGTATCGTCATCCGGCTCCACATCGTCGACGCTGATTTCGACGCCGCTAAAGCCCTCTTTTGGCCGGCCCTTGATTTTGAGTACCTGCCCTTCCTCGAGTTCGTCAACGGCTGCCTGGGCGTGTTCGTCCCAGAAGGCAGCCCGTACGCTGCCAGTTTCGTCGGCGACTTCAACGTTGACGACCCGGCCATCTTCGTCCTCGCCGTCGCGTTCGAAGGTGCGGAGTTCGCCGATTTTCAGGACTTTCGCGACGAACTTCGCTTCCTCCATCCCCGGTTCGATGTCGGCAACGCCGTTGACCTCGCTCTCGCCGAGTTCGTGGGCGATGAGCATCGCCGCCGTCTCCTCGTCGGCGAGACCGCCCATCTGCTCGACTTTGGCCTCGACAGCCTCCCGAAACTCCTCGAGGGAGACGTCAGCCTCGAGGTCCTCATAAATCCCCTCGATGTCACTCATTCTATGCTCGTGCATGGGTAGCCCGCGCATAAGCATTGTCCATTTGGTGTGACCGTCGGTGCGTTCCCGGTTTCTCCATGCTGTCGCTGGAGTCGGGATGGTATTTAAACTCGAGGGGCAGTGGGACCAAAAATAAAAGCCGCAAGTGGTGGGGAAACGAAGCGATTACTACCCGTATGCGTGATTAGTCAGTGGTGTCCGTGTCATTCGTGTCGTCTTCTTCATCAGCAGTCTCCTCGCCATCATCGTCCGTATCGGTATCGTTCGTTTCGTCATCGATACCGTCGTCATCGTCTTCACCGTCGTCGTCGAGTTCGTCTTCCTCGCCGTCGTCGTCGATACCATCTTCACCGTCGTCGAATCCATCTTCGCCATCGTCCCCGATACCGTCGTCGTCCTCGATCGGTGCTTCCTCGTCATCGGTACAACCCGCGAGCGCGACCGCTCCGGCTGCGCCCGCAACGGTCACGAATCGTCGTCTGCTGAGAGTCGTTCGTGGCATAGTGCCAGTTTCGTGGCCACCGGATATCGATATAAGCGGCCGTCACCGTCCCCGAACTTCGGACTGAATTACCGCCAATTCAGACAGTCACAACGATGCAACGGTTCGAAAAAACAGTTACATGCCAGTTCGCCTCGAGCAACTGTCTGCTGATACTGTCGACCGACCCGCCAGGTAAAACCGGTGTCTCTACACGGTGACTGGTCGGTCCACGGTACCGTTTCACCTCTCAAACAACCGAAAGAGGTCCGTTCCATCGTTTCGCCGATTACTCGAGTCGGTCCGCGAGTCGGTTCTCAACGTCCAAGTTCGATCTCGAGAACGTTCATCGGCCGGTTAGCACCAAACTAACCGAGACACTAGTCGGCCGTGACAGGCACCATGGCTGCCACTGACACCCATCACGCCCATCCCTTTCGAAAGGGCTTTAACTGTTTCCGGGTAACGAATAGATGAGTCCTGGTAGGGTAGTGGACTATCCTCTTGGCTTGCGGAGCCAGGGACCGGAGTTCAAATCTCCGTCAGGACGTTTCTGTCGACACCAACCCGCGAGCAACGCAAGCGGCAGGTGTCGGCGAAACGTACCCGGAGATTTGAGCAGACAAGCCACAGCCCGTACGCCCGGAACGTCTTGGCGAGTTCAAATCTCCGGATCTCACCGAGGCACCGTGCTTTACAGACCTTCGTTCCTGTCAGAGTCCGCCAGAACGCTTTCGCCCCAAACACCGTTTATGGCACTCGAGTCGGCCAAATCCCGGCTGTCGAAAACCGGCGAAACAAACACCCCCTTCGCGAACAAACGATGGGGCATGGCAGACCAATCCGACGCCGTATCGTGGTACACACTCGAGGGAATCAGAATCAGTCCCAAACGGATGACCGTCGACACGGGCGACGCCGAGTTCGAAATCGGCCGTGACGTCAACCCGGTCGAGTACATGCTTGGCTCGGTTGCCGGCTGTCTCAACTCGACGGGCACGATGGTTGCTCGAGACATGGACATCGATATCGACTCCCTGACGGTCACCGTCGAGGGTGGTGTCGACTACGCCGCCTACAAGGGCGAGGAGACCGACGCGAGACCGGGTTTCCAGGGACTGGAGGTCGACCTCGAGGTCGAAGCCGACGCGACGGACGCCGAACTCGAGGCCTGGGTCGAGGGCGTCAAGTCGCGCTGTCCAATTACCGACAACGTCGAGAACGAGACCGGTATCGACGTGTCGCTGACGAGTATCTGATGACGAGTATCTGAGACGGTTTTTGTCCTCTCTTCCCGGAGATTGCCGACCCGGTATGACAATCATCGGTAAAAAGGTACAGCGGACCGTATGAGACGACTGCTGTGGGCGGCGCTACAAGCGCGGCCGCTCTGAAGATAGTGTAGGTGAGAGGAGTAAGCCCCCTTCTGTTCATCCCGGCATTCGGCTAAGCATCCATCCCGCCCGCGAAAGCGGCGTTGTCGGGTTACCAACGGAATAGACTTGCACCGGTGAGGATTCGCCGTTCCATCGATCCTCGGTCGTCTAACGGCCAACTGGCCGACCCTCGGCGGGGTCTCCCCGTCCTTGCGGTTGGGTTCGCGCGCCTCATCGGTCGGACCGAGACGTGTCGTTTCTGTTCCAGAGCCAGCGGTCTCCCGCTCCGGGCTTGCACCCGGTCACCGACCCGAACGGTGGGGGGACTTTCCTCGCGGGCGCGGCCGCCCCGATGGAGCGACCGCGTGTGGTAGTCGGGCCGTTTCCGACCCGACTATCGCGGCAGCCAGGCTCTCTCTCCCACTCACCGTAGGCCCGTCGCTCGGTTAAGTCTCTCGGTCGTCGTCGTCAACGGGCTTAAATCGAAGCGTGAGTGAATGGAAGCGTTTTTGAGAAACTAGGCCCTTGTGTTGGAGTATGTCCCAGCGACAGGGCGCTGACCTTTCCTACGAAGACGGCGCACGAGCGGTCGAACTCGCACGTGAGTCCGTCGAATCGTACGTACAAAACGGGCAACGAGAACATCCGGGCAGTATGCGCGAAACGTTCTACGAGCGCAGCGGCGCGTTCGTCCGCCTCGAGTCCACGCGCGGCCGTGGCAGCCTGCGCGGCTGTGCCGGTGGCTATCGCTCGGGCGAACAGCTCGGTCACGTCATCGTCGACGCGGCAATCGAAGCCGCGAGCGGAGATTCCTGTGGCTCGGAAGTAACCCCCTCAGAACTCTCGAATCTTACCGTCTCGGTCTGTACGGTCCGCAACGTAGTGCTCACCGACGACCCGCTGGCAGACCTCGAGCTCGGCACCCACGGCGTCGCCATCGACGGTGGCGGCAAAACCGGCTGGCTCTACCCGACGGTTCCCGTCGAAAACGGCTGGAGCGAACACGAGTACCTGGACCGAACCTGCCGCAAGGCCGGACTCGCCCCAAACGCCTGGCAAGATGACGACGTCGTCGTGACGCTGTTCGAAGGACAGGTCTTCCGCGAGCGCTCGAGCGACGGCAGCATCGAACAATTGTAATCGCGGTTTTCCGAAATCCGCATCAGCGGCACCGCCTCCTCGAGAGTGGAACGAACGCGTCTTGTATCATGGCTCGAGGCAAGCGAGATCCGGATGAGACCCTCGGCCGGAGCCCGTGAGGACCACTCGGTCACGACGACGCTGCCAGCGCTCTTGACGAACGTAGACGTGGACGGGTATCGACCGAACCCCGAGGAGACGTGCGACGGCCAGCCGCCCGTGGCCGCTGTGAACGAGCAAGCGCCCATCGCGGCCGACGGTGACGCGAACCTCGCTTTTTGCCGGCGGTAATTGTGGATGTGGGTCGAGTATCGATGGTTCCGTTGGATCGCGACGCCGATTGCGCCGTTCGGCAACCGACCGGTAGCCGCCGGTTGCGATATCGGCGAGTAGCCACTCGAGCCGTGCTATCGAGCCCTCGGCCGGAGCCTCCAGCTTGTCCGCTTCATCGAGTTCTATCTCGCGCTGTGACCCAAGCACGTCGGCCACCGTTCGGTAGGGGGTGCTCTCGAGAAATCGCGTCCCCGTCCGGTCCCAGTCACCGCCGGTCACCGCCTGTACGTGTCCCGGCGTCGACGCCTCGAGACGCCGTCGCCACGAGGGGTCGAGCGTATGCGTGATCGCTTCCGGGGGGATCTCGAGGGTCGCCGTCGGATCTATCGGGGCGACACACTGGCGGCCGCAGGCCCGCCAGGTCTGGAAGCGAAGTCGCTGGCGGTGATACCACCGCACCTGTTCGGGGACGAAAAACGGCCGATCAGAAACCGGCGGCCGCTGCGTAGTGAGCGTCTCCAAGATGCGAGTCACGGCTGTCGAGTCGTCTGCTGGCGACGGGTTGCGTGCGACCGCTCGAGAACGTCCTGAAGACACGATAGCGTCCCTCGGAAGAGCGGCCACCTGCTCGGTAGTAAGTAATCGGCCAGTAGCCATCCGTAACATCCTCGAGGGGAGACACTGCTCGAGATTCGCACGAACCTGAAGGGGTTTAACCGACCGCTGATAATCCTCGGTCGATGACTGTCGTCGCATTCGACTTCGACGGAACGCTCTCCGATTCGGAGATGACGGTCTTGCTCGGCGAACGGATCGACGTCGCCGACGAGATGGCCGACATCACCGAACGCGCGATGAACGACGAGATTGGCTACGCCGAAAGCCTTCGCTCGAGAGCAGCCCTGCTCGAGGGACTACCGAAAGCCGAGGTAACGGCCGCCTACGACGAGGTGAGACTCCGTGATGGAGCCGCCGACCTGCTCGAGACGCTCAGCGACGCCGGCGTGACGACGGCGATTCTCACCGGCGGCTTCGAACGCGGGGTCCAGGCGGCACTCGAACGCGAAGGTGTCACCGTCGATCACATCGTCTCGAACCGACTCCCCTTCGATAGCGACGGCGAGGCGCTGACCGGCGATGCAGAGGGCCCCCTCATCGAGGGGACCAAAGACGACGCACTCGAAGACCTCGCGACCGCAGTCGGCGTGACGCTCGAGGAAACCGTCGCGGTGGGCGACGGGGCAAACGACCTCCCGATGCTCCGCGTTGCGGGGCTGGCGATCGGATTCGAGCCGAAACCGGCCGTCGAGCCACACTGTGACGTCGTCGTCACGTCGATGGCTGGCGTTCGCGACGAACTCGAACGGGCTGGCGTCCTGAAATAGCGGCGGGCGTTCTCGAGTACTGGTTCAGTTTTTATAATCGGTTTGCGTCAGCGGTCCGATGGCCGATTTGCGTCAGCGGTCCGATGGCCGATAGCGCTCGTGGTCGTCGACCGATCCCGTCTCGGTCGACATCCCGACAGATTCATCAGGCGAACGAGGCGTCGGTTCTGGCGTCTCTCTCGAGCCAGACTGCCGTGTCTCGCCTGTATCCGCGGTTCGACGATGGTTCGAATCGGTCTTCCTCGCGGTGTGGTCACCTGTTCCTTCAGCATCCGACGACTGAGAGGCGACGGCAATTCCCGGACCGGTTGGTTGCGTTCGACCACCGTTCGATCCGAACACCACGCCACGATTGGCGATCACGGCTCCCAGGCAGATGAACGCGAACGAAAAGACGGCACTCGTCACGAGCAACGTGCTGTCGAGGGTGACCGCAACCGAGTCGAACTCCCCCCACGGTACGTCTTCCCCCTCCGGCGTGTACGAGAACAGTTGTGTCGCGAGCGCGAGCACTAGTAGATAGCTCGGAACGACGGCCGCTGCCGCCTGAACCGTCGATCGTAGATCCTGTGGTTCGGTGAGACGAACGATGAGCCCACCGGCACTCAGAAAGAGAACGGCGAGTACGGGCACGAAAATCATCGACCCGAACAGAAACAACACATCGGCCGGGTACAACAGCCGTTCGATGTCCTGGGTGAACGTCCCGCCGTTAACCAAAAGCAGGAGAAAACCAGCGAGGGTCCACCGGGCGGGGCCTTCCCCGCCGTCGGTGACGCCACCGTCGGCGATACCTCCACCGGAGGCGATGACGAACTGATAACTGACGAGATACGCAATCGTGAAAATCCCCAGTCCGACGGCAGCGCCAGGTTTCAGCACCGAGAGGTCGTAGCCGTCGCTCGAGTCACTCGCTTCCTGTTCGGATTCCGCTGTCGTATCCGCCGCGCTGGAGGGCGCTGGCTCGTACTCGAGCCGTCTGTCGAGGGACATACCTGTAGGTCCAGATAGGCGGTCGTTATTCTTTCGGTTCGTTGACCTGTGTGCGACTCGAATCGCGAAAAAAGCGCGTGGCTGCGGTTAGCCGTCGATTTTCTCCATCGCCTTCTCGACCGGATCCGGCCAGCTGTAAAGCAGACCGCCAGCGATGGCGAACAGCGCCGGGATCAGGACGCCAGCGTAGAGGACGGCGTCGCCGGTTGCGACGCCCATCGTGACTTCGGCGTCGGTTTCGTACTCCGCAACGACCGAGAAGATGACGGCAAGCACGAGCCAGCCGGGGACGATGAGCGCGCCCGCCTTGGCTGCCTCACCGGCATCCGTCGCGTCGGTGTACTTTGCCATGCTGTAGCCGGCGGCGAGCAACACGACGAGGGGAACGAGGATGAACACGATTGCGACGTTACCGAATCCTCCTCCAGCACTGACGAGTGAGGCGACCTCACCGTCTACCTCGAACGTCGCCCCGAGTCCGGAAAGCAGCCCCCATGCGGCGAACTCCCAGGAAGCAGCCATGTCGTCAGCGTCGACGCCACCCAGGGCGAACGTCCCGATGACGACTGCCAACGACGTCAGATAACTCAGCAAGAACGCGCCAACGCCGAATACGGCCCCTTCCTTGACTGGCAGCTCAGACCCCGCGTCCGATGCTGCCTGTGGTTGCTCACCGGCCCCCTGTACTGGCTGTCCAGCCCCCGATTCGTCATATTCCATTTGATTTTCGTCTGCCATCACCGAAGGTATCTCACAGATAAGTTTTATAATTTTCGGCATATGTGTCCACAACTGATTCGAGATGAAGGCCAGTGAGCCACTGCACAGGTGTTTTGACTGTCTCGAACGAATTTGAAAACCGCGTTCACTACCGAACTCGTCAGTTCGAAAACAGGCTCGTGTGCACCGGGGCGAACGAATCCGATTGGTCCCGTTCGACCGTATCCGTGATCGAGCGGCCGGCTAACCCCGACTCGAGCATATCTGACAGCGGTGGACCGACGTTTTCGGGTTCGACGAGAAACGCGTCGTGGCCGTGATCGGACTCGACGACGTGGTGGGCAACGTCGATACCCGTCCCGCGACAGACCTCGGCCAGCGTCTCCGCCTGTTCGACGGTAAAGTGCCAGTCGCCGGTAAACGAGAGCAACAGCAACTCGCCCTCGTAGGCCGCCAGGGCATCACCGTCGGATTCGTAGCCCGCCGCGAGGTCGAAATCGTCCATCGCCCGGGTCAGATACAGGTAGCTGTTGGCGTCGAATCGGTCGACGAACTGTTCGGCCTGATAATCCAGATACGACTCCACTTCACGATACGGGAAGAAGGCTCCAGCCGGGTCGGTCGGCGTCTCTCTGGTCGCTTCACGGCCGGCCGCTCGACGGCCGAACTTGTGGTCCATCGAGGACTTCGAGAGGTACATGATGTGACCGATCTGTCTGGCTCGGGCGAGGCCATCGCTCGGTCCGTTCGCCGCCGTATTTGGTGCCTGGCCGTTCCCGTCCGGAGACGCATCTCCGTAGTAGTGGCCGCCGTTCCAGGCAGGGTCACTCGTGATCGCTCGCCGGGCGACCGTGTCGAGGGCCAGACACTGCGGATCGAGTCTCGGGGCCGTGGCGACGGCGCCCGCACACTCGACGTCGTCGGGATAGCGCCGCAGCCAGTCGAGGACGTTCATCCCACCGACAGAGCCGCCAATAACCCCGCGAAGGCGACCGACACCGAGTTCGTCGAGCAGGCGTCGCTGAGCGCGCGTCCAGTCGCCGATGGTCACCGGCGGGAAGTCGGTGCCGTAGTACTCGCCCGTTTCGGGGTTCACACTCGAGGGACCGGTCGTGCCGTAACACGAACCGGGTACGTTCGCACAGACGACGTAGTACTCGGTCGTGTCGATAGCCTTGCCGGGGCCGACGACGTCTCCCCACCAGGCGCGGGCCTGGCCGGCCGTCTGGTCACCCGCATCGGGGCGTCGGGCGACGTGGGCGCTACCAGTCAGTGCGTGGCAGATGAGGACAGCGTTCGAGCCGGTAAACTCGCCGTAGGTCTCGTAGGCCACCTCGAGGCGTGGAATAGACTCGCCACACTCGAAGGTAAACGAGCCGAGATCGATGGTGTCTTTCGTAGTCATTGGTCACCTCGATCGGTCGCCGTCGAAATTCCCGCTTCGAGGTCTGCGAGGATATCTGCCGGATCTTCGATACCGACCGAGAGTCGAACGAGGTCAGGCGTGACGCCGGCGTCAACCTGTTCGTCCGGCGTCAACTGGCCGTGGGTCGTGCTCGCTGGGTGGATGATGAGCGTCTTCGCGTCGCCAATGTTCGCGAGGAACTGGGCGAGGTCGACCGATTCACAGAGGCGTTTCCCCGCCTCGTAGCCGCCGCGTGGTTCGTCCCCGCCCTCGAGGCCAAAGGCGATCATGCCGCCGTAGTCCTCGAGGTACCGGGAGGCGTTGTCGTGTGTCGGATGGGATTCGAGGCCGGGATAGGTCACCCACGCGACGTCCTCGTGGTCGGCGAGGTAGTCGGCGACGATAGCCGCGTTCTCACAGTGTTTTTCGATGCGAAGCGCGAGTGTCTCGAGGCCTTGCATGGTCTGCCAGGCGTCAAACGGGGATTGCTGGTTTCCGAGGCTCCGAGTCGACCGATAGCGAATCGCGGCCGCGAGCGGGGCGTCCGAAAAGTCGCGACTGAAATCGACGTCGTGGTAGGCGTCGTTCTGTCCGGCGAGTTCGCTGTAGCCGTGTTCGCCCCAGTCGAAGGTGCCGCCGTCGACGACAATTCCGCCGACGGTCGTCCCCGAGCCGTGAATCCATTTGGTCGTCGACTCCCAGACGACGTCAGCGCCACACTCCAGTGGCCGACACAGCGCGGGCGTCGCGAACGTGTTGTCGACGACCAGTGGAACGCCCCTGTCGTGGGCGAGTTCAGCCAGTCGTTCGAAGTCGGGCGTAACGAGCGAGGGGTTGCCGACCGTTTCGACGTGAACGAACGCCGTGTCCTCGTCGATAGCCTCGGCGTAGGCGTCGTAGTCGAGGGTGGGAACGAGTCGCGTTTCGATTCCCCGACGGCTGGCCGTCTTCGAGAAATACGCCGTCGTGCCGCCGTAGGTGTCCGTCGAGCAGACGACGTTGTCACCAACGCCGGCCAGGACGAGGACGATCGAGTCGAGAGCAGCCATACCGCTGGCGGTGGCGACGGCACCCGCCCCACGCTCGAGGGTCGCCAGACGGTCCTCGAGAACGTTCGTCGTCGGATTGGAGATGCGAGAGTAGATGTGTCCCTCGCGCTCGAGGGCGTACATGGCAGCGGCGCTGTCGGCATCATCGAAGACGTAGGAGGTAGTTTGATAGAGCGGGACCGCGGCCGCGTCGGTTGCCGGATCGCCGTCGTAGCCCGCGTGGATACACCCTGTCCCGAATTCGGCGGTCGATGGGGGGCCGCTCGAGTCGTCGCTCATGTTTTGTATGCATACTTTTGGAGGAACTTATGCACGCCAGTAACGGCAAAAACCGACAAATACAGAGAAGTGCTAACACAGACCATTATCTGTCGTCGGGAAGAAACTCGAATCCGAAGACAAACGCCTTCATACGCGCAGTACTAACGGAGAGTCGTGCACTCGAGCGGCCGTGACCGAATCGTCCTCGCAAGCGTGGTCTTTGCAGTGTTGTTCTCCCAGCTCTTGTTGTATCCAGGTATCGCGGAACTGGTCGGAGTTCTGGGTGCCGATGAGCCGACCTCGCCGTTGACGGAGACGACCCTCGATGCGAGTATGTGGTTTCTCGTCGCCGAATTCGCCGCGTACGTCGCTTTCGTCGGCGTCTGGGGTGTCGCCAGCGACGTAACCGGCCGACGAACACCGTTTATCGTCCTCGGTGCGCTCGCGGGGGCCGGTGGCTACTTCGCCCTCGCCGTCATCGCGACGGCCGGCACCATCCCGTTCGAGGGCGTCTTGCTCGTGCGGATATTTCAGGGCGCGATGACCGTCGGCGCGTTCTCGCTCACGATGACGATGCTGATGGACCTCGAGGGTGGGCACGGCCGAAACATGGGCGCAGCGGGCATCGCCATCGGACTTGGGGCGGCAACGGGCGCTCCCGTCGGCGGCCAGCTCACCACCCTCGACCCGCGTGCCCCCCTCGTTGCGGCCGCCGTTTTGCTGGCCGTCGTGAGCGTGCTGGTAACCCTCGCTGAAGATAGGGCCCCCAGCCATCGACGTCGAGTGAAGGCTATTCTCTCGAGCGTCTCCCGGAGGCCGGTGCTGTCGATTCCGTACGCGTTCGGCTTCGTCGACCGGCTTACCGCCGGCTTTTTCGCCCTCGTCGGAACGTTGTACTTTCAGGACGCGTTCGGGGTCGACGCCGCCATGACTGGCCTGTTGCTGGCGTGTTTTTTCGCTCCCTTCGCCCTCCTGCAGTACCCCCTGGGAAAACTGTCCGATCGAATCGGGCGCACTATTCCTATCGTCGTCGGATCGCTCAGTTACGGCCTCGGCATCCTCGCCGTCGGCGTAGCCCCAACGGTACCTGTCGCTGCCGCAGCGATGATACTCGTCGGCGTGCTGGGCGCGCTCATCTCCCCGGCCACGATGGCCCTCGTCACCGATATCGCCGACGAAAGCGGCCGCGGCGTCGCGATGGCCGGGTTCAATCTCGCCGGAAGCCTGGGGTTCCTCGGCGGCTTTCTCATCGGCGGCACCGTCGCCAGTGCCTGGGGATACGGTCACGCGTTCCTCATCGTCGGCGGCCTCGAGATTCTCATCGCACTCGTCGCGGTGCCCGCGTTTTTGCACCTCTCGATCGGGAAGACACGGTTTTCGCTCGAGGGGCGAGACGCCTGAGACGGGTTGGCGACCCAACGAGAGCACGGCGAGACGATTATTGTATGCCAACCCGTATCATGGCCATGGATGCGACACGCGAAGACATCGAGTTCCTCATCAGGTCGAATCATCGCGTTGGAGTGCTCGAGGCTCTGGCCGACGATCCGTGTACGCGGAACGATCTCCGTTCTGCAACGGGAGCGTCTTCCCCGACGCTGGGTCGAATTCTTGCGGGCTTTCAGGATCGCCACTGGATCGAACGGAACGGGAACGTGTACCGGCTGACCGAGCTGGGGACATTCGTCGCCACTCGCTTCGAAGCGTTCAGAGACGAGATGAGTTATCAACGGCGTCTCCGCGAGATCTGGCCGTGGCTCCCCCACGAAACCGACGGTTTCAGCATCGAGTTGTTCACTGACGTGGTGATCTCTCAGCCGGGGCCCGGCTACCCCTACCAGCCTCTCGAGCGTCTCACGGAGTGTCTCACGGCGACGGAATCGATGACCGGATTCGGCATGGCGCTGCTCAAGTCCGGGAATCTCGAGCCGTTTTTCGACCACGTCCGAAACGGATTGGAATGTGAATACATCTACCCGCCAGCCGTTTTCGAGGAACTACTCTCGTGGGACGAAGAAACCGTCCTCGAGATGGCGACACGGGACAACTATACGGTTCTGGTACACGATGGGCTTCCACTGGACGACCGGTGTGGGGTCTGCCTGTTCGATGACCGTGTCAGTATCTGCTGCTACGACCCGGAAACGGGGGCGTTGCAGTCACTCGTCGACACCGGAAGCGACGAGATGCGTGCCTGGGCAACGTCGCACTACGAACGGTTCCGGGACGAGGCCCGACCGCTCGAGGACGCTATCGACCGGTTTTGACACCCTCCCAGAGGCCGAATCCTTCGCGTGATCGATCACGTTGATATCGAATGGGTACCCGAAGGCGTGCTTTCACGGCGTGAAATATTTCACTAGACATCTACACATACGTTCGCGGAGTAGCCGAGTTCGTGGTGAGTACGTATGAGCGATCACACACGTCGATCGACTGGCTGGCAACTCGAACAGAACGCCCCCGAGGCCTATGAACGCTACCTGGTACCACCGATATTCGCGTCGTGGGCCGACCGACTCGTCGAGACTGGCGATATCAGGGAAGGTGATCGAGTCCTGGACGTTGGTTGTGGAACCGGCATCGTGGCCCGACGGGTCGCGACCAGCGTCGGGACCAGCGGAGACGTCGTGGGGCTTGACACCAACCAGGGAATGCTCGCCGTCGCGGCAGAAACCGCTGGCGACAACCAACACACACCCGAGTGGCGACAGGGTGACGCGGAAGCGCTCCCGTTCGACGACGAGGATTTCGACGTCGTCTGCAGTCAACAGTCGGTGCAGTTCTTCGACGACCCAACCGCCGCACTCGAAGAGATGCAACGGGTCCTCACACCGGGTGGCCACGTTGCCCTGAGCGTCTGGCGACCGCTCGAGTACCACCCTGCCTACGTAGTTTTGGCCGAAGCGCTGGAACACCACGTCGGTGCCAACGCCGGGAAAATGATGCGGTCTCCGTTCCCAGATTGGGACACACGAGACCTACGAACCCTCGTTCAGGATGCGGGCTTCGATGACGTATTGGTCACCATCGAGGTCGGGTCTGTACGCTATCCTTCGGTCGAGGAGTTCGTTCGCCGTGAAGTGGCAAGTTCACCGCTCGCCGAACCAATCGCGGCCGTCGGACGAACGGTTCGAAACGAACTGGTGAAAGCGGTCGAGGAAGAATTACACGCCTACAGTGACGATCATGGGGTCGTCTCGCCAATGGAGTCCTACGTCATCACAGCAGACCGGCCCCAATAGCGAACGGGGTTCCAGATACACACCTCCTCTGTCGAATTCTGTCACTGATACCCCAAATCACCGATGCGAACGAGTGAGATGATCACCAACACTGTCGACAGCGATTCCCATGAGACGGCGGCCGGTTCCGTTGTGAAAACACCGAACGCGTTATCCCCGTCTCTAAACTGCTCGATATATCCGTCTCCACCCTCGAGTGGGATCGAAAGCTTCCACCCCCTGCCAACCGAAAGTTGCCGTCGCCAGGCGGGCAATTGGAGCGAATCGCAGGGTAATGGACACAGCCACACATGCATGACAGTAACGAACGTGTGACATGCTGTGGAATCGCAAGAGGAGAATCCACTCGTAGGCCATCCATTTATCAGCGTTCACCACTAAATTGAGATGATGACAGGAGATAATGCGGTCTCACGACGGACGACCCTCAAACTCGCTGGACTAAGCGTCGCCACGGCCGGCCTCGCTGGCTGTCTCGGTAACGGCGACGACGGCGACACCGACCCGGATGCCTGGGAGGGCGTCGACACCATCGAACTGAACGGGCACACGAACCAGTGGACCGGTATCGCTCCCGATCCCATCGACGACGTCGAAAACCCCACGCTGGTTCTCACCGCTGGCCAGGAGTACACACTGACGTGGTACAACGAAGACGGCGCAGAGCACAACATCGCGTTCGTCGACGACGCCGGTAGCGTCATCGTCGAAACCGAGTGGACTAACGACGACGAGCAAACGCTCGAGTTCGAAGCCACCGAGGATATGGTCGAGTATCACTGTGAACCACACCAGGGGACGATGGTTGGTGACGTCGAAGTCCACTCCGACTGAACCGTTTCGGGAACCGGGAGTACGGATCAAGTTTTTGGGTTCCTCAATAACGACCATCGAAGGCGGTTCCCGCGCGCAATTTTCCCGACTCGAGTGTCTGAAACCTTCATCGATAAGCGAATAATGCCGGCAGGTGCAAGTCATCGCTATATTGAGCGGCTTGATAAAGGTCGGGCTATGGTCCAAGACGGAGACCTCTCGAGACGACGAGTACTCGGAATCGCTGGCCTCACCTTGTCGGTTGCCGTTGCCGGTTGTGGCGGCCCAGGTGAGGACGAAGGTGCGGACGATTCCATGGACGATGACCTCGTTGACGAAGAGCCGGAAGACGAGGAAGAAGAGCCAGAAGATGAGGAGGAGGAGCCGGAAGACGAGGAAGAAGAGCCAGAAGATGAGGAAGAAGAGCCGGAAGATGAAGAGGAGGAGCCGGAAGACGAAGAAGAAGAAAACTGAACGGAAAAGCCGCGAAGCAACGCTCCTTTTGTGGCGCTCGAGGCTGAGCTTGCGGTACCGTTCGGTTTTCGAACCGGTTTGCTCCGCTGAGCACCAGTCAGTCTACCCTCGAGTGCATCGTTGATAGTTGACAACAAGACGAACGTTCTCCCTCCGAACGATATATCAGGTGAAAGAGTAGCACACCCAAACTAGGGAATGGCGTGTGCCAACACATGACGCCAGCATCATGGATTAGAGCCGCTCTAAACCCAGAATAACAACATAGAAATAGTGCAAACACTTCCAGGAGATAATGACTGGAAAAAGAGATATCCTCCTCTTCCTCGGCCTTGCATTCGTCTGGGGAACGTCGTTCGCCGCTATCGAGGTTGGCCTGGCCTCGCTCCCGCCAATTCTCTTTGCGGCTCTTCGATTCGATATCGCAGCTATTGTCTTCGCACTGGCAGTCGCCCTCACCGGCGCACACTGGCGACCACGGACAGGAGCCGACTGGGCGCTCATCGGCGTCGGCGGTGGCTTGCTCATCGGCACTCACTTCGCATTGCTCTTTCTCGGACAGTCGTACGTCTCGAGCGGGGTCGCAGCCATCGTCCTTAGTCTAACCCCCATCGTGACGCCGCCGCTGGCGCTCGCATTGCTCCCTCGGGAACGAATCCGACCCCCGGCAGTCGTCGGCCTGATTCTCGGACTCCTCGGCGTCGTCGTCATCGCACTCGGTGGCGGCTCACTCGACGGTCAGGCCGTCGGCGTCGGCCTCCTCGTCGCCTCCACCATCGCGTTCGCGCTCGGCTCAGTCCTGACCGAACGAACCGAGGGAACGCTGCCAATCGTCTCGCTACAAGCCTGGTCGATGGCGCTTGGGGCTGCCATCTTACACACCCTCAGCGCGGCCCACCCCGCAGAATCCGCGACCGGCCTCGAGGTCGGTCTCCCCGCACTCGGCGCGCTCGCATACCTTGCGCTCGTCGCGACTGGCGGCGGCTTTTTCGTCTACTTCGTCCTGCTCGAGCGAATCGGTGCGACCGAGTTGAGCCTGGTCAACTACGCCGTCCCCGTCGTCGCCGCCGTCGTCGGCTGGCTCGCTCTCGGCGAGTCGCTCACCCCCGCGACAGTCGTCGGTTTCTCCCTGATTCTGGTCGGCTTTGCCCTGTGTAAACTCGGCGCCCTCTGGCAGACGGCCGCACCCGCCGTGGGCTACGGCCCCTACCGTCCGAGCGACCCCGACGGTGTCGTGGTGAGCGGGAACGTGTATCTCCCACTAGATGCGGATCGATCCCACAGTGCAGCGAAAAGTGAGTACGGTACGCCTGGCGTGAGCGCTGACTGACGCTCGAATCGAAACAGCAAAAACGACGTTTTTGAAACGGACACCGACGCACTGTCAGGCGGTGAGAGAACAGGTTACTCGAGATGAATCGCCGGGCGGAACGGTCTTGCCTGACTGGCTTTGTCGGCCGGGTCGACCGGATCTGCATCCTCGTCGTATACCTCGATGTCGGCATCGAACTCACGTTCGAGGAACGTCGTCGCCTCCTCGTAGACTGCCGTTTCCTCGATGCCTGCCAGCGTCTCGAGCGTGTCCTCGTCGCGCTCGCGAACGAACGAAACCAGGTCGCCCACGAGGTCGTTAACTGCGTTTCCTTTCTCTCGAAGTGACTCGTTTTGCATGACCTTTCCCATGACCGCACCCTGGTTCGGCCCGGTCTGGACGACGGTGTCGAACACCTGTCGCTTCCAGTCCGCGCCGACGTACACCCGAATCGTCTCCGGGTCAGTGTCGGTCACGTCGACGATGTCGCGAACGTCCTCGACCAGATTTTCGATCAGCGCTTCTTCGGCCAGCACACCCGCATCCTCGAACTCGGGAACCGGTTCCGGCCACGGCACGTCTTCGGCGGGCTCTCCGGTCAGGCGCTCGTGGAGTTCGTTTGTCATGAACGGCACGAACGGTGCGAGGAGCCGCAGTCGCGTCTCGAGCACGGTTCGCAGCGTCCACTTCGCTCCGGGGCGCTCGAGGTCGGCCCGGCGACGGTACCACTTAAGGTGTTCTTCGAAGCGGTAAAACGCGGTCTGGCTGGCAGTCCGCGTCTCGAACCGCTCCATCGCCTCAGTGACGTCCCTGACGGTCTCCTGAAGCCGAGCGAGCAGCCAGCGGTCGACCTGCTCGAGGTCGCGCTCGCCAGCATCACCGTCGATCAGTTCTGTTGCACGGTTCCAGAAGCGCTCGAGTTGATCGCGTGTCGAGCCGACCTCTTCGGCCCGCCAGTCGTAATCCTGCCACGGTTCGGAGCTGTTGAGCAGGAAGAACCGAACGGTGTCGGCCCCGTAGGTATCGATGGCCTCGCCGGGAAGGACGACGTGCCCCTTCGAGGAACTCATCTTCTCGCCCTCGAGCAGGCCCATCCCCATGATGGTGATCCCTTCGGGCCACTTGGGCTGGTCGAACAGTTCGGCGTGGTGATAGAGGAAAAAGGTCAGGTGGTTCGAAATGAGGTCGTTGGCCGAACAGCGGTAGTCGATGGGATACCAGTAGTCCCACTCCTCGCGCAGTTCAGCCGCCTTTTCGTGGTCTCCTTCACCCAACAACAGGGTGTCGAAGAACTCCCGCGTGAGTTCGTCTTCGGGGATGTTCTGTAGCCGGTGAGCAACCGTGTAGTAGGACATGTAAATCGTCGAGTCACTCAAGGGCTCGATAATGAAGTCGTCGTCCCACGGCAGCGGCGTCCCAAGACCGTAGTTACGGATACAGGGCCACTCCTGCAGCCAGTCGACCGTGTGATCGTACTGCTCGCGGGTATTCTCCGGAATCGCGTCCAGGTTGGCGACCGCCTCGCTCGCTTTCGCTTTCCAGTCGTCGTCGTTGTAGCGCAGGAACCAGGTATCCTGATACGAGACGACGACTTTCCCGCCCGCACGGGAGATGACCGGTTCGGGGAAGTCGTACATCGCGCCGAAGGCCCCCTGTGACTGGAAGTGGGCTTTGAGTTCGTCGCGAACGGCCTCGACGACTTCGCCGCCGTACTCGCCGTACTCGTCACTGAGTTCACCCTGGTGGAACTCACGGTTGTACACCTGCTGGGTCACGTCTTTCAGTTCGGGGTCGTCCGAAGAATCGATCCCTGCGGATTCGACGGCGTCCTTCGCCGGAATTTCGCCATAACCCTCGACCGTCAGGATCGGAATCGGTTCGATCGCGGCGACGACCCCGGGGTCGATCCCGTAGGCTTCGAGTCGCTCGGTGTCTGCTTTGGCCTCCTGCAAGGCCAGGTAGTCGTCTGGACTGTGCGCCGGTACGGACATGACGACACCGCTCCCGCTATCGGTGTCGACGAATCCCGCAGGGAGGATGAGAACGTCGTCACCGGTGACGGGGTTCGTAACGGTTTCTCCAACGAATGCGTCGCCGGTTACCTGCCGGTCTATCTCGACCTCGTGGTCCTGATATTCGAGTTTCTCGGCGGCTTCGACGGAGACGACCCACTCCTGCCCGTCGACACTGGCCTCGACGTACTCGCCCGCTGGATCGATGTAGGCGTTCGTTACCCCCCGAACGGTTTCCGGGCGAAGCGTCGCCATCGGGAAGGTTGCGTCGTCGCCCTCGAATTTGACGAGCGTGTACTCCTGGTATTCGACGTCCTCACCCTCGAGCAAGTCGTGGGTCGTGACCGGGTTTTCCTGTTCGGTACAGAACTTGACCGGGTGCAACCCTTTCTCGAGCAGGCCGCGGTCTTTCAGCGTCTCGTACTGCCAGGTGATAAATCGCTGGTAGCGCTCGTCGGTCGTCGTAAACTCGCGTCGCCAATCGATCGAGAGGCCGAGCTGGCGCATCCCCGTTTTGTAACTGCACGCAGCCTCCTCGATGAAATACCGGGCGTATCCCATCGGCGTTTCGAGGTTTTTGAGGTCTGCCTCGGGGACACCGAACGCATTTTGGAGGCTGTCGATCTGGCTCTCGTCGCCTTTTTTCAGGCGTTCGACCGCGCCGACGATCGGTGTGCCGGTAACGTGCCAGGCGATCGGGAACAGCACGTTGTCACCTTGTTGGCGGCGATACCGGGCGTAAACGTCCGGGACGGTGTACGTACGAGCGTGTCCGATGTGCATCCCACCACTCGGGTACGGGTACGGAACGGTCACAAACGTCGCGTCCTCGGGGTCACGGCCATCAGGATCGGCTTCGTACCGACCCGACGCGGCCCAGCGCTCGCGCCACTGGGACTCGAGTTCCTGTGGGTCGTAGCTCATACGCGCCTCTTTTCGTGGCGAGGGTAAAAGGACTCCCACATCGACCGGAAGTGAGGGGTGCGGGGACAGCTGGTTCGATTCAAACCGTTTCGAATGAAAAACAATGTGAAACCGAGCCGCCGAACCGGTGGTACCCACAGTCGGGCGACCTGAGATCACAGACGCCGCTCTAAACAGTCACAAACGGTCCAAACGATTACAAACGGGAGTGGACGGCTACCGACCTATATGTGGCCCTCGCGGAGACGAACGGACGCAATGAGCGCACTCGATACCCTCCGACGACGCACGTATCTCCAACTCAGTGGCGGCCTCGCAGCGGCGGGGCTTGCAGGCTGTCTCGGCGATGAGTCCACTGACGCGACGGGCACGCTCGAAACGAGCGTTACCGACCAGCCCGGCGACATCGCTGACTTCGAGTCGTGTGTCGTGACGATCGACGGCGTCTGGATCAAGCCTCGAGACGAAGAGTCTGGCGACGATACCGATGACCAAATGGACGACGAAACCGATGACGAGGCCGAAAGCGACGACGGCGTCGAAACACAGGACGAAGACGACGTCGACCAGGGCGACGGACGCGAGTACCTCGAGTTCGACGAACCGCAGGAAGCGGACCTCGTCGAGTTACAGGGAGAGAACACACAACTCATCGACGAGCGCGAACTCGCGGTTGGCACGTACGAGTACCTCCAGCTCGACGTGTCCGACGTCGACGGCCAACTCGAGGATGGCGGCCAGGCCGAAGTGTCTACGCCGGGCAACGCGCCGCTCCAGTTCAACCGCAAGTTCGAGATTCGAGCGGACGAACGCACTGGATTCATCGGCGACTTCACGCCCGTTCGTCGGGGGCAGACCGAACGGTACCTCCTCCAGCCGGTCGCTCGCGGCACGCGGGTGATTTACGAAGACGACGAAACCCAGGACGACGATGGCACCGAAGACGATAACGAAACGACAGATGATGCCGACGACAGTGCCGGTGAGACCGACGAATGATTCCCATCGTCGGCTCCCTGGTCACGTTCATCGTCACGCTCGCCATCGGCGCCCTGGCCATCTATCTCGCCGCTAGCTTCACCGTCAACGCCGACAGTTACACACAGGCGATCATCACCGCTCTCCTGGGGGCGTTCGCCTGGGCGCTGACTTCGTGGATTCCGCTTGTCGGGCCGCTTATCGCCCTCGTCGTCTGGATCGGCGTTATCAACTGGCGCTACCCCGGCGGCTGGACCACGGCGGCCCTCATCGGCGTCCTCGCGTGGCTATCGGCGCTGTTCATCCTCTTCATCGTCGACGCGGCACTCGGCCTGAACCTCGGCGCGTTCGGCGTGCCCGGCGCCTAACTTTCCGGCGAATCTTCCGTTCTGTTGTCTCCGGATGGGCAGATTTTATCTCCCTCGAGCGCGTACCACCGCGTATGCGACGAAATCCGTTCGAAGACCTCGAAGAGATGCTCGATCGCCTGAGCGAACAGTTCGACGGCGGCGTCGGAACGGACGGCCTCCCCGTTCCGAGTTCTGTCCCCGTCGACGTCGTCGACAGGGTCGACGAGTACGTCGTGACGGCGGACCTCCCGGGATTCGAAACGGAGGACATCGACCTCACGCTCGCTGACGGCACCCTGCGCCTCGACGCCGAGGATACGGACGAGGACGAAACCCTGGACGAACATTACATTCGCCGCGAACGCACGCAACGCTCGATCAGTCGACGGATTCGACTCCCAGAGCCGGTCGACGAGGAAGGAGTGAGCGCAGGGTACAACAACGGCGTCCTGACGGTAACGCTGCCCAAGCTCGAGGAAGGAGACGACTCGAAACAGATCGACATCGAATAGCGCAGTTGGCTTTTTCAGCGTGGCACAGCGACGGCCACACGGGACTCACTCGATGACGTGTTGAATATCGTACGAGCCGAGTCGCCGCACCCAGCCCCGTTCGGCCAGTTCCTCGAGGTCGCCGATCGCCTCCTGCGTTCGGTCCTCGTACAGGCCTGCGGCGACGTCGATGTGGAAGACGTAATCACCCAGCCGTTCGCCGCTCGGGCGAGATTCGACGCGCGTCAAGTTGATATCCCGGTCGGCAAACGGTTCGAGCAACTCGAGCAACAGGCCAGGATAGTTCGCGTTGGGGTAGACGACCAGCGAGGTTTTGCCGCCCGCCTGTGACCGGTTCGTCACCGGTGCCAGGACGAAAAACCGGGTCGCGTTCGAGGTCTGGTCCTGGATATCTTGGGCCAGAATCTCCAGATCGTCGTCAGCGTTATCCGGGTGGGCAATGCCGGCCACCGTCGGGTCGTTTCGCGCGTACTCGACACCACGGGCCGTGCTCGCGACCGCCTCGAGTTGTGCATCCGGATACGATGACTCGAGGTAGGAACGACACTGAGCCAGCGCCTGCGAGTGGCTGGCGACCGTCTCGAAGTTGGGACCCTGTGCAAGCAGGGCGTGTCGAATCGGCGTCACGATCTCACTCACGACGGCGACGTCGTATTCGGCCAGCGCGTCGAGGCTCTCGGTGACGCTACCCTCGATACTGTTTTCGATGGGGATGACCCCATAGTCGAACTCCGTCTGTGCAACGGCAGCGACGATGTCCGTCACCGACTGGCGAAAGACGATATCCTCATCGACGGCCTGCGTGGCCCGGTGGGAGTAGGTCCCTTCCGGTCCGAGTGTCACAGCTGTCATACCCGTCTAACGGTGACGGGGCCGGAAAAACGTACCGAGAGGCGCAACTCGAGGGTGCCGGACAGAGATTGAGTCGACACTCCCCCCACCCAGGGTAAGTACAGAGACGAACACCCGTCACTCGAGGGCGTAAAATACGTTGGTCGGACAACCGACCACAGGATGTTTGGGGGACGACCTCACTCGTCGAGGTGTTCGATACCCTTCTTCGAGACGTTCGCTTCGGTGATCTCGGAAGGCATCCAGTCCGGCTTGTCGTCAGGAGCTTCTTCTTCCCAGGCCCAGCCGTCGTAGATGTGGACTTTCTCCGTTCCTTTCTCTCGGAGTCGGAGTTCGACGCGGTCGGCCGCATCTTCGCTGGAGCCGGGGTCGAGTCGTCGAGCCGCTTTCAGTGCCGCCTGTCGAGGCGTGTTCCCGGAGAACACACTCGATTCGTCGCCGCCCGATTCGCGCAGTGCAAAGTTTCGCTTACCATCTTCACGTACCATGGTTTTGTACCTCCGTGTCAACCGAGAGCATGATTTACCATAAAGATATCCCCGAAAACCGAGTGACAGCGCCGGTATGTTTAAGTAGTTGGCGGTCACCATCTTTCTGCAATATCGATAGACGACGCCATCGTCTCGAATCTGATACGTTCCAGGAAAATGTGTGAGTAAGAGTCATTCGCTGTGTCGTAGAAAACACTTAAGTATATCCTACGGCGAAGTGCGTGGTAGATACCCGCGATGGTACGGAAAAAGAAGCTGAGTCCAAGCGGTGCCAAAGACGACGAGGGCAACTATCACAACGTTCACCTCAACCTGCACGAGGACGAACTTGCAGTCGCGGGCATGGATATCGGCGACGAGGTGTTCGTCCGCGTCCGAGACGGCAAAATCATCATCCAGAAAGCCGACGAAGACGAGGTCGAACACGAGTTCTAGCCGTTCACCGTTTTTGCACCTGAAGTAACCCCTCGAGAGAGCGTGAGCGCTGCCTCTCTGGACGATACAACCGGCCCATCGACGGTCGGCCCGGATATCTCGACCGTGCGGTCGGGGTTGCTGGCTACCGCCTGTACCACCGGAAGTTGCGACCCGTTCTCGAAAGAACACCTCGCAACCGCGTCTCTCGCTTACCGTAAGGCCTCGAGGTCGAACTCGAAGCCGGCGACGGGGACCTCGAGATCGTGTTCGACGAGGACTTTCGGGTGGACTTCACCGATAACACCGACTTCCACACCGTCGATGACGACGGCCGCAGTGCGACCGTCGATGTAGGCGGGATGATCGGTTGGCGGCGTCTCGAGGTCGCCCCCGAAGCTCTTGACCAGCGCCTGCAAGCGCGCTTTCGCGTCCTCGAAGGCGGCATCGTGGCGGGCGAGGACGGCAGCGACCGCACGACCCTCGCTGACGCCCGTGTTCTCGCCGTCGTCGACTTCGGCGTGGAAGCCGATTTCGGCCAGGTCCTGCGGGTAGCGTCGGTGGGTATTGTTCTCAAGAACCATCAACAGTGACGGGGTAACCCAGGTCCGGAGCATGGTGTAATCCTCGCTGTAGGGGCCTTTGATGGTCGCTGGCTCGCCTGCACCGTAGACGGTTTCCGCTGACCCGGTGGTGTCGTCGCTGTCAGCCTTACCGGCCCCCGAACCGCCCCGTTCGAGGTTCATTCGCTCGAAGTTCTCGGCCTCGCTGATCATGTGGAAATTGAGCAGGTCCTGAAAGCCAAGGCCGACCAGCCGGGTGCGCACGGCGTTCTCGAGTCGAGAGCGTTCGTGACGTCCACCAATCGTACCCACGTCGGGATACCGTGGTTCGAGGTCGTTGAACCCGTAAGCGCGCCCGAGGTCGTCGATCACGTCCAGCGGATGGAGGACGTCGACGCGGTACGGCGGGATGGTGACTTCGTACGCGCGGTCTTCGGCCGCCCCATCGCCGTCGCCAACGAGCGTCGCCTCGAGGCCCGAGCGTTCGGCCAGATCGATGACCTCCTCGCTCGACAGTTCGATGCCGAGGATGGTCTCGATTCGGTCGTGGGTAACGGTCTTGGTCTTCGTCGAGAAGTCCGGGCGAACCAGTTCGCGGCCGCCAGCTACACGCCGGCTTCCGTTCGAGTCCGCGTTTGCGGACTCGTCATCACCGTACTCAATGGTGACCTCCTCGATAGTCGCCCCGCGGGCAGCCAGTGCATAACAGACGATGTTCAGCATGCGGTCGATGGTCCACTGGTCCGTGCCGGTCATCTCGACGAACAGGTCCCGCGAGTCGGTCGAGACCTCCGTTCGGCGGCCGTTGATCACCGGCGGGAACGAGAACAGCCCGATATCGTCGTAGATGGCGGGGTATCGGTCGTACGCGCTCACCAGGTCCGCGTAGGTTTTCCCCGTCTGGTGGTCCTCGAGGACGTCGGCCGGCGTCATCTCCCGGTCGGCGTCGAGGGGAACGAACCGGTCGCCGTCGGGTTCGACGCCGACGTACTCGATGGTAGGGTTGCCTTCGGTTGCGGGCGCACCCCGAAGCATCGTCAGGTCGTGAATACCGATAGCGCCCTTCGCACGCTTTCGTCCCATCGTCGCGTGCAGTTTCTCCTGCAGTTGAATCAACGAGTCGAGCGCGTCGTCGTCGAGGTCGACGCCGCGAATCACCGCGCCCGTGACGTACGGTCGTTCGTCGGGCACCGAGGAATCGACCGCTATCGTCCAGTCCGGACTGTTCGTCGACGGGACGGATACGCCTCGCGCGTCACCGTACTGATACCGAAGCGAGCGAGCGACACCTTCGACCGAGAGTCGATCCAGGCGGTCCGGCGCGAACTCGAGTTCGAACTCCCCATCTTCGGTCTCGCCTTCGTACTCGAGGCCGAGGCCGAACAGGTCGGTCTTGAGGTCGTCGTCGCTTTTGTCCTCGTGACCGGTCAACTCGCGCAGTTCGTCCGGGTCGATTTCGACGGTTGGCATCAGTAGGTCACCTCCGTATCCCGCAGCAGTTCCAGGTCACACAGCGTGCCGTGGATGTCGCGAATGTCCTCGAAACCGTACATCAACATGAGCAGGCGCTCTAAGGCCAGCCCCCAGGCCATCACGTCACACTCGACGCCGAGTGGCTCGAGCATCTCCTCGCGGAAGATACCCGAGTTGCCGATTTCGACGAGTTCACCGGTCGTCGGATGGGTGCCGAACAGTTCGAAACTCGGCTCCGTATACGGGTTGTAGTGGGGTTTGAACTCGATATCGTGGATACCGAACTGGGCGTAGAACTCCTCGAAGGTGCCCATCAGGTCCCGCACCGAGAGGTCCTCGGCCATCACCCAGCCTTCGATCTGGAAGAACTCGAGCAAGTGCGTCGGGTCCAGCGTGTCGTTTCGGTACACCTTCTCGACGCTGAAATACCGCTGTGGAGGCTCGAGGTCGCCGATCTGTTCGCCGGAGAGATAGCGTGCCGAGAGCGACGTCGTGTGCCCGCGAAGGGCAATCGCGCGGGCGAAGTCCTCGTCCCACGGCGAGTTGTACCCTTCGCCGTCCGGTCCGACACCCTCGCGATGAGCGCGCTCGACGCGTTCGACGAGGTCCCCCGGCAAGTGCTCGATGTGGGTCGGACGCTCGAGGGCGAACCGGTCCCAGTGAGTCCGCGCCGGGTGGTCCTGTGGCATGAACAGACAGTCGTTGATCCAGAAGTCCGCGTCGGCGTGTGGCCCTTCCATCTCCTGAAAGCCCATGCCGACGAGCGTGTCTTTGACGCGTTCTGCGGTCTGGCGCAGAATGTGGACGTTGCCGCCGTCGACGACCTCCGCGTCCGCTTCGACGTTGTACTCGGTGAACTCGGCCTCGCGCCAGTCGCCGCTCGTGAGCAGGTCGGGCGTGACCTGCCCGACCGTTTCGGCGGCCGAGACGCCGGCCATCAGTTCCGTCACGCCGGCCTCGGTGAGCGTCACCGAGCGGACCGTCGTCTCACGGCGCTCGAGCAAGCCACGGCGCTCGAGTTGCTCGAGCACGCCGTCGTCGGCCTCGAGGGAATCTGCATCGACCTCCTCGTCGCGCTCGGCCAGCGTCTCCAGTGCGGCCCGTTCGGCGTCCGCCGTCGGGTCCGCGTCGGGGTTAGCGGTCACCTCACCGCTGTCGATGACGCCGTAGCCCTTGCGGGCGTAGTTCGAGAGCGCGATGTTGACCTGTGGTCCCTCGAGTCCCGAGCGGCCGATGACCGGCCCCATCTCGACGGGGTCGTCGTCGGCACCCGCCTCGAGCGCGGCCTCGTAGAAACGCGTCTCGGGGAGGCCATCGGCGGCGTACTCGGCTCCCTCCTCGGTGAGCGTGATCGTTTCGTCGACCGCCTCGCTGATAGCGACCAGACCGGCCTCCTCGAGTTCGAACACCGCGCCGGTGACCGTCTCGGGTGGCAGGTCGGTCGCGCTCGCGAGGGCATCGACGGACTGTGCCTCGTCTGCGCTCGCGGTCTCGAGGACCGCGACCTGTGCTGATGGAAGTTGCATTCGCTTGTTCGTATGGCTGCGTGTCGGTCAGTTAGCGGTTCCGATGTTCCGCGACTCGAGGCCGTCGGGTCGCGATGGAACGGCCGGTTTCGTCGTGACGGGCCTTTCGGCGCGTCAGGAGTCCGCCGGTCGGCTTACAGGTGGGCGAAAAAGGCGGCCGGTTTCGGCGGCCGAAAGCCGAATCCCGACGGGAAAAGCCGTAGCTGTGAGACGATTCCAGCACGACATCGGGATTGTGGTGCCATACTTCGACGGTCGCCCGGTATCTCGAAAAACGTTGTGGTCATCCGTTCGAGACTCGCGTCGTCTCGAGGCCACCGGACTGCACCCAGACGAACCCCGACTGCTCGGCGGCGGCCTTCGCTTTCGGCAACGCGGCGGGGTCGAACGTCTCCTCGAACGTCATCCGCGTCTCCGTTGGTTCAACCGCTGGTAACTCGGGCAGGAACGAATCGTCCTCGAGCAGGCCGCTAACGGAGACGTTCTGACCGGTTCCCATCGCCGCACCCAGCGCGAGATACTGTTCGTCTTCGTCCTGCGTTTCGCCCGTTCCGAACGACTCGTTCGAGACGCGCGTGGTACTCACGCTCCCCGACAACGAACCGAAGCCGTCATCGTCTGCCGTGGCCGCCCGGTCCGAAGCGGCCTCTCTCGAACGCGCAGCGTCGAACGCGTCGTTGGTTCCCGCGGTCTCGCTCGTGGTGTGAGCCCCTGTGAACTCGTTCGCGGAATCGGAACGTCCCGTCTCGCTCGCGAGCCCCGTACGCTCGTTCGAGTCACCCCTCCTCGAGTCCCCGGTGTGCGACCTGTTCGTCCCTCCAGAGCACGAACGCTCCGCCCCGCCAGAGCGCGATACTGTCGGCGAACCGCCAGATAGCACGTAGCCATCGCGTTCACGAGTCGTCTCCGCGGACGACGTCGACTCTTCGTTCCACAACGAAGCTCCATCGTCTCGGGCCCAGACCGGTTTCTCTGTCGTCGATTCGTCGCTTTTGCCCCCCTCATCCCTACATTCGTCGCTTTTGTCTCGCCCGTCGCTCGATTCGGCCTCCTCGATCAGCGACACCTCGGGTGTCGTTTCTGGAGCGCCGGTGTTGCCCCCGACGCCAGTCGAGTCCGTCGTCGCCCCTCTCGAGGGACCAGCCGTCCCGCTGCGGACGCGCCGTTGAGAACGCTCGAGTGCCCACTCGGGCCAGTGGCTATCGCCGTCGACTGACACCACAGCGTCAGAGGAGTCCGACGTATACGTCTCGAGCGAGGCCGCTGGTAACAGCGGGCGGTCGAACGCCGCAATTCGATCACCGTAGTCTGCACACACTGCCTCGAGTGCCGTCTCGTCGACCAGTGCGGCCCGCCAGCGGTCGACGCCCCGAGAGAGCAAGACGAACCCCGCGTCGGTTCCGTACAGGATATCTGACTCGAGTTGGTGGAGGATCGCCGGCAGATTGTCCCGCTCGAGCGGTGTCTTCGGATACGAGAGCGTCGTCTCCCGACTTCGACCAGCGGGATCGGTTGCCCGCAGTCGCCACTCGAAGCCGCTTCGTTCGAACGTCACCGTCCACTCGATCGACTCGAACGCGGCCGTCAGTTCCCGTTCGAGGGTCTCCTGACTGTATCTGGCCGAACAGTCGATACCGCGGGGAGACCCGGAAATCGTCCGACGAAGGAACGTCGTCCGGTCGCGGGCGTCGTCCAGCGCCGTCTCCAGGACGGTCTCGAGTTCGGCAGATTCCTCGCCCGGCAGTCGCTCGCTATCGTGTTGGGCACGCAGATCACCCCCCTCGACGCCGAACCGACCGAGGACGTCGGCACAGACGATGGAGTCGCCATCGACCGCACTCGAGCGCCGCCGGATCATATCGACACACACGTCCTCGACCGGTTTATACCTTCGTCAGACACCGAAAAATAACGACGATAACCGGGCAGACGCTCACCCGCGTCGCGGCGACTCGAGTTCGATATCGGCGTCCTCGAGCAACTCGGCGACCTCCTCGCGTTTCTCCTGGTGGTCGGCGAGGAACTCCTTCATGAGATCGGCGGCCTCCTCTTTGCAGTCACCACAGAGGCGCTCGCCGCCGACACACTCGTCGTAGACCTGTTTGGCGAAGTCGTCATCGTCGCCCGCAAGCAGGTAGGCGTACAGTTCGTACACCGGGCACTTGTCCGCCTCGCCGCCGAGTTCACGCTGTTGCTCGGCCGTCTCGCGTCCGCCCGTCGTCGCCGACTTCACTTTGTCGTAGCCGTCTTCGGGGTCGTCGAGCAGCGAGATGTGACTCGCCGGAATCGACGAGGACATCTTGCCGCCCGTGAGGCCGGTCATAAACCGGTGATAGATCGACGACGGCGGACGGAAGCCGTACCCGCCGTTATCGAGTTCGACCTCGCGGGCGAGCTCCTCGGCCGCGTCCCGCTCGAGGTCGAAGGCGTCGATGTGTTCGTCGAACACGCGCTTTTCACCGTCGATGGCGTCGATGAGCGCCTCGAAGGCCTCCTCCGTCCCGCGACGGTTCAGGAACCGGATTCGCGGTCGAAGCGGCTCCATGCCGGCGTTCTCGAGTTTCGATACCGCCGCCTCGAGGACGGCAGGTGAGATAGCGTCGGGCGAATCACTATCGCCAGTCAGGTTGCCCGCGTTCGCCTCGAGCCAGTCGGCGGCCTCGGTACATCGCGGGGTTTCCGGCTCCTCCGCGTACGCCTCGCGGGCGTCGTAGGCGTCGCCGATGGCCGTCAGTTCGGCTTCCGTCGCCTCGAAACTCGCGTAGGCAGTCGTCACGCCGAAGAATCGGGTCCTGGCGGCCAGGTCTCGCGCCAGCCTGACGTGTGGGTCCTGATCCGGGCCGACGGGAATGACCGTCGGTTTTGGCCCCTCGAGTTGTGGGTAGAGGATGTCGGCCATCTGCGTGACGACCGACTGCATGTGGGAGACGTCGGTCTCGCCGTCGAAGCCGTAGATAGCCTGCAGTTCGGAGTAGTTGGCGTCGATACCCAGTTCGAACGCCAGGTCCTGGACGTCCCGGTTGGTCGACTGTCGGTAGATGGTCCCCTCCTCGAGGTCGAACCCGAGTGCGAGCAACGAGAGCAGGTAGCTCCGTGCGTGCTCGTCGATTTCGTCCCAGGTCAGCCCGCGGGCCGCGTGGGCCTCGAGGTCGGCGATCAGCGCGTAGGCGTCCCCGCCCCGTTCCTGGTGCCAGATGATTTCGTCGAAGACGAGTTTGTGGCCGATGTGTGGATCGCCCGTCGGCATGAACCCCGAGAGAACGGCAAACGGATCGTCGTTACCCATCGCCTCGAGCACCGGTCGGTAATCGCGGTGGCCGAAGATGACGCCCCGTCGCATCAGATAATGCGGGTGCGGGACGGACTCGAGCAACGCGTCGAACTCCTCGATACCGAACGTTTCGAAGAGCTTGCGGTAGTCGGAGACGCTCGAGGAGCCCCACGGGTCGAGGGCGACGTCGTCTGCACCTGCTGCCCCACCGTCAGTCATCGGTTCCTCGCGAGCGTGGTCGTCGGTCATTAGTCCGGCATGGCCGCCGTGTGCGCAAAAATCTTCGCTTCCCGTGTGGTCGATCACCACGGTCGCGGCGACACCGGCCCCATCACTCCCTGCTCGAGTCGACGACGTGTGCCCCATCGGGCTCGAACCCGACCGTTACGGCTCCCGAAAGTGGGTCGGTCGTCCGCAGTCGGATCGAACGATCCTGCCACTCGAGGGTGACGCGCGTGGTCTCACCCAGGAACTCCGCGCTTTCGACGGTGCCCGTGAACGTGTTCGTCGTGGCTTCCCGCGAGAAGTGTTCAGGGCGAACACAGAAGGTGAGGGTGTCGCCGGGCTCGAGGGACGTTCCTTTCTCGACCTCGAGGTCGAAGGGCTGGTCAGTAACGTGAACCTGGACACGGGCGGCCCCGCCATCGCCCCGTTCGACGCGTTCGACTTCGCCGTCGAACACGTTGTTGTCACCGATGAAGTCGGCGACGAATCGGGTCGCCGGCTGGCGATAAATCGTCTGCGGCGGGGCCACCTGCTCGGGCGCACCGTCTCGCATGACTGCGACCCGGTCGGAGATCGCCAGCGCCTCCTCCTGGTCGTGGGTCACGTACACCGTCGTAATCCCCAGTTCGCGCTGGATCTGTTTTACCTGCACCCGAAGCCGCTCTCGGAGCTGGGCGTCGAGCGCGCTCATCGGCTCGTCGAGCAAGAGGATGTCCGGTCCCGGTGCCAGCGCGCGGGCGATGGCTACCCGCTGTTGTTGGCCGCCGGAAAGTTGGTCCGGGTCGCGCGCTTCCATCCCCTCGAGGTCGACCAACTCGAGCAGGTCGGCGACCCGCTGATCGCTCGAAATCCCACCCGGTGGGTCGGCAAAGTTGAGGCCGTAGGCGACGTTCTCACCGACGGTCATGTGCGGGAACAGCGCGTAGTTCTGGAAGACGACGCCGATGTCCCGGTCTTCGGGTGGGACGCCGGTAACGTCGTTCCCGCCGAAACGGATCCCTCCCGTCGTCGGTGCCTCGAAACCAGCGATGAGACGCAGCGTCGTCGTCTTCCCACAGCCCGAAGGGCCGACGAGCGTGAAAAACTCGCCCTCTCGAACGCGCAAATTCACGTCGTCGACCGCAGTCGTCTCGGCGTACTGTTTGCTCACTCCCTCGAGTGAGAGCGCGACTGGCGCATCGACGAACTCGTCGCCAACGTGCTCGAGTTCTACCGGAGTTCGCGAGCGCTCAGAGCCCAAAGCTCTCACCCCCGAGTCGGTCGATGATAACGAAACTGATCGACGTGACGACGAGCAAGACGACACCCATAGCGGTTGCCGGTCCGAGGCGACGACCGATGAAGCGTTCGATCGCGACCGGCATCGTGTACTCGTTGGTCCCCGTCGCCAGAATCACCGTCGAGGAGAACTCGCCCATCGAAATCGCGAGTGCGAACGCGGCCCCGGCGACCACGCCCGGCCAGACCAGCGGCAGTTCGATGTCGATCAGGGCGCGGGTCCTCGAGGCGCCGAGCGCACGCGCCGACTCGAGGAGACTGCGGTCGATGGCCTCGAAACCG
Source organism: Natronosalvus amylolyticus (assembly GCF_024298845.1). Lineage (NCBI taxonomy): Archaea > Methanobacteriati > Methanobacteriota > Halobacteria > Halobacteriales > Natrialbaceae > Natronosalvus > Natronosalvus amylolyticus. The sequence goes on from NZ_CP101156.1 coordinate 2,022,508, forward strand.
GGGGCCACCGTCCGGACCACGAACGGGTAACAGGCCACTGCGTGGGCGGCGATGATGGCGAGCGCACCGGTAATCGTGAGTCGGTAGCTCCCGAGTTCGAAGCCGAAGACGGGACCCCGGAGCAGACCGATGCCGACGATGATGCCGGAGACCGCCAGCGGTGCCATGGCGACGACGTCGATGAGCTTGCGGCCGCGATAGCGCCGCGTCGTCAACACCGAGATGACGACCCCCATAGGAAGCGAGACGGCGAGCGCGGCCGCGGCAAAAAACAGTGAGTTGCGAATCGCCGGCCACGGTCGCACCTGGTAGGCCGTCCCCGTCGCCTGGCGGTCGATGAGGAACTGATAGTGGGCGGTCGTAAACCCGCCAGTCGGGCCGGCGACGCTGCGATACAGCAGGCTGAGAATCGGGGCGACGAAGACGAACAGCGCGATCACGCCGTAAATCGCCAGTCCAACTCGAGGTGTCAACTCTCGAGCCGAGAACGTCGGTGGCCTGAGCGATTTTCGAGGGAGCGGGCGCGCGCCGCGCGAGCGGACCGTGTGTTTGGCCTCATACCGGAGATAGGCGTAGAGCACGCCGAGGGAGATGACGAGCTCGACGATCGCCAGCGCGGCCGCCTCCGCGTAGTTCAGGTCCTGAATCAACTGATAGACGAACACCTCGACCGTCGCCAGCTGAATCCCGCCGAGCGCGAGAACGATGGGAAACGTGCCGAACGTAAAGACGAACGTCAGCGCGCCGCCCATCAACACGGCCGGATACAGCTGTGGGGCGACCACGTCGCGAAACGCTCGGAACGGACTCGCACCCAGACTGCGCGCGGTCTCGATAGCACTCGCATCGACGGACTCCCAGGCCGCCGTCGTCACCCGTGCGACCAGCGGCGCGTTATAAAAGGCGTGGGCGATGAGGATCGCCTCGAGACTGAACATGAGCGAGACGGGGCCGAGACCGAGCAGGCCGAGCACACCATTGAGCGTCCCCGTCTGGCCGAAGGTGGCGACGAAGCCGACGGCGACCATGATCGACGGGAGGACGAACGGAAGAATCGTCAGCGACCGCAGCGTCCGGCGGCCTCTGAACTCGTATCTGGCGAGTAAGTAGGCCATCGGCAACCCAAGCGCCAGCGACAGCACCATTGAGAGGATCGCCTGGTAGGTCGTGAAGCCGACGATGCCGAGTTTGCGGTCACTCGAGAGGAAATCCTCCATTACCGTGATCGGTGATTCCCCCGCGAACACGCGTGCGAGGTCACCGAAATAAAACGGGTCGCGCAACAAGTCGAGAAAGATAGCCAGCGTGACGGCCCCTTCGACCACGACCGACTCGACGAACACGGTCGCCACCGGGTAATAGAACATGAGGACCAGCAAGATCGTCGTCCCGAGAGCGCCCAGAGCGAGTGCCCGTCGCTCGAGGGAGTCGCGAACGCGTCGGCCGGCAGTAGGCTCCGTTTCAGTCATGGTTAGGAGGCGTCATCAGTCGGTAACTGTTGGCTGCCGGGTGGCATCGTCGCCTGGCAGATAGTCGGTCGTTGGTTCGTGACCGGCTCTTGTCTCGAGCGGCGTGGCCCTCGTGGCGCGGTTTCGACGGAAGCCGGTAGCTCCACCGTCAGTCGAAACAATCAGGTCGCCTCGAGGACACGGCATCGTATGACCGTCTTTGCACTGCTCCGCGTTTCGCCGATCACCGACGACGACATCACCGACGACGTCGCCGCCGCCATCGAGGCCCTCGAGGACTTCGACGTCGCCTACGAGACGACGCCCATGGCGACGACGCTCGAGGCCGATGACGTCCACGAACTGTTCGCCGCGTGTGCGGCCGCCCACGAGGCGGTCGACCACGGACACGTCCAGACACTCGTTCAGGTCGACGACAAGCGCGACGTCGAGATGACCGCGAGCGACAAAGTCGACGCCGTCGAGGGCACACTCGGCCGGGAAGCCAGCAGCGACCGCGACGCGTGATCGGCTTCGAACGCTCGAGTTCCTAACCGTTCGCGAAGACGGCACTCGTGCGCTCGAGCCAGCCACTGGTAAACAATCGGGCTCGAGCGGTCGCTCGAAGCCCGCTTTCGCTCCCCTTCGCAGTGCACGGGTCGCGGACACGACCGATCAGTTGTCGACGACCGTTCGGCCCCAGTCGTCGAGCCAGGTCGAGAGGTTGCCCTGTAGATCCTCGTAATCGAAGAAGACCGCTTCCTCGGGTTCCTGGGCGTACTCCTCGAAGACTTCGGGGAGCTCCGTCGTGTCGTTCGTCGGGCCGGTCACGTTGCGCTCGGCGACGACGGCCTGGACCTCAGGCTCGAGGACGAAATCCATGAATTCGTGGGCGAGGTCGTCGTTGGTGCTCTCGGCGAATCGAACGATGCCCGAGTAATTGGCGTAGGCCTGGTCGTTGAGCAACGCGACGCGGTGTTTCTCGAGGTCGTTGTCGAAGCGCTTGGCGTAGACGCGGTCGTTGGCGTAGGAGACGATGACGGGAATGTCGTCGTTCTCGAAGTTGGTATACACGTCGCTCCAGGAGTCGAGCACGCGAGTGTCGTTGTCCAGCAGGTCCTGCCAGTAATCGAGGTACGTGTACTCGCCCTCGTCGCCGAACTCGTTTATGCTCCAGAGCATGAACAGCTGGCCCGTCGTCCCGCGCTGCGGATTCGAAACGGCGAATTTGCCCTCGTAGGCAGGGTCGAGCAGGTCTTCGAACGTTTCGGGTTTCTCGACGTTGCGGCCGTCGTAGACGATGGCACACAGGCTCCGGTAGGTCGGGATGACCCGCCCCTGTGGGTCGAACTCGTGGTGCTCGCCGATGTCCTCGGCGTTCGAGAGGACCGAGCGATCCGTTTCGACGAAGAGGTCGTCGTCAGTGTTCTCGTCCGCTCGAAGCAGTTCGTGCGGGCTCAGCCCGTAGTACAGGTCGGGTTCGATGTCGACGCCCTCGTTGTGACGCTCGATGAAGTAGTTGAGTTCCTGCTCGGGCGTGTGCCACTCGAGAGTGGCGTCGTAGCGTTCTTCGAACTCGTCTTTGATCCAGACGCCCGGACTGTCACTGGGCGCGTCGATAAAGGAGTTGTACGTGGCGACGTGGAGCGTGTCGTCGTCACTGTCGCCCGTGATACTCCCGAGACAGCCAGCCAGGCCCGCGAGGCCCCCGGCAGCCATTCCACTGAGGTACGTTCGTCGCTTCATTACTCTGTGGTCGTACCTGGTGGTACGTAAGGGACTCGGTCCTGACTCGAAGGAGACTATCTCGGCGGGTGACACGACGGAGCAGGCTCACAGGGATTGTCGTCACAACGTACCGCAGAGCACCGACCCGTGGCGAGCACCCGGCGGTACGTGACTCGAGTAGATCCTGTCACTGGCTCAGCGACTCGAGCGTGGGGAGCGAAAGCCCACTCGAGCACACCGTGGGGTCCGGGTCGTCGAGGTCGAGTCGCCCGGTTTCGGCCAGCGTTCGAAGCGCGTAGAAGTTTCGCGCCTGTTCAGGAAGCGCCTCGAGTAACCGCGTCTCGACGGCACCGTCCCACGCCAGCGGATGGGTTCCCGGCTCGCGCCAGGCCGACCGCGGGGCGAGAAACGGCGGGAGCCAGTCGCCGTCGCGTTCGGTCCACTGCCGTTCCGGCGTGTGTCGCACCAGCGAAAGAACACGATCGGCCGGCTCGAGCGTCCGGTCGGTCAGCCGTGAGCGATCAACCGAGACACCGGTGACACGACGGTAGACCCTCGCGGCCAGTTCGGCGTGGAGCCCTTTCGCCCGCCGACGAGCCAGCGGCACCTGTGCCCAGGCGCGGACGTACGCCGGGTCCCAGAGCGGCAGCCACCACTCGAGGCCGGCGTCTTCGTAGGCCCGACAGTCCCCGTTCGTGAACGTCGACATCCGGCCGCGCCACTCCCAGCGTTCGTAGGCCGCACCAGCCGTTTCCGGCGAATCGATCGCTTCCGGTGACCTCTCGCCGAGCAACCCCTCGCGAATGCGCGCTCGCGCAGCCGTCCGGAAGACCTCGTCGTCGTACCCCCAGAGCGTGTAGTGTGTCTCGAGGACGTACTCGACGAGCGCCTCGAGGGTCGGCTCGATCAGCGGGGTCCCGTCCGTCCCCCCGTCGGCGTCGACCGCCGGCCCACAGCCGACGGTCGTCTCGTCGTCCGGCCGCCCTTCGCCGACGAATCGCGGCAATCGTTCGCTCGGCGTCGCCACGGTGTGTCCGGGGCAGTACAGTGCGTCTTCGGGGAGTCGTCCGGCCTCGAGCAAGCCCCGCAGAGCGGGCCACTCGGCCAGAAACGGGAGCGCGTCGCCCCCGAACGCCCACTCGCGGTAGCGACGGCCGGCGGTACCGTGATACCACCCGTGCCAGTCAGCCTGGCTGTAGGGGTAGAACTCCCAGCGAATCCCCAGTCGGGCGGCGACCTCGCGACTCATCTCGACGTCCGGGTGGCCCGAGCGACCGAAGGTGAACCCGATGACCTCGCGCCCGCGCTCGACCAGCGCCGACGCGAGCAGCCGGGAGTCGAACCCGCCCGACAGCGGGAGGACGATGGGGCGGTCCCCGGCAACCATCTCGAGTCGGTTCAGTGCGATCTCGAGGGCTGTCTCGAGGCGGTCGGCGTCCGCAGTCGGTCCGGCATCGCGTGACTCGGGTGTACTGTCGCGCCTCGGGGTCGTCCCACGACCGCCTCCCGCAGGCCAGTACTCCCGGTACGTGTGTCGACGGATGCCGTCGGCCTCGAGGGCGACGACCTCGCCGGGTTGAACGGCGTACACGCCGTCCCAGATCGTTTCTGGACCGGTAACGTACCGGGTCACCAGGAACTCGCGTTCGGTGATTGGGTCCCGTGGCGCATCGGTAGCGTCGCGGACGACGTTCCCGCGGTCGCTGACGAACCGGGCCGACTCGGCGTAGTACAGCGGAATCGACCGCGCCCCGTCGGCAACGAGATACGACCCGTCCTCACTCTCGAGGTCGACGACGGCGGCGAAAAAACCCTCGAGGGAGCCAGCACAGTCGGCGATGGCCTCGAGGGTGGCGTCGGCTTTGGCCGCCCCGTTCGGTTCGTCACCGTCGCCAGCAGCGGACGCGACGTCGGCCAGCACACGGCCAAACCGTTCGGCCAGCGCCACCCCCTCGAGAAGCCGATTGCCGTCGAACGCCCGGCCACGAACGGCCACTCCACGGGCTCGGACCCAGCCGTCGTCGTGGAGCGTCAGGTACATATCCAGCAACTCACCGGCGATCAAATAAATAGCCTCGGCTCGAGGTACCACTCGAGCGGCGACCGTCGCATCCCTCTGGTTTTGGTAGTCCTTTCAAAGTATTTGATAGTGATATTGTACCAAGTGCTTCTCATTCAATATTGTTTTGGTACAGCAGAAATAGTAGATCGGGAAGTGCGGTGTAACCACCGCGAGAAAGCGACTTCGAATCGAGTGTCCGAGCGCTCGCGTTCAGTCGGCCGCTTCGGCTGCATCGGCCGAACGTTCGGGATAGATATCCGCGACTTCCTCGTTGAATTTCTCGAGGATGACGCGACGTTTCTTCTTCATCGTGGGCGTCAACATCTCGTTTTCTTCGGTGAACTCCTCGGTGACCAGCTGGAACTGTTTGATGCGCTCGTGTTTCGCGAAGTTTTCGTTGACGGCGTCGACTTCTTCCTGAATCAGTGCGTTTGCCTGTTCGTTTTCGGTGACGCTCTCGTCGTCCTCGAGGTCGAGTTCCTCGCGCAGATACGCGAAGTTGGGAACGATGAGCGCGCCGACGAACTTCTCGCCGTCGCCGACGACCATACACTGCTCGACGACCTGACTCTGGGCGAACGAATCTTCGATGGGGGCCGGCGCGACGTTTTTCCCCGTCGAGAGCACCATGATCTGCTTCGAGCGTTCGTGGAAGACGAGATAGCCGTCAGGGCGGATCGTCACGATATCGCCGGTCCGGAACCAGCGACCCTCGTCGTCCTCGAAGAACGCCTCTGCAGTCTTACCCGGCTTGTTCCAGTAGCCTCGAGCGACGTTCGGCCCGTTGACGAGGAGTTCTCCTGTTTCGCCCTCGACGGAACCTGTCCCCTCCTTCGGGGCGACGCTCTCGTCGACTTTGACGCTGCAGCCTTCGACCGGAACGCCGATGGTCCCGATTTTCGGTTCCTCGGGCGGATTGGTCGTCACGACGGGCGAGGTTTCGGTGAGTCCGTACCCCTCGTAAATCGGGAGCCCCATGCCGTGATACAGCGTACAGAGGTCAGGCGAGAGCGTACCGCCGCCGCTGACGAGGAACTGGACGTTGCCGCCGAGTGCCTCTTTGACCTGGGAGAACACCAGCGAGTCGGCAATCTTCATTTTTATCCCGAGGAGGCCGCCAGGGCTGTCGGCCCGATAATAGTCCCGGCTGACGCCGGTCGCCCAGTTGAATATTCGCTCTTTGATCGGCGATTCGCTCGCCTGCTCGCGGATGGCGTCGTAAATTTTCTCGTAGACGCGTGGGACGCTGGTCGCCGTCGTCGGCCCGACCAGTTGAAAGTCCTCTTTGAGCGTGTCGGAGCTCTCCGCGTACGCGACACAGCCGCCGGCAGCGAACATCAGGAAGTGTCCCGCCGTCCGTTCGAATACGTGCGCTAGCGGCAGGAACGACACCGTCTGCGTGTCGGTATCGATGGACGGCGACCCCTCGGGTTTCCCCGGCCGCGGACCGTATCGTCGATACACCTGGTTGACGTTCTCGCGGAAGTTTCGATGGGTCAACTCGACACCCTTGGGCTGGCCCGTCGTCCCGCTCGTATAGATCAGGCTCGCCAGGTCGTCCGGCGTCCGTTTCTCGAGCCAGTCCGTAAACGCTTCCTCGTCGTACGCCTCGAGGCCGCGGTCGTAGACCTCCCGAAGCGTCATGACGTCCTCTCGCTCGCTCGCCGCCGAAGAGAGGGTGTCCATGCTGACGATGAACTCGAGTGCAAGCTCGTCTTCGACCTCGAGGACGCGCTCGAGGGCGGCCTCGTTTTCGACGACGACGCCGGTTGCGTCGGGATCGTCGAGTAGGTACTGCACCTGTGCGGGCGAGGAACTGCTGTAGACGGTGGTGATGACCGCGCCCGCGCTCAACAGGGCGAAGTCACACTGGGCCCACTCCATACGCGTACTCGCGAACATCCCAACGCGGTCACCAGCTTTGACACCCAGGTCACGAAACCCAGCGGCTAACACGCCGACGATTTCGCCCATCTCATCGTAGGTGAGCATCGCGAACTCGCCGTCTGGGGCGGGTTCGAACGCCGTTCTGGCAAGCGAGCGGTCGTAGATGCCACCCTTGTACCGCTGGGCCGGTTGCCCCTCGTTTCGCTCGACCGTCTTCGCGAACATCTGTGCGAGCGTATCCACCTCGAGTACCTCGTTGTCGAACTGCCGTTCGGATTCCCTCCAGTCCATGATATACATTATCAATTCTCACATTCCCTCTTGAACTATTCGGTCGTTCAGAGTGTTTTGGCCGCTCGAAGGTGATTTCACGCTCGAAAACTCGGAAAGGATCGTACGTGAGCAGCCGGGAAGGAACCGCGCCTGGAATCGGAACGGGACCGCCCGATTCGAAATGTGGGATTACGCGTCCGCGTAAATATCCTCGACTCGATCCTCGAATCGCTCGAGAATCACTCGACGCTTCTTTTTCATCGTCGGCGTCAACATCTCGTTATCCTCGGTGAACTCGACCGGCACGAGGCGGAACTGCTTGATCGTCTCGTGGCGTTCGAAGTTCTCGTTGACGCGGTCGACTTCCTTGCGAACGTAGTCGTGGACCCGGTCGTCAGTACAGATGGCCTCGCTATCGTCCGGCAGGTCGATCCCTTCGCGCTCGGCCCAGTCGCGGATGTGCTCGAGGTTGGGGACGATGAGCGCGCCGATGAACTTCTCGCCGTCGCCGACGACCATCGCCTGCTCGACGATCTCACTCGCGGCGAAGGCGTCCTCGATAGGTGCCGGGGCGACGTTTTTACCCGTCGAGAGGACGAGAATCTGTTTGACTCGCTCGCGGAACTCGAGGTAGCCGTCCGGTCGGAGATGGACGATATCGCCGGTACGGAACCAGCGCCCGTCCTCGTCCTCGAGGAACGCGCGTTCCGTAGCGGCAGGTTTCTCCCAGTAGCCCTCGGTGACGTTCGGCCCCTGGACGAGGAGTTCGCCGACCTCGCCGGGGTCGTCGAACACGTCCTGGTCGGCCACCGACTCGTCGATTCGCAACTCGACGTCCGGCAGCGCCGGCCCGATAGTGCCGATGATGGGCGCTTCGGGCGGGTTGACGCTGACGACGGGTGCGGTTTCGGTCAGGCCGTAGCCCTCGTAAATCGGCAACCCCATGCCGTGATACAGCGTACAGAGGTCGGCCGAGAGGCTGCCGCCGCCGCTGATGAGTAGTTCGATGTTGCCGCCCAGGGCCTCCTTGACCTGGGAAAACACGAGTCGATCCGCGAGAGCGTGTTTTGCCGACAGCACGGGACCGGGGTCATCCGCGCTGGCGTAGTCGACGCCAACGTCGGTTGCCCAGTTGAATATCCGCTCTTTGACCGGCGATTCGCTCGCCTGCTCGCGGATGGCGTCGTAAATTTTCTCGTAGACACGCGGCACGCTGGTCGCCGTCGACGGCCCCACCGCACCGAAGTCGTCTTTGAGCGTGTCCGGGCTCTCGGCGTAGGCCACGCAGGCCCCGCTGGCAAACATCAGGAAATGCCCGGCGGTCCGTTCGAAGACGTGCGCCAACGGCAGGAACGACACCGTCTGCGCCCGCTCGTCGATCACGGGCACGTCAGCCGGTTTGTCCGGCCGAGGACCGTAGCGCTTGCGGATCTGATTGACGTTCGACCGGAAATTGCCGTGGGTCAACTGGACCCCCTTTGGCTGGCCCGTCGTCCCGCTCGTGTAGATCAGACTCGCCAGGTCGTCTTGCCCGGGTTCGTCGACCCACGTCTGGTAGGTCTCGAGGTCGAACACGTCCTTCCCGCGGGCATACACTGCATCCAGGGTATAGACGTCCTCGCGTTCGGCGACCTCACCCGACAGTTCGTCCATGCTGACGATACACTCGAGGTCCAGCTGGTCTTCGACCTCGAGCACGCGCTCGAAGAGCGCCTGATTCTCGACGACGACGGCGTCGGCACCGGGGTCCTCGAGCAGGTACCGAATCTGATCCGGCGACGAGCTTTTGTAGACCGTCGTGACGACCGCACCGGCGCTCAACAGGGCGAAGTCACACTGGGCCCACTCCATCCGCGTGCTCGAGAACATGCCGACGCGGTCGCCGCGCTCGATACCGAGGTCGCGAAAGCCGGCGGCCAGCGACCGGACGATGTCGCGCATATCGGTATACGAGATTGCGCGAAACTCGCCCGCCGGTGCGGCAGCGAGCACGTCGTTCGTCAGCGACCGATCGTAGACGCCTCCCTTGTATCGCTGGGCCGGCCGATTCGGGTGTCGTTCGGCAGCGTCCTCGAACAGCCGCCCGAGGCTGGTCGTCCCGATCACCTCGTCGTCGTACTCGCGTTCTGCATCCCGCCAGTTCATACCCGTGTGACAGAACCTCCCGGGCGATAAAACGTGAGGGAACGGTTTGCACGACGTTTCCGGTTTATTACTGAGTGTTTGTCTCAGACCGGCCCAGTCCGTCGCTGTCGGATGAGACGACAACCCTACGGTGGAGCGGACGCCCATCGGACGTAGACGTTCGTTACCTGCATCGTGTCGGCGTGGTACGTCTCCGTTGCCTCCTCGAGCCACTCGAGATCGGTCGGGAGACAACACAGGCAGATCGTCTCGTATCCTCGTTCGTCCGCGATCGAAGCAACGTCAGCAGCCAGCAACTGGACTCGTTTCTCCGGGATCCAGCGGGCGATGTACCCCGGTGTGAGGTAGCCGGTCACGAGAAACGCAACGGCCACGGGGAAAACGGCGAGGCTGACGAACACCGTTCCGCCCAGAACGACGCCCCAGCCCACGAACCCGGTCACGACGCGCAGCCGTAGACCCAGTCTCCAGTTCTCGAGTGATCGCCAGAGTGCACTCGAGACCGGAACGATCGTTGCCACCGCACCGACGAGCACGAGTGCACTCGGAGCAACCACAGCCATCGAGAGCAAGACGAGCCAGTTGGCCACCATTGAAACGAGCGAGCGGGCGGCCAAAACCGAATCAGCGACGTACCCAACGCGGTGGATCGGACGGTCGTCGTTCGCCTGCTTTAGAGCACCATAGAAGTCGGCTGTTGCTCCCAGTTCACGCCTGACGACACGTTCCATCGTATCGACCATCGTCATATACAGACACATCGCCATCCAGAAAACGGGCGTCCGAAGGGCGAACACGAGATACTCCCGCGGAAATCGACCGAACACCGGGTCGTACAGCATAATGGCGTCGGATCCCTGTGTGAATTCCCAGAAGTCGTCTTCGAAGGCCGCTGGGTCTGACCCGAACAACCGAAGGGATTTCATAATCGCAACGTTCGTTGATTACAACAAATACCTACCGGAATAAGACGCCAGAAGCGATCAGGCCGTCCGGAACTCGTCGTCGACGATGATCGGTTCGACGGTCGCGTGTACTTCCCAGTCGCTCGCGAAGACCCTCCACGTTCACGATATCTTTGATTTTGCCGAACCGACGGGGAATAGCCTCGAGTGCTTTCGGCGAAAGTACCAGAACGCGTTTACAGGCTATTCGCCTCACTCAGGGTATGGAATCCAACGGAGCGTGTAACCGCCGCCACATGTTAGGCATTCTCGGAACGGGAACGGTAGTTGGTGTCGCCGGCTGTCTCGGCACGAACGATGACGACGGCCCCGGGGACGACGCCGATATCGAAGAAGCAGTCGAGTTCCCCGCCGAACGAGCGTGTGCCGTCTGTAGCATGGTCACCGAAGAGTATCCAGACTGGAACGCCCAGCTGGTCCACGAGGACGGCACCCGTGAGTTCTTCTGCTCTGCGGGCTGTATGGCCGCATACTACGCCGCTCCAGAGGCGTTCGACGGACCGGATGTTGCCGTGGCAAACGTCTGGGTGACCGAATACGAGACGGGCGAACTCATCGACGCCTCGGAGGCGGTCTTCGTCCGCGTAAGCCATTCGGACCACGTCGACGACATCATGATGAAGAACCCAACGCCGTTCGCCGAGCGTAGCGACGCCGAGGCATTCATCGACGAGTTCGACGAGTACGACGAAGACGACATTATCACCCTCGAGGACTTCGACATGGACCTCGCGACGTTCTATCGCGGTCGGTTCTTCGAGTCGTCGGACGATGGAGATACCGGCCACGACCATTGAAAGAACGTATCGTTTCCCGACGAAAGGCCGGAGTCAGAGTCCTCGTGCGATTGGGCGTGCGCTGACTTCCGGACGCGCGAGACTATGCCGTCCGGAACTCGCCGCCGTCGACGACGATCGATTCGGCGGTCACGTGTGCTGCCCAGTCGCTCGCGAGGAACGTCGCCACGTTCGCGACGTCCTCGGGTTGCCCGAATCGACGGAGTGGAATAGCCTCGAGGGCTGCATCCTCGTCCTCGCCACCGATGATGGGGAAGTCGGTCGTCGTCATTTCGGTCTCGATAACGCCGGGGTGAATCGAGTTGACCCGAATTCCGTGTGGGCCGACCTCACCCGCCAGGCCGTACGTGAGCATCCGCACCCCGCCTTTGGCGAGGCTGTAGGGTGTGATGTTCGGATAGCCGACCAGTCCCGCAACGCTCGACATGTTGATAATGGAGCCGCCCACTTCACGCTCGAGCATCGTTTCGGTCGCGACCTGACAGCCGGTGAAGACCCCCTCGACGTTGACCGCGAGTAACTGCTGGAAATCGGCCGGGTCGACGTCCTGAATCGGCCCGACTGGGCCGACCATCCCGGCGTTGTTCACCATAATATCGAGGCCACCAAGGTCGGTAGCCGCCTCGACGGCCGCCTCGAGGTCGCCGCGTTCGGTGACGTCACACTCGACGAACGTCGCCGTCGAGTCGGTTTCGTCGTCGATTATTTCGTGAATCGGTTCGCCGCCCTCTCTGGGTTCTGGCTGCAAGTCGGCGACGACGACCGACGCACCCTGTTTCGCGTAGGTGTGTGCAATTTCGCGACCGATCCCGCTGGCACCGCCAGTGATCACGGCAGTTTTGTTCGCAAGGAGTGGTTCCATACCGTGATGTCAACGCAGATGGGAATAAAGCTACAGTCTGTTCCCGACAGCTGGGACGGAGCGATAGGAGACCCGATGATTCGGCACTCGAAAGTGTGTCCTACGTCGATAGCCACTCTGCGTCGAGGTCAATCGCGTCCGGCGGGCGTTCGCCCTCGAGCGCTGCAGCCACGTTCCTCGCTGCCGTTTCGTTCAGTTCTCGCTTGGACGCCTCGGAGTACCACGCCGTATGCGGGGTACAGATGACGTCGTTTCGCTCGAGCAACGGCGACCCGTTCGGCGGTTCCGCCGCAAAGACGTCCAGACCAGCACCGGCGAGTTCGTCGGCCTCGAGCGCCGAAAGCAGGGCATCCTCGTCGATGATCCCGCCCCGGCCGACGTTGACGATGACCGCGTGCTCGGGGAGTCGGGAGAACGCCGCGGCGTCGAACATACCCGCTGTCTCCGGCGTGAGCGGAGCGTGAACCGAAACGGCATCGCTCGAGTCGAGTAGCGTCTCGAAGTCGACGCTGGTGGCATCGCAGTCGGCAACCGTTTCGTCGTCCACGTATGGGTCGTAGACGAGCACGTCGACGTCGAGTCCGGACAGGAGTTCGACGAACCGCTGGGCGATGGAGCCAAAGGAAACGACACCTACCGTCGACCCAACCAGCCGCGGTGCTGGAGCCCCGACCGTCCAGTCCCACGCGCCCTCACTCATCGCCCGGTTGTGAGCGACCAGCCCCCGGCGGGCACCGAGCAGCAACGACAGCGCGTGTGTCGCTACCTCGTCCACCGAGTACAGTGGCACGTTCGTGACCCAGACGTCGTCTTCGGCGGCCGCCTCGTGGTCGATGTTGTCGACGCCGGTGCCGAGTCTCGCGACTATCTCGAGCGACGGATGGCCCCTGAAAACCTCGGCAGGAACGGGTATGTCGGTGTGAGCGACGATGCCATCGGCCGCCGGTGCGTTCGCGAGCGCACTCGGTTCATCCCCTTCGATGAAATGAAAGGTCGCGTCGGTGAGAAGTCGTTCGAAAACGGCCGGTTCCACGTTCGGTTTGTCGGGAAGCAAGACAGTGTGAGTCATGGGCGTCGAGTGGTGTAACGAGCGCAACGAGTGGTCGGTTTGTACGACCTATTCCGATTCAGCACGGACGAACGTCACCGGACACGGCGACGACAGCAGGACTTCCTGTGCCGTCGAGCCGAAGACTGCCTTGCCGGTCGGGGAGCGTTTTCGACCGCCGACGATGACGCGGTCGGCGTCGACGTCCTCTGCGAGGTTGACGATGGTCTCGCCGTGTTCACCAACCGCACCACGGACGAGGTAACTGACGTCGGCCTCCTCGAGCGTCGAGGCTAGATCACGGATCGTCGCGTGTCGTCCAGCGACGTCGTTCGGGTCGACGGCTTCGTGGTCCGGGTCGAAGTCGAGTCTGTCGAGAACGTCGTCGTACTCATCGCGCGTGAACACGTGACCAAGTACGACCGTCGTCCCGGCCGGTTTAGCGACTTCGATAACCGTCTCTGCGAGTTCGTCGGTACGTTCGGCGTCTCCGGGTCCGACAGCGAGCAAGACCGTTTTGAGTGTCATATCACTACAACAGACCCCTACTGACTTAAACGTTGATAATTTACTCAGTCTCGAGTAATTATTTGACCTTCCGAGAGTCGCCGGAAGCGTTCGTGGGTGACGGGGACCGTTATACGTTACGAGACCCAACGATGGTACCGATGGACGGACCCGACCTCAGCGGACAGACCGTGCTGGTCACCGGCAGTGCTCGCGGCGTCGGCCGCGAACTCCTCTTAGCGACCGCAAGACAGGGCGCGAAAACCGCGGTACACTACCACTCGAGTGCCGACGAAGCGAACGCAGTCGCCGAGCTCGCTCGAAAAGCGGGTGCCCCCGCCGTGACGACCGTCCAGGGAGACGTCACCGACCCCGATTCGGTCGACGCGCTCTTTGACGCCCTCGAGGCAGACCTCGGCAGCGTCGACTGTCTCGTCAACAACGTGGGCGATTTCGCCCCACAACACTGGGAGGCAATCGACTTCGAAAGCTGGAATCGGGTGCTCGAGACCAACCTCAATGGCACTTATCTCTGTTCGAAACGCGCACTACCTGGCATGCGCGAGCGTGGCTACGGCCGCATCGTCAACGTCGGCTACGCCTCGAGCGAGAAGGGACTCGTAAGTCCGAAGAACTTCCCGTACTTCGTCGCCAAAGCTGGCGTCATCATGTTCACACGAATGCTCGCTGCCGACACCAACGACGACGGGATTACGGTAAACGCCATCTCACCGTACGTCGTCGAGAACTCCGACGAGTTCCCCGAAACCCTCCCCCGTGGGCGACCCGCGAGTTTCGAGGACATGACTCGCCCCTTGCTCTGGTTTCTCGATCCCGAAGCGAACTACGTCAGCGGCCAGAACGTCGAAATCGACGGAGGCTGGCTTCCGGAACAAGTATGACAGACACATCCAAGCCCCTCGAGACCAAATCGGACCCTATGGAACCGAACGTCGGCGGCTTCGACCGAACCGTCCGAATCACACTGGGCGTGCTCGCCCTGTCACTCGCACTCGCCATTGGCTCGAGTACGGCCTTCTCGGCTGACACGCGGGTACTCAGCGTCGTCGTGAGCCTCCTCCTCGGCGGCTTCCTGCTCACAAGCGCGCTAACCCGCCGCTGTCTCGGCAATCGGCTGCTGGGTATCGACACCTGTGAGCGATAGCGGCTTCCCAAGCCTGAACGGGTGAGCCGAACCGATGGATTCGGGTCACAGGTCGACGGCTGGGAAGGGACTATGTCGTCACGTATCGACGACGACAATCCGTCCGCGTCGACAAAAGCGGAAAAGGACACCGGAGGCGAGACAGCCTCACCGCTAGCACCCGTATGGACCGTATGGCCCTCCCAGTCGCGATGGGGTGGCGACACCTCCTGTTTGCCAACTGGTCGATCGACCCGGTCCGCCTCGCCCCGCACCTGCCCGACGCTCTCGAGGTCGACACCCACGACGGGGAGGCCTGGCTTTCCGTCGTTCCGTTCTACAACGTCGACGTTCGGCCGCGAGGACTGCCCGCGTGGACCGGGTTCGAACTCCCCGAACTCAACCTCCGAACGTACGTTCGCCATCGCGGACGCCCCGGTGTGTACTTTTTCAGCCTCGATGCCGAGGGGCTCGTCGGTGTCCTGGGTGCACGCGTGCTCCATCACCTGCCGTATTACAATGCACGAATGTCGATCCGAGAACGCGCCGGAGAGATCCACTTTCGAAGCCGGCGCGTACACCCCGGTGCTCGCCCAGTCACGTTCACCGCGTCGTACGAAGCGACCGGCGACCCCTTCGAGGCAACGAGCGACCCGCTCGCAAGCTTTCTCACCGAACGCTACCGGTATTTCACCGAAGACACCAACGGAGCCGTTCGCTCAGCCGAAATTCGACACGAACCCTGGAACCTCCAGGACGCTCGAGCCACCATCGAAGCCGACCAGTTGTTTCGAGCAAACGGCTTCGAACCGCCGGTCGAGGAGCCACTGCTGTACTATTCTCGGGGGCTGGATATCACGGCGTCGCGAAATCGCCGTCTCGAGTGATCGAATCCCTACTTGTCACGCAGGACTTTCCAGACCAGCGAAAGGTCGCTCAGACCCAGGAGCTTCATGATCGCTCGTTTGTTGCCGTTGTTCGCCTTTGCGAGCGTTTCCTCGTCGTATCGGTTCAGGTCGGCCATCAGTTTGTCGTAGCGCTCGTTCGACGCCAGATACAACAGGTGGGTCATCAGCAGTCGCGAATCGATGTTCGGCGCGACATCGCGATGCCACAGCGTGTCGTACACCTCGAGGTTCGCCGCCGTCGGCTTTTGTCGGCCGTGTTTGAGACAGCGGTCGACCGCCGTCGCCGCCGCCCGTCCCGACTTCATACACGTGTGAATCCCCTCACCCCAGAGCGGGTCGACGGTCGGGACGGTGTCCCCGATAGCCATAAACCGGTCAGTGTGCATTTTGCCAGGTGGCTGGATGTGCGCCGAGCCACGGTGTTGGCGGCCCTCAATGCGTTCGGCGTCGGCAAAGCGCGGGTCGTTCTCGAGCCAGTAGCCGAGATAGTCGTCGATGCTGAAATCCGACCGGCCGTGTTCCTGGTGGCTCTCGTTTTGGATGTAACAGACGCCGACTTTGGCCGTATCCCCGCCCGTGTGGAAGATCCAGGAGTACCCACCGGGCGCGATGTCGTGATCGAGACGCAACATCATCGCGTCGTGTAAATCGGCGAACTCCGGATGATCGATGTCGATCCCCTCGAGTTCGAACTCGATCCCGATGGCGTGGTTTTCACGTTTGAGGTCGCTCACACCGAGTTTCTTCGCCAGCGGCGCGGCCGGCCCCGTCGCGTCGATGACGACGTCGGCATACACCTCCTCGTCGCCGTTGTAGGTGACGCCAACCGGTTCATCGTTCTCCACGATCGGAGCCGTCGCCCGCGATTCGAATCGGTATTCGGCCCCCTCTTCCTGGCCGTCCTCGACCAGAAATCGCTTGAATTTGGCGAAGTCGAGAACCGCACCGGGTTGTTCGCGAACGTAGTACTCGTTCGGCGACTCGAGGACGACCGTCTTCGTATACTGCTGGACGACGTCGTCCGGAATTGCGAACGAGGACATCATCGACGGAAACGTCCCGGCCGTCGACTTGTTCGATTGTTTTGGGAACTCATCCGCCGCTTCCGTCTCGAGGACGACGACGTCATACCCCCGCGATGCGAGATCACGGGCACACTGTGCACCCGCGGGACCAGCACCCGCGATAACCACGTCGTAATCTTCGTTCATAACCCACAGAGTGTACTCGAGCATTATGAGTATACCCAGTTGGCATCGAGCGGCCTGTTTTGTAGGAAGAAGCCTCGAGGAACGTAAAATAGGACGTTTCGCCGACAGTAGCCGCGACGACGGCCGTCAGTCTCGGCCAACACCATTGTCGGAACTGGACTTGGCCTCACCGACGAGCAACTGCCCAACCGCCTGGGTCCGCGTGGTCAACGTGGTCGTCGTCCTGGAACTCGCCTGCAGGGAGGCGTTGATCGTCCCGTACAGGTCGTCGAACCGAACCGACCCGTCGGAGTCGCGCCAGTCGTCCATAACGGGGATCGTCCGATGACACGTCGAACACGTCGTTTCCGTTTGATCAGTCGGATCGAGAGGCGAAAAACACCCGTGACATCGGCCCAGACCGACGATAACGAGTTCGGCTTGCTCGAGGACCTGTCGAAGTTGGTCCTGTAACGTCGACGCCGTCGTACAGAACGCCTCGAGCCGCGAAGCGAGGTCCGAACCAGCCGACGACGGAGCGATGGGGCCGATCGCGTCGCCGTCAGCCACATCCTCGACGTTCGCGAGCGTCGCGTCGACGGACTCGAGAACCACGAGCGCGTCCAGTCTCGCATCGACGTACTCGGGGTGCTCTCCATCCTCGAGCGACGCGGGAATCGTCGTCGCAAGCGAACCAACCGACGCGACAGCTGAAATCGCCTCGCTCTGGTGTTTCGTCACGTCCCGGATCGTCTCGAACAGCGCGGCCGATGAGTCGATCCCACTCTCGGGTCGTTTGATCGAGCCGTAACAGTCGTCACACAACGTTACGAGGGAACTCTCGTGCACCGTCCCCTGAACGGGGATGTCGCCAACCGCCGCCACGCGGAGATCTCCCGGCTCCCGCCCGCCCCCACAGTGACGGCACGTATACTCGTCGCGTTCGAACACCGCCTCCCTGTCGGCGTGCCACTCTCGAGCGTCGGAATCCACGACGTATCGGTCACGCTGGTGGGTCAAAAACGCTCCGGCTGGCTGGACGGCCCCGGTACGTCCAGTACCGTCGAACCAGATCACCGACGCAGCGTCTCGAGATCCGCCGGCCAGTCGTACTCGCTGTAGGTGAGCGTCGGCGTCGCCCCAGGGGGTACCACGTCGTACCGTTCTAAAAACGCCAAAATTCCGCGCTTCCCGCCGAAGTCGCCACGGTACCATAGAAACAGTCGGGGCACCTCGAGTACGTCTCGACCACGGTCGTATCTGACGTTCTCCTCGAGGAACCACTCGGTTGCAATCTCGAGTTCACTATCGACGTCGGCGGGCGTGTAGACCGTTACCGGCGGCGCGTGTTCGCTGCCGGAACTGAGGGCGAAGTGGATTCGTGGGTCGACATCCTCCAGACGGAACTGCCGCTCGAACGAGGAGGGAAACGGGTCCGGCAGATACCCCATTCCCCAGGGGTGTTTCGAGCCACGAAGCAGCCCGTGTTCGATGGTATCGAGACTGAGCCAGATCCCGGCAACCGGCACGCGATCGCCGGCAAAAAACCGCCACCGGTCGAGTAACCCTCCCTCGAGCAGCGACGGGTGTTCCTCGAGCAGGATCTGCACGTAGGCGTTGTAACAGTTGAGCCAGAACGCCAGCTTTCCCTCACGGCTCCCCAGGGCCCGCTCGAGACGCCGTCGCTCGAGTGCCGCCAGCTCCTCGCGCAACGCGACCGAGTCCCCATCGGTTTTCACCGAATAGAGGAGATCAGCCGAGATCGTCAGCGGGTCGAGCTGTGTCGACATACACCGACTCTAGGGCAACCACGGTCTTGAAGCCGTTTGACCGACGAAGCCGACAGTCACAGGGATTGTTGTGACTGATTGTCGGTCAGCGACGGATCGAGTGGTCGCTGACCACGACAACGAACCCTCTCAGTGTTGGAAAAACGTCTGGCGGCCGATAATCGGTCAAAAAACCGAAACTGCAGCGTTAGGAGAACTTGCGGTAGGCGATGAACAGTCCGCCAACGATGGCGACACCGACGAGCACCGTCGTCGTGTCGATGCCCGAGGACGACTCACTGTCCTGAACCTGCTCGAGGTACGACTGGACGGCTTCCTCGTCTATCGATGGGAAGTCACGGTCCCACTCGCCCGGCAGGTGAACCTCGGTGTCCGGACCAACCTGGTCTTTCTCGCGGACCTCGGCTTCGTCTGCGTTCTCACCGACGTAATCCTCGAGCGTGATGTAGAACGTCGTCACGCCGTCTTCGGTCTCGGCGTGGACCCCGGTTATCGTCTCACCGTCGTCGGTTTCGAACGGGACACCGTCGAGTGCGGTCATGTCATCGAAGGACATCGCCGCCTCGAACTCCATCTCCTCGTCCGTCGCCGACATGCTCATAGCCGCGATTTCGAAGTCGGCTTCACGGAAGTTCTCGATCGCCGTGAGCATCTCGTCGTCAGCATACGGGTCGTTCTCGATAGCCGTCTCGAGTTCGGCGAGCGCCTGCTCGAGCATAGCCTCCTCACTGGATTCGAAGTCGTAGGTCAGTTGCAGTTCGTCACCCACGAGTTCGGCGTCCATGGTGAACTGCGTTTCAGCGGCGAACTGCTCGACGCCACGGTCCTCGAGTTCGCTGACGTATGTACCCCAGTTCTGGGTATCCATCGACGCGCTGAACTCGACGAACGTTTCGTCGGGTCGTTCTCCGGCGTACAGGCTCATCTCGGTCGTCTGGACGAGGTCAGCGGCCTGCTGGGCTTCGATCACCGCTTGCATCTCGTCGAACTGGTCGGCGAGTTCGTCGTCGACATCGTCGAGCGAGTCCGCGATTTCGACGACACCCAGCACGACCTCGTCGTAGTTGCTGAATTCGACGTTCCACTCAGCGTTCACCTGCGTTCCGGAGGCCTCAGCGGAGAGGTACACTTCGTCGATCTCGAGGGAAGCGAGGCGGTCAGCGAGTGCCTGGGCCTCGTTCTGGTCGAGGTCGAGTTCGGGGTCGTTCTGGAGTTCCGCCGCGATCATCTCCTGGACCTGGGTCTGAATACCGTCGAACCGGACGGTGTACTCGAGATCGACCGTCGGCATCTGGCCGCTATCGTCGAACGAGTGTGACTCGAGCGTTACGTCAACCTGTCCGCCGAGCATAATCGCCTGCTGACGGTACTGGTCTTCCAGACTCTGTTTCGCTGCCTCCTCACTTTCCCACGCCTGTGGCTGGTAGACCGTCCGTTCCTCACTTACCTCCAGGTCGTAGGAGTCACCGTCCTGCGTAAGCCGCAGTTCCATGCCGCCAAACTCCTGAGCAGCCATCTCGTTCCCGGTTTCAGCGGTCATCGTCCCGCTCGAGGAGAACGTCGTTGCCGTCGTCTCGGTCGTCGCCTCGAGGTCGACGGACTGTTCTTGCTCGACCCAGTTGTCGGTCGACTCGACGAACGTGAAGTCGATGTTCGAACTGGCACTCGAGGACGTCTGTTCGATATCCGCGCTGAAGTCGAACGTCTCGAGATCCTCGGAGTCCTCCATATCGTAGAAGGTCAGATCGGCGGAACTCGCGACCACGTCGGGCGTCATGTGCATGGACATGTCACCGGTCATGCCGAGTTCTTCAGCCCCATCCTCGTCCATCTCCGAGAAGTCAGCGGTGTACAGCGCATGCATCAACCCGGTCTGGGTCTCGAGGCCGAACGAGCCGGCCAATGCCTGTGCGTCGGGGTCGTCACTGTGATCTTCCTCGTAAACGAGGACCGCGTCACCGCTCTCGTACACGTACACTTCGTCCGCCTGGTCAACGTCGCCAGGCGCCACTTCCTCCTGTGTCGACTCGAACGTCGACGGACCGGCACCGAAGGCCGCTACGCCCATGCTCGCGACGACGAGCAGCGCAACGAGTACAGCACCGATTTTTGTAGTTCGCATGATACTGATAACTAGAACACTTCGGAAGTATAATAGTTTCTGTGGCCACGAGTCGACATGTGACACACCAACAAGGCCATCTTGCGGGCGGTGGCCAGCGTCGTCGATTGGCACCGCAATTCGTCGCCCTTTTGCCCGCTGAACCCGCAGAACAGACCAGCCAATGGCTCGCTACCACATCGAAACCTACGGCTGCACCTCGAATCGTGGCGAGAGCCGCGAAATAGAGCGACGCCTCCGTGATGCGGGCCACTACCGCGTCGACGGCCCGGAAGCCGCCGACGTCGCGATTCTCAACACTTGTACCGTCGTCGAAAAGACCGAACGGAACATGCTCGAGCGAGCGGCCGAACTCAGCGAGGAGACGGCAGACCTGCTCGTGACCGGTTGTATGGCTCTCGCCCAGGGCGAGTCCTTCGGCGACCTGGATGCGCAGGTACTCCACTGGGAAGCGGTCCCCGCCGCCGTCACGAACGGTGAGTGTCCGACGACGACCCCCGACGCGTCACCCGTTCTCGACGGGGTCGTCGGCATCTTGCCGATCGCCCGCGGCTGTATGTCGGACTGTTCGTACTGTATAACGAAACATGCGACCGGAAAAATCGAGTCGCCGCCGATCGAGGAAAACGTCGAGAAGGCGCGTGCACTGATCCACGCCGGTGCGAAAGAGATTCGCATTACAGGCCAGGATACCGGCGTCTACGGCTGGGACACCGGCGAACGGAAACTGCACACGCTCCTCGAGCGAATCTGTGCCATCGAAGGCGAGTTCCGCGTGCGCGTCGGGATGGCCAACCCAAAAGGCGTCCACGGCATCCGCGAGGAACTGGCAGGAGTCTTTGCAGCCAACGACAAACTATACAACTTCCTGCACGCACCCGTCCAGTCCGGTAGCAACGACGTGCTCGGCGACATGCGCCGCCAACACCAGGTCGGAGAGTACCTCGAGATCGTCGACACGTTCGATTCGGCGCTCGAGGAGTGGACGCTGTCGACCGATTTCATCGTCGGCTTTCCGACCGAAACCGACGAGGACCACGAGCAGTCGATGGAACTCATTCGCCAGACTCGACCAGAAAAGCTCAACGTCACCCGGTTTTCGAAACGACCGGGCACGGATGCAGCCGATATGAAGGGACTCGGCGGAACGATCAAAAAGGAGCGCTCGAAAGCGATGTCGGCGCTCAAGATGGACGTCGTCGGAGACGCCTACGAGTCGATGGTCGGCGAACTTCGCGAAGACGCTCTCGTCGTCGAAGCGGGTACCGGCGATTCGGTCAAATGCCGAGATGGCGCCTATCGACAGCTGATCGTTCGCAACGCGGGCGAGTACGGCCTCGAGCCGGGGGAGTTCGTCGACCTCGAGGTGACGAGTGCGAACACAGTCTACGCCTTCGCCGAACCCAGATAAGTGTGGCTGCGTCCCCTCCCAACCGTCGACCGATGAGTGAAACCGGCAACCGTAATCCGGTTTCACCCATCAGTTCAGGCTCGAGACAGCACCGAGTGATGTGTCACGCCTGAACGAGTGAGTCGAAGCGATAGCGATTGTCAGATTCGGCTCACCAGTCGGCGCTCGACCGAGCGCTGGCCGCTGGTCTGGCTACGTGTCTTCGAATCGGAACTCGACCGCCTGTGCTTCGTCCGGAACGTGTGCGCCCTCGAGGTCGGCGAACGCATCGTGGAGAAGATCGTACGTTTCCTCGAGGGCCTCGACGATCACCGAGGTGTCGCTCAAGACGGGCATGAAATTGGTGTCACCCTCCCAGCGCGGGACGATGTGCGTGTGCAGGTGATCGTCGATTGAGCCCCCCGCCCCATCACCCAGGTTCAAGCCCGCATTGAAGCCGTCTGGCCGGAGTCCAGCCTCGAGGGCCTCGAACGTCCGCTGCTTCAAGCGGCCGTGGTCGAGGAGTACCTCGGCGTCAAGTTCGGCATAGTCACCGGTGTGGACGTGCGGAATAACCATGACATGCCCGGGGTTGTACGGGGCGTTGTTGAGGAGAACGAACGCATGTGTGCTCCGCGCGACGAGGAGATTTTCTCGGTCGGCCCCCCACTCTGGCAGCTCGCAGAAGACGCACGACTCGACCTTCGGGTTCTTGTCTTCGCGTCTGATCCACTCGATACGCCACGGGGCGAACACCTGATCCATACCGAGCGTTCTCGAGGCAGCGGCTTATATACTGTCGACTGCGATCGACCGCGACCGTCTCGAAAGAGCCACACGCAAAATGTAGTAAAACCAAATTAACACGCTGTCACGAAATTCAATTTTTCGTGAAATAATCCAGCAGAAGCGATAATAAACAGTAAAAAACCCTTAGAGACGCCTATACGACCACCGCGGCCCCGTCTGGTGATTTTGTCAACTCATTGCTCGAAATGAAGCAGGGATTTAATAGCTACCTCGCTAGAAGACATATCAATGGCAACGACAGACAACTCATTTAATGGTCTGACCGAGTACTGTGAAGACTGCGAACTGGATACCCTCCACGAAGTGAACGTGCAGATCCGTACCGAGAGCCTGAAGAAAGAAAACGCCCAATTCTCCCGCGAGCCCTACCGCGTGACCGAATGTCAGCGCTGTGGCCACCGCTCGAGCCAGCGGATGAACAACGCGTAATCCCCGCAATCGACCTGCGAGCTACCCCAGCTCGGTCGAGGCCGTTTGTTGCCCTCTCTTTCGATTCGTTCAGCGACTACCGATCTCGAGTCGTCACTTCACAACCGTCTTCAGTGACGATGATCGTGTGTTCTTTCTGACTCACCAGACAGCCGTCGTCTTCTTTCAACACCGGATAGCCGTGGACGACGTTCTTGCGTTTGAGTCGGCGTAGCGCCATCTCCGGCCGGTCGGTCTCGAGCCATCGCGTCGCAAACGGCAGCGTCCGAAACTCCTCGGTGATCTGGTCGAGAGCAGCCCGAGCCTGTCGGTTTCGTACCGAGGCCTCGCGCTCGAGCGAGTAAATCTCCTCGCTTGCACCCTCCGTGACCTTGCCGCCGCCGTCGGTGGCGAACGGTTCGATGGCAACGACGTCACCGACCTCGAGCGTTGCGCCCTGCGCGACGGCGCGGTTCGGAATGTTCGGCGTCGTGTGTTGTTCCCAGTGACCCAGACCGTGACCGGTGAGGTTGACGACGGGGTTGTAACCGTAGCCGTCGATCACGTCTTCGATTTCCGCGCCGATATCGCCGGTGTTGACGCCCGGTTCGACGATGTCGATAGCCGCCTCGAGTGCCTGTTCGGAGGCCTCGGCGAGTTCCGGGTTGCCCGAGAGGTCGACGGTGATAGCTGTATCCGCGAGCCAGCCGTCGATGTGAACGCCGATATCGAGGTTGATCATCTCCTCGCCGAACACCGAGTCGTCGTCGACCGACGGCGTTCTGTGGGCGGCCTCTTCGTCGATCGAGATATTGACCGGAAACGCCGGTTTCCCGCCGAGTTCCCGAATTCGGTTCTCGGCGTATTCGGCCACCTCGAGGTGGCTCACCCCGACCTCGACCCGGTCAGCGGTTTCCGCCCGAACCTGGGCCAGAATCTCACCGGCTTCGCGGTGTTTTTGATACTGTTCCGCCTCGAGGTCGATTTCCGTCTCGCTCATACGTCCCCTTGTAGCGGTCGATAAAAAGAGATTGCGTCACGGTCTCGGGTCCGTCCGCGGAGGACCCGTTCGAACGACGTCGTTCACTCAGGGTCGAATCCGCCAGCCAGCACGTTCAACCCGAACAGCACGCCGGCACCGACTACGAGCCAGCCTGTCGCGACGAGGAAGGCTTCCGTCGACCAGGCCTGATCCTCGGCGATAGTGAACATCGGTGCCGGCGTCGAACCGGCGATCAGGCTCACCAGAAAGACGAGCGTGAGGTTTCGCCGCCAGTCGAGTGCCCGACGAACCACTCGAGCGACCGTCAACAGGCCGACGACGCCACCGGCGATAAACACGACCACGGTGGTACCCGGACCGACCAGTGCCTCGAGCGAGCCACCGCTGGTGAGCGCGGCAAGTCCCGACAGGAAGGCGCTCAGTTCGCCCGAGAGGTAGACGTACTGCCCGAGCAGTATCAGGAATAACGAGCCCGAGATGCCCGGCAGAATCATCGCGCTAATCGCCACGATTCCCGCCACGAACACCATCCACAGTCCAGTTGCCGGAAACTGGATGACGTTTGCCCCGACCAGCAAGGCGAACGAGATTGCGGACACCATCGCGAGTACCTCCACTCGAGTCGCGATTGAGACACTCCGGTAGAGGACGACTGCTGACGCGCCGATGAGCCCGCTGAAAAACGACGCGAGCGCCAGCGGGTGTGAGTTCGCTATTGCCGTCACAGCACTCGCGATGATGGCGACGGCTGTCACCATTCCGGCACCGAGCGGCAGCAGAAATCGGAGGTCCATCTCGAGCAGACTTTCGCGCGCCGTGCTGCGGTATGTCGGCTGTACACCCCGGAGAACGGCCCCCATCCGAGCCGGTGTCAACGCCGTGATCGCCGAGAGCAGCCGTCCGTAAAAGCCGAGCAACAGAGCAACGGTTCCGCCGGAGACCCCCGGCAAGGCATCCGCCGTCCCCATACAGAGCCCATATCCGTAGACGCGCAGGAGGGCCAACCCCTCGAGTACTCGCGTGTCGTGTTCGTACCCCATCTGTTATCGATGCCTCAGCCGACCCCACAACAGACAGTTCGTACACGAGAGGGCAATCCAAGCGAAATCCGTGTTCATGTCACCTCCTGCTTGATCCGCAGTCTTAAATTAGGGCCTTTCGTCGCAGGGCGTGGAATATCGACTCGACCAACTCACGGGCGGGACCTTTTTCTCATCTCGGCGGGACATCCCGGTCGATGGCAATGGATCTCGAGTCGATTCCGGGTGTCGGCGAGAAGACCGCCCGCGCACTGAGCGACCTCGAGGACCCGGAAGGGGTGCTCGAGCGTGGCGATGTCGCCGCCCTGGCCGACGCACCCGGCATCTCCGTCGGCCGGGCTGCACGCATCGCTCGCGGCGCAATCAGGGCACGACACGACGACCCGGGAGGCTTTCTCGCGACGAATCGAGCCAGAGAGATTTATCGGACGCTACTCGGTTTGCTCCAGGAACGAACCGTCACGAACTACGCTGCATACCGCCTCGAAACGCTGTATCCGAGCCCCCGTCGCTCGCGAATCGAGGAGAGTCAGACCTTCGTTCGGACGGCCATCGAACGGGAACCGAACGACGCCGTCCTCGAGGCGCTCGAGGGTGTCGAACCGCTCGAGCGACCCGGCGACGTCGCCGTCCGCGACCGCTGTCTCGCGACCACGGACGCCGAACGGTACGCCGAAGCACGCGAGGCGATCCCCGAACTCTCCGTCGAAGTCGTCGAAGACGCCCAGGGACTGGCCGAACTCGCCCGCGGCTACGCGACCGTCATCGCCATCGACGAATCGTTCGCCGGCGTCGAGGTGAGCGGTGACGTTCGCGTGCGTCCAGACGCACTCGAGGAGCCGGCAGACGTCGTTCCGGAACGCCCGCTGGCGTTTTTCGCCCGCAATCGCGAGCGGCTTCGCGCCGCTATCCGCGCCGCCCGCGCGCTCGAGGGCGACTCGCTTCCGGATACCGAGGTGGACCTGTCGGCGCTCGAAAACGGCCTCGAGCGACTCGAAGACGACGGTTCGGTCGCCGGCGACGACGAACTCGACAGGCTCAGCGTGGCCGTCGACGACCTCGATGCCGTCGTCGGGATGAGCGAAAGCGTCGCGAACGACCGGCTTCGGGACGCCATCGAGCGACAGGACGTCACCATCGAAGGTGCCGACCTGCTCTCGCTGGTCGAACGCGGCGCTGGCGTCGACTCGCTGCTCTCTCGAGAGCTCGCCGACGAGTACGCCGACGCCGTCGAGGCGGCCCGCGAACACCTTGTCGAGGTGCTCGACCTCGATACCGGCGAAGCAGAACTCGCCCGCCGGGTGTTCGGGGACGAACCGACCTACCCCGTCGAACGGGACGAAAACGCCTGCTCACGCCTTCGAGAGGAACTGGTCGCGGCTCGAGACCGTCGCGCTACCCGGTTGAAACGCGAGTTGGCCGCCGACCTGGCCGCCCAGCGCGAGGGGGCAACGGCGCTGGTTCGAAGCGTCCTCGAGGTGGACGTCGAACTGGCGATTGCCCGATTCGCTCGTGACTTCGACTGTACGCTCCCGAGGTTCGTCTGGGAGGAAGCGGACACGGGGGAGACAGCTGGCGATACGGCAGGCGGCTTCGGGTTCGCCATCGAAGGCGGACGCTCCCCCCTGCTCGAGGAACCGCTGGACCAAATCGACCCGGTCGATTACCGCGTCTCGGGCACGACGCTGTTATCCGGCGTCAACAGCGGTGGCAAGACCTCGACGCTCGACCTCGTTGCGAGCGTCGTTATCCTTGCCCACATGGGACTGCCCGTCCCCGCAGACGAGGTTCGTATCCAGCGCTTCGACGACATTCACTATCACGCCAAAACACAGGGCACCCTCGATGCGGGAGCGTTCGAATCGACCGTCAGAGAGTTCGCAGACCTCGCAACTGGCAGCGACGGCTCGCTCGTGCTGGTCGACGAACTCGAGAGCATCACCGAACCCGGAGCGAGTGCGAAGATTATCGCCGGTATCCTCGAGGCGTTGACCGAAAACGGGTCGACAGCTGTATTCGTCTCCCACCTGGCCGGCGAGATTCGGGACGTGTCGACAGCCGACATCGCGGTCGACGGTATCGAGGCCGTCGGCCTCGTCGACGGCGAGTTGAAAGTCAACCGGTCGCCCGTTCCCGACCACCTCGCCCGGTCGACACCCGAACTCATCGTCGAGAAACTGGCCGGCGAGAGCGACGGCGATTTCTACGACCGACTGCTCGAGAAGTTCGAGGACGAGGGTTAGTTCCTCGGAACACCAGTCACTGACTCCGCTACCAGTACTCCTCCAGACACCAGTCACCACTGCCTCGAGTCTCGCGTTCAACGAGCGTCCGACTGCGTGGCGGATGGTTCGGGGCTCGAGTGGCCCTGCCCGGAGGTGGTGTCGTTTGTCGGCGGCCCCGATTGTGGCGACGCTGTCACAGTTTCCGGCCCGGACGTGCTGGTGGCACCTACGGGCTGGTCTGTGGCCGTGGATCCGGTAGAAGGACTCGTTTGCGCGGATTGTGATGAAGATGTGGCTGTGGTGGGTGGAGAGGGAGTGGCCGTATCGCTCGAGACGGCCGTGGAACCGGAGCCGAACGCTTGCAGACCCCGATAGCCACCGAGGGTAACCAGCCCGCCGGCGAGGGCAGCGACGTACAGCCCGATTTCGGGGGAGACGCTGACGTGGTTTGCGGGCTGGCCGACGGCGAACACGTTCTCGAGGGAGGTGTAAATGATACCCAGTGAGACGAGCGAGATGCCACCGGCGGCTGCGGTCACTTTCGCCTCGTAGGGTCGCCACTCTCGGAAGTAGACCATCCAGAGGGCGACACAGCCGGTGAGCGGGGCGCTGTAACCAATGCCTGTCAGTCCGTTCGAAGACATTGACGTCTCGAGGACGTCGATAGTCGCCCACGGGAGGAAAGCGCTCACGATGAGGAGGCCGCCACCGATAGCGGCCAGCCGTTTGTTCGGGTCGGTCGGTAACGTGCTCATTGGGCCACGCTGGCCGCGGGTTCGTATATAAAGTCTCGGCGGAAGACGGGCGAATTCGGCCCCGAAACCCGACACACCGCAAACAACTAAGTGGTCTCGAGAGCGTGGTGAAAGTAATGACAGGGGACTCCGGAGAGGACATGCTGTCGTGGGACGAGTCCGTGTTTCGCAACGAGCACGTCTTCGAAATCGACTACGTTCCGGAGACGTTCCGCCACCGCGAGTCCCAGATGCAGAGTTTGACCTACGCGTTGCGGCCGGCAGTTCGTGGCTCTCGGCCACTGAACGTGATGATCCGTGGGCCACCCGGAACGGGGAAGACCACGGCCGTCCAGAAACTGTTCGACGAAGTCGGTGCTCAGACGCGAGACGTCCAGACCATCCGGGTCAACTGCCAGGTCAACGCAACCCGATATGCCGTCTTCTCACGACTGTTCGAGGGCAGTTTCGACTACGAGCCACCATCGTCGGGCATCTCGTTCAAGAAACTATTCGGGCAGATCGCCGAGAAACTGGTCGACGACGACCGAGTCCTCGTTGTCGCCCTCGACGACGTCAACTACCTGTTTTACGAGAACGAGGCCTCCGATACCCTGTACTCGCTGTTGCGCGCCCACGAGGAACATCCCGGTGCGAAAATCGGCGTCGTCGTCATCTCCTCTGACCCCTCCCTCGACGTCATCGACGAACTCGATACCCGGGTTCAGAGCGTTTTCCGACCCGAAGACATCTACTTCCCCGTCTACGACCAGCCCGAAATCGTCGATATCCTCCGCGAGCGAGTCACCCGCGGCTTCCACGACGGCGTCGTCGCAACCGACGTCCTCGAGCGAGTCGGGGGATTGACCGCCGACAGCGGCGACCTCCGGGTCGGCATCGACCTCCTTCGACGAGCCGGCCTCAACGCCGAAATGCGCGCCAGCAAGACCGTCGAACTCGAGGACGTCGAAACGGCCTACGAGACATCGAAGTACATCAATCTCTCCCGGAGTCTCAACAGCCTGACCGACAACGAGGCCGCGTTGCTCGAGGTGTTACTCGAGCACGATGGCGCACAGGCCGGCGACGTCTACGACCGGTTTCGCGAACGGACCGACCTCGGCTACACTCGATACTCAGAGATCGTCAACAAACTCGACCAGCTCGGTCTCATCGACGCTGATTACGCCGAGATCGAGGGCCGCGGACGCTCTCGAGCGCTGACGCTGGCGTACGACGCGGATGCCATAGCCGACCGCCTATAGGCGTCGGCACCGACGCCGAAGCGTCTTTGTGAGTGACGAGCCCCCCGTTGTTTTCGAACCTGCTCGCATTGATCATCAGTCGCGGACGCATATAGCTGACAAACGTCCACAACTCATGCATATTTCGTCGTGAAAACCGACCATCAAGACGAAAAATAACCAGACAAAGAGAATATTGCTCGAGTCGATACGAACGTCTACAGGCGTGGCGTAAACCCCGTCGATGAGCGACGAGGAGCCGCCGGCTGGCTGGACGGTCGAACAACGTCGACAGTACACGCCCGCAGACAGCGACCGTGAAATGGAGTATCGAACCTACCGTCACGACTCCGGTGACCTGCGCGTTCGGGTCGCACCCGCCTCCATCGACGGCGAAGATAGACCGGGGTATGCGATTACGACGACGACGTATCCGGGTCTCGAGTTTTCGGAATCGGAGACGATCCGTCACGTGCTCAGGTTCGAGGGATGTGACGACCTCGCCAGACGGTTTATGAAGTTGTTCGAGACCCAGTATTCCGGGACCGATACCTTCGATGCGGCTCTGGAGTACGCTACTGACCGTACCCGAGCGTCGGCGGCACACGAGTCGGGCTGACCGGTCCAGCCGGTCACTCGGTTTGGATCTCGACGAACCGAACTTCGATAGTCACGTCGGCGCCGACGCGTTCGCGTAACTCGCTCGCAATCGGCGGTCTTTCGGCCCCCGGTTCGATGCCGACAGTCACCACGACACGGTCGGGACTTGCCTGTAACGGGTTGTCGTCGCGTTCGGCCTCGAATTCGATCATGGTCAACTCTTCGTGCTCATCGAGGATCGCCTCCGTCTCCTCACGGATAGTTTCCTCCTCGAGGGCCCCCTGATAACTCGCGTAGGTGACGCCGCCGAGAAAGAGCGAAAGGACGAGGATAACACCGGCAAGTACGGCGATTCTGGTGAGGGTTTGCATCCGTGCATCCGACGCGCGAAACCACGAGTCAGGTCGGTACCCCTGATACCACAGCACGGCCAGCGCGGCCATGTTGATCGAGAGGACGTTGACCAGGACCAGAATTCCTGACCCGAGCGCCAGTGTGGGCTCACCCCAGGCGATACCGATACCGACGACGGCGGCCGGCGGAATCAACGCAACGGCGATCATGACGCCTACGAGCGCGGCCGAAACCCCCGTCGAGAGGCTCAGTGCACCGGCGACGCCCGCCCCGAGTGCGATGACGAGCGCCAGAAAGTCCGGTGCCAGCCGCTCTCTGACCTGCTCGATCGAGAGGACGTCGATTCCCGGCGGGACGAGATTTGCAAACTGGACGATACCAGCGAAAATCGCTGCGCTCGCGATGGCACAGCCGACCCCGAGGGCTTGCAAGGCGACTCCACGAACCCTGAGTTCGTAGTCGTCGATGACGGTGCCGACGCTGGCCGCAAGCGCGGGCCCGACCAGCGGCGCAATCACCATTGAGCCGACGACGACCGCGGCCGAGTTGAGCAACAGTCCGGCGGTCGCCACGAGTGCGCTGACAACGGTCAATACGACGTAGTTCCGACGGGCCGGCAACAGTGCATTTGCACTCGAGCGCAGTTCCTCTCGAGCGATTCGCTCCTCGCTCGTCTCTTCCTCGTACCGTTCTTCGAGTTCCTCGAAATGGGCCGAGACGACCGTATTGGCCTCCAGAACAACCGTGATCGCCTCCTCGTTCATCCCGAGAGCCTTGAGCTTGTCCATGACTGGTTCGACTCCCGCTTTCGGGAGTGGGATGTAGGCGACGGTTTCGTACTCCCGGTCGCTCGTCTCGTCGGTGAAGGTGTAATCGAAACCCTCCTCCTCGAGGAGCCGGCGAACGGTGTCGCGTTTGCCCGTCGGAATCGTGATCTGAACCAGTCGCACGAGTGCTCACACGAAGGGTGAGGCGAAAAAGCCTGTGCTGTGGCGTCCGATCACGTGTTGAGTCGCCACAGTTCGTACGACAGAACCGTTGCAAAGGAGACCCACAGGAGGTACGGGGCGAGCATCAGGGCCGCACGCCGGTCGACCCGGGCGAACGCGACGATGGTCCCGACGATTCCCACCCAAAGTAACACGATCACGGCGACCGCCAAACCGAGTGCCTCGAGGCCGAAAAAGACCGGCGTCCAGACCACGTTGAGGGCCATCTGTATGGTAAAGATACCGATGGCGAGGGAGCGCCCAGAACTCGAGGATCGCCAGACGAGCCAGAGGGCGAGACCCATGAGGGAGAACAACAGCGTCCAGACGATCGGAAACGCCAGTTCCGGCGGATAGTAGGCAGGTTTTTCGAGCGAGCGAAACCAGGCGCTGTCAGGTGAAAACACGAGCGCCGGACTCGCGCCGATGGCGTTGATGGCGACGACGAACCCCAGCACCTCGAGGACGGTCGCTCGAGACGGCACGCCGCCAGTCGCTCCATCGTCAACAGATCCCATGACCACCGTACGGTTTCTCTGCCCTTACCGTTCACTTTCACCGTGGTATCTCAATCCTTAACCGAGCGGACCGCAAATGAGTGATAATGGCCGCGACGGACGAGAGCCCGCCCTCGATCGAACATCCCCTCCTCGAGTCGGATTTCCTCGAGCGTCGACTCTATCAGTTGAAACTCGCAGGGACGGCTGCAAACGATCACACCCTCGTCTGTCTTCCGACGGGGCTCGGCAAAACGACGGTCAGCCTGCTCGTTACGGCACGCCGACTGGACGAAGTCGGTGGTAAATCCCTCATGCTCGCGCCGACAAAACCGCTGGTCCAGCAACACGCTGACTTCTATCGGGAGGCACTCCAGATTCCCAACGAGGAGATCGTCGTCTTTACCGGTGACGTCAGCCCCGACGACCGGGCGGCGTTGTGGCAAGACGCCACCGTCGTCATGGCAACCCCGCAGGTGATCGAAAACGACCTCGTCGGCTCCCGGGTCTCGCTCGCCGACGTCACCCACATTACGTTCGACGAGTGTCACCGAGCGACGGGCAACTACGCCTACAACTACATCGCCGAACGGTACCACGCCGACGCCACGGACCCGCTCGTCACCGGGATGAGCGCTTCCCCCGGCGGCGACGAGGAAGCAATCCTCGAGGTCTGTGCCAACCTCGGCCTGCGCGAGGTCGAGGTGATGACCGAAGACGACGCCGACGTCGGCGAATTTACCCACGACACCGACCTCGAGTGGGAACGAATCGAGTTGCCCGACGAAGTCATCGAGATCAGGGACGCGCTCAACGAGGTGATTTCCGAGCGCCTCGAGAAGCTGAAAGAACTGGGTGTCGCGCGTTCGACCCGACCAGACCAGTCCCAGAAGGATCTCAACCGGATGCGTGCGGAACTCCAGAAACTCATCAACAACGACCAGTCGGAAGGGTTCAAAGGCATGTCCGTCCACGCCGAGATCATGAAGCTTCGACAGGCGGTGACGCTGGTCGAAACCCAGAGCGTCGAAGCCCTGCGCCGGTACTTCGAGCGCCAGCGAAACCAGGCACGGAGTTCGGGCGCCTCGAAAGCCAGCCAGCGACTCGTGAGTGACCCGCGCGTGCGCGAGGCGATGCGTCGGGCCGAGTCGTTCGACGAACTCCATCCGAAGTATCGAAAGACCCGGATGCTACTCGCCGAGACCCTGGGACTCGAGGGAGGCCAGCGGGTGATCGTCTTCACTGAGTCGCGAGATACGGCCGAAGCGCTGACCGAGTTCTTACAGTCGAGTTTCGACGCCCGGCGGTTCGTCGGGCAGGGCAACCGCGAGGGGTCGGATGGAATGACCCAGACCCAACAACAGGACGTCCTCGACGACTTCCGCGCCGGCGAGTTCGAGGTGCTGGTCTCGACGTCGGTTGCCGAGGAGGGCCTCGACGTCCCCGAAGTCGACCTCGTTCTCTTCTATGAACCCGTACCCACAGCCATCCGGTCGATTCAGCGCAAGGGCCGAACTGGCCGCCAATCCGAGGGGCGCGTCGTCGTGTTGATGGCCGAAGATACCCGCGACGAGGCCTACTTCTGGATCTCGAGACGTCGCGAAAAAGAGATGGAGAGCGAACTGCGCGAACTGAAGGGAATGGCCAGCGACCTCGAGGCCGAACTCGACGACTCCCAACAATCACTGGCCGCGTTCGACACCGGAGCGAAAGTAGACGGAGATGGCGGAAAACCCGGGGATGGAAGCGGGTCCTCGAGTGGAACCCAGGGGGTTAGCCAACAGCCAGGGTTACAGGATTTCGCTGGTGATACCGACTCGAGCGATGACGATGAGCACGATGCTGGCGAGTCCCCAGATGACGAATCGAACGTGGATGGATCCGGGGAAACCGCACCAGCAGCAGACGAACACGGCCAGCCCGAGCGCCACGTCCCCAGCGCCGACGGCGACACGGTCGAAATCGTCGCCGATCAGCGCGAGATGGACGCCAACATCGCTCGTGACCTTTCGAGACGCGAGGAAATCGAGATCCGACTCGAGACGCTCGAGGTCGGTGACTATATTTGCTCCGACCGGGTCGCCGTCGAGCGAAAGTCCGTCGCCGACTTCGTCGACTCGCTGGTCGGCGGCGACCGCTCGGTGTTCGAGCAGGTGGGCGCGATGGCCAGACACTACGCTCGACCCGTGGTCGTCGTCGAAGGCGAAGGCCTCTACGAGCAACGTGACATCCACCCGAACGCGATTCGTGGCGCGCTCTCGAGTCTGGCCGTCGATTTCGGTGCGAGCATCCTCCGAACCGAAGGCGAAGACGACACGACGGAACTGCTGGCGACCATCGCCAAACGCGAACAGCAACTCGAGGACCGCGAGGTATCCGTCCACGGCGAAAAAGGGACGAAAACACGCAGCGAACAACAGGAGTATGTCGTCTCCTCGATTGCCGAAATCGGCCCCGTTACCGCCCGGTCGCTGCTCGAGGAGTTTGGCACGGTCGAGGCCGTTATGATCGCCAGCGAAGACGAGTTGCAGGCGGCTGACGGCGTCGGGACGGTGACCGCCGAGCGAATGCGCGAAGTCATCGGCAGTCCGTACACGGGAGCGGGTGACGGCTCGAGCGCAGGGTCCGATTCGTCCTGACGAACATAGCAGGTAGGGCGTGATGGCTCGAGCGCTGGAACACCGCACCTGACCCGTCGAGAGCCTCGGTGCGGTCGGCAATCGGAACCCTGAGGTATCCGAAGACCGAAGTTTCAATCGAGATGTCGCCCGAGATACCAGACGAGGACCCGATAATCCTCTTCGACGGCGTCTGTAACCTCTGTAACGGGTTCGTGCAGTACATCGCTCCCCGGGACACCGAGGAACGATTTTACTTCGCCTCCCTTCAATCCGACGTCGGCCAGGAACTCCTCGAGCGCCACGACCTGCCGACAGACGCCCTCGAGTCGGTCGTCCTGATCGAAGGTGACGATGTCTACGTCAAATCGGGAGCCGTCCTGCGGACGGCCTACCACCTTGGCCTGCCGTACCGGCTGCTGTGGCCGTTCCGAGTCCTCCCGCGTCGACTTCGTAACTGGGCGTACGATTTCGTCGCCGCCCGACGCTATCGCTGGTTCGGCAAGAAAGACCAGTGTATGATGCCCACGGGCAACATTCAGGAACGGTTTCTCGAGTGAGCAGTGAACGGTCAGTCGTTACTCCCGAAGCGTCGAAAGCGCCGCCGCCGCCTCGTGTGCCGCCTCGAGACATTCTTTTGCCTCTCGCGGATCGTCGGCCTGTGCCCCCGCTCGAGCGAAGCGCTCGAGGGCTGCGACGAGGGCATTTGTGGCGTCGTCGATATCGGCGCCAGGGACTGGATTACCAGCGGGAAATCCGTTGGAAGTGCCCGCAGTCTCGCGCTGTGGCTCACTCGAGGCAGAGCCGGTACCCTGTTGGGATCTCGAAGGCGCACCTTGCTGTGGCTGTCCCTGTTGGGGCTGTGGTGGCTGCCCCTGCTGAGGTTGTTGTGGCTGTTCCTGTTGAGGCTGTGGTGGCTGTCCCTGCTGTGAAATAGCCTCCTGGGGACCATCCGCCGAATCGGAGACCGACTGAGGTGAATTCGCGTGTGCCGGTCCGGAATCCGTTGC
This sequence comes from Natronosalvus amylolyticus, assembly GCF_024298845.1. Taxonomy (NCBI): domain Archaea; kingdom Methanobacteriati; phylum Methanobacteriota; class Halobacteria; order Halobacteriales; family Natrialbaceae; genus Natronosalvus; species Natronosalvus amylolyticus. The sequence goes on from NZ_CP101156.1 coordinate 2,058,306, forward strand.
CGGATCAGTCTCCGTCTGCGTCTCATCATCAGCTGGTGGAACCGAGGCATCGACACCCTCTGGTCCGCCGTGACAGCTAGGACAGAACGTCGTCCCCTGCTGTCGAAACAGCGGATCGCCACAGGTGTTACAGTGGCTGTTCGTCATCGTCGCACCCTTGAGCAAGAGGTCGCTCATCCGCTGGGTCGCCTCGCGGTCTTGCTTGTCCTTCTCGTACTTCTTGCGAAGTTTTTCGCGCTCGGCTTCCTTGTCGAAATCGCTCATATCCGTGCTATGGACGGGGAACGTCGAAAAAGCTACGACCCGTGTCGCGCCTTGTCCGATGGAGCGACTCGTGAGAAGGACCGCTATTCCTCGAGACGAACCGCCATGCCCCTCGAGGCCGGTTGGACGGGTTCGAACCCCCATTGCTCGTAGAAGCCATCGACGTCGGCGACCAGATTGACGTAGGCGGTGTCGGGTGCGGTCGTCTCGATGTAGCCCCACAGGGCGTTCATGATCGCCGTCCCCAGGCCCCGACCCTGATGGTCGGGATGGACGGCCATATCCGAGATGTGATACACTGCGCCGTCGTCGCCGACGATTCGCCCCATCCCGACGGTCTCGCCAGAGTCCCCGTGGACGACGTGCACCGCGTACACCGAGTTTGGCAGGCCGCGTTCGGCTGCCTCGAGCGACCGCGAGCCCATGCCCGCAGCGTCCCGCAGGGCGACGAAGGTCGCTGGCGTCGGTGGCTTCTCCTCGAGACGATACCCAGGGATGTCCACGAGTGGCTCCTGGCTCGCGATTTCAGTCATGCCTCGAGGGAGGGCGAGCGGGGCGAAAATGCTGTCGAAGCCCGGTTCACAGTCTCGCCGCTGGTGCGAGCCGTTCACTCACCACCCTCGTGAGCCCGTTCGACCGCTTCGACAGCCGCCGTCGGTGACTCGACTGTCGTGATCTCGAGGCCGAGACTACCGACATCGTGGCTCCCGAGGCTCACGAGCGGTCGGTCAGCGATAGCGCCAAAGCCGATTTCGGTGAGCGTCCCCGCGCCCCCAGGCAGGGCGATGACGGCGTCGCCGTTGAGCGGGACCAGAGCGTTTCGAGCGTGACCCAGCCCCGTCGCAATGGGGACATCGACGTAGGGGTTCGCTTCCGTGCGACGACTCGAGGGGAGAATACCGATGGTCTGGCCCCCTTCGGCTTTCGCGCCACGACAGACGGCTTCCATCGTCCCGCCACGACCGCCGCAGACGACGGTGTGGCCGCGCCGAGCCAGTTCCCGACCCAGCGCCTCGGCTCGAGTCGCCTGTTCGTCCGTGATCGAACCGCCACCGATAACGCTGACGCGCATGCAAGAGAGCGCGTCGCGAGTCCACAAGGCTGGCTCGGTTTGACCGCATCATCGATTCGTTCGGCTGGCCTCGAGTGTCGCCAGTCCTGAACGATGGCCGACGGGCGTGCTCCTCGAGGTGAAAACGGGGTGTCTCGAGGGGACAAATTGGCAATTTCCGACGGATTTAACGCCTGGGCAGGCAAACCTCCACGTGGTATGACGAAAGTTAGCGTGATCGGCGCGGCTGGCACTGTCGGTGCGGCAGCGGGGTACAACATCGCACTGCGCGGGATTGCAGACGAACTCGTCTTCGTCGACATTCCGGACATGGAAGACACCACGGTCGGGCAAGCGGCGGACGTCAACCACGGCGCGGCCTACGACTCGAACACCGTGATCCGCCAGGGCGACTACTCGGCGACCGAAGGCTCCGACGTGGTCGTCATCACGGCCGGTATTCCCCGCAAACCCGGCCAGACGCGTATCGACCTCGCCGGTGACAACGCCCCCATCATGGAAGACATCGGCTCCTCGCTGGCGGAGTACAACGACGATTTCGTCACCATCACGACCTCGAACCCCGTCGACCTGCTGAACCGTCACCTCTACGAGGTCGGCGACCGCGCTCGAGAGCAAGTCATCGGCTTCGGTGGCCGACTCGACTCCGCGCGCTTCCGGTACGTGCTCTCCCAGCGCTTTGACGCCCCCGTTCAGAACGTCGAGGCGACGATTCTCGGCGAACACGGCGACGCACAGGTACCCGTCTTCTCGAAAGTGCGCGTCGACGGCCAGGACCTCACCTTCGACGACGACGAACGCGAGGAAATTCTGAACGAACTCCAGACCAGCGCGATGAACGTCATCGAGAAGAAAGGCGCGACAGAGTGGGGGCCAGCCACTGGCGTCGCCCACATGGTCGAAGCCGTCATCCGCGACACCGGCGAAGTCCTCCCCGCCAGCGTGAAACTCGAGGGCGAGTTCGGCCACGAGGACACCGCGTTCGGTGTCCCGGCCAAACTCGGTGCCAACGGCGTCGAGGAGGTCGTCGAGTGGGACCTCTCGGAGTACGAGCGCAACCAGCTCGGCGAAGCCGCCGAAAAGCTGACCGAGCAGTACGAGAAAATCGCCTGAGAGCGACGAACGGCGGTTTTCACCGGGAGGCTAGCGTCTCGTTTTCGTTGCGTCGCACTCGAGTGTGTCAGTTACATTACGACATATTCAATAGTTGATGCTTCGAAATAGATAGTAAACAATATCATAGGCGTAGCTAATAGTATTGATAGCATAGTTATTCGATCCAATTATTGGAAGGGGAGCGAGGCAGTCAGGGGATCAACTGCTCGCCCTCGTCGTCGTAAATCGTGATCGCATCGACCGGACAGGTCCGGGCCGCGAACTTCGCATCCAGTTCGTCTCCTTCGGGGACCTCACGGACGAACACGCCGTCTTCGGCTTCTTCGGACTCGAGCAACACCGCCTTCCCCGCCGACTTATCCTTCTCGAACTCGCTCCACTCGACGACACACTGGTACATACCGATGCAGGTATCTTCGTCAAATTCGACTTTCATGCTTGCTGATTTGGCTGGCAGGACTAAAGCGGTGACGGGTACCCGCTAGAGTCGTGCTAGCGGACCAGCAGAGGGAACTCGAGCATAGGTTTTTGGTGCCAACGCGGCAAGCGATAGCCAGACAATGTCGACAGTCGGGTTCGGGCTGTTGCTCGGGGTCGCAATACTCACCTGTTTTTCCATGGCGTGGGTGCTCGGGGCGAACAGCAACTCGCCGCCGTTTGCTCCCGCAATCGGGGCGAACGCCATCTCGACCATGCAAGCCGCGTTCGTCATCGGGCTGCTCGCTGCCGCGGGCGCGCTCATGCAGGGCGGCGCCATCTCCGAAACGGTCGGCCAGGACCTGATCGACAACGCCGACATCGACGCCCTCGCCGCCACCGCCGGCCTGCTGACGGCCGCCGGCTTCATGGCCGTCGGCATCTACACCCGCTATCCCATCCCTGCCGCGTTCGCGACGACGGGCGCGATGGTGGGGGTCGGCCTCTCGCTCGGCGGCGACCCCGCGATGGCGACCTACCAGCGGTTGGGGCTCTTCTGGCTCATGGTTCCGTTCATGTCCGGCGGCCTCGCCTACACGACGGCGATCATGCTTCGTCGGGATGACGTACCAGAAACCATCGGGGTTCCCCTGCTCGCGGGGCTGGTCGGAATGATCATCGCGAACATTCGTCTCGGCGTGATTCCCACACCGGCCGGCGACCAGGGAACCGTCGCCGAATTCGTCTCCTGGCAACTGGGGTCGCCCCTGCCGGTCGCGTCCAACTACGATATCGTGATGGTGCTGGTCACCATCGCCTTCGGCCTCGGCAGCTTCTACTGGGTTCGGACGCAAATTCAGGCCTCTATCGAGGGGGGTATCCGCTCGTTCCTGCTCGTGCTGGGCGGCATCGTCGCGTTCTCCTCCGGCGGCTCGCAGGTCGGCCTCGCAACGGGACCGCTCGACAACCTCTTTCGCGTCCAGCTCGGCCTCCCGGCGATCACCCTGCTCGCCCTGGGTGCCAGCGGGATTCTCGCCGGCGCGTGGATGGCCGCCCCGCGACTCCTGCAGGCGACCTCTCGAGAGTACGCCCAACTCGGCGTTCGCCGCTCCATCGCCGCGCTCGTCCCCGGTTTCGTCATCGCCCAGCTAGCGATCGCCCTGGGCATTCCCATCTCGCTCAACAACATCATCCTCTCGGGAGTCATCGGCAGCGGCCTCGCTGCTGGCTCCGGCGGCGTCTCGAAAGGGAAGATACTCTTCACCGTCGGCTTCTGGCTATTTACGCTGTTCTCGTCGGTCGCCGTCGGCTTCGGCGTCTACCGCGTCTTCGCGTTCGTCGTCGGCGGGTGAGACGGCCTGTCGGTGCGCGCTCGAGACCGATAGTTGAGCGAAGACGGCGTCTCGAGCACACAAGGTATGCATCACGGCGAGGAAGCCAGTTCACAGCACGATCGAGATGACGGCAAAGAGGATGAGAACGCCCGTAATGTCACAGACGTTGGTCACGACAGGGATCGTCGTGTCGTCGGGATTGTACCCCAGTCGAAACGACGCCGAGACCGACAGGAGGCTCACGACGACGACGAACAGCGACAACAGCGTGCCACTCACGAGCGAAATCGTCAGCACCTCGAGCAGCGTGAGCGATCCCCCGAGAACGCGGCCGATAGCCCACGCGGCAACGCCGACGAGTGTGAACACGGTGAGTCCGAGGCCCAGGACCGCAGCCGAGTTCGTGCGGACGTCCGAGTTGTCGAGGGCGAGTTCGAACGTGCCCAGATGCAGTTGCGTGGACAGTCGAGAGCACATGATCGAGCCGAGGTTTCCGGCGGTCCCGATCTGTACCGGAACCAGGATCAACAGCGCCGGATTCGTTAGCAGCACTTCTTCGAACGACTCGAGGACCGAGCCCGAAACCATCTGCAAAATCGAGAGGCCGGCGAGCAACGGCACCATCGTGGCGACCATGTGGGTGATCGTCCAGTCGTCGCCAAGGGGGCTCTCGTCTACAGGGTCTGCTTCTTCATCGTCTTTCCCGGCGAGCTCGTCGTAGAACTCTCCCAGCGTGTCGCTCATGCCCGAGAGGTCGTCGCCGGAGTAGCTGTCTCTCATCGTACCCACCTCATAGCACCAACCCCACGAGATAGATCGCAACCAGGAGGAAAAAGACCCCGAACACGTCACCGAGTGTCGTAACCAGTGGGCCGACGATGTTGTCCGGGTCCAGCCCGCGACGGTAGCCCACGAAGACGACGGTCACCAGCACCGACAGCATGAGGAGCGCCGAGAGAAAGCCTGCGATGAGCATAATGCCGACCAACTCGACCAGATTCCCACCGCCGCCGGTGAGCGCCAGGACGGCGAAGGCAATGACGGCGATGAACGCGGAGACCACCATCCCGTTGATGAACGAGGCGATAACCGCGTTCGAGAGGCGCTCGTCGAGGATGAACTCCGGCTCGATCAGCCCCTGGTGGAGCCCGCTCGAGAGCCGTGCACCGAGCGAGCCGTAGACGCCGCCTCGAGTCGCCAGGAAGGCGGGCAAGAGAACGAGGATGCCCGGCACCTGTTCGATACCATCACGCATCGTCTCGCTGCCGAGGATCGTGCCGGCGAACAGCCCGGCAACGAGACTGACCAGGACCACGGGCAGTGCGCGTCGATAAATTTCGATGGCGTCCGCCCATTCGCTCATATCGATCAATTGTGCGCTCGCCGTATATGAATGCGTGTCACTCGAGGCCGTGAAAATATCACTCGAGGTCACAAAGATGTCACTCGACGACGGTGACCGGAACCGGCGCTCGATTAGTGACCGTCGTCGTGATATCGCGCCCGAGCAGCCGACGGACGAGCCAGTGCCCGTCCTCACCACTCATGACGACGTGATCGATGTCGTGCTCGCTGGCGAACGCGGGGACGACCATGCCGGGGCGGCCCGTTTCGACGACGATATCGACTCGAGCGGGGAGGTCGGTTCGCTCGCCATCCGACCCGACTTCGCCGCCACCCGACCTGGTCCGTTCGACTGACTCGGCTCGCTCGCCTGCCGCCTCAAGCAACCGTCGTGCTCGCTCGCGTTCGGCAGCTTCTCGCTCGTCTTCTCGCTCCAGAATCCCGCCCTCACTCAGCCGTGCGCCGATCGGAAGGACCACGGCGAGGACCGTGATCGAGGCGTCCGGAAACCGCTCGAGCGCGTACTCGAGTGCCTCCTCCTCACGAGGGCGTCCAACGAGCGAGACGAGGACGTCGGACGGACTGCGCATACGCCACCGTTCGGGCGGCCCGTTCAAGGGTTTATCGCCACTCGAGACGACAGTTTAAACCCGAACACGCCCAAACGACGAGCAATGAACGCCGAGGACCTGTCGGGACTGCCCGACGGCGCTGTCGATCACTTTCGCGAGGAGGGGGTCGAGTCGCTGTACCCACCACAGGCCGAGGCCGTCGAGGCCGGCATCTGTGCGGGCGAGAGCCTCGTCGCCGCCGTCCCCACGGCAAGCGGAAAGACGATGATCGCCGCACTCTCCATGCTATCAGCCATCGAACGCGGCGGGAAGGCGCTCTACATCGTCCCCCTGCGAGCGCTCGCCAGCGAGAAAAAGGCCGAGTTCGACGCGTTCGAACGGTTCGGCGTGACGACGGGCGTGACCACCGGCAACTACGAATCGACCAGCGACTGGCTCGCCACCAAGGACCTGATCGTCGCGACCAGCGAGAAAGTCGACTCGCTCGTGCGAAACGGTGCAGATTGGCTCACCGACCTCACCTGTGTCGTGAGCGACGAGGTGCACCTGATCGACGACCGCAACCGGGGACCGACCCTCGAGGTCACCCTCGCAAAGCTCAGACAGCTCAACCCCGCGTTGCAGGTGATCGCCCTCTCGGCGACCGTGGGCAACGCCGACGCCATCGCCGACTGGCTCGACGCCGAACTGGTCGACAGCGACTGGCGACCCATCGACCTCGAGATGGGGGTCCACTACGGCAACGCAATCCAGTTCGAAGACGGATCGAACCGTGAAGTACCCGTCGAGGGCACCGAAAAACAGGAAGCCGCCTTGCTCCGGGATATCCTCGAGGAAGGTGGGTCCTCACTGGTGTTCGTCAACTCGAGACGGAACGCGGAGGCCGCGGCTCGACGACTGGCCAAGACGAGTGGGAACCATCTCACGCCAGAGGAGCGCGACGACCTCGCCGCCCTCGCCGACGAGGTGAGAGACATCTCGGATACCGAAACGAGCGAGGAACTGGCGACCTGCCTCGAAGCGGGGTCGGCCTTTCACCATGCTGGACTCGCCAATGAGCACCGGTCGCTGGTCGAGGACGCCTTTCGCGACCGACTCATCAAAGTAATATCAGCGACGCCGACGCTCGCCGCCGGCGTCAACACGCCCGCTCGCCGGGTCGTGGTTCGTGACTGGCGGCGCTTCGACGCGAGCGCCGGCGGGATGGCCCCGCTCTCGGTCCTCGAGGTTCACCAGATGATGGGGCGAGCGGGCCGACCCGGTCTCGACCCCTACGGCGAAGCCGTCTTGCTGGCCAAAAGCCACGACGAGATGGACGAACTGTTCGAGCGCTACGTCTGGGCCGACCCCGAGGAGGTCCGATCGAAACTCGCGGCCGAACCCGCCCTCCGGACGCACGTGCTGGCGACGATCGCGTCAGGGTTTGCAAACACCCGCGGCGGCCTGCTCGAGTTCATGGCCAACACCCTCTATGCCAGCCAGTCGACCGAGGCGGGCCGTCTCGAGCGAGTGACCGACGACGTGCTCGCCTATCTCGATCGAAACGACTTCATCGAACGCGAGGGGGGCGAGGTTTCGGGTGTGACGGCCGAATCCGAATCTGACGACGACCCCGGTGGCTTCGTCTCCGCAGCCACGATGGCAGCATCCGAGGCGGCGGCAAACGACGTCGAACTCCGGGCGACCAATCTCGGACACACAGTCTCACGGCTGTACCTCGACCCCATGAGCGCCGCTGAAATCGTCCACGGCCTCGAGAGAACCGACGAGCGCCCGACCGCGCTCGGCCTCTACCAGTTGATCGCCCGCACCCCGGACATGTACGAACTGTACCTCCGTTCGGGAGACGATGAGACCTACGGAGAACTGTTCTACGAACGCGAGGCCGAACTGCTCGGGGACGCACCGAGTGAGTACGAAGACGCCCGTTTCGAAGACTGGCTCTCGGCCCTGAAAACCGGGAAACTGCTCGAAGACTGGGCCGACGAAGACGACGAATCCAGGCTCACGGAACGCTACTCGGTCGGGCCTGGCGACCTGCGGGGCAAGGTCGACACCGCCGAGTGGCTCCTCGGGGCCGCCGAATCGCTCGCGGCCGAAATCGGCAGCGAGTGGACCGTCGCGGTCCGCGAGGCTCGAGCGCGCGTCGAACACGGCGTCAGGGAGGAACTACTCGAACTCGTCGGCATCCGCGGTATCGGTCGGAAACGCGCCCGCCAGTTGTATGCGGCGGGACTGGAGACGCCAGCCGACCTCCGCGAAGCCGACAAATCGCTCGTCCTCGGTGCGCTCAAAGGGAAGAAGACGGCCGAGACCATCCTCGAGAACGCCGGCCGGGACGACCCGTCGATGGACGGCGTTTCGCCAACCACGACGGGGGCCAGTGACGGCGGTACCGCCAGCAGCGAGTCGGAAAGTGACGAAAGCCACCGTTCCGACGATGACCGAGACGACCACGAATCACAGGCGTCGCTGGGTGATTTCTGATGGAGCTACGCACAGCCGAACTCGACATCGACGACCTCGAGAGCTTCCTCGAGACGGTCGATTCCGTGGCGACTGCCCACGACGTGACGGTACAGGCCTTCGACGCGAGCTACGTGGCCGGCCGCCGGCACCTCGAGCGGGCGGTCGAACTAGCTGACCGCGCAATCGCTCGCGGCGAGAACGTCGCCCGCGATCGAAGCGTCGAAATCCTGTTGTACGCCGCGGGCCGCCGGCAGATCGACCGGGCCCTCGAGATGGGCGTCTCACCGGGCGAGACGCGAGCCGTGTTCGTGATCGACGGGGCTGGCGACGAGGCTGCCGCGGCGGCTGCTCTGTGCGAGCGACTGGACGGCGAGGGCTGGAAGTCACTCGAGAGGGAGACGGCAGGCGACTCCGACGACCCCTTCGAATGGCGCGATAGCGCGACCATCGAGTCGTTTTTCGACATCACCGAAGCCGAGCGGGCGGCGACTGACGCCGACCTCGAGACGCTGATCTGTGAGCGGGTGGCACTGCTCGAGGTGGAAAAGTGAGGGGTGACGGTAACGAAAAATGAGTGACAAACGTACAGACGCCACGACGGAAACGCCGACAGCGGCCGAGACCGATATGAACGATATACTGGTGGACGCGGCCGTGAAGGGCGTTATCGTGTTGGTCGTCTTGCTCGCCTTCCAGTACGTCAGTCGCGGGGAGGTGACCCTGCCGATAGCGGTCGGAGCCGCCGTCGGCTTTTTCGTGGTCCAGACGAGCGTGGAGTACTATCGACTACGTCGCTGATCGGCCGACGCGTCATACTGTCGGACAAAAGTCTGTGAACACCCGCTCGAGTGCGATCGGTGTGTGACCCGTTTTGTCTGGCAGTATCACTCGCCGGGGAACTCCTCGGGATCCTCCCGTTCGTCGAGCACCCACTCGAGTTCCGCGATCGCTCGGAGGAGTTCGACCTCGAGTTCGTCCGCCACGGGCGAGGCCGGCGGATCGTTCTCGTCGTACCACGTTTCGAGGCGCTCGAGTCGCTCGCGGATTGCGGCTTCCGATTGCATACACGTGTGTTCGAACAGCGCCACAATATACTCTTGTGTCCGGCCGCGGTAGCCACCGTATGCCACGACTCGAGGAGCCGGTCGAGATCGGCGGCCTGACGATACCGAACCGCCTCTATCGCGCGCCCGTCCTCGAGTGTGCGGGCAACGGGCCGGACGCCGTCGACGCGCTGATCGAGGACCTCGAGCCGGCGGCCGAATCCGGGGTCGGTCTGCTCTGTCAGGGCGCGACCATCGTCCGCGGCGAGGGCGGCTGTGCCGCGCCGGGCATGACGCGAGTCCACGACTCCGATTTCGTCTCACAGCTCTACAGGCTCACCGACCGCATCCACGACCACGGGAGCCGAATTTTCGTCCAACTCGAGCACGGTGGCCTGCGGAGCATGGAAACCTGGCACGCGGGGTTTCGATCGGATAATCCAGGCCTCGAGCAACTGGCCGTCTCCGCGCTCCCCTGGCAGTTACGCGCGCTCGACGCCGTCGGGTTTCTGGAGTACGACCCGCACGTCCTCTCGACGGACGAGGTGTACGATCTCGCGGCCGATTTCGGGGCCGCAGCCGCCAACTGCGCCGACGCCGGCTACGACGGCATCCACCTCTCCGGGGCGAACATGGGCATCGTCCAGCAGTTCCTCTCACCCTTTTACAACCGCCGCGAGGACGAGTTCGGTGGCTCGCTCGAGGCCCGCATGCGGTTCCTCGAAGTCGTCCACGACGAGATTCGCGACCGGGCCGGCGACGTTCCGCTCATCACCAAAGTGCCCGCCGAGCGGCCCGCCCCGCCGTGGCCGGTCGTTCGTCGAAAGCTCTCGCTCGAGGACGGCGTCGAGATCGCTCGTCGACTCGAGGCGGTCGGCTACGACGGCGTCGTGCCGGTCGAGACCTCCGTCGCCTGGGACATGAGCATCGTCAGGGGGTCGTTCCCGAAGCGGGCGTGGGAGAACGAGGCCCTGCGAGAGAAATACGACGAGGCGTTCGGGAGTGCGTGGCGTCGCCGACTCGTCGCCGCGGGAAACCGCCTCGAGTCGTTCGTCTACGATTTCGATCCCGCGTGGAACGAGACGTTCTGTCGGCGCGTCCGCGAACAGGTCTCGATACCGGTGCTGGCCGAAGGCGGGATCCGCGAACGCGGTCAGATGGACCGCCTGCTGGGCGGGAGCCAGGGGGCCAAATCCCCGGCCTGCGACATGGTCGGGATGGCGCGACCCTTCTACGCGGAGCCTCGACTCGGCGCGCGATTGCTCGAGGACGACCCCGACGCCCCCACGGACCCCACCCGCCGCGTTATCTGTGAGAACTGCAACAACTGCACGGTCCCGCAGGTGACCGGCGCGCCCGGTATCTGTCGAACTCCCTCCGTCCTGCGGACGCGCGGCGAACTCGAGCGGGCAGGGGCGTACGTCCGAGAGCCGGGCGAACGCCTTTAGGCCCGTCTACTGTATCCCCGGCCAATGACCGCGAGTGCAGTCTTATTCGACATGGACGGCGTCCTGGTCGACTCCGAAGATTACTGGGTCGAACTCGAGCGAGAGCGACTCCTCCCTGAAGTCGTCCCCGACGGGAACGTCGACGTGCGCGAAATCACCGGTATGAACTACCGAGAGATCTACGACTACCTCGAGGCGAATTACGACGTCGCCGTCTCCCGCGAAGGGTTTCTCAAGCGGTTCGAAGAAACGGCACAGGAACTGTACCACGAGCGAGTGAGTCTCCTCGAGGGCGTTCACGACCTGCTGGCCGAACTCGAGGAAGAGAACGTGGCGCGCGCGGTCGTCTCCTCTTCGCCACACGACTGGATCGATATCGTCCTCGAGCGATTCGACCTCGAGGAGTCCTTCGATAGGGTCATCAGCGCCGAGGAGATCGACGGTCCCGGAAAACCCGAGCCAGATATTTTCGAATACGCCGCCGACCAACTGGGCCTGGCTCCCGAAGAGTGCGTGGTCGTCGAGGACTCCGCCCACGGTATCGAGGCCGCGATTCGCGCCGGAACGATCTGTATCGCCTACGACATCGACGCCCACGACGGTATCGACTACTCCGGCGCAGACGCCGTGGTCACCACGCCCGCGGCGCTTCGAGAAGCGGTGCTCGAGCAGGTCGAAAAGTAACGTTAGCGGTCGTGAGAAATCGGTTCGGAGGAGGTGTTACACCACGTCGACGACCCGCGTCTCCTCGCACGGGACCAGCGGTTCGTCGGGGAACGCGACGCTGATAGTGTACTCGAGTTCGTCGGCGTTCGCACCGAAGACGCCGATCGGAACGGTCGTCCGATCACGCAAATAACAGGTCGTCGCCGTCATCTCGACCCCGTTGACGGTCACGCGGATGCCCGCCGTACTCGGTTCGCCGACGTTACGAACGATAACCTCGTGGACGGTGCTTTCACCCGTGGTGACGGAGTCGGGGAACGAACCCCACTCGAGTTCGACCGCGGGAAGCGTCTGTGCACCCTCGTAGATTCGCTCGGCGATGCTATCGCCCAGCCCCGCCCGGACCAGCCCCTCGACGCCCGCCTCGACGACGTCGCCGGGTGTCGCCAGCCCCTCTTTGGCGAGTTTGCTCGCCCGACCCGAAGCCACGCCGTCGATCGCCGTCAGTCCGACCGCGTCGTCGGCGACCCCGTTTTCGATCCGGGCCTCGAGTCGTCGGGCGAGATTCGCGTCGTGAGCCGTTCCGAAGCGCTCGAGAAACGCCCGCAGGGCTGCGAGCAATCGCAGGGCATTGCGCCGGATGACCCAGGCGTCGCTGCGCAGGTCCGGCGGCGTGTTGCCGTTGGCCGCACTGCGGAGGATGGCGAGCACCTTCCGCTGGCCGGCATCGAGTTCCGGGGTGTTTCGGCCGACCAGTACGGCGTTGATGGCGTCTCGTTCCGACTGACGTGCCGACACCGAGTCGAACTCCGTCGCGCTCGCGACGGTCTCGAGGATGTCGTCGGCCTCGAGCGTTGCGGTATCGTCCGCAGTACCAGTCTCCGAGTCGGCACCGCTCGAGCGATCACACAGGTTCGCGAACCCGACAGCCGTCTCGAGACGAAGGTAGTACGTCGAGGCCAACACCCCGCGAGGCGTCGCTTCGACCGACAGTTCGGGTCCCGTTTCGACGAATCCCTGTTCGACGAGGCCCTCGAGACAGTCTCGAACCCGCCGGCGGAGGTTCTGGAAGTCGTAGTCGTCTGGCCGGGACTGACCGCGGACGTAATAGAACGTGGTCTCGAGCCAGTCCATCACGTCCTCGAGGTCGGTGATGGTTCCCATCGCGATTTCGGCGTTGAGATGCGTCGCCAGGCTGTCGGCCAGTCGGGATTCGATCTCCTTGCCGTCTCTGAGCAGACGGCGGTAGGTGTCTGCGTCGGCCGTATCACAGACGACCCAGCCGTAGCCAACGTCGTCGTAGCCCGGCCGTCCAGCGCGCCCGAGCATCTGTAACACGTCGAGGGGACTCATGTCGACTTCGCCCTCCAGCGGGTCGTGGTACTTCGTATCCCGAATCACGACACAGCGAGCGGGAAGGTTGACCCCCCAGGCGAGCGTCGAGGTCGAAAACAGTAGTTCGATTTTCCCCTCCTTGAACCACTCCTCGACCAGGTCCTTGTCGTTTTTCGAGAGGCCCGCGTGGTGGAAGGCGACCCCGTCGAGGGCGGAGTTACGAAGGGTATCGTTCTCGAGGCGTTTCGTCTCGGTATGAAAATCGTAGTCGCCCCGGGCCCCCATCGGAATGTCTCGCTCGCCGATTTCGTCTCTGGCCTTTTTCGCCGCCTGCACGGTATCCTGCCTCGAGGCGACGAACACGAGCGCCTGGCCGTCCTCGCGAAGGTGCGGTTCGGCGAGGTCGAGCGCCCGGTACAACCGCCGGTACTTGTCCGCAAAGGTGTTCTCGCCGTGGGTGTAGGTTTTGACCCCGGCGTTGAGGTCGACGGGCCGATACTCGTCGCCGAACTCGAAGGTGCACTCGGGCGGGGAATCGAGCCACGCAGCCACGTCGTCGATGTTGGGCATCGTCGCCGACAGGGCCACGACGCGCGGGTCACAGAGTCGTCGAAGCCGAGAGATCGTGACCTCGAGGACCGAGCCACGCCGGTCGGCATCCAGCAGATGCACTTCGTCGATGACGCAGACGTCGATGTCCGTAACGAACGAATACCGGGGCGAGTCGTGTTTGCGCGTCGCCGAGTCGAGTTTTTCGGGTGTCATCACGAGGATGTCCGCCCGCTCGGCGCGGCGCGGGTTCAGGTCGCGTTCGCCGGTGACGACGTACACCGAGTAGCCGAGGGACTCGAAGCGCTCCCAGTCGGCCTCCTTTTCGTTGGTCAGGGCGCGAAGCGGCGCGAGAAACAGCGCCGTCCCGTCCTCGGCTAGGGCGTTACAGATTGCCAGTTCTGCGAGCGCGGTTTTGCCCGAGGCAGTTGGCGCGCTCGCGACGACGTTGTCAGACCGCTCGAGCAACGCGGGCAACGCCTCGCGTTGCATCCGGTTGAACGACTCGAAGGCGAAGGCGTCAGCAAAGTCAGGTAGAACCTCGGCGACCTCCATCACTCGGACACGGGGTGTGCCCGGTGAAAGGCGTTTCTGTCGCGGCCGACGATGTCAAACTGATTCTTGGAACAACCGAGACACTCGAGTGAAGGGGTCCCGTTCGAGTGTTACAACCCTTCCGGAAGTCACGATTCCTCGCGCTCCCGTTCTCGCCTCGAGCCACCCTCGAGCTGTTCGTTGAGCACGCCAGCCGCACGTTCTGGCCGTGGCGTGTACCGAAACGTGAGTTCGGGGTCGGCCGAACCCGCCGTATAGACGGTCAGTTCACCGTAGCCGAGCAGCCGGCCGAAGTAGCTCTGGCGCAAACTCGTGTTCTGTATCCGGTCGAGACGGAACTGTGTGACGTTCCGAGCGATGACACCGTGTTTTCGATACAGTTCACCCGAGGTGATGACGTAGCGCGTGTTCGTCCAGAAGACGTACGCCACGAGGACGACCCCGAGGCCAACTCCCGAAAAGACGAGCCCCGTCGCGGTCACGAGTTCGTTGCCGTTGGTCGCCGTCCAGACCAGAAAGACCAGACCGAACAGAATCAGCCCGCCCCCGAGCGGGAGTCGCCACCCCATCGAAATCGGATGCGGACGGCTCTCCCAGACGACCTGTTCCCCGTCGGCGAGGTGGAGCCACGCCGCGTTATTCCCCTCTGACATGTACCGGGCTACCACCATCGATCATAAAACGACTGGGGCGTTTCGCACCCGGCGAAATGCCCGTGGTGCGGGATCATTTGACTTTCGAACACGGACCCACTCGGGTACCTCCTCGAGTTTAAATACGAACCCGCGGCCAGCACAGCCATGATCAGCGACTCGATCCGCGTCATCGCCGGGGACTGTACGGTCATCGCCGACGGCACCGACCGCAGCGAATACCGCGGGCGCGTGACGACCATCGTCAAGCCCGACAACACTGTCCTCGTCCACGACGTCGACGGCTACCAGCCGGTCGCCTGGCTCACTCGAGCCGACAGCGTCTCGAGCGACCGCTCGGATGGGTTCACCCTCGTCGCCAAGAAGGACACCCAGACCCTGCGCGTCGCCGCCCACGACCAGGATGGCTTCGGGACGTACCCCGCCTCGAGCGCCGGCATCCCCGTCGGCACCTGCCCAAACGACGACTGCACCGGCGTGCTCGTTCGCTCGAACGGCGTCCACTGTGTCGACTGTGGTGAGCGCTATGCGATTCCGAACGACGCGACGATTCGCGACGAGCGCTGTTCGTGTGGCCTTCCACGGATGCGCGTCGAACGGGGACTCGCCTTTCACGTCTGTCTCGACCGCGACTGTGAATCACTCGACGACGCCGTCACCGAGGCCTTCGGCCGCGAGTGGGACTGCCCGGAGTGTGGGAGCGACCTCCTGATTCTCCGACGCGGCGGGCTGATCGCCGGCTGTGAATCGTACCCCGAGTGTGAGACCGGCTACGTGATCCCGACCGGCGTCGTCGACGGCGAGTGTGGCTGTGGCCTCCCAACCTTCGACACCGGGCACGGCCGGCGCTGTCTGGATGCGACCTGTGCTCGACTTGAGGAACGCGATCGAACCGCTCGTGACGCCCTCGAGGGGGAAGAAGCGGTCGTCGAGAAGTGACGAAAGGGGCCCGAACAGTGTCGAGATCGACGGTGTCGAAGCAACCCTCGACCCGGTATTCATACGATGGCGACCCGCAATTCGCAGGCGCTTTGTGCCCGGCCACACAGGTTCGCGTATGACACTCGAGGGTCGATTCGACGGCGACGTGGTTCGCGTTGCAGGTGACGCTCGCCAGCGATTTCACGACGCTCGCGGCTACGGCTATCCGCTCGAGGGTAACGAAATCGCGCTCGCGCCGGTCGAAGCCGCCCACCTGTTGTATCGTGGGGATATCGCTGTCGTCGATACGCGGTCCGGTGGCGCCCAAAACCTTGGGTTTCGCGACTTTCTCGCAGGCGATCACGGACCCGACTTCGGCGTTCGGTTTCTCGTCTACGCCGACCTCCGCTCGCGTGGGTTCTACCTGACCCCGGCCAGGGAACCGTGGCTCGAGGACCCACCAGATGCGGCGTTTGCCGTCTTTCCGCGCGGTTCCGGGCCCGGAGATGGCGAAATCGAGTACGCCCTGCAGGTCGTCGGCGAACGAACCGACCTGTCAGCGACCGACCTCGCGGCGGGCGCACTCGCCGTCGTCGACGAAGAGAGCGAGATTACCTACTTCGAGGTGAGTACGCCCGAAATTAGCGGCGATAGCGCGGCGGCGTTACCAACGGGGGTCGACGCCGACTTGCTCGAAGACCGTGTCGTCGTCTGGAACCCACCGGAGACGCTGTACGAACGCACGTTTTACGGCCAGCCACTCGAGGGGAGAGAGTACGACCGACCGACGCTCCAGTGTTCGTTGCTCGAGGCAGCCCACCTCAGCCGGAACGGCGCACTCGAACTGGAGCCCGAACGGGTACTCGAACGTGGCCGGACCGTCGAAGGCGATCGATTCGACCGCCGGTTGGCGGTGTACACCGCACTGCGAGAAGCAGGAGTCGTCCCGAAAACCGGATACAAGTTCGGGGCCGACTTCCGCACGTACGCGTCCGTCGAAAGCGTCGACGACCTGGGCCACTCGGAGTTGCTGATCAGGGTCCACCCGAG
Source organism: Natronosalvus amylolyticus (assembly GCF_024298845.1). Lineage (NCBI taxonomy): Archaea > Methanobacteriati > Methanobacteriota > Halobacteria > Halobacteriales > Natrialbaceae > Natronosalvus > Natronosalvus amylolyticus. The sequence continues at coordinate 2,075,114 of NZ_CP101156.1, forward strand.
CGAGCACGTCTTCGAGCCCCGAGACCTCGCGCTCGACGTTCGACTCGCCCACGGCGTCAGAAAAACCATGGTGTTCGCACTGGTGAGTTCCCAAAGTGGTGCGGAGAACCGGGCGGATTCGATAACCTGGCTCGCACTCACTCGACTGACCCCATGAAGTGACGGTGTTGTGAACATACTCGGTTGGGCAACAGGTATATGACTCGCCGGGCCGACTCATCGATAATGGCAGTTGGTGCAGTCGGCGCGCCGAACGTCCTCGTTCTCGGAGACACTCACGGAGATGGGATACTCGAGGCGCTCGAGTCCCGGCTTTCTCGCGTGACGCTAGTTCACGAGCGACAGCTCGAAGGCGCACTCGAGCGATTGAAAAACGAAGATTTCGCGTGCGTCGTCTGTCCCGCTTCATCGAGCGCACCAGCCCTGTCGACGCTCCTCGAAGCAGTCGAGAAACACGCCGAAAACGGAGAAGTCGTCTGTTATATCGAGTCCGGAAGGGAGACAGCGGGCAGTGAGTTCGAAGACGTCCCCTACCGGCCAGCGACGTTTCACACGACGGCCAAAGACACACTGGTCGACCACGTCGAGCGTTTCGTCGCGGAGCGTCACCGGGAAGAGATTATTCGTGCGCTCCAGCGTTCGACACAGGAGCTGTTTCACGCGACGTCGACCGAAGAAATTGCGGAGGCAGCCGTCGACACAGCAAACCGGCTGCTGGGCCATCCGTTCACCTCGGTTTTTCAGTACACCGAACGTGAAGATGGGTTCGACGTCGTTGCGACGACCGACGAACGGCAAACGCACGGCGATCCACCACAGCGAATCCCCGCTGGCGACTCGCTGACCGGAACCGCCTTCGGGAACCAGCGCCCCGTCTACTTCGACACCGGAATCGACACCACGACCGACGTCTTCGACGTCGAGTCAGTCGACGGCACCTCGTGGCTCGATGAACTCGTCGACCTCGAGGCCATCGACGTTCGATCGATCGACGAAAGCGACGTCCTCACCGACCCATCCAACCCAATGTCGTCTGGATTTATTTTTCCGCTCGGCACCTACGGTACCCTCGGCGTCGTCGCGATCGAGCCACAGGCGTTCACCGTCGACGACTTTCGGTTCCTGAGCGTGCTGGCAGACACCACCACGGCGGCTCTGGAACGCACCGAGCGGGAACGAGCCCTCGAGGAGACCAACGATCGACTCGAGGCGTTCGCCGCCATCGTTTCTCACGACCTGCGGAATCCGCTGGCCGTCGCCACGGGGAAACTCCAGTTACTGGAAGCGGAGTGTGACAGCGACCAGATCGAAGGTATCGAGGACGCGCTGGGACGGATGGACAACCTCATCGAGGATGTCCTCACACTCGTCCGAAACGATATCGACGGCGACGATCTCGAGTGGGTCTCACTCGGCGTGGTCGCCAACCGGGCCTGGGACACCGTCGACACCGGCGACGCAAGCCTCGAAGTGGCCACGGACCTCGGTTCCGCCAGGGCGGTCGACGGTCCGCTCCAGGAGCTGTTCGAGAACCTCTTCGACAACGCCGTCACACACGGCGGTCGTGATGTGACCGTTCGGGTCGAGCCCCTCGAAACCGGCGGGTTCGCCATCGAAGACGATGGTGAAGGTATCGACGACGTCGACCGTTCCCGGCTGTTCGAGTACGGGTACACCTCGAGCGGGTCTGGAACCGGGCTCGGGCTCGCAATCGTCGAACGAATCGCGTCAGTTTTCGACTGGGAGGTCACCGCCCATACCGGGGCCGATGGGGGACTTCGCCTCGAGTTCCAGACCTTCGATCACTAAGGAGTTACAAAAACGGAGCGTTTCGAGGGGTTACAGAAAGTCAAGGAGAAAGCCCACGACTTGAGTCGTGGGATGAATCCCACAACAGACGACACGAACCACGAGCGATAGCCAGTCCGAGTCTCCCACGCTCATCCATACCTTTACAAAACAATATTTCGTAAGATCTGGTGATGAAGCGAGCCAATCGCTTCAACGTTCGCCCTCGCTCGGAGAAAGAGCGTGAGGTGTTCATTCGCTGGTTGGACGCTTCTGCGAGTCTCTGGAACGAGACCAACTACGCTCGCCGCCAAGCCCTTCTTGAAGACGACGAAAGCATCTGGGACGCCGACACCGGCAAACTCGAAGGCAAATACAAGGGTGTTCTCAGCAGTTCCGTCGCCCAACAGATCATCCGCAAGAACTCCGAAGCGTGGCGGTCGTTCTTTTCCAGCAATGAGAGATACCACGCCGGCAAACTCGACGAGAAGCCGTCTCCACCTGGATACTGGGGTAACGAAGACGATGGACGGGTACTCCGTACGTACGTTCGCAACGACCAGTACACCATCCAATTCGGGAAATATTCCCGGCTTGAAGTCCCGATCGGCTCTGAACTCAAAAACGAACTTGGGTTGAATCGGAACCAACGGCTTCGCGTTGAAGTTGCTGGTGAGCCGAAGTGGAGCGGCGAGCAAGGCCGACTCGAACTCGTGTACGACGAAACCGCAGATACGTTCAGGGCTTATCAACCAGTCACCGTCGACAGTTCTCGACTGGATTCACCACTGGCTTCGGAAGAAGCCGCTCTCGACGTGGGCGCGAACAATCTCGTCGCTTGCACGACGACAACCGGTTCTCAATACTTGTACGAAGGACGTGAGTTGTTCGAGCGGTTCCGCGAAACCACCGAACAAATCGCGTACTACCAGTCACTCCTCGAAGACCAGCGCAAATCCAGCAAGCGCATCGACCGCTTGTACCGTAAGCGCACGAATCGGCGCAAACACGCCCAAAACACCCTCGTCCGCGACCTCGTGGAACGTCTGTACGACGAGGGCGTGTCGACGCTGTACGTAGGCGACATCAAAGGCGTTCTCTCAACACATTGGTCGCCGGTTATAAACTCGAAGACGCACAACTTTTGGGCGTACCGCCGGTTCATCAATCGGCTCGAAGACATGTGCGAAGAGTACGGTATCAGGGTCGAAGAGGAATCTGAAGCGTGGACGAGTCAGGAGTGTCCCGACTGTGGCGAGCGCGAAGGGACTATTCGCCACGAGGATTCGCTGGCGTGTCCGTGTGGGTTCGAGGGTCACGCCGACCTTGTCGCATCGGAATCGTTCCTGAGACAGCAGAACAACACAGTAGGGTCGATGGCACGGCCCGTGTACCTCAAGTGGAACAAACACAGTTGGCGGGAACATCATAGCCCGCCCTCCCTTGTGGAGACAACGGCCAACGAGGCGTACACAAACCAAAGTACCGCATCGAGCGGAAATATCGCTCTCGGGGACTCAGACGACTGAGACTCCCACGAGAGGGATCTCACGACTTCAGTCGTGGGTGGATGTCAAAACACCGCGTGTCTCAATGCTGGTTGTATCCGTGGCCGATGTACAACGCGAAGACGTTGAGTGTCAACAGCGTGACGAAAGCCAGCGCCACAGGTGCACTGCCCAGTCCGTTCACGAGGAGGGGGACATACAGGAACGGGAGGGCAATCGCAATCCAGAAGCTCAGGAACTGCGCTGGTGATCTGAGCGTGCTGGCCAGTCGGCGCACACGCGAGCCATAGCGGCTAACGGCTTCGGGCGGCGAGAGAGAGGGCGATTCGTTCGAAAGCGGGGATGAGCTGGACACAGGTAATCTCCTCGAGTTACTCGAGACATTCACTGCACACATCATATAGCCAATCGAACATTGACGTATTTTCAGTCGTTTTCACCCCCGATATGGAGACCATACATCGTTTTTAGACGTGTTCAGAATCGTCTAGACGTTTTAAAACACCTTTAGAATGCGTCTTCAGAGATTCAGTAGCATCGGCTGGCTCGAGCGGAAATACCACCACCTCGAACGCAATCGCCTTGTAGGTTCGCGAACACGCACCAGTATGAGCCAGCGAACGGCGACCGTCTCGCGCACGACGGGCGAGACGTCGATCGAGTGTACCCTGACCGTCGACGGTACCGGCGAATCGACCGTCGACACCGGTATCGGCTTTTTCGATCACATGTGCAGCGCGTTCGCCAAGCACGGACTGTTCGATCTCGAACTGACGTGTGACGGCGACCTCGAGGTCGACGATCACCACACGGTCGAAGACGTTGCAATCGTCCTCGGGCAGGCGTTCGACGACGCACTCGGGGACCGGGCGGGTATCGTCCGATATGCCGACCGACGGGTCCCACTCGACGAGGCAGTCGCCGATGCCGTCGTCGACGTGAGTGGCCGCCCGCGATTTTATTTCGAAGGTGGGTTTTCACAGGAGCAAATCGGCGGGTTCACGAGCGACATGGCGCGTCACTTCGCCGAGTCGCTGGCGATGCACGCCGGCGTGACCCTCCATCTCTCAGTGGACGGCGACAACGCCCACCACGAGGTGGAGGCACTGTTCAAAACGCTCGCTCGAACGCTCGACGACGCAACTCGACTCGACGAGCGACGGGAGGGAACGCCGAGCACGAAGGGGACCTTATAACAGCGTCAGGCTCGACGGAGTTTGCCGCCCGATTCGACGAGTTCACCCTGTTCGATTGCGTACTCGATGATGGCATCGACTTCGTGGCGCTCGAGGTCGTAGGCACCCGCAGCAAGTCCCTCGACGTCGGCTCGAGCCATCGGGAACTCGCGGTTGCGGAGGAGACGCCGAACTTTTCCGTAGGCACGTGGCGGCGTAGAAGATTCGTCAGCCGTTTCGTCTCCCGTGCTCGAGTCAGGCTTTGGGGAGACCGGTTCGTCACTCGAGCCCTGCGTGTCGCCGTCGGTCGCCTGGACTGCCCCGGCCTCGTTTTCCTCGGTGGCTGTAGAATCGTCGCTCGGGGCAGAACCGGGCTCGAGCAACACGCCGCCAGGTTCGTCGTTCAGGGGCGCGTTGGGTTTGCCCCGCTCGCTCCCATCCACAGCAGGCCCGTTTCCGTCCGCACCGTTCCCATCCGCAGTATCCCGCTCCGACTCGAGCGAAGCCGACTGGCTCGAGTCGACAGCCCCAGTCGCCCTGCCGGCTCGTGAGCCCCCAGTAGCTCGCTCGAGCAGTGGCTCCAACAGTGTCTCGAGCCGCTGTTGGCACGACTCACATAGTGCCGTCCGTCGTTGTTCTCGTTCGCTGGGCTCGAGCGATTCGGGGACGATTTCGAAGACGCCAACGGCTGGCTCACTGCAGAAATCACAGGTGTTGACTGCGCGCATACCCTCGCATTTCGGTGCTGGCGATAAAAACGTGGCCACCACGATCTGGTCCGAACCCGCGATTTCTCGTGCCCTTCCCCGCACTGCTCCAGTCTCCAAGTTCCACAGCCAAAGGGCTCGAGTCTCGATATCCTCCAGATGAGCGTGTTCGACCAGTCGAAGCAACCTCGAGCGTCGATCACGTATCATTATACGGACGGGGCCGTACTATCCGGGAGACGAATGTTCGACGAAATCATGGAGAAGTTCGAGGGGTCACCGAGTCAGCAGGCCGTTATTCGCCTGTTGCTCGAGCGTGGGTTCTCCGTCAACGACGACGGGCGGGTCGTCTCCGGCGGCATCGAAATTCCGAACACCGGAATCGCCCGCGAGATCGACGTCGACCGACGGGTCGTCGACTCGACGACCGACGTCATCCTCGAGGACCCCGAACTCCGGCGTATCTTTCAGAACATCTCGCAAGTGCCCAGTCTGATGGATCTGGCACCGGTGCTCGACCTGACGGTCCTGTCCGTCGAGGTTGCCGACGCGGAACAGAAAGGCATCGTCGCCGCAGTCACCGGCGTGCTCGCAGAACACGACGTCTCGATTCGCCAGACGATCAGCGAAGACCCTGAGTTCACCGACGAACCCCGGCTCCATCTGGTAACCGATCAAGAACTCCCTGGCGACGTGATCACCGATCTGCGCGCGCTACCGTTCGTTCGCACCCTCGAGATTCAATAACGAGAATTATTGTACGGGTTCTTCCATCCGCGCCCAGCCGATAGCGTCGAGAACGACCACCCGGTCGTCGTAGCGAACGTAGACGCCGTTGTGGGCGTCGTCGTCGTTTTCGTAGTACGGTAGCGACCGACGGAGTGCGTCGACGATGTCCCACGCGCCCTCGCGCTCGAGGGTGACGTGCTCCCACTCCTCGCGGGCGTCGTACCGGATCGCCCGCCGGATCGCTCGACCGACCCCGGGCAGTTCGCGAAGGCGCTCGCTCGAGGCGTCGATGACGGTTGCTTCGGCAGGAATGTCCTCGACGATGCGCGCACCAACGTCGGCTTTCGGCTGACCGGTGGCCCTATCGCCGCCACGAGACCTGAGGAGGTAGCCAGCGACGGCCGCCACGCCGACCGCCAGTAGCGAGAGTGCGACGTTTTTACCCCTGAGTATCATAGCGCTATCTTACAGTAATCGGCTAAGTATCTTTCGCAATTATATGTCTTACTGACACTTCAGTTTCGAAGTGATACGGACGCATTTTGGGCGACACCGCCCGATAACCGGCAGCTAACCGCAAAAAAGAGTAGGCGGTACTCGAGAATGTCAGAGGCGGTGCACGAATCCGGTCGTGATGAGGCCGCCAACGATGAGCAAGAGGATACCGATAACGGCCGCCGCACGGAACATCGGCAACGCGTTCTGGGCCGGTTCGCGGAGTTTCTTGCCGTTCAGCCCCGATTCGAAGCGTTTCGCTCCGATTTCGACCAGCGCAGCGAGAGCCACCCAGAGAACGAGCATGAAAATGACGAGTTGGCCGTTCGTCGAACTGAACAGACTCGGCCCACCCTCGCCGTCGAAGCTGTACAGTACGCCCGCGAGGTGGCCACCCGTCACCAGAAGGACGACTGCACTCACACGCGAGAGCATCGTTAGCTTCGAGGAGAGGACCTCGAGCGGTTTGGTCGTGTTGAAGGCCCCATCTCGAGCCAGCGGTAAGACGACGAAGGCCACGTAAAAGACGCTGCCCGCCCACACGGCGGCAAACACCAGGTGGACGATTCGCGAGACGGCATCGACAGGCATACCCGACTCTTGGGTAGCAACCGTATTAGCATTGTGACTTTCGCCGAGACGCGAATATCCGGATGCAAGCTCACTCGAGCCAGTCAGGTGTCCACTCGACGAGTCGACGGCGAAGCAGTGCGTAAATCACCGAAACGACGACCAAGGTGAGGATGAGTGTTCTGAGGAGTCCGTCGAACACGATCAGCGGAACGACCGCAAGCGAGACGGCCAGGACGGCGTCTTCGGGCGCACCATCGTAACGAATCCAGCGGCGAGGGCGGACCCAACGACCGCGGACGTGATCGTAGACGGCGCGGTCGGTCGGATTCGTCCACGGATCCATTTCGGGGCCGCCGCCAGCGGCGTCACTGACCGCGTGCACCCACGCCGTAAGCGCGAACGCCGCGAGGAATGCGGTGAGCGCCGACGGGACCAGGAGTGCAACGGCGAGCATCGGGACGGTGAGCACGCCACCCACGAGCGGAAAATGGAACGTCCGACGATGGATGAACACGAGGTCAAAATCCGGAGCGAGGCCGCCGATGATCGCCCCCACAGCGAGCGGAGCAGCCAGTTCCGGAACCGCGTACGCGACCGGCGCAACGAGCGCCAGTCCGAGGAACACGTGCGTTGTCGCCATCATCGCAGTGGTAGCCTTACAATTGCACGCGCTAAAACGGTATGCCAACCGGAAGGCACACTAGAGATTTTCACCCTGATAGCTCCCGTCGTACGTAGCTTGGTGCTCCGCCTTCGCGAAGACGAGTTGTGCAATCCGGGCCCCGCGCTCGAGTTCGATATCGTGATGAACTTGCATTAGCCCTTCCCCCCGTCCCTCGTAGCCCGCGTCCCAGACCGCAGTGTTGAGCATACAGGAGTTTCGCATGAGCGACGACCGCGGATAGACGAAACCGATGTGGCCGTCGGGGATGCGGATTCGTTCACCGTATCGGACGACGTAGGACCCCTCTGGCAGATAGTAGCTGTCGGGGTCTTTTTGCTCGAGTTGCTCGAGCGGCCGGGCTACCCGATCCCCGACCTCTTTGTCCGCTTTGGTAATTCGCCCCGGCTCGAGTTGTTCGAACACGACGTCGAGGGTCAGGTCGACGCCGTTTGGCTGTACCTGCTCGCCGGTGGTCGGCGATACGTGGTTGGCGACGAACTCGCCGGAACGGTACATACAGACTCCACCTCGAGGGATGAACAAAAGCGTATCGCGTTCGGATACAGCGCAACTGCTCGTAGACGGGTTTTGACTCGACAGACCATCGTGGAAGGTGACCCTGACCCAGTACCGCCGCCCACACGCTCTCGAATAACAGACTTTCGAGGGACACACGCTGTCAGCGAACGAAAAGTGACCGAGCGTCCAGGATGAGCGCAAAAGTTGCGGCGAGCGTTCCCGAGAGGAGGAAATTCACATGGTTGATTGGGATAGAAACACGCTGGATTTATCAGGCAGGAAAGCCCACTTTTTGGTGCTATGGGACAGACGCTTACCGAGAAAATTCTCGAAGATCACCTCGTCGAGGGCGAACTCGAAACTGGCGAGGAGATCGGGATCGAGATCGACCAGGTGCTGACACAGGACACCACGGGAACGATGGTCTGGCTCCAGTTCGAAGCGATGGGACTGGACGAGGTCCAGACCGAAATCGCGGCCCAGTACTGTGACCACCAGACGTACCAGTTCGACTTCAAAAACACCGACGACCACCGTTTCCTGCGTTCTGCTGCCGGCACGTTCGGGGCACACTTCTCTCGCCCCGGTAACGGCATCTGTCACAACGTCCACCGGGAGAACTTCGCCGCCCCCGGCAAGACGTTGCTCGGCTCCGACAGCCACACCCCAACCCCCGGCGGAATGGGCGAACTCGCCATCGGTGCCGGCGGTATCGACGTCACCGTCGCCATGGGTGGCGCACCGTACTACATCGAGATGCCCGAAATCGTCGAGGTCCGCCTCGAGGGCGAACTCCCCGAGTGGGCCACCGCGAAAGACGTCATCCTCGAGATGCTGCGCCGCCTGTCCGTGAAAGGTGGCGTCGGCAAAATCCTCGAGTACACCGGCCCCGGTGCCGAAACCCTCACCGCGCCCGAGCGAATGACCATCACCAACATGGGCACCGAACTCGGCGCAACGACGTCGATTTTCGGTACCGACGAGCAGACCAAAGACTACCTCGAGCGCGTCGGCCGCGGCGACGAGTACGTCGAACTCCAGCCCGACGACGACGCCGAGTACGACGACCAGATCGTCGTCGATCTCTCGGACCTCGAGCCGTTGATCGCCGAACCCTCGATGCCCGACAAGGTCGTCCCCGTCCGCGAGGTCGCCGGCCAGTCCGTCGAACAGGTCATCGTCGGCTCCTGTACCAACGGCGGCTACGAGGACATCCTCCCCGTCGCGAAGATGCTCGAGGGGCGCGAAACTTCGATGGAAACGGAGACCATCGTCGCACCCGGCTCCAAGCAGGCCTCCGAGATGCTCGCCCGCAAAGGCTGGGTCGCCGAGATGATGGCCGCCGGCGTCAACTTCTCGGAAGCCACCTGCGGTGCCTGTATCGGTATCGGTCACGTTCCCGCGAGCGATTCCGTCTCGCTGCGAACGTTCAACCGCAACTTCGAGGGCCGTTCGGGCATCGAAGACGACAACGTCTACCTCTGTTCGCCGGAAGTCGCCGCCGCCGCCGCGCTCAAAGGCGAAATCGTCGACCCACGAGACCTGGCCGACGAACTCGGCGACCTCGAGGCACCCGGCGTCGAACTCCCCGAGAAGTACGACGGCTCCAAAACCGACCTCATCGCACCGGACGAGGCCGTCGACGACGAACTCATCAAAGGGCCGAACATCGGCGACGTCCCGATTCGCGACCAGCTCGGCTCCGAGGTCGCCGGCGAAGCACTGCTCAAGATGGAGGACAACATCACGACCGACCACATCATCCCCGCGACTCAGGACATCCTGATGTACCGGTCGAACGTCCCCAAACTGAGCGAGTTCACGCTCTCTCGCGTCGACGACACCTTCGCCCAGCGCGCACTCGACGCCGACGGCGGGTTCCTCGTCGCCGGCGAGAACTACGGCCAGGGTTCCTCGCGAGAACACGCCGCCCTCTGTCCGATGTATCTCGGCATCGAGGCGGTGCTCGCCCAGAGCTTCGCCCGGATCCACCGCGCGAACCTCTTTAACTTCGGAATCGTCCCGCTGACCATCGACGAGGACACCTACGACGCGATCGACCAGGGTGACGACCTCGAGATCGTCGACGACGTCTACGAAGCCGTCACGAGCGGTCAGGAAGAATTCACCGTCCGCGTCAACGGCGACGAGTACACCGCAACGCTCGACGCCTCCGAGCGAGAACGCGACATTCTCGCTGCCGGCGGCAAACTCGCCTGGACGAAAGCCCAGGCCGAAGACTCGGGCGCAGCACCTGCCGACGACTGATCGGATCACCGGCCGAGATTTTTTGACGGGGCGATAGACCTGCTCGAGTGTGGGGTACGCTCTCCGGCCACTCGCGATCACTCTGGTCTGTCGAAGAAAACTGCCTCGAGTGAGTCGGGCGACCCCCCGGAAGCCCGTAATCGAGGCAAGTAACGTCCGGGAATCCGGCACGCAATCGACGACCACACGTCCCCCAACGTGTCGCCGCCGACGGGCCGATGGGGGCTGAGTTTCGGGCAGGAATGCTGCCACAGGCTCAGCGCCCATCGACATTCGTGGTACCGCTTCCCATCAATAACGTAGGGCCAGCGCGTCTTAACAGTTCTGCGTACCGACGGGTTCGAAGCGCCTCGAGTGTCCTATGCCCAGCACGTTGTCCTCCATGTGGTGAACCGAACGAGTGAGGACACTGTCTCTCGAGGGAGCGCGAGTTCAACTCGAGGAGAATGAACGGCAGCAGCAAAACTCGAGGTCACCACAACTCTATCGCCGAAACGAACGGTTTCCTCGGTGTCCGTCCCGTCAACCGTCGTTTTACTGCTGCCTCGGGTGTGTGGCTGGAGGTCAACGGTGTCACTACAATATGGGGGAGGGACCAACACCGAGTCGTGCCCTCCATGCTGGGAGCACACCTATTGGGGGTGCCGCCAATCCGGGGGGATCGGCGGCCCTTTTCGACAGTCGCTGTACACCATCGCTCAATTTTTTGGTCCCGTCCCAAAGTCCTCTACCGATTGTCTCATCCTCGAGTGGGACTCGAGCCACGGCAGCGAAAACGGTGATCGCTTATGACGAACCAGATGTCTCGTCGCACTCGAGGTGGAACGACCGATCGTTTGCCGTCACTTCAGCCGAGTCAGTTTCTGCGGTGATCGTCACCGTCACCTTGCCACTCGCCGTGCAGTTGGCCTCGAGGGTGTACGTGTGGTCCGCACCGGATTCGAGTGTGCGCTCGAGTTCACTTTCGAAATCACCCTCGTCGAATCCCTCGGGTGAATCCTCGAGTTCGATCGTGAGATCGGCCTCGTCACTGAACTGATTGGTGATCTCCAATGTGTCGACGGGATCGCCCTCGGTTGCATTGAACTTCTCGCCGACCCCGTCAATTTTGAGGTAGGCCTCGTCATCATCGACGACAGAGATATCTATCGATCGGTCGGCCGCAAGTCCGCTGAACGCGCCGCTCGCTGTCACGAGCGCAATGACGGCGACCAGACCGACGGCGAGGCTGACGAGTTTCGTCCGATTCATCGATTTACTCGACCCCCGGTGGCTCGCCACTGATACCGAGGCGATTCCGCCGGGAGTAGTACCGATGTGCCAGCGCCGAGACGGCGAGCGTCACCACGACGAAGATCGTCCAGGCGGACATCGGGAGCATCGCAAACGGAGCAATCCCCACCGTTGCCCCACCCAGTACGAGCGCGATAACGCCCGTCAGTCCGAGGTAGTAGTCGCTCCAAGGGAGTTCACGCCCGCGAATGACGTCCATGTAGATTTCGACGTCCTCGAGCGCTTCGGTCGGCTCGACCGTTCCGCGGTCGCTGTTGTAGTCGACGACCCCCGATTTGTCCATCTTCGGCAGGTGCGATTGCTGGAGTGCCGTATAGACCCGTTTTCGATCCTTGCTCGAGACTTCCTCGAGTGCGTTGCCGTCCTCCCAGGCGGCGATCTCCTGTGAGAGCGTCCCGATCTCGAGTGCCTGGTCCTCGCGCATGAGTGCGTGAAGAATGTGCCGTCGACGCTGATTTGCGAGTAGTTCGAACAGTTCGTCCTCCGAAAGTGTTGTCGTAGCTGATGCTTGTCGCTCACGTCCCCCCAAGGACGTCGCGCTTGCGGTCCCCATTACCAGTGGCTATTCGATGGTAGTGTATTAAATCCTCTGATCAGTCATCCATCCTAACATATTCACCGGTGGAAAATAGCCCCAGAACGGGGTGCAAATTCAGACTTCGGAGAACGGACTTCTCGAGGTTCCTGTAACCAGTCAACCCCAGTAATACCGTTCGTTCGTCAGTTTCAGGCACCGGTTTCGGACGTTCCAAGCGGTCCAATACCAGTACGTGAGTGTCGTTGACCGACAGTCAACTGTCGGGAGTAGGGAGTCAATTCCCGGATTACAATATGCCTACTGGCGAGTGGTTGACTCGAGTCCCTTAGGGGGGACCGGTGACAAACGATATGCAACGACGCAAATTCGTAATCGGAATGGGCGCATTGGCATCAGGAACAGCGGCTGCGGTTGGCTCGGGTGCGTTCTCGGCAGTGTCCGCCGAACGTACCGTGAGTGTCGAAGTTGCCGATGAGGATACAGACGCGCTGTTGGGATTGGAACCGCTCGATACTGATCGAGTAGTTGATACAGGTGAGGGAATCGAAATTGATCTCACTGGCGAAGCTGGTGATGATGACGGTGTTGAACCTAAGGGATTAAACCCGAACGCATCAACCGATTTCACCGACCTCTTCAACGTCGTCAATCAGAGTACGAACGACGTTTTGTTCGGCACTTTTGGAGGAATGGATATTAGAGATCAGAATGACGCTATAGATGGATGGTTCACTTATTCTACTGACGGAGAGCTAACTGAGGACGGAGAGCAGAATGAGGATGTCGATAACGGAGTTGGTACGGGATCCCCAGAGCTCGAAGAAGTCGACGGTGGCTCAGGCTATGTAATTCCGGAGGGTGCGACGATAGACGAAGATAACAACGTTCGTTATCTTGAGCCTGGTGAATCGACACCAGTCTCGTTCACCATTCAGACTACCAACGAAGATCTTGAAGATTTCGACGAAGAACTCACAATTGCTGCTGTCGGCGTTGGTACTGCACGTGATCAGCGCTAATGGCGACTAACTGATACATCACCGAACATAGAGACACCAAAACGATGAAACGACGAGAAGTGCTATTTGGTGTCGCCGGGTTGACAGCGACTGGTATACTCGCCGCCGGTTCGGGAGCGTTTTCGGCGACGAGTGTCGAGCGCACCGTATCCGTCAGCCTCGCCGAACAGGATTCGGATGCGTTGCTCACACTCGAAGCCACGTCAGATCTCGCCGAAATCGGTGATAATGACGGATCGCTGTTGATCACAATCGACGAGGAACTCGGAACCGAATCGGCAACAGGAATCAACGCCAACGCAACGTACGTCTTCAGCGATGTGTTCACCATACAGAATCTGGGCACGCAAACAGTCGAGGTCAAAGGAGAGGCCGGAAAGCTAACCGAGCCGGACGAAACGACTGGACAAGCAGACGTTGAACCGCCAGATGACGAAGAGCCGGAAATAACGCTTTGGACCGAAGACGGCGGTTCAGGAGACGCACTGAACGAAGAGCTGGATCCCGGCGAAGACCCAGTATCCGTTTCAGTCAAAGTAGATACGACGAACGTCGACACGGACGGTGATCTGGTTGATGCCAGTTACGTTATCGTCGCTGAAACATCAGACTGAATCATGGCACAAAATTTAAAATAAATGAACGCTACGCGCGCCGGCGTCATAGTCGCCCTGATCCTGATAGTGGCAATCCCGACTGCAGCTGTCACGATCGTCGAAAATAGTTCACAGGACCAGATTTCAGACGATATAGTCGCTCAACCGTCCGAGGGCTCGAACGGCGCGTATGCCTTCATAGATCCTGAAACCGACGAACTCGTCATCGATCTCACCGCCAACAACACGGAAATCGAGGGAAGTGGGGTCTCTGTAGAGGCCCTGAGCGGGATCGATGACATCTTCACCCTCACCTACACGGGCGAAGACTTCGCACAGGTGTGGCTCGAGCACGATTCCGACCACGTTACCTTCTACGACACCAGTGGCGACTCACTCGAGGGACAGGCCAACAACGTCACCCTCGAGCACAACGAAACCGTCCACGTTGGTTTCTCAGTCGACACCCGCGAAAGCGACCTCGAGGCAGGCGATATGCTCATCGACTCCATCGAGATCAACGCCCAGGTGCCCGAAGAAGATGATGACGACGGCCCCGGATTCATCCCCGCACCACCATCACCGCCCGCTGACCCCGACCCACCGGAGGACCCACCTGAGGACCCTGACCCCCCAGGACAGCCGCCGATCGATCTCATCGTCGGCCCCGGTGAGCGAACGGCGGCCATCGAGGACATCCCGGCCGACGTCCCAGTTGACGTGCCCTTCGAGGCGCTGGGAATTGGTGAGTTCGTCACCCTCGAGCGCCTCGAAGTCACCTTTGCCGACGACGGTGACGCAGAGTTCACCGTCCTCGGGGAAGACGCCCTCGAGGGCGATGGCCAACCGCTGGCCGACGAAAACACCACGAGCGCCATCGGCGAGTTCGAGATCACGGAGACGCCTGATCCCGACCGCGTCGAGACGGTCACCTACACGCTCGGCGTCGACCGAAGCTACCTCGAGAGCGAGGGTATCGACACTGACGCCCTCGTGCTCTACCGGCAAGCCGACGACGGCAGCAAGTGGGACCCGCTCACCACGACCGTCGTCGAGGAGACCGACGACCAGGTGGTCCTCGAGGCGACCTACGACGGGTTCTCCCGGTACGCACTGGGGGTCGACCAGGCCGTCTTCACCGTCGAGGACGTGACCGCCGAACCGTCGATCGTGACGGTCAGGGAGTCGACGACGCTCGAGACGACCATCACGAACACCGGCGAGGAAGTCGGGACGTTCGAAACCGAGATCGTCGTCGAGGAGACGGTCATCGACACGGTGACGGTCACCCTCGAGCCGGGCGAATCCGAAACGGTGGCCACGGAGTACACCACGACGGGCACCGGCTCCTACGAGATCATCGTCGACGGCCAGGTGGAAGCGACGATACTGGTCGAACCGCCGGCGGAAGATCCGCCGAGCGACGACACGGTCGAAACCGACGACCTGGACGAACTCGACGAGCCGACGGAGGAGCCAGGCGGCTTCGGCGTGCTGGAAATCGGTGGCATCCTGATGTTGCTGGTGTTGCTCACCATGGGGCTGTGGGGCTACCGAAACCGCGAACAGCTGCCATCTCGAGGGGACTTTTTCGCCGGTCGAGTGTAGTCCACACCCGGGCGAGTGGACACACGCAGCCGGAGAATCGGGTTGCAGGCGCCGACAGGCGAAACCGTGGTGCCGACGGCAATATCCCCGAGTTGGGTGTTTTCGAGGGTGAATGTATTCGCTCGTGTTCCCCAGTTCGAGCACCCACTGTAAGCGAACGATGAAGCGATCAGACGGGGGTCTGAGATTACTACACAATCACTATCCAGTGGGTAGCGTAGTTGTAGTAAAGTGTTGACCT
Source organism: Natronosalvus amylolyticus (assembly GCF_024298845.1). Classification (NCBI taxonomy): domain Archaea; kingdom Methanobacteriati; phylum Methanobacteriota; class Halobacteria; order Halobacteriales; family Natrialbaceae; genus Natronosalvus; species Natronosalvus amylolyticus. The sequence goes on from NZ_CP101156.1 coordinate 2,090,835, forward strand.
TTTCTCATCTCGAGCGACAAACTCGTTCATACACGACTCACGGTTCGACTCGAGTTTCGATACGCAGACCGACTCGTTCCCTGTAAACGTACAGACGTATTTACAGAAACGAGACGAACGTTCATCCGTACGCGAGCTATCGGTCGTTCGGACGCACACGCTACCTACACCGATCCCCCCATCCCCCAACCGATCACCGTCCCCCGTGGGTAGTCGACGAACGCCGATGACTGGCGATGCCGTGGACCGTGCATCCATTTCAACTGCACAACGCACACGTCAGCCACTCGTCTCGAGTGTGACGTGACACACCACCGTGTCATCCGACGCGCAGGTAACGGGATGGGAACCACCCCATGTCATACCCAGGTCCCAAACCCCGTACCGCTGCCGAACGGCCGTTTCTCGAGCGAACGCGACGGAAAGTGCGAGCCCTCGACCTGGCACTCTTGTTCGCTATTCCCGCCCTGCTGGTGCTGGTCTATGCGCTTCCCGAAGCGTTCAGGGACGAGTTCGTATTGTACTATCTCGAGCCCACGCTGCTGACGGCGTTTGCGTCCCACTTCGTTCACCTCGAGGCGACACACCTGCTGGCAAACCTCCTGGGGTACGGGCTGCTTGCCGGAGTGGGGTACCTACTGGCGGTGCATGGCAACTGTCGACGCTTTTTCCTCTCGGCACTGCTGGTTATCGTCCTCGTGTTTCCACTGGTGCTGTCGGGGCTCAACCTCGCAGTGCCACGAAACGCCGTCTCCTATGGCTTTTCGGGCGTGAACATGGCTCTCCTCGGGTTGTTGCCGCTGGTACTCGGTGAGTATCTCAGAGCGACGTTCACGCCGACACTCGAGCGACGACACGTCGGACTGGCCTACTTCGTGGCGACGGCGATCATCGCACTCATCGCCGTTCCCATCGCCCTGTCGACGGTCGCCCTGGCGACCACCTCTGTCGGGATCGCTGGCCTGTACGCACACGGATTGTTGCAGCGACACTGGCAGCTTCGCCGGCTGGGTCGGGAAATCCTCGAGCGACCGGGCTACGGGGAACTCGCGCTGGGGGGAGGCGTGGTCTTCGTCTCGTATCTGTTCGTTGCGTTTCCCGCCGACGTGGTGTACGGGACGGCAGTATTGAACATCTACGTGCACTTTCTGGGCTACTCGCTGGGGTTCATCGGCCCGTATCTGGTGCTCGAGGCTGGGACGTACGACCGGCCGACCAGCCCTCTCAAACCCCCTTCCTCTCCCCGAGCCTGACCGGAACACCCGCAGTTAAGACGGTGGGGACGTGATACACGTTCGTCATGAGTGAGGGGTGGGTCAGTCGCGGGCTACAGCTACTCGTCGTCGTCGCGATCGTCGCCCTGCTCGCCGGGCACCTCCTCGGACAACCCGTTCTGTTGGGCTACGTCGAAACCGGAAGTATGGAACCGACGCTCGAGCCCGGGGACGGATTCGTCGCCGTTCCATCGGTCGTCGCGAGCGATCCCGAACCGGGCGACGTCGTCGTCTTCGACGCCCAGGAGATCGAGGGTGGCGGATTGACGACGCACCGGATCGTCGACGAACGACCCGAGGGGTACGTGACCCAGGGGGACGCCAACCCGTTTACCGACCAGGATGGGGGTGAGCCACCGGTTCAGGACGCCCAGATCGTAGCAACGGTCGCCCAGCCGACCGGCTCGGTGCTGACGATACCCGCACTCGGAACCGTCGTCATGGCGATCAACGCCCTCTTCGAATGGATTCAGACCTGGATGGCGTCTGCTCTCGGCTTACAATCCGCTCAGGGGACGACGGGTGCAGCCTACGTCTTGCTCGGTATCTCGCTGGCCGCCTACGCCATCGAAACCGTTCGCGAGCGTCGCCAACAGGCACGCGAGTCGCGACTCGGACGAAACAACGAGGAGGGTCTCGATCCGAAACTCCTCTGTGGCGCGTTCGCCCTCATGGTGATGGTCGCCGCACTCGGGGCGATGGTCGTCCCCGCCGGAACACACTCCTACGACGTGGTCAGTGCGCAGTCGCCCTCCGACCGGCCACTCGTCATCGAACAGGGCGAAACCGAACGGATCGATTACCCCGTCGAGAACAGCGGCTTCGTACCCGTCCTGGTCGGCCTCGAGGGTGGAGACGGCGTCAGCGTCGAGGACGAACGGCTGGCACTCGAGCAACGAGGTTCTGCAGGAACAATGGTTGCGATAACTGCTCCCGCAGATACCGGTGCCTATCAGCGATACGTGACCGAGTATCGGTATCTGTACGTGTTACCGTCACCGGTGATCAGCGGGCTCGCATCACTCAATCCCTGGCTCCCGGTGCTCGTCATTACGGGGCTCATGGGTGGCGTAACGTACGGAATCGGCCGAATCCTTATCGGCGACACGCCAGCACAACGGCGGTCGAAAACAGGAAGACGGGACACACACGCACAGCGAAGTGATTATAACCAATGGTAGTTACGACAAACACACATGAACGGTGGCGACGGTGGGTGGCAATGACTCGAGCCACGGTGTGGAAAACGGTTGGAGGGGACGTACCGGTTCGACAGACGAGTGGCAACCATCGTCGGGGTGAGTGCTGACGATGGACACCCAACGCCTCCGGGTTCGACGCAACCTCGCCTCCTACCGATGGCTCGTTATCGGCATCTGTCTACTCGCCGTGGTCGGCGGTGCCTGGGTTACCTACGGCACCTACGTGGACCCTGGTGAGGAAGCGCACCAACAACTCGAGGATTCGTGGACGACGACGGGCGTCCTGACACACAGCGCCGTGGTCGAGGCGGAGAACACGGTGTATCCGGTCGGCTCACGGCTCTCGAATCAGCCGCTGTATTACACGCGACTCTCACCAACACTCGAGGGCGAGTTCGACGCCGGCTATCGGGGAACCACTGGCGACGACGTGAGTGTCGACCTCGAAGTAACCTTGCGCTGGGAGTCGAGCGACGACGAGCACACCTACTGGCGGGAGACGGAAACCCTTGCAACTGCCAGCGAGAGTGGCCTCGACCCCGACGAGAGCGCGACGGCAGCGTTCGAGTTCAACGTCAGCGAAATCGAGAACCGTATGGATGCCATCGAATCAGATCTCGGCGCGAGTCCGGGCGACCGACAGGTTGTCCTCGAGATCGAACGCGAAATCGAGGGGACGGTAGACGGCACCCAACGGTCGACGACCGAGACGACCACGATCGACGTCGACCTCGACGGGAACACCTACTCGCTCACCGAAGACGGGAGCTTCGGCGAAACCTACGAACAGTACGAGACGGTTACCCAGACACGGACCTACGGCCTCGAACGGCGTGCCGGTGGCCCACTGCTCGCACTCGTGGGACTGGTCGGTGCGATAGGATTGACGGTCGTTCCCCCGAGTCGCTACGAGTTATCGCCCGCGGAAGCCGAATGGCTCGCCTATCGGGAAACGCTCGAGGAACAGGGTTCACTTGTGACGCGGACGCGACTCCCCGCCGACGACGCCACAGAACCTACGCCAGGCGACGATACCACTGAAATGGGACGAAAGCAGCAAGCCCCACTCGAGAGCCTGGAAGCGGCGATTCAGTTGGCAATCGACCTCGAAGCGCCGATTCTCGAGGATGTCGACCGGGATCGGTACGTCGTGCTCACCGACGACCTGTGGTACGTGTACGAACCCCCGTCGCCGCCACACGAAGGTGGACAGACGAACGCCCTGGATGGGGGTCGTGACGACGCACCCGAACCGGCGGACTCCGGGACAGTTACTTCGTTCGACGAATCGATTCCCGACGCGGCCACGAGAACCAAAGAGAGTGACGGCAAGACGAATGAGTCACCCAAAGAAACCGGCGAATCAGACCCGAAAACGGAAACTGTGACAGACAGGAAGTGAGTATCTGTCTGCCGTTCCGGTGGCTGATGGCAGTAGAACTCGGACGCCGAGACGTGTGAAACGGAGTGGAGCCACTGAACGGGGCGAACGACCCCTGGTCGCTCAATTCAGGGGTGTGGCTTCTCGAGTGTGGCCGCGAAGGAGGCCACGAAATCGTCGATAGCCGCCCACTGTCGACGTGCCGCGATCCGTTCTCGAGGGCGCGTATCCCCCCGGAGCTTCGAGAGTCGGTAGCGGAGTTCGTTCCAGACGATCGAAAACAACTGCCCGGATCGGTCTTCCACGATGAGCGTATAGGTTGGTTCCCAGCCGAGCGCCTCGCAGAGGGCGTCGACACGTTCGGCTGCCGGTGGGACGGCAGTCGCTCCAGTAGACGGTTCGGTCTGGGGTTTCTGTCTCGATCCCTCGAGTGGGCCGTCGGTGCTATCGACGGCGATCAGTCCCGAATGCAATCGATTCAACACATCGGCGTTAGCGCGTAGAAAAGGACTCGGTTCGGTGACGACTGGTGGGAGCGCTCGGACGACGACACAGCCGTCGTACCGTCGGAGGTCGAGGTTTGGCGGGGGATGTGTCGTATTGATTACGATGGGGTCGTGTCTCGCCTCGGCAAGCCGGTCAGCGACGTAGTCCGCAATCGAACCGGTCGGCGACCCGCCAATATTCGAGCCAACCAGGACACGCCCCATCAAAACCACCCTCCGAATTGGTCTCGAGTGAGCATAGGGAGTTCACGACGCGACTGTCTATCAAACCCCGCCCCTTTCATCAGGTTCGTTGTCGTTTCGGATGGCGATCTGTTCGCCACTCCGAACTGATGGCACAACCCACTCGAGATGAACGCAGACCTTAACCCGCCAGATACCCAACAGCGAGCAATGACTGACCGAACGGACGAGACAGACCGCAGGCATCGGTTCTCCGAAGGTGCCGGGTTCGACGAGTCCTACGACGATTTCGACCTCGATCCCCCGGAACTCGACGTCGACCCGTCGAAGGTCGACCCGGTCGACTCGCGCGTGCTCTCTGACATGCTGGACGAGCGCCAGATCGCGAGCGACGCCGTCGACACCGAGGAACTGCTCGACGTCGGCCTGAGTTACATGCAGATCAACCGCTTCGAAGAGGCAACCGAGGCCTTCGAACGGACGGCGAAGTTCGCCGAAGACCCGAGTATCGAACAGGAGGCATGGGTCAACAAGGGCGTCGCCCACGCGAACCTGGAAGAGTACGACGAGGCCATCGGGGCCCACCAGGAGGCACTGCGAATCGCCCGCGAAGCCGACAAAGAGGGTGGGGAGTACGACCGCGCAGCCCCCCAGCACACGGCGACGGCACACACCAACCTGGCCTACGCCCTGTGGGAGTTTGGCGATACGAGTCAGGCACTCGAGCACGCCGAACGCGCCGTCGAAATCGACGATCGCTTCGCTGAGGGGTGGTACAACCGGGCGTTCTTCCTCGCCGAACGCGGCCTCACCGAGGAGGCACTCAACTGTATCGACAACGCGATTCGACTCGGCTTGCGAAACGCACAGATCCTCGAGGAGAAGGCCGAAATCCTCGAAGAATTGGGCGAACACGAGGAAGCCGAGGCACTGGCCGACGAGGCAAATCAGCTTCGCGAGCAGGCCGAACAGCAGCTCATCGAAGACCGCGAACAGTTGCCCGAGTAACCGTGACCGAACGCGATTCACTCCAGGAAGCCGGCCCGCTGTTGCTGGTCGAGCGCCAGACGCCCAAAGGATTGCTCGTCTCGGTCTGTGATGACGGTCTGCTCGGTGAGACCTTCGAAGGCGTCGACCAGGACGTCTCGCTGACGGTCACCGAGGATTTTTACGGCGAGGGTGCCGAATCCGTCGATGCCGAAAGCGCCCTCGAGAGCCTGGCTCGAGCGAGTGTGGCGAACCTCGTCGGCAACGATGCCGTCGGCGTCGCCATCGAAGCGGGCTACGTCGAGGAAGGGAACGTGCTGGAACTCGAGGGGACCAGGCACGCCCAGTTTATGCGAATGTAGCGGTCATCGAGATCGGTGTGACAGTTTGCCGCCGAGCGTTTGCCACGGGGAGGGCGCTCGCTGATACGTGACGACAGCAGTCCCTATTACAGGTCCGCTCGCTGGAACCGGTAGTAGCCGATAGCAACGGGGACGACGACCCAGAACAACATCGCCACCGCACCGAACCACTCCTGGAGATAAAACGGCGCGTCGCCCACGTAGCGTTCAGCCGGCGTCATGCTCTGAGCCTCGAACGGCTCGAGACCGTAGCGGAACATGAACGGAAACACCTCGCCTTCGACGATGGTGGAGGAGACGTTTGCGTAAGTCTCGAGCGGGTTGAGCTGTAATAGTAGCAGATACCACGTTTCGGCTTCGATCGGTGGCGTCTCACCGTAGATCAGGTAGTACGGACCCGCAGTGATGAGTTCCCAGAGCCCGACGAACACCATGTAGGTTCCGACGACGAGGGCCATCGACCGCCCCCTCGAGGCGACGCCCGCGGAGACGCCGACGGCAAGCCCCACGAAGGTGAGCCCAAAGAGGAGACTGACGGCCCCGAACGCCAGCCAGTCGAGAAACGGGACCGAACCGAAAAGCAGGAGGCTCAACGCCAGTGCGACGACGAACGCGAGGACGACGGCCGAAGAGATGACGGCCACGCGGCCGAGTAGCTTGCCGAAGACGACATCCGTCCGGTTCGGCGGCAAGCCAAGCAGGAGTTTCAGGCTCCCCGAGCGACGTTCACCGACAACAGCCATGTAACCCGCGATGAGGGCTGCAACCGGCAACAGGACGCTCAACGGGAGGGCGACGAAGCCGAGCATCGCGGCCCCCGTCGCGTCGTCGATGGTGGCCCAGGCGGCGACGTATCCGATTGCCATCAGTCCCACGAGCAACCCGACGATAGCCCAGAGCAGTTTCGAACGGCCAGCATCCTCGAGGTCCTTGCGTGCAACGGTCGTGATGTGAGAGGTCACTGAGAGACACCTCCCGACGACGAAGCCTTTCGTGTTGGTGTCGACACCGCGGTTTCGGCCCCCGGGTCGGTTGTCGATGCGAGCAACTCATCGGCCTCGCCGTCGACCAGCATCGAGAACAGCGACTCGAGCGAGGTTTCCTCGATACGGATATCAGTGATCGTCCCACCGGCCGCATCGAGGGCCGTCACGATAGTCGCTTTGGCAGTCGGTTCGGTGACCGAGGCCTCGAGTCGACGACCGCCAGCGGTGACGTTGCTGACGCCCTCGAGTGCGGCGACGGTTTCGGCCGCGCCGTCGACTGGGTCGGCCAGCGTGACCGTCATCGTCGCCCCGTTGCCGAGCGAGTCGCGAAGTCCCTCGAGCGTATCGACGACCAGGAGTTCGCCCTCGTTGAGGACGCCAATGCGGTCACAGACGGCTTCGACGTGCTCGAGGATGTGACTCGAGAAAAAGACCGTCGTCCCCCGGTCGGCTTCGCTCTGAACGAGGGTTTGCATCTCCCGAATTCCCGTCGGATCGAGCCCCGTCGAAGGTTCGTCCATGATGAGTAAATCGGGGTCACCCACCAGCGCCATCCCGGTCGCGAGTCGCTGTCGCATTCCCTTGGAGTACTCGCCAGCAGGGCGGGACGCGTCTTCGCCGTCGAGACCGACGCGCTCGAGCAGTTCCTCGGGGTCGTCGTCGGAGCGTTTCGTCTCGATAGCAAACTCGAGGTGTTTGCGGCCGGTGAGCCGTTCGTAGACGCCAAACCCCTCGGGGAGAACACCAACGCGTGAGCTGATCGCGTCAGTCTCCGTCTGTGCGTCGTAGCCCAGGACGGTTGCCGACCCCGACGTTGGGCGAGTGAAATCCAGTAACATATTGATCGTCGTCGACTTGCCGGCCCCGTTCGGGCCCAAAAAGCCGAATACTTCGCCCTCCTCGACCGTCAGGTTGAGGTCGTCCACGGCGGTTACGTCGCCGAACCGCTTGGACAATCTGCGTGTCTCTATTGCTGGCATGTAATGAACACGTTCGGTGGGCCTAGCTGGCACGTTCCCGTCGGTTAAAACTTGTTATCTGACCCACATTTTTACAGTCGTTCCGGGGAAGCCAGGGCTCGAGTACTGCTAACAGCCCACAGAACCGACGTGTTTTTTACGAGGGTTATCCAAGTCGGGATTATGCCAACGACACCGTCTCGAGCCCTCGACCGGCTTCGCCAACCAGAATACACCGGCGAAAACCGGTGTATTCCGTGCACGGTCGTCAACGTCCTGATTGCACTCGTCCTTTCTCTCGCCGTCGGGTTCCTCGTCCCACCGGTGGGCTTCGCCGTCTTCGCGCTCTCGTTGCTCGCGATTTATTTCCGCGGCTATCTCGTGCCAGGCACGCCTGCGCTGACGAAACGGTACTTTCCCGACTGGCTGCTCGCTAAATTCGAAAAAGCCCCGCCCGGATACGGGATCGAAGGCGACGGCCTCGAGGCGGACGACAGTCACGGCCCCGACCCCCTACACGAACGGGAAACCCGGATCAACCCCGAGGAGACCCTCGTTTCGGCCGGCGTCGTCGAACCCTGTGCCGACGTCGACGACCTCTGTCTCGAAGACGACGCCCACGCGACCTGGCGAGCGGCCATCGAGGACCGCCGTGAGGGCGACCGTGCGAAACAGGTCGCAGCCTTTCTCGACGCGGAGCCCGATAAGGTCGACGTCCGGGACAGTCAGCGCAGCAACCACGTCGTCGTCCGCGTCGACGGTCGAGTCGCGGCTCGCTGGGAATCAGACGCCGCGTTACTGGCCGACGTCGCCGGCTTCGACCTCCTCGAGCACCGCGTCGAAAACTGGGAGGCACTCACACTCGAACAGCGCAGTCAACTGGTCAGCGGCCTCAGGGCGTTTCTCGAGACCTGTCCGACCTGTAGCGGAACGATTTCCATCGACGCCGAAACCGTCGAATCCTGCTGTCGCTCCTACGAAGTGTACGCCGTTACCTGCGAGGACTGTGACGCGCGATTGCTCGAAGTCGACGCCTGAACAACAGACGGTAGGAAAAGCGGGACTGGTGCGTTCCTGATCGAATCCGGGAACTCCCGGATAACGGCGAAACCGGGATGGACCGAAGGAGTGTTTTGTCTACGGTTCCTCTCTTCGAGTAATGAGTCACCAACAGGTCGAGTCCCTCGATGTCGACCGGATCCGGGCGGAGTACCCGATCCTCGAGCGCGAGTTTTCGGGGAGTCAACTGGTTTACCTCGACAACGCAGCGACGACGCACACACCAGATCCCGTCGTCGACGCGATGAGCGAGTACTATCGACAGTACAATTCGAACGTCCACCGCGGTATCCACCACCTCAGTCAGGAAGCCTCGATCGCCTACGAGGAAGCCCACGACCGGGTCGCCGACTTTATCGGTGCCGACGGTCGCGAAGAGGTCATCTTCACGAAGAACACGACCGAGAGCGAGAACCTCCTCGCCTACGCCTGGGGGCTGGCCGAACTCGGCCCCGGCGACGAGGTCGTCCTCACGGAGATGGAACACCACGCCTCGCTGGTCACCTGGCAACAGATCGCCAATCGCACCGGCGCGGACGTCAAGTACATCGCTATCGACGAAGACGGCCGCCTCGACATGGACCACGCTCGCGAGTGTATCACCGACGACACCGCTATCGTCAGCGCCGTCCACGTCTCGAACACGCTCGGGACGGTCAATCCGGTCGCCGAACTGGCCGACGTCGCCCACGACCACGACGCCTACATCTTCGTCGACGGCGCACAGGCCGTCCCGACCCGGCCCGTCGATGTCCAGGCCATCGACGCCGACTTCTACGCCTTTTCGGGCCACAAAATGGCCGGACCCACCGGTATCGGCGTCCTCTACGGAAAACGTCACCTGCTCGAGGCCATGCAGCCGTACCTGTACGGCGGCGGCATGATCGAGAAGGTCACCTTCGAGGACTCCACCTGGGCCGAATTGCCTTGGAAGTTCGAACCCGGCACGCCACCCATCGCGGAGGCCGTCGGTCTCGAGGCCGCCGTCGACTACCTCGAGGACATCGGCATGGAGCGCGTGCAGGCACACGAAGAACAGCTGGCAGAGTACGCCTACGAGCAACTGTCCGAGGAGGGGGACGTCGAACTCTACGGCCCCGAACCCGGCCCGGACCGCGGCGGACTGGTGAGCTTCAATCTCGAGTCAGTTCACGCCCACGATCTGGCCTCGATCATGAACGACCACGCCGTGGCGATTCGCGCCGGTGACCACTGTACCCAGCCACTGCACGACAAACTTGGTGTCGCGGCCTCCGCTCGAGCGTCGTTCTACGTTTACAACACTCGAGAGGAGGTCGACAAACTGGTCGAGGCTATCGACAGCGCCCGCCAACTGTTCGCATAGGTCTACCGCGAACGGAGAGCGATTTTTTGGTCCAGATTTTTGCTCGAGGGGATCCCAACGCGTTTCCGCGAGACATATGCCCTTCCACTCGCGACATGCGGTCGTTACAGCCGTGTTTCCAGGAGTCGTGACCTCGAGGGGCTGGCACTACCGCCAGACAGTGCTGGCGCTGTGTACGTTCGCCCTGTTCGCGACCATGGTTGCCCGCCTGGCGATCAGTCCACTGGTTCCCGCGATTACTGCAACATACGGTGTTTCGAACGCGCTCGTCGGCCTGGCACTGACCGGAATGTGGCTCACCTACGGCCTGGCACAGTACCCCAGTGGGGTGTTTGCCGACCGGTACGGCGAGCGGCCGGTGATTCTGGTTGCCCTCGCGGGCACCGCGCTGGGCAGCCTCCTTATCGTCACGGCACCAGTCTTTTTCGTCTTCGCCATCGCGACGGTCATCCTCGGCGCGCTCGCCGGTCTCCACTTTAGCGTGGCGACGACGTTGCTCACCCGAACCTACGACGACGTCGGTCGCGCCATCGGCATCCACACGCTGGGGAGCACCTTCGGCGGCCTTTTGGCCCCCATCGCGGCCACCTGGATCGGCGTTCGATACGGATGGCGAACCGGTGTCGCTATCGGACTCGTCGTCGCGATTCCCGCGTTCGCCCTCTTTTTTCGGTACGTCGAGCCGACGCCACCTCGACGGCCCGACCTCGAGATCCGGAATCAGTTTCGCCTCGAGCCGTTGCTGACGGTCCTCTCCCGGCCATCGGTCACGTTCACGGTCGTGATTTCGGTCCTGCTCTCGTTTTCCTGGCAAGCGCTCGCCTCGTTTTTACCCACGTTCCTGGTCTCCTATCACGAATACAGCGATGGGTTGGCCGCAATCGCGTTCTCCGGTTTTTTCGTCGTCCAGGGGCTGACGCAGGTCAAAATCGGGCAGTTTTCCGACCAGTACGGCCGTGACCCCGTCATCGCTGGCTGTCTCGTGTTGGCAATTACTGGCTTGCTCGCACTCGTGATTCCGACCGCCTCCGCTTTCGTCGTCATCGGCGTCGTCCTCGTCGGTGTCGGTCTGGGTGCGTACACTGCCGCTATGGCCCGGTTTATGGACCTGTTCTCGAGCGAGGACCGCGGGGCAGGTTTCGGGTTGACACAGACCGTCGTCATGGGTCTCGCTGCCGCTGGCTCCGTCGTCACCGGAACCGTCGCCGATCTGGCCGGCTGGGCCGCTTCCATCGCCGTCCTCGTGACGCTGCTGGCCATCGGGCTAGTCCTGCTATTCGGAAACTGGGCACTGCGAACGGGCTACTGATTCAGGTCTCGCCCGAGAGGAGACCACCACACAGCGGCAGACACCGGCCACCCCGGAACCCTTTTGGACGCGACAACCGTACCCGTACCTGACATGGGACTTGGCTCCGATATGTACCGACAGCAGATCCTCGACCACTACAAGAGCCCCCGAAACTACGGGGAACTCGAGGATCCGACGTTCACCCACATCGGCGAGAACCCGATGTGTGGCGATGAGATTCGAATGGACGTCCGCCTCGATGGCGAGGAGATCGAACAGGTCGCGTTCTCGGGTGACGGCTGTGCTATCAGCCAGGCCGCCGCCAGCATGCTCACGACGGAGTTGCCGGGAACGACGGTCGACGAACTGCTCGAGATGGACCGGGACGACATTGTCGATATGCTCGGTGTCGAAATCTCGCCGATGCGAATCAAGTGTGCGGTGTTAGCCGAGAAAGTCGCCCAAGACGGAGCCAAAATGTATCGCGGCGAACTCGAGAAGGAGAAGACGACGACCGAAGACGACTGATAGGGTTCGGTGTCGCGGTCAGCGACGAAACGTGAGTCGCTGGCCGGAGTCAGTTACGACGGTCTCGATAAGTGCCTTTTATTCCAGATTGGGAATTGAACGGTTTCAATTCCGTAGTTTCAACAGCGAACCGAGACACCTCGAGCGTCCACGTCGTTCGAGGGTCGGTTAACAGATGACACAAACTCGGGGCGATTCGAGCGGTTGCGCTCGAGTGGTTCCATCCGAGCAGTCGATCGAGCGTGGAGCGGTACCGCGAGCGAAACAGTGAAAACGGGTTATTCCGGTTTCAGACCTTCGTCCTGGACGCGCATGACGGCCTCGCCGTCGGCGAGGTTCGGCGCGTCGACGAGTTTGACGATTCGCTTGTCGCCTTTGGACTTGCGGAGGTACATTCGGAAGGTCGATTTGTGGCCGAGAATGTTGCCACCGATGGGTTTGGTCGGGTCGCCGAAGAACGCGTCGGGGTTCGAGGTAACCTGGTTGGTGACGATGACGGCCGCGTTGTAGAGGTTGCCGACCTTGTCGATGTCGTGAAGGTGTTTGTTCAGTTTTTGCTGGCGGTTGGCGAGGTTGCCACGGCCGACGTACTCCGCACGGAAGTGGGCGGTCAGCGAGTCGACACACAGTAAGCGAACGGGGTACTCCGAGTCCTCGTGTTCGCTCGCGATCTCTTTTGCCTTCTCGGCCAGTAGCATCTGGTGGTTGGAGTTGAACGCCTTCGCGACGTGAATCTTCTCGAGTATGCTCGCGACGAGTTCGTCAACGGCTTCCTCGTCACCCGCAGACCCTTCGATTTCACGATCCTCGAGGGCGGCGTCGATGGCCTCGTCGGGGAGACCGCGGACCATGTCGTCGATACGCTCGGGTCGGAAGGTGTCCTCCGAATCGATGAAGATGGTGCTGCCGTGGAGACCGCCGACCTCGTGGGGCAACTGGACGTTGACCGCCATCTGGTGGGTGACCTGGGACTTACCGGAGCCGAACTCGCCGTACACCTCGGTGATCGACTGGGTTTCGATACCGCCGCCGAGCAGGTCGTCGACCTCGTCGATGTGCCAGGAGAGTTTGCCGATCTGGTTTCGCCGCTCGAGGACGGTCGAACCGGTTTCGAAGCCGCCGATATCTGCTGCGTCACGGGCGGCGCGAACGATGTCGCCAGCAGTCGATTCGCCGACGTCGGCGGTGTTCGAGAGTTCGGAGGGAGACGCGACGGCCAGGCTCTGGAAGGAGTCGTACCCGGCGTCAGTGAGTTTGTCTGCAGTTGCCGGTCCTACACCGGGGAGTGTCTCGAGATCTACTTCGGGCATAGCTGGGGGTTGTGCCGGATGGGGTATAAACCCTCGTTAACACCAAAGTGGAAGTGAAAGTGGCCGACTGCTTGCCGGTGAAAAAGCGAGTGCAACGAAGGTTTGTATACCATCGAGCCGAGAACGGGAAGAAGTCGAGAACGACGGTGACCCCGGAAACAGGAGTTTCGGGAACAGCGAGGGTGCGACAACGGGAACGGGGAGACAGGACAGGCGGACTGAGAAAGCAAGGACTTGAGCTTTCGAGTGAGCGTCAGGGCCAGGTCAACCTGGTGAGAACGCCCGCCTCGTCACCCACGAAGAGGTCGCCCTCGGCCAGCGGCGCTGGCGTGGCCGCGATGGGGGCCTCGAGGGGCAGGTGCCAGGTGAAATCGAGGTCCTTGAGGTCCACCCCGTAGAGGCCGCCGGTGTCGTCGCCGACGAAGGCGTTCTCGCCGACGCAGACGGGGTCGGTGGTGGGCGCACCGTCGAGTCCGAGGCCGGCTTTCGAAAACAGCCAGCCGCGACGCTTGCGGTTGCCGAAGGTGGTATCGGTGATGTGCAACGTTTCGTCGGCAGCGGTGACCAACAGCGTGTCCCGGTCCTCGAGGACCGTCGGCGCGGACGCAAACGGTGCGCGAATTTCATACGAGAACCAGGTCTGGCCCGACTCGGGATCGAGTGCGAGCAGCGTGCCGCTGTCGTCTGCGACGTAAGCGCGGTCGTCAGTCAGCGTCGGGCCACCCACGACCACGCCGTCGGTAGGCGCACTCCAGGCCGTCTCCCCCGAACCCAACTCGAGGGCGTGGACCTGCTCGTCTCGCGTCGCCACGTAGACGTGACTCGAGCCGACCGCTGGTGCACCGACCGGCGGCGAGCCGAGGTCCCGCGTCCAGATCTCCTCGCCACCCTCGACGCGAAACGCCGTGAGTCCGTCGCTCGAGCCGACGAGGCCGAGGTTCCCGTCGACCGTGGGTGGCGTCGTATAGAGGCCGTCTATCTGTCGCTCCCACTCGGCTGTGCCACGCGCCGAGTCGATACCGACCAGTCGGTCGTCGAGCACGAGACAGAGGTGATACCCGCTCACTGCCGGAGCGATGGTCGTCGTGGTCGTCGTCTCGTACACCCACCGACGGCGCCCCTGCCGGTCGAACGCGTACAGATTCCCGGCGCTCGAGCCGACGTAAACGGTGTCGTCGTCGAGGATGGGCGGACACTCGAGCGCGCCGCTGAGTTCGACCTGCCAGGCCTGCGTCGGCCGAGTTGTCAGCCCCGCCCCATCTATCCGCGAGCGGTTTCGTTCGTCGCCTCGAAACTGGTTCCAGCCGTTCACTACTACCCGCTTTCGAGGCGAATCGGATAAGCGATGCCTTCGCACTCGAGGGACCGACACGACCGACCGCGGACGGTACACTGAAATCGCTCGACCGGCTAGGGCCGCCGATGAACGCCGAGGCGGTTCGTGAACGGGCGTCGGCACTGCCGACAGAGCCCGGCGTCTACCAGTTTCGGGCCGACGGAACCACGCTCTACGTGGGCAAGGCCGTCGACATCCGTACACGAGTTCGCTCCTACGCCGACCCACGCAGTGCTCGAATCCGGCGGATGGTCGACCGGGCCGACGAAGTCGATATCGCCGTCACGGACACCGAAACCCAGGCGCTGTTGCTCGAGGCGAACCTCATCAAGCGCCACCAGCCTCGATACAACGTTCGGCTCAAAGACGACAAGTCCTACCCGATGGTTCAGCTGACGGCCCACGAGGCCCCACGAATCGAGATTACGCGGGACCCGAATACCGACCCCGCCAAGAGCCGAGGGAAGGCTACACCGGCGGCGACTCGAGGAAACGGGTTGGCGAGCAGTCGGCCGAACGGATCGACTGGCGGCCGGGAGAACGGGTCGACCGGCGCGGCCGCGACCGTCTTCGGCCCGTTCACCGACAAGGGCCGCCTCGAGACCGTCGTCAAGGCTATCCGTGAAACCTACGGCCTGCGCGGCTGTTCAGATCACAAGTACGCCGGCCGAGATCGGCCCTGTCTGGACTACGAAATGGGACTGTGCACTGCCCCCTGTACCGGCGAAATCGGCCACGAGAGCTACGCCGAAGACGTAGCCGCTGTGACCCGATTCTTTGACGGCGAAACGGGCATCCTCGCCGACCCGTTACGCCGACAGATGGAGGCCGCCGCCGAAAGCGAGAACTTCGAACGCGCCGCTCACCTTCGTGACCGGCTCGAGGCCGTCGAAGCGATTCACGGCGAGGGGAGCGCGGCCGTCCAGTCGGTGGGCGACGAGCGCGTCGTCGACGTCATCGGCGTCGCGATTCGCGGTGCCGAGGCCACCGTCGCCCGACTCCGCTCCGAAGGGGGGAAACTCGTCGAGCGTGACCGCCACACGCTCGAGGCACCCGCCGCTGACGACCCCGAAGCAGGTGGCGTCCCGGGCGTCCTGGCAGCGTTTCTCGTCCAGTACTACGCCGAGCGACGGCTTCCGGACGCCCTCTTGCTCCCCGAACGTCACGGCGACGACGAGGTGTCGGCCTGGCTCGAGGGCGAGGGCGTCGCCGTCCGCGTCCCCGGCGCTGGGCGGGAAGCGACCCTCGTCGAACTCGCGTTGAAAAACGCCCGACAGAACGTCGGTCGACGGGACGAGTGTGGCCTGCTCGCCGAGGCACTCGGCCTCGAGCGCGCCAGCAGGCTCGAAGGGTTCGACGTGAGCCACGCGCAGGGAACGGCAGCCGTCGGCTCGAACGTGACGTTCGTCGACGGCAGCGCCGACAAGTCGGGATATCGCCGGAAGAAACTGAGCGACGAGAACGACGACTACGCCAACATGCGCCGACTCCTCGAGTGGCGCGCCCGCCGTGCTGTCGAGGGCCGCGACGAGCGGCCCGATCCCGACTTGCTGGTTATCGACGGCGGGAAAGGCCAACTCGAGGCCGCTCGCGAAGCCCTCGAGAGGGTGGGCTGGGACGTTCCCGCAATCGGGCTGGCGAAAGCCGACGAGCGCGTGATAACCGCCGACAGGGAGTACGACTGGCCGACGGACGCCCCACAGCTACACCTCCTCCAGCGCGTGCGCGACGAATCCCATCGCTTTGCAGTTCAGTACCACCAGACGCTGCGCGACGAGGTGTCGACGGTGCTCGACGACGTGCCGGGGATCGGTCCCGAAACGCGAAAGCGCCTGTTGCGTCGATTCGGTAGCGTCGAGAACGTCCGGGCGGCGAGCCTCGAGGAACTCCAGTCGGTCGACGGCGTCGGCGAGAAGACCGCACAGGTGGTCCAAAAGCGGCTGTGAGAGCGGTTGATCAGTTTTCGAGCCCGCTTTGGCCTCATCCGAAACGAGTCACTCGAGCGCGGGCAAACGCACGACGTGGTTCACTCGAGTTCGTCGAACAGTGCCCGGATGGCCGTCCTGTCTTTGCCGGCACCGAGGGCAAGCCACAGCGTGAGTCGCGCTTTCCAGGCCGGAAGGTCACTTCCGAGGATGGCTCCAGTCTCGAGCAACGTCGTCGCGCCGCCGGAGCCGCCGTAGACGCCGGCGCTCGAACCGGCGTAACACCGCGAAGTGAGCACAACCGGAATATCGCCCTCGAGCGCCTGCTCGAGGACACCCCCGAGCGAGGCCGTCGCGTTCCCTAGCCCCGTTCCGGCGAGCACGATACCGTCGACGGCGTCCGGTCCCTCGAGGGCGGCCTCGAGAACGCCCCCATCGGCACCCAGCGCGTTGGTCACGATGGCGACCTGAACGTCCGGGTCGAAACGGGCGCCGGGAATCGGCGGGACTCGCGGGCCGGGCGAGCCGGAAAACCGCAGTCCAGTCGGCGTCTCGACCGCCACCGGCCCCAGGTTCGGCGACTGGAAGGTCTCGAGTTTGCTCGTGTGATGTTTGACGACATCGCGTGCAGCGTGTACCGTTTCGTTGAACGCGACGTATACGCCCCCGGCGTCCCGGAACCGTTCGTCAGCAGCGGCTCGAACCGCGAGTCGAAGGTTCGTCGGCCCGTCCGTGCCTAGCTGGTCGAACGACCGCTGTGAGCCCGTACAGACCACCGGGAGCTCCGCCTCGAGAACCGTCTCGAGGAAGTACGCCGTCTCTGCCATCGTATCGGTGCCGTGGGTGACGACGACGCCGTCGGCACCCGATCGCGCCGCCCGTTCGACGGCGTCGGCGACCGCGTTGGCGTTCGGCCCGTCCATCTGAAAGCCAGATACCTGGCAGATATCCTCGACCGTCACCGATGCGAGCGCTTCGATGTCGGGGACGGCCTCGAGTACCGCCGACCCGGATTCGGAGGGCGTTTTACCATCTTCACCCGCGGTGCTGGCGATGGTGCCGCCCGTGCTCAACACGTGAACTTCGGGCCTCGAGACGTTCCGTTCGGCTGCGCCTGACTGGTCCATACCTCGGTATGGAAACGAATCCCAAAGGGTGTTTCCGGTTGCAGTCGGTCAGTGTAAGCCCTTTCACCGACCGTCTCGCTCCAGAACCGCTGCTGGTCACTCGAGGACATCGCTCGAGAACGGCTGTTGATTATCGAGGACATCGCTCCAGAACGGCTGCCGGAACCGACGTGTTCTTTTCCCCTACGAATCGATACACGAGCACTGACCGTTTCGCTCACGATGAATCCACTCGCTCGCTGGCGCTACCGGGACACCGTCCTCGCGCTGTGTACGCTCGCCTTCTTCGCGACGATGGTCGCCCGCCTCGCGATTAGCCCGGTCGTTCCCGACGTCATGGAGACGTTCGAAGTCTCGAACAGCGTCGTCGGAATCGCGCTCTCGGGCCTGTGGATGACCTACTTTCTGGTGCAGTTTCCGAGCGGTATCCTGGCCGACCGGTTTGGCGAACGACCGATCATCCTGCTCGCCGTCGGCGGCACCGCGGTGACGACGCTGCTCATCGCGCTCGCACCGACGTTCTGGGTGTTCCTGTTTGCCACGCTTGCGCTGGGTGCACTCGCCGGATTGCACTATAGCGTCGCCACGACGCTGCTCACCCGAACCTACGACAACATCGGGTCGGCCATCGGCATCCACAACGGTGGCGGGCCACTCGCCGGACTGATCGCCCCCGTCCTCGTGGCCGCAATCGCGGTCCGATACGGTTGGCGACCCGCCGTCGCGCTCGGCGTCATCGTCGCCGTCCCCATCTTCGTCCTCTTCGCCTGGCGGGTCGAACCCACCGAGCCACAGCGGCCCGACCAGCCCATGCGCGAACGCCTCGAACTCGAGCCCCTGCTCGAAGTGCTCTCTCGGCCGCCAATCGCCTTTACCGTCGGGCTCGCCATCTGCTGTGCGTTCGTCTGGCAGGGGTTGGCGTCGTTCATGCCGACGTTTCTGATGGACCATCGCAACCACTCACAGACCCTCGCGGGGATCGTCTTTTCGGCCTACTTCGTCGTCCAGACGATCACGCAGGTCGGCGTCGGGGCCGTCTCCGACCGCTACGGCCGTGACATCGCCGCCGCCGGCTGTATGATCTGTGGCTCGAGCGGGTTGCTCCTGTTCGTGTTCGTTTCCGGCTGGCTCGCCATCGGCCTCGGCGTGGTGCTCGTGGGAACTGGACTCGGCTGGGGGGCAGCACTGTTGCCCCGCGTCATGGACAACCTCTCGGAAGCCGAGCGCGGTGCCGGCTTCGGCCTGGTCCGGACCGTCTACGGCGTCGTCGGGGCGCTCGGCTCGGTCGGCACCGGATTTTTCGCCGACCAGTTCGGCTGGGCCGTTTCGTTTACCATCCTCGCCGGGTTTCTGGCGCTCGTGCTGGTGGCACTGGTTGGCAATTACGTGTTCCGACTCGGGTACTGATGGCACCCGCCGTGGCCGCTCGAGCGTTCGGGCACGTGCTCGAGTCCATGCGGGCGTGACGATGGGTTTAACTATCGCGCAACGGACGATACGGATAAGACCTTCTCGGGTGGTTCACCATGTCGGACACTGACTCGGATACGCACGATCCCTCGGCTCTCAGAACGCCGATCGTCGCCGTCCTCGGACACGTCGATCACGGAAAGACCAGTCTCCTCGATAAAGTCCGCGGTTCGGCGGTCATCGAGGGCGAAGCAGGCGCGATTACCCAGCACATCGGTGCGACGGCCGTGCCGCTTGACATCATCTCTTCGATGGCCGGCGAACTCGTCAACCCGGACGATTTCGACCTTCCCGGCCTCCTCTTTATCGACACCCCCGGCCACCACTCCTTTACTACCCTTCGCTCTCGCGGCGGCGCACTCGCCGACATCGCCATCCTCGTCGTCGACGTGAACGATGGCTTCCAGCCACAGACGCTCGAGGCGCTCGACATCCTCAAACGGTCACAGACGCCGTTTATCGTCGCGGCGAACAAGATCGACACCGTTCCGGGCTGGAACCCACAGGAAGACGCCCCGATCACCCAGACCTACGAGTCCCAATCCGACCGTACCCGCCAGCGCCTCGACGAGAGCCTGTACAAGATCATCGGTAACCTCTCCGACCAGGGCTTTTCGGCCGACCTCTACTGGCGCGTCCAGAACTTCCAGCGCAACGTCGGCGTCGTCCCCGTGAGCGCGATGACCGGCGAGGGCGTCCCCGACCTGCTCGCAGTCATGATGGGGCTCTCCCAGCGCTACATGAAAGAGGAAATGGAGATCGACGTCGCCGGCCCCGGCGTCGGCACCGTCCTCGAGGTCAAAGAGGAGAAAGGGTTCGGCACCACCATCGACACGGTCCTCTACGACGGCACCGTGAAAAAAGACGACACGATCGTCGTCGGCGGACTGAACGAGCCCATCGTCACCGACGTTCGTGCCCTGCTCCAGCCCCGTCCGCTGGCCGAGATTCGAACGGAAAACCGATTCGAGAACGTCGACGAAGTCGGGGCTGCAGCCGGGATCAAGATCGCCGCACCCGACCTCGAGGACGCCATGGCCGGCGCACCCGTTCGCGTCGTTCGTGACCGGAGTCTCGAGGACGTCATCGCGGAAGTCCAGGCCGAGTTGGCCGACGTCGCCGTCGACACGGCCGAAGAAGGAGTCGTCGTCAAAGCTGACACGCTGGGTAGCCTCGAGGCGATGGGGAACGCGCTGAGCGAGGCCGAAATCCCCATCGTTCGTGCGGAAGTCGGCGACGTCGCTCCGCGCGATATCTCCGTTGCATCGACGGCTGAGGACCCCAAACAGCAAGCCGTACTCGGGTTCAGCGTCGACGTACTCTCCGATGCCGAACGCCGAGCCGAAATCGACGATGTCCAGCTGTTTACCGACGACGTGATCTACCAACTCATCGAAGAATACACGGACCACGTCGAGTCTATCGAGCGCGCCCAGCAGGAAACAATCCTCGACAACATCACCCGCCCCTCGCGGTTTCGCGTACTCAAAGACCACGTCTTCCGCCAGAACGACCCCGCCGTCGTCGGCGTCGAAATCTACGCGGGCACCCTCCAGAACAATACCTACGTCGTCAAGTGGGACGGCAACGAGACGACACGCGTCGGCCAGGTCAAAGGGATTCAAGAGCAGGGTGAAGACGTGGACGAAGCCCGCGCCGGCGAACGCGTCTCCGTCGCCATCGACGGCCCGACCATCGGCCGACAGGTCAAAGAGGGCGACGTCCTCTGGACCGACCTCCCCGAGAAACACGCCAAGATTCTCGAGCAGGAACTGAAAAGCGACATCCCAACCGACGAACTCGAGGCGCTGAACATGTACCTCGAGAAACACCGCAAGCGCGACCCGTTCTGGGGCAAGTGACGAGCGCGCAAATGGGGGCTACGAAGCCGGCAATCACGAAGGAAGATGGTCCTCGAGCAACACTCGTTTCGAGGCCTGAACCAGACCCTATTTGGCCGCTCTCGTCCTAGCTCGAGTGTGAACGACCGTTCGCAACTGGTGACGATTACGCTTCTCGCCGTCGTCCTCGTGGCCGGAGCAGTCGGCCTCTTTCTCATCGACGCTGGCTCGAGCCAGCCAGACCCCGTTCGCTTCGACGACACGGTCACGATGGGGCTTACGCTCGAGGACGAGCGCGCACTCCCCGACGACGTCGACCTGCCGCGCGTCCAGGTGTTTTACTCCCAGTACGAGTACGTCGTCGGCTACTACGGCATCGAGGCGTTCACCGCGACGCGAGCCCAGGACGGCCACGAACAGCTGTTTGGCTACCCGCTTGCGCTCTACGTCACCGATTACAGCGGGGCCGACCTCGAACTCGACGACGACGGCTATCCCCGAACGGACGGCTTTGGCGGCTGGGTCGACGCCACCGACGCCCATTTCGTCGTCGACAGCGAGGCACGGACGCCCGCCGGCGAAGCCGCACTTTCCTTCGCAAATCGCGAGGATGCAGCCGCGTTCGCCGCGGAATACGGCGGCACGGTCGTCGACTGGGATGCCGTTCTCGAGCGACCGGTGACCCGCGACGACGCCGAAACCGCCCGCGACCGCGTCGACGACCAGCACGCCGAGGCTGACGAACTGGTCGAGTCGGTGGCACCGCTTCGCGATCGACCCGTGTCCGTCACCGTCGACGAGGGAGGAACCATCCAGAAGGCTGTCGACGCCGCCCCCGACGAAACGACCGTGTTCGTCCCGAACGGAACCTACGAGGAACGGATCGTGATCGACCGACCGATCACGCTCGCGGGCCCGGGAGCAGACGGCGGGAACGCGACCATAGACGGCGGTGGCAACGGCTCGGTGATCACCGTCGAACACGACGACGTAGCTGTCGTGGGCCTCGAGGTGACCGGCACCGGCGATACGTTGACGGACAGGGACGCAGCCATCGACGAGGACGAGTGGGACGCCAACGTCGAACAGGGCTACGGCCACGGTGACGCTGCGGTTCGCGTGATCAACTCGAGTGGTGTCCTGGTCGAAGACGTGACCATCGAAACGCGAGCCAACGGCGTCCTGGTCCGTGATAGCCCCGAGAACGTCGTCCGAAACGTGACGGTCTATGGCAGCGAGGAGTGGATAGAGGGGTTCATGGGTGTCATGACGATGCGCTCGCCCGGCGTCATCGAGGAGTCGACGTTCTACGGCGGTCGGGACAACGTCTACACACACCGGTCGGACGGCGTCGTCATCAGAAACAACGGGATGTACGGCGGTCGATTCGGCGTCCACATCATGCACGCCTCAGATACGCTGCTCGCCGATAACGTCGTCCGTGAACAGGAACTCGCCGGATTGATGGTGATGACTGCCCCCCAGCGAACCGCCATCGTCGACAACGACGTTCGCCACACCCCCGGCGGCATCAGAACCAGCGGGTCCGACAGCTACGTCGCCCGAAACGTCCTCGCCGACAACGAACTCGGATTGACCACCAACGCGGAGACCTCGATCTACGAGGACAACGTCATCGTCGACAACGAGGTCGGCGTCCGTGCAGCCGCACTCGTCCCCTCCAACCGGGTCGTCGGTAACGCCTTCATCGGCAACGACGTCCACGCTGAGACCGCCATCGGTTCCCTCCGGTTCTGGAGCCACGACGACCGCGGCAACTACTGGGAAGGTGCCGTCGGCTCGAGCGACGACGGCGTCACCCTCGAACGGTCGTACACGCCGACGGACCCCATCGACCGGAGTCTCCACCGCGTGGACGGGACACCGACGCTCACCCGTGCACCCGTCCGCGACGCCATCGCCGGCCTCCAGGGAACCGTCCCAGGTATGCGCGGTGGAAGCATCGTCGACCAGCATCCGCTGTGTGAACCACCCCAGCCGGAACTGCTCGAGGCGGCGGGCATCGACCCGGACCGAGACACCTGTGAGGCACAGACATGAGTGACGAATCAGCAACTGCAAAACAGCACAACGACGAATCGGCTCCGGCGACACACCACCAGGACGGCGAAGCGACGACGTCACAACCGCAAAACGGCGAGGCAGCGACGCCACAACCGCAAAACGACGAAGCAACCAGCGAGTCACGAGCCCAGAAGGACTCGAGTGGCGAAGGCACAGAACCGATCCTCACGGCGGAGTCGCTCACCCAGCGCTACGGCGCGGTTCCCGTCTTCGAAGACCTCGAAGTCGAGATCGAACCCGCCAGCGTCACGGCACTGATCGGACCGAACGGCTCGGGGAAGACGACCCTCCTTCGCGCTCTCGCGAAGCTGTATCGGCCCACTTCGGGCCGAGTCCAGTACCACGGGCCGTCCGTTCCCCGTCCGATCGGCTACCTGCCACAGCAACCCCGCTTTCGCCCCGGTTTCTCCGTCCGAGAAACCCTCTCGTTTTACGCGCGTCTCGTCAGCGGCGACCGCGAACACGCGACGGAAACGGCGACCGATGCCCTCGAGCGAGTGGGGCTGGAAGCAGCGGCAGATCGACCGGTCGAAGCCCTCTCGGGCGGGATGACGCGACTGCTCGGTATCGCCCAGGCAACGATCGGTGACCCGCCGGTCGTCGTGTTCGACGAACCCGCGAGCGGTCTCGACCCCGGAATGGGGCTGCGCGTGTTCGACGTCGCGACCGACCTCGCAGAGGCCGGCACGGCCGTCATCGTGAGTTCACACGACCTCGAGTTGGTCGAAACCCACGCCGATACTGTTTTCATGCTCGATTCTGGCGAGTTCGTCGCCCACGGACCACCGAACTCGCTGTATGCAGCCCACGAGGCCGACTCGCTACTCGAGGTGTACAGGGCAGCGATTTCGGGCGACGCCGACCGCGTTCGCGTTCGAGGTGATGGAAAATGACTGACGGAGACGTCGCGAAAGAGACGGAGGGGGTGACGGGCACTGAAACGACCGAAACAGGCCACGCTTATGCCACGCCGGGCGCTAGAGGCCTAATCTCGGCTATCGTCCGTCGAGAGCTCCGCACCGTCGCCCGAACGCGGACGTTCGCCCTGTTGACCGCGGCCCTGGCTGCCATCCTGCTCGGCATCGGCTGGGCCGGCGGCGGTATGGAATCGGGCTACGTCCCGACGGTCGTCGACGTCCTCACGCCACTCGAGGTGCTCGTGCCCGTCGTCGCCGTCGTGTTCGGCTACCGGGCGATCCTCGGTGACCGGGAGCGTGGGGAACTCGAGGTGTTTCGAACGTATCCGATTTCGGCCTGGCAACTGGTGCTGGGGACGTATCTCGGGCGCGCGATTGGCGTCGTCCTCGCGGTGACGGTGCCACTCACCTTGCTGTTCATCGGCGTCGTGTTCACCGAAACCGAACGCCTCCGCGTCTACGCCACCCACGCCGGCGCGGATTCACCCGTACTCTTTGCCAGACTGATCGTCCTGGCAGTCGTCTTCGCCCTGGTCGTCCTCGCCATCGCTATCGCCGTCTCGGCACTCGTCTCGAGTGCACGAACCGGTCTGGTCGCGGCCGCGCTCGCGTTGCTCGTCGTCCTGTTCGGTCTCGATTTAGCCATTATCTACGGCTTCGTCGCCGGCCCGCTCGGCGAGGCCAGCCTCATCTACGCGCTCCCGCTCAGTCCGCTGAGTGCCTTCCGGGGGCTGGTCCTCGAGACGGTCATCGTCACCGCTGCCGGTACCGGCCCTCGTGCCGCCTCCCCGATTGCAAGCCTGTTCGGACTGGCGGCCTGGACCGTCGGCTCACTGGTCGTCGCGACGCTCGGTGTCGAACACCTCGAGTGAAAACAAAAGTGACGGACTGTTCCGGGTAAGTCACATCCCCATCACGATTTCCTTCACATCCCGCCGAGACTGTCGACCAGCTCTCGAGTGACGTCCTCGTGCTCGAGGCGTTGCCCGCCGTAGGTATCCAGAAACGTCTGTGCATCTGCCACTTCACTGAATCCGATGATTTCCTGGCCCATCGCCCCGCGGAGGTCGCTGCCGGCGACCAGCGAGAGCGCTGTCACGTCGGCCTGGTCTTCGGCGTCGAAATGGGCCGAAATGAAGGCTTCGCCGCCCTCATCGAGTGTTTCCCAATCGGCACTCGAGTAGTCCGTGAGGTAGGTGACCAGCGGGTCGTATCCCTCCTCGGCTTCGTCGAGCGTCCAGCCGTAGGTACAGGTGCCACTGCAAAACGTCGCCCGGTCGTCCTCGAGGTCGGGGTGGTCGTCGTAGAACGCCTGCCCGACCGGGCCGGGGTGTTCGGTGAGCACCATGCCACACTGCTCGCAGCTGTCGTCGGCTTCGATAGCCGAAGCCGCTGGGAGCTCGCCATCGTCGCCACCGAGACAGCCGGCGAGTGCGCCGACTGTTCCTGCGCCGGTGGCGACCAGTAGCTGTCGTCTCGTGGGTTGGTTTCGGTCAGCTCCGAAGGGGGCTGTCGGGTCCATACGGTTGCTACGTCGGGGACAGCCAAAGGGCGTCTGGTACAATCTCCGAATGTCCCGACTGTTTTCGAAGAATGCACCAGAACTGACGTCCCTCGGCAGTCCCTGGATACGGTATGAACCGACGCGCGTTGCTTCGCAGTGGTGCCCTCGGAGCCGTGGTCGCAACCGCCGGCTGCCTCGGCTCGCTGCTCGGTGACGAGGGAGCCGAACACGCCGTCCTCGGCCCGCAGGACGATCAGATTGCTGACAGCGCTAATCTCGCATATCCGGCCTACGGCGAGGCCTTTCCCGACTTTTCGCTACCCGACCCGTTTACCGACGAACGCGTCGATACCACCGAAATAGATAGCTGCCTCCTCGTGACGGCCTTTTACACGTTCTGTCCTGCCGAGTGCATCCCGCTAATGAGTACCTTCGCCGGCGTGCAGGCCGAACTCCTCGATGCCGGCCGCGAAGCCGACGCCACGATTCTCGCGATCAGTTTCGACCCGGAACGCGATACGGTGCCGGCACTCGAGGAACACGCCGACATGATGGGGATCGACTACGCGGCCGACAACTGGCACTACCTGCGCCCGGAAGACGACGAGCGCGCGAGCGAAGTCGTCGATGAAAAACTGGGCATCGCCTTCGAACCGACCGACGGCACTGCAGGCTACGACTTCAACCACGCCGTCATCTCGTACCTCGTCAACCCCGACGGCTACGTCGAACGCGCCTATCGAGGCGAGAACCTGCCGGTCGACGGGATTCTCGAGGACCTCGACAGCGTGCTGGCTGCGTACGAATGATCGGTGTGACGCTGCTAGCATCCGAAACCGTGACCCAATTCACCGCACCAGCCGCGAGTTGTGCAGCACCCG
Organism: Natronosalvus amylolyticus; assembly: GCF_024298845.1. Classification (NCBI taxonomy): domain Archaea; kingdom Methanobacteriati; phylum Methanobacteriota; class Halobacteria; order Halobacteriales; family Natrialbaceae; genus Natronosalvus; species Natronosalvus amylolyticus. Next base: position 2,117,294 of record NZ_CP101156.1, read on the forward strand.
ACGCGGCCGGCTTCGGCACCGAAGCCGCCGGACCGCTACTGTTCTTTCTGGTCGGGTTGCTCGGCGGTGCACACTGTCTCGGCATGTGTGGCCCGCTGGTAACGACCTACGCAGACCGCCTGCGGGAGGCGGAGGCCGTCTCGAGCGCGAAAGCCGGCCGCTCGAGTCGCCGGGATACGCTCACCCTCCGTGCCGTTCGCCAGCACGCCCTCTGGAATCTGGGTCGCACGGTCAGTTACGCCCTGCTCGGCGGGTTGTTCGGGCTCGTCGGTGCCGGACTCTTTCTCAGCCCGCGAGTTGCCGCGGGCATGCTTGGTGAGATACACGCCGTGAGCGGCCTGCTGGTCGGCGTCGTGATCATCGCCGCCGGGGTGACGTTTCTGCTGGGCCAGGGAACCCTGGGTGCGAGCCTCGGTGCGAGACTGGCTCGAGGACCGCTCGGCCGTCTCCAGCGATGGTTGGGGGCTCGAGTCGACGCGTGGGTGGGCGACGTTCGAATCGTTGGACTTGGTGGTGCACACGGCCTGCTCCCGTGCCCGCTGCTGTACCCGGCGTTTCTGTACGCGCTGGTGCAGGGCTCGCCAGTCGGCGGAATGGTCTCGCTAGCAGCGCTCGGTCTCGGCACGATACCGGCGCTGTTTCTGTACGCGACGGTGTTCCAGTCGGTCTCGCTCGAGACCAGAATGCGATTACACCGATTGCTCGGTGTCGCGTTTATTCTGCTCGGCTACATTCCGCTTCAGCACGGACTGGCCGCAATCGGCATCCCGTTACCACATCCACCGATTCCGTACTATCAGCCGTTGTGAGTACTCGCCAACACCGGTGACCGCTCGAGTACCGACGACTGGACGACGAGAAAACGCGAAATGGTATCGATCGAGTCGACAGTTATCGTGCCGTCGGCGTCACGCCGTTTTTCACGGCCTGTTTCACCTGCAACGCTGCACTCGCGGCCAGCCCGCGAGCGACCTCGTTCCGTTCGTCGCTCTCGATGACGTCCTCGGGAGCGGCCTCGAGGTTCGGCGTGAAGTTCGCACTCACTGGATGGCCGATCGGTGGCTGGACGGCGACCAGCGCCTGTGGTCCCGCGACACCGTCTGCCACGTCCGAATCGACGATGTACTCGTTAGGCAGGAATTCGCGAGTTCGCGCGGCAATCTGTGAGACGTTGCGCTGGAGCGTGCGCTTTTGCTCGAGCGAGAGTTCGGGAACGTCCGCCGCGGCCCGCTGGCCGGCCTGTGTTACCCCCGGCAGCCCCGCATACGGCGTATTTCCATTCATGAGAATTCGCTACGCCAATCAAAGGGACGGGAGGCCAAAAGCGTTCTCCTTACGGCAGTCATTCTCACGCACAAAATTGATATTGTTCGAGAACGGGCGTCGTCACGGGTCCCCGGCCGCCGGTTCGAGTGCGGTGCGCGAGTGCCGTACTCGAGGGCTGTGTTCCCGGCTCGAGCGGTACCTGCGCCTGAAGCACAAGCGTCCACACTGGGACGAAGCAAACAGCTAGAGATGTGCTTGGTTGAACTACACTAATCATAGTGAATGGTTCAATTAAACTAATGTACACCACTATAACGAAAGTAATGATGTTGCGAGTGTCCCCTCAACAGATCGGTTCGCTTTGCCCGTAAACCGCGACGACGATAGCCGTCGTGTAGGTGCCGGAGTCCGCAACCGCTGTCTCCGACCGAATCCCTGGTTCGGTAAACGACCAGTCTCGGAGACCCTGCCCGGCCTCGAGTCCCTCGAGCACCCGACGTTCGACGTCTTCCCGTTCGGTCTCGCCCGAGGTTTCGTAGAACAGCCCCGGACCGGTTTCGGTCGCCTCGCTGTCCCTCGACGCCGGCTCCGACTGGGCCCACGCCAGCGCCGCGCTGACTCGTCCCGGACCGGCCGTCGTCGCTCGAGCCTGAACCACCGTCAGGCGGTTACCAGCCGGACCGAGATCCGGTGCCGTGCCGACGGCTTCGACCTCGGTATCGGCCGGAATCACCGACGAGACCGTGACGAGATTGTAGTTTTCGATACCCGCATCGGCGAGTGCCCCGTCGTAGGAGGCCATCTTCGTCGGCGCGGTTGCCGACCCCCAGACGACGCGAATTGTGCTCATAGCCACCTGTCGGGGACCGCCGGCGTAAGGACTTGCGATTCGGCCTCGAGGACTCGAACGCGCTCGTACAACGAAAGCCCGCCAGGGCACCGATCAGTCGAAGAAGTAGTTCGCCGAGGTGACGATTTCGCTCTCGCCGGCCTCGATCTTCTCGAGGGCGGCCTCGAAATCCTCGTGGGTGACGTTCGTCCGCTCGTTGCGGATAGCGAACATCCCGGCTTCGGTCGACAGCGATTCGATTTCGGCTCCGGAGAAGCCTTCGGTCGCCTCAGCCAGCGCCGCGAAGTCGACGTCGTCGTCGACGTTCATCCGGCGAGTGTGGATCTCGAGAATCTGTTTCCGACCTTCCTCGTCGGGTTCTGGCACCTCGATGAGGCGGTCGAATCGGCCGGGGCGCAAGATGGCGTCGTCGAGCATGTCGAACCGGTTCGTCGCGGCAATAATACGGATGTCGCCGCGTTCGTCGAACCCGTCCATCTCCGAGAGCAGTTGCATCATGGTCCGCTGAACTTCGGCGTCGCCGGAGGTTTTCGACTCCGTTCGACGTGCAGCGATGGCGTCGATTTCGTCGATGAAGATGACCGCCGGTTCGCGCTCTCGAGCCATCTCGAACAGGTCTCGAACGAGTCGGGACCCCTCGCCGATGAACTTGCGGACGAGTTCCGAGCCGGCCATCTTGATGAACGTCGCGTCGGTCTCGTTGGCGACCGCCTTCGCGAGCATCGTTTTCCCGGTTCCGGGTGGCCCGTAGAGGAGGACGCCAGCCGGGGGCTCGATGCCGACCGAATCGAACAGTTCGGGCTGGGTCAACGGCTGTTCGACGGCTTCGCGAACCTCACGGACCTGTTCGTCGATGCCGCCGATGTCGGCGTAGGTGACCGCAGGCTTGGCCGTAATCTCCATCGTTTGTGCGCGGGCGTCGGTTTCGGCCGACAGAATCCGCTGGATACCGAACGAGTCGTTGACTGCGACCCGGTCGCCGGGGTCGAGTCGGTCGGCAAACTGTGGCGATACTTCCGTCAGCACCTCCTGATTGTTGCCGTGTTGTTTGACGATAACCTCATTTTCCATGAGGTCCTCGACCGTTGCGAGGTACAGCGACGAGCTCTTGAGCGTCTCGTTTTCGCGCTGCGTCCGATCGGCCTGTGCTTTGAGCGACGACTGACGCTCGCGGGCAGCCTCGAGCTGGGTGGCGAGCTGTTCGTTGGCTTCGACCAACTGCTCGAAGTGCTCGCGAAGCGCCTCGAGCCGCTCGCTATCGGGGAGATCGGGATCGATATCCCGCGTTGGTGTGTCGGGAAGTGACGGGCTTCGAGACATCGTGACGACCGTGGATAACTGCCGACGATACATCTGCCTTTGGGTCCCGGACGCATCTCGCCGAAAAACAGTATTGCCGATAGATAAATACGGTTTGGCTCCAAATTCCGGGTATCTGTGACAAGTTCGCTCTTTTTGTTGTATGCCCTCATATTCGGCCTCAGTTCACTCGCGTGTTTTAGTAGCGTCCCTCGCGCACGGGCAATCCAACACAAAGACACTCGAGTCGGGCTGACCTGGTTGCTCGTACTGAGTGGGGGCTGGGCAGCCGCCCACGTCGGGTATCTGCTCGCCCCGACGGACGGACTCACCCTGGGTTTTTATTACATTGGCCTGGTGATCGGTATCGGTGCCGTCGGCCCCTGGCTCCACTTCTGTTCGGCATACACGGGCCGAACGCTCCACCGTAACCCGACCTACCGACGCCTCGCCGTGGGGACCTACCTCGCTATCGTCGGCGTCAAACTCACCAACGGGCTACACGGGCTCTACTTTACGGCCGAGTGGACCACATCGCCGTTCAACCATCTGTTGATCCACCACCAGCCACTCCACTGGGTCGTCATGGGGCTCGCCTACGCCCTCTCGTTCGTCGGGTTTTTCATGCTCCTCGAACTGTTCGAACGCCTGAACCACGATACGACGCCCATCGTCGTGTTGTTAGCGTTGACCGGTGCACCCATCATCCTCGACATCCTCGGCGCGTTCCGCACGGCGCTGATCGGCACGACGTACTCTCCAATCGGCGTCGCCATCTTCGCCGTCGGCATGCTGTACGTCTACGTCGAGAAGTTTCAGACGATACAACTCGCGGGTAAACACGACGAACCCATCGTGATTCTCGACGCCGACGACCACATCCGTGATTACAACGAAAACGCCCGCGGGTTGTTCCCCGAACTGGACCAAACGGACGCCATCGGCGAGCACATCGACGCCGTGGTCCCAGCACTGACCGAAGCCCTCGAGCACGATCAACCCCTCTTCAGGCGCGAACGGGGAGACGACACCCGCTGGTACCGTCTCGGCGAAAGCCCCTTCGGGGCCGGAAACACTGATCTCGGGCGCATCTTGACCATCGCCGACGTGACCGAACAGGAGCGCTACCGACAGGAACTCGAGCGACAGAACGAGCGCCTCGAGTCCTTCGCGAGCATGATAAGCCACGACCTGCGCAATCCCCTCTCGGTCGCCAACGGTCACCTCGAGATGGCCAGAGAAAGCGACGAGCCCGCCGAACACCTCGCCATCGTCGAAGAGTCACACGACCGGATGGAAGCCCTCATTCAGGACGTCCTCACACTGGCCCGGCAAGGGAATCCGATAGACGAACTCGAGCCCGTCGAGGTGGGAGCCCTCGCCCCCGCAGCCTGGGAGATGGTGCACACCCACGGTGCGAGGCTGCGCCTGGCAGACGGCCTGGAAGACAGGTGGGTACGTGCGGACCCCGACCGCCTGCAACAGCTGCTAGAAAACCTGTTCCGAAACGCCATCGAGCACGGTGTGCCCGAATCCCCCGACACCCCTATCCCTGACGGTGCAGAGGATTCGGCCGCGATGGCATCGTTCACCGTCACCGTCGGCGCACTCGAGGACGGCGGCTTTTACGTCGAAGACGACGGAGTCGGCATTCCGGCCGAGGACCGCGAGACGGTGTTCGATTCGGGCTACACGACGAACCCGGACGGAACTGGACTGGGACTGGCTATCGTCGCCGAAATCGTCGACGCCCACGACTGGGCGATTCGGGCTACTGAGGGAATGGACGGTGGCGCTCGCTTCGAAATTACGGGCGTCGACGCCGTCACCACCACATCGCCGCCAACGCCGGGACGGTAACCAACGCGTTGCCTGTTACTCGAGCAACGAATCGAGTTCCTCGAGTCGGTCCCGATACGTCGACAGCGCACGGTCGATCGGCTCGGGAGAACTCATGTCGACACCGGCGATCTCGAGTAGCTCGAGTGGGTACTCTCGGGACCCGCGCTCGAGGAATGCGCGATAGTCCGCCGCGGCGTCCTCGCCTCGCTCGAGGATATCTTCGGAGATGGCCAGCGCCGCCGAGATGCCGGTCGCGTACTGGTAGACGTAAAACGCCCGATAGAAGTGTGGGATGCGCATCCACTCGCGGTGGATACGGTCGTCGATAGCGGCCGGCTCGTAGTACTGGCTTTTGAGGTCGCCGAACAGCTCGTCCAGCCGGTCGGCGGTCAGCGGTTCGCCGGCCTCCTCGAGAGCGTGTGCTTCGTGTTCGAACTCCGCGAACAGCGTCTGTCGGTACAGCGTCGAGCGGACGCGCTCGAGGAACTCGTTGAGAATCGCCTTCCGGAACTCGGGGTCTTCGACGGTCTCGAGCAGGTGGTGGGTGAGCAGAGCCTCGTTGACCGTACTCGCAACCTCGGCCACGAAGATTTCGTAGCCGGAGTAGACGTAGGGCTGTTCGTCTTTGGTGAGTTCGGAGTGCATCGAGTGCCCGAGTTCGTGGGCCAGCGTGTACATCGAGGCGACGTCGTCCTGGTAGTTCATCAGGATGAACGGCTGGGTGTCGTAGGTGCCTCCGGAGTAGGCTCCCGAACGTTTGCCATCGTTTTCGTAAACGTCGACCCACCGCGAGTCGAGCCCCTCGGCGACCCGAGACTGATATTCCTCGCCCAGCGGGGCGACGGCGTCGACGACGTACTGCGCCGCGTCGTCGTACTCGACGTCCGGCCCCTCGTCACCGGTCAGAGGCATGTAGAGGTCCCACATTTGCAGTTCGTCGACACCCAGCGCCTCGCGTTTCAGTTCGGCGTGTCGGTGCAGGTGCTCGAGGTTGTCGTGGACGCTCTCGACGAGGGTGTCGTACACCTCGACCGGGACGTTGGGGCCGTCCAGGGCGGCCTCGCGGGCCGTCTCGTAGTTTCTCGCCTGCGCAAGTTTGACGTCAGTTTTGACGCTGTTTTTGTACGAGGCGGCAACGGTATTGCGGACCGATTCCCACTCATCGAAGTAAGCCTCGTAGACGCGCTGGCGGAAGTCGCGGTCGGGGCGTTTGAGCAGGTTGACGAAGTTGCTCTGGGTGATCTCGATTCCCTCACCATCGTCGTCTCGCGGCCCCTCGTCGCTCGACGGTTCCGCAGCGCGCTTGGCCTCGCTCTCCGCCACCGTCGGGAAGGTCATATCCGCGTTCGAGAGCATGTTGTAGACCTCGCCAGGGGCACCCGTGACCTCGCTCAGGTCGGCCAAGAGCGCCTCGACTTCGGCCGAACGGGTGTGCGGTTTCATTCGTAACACGTCGTCGACGTAGTGCTCGTAGGTCTCGAGCCCCGATTCTGCCTCGAGCATAGCCTCGAACTCGCCTGCCGTCAACTGCTGCAGTTCGGGTTCGATAAACGAGGCGGCCGAACTCGCCTCAGCAGCCAGCGACTGGGCGCGAGCACTCAGCGCCTGGTACTCCTGATTCGTCGTATCCTCGTCGCTTCGCATCCGCGCGTAGGCCGCGATGGTGGAAATCTCGCGCATCAGGCTGTCGCGCAACTCGAGAATCGAAAGCAGCGTTTCAGCGTCCTCGGTCGTCTGCCCCTCGTAACTCGCCACCTCCTCGATACGGTCGGCCGCATCCTCGTAGGCTGACTCCCAGTCTTCGTCGCTCGCGTAGATGCTCTCGAGGTCCCAGGTATATTCCTCGTCGATCTCCGACCGCGTGGGAACGGAACTCATGCGAGATGTTTTGGAACGAAACTGGTAAAGGGTGTCGAACTATCGCTCGAGGACAATGATGGACCCGCTCGATTCACTCCATCTCTTGGGTCTCGGCGTCCGTCCCTCGAGTCGCGAGGGCGCCCAGCGCAAGCAACATCGCCGCCGGAATCGCTGCCGTCTGCAAGAGGACATCCCAGAACGAAAAAACGACTAATCCGAGGGCGCCGAGATAGCCCCACTTCGCCTCGTTACGAACGATGCCGAGTGCACCCACCCAGCCCGAAAGCACCAGTGCCGACAGCAACAGAAACCGATCGTGAGTGTACCCAAAATCGAGCAATAGCGCAGGAGCTAGCAGCGTGATTCCAACTACTGCCGCCAGCCCGCTCCACCCGAGTACGTCACGCCAGAGAGCCATCGTCCGGAAGTGCGGACCGAACCGTCATAATCACGGCGACTCGAGGCGCAACTCGTTACCGGTCTTCTGGAGCGAATTCGGTCGTCAGGTCGAGGGTCGCTACCGACGCTGGGAGCGTCTCGAGGACCGAGGTGGGCCAGCCACGGTGACCCAGCGTGAACGCGGTGTCGGGGTTCGCTTCGACGAGGCGAGTGACGCCGCTTGCTGCGGCCTCGAGGGCCGCCCGGTCACGGCGGTCGGGCACTTCAGCCGTTAGCGGGTACGTTCGCGAGAGCGCGCGCGGGAACGGCCCGAAGGGCGGTTTCACCCGCCAGGAGGCGTCGAAACGCTCGTCGCTCGAAGCCTCTCCCTCGGTGAGAAACACCGAATCGGGCACCTCGAGGCGCTCGAGACGTCGGTGATGGCGCACAACCTCGGGGCGACGGGCACTCTCGTGTGAGGTGTAGAAAAAGGGCCCTTTCGAAACGGGGTCGGTCCGCTCGAGTTGGCCGGCGTGAGCCAGCAGTGCCCGGTAGCCGTCGAGCATCGTCGGGTGGGAGCGCGCCCGCTGTTCGACGAGTTCGAGCAAGCGCCCGGCTCGAATCGCCTGCTTGATGCGTCGAATCTCGGCGAAGCTGACGTGCAAGTTGTGTCGAGCCAGCGCCGTCTCGCGTTCGGCGTCCGGGAGGGCGGCCAGCGAGTCGGGGTCGTTGTCGGTACAGACCGGACACGAACACGGCAGGTACGACAGGTCCTCGAGGTGACGGGTTCCGCTGACGGTCAGGTAGCGGTCGTCTCTGGCATACAGCGCGTACGCCGCCGAGTCGAACAGATCACAGCCCATGGCGACCGCCAGCGCGAACATCATCGGGTGTCCGGCCCCGAAGAGGTGGACGGGCGCGTCGGCACCGAGACCCCGCTTTGCCCCGGCGATAGCGTCGACCATGTCGTCGTAGCGATAGTCGTTCATCAGCGGGACGACAGCACCGATTGGGAACACGTCGAGGTCGGTTCCGTCGGCGTGCTCGCCCGCTCGCTCGCGCAAATCCGGATACGTAGACCCTTGCACCGGGGCGTTGACAAGCATCTCACCCGTATCGACGCCCTCGGCGATTTCGAGTCGCTTCTGTGTCGTCTCGAGTTCCGCCTCGGCCCGTTCTCGGGAGACGTCCGGCGGCGTCGGAATGTCGACCGGGGTCGCGATGTCTGAGCCGATATCGTGCTGGAACTCGAGGATTTCCTCGGTGGTGACGGTGATCTCGCCGTACTCCGAGAGCTGAAACGAGCCCGAATCGGTCATGATCGCACCGTCGAAGTCGAGCAAGTCGTGGAGACCGTCCTCGAGGGCGCGTTCGCGAACGTCCTCGCTGTTGTAGACGATGTAGGCGTTCGTAATCAGAATCTCCGCCCCGAACTCGGTCTCGAGCTGTCGGGGTTCGACCGTGTCGAGGTGGGGGTTGATGACCGGTAAGAGCGCCGGGGTTTCGACCGTGACGTCGGCTCGCGGGACCGTGAGTTCGCCGAGTCGGCCGCCGGCGTCCGTCGCCCGGATTTCGAAGGACTCGCGCATTTATCGTGTCTTGCCGAGGACGGCGGTAAACGTTCCGTTCTGCTGCGGTGGGGTGACCTTTCGGTGTGAGGTCGCTGTCAGCCCGATAGCAACTGCGGGCCAAACAGCATGAACAGGAAGCTAAAGAGCATCGTCACCCCGACGGTGGTCGTGACGAGCCGAACCATGCCTCGAGTTGCATCGAAGGGGAGCCTCGAGAGGACCGCTTCCGTGCTGTTTCGAAGGATGTGGCCGCCGTCGAGCGGGAACGCCGGAATGCAGTTGAAAAAGCCCAGTTGAACGTTGATCCAGCCGGTCCAAAAGAGCATGTTTGCGACGGCGAAGACGGTCCAGTCACCGAAGATTGCAAGCGCGCCCTGTGCTTCATAGAAGTTCTCGATACCGCCGGTAAAGCCCGCGAAGTTGTACGGGAGCAGTTCGATCACCGAGACGATGGGCAAAAAGAGCACGAACGCGATCTTGCCGAGGAAGCTGTCGGTCACGCCCCCGTAACTGCCGTCGGCGTCACCGCCGAGAATCGCGAGGTACTCGTCGGCCGGATACAGCTCGATACCGCCATCGTTGACGATGACCCCCGAAATACCCTGAATGCCGAAGAAGCCGACCGTGCCACCGCCGGTCAGCTGACTGCGCTCGCCCAGTTCGACCGTGTAACTGACCGGTTCGCCGTCGAGATAACCGCCCACCTCGACGGTGTCGCCGGGATCGGTCGAACCAAGATGCGAAGACAGCGACTCGTAAGATGGCGTTCGTTCGCCGTCGAACGAGGTGATGACGAACCGTTCGCCCGGCGGCGCGCCAGCATCAGCGAGCGGGCCGTCCTCGGTTATGTCGACGTAGCTCCCGACGGGGACCGACTCGAGTGTCTGGCGCTCGCCATCGCGCTCGATTGTCAGCGTGACCGTTTCGTCGTCCCCGACGGCCTCGAGGAAGCCGGCCTCGGTGACGACAGATTCGCCGTTAACCGCGAGAATCAGGTCACCCTTCTCGAGGCCGAGCGGGTTGCCGTCGGTCACTGCCGTCACCGGCAACGCCTGTTGCATCTCGGCCGTCTCCTCGCCGTTGATCTCGACTTGTACCGAGTCCCCGCCTTCGGCCTCGAGGCGGTCGGTCAGGTCGTCGTTGCCCTCGATGGCCTGCCCGTTGATCGCCGTAATCCGATCGTTAGGGGCGATACCGGCGCTGTCTGCTGGCGAACCGGGTGCAACGCCACCGACGGCGGCACCTGGTGCGACGGCGATGGCGCCGGCCACCGGGCCGAAGAGGATGGCGAAGGCGATGATCGTCACGACGAAATTAAACGTAACCCCGGCTGCGAACATCCGCGTCTGGCCGCCTCGAGAGGCTTTGCGACTGCTCTTTTGATCAGGTTCGACGAACGCACCGATTGGCAACAACGCAAAGAGGGCGACCCCCATCGAGTTGATATCGATGTCCTCGACCCGGCAGAGCAGGCCGTGACCGCCCTCGTGGACGACGAGGCCGACAAGTAGACCGAAAACGATACCGGGAGTCGCCGACAACGGCAGGAACTCGTTGACACCCGGAATCACGAGGACGTTCGTCGGCTGCTGGACGCTCGAGGCCTGTGGTGCCTGACTCGAGAGAATAGCCGCCGAGAGCAAGAAAAAGAACATGGCACCCATGACGACGATCGAGATACCGACCCCGATGTTGGCCCACGCTCGCCAGAACCGCTTGGGCCGGGAAAGTCGGTCGAGGAACGCACGGCCACGCTTGGTGTGGACGGTCAGGATAGGGCCCTGTGCGCTCACGTAGTCGGGGAGCAGGCCGCGATTGCGCAGCGACACGATGGCCAGCCAGTACAAACCGATGCCGAGGAGTATCCAGAGTACCGTGTCCGAAACCGGGAGCGAGGGCATAGAGAGGAGCGCGGACAGCTGCATTGGTACCCTCTCAGGGAGGCGCGGCCAAAGGCGTTTTGTCTGCTTGCTCGAAGCGAATTTGGTGGGAGGTCACTCGAGATAGTTCTGGCAGCCTCACTCGAGTTCGCGTTCGTACCTCGAAATGGCGCTGGCAACCTCACTCGAGAGAGATTCAAAGAACGCGTTAGCGCTCGCGACGCAGTCGGTCGACGACGAACGTCTGGTCGACTTTTCCGAGGAACGGACCGAGTTTTGGCCCCTGTGACTCGTCGAAAAAGAGCCGGTAGCCGGCGCCAAAAAAGTCGCCGACATCGACGTCGTGGCGTCTCGCAGCCTCGTAAATCTCACCCTGGATCGCCTCGCCGTCGTGGCCCTCCTCGATGAAGTCAGCGAGGTCCTCGAGGGCAACCTCGGTCGCCGCGTCGAATTCGTGGTCTGGAATCGTCTCGCGTTTGAGTTCGTAGTCGAACTCGTTTTCGGTGCGACGCGCCCAGTTTCGAGCGCGTTCGACGCGAGCGAGGGCATCTTCGACCGCCCAGTCTGGCGCGTCATCGGGGATGTGACCCTCTCTTCGGGCGATTTCCTCCCGCAGCTCGGGATCGTCGGTCATCCCGAGGACGGCCGCGAAGGTGTAGGGGAGACGAATTCGTTCGGCGCGCTCCTCGAGGGACAGTTCCGAACCCTCGCCTGCCGTCGAGACGCCGTCCATCACGAGCGGATACACCCGGTCGGCAAAGGCCCGTTCGTCCTCACTGGCGTCGACCTCGCCGAAGTACGTCGCCTCGAAGCGGTCGAACTCGTCGACCAGCAAGTCGAGACGCTCGATGCTGAAATCGCGTGCCTTCGCCGGGTCTTTGGCGAAGAAATACCGGAGGACTTCCGGCTCGAGGACCTCGAGCACGTCCGAGACGAGGATGACGTTCCCCTGTGATGAAGAGAACGGTTCGCCATCGAGGGTGAACCACTCGTAGACCATCGGTACGGGTGGGTCGATGCCGAGGACGTTTCGAGCGATGTCCTCGCCGCTGGGCCAGGAGCCCTCGGCGTGGTCTTTGCCGAACGGTTCGAAATCGACGCCCAGCACCTGCCACTGGCCGGGCCACTCGAATCGCCAGGGCATCTTCCCCTCGCGGAACGTGGCCGCCCCCTCGTGGCCACAACCACTGATCGTCCGGTCGCCTGCTTCCATATCCGTACACGTATACTCGACGGTGCCCGCCTCGAGGTCGACCCCAGTGACGGTTTCGGTCACCTTGCCACACTCGGCACAGATCGGGTTGAACGGAACGTACTCGCCGTCGACTTTGTCCTGGTAGTTCGACAGCACGGCAGCCGCCTGGTCGCGGTTCTCGAGAACGTGCTCGACCACCGGGTCGAACTCGCCTGATTCGTACAGCTCGGTCGTCGAGACGAGGTCGATCGGTACCTCGAGGGCGTCGGCACTCCGCTGGATAATCGTCGAGAAGTGCTCGCCATAGGAGTCACAACAGCCAAAGGGGTCCGGGATGTCGGTGTACGGCGATCCGAGGTTCCGTCCGAGTGCGCCCGCGTTGACCGCACCCAGGTCGACCAGGTTTCCCTCCAGATCACAGAGCGTCCGTGGGAGTTTCCGTAGTGGATCACGGTCGTCGGCAGTGAACACCTGCCGCACCTCGTGACCGCGTTCGCGCAACACCGCGGCCACGTAGTAGCCGCGCATGATCTCGTTCATATTCCCCAGGTGGGGCACCCCGGACGGGGAGATACCGCCTTTGATCACGACCGGTTCCTCGGGATCTCGAGCCTCGACGCGGTCGGCGACCTCGTCGGCCCAGAAGGCGTGATAGTCGTCGTCGGCCGTCTCCTCGGTCTCGCGCTGGAGCGTGTAGGGACTGCTGGCGTCGGCTTCGCGTGTCTCCTCAGTGCTCATTGGCATCGCTCGCCCAGTAAGTCGGTGCTTCACCAGCCGATTCGGGGATAACGTCAGTTCCTTCGTGGTCGCCGTGTCTCACCGCTCGAGCGATGCGCTCGGGGTCGGTGCCGTCGAGCACGATGGTTCGCATTCCCGAGCGCTGAATGATCTTCGCTGCGAGCAGGTCGACCGGCGCAGACGCACCAGCGTTCATCTCGAGGCCGGCGATCACGTCGACGAGATCGGCTGCAGAGAGTTCGTCGTACTTCGTCGCCGACTCGTCTTCGTTTGGATCCGCGGAGTAGACGCCGGGAACGCTCGTCGCGTAGACGAGCAAGTCGGCATCGACGTACTCGGCGAGAGCAGCCCCGACCGCGTCAGTCGTCTGTGCCGGGGCAACTCCGCCCATCACACAGATGTCGCCCGACCGGAGCGCGTCGCCAGCCGTTTCGTAATCACGGGCTGGGGCGGTAATCACATCCTCGCCGAGGGCGGCGATGAGCAGCCGTGCGTTCAGGCGGGTAACGTCGATACCGAGTTGATCGAGTTCGATCTCGTTTGCACCCAGCTCTCGAGCAGCGCCGATGTATTCGCGGGCGACACCGCCACCCCCGACGACGGCACCGACTCGACAGCCCTCAGAAACGAGATCTTCGACGACGGCTGCGTGAGATTCCACCCGAGCTGCACCCGGTTCGGGAACCAACACGCTGCCACCAATGGAGACGACCACTTTCATACTACCGCGGTGTAACCGGGAAATCGTCTTAAGGGTTGTTAAGCCCGATTAGCGGTCGAGCCGCGAACGAGGATCGACCGCGACGATAGCTACAAAACGCCAGGCATCCACCTATTCGGTATGTACGTACTCGGCGTTACCGATAGCGGCGCAGGCGACGCCCCCCTCGAGCGAACGGCAGATATGATCGTCGACCGACTCTCGCGTGCGGGCCGCGTCGGCGTCCTCCGGTACGACGCCACGATCGCCGACGGAACCGCCGACTTGCGGGCCTCGGGGCTGACCCCCGGCGGCGACGTCACCTACGCCCTCGGCGCCGACGGCGACTGGAGCGCCACGGGTACCGAACGGTCCATGGAAGACGTGCTCGATTCGCTCGCCCTCGAGTGTTCGTACGCCGTCGTTATCGGGCACGAGTTAGCCTCCTATCCCTCGGTCGTCGTCGGAGATGAGGCGGACCACGACCTGTCTGGCTCGGTGATCGCAGCCGTCGAAAGTCCGGGCGAACTGGACATCGAGGCGGTCGTGAGTGACCTCGAAGCCACCGAACCGTACGAAACGCTCGACTCACTCGTCGCCCGGATCAAGCGCTCCCCTGCGGCCGAGCGTGCGGGCGCGATCGCCACCTTCACCGGCCGCGTCCGGGCAAAAGACGACGACGATGATCCCCGAACGGAGTACCTCGAGTTCGAGAAATACGAGGGTGTCGCCGACGAGCGAATGGCCGCACTCGAGGCAGAACTCGAGGCCAGAGACGGGGTGTACGGCGTACTGCTATATCACCGAACTGGCATCGTTGCAGATGGTGACGACATCGTCCACGTCGTCGTCCTGGCCGGCCACCGAACCGAAGCGTTCCGGACGGTCGAAGACGGGATCAACCGCCTCAAGGACGAGGTACCCCTATTTAAAAAAGAGATCACGGTTGACGACGAATTCTGGGTTCACGACTCGAGCGAGTGAGATGTGTTCGCCCTAATGCGACCGGAATTATCGTATTTTACGCGAATAGAATGAGCTAAATAGATAAACAGTCACGAAATGACGAAGGTCACGAGTAATAGCATATTACAGCTTCAGAGAGAGTTTTAAAACATCTAAAGCCTTCTCAGCCAGTTATAAAATGTTAAATCAGTTGTCGTGAAACGTCTGTTACCCGGCAGTCAGCTGAAGTTACCTGAAACTGCTCGAAGTAACCTCCCTTTATAACACCATCCCACCGGTAGGGACAGGTGCCGATGAGCACGACAGCCCAACCCTCCACGGAAAGCAAAGAACTGCGCCTGAAGCAGTACCTTCGCGATCGCGCCGCAGAAGGTGAAATGTACTTCAAAGGGAAGTTCATCGCTGACGACGTCGGGCTCTCCCCGAAAGAGATTGGCGCCCTAATGGTCAAGCTCTCGGAGTCCGCGACGGACCTCGAGATCGAGAAGTGGTCGTACACGAGTGCGACCACGTGGCGTGTCGCCCCCGCCTGATCGTGTCATCGCCACCGTCGCCCTGAACTGACTTCCCGGGCGTGTGCCCTCCACATCTGCACACGCTCTCGAATCACACGCACCGCTCACCGACCGTACACCCAACCTGTATCACACGCACCGCTCACCGACCGTACACCCAACCTGTATCACACGCACCGCTCACCGACCACCCACCCGTCGCTTGCACCCTTCGAGTGACCCCATACGCTTCGAACGAGCGCACACTCCTCGAGGCGTCATAGGGATTGTCGTCACTACGTACCGGACAGTGGCCGGCCCCCGTCCGTCACTGGCCGGAAGGGACGACTACAAACCCTCTCGGTTACTCGCTCGAGCACGGGAATCGATCGCTCCGCCATGCCGATCACCGGGCGGACGCACGTCCGCCTTTTTACCGCAGAATTATACGCCTTCGAGCGAGCTACGCACCCTCGATCAAACGCGATAGCTGTGCCGGGGGAACTGCCCCGCGAGCGGCGTGCTCGCCGTAAACGAACGTCGGGACACCACGGACGCCCGCCTCCTGGGCCGCACGAAACTGCGCCTCGAGGTCATCGCGGAGCGACTCGTCCTCGAGTGCAGCACGGATTTCGGCCTCGGGGACCTCGAGGTCAGTCGCGAGGGCGACGAGTACGTCCGGGTCGCCGATATCGCGGCCCGCTTGCCAGAGTGCCTCGAAAACCGCTTCCTCGAACGATAGCCACGTCTCGTAGGGATAGTGGCCGTTGATGTAGTACGAGACGACCTGTGCGGGCAACGAGTCGACCTCGGTCGCGAGCGTCTGGTGCATCTCGAGGTCGTACTGTTCGGACAACCGCTCGACGTTCGCTTTGGCCTGTGCGTAGTAGTCGTCGTCTTTCCCGTCATCGACCGAGCTATCGATGCTCCCGTCGGGGTTTCGCTTTCCCGCCCGCAAATCGAACGGGTGCCACTCGATCTCGAGAGGCTCGTCCCGCGTCTCCTGATACCGCTCGAGGGATTCGCGACCGAGATAACAGAACGGACACACGTAATCGGAGTACACCGTCACGGTTGCTGCCGACGAGTCAGTCATATCGGATGGCTAGTCGGTCGACAGGTAAAAAGAAGGCGCGGTCGTGTCCGCTCGAGACACACAGCTCTGTTCGATGTTGAGTATGTTTGTTCGTACGTGACACAATCGTCCGCTCGTCTCGCTCGAGTCGACGATATCTACGCGCCGGCGCGGCGTTTATACCGACGGAGCCCAAACCCGAGAGCGAGCAATGGAGACGGTTGAGTCGGTCGATGGGCCGCCACTCGAGACGATCGAGTCGGTATTTTCGGTCTACGAAATCGCCACCGACGGCGAGGAGATTCATTATTACGGAACGCCGTTACAGGCCCCCGAGCCGATGATGCGAGAACTCTGGGGCGTCTTTCGAAAACACGGCTACGACGTCCAGTTGACCGTTCGTCACGGCGAGTACGTTCTCGTCGCCGAACCGCTATCACTGGGCATCGATACCATCCCCTGGACGAACATCCTGCTGTTCGTCGCTACCGTCTTTTCGACACTGTTTGCAGGCGCAATGTGGTACGGCATCGACCCGATCGGAGAGCCAACGCAGGTCTGGCGTGCCTGGCCGTTTACCGTCGCTATTCTGGGCGTCCTCGGCGTCCACGAGATGGGCCACTACGTCCTGAGTCGGTACCATCGGGTGAACGCATCACTGCCGTACTTCCTCCCCGTCCCGACCCTCATCGGGACCATGGGCGCGGTAATCAAAATGAAAGGCCAGATGCCCGACCGCAAGGCTCTGTTCGACATTGGCGTCGCCGGCCCGCTCGCCGGCCTCGTCGCTACCGTCGTCGTCACCGTCGTCGGCCTCTACCTGCCGCCGGTTCCCGTCCCCGAAGGAGCTACCGATCCCAGCGCCACCCAGATTCGGCTAGGCTTTCCGCCCCTCCTCGAGTTGATCGCAGCCGTTATCGACCAGCCGTTGTATACCGATGATCCCCGGCAGAACGTGAATCCGGTCGTCATCGGCGGCTGGGTCGGCATGTTCGTCACGTTCTTGAACCTGATCCCAGTGGGGCAACTCGATGGCGGACACATCCTGCGCGCGATGGCCGGCGACTTACAGGAAACGATTGCAGCGCTGGTCCCTGGCGTCCTGTTTGCCCTGGCAGGCTACCTCTATTACCTGGGCGGCTACAGCGGCAACACGGTGTTCATCTGGGTGTTCTGGGGGCTCTTTGCGGGGTTGCTCGCCGCCGTCGGCCCTGCCGTCCCGGTCGACGACCAGCGACTCGACCGGAAACGGTTCGCTCTCGGTGTCTTCACCTTCGGCTTAGGCCTCCTCTGTTTCATGCCGACACCCATCGTGATCGTCAATTGATCGCGACTCGTGGAGAACACTCGAGCTAAAAGAAATCGATTCCCTCGAGCGGTTCAAGTGGGCCAGCAGTTGCGCAAATGTGTAAATAGCGTAATCCGTCATCAGAAAGATTTTATCAATTAGATTTAATGTGTCGGACACGATGTCTGGATCTGGAAATGACCAATCGGTGCTAAAGTGGTTTGCACTCCCAGCCATACTCACGTTTTTTCTCGTTAATCTCTTTCAAATCAGCCCCTTTCTCTCGGTCTGGACCACATCGATACTTGGTGGAGGGAACCTTCTTTGGTTACTCCTGATTCCCACATATTCCTTACTCCTGGCGCTTCTCGTGGGAGGTTGTAGTTACCAGTTAGCCACTCGGAGACAGCGCGAACGGTCAGTGTGAACTCATAGGGATTATCGCAGCCATCCGAATGTTTCGTCATCGGTGCAGGCACCGTTTTCGGCCTCCAAGGACGGATTGATGCGTATCTAGGATAATATCTATCACTCGCCGTGGGTGTACCCCTGGTCCGGAAGGTCCTCACCATCGAGCGTGATGCCCGCATCTGCCTCGAGGACTCGACCGACGACCGATAGCGAGCACTCGAGTGACGCACGGACCCGCGAAACGGCGTCTTCTGGCATCGTACAGACGAGTTCGAAGTCCTCTCCGAAGGTGATCCCTCGCTTCAGGACGGCGTCTCGAAACGTTCCATCCTCGGTTTCGGGGGTCGTCTCCATCGCGGCCTCGAGCGCCGGGTCGATCGGAATCGGGTCGCGCTCGATGGCAAAGCCACAGTCCGACGCGGCAGCCAGCTGGTGGAGCGACCGGGCGAGGCCATCGCTCGAGTCCATCATCGCCGTCGCTTCGGGTGCGAGTCGGCGACCGGCCCGTATCCGTGGCTCGAATCGAAAGAGTTCGTTCGCTCGTTCGTGGTCACCCGCTTCGAATCGGTCGAGAGCGGCCGCGCTCCGCCCGAGCGTGCCAGTAACGCAGACGACGTTTCCCGGTTGGGCACCCGAGCGAAACACCGGATCGCTCGTCTCCCCGACGGCCGTCGTGGCGACAGTGAACTCCTCGTGGGTATCGAGGTCGCCACCGACGTATTCACCGCCGACGGCCGCACAGACGTCTCGAGCGCCCCGGACGTAGGCCTCGAGTTCGTCGGCGTCGAACGTCGGAGCTGCGTATGCGGCGACGGCCGCTTTCGCGCGTGCGCCCATCGCGGCGACGTCCGAGAGGGAAGCGCCGACCGAGCGCCAGCCTGCCGTATAGCGCGTCGTCCCTGCCGGGAAATCCGTCTTCTCGTGCAGCATATCCGTCGTCACCACCAGGTCGTCGACCACGGCGGCGTCGTCACCAACCGGCTCGAGACGATCCTCGAGCAACGCGAGAGCAGCCCGTTCGTCCATAGGAAGCGTTTCGTGCCCCAAACGAAAAACGAACCGGGTCGGGCTGGCCCATCCAAACAGGCTCGAACCCATGCACGCACAGCCATGAGAGAGAATCACACCGAGGCGGGCGGCTGGACAACGATGTGCTTAAATGGCGCGAGAGGGAACGAAACCCCAATGGCTACAATGTACGACGTTCCGGCGGACGCGCTCATCGAAGCGCTCGCCGAGGACCTCGCTGATGACCTCGAGGAGCCCGAATGGGCCCCGTACGTCAAGAACGGTGCCAACCGAGAACTGCCCCCGGAACAGGAGAACTTCTGGTCGGTTCGTGCGGCCAGCCTCCTGCGGAAAGTCGCCGACGACGGACCCGTCGGTATCGAGCGACTCGCCACCGAGTACGGCGGCGCAAAACGCGGCTCGAACCGATATCAGGTCGCCCCGGCCAAACGCGCCGATGGCTCCCGTAACGTCATCCGAACGATTCTCCAGCAACTCGAGGAACTCGACCTCGTCGAAACCGCAGACGGTGAAGGCCGACGCATCACAGCCGAGGGCCGCAGCCTGCTCGACGACACCGCTGGCGAGGTGCTCGCCGATCTCGACCGCCCGGAACTCGAGCGCTACGCGTAACTCGTTTCGTCGCTCGAAGCGTCCGTTTTACCCACCCACTCTCGAGCGCTGCGTCCGTCTCCGTAATCATTTTCTCCGTCCGCGGATAACACGTTTGTATGAACGGTGGACGATCGGAAGACGACCTCGAGGAACTGCGCCGCAAGAAACTCGAGCAGTTGCAAGAGCAGGCCGAAAGCGGTGGCGGCCAGGGGCAGGCAAACGCCGAGGCTCAAGAAGCTGCACAGCAACAGGCCGAAGCCAAGCGCCAGGCGCTGTTGCGACAATATCTGACCGACGACGCCCGCAAGCGTCTCAACACGGTCAAGATGAGCAAACAGCAGTTTGGCGAACAGGTCGAACAACAGATCGTCGCGCTGGCCCAGAGCGGGCGCATTCAGGGCAAGATCGACGATCAGAAGATGCAACAGCTGTTGAAGGAACTCAAACCCGAGAAAAAGAGCTTTGACATCCAGCGACGGTGAGTCGGTGTCGATGTCAGGCCCTCTGCGTCTCGGCTTGCTGTATAGCGGCGGCAAAGACTCGACGTTAGCCGCCATGTTGCTCGACGAGTTTTACGACGTCACCGTCATGACGGCCACGTTCGAGATTACTGACGACTGGAAATACGCCAGGGAAACGGCCCAATCCATGGGCTTCGAGTTCGAACGGCTCGAACTCGACCGGCAGGTTGCCGAAGACGCCGTCGACACCATCCGCAACGATGGCTTTCCTCGTAACGGGATTCAGCGAGTCCACCAGCACGCCCTCGAGCGCCTGGCCGACTCCGGGTTCGATGCCATCGCAGACGGGACGCGACGTGACGACCGAGTCCCCACGGTGTCGCGCGCACAGGCCCAGAGCCTCGAGGACCGACACGACGTCGATTACATCGCCCCGTTGTCCGGGTTCGGTCGGCGAGCGGTCGACCGGCTGGTCGAGTCGACGCTCGACGTGACCGTCGGTCCGAGCGAGGAGATCACGCGAGCGGATTACGAAGCCGAACTGCGGGCACTCATCGCCGAAGCCGACGGCGAAGAATCGATCGGTTCGCTCTTCCCAGCCCACGAACAGACGTACGTGACGGGGTTCAACGACAGGTAGTTTCCAAGGCGGACACGAACGTCGCCGAGAGCGTTTTTACACTCGAGCGGTACAGTTGATTCCCACTCGAGCGTTACACAGGAACCGAGAGGACCATGGCGCGAGACACCTCGAGGACGGTCGGGACGGTCTCGAGAATCGTCGTGAGGCCGTCGAGCGTGCTCGACGTGATGGCGTCGACGTCCTCCTCGTCACCGAACCGGAGCACGAGATAGAGCATGCCGAACTGGAAGGCGTTGAATCCGGCGTGAGCGATCGTTGGGACGAACAGGTTATCGGTGACGGCGTACAGATAGCCGAAGATTATCGAGCCACCGAAGACGACGACGAGCGAGAAGGCGATGGCCGTCGTCGGTTCGAGAGAGCCGTCAGCGGCGAGTGCATACGCTGGAAGGTGGACGACGGCAAAGATCACGCTCGTGATAACGACTGCCTGGCTTTTCGAGAAGGCCGCGTACAGTCGCGTCTGTATCACACCACGGAACAGGAACTCCTCGGCGGGCGCGTTGAAGAGAAAGACGATAGCGATCATGATCAACACCATCGTCGGGTCAGTGCCGATAAAATTCATCACCGAATTTTCCGAGGACGGGATCTCCAGGACGATCGACACCGCGTTCATCGCAAACAGGAACACCAGGCTGATGCCGACGCCAGCGATAGCGATTCCGATGCCGCGGGTGGAGGGAGCCTTGAGGTTGACGAACGACCAGTCGCGTTCGGTCCACCAGAGATAAACCGCCCCGGCGACGAAAAAGCCGAGGAAGTTCAGCGTGAAAAACACCGTCCGAAGCGCTCGAGAGGTCTCGGTTGGTGCATCCATCAGGTTCGAATCGACGAGAATCGTTGGAAGGGTCAGGAGTTCTGCAGTGAAGATGCCAGCAATCGTCAACCCGATTGCGACGAATACCGACCGTATCGGTGTCCCAGAGCGGTCAGCTGTTTCCATAGCCCGATTTGGGTGTCAAAGACCTTGGGCGTTCCTCTCTCGGTGTCAGCCTGTTCACTCGAGCGACGGACTCGGGTACCAATTCCGAGGAGTTACCGGAGATCCGAAGCCGGTTCTTCGCCCAGACTTCGTTCGAATAGCTGCTCGAGAAGCCGTTGTTGGCCCAGTCGAAGATGTCGATTGACCGTCGGTTGACTCACCTCGAGCATCGCGGCGACGTCCTCACCGGTGCTCTCGCGTGGCCAGTCGAAAAAGCCCGCGAAGTATGCGGTTCGGAGCACCTCGAGTTGGCGATCGGTCAGTTCCTCGAAGAGGTCAGTAACGAGTTGTTGTCTGGTGTGCATCGACCGGTCGACGTGTTCACGGCCCTCGAGTTCGACGCTGTCGTAGGTATCACCGAGCATCTCGATGAACTCTCGAACGTCAGTCGTCGTCGGCACGTCGACGACGGCTCGAATGTGTGTCGCTTCGGCAGTGATAGACTGCGGGCTGGCGCCGTGACGAACCAGCTTCGCGGGCAGGACGCTGCCGGAAACAGTTATTTCGAAGACACAGTCGGTAGCTTCGGCCGTGATCTCCCGATAGCTGGTAACGGTGACGAGCGTCTCGAGGGCGTCGGTAACCACGTCCGCTTCGGCGCCGCTCGTGTGGACGAATAGCTGGGTTTCGTCGCTGTCGTACGCGCCGAGCCCTTCGTAGGTGACGGTACACCCGGCCGTCCGTGCCAGCCTGGAGAGGAACTCGTCGTCGTCCTCGAGCCGAAGTCGGAGTTCAATGTGTGCTTCGGCATAGAGGGCCGAGCGGGCCTCCACGGAGTTGATCGCGTCCGCGATGCCGGTACCAAGTTCAGTGAAAACGGTTCGTTCGAGGTCGCCGAACGCGTTGGGTTCGTCCGTGTATACCGCGAGAACCCCGTAGGTGTACTCGTCGATCTGTAGGGGGACGGCCAGACACGAGGAGAAATCGTGTGCGAGAGCCGTTTTTCGCCAGGGTTCGCGCTGTAACCCGTCGGCCACGTTTTCGGCCCCCGCAGACGCATTCGTGAGCGCAGTCGAGACAGCGGGGTCCGCACCCGCTGGAGCATCATCGACAGCCAACGAGACCGAATCGAGATACGATTGACCCGAACCCGCCCAGGTTCGTGGGACGACTTCCGTTTCCGCAACGTTCAGAGAACCGATCCAGGCGAACGTGACGTGTTCGCTCTCGCTGAGGCGGTCACACACCGTTTGCTCGATTTCCTCCTGGGTCGTCGTCCCGATGAGGGAGGTGTCCACGCGACGAATAATATCGTTGATCTGTATCTGCCGGCTGAGACGCTCGTTTTGTGCCTCGAGTTCGGCATCCCGGTCGCGCAGACTGGCCTCGCTCTCGAGTCGGTCGAAGGCGGCTTCCGTCGTTGCAACGAGCGTTTCGACCAGCCGCCGGTCCCCCTGGTCGATAGGGTCACGGTTTGCGACGACAAAGACGCCGTGGTTGCCAACGGGAACCACCAGGCCGGCTTCGACGCCCCCATCGAACAACGACGATTGAGCGGTCATCTCGGGGCCATCGATGACGGTCTGGGTTCCCGCCAGGAACGTTTCCCAGAGGATCGATCCACGTTCGCCGGCTCCGATCGGGGTCTCGCTATCACAGCACTCGTCGAACCCGGGAGTGGTTGCGTTCGGTGTCAGCGTATTGGTGTCCGGGTCGAGCAAAAACATCGCAACGCCCGTCACGTCGAGCACCTGTTCGGCAGTCTCGACGATGAGTTCTGCAGCCTCAGTCTTCGTCTCGATCTGGAGGAGGCCGCGCGTCGTTTCGTGTAACGACTCGAGTGCCAGTTCGCGTTCTTTGTGGCCGGTAATGTCCTGTATCGACCCGCGAATCCTGGGCCGCTCACCGCCAGCGTCAACCATTTCGCCGATGGACCGAATCCATCGTTGTTCACCGTCCGGCCGACGAATTCGTGCCTCGAGTTCGAACTCGCTACCCGTTTCGATCGCCCGCTCGACCGTCCGTTCGACTGTCGGTCGGTCCTCGGGGTGAAACACCTCGAGGCTCTCTTCGAACGACATCGAACCGACGCCCTCGAAGCCGAGAATTTCGGTAAATTTCTCCGTCCAGGAACCCTCGTACGGTGGGCCGTCTTCAAGATCGATCACCCACCCACCGAGGTCGGCGATTTCTTGACTCTGTTCGAGCATCTCTCGGGTTCGCTCGAGGATCTGTTCACGCTCTTTGCGCTCCGTGATATCCTGCAGCGACCCTCTGAGAAGTACGATCTCGCCGTTTCTTTCGATCGGATCGCCGATCGTTCGCACCCAACGAAGCGCTCCCGACTCGGTTCTGATCCGTGCCTCGAGTTCGTACGGCTGCCCGTGTTCGATAGCGTTTTCGACTGCTTCGCGCACCCGTGGCCTGTCTTCGGGAACGTAGTACGCGAGCCCACGTTCGAGATCCATCTGTTCATCCGGTGAGAGTTCGTAAATCCGGTACAGTTCCTCGGTGAGGACGCCGTTATACGGCCGCTCATCGGCCAGGTCGAGTTCCCAGCCCCCGACGTTCGACAACCGCTGGGCGTGCTGAAGTAGGTCTCTCGTTCGCTCGAGTTCGCGTTCGTTCTCGACGCGTTCGGTGATGTCGATGATAACGCCCTCGAGCGCCTCGAGTGTGCCATCTTCGGCGTAGATGCCACGCCCCTGCTCTTCGACCCAGCGTCGCTGCCCGTCGGCCGTTCGAATCGGGAACGAGACGGTGAACGGTTCGCCGAGTTCGAGTTTATCCTGGACGATTCCCCACATTTTCTCGTTGTCGCCGTCGAGGATATCTTCACCCCACGTAATCTCTCCGTCAACGAGTGCCTCTGGATCGTAGCCGGTCAACTCCCGACAGCCATCGCTGACGAACTCCATCGGCCACTCCGGTTCGTTCTGACAGCGATACACCATCCCCGGAATGTTGTGCATCAACGTCGATAGCTGTCGTTCTCGCTCGCGGAGACGCTTCTCGCTCTCGCGTCGGGCGCTGATATCTCGAGCGATCCCTGCGAGCAATGGTTCCCCGTCGGGACCTGTTACCCGTGAAACGACGTACTCGAAGGGGACTAACTCACCGTCTTTTCGGACGGATTCGGCTTCGTAGCGAACGCTCCCCTCCTCGAGACCCGCGATGAGAGCTGCTTCGGCTTTTTCGACGTCATCCTCGAAGAAGTCGAACGCATGCATCGAGGCGAGTTCCTCGTTCGAATACCCCATCGCCTCGACCATACTTTGGTTCCAGTGTTGGAGCTCCCCTGCCGAGTCGATCACGAAGAACACGTCATCCACGGCTTCGACGAGCATCCGAAGGTAGTCGTCGTATGTCCCAGGTCGCACCTGGTTCACAAGCGGTTCCTCGACCGACTCGATTCGCTCTGCGAGCGACGATACATCACTATCTTCGCCGGTTTCGGTCGGTGAGGAAACGCCGACAGCGGTTTCGATTCGTGCAATCGCCTCTTGCAGTCGCTCGATCGAGGAATCACGACCGCCACCACTGGCAAGACCGAGAAGAGCGATACCGACCAGCGAGAGCAAGACATCACCCGAGACAGGGGTGCCGAGCATCGAGACGAGTCCGAACAGAGTAGCGAGCGAGACGTTCATCCCCTCAATGGTCGTACCCCACGTCGAGGCTATCGAAGTCCAGACGCCGCCCCCAAAAGCCGTGAGCCCAAACAGTAGCCAGCCCTTACACATATAGTGTCCATTCTACAACCGGGATACACATAAAACAGCCAGTCGAATAGGGTCGGTTCGCATATGCAGAGTCAATGCCACAAATGGACACTGGGAATCCCACCGGTTCGATGAGTATGCGCGTTATCGACGCGATTGCAGCCGAAGCAGGGGTCGATCCGCTCGAACTCGATACACCGTTGTTCGAGGCCGTCAATCCGGAAGCCCTCGACCGACTGTTTAGAGACGAGGTCAACTGCAGGGTAACCTTCGACTACGACGAGTACGAAATCACCGTTTCGAACGACGGGACCGTCACGGTCGACGGATCGACGTATCGACCGTAAGAGTGCCGATGGATAGCGTTCCCGGTCAACAACCATCCGTT
Source organism: Natronosalvus amylolyticus (assembly GCF_024298845.1). Taxonomy (NCBI): domain Archaea; kingdom Methanobacteriati; phylum Methanobacteriota; class Halobacteria; order Halobacteriales; family Natrialbaceae; genus Natronosalvus; species Natronosalvus amylolyticus. The sequence continues at coordinate 2,142,869 of NZ_CP101156.1, forward strand.
CGCAGGGAGAGACGGTGGTGAGTATTGGATGTCCAAAACATCGGCTGCGTACGAGACGGTTCTCGACGTACAGCCACTCGAGATCGTTACCGTCAGTGGACCTGCTGACACCGTCAGCGGTGAACTCGCCTCGAAAGACGGGTTCACCGTCAGCACCGTCACGGTCGCCGATGGTACCTTCGGAACCGCGAGCGACGGTCGCCCCGACGAGCGGCCGAAAGAAACCGTACCCAGGCCCTCTCTCGATACCGAGTTGTCGGCTGAGTACGAGGACGCAGACTGTGTCGTGATTGTAACACCCTCGATACCCGCAGCCGGGCGGGCCGTCTACGAATCCATCAGGCAGGACGTCACGATCCCAGTCGTCACTTGCATCGACGAACCAACCGAATCCGTCGCCGAGTCAGTCGCCACAGACCAGTGGCTCGAGTGGTTCCGCGTTCCCGAAGCCCTCACTCGAATTCCTGAGTCAGCCACGACACTACTGGCTACACGGATCAACCGGCTCGTCGAGCGATACCGGTACCAAACGCATACCAAACGCTTGCTCGCGAGTTTCGACGGTATCGATCGTGGCGTGGCGATTACCGATCCCACGGGAACGGTCCAAATAGCGACCCCCGCTTACGCCAGGAAGTTCGGGGTCGGCCTCGAGTCGGTACTGGGTCGTCACTGGCACGACCAGTACGAACGCGAAACCGTTCGCCATCTCGAGTCGACCGCCATCCCCGCGGCGACCGACGGCTGGCGGTGGAAAGGAACCTGCCAGGGGACGACTGCCGGCGATGAGCCGGTGTCGGTGACGACGACGATTACCGCACTCGAGGACGGGGCACTCGTGTTCGTAGTCGATGCCGACGAGAGCGTGGCTGGGACGTACTCGAGCGAAGAGTAAGAGTCGAAGAGAGGGATTCGATCAGCTCGGAAGAGAAGCAGTCACGTAACCGCTCGTCAGGGGATTCACTCGACAGTTACGTCCCGTGGTCCCACGAGCCCATGTACTCGCGCTGGGTGTCGGTCAGCGAATCGAACTCGACGCCTTCGGCCTCGAGTTTGATTTCGGCGATTTCTTTGTCGAGTTCGTCGGGGACGTCGTGGACGCCGGGGCCGTACTCGTCGCCGTTTTCGACCATCTCTCGCACACAGGCGGCCTGGACGCCGAAGCTCTGGTCCATCACTTCGACCGGGTGTCCGAGCGAGACCGGAGCCGCGAGGTTCACGAGGCGGCCTTCGGCGATCACGTTCAGCCGTCGCCCATCCTCGAGTTCGTAGGCCTCGACGCCGTCGCGCGCTTCGTAGGTGTCGACGGCGAGGTCCGAAAGCGCCTCGAGGTCGATTTCGATGTCGAAGTGGCCCGCGTTCGCGAGCAACACACCGTCTTTCATGTCCTCGAAGTGTTCCTCGACGATGACGTCCCGGTTGCCCGTCGTCGTGATGAACACGTCCCCGATTTCGGCGGCTTCAGCCATCGGCAACACGTCGTAGCCTTCCATGTGTGCCTCGAGCGCTCGGCGTGGCTCGACTTCGGTGACGATGACGTTCGCGTTCTGGCCCGACGCCTTGCGGGCGACGCCTTTGCCGCAGTAGCCGAAGCCGGCGACGACGACGTTCTTGCTGGCCCACGAGAGGTTCGTCGTCATCGCGATAGACGCCAGCGAGGATTCGCCGGTGCCGTGGATGTTGTCGAACAACCGTTTCATCGGCGTATCGTTGACCGCGAAGACGGGGTATTCGAGTGCGCCGTCGTCGTCCATCGCGCGCAGGCGGTGGACGCCCGTGGTCGTTTCTTCGGCCCCACCGACGATGCCGTCGATGAGTTCGGGGTAGTCCTCGTGCACCGCAGCGACGAGGTCCATCCCGTCGTCGACGGTAATCGTCGGCTCGAGGTCGAGGGTCGCGTGGATGGCGTCGTAGTACTCCTCGTCGTCGACGCCGCGTTTGGCGTAACTCGTGATGCGCTCGTGCGTGTCGAGTGCTGCACTCACGTCGTCGTGGGTCGAAAGCGGGTTACAGCCGGTGACAGCGACTTCTGCTCCCGCGTCGGCGAGCACCTCGACGAGAATCGCGGTTTTCGCTTCGACGTGCATCGCCATCGCGATTCGCTCGCCCTCGAGGACCTGGTCGACTTCGAAGGTCTCACGAAGCGCGTTCATGATCGGCATGTGCTGGTCGGCCCAGTCCATCTTGCGTCGGCCCTCCGTGCGAGCCGACTCGAGGTCGTCGCCCGAAAGCTGTTCGCTGATCGGCGGATACTCGGTCATGGCTCGATAGAAGGCGAGGGCAGTCAAAACCCTACCGAAGACCGTGCGGACGTCGTCCAGTCAGCGCTACTGGACACGCCAGTTTGTAAAACAAAAGTGTCGGCAAGCGGCGAGCGCGTACGTGCCTCTGACAACACCCGGATGCTCGCCGGGTCGCCAACGAATTTACCCAGACTCGAGGACGTCACCCTCGAGTCAACTGGGTAAGCTGGTCACGTCAGCGAAAACGGGAGGCCCCGTCAGTCGGGAATACGGTTGTGTGCTAACTGCTCGAGTGATCAGGCGTCAGCGTCATCGTCGGTTTCGTCATCGTCGCCATCCTCGTCATCGCCGTCGTCATCGTCGCCATTCTCTTCGTCGCTGTCGTCATCGTCGCCATTCTCTTCGTCGCTGTCGTCATCGTCGCCTTCCTCTTCATCGCTGTCTTCATCGTCGCCTTCCTCTTCATCGCTGTCTTCATCGTCGCCTTCCTCGTCATCGCTGTCTTCATCGTCGCCTTCCTCTTCATCGCTTTCCTCTTCCTCCTCAGTCTCGTCTCCGTCATCGCTTTCCTCTTCCTCCTCAGTCTCGTCTCCGTCATCGCTTTCCTCTTCCTCCTCAGTCTCGTCTCCGTCATCGCTTTCCTCGTCGTCACCGCCCGGACCGGCGTGGGCTGGTGGACCACGGTCGTCATCGTCGTCTCCCTCGTCGCTATCCTCGTCGTCACCGCCCGGGCCAGCGTGGGCTGGTGGACCCTGCTCGCCATCATCGGATGGGCCCGCGTGTGACGGTGGACCCGCGTGGTCCGGCGCGTTACCTGGGTTGTTCTCTACCGCGAAGTTCGCCACGGCGATGCCAAGCGGTCCGTCAGTTTCACCCTGGTGGCTCTGGACGAACTGTGAGATCAACGTACCGAAGGAGTCGGTTTTCTCCTCGTCGTCTTCCTCACCGTCATCGGCGGCCTCGAGGAGAACTTCTTTATCTTCCGTTACGTTGTCAACGGAAAGGGTCACGTTGACCGATTCTTCCGGCGTGTCGAGCGTTACCGTACCGTTCTCGTCGGTCGTGTGATTGCCCGCGTCCGCATACGAGGCGTTTTCGTCATCGACGCTCACCTCGAGGGTCGCGTTCTCGAGTGCGCTATCGTTCTGTTCGACCGTAACCACGATTTCGCCGTTCTGTTCGACGTCAATCGTGAAGTCCGATTCCCCGTTGTCTGTCGCCGCGGCAGCCGCACCGAGCGGCGCCAGCGCCGAGAGGATCATGGCCGCAGCCAACATCGCTGCGACAAGTGTGTGGCGTTTCATCTACACCTCCACCACTGGGCAGATGATGTATAAACCCCGTCAGCAGTTGGGAACGGTTGACGTTCGTTTTTACGACCCCAGAACAGTTTATAGCGTTTATTGACTGTTCTCGTCGTTTATCAGTCATTGCTACTGAAACGTTCGGCGACCGATTTCGTTCGTGGCGCTGAACAGTTTTTGGTCCGCCAGTGGCCTCGAGGTGGCCGGGAGCCAACCCGGTTCGCAACGCAACCCACGACCGACGGGGGAAGTCGAAGCGGGTTTAGTCGACCGGCACACAAAGGGAGGTAATGCAGCTGTCTGTGACCTTTCTGGGGACGAGTGGGGCGATTCCGACGACGCAACGGAATCCGAGCAGCCTGTTCGTCGCTCGAGAGGGCGAACAACTCCTGTTCGACGCCGGCGAAGGCACCCAGCGCCAGATGATGCGCTACAGCACCGGCTTTTCCATCTCGCACATCTTCATCACGCACACACACGGCGACCACGTGCTCGGAATTCCCGGCTTACTCCAGACGATGGACTTCAACGACCGCGAGGCCCCGCTGACGATTCACTGTCCACGCGGCACCAGACGGGACCTGCGGTCGCTGGTCACCCTCCTCGGCAACCATCCAACCTTCCCCGTCACGATCAACGAGGTCGGTGACGGCGACGTTGCCTCCCGTGGCGAGGAGTACGAGGTACGCGCGTTCGAGACCGACCACGACACTCGCTCGGTCGGCTACGCGCTGGTCGAGGACGACCGCAAGGGTCGGTTCGACCGCGAGCGTGCCGAGGAACTCGGCGTCCCCGTCGGCCCCGCGTTCTCGAAACTCCACGCTGGCGAAGCCGTCGAACTCGAGGACGGCACGGTCGTCGACCCCGCAGAAGTCGTCGGCGAACCCCGTCCCGGCCGCTCGCTCGTCTACACCGGCGATACGCGACCGAGCGACCGAACGCTCGAGGTCGTCGACGAACCCGACCTGTTGATTCACGACGCCACATTCGCCGACGACCGGGTCGAGCGCGCCGCCGACACCGCCCACTCGACAGCCAGACAGGCCGGGTCGATCGCAAGCAAGATGGGGGCAAAACGACTCGCACTGGTCCACCTCTCCTCGCGGTATGCCGGACAATCAGGTGATCACCTCGAGCAAGCCCGCGAAGCGTTTTCGGGTGACGACGAAGATGTCTTTGTGCCGAGCGATGGCGACAGCCTCGAGTTGCCACTGCTCGAGGACTGAGTCGGTAAAAAGGGTTTGTGATCAGTCGTCCGCTGGAGTGGCGGCGCTTTCACCGGTGATATCCGACGACGAACCGAGCGTCGCTGGCGCGAGGTTACGGCTCGCCCAGACGCCACCGATTGCGGTAACCGCAGCGGCGATACCGGCGACGATCGAGTTGATCAACAGGTCGCCGAACTCGAGCGAGAAGTTCGAAAAGACCGTCCCGAGGATCGTCCCGAGTACCCAGAAGACCACCAGTCCGACGAGTGCGCTTAGCCCAGCAGCGAGGAACGTCGTCGTGTCGTCAGTCTCGAGTTTCCAACCGAGGAATGCACCGAGGAAGACGGCAATCGTAATAGCGAGCACGGGCGTAAGGAGAATCAGTTGACTGACAATCGTATCAGCAAAGTCCGGACCGCCCTCGCTGATCCCGATCGTGTCCGGGTCAACGACATCCATCAGGAGGGTAAACAGCCCTAAACCGACAGCGAGGAACGCAAACAGCGAGGAAACATATTTGATCCAGTCCACCACGATCGGTTGTTGAGCGAGATCGACGACCGAGTCGCCGTCATCCTCGACAGCCGGTGTGACCGCTTCTGGCTCAGGTTCGGTTTCCTGTACTTCGTCCGTAGTTTCATCAGCGGTGGTATCTTCTGCCATACCTCCTCTCCTCATGACTCCGTATTAATAATACTGGATTACCTGTCAGTCTGGAATCGTAGCAATTGGTCGGTGGGGAGTTGCCGGGACAGGCACGTACATGCCCAAACCCACCGATTTTCGTCACGGCTCGAGTGTCGCAACTCTTCGTATCATAAGGAGAACACAGCGAGACGAGAGCGATTTCTCCCGTTCACCAACGGTCGATTTCGAGACGGTGACGCCGCTCGAGCACGGTGAAATCCCGCCGTGGATTTATATTCAGATATCCCCTAGCCTCTCGCGTGAGTACGCGAACGAGTGCGCTCGATGCAGTCGTTTTCGGGGTCGACATCCAGTCTGGTGACATTCGTGGCGATGCCCCCTCCTACGCCCTGGTCGTCTACGACGGCGATGACGAGAACCTCGAGCGAGACGTGGTCTCCCATCGAAAGCTCCAGCGACTGATCGCCGACGTCGAACCGGCGATCATCGCGACGGACAACATGTACGAACTGGCCGCGGACAAAGACCAGTTGATTCACTTTCTGGGCTCGCTCCCCTCGAACACCAAACTGGTCCAGGTGACTGGCGACGAACAGCCCGAAACGCTCTCTCGAGTCGCCAAACGACACGGCATCCCCTACGGCAAAGAGCCGATGCAAGAGGCCGAAGCCGCCGCCAGACTCGCCGCACACAACGTCGGTCACGAAGTCTCTGCGTTCACCGACACCACCGAAGTCAAAGTCTCGCGCGGCCGTTCGACCGGGAAAGGCGGGTGGAGCGCCGACCGGTTTACGCGACGCATTCACGGTTCAGTCAAACGCCGCGCTCGAGAGGTCGAAAGCGCGCTCGAAGACGCCGATCTCGAGTTCGAACGCGAGGTACGAGAGGCCTACGGCGGCTTTGCCAACGCGGTCTTCACCGTCGAGGCACAACCGGCTGACATCCCCGTTTCACGATCGCGGTCGGGTGACGTCCGCGTCGAGATCGAACGTGAGCGCCGCGACGGTATCGAGTTTCGCCCGCTCGCCAAACGTCGCGATCACGTCGTCGTCGGCATCGACCCGGGGACGACCACCGCCGTCGCCATCGTGGGCCTCGAGGGCGACGTCCTCGACGTCTGGAGTTCCCGAATGTCGACGACCGCCGACGTGATCGAGTGGATCGTCGAGCGTGGTCGCCCGATCATCGTCGCCGCCGACGTGACGCCGATGCCCGAAACCGTCGAAAAGTTCCGCCGAAGTTTCGACGCCGCCGGTTGGACACCCGAGCGTGACCTCCCGATCGACGAGAAACAACACCGCACCCGGGAGTTTCCCTACGAAGACGACCACCAGCGAGACGCCCTGGCGGCAGCGCTGTACGCTGTCGACGATCACACCGACCAGTTCGAGCGCATCGCCCGCAAACTGCCTGCCGGTATCGACCGCGGGGAGGTAACCGCCCGCGTCGTCACCGACGGCGAAACTGTCGAAACCGTTCTCGAGGACCTGAGCGAGGACGACGAACCCGACGAGGACGAAACCGAACACGAGCCACGCGAGCTAACCCCCGAAGAACGACGAATCCGGGACCTCGAGCGACAGGTCGAGCGCCTCGAGGACCACGTCGACACCCTCGAAGGTCGAATCGAGGACCGCGACGAGGAGATCGAAGACCTCGAGGCCGAACTCGCCGTGACCCGGCGCGAAGAGCGTCGAAAGGTCCGTAAAGACCGAGAGGTCAGCCGCCTCGAGCGCAAAGCCGAACGCCTCGAAAACGAACGCGACGAGGCACGGGACACGATCGAGGGCCTCGAGCAGAAAGTCGAGCGGATGAAAGCCCTCTGGAAACTCGACCACTCGAACTTTGCGGACGTCTCGGAGAAGCAGGCGGGACTCGTCCCCGTCAAAGTCGTCGAACAGTTCACCAGAGGGGCGATTCAGGAAGCTGACGAGGCCTACGGCATCGCGACCGACGACGTCGTCTACGTGCGTGACGCCAGCGGGGCCGGACGCTCGACGGCCGAACTCCTCGCGAGTTTCGAGCCACGGGTGGTCCTCAAAGACGGCGGGCTGTCGGATATCGCGAGGTCGATCCTGTTCGACCGGGACATCCCGGTCGGCCCCGCCGAAGACGTAGCAATGCAGGAAGTCGACGAGTTGGCCGTCGCTCGAGAGGCCGACGTCGAAGCCGTGATCGACGACTGGCGCGAGCGCGCCCAGGATCGAGAACGCGACCAGAAAGCCCAGATGGTCGACCGCCTCATCAGCGAGCATCGCGCCGGGGACAACGAGGCTTAGTTCGACACTCGAGGCACGCCTCGATCCGGAGGCCACACTCGAGTGGGCAATCACCCGAAAAAGTACAGCAAACCGTATCGGGCGAGTTCGTCCTCGCAAGGCCACGTACAGTCCCTTCAGATGGTGGAAGACAGAGTTCGACCGCTTACATCATCCCCCACGACGAGAGCATTCCCGAGATAATCGATTTGACGACCAGTGCCACACCTGCGAGCAGCAGTGCGAGACCGGCGGCGATAAGTACGTTCTGGGACGCGATCAACGCGATACCAGCACCGACGAGCAGGATACCGAAGATACCGAGGGGGCTGAGATTGGGTCGCATATCCGGACAGTCTCGCCGAGAGGGTTAAGGGTGTTTCGTCGTCAGGTGACTCGAGGCAGTGTGCAAATCGGTCGCCGACGCGAAGCCAGCAATAAAAGCTTAACCCGTCCGAGAGCCAACGCCGAGATATGAGCGACGACGAGGGTGGTCGGAAGAACCTTCGCATGCCCGACGATGACGAGGTCTTCGCGACCGTCACGAACATGCTCGGTGCAAACCGGGTCACGGTCAGATGTGCCGACGGCGAGGAACGAACCGCTCGTATTCCCGGCAAGATGCAAAAGCGAATCTGGATCCGCGAGGACGACGTCGTCCTCGTCGAGCCCTGGGACTGGCAAGACGAGAAGGCCGACATCACCTGGCGCTACGAGAAGGCAGAAGCCGACCAGCTCCGTCGAGAAGGCCACATTCAGTAGCCGTCGAGACGTTTTTGGCTATCGACAGTTTTGATTGCCTCGAGCCTTGCTATTCCCACAATAGTTTTTTATACAGAATCGATAGCATACGATAGTATAATTTGAGTTATTTGCTACTGAAGCCTTAGCAAAACCGATTTCCCTGGAACCAGAGCAACGTCCCGGAACCCGGGGACCACTGCAGTGAACTCCCTCTCGTGTGAGCCGCCGACTCGCCGGTCAGTTCCCGTCGTGGACGCCGACCAGGTCGAACGGCGAACCGTTGTCGGCACTCGAGGCCTGTTCGTAGACGACGTGGGCGGCCGCGACATCCTGAATCGCGAGGCCGGTCGAATCGAAGACGGAGACGCCGGTATCCGCGTCTCGGCCCGATTTGTCGCCGACGACGATCTGACCGATTTCGCCGTAGATGTCCTCGTCCGTGAGGACGCCCGCGTTGTACGGGACGTTGATCTCACCCGAGTGGGTACACTGCTTGTGGTCGTCGATGACGATGCGGGCCGCCTTGAGCAGGTCGTCGGTCAGTTCGTGTTTGCCTTCGGCGTCTGCCCCCATCGCGTTGATGTGAGTGTGTTCGCCGACATCCTCGAGGCCCACGATGGGGTCGGTCACTGGCGTCACCGTCGAGAGGACGTCACAGTGACCGGCCTCGCTGATCGATCCTGAGCGAACGTCGAAGTCGTCGCCGTAGGCGTCGATAAATCGCTGGACTCGTCCGTCGTCGAGGTCGCTGACGACGACCTCCTCGATGGGGCGCACGGCGGCGATGGCGTCGAGTTGGGTGTACGACTGAACGCCGGCACCGACGATACCCAGACTGGTCGCGTCCTCGACGGCCAGATAGTCGGTGGCCACGGCCGCGGCCGCCCCCGTTCGTTTCATCGTGAGTTCGGTGCCGTCCATGATGGCCAGCGGAAACGCCGTCTCCGGATCCGAGTAGATCATCGTTCCCATGACGGTCGGTAGCTCGTACTCGCCGGGATTGTCTGGGTGGACGTTGACCCACTTCAGGCCGGCAGCGTCCCACTCGCCCGCGTCCATGTACGCCGGCATCGAGCGAAAGTCGCCGTTGTACTGTGGCAGATCGATATACGATTTGGCCGGCATCTGGGCGTTGCCGTACTCGTAGGCGGCAAAGGCGTCCTCGACGGCCCAGATGACGTCCTCCATCAGGGCGTTCTCGTCTACGTCTTCGCTATCCAATAGGAGCGTTTGCATAGACGCGAATTTTGCGGGACCGTACTTAGTTCATACTGAACGCCGGCGGGCGCGCAGGCGCCAGCACTCGAGTGAAGCCGTCAAATCGACTATCTGACTCGCCATCGAATCCGCGTCAGCGGATGCAACGGATTCGCGCCGTGGACGTCGTATGTAACGTCCGTGACCTCGAGCGACGGTGCCGCCTGCAATTGTTCGAGGGCATCGTCGTTATAGCCGCGAATGGTGGAGTACCGTCGTCGGAGCAATCCGAGCGTCGTTTCGGGGTGTGGGCCGACCTGCTCGAGGTAGACCGTACCGAGGTTCCAGACTGGAGAAGCGTCTCCGGAACCGTTCTGCACGATAGCGTGACGTCCTTTAATAAAAATCTGATTGGTATGTGACCGGGGTACGGCGAGCGTGAGTGGATGTGACCTATCTCACATCGCGCCGCCCATACCACCCATGCCGCCCATGCCGCCCATGCCACCCATACCGCCGCCTGGTGGCATTTCCTCGTCGTCGCCGTCGTCGCTGCCGCCGCCTTTGAGTTCGCCAGCTGCGATCACGTCGTCGATACGGAGCAACATGACAGCGGCCTCGGTGGCCGACTCGATAGCCTGACCTTTGACGCGGCGTGGCTCGTAGACGCCTTCCTCGCCCATGTCGATGGTTGCTCCGGTGTAGGCGTCCAGTCCGGCCGCGACGTCGCCGCCGTCGTGAGCGCTACGGAGTTCGACCAGCGAGTCGATGGGGTCGAGTCCAGCGTTCTCGGCGAGCGTGCGTGGGATTACCTCGAGAGCGTCGGCAAAGGCCTCGATGGCGAGCTGTTCGCGGCCTCCGACGGAGTCAGCGTAGTCACGCAGGGCAAGCGAGAGTTCGACTTCCGGCGCGCCGCCACCGGCGACGACCTGGCCGTCTTCGATGGTCGTGCGAACGACGCCGAGCGAGTCCTCGATGGCACGGTCGACTTCGTCGATGACGTGCTCGGTGCCACCGCGGAGGATGAGGGTGACGGCTTTGGCGTCTTCGACGTCCTCGACGAAGATGCGCTGGTCGCCGGCAATGTCTTTCTGGGCGACGCTGCCAGCGAAGCCGAGGTGGTCCTCGGTGAGGTCGTCGACGGTGTTGACCGCGCGGGCACCCGTCGAGCGAGCCAGTCGGCTCATGTCGCTGGATTTGACACGGCGGACGGCGATGATGCCTTCCTCGGCGAGGTAGTGCTGGGCCATGTCGTCGATACCGCCATCGACGAAGACGACGTCAGCACCGACCTCGGCGAGTTTGTCGACCATTTCCTTGAGCTGGGCTTCTTCCTGCTCGAGGAACTGCTGAAGCTGGTCGGGATCGGTGACGTTGACTTCGGCGTCGATTTCGGTCTCTTTGATCTCGAGGGCGCCGTCGATGAGCGCGATGTTGGCCTCCTCGGCGAAGTACGGCATGTTGTCGTTGACGCGCTCTTTGTCGACGATGACGCCTTCGACGAGTTCGGAGTTGTCGATGGAGCCACCGACGACCTTCTCGACTTTGACGTTGTCCGTGTCGATGCCGTCATCGTCAGCGACGGTCTGAACGGCCTGGACGACCAGCGAGGAGAGCAGATCTTTCGCGTTCTCTGCACCTTTGCCGGTCATCGCCGTGGCAGCGATCTGCTGGAGGACTTCCTCGTCGCTCGCGTCGACGTCGATAGCGATCTCGTCGAGGACCTCGTTGGCTTTGGTCGACGCCTGTCGGTATCCCTGTGCGAGGGTGGTCGCGTGAATGTCCTGCTCGAGGAGTTCCTCGGCGCGTTTGAGCAGTTCACCGGCGACGACGACGGCGGACGTGGTCCCGTCGCCGACCTCCTCTTCCTGGGTTTCGGAGACTTCGACGATCATGTTCGCGGCTGGGTGATCGATCTCCATCTCCGTCAGGAGGGTCACACCGTCGTTCGTGACGACGACGTTACCTGTGGAGTCGACGAGCATCTTGTCCATGCCTTTCGGTCCGAGCGTCGTGCGGACCGCTTCGGCGACGGCCTTCCCGGCCGAGATGTTCATCGACTGTGCGTCCTTTCCGGACGTTCGCTGGCTGTCGTCGGAAAGTACAATAAGCGGCTGGTTGCCCATCTGTTGTGCCATAGTCATGGATTGATTGTTTGCTATTCTATATAAACGTTTTGCTCTTGCGTGTGTGAACGGAAAACACACCGCTCGAGGGTGGCGATTCGCCAATCACTCACTCGAGAGTATATATGCGAAAGTGGTGAGGAAACGATACTCGCTCGAAAGCGAGTTCCGCGAAGAGCGGACGATGGAGGGTATCAGTCCCCGCTGGACTCGACCCACTCGGGCGCTTCGAGATCGATCGGTTCACCGACGCCCTCTACTGTCGACGTGACGGTAACCGTGACTTGCTCGCCGTCGTGGGTCGTCGTTCCTTCGAGGTGAAACGCCTGAATGTAGCCTTCCTCGGCGATAAGAACCCAGAACGTCGCCTCCTGATAGGAGAGCAAGGTCCCCGAGCCTGTTAACAGATACTGCGTCGACCCATCAGTCGTAACAGTCTGCACGTCGTCGACCGCCGGGAACAGTGTGTTCGGGTTGACGGGGAGTTGCGTTCCCGTTTCAGTGAGTAGCCGATCAGTGTGAACGGTCGATTCGTTGGAGATGGTTTCCCGAACGGCTGTCCGCTCATCGGTTCGCCACTGTTCTCGCGTCCGCTGGTCCATTCGAGTCGTTTCGTTCCCGTTCGACTCGTTGTGATGAACGGGCGTTTCGATTCGCTGGACGATCCGCTCGGTGCCATCACTGGCCACCGTCACTCGCACGGTCTCGTTGTAAAGCACGCTCCCGTTCGAATCGACGTAGGTCGTCTCTCGAGTCAGTTCGTAGGCCGATCCGCCGACGTATTCGACGTGGGCGAACCACAGCGCCGTCCAGTCGGTTACCCCTTCTGTGGTCAATCCAGGCACGTCCGTTTCGACCGACTGCTCAGGCTCGATGGGTGTCTCGACGCCGTAGTTCTCCCGCTCGACACCGTCGCCAAATGCGCCACTACAGCCCGCGAGCACGACGAGGAGAACGACAGCACAGAAACGGACCCCGGTCGACCCCTCCATCCTGTCGATGTAATGGCTTCAATGAGATAAAACCTCTCGCCGGAGAGCAGCTATAGTAGCCAGTGAAAGTCAGTACACATCCTATCGAATGATGGCGTCGCGGTAGGTATGTAAATCAGTTCACTGGCTACGATAACCAAACCACAATGAGATTACTCGAGGCAACCCGATACCCCTCGAGTGTCACGACATTCCAAGAAGAACGATCAGGCGTCTTCGCCGGCCGTTCCCCCAGGGTACCGGTGATACTGCATTCCCTGGTGTTTCATCTCGTTGTGTCGTTCCTCGAGGAACGAGTAAACCGCCCCGTGTGGTGCACCCTCGAGCAGCATTTCGGTAGCCGTTCGGGCCGCATCGACTTCTGGTGGTGTGCCGATGATACCGAGCGTCGACCCGTAGATGACGACCGACGCGCCGGACAGTTCCTCCATGAGTTCTCGAGTGCGTCCGTTCTCGCCGATGAGTCGACCCTTCTGTCGCTGGAGGTCGTTTTTGTTCCGAGAAGCGGCGCCGATGTCGACCAGATCGAACAGCATCATATCGTCGGCGAGCAGTCGAAGTGCGTCCTCGGGGGCGAATCCGCGACCGATCGCACGGACGATTTCTGGGCCTTTGAGGCCACGAACCGGGTCGCCGACGGTTTCGATCGCGACCGAGCCGTTCTCGGAATCGATGTCGAGTCGCACCTCGGCTTCAGATTCGATCCGACGCATGGTCTCACCACCTTCGCCGATAAGAACGCCAATTCGATCCTGCGGAATCTTCACGTGTTGCATACCCTGGCCTAGCGCTTCCGGGAGGTTAAGGCCTTTGTCCGAGCGCTCGAGCGCCAGCGGAGACGACGAGAACGCCACACGTTTTGCCACGCCAGTTGAACGGTCACGCGAGATGGCCGGTCAGGACGGGGCGAATAGATCGCAAACAGCCACGTTCGAGTGGCGAGTCCTGCTCGAGCGACTGTGTTTTCTGTACCCGCCGGTGATCGGCGTGGGCGCAATCGGCGTGGTCGGCGAACTCGGTCCGGGAGTGCCGGGTCTACAGGAGGCGCTCTTTCTCGTGGCCTCCTTTGGCTACACACTGTTGACCCTCGGGCTCGCTGTCGCGTTGTACGCCGATATTCGAACCCAGCGTAAGGGCGGTACGTGGGAGCCGAATCCCGGCGTATACCTCGCTCTCGCGGTGCTTCTGGCACCTCTGGCCGGAGTCGTCTACCTCTCGAGACGACACCGAGTTCACGGGACTCCAGCCGGCTGGCCACACTGGTGGCTCGTCGTCGCCGTGTCGCTCGGAACCACACTCTTTGGTCTCTTTGCCGTGATTATCGCCGTCGTGTACCAACTCCCGACCCTCCTCATCACGGCCGCAGGGTTGGCTGGCGCAGTCGCGTTGGGTGCGTTCCCAATCGCGCTCTATCAAGACGCAGCCTACGTCACAGGGAAGGGGCGACGATGGCGACCGAACCCGGGAATCTACCTCGGTCTGGCCTTCGCGAGTCTCTTCGTCCCCGTTTTTCAGCCGCTGCTCGCTAGCTACTATCTCCTCGAGCGGTGGCGAACGGTCGGTCTCGACCTCGAGTGATCGAAGCCGTACACACCTCCGGGTCGGATGACTCGTGCGTCGCCCGTCTACAGAGAGGTTTACAGCAGTGCAAGGAGAATGCCCCGAGGCGATTCACGGAGACTGCTCTCGCGTTGGAATCTCTCCCAGTAGTGCCACCAGAAAACTTATTCACACCAAACAATGTGTCGATAGTATGAAACGTCGAGCAGTCCTCCTGGCTAGCGGTCTCGCTCTCCAGACAGTCGCTGCGGGGTGCCTCGAGGGAGACCCTGATACGGAGGAAACCGATGACGGAGCCAAAACGGACGATGGGACTGATGACGCAATGAGTACCACCGAAGGCGGTACCGAGTATCTCGACGTTGTGTTATACTGGGTCGATCCGGACGACGGAGACGACACCGACTGTCTCTCGATGGACGACGAGCGATTCGACGACGTCACCCTCTTTCGAGAGGCGTTCGCCTATCTCGAGGACAACCCGCCCGAAACCTGGTACGACGGTGCCGAACCCGGTGCGGAAGCGATAGCAGCGACCACCGGGCCGGAAACAGACGAGGGGGAGCAGGCAGCAACCGCCTATCGGTCGGTTTTCGAGGACGACACCGGCGTCACGGACGGCGTCCCCGAGGCTTACGTTCGTGGGGCGAGAGCGGCGAGTGACGCAACACGTAGCCACACAGTCCCCTGTCTCGAGCACGACGGCAACGTGATCGCGTTGCTACTCAGAGTTGAACAGGAAAACTAATCGGCACTCGGTCAGGGCCGCATTCCCTCGGGAAGTGGGACCCGTTCCGGTTCGCCCCCGTCACAGCTGTGTGAGTGCAGGAACCTCGAGTTTCGTTCACGGTTCTCGAAGTCGTCCATCGTCTCCATGGTCACGTCCTCGGTGACCACGTACATATCGATGTTCGTGATCGTGATTCCGTGTTCGTCCTCGTAGGTCTGACAGAGATGATGGGCGAGCAACGTCGGCGTATTACTGCTCGAACTCGCCCGCCGGACGCTGTTCATGTAGAACCGTTCCCGATAGGTCCCATACTGCGTTTGCAGTGGCTCGTCGGGCCGGTCGAACGTCAATGGCCGGTCGTTATAGACATCGAGCAGTTCACCTTCTTCGGTCTGAGCGACGAACACGTAGTACCGATCCGTGGTCCGTGGGTTCGGCGCGAACACCGTCCAGTCCGGCTGGTCGATCATGTAATCGTTCGCCGTCTGCTCGATCTGTTGTTTGTGCGGCGAATCGCTATCGACCAGGGCGCCCGCCGGGAGATACGGGCCGACCGAAAAGAGAAGCACGGTGAGCACGATAACCGCAATCGAGAGCGAGTAGAGCTGTTTGCGCATCTGGACGTAGCTCTCGTCGGTGATCCGCACGTCGGGGACCGACCGCGCGACCGCCTCGAGTCTGTCCGCTCGTCGTGAAACCCCTTCCAAGTCCAGGCCGAGATACTCTGCAACGGCCTTCGAATCCTCCCAGAACTCCGCCTGCAAAAACAACAGCAAGCCCGCCAGCGCGACGTAGGCGAACGCGCCGATACGGACGGTGATAGCGAACGAGAGGTGGCCAATAGCGAAGATGCTGATGAGTGCCATCCGCTTTCGCCCGACGAGAATAATCAGTAACGGCGAGATGACGAGGATGGCGAACCAGACGAGACCACCGATCCCGAGCAGCGTCGGGAACTGTCGAACGACGGGAGCCAGGAAAAACGTCATATCGTCGAGGCCGAGGACCAGCGGGGCCGCCTCGCCGGTGCCCCAGACGTCGGACTGGAGTTTGTGATAGCCATTGAAGAAGTACATATAGACCATCTGAAACAGGATAGCCCCCGAAGCAATGCTCGCGATAGCTGCCCGCGGCCGGCGTTCGCGATGAACGGCATCTATCGACCAACGCTCACCGAGTGGCAAGAAGATCGCCCAGAACAGGAGCAGTCGAAACAGAACGTCGGCGTAACTGGTGATGAAGGGATTGTGATAATCGAGTGAGATCACGAACAGGAACGAAAGGATCATCGCGATACGGGTCCGGTAGCCGACGATCAACTGGATCGCGATCAGTACCTGCACTACCATAAGGCCCGCAATAACGGTCGGGTCCGTTGAAATGTGGTAGAACGAGAACGCGGTATCCGAGGTAACGGCCATCGCGTGCGAGCGAGGAACGACGCCCTCGTCGGTGTAAAAATACCAGAAGTTTCGCGAGCGAGCGAGCACGTCGGCGACGATCAGTACGCCGACGAAGACACGAAACACTGCCAGGGTCCGGGTATCGATCCCTATCGAGCGCTCGAGGTTGCCCCGTGCTCGAGCCCCGAGTGCCGAGAGCGTCGAGCGAACGTCACGCTGCATCTGCTTGCAGAGTGTAAACCGGCTGGTATATCTCTTGTGGTCCTAGCCAGCACGGACTCGAGAGAGAACCCACCCCCTGCGTCGACACTCGAGGGGAAACTGAGGGATATACTTAAGTATCCATCGGACAACGGGTCTGCTAGCAATGGCCATAGACCCGCAGTTCAACGAGAATCGAGAGAAAGTCGGAGAGGAAAACGGTGTTGCCGTCTGGGGACCGATCGACGAACCCGAGCAACTGGGCATCCGTGGCACGCACGTTGCCGTCGACTACGACATCTGCATCGCCGACGGTGCCTGTCTCGAGGACTGCCCAGTCGACGTCTTTAGCTGGGTCGACACGCCCGGCCACCCCGAAAGCGAGCGCAAAGCCGAACCGACGAAAGAGGCCCAGTGTATCGACTGCATGCTGTGTGTCGACGTCTGTCCCGTCGATGCAATCGACGTAGACGCAGGTCGAACAGCCTGAAAAAGACCCTTATTCCGCACGGTCGACGTTGACCTGCTCTTTGAGCGTCTCGAGGCCATCCGCCTCGGCGAGTTCCTGCAACCGCTCGCGGAAGTGCTCCTCACAGAGCCCGACCCTGAGACCGTCAGATTCGGCGGCAAACGCCGCCTCCTGGTCGCAGTAGTGACAGTTCATGTTCGTCCCTACGTAGTCAGTTGCATTGAACCCTGCGTTCTCGACACTCGAGGTACCCAAAATCGAAACTCGTTGTCCGTTCACTCGAGGTTTCCCGATTACGGCGATGGCAACTCGAGTGCGTCATAGGCGTTTCGAGAGAGACCAGCGAGACCGAGACGGTCGTCGTGGGCGTCGCTGCCGCCGGTGACCAGCAGGTCGTGACGCTCGATGGCGCGGTCGACGGGCGTCAGGTCGACGGGGCCGCCGTAGGCGTACTCGCGTTCGACAGCGTCCAGTTTTTCCGTCAACTCGAGGGCGTGTTCCGGATCGGGATACCGGAGCGGGTGGGCGAGCGAGACGACCGAACAGGCCTCCGAGAGGATTTCGCGACCTGCGTCGAACGGACACACGTCTCTGGGGACGAAACACGGGCCGTCGTTGCCGATGAGGTGATCGAACGCTCCCTCGTAGTCGTACTCGGTGTCGGGATGGGCATCGATGGCGCGCGCGACGTGTGGTCGCCCGAATCCGGTTTCGACGTCGAGATTCAGGTCGATCTCGAGGCGGGATTCGACGTTTTCGACGATGGCTCGCCCGCGCTCGATTCGGTTTCGCTGAATGCGTTCGACTTCCGCCGTGAGTGCGTCCGTCGCCTGGACGCCGTAGCCGAGCAGGTCGATTCGCTGACCGGTCTCGGTTTCCACCCGAAGTTCGATACCGTGGACGATGGTCACTCCCTCGCGTTCGATCAATGGACCATCGAAGGGCTGGATTCGGTCGTGGTCGGTGATCGCGACGACCGAAACGTCGGCACGGCGGGCCACGGCGGGCACGTCCGAAAGCGCGAGCGAGCCATCCGAGCGCGTCGTGTGGACGTGCAAATCTGCGTACGGCATACTCGAGGGTGTTTGTGGGCTCCTAAAGCGATTGTGACCGAGAACGAGGAGTGTTGTACAATGGCATATAAGGACTCGAAGGTATTGGGACGCCTCGTAGGTTGTTTATGGACAATGTTTATAATTATCGTTCAGGTTGGTTTGGGTGTGATGTTGCGTAACCGAACCGGCGAGCGGATCGATGCCCACCAGTACCCTGCGACGACGGCGGAACTGATCGAGGCCTACGGCGAAGAGCGTCTCGAACTGCCAAACGGCTCCGAACGTATCGCAGACGTACTCGGCCGTCTCGAGAGCGAGACGTTCGAATCCGCGGACGACGCCCGAATGGCCGTCTACTCTGCGGTGAGTAACAAGGCGGTCGGCCGCGTCGGCTACTCCGATCGCGATCCGACACCGCTCGGGAGCCCGTATGCACCCGAGCCGATGTCGTTCTAAATTGACATCCTCCCGCGCCTGAAGACGCGGGAATCCCGACCGTGGTTGGGATATTACAGAAAGTCAAGGAGAAAGTCCACGACTTGAGTCGTGGGTGGATGTCAAAGTTCGATCGCTTTGTTCGCGTCGTCGATCTCGTCCCAGGACACCTGTCCCTCCTCGAGGATTCGGTCCGGCTCGAGAGCAGGGTCGTTCAGCACGGTCACCGCCGCACCGACCGGTGGCCGGGGTTCCGGTGGGCCATTTTCGGCCTCCCCTGATTCGTCTTCGTCAGCCCCGTTTTCATCGTTTCCATTCTCGTGGTTGCCGTCCCCGTTATTCCCGTTCTCATCGTTGCCGCCCCCGTTATTCCCGTTCTCGTCGTTGCTGTTCCCGTGTCCGTTCGCCATTTCGGGAATCGGCTCGGCACCCGGCCCGCTCGCCTCTCCGACGACGAGTCTGGCAACGTGTCCAAACAGTTCGTGGGGGCCACAGTGTACGTCGTACACGCCCGGTTCCTCGAACGTGTACAGCCAGGACGCGCCGACCGGCAGGACCGGCGAGGAAAACGGCGGGACACCGTCGGGAACCCGTTGTTGGATGCCGAGTGCCGGGTGAAACGCCGTCACGCTGTGGTGTGGCGTGACGAGTTGAAACTGCACTGTCTCCCCGGGCTCGAGGGCGAGTCCCGTCGGTTCGAAGTAAAACTCCGGAATCTCGCGGTCGTCACGAGGTGCGATGTATGCGTCGACCGTATGATCGGGTTCGACCGGGAATTCGACGTCTCCGGTCAACGCCGAAAATCCGAATACTGGATGGACGTCGTCACCCGACCGATCGACCCACGAGTCGTTTTCCGATTCGTCGGTGCCGTCTGTTTCGTCACGCTCCTCGTCGTCACCCGCCAGTACCGAGCCGGTGCCGAGCGTGGCAAGCACCGCGCCTGCGCCTATAGCCTGTACGACCGACCGTCGATCGAATCGAACTGTCCCGCTGGTTGCGCCGCTCTCGTTGGTGTGCATGTCTCCGCCAGTCCCGGCGACGGAACAGAGCATAAAGCTATCATACAACAAACATCTGGACAGTCACGACTGTCATCGCAGTTGTCACCAGCGGACACCCAAATCCTCGCGCCGTCCCCCATAGACACCGCTCGAGTCTCCACCGACTCCGTCAGGCATCGAGAAAACGACCGAACCCGCCGACTGTTCCGGGTTCGCCCTCCATGCAAAGTGGGTGAACCATGTGCGCGGGAACACGCTCGTGAAAACGAACTAGTGGTTCGTCAAGCCTGAACGTGTGGCCCGAACCGATAGCGGTTGTCAGGTTCGGCCCACACGTCGACGCTTGACGGAGTACTAGTGGCTTCCCAAACCGGCACCTGTGGGTGAAGTCATGCGGTGCAGTTCGGTTTCACCAACAGGTGCCGGTTTGGGAGGGTACTACCCGACGAACGAAATAACGTCCTCGAGCGCCAGCGGCACCGATCCCTTTCGGTACCCCTCGACGTGCCCGTTCGGCCGCGTCCGATAGACCACAGCAGGGCGATGTCTGACGTCGGGCTGTTCGCCTCGAACCATCGCCCACGCGTCGTCGGGGAAACTCGAGCAGTCGACGAAGAGCGTCGCACCACCGCCGTGGTTGGCGAGTTGCCCGCTCGTTTTGGTCTCGGCCGTGTCTCTGACGGCCGCAACCGGGCCAGCAGCCGCACGGTTTGCCGGCGGCTGCGGGCGGGTAACTTCGACGAGGACGTTCGTATTCGCGGTCGGATCGACGGCTCGGTAGTCGAGGGAGTGTCCCGTCGCTACCTCGATTTCTGGCGTGATTTCGTAGTCGGCGTCGACCAGGATTTTGGCCGCGATGAACTCCGCCATCGCTGCACTCATCCGAACGCGATCGACGTGGGAACTCGTCCCGAGCTTGCCCGCCATCACGTGTCGGTAGTCGTCCAGCGCACCGGTCTGAAGGATGTTCTCGATGAACCGGGTCGTCTCCCGACGGCTCGCATCGGGGAATCCAGCTGCGTGTTCGCGGAAGAACGCACGGGTGGACTCGCGGCCATCTTTGGACATGAAAACCGGGAGGAAAAACCACGAGATGTACGGATAGTCCGCGAGCCACGGGTCGCGCTCGTGCAGCGTCGCAAGCAGTTCGCGCTGGGCCCAGCGCGAGACCTGGTAGGGAACCGTTTCCCAGTCGACCTTGTCGGTTCGCCACAGCGAGGACGGCGTTTCGGTGTTGCCCATCCAGTAGGCTTCGTTGCCCGAGCGGGCGAACAGCGCGAGGTCACCGTTTGCCATTTCGAAGCGGTGCGTGTCCCACGAACCGCCGATGGCGTACCATGGACCGGCGTCTCGAGCGCCGAGGTTACTATCGAGCGGTTTGAAAATCTCCTGTCTGACCCGTTGCTCGCTCCAGGACTGGGGCGAGTATCGAAAGCGAAGCGGCCGTGCCACGAGTACCAGTACGCCCCGAGCAGTGATACGTGTTCCTTTCTTTCGGACCGTAGAATGTGAACGACCGTTACATTCATAAGCGACAACTGCCTACGATGTGTGTACTTACCATGTCAATGGGTGCCTATGACGAAGACGAACACGAGCGCCGCGAACGACAGGCCTCCAAAGTCGACGCTGACTTCGACGACGAGCGAACGATCCACCACGGAAAGATAGAGTACGACTCGGGCGATTCGACCGACGCACTGCTCGATACGTTCCGTGAGATCAAATCCAACTAGCGTATCGACGGTTTTCGGTAGCCAGTAACGGACCGAGAGCGTCGCGTGCATTTTGCGTGCGAGCAAACCGCACCCTTACCAGCCGAAGGTTTCCGGTGCACCGCGTGCATTCTCGAGGGCGGCTGCCAGCGCCGGGTCAGGTGGCTCGTCCGCCGCGACCCGACCCCACTCGTCGATTGCCTTTCCGGCCCAGGAGTCAGCCGCCAGCACCGACTCGTAGGCGCGTTCGCGGTGTGGCTCTGAGAGCGCGACCGTGCCGGGAGCCGACCCCGCCGCGACGGCGACGAACGTCGCCCGATCCTCGACCGTCGGTTCGCCCGCAGCGAGGCGTTCGATACGTCCCTCGAGTTCGTCGGGCCCCGGGTGAACGAACAGTTTCTGCCCAATAGCTTGCGGGCCCAGTAAGAGGCCATCGACGGCACCCTCGTCGACCTCGACCGTCTGGAACGGTGTATCAACCCCCGATTTGGGCTCGCTCGAGGGCGTTTCGTCGCTCGAGTCATCGTCATCCCGAAGCAGACGTGTCCCCCCAAACGCCGACTCGACGCGCTCACACTCGGTTTCGTGCTCGAGGGCGACGTTGTGAGCAGGGTACTCCGCACATTCTTCGGGATAGTGGTCTTTACCGTGGATGCGACACTGCAGCGTCGTCGGATCGAGGAAGACACAACTCGGGAGCCACGCTGGCTCTGCGCGATCGAACGGGGCTACCGGCTTCGGCGGTTTGGCGAGGCCGACGAAAAACACCGGCCGGCCGCCGATAGCAGCGAGTTCGTAGCCGTCGATACTCACCGAATCGTCACTCGAGTCGGCCGCCCAGAGTCGCGGCACGAGCACGTCGCCGTACCCGGCCTCGAGCATCTCGCGGACGTCGTCGCGACTGAGCGGGACGAGATTGTACACGTCATCGAGCGCCGCGCGTCGTCTGGGCTCCCGTTTGTGCGTCGTCTCGTCGTGTGCGTCGCCGGTGTCGGATTGAGAAGTGCCCTCGAGCAACGGTCGCCAGTCGATACAACAGCCGGCACAGCCCTGACAGGACACCCGCATACCAGATGCTTCGTCGTCAATCGGTATCAATCCGCGGCCGACATCGGTGACTTCCTCCAAACAGTCGAACGCACTCAGACAGCCAGCAGATTCCCCTGACCGTCTCGACAGTTCCAGAAGGGAGTACAACACTTACCCGCCTCGCTTGCTAACGGTACCGTATGGGCCGAAGCACCTGCGACGGCTGTGGTCGACCGGTCTCGATCGCCGGCGGCATCGCCAACCTCTGGACGTTCGGCGACCGCGACGGAAGCGACGGCTCCGCGATGACCCTCGAGTTCGAGGACGGCTCGAGTCATCTGCTTTGTTATCCATGTATCGAGGCCCTGCCGGAGAATCCGACTGCCGCGGACCTCGAGGAACTGGACAACGGAGAGAACTATAGGGATTAGCAGGGCAAGCCATAGTTTTGCTTCAATCGTGCCTAGAGTTTTACAGAAATGTGGTGATGAATACAGGGCGCGAGTGTTGCACGATTGCCCGGTCAATTTAAGACTGCTGTGATCGGTTAGTGGAAGATAGGCAGTTACCGAATGGGTATCGATCTAATCGAACTATGTCAAATGTCGCTTCAATTAAAATCCGGAAAGTAGCATACGTTTGCGGCGACAATTTCGAACATACAACTACTCGATCCGAACGGTCACTCGCCGCCGTCGAGATCGGCGTTCCATCCGTCCTGCAATCGGGCTCCCAACTCAAAAGGGCCATCGAGTGAATACCCTGCGTCTTTGCCGCGGTCGTCTGTGACGAATTCACCTCGTGCTGTAACTACTCCCGACCGGTCGACGCGGACGAACGATTCGTCCATGTGCGTCGTCAGACCGAGTCCACTACTCTCACTGTGGCTACCGTCTGCAAGTAGGCCGTACCGTACCTCGCCGAGGGGGGTCGCGTTCGGATCGACGAGTGCCATCTGCTCGAACACCCGGTAGGTCTGTCTTTCCCGTTGTATCCCGAGTCGCCGACGGAGCGGTTGTATGGACAACTCGTCGCCAATCATTGCAATGCTGAGTTCGAAGAACGTCGGTGGTGCGGCCGGGTCGCCGGGTGGTTGAATTTCGCCGCCGAATCCAGACACAGACAGTTCGTACGTCTCACCGCCGATGCTGAGGATGGCTTCCCCTCGATTGTCAGGGACGGCTACGTCCGCGTGTTTCGTTGCCCATCCTTCGGACGGATCGATGTCCAGTTCGATTGGATCTACGTCGTTGTCTCCGACAGCCTGGTCGTCCCCAGTATGGCTACTGTTCTCATCGTCGTCGCTGTCTCCGTCAGACTGTTCGTCCCCTGAACGGCCACTGTTCTCATCGTCGTCGGTGTCTCCGTCGTCACCTCCCGTACAACCTGCAATACTTGCTAGAGACGCGCTGGTACAGAGTGCAAGCCACTGCCGTCGGCGAAGTTTCGAACGCATGCGGTATCTATGCTAAACATATGTACATATATAAATAATTCTTTTTTGTTTATTACTGGATGCACGCAGATTTTTCCAAGTACGGTGAACTATTCCTGTCTCAAAGAACGAGCAACGTTAGCGACGATGTCGACTTGAATGTAGCCTCAGAAGCCGATTTGATGCGGTATCGAGTTGTTCTTGGAAAAACCGGTCATTGGTTGTAGTTTTTTGCGCATCAAGTCTCAGCCTATACCACATTTGCACCCTGTATCTTGGACGGCAGCGCGAACAGTATTGTAACTGATAGACTGTCCACCGGTGTGTTCACGCAGCTACAGTGTAATGATTTACTAGTATCGATGTGAAATCAACGGTGGCCGAGTGCTGAGTTCACACTCTATATTCATCACACCGGATACAACGTATCTGTGATCTGCCACACCGAAAAGTATGAGAATCGACGCTAACCCCTATAGTTCACGAGGGCAACATCCGAAAAGCGGAAGGGGTGGGATTCGAACGCCACGAGGCCGGAAAGCCACCGCGTGTCACACGGACACGACGGTACTCTACCGCTGAGCGACCCTTCCGTGCCCACTCGGAATTCGCGCTGGCCAATTGTAACACTCCGCCTACCCTCGAGTACGCGCCACCTTCTCGAGTGAGGTTATCGCGTCTCACCGACCCGAGTCCGGAGCCTTTAGGACGACGGCCGTCGGTTCCTCGAGTGGTGAATCCCGACCGGATCTTCGACGCGTTCCCCGCGCCGAGCTATCGCGGCAATCAGCAAGCGGCACTCGGCGACATTCGTGACGCTTTCGAAGCGGGCAACGACGTGGTCCTCGTCCGCGCGCCAACGGGCAGTGGCAAGAGCCTCCTCGCTCGAGCGGTCGCCGGCTGTGCGCGAACGGCAGCCGAAGGCGACCCCGTCGACGCCACGGGAGCGTACTACACGACCCCGCAGGTGTCACAGCTCGACGACGTCGCGGGCGACGACCTCTTGCAGGACCTCAACATCATCCGCGGGAAATCGAACTACACCTGTATCCTCCCCGGCGAACTCGACACGCCAGTCAATCAGGCACCCTGCGTTCGCGAACGCGGCTACGACTGTTCGGTCCAACACCGCTGTCCGTACTTTTCTGACCGCGCCATCGCCTCGAACCGCGAAATCGCGGCGATGACGCTGGCGTATTTCATGCAAACCGCCGGCAGCGAGGTCTTCCGAAAACGCGACGTGGTCGTCATCGACGAAGCTCACGGCCTCGCCGAGTGGGCCGAAATGTACGCCACAATCCAGCTTGGACCCCGTACCGTCCCGTTCTGGGACGATCTACGCGTCCCCGCCGTCGACTCCGTCGAACGCGCCGTCCAGTACGCCGACGCCCTCGCCCAGCAGTGTACCCGTCGCAAAGACGAACTCCTAGGCCAGCAGTCGTTGTCGCCGGGCGAAGTTCGCGAACGCGACCGACTGCAGGAACTCATCGGCGAACTCGAATTTTTCGTCAAAGACTACCGAGACCCACAGAGCCCCACGACGTGGCTGGTCGATCAGAGCGAACCCGAGACGGGCAGTACTGACTCGAGCGAGGATGACGACCCCGCTGGCGGAGCGCTCACGATCAAGCCGATGGACCCCGAGCGCTATCTCCGGTACACCGTCTGGGACCGGGGCAACAAGTTCGCGCTGCTCTCGGCGACCATCCTCAACAAAGACGCCTTCTGTCGCCACGTCGGACTCGAGCCCTCCCGCGTCGCGCTGGTGGACGTCGGCCACACCTTCCCCGTCGAAAACCGGCCGCTGTACGACGTCACACAGGGGAAAATGACCTACGAGGAGCGCGAGGAAACTCTCCCGAAGATCGCCCGAAGCATCGTCCGGATCATGCAGAAACATCCCGACGAGAAGGGGCTGATCCACGCCCACTCGTATGCGATTCAGGACGAACTCGAGTCGTTGCTCACCGATTTCGGCGTCGGGAACCGTGTACGCTCCCACACGCGTGACGACCGGAACGCCGACCTCGAGGCCTGGAAAGCGAGCGACGATCCGGACGTATTCCTTTCGGTGAAAATGGAGGAGGCACTGGACCTGAAAGGCGACCTCTGTCGCTGGCAGGTGCTGTGTAAAGCGCCGTTTTTGAACACGAGCGACTCCAGGGTGGCCCACCGCCTCGAGTCGGGGCAGTGGGCGTGGTACTACCGGGCCGCCTTACGAACGGTGATTCAGGCCTGTGGCCGCGTGATTCGCGCCCCCGACGACTACGGCTCGACCTACGTCGCGGACTCGAGCCTGCTCGACCTGTTCGAACGCGCACGGACGGATATGCCCGACTGGTTCGCAGCACAGGTCGACCGCCTCGAGACGCCCGACCTGCCCTCGTTCGAGCCGCGAACAGCGCTGGATTCGGCCGGCGGGAGTATCGGCGGCGGGTCGACTCGCTCGAAGACGAGTTCCTCGAGCAACGAGACGGGGACGTACGAACGAAGCCGCAATCGTTCGGGAACACGCTCACGAAGCGGACGCTCCTCGAAACGGAGTCCGCTGGCCGACGTCTGGGACACAGACGGCTAGAAAATAAACGTCGCGCCCCAGGCGATCATCGACGTGACCATCAGCAGCGAAAACAACACTGCGATGATCTGGTTCATGCTCATAGCCAGAGATTCACGCTCGGAACCTATGAATTTGACGACCAGCACTGCCGAAATCGGTCGTGTAGCTTCAAAGATGGCTCGGGTCGCTGTTTCAGGCGGCTCGAGGCACTGTTCTACGACCCTCGATACGATAGGGAGAGGACGCTGTCCCGTTCTTTTGGAAATAATATCCCTGTTGGTGTGTTGTTGGATTGATGTTTTTGGGCGATCTGCCGCACACAGAGGATCGATGCAGCAGGTGAAGACCGAATGTTCCGCGGTCGAGCTGGTGAGCCAACCGGCCAACCCAACTTCGTATCGAATACCTCCGAAAAATCAGAAGCCGAGTGCTAACCCGTTAAGCCGGTTCATTAACGAAGGAGAGTACCTCGTCGGTGAAGCGATCTGGCGCGGTGAGCGGTCCAGCGTGTCCGTGGCCGTCGAAGGTGACGACGTGGGTGTTCGAAAGCGCGTCATTGACCGCTTCGGTCGTCGACCGATACCACTCAGGGCTCTCGCTACCGGTCAAGAGTAATGTCGGCGTGGTCACGTCCGCGAAGCGGGCGGGATCGAATTCGTACTCCGGGATCCTCGCGTACTTCGGAAGCAGTGTTGGGAACCTCTCTACATACTCTTCCCACGTGGGCGCTGATCGAACGACGTCCAGTTCTTCCGACGTCCATCCCGCGATTTCTTCGATGAAGAATACGTACCCCTCCTCGAGTTCTCCGGCTTCCAGCAGTGACATCATTTCGATTCGATCCGCATCGGAGACGTCCGACCTATCAACGAAAAAGGCGGGTTCGTACAAAACGAGCCCGCTGAGATTGTCGGTTCGCAGGGCCGCTTCCAAGCTGTAGAAGCCCCCTGCGGAATGACCGAGGAGGGTCACTGGTTCGTCAATCGACTCGACGACAGCAGCCACGTCCTCGAACTCCCGGTCCGGTTCGTACGCCTCGGCATCACCGCTCTCGCCACGCCCTCGACGGTCAATTGCGTAGACCGTGGTGTCCTCCGCGAGTATGGAACGGACGTCGAAGAGTTCCCATATTCTGTGATCAGCGCTGGCACAGTGGACGAGTACGAGCGGTGGCCCGCTTCCCGTCCGTGTAAACGCGATTTCAGTCCCATCTGCGGAGGTGACGATTTTCTTTTCAGTCGTTTCGTCTGGTGCTGTTGACTCATTCATGTCTGCATCCCCCGCTATCTCCCTATTCGTACCAGTCACATGATAGCAACTGCTGCGAGATTTGCAGACGGTGAAAGAGACGCAACAGGTGACGAATCAGGCGTAGCCGATACGTGCGTTCTATTTACGGAGTATTTATGTCAATTTATCAGAAGTTCCCCGAACCGAAATGAGAGTAGTTAAGCTAGGCGTGTTACCGAACCATTCGCTCGATTTCGGTGACCAGAATATCGCTCGCACCCGCGTTCTTGAGTTCGGTTATCGTCTCGAACACCGACCGTTCATCGACGACGACGTGGACCGCGACCTTTTCGCCGTCGCCGTTCGCGATGTCCATGATCGTCGGCCCGCCCATCCCCGGAATCACGTCACGGACGGCCTCGAGGCGGTCGCGCGGAACGTTCATCATCAGATAGCGTTTCCCATCCGCGGCGAGCACCGACGAGAGCGCCGTCCGAATCTCCTGTACCTTGGGGTCATCAGCGACGTCTTCGTGGGCGAACAGGCGAACGGAACTCGAGAGCACCTCCTCGACGATGGCGAGACGGTTCATCTTGAGCGTCGTGCCCGTACTCGTGATGTCGACGATGGCGTCGGCCATCTCGACGTGCGGGGTGAGTTCCGTGGCCCCGGTCACCTCGACGATGGAGGGGTCGAGACCGCGTTCTTCGAAAAACCGTCGGGTAATCGTCGGGAACTCGGTCGCGACCGTCTTCCCCGCGAGGTCATCGACCGCGGTGATGTCCCCGTCTTCGGGAGCCGCCAACACGAGACGACAGCGGCCGAACTCGAGGTCCAGTAGCTCTTCGATGGCGCCGACATCCGCTTCACGAACCTGGTCCAGACCGGTGATACCAACGTCCGCTGCGCCGTCGGCGATGTACTCCGGGATGTCGGCCGCTCGAGCGAACAGGATGCTCACGTCGGGGTCGACGGTGTCGGCGTACAGTTTGCGAGCAGCCCCGTTCTCGAGATGGAGCCCCGCCCGCTCGAGGAGGTCGATCGTCGGATCGTGCAGACGGCCCTTGTTGGGGACGGCGATTCGCATTGGCGACTCTTGGTGGCGGGGAAGGAACTGTCTTTCCATGTCGAGGCGTGTTCGAGGGCTCGGTGACCGGTGACTCGAGTGTTCGCCGAAGCGCAGACGGTGTTTGTATTCCAGCCATCGTTTTCGATTTTAAAGTCAGTGGCGATAGCAACCCGACAGAACCCGTTTGAACGACCGAAGCCCACGCCAAAGGCGAGAGAAAACCGCTGACGAAACGAGAGTACAAATCCTCGGATGGACGGGAAGTGGACGGATATCGGCCTCAACAGAGGCTACCGCCGTAAGCAGGTTCAGGAAGCAGACTGATTTGTAATCGAAGAATTACCGCCCACATTTTCTTGGTTTCAAAGGCACAAATCGCTTCAATCTACATCCCGTACACCTAGGTATGACGACCAGACACGCACACCTCGAGATTACCGGGATGTCCTGTGCGACCTGTTCCGGGAGCATCGAGGATGCCGTCGGCGCACTCGAGGGTGTCGAAACGGCAAGTGCGAACTTCGCGACGGACGAGGGGACGGTCGCGTACGACCCCGAAGTGGTAACGCTCGAGCAAATCGTCGACGCCATCGCCGAGGCCGGCTTCGAAGCCAACACGGAGACGGCGTCGATCACCGTCATGGGGATGTCCTGTGCCACCTGTTCGGGGACGGTCGGCGAGGCGCTCGAGGCGCTCCCCGGCGTCGTTTCCGCGGACGTGAACTTCGCCTCCGACGAGGCGCGAGTTCGCTACAATCCGATGGATATCTCGCTCCCCGAGATGCGTCGGGCTATCGAGGAGGCGGGGTACGAACCCGTTGCGGACGACGAGGCAGACGAGGCTGCAGGAAGCCAGCGCGAGCGGGCCGTCGAGCGAGAACTGTCTCGACAGCGCAAACTCGTGATCGGTGGTGGTCTCCTCACGCTCCCGTTCGTCCCGATCATGCTCGCGATGTTGGGCCTGGTTCCACCGCTGCACGAACTGCTAGGAATCAACGAGGGCGTCCTCCGTTGGACCGAATTCGTTCTCGCGACGGTGCTGATGGCGACGCTTGGCCGGGAGTTCCTCGTCGGCGCTTACCGCGCTTTTTCACATAACCGACGGGCAAACATGGACACCCTGGTCGCCATGGGGACGTCTGCGGGTTACGTCTACTCGACGGCCGTCCTCACCATCGGGCTTACCGGCAGCCTCTACTTCGAGGCCGTCGCGTTCATCCTCTGGTTTATCACGCTGGGCAACTGGCTCGAGGTACGCTCGAAAGCCCGTGCCGGGAACGCCCTGCGGGAACTGCTCGAGATGGAAGCCGAGGACGCGACGGTCGTTCGAGACTACGGCGAGGACGGCGGCGAAGAAGTCGCCGTTCCGCTCGAGGACGTCCAGGTCGGCGACGTGCTGAAAGTCCGACCGGGCGAGCGGATCCCGACCGACGGCGTCGTCCTCGAGGGTCAAAGCGCCGTCGACGAGTCGATGCTGACCGGCGAGTCCGTCCCGGTCGAGAAGAGCGACGGTGACGACGTCGTCGGGAGTACCATCAACGAAAACGGCGTCCTGTACGTCGAGGCGACGAAAGTCGGCTCCGAGACCGCGCTCAAACAGATCGTCGAACGCGTCAAGGAAGCCCAGTCGCGCCAGCCCGAGATTCAGCGGCTGGTCGACACGGTGAGCGCGTACTTCGTCCCCGCCGTGATCGTCAACGCGATCATCTGGGCGACCCTCTGGGCACTGTTCCCCGACGCCCTCTACGGCGTCTCCTCGTGGGTCGGCTCCTGGCTGCCGATTCTCGCACCGGTCGGCGGCGGCCCGGTCGTGGGCGGCGTCCCCGTCCTCGAGTTCTCCGTCGTCGTTCTCGCCTCGGCGCTGTTGATCGCCTGCCCCTGTGCGTTAGGGCTGGCAACACCCGCTGCGACGATGGTCGGTTCCACGCTGAGTGCGACCAACGGCGTTCTCTTCAAAGGCGGCGACGTGCTCGAGCAGGTTCGGGGTATCGACACCGTCGTCTTCGACAAAACCGGCACGCTGACCCACGGCAAAATGACGTTGACCGACGTGGTCGTCTTCGACGACGCACGGCCCGACGGCGGCGACGGAACGCGACCCGACGGCGGGGCCGTTGCCGAACGGACCGAGTCGCTCGAGTCGCTGGTCCTTGGCGCGGCGGCGACCGCCGAATCCGGCTCCGAGCATCCGATCGCTCGCGCCATCGTCGACGGGGCTACGGACAGGGATATCGAGGTCGGCGACCTCGAGACCTTCGAGAACGTTCCCGGCCACGGGATCCGGGCCGAAACGACGCGCGGACGAGTCGTGATCGGCCGGCGAAAACTCCTCGAAGACGAGGGTATCGATCCGAGGGCTGCCGAAGAGACGCTCACGCGACTCGAGCGGGAGGGCAAAACGGCGATTCCGGTCGCCGTCGACGGCCAGTTGCTCGGCGTCGTCGCCGTCGCCGACGAGGTACGTCAGAGCGCTCGAGAAACCGTCGCCGCCCTCAAAGCTCGCGGCCTCGAGGTCGTGATGCTGACCGGGGACAACGAGCGGACGGCTCGAGCGGTCGCCACGGAAGTCGGTATCGACGCCGAAAACGTTCGGGCGGGCGTGTTACCCGAGGACAAAGCCGACCACGTCGACGACCTGCAAGCGGACGGGTCGCGAGTGATGATGGTCGGCGACGGCGTCAACGACGCCCCGGCGCTGACGACGGCACAGGTCGGCGTCGCCATCGGTTCGGGAACCGACGTCGCCATCGAATCCGCCGACGTGACGCTGATGCGTGACGATCCGGCGGACGTGCTGAAGGCGGTCCGTATCTCGGAGGCGACGATCGCAAAGGTTCGCCAGAACCTCTTCTGGGCGTTTATCTACAATACGACGTTGCTCCCGATCGCCTCCCTCGGCTTGCTCAACCCGGCACTCGCTGGACTCGCGATGGCTGGCTCGAGCGTGAGCGTGATGGCCAACAGCCTCTCGTTCGCCACCTACGACCCGCACGAGGACTACCGACCAGCGGTGTTGAAACCGCTGTACTGGCTGCGGCGATAAGAGTGGCTGGCTACAGCGAACCGGTCACTTTGCTGGCTACGGGAGGGACGTTTGGAAAGCCAACTTGCACAGGGGACCGTTGGTAGCCAATTATAGTAGCCATTGAAAGCCATTGCACACCCTATCGCAAGACGGCGTCGCGATAGGTGTGTAAATCGTTTCACTGGCTACTATAGCCGAACAGTGCGCTCGAGAGCGGCGCGTCCTCGACCTCACCGATGTCACCGACGAGCGCCTCCGCTATCGGAATCGTCAGATACGCCTCGACGAACGCCGCCAGCACGAGCAGGAACCAGCCGAAGATGACCAGCAGACCGGTTCGGTACAGATATCGTCTGGTGACGAACGCGTCTCGAGAGCCGCCGACTCGCTGCCCCAGTCGGTAGACGATTCGGAAACCGACACCCGCGGCGATGAACAGTGCGGTGAGTTCGAAGATTCCGTGTGGGGCCAACAGGAGAACTATTTCGGCGAATCCGGCCAACTGTCCGACGCTGTAAGCGATGTTGCCGACGAGGATGCCGTTGAAGACCATCACCGCGGCCGTCAGCAGTCCGAGCGAAGCGGCTCCGGCAATCGAAATCAGATACGGTGGCGTGTTCTGCCCGATGAAAAAGCCGGCGGTGAGTTCGAATTCGGCTGGCTCCCCGGTTTCATCCTCGAAGACCTCCTCGCCGAACTCCTCGCTCAGCAACTCGAGGAAGACGTCGATCAGGTCGACGCCGACGAGATACAGCAGGATGCCAAGCAAGCTCCCGAAACCGAACAGACCTGCGGCAAAGCCCACGTAACGCCGGTGTTCGGCCCACGCGTCGGTCAATGCCGTCAGCGGTCGACCCACATCGATGGCCTCGAGGCCGACGAACGCGGCGAACCCGACAGCGAGCAGGCTCGCACCGAGCGCCGGGAGCGGACTCGGCTCGGTGAACGCGAGAACGAGCGCCGTCACCAGCGTGATACCCACGAGGGCAATCGTCAACCGACCGGCCCCAGAGTTCGTAACCGTCTCCGTGCGTACCTCCATACTCTCGCTTTCGGTCAGGGAAGCGATAAATCCGCCGACTGAAGCTGTCGGGATCGACCATCACATACGGTCTCAGACCGGTACCCCGTCGTGGGACTCGAGCGCCTCCCGAATCGCCTCCCACGTGGGGTCGACGGCTGGTGCCTGAAACCAGCCACCGACGCTACGGTGTCGCCCCTCACTGTCCTCGCGTCTGTCATCGGCTTCCCACATCCGATCACCAGGGAGCGCAGCGCCGTCTTTGAACCCGCTCGAGGTCGCAACGACGGCGACCGGAGCCTCGAGTTCGAGTGTCCCCGCCTCGAGTGCGTTGCCATCGGCCGTGACGGCGCGAACGGAGTCGTCTTCAGCGCACTCGCCCTCGAGAACGTCGACCAATGCACGAAGTCCCGCGATTCCGGCGGCGCCGGAGGACTCCTGCCAGAAGCCAGTCCGGGCGAGTCCGTGCTGGGCGGCCTCGAGATGAAGTTCAGAGAAGCCGACGGCGAGGCCATCGCTCTCGTGGATCGCCCGCAGACCACGGACGCTGCTGGTCGTCGCCTTGATCGAGTAGGCTTCGGTCGGTTCGGCCTCGACGTGGGCGACCTCGGCACCCGACTCGAGAGCGTGACACAGCGGTGCCCGAACACCGGGTTCGCTGGCGACCAGCCGCGGGGTTCGATCGACGACGCCGAGTCCCTCGAGTTCGCGAAAACCTTTCCAGACCCCGTAGAGCAGTTCCGCGTAGCACGTCGGGATGACGACCGTCCCCGGAACCGACCCGCCAAACTGGCAGTAGAGTTCGTAGGCGATCGTCTTGTAGCCCTCCGGTCCCCAGGCGTGACCCGTGTGAACGGCCGTGCGGCTGCTGACGGGGTGGAAGCCATACGTCTCGGTCAGCCGATCGACCGCCTCCTGACGAACGTCGATGTCGTCGACGGCGAGGACGACCGCGCCGTAGCTCCTGATGAACGCCTGCACTGCCGCCGGGGTCTGTGGTGCCGTGAACACGACACAGGGGAGTCCGGCTCGAGCGGCGTAAGCGGCCGCCGCGGCCCCGTGGTTGCCCGTCGACGAAGCGACGACGCCCGCCGCGCTCTCGCGAACGGCCGCACTGACCGTACAGCGGTTGAGCCGATCCTTGTGACTCCAGGTGGGGTTCTGGGACTCGTCTTTGAGGAACACGGCTCTGTCGGGGCCGCCATCATCGGTCGATTCTCCTGCCGACTCGAGCCACGCCTCGAATCCAAGCCACTCCGCGAGGTCGTCCACCGGAAGTAACGGCGTGTTCCCCTCGCCGAGCGTGTCGGCTGCGAGCGGCGGGAGGAGGGGTTGCCAGCGCTCGAGACCTGGCGTTTCCCACGTCGAACCGGTTGGGTCGAACAGTTCAGTGTCGACGGCGTCGTAATCGTAGTCGACGCCCACGGGGTACTGGATCTCATCGGTACTCGTCTCCGAACAGCCGGCTGTCGGTGCCGGCTCGAGCGGGTAGGTGATCGACGGATCGGCGAGCGAGCGGTGACGGGTCGCCAAGGAGTCCTCAGGGGCCATCGAGTCGACCAACGGCCGGCCGCCACTTATCTGTGAATACCTCGAGTCAGGTGACCACACCGACGGATTCGAGACGATAGATAAAGGCCGCTCCGGCGGAAACCCTCGCCCAATGACGACACTGGCGATCGTAGACGGGCAGGTACTTCGCCCCGACGGAACCGTCGAGTACGCGGACGTGCTCGTCGATCAGGACGATGGAACGATTCTCGATATCGGCGACGACTATCGCTCGGCCGCCAGCACGGTCCTCGAGGCCGACGGCTGTCTGGTCGCTCCCGGGTTCGTCAACGGCCACACCCACGTCTCGATGAGTCTGCTTCGTGGCTACGCCGACGACAAACCCCTCCAGGCCTGGCTCCAGGAGGATATCTGGCCCGTCGAAGCGGCGCTCACGCCCGAGGACATCCGTGTGGGAGCCGAGCTGGGCATCCTCGAGTTCATCAAAGCTGGTGTCACCGCGTTCGCGGATATGTACTTCGAGATGGATGAAGTCGCCACCGTGGTCGAACAGGCTGGCGTCCGCGCCCGACTGGGACACGGTATCGTGACCGTAGGCAAAGATGACGACGCGGCGTATGCCGACGCCGAGGAGGGCCTGGAGGTCGCAATCGAACTCGACGGCGCCGCTGAGGGACGCATCTCGAGTGCGTTCATGCCACACTCGCTGACGACCGTTTCCGAGGACGTTCTCGAGACGTTCGTCCCGAAAGCCCGTGAAGCCGGTATCCCGTTGCATTACCACGCGAACGAGAATCGCGAAGAGGTCGACCCCATCGTCGACGAACACGGGGTTCGCCCGCTCGAGTACGCAGCCGAACGTGGCCTGCTCGAGGCGGGCGACTTCCTGGCTCACGGCGTCCATCTGGACGACCGAGAGATCGAGCTCCTCGCGGAGACGGGCGCGAGCGTAGTTCACTGTCCCGCCTCGAACATGAAACTCGCCAGTGGCATGGCCCCCGTCCAGGACCTGCTCGATGCCGGCGTCACCGTCGGGCTCGGAACCGACGGTGCGGCCTCGAACAACGACCTCTCGATGCTGGATGAAGCCCGCGACGCCGCCATGGTCGGCAAACTCGCCGCCGACGATGCAAGCGCCGTCTCCGCCGAGGCAGTCGTACACGCCCTGACCGCCGGCAGCGCCGACGCGCTCGGCCTCGACAGTGGCCGACTCGAGGTCGGCGCGCCAGCCGACTTCGCCGTCGTGGACCTCGACGCACCGCACCTGACGCCGGTCCACGACCCGGTTAGCCACCTCGCGTACGCCGCCACGGCGAGCGACGTCCGTCACACGGTCTGTGACGGCCAGGTGTTGATGCGTGACCGGGAGGTCCTGACGCTCGACGAGACGGCTATCTGTGACCGGGCGAGCGAACAGGCGACGGCGTTGCTCGAACGAGCAGACGGGTGATGGGCCACCGGTGAACGGGTGTCGAACGGGCCACCTCGAGTGAACGGTTCGAAGAACGGTTGGACACGGTTCGGACTCGAGCAGACGGACCGCTCGAAACGACGAACGGGCTGGCGGTAATGTGAGACTACACCCCCTCGTTCGTCCCGAACGGACCTGATACTTTACCCCCTCGAGCACCTACTGCTGGAAACTGACCCACCCAGATGAGTCCTCGAGTTTCCTTTGGCACGCTCAAACTGGTCGCCGTACTGGTGATCGTCATCGCTATCGTCGTCGCCGCAGGCATTACCGTCGGCCAGGCACCGGCGCTGTTCGGCGTGGACGACCCACCCGAAGCATCGATCACGTTCCCGGACCAGACCACTGACGGGAACAGCGTCGAAATCGAGTCGGTTTCGCTCTCCGACGGCGGATTTATCGTTCTCAGAGACAACACCGGCGCGGCACTCGTGGTCTCCGAGTACCTCGAGCCCGGCACGCACGAGAACCTGACCATCGAACGAGCGGCCGACGGGGCTGACCTCTCTGGACAACTCACGGCTGTCGTCCACCAGGATACGACCGACGACGAGCAGTACGTGTACGACGCGACCGACGGCGCTGAGGACCGACCGTACATGGACGCCGGCTATCCTGTGAGTGATTCCGCGAGCGTGACGTTGGCAGACCGCGACCCCGAGGCGGCCACCGACTCGTTCAGGGTCGACTCGATCGACGGCCCCACGTCGGCGACGACCAACGAAACGGTCACTTTCGAAGGCGACATCCGCAACCCGATCGGCGAGGACGCCCGCCAACCCGTCGAACTCCGCATCGACGGCGAGGTACGCGAGCGCCAACTGCTCGAACTCGACGGCAACGAAAACCGAGCCATCAGTTTCGACATCGACACCGACCGCCTCGAGCCCGGTGACCGAACGATCGGCATCTACACCAGAGACGACGGTGCGCTCGCCACGCTGGCTATCGAGTACGATATCGAACCCGACCTCGAGGTCATCGAGCGAAACGACTCGGCGGTGACGGTCAATGCAACCCTCCCCGAAGACGGCTTCCTGACGGTCGAAACCGACGGCCAGGACGTCCGCGGCGTGGGCGAGGAACTCGAGGCTGGCACCCACGAGAACGTCACGCTCGAGTTCGACCCCGACGGAGACGAGACGCTGTTCGTCGTGATGTACACCGGGATTCCGGACGACCACGACCCCACCGCAGACGACCACGGCTTCCCGAACGCCGACCCGATAACCGTCAACGGAGACCCTATTCGGGCATCGGTTCCAGAAGAAGATCCGCTCGAGGACGTCTGAGGACTCGAGGGAGGGAAAACCGTCGGCAGACATTGCTATTGAATTAAAAGTATAGTGAGCCGATAGTCTGGAGCAGTGAACCGATGGTCTGGAGCAGTGAACCGATAGTCTAGAGCAATGGACCGATGGTCGGCCAGAGAACCGGTGGCCGTGGAGCCGTGTCCGCACACGACGTGTGGACGCGGCGACCTCGGGGAAAGGCAGGCAGGTCAGTTCCATAGGCGAAGATGGACGGCGCGCTCGAGGCGGGATGAGACGGGCTGTCGATCCAGTACAGAGGAGTGGTTCGCCGTGGCAACCTAACCGACCGATTCTTACGGTCGCCATCCCTACCATCGCCCGATGGACGCGCCGCTGTGGACCGAGACCTACGCGCCAACACTCGAGCAGTTACCACAGGACGACGCCCGCGAGTACCTCGAGCGGGCCGTCGACGAGCCGATCAACCTCATCCTGCAGGGCCCGCCCGGAAGCGGGAAGACGGCAGCGGCGAAGGCACTCGCAGCGGCGGCCCACGAGGACCCGGACAACGATCTGGTGATCATCAACGTCGCCGACTTCTTCGGCCGGACGAAAACCGAGATCAAGAACGACCCACGGTTTGCGAGCTTTCTGACCGGTCGCTCGTCGATGTCCAAACGCGATATGATCAATCACGTCCTCAAGGAATCGGCCAGTTACGCCCCCGTCTCCGGAACGTACAAAACCGTCCTGCTCGACAACGCTGAAGACGTCCGCGAGGACTTCCAGCAGGCACTGCGCCGAATCATGGAGCAGCACCACCGAACGACCCAGTTCGTCATCACGACGCGCCAACCGACGAAGCTCATTCCGCCGATTCGCTCCCGGTGTTTCCCCGTCTCCATGCGCGCGCCCACGAGCGAAGAAACCGTCGCCGTCCTCGAGCACATCGTCGAGAACGAAGGCGTCGACTACGACGAAAACGGCCTCGAGTTCGTCGCGGGCTACGCCAACGGCAACCTGCGCCGGGCAATCCTGGCCGCCCAGACGACGGCCGAAACTGAAGGCGAGATTACGATGTCGACGGCCTACGAGACCATCGGCACCGTCGGCTACGACGAGGAGATCGAATCGATGCTCGACGACGCCGAAGCCGGCGAGTTCACCGACGCCCGTTCGACCCTCGACGACCTGCTCGTCGACGAAGGCCTCGACGGGAGCGAGGTCCTCGAAGAACTGCTTCGGGTGGCACGGAAACGCTATCAGGGAAAGGATCTGGCGCGGATTCACCGCCAGGTCGCCGATATCGAGTTCGAGATGACCGAAGGGGCAAGCGATCGAATCCACATCAGCCACCTGCTTGCCGAACTCGGCCGCGACGCCTAATCGACGGCAGTTTTCCAGCCGACTCGGAACCCTCGAGCGCCCCGTTTCGAGGTCGACGCCGATTGATCGGCTCCCATCGTGGGCAAAAAACGGCTATCGCCAGGGACGACGGCACCGCGATATTATACGACCGGCGTGAGTGCATACGGACATGCCAACGCTGCTCGACACCCACATCGTGAACCGCTTTCGTGTCCAGCCAAACCACGCGAACAACAACGAAACGCTCCACGGCGGGAACCTCATGAAGTGGCTCGACGAGGTCGGCGCCATGTCCGCGATGCGCTTTGCCGGCCAGACCTGCGTCACCGCCCGCGTGAACGAACTCGATTTCTCGAGGCCCATCGGCATCGGCGACACGGCCCTCGTCGAAGCCTACGTCTACGAAGCGGGCACCTCGAGCGTTCGCGTTCGCATTCGAGCCTGGCGTGAGGAGCCCCGAACGGGTGAGAGCGAGGAAACCACCGAGTCGAGTTTCACCTTCGTAGCAATCGGCGAGGACGGCAAACCGACACCCGTCCCCGAACTCACCGTCGAGAGCGAGGAGGGAAAACAGCTCCAAGAGCGAGCGCTCGAGGCCGAGACGAACTGAGGGGACGGGTGTCCCGATTTCCTGCCGGGAGACTGGATCGAACGCGACTGTCGTCGCTGTCGGTTCGGAGACATCGGCTCGAGTACGGACCTCCAGATTCGTTTGGAGACGACCGCTGACAGTACCCGCGGTGGCCCGTGCCAGCCTCGAGCGTTCAGTTTCGCTCATCAGATTACAATGTTCCACCCCTCTCGAGGTTGAACGAACCCGGTTTGGCCAGTAGATATACATGTTTGGTCTTCGATGGTTATTCGATGAGCAGTGCCGCCCAGTCGATGGGGTTTGTGATGCTCATCTGTGCGATGCCGATAGCTGGGGTTGGGGCGTACGCGTTTCAGAATCGGGAAAAGCCCGGTGCAACGGGGCTTTTCTTGTGTTTGGTGGGGATGGCTGGCTGGTCAGTACAGTTGGCGTTTATTACGTGGCCGGCCCAGTTCGCGCCGGTGTACGTGAACACCACGTTCAGACACGCGTTTCAGGCGATGGTGATGGTCGGCTGGGTGGTGCTCGTCTGGGAGTACGTTCGACGCGACCGGGTGCAGGTTCGCCCCGTACACCTCGCGGTGTTGCTCACGGTCCCGATGCTGACGGTCTTGCTCACGGCGACGAACCCCTGGCATTATCTGGTGCTCGCGCCCGAGACGCCGTCGAATCCGAGCGGGATCAGCGAGTTCGTTCTCGGCCCCTGGTATATCGTCCACATGGGGTTTGCCATCGCACTCGTGCTCTTGCCCGCTGGCGTCTTGCTCAACGACGCGCGTGGCTCCCACGGCACCCATCGACGACAGACCGCACTGTTGCTCGTCGGGTGTGCCATCGGGTTTCCGGGCGCGCTCAACACCCATCTGTTTCGGAATATGACGAGCGTCCCGACGTACCTCGACCTGACGCCGATTGCGTTCTTGCTCACGACGGTGTTGTGGGGTCTGGCCGTGTTTCGCTATCACCTGTTTAGTGTGGTACCTGTCAGCCGGCGCAACGCCATCGAAATGATGGCCGATCCCGTCATCTCCGTCGACGCCGACGGCACAGTCGTCGACGTCAACCCCGCCGCAGCGGACCTGTTTGGCACACAATCTGATCCGATCGGAATCGAGCTAGCGACGTTCTGTGCCCGCCAACCACACATCCTCGCGATGTACGAACGAGACGGAAAACAGACCGGCGAGATAACCATCGAAACCGAAACCGGCACCAGACACTTTTCCTTACACGTTCGGCCCATCACCCAGGGAACCTCGGAAACCGGATCGGTGATCGTCCTCCGAGAGATTACCCGGCTTCGCGAGCGCGAACAAGAGCTCACGCTGTTGAAAGAGGTATTCTCGCGAGTGCTCAGACACAATATCAGAAACCAGATCACCGTCGTCGAAGGCCATACGCAAGCGATCGCGGACGAAAGTGACGACGAACGTCTGACCGAACACACCACGGCCATCCTCGAGACCACCGAACAGTTGCTCGCTCACAGCGAGAAGGCCAGAGACCTCCGAAAGACCATCGACGCCGAGACGACACCCGTGACGCTCGACCTGACTGCAGCGGTTGACGAAGAGCTCGAGGCCTATCGCAGGGCAAACTCGGCCGTCGAGGTCGACTGCCACCGAACCGAGGGCGTTACCGTTCGCGCCCACCCGGAGATACGGAAGGCTGTCCGGGAGTTGCTCGAGAACACGAGCGACCACTATCCGGGCGACCCCGATGACCTGCACCTCGAGGTGACCGTCGAGCGTACCGATCGGTTCGGCCGACTGCGTATCGAGGACAACGGCACGGGTATCGATCCGCAAGAAGTCGACGCCCTGCAATCGGGGAGTGAAACCGACCTCGAGCACGGCTCCGGCGTGGGCCTCTGGATGGTCGACCTCCTTCTCCAGAAATCCGGCGGCGAGTTAAGTATCGACAACGACTCTCAGCTCGGTGGCACGCGCGTCGAACTGGCCCTACCGCTGGCCGACTCGACGCTTCCACGGGAGAGCGAATCCCGCCCGAGTGTCGAACCACCGCGGCCGTAGCATCCTCGAGCACCTACAAGCCGCGACCGTAGCCTCCCAGGTCGAGTCGTATCGGCATCCTCTTTTGCCCCAGACTCGAGCCTCGAGTATGTCACGTTCGCGTGCCGATACGCTCGAGGCGGCCGGCATCGTCGTCGGCTGTGCGATCCTGGTCGCGCTGCCGATGGGGGCGCTGTTTGGCATCTATCAGGACGGGTTCTTTCTCTCGTGGTGGCTAAGCCTGCTGGCGCTCACGCCGGGGACGATACTCGGCTTCGTCGCAGTCTCTGACTCGCGGCTCACCTACACGCACGTCTGGCGATTCGGCGTCACCCACTGGATTACGGCGGTCTTACTTTGGCAAGGGCTCGGTATCGAAGACGGACAGGAAACGCTCGCGCTGGCGAGTTGGGGTGGCGCATTCGTCGTCGGGATCGTCGTCGCGGCGGCTAGCTGGTGGCTGCCAAAGCTACGGAAGTGAGAGGAGTTTTCGAGTTTCGATAGCTACATTCGAGACGATACGTCGCTCGAGAGAGTCAAACAATACAAAAACCAGGGAACTCGATCGAACCCCGGTGGGAGCTTACTCGAGGCCGTAATCGGCCAGCGAGTGGTAGTGTTTCCACGCGCCGACGACTTCGTCGGTGCTGAACTCGAGTTCGCCATCCGCGAGTTCGAGAGTGATGACGTCGTCGGAGATGTCGGTGTCGTGGAGGTGCAACTCGAGTGGTTGGTCGAACTCGGTGACGTTCACCATCAGTTCGCCGCTCGCTTCTAGTTTCGACTGCAGTGATTGTGCATCCATGGGCGTGCCGACATTCGGCTCGCCAACATATTAACCCCAGGCAGTCATTCCCAGCTCCAAGGAGTTTCGTCCAACCGAGAGACTCGAAGGTCACGATAATGCCGACAACACCAGCACGTACCGCGTCAGCGACCGATGGACGCGCCGTTCGAACGCCGCCTCGAGCTCCCAGCCGGCGTCTCGCGCCGCACCCGCCCACGAGCGGTCGGCCACGACGACTGCGCGGTCAGCGACCCGGCAGGCCTCGGCGAGTGCGCCAGCAACCAGGTCCTCGAGTCGGTGAGTCTCGATCTTCGACTGGCGACCGTATGGCGCGTCGAATACCACGCTATCGACACTCGAATCGGCAACCGGCAATCGCGTCCCGTCACCGCGGGCGACGTGCCAGTCGCCACGGGAAGCCCCCGTCGGAGACGGACTCGAATCGTCCAAAAAGTGTCTGAGGTTCGTCCGTGCGCCCGCGACCATCTTCGCCTGGGCGTCGGTTCCGAGCACGTCCGCGCCAACCAACCCGGCCTCCACGAGAACGCCACCGGTGCCACACATCGGGTCGAGGACGGTCCGACCGGGTCCGGCACCGGCGATGTTGACGACCGCCCGCGCGAGCAACGGGTCCATACTTCCCGGCTGGAAGAATGGCTTGTCCGTGGGCGCTCTCGAGCCGAAATCCCGGACGCTCTCGGCGGCCAGCCATCCAAGCGCACACACCGAAACCGACTCCCCACCGGACGATTCGTCATCGGCCGCTTCGAACAGATCTCCCTGCTCGTCCCGTCCGTCCAGTTCGCCCATCGAGAAGGTAGCTCTGAGGACGTGGTCGGGGTCCTCGAGGTCGACCGAGAACCCGCGCTCGACAAGCACCGACCCCAGTTCGCGCTCGACTCGTGTTGGGCTGATCCCGCTCGAGCCGTGAACGTCGGTCGCTCGAACCGCGATGCTACCCTCGCGCTCGAGTGGGGCTGTCTCGAGCAGGGCCCGGGCGCTCTCGAGACTCGCGTCTGTGTGCCCGAGCAGGCTGCTCGCTCGATGGGTGTAAGCCAGGCCGCGGAGTCGGTCGGGCGAGATAGCGTTCGCCAGTGCGAGGCCGGGCGCCAGCGGGCGCACACCCGTCGCGGCCTGCCGGCTCTCACAGCGGGCGAAGGCATCGTCCTCACCGCCCAGTTCCAGGAAGTACACGCGTTACTCGAGAGAGGCGCTCCCGGGCCAATGAGCCTACCGTTTTCCGAGGAGTGCTTTCCCTCGAGCACTTCATCTCGGGTTCGAGCGAGTGTTGCTCGAGTCCGCGTTTATCGTCCGTCCCAGCGACCCGGATACGATTGTTCCGGTCCCGTCGTCTTTCGGGCGAGCAAGCGCACGCTTGCCCGCCGTTTGTCCTCGGGTCGTTCCTCGGTCGACTCGTCGTAGTAGAGCACGGTCAGGTCCAAGCCGGCACGCAGGAGTTCGTTCGCCCCGAACCGATACCGGTCGCTGCTCGGCCCGGACGGCGTCGGTTCCGTCGACCGAAGGTGGTGCTCGACGAACAGGTAGCCACCGGGGACCAGTGCCTCCTTGATGTCGGTGAACCGGTCGAGCGCCCGAAAGAAACTGATCGTGATCAGGTCGTACTGCTCGCGAGGAAATTCGTAGCTCGAGACGTCGGCCTGCACGAGATTCAGTCGGCCGCTCACCCCGCGCTCGGTTGCCCGCTCGCGCGTGATCGCCAGGCCCTCCCGTGACTGGTCGATGGCGTCGACGGCATACCCCTCGTCGGCCAGAAAGACCGCGTTGCGACCGGTTCCCGTCGCGATATCGAGTGCCCGACCCGATGGAATATCCTCGAGGTAGCCAGCGAGCACGGGCGAGGGGTCGGGAGCCTGTGGATACGAGCCGGTTCGAAATCGTTCGTCCCAATCGACCATACTGGCCGTTCACAGGGAGTGTCCGTGAATGTGTTCCCGAACTCGAGGAGGTGAATAGCGGCTGTATTCGATAGTCGCCCCTGGACACGACGTAATCAAAAGTTACATTTCCGGAGGATCGGTGGGTTCTCACAGATGAAGGCGGCCAGTCGAGTGTTACTCGTGATGAGCGTCGCTGTCGCCCTTGTGTCGTTCAGTTGGGCTAACTACTCCGCAGTCCTCCCGGCCATTATAGCTGACCTCGACCTGTCCGGAACCGAGGCAGGCGTCATCTATTCGGCATACTTCCTCGGCTACGTGATGGCAATCTTGCCGGCCGGCTATATTGCTGACCGGTATTCAACACGAGTGCTGGTCGGACTGACAGCAACAGGCTCAGGGCTGTT
The DNA here is from genome assembly GCF_024298845.1 of Natronosalvus amylolyticus. NCBI lineage: Archaea > Methanobacteriati > Methanobacteriota > Halobacteria > Halobacteriales > Natrialbaceae > Natronosalvus > Natronosalvus amylolyticus. The sequence continues at coordinate 2,186,827 of NZ_CP101156.1, forward strand.
CGGGGTTGCGTTTGCGCTCCTGACCGTTGGTGTCGTTACGGGGAGCCTGTTTCGTCTGCTAGCTGGTGCTTGTTTTGCCGGTGTGTACGTTCCCGGTATTCGGCTGTTGTCGGACTGGTTCGACGCAGGGCGAAGGGGGCGAGCAATCGGTCTCTACGTCGGTGCGCTCGGACTCGGAAGCGGGCTTGCGTATCCGCTTTCGACGTGGCTCGCCTCGGCGAGCGACTGGCGGGTTGCCATCGCAGTGACCAGTGGTGTTGCGCTGCCCGCAGGAATAGCAGTTCTCTGGCTGGCAGCCGATCCCCCGGGGACGCTCGATCAAGAGATCGTCTTCGACCTGTCAGGATTCACTGACCGGAAATTCTTGTACCTGACGACCACCTACGCAGGTCACAACTGGGAGTTGTTCGGTGTCCAGAACTGGATCGTCGTGTTTCTCGTGGCAACACCGGCTGTCGCTGGGACAGGGAATCCAGCAATCACGGCGGGCCTGCTCGCTGGCCTGTTGACCGCACTCGGAGTTGTGGGCAATCCACTCGGCGGATGGCTCAGTGACAGGCTTGGACGTGTCGCCACGAGTGCGATAGCCCTGGGAGCAAGCGGCTGCATCACGCTGGCACTCGGGATTGGGAACTGGACTGCCATTACCGTTCTGGGAACCGTCATCGTGGTCTATGGAGTCGCCCTGGCTGCAGATAGCGCTCCCCTCTCGACGGCGATAACCGAGGTAGCTGACGATGACAACATCGGAATGGCGCTTGCAGGCCAATCGTTAGTCGGCTTTCTCCCGGGAATCGTCTCGCCGGTCGTATTTGGCGTGGCGCTTGACCGAGCAGGGTTCACAGCTGCGTTCGCTATTCTCTTCGGCGGTGTCGTCATTGGTCTCGGTGCGCTCTGGCTCCTCCGTCGCGAGTTCGAGATGAGGTGATCAGCTGCGACTGGTGTAGTGCTGGCTCGAGTTGACCGACTGCCTCACTCGCTGTCTGGTCTCCAGTAAATGCGGTATATGCACCATGAGTTCAGGACAGTGACCGTACAAGTGATGACCCATTTAAAGCCGATCGAACCGCAATCGCACTCGCTCGAGTCGGCCATAGCAGCCACCCAGACCGCCATCGCACTGACGCGAGCGGGCGTCAGTCACCCGTCAGACACACTCAAGATAGCGGACAGATCAGTGTGTAGTACCAAGCTTTATAAACCTTAAATACGTCCTTTTAAACGACTTATGACGGATCCGAAGGACACCATCAACATCGAAAACGTGGTGGCGTCGACCGGCATCGGGCAAGAACTCGACCTCCAGAGCGTCGCAATGGACCTCGAGGGGGCCGACTACGACCCCGAGCAGTTCCCCGGTCTCGTCTACCGCACCCAGAATCCCAAATCCGCCGCCCTGATTTTCCGTTCGGGGAAGATCGTCTGCACCGGCGCGAAAAGCACCGACGACGTCCACGAGAGTCTGCGCATCGTCTTCGATAAGCTGCGCGAACTCCAGATCCAGGTGAACGAGGATCCGGAAATCGTCGTCCAGAACATCGTCACCTCGGCAGATCTGGGCCGCAACCTCAACCTGAACGCCATCGCCATCGGGCTGGGCCTCGAGAACATCGAGTACGAGCCAGAACAGTTCCCCGGCCTGGTCTACCGCCTCGACGACCCCGAAGTCGTCGCCCTGCTCTTCGGGTCCGGCAAACTCGTCATCACCGGCGGCAAGAAACCGGCCGACGCCGAACACGCCGTCGACAAGATCGTCTCTCGACTCGAAGATCTCGGCTTGCTCGAGTAAGCCACGGCGCGTTTTTTCGACCACTACTTGCGGAGATAGCTGTACGTCCTCGACGAACGGATACGGTTCTCGAGGCAGAGACCCAACACTGGACGGTCGAACGCCTGGCGGACACTGCTACCCTCACAGCACCGATTTCGTCACAACCAAAGGGTCTGGCTCCCTACTATCGGTATGGATCCGTTCGCGGCCCTCGCGCAGGTGACCGGCGGCGATATCGAACCCGCTACCGGGGGCGTGCTCGCGTACCTCGGCACCTTTCTGGTGACGACGCTGTTTTACGGCATCACCCTGCACATCGCCGCGAGATACGTCCTCGAGTACGTCTCGATCAAGCGAGCGTTCACCGTCGCACCCGTGCTCGCAGCCGTTCTGTTGCTCCTTCAGCAGTGGGGGCCGCTGATCGTCGTCCCCTTCACCGTTACCCTGGCGTACGCCCTGATTCTGGTCGTCTACGACCTGAGTTACAAGCTTGCCGCGCTCGTCGCGCTCATTTACTACACCGTCGCCGTCATCGTCGGCTTCACCATCTTCAACATCTGGTTCCTGCTGGGGACGGCACCGGGGTGAGCGGGTATCAACAACTGACCAGTTCACTCTCGAAAGTAATTCGATAGGTTGACCAGGTTTTGCCGAGTCCACAGCGCGTGTATTGCAACGGCCGGTTCCCTTTCGACCCTTGCAGATCCGTCACGGAGTGAAACTATGTGATTACACATCATATGTGATCGGGAGTCGATCCATGACAGAGATCACGCCAGATGCCAACCGGTTCGTGACCAAAGAGGACAAATATGTGAACAAACACGATCTTCCGAGCTACTCGATCTGTGCCAGTACTGGCTGATATGACCTTAACAACTGTTCCACACTACGATAGTGAACAGATCCCTGACCGAGGTGAGCACGCGATTGTGGTTGGCGCAGGCATAGCTGGCCTCTGTGCTACGCGTGTCCTTGCGGATGCGTTCGACGAGGTCACCGTGATCGATCGTGACCCACTGCCAGATGAGCCCGTTGCACGCGATGGCGTCCCCCAGGCCCGACAAATCCATATTCTGTGGGAGGCTGGCCGAGCAACGCTGGAGGACCTATTCCCGGGCTACAGCGAGGAGTTGGTTGCCGCTGGCGGGGTGTCGATCGACGGGCAGCGTGATTTCTACATGTACAGCCAAGGAAACTACCTCGCCACCGGATCGAAACCCTTCCCCCTCTACGCGGCCACGCGACCGCTGTACGAGCAGTTACTCCGACAACGTGTTTCCGACCGAGACGACGTCTATGTGCGGGGGAGCTGTCCATTTGTTGACTACCTCGCTGACGACGCAACGAAGAACGTGAACGGCGTAGTAATCCGGGATCAAGACGGTGGGCAAGAGGAAATCGCCGCCGATCTGGTCATCGATGCCACTGGCCGAATGAGCCGGACGCCAGATTGGCTATCGAACCACGGCTACACGCCGCCCTCTGCGGAGGAAGTACACATCGATCTGGCCTACACCACCACCTGTATCGAACGCCCTGCCAACGACTACCGAATGATCGGTGTGCTAGCCGCGGCACCACGTAGCCGTGGTGGAGCAGTGTTACCCGTCGAAGACGATTGTTGGCTGGTGAACCTACACGGTATTCACGGTGATCATCCCCCAAAGAACATTGAAGATGCCAAAGACTTCGCAGCGAGTCTGCCCATTCCAATCGTGAATGACCTCCTCAACGAGTACCCTATGGTGTCCGAAGAGGCCGCCTTCTACCCGTTCCCATCGAACCGCCGCTACCGATACGAGAACCTTGACCAGTTCCCCGAAGGGTTACTCGTTATCGGCGATGCGATCGCCAGTTTCAATCCGATCTACGGGCAAGGCATGTCAGTAGCTGCACTTGAAGCACTAACGCTTCACCACGTGCTCACGAGAGACAATCATGAGCCACTTGCGACCAGCTTTTTCAACCGCGCCACAGAGATCATCGATCCCGCATGGATGCTGGCCACCGGGGCGGACTTCAGTTTCTCCCAGACGCGTGGTGAAAAGCCCAACGGGGCCGCCTTCTTCAACTGGTATCTGTCCCGACTGTTCCGGAAAGCCCACGCTGACGGTGTCTTGACCGACGCCTTCACCCGTGTCCTCTCGATGCAACAACACCCGACATCACTGCTGCGCCCCAGCATTATGTGGCGCGTGCTCAAACCAGGCCGCAGAACGGAGCAACTACAGCCACGAAAGCCCACACACGAGACAACGTGACGGGCGTAAGGATCGCTAGTACCGCCGTGTTGAACTCATTCTCTGTCTGGAACAGACCGCTCAGAAAGTACCACTCCTCAGGGATTCCAACGGAGCCCGACGATACTATTCCTCGAGCACGTCGAACTGTGCGTCGACCACGACGTGTTCGACTCCGGCGCTGTGGGATTTGACCCGTCGCGTTTCCAGCACCGTGAGCGCTCGCCCGGCCGCGTCAGCCGCCCGTTCGAGGCGCTCGAGCGGGCGGTCCCACAGTTCGGCCTCGGGCGTCGCCTCGTGATAGTGGACGATTCCACCGGAGACCAGCGCCTCGAGCGCCGCGGGGAGAAACGTCTCGGCCTCGTTCGTTCGCGTCCCGTGTCCGTCGTCGTCGGTACCATCGGCGACGCCGTAGTAGCCCATCACCACGCGGTCGGCCTCGAGCGTCGGTGCCAGGTCCCGGCAATCGCTGTGGTAGGCGTCGAGTCGATGGCTCACGTCGTTGGCGACGGCATTCTCGAGCAGGTAGCGAAACGCCGTCGGGTTCAGTTCCGTCGCGGTCACGGACGCGCCCGCTCGAGCCATCGGCAGTGAAAAGTAGCCGATACCCGCGAACATGTCGAAGACGCACTCGTCCGCCTCGACGACGTCGGCCATCCGCCGGCGCTCGGCCTGATTCCCCGGCGAGAACATCACCCGCTGGGGGTCGAGCCCGTAGCTCGTCCCGTCTTCGACGTGGACCGTCTCGGTGTCGCTCGAGCCGGCGAGTACCCGCGTCCGGGGCTCACGATAGGTGCCCGCCGCGCTGTCGTCGGCGGTGTCGTTCGCGATTCCCTCGTCAGCGAGCACGGTTTCGGCCTCCCCGTGAAGTTCGAGCAGCGCCTCCGCGACAGCGGTTTCGTCCGGACAGCCCTCGGGGAGTCGAACGAGAACGACCGAGCCGATGACGGCCCAGGAGCCGGGAGCCGACTCGAGGTCGGCGTCGCTCCAGCCGCGTTCTCGCAGGTGGTCCTCGAGCGTGCGCGTCCGATACTCGGGGTCGACCTGTCGGATCACCTCACGAACGGCCGTCGATTCCGGCGGAGCGGTCACGGGCACGGCGACGCCATTCTCGCCGTAGGGTCGAACCCGTCGGTCGTCGTCGTAGACGCCCTCCGTGCGCAACGCTTCGATCGCCGCTTCCGAGCGGGGCGCGTCGACGACGGCTGCTAGGGGACCGGTCTCGAGCGCCTCGAGGGAGTCGGTCGAAGTCCTTACTATTGTTTCTGTATTGTTTGTTTCGGCGTTCGAGGGGTCGCCTGACTCGCTCGAGTCGGCGTGGTTCCCACTCGAATCAGGAGTCGGCTCCTCACGAGAGTCACCGCCGCCGCCGTCCTCAGACATCGTCGGGCAGAACGTGGAGGCCAGCACGACTTTTCAGGACGGGGACCGTGTCGGGGTCGTCGTCGACGTAGTCGGGCCGCGAGATGGTCTTCGCCTGGTAGGTCTCGGGGTCGAGCACCTGTATCGAGCGTTCGTCTTCCACCGTGACGACCGTCGTTTCGACGGCATCCTCTCGCTCGCCGAGTTTGCGGGCATCGGGAGCGTTTCCCTCCTCGTAGCTCGCCTCGTAGCGCTCACCCGTTCGCAACCGGATGCCCTTGAGGTTGCCGTGGGCGCTACTCACGAGAACTGGCCCCTCGTCGTCGTCCGCGAGGTCGATGATGTCGCCGGGAATGTACGGCGGCAGTCGGACGGCGAAGGTGACCCGGTAGACGCCGTTGCCGTCTTCATCTTCCGTGACGAGGGTTTCCGCGTCGTTGACCGTTCCGCCGAACTCCTCGACCATCTTGTTCGAGATCTTCTTGCCGATTTTGTTCGTCGAGACGCGCATGTTGAGGCCGTCGTCGTTCTCGGTCGTCTCCGTGATGAACGCGTTTCGGTCGCCCGTCGCCTCCATGTCGGCGACGATCTCCTCGGCGATAACCTTCGCTCGCTCGAGTTCCTCGGTCGTCGGCGTCCGGTCCTCGGCACGAATCTGGACGATACTGGCGTAGTAATCGCCGGCAATTCGACCACAGCGAGTGCAGGTCTGGCGAGCGATTTTGACGGGGACCATCACCTGTTCTTCGACAGGCGTGTCCCGGACCGTCCCCGTAAAATAACAGTGCATCCGAACTGTGTTCGGGCCGACTTCCTCGGGTTCGACCTGCCAGGCGACGTCGTCGACGTCGACGTGGACCGCCAGGGCTTCGCTTACCTCCTCGATGGCGACGTCGGTGTAATCCTGTGCACCAACGTCGACCCATCGCCGACCCCGGTGGACGGCCCCACACTGGGAACACACCCGAACGTCGATGCGGTCCGGCGCATCGATAAACTCGAAATCGTCGAAGTAGCAACTATCACAGATATCGACCTCCGCACCCGGTCGAAGCGGGTCATTCGCCCCGTCCTCCTCCCGTCTGTCTGGGACGGGATCACCACAGCGAGGACAGAACGCACGTGACTCATTCATGACACCCAGTTTGTGACTGAGCGAGTTAAGCACCGCGTTCGCACTCTCGAGGGTCTCGAGAGCGCGAGCGAAGAACGCTCTCGAAGGAGTCAATTCTCAAATCCTGTGAAGTCCACTCGAAACCAGGGGGTTCCCGGAGCCAGTCTGTGGCGCTACGTGTCGGAAACCAACCACGAATGTGTTGTTTTCGAGGTCTGAACCAGCTCTCTTGCCTGCGGTTTCGTTTCACCCTCGAGTGCGAAAACTGCTCGAGCCATGTTAGCGTCTGACAATTCGACTGGAACGCAGCCATCCTCCGCTTCGCCAGCGAAATAGTCGCCGTCAGACGCTCTCCGGTCATGGCTTTCTCGAGGGGAAGTCAAGGGGTTCACGTCGGATTTTGGAGTCACGAGAGAGTGAGCATGAACGGTGACTCGGGAAACGGCATCACCTGACCAACCGCCCTCACTCAAACAATCGAACACCACTCGAGTAACCACACCACGCTGTGTGTCCGAGTCGACGCCTCGAGCGTTGCCCATCCCCGCCCTGCCACACGGTTCCACGGCGGATTTATCCGAACCGAGCGCTTATATGAAGTATGGACTGGCAACCGGACTGGGGACTGCGATTTCGAATGTTCCTCACGATGTTTCTCCTCTTCGCGCTGTACATCGTGTTCGCTGCCGTGATCACTACCTACGTCGGCGGTGGCCTGTTCGTCTTCGCCATCCTCTTCGGCGGGATGTCGTTCGTCCAGTACTACTACAGCGATACGCTCACGCTCAAGACGATGGGGGCGAAGGTGGTCGACGACGACGAGTACCCACAGTTACACGCAGCCGTCGAACGACTCTCACAGCAGGCCGACCTCCCGAAACCGAAAGTTGCCGTCATCGACTCGAAAGTGCCGAACGCGTTCGCAACCGGCCGCAATCAGAAAAACGCTGCCGTCGCCGTCACAACCGGCCTCATGCGTCGCCTGAACCAGGAGGAACTCGACGGCGTCATCGCCCACGAACTCGCCCACGTCAAAAACCGGGACATGATGGTGATGACCATCGCCTCGTTTCTCTCGACCATCGCCTTCATGATCGTCCGTTGGGGGGCGTTCTTCGGCGGCGGTCGCCGGGGGCGCGGCGGTGGCGGCGTCGTCGTCGCTATCCTCGTCTCGCTCGTCGTCTGGATCATCAGCTACCTGCTGATCCGGGCGCTCTCGCGCTATCGCGAGTTCGCCGCCGACCGGGGTGCCGCCGCGATCACCGGCAACCCCGCCGCGCTGGCTTCGGCGCTCATGACCATCTCGGGCGACGTCGAGAAAATCCCCGACAGGGACCTCCGCGAGGAAGCCGAAATGAACGCCTTCTTCATCATCCCGCTGAAATCGGGCATCGTCGGCCGCCTCTTTTCGACCCATCCGGACACCGAGCGACGCGTCGAAGCGCTTCGGCAACTCGAGCGCGAGATGGAAACCGTTTAACACCCCGAGGTAGCAGGCCGTCGACAGACGCCAGTTTCTCGAGTGACTTCGAGAGGCGAGCTTTCAAATCCTCGCCACCCAACGGATAGGTATGGGACTACTGGACGGACTTCGGGCCGTCCTCGGGATTCGAGCCGAGTCGGACGCCAAACGCGAGGCCGACCCCGAAGACCTCTTCGGGATGAGTACCGCCTATCTGACGATGGAAGCCGACCTCGGCTACCGCCACGTCGGAGCGGGCGCGCTCTGTTTTTCCGGCGTCGACTCGAGCAGCTTTCGCGACACCGTCGAGGACGTCGAAGCCATTCTCGAGGCAGGCCGTGAGGATACGGGCACTGACTTTCACGTCACCGAAGACGACCACGGCTATCGGTGGGTCGTCCTCGAGGACGACAACCCTGAAGACCTCATCACGAGCCTCCACTTCGCCGCGGACACGTTCGTCGAACGCGGCTATGGCTCTCGACTGCTCGCTGCCGTCTTCGGGTACGAGAACGAGAAGGGGCCGGCCTACTGGATTTACTCGTTTCGACGCGGCGCGTTCTATCCGTTTGCCCCCCGAGGCGGTCGAGAGCGTGACACGAACGTCGAATTCAAACTCGAGTCCGTGTTGGACGGCGAACTCGAGGTCGAAGGCGACAAGGAGTACTGGTATCCGCTGTGGCCGTCGGCGAGCGGACGCCACCCCTGGGAGTAGGCGTCTGTTGGACGAGACGAAAAGGTAGAAAACCACACTCGAGCCGTCTACAGGGAGCCGTCCCAGCCGAGTTCGCTACAGTGAAACGTCCCGGTCGAGCGCGAGATACGCACCCACGAGCGGGAGCGTGATCCAGAACGCGATAACGACGAACACGAACCAGTGCTCGAGGTACAGGGGCACGGACGCGAGTTCGGCACTCCCCGTTTCGGCTGTCGATCGGCCCTCGATGTAGACCTCGGTGACCAGCGAGACGCGTGGCACCAGTTCGCTCAGCCGAGACAGCGGGAGTATGACCAGCGAGTCGGTGACGACCGTCCCGAAGTGAAAGCGCTGGATGAGCGGCGACACCGACCACGGGTGGAAGGTCGCGAGCTGCTCCTGACTGCTCGGCAGCCACGTCACGAGTTGATAGTACGGGAGTACCAGCAGTCCGAGGCCGATGGCCCAGGCTTTCGCTTTCGTCTCGCCGAGGGTCCCAGCGAACGTCCCGAAGGCGACGAAGATACAGGACAACGCGAACACGACCGCGGCCGTCACGACGAGGGTCAGCGACGGGAACGACGTCTGGACGAGCGCCCCGAGCGCGATGGCGAGCCCACCCACACCGACGACGACACCGAGACAGAGACACCGCCCCAGGAACGTGCCGACGAGTACGTCAACCTGGCCGTATCCCCTGGCCTCGAGGGACGCGTACCGGTCCGATTCCCGGTTGGTGAACGCCGACGTCAGCCCCATCGTCAACCCGGCAATCGGGACCAGCGTGATCGCCAGCACGAACAACAGGGCCACGCCGGTGAAATCGGCGACCGCCGTTGGTGACGTGAGAACGCCGTGGAGTCCTTCGATATCCTCGGCGGTTAACTGTCGACCGTATATCCCGCCGATGATGGCATTGTCGGTCAGCGCCGCGGGGTCTTCGGTCAGCGTCTCCGCAGCAGATTCGAACGCGCCCTCGAGCACGGTCGCGAGCACGAACGCGCCAACCGCGCCGACGACCGCGGCGAGGCCGGCAAAGACTTTGACTGCCCGGCCGCCTCGAGCGTGAGCGAACTCGCTTTCGCCGATGGCATACCAGCGCCGGAGGCGAACCTCGAGACCGACGTCTTCGGCAGCCGGCCCGTCGACGCTCTCTCGAGCCGGTTCCGTGACCGTGCCCCCGGTTGCGTGGCCTGAACCGACCGCACCCGAACTGGTGGCGTGCGTTGCCTGCGTCGGGTCACCGGCTTCCTGGTGCGGGGCTGGGTCCTGTGGTGGCTGAGTGGCGTGGTCACGTGGCTGTTGCGGTGGCTGAGTGGCGTGGTCACGTGGCTGTTGCGGTGGCTGAGTGGCGTGGTCACGTGGCTGTTGCGGTGGCTGAGTGGCGTGGTCACGTGGCTGTTGCGGTGGCTGAGTGGCCTCACTCGAGCGGTCCTGCTTCGCGTCGACTGCCTGTTGGCGAGACGACCCGTCGGCGGTCGATGACTGGTCGCCAGACTCCTGGTCGACAGTGGCCTGTTCCTCGGACGCTTCCCGAACCCACCTGCGTTGGGATGGCTCCTCGTTTGTCTTGCCATTCGCCTCGTCTCCTCGAGAGTGGTCGTCCCCTGTCATCGTGTGTCCCCCCTGGGCTGCGGTCCAATCACGACAGTAAACTCACCGTCGTCCCATCCTGGGCTGCACATTCGTTATCGAGGCATCTCATGGAATTCTGATAAGTGTTATCCCCAAACCGGAGCGCCGGCATATGAAACCCATTAACGCTTTCGGCCCGAGTAGATGACCGTCGGAGGAACCGTGGCCATGAGGTCGGGGTCGAAGCTCCCAAACTCGGAGACGTAGTCGTCGGGGGTATCGTACCCCGGTTCGTGCACGCCCTCGAGGTGGAACCCAGTCTCCAAGAGGAGCCGTACGGTCTCGCCGATGTTTCGCCGGTGGATGACCATCTCGGCGTCAAAGGCCTCGCTGTACTGTCTCCGTGGCGACATATCGAAGTAACTCTGTTTGAACGTCTGGGTTTCGGGATCGACGATCTTGTAAAACGGATGGTCGACGCTGAAGACGAGTTTCCCGTCCGGCTTGAGTACCCGGTAGGCTTCCTCGAAACACGCTTGCAGGTCCTCGACCCACTGGAACGCGAACGCCGAAAACGCGAGGTCGTACGTCTCATCGGGAATCATCGGCATGTCGGTGACGCTGCTCTCGACGAACCTGATGTCCTGGTCCCGTTCATCGGCGTGCTTTCGTGCGTAAGACAGTTGTGCCGCCGAGATGTCGACACCGGTCACGTCAGCACCGCGCTCGGAAACGGCGATACCGAACTGGGCCCCGCCACACCCCAATTCGATCGCTTTCTTGCCCTCGAGGTCGCCAAGCAGCCCCATATCGTCGTCCTTCGGCGCACCCGGACCCCAGTCGATACCGACCTCGATCTCACCGCCGCCGTATGCCTCCTGGAACTGTTCGGCCCACGCGTTCCACCACACTCGAGCGTCGTCTTCCATGGCATACTGTCACGACACAGTGATAGAATAGCTTGGGGTAGGATGGGGAGTGTTAACACACGAGAATCGACCCACACCTTTCCACGGGCACTCGAGGGAAGCCAGTCATCGGAGCTCTCGAGACGCCGAAAGTGATATCCGCGCTTCTCGTTCGGACCGGAGGGTGGTTCGCCGTGTCAAAAGTCTTCTGCTGGTGGCGCAACGCCCTCGTCTGCCTCGCCGGCGAGGTCGAACTCCTCGCGGACTTCTCGCAAGCGGTCACGGATATCCGCTGCGAGTTCGAACTCGAGGTTGCTCGCCGCCTCCTGCATCCGCTCTTCGAGTTCCTCGACGTACCGGGCGGCGTCGTCTTCGTCCTCGAGTTCGGTGCCGGCGACACTCGAGGTGTCGGTCTTGCTGCCCGGAAGATTGGTCTCACCCACTTCTTTCTCGATGGTCATGGGTTCGTGGCCGTGCTCTGCGTTGAACTCGCGCTGGATTTCACGGCGTCGACGGGTCTCCTCGATGGCGGATTCCATCGCGTTCGAGGGCTCGTCGGCGTAGAGGACGACCTCGCCGTTGACGTTTCGAGCGGCCCGTCCCATCGTCTGAACCAGCGTCGTCTCGCTCCGGAGGAATCCCTCCTGGTCGGCGTCGAGAATCGCCACGAGGCTCACCTCGGGAATGTCGAGGCCTTCCCGGAGGAGGTTGATCCCGACCAGCACGTCGATCTCGCCCAGTCGAAGGGAGCGAACGATTTCGTGACGCTCGAGCGTGTCCGTCTCGTCGTGCATGTAGGCGACGTCGACCCCGGATTCCTCGAGGTACTCCGTGAGGTCTTCGGCCATCCGTTTGGTGAGCGTCGTCACGAGGGTACGTTCGTCGCGCTCGATTCGCTCGTCGATACGATCCATGAGGTCGTCGACCTGGCCCGTCGCCGGTGCGACCTCGACTTCGGGGTCGACGAGGTAGGTGGGTCGAACGATCTGTTCGACGATCTGATCACTTTGATCTTGCTCGTAGTCACTCGGCGTCGCGGAGACGTACAGCGTGTTATCCGTACGTTCCTCGAACTCCTCGAACGTCAGCGGGCGATTGTCGTAGGCCGTCGGCAGTCGGAAACCGTTCTCGACCAGCGAGTCCTTCCGGGACTTGTCGCCGGCGTGTTGGCCCTTGATCTGGGGGAGGGTGACGTGAGATTCGTCCACCACGGTCAGAAAGTCGTCGGGGAAGTAATCCAGCAACGTGTACGGCGTGTCGCCGGATTCGCGGTCGTCGAGGTACACCGAGTAGTTCTCGATGCCCGAACAGTAGCCCGTCTCCTGCATCATCTCGAGGTCGAACGTCGTCCGCTCCTCGATGCGCTGGGCGGCGATCAGGTCGCCCTTGCGCTCGAAGTACGAGATACGAGAGTCCAGGTCGTCGCGAATCTCCTCGACGGCCTGCTCGAGGCGTTCTTCGGGCAGCGAGTAGTGTTCTGCCGGGTGGACCAGGACGGCGGGTTCGTCGGATTTGAGGTCGCCCTCGAGCGGGTCGACCTTGCGCATCCGGTCGATTTCGTCGCCCCAGAACTCGACGCGGACGGCGTAGCGGCCGTACATGGGGAAGATTTCGATTGTGTCCCCGCGCACCCGAAACGTGCCGTTCGTGAAGTCGATATCGTTGCGCTCGTAGTTCAGATCGACCAGGCGTTTCAGCAGTTCGTCACGGCCCACTTCCTCGCCGACCTCGAGTCGCATCGCCATGTCGACGTAGTTGCTTGGGTCACCCAATCCATAGATAGCAGAGACGCTGGCGACGACGATGACATCGTCACGGGTGAGCAGCGAGCGGGTTGCCGAGTGGCGAAGGCGGTCGATCTCGTCGTTGATCGAGGCGTCCTTGTCGATGTAGGTGTCGGTCTGTTCGACGTAGGCTTCGGGCTGGTAGTAGTCGTAATACGAGACGAAGTACTCGACGGCGTTGTCCGGGAAGAGGTTCCGAAACTCCTCGTAGAGCTGGGCCGCCAGCGTCTTGTTGTGAGCGATGACCAGCGTCGGCTGCTGGGTCTCCTCGATCACCCACGAGACGGTGTTGGTCTTGCCCGACCCAGTCACGCCGAGCAGCGTCTGGCGGTCCATCCCCGCATCGAAGCCGTCGGCCAGCGCCTCGATAGCGGCCGGCTGGTCACCCGCCGGTTCGAACGGCGCATCGACCGTAAACCGGGTGGCTGCATCGGGTCGGTCCGGCTGGAGTGGGCCGCGAGCGTTACTCATAGCTGTCTCGAGGAAGGGACTCGAGCACTGTAAGCCGCTCGTCTCCGGCCGTCGAAGCGGGGTACCGACCGGCTATCGAGGGCAGGGGCCGTTTCGATTTTCGAGCCAAAATCCACCCTCGAACGCCGTCACCGCCAGGTGTCGTGTTTCAGTTCCGTGAACTCGATTGCCGTGTCGAGCGTGGCGACGTACTCGGACGTCTCTCCGTCTGTTGATTCCTGCCCACCATCGTCAGCCGTTCGCTCCTCATCTTCGTTTTCCGCGGCTTCATCACCGTCTTCGGCCGCGTCCGCATCGAAGTGGCGAACGAAACCAATGGCATCTGCGTCTCGAAAGAGGACGAACGGCTCGAGCGAGTTCAGTCCGTAGGCTTCGGTCCCCACCTCGAGTTCCGAGGACTCGAACGAGGCGGCGAGCGCCTGCACGCTGTCGTCCCACTCGTCTCTGGCATCCTCGATCGAATCGTACACGAGCGCGGTCGAGATGAGCTGTTGGACCCCATCGTCGTGTTCGAAGGTGGCGGTGGCGCGCTCCCGGCTCACTGTTTCCTCGATCGTAACGATTGGCTCGAGGCCCGCCTCCGGCTCGATTTCGATCGTTTCGCCTGCCCCCGATTCCTCGTCAGCAAACGTCCGTGACCAATCGTCACCGAGTGTCGCTTCCGACAGGAGCAAGTCGCCCGCGTTCGCCTCGAGCGGGTCGTTCTCCTCGATCGAATCGTCGGTGGTACAGCCGGCGAGCGCGGTAAGCACAGAGAGCGTCGCGATGGCGCGAAGATAGTCTCGTCGCTGCATTTAGTATCGTATCGCCGTTGCTCGAGCAGTAAATAATCACCTGTTGGTGCAGGTCGAACCGGTTCCCCGGTGACACGGCTATTTCGGCGGCCGACGTTATTTGACGCCGTGGCCGCGCTCGCCTCGAGTGGGGGACCTGGACTGTTGGTGGGTATCCGGCCCCGACTTTTCGTGGGTTTCTGGCCCGGACCGTTGGCTTCCACGCTCACGAACGACCCCCCGGATGTGGCCACCATCGACGTCGATTCGGTCGGTAAACGGTGTTTCCCGCGGGCTCTCGAGAATCCGGCCCCTGACGACGATTTCGGCATCGGTCACGCGGTCGATACTCGTCGGAACGATCTGTGGATTCGATTCGCCTCCGTCGGACGAACGCATCGTGCGCTCGAGCACGGCCGACCGTCCCTGATAGGTTTTCGAGCCGTTAGCCTCCCGGTCGACCCAGGTTGCGTCGACGGTGAGCAACCGGGTGATCGTATCGGTTGCGGACTTGTTGCACGCGGCGTAGAACGCGAACGCCACCTCGAGTGGGGCTGCGTCCGATGACGATTGGGATGACATTGGCGAGTGCATACCGGCGAGGCACTTAATCGCCCGTTCGGTTATCAGAACGCGAGACTATCTCGAAACGGTAGTAGTCAGTTACCGGCGTTTCGGTGACCGTAGCGCCCTACTACGTCTTGCCGCGGGCCCGAAAACGGTGGATTGGTGCGGGTAGCGAATCTATAACAATACCCTGATGGTCGAATTGTCCGGCCATGCAGCCGTCTGCTCACGAACGCACCAGGGACGCCCGCGCCGAACGGGCGAGCGTCATCGTGCCGGGGATCACCGCCCCCAGCACGGTCGCCTGTATCCGGTCACTCAATCCACGAGGGGTCGAAACCGTCGTCGGCTCGGAGAATCGGACGACCCCCGCCTCCGTCTCGAGTTACTGCGACCGATTCATCACCCTCCCCGATCCTCGGCGCGACCTCGAAACCTACGGCGAGACACTGCTCGCACTCGCGGCGCGACCGAACGTCGAGACGATCATCCCCGTTCGCGAGGAGGACGTGTACGCCCTGTCTGTCAACAAAGCCGATTTCGCCGAGGAGATCGGCACTCCCTTCCCCGACTTCGACACGCTACGTCGCGTTCAAGACCGGGTCGAACTGTTCGCCGCAGCCGAAGCTGCCGGCGTTGGCGCACCCGATACCCGCCTGCTCGACGAGTGGGACGACTGGGATCGCGAGATGATCATCAAGCCACGATACACCGTCGCCGCACCCGAGTATCTCGGCGCTGACGCCGACCTGAGCGACATCGGGTCGACGGTCTATCACGAACCCGGCACCCCGCCAGCCGTCGAGTCCATGCTCAACGACTGGGGCCACGTCCCGCTCGCACAGGCGTACGTCCCCGACTCGCGAGAGTACGGCTTTTTCGCCCTGTATGACCACGGCGAGCCGGTCGCGACCTTCCAGCACTGCCAGAAACGCGGCTACAAGTACAGCGGCGGCCCCAGTTCCTATCGCGAATCGGTCGACATCCCCGAACTCGAGGCCGCCGGCCTCGCCCTGCTCGACGAACTCGAGTGGCACGGGCTGGCGATGGTCGAGTTCCTGCGCGACCCCGAGACAGGCGAGTTCAAACTGATGGAGATAAATCCTCGATTCTGGTCGTCCCTGCCGTTTACCGTCCGTGCCGGCGTCGACTTCCCGCTGTATTACTGGCAGCTAGCGACCGGGGAGCCGGTGACCGCCAACTCGAGTTACAAAGTCGATATCGGCGGCCACCTCCTGCGAGGGGAAGCCTGTCACCTGCACAGCGTTCTCGCCGACGACTTCCCGCTCGTCGAGCGACCGGCATTCACGACGGCACTCGCCGATGTCGCGACCTCGATAGTCAGTGAGCCGCGATTCGATTACGCCGTCGCCGACGACTATTGGCCGTTCCTCAGAGACGGCGTCACCTTCGTGAAATCGGCGCTGGCCGAGCAGGCACAATCGATCCTCGACGAGGACGAACCTGAAACCGACCATTCGCTCGAGGGCAGTACCGACGGCATCGAGTCGACGGCGGGCCCGCTCGAGGAGGCGACCGGTCGGACGAAGACGAGTTGAGGGAGTGAACAGGACAGGACGGTTTTTGCAGTCGGAGTCTCCGATTCACGAGCCATCAGCTCGCGGATACTCCGCACTGAACACGTCGGCAACCAGTGGGTCGTCGTCACTCGAGTCTTCCTCGAGTCCGCCGCCGGGGCTGACGCTGCCGGTTCGGTAGCCGTGTAAATCGAGGGTTACGTGGTCGAAACCGAGGTCGGCGAGCGGGTCACGAATCGACTCGACGAACGCCGGATCCAGGGCGTCCTCGAGGTCCTCGGGAGCCACCTCGATACGAGCGAGGCCGTCGTGGTCGCGTACCCGAAAGCCCTCGAAGCCCCACTGTCGAACGAGGGCTTCGGCCTGCTCGACGCGGGTCAGGCGTTCTTCTGTCACCGCCAACCCCGTCGGAATGCGAGAGGAGAGACACGCCATCGAGGGCTTGTCCGCGACGGAGAGGCCGTATTCGTCGGCGAGTCCCCGAACCTCCGCTTTCGAGAAATCGTGGGCGAGCAGCGGGGAGTGGATCTCGAGTTCTTCGACCGCCTGGAGCCCCGGCCGATGCCCAGCGCCGGGGTCGTCAGCGTTCGTCCCGTCACAGACGGTTTCGATCCCGAGTTCGCGCGCTTTCTCGAGCATCTTCCCCAGGCGCATCGTCCGGCAGTGATAACACCGGTCCTCGTCGTTGGCGATGAACGCGTCGCTGTCGAGTTCGGAGAATTCGACGATTTCGTGACGAATACCGATTTCCTCGGCGACCCGCTTTGCATCCTCGAGTTCGGCCTCGGGCAGCGTCTCGCTCTTTGCGGTACAGGCCACTGCGTCCTCGCCAAGTGCCTCCGCGGCGAGGGCAGCAACCGTACTGGAATCGACGCCGCCGGAGAAGGCGACCAGCACGCCGTCGTGTTCGGCGAGATCCGTGAGTGCACCTTCTCGTTTGGCCTCGAGCGTCGTCATACACCCCGGTTTGGGGTCGACGGGCAAAAGCACGTTGTCACGGGCGGGCCAGTACCCTGTATCTTATCACGGGCGAGCCAGTATGCTGTATCTTGTCACGGGCAGATCAGTACGCTGTTTCCGTCCTCGAGACGAGAACGACTTCCCAAGGAGTTTATGTCCCGTATCCGCACTATCGCGTATGGAGTGGAGTGTGGTCGCCGGCGTGGTTCTCATCGGGCTGATTCACGGCGTGTTGCCCGACCACGGCTGGCCGATCGCTGCGACCTACGCACTCGAGCGCCCCCGGCGATTTTTCCACGGCTTTCTGGCCGCGTCGATTCTGGGTATCGGCCACCTCGTGAGCAGCGTCGTGCTGGTGCTCGCGTACTTCTGGGTGAGCGGATTCGCATCGTTCGCCGAGGGGCCCTGGCTGAAATACGTCGCTGGGACGCTGTTGATCGGACTCGGCGTCTACGAGTATCGGTACGGTGGACACGGACACGTTCACGAGCACGACGATGAACACGTCGATGAAGACGGAGGCAATCACGGCCACGACGGCCACAGCCACCAGCATGACGACCACGGACACACGCACGACGACCACAGCCACGCCAACCAACATAGCAACGAACACGGCAACGACGACCACAGCCACCACGACGATCACGGACACACGCACCTCGACGAGTCACACGCCGAGCGCGGCCTCTTCACCCTCGGAACCACCGCACTCGTGCTCGGGTTCGCCCACGAAGAACCCATCCAGATTCTCGCCATCTGCATCGGCACCGACCGCTGCCTCGAGTTGATGCTAATTTATTCGCTGGCAGTCATCGGCGCTATCATCGCCCCGACCTTGCTGTTGATCGCCGGCTACGAGCGCCATCGAGAAACCGTCGAGCGTTACACGCCGTATTTGCCAGCCCTCACCGCCACTGTCCTGGTACTCATGGGATTGGCCTTCATCACGGGAGTCGTCTGACCAGCCGCGACGATCGCATTTTCGTCGGACACGAAACTGAGACGAACGGAGACGATACCGGGATGAACGGAGGCGATACCGGGACGAACGTTATGTCGCTGCTCGCCGTCGGCATCCAGTACCGATGACGCTCCACGCCGGGCAGGTACTGGCTCGCCTCGAGCGACCGACAAGCCCAGAACGGACACGTCTCGCGGTGTGTTCCGATATTCACCTCGCGACCGACGCAACCGGGACCTGGAAAGTGTTTCACCGGACCGAACGCCACCTCCAGGCCGCCGTCGACTGCGTCAACGAGCGCGATATCGATGGCGTCGTGATCGCGGGCGACCTGACGCGAAACGGCAGGCCGGTCGAGTTCGACCGTTTCGACGAACTGGCACGGTTCGGCCCGCCGACCGTCGCCGTCCCTGGCAATCACGACCAGCCGACCACTTTCGACCAGACGGAGTCGCTCCCCGTTTCGGATTTCGAGGCGCGATACACGCCCGGTGGCCTCCCGTTTCGGGTTCGAGTGGGCGGACTCGAACTCATCGGCCTCGATAGCCACGCCGCCCGGCCGGGGTCGCCAGCCGAAAGCTGGGCCGGGCGCGTCGACGCCGAAACGATCGTGTGGCTGGACGAAACGCTCGAGCAGACGGATGCGGACGAAACCGTCGTCACCATCCACCACAACCTGCCAGCGACCGGCGCGCTGTACGAACGATGGGGTGAGGTCCTTCCGGTCATGGACGAAGTGCCAGGATTCACCAACCCCGAACCGTTGCTCGAGATACTGCGCGATCACGACGTCGCCCTCGTCATCACCGGCCACTTGCACTTTCCGGCTATCGAAGACGGCGACGGCGTCAGGGAGTTGACCGTCCCGGCCGTCTCCTCGTTTCCCCACGCGCTGCTCGTGCTCGAGGTCGGCCCCGAGGGTACCGTCATCCGTCAGTTACCCCTCACTGACGGCGACGGAATGGTCGAGTCCATCGCCCACGGCTACGAGAAAGACCGCGTGTTGCTGTCTGCGGCCCAGGGCGCGACGTATCCGCTGGTAGACGAGTTCGAGGAACAGCGGTAGGTGCTCGAGGGGCGCCAAAAACCAACACGAGTGCCTCGAGAGTCCGGAATCGGTGTTTGTATCGATGCGATAGTAAAGACAATTACTTCAATAGTATCGGGGAAGACTGATTTTGAACCCGATCATCAAGGTGAACTGACACCGCCTCACTCGAGCGGCCGGCCAGTCGAGAACGTGCGCTTTTCATACTCGAGGCTCGCAGTACTGGATATGAGAACCAAGGGGACGGTCACGCTGGCGACGCGAGGGTCGACACTCGCCCAACGACAGGCGGCGCTCGTGGGCGAGGCCCTCGAGAATCGCCGCTACGAGGTCGAACTCGAGACCGTCGAGACGACGGGTGACCAGATACGAGACGAGTTGATTCATCAACTTGGCAAGACAGGCGCGTTCGTCCGCGAACTCGACGAGCGCGTCCTGGATGGCGAGGTCGACGCCGCCGTCCACTCGATGAAGGACATGCCGACCGAACAGCCGACCGACCTCGTGACCGCCGGGGTTCCAGAGCGCGGCCCGCCCGGTGACGTGCTCGTCACCCCCGACGGAACGAGTTTCGAGGACCTCCCCGAGGGAGCTGTCGTCGGCACCTCGAGCCTCCGCCGACGCGCGCAGTTACTCGCCCAGCGTTCAGACCTCACGGTCGAGCCAATTCGAGGGAACGTCGACACCCGACTCGAGAAGGTGCTGGCCCCGGCGTTGCAGGCCGAACTCGAGGAGCGTCGGGAAGCCGATAAGAAACGAAAGGGCGACACAGGGAGCTACAAACCCGATTACGACGACGAAGACGAAAAGGACGACGAGAACCCCATCACCGTCGACGACTGGCACGCGAGCCTCAGTGACCTCGAGCGACGCGCGCTCGATCGAGATATCGACACTGAGTACGATGCCCTCGTGCTGGCCGAGGCTGGACTCGCGCGCAGCGGCCTGGACGAGTACGTCGAGTACGAGCGCCTGCCCACAAAGCAGTTCGTGCCGGCCCCCGGCCAGGGTGCGCTCGCGGTGACCGCACTCGACGGCGATACCGCTCGCGAACTCAACGAGGTGCTCGACCATCCCCGGACGCGGGTCGAGACGACCGTCGAACGGACGATTCTGGCCGAACTCGGCGGCGGCTGTATCGCCCCAATAGGCATCTACGCCATCGTTCAGGGCGAGCACGTCCACGCGTCCGTCCAGGTGTTCGACGGGGCCGGCGAGAAGTCGGTCATCGGGAGCAAGGACCTCCCCGTCGGCCGACACGCCAAAGCCGCCCGCGAGTTCGCACAGGAGCTGGCCGAACGTGGTGCCGCCGAGTTGATCGACGCCGCTCGAGAGGCCGACGAATGAGCGAGGAAACGACACCACCAGCCGCAGGCGATGCGGAGGAGCCAGCAGTCGGCACCGTCTACCTCATCGGGAGCGGCCCCGGCGACCCCGAACTCATGACCGTGAAAGCCACACGACTGCTCGAGACGTGTGACGTCGTGTTACACGACAAGCTTCCGGGGCCGAAGATCATCGACTCGCTGCCCGAAGACGCCGAAGACGTCGGCAAACGCGCCGGCGGTGAGCGAACCTCTCAGACCGAGATCAACCAACGGCTGGTCGACCTCGCCCGCGAGGGGAAAGACGTTGCCCGGCTGAAAGGCGGCGACCCGTTCGTCTTCGGACGCGGGGGCGAGGAAGCCGAGTATCTGGCCGAACACGGCGTGCCCTTCGAGGTCGTGCCAGCCGTCACCTCCGCGATTGCCGCGCCTGCAGTCGCCGGGATTCCCGTCACTCACCGCGACCACGCTTCCTCGGTCTCGTTCGTCACCGGGCACGAGGACCCAACCAAGGAAGAATCCGCCGTCGACTGGGGCGCGCTGGCGGCCACGGGCGGCACCATCGTCGTCCTGATGGGCGTCGGCCGTCTCCCCGATTACACGGCTGCGTTGCTCGAGGCCGGTATGAACCCCGAAACGCCCGTGGCCCTGATCGAACGCGGCACCTGGCCCGGCCAGCGTGTCGCGACGGGCACCCTCGAGACCATCGTCGACGCCCGCGACGAAGCCGACATCTCGCCACCCGCGGTGACCGTCATCGGGGACGTCGCCGCGACGAGAGAACGCGTGCTCGAGTTCCTCGGAAACGAGTACGACGGCGAGCCGACCGAGTTCGAGGTGTGACCCATGCGTGATCTCACCGTCGCCGTCTTCCGACCCGACGACGAACGCCTCGAGGACGCCGTCGAACTCATCGACTCACTGGGAGCGACAGCCGTTCCAGACCCCATGCTGGCCGTCGAGCCGACCGATGCGGTCCCGAGAACCGATGCCGATTACGTCATTCTGACGAGCAAGACCGGCGTCGAACTCGTGGCCGCCGAGGGAGCGAACGCCCCGACAGACGGCGAGAGAAAGCGATGGGAGCCCGGGGACGCGACCGTCTGTGCTATCGGCCCGAAAACCGCCGACTCGCTCGAGGCCGCCGGTTACGACGTCGATATCGTTCCCGAGGAGTACACCTCGAGTGGCCTGGTGGCCGAACTCGAGGAAGCGGTCGACGGCGCTCGCGTCGAAGTCGCCCGAAGCGACCACGGCAGTCCCGTCTTGCTCGAGGGCCTCGAAGCAGCGGGGGCGTACCTGCACGAGACAATCCTGTACCGCCTCGTGCGCCCACCTGAAAGCGGCGAGTCGGTCGCACTCGCCGCCGCAGGGAAACTGGATGCCGCCTGCTTTACCTCCTCGCTCACCGTCGAACACTGGCTCGAGGCCGCCGAGGTCCGAGGCGTTCGGGAGGACGCCCTGGCCGGCCTCGAGGACGCGACGGTCGGCGTCATCGGCGAGCCGACGGCAGAGACTGCTCGAGCGCACGGCCTCGAGGTCGACCTCGTCTCGAGCGAGGCCACCTTCGAGACGCTGGCGTGTGAGACGGTGGAAGCGGCCGCGCCGACGTACCACGAGTGAATGGTATCGTTCTTGTAGTAAATTACTATGTATTGAGTATCATTTGAAATTATTTTAAACGGTAACAAGCAGAATTCCACGGGTCACCCGACCCGTGGTAATTCACTAATGGTGTCATAGAATACTCCCCACAAGATTGATTTCAACTGCATTCACGGGGAATAAGCCGCTACATGCGGATGCTTACGTAACGGTGATTGATGTCTCTCAATCAGTGAAAGGGTGATAGTGGGGGAAATGATGCCGACGAATTACTTCGATTATGAGGAGGACTCCTCCAATTCCCAGTGCAAGCGCCAGAAGTCCTGTTGTACTAGTCCAGTTGACTATTGTGTCTCGGGGAATCACATGGTACTGGCCGTCTTGAGATATAACGCGTCCATTGCCCCATGCAATGGCTTCGTTGTCATCATCATCGAACCAATATTGTTCGCCCTCGATCGCCCCATCGACGATTTGTTTCTGTGTTTCTGATAGCTCTGCGTACTGCACCAATCCGTATCTGTCAATCTCTTCGGAGACATCTCCCACGTCTTCAGCACTCTCTTCGTGGAAAATCATGTATTCGACTGCAGCAAGCCCGCTGATGATACTTGCAATAATGAATATCAACCCAAGAAAGAATATTGCGAAGTGAACCCAACTCAGTTTCATCATGTTGATAATTGTGAATATTGCATATAATCTTTTCCGGAATGATACTTAGGTGGTCTGCACTGAGGATTTCTGATAGCAATATACAAAAAGAGAGAATAATTATATGACATCCTCTCAGTAGTAAGTGATGACAGCATCGCCCACGACCACTCCCAATGGCTTCTAGTCCAACCACGGGCGATAGCGGCCGCCTCAAGCCATCCGGGCGGGAATGAAAGGGGCTTCCGGCCTCGGGGAAGGCGGGCGAGGAAAGGACCGCAGAGGAACCGAGCGAAGCGAGGGTGCTCGAGGACCGCAGCGAGCCCCCCGACTCGAGGCCGGAAGGGGCTTTCGGCGTATTCGCGGAACGCGTTGCTCGAGTGAGTGCTCCAGGACATGATCACTACTCGAGCATCCGGTGTGCTCGCGACGGAACGCCAATCGATTAGCCGCAGGTTTATACGCGAAGCCGACCCAAGCGACAGGTATCCATGGCAGGCCCGATCCCGGCACTCGAGGAATGCGCGACCGCTTGTGCGGAGTACCTCTACGACAGCGAGCGCGTCCTCCTGGCCTCTCACATCGATGCCGACGGGCTGACGAGCGCCGCCATCGCCGCCAGCGCCCTCGAGCGCGCGGGCCTGCCCTTCGAAACCGTCTTCGAGAAACAGCTCGACGCCGACGCGATCGCCGCCATCGCCGACACCGACTACGACACCGTCCTCTTCACGGACTTCGGCAGCGGCCAGCTCGATATCATCGCCGAACACGAGGCCGAGGGCGCGTTCACCCCCGTCATCGCTGACCACCACCAGCCCGCAGACGCCGAGACGACCTACCACCTGAACCCCCTGCTGTTCGGCATCAACGGCGCGTCGGAGCTCTCCGGGGCAGGCGCGAGTTACGTCCTCGCTCGAGCCCTCGCGGCCGTCGCCGCAGACGACGAGACAGCGTCAGAATCGCCCGCGGCAACCACGGACGGCGGAACGACACTCACCCCTACCGGAAACCCACCGCGTGCCGACAACCGCGACCTGGCCGGCCTCGCCGTCGTGGGTGCCGTCGGGGACATGCAGGCTTCGGGCGGTGAACTCCACGGCGCGAACGCCAACATCGTCGAGGAGGGTCTCGAGGCAGGGGTCCTCGAGACGGCGACCGATCTGGCACTGTACGGCAAGCAGACCCGTCCCCTGCCAAAACTGCTCGAGTACGCCAGCGACGTTCGGATTCCGGGGATTTCGAACGACCAGAACGGCGCGCTTCGATTCCTCGACGGACTGGACCTCGAATTACGCGAGGACGGCGAGTGGCGCTGCTGGGTCGACCTCACGAGCGAGGAGAAACAGACGGTCGCGAGCGCGCTGGTCCAGAAAGCCGTCACCAGCGGTGTGCCCGCCCACAAAATCGACGACCTCGTGGGAACCAGCTACGCTCTCGCCACCGAACCCCTCGGGACCGAACTCCGGGACGCGAGCGAGTTTTCGACGCTGCTCAACGCCACCGCGCGCTACGAACGCGCCGACGTCGGCCTCGGCGTCTGTCTCGGCGACCGGGATGGTGCGCTCGAGCGCGCCCGACAGTTGCTTCGCGAGCACCGACGTAACCTCTCGAACGGGATCGACCTCGTCACAGAGGAAGGCGTGACGAAAGAAGACAACCTCCAGTGGTTCCACGCGGGCGACCGTATCCGCGAAACCATCGTCGGCATCGTCGCCGGCATGGCCGTCGGCAACGCCGGCATCAGCGCTCGCCTCCCGATCCTCGCCTTTGCCAACAAAAACGACGAGGAGGTCAAAGTCTCCGCTCGAGGCACCCACTCGCTGGTCAGGCAGGGACTGGATCTCTCGGTCGTCGTCGGCGAGGCCTCTCGAGCCGTCGGCGGTGACGGCGGCGGTCACGACGTGGCTGCCGGCGCCACCGTTCCCAGGGGAAAAGAGGAAGCGTTTCTCGAGCGAGCCGACGAAATCGTCGGCGAGCAACTGTCGTAGGCAGTTTTTCCGGTCTGTCGGATCCATTCGTCGTCACTGGGAGTGGTGAGTTTTCACAGCCACGAGCGTCATCTTCACTCGAGCCAAGTACGACAGACGCCGGACGAGTTCACAATAGTAGCCAGTGAAAGTCATTGCACACCCTCTCGCAAGACGGCGTCGCGGTCGGTGTGTCGATCGTTTCACTGGCTACTATAGTTTTCGCTCATTTCATTAGATCATAATCTCCACAGTTCCTAACTCATATCGCACCCCTTGTGAGAGAGGCCTGAACGGTAGTACTACATCCCTGACGATATGTATTGACAAGTAGGTACACGTCATAACATATATGCACCTCCCCGTCGAACGTCAATGTATGAGCGGATCAAGCTACGACAAGACGATTCAGTTCCGTGTCGGAGCCGAGAAAGAGGCCGCGGAACTCCTCGATGAGATCCACATCGGTGGCGTCAACGTGAGCGAACTCGCCCGCGTCGGCCTGGTCGAAATGCTTCGACAGTCATTAGATGAACAGGACAAGATCGCAGTGTACGAACGATACAGCCGCGGTGATATCGGTGAGGACGTGGCCCGAGTCCTCCTCGGTGAGAAACTCGATAAGATGGATGAAGAGAAAGAGTCGTTCGAGGCAGCTATGGAGCGAGACACGTCTGAATTCCTGACGGGCAGAGATGGCGAGTGACACTCGCCACGCGATACTGGCCGATACGAGTTCCTTGATCGCGGTTTCGAACACCACTCAGTGGGAACGAATGAAAGAAGCGATCCATCTTACAACGACAAACATCTGCAAACACGAACTTGAAAACCACGTCAGGTCCAACAAATATCCGCCTGAGGGCAGCCGTGAGCACTACTTGAAGCAAGGAAGCCAACGTGTTCTTGAACATATAGACGAGGATTCGTCGCCGTGGTCGTGCGTAACTGTCGTTCCCCGCCCGCATGGACCAGACGCAGGCGAGCAATCGCTCAAGCAAGAACTTTCTGAGCATGCTTCTTCATATCAGATCGTAACGATTCTTGACTCGGCTGCGAGACGGTCAATTCGGCGTCTCATTGACGATAACGCGTACGACATTGATGTTGTCGGACCACCGTATCTCCTCTACATCCTGCTTGACAACGACCTCATCTCAAAGCCTGAATTCTGCGAGGCAACCGTGGAGATGATTCGGACAGAAGGATGGACCGGGTACGAGGTTGTGAAGAACGCGTGGACTAGTATCCCCGTTGATTGTTCCAAAATCCTTGACGGCGAATATGATGATGTTCTTCCACCAAGCTGATCCGACAAATCGTGTCCATCAAATCAGTACAGGTGAAGGATGTAGCGCAACGAATTGTAAAGCTGGAGTTGCAGTCGGAATCCAAATTCAAGTACAAGCCGCTGGTGACTGCCGACCTGTTCTTGACGATTGCGAAGGAGTACGTCGGGTTGGATCCTCCCGACTATTTTTTTCCTTCTGGGACCGCTTCTGGTGAGTGGAAACACTTTCAACAACGACTGATTTTCGCCGTTCCTCCGTATTTTCGCTACTCACTGATGTTCTAATCGAACTCCGCCGGATGTATTCAGCGGTATAGTGTCGTATTAATCTGGTAGAGGTGTTCTCCAATCTAATTTCTTGTGAAACTATAGTAGCCAGTGAAACGATTGACACACCGACCGCGACGCCCGCTTGTGAGAGGGTGCAATGACTTTCACTAGCTACTATAGTGATCACCAGGGACGTCGTATTTTATATTGCAATATGGAGTTTATGCGTGACGACTGTCGAGAGCCGTTATTTGTTGCCCAGGCGCGTAAGCACCGCTTACAGCCGGGAAACCGGAGTACGCTCGAGAAATACACTCGAGTTGCCAGAAACCACTTACGCGATCGCGAACGGGAACGTTTCCCTCAGGCGCTGGAAACGAACAGTACAGAGAGTGCAACTACCGTTTGGATGAACACTAATGCCCGTGAAGGTCTCGAGTTCGGACCTCCGTGGCGTGTCACTCACATCGATTGTACAGCTGATATTCGCTATGCAGTGTTTCAGACCCCAGACAGAATTGTAACCGAATACAGGTTCGATCGTCCGTAACGAGGTCGTGTGTATTCACAGTCACAGAGTGGTCAGCAACCGCAACCCGGACGGTAAGTGCCCCCGGTTCGACGGGGTCTTCGAGGACAACGCCAGATTCGCCTGAGTCGGCTGCTTCGAGTTGGTGTGTCTCTTCGAACACGGTTTCCGCTTCACGCTCAATTTGAACCAAAAACTCGTGACCCCTATCCCATTGATCGTTGCGAATTTCTAGGAGACCAACCTCAGAGACAGGCCCAGAATCGTCTTCAGTGAGGCAGCCAGCACTACGTCCACAAACAGAACAGCAGCCAGCTGCAACGAACTGTCGCCTCCTCATATGGAGATAATTTTTGAGGACGAGTTCACAGACCAACTGATCGCTGTAAACTATTCTGTGACACACAGACTCTGGTGAATTCACAAGCGTTGATGGCCAATCGAAACCCGATTCGGGCTCGAGAAGTCTCTGAAAGCCTATAGAGCGTTCATTCAGTGGAACGAATCGAATAAGAGATAAACCAGATTCTGATATACCAAACCGGTCGATTCACTCTCGCGGATAATCGGGAACCGCATCCCGGAGTGAGACATCGTCGAGGACGCTTTGGAGTTCGATCGGGCCGTAGCTCGCCTCGAGACGGTCTGTAAGCGTGTGCATACAATCGAGTAAACCGTCGATGGCGCCGCGTTTGGTCGGAACGTGACCGATCTGTTCGGTGATCGAGAGTTCGCCGATGCGGTGGCGACACCGTAGTTCCCAGCAGCGGCCGATGCCCAGCGATGGGTGGGCGCGGTCGGGAATGTCGCGTTCGGCGATCAGCTCGAGTGGCGGTTGACGCTGCCGGTAGACGAGTCGCTCGTCTCTCACGTCAACCGGCCCCCATCCCGGCGGAAGCGCTTCCTGGGGGATTGGGTGGTGATCGAGGGTCATGCACTGATGGAGTCGCCACCCCTGGATGAAGGGGTTCGGCTTGCGTACGCAACCCTGTATGGAGTTCCTACTCGAGTATCGACCGCCGAGAGCCTATCGCCCGATTTTTAGCCTCGAGACGCCATCGTCCCCATATGGCTACCTTCGACCCCGAAAAGTTCGAGGACAAGTACGTCCATTACTTCCCCGAGTTACAACAAGCCTACAAGAACGCGTTCAACCGAATCAACGAACAGTACGATTCGACGCTGGTCCACGCCATCGACCAGCAGGTGTTGAACGAGAGCGAGCCCTTCTACGAGGACGGCGAGTTTCGAATCGAGCTTCCAGACGATCCCTACGACCGGATCACGGGCGTCGTCGTCGAGGAAGAGCAATTCGAAACCGTCCTCGAGGCCCACATCGAGGCAATCGAGACCGAACTCGAGCGCGTGTTCAACATCTAGTCGGACCATCGAGAGAGTCCAATGTGACGAACATCGACGACGGAAGCTTTAGGGAGCACGACGCCCAACACGCTTGTATGAGCACGGAGACCCAAGAGGGAGACGACCTCGAAGAGCGCGTGGCGAACTTCCTGCGACGGAACTTTCCACAGATCCAGATGCACGGCGGCAGTGCGGCCATCCAGGACATCGACCGCGAAACCGGCGAAGTCCACATCCAGCTTGGCGGTGCCTGCAGCGGCTGTGGCATCTCCCCGATGACGATTCAAGCGATCAAAAGCCGCATGGTCAAAGAGATTCCCGAGATCACCAAAGTCCACGCCGGCACCGGCATGGACGGCGGCGCGGGCGGCGGTATGAGCCCATCGTTCCCCGGCGAAACCGTCGACGACGGTGGCGACGACGAAGGTCCACAGGCTCCCTTCTAAAAAAACATCGAGAGTTCCACGGGTCACTCGGCCCGATTCACTCGGACGTGTTTTCTCGTTCCCACGTCTCGAGCAACGCCACAAGCAACCGGTTCGTCGGCACCTCGAGCCCTGTCGTTTCGGCTTTCACACAAACGTAGCCGTTTATCGCGCCGATTTCGGTCCGTCGACCGGCGTGGACGTCCTGGCGCATCGAGGACGTGTTTTTCGCCGTCGCCCGCGCAACTGACTCGAGTGACTCGAGTGCCACCCGATTCGAGAGCGATACGTCGTGTGCCCTGGCCGTACGCGCGGTTTCTCGGGCACAGGCGCGGGCGAGTTCACGAGCGGGTGCCTCGAGGACCGCCCCGTTCGGGACGTCCGCAAGCGCCGTAATCGGGTTGACACCCGCGTTAACCGCGAGTTTCTCCCAGAGACGGCGTGGCATCGACGCCGAGACCGTCGTCTCGAGGCCAGCAGCGTCGAATGCGACTCCAACCCGCTCAGCGACCGGCGATGAGCCCCCGTTTCGAGGGCCAAGGAGGATCTCGCCGAGACCCGTACAGCGGACGGTCCCGGGTTCGGTCAGCAAGGCACCGTACGTTGCCGTCCCCGCCAGCACGGGTGCCTCGAGGTGTTGAGCGAGCGCTTCCTCGTTGCCCATTCCGTTCTGGAGCGAGAGCACTGCCTCAAACGACCCGGTCGTGAGCGTTTTGGCCGCGTGTTCGGTATCGAATGCCTTGACCGTGACAATCGCCAGGTCGGCCGCGAGCCCGTGGCCGTCGGTGACAGCCTCAGGGTGTACTGTCGTCTCGAGGGCACCCTCGAGTTTGAGGCCGGTGCGTTCGATGGCTCGAGCGTGGGACTCTCGAGCCACGAGCGTGACGTCGTGTTCGGTCGCTAACACCCCGCCGATCAGACTGCCGAGACTGCCGGCACCGAAGACGACGATTTCCATGAGCAGTGGTTCAGTCGTATCGATAAAACCGTTTTCCTCCCGGGCAGGGAAGCCGAGACCCACAGATAGCGCCCGGAAAGAAGGAACATCGGGAGCCACCAATAAATCAAATAATGCGATACAGAATAGCGCGTGCTGCGTCAGTCTTCGGTCCAGTACGTCAGGTTTTCTTTGGCCGTTCCACAGTTGGGACACGTCTCGGGAAGCCCGTCCGCGATCGCGCCCATCTCGCCACAGTCGATACAGCGCCACATCAGCTCCGCTTCGCCGAACTCGTGGCCCGCTCGAGCGTGTTCGATGCTCATTGACTCGACGCCCTCGCGCGTGGTGACGAAGAAGCCACCACGGTCGATCCCGCGGATTGTGCCGAGTTTCGTGCCCTCCTCGTCGTAAACGGTCTCTCCGAACTGGACCTCGTGAACGGCCTCCACAGCGGACTCCTCGCCGTTTCGTAGCGGTGTTTCACCCATACGCGCGACTCCCACGAGCAGGGAGATAAAACTACGACGCGAGAAAGCGACAGGTGAGAGAGCCAGAACGTACGGCCGTGAGCGGACGTTCGCCTTTAGCGAACGACCGCTCACCGGGGGAGGGCAGGCGGTCACCCAGGGAACCCGAAGTTGCGGACCGATCCGACCGCGAGCGTCGGCGACGCGAGCGGGCCGACGAACCACCGACGGTGGTGAGGACGGCTTTTGGTGGAGATTTTGCCAGTGAGCGGCGTCAGCCGCGAACGCAGCAAAAGGTCCTACATGAAATCCGCGATCCCGCTCTGTTTGTTCTTGTCGTTCTCGAAAATGCTCTCGAGGGACTTCTCGAGCACCTCGAGTCGCTGTTTCGTGTAGTCCCGACAACCGTACTCTTCGGCGACGTTGATCGCCGTCTGCATGTACTTGTTCACCGACCCCTGGTGGACCGTCAGGTTGACCCGGCCGCCACACTCCCGACAAGATTCAGTTAGTGGCATCCGCCGGAACTTCTCCCCACAGTCGAGACACCGGGTCTCCTGGCGCGAAAACGCCCGCAGGTTGCCGATAAGGTCGGGCAAGAAGTGGTACTCGATCACCCGTTCGGCGACGTCAGTCTCGTCGACGGCCTCGAGTTTGCGCGCGAGCTCGAGCTGGGCGTCCATCTTGTCCATCATCGAGCCAAGCGTCTTGTACGCCGAGAGATCCGGGCCCATCGCGATGTCCGTGGTGTCGTGGGTGTGTTCGAAGCCGGTGTACTCCTCGTCAGTGCCGAGGGTGTCTTCGGCGATTTCGACGATATCCTCGACCGCACCCGGGTCGGCTTGCTCGAGGGTCGCCTCGAAAAACTCGCGCGGGTATCGCGACGAAACGTCCATATTGTGTGCCTCGTCGTCGATTTCGGAGGGGTCGATCCTCGAGGACATCACGAGAGGGGCGTCCATACGACCGCCTCGCTGGTCTGGCAAGAATGTTATACTAAAGTTCAATAACCCGTCCATGAGAAGCATCACACAGTCTTCGTCACCGTCGCATTGACCCACGAACAGGTCGTTTGCGACGAGCGTATTCGTCTCATCAACGGTAAGACAGTACGTGTGGTCGATGTCGCTCTCTACGAATTCAACGTCGACTACCTCGTCGAGCCAGATCTCACCGCCGTCTGCGAACAATCGCTGGGTACGCAAGTCGATGGCCTCGAGCGCGGCGTCAATCGAATTTTGTTTTCGGTTCAAGTGGAACCCGATTTTTTTAGCGAATCGAGCCGCGTTCTCGGAGGTGATCTTGAGGATTTCCGAGTCGAATTCCGGCATCTCGCCTTTCTCGCGATAGAAATCGGCGACCGCTCCACTCGAAGGCCGACGTGTTTCGCTGTACCGTTTCGCTGCGATACCGAATCGTTTGAGGGCCGCCACGAGATCTGACGCGAGTTCGTCGCTTACCGTGTGCGCACGAATCTCGATACGATCACTCGACGCGCTCCCATCACCACTGAAATACGCGGCGAGGAACGCGCGAAGTACTGGGCTCGGACTCTCCATGATGCAGCGAGGAATCCGTTTCTCTTCTGCTGAGGAACCCACCCTCAGTACGTCGGTGAAGAGCGTCGAAACGAGCCGACTCGATACCGTGACCTTCCATTCATTCTCTTCGAACGCATCGACCGACAACGCATCATCGAACACATCGATAATTTCGCTTCGGGCCACCTGGTCGGGGATACAGATCGTCGTTTGATAGAATGACCCCTCTTCTCGTCGGGTGAACCCTTCTGCTGCGTAGTAGCCGAGAAGAGTGCCGACAGCCTCATCAATTTCAAAGTGGCGTGATACAGTCGCTGTGTCCCGTTTCACACCGATTTTCACGGCGTCCGGGATGCGCTTGAGTAGCTCCGATCTGTCGAACAGCGATAAAAGTGAATCGACTGGGACACTGTCCCGAGTTACCCAATTGTAGACAGTCGATTGAGAGCAGTCCAGTCGTTCCGCGACGGGTTTGAGATACGCGTCCGCCGATGTCGCGTCGTCGAGTAACTCTTTGATCCGATTGGAGCCGAGATTACGGATAACGAGAGACTCGTTCGGAAGTCCGTCCGCATCGAGAATCGCTTCCAGCAGATCGATCGATCTCGTAGTTCCCTCGAAATCGATAGATTTCGGCGCAGGGAGTTCGTCACCCGCAGAGAGTGAGCTAGCTTCGATCGCTTCCATACCGGACGGTGTCCACCGACGGAAGGTATGTCCAGGAGTCACCGTCAGCGTTCGACCGCTTCGCGTTTCCACCCGGACAAGGTGATCGGGCGCCGAATGTTTCGAAACTGCTTCAACACGACAGTCGCTGGTCGTTCCGTCGACGGTCACAGAAGGAACTGAGAGTCCCTCGACGGATTGAACGAGCGTCCCGACATCGTCCGTTTCAGGATCCGTCAGCTGCTCTTCGACGATCGTTTCGAGCGACTCATGGCACCACCCCTCGTTCTCGTCGTGAAGCCAGATTTTAGTCTCCGGATGAAAGCAATTCCTTCGTTTCGCGGCGTGAAAGAACGGATGCGCATATCCAACCGCAGCGCTCGTGAAACCAATCACTCTTCCGACAGTTGCTGCCGAGGTGTGCGGTGCCATCCCGAACACCAGTTCGCCGACGAGGTCCTGTCTATCCTCGAGTTCGTAGTATCGCTCGAGACCGTAGTACTGCTCGAGCAGGTCGTCGATGAACGCGGCGGTTTGCATCATGTGCTGGGCTGCACCATCGGAGAGAACGATGTCCTGGACTTTGAGTTCGACCAGCTGGTCCTCGTGGGTGAGCGGTTCGCCGTGGATATCTTCCTCGTAGCCGAGCGCTTCGAGTTGGCCGACCGTGACGTCGAGTTCGCTGGCCCGAACTGACGTCACCGGAAGGTCCGTCATGTCGTAGCGAACGGTTCCGTCTTTGAAACTCGAGACGTCGTGTTTCGCCCGGAGGACCCCTTTCTCCATCGGTTCAGGAATCTTGTTCGTCGAAGTCAGCCCCTTGACGCCTTTGAGGATTTCGAAGGCGTTCTCCCGCTCGCCAACGGCCTCGAGGGCGTCGCGATAGGCCTCGTTGATGTCGATTTCGGTGTACTCGACGCAGGTTGCTTCGACCTCACAGTGGCCACACTCGACGCGACCGGCTTCGTCCGGTTCGATCTGGGTCTCACAGTCGGGACACCGATAGTCCGGTACGGTCCGTTCGTTGCACTCCGGACAGCGGTTCTTGTAGGTTTCCTCGCCACAGGATTCACAGCGTTGGCGACCGACCTGGACCTCGACAACACCGGGCGTATCCGACATCGTCTCGGCGTATTTGCCCGCGTCGGCGACGTTGCGTTGGGCACCGCCGGCTTCACTGATGGGAAATAGCGTGTGGACGGGTGGGCTCAGGTCCCGGCGTTCGGACTTTTCGGGACGACCCATTCGACAGCCGACTCTGGTTGGGGCGCGTTCGCGAATCGAGAACGGAGCAACTTCGTTTGCGGCCTCGACAGCGTTGTCGCCAGCTTCCTCGACGCCCCAGGTCCGCGCTCGCTGACTGAGGTCGTCGGTCGCCCAGAGTCGCTCGAGGTCGCTCGTCACCCCTAACGTGCGAGCGAAGGGGAGCCAGTCGTCGAC
This sequence comes from Natronosalvus amylolyticus, assembly GCF_024298845.1. NCBI lineage: Archaea > Methanobacteriati > Methanobacteriota > Halobacteria > Halobacteriales > Natrialbaceae > Natronosalvus > Natronosalvus amylolyticus. Next base: position 2,220,546 of record NZ_CP101156.1, read on the forward strand.
CTCGAGTCGGTCCTCGCGCTGTCGGTGTTGGATGACGATCGCCTCGAGCGCCCGTCGGGTGGCAGGGGTGTGCTCGAGGACGAGCGTGTCGCCGTCGTCTTCGACGGTGCCCTCGGTGACCGCGGTTGCGAGAGTCGAAAACGCCTCGACGGAGAGGTCGTGCCACTGGTAGGTGTATTTCGGGTGTAACGGCGCGTCGTAGTCCGTTGCCCACTCGAGGGCCTCCTCAGCGCTCGGGTCTTCGAGGTCAATTCGTGGGTCGTCCTCGAGGGCCTGGACGTCCGCACCGGCGTCATCGAGGTCCTGAATCCACCACTCGAAGACGTACGACGCCGGGGCGAGTGGGTGATTGTTCTCGACGAACTCGCCGTAGTTAACGAGATACTCGCCGGCGTCGAGGATCTTTTCGACCCCGTTTCGGACCTCGAGGGCCTCTTCGACGTCGTCGATACGGCGAACGTCGCCGTTGGCAAGCCGAACGGTGGGGCCTTCGATGCTGTCGACGGGGATTATTCCGTGGGCCTTGCCAGGACGTTCGGTTTTGATCTGGGTGCCCGTCGCGAGGAAGTCGTCGACGATGTGCATCGTCGCGGGGTGGATGCCACCCGTCGCGAATCCGTGATTACGGGCGCGGCCGTATCGGAGTCGAAGACCGCCTTTGGCGGAGGGATGTGAGAACACCGGACGACCAGCGATCAGGTCCCGGAGGAACTTCGTCGCCGGTTCGACCCGGGGTGGCCCCGATACTTCATCGCCCATCTCGTGGTCGGGGTCGCTCGAGTCGGAATCGATATCGCTCGAATCATCGTCGTCACTTCCTTCGTGGTCGTCTTCGGTTTCAGCGTCTTCGGCTGCGTCGTCACCTCCGGGGTCGTCGCTCGATTCCGAGCCATCGCTGTCGGCGGCGTCGTAGTACGTCCCGTCGATGAGGTCCTGCAGCCAGGGCCAGTCGATTTCGTCGAGCTGTGAGGTGTATCGCTGAATCTTGGGCGCTTTGAGCGCGATCCCCTCAGCCATCACCAGACACATCCCGCCACGGGCGGAGTTGGTGTCGACGCGCTCGAGGTCACGAAAGCCCGATACTTCCTCATCGCCGGTTGCTTCCCCGTCGAGCATGATGGGGAGATGTTTGGCGATGAATTTGGTCTCCTTGTCCTTCGGGGAGTACTGTAACCCGGTCTCTTTGTCGTAGAGGGCGATCTCTTCGGCGTAACGTTCGATCTCCTCGCTCCGGGCGTCGTAGGTCTCGAGGCCCACGAGCGCACGGGTGTAGTCGGCGACCAGTACCGAAAGTGCCTGTGCCGTCCCACCCGCCGAGCGAATCGGTCCGGCGTAGTAGACGTTGACGAACTCGGTGCCGTCGTCGTTCGAGAGGATTTCAACCTTGTCGATGCCCTCGATGGGAGCCGCGACGACCCCCTCAGTCAGCAGCGCGACGGCCGTCCGGACGGCCCCTTCGACCTTGCCAGCTTTCGTCTCGTAATCCCCGACGCGCCCCTCCGCGAAGTCCTCTGCGAGCGCGAGAGCGGCTTCTTCTCGAGACATCTCCTGTTCGAGTTCACGGACCCGTTCGGCGACCCCTTCGATACCCAGAATGTTCTCGACACGGTCGGCCATGTCCTTGGCGACTGGAATCTCGACTTCCGGTTTCGGGTCGCTGCCGCGAGATTTGGCCGTTTCGGCGACCTCGAGTGCGTCCTCGAGGCCGGTTTCGAGTCGTTCGAAGTATTGTTCGTCTACCCGACGCATCTTAGAGCCAGAGGTCGAGGTCGGTCGTCTCGTCGTGTGCCCGCTCGAGCGATTCCTCGAACGTTCGCATGTAAACCTCGCCCGCGAAGACCGTCGCGGCGTTCAGATGGCCCGCGAGGGACGTCCCGTCCCGTCGCGAGAGGACGGCGTGGGTGTGAGCAAAGCGCTCACCGTCCAGCAGCGAAACGTTGCCCACACAGCTCGCCACCTCGAGCGGTTCGTCGAACGTGACCGGTTCGTACTCGAGGGTCTCCTGGTCGTAAAACCAGACTTCGGCGTCCTGAACGGCACCGAGGGCGCTAAACCAGGCCGCGTCGGCCTCGACAGCGGTCGCGAGCGCCTCGAGTTCCTCGCGCCAGTCGGCTCCCGTCTCGAGCCGAGCGACGTACTCCCCCGTCGATTCGACGGCACGATAGTTCATATCGGAGTACTGAACGCGCCAGGGGCAAAATCGTGTCGCTCCGATTGCGGTTGCTCGAGGCCCCTGAAAACGGAGAAAACGGATCAGCGATTATCGCCAGGCGGTAAGTGTCGGTGCGTCGTCGGCTCCCATCGAGAGCCAGGCACCGTCCGCGGAGATGTCCGCGATGACGTACTCGTCACGGCGACCATCCGAGTCGATCGAACTGAGGACCGTCTCCGGAGAGACAGTCGATTGGCGGGTGTGATCCGTCACCATGCCAATGAGTCACGCGCAGAGACGTATAAACCCGTCGAACCGATTCGACCGGAAAAGCACGCGGGCGACCGGGTCGAGTTGGCCAAAAAACGGGAGGTGGCAACTGAGTGTGGCAAGCGAGTACTCGAGGGCCGCCCACAGGAGAAGCACTGCCTTTATACCGATTTTCGCCGTATCGACGTGACATGAACGTAGCCGATGCGATGACCCCGCGCGACGACGTGGTGAGCGTGTCGTTGCCGGGAACGCGGACTGACGTGCTCGAGTACCTCCAGGAAAAATCGTTTTCCTCGGTGCCAGTCGTCCAACACGAGGACGGCAAAGCCGAATACCGGGGGCTGGTCACTCGAGAGTCGTTGATCGAACAGCCGGACGAAGACCAGTTGGTCATGCTGATGGCCGACGTACCGACGACGACGGCTGAAACCAGTCTTCAGGACGTTGCGAAGGTGATGGTCGAAGAGGACGCCCGACGGATTCCCGTCGTCGACGGCGAGTTCGAAGGCATCGTGACGGTCACCGACGTCGTCAACGCCATCGCCACCGGCGACGAGGCGACCGACGCCGAGGTTGGCGCGTACGCGACGCGAAACGTAAACACGACCTACGAAGGCGTGCCCCTCCCGGTCGCCGAACGCGAACTCAACTACGCCAACGTCCCCTACGCGGTCGTCCTCGGCGACGACGGCCGGATGAGCGGGATGCTCACCGAGGTCGATATCATCGACGTCGCCCGAATCGTCGAAGGTGAAGAGGAGACGGGCAACAACTTCCCGGACCAGGACGCCGATTACTCCTGGGAAGGCATCAAAGCCGTGGGCAGCCGTGCACTGCCCACTCGAGACATCGAACTCCCCGTTGGCCCCGTCAGCGAATTTATGACCGACGACGTGGTGACCGTCTCGGCTCGAAAGCCGGTCGAAAAGGCTGCCCAGTTGCTCGTCACCAACGACATCGAACAGATTCCGATGATGACCGGCAACGACCTCACTGGAATCGTTCGGGACATCGACTTGCTTCGCGCCCTGTACGAGTAACTGACCGACCGAGTTTGTGACTCTCAACAGGCGGTTTTGACAGAGCCAGCCACTGTTCTAGATGATGTCGTCGGGGTCGTGCGCGTCGGCCACCCGTCGTGCTTCCCGCGCGTACTGTGCCTCGAGGTCGGCGTCGTCGACACGACCCAGATCCGCAGGCGAGACCTCGAGTGCAGCGGTTGTATCACGGACGTCGGTGAACGAGGTGAGTGCCCGCTCTTTTCGGTAGTAGCGCTCGCCATCGAGGGTGGCATACGTGAGGATAATGACGTTTTGTTCGTCGTCGGAGTATGTCCGTTCGGCCAGCCAGACGTGAACGGTTTCGGGAGAATCGGACGCCATACCAACTCCTTCTGGTGCCAGAACCAAGGGAGTGGGGGGGGACAGACGGTTTTGCAATGTGTCGGCTGAGACTCTCGCTGGGAAACAGTTCCCTCGAGAAAAAGGCCTATAAGTGACCCATCCTTGTCTCACGGAAATGACTGACGACCTCACTGTTGGCACCGTACTCGAGCACGCACACACCAGACGGCGGCGGAAACGATGCCCCGAGTGTGACGGACACATCTCGATTCGCGGCATCGGTGGAGAACACACCTGGGAGTGTCTGGAGTGTGACGCCCTGGGCTTTGGGTATGCGACCCGATCGGCGGCCCTCGAGGGAGCGCAAGTCGGTCGTCACTAATCTGGCAGAGCAACCACTCACACTGAACCTGCATGGTCAGTCACCACCACTGCACCGGCATTGACAAGCAGTATCACTGACCCGGCATGAGCAACCACCGCCACTAAGTCGGTGTTGGTGGTACGGATTCTCGGATCAACTATGACACTCACAGCAATGGCCACGACCGACGTCGTCACCGCAAAACCCGACACAACTATCCACGACTTGCTCGAGCAGATGGACCAAAATGACGTGGGCAGCGTCGTTATCACCGACGGAACCGAGCCAGTCGGTATCGTGACCGACCGAATGATCGCGATGGGGCTCAAAGATGGCGGGGCCGTCGACGACATGCACGCGAGCGACCTGATGACCGAGCAGTTACACACACTCGAGGACGATACGACGCACTTCGAAGCGCTCGAGATGATGAGCAGCGAGGGGATTCGTCGACTTCCGATCGTCGATCACGACGGGGCGTTGGCCGGCATCATCACCCTCGACGACATGCTGATGGTGATGGCCGCAGAGTTGAGCAACGCTTCTGACGTGGTCGCCCAGCAGACCCGGGCGACCTGATCGCGGCCGTCGTCGCTCCTTTTCCAGTTGACTCGAGGATTGCTCGAGTGACAACGTGTGGCGAACCGTGTCCATCGTCCCCGACTCGAGGAGATAGTCCGAATACGACCGCTCTCGAAGGGACCAAATTTGCGTGAGAAAGCCACATTCGAGAGCGGCGATCGGCCCCTGTCAACCAGCACGATATGAATCCTCCCCCTCACTGCGAACCCGTGACGAAGCCTCGAAAGTGACTTTTGTCAGGCGGGGCTCGATACGGGTGAGTATGACCGAATCGCTGCGCTCGTCGCCGTCCACTCGAGTCCCTCGAGTGTCGACGGTCGACCGAGCCGAGTCCCGAACGGAGTTGATCGACCGATGAGTGAACAGGCCATCAGCCAGAAGCTAACCGAACTCGCCAAACGGCGCGGGTATTTCTTCCAGTCTTCGAGCGCCTACGGCGGCGTCGGCGGCTTCTACACGTTCGGTCCCCAGGGTGCCGCTTTGAAAGGCAACCTCGAGGACGCCTGGCGCGAACGCTTCGCCGTCGGCGAGGGCAATATGGAGATCGACGCGCCGACGATCATGCCCGAACCCGTGTTCGAATCATCGGGCCACCTCGACACCTTCGACGACATGCTCATCGAGTGCCCCGAGTGTGGCGAGAGCCACCGGGCCGATCACATCGTCGAGGACAACACCGAGTACGAGGACGCAGAGAGTCTCCCGATTCAGGAAGTCGAAGAGATCGTCGCCGAGTACGAACTCGTCTGTCCGTCCTGTGGTGGCGGCCTGGCCGGCCAGGCCATCGACGAGTTCAACCTGATGTTCGCGACGAACATCGGCCCCGGTGACGCCCAACCCGGCTATCTCCGCCCGGAGACCGCACAGGGTATCTTCGTCGAGTTCCCCCGACTCAAAGAGTACGCCCGCAACACGCTTCCCTTCGGCGTCACCCAGATCGGTCGCGCCTATCGCAACGAGATCAGCCCGCGTCGGTCGATCATCCGAACCCGCGAGTTCACGCAGGCCGAACTCGAGTACTTCGTCGACCCCGAAGACGACGGCCCCGACCTCTCGAGCGTCGAGGACGTGTCCGTCCGCCTGTACGCAGCCAGCGAACAGCAAGCCGACGATGGCTCGATTCGCGAAACCACCATCGGCGAGGCCGTCGCAGACGGCACCATCGCCGACCCGTGGGTTGGCTACTTCCTCGGTGTGTCCCAGGAGTGGTACGCCTCTGTCGGCGTCGACATGGACCGATTCCGGTTCCGACAGCACCTGGCCGGTGAGCGCGCTCACTACGCGAGCGACTGCTGGGACGCCGAGAGTGAAATCGACGGCAACTGGATCGAAATCGCTGGCTTCGCCCACCGTGGCGACTACGACCTCTCGAAACACGCCGAGGGCTCTGGCGACCGGTTCACCGTCTTCCGCCAGTACGACGACCCACAGACGGTCGAACGAGCGACCGTCGACCCCGACATGAGCTATCTCGGTCCCGAGTTCGGTGGCGACGCCGGTGCCGTCGTCGACGCACTCGAGGATCGTGCTGTGAGCGACCGCGAGGCGTTCGAAGGCGAACACGTCGAAATCGAACTCGCAGGCGAGTCCCACGAGATTCCGGTCGAGAAAACCGGCTTTTCGGTCGACGAGGAGACCATCGCGGGCGAGCATATCATCCCTCACGTCATCGAACCTTCCTTCGGTGTCGACCGACTGCTTTACACCGTCTTGCACCACGCCTACGCCGAAGACGAAGTCGCCGGCGAGGAACGAACCTACCTCGAACTCGAGCCAGAAGTCGCCCCGACGTTCGTCGGCGTCTTCCCGCTCCAGAGTGACGACGACCTCGAGGCGACCGCTCGAGAGATCGCGACCGAGGTGCGAGCGGCAGGCCTCTCGGTCACCTACGACGACTCGGGCAACATCGGTCGACGCTACCGCCGCCAGGACGAGGTCGGCACCCCATTCTGTGTCACCGTCGACTACGAGAGCCTCGAGGACGGCACCGTCACCGTCCGCGAGCGGGATTCGACGGCCCAGAAACGCCTGCCGATAGACGATCTGGCCGAAACGCTGGCAGCCCTGCGAGCCGGCGACGTTGCGTTCGAGGCACTCGAGGGCTGAGCCCTCGAGGGGCGTGCAGTTGCTCGTTTTACTCAGGGTGGAACAAATCGATAGGGGTGTGTGTGACCTGTAGTTGACCCACCCGTATCACACACCATCCCCCCGTATCACACACCCACACACCACCCCAATCGTATCACACACCCACACACCACCCCAATTGTTACTTGGCTCCAACTCGAGCGATACGACAGAGCTGACCGATGACCGTTCTTTCCTGAGGCCGTTCGTGCCTGTCTCGCGTGTTTCGACAGCCGCCTCGAGCGGCCAGACTATCTTTCGTTCCCGTATCGACGCCGACCACACCACTGAAATCCTACGAGAGATGCCAGGACCGACGTTCATCACGACCGACCGACTCGAGTTGCGACCGCCCGAAGAATCGGACATTCCCTTTCTCCAGGAGGGCGTGAACCATCCCGAGGTGCGCAAGTACATCAGCGCGTTCGAGGGACCATACGACGAGCAACGCTACCGAGACGAACTCCGGGCGCGCGAAAACGACGGCGACGGCACGACGCTCCTCGCCGTACCCACGACAGGCGAGTTCGCAGACGAACCCGTCGGCGCCGTCTCGCTCGCCCCACTCATCCAGCGCGACGGCTACGCCAACTTCGGCGTCTGGTTCCACCCGAAAGCCTGGGGCAACGGCTACGCCCTCGAGGCGAGCGCACACCTCCTCGAACACGCCTTTCGAGAGCGACGACTCCATCGCGTCTCGGCGACCGCAATGTGCCCGAACGAGGCGTCCCAGCGACTCTGTGAACGACTGGGGTTCGTCCACGAAGGCACCGCACGGGAGGCCCAGTTCGCCGACGGCGCGTACGTCGACGTCGAGCGCTACGGGTTGCTCCGCCGCGAGTGGGACGGCCCCGCAAACGTGCTCGAGCGCTCTGGCTAACGCAGACGTTCGGGGCGTAAGCCACGCCTGCTCGAGTCACGCAGGACAACGCTTTTGCCCGGGTTCGTGGACCGCCCCCCTATGAGTGATTCCGCCGACGAGGTGAGTACCGCCGACACCATGCGCGAACGGGCGGGCGAAAGCCGGCTCAAACTCTGGTTGCTCGTCGGCGCGAATCGATTGTTCGTCACGGTCGTCCTCTCGGTGACCGTATTCGTCCTATTCATGCTCGGAGCACTCCTCGAACCGCGACTCTCGTCGGTGTTACTCGAGCGAGCGGTGATCGAAGTCATGTTCTCGGCGATGCTCACGGCGATCATCACCGCCGTCACGCTGGTCGTGACCATCGGGCAGATGATTCTCTCCCAGGAAAACGGACCCCTCGGCGACCAACACGATCGGATGCGCGAGACGATGGACGTACGCGATAGCGTCACCGACCTGATCGGCGAACCAGCTCCCGCAGACCCCTCCGCCTTTCTGGGACGGCTGGTCGAGACGGCAAGCGAGCGAGCAACCGATCTCGCAGATTCGGTAGCGGGCGTCGATGACGCCGGGCTCCGAGACGAAGTCGGCGAATTCGTGGACAGCCTCACCGGCAACGCCGACACCGTATCCCAAAAACTCGATGGCGCGCGTTTTGGGAGCTTCGACGTCGTCTACGCCTCGATGGACTTCAACTACGGCTGGAAAATCTTTCAGCTCGAGCGACTCCGGGCGAGCTACGACGCGGTCCTCGAACGAGAACAACGAGACGCGCTCGAGGCGCTCCACCGCGTGCTCGTGTTGTATGGCCCCGCACGCGAGCACGTCAAGACGCTGTATTTTCAGTGGGCACTGATCGACCTTTCGCGGTTGATTCTGTACGTGAGCGTCCCTGCACTGCTGGTGAGCGGGATGATGCTCGCGTTCGTCACCCCGGAGACGGTTCCGGGAACGACACTCGGCGTCGAGAACCTGTTGTGGACGGTTGGGATCGCTTTTACCGTGACACTGTTGCCGTTTTTCCTGTTGATGGCCTACGTCGTTCGCATTACGACGCTCGCAAAACGGACGCTGGCGATCGGGCCATTGATTTTGCGAGACTCGCAGCGATAGCGCTCGACGGGCCACACGGCAATCTCGAAACCTAACCGACGAACTGAATATCCTGCCCTCGAAGGGCATAGGAAATGGCTGACGAACTCAAGCGACGGGTCGTCCACTCGAGCGGGGCCGGACTGGTCGCGCTCTACCTGCTGGCCAGTTATTTCGATCTGGGGCTGACGTGGCCCCGATTTCAGGCCCTCATGGTCGTGCTCGCAGCGGGTGCAATCGGTCTCGAGGTCCTGCGACTCAAAGTCGGTCTCGAGTGGTGGATTTACGAGAAGCTAACCCGCGAGTACGAGCAGAACCAGTTCGCCGGCTACGGCTATTACATGGTGAGTATGACCGTCGCAGTTCTCGTCTTTCCAGAACCGCTGGCACTCGCCGGGATGTTGATGCTCGCCATTGGCGATCCCCTCAGTGGCCTCGTCTCCGATAACACCCTCAGGCGAGTGAAACACCCGAAGACGCTCGCGACGATGTTCGTCACCAGTACGCTGTTAGCGCTGCCCTTCTTCCTCGAGCGCCCGCACGTCGCGGTCGCCGCAGCGATCGGCGCGACCATCGCCGACGGCATTAAAGTACAGATCGGCGATTTCATCGTCGATGACAACCTGACGATTCCCCTTTACGCCGGTGTACTCGGGTATCTGGCACTCGAGTTTGTCCCGCTGTGAGGAGAAGAGACACCTGTGGTCCTGATTCTCGACGGCGAGGTCCTTTCGGGGTATCCGCCTCGACCGCTGATGAAATCCAGTGAAAGGAAATCGATGAGTCGATCGGAAAAACCGGTGCTCGAGTGGACAAAAGAACCGACAGTGGGCTACCGTCCGACCCACTTGAGCAAGAGGAGCGTCCCCTCGAACAGGATGATCATGATGATAGCGACGATGATCGGGGCCATGAGCGTCGGGTCGAAGGTGAACATGAACGACAGCCCGGCGAAGGCCGCCCAGAAGTAAATCCGCTTGTCAGCGAGCCACCGGCGAGTGGTCACGCCCATCATCACCGCGAGGATGATAAACAACGGAATCTGGAAGACGATAGCCAGGAAGCCGGTGAGCGTGATCACCAGGTTGAACGTCTCGCCGAGCGCGTAGGCGATCTCGGCGCTCCCTTCGGAGTAGAACGTGAAGTACCGGAACAAAATCGGGAGGACGACGACGAACGAGACGAGCATCCCGATACCCGCGAGCACGACGCTCGTGGGAACTGCGGCGAGGTAGTACTTGCGCTCGTGGGGGTACAGTCCCGGGCGCATGAACAGGTAACACTCGTAGACGAACATCGGGACGGCGACCATAACACCCGCCAGTGCGGCGACTTTGATCCGGGTCAGCCACAGCTCGAGCGGATGGTACACGTGCGGCGGTGGCACCTCGACCGTCGGGCCGGGGAAGATGTTGAACCAGATGAACTCGATGGCCTGTGAGGCCCACAGCAGCGCAATCGCGGTTGCGGCTGCAGCGATGAGTAAGACGACCGCGAGCCGCAACACCATCTCCTCGATGTGGTCGGCCAGGGGCATCTCCTGGTCGTCGGGTGGCGTCGAAATGCCACCGATATCTTCGTCTGGGTCCGGATACGTCGGTTCCTGGCGCTCGGGATCGTGTGCAGACCCGAAGCCGTCGCCATCGGTTTTCGCTCGAGGGGGTTCGGCCGTCTCGTCACCTTCCGGCCGTTCCGGGGGCTCCTCGAGGTCGTCATCGTCGACGGTTCCGGTGTCGTCGTCATCGCCGTCAGTTTCGTCTTTCTCACCGTCTGCTGCCCGGCCGTCTTCGCTGTCGGCGTCGTCGGCAGCGTCGTCGCTGTCGGTTGTCTCCACACTCTCGCTATCCGGCACTTCTTCGCTCTCGTCGTCACTCGAGGCTTCGTCCTCGAGCGATCGGTCATCCTCGTCCGCGTCCGTTACGGACTCACCGTTCGGGTCGCGATCGGCCGAGCTCCGAGGGCCCCGTCCGTCGTCGTCTCGCGCGCCACGCGTCGGTCGTGGGCCGAACCGTGGTCGGTCCTCGAGTGGAACGTCCTCGAAGGACTCCCGGGAGTGGCCGCCATCGTCGTCCGTTTTCGTGAGACCATCACCGTCAGTGTCCGAGTCGGCTGGCTCATCGTCGTTTGCAGCCTCCGGCTCGGTACCGTCTTCGGCTTCAGTGGATTCTGCAGCCGCCTCGAGTGAGCCGTCTTCGGTCTGCTCCTCGGCAGTCGTCGGCTCACCATCCTGATCGTGATCATCGGCGTCGTCGCTCGAGGCGGTACCGTCGGCTGTAGTATCGCCATCGGTTGCTGGCGACGAATCCGAGTCAGTCTCGTTGGAGACGGACTCACTTGCGTCAGTGTCACTCGAGTCTTCGCCCGGCGTGTCGTCATCCTGCGGGCGGTCCTCCGCGTCGGATTCCGACGGCTCAGGGCTCGAGGGCAGTGGCTCCGTTGGGTCCTCGGTACCCGACCCTTCGTCCGACTCGTCCGGCATCTATCGAGATATAGATAGGCCACCGGTTATAGGCCTTTTTCTTACGCCACGTCCGTGAGAGAACCCAGAAAGGACCGGGGCCGTCAGGTTTGGTGGGTTCAGCTTACGCATTGACTCGAAAGGTTGATAACTGGATATAAGCTACCTACGCCCATCGAATGAGCGCTATCGACGAAGACACTGCCCGAGCGATTAATAGCGGGCGAGAATCACTGGGCGCGCTGTTCTCGAGCGCCCAGGAAAACCTCCAGAAGGTGTTTATCGTCTTCGTGATCGGGTTTATCGGCTCGTTTTACGCGCTCAGACTCTACATCTGGGATTTTTTGGAGGCGACCGCGAAAGCCGAGATGGCCACGTACGTCGCCGACAGTACGGACATCATCACGCGGACGCCGTTCGAGGTCATCCTGTTACAGGCGAAAATCGGGATGATCGTCGGGATCATCGTCGCTATCCCGGCACTGCTGTATCTCTCCCGGCAGAAGCTTCGTGAGCGTGGGATTCAGAGCGTCGTCCCGATCTCGAAGACCTACGCTGCTGGCTTCATCGTCACATCGATTGTTCTCTTCGTCATCGGATTGGTCTATGCGTACGTCGTCTTCTTCCCCTATGCGTTCGATTTCCTCGCCGGGAACGCCGTCAGCATGAGTATCAAACCCAGCTTCGGCATCACGGAGTTCACCGAATTCATCGCGCTATTGACCCTCTCTTTCGGACTGGCCGCCCAACTGCCGCTGTTTATGGGGGCGCTCTCGTACACCGAAATCGTCCCCTACGAAACGTTCCGCGAAAAGTGGCGCCACGCTATCGTCGGCATCACCGTCTTCGGCGCACTGTTCTCTCCGCCCGATCCGTTCACGTTGATCATGTGGGCGACGCCCATGATCGTCCTCTACGTGTTCAGCCTTGGGCTGGCGAAACTCGTCGCCAACATCCGTCGGAAAGGCGCGGCCGAACTCGACGGGGGCACTGCGTTAGTCAAGCGACGCGCTCTCCAGTTCGTGCTCGCGATTGCCGCCGTCTCTACCGCGGCCGCCGTCGCCATCACCTACGGCGCGTTCGACTACCTCGAGGCCGAAATCTACCCCTCATTCCCCGCCTGGATGAGACCCAGTGGCTCCTCGATTGTCGAAACGCTCCCGGAAACCTACGGGATCGCGGGCACGATCGCCTCTGGAGTGGCAATCGGGTTGACGATCAGCTTGCTGGTGTTGATCGTCTACACGCTCAAGGTCCTCCAGAGCCCGGTCTATCCGCGTGAATCGGCGCTCAGGACGGCGACCGACCCCTCGGAGATCGATCTGAGCGTTCTCGATGCCGAGGCCATCGAACGCGCCCCGGCACAGGTCTTCCTCGCGATGAGCGAAGAACAGGCCATGGAGGAAGCCCGGGAAGCGATGTACGATGACGAGAAGGAGAAAGCCCAGGCGATCCTCAACCGATTCGATACGCTCAATGCGGCAGCAGAGGCCGAAGACGAAGGCGAGACTGGGGGTGCCGAGGCAAGTGGCGACGGGGCCGCAGCCGCAGCCGAAGAAGAAGACGACTCGAGCATCTTCTCGAGCACGGCCGCGGGGATGCTCGACCCGTTCACCGAAGACGAGACCACCGAAGAGGACATCGGAGGCTACGCCTACGACCTGGCGTTCATTTTCAACAGTTTGACCTCCAAGATGTTCCGGCTGGTCGGCCTGTTCATGGTCGTCATGGCCGGGACGTTCTTCTGGCTGTACCAGGGCGGCGTCGGTGACGTGCTCAAACTGTTCTTGAGCCGCGTCCCACAGGACGTCCTCGACGAGGTTGCCCGCAACGCCGGTCCACAACAGACCGGCTTCCTCGCGCGACTCCCACAGGAACACTTCGAGCAACTCGTTCCCGACGACGAGTTGTATCAGCCCGAGATGGGGCTTGACGCGTTCCTCCAGCAAACTGATCTGGTCATCGCCCTTCACCCCGTCGAAGTGTTGATCTTCGCCGTGAAAGTGAGCGTGCTCGCGGGCTTCGTCGCCGTCCTCCCGCTCTTGCTCTATTACGCCTGGCCGGCGGCCAAAGAACGCGGCCTGGTTCGCGGAGACCAGCGCGTGTTCCTCGTCTGGGGTGGCACCCTCGCCGTTGGATTCGCTGTGGGAACCTACCTCGGCTTCTTCTGGGTCGCCCCCGCCATCATCTCGTATCTGGTCACCGACGCGGTAACCAACGGGATGGTGGTCTCTTACCGCATCAAGAGCTTCTTCTGGCTCGTGATCTACACCACCGTCGGCATCGGCTTCCTGTTCAACATCATCGTCACGATGGCGCTATTCCACGTCGGCAACATCATCAGTTACCGAACGATGCTCCGGCGCTGGCGACCCGTCGTCGTCGGTATCTTCGCTTTCGCCGCCTTCGCAAGTCCCAAAGGCATCCTGACGATGATCTTGCTCGCCACCCCACTCGCGCTGACGTATCTGCTCGGGCTGGCCGTCCTCTACGTCCTCACCGCCGGTGGCCGACTGTTCGGTGGCAAGGGCGGCTCGAGAACGAGTCCCGAACCTGAGACCGACGCCGTCGCCGAATAAGACGGCAGCGTTTGTCGCCAACTATCCAATTGCCGTCGACTGTTCCTTCGAGAGCAAAGCCGACCAACAATATAAGAATCACGGGCAGCAACGTCCAGTATGCCCAAGATCAGCGTCGAAATTCCACAGGAGTTGCTCGACGATCTCGATGAACACGTCGGCGACGACGGGAAGTTCGTCAATCGTAGCGACGCGATTCGATCGTCGATCCGAAAAACGCTCGACCTGCTCGACGAAATCGACGCCAGACACGACCGCCTCGATGTCGACGACTCGTAGTATTCCCTCTCGAAAAGACTACTCCTCGAGTCGCTCGGCAAACCCGAAGTTGGGTTTGACGTCCTCGATACGGATACGGACGGTTTCACCAGCGTCCACGTCGGAGACGAACACTCGGTAGCCCTCGATCGAGGCGATGCCGTCACCTTCCGAACCGGTGTCGACGATCTCGACCTCGAGCGTCTCCCCGACTTCCACGGGGGCAGTCAACAGTCCTTTAGCGATGAGATAGATTTCCGAGGACGATTTTCGAGAGGCGTCCGGACTCGTCGCTCGAACGTACTGGAACTCGTCTTCGAGGTCGGCCCGGAGCGCGTCGACGTCGGGGCCTTCGAACACCTTGACTGCGAAGTTCCCCCCGGTGTCGAGTATCTCGAGGGCCGTTTCGAACGCCATCCGGGCGAGGTGCAACGAACGAGCCTGGTCGAGGGAGTACTCACCGGACATGTTCGGCGCCATGTCCGAAATGACGCAGTCGACCGGCCCTTCGGCCGCATCGAGCACCCGCTTTCTGGTCTTGTCCTGGGTCATGTCCCCGCGGAGGGTTTCGGTTCGCTCGGCGAGGTCAGTCTGCTCGAGGTCCTTGATTCGCTGGAGGTCGACGCCGATGACGCGGCCCCGCGGGCCGACTTTCTCGGCGGCGACCTGAAGCCAGCCACCCGGTGCTGCACCCAGGTCGACGACCGTGTCGCCGCCCTCGATCAGCCCCTCGAGGTCGTCGAGTTGTTTGAGTTTGTACGCCGCCCTCGAGCGATATCCCTGTTGTTTCGCCCGATTGTAGTAGTCGTCTTTTCGTGTCATTGATTGGGTGACATAGTGCGGGAAGCCGTTTACAGGCTTCGGACTGCGTTGAGACTCGAGAGTCGGACTGAGTGGATTTTTAGTGATTGCCGACACGACCTGCGTGCTATACACTGTGCGAACGCAGATGAAGTGTGGGTGAAGCTGCAAAGGAGGGGTGTTCAAAACGCCGCTGTGAATAGATTCCAGTACCACGCTTGCCAGAGTAAGACGAGGAGTGCCATTACCAGAGTGGTCAGATACACCAGACCGTACCGGCTAGTTGATCCTGCATCGAGGTCGCGGGCGACGAAAACTCGTTGCCACTCAATGCCAACCGCGACCACCGTGGCTACGGCTCCGATGGCCAAGACGTACAGTAGCGCGAACGTCAGCCGTTGCCAGAGCGAGAAGCCGTACACCCAGGACGCCATATCGAACGGCGGATTCAACGCGACGCCACCGATAAACGTCACCAGAAGAGCAACACATCCCAGGATTGCGAGGCGAGGACGGTTCAGATACCCACGCATCGCTCCCCAACCGCGGTGTCGGTAGGCGTTGATCGGCCAGATGACAATCGTTGAGAGGAGCGTCACAATAACTGCGCCGGCGAGACCGACCTGGAAACCCGCCGTCTCATACCACGAGAGACGTTCGAATGGTGGCGCTGGTGCGTTCATGTAGAGGTAGCCATCTTCGATCGCCACGCTCGTCTGTCCGAAACTTGCATCATCGTCGGTTTTGGGCTCGAAAACGCCCGGTTCGACCTCGACCCATCGAGTCTTCTCACCTGCTGGTGATGTGAGTTCGAGCACGCCGTCATCGGTCACGGAGGCCGTCACTGTCCCTTGAGCCAGTCCCAGGAACTTTTCGTGTGTCGTCTGGAACGTTGTCATCCGGTACTCCCCGGCGTACTCGTCCGCTCGGTCAGCCGTCGTCGGATCCGATTCGATCGAACTCTCGACCGGTTCGAATCGCTCGTCCATGAATCCGTCGAGGACATCGTCGAACGGTGCCATCGAATTGAAACTCACGAAGAGACCAACGTCGTGTTCGGGAAACAAGACGAACAACGTGTGAAAGTACTCGGTTCCACCGGTATGCACGACAAGTTGCTCGCCACGATATTCGCTCAACATATACCCGTAGCCCAATCCTTGTACACCCGGATGGTTCGTCGCCTGCTGATCGAACATCTCCGCGACTGACGTAGGCTCGAGGATCTGGACATTCTCACCGTCGTGTTCGACTGCCCCGTCTTGGAGTTTAGCGAGCGCAAACGCGCCCATGTCGGGTGCGGTGGAGCTCATCGAACCAGCTGGTGGAATACCGACGATCGCCGGGTCACGTGTTTCGAACCCGTCATCGACCGGGACGTGCCCCTTCGAAAGCGTTCGGTCTTCTGGAGCGGGTTGGACAAACGTGGCGCTGTCCATCCCCAGTGGGTTGAAAATTTCGTCCTCAATGTGGGACTCGAGGGGTTTGCCGTACGCTTCCTGAACGACGAGGCCGGCAAGGACGGTACCGTGGTTCGAATATGAGATCGTCTCGCCAGGCTCCCAGATCTGTGGCGGCATCTCCGATTCGAGTTTTCCTTCCCATTCATCGATCTCACTGTGTTCCTGGACGAAGATCCCTTTGAAGCGGTCATCGTATCCTCCTGAGTGCGTTGCAAGGTGTGCAAGCGTTACTTCGTCGTCGCCTTCGAACTCGTAGGCATC
Organism: Natronosalvus amylolyticus; assembly: GCF_024298845.1. Taxonomy (NCBI): domain Archaea; kingdom Methanobacteriati; phylum Methanobacteriota; class Halobacteria; order Halobacteriales; family Natrialbaceae; genus Natronosalvus; species Natronosalvus amylolyticus. The sequence goes on from NZ_CP101156.1 coordinate 2,237,164, forward strand.
GAGGTACGTCCCGACTGGCTCATCGAGGTCGAGCGTGCCATCTTCTACGCCCTGCATTACCGCGGTCCAGACCAGCAATTTCGAGACCGATCCGATCATGAAGGAGGTTTCATCCGGATCGACAGACTCACCCGTCTCGTAGTCGGCATGCCCATAGCCCTCGGTGTAGACGATCTCGTCTCCCTCCACGTACGCGACCGTTGCCCCTGCCACGTCGTGTTCAGCCATCGTCTCCTCAATCACCGCATCGATAACCATTGGTTCAAGTGGTGGTTCAACTGGTTCGTCACCAGTGTGTAGTGTATCCACTTTTTGTACATCCGCAGCGTCCCCGGTACCCACTGCGAATGGACCAATCATAGCCATTGCGAGAAGCACACAAATCGTTAGAACGATTGTAGTAGAGTTGAACTGCATGTGCGTAGACCCCATTGGGACTGAGTTGGTGAATGAAATCGATATAGGGCACTTCTGGTTCTCATCGTATAGGAAATGCAGAAAGCATCGGAGTGAAACCCTATTCCTCAGCCGTATTGTCAGCATGCGATGATTCTACAAGCGCCCCTCGAGTGACAACGGACAGGATTTCGAGAACAACCTGAACTGGACTCTCGGCAGTCCCGGATGCGGTTTTCTCAACGGACCTCCACAACGCATCACCGAGCCTCCGAGAGAGAATAAAGGGTGCCTTTTTGTACCGACCGTTCGTACCACGACCTATATGTTCAAGGCCATCGTGAGCGCGGCAACGCTCACCAGTGCGCTCGATTCTGTGAGCGTGCTGGTCGACGAGTGTAAGATTCACCTCGAGGAAGAGGGGCTCTCCATTCGAGCGGTCGACCCCGCCAACGTCGGTATGGTAGACCTCACCCTCGATGCCGCCGCCTTCGAATCCTACGAGGCCGACGGCGGCCTCATCGGTGTCGACCTCTCGAGACTCGAAGACATAGCTGGCATGGCCGAATCCGGCCAGCTCATCCAGCTCGAACTCGACGAAGAAACGCGCAAACTCCACATCCAGATCGACGGCCTCGAGTACACCCTCGCGCTGATCGACCCCGACTCGATCCGCCAGGAGCCGGACATTCCGGACCTCGACTTGCCAGCCCGCGTCGTCCTCGAGGGCAAAGACGTCAACCGTTCGGTGAAAGCCGCCGATATGGTCTCCGACCACATCGCACTCGGTGTCGACGACGCCGAGGAGTTCTTTTACGTCAACGCCGAGGGTGACACCGACGACGTCCACCTCGAGTTGACCAAAGACGACCTGATCGACCTGCAGGTCGGCCCGGCCCACTCGCTGTTCTCGCTGGATTACCTGAAAGACATGAACAAGGCGATTCCCGGCGATACCGAAGTGACCCTGGATCTAGGTGAGGAGTTCCCGATTAAGCTGTATTTCGGCTTTGCAGAAGGTCAGGGCCAGGTAACGTACATGCTGGCACCGCGGATTCAGAGCGACTAGCAGCGGTTCCGTTTTTTCGGGTGCGTTTTCTCGAGCAATCTCGAGCGAAAGCGCTAGACTGCAGACTGGGCCGATCCCTGCAGAGTATAAACGGGAATAAATATAACAGAAGTTGTATATGTTTTTATACACGGTCAGAACACATATAAAATCCTTTTGGAGTCAGAATAATTTACTGCCTTTTTACTTCGTATAATTATAAGTCAATCCAGTCCTGCGATAGGTATAGACACACGAATGTCAATACGTACAGGGTTAGGGACCGCACTCGTACTCATTATGGCGTTGTTGATGGCAACCTCTCCGGTTGCGATGGCAGCGCCCGGCCTCGCCAGCACGGACGGCGAGGTCGACGACGAGTTCAGTGTGGATGAGGTGCTTACACAATCGACAAGTGAGGTAACGATCTCCTCGGAACTCGAGGCGGAAGCAAACAGTGGCGAGACAGTCGATGTCTTCGTTCGAATGGACGCCACAGAGTCACACACGTTCGCCGAAGTGACCGGCGACGCAACACCAGCGAGTGACTCACAGGCTGCACTCGAAGAGGAAGCCGAGATTACGCAGGCCCAACTCGAGTTACACGCAGAGCGACTCGATGGCCTCACGATCAAAAACGAGTTCTGGATCACGAACGCCGTGCTGGTCGAAGTCGACACCAGTCAGGTCAACCTCGATGATCTCGCACGCATAGACGGAGTGACTGAACTCCATCCGAACTACGAAGTGGACCTGATCGAGCCTGAGGCAGTCAGCACCAGTGCTGGTGACGTCTCCACGAATCAGGACGCAAATCACACCTACGGCCTCGAGCAGATCAACGCACCCGAAGCCTGGGAGGCGTTCGGCACTCGAGGCGAGGGCGTCAAAGCGGCCGTCATCGACACGGGCGTGAATCCGGACCATGAAGCGTTCGACGACTACAACACCTCGAACTGGGCGGCGTTCGATTTCGACGGAAACGAACGCAACGTCACTCCGTACGACAATAACGGGCATGGCACTCACGTTGCCGGAACGGTGCTCGGCAACGATGCAAGCGGCAAGCACATCGGTGTTGCTCCCGACGCTGAGTTGCTCGCGATCAACGTCTTCCCCGAAGAAGGCGGAACGACGCTCGCAGCGATCGTCGCGGGAATGCAGAAAGCCGTCGATGAGGACGCAGATGTCGCCAACCTGAGCCTCGGTGGGAGCGGGTACGCTGGCATCTACATCGACGTGATCAAGAACGCGAAAGCAGCGGGAACCCACATCGTCTCTTCGTCGGGCAACTCGGGCCCGGGAAGTGAGGGGACGCCAGGAAACGTCTACAACGGGACTGCTGTCGGTGCAACTGACATCGATCGCCAGGTGACCGGCTTCTCGACGGGGACCGAAATCGATACCGCCGAGGAGTGGGGCTTCATCGCCCCCGATGACTGGCCGGACCACTACGTCACGCCTGACGTCTCCGCACCCGGTGCCGCCGTTAACAGCTCCTACGTCGGTGGTGACGATGCGTACGCCGAACTCAGCGGAACGAGTATGGCCGCACCACACGTCACCGGTGCCGTTGCGCTGTTGATGGCACAGGACGATGATCTGACGCCAACCGAAGCGAAGAACGTCCTCGAGGAGACGGCGACGAAACCGGCACCGAACCAGATCAGTGACGCCACGGCTGGTGATGCTTTCAGTGTATCTGAGGACCAATTCGTCAATCTCCATTTCGATTCAGTTGCCGATGTCCGGTACGGAACAGGCATCATCGACGTGTACGCTGCCGCTGCAGCAGTCAACGACAGTAGCTCGACGGTGTCGGTACAAGTTGTCGATGAGGACGGTAATCCGATAACTGATAATAGCTATCCGCAGGCGCTACCTGACGGCAGCGGTGCACTCGTCACCCTTGGTGACGCCGACAGACAACAGTACGCACTCGACGGTACGGCGGCCTTTGAGGCCGTTGACGGTACGTACCAACTCGAGGTCTCTGATGCCTTCGGCTACGGACCCGCCAGCACGAACGTGACAGTCGACGACGGTGACGAATACGTCGAAGTCACGCTCGAGTCACAAATCGACGTTGCGCTCGTGCAGGGACAGCCAGCAGAGGTTCCGAGCGGTGAGAGGTTCGATATCGAGGTTGACGTGGCAAATCTCGAAGCGCTGACGGTCGAGTTACACGAACAGGCGACCGCCAACGCTTCGAACGTCAGTGTCATGTACGAGGGCGAAGACATCCTCGGGACCACCGAAGAGTTTGACCGACTCAATGGGACCGCGACGCTGACCGTTGAGAACGACGCGGCAGCCGGAGAACTGATCGGGTTCAATCACACCTTTGAAGGACTCAATGACAGCCTCGAGGTGACGACCGGTCCAACAGTCGTCCTCGAATCGGATTCCGAGCCTGTACCCGTGCAGATCACCGCCACGGACTTCCCAGCTGAAGACTTCTACCTCAATCCGATCGATGGGGGCGAAGTGACGATCGAAAACACCGGTGACTTCACCGAAACTGCGACCCTCGACCATATCATCGGTGGGGTACAAGGGACGTCCGGAGCCTTCGAACTCGGCCCAGGCGAAAACGTGACGATTCCGTTGAGCTATACGGCACCGTGGGCGGTCCTCGGTGAGCCAGGAGATGACATCGATCAGTTCGTTACGATCACTCAGGATGGTCAAATCGTCGATTTCGCCGTGGGAACGACGACCCTGACCGGTGCCGGCACGCTGAGCGGGACCGTGACCGACACCGACGGCGAACCGCTTGGCGGTGTCGAAGTGACAGCAACTGACGGATTCGACACGTTCACCACGATTACTGACAGCCAAGGCCAGTACAGCCTCGATCCGGCGTTCCCCGGTCAGTACGACGTGACCGCTGGCTCAGGCAGTTACGGAGATGTTACCGAAACTGTCGTCATGGACGATCAGTTGACGCCGGTCGAACAGGACTTCGAGCTCGGTAGTGACCCAACGTTCACCTTCACGCTGGAAGCCGACGAGACCTACTCGCTCGGTGTCCCAGCCGACATCGAAGGTGGTACCGTTGGTGACGTCTTCTCGAGTGAAGCCGAACTCGTCGTCTGGAAGTACGACGCGGCGAACAACAGTTGGGCTTCGACGACGAGTGAAACGGAAGTCAGCGCGCTTGATGCACTGGTCGTAACGACGAACGAAGACACGACCGCAACGGTCGAATTCGCCGGTACACCCGGTCAGGACGAGACGTCCACGCCAGCACAGCGCGACGTCAGCGCTGGCTGGAACTTCGTCGCACCGTCGGTGTACGACGAACCCGAAGACGCCTTCGTGTCCACCGCAAGCGAAGACCGCGTCATCCAGATCCAGGATGAAGCGGGCTCGCAAATGGTGCCCGATGGTGGCTTCGACGGCGTGCAAACACTCTCGGGTCACGACAACTACGTCAACCCGTTCGCGGGCTACTTCGTGTTCGTCGACGACGACGCCACGATGGCCGGCGCAACGTACGACGGAATGACGCTCAACGAAGCCTACGACAACCTGAACATCGACGCAAGCGCGCTCGACGGTCAGGTCACGAGTGCCGTGACCGGCGAGCCAATCGAAGGTGCCCAGGTGTACGTTGCAGGAACGTCTCTGAGCGCGCAGACGGCTGACGACGGAAGCTACGTCATCCCTGCCTTGCTCGGCGGAGAGACCCAGAACGTCTACATCGACGCTGAGGGCTACGAAGGCACAGTCGTCGAAACCGGACCCGGGACGGCCAGTGTCGCGTTGCAAGACGAGGTGTACTTCAACGTGACCGACCTCGAGGTCGACCCGACCGAGTTTGCCGTCGGTGATACGTTCACCGCCAACTACACGATCGAGAACGAAGGTACCGAGTCGGCGTCCCAGATTGTCACCTCGACGTTCGGACCGGCCGACGTACTGCCACGAGCGTCCGGTGACGCCTACGAACTCAACGCATCGGTAGTCGAACTCGAGCCTGGAGTGACTGAAACTATCGAAATTGAAGCCACGGTTGGCGACTTCGTCGCTGTCGGCGACCAGCAGGTGACGGTTTACACTGCTGATGACAGCGAGGCAGTCAACGTGACTGTCGAGTACGGATCGGTCGACTTCATCCAGCAGGCTGCAGGCGATGACGAAGGAACGGCATACGTCGGTGCTGATGTCGAAGCGAACGTCGAGAGCGCCGTCGTCGTCACCTACGAGAGTGGCGAAGACCTCACGATTGCAGGACTCGACACGTTCGCTGCCGACGAACTCGACGGAACGACCCAGTTGATCGACGTCGAAGACGCCGGTGGCTTCCCCGGTGACCACACCGTTCACGTGATCCCGGTCGACGGGTTGAGCGAGTCGTACGCAGTCGGTGATACCGTTTCGGCTGAAACCGCAGACGCGGTCTTCGATGCCGACACCGCGACCGTCCACGCCGCATCCGTCTCGATGGATGACCAGGAAGCGACCAACGGCAACCAGACCGTCGAGGTCAACACCTCCTCGGTCGAACCAGTGCCGGGCGATGGCTACTCCATCGCGATTCACAACGCCTCTGACCCGAGCGATATCCTCGGCTACAGTGACGTTCTCACGGCAGATGGAGACAACGTGACGGTCACCCTCGAGGACCCACTCGAGGACGACACGGAGGTCTTCGCGATGCTCCACGTTGCTGCGAGCGAGAGCGATCCAGAGGGACCACCGATCACGCAGTACAACACAGACGGTGCAGCGGAAACGGTCATTTCGGAAGCCGTCACCGTCACGGTAACCGAATAATCACCGAGCCTATACCCTTCCACTAACGTCTACAACCAATGACACACAATACAACGGAGGACGCCACCAGATGAGGGAGACACGCACTCGAGTGTGTGCCATCGCCCTCGCGGTGGTACTGGTGCTTTCGGTGATTTCTGTCGGTGCGGCAGCCCCGGCACTTGCTGATGACTCGCCACCTGAGGTGCCCGCAGCGTATTACGGCGAGGTCACGCTCAACGGCGAACCGGCACCCGTCGGGACCGAGATCGTCGCCCTCGTCGATGGCGAAGAACGCGGCTCGGTTACGGTTACCGAACCCGGGCAGTTTGGTGGGCCGAGTATCGACGACGACAAACTCGAAGTGCCCGGCTCCAGTGACGATGCGGGCGAGTCGGTGACCTTCGAAGTCAACGGTCAGGAACTCGAGGCCGATCCGGCCGTCGAGTGGGAATCGGCGGACCTTCAGGAGGTCACGCTCACCGGTGACGACATCGGCTTCCCGTTCATCGCGGCAACGATCGACGAAGACGAGTCGACACTCGAGGTCGAACCGAACGAAACCGCGACTGTCGTGGCCGAGATAGAAAACACCGGTGACGCGCCCGGCGAGAGCGCGGTCGAGTTCGAACTCGACGGCAGCCTCGAGGAAGCCGTCGAACTCGAGCTTGCTGACGGCGAGACTGAAACCGTCAGTTTCGACGTGACACTCGCCGAAGAAGGCGAGTACGAGGCACTCGTCCGGACGGTCGACGACGAGGCGACCGCAACGGTTTCGGTTGCAACAGCAGACCCCGAACCGGTACCAGCGCCGCCGGCACCGCCAGCGCCGCCGGATGAGCCGGACGAACCGACAGACCCACCAGCAATCCCGGTCGAGCCCGATCCGAACGCCGACTATAGCGAAGAACGCAGAGCAGCGTTCGATCCTGAGGTCGGTGCCTCGACGGTCACATTTGGCGACGACTCCCCGGTCACGTCAATCACGTTCCAGAGCGAGGAGACGATCGACGTGCTGGTCCAGCGATATGACGTCGCTGCTCCACCGAAAGGGGTCAGACAGGTGCCTGGTGATGGACTCACCCTCCAGCGAATCAGCGTCTCAGAAGGATTCGAGAAAACCGCCGGAACGATCCGTCTCACGATCTCGGGCGACGAATTCGACGATGACGTCGATACCGATGCGCTGACTGCGTACCGGTTCGACGACGTTGACGGTGTGTGGGACCCACTCGAGAGCGATGTCGTCGAAGTCGGCGATGACCGAATCGTTCTCGACGTCGAAACGCCGCGGTTCTCGTATTTCGCGGTTGCAGAAACTGCCCAGCCGACGGCAGTGATCGATGTCCACCCGGACACAACGTTCGAGGAAGGTGAAACGGTCACCCTCTCGGCGGAAAACGCAGAACCGGGAAGCGGTGAGATAGAATCGTACGAGTGGATACTCGACGGCACGGACGTCGGCGATACGGAGACTGTAGAAGTCGGCAGTGACCTCGAGCCGGGTACCTACGAGGTCGAACTCACGGTCACGAACGACGCTGGCAACAGCGACACCGCGACTGAAACGCTGACCGTCGAAGAAGATGAGCCACCCGTCGACGATCCACCGGAAGATGAAGCCTACGAGACCGAGATCGTCGTGACCGACAGTGACGGCGAGCCGATCGCCGGTGCTACCGTCGAGATCGACGGCGAGACGTACACCACCGACGAGGACGGTGTCGTCACCGTCGAACTCGCAGACGGCGAGTACACGGCGACGATCACCGCAGATGGGTTCGAGGACATGACCCAGGACATCACCGTCGATGGTGAAGACGTGGCGGTCGCGACTGAACTCGCCAGCGTCGAGGAAGATGATGGCACCTCGTGGCTCACCTGGCTCGTCGTCTTGCTGGTCATCGTGGCGCTCATCGCTGGCGCGTACTACGTCTACACCGATCGCAGCGACGAGTCGTCCAGAAATCAGTAACGCCTCAGTCCTTTTTATCGGGTCATGGACGTATCGTTCCACCACAGCTTCGAGTGATCGGTACAGTCGCCATAAATGAAATATTACCGACCATTTTTTAAAGGAAGAACTGGTGGAGCCGACCCCCTATACCCGGCGAGTTCAGCGGGTAAAACGTGATTACTCGTAGCGAACCGACGGCGCGAAACGATACTGATGGCGAATCGGAATCGGAGGTCACGACCGAGTCTCGTATGGGACGGCGTTCGGCACTCACACTGCTGGGTATCGCCGCGATTCCACTGGCTGCACAATCGGCGACGGCCTCGAGCGGGTCGGGGTACGGTGCTGACCCCTACGGAGCGGACGCCTACGGTTCGCAGTGATCGTTCGAGTCGTCACTCTCATCGCCCGTGTCTGCGTTCTGGCGAAGACGCTCGAGTGCGAGCGCCGTTCCCGTAACGCCGACGGCCGTGACTCCAGCCCCGAACCCGGGTGAGCCGTCGGCTGAGACGTTCGTTGCAGTGTTGTCATCGGTGTCGTTCGACTGATTGTCTGTAGCATCCGCGTTCGATGAGTCGTCCGATTCCGGTGTGGAGCCATCGTCGGAGTTCGTACTCGAGTCGTTTCCACCGTGCTCACTCGAGTCGTTGCCACTGTGCTCACTCGAGTCGTCCCCACTGGATTCACTCGAGTCGTCATCCACGATATCGTCTGCGTTCTCGTTACCGTCGGCAACCGATTCATCGGAACCTGAGTCACCATCATCATCGACTGGGGATGCATCTGCACTGTCGTCTGTGACCTTCTCCGAGTCGGTGTCTTCATCCGATCGGTCTGCACCAGCCGAGTCGTCATCCTCGAGGGCATCGCTATCATCGTCTCGAGGTGGATAGACGCCGGTCCCACCGCTGTCGCCACTGTTGCTGTCATCACTCTCACTCGAGTCCTCGTCACCGTTCTCACTCGAGTCCTCGTCGGATGCATCGCCGTCGGATCCGGTACCCCCGGTATCATCGTGCTCGTCAGTATCCCCCTCTGGCAGGGTACCGTATGCACTCATCCCGTATCCACCCGCTCCATACGTTCCTTCGACAGTGCCATCGGTTGCACCGACACCGGCCGAGTGATACGCCACACCGTACGTCGCAGGGAGACCGACACCGACTGCCAACAGATCTCGTCGAGTAAACCGCATACAGTAGCGACACCTGTCGTCGACCTTACCGTCGTGGGTGAATATGTGTTCGTTTGAAAAGTACGTATAAACATACTATCATGAAGATGTGATAGACAAGAGAGAAGGAGGGTAAGAATTTCCTGAGAGTATGATTGTAAAGAATATATCAAATGTGTGAAGGTCGGTTCACTCGAGCGATCCGTCTCCGGAAGAGTGGCTCAAAACCCGTCACACGGATCAAGATCGTGACTCGGTGTCCTTCCCATCGGTGCCGTTCGTCTTCGAGGAGAGGCGATTGCACAATCGGGCGGCCAGCACGAACAGCGATTCAGCGCGGTCTCGTTCGATCGGTTCGGTGTCGAACGTCGATCGCTCGTAGCCCACAGTGAGGTCGTACAACAACGATACGTCGTCCGCATCGAAAGCAGACTCACTGGAGACCTGCTCGAAAAACTCCCAGTGAGTCCGGTCCCGCGCCTCGAGTGTCGGGTCGATGGTTCGTCGAACGGCCCCGTAACTGAATTGCATCGCGTCATCCGTCCGGCCGTCAGCGAGTGCGTCTCTCGCCTGTGAGAGCATGGTCGAGACGAGCCGCGACTCAGTCGGTGGCCGCTGGCGTTGCGTACTGGTCGGGGAAAACTCCTCGAGAGAGCGATTCGAGCCCGAACGGCGCTCACGATACCACCATCCGCCCGCGATAACCGCCGCGAGACCGAGCCCGCCCCAGACCCAAACCGGAACACTGACCGACGAATCACTCGAGGTGGCTGCCGTACCGACGGTCGTTTCGGCACTCGAGGAGGCGAGATTCGAGCCGGGGTCGTCGTAGGTCACCGACAGCGTTCGTTGGCCGTCGGTTGTCGGCACGCTCTCGAGGGTTTCGTCGAAGTGGCCGTCAGCGTCGGTTTCGATGATGCCGGCGCTCGTCCCATCGAGTGTCACAGTGACTGTTTCGTTCTCGAGAGCCGCTCCGTCCGCCGTCTCGAGTGTACCAGTAACGTGGATGGCGTCGTCATCCTCGGCTGTCGCGTCCATGGAAATCGTCGTGTCGGTCTCGCGGATGGTTATCTCAGTTGTGTCACCCACAGGAGCCAGGGCTCGCTCTTCGAAGGCGAGCGTCACCTCGAGGTCGTGGTCACCGGCCGGTACCGCCCGTGGGAGGAGAAACTCGCCCTCGAACGAGCCGTTTTCGGCCTGAATCGTCCCCAGCTGTTGGCCAGCGATAGAGACTGCTACCGGGACGGTGTCGACCGGAACCGACTCGGCGGAGATCGTTCCCTCGAGTGTTACCGTCTCGTCGTAGGCGCCAAATTCCGTCGTCGTCAGCTCCGAAATCGTGGGCTCGATCTGTTCGACCGAAACGTCGATTGCGGCTTCACTCTCGAGGTAGACGGAGCCGTTTGTGGGGACGGCCTCGATCGTCAGCGCAGTCGTTTCGAGGGGAAGTGCCGTCGGCCGGTACTCGAAGTCGAACGTACCGTCGCTATCGGTTTCGGTACGGACCGTCTGGTTACCGACCTCGATACGGAGCGGTTCGTTGGCGACTGGCGAACCGTTCACCGTCCGAAGTTCACCCGTGGCGTTGAGCGGGTCGAGAAAGGAAATCGTTTCATCCGCACTCGAGAGTTCGAGCGTGGTTTCGACGAACTGTTCGCTCTGAATCTCGGTTCGGTCCGCCTGCACATCTTGAGTAACGGTGGCGAGACCGTCTCGAGACTCACTGAGGTTTCCGTCGGTTTCCTCCTCGAGGTCAGCGTGCTGGTCGTCGAGATCCTCGGCCAGCGATTCGATTTCGTCGCCGAGTTCGAGCAGACGACGGGCGTGTTGGCGCGCCTCACGGTCGTTACCGGCAGCCTGTGCTTCCTCGTATGCCTCCTTTACCGCGTCGTACTCCTCGAGCGTGTCGATCAGTTCGGTCTGTTCGTCCTGTGCGGTTTCGAAACCGTTGGGCTCGTCGTCCTCCTCGTCGGCAACCTCCACGTACTGGCCAGCGAGATCGCGGTACTCGTCGTCGAGATACGAACGAGCGAGATCGTACTGGCCATCGCTCAACGCGACCGTACTGCCAGCCAGCCGATCAGCCAACTGGTCGCCGAGCCACTGTCGAAGCCCATCCTGGTCACCACTACCCTCGTACTCATCCGGGTTTTGATGGCGAGGGGTCTCGTTTTCGGCATCGTCATCGGTGTCCGCTTGGACCGACTGCTGACCCACGAGGGTCGTCGATACGAACAACTGGTTCGTGCTCGAGGGCACGTTCGCCGTCGTTTCAGGGAGTACGCTGGCGCTCGGTTCACTCGACGCACTCGAGACAGTGCTCACCTCACCGGTCGTTGCGGTGGCGAAACCACCACCGGCGACGGTAGCGAGGGCTACGCCTACCCCGAGCACACACACGAGAGTCGCTCCTCGAGCGGTAACCACCCGGGGGGATTCTCGACGGCGACACAAAAGCTAGCCACTCGGGTCGACGTGACAATCCCTCGTTGTGAGTGTCCAGACTGTGAAAATGTGGAGTGGGAATCAGCCACTCGAGGATAACACGTGGTTGAACTGTACGACTCGGCGTAATCGGTCGTTTCCGCCCCGCACATTCAAACGGGCGAGCGGTGTAGGGGCCGAAAATGCATCTGACGGGCCGGTCGTGGACGATCGTTTCGCTCGTCGCAGTGCTCGCGGTTTTGGCGGGCGTCTTCGCACAGCCCGTGTTGCTGGCCGGGGGCGCGCTAGTCGGAGCCTGGTGGCTGGGAATGCAGTACCGATTCACCAGGGAGGTCACACACCTTACCGGGTCGCTCACCGTTTCCCAGTGGCCCGAGCGCTCGGGCATCCGGGTTGGTGAACAGACGCCAGTGACGCTGACTGTTCGTCTGGAAGAACCCGTCTCACTGTCGGTGAGCGTCGATGCAGGGATACCAACCGCGGCGACGGGAGCCCAGATATCGGTGGCTCTCGCGTCGGGCGAACGGGAGAGCGAGCGAACCGAATCGGTCACCTGGCCGGTCGCTGGCCGCCACGGGTTCGATTCCGCGACGGTGACAGTGTCGGATGACTTTTTCCTCGAGCGATTTCCGTTCGGACAGTGCCCCACAGTTACCGTCGAACCGGTGGGTCCGCGTCGGGTACACGTTGGCGAAGGTGGTGATCGATTCGCCATCGCCTCCGGCGACCACCGATCAGGCGGGCTCGGTTCCGGGTACGAACCGGCCGAACTGCGCGAGTACCAGCCTACCGATTCGGCCGCCAGAATCGACTGGAAAGCCACGGCCCGACTGGCGACCCCGCACGTTCGTGCGTTCGAAGCTGAGACACACCGACGCACCCTGCTCGTCGTAGACCACAGAACACCACTCACAAGGGGGCCGTCCGGCGAGACGAAACTCGACTACCTCCGCGAGGTTGCGCTGTCGCTGGCCTCGAGTGCCAGTACACATAGTGACCCGGTCGGGTTGCTCACGATCGGTGACGACGGCATCACCGAGCGACTCGAGATATCGACCGGACCGGAGCAGTACACACTCGTTCGCCGCTCGTTACTCGAACTCGAGGCGACGAACGACCACGCAGGCATCGATACCCCACAGGCCAGTACGTCGGGCGCCTCGGCGTGGCACGATCAGCAGGTCACCCCACGGACCGTCAGACGAGCACGTGATCACCTCGAGACGGACGTGAGAAGATCCGCTGGCACGATCGATGGGGTAGGTGACGGTGACCGGTTCGCCGATCGCCTGTTACCGTTCTATCGCGTTCGAGCATCCGCACAGCCACGAATCGAATCAAACCCCCTCTTTCGCGCCCTCCGAGCCGAACTCTCGAGAGAGCCGGGAACCACCTGGACGGTCGTGTTAACCGACGACTCGAACCTCGCCGAACTGCACGAAGCCGTCACGCTAGCCCGGTCGAACGGGAACGATGTCCTGCTCCTCCTCACACCCTCGCCACTGTTCGAATCGGACGGACTCACCGGAATCGAACGTACTTACGACCGCTACCGGACGTTCGAATCACACCGGCGAGACCTCGCCAGTATGGACCGAGTCTCCGCACTCGAGGTCGGCCCCAGTGATCGACTCTCGAGTATCCTCGCGGCGGGGACGCGTCGGGAGGTCGCTCGATGAGCTGGGAGGTTCTCGAGAGGCGTGTTGACTGGCTGGAGCCGTTCGATTCACCGACCGGGCTTGCATTTGTGTTTCTCATCGGGACGATGAGTGTGTTCGGCGGCGTGGCTGGGTTCGCTGCCGGGCTCCTCACGGCCGCAACCTGGCGCGCGTTCGGCGTCCCGTTCGCCATCGCGGTCGGCCACGTCGTGGTGGTCGGTCTCGTTCCCAACGGCCTCGGCATCGTTTCACTGCTCGTCTTCGAAGGCGCCTTCCTCGCCATCGTTCTTTTCGAGTTGTCCTGGGAGGCGTCATCACCCAGCGTGTGGGAGCGAATCCGAGCGCTCGAGCGACCATCGCAACCCGGGCAAACCGAACCGCTCGAGTGGCCCCGGTCGCTGCTCGAGCACTCGAATGTCGGAGACGTGACGGAGAGCTGGCAATCGGCTCCGACGCGAGTTATCGGGGTGACCGTCGGTGGCTACTGCCTGCTGGCGGGCGGTATCTGGGCAGGCCTCCGAGCGGATTCGGTGTGGCTCGCTGCAGGGGCGTTCCTTGTCGTGTTTTTCATGGTCGGCTACGGGATTCACAGATACCAGCGAGTTGCATTAGACATCGCCAATGAGGAAACCGCCAGATCAGATTACGAGCCCACCGATGAGACGGCGCACGATCCTTCCGGTGAGGCGGTATGAGTTCCGAGCGCGTCGGGACCGATACCGAATCGGGACAATCGACATCATCGGAGGCGAGCGAAACGGCGCCGCCGGCGGAGGATGGAACGAAAGCGGACGACGTCGAACGTCGCGCCCAACTCGAGGTACTCGCCGAGGAGAACCGACAGCTACGCGAGGCCTACGTCAGCGCTCGCCAGTCACCGTATCGGAAAACGGCACAGGGGCTCGTGGTTCTCGGCCTCGTTGCGGGCCTCGGTGGTCTCTTGCTGCCCGATGGTCGTGACGTGCTGTTCGCACTCGCCGGAACCGGACTGTTCGGTGGCCTGCTCACGTACTACCTCACCCCGGAGCGCTTCGTCACCGCGGACGTCAGCGAGAACGTGTACGGGACGATGGCAGCGAACGAAGCCGCCATCGCCGCGGAACTCGGCTTGCAAGACGAACACGTCTACCTCCCGACGGGCGACTCTCGTCTGGCACGACTGTTCGTCCCCCAGCGACCCGAAACCGAACATCCGTCGACGCTTACGACGCCGCTGGTGACCGACTCAACCCATCGTGGGGTAGTGCTCGAGGCGACGGGAACCGAACTGTTGCGCTCAGTGAGGCGAACGCTCAAGGACGAGTTCGCCCGCTCACCGACAGAACTCGGCGACCAGCTGGCAGATGGTCTCGTCGAAACGCTCGAACTGGCCCGGAGTGCGGAGGTCGACGTCGATGCCGACGACGGACGGGCGACGGTCGCGGTCGCTAAAAACGAGTTCGGCGACCTCGAACAGTTCGACCACCCGGTGGCCTCGTTTTTCGCCGTCGGATTCGCGGTTGGCCTCGAGCGGGTAGTGACACTCGAGGTCGACGCTGACGCCGGGTTAGTCACCTGTCGGTGGGAGCCACAGAGCGAAACCGACGAGTGAGCGGAAGGGGAGTTCGCCCTGTCAAAACCTCAGAAGCACCGTCACTCGAGGGCACTTTCTCGAGATTCGGCCCCGTCGAGTGTGCACTCATCCCATTCGAAGAGAGCGTCTTTTTTCGGTGAGCGTCCGTGACAAATCCGAGGGGAGAAAAAGTCACAACATGTGTTCGTCACGAAATATAGGTAGTCAGGAAAACGTGACAGTGTCGTTCTCTCTATGGAACCTACCCATCTTTCACGAACGGAACAGAATGAATCGACGACGCAAGACCGCCGGACTTCTACTGCCGACCGCTCTGATGGTGGAAGAACACCACCCTCGTCGAGGCTCGAGCGGCGATCGGTGCTCAAAGGACTCGCTACCTGTGCCGTTCCGCTCGTGGCCGGACAGACCGTCGCCGGCGACTCGAGCGGTGACGATGCGACCTATGGGAACGGAGCCTACGGTGCGGGCAGCTATGGCGGGACTGACAGCGGCGATCCGGTTACGGACGAACCGGACTCCCTCGAGCGGACGATTCTCATCGACGGCATCGGGACGACGGGTGAAAGCCAGTACGAAATCGAGGTCGACGGCTCCATCGAACCCTCGACGTACAAGGGCGCATCTATCGACGACTCGACGGTCATCGAGGACGACCACGTCTCGGGGACGGTAACTGGCTGGCGAGATGCCTACCGGTTTTCCGGCGAGATCCAGTCGCTCACCGTCGATGGGAGCGCACGCGTGTCCGTCGACGACGACCAAATCGACCCCGCCGAGTACGGTGGTGAAAGCGTGTCAGTCGTGACGGTCGTCGGCAACGGCGTCCCCTCACGATACCGGGTGACTGTCGAAAGTGACCTCGAGGTCCTCGAGGGCGACGCCGAACTGACGGTCTTGGGTGACACAGCCATCGGTGAAATCGAGACCGGCGTCCACCGCCTCAAGTTCACCGGCGACCTCCTCGAGTGTACCTTCGAGGAAGGTGGCACACAGGTCTACCTGGACGACGAACGTATCGACCCCGAGGAGTACGACGGTACCGAGCAACTTCCACACCTGATCGTCTTCGACGGAACGGACGCCGACGACTCGAGTCAGTACGCGTTCAGCGTCAGCGAAGGCGTCGAGCAATCGACCGACGACGGCGCCACGAAAACAACCGGTAGCGTGATCGACGGGAACGAGGTCCGTGGAAGCGTCGAAGCAGGCGAGAAAACGGCCTACCGGTTCGACGGCGAGATCGAGACGTTCAGCCTCGTCGGAACCGCCGACGTCGACGTTTCCTACGACAGGTGGTGATATCCTCCCCTGCGTGAACGCCGAGGAGTTACCGCGTCTTCGCGTCCGGCAGGGTCTCAACCGAGCAGATTCCGGAGCGTCAGGACGGCGAAGATGACAATCACCGCCTCGGAGATGATCCACGAGTTGTCGTTCATCCAATCGCGAATGTGCGGGAGTGCTGTTTCGGCTCGTTTGCCGAGTATGACCACTCCAAGCGACGGAAGCGCCAACAGAAAGAGTGTGAGCAGAACGAATCCCGCCGCGTCCGTAACAGGTGCACCGTTGGCCGCAAGGTAGGTTCCGACGGTGATCGAAGTGACGACGTTGGTCGGGAAAAAGCCCAGCAAGAGAAAGCCGAGTCGAAACGAAAACTGCGGCGCCGCGCTGGTCAACTCACCCATCCACTTCGGCGGCTCAGAGACGGTTCGGTTTCGATAGGTATCCACCCCTGCGTAGACGAGGAGAGCGAGGACGACGACGTAAAGGAGTTGTCGTGCACTCGCACCTAACAGACCGCCATCACTCCCGAGACTATTCCCCAGGAGGTACGCGATGGCGACGACGAGGCTGATAGAGAGAGCTGCACCGAAGACGTAGGCCGTAGCGTTCGCGCGCCACCGTTCACTCGTGGACAGGAAGATTGATGAGATGATCTGTGGACCCGCGATCATCACGATAGCCAACGGGAGAACGTCAACGAAGCTCATCGTTCGTACTCGAGTGGTTCAACCGGCATCATCGCCCCCGTCACCCACGGCCGTGCTGGCATCGAGTTCGCCAGACGGTGGTTCGATCATCTCGAGCAGGTCCCGGACCACGCTTGCCGGGGAGACGTTCCCCAGTTCGGCGTCGGTACTCAACACGAGTCGATGGACGAGCGTCGGCTCAGCGAGCGATTTCACGTCGTCCGGAATCACGTACGACCGACCGTGAATCGCTGCCCGCGCCTTGCCAGCGTGGAGAAACGCCAGCGTCGCTCGCGGCGACCCGCCGTGTGCAACGTCCGAATGCGTTCGACTGGCCGTCACGAGATCGATGATGTACTCTTTGACCGGCGGCGCAACGTACACCGACGAGACAGCCGCTCGGGCAGCGAAGATGTCGTCGGTATCGATGACCTGTTCGACGGCGTCGGCCTCGAGTTCGGGATTGTCGTCGAATCGGTCGAGCAGTTCTCGTTCGTCCGATCGGGGTGGGATATCGACGGTGAGTTTGAACTGGAAGCGGTCACGCTGGGCTTCGGGCAGTTCGAACACCCCCTCCATCTCGATCGGGTTTTGCGTCGCGACGACGAGAAACGGCGTCGGAAGCGCCAGCGTCTCACCCTCTATCGAGACGTGGCGTTCTTGCATCGCCTCGAGCAGTGCACTCTGAGTTTTGGGCGTCGCTCGGTTGATCTCGTCGGCGACGACGACGTTGGCGAAGATAGGGCCGCGCTGGAGGTCGAACTCGCCGACGTGCTGGCGATACACGGTCGTCCCGGTGATGTCGGCCGGCAGGATATCCGGCGTCATCTGAATTCGCCGGTGCTCGAGACCAGTTGTGCGAGCGAACAGCGTCGCAATCGTCGTCTTGGCCACACCCGGAACGCCCTCGAGCAGGACGTGCCCACGTGTCAACAACGCAATCGTGAGGTGCTCGATAATCGTCTCGTTGCCGACCAGGACGCGTTCGGCTTCGTTCTTGATAGCTTCATAACAGGCCTGTGGCGTCCCACGCCCGTCGTCTGCCGGTGGCGTCGACGTCATGGGTTCGACTCACCATCCGATCGGTCGAGGTGGCTCGCTTTGGCAACGCGCTGGACTCGTTGCTCGTCCCACTCCGGATACCGGCGTCGGAGATAGGCAACGCGTTCCTCTGCCGTGAGTCGCGGAATCGAGTGGTCATCCTCGAGTGACGGCGACCGGTTCCGGTGGAGCGCTCGAGCGATGGACGCCCACTGGGTCTGATCTCGGTGACGCAGCGCCACGAGCGTGCCGACGGCGCCCAGCCCGAGGAGAACCTGCAATAGTGGATTACCACGAACGGCGAGCAAGACGCTCATCACTGGGGGTAGATCACCAGCGTTCGAAACGTCGAGCAAGACGCGTTCGTTCCCGGTGGTGAGTCCACGGACGAACGCAGCGTTGTCCGGTTCGTCGATCATGGCATTAATCACGATGCTGGGATCGCTGACGACGACGACCTCCCCCGCACCTCTGTCTTCGACCGTCACGACCGGATACGACTCGAGGCCGTCTACGTCCTCGATATCGGTCGTTTCGTCACCGAGGTACGCGTACTCGCTCGTCCAAACCAGTACCGTGGCGTTGCCGGGTTGAACAGCGCTCGCGTAGTTGAGTGATAGCTGGTCGACGCCGTCGGTAGTCCGGTGCTCGGTCACGTTCGTCGCGACGGGCATCGTCTGCCCCTGTTGGTGGCTTCGTTCGTCGTACAGGAGTTGGCCGTCGAGACGCGCCTCTGTGTCTAGCTCGAAGAGTAGTTCCTGACCGCTCGAGCCGAAATTCTCGAGAACCACGAGCGTCCCCCCTCGATCGACGAACTGTCTTACGCGCTGGGCCTCCGTCTCGTCGTACGGTTCGTCCGGTGCGATGACGAACGATACCGTTTCGTTCGGGTCGGTAGTGTCGTAGTCAGTCGTATCGGTGATGAGTTCGACGTCGGTGTCCGGGTCGTCCTCGAGTTGGCCCCGGAACTCGCTCGTCCCGTCCCACGACGGGTTGTAGGGGGCAAACCCCGTTGCGGACGTCGTCGCGTACACGCCCAGTGCGAGGAGAAGGGTGACGAAAAGGGCGATCAACAGGACTCGAGGCCAGTGGATTCGGTCGCGCTCGAGGAGGAGGGTTTGTAGATTCATGCGAATAGCTCTGGTGGCAGGATCTCGAGGAGGCGTCGAACGATCACGTACGCAAACCCGACGAGTCCGAAGACGATGAGCCATCGGAGCCGCGTCCGCCATTCGGGTGAGACGTTAGTCGGTGCGGTCAGTTCCATCAGGATCACGAGGCCGAGAAGCGATAGAAGAAAAAACAGGCTATATGAGAGCGAACCGAGCGCTGCGAGGACGAGCACTGTCGCCACCATCCACGCGAGTTGACCGTGGATGAACCGAATTCGGCGCTGGAGAGCCATCGTGGACCGCCTACAGTGAGAGATAACGTAAAACCACCACACCCGAAAGCGAGAAAAGTGTCGTTACGTGTCTCCCTTTTTATTTGCCCACTGTTACCGTGGCTTGTTTTTCTCCTCGTTCACGGTGGCACATTCTCGAACCAGTCTCGTCGGAATGGCGAATGTACGTGATTATGATTCACATTCGGTGCCAATCTATTTTGGGAACCATCGCGTTGGACTGGTAGATTCGACAGCACCACTCAGATATGACCATGGAAATAAGCGCCCTCAAAAGTATCGAGCAAACGAACCGGAACCAGTGGAACCACGTGGTCGAAACTGCACCGCATGGAACCCTTTTCCACCGCTACGAGTGGCTCCAGGCAGTCGAAGATGGAACCGATAGGGAGCCGAGACACCTGGTTGCGAGTAAAAAAGGCAATCCTGTCGGTGTCTTTCCCAACGTTATCACCTCAATCGGGCCAGTCAAACGGCTCGATTCCTTGTATCCAGGATTCGGCGGTCCACTGGCTATCACCGACGAAGAAACCGTACTCGAGACATTCCTCGAAGTCGTCCCAGAACTCTGTGACGGGCGAACGCTGTTCAATCGAATCCGAACCTACGACCAGGCGGCGATTCGAAATCACGCTCTCTTTCGGGAATTCGGCTACGAAATCGACGTCAAGTGGTGTCGAGTTGCCCTTGATCTCACACAAGGCTGGGAGTCGTTACTCGAAGGAATGGACCGAACGCGTCGTCGGGGAATCAAACGCGGGCACGACCAGTCGCTCGAGATCAGTGAAGAACCAGTCACAGTCCGGTCGCTGTCTCAGTTTTACGAAGACTACGAAGCAGTAATGACACGGGCCGATTTGCCCGTCTTATCGCACACATTTTTTATCGCACTCCGACACCTCGCTAATCGTCTCAAACTGTTCGCAATCGACATCGACGGTGTCCGTCGTGGCTGGATGCTGTGTTACTGTGACGAGGAACAATCGACGCTTCATTACGCGTATTCAGGCGTTCGGTCGGAACACTTCGAGTACCACGCCTCGGAACTTCTCCACGAGCACGCGATACAGTGGGGCATTGAACACGGCTTCGAAACCTATGATTTGCTCAGAACGCCGCCCGATTTCCGAGACGGGTTGTTCAACTTTAAAACACAATTCGGCGGCCAAACGGTGCCTCTCCTCAGTTGGGAACGAGGCGTCCCAAAACCGGCCCTTCCCGCATTGAAACTCGCTCGAACGATCGCAGCCAGGTGAACGAAATTAGCGTCAGACCATTCGGGCGGATGCAGATCTACCGAAAACAGCGAGTAGCTGTATTTTGCAGGCCACGACGGCAAAAACACGAAGGACCCCTCACTCGAGTTGATTCAGACAGTTCGACTGTGGCTACGAAACGGGGCCAGTATGCAGGGTCGACAGCATCCGTAATGATGAAACGGTCGCTAACACCTATGTAACCGGCCAGTGGCTTCCCTCTCGACGGTACCGGATGTTTTCCCATGCCACCCGACAAACACAGTCGAACTCCAGAGACACCGGGTTCGACACCATATCAACAGGCACAGGTCGCACAGCATTACGAAACCCTCGCGGAGACCGAAGGGCTTCGAGAACGTGAGGAAAAAGTGGTGGGCCGGTATTTTCGACCGGAAGGCGGTCGCGTTCTTGATATCGGCTGCGGTGCTGGACGAACGACGAGAGCCTTAACAGATCGAGGATTCGACGTCATCGGAATCGATATCAGCGAGGAGATGGTCGAGCGAGCGAATAGACTCTTCGACGATCTCGATATCCGGACCGGCACTGCAACTGACCTCGAGTTCCCCGATGACTCGTTCGACTTCGTCCTCTTTTCGTGGGTTGGCATCGATTCGATTCGACCGCCCTGGTTACGGCGACAGGCGCTGCACGAAATACGTCGTGTTCTGAAGCCCGGTGGCGTCTTCGCGTTCAGTTCACACAACTCCTGGTACACGCTGCCCGCTATCGTCGTTGATCACAATCATCTCAGAAACTGGTACCTCGAGAACGACAACACGAAAAATATCGGCTCGAGGTACAAGTACGACGGAACGGATTTCGGCGTCAAAAAGTACATCTCTAATCCACTACACCAACGACGACAATTACGTCGTCACGGATTTATCCATATTCAGTACGTGGGAAAACGAGATACTGTTGGAAAATACTTCGAGCGGCAACCGTACTACGTAGCGAGGAAGCCGTTGTGAGATAATGTGTCGCTGTCTGGTGAAACTCAGAAGCCGATGGTCTGAAAACGCGATTACTCGAGGCGTTTGTACTCATTTACTATGCCACCAACGCTCCAGCAATCGATGCGTGAATAGCCGACTACGTCGCAGCCAAATGTGGATGTCCGCCTCACCTCACGTGTGGCCAGAGAATAGGCAGTACAGGCACCACCAGGGCTATGGAAACGAGTGAATTGACATGAGTTCGATACCAAAACCAATCAAAGGACGCATTCCAGAACCGGTTCTCGAGCGGTGGGGGGCAATGACCGACGAGATGGAAACGCTGCCGGGAGCTGTGTACGACCGTATACCTGACCCGATGAAACCTGCGATCAAACACGGCTATCACATCGTCAGTCCCACAGCCTCCTGGTCGTACCTCAGACGCCGTGAAAGAGCTCGGTCACAGTTTGCCGAGGACTTCTTTGGCCAAGAGCGCTACGATCAACTCTGGACGGAGTTTTTCGACGAGAGCGATATCGTCGATATTGTGATGAGTGGCCTCGAGGAAGTTGGAGATCAGAAAGTCGTCTTCGATACACATCGAGGGGTTGCTGCACACGTGTATGCGCTCATCCGGACGTGGAAGCCTGACCGAATTGTCTCGAGCGGGGTCTACAGCGGTGTCGGCACTGCATCGATGCTGCTGGCATTACGAGAGAACGAACACGGCACCCTGTATACGGTTGATGATGCCCAGACGCGAGCACAGGCCATCGATGATGGGATGCGAACTGATGGCAACGGAACCACTCCTTCTGACGGTACGCGAGCTACAATGCTCGAACACATTGCACGCGGACGACCGTCGTGTTCCGAACACCGCAGCCACCTGCTTCCAGAAGGGAAAGAACCGGGATGGATCGTTCCCGATGAACTGAAAGACCGTTGGGTTTCACGGCTGGGGTCACCTCGGGACGAACTGCCGAAACTCTATTCCGAACTCCCCGATATCGATATATATTATCACGATTCGGAGTATTCAACCTCCGGTATGCTGTTCGAATATGAACTCGCGTGGGAATGGCTCAAGCCAGGTGGGATGTTAATCTCTCCCCACATCGATCGGAACGACGCATTTGAGACGTTCGTAACCGAACGAGAAGCGCCCCACGGCCTGCTTGAGTTTGATTACCTGGCGAGCAGCGAGTACGATGTTCCGTGTAGTTGTGGGTACGTCATGAAATCGGCCTAATACAGTCGTGCTAGCACCGATATCGCCTGACGGCGTTCGAGCTCAAATCAGTTCGTAGGCAGGTCATTCGAACAGGACGATCACGCCTATGAAACGTTTCACACATCGGAAACCACGGATCAGCCAATGATACACTGACGATGGCAAGCTCTTTCCAGTCAGCCATCCTGACAGTACTTTTTTCGAAAGTTTCGATTCTCGCATTGAGCGTTCTTTTTACTCCCTTACTCGTTCGCCTGCTCGGACCAACGCTGTATGGACAGTATGCAATTATTTTGTCGGTGTTTGCAATCACCGCTATTTTCATGATGTCAGGGACGACCGAAGCGGTTCGAAAATACGTGTCAGAGCAAGACGATGTGGAATGGCAAGTCGCCGTAATCAAGCAGACCTATCAGCCAGCGTTTCTCATCGGTATCCTCGCTGCAGTGGCCTTTGCACTTCTTGCCTGGTCGGGTGTCGTGGCCACGCTTTTCGGGGAGGCGTTCACCCCACTGTTCTATCTTCTGAGCGCATACGCAATCGGTCGACAGCTTAGGGTCCACATTTTGTGGACGTTGATGGGACTCCAACTCGAGTCGTGGTCCGAGCCGCTCAAGGTCGTCCAGAAAGTGGTATTCGTCGTACTAGCCCTCACGCTTGTATATATTGGGTACGGTGTAGCCGGCGTCCTCATCGCAGATATTATCACGAGCGTGATGACGGTTTTGATCGGTGGGGTTCTCATCGGTAGACACCTCCCACTCACTGCGTTCCGGAATCCGCCAACGGTCGATTTGCCGATCAAACAGATTCGAAAGTACGCGGTCAGTACCGTGATATTTTATCTATTTCTTATGTCACTATACCACGTCGACGTTCTGTTACTCCAAATATGGGTTGCCGACCGCACAGTTGGCTACTACAAGGGTGCGTTGGTCATTGCCGAGGTGCTCTGGGTGGCACCCCTAGCCGTCCAATTAGCGCTCTTACAGCGCGTCTCGAGTCTATGGGAGTCCGGTGATATCGAAACGATCGAGGTACGTGCACAGCGGGTGACATACTACGTATTATTGCTCACATCGCTCCTCGCCCTTGGGGTGGGTGCCCTCGCTTTCGACGTCGTCCCACTCTATCTCGGAGAGTCATTTACACCAGCCATCGTACCGTTGATCCTCCTCCTTCCAGGGGTACTCGGATTTGCCGTCGCGAGACCGTCACTCGCGATTAACCAGGCCCGACGCTCGTTACGACCACTACTGCTCGCTACCGGAGCGAGTTCTGTGCTCAACGTATTATTAAATCTGTTACTCATACCGAGGTATGGGATGGCAGGAGCAGCGATTGCAACGTCGATTGGGTATGGGAGTCTGGTTGTGTTCCAATCCGCTATTGCACGAGACCTGGGCTATCAGCCACTCGGTGGCATCCGATGGGGGCCAACGCTCGCGTCAGTTACCGTCACCGCGGCCGTCATTGTACCACTCTCGGTAATTATCACATCGCCAGTTCTGTCCCTGCTAATCGTCCCACCGATTGGCGCACTCGTCTTTACAGTGTGTATTTTCGGTCTCGGAGCGATTACTTTCGACGAACTCCAGTCGCTCGTCGATACTGTCGGAGTCTTACCAACAAGACTCGAAAGGGGATTACTGGTAACGGTTAAACGGGTGACCGATCTTAGCAAATGACCTTCACGCTGTGACAAGTAGGCAACACGGACGGTTTTACGTCGACGGCAATGGTGGATGATCAACAAGGGGATCCCAGCGCCCGTATCGTTTTACACCGATAGCGGGATGTCCAGCTCGATAGATGCGGAGCGCGCCGTCAGGTTCGAACCCGACAGAGATCATCGAAAACCGAGAGGGGTTCTCGTACACCGTATCAGTAAAGATGTCTGCATCCGGCACCGTCTCGAGAATACGTATCACCCGCTGTGAAAGAAGGTATTTGTGCCATCCTCGGCCTCGGTAGTTTTCCTTCGTCCGGGCGTAAAACATCCAGTAGAGATCCATCTCGAGCATCCACTCCGGCAGATGATAGGGCACAGCTGTCGACGATGGAGTGTGAGTCCACCCGTACGCAATCCACTGATCGGAATCTGTCGCGATGAGACCCTGGTGACCATCTTCTAATAGTGATGAAAATCGATTTCGTAACTGCTCGTCTTGAATCACCCGATCTATCAGTTGGGGTGTAATCGATTCGAGAGAACACTGCTTATCTGGAATCGCTACAGCCGGTTTGCCACCTCGATACCGGTAGACGTAAGATAGAATGAAAAACTTGCGTACAGCCTGACGGACTGGCTCTCGCCAGAGTAGACTTCGCAGCTCGACCCGTGGCATATTGGAGATAGGAGCCGGCAACCGGTCGGGAATCATACCTCTCTAGCCGGTCCCATCCTCGAGACCAGCGACGAGCGATCGCGCAGTGTCGTATACAGGTTCTCGGCAACTTCGCCACCTGGTGACGAGCGTTTCACTCGATAGTACGTCTGAATATCCGGGCTGAACTTCGCCTTCCACTTGTTGAGGCGTGGCGTGTTGCCACCAACAATCTCGAAAAAAGACACTCCTCGATCGAGTGCATCACACATCATGTGCCACTCGAGTAAATCGTTCGCGGGAATGTCGACATCGGGTGTTGCACCACCCACCCAACTTCTGGCGATCGAACCGTTCTCGAGTAGGACCGTTCCCGTTGCCTTCTCGCCATCGACGCTCAACACGTACGGACGGACAGTTCCCTCGGGAAGCCGGTCGTACAGCTCTTCGATAAATGTAGTCGGGATAGGTGGCGCCCTACCCTGTTCTTCGTATCGTTCGTGTAACTCATCGAGAATCCATCGAATCTCTCGCTGTCCACCTTGCGAGATCGTGTACGATGCATCAGTATTATTCCGAACGTTTTGTCGGGCGCTTTTGCTGAACCGAGAGATGACTGCGTCTTTTCCATCACGAAGGTCAATCGTGTACGTGTACGCCGGTGTGACGTCGAATTCATTCCAGAGAAACGGACGGGCATCATCGTACTGCCACCCCGTCTGGATCGATACGTAGTTGGGACCACGCTCGTCGTCGATCCACTCGATACACCCTTCGATGAATCGCCTGTGTCTTTTTTCCTGTTTTCGCTGCTTCAGCTGATCCATATGGACAAGTGCCGGCCCGAGATTCGGTACCCCAAGTTCTGATGGCGGGGAAAATACGAGCGTGAGCGGCCCCTTTCCAAATTCGAATAATGGAAAGATGCCAACGGGCTCCTCACCTTTGTAGCCGACCAACGGGTGAAGCGTCGAATCCGTCGCATCCGCCTGTGCTTCAAGGGCATCGTAGCGATGAAACAGGGTGCCTCCAGGAGATCGTTCGACGTACGTATCCCACCTATTGCGTTCGTCCGAGTCCAGTGTTGTTATTGTTACACTCATAATCAAACGTCTCTCCTCGTGAGTCTGGTACTCCGTGAGTGAGCGACAGATACCACGCCGACACACCATATTGTAAACCCACACGTACACGAGTTTCACCGTCGTAGCCGGAATCGATTCGCCGGTAGTGACCCATTGACAGAAGGGCCGTGTCGTCATTTCCTGGCGATCATCAATCTGTGTTGGCGATTGGTTCACCGTTCCGTATCAGTCTCCGTATGAGACCTGTCTGGAGAGGGTTTGTTCATACCAGTCACGGCACGGACCAACCCACGCACCCATCGCTTTCGCCTCGCGAATCAACCGCTCGTAGATCGTTCGATATCCTGGAAACTCCGCCTCGTTCAGGTACCGTGGGTGCCAGAGAACGGTCATCACTGCCTCGTTTCGAGCGGCTTCCTCGAGTACCTCGAGACACGCCTGCCAGCTTTCTTCGACCGACGAGTGGCCCTCGAGCAACGGCCGTTCCATGATCGTCAGCGGGAATACGACAAATTCGTCGTCGAATGGACGGAGGACATCGTAGTGGCCGTCGAAGCCGTACGTTTCGCTCGAGCCCAGACTGGCATCGTACTGGAGGCCGATTTCTCGATGGTAGGCCCACGTTCGGGGCTGCTCGAGATTCAGGTAGTGCTGTCGCCCGCCAACGATTGGTGCATCTACGAGATCTTCCAGGGCCGCCTTTTCATATCGTAGTCGCTCGAGGTCGTCAAACGATTCGTACGATCCGTGTAAGCCCACCTCCCAGCCGCCGCGCTCGAGAGCCCCGGTTATCTCGACGATTTCCTCGTCAGTGATGTCGTACCGGCCGGCGAACAGTTGCCAGTTTTTTGGTTGTAACCATTCCCAGGGGGGCTTCTCCCGAAGCAGGTTTTTCTCGTTGAGGAAGTACCACGACGATCGGACCCCAAGGCGGTCCTCCAGGGCCATCGCCTCCTCGAACTGCCAGTATGGACGGTCTCGTGAAAAGAACGACGTGAGGTGGCTAGGGTCCCGATCAGAGACGGCATAATAGAGGTGTTGATAGGTCTTGTACGGACGATCAACGTCGTGGGTGAGACACAGTGCGAACTCGTAGTCGTCCATCCGAGTACCCTACACCCTCGAGGAAAATAATCCACAGTCGTCTCAGATCAGACTGTCACTTCGAGGTGAACGATTCTCACCGAGTATACATTGCCACCGATCCCGAGTCGTACGGCTTGTTCCGTAACTCGAGGTTCGCCGCCGTGATTTCGTCTTCGTAGACGTACCTCGAGAACTGAAGCGGCCGTTTCTCGTTTTCGTGATGTCGGAGCAAGACGGTGTCGTACTCGTCGAACATTTCTCCCTCACCGTCGACAGAAATCCGTTCACATTCCGTTGCCTCGAACGAGCGAAGATACCGACAGGCAGGGCGATCAGCTGCCATCGGTTCCTCGAACGTTGCACCGACGTGCTCGAGCGAACTGCGTTCGTGTTCGGTAAAGTAGAACGTATAGAACGGGCGCTCGACGATCGGGTTGTCCGAGGCGACGAAGTCGTTCGAAACGGCGGTAAAAGACAGACACGAGACCAAGACGAGGATCAGGAGAAACGTTCTGATGTTGCCTCGTCGGACCAGTTCGTACAGTCCGTAGCCGCCAGTCAGTGCGACGAACATGAAGCTGTAGTGGCCGAAGCGTCCGACGTTGACGCCCACGAGTGAGTCGAGTAATAATGTGGGGCCGGGAAAGACGAGCGGAACGATCAGGACTGAAAAAAGCGCTAACGAGGCAAATGTTGAACGAGACAGCGTTGGCTGTTGGTACCAGAAGAGAAAGCCGAGCAAGAGCAACAGTATCAAAAACGAATAGGGGACGTAGTTCGCAACCTCCACCCATGGGCTGAGTTCAACACTTTCCGGGCCAGTCGAGGGAGACGGTCCAGTGAACATGCCAATGATCGATGCAGTCAACCTCCCGATGATAAATTCGGCCCGATAAAACCAGTAAATGGTCGTGAATCCGGCTGCGACTCCGAGTACGTACGTGTCGATAATAGGCCCTCGAGTATCGAGAAAACGTTCGATCAACGCTACTCCGGCGAGCAATACGAGGACAAACGGAATCGAAACCGGGTGGTAGATGACGATGGCGACGATCAAGAGCAACACGACGACTCGCTGAGAATCCGACCGCCTAATCATCAGGGTCAACAAAAGCAGCAAGAACAATACCGATGTAACGCTGCGGGCGATTGAGTACATTCCATAGAAGAGGTACAACGGGAAGCAGATCATTACAAAAGCCGAAAAAAGCGCGTATTTTTTGCTGGACAGTACCCGCAAGCCGAGTGCGTACATCCCCAGAATCCCGGCGGCAAATATGAAGCCGCTGAGAAGATACATCGAGGTGTGCGTCTCGACCCATCCACCCGAGAGCAGTGTGGACTCAGCAACGAACACGTGCCATAACGGAAACGGTTCGTACGTTGGTGAAAGTCCAACAGTCGATCCCGTTTCGAGGACGTGATTTGCATAGGCGATGTGCCCCGAGAGGTCCGTTCGCCCCACGAACAAGGCGTAGTTTAGCGTGACGCTGAAGACGACAAGTGTGTACGCCACAATCATTTGATACAGGACGACCAGTTCCTGACCGTCGGCCGTGGCCGCCTGAAAGAATGTCAACGCATACAACACGGCAACGCCAACGTAGAATATGATTGGTCGAACCGAAGTGAGTACAAGAACGACGACGAGAACGGCGAATGTACAGTGAAACAGTATTGAAGGAATCCTCCAGTCGAGATCGTACTCAGTAAAGCCGTACGCGTAAGTAGCCGTTCGTGTTTTTCGAACAATAATCGAACCAGCTACCATCGGAACCGCAAGATACAGACCCAGTATAGAGAGGTTGGGCTGTCCAATCAGCAGTGGTCCGAGAATACCGAGAACTGCTGCTGTAGGGAGGGCAACAACTCCCACGCTGTAAAGATGCTCCGGGGCGTCGAAATCACGAGTGAACGACATACTACTGGTTGTGCAGGCGTCTACGGTTCAACCGGTCAGTCAAAGGCGTCTCTATTACACGATTGACACCGTAAATTCCCGTCACCGACGGGCCCACCATTTGCTGCTCAGTATGCTATCCAGATGCAAAAACTACCACTCTACAATCACTTTATCGAGAACTATCAATTAACAATATTACTTTCGTAGGCATTTTGGAAAAGAGGCGAGAGGGTGAGTTTGTACTCTATAATCGCTCTGTGAACACTATCGAATTAAAGTATCTCAGTATGCTGGTACTGGACCTCCGAAGACAGGTCCCGATATAAAGGCTGCCCAATATCAGGAGAACGGATATGCGGTGAGCGCCACTCACTCGAGTTGATGGTAGTCGAAACCACGTGTTTCGCCAGCGGAAAAACGGTACTTTCCACTGACGGAACACCGGTTGGTCAGTATATCGACCAGGATGTGACTATCGAAAACAATCTACCCTCCGTTGTTGCATCCACTGGCCCCGACGGTTTCCAGGATGAGACATCTGAATCTACGAAAAATCTACAATACCTATGAGTGATAGATACAACACCCCCGAACCCGGTAGCAGCGACTGGCACGTCCCACTTAACGAAAACTTCGAACAGATTGGGAGCGATATCGACGACCTCGAGGAATCAGCTCAGTTCTGGGGAGAATACGAACTCGTCTTCGACGACGAAACGCCCGAATCAGACACCTACATTCGCTTCAAGACGGAGTGATCTCAATGAGTATTTACGTTAATAACGGCGACGGCGAGCGGGAGCTGCGCGAAATAGAGACACCCCATGGTGTCGTCACGAGCGTTTCGGTCAATCACGGTGACGGCGACGGTGAACAAACAGTGTGGTCGTCACTCTCGCAAATGGCTCTCCAGTTCGATGCTCGGCAGTTGGCTTTGGATGATGGGGACCCAGTTGCCGAATGGGAAACGACAGCCGGCGATCTGACTGCCGACCAGTCCAGTACGGATAGTCAGCCAACGTACGTGAGCGATGGTGTTGGTGGAAACCCATCTGTTCAGTTCGACGGCGAGCAGTATCTCGAGGTAGGGTATTTTGACGAAGACGATATCCTCGAGCAGCCATACACATGGGCAGCAGTCCTCCAACACGACCCAACGGGTGAGTACGATTACGTCTTTTACGGAGCTGATGCCGATGAGCGATCGTTCCTCGAGTTCACTCCGGAAAACACTACTAGGCTCTGGGCAGGTGAGCCCGGTGGAATCAAGACCGGTATTCAGGGTCAGATCATCATCGGCGTAGTCGACGGTGGGGAAAGTGTCTTACATGTCGTTGATCCAGCAACCGGTGAAGAAGAATCGGTAAACGGCGATGCCGGGTCGCTTTCTCATGCGGGACTGACAATCGGCGCCCATAGCGATAGCTCACGTGGATTTCAAGGACTTATCGCGGAATTGCGCGGCTATGATCGTCGCTTGACGTACGATGAACGTGACCAGTTGGTAAGGGGCCTCAAGGAGAGTTGGGAACCAGACTACGAACCAGATACACAGGGGGCTGACGCTACCTTCGCTTTCGATTTCGACGAACATAGCGACCCCAGTGAGATATATAGAGTCTGGACAGGGGCAGGTGATGCAAAATTCGTCAATTCACCGGCAGTAACTGGAAAACAGTCCATGGCGATAGAAATCGAACCAACTGGACAGGGTGGTACGAATGCACATTTCAACCTGGAAGAAGCTCTAGGGTATCAGCCAACAGAATTGTACGTCACTTACTGGTATCGGCTGGAAGATGACTTCTACATGGGAAATAACGATCAGATGAAAATCGCCCGAACTGGCCTTTCGTATTCTGCTGGTGGCGGTCATTCTGGAGGGGGTAACAGTGAAGGTGATAATGGTTGGTCAGCTGGTATTGTTGCCGCGAATCGATTATCAGGTTCGGGCAACAGCGGACCATACAATACGACGGCTTATCTATATCATATGGACGAGTACTCACAAGATGCCGATCGAAATGTTGAGTTTGAAGGCGGCCACCTCTATCCAGGCCAATGGCACTACTTCGAACAACACATTAAATTGAACACAGTCAGTAACGGAGTTGCCAACAATGATGGAGAGTATCGGTGGTGGATCAACGGCGATCTGATCTATGAGCGTACAAACCTACGGTGGACTCACGATTTAGAGAACAACGCCATCGAGTATTCCGGACCGTACATTGGTTACGGTGGCGGAGAAGAATCACCACAATACCAAGAAGTCTACCACGACGAACATCGAATATTTGTCGATGCAGACGTCCCCACCCCGGATAAGCGACCACTCTTCACCGAGACTAATCGACAATAGATTACATAACGGTATTGCGTATCTCTTGGAGGAGAAAACTAGTGGTGTCAATTTTGTCGTTCAAGAGTTTCGAACGACGTTGTTGCCACACAGAAGGATCACTCATTCGTAAAATTTCGAGTGCCTTTTCAAGACCAAGTGTATGCTTGTTTGGTCCATCGAACTGGTAAACAAGACCATATCGTTCCGAGAGTTCCTTGATAACCCCTGCACTTATCGAAGAAATGAAGATTGCTGGTGTACCGAGTACTGCGCTCTCGATTGCCATCGTGGCACTCTCACCAATAAAAAGATCCGAGTAGTACAGCAAATCGTGTACCTCGTGTACTGGAACCGTCACCTCGTAACTTTCGAGCCCAATAGGGAGGTCCCCCTCCGTTGAAAGTAAAACCGTTGCTCCAGCGTCCTCGAGTTGTTTGATCGCATCGACCACGTCATCAAATCCACTCTGACCGATATCATGGGGTGCATCCCAAGAAACCAGACGGACAAAGACGAGAGTCTCATCTCGGCTGATACCGAGATTACGCAACACGTTCGGGTCAGCATTGAACCGATTCGGATGAAGGTAGGCAAGTTCGTGATAACCGTCATATCGTCGCTGTTTAGATCCTAGGTTACGATAAAAGCTGCAAGGTGTATAGATACGATCAGCACACGGGTAGGTGATTGACCGAAGCACTGCTGGTTTGGTCTCAGTATCATCAAACAATAAGAACTCACAGTTCACAACCGTAGAAACGAACGCTGATGCCGGGTTAAAACGACTTACAATAATATCAGGTTTGAATGAATAAGTGAGTTGTAATAACCGGATTCCACGTAACGACCATTCTCCGAGCATACCTGACATCCGTTTTGATTTGCTCGAGAGAACGCGATGTGGAATATTGTAATAATCTAGTAAATCAACGGTGACATCCTTCTCCCTCGATGTAACGAGCGTTTTCGCGCCACTTGCAGAAAGGTCATCGATAGCGTGCCGAAAGAGGTGGACGTGAGCAGGGTGTGTCAAATCGAATGAAACTCGCATATTATTCGAGATAGCCGAGGTCAGCTAATCGTTCCGCAATTTCATTTGTCTCACTCAACGTGGAATGATGGTCCCTTTCGAGTGGAGGACCATACTCAACTGGCCGATTGTATGTCGTGGAGAACACATCGAGGACCTTTCCGTCCATGTCCTCCGGGATAGGAAGGTCGAACAAGTGAAGTATCGTTGGAGCAATATCTACGATATTGGCTCGTTGGTTGAGCCCGCCGTTTCGGAAGCTTGGGCCGTTCATCAAAAAGAGCCCATCCGGCATATTTCCGCCCTTCCAAACCCCTGAAGAAGCGTACCAGTTAGCTGGGCCAACGGCATCACTTATATGTACATTCGGCCCCTGTTCAAGTAACAGATCCGGAGCATTCGAAGCATACGATCCGGTGTAGTACTCTTCACCACGGTGGACATCGTTTATTAGGACTGTTCCAGTCTCAGGATGAGAAAGCTCGGTTAATTCAGTAATAAGTGTTTCCCGAAGGCGTTCAAACTCCGGTGTCTCCGAGGTCGGAGTTAGATAGACAGGACCCTGTGTGCTGGCTACAGCGTCCGTTTTCTCCCAATCGATGATCGATAAGATTCGATCACGTTTGATACCTTCTTCCCAAGGGACCATTTTTTGCAACTGTTCTGGAACATGCGTGCTAAGCCCATCAACTAAGCCGAATCGTTTGGCGACCGAGAGTGCCCGTTCTCGTGTGATACCGACTGTTCGGAGGACATTATCGATATTTCGTTGTGTCGCAAGGTAGCCTCGTTCCGCAAGCCAAACATTGATGTAAAAAACGGATTCAACTTTGCAGGTCCCGTGGTCAGACATGATGATCAGATCATGTCCATCGTTCATAAACCGGGAAAGGTTCTGATCAATTACCTCCCAAGCCCTACGTACTGGTTCGTCGCGCCAAAAATAATGTTGAAGTGCCATGTTGTAAAATGCAGTCATATGAAGAAAATCGACCGAACTCTGCTTGAGAAGGTATTCTGCAGCGTCGAACCGAGAACTTATCAGTTCGAGAATAGCCGCAACCTCATCCTCGCCTTTTTCGGATGGAGAAATCATCGGCGAAGGATGTACCGAATAATCGAGTGAGTCACGCAATTCATCAGCAAGATCTGCAGGGTACGTAAATCCGGAATCGAGCGTTCGGAACTCTGAATTGGAAGCATCAGGTCCGCCAGCGATCACGAAGCCATCAACTGGTTTTGGTGGGTACGTGGATGGTTTGTTGATAATCCCCGTCGTGTAACCGCCTTCATTGAGATATTCCCAGAGTTCAGCACTCTTAAAATCCGTCGCGTCGTGAAACGTGTGCTCTCTTGCATCAGTATTGATTTTATCGAATCGAAACACATCGAGTTTTCCAGGGTTCTTTCCCGTCGAATAACACTTCCAATTGGGGACAGTCAAAGGCGGTAAACAACTTTCGGAAATACCTCCAATACCAGTATCAATTAACTGACTGAGATTGGGAAGAATTCCGTCTTCGATCCACTGGTCGATCATCTGCCAGTTCGCCCCGTCCAATCCGATTACAATTGTCGTCATTTAAACGTTTGAATACCGATTTTAGCGATGTTGGTCGCCAGGTCTTTGGTCGTTTCTACAACAAGTTCCGATCTCGTTTTCGCCCATCGATTTGGGTGAGTAAGTATGCAGTAGCGTGGAATTGATCGAGATTGGATAAGATCTGTTAGCTCCGAAGTCGATCGGACTTGCCGACTTTTTCCATCAATTCCGATAGCATGATCTTTAATTTTCAACAGGCCATCCTTCCACGTCCGGCCAGTATCCGAAAAGTACGAAACCGTCTCGAATGACATCGAGAGGTACGCCTCACCGTCAAGGTCATACTGTCTGAAAAACGGGACAGTTCGAGTCCACATATCCCTATTATCATAACTCGTCAACGGGTTTCCATGCATACACACCGTATCCACGGTTACATGGGAACGTACCTTCTCGAGTTCCCTCGAGAAAGACTCATGAGCCGCATCCACGTCACCACTGGCTCGGTCGAGGTCTTCATAATGATATCCAATCTCGTGGCCCAGAGATTCGATCTCGCGTATGATCTTCGGCTTAAACGTTTTTTCAATTGTTCTGAAATAATATGTACTTGAGATACCATACCTTGCCTCGAGACGTGCCATGGCCAGCGAATTCTCTGGTTTCCGATCAACGTCATGGCGATGGATGATGAACCGTTCAGGCAAGTTGTCACGAGAGAGGTACTCTCGCACCGTCAGATGGTGATATCCGGCCTCGAGGCCAGCCTGAAGGAGTTTCTCGTACATTTCGAAGGTGAAGTCTCTAGTCATATACCTGCACCTCTCGACCCTCGTTCGCCTGCATATCGAACAGCATCGCGAACATCAGGAACATACTGCCAGTCGCAAACAGCAAACCACTAAGCGCGATTCGGACGAACAGTGGGTTCTCGAGCCGTTTCCAGGAATACAAAGACCATCCCACCCCAATCGTCCCAAGCGTCGCTGCGGCCGCCCCGAACAGGTAAAACAACGCGAGCGGATGGAAATCCAACACCAGATATCTCGTTTTGAGTCGCCACAGGAAGTTCCGGAGCAACATCCCCGAAACCTTTCGGATGTAGGTGGGGTACTCAATATGCGATTTCTCGTCGCCGTACTGGGCTGGCATCGCAACGTCGGCGACACGCATGCCTTTGGCGTTCAGCTTGACAAGCAGATCGTTGCAGTAGCCGTAGTACTCGTACAACTCGTCGATGCCGACGTTCTCGAGGGCGTGTCTCGAGATGGCCGTGTAGCCGTTCTGTGGGTCCATCATCTTCCAGTAGCCCGAGGCGATTTTGGTCAGGAAGGTCAGTACCGAGTTGCCCAGGAACCGCCAGGAAGACATGCCCTGCCGGTACTCTTTGTACAGCAAGCGGTTTCCTTTGGTGTAGTCTGCCTGGCCCTCGACAATCGGATCGAGAAACCGAGGGAGGAGTTCGGGATCCATCTGGCCGTCACCGCCCATGACGGCCGTAATATCGATTTCGTCCTCGAGTGAATGCTGATAGCCGGTTTTGATCGCGCCGCCAACGCCACGGTTTTGCTCGTGTTGGATGGGAACGACGCGTTGGTCGAAGGCCAGTCCGCCGTCGGTCGAGGTGGCTTCGTGTGTGTCGACGACCAGTGCGTGCTCGTTGACGCGGCTGGCAGCTTGTTGAATCTCCGCCCAGGTGTCGTCCGTCGAGCCGTCGTCGATAACGTATATGCGGTCGACAAACGCCGGCACGGTCTCGATGACCTCCCCGACGAATCCCTCCTCGTTGTACGCTGGAACGACCACGCCGACAGTGTGCTCTCTATACATTGTGGCCACCACCAATAGTGTAGACGCGCTGTGCAGCCGACTCGAGCGACGAGGGTTCGATCGAATCTCGCCCATCGACGATGACCGTCCGATCATCAGCTTCGAGTTCCGACCATCGAATCGTCTCGAACTCTTTGTGTGGCGTGACGAGGACGATGCCGTCCAATGTCAGTTCCCCCATCCCCTCGAGCGTGATCAGTTCGAGCGCAAATTCCTCGGCTGACTCGAGCATCGGGTCGACGCCGTACACTTCTGTCCCCGCCTGCGAGAGTCGCTCTGCGATAGCGAGCGACGGCGAGGCGCGAATCTCTTCGACACCAGGCCGATAGGTTAGCCCGAGTACCAGGACGGTGGCATCCGCGAGCGTGCGTCCAGTCACCTCGAGTCCTTCCCGAAGTTTCTCGACGGTAAAGCCGGGCATCGAGTCGTTGACGCCTCGAGCCGTCTCGAGCAACGGTGCGTCCGTCTCGAAGGGGTCGATCAGGAAGTACGGATAGAACGGAATGCAGTGCCCGCCAACGCCAGGACCGGGTTCGTGGATGTCACAGTACGGTTGGGTGTTGGCGACATCGATCGCCTCGCGAACGTCGATACCGAGTTCGTCAGTAAACGTCGCGAGTTCGTTCGCCAGCGCGATATTGACGTCGCGATAGACGCCTTCGAACACTTTCACGGCTTCTGCAGTCGTCGCGTCGCCCACGGGGATGACACCGGTATCGTTGATTTCATCGTAGATGACCTCGGCAACACGCGTACTTTCGTCGTCGATACCGCCGACGACTTTCGGGTACGCGCCCCGGATATCCTCGAGGGCCCGACCGCTCGAGGTTCGTTCGGGACAGACCGAGACGCCGAACTCGTCACGTGTGAGACCGGAGACCGTCTCGAGTCGTGGCACTACCCGGTCGCGTGTTGTTCGCGGTGGTACGGTACACTCGATGAGAACGAGGTCGCCCGCCTCGAGTCCATGGCCGATATCCTCGACGACGGTATCCAGTATCGACAGGTCGGGTTCGTTATCGTCCGTGATCGGGGTCGGGACGATAACGACGTGAATCGTGGCCTCCTTCGCGGCGTCTCGTGGGTCCGTCGTCGCAACCAGCGCCTCGTTCGCGACCGATCGTTCGACTAACGATGGCAACCCAGGTTCTCGCTTGACGTGGCACCGACCGTCGTTGACAGCGTCGACGATCGATGGATCGATATCGACGCCACGGACGTTGCCCGTCACGTCGGCGAAGACGGCAGCCAGTGGCAGTCCCATCTTGCCGAGGCCGTAGACCGAAACGGGGAACGTCCCCGTGGTAAACGCATCCTGCAGCCGCTCATTCGAGTGGAACGCGTCGTAGACGCCGTCTGTACGGTCGGTGATCGCATCACTCATACACCGGCCTCCAGAGGCGAACGCTCGAGGTGAGCGGCCACCGTTGATTCGTGTAACTGTCGGTCTTGCAGCCACACGAGTGACCGTCTCGTGTCTCTCGGTGTCGTCCCGTCGCCCATATTCTGCCACGAAAGACAGAACTCGGTATAAGCGGCGCCGACCGTTCCACCGGTTAATCCACAATCTGGCTAGTGATTCCTGTCAGTATGCGATCGGAATACGTCAAAACGGACGCCGAAAGTCGAGTAACGGGAGAGTCGAAATCCGAGCAGATCGGTTGATCGAGTTATGACCCGGACCGGTTCGGAGAATGCAAAACCGAGTGGAACCTCACAGACGGATCGGTTTCCTGCCAATAGGAGATCTCGGTCTGCCCCGAACGAACTCCTGTGGTGACCGTGACTCGCTGTGGGCAACAGTGCACCAGCGATTCCACTGGCTGCTATCCTGCCAGAGAACCGTTTCGGACACCCGCCTCGAGACGACGTAATCGAGGATTATCTCCGTTCACTCGAGTTCAGGTATCGTAAGCATCGATTGGACTCGCTGCACGTTCGAGGAAGCGTCCCCTCACGTCGAGTCCCCACGCCAGTATTTTCTGAGTTGCCGCGTGGACCAGACTACCGCCTGACGGAGTGCGAGATACCCTTCACGAACGATTGGCATGCCGTCGTACACCCAGAGGAGGAACCCACCGAGCATCAAGAGTGCCACCGCCTGCATGTACGGAGACTGATTGAGCTCGGCCAGCGATTGAAGATACTGGTCGTTCGTGGCGGCAAACGCCTCGGTGAATCCGACCTCGCTTCGCCCATCGAGCGAACTCATCGGCCACAGTATCCGCTCGAGTGGCATCCGTCCTTCCTGTACGTAGATCGGGATGACGTCGGCGGGCAGGTGGAGCAGGTACCCTATCCCGAACGCCCACCCGAATCGTGGGCGACCAACGACGAGTGTGAGAAGAAAAACGGCAGTACTCAGCGGCACGGCGAAGAAGATCGAGTGCCCGAGAGCATACCCACTCGAGAAGATCCCGAACTCCCAGGCGAGCGGTTTGTCGATGACGTCGGGTAATACGGACGCGACCAGCACGACGACCGTTTCGGCCCCCGTTGGCGCGGACCGGTAAACGATATGCGTAAACAGCGAATATGCGATGTAGCCGACGATAGCGTGTTCCCAGGGCATCATGGGTGAAAATCGTGGTACTCGTTGTACGGACGAGAGCCCCAAATACACCGTACCAACGGGTCAGAATCCACGATAGTCACCGATTGTGGAATAGGACTCGAGTGGATGGTCACCTCCAGAGCGCTAGCACCTCGAGGCACTCGCCTTGCTTATCTGTAGACCGAAATCTCGAGCGTGCCTCCGTTGATTGCCCCACCCCGTCGGCAGGAGTTGTGTGTGAAACGGCCCCTTCGATTCATGGCATTCGACAGTGTTCACTCGCCATGGAGTACGCCACCGTTCGTGGCGAAGCCGTGCCAGCCATCGGTTTTGGAACCTATCGGCTTCGAGGAAGCGAGTGTCGCGAGACAGTACAGACCGCACTCGAGATTGGCTATCGACACATCGACACTGCAGAGTTCTACGAGAATCAGGCCGAGATCGGGACGGCAATCGACACAGCCACCGTCTCCCGTGAGGACCTGTTCGTGACGACCAAGGTGTGGAAGACGAACCTCGAAGCCGAAGCCGTACACCGTTCGTTCACGAACAGCCTCGAGGCACTCGACCTCGAGTACGTCGACCTGTTGTTGATTCACTGGCCAAACGAGGCCGTGCCGGTCGAAGAAACGCTCGAGGCGATGAATCGTCTGCAAGCAGAGGGACTGGTTCGACACGTCGGCGTCAGTAACTTCTCGATTTCCCAGCTCGAAGCGGCAATGAATACGTCAGAGACGCCAATACTGACGAATCAGGTCGAGTACAATCCTTACGTCGATCGGGACGAACTCCTCACCTACTGTCGTAACCAGGACGTGTTGCTCACGGCCTACAGCCCGCTTGCGAAAGGTAACGTGCTCGAGGACGATACACTCGCAGAGATCGGAGACCGCTACGGCAAATCGCCTGCACAGGTAGCGCTGCGCTGGCTCGTCCAGCAGGAGGGCGTTGTCGCGATTCCCAAAGCCTCGAGTCGCGAGCATCTCGAGGCGAACCTGGACGTGTTCGATTTCAAATTGAGCCGCGAAGAGATGGCACAGGTCGGTTCACTTCGACGAGGATTCATCACTCGAGCGCGCGACACACTTGGCCTCTGATCGACCGGCAGGCCGCAGTTCAAGCGGCGTGAAAACGAGCTATCACGTTCCGGAATCGAGCAATTCCGCCTGTCCATGGGTGTCGTCGACGGAGACGACGCGAACCCTGGCCTGGAGGGGCGAAGCCGTCTCCTCCTCGAGGAAGAGGACGAAACCGCTCTCGGTTTTGCACACGAGCGTTCCATCGTGTTTCTCGTCGACGATGTCAACCGTCAGTTCGTCCCCCGGTTCGGGCTTCCCGCCTAAGGGTTCACCACAGCGCCAGCACTCGTTGTCGTAGGCTGTCGTTCCTTCCGGCGCGTTGTTCGCCCCACATCGAGGGGTATCGCATTTCAGAAACGAATCGTGTTCGCCTGGTAAATAACGTCCCACGGCGCTACCGACGACACTGGGAGGTAAAAGGATGGTCCTTCCGCAGAGATCTAACAATCGATCTGACGAGTGTTGATACAGATCTGCGTTGTCTGATGATTGCAACCCACTTCTGACAACAGTTCGGTAGCTCGTTGAGATGCAAGCCTGAACAGGTAGATCCTTGAAGGATCATTCAGGAGGTGGAGGACTCGGCGAGTTCTTTGAGTCGCTCAAGGTTGGCAATCGCCGGTTCGCGGTGTTCATCGATCCGCTCGAGGGCGTCCTGCATGCGTGGGTCATCGAAGTGATCGTCGATACCCTGAACGAAGCCGATCCGACAGTGTTGAAGCCAGTCCTGGATGTCGGGTTCCTCTCGCCACGCAGCGCGAGCCCGTTGGCCGACGAGGGTATATCGAATCATGTCCTCCGCGTCGCTGGGAAAGGAAGTGGGCGGACACAGCCGGTTTTTCTCCGCATCGTCGTTGCGGGTCGCCTCGATGTAGGCGATGATAGCGGCGCTGAACGAAACAGGGGTCTCGATATACTGCAGGGCGATTCGGGCGGGCTCGAAGACGGGCCTCGTCGGGGGTGTCTTGACTCCGTGGGCGGTGCAGTCGACGTGCACATGCTGTGGGTCGGTGGGCACGGTCCCATCGTCGAGCACGATTCGGTCGTCGTCAAGACGCTGGACGTATCCCTTGCGGATGACGTTGCGGATCTGACGCAGGTCGTTGCGTTCGTCCTGGCTGAGGATCGCCCCACGATAGGTTTCAGGTTCGATTTCGGGGTCGAGCGGGACGACCAGCCCGCT
Organism: Natronosalvus amylolyticus; assembly: GCF_024298845.1. NCBI lineage: Archaea > Methanobacteriati > Methanobacteriota > Halobacteria > Halobacteriales > Natrialbaceae > Natronosalvus > Natronosalvus amylolyticus. Next base: position 2,277,990 of record NZ_CP101156.1, read on the forward strand.
GGCTTCAAGCCGTCGGAAAAAGTCGGGGACGTCTTCGGCCTTCGCGGCGGCTTCCGTTCTCAGCGAAACCCACTCCATTAACCACGGCACCAGCTCCAGGGTTTGCATATGACGCCTTGGGAGCGTCCACGGGTCGTGTGGTCGAATCCACCGGATCTCCGCCGGTGGAACGCCGTGGTTGAGCAGCCAGCCGCAGGTGTCCATTGACGTCTTCCCCGCCCCGATAACAGTGAACCCCTCAGCTGGGTCGGTGAGCTCGACGAGCTCGTTGGGGGTGACCAGCCGCACGTCCGGGTCGGCCTCGAACGGTGGCGTATGAGTTGCGGGGATGGACGATTCCACGTACGTAGCGTCCACGATCCGGCGTCTGACTTGCACCCCGGTCGTCTCGCCGGTCAGTCGCGACTCGAACCGATAGCGACCAGCATTGGGACCGATGTAGTTGGACATGCCGAAAAAGCGGACCTGCCCCGACCCAAGCAGCTCCTCGTCCAGCACGCGGCGGTAGTAACCACAGATCTCCGCGCCGGTTGCCCGCTCGTAGAACCCCGCGTTGGGGCCGACCTCGTCAATCGTGTCATTGCCGAGTTGCCGCGAGTTGACCCCGTAGACCGCAGATGGCTGGTGGAGCCGCACGAATGGATAGGCGTCGTTCCAGTGGCCACCCGGATTCGCCCGCCGATCCACCATCACGACATCGGCGTCCGACTCGTCGATCAGCGTATCAGTAAACGCCATCCCCGACGCCCCGGCACCCACCACCAGGTAATCCGTCTTAACCGTCTTCACGTCGAATCACTCCGATAGTCGGACGCTCAGTGTGGTCGCTCCCGGAAGAATCCTTACTGATCTGTCCCTCTTCGGTTTCGAACTGGTCACTAGTTCCTATCATTTTATGAATTACTCTATACGAAACAGCCACATAGAATCACTCTATGACAGATCTGCAAGGGCTGAGCAATCTGCAGGGGCTGAGCAGGAACTTCCCCGTTCAAGTCGATCGGTTAGTGAAGAATATACGCGGTAGTTTTGTGACGGGACGGTCGTTCACAGATCCTCGAGCACCGGCGTCCGCCCCACTCGCCAACCGGCGATCGCTGCGGCCAACGTCCCAATGCCGACGGCGATCAAGAGCCCGGCCAGTGAGACCCATGTGGCAGTCCGAACCAGGTCATCGAAGCCGACGACTGCGCCGCCGAGTCGATTCAACAGGGCAACGGCCGGTGGCGTGAGCGCGAGGCCGAGGAGGCCGCCGAGGAGTCCGATCGTCACCCCCTGCCAGATAACGGCGACGGAGGTCACCAGCGGCGAGAGACCGATCGCTCTGAGCGCAGCAAGCGTCTTGCGTTGCTGGGCGACGACGAGTGAGAGCAGCGTCAGTGTGAGCGCAATTCCGGCGCCGATAGCGAGTACCACGAGCGTCCCGGCAGCCGCGAGGATGAGCACCTGTTCTTGCAGGACGGCCTCGAGTTGTTCCTGATTCGTTCTGATTTCGTACTCCGGATAGGATGCCTCGAGGTCGCGCTGGACGGCTTCGGCGTCGGCGTCGTCCTCGAGAGTGATCGTGATGAACGTGGCCGGTTCGAACACCGTTTCGCCCGTCACGGCGTGCAGTTCACTCAGCGGAACCGTGATCGTCGGGGTTCCGAGGAGCTGTTCGAACGTGGGAGAGATACCGACGACCGTCATCTCGTTGTTCCGAGCCGACGCAAGCGACCCACCGACGTACAGCGTGTCGCCGACGCCGACGTCGAGTTGGCGAGCCGTTTCCTCGTCGATCAGTATCTCGTTCGTTCGCTCACCGTCGTACGTCCCGCCGGCGTAGTGTGGATCACCGGAAAGCGATTCGCCATCAGTGATGGTGACCGAAGCCCCGCTCCCGGGAACGCCCGTCGCAACGATCGTCCGGAACTCGGCGTCGGGGCTGGTCGCAACGTACACCGTCTCGAAGGCGAGTGGGGCGGCGTTTCTCACCCCATCGTGTGCTTCCATTTCAGCGGCCACCGAGCGCGAGTCATACAGGCTGTTCTCGAACCCGCCACCGCCAGCAGAGGTGATTCGAGTCTCGCCAGCCGTCACCCACAGATCTCGATCGGCCGATTCGAACTGCTGTGTACCCGTCTCGAGGACGCCGATGCCGGCACCGGCGAGCAAGGTCACGGCGAGGACGGCGAGTGCAACCCCGACGATAGCCAATCCGAGCCGCAGCCGATGGTGTCGAAGTTGGGCAGTGCTGAGGGCGAGGCCACCCCGGATACGAGTGAGCAACCGGCGCACTATCGCTCACCTCGTTCGGTCGCCATCAGGGAACACCTCGAGCGAGTCGGTTCGTGACCAGGAGTAAAAACGGGAGCGTGAGCACGCCGATCACCACCGAGGCGACGAGGCCGTAGACGACGAAGCCAGGGTGGACGAGGGCGATCGGGCCACTGGTGAGAAATCGCAAAGCCAGTTCGTTGACGCCGAGGGTCGCGGCGAAGCCAGCGATGCCACCGAGCAGACCACCAGCCGTTGTCGTCGCCAGGGCCCAGATGGCAACGAGCCGTAGCTGGCTGGTGAGTGAGATGCCAAGCGCGTTGAGCGTCGTCACCCGCCGTCTGTCGGCGACGAGTTCCAGTCCCATCGTGGTCGTCACGAAGAGCGTGCCGATGGCGACAGCGACGACGAATCCGGTGAGTGCTAGTGCCAGCGGCAGATCGGAATCCATCGTCTCACGTGCGGTGAGTTCCGTCCGTGAGAGAACGGCCGATTGAGGATATACTGTTTCCAGATCGGATTTGACCGACGGTGAGTTCGTCCCGACGACGAACTGATCGGCCAGGTCGTACTCGTCGCTTCCGGTAAGGACCTGCAGTTCGTGTAACTGGACCAGTGCAATCGGGAACGTCGGTGCCCCTGACGTCGAGTCGACCCCGACGACCGTGAAATTCTCGTTGCCGGCCAACCGCAGCGTATCCGATTCCTCTGCCTCGAGTAACGACCCGGCACTGTCAGAGAGAACGACCTCGCCGGTCCACTCATCCCGGGTGTAGTAGGGGTCGTTGGGAGAGAGTAATTCGGCATCGAGCCCGGCGATCTCACCGATACCGGGTGTCGAAATGACGCCGATAACCAGCACGTACTCCGAGCGGTCGCCGTGTTCGATCCGGACCACCTCGGTCTTGACCGGCGAGACGTACTCGATGTCCGGATGGGAGTCGAGTTCGGCGGCCGTTTCGTGTGCACCTCCGAAGGACGGCCCGTCAGTTGCAATCAGTGGAGAGCTCCCGCCGTCGGTCTCCGGGACGATCCAGTAATCGACGTCATCATCGTACACCGAGGTGCTCGTCGCCAACCCGACGCCGACAGCGGTGACCACGACGAGGAGACTGATTGCCACCGCAACGCCGAGAATGCTGAGTAAGACGCGCTTTCGACCGGTACCGGTCAGTTGTGACCAGAGTTGTGAGAAGGCGACCGCCCCGTATCCCCGCCATCGCGTAAACATCGCTCGGAGTCTCGAGTCACGCACTTTCGATCACTCTACCTTCGCCTGGGTCTGCTGGTCGTGAGTTTCGGCCGTGTCGGTTCCCTCGACGATCGATCCGTCCTGTAATCGAATGCGCCGATCGCCGATCGCCAGCGCCGACTGGTCGTGTGAGGCGAGCACGACGGCGTGGTCGGCCGTAAGCCCCTGAAACGTCTCGAGGACGCGTTGTCCGGTTTCCGAATCGAGTTCGCCGGTCGGTTCGTCGGCGATGACGAGCGCGGGGTCGGTGACCAACGCGCGGGCGATAGCCACCCGCTGTTGTTCGCCGCCGCTGAGTTCACCAGGGCGGTGATCGAGTCGGTCGCCGAGTTCGACCCGTTCGAGGAGTTCGGTCGCTCGACGCCTGCGTTCGCTCGCGGGCACCCCGAGTTCGACCAGTGGAAGGGCAACGTTCGCCCGCGCTGAGAGCGACTCGACGAGATGGAAGTGCTGGAAAACGATCCCGACCTGTTCGAGTCGGAGGCGCGTTCGTCGTTTTCGAGAGAGCGAACTGGTCGACTGGCCACGGATCGTCACAGTGCCCGTATCCGGGACTTCGAGGCCAGCCAGGTGGTGTAACAGCGTCGATTTCCCGCTGCCGCTCGGCCCGCTAATAGCGACGATTTCACCGGCGTCGATACTGAGCGAGACGTCCTCGAGAGCAGTGACCGTCGGCGGTTCACGACGGCCGAGAAGTCGGCCGAAAAAACCCGGTGTCGTCCCGCGCGTATACCGTTTCGTCACGCCCTCCGCACGGACGATTGGACTCGAGTCGTCGGTATCGGTCGCTCGAGTCGAGCCGGAATCCATTAGCGAAAGACACCTCTAGAGCCAATTAACTGTCCCGGTTCATTTCATTCGGACTTGCCTTCCGCGGTCTCGAGCACAACTCATTCAGATTCGTCTTCCCCAGCCTCGAGCACAACTCATTCGGACTCGCCTTCCGCAGCCTCGAGCACATCGATCCACAGGTGAACGCTATAGTCGGTATCGTCCATCGACGGTTCGTCTGGGACGTCCCCATCGGGGAACAAGAGCCACACGACCCGAATGTCCTCTCCGGTGAAAGTGGGTGAGATTTCGTGTGAGTGCAGCCAGGATTCGTTGTGTGCGAGTTCCGGCTGGAAGTGTGCTAACTCTCGTTGGTCGGTGACTGTCGTCTGGTTCCCCTCGAACTCGATCTGTTGTTCGACGACCACCACCGAATACTCGACCGTTCGGTGCTCGTTGTTGTCCACGCCGACGACGATGTCTGCTGCCTCACCGTGGACGAGTTCCGGGGGATAGTTTGCGGCGACGTACTCGCCGTCATCGTCCTCCGTCAGGATGTAGACGGCCGAGAACTGCTCACCGTCCGGCGGAACGAGTATCGCAAACGAAACCGTCCCGATGGCGAGGAGGATCGAGAGAGCCAACAACACGTTCAACGCGCCATCGAGTCGCGTGTCGGGTTCGAAGACCTCACTGTGTGCCTGTTCGTACCACGTCCGGTACGGGACAGCGAACCGTTCGTCGGCCGGGAGTTGCCAGCGACGAACGGCCGCAACGACTGTCGACGCGAGGACGAAGCCAGTCACGGCAACCATGATCGGCCCCAGCCGAATACCCCACGGCGTGAAGTTCAACACCAGCCCGATCAACGGGACGATAGCGATACTCAGACCGAACGAGAGTGCGACGCGTTCGATGCCGTCGATTCCCGACCGGTCGTGTGTCTCGAACAGTGATGCGTCGTCGGCGTCATCATCCGCTGTGGATTCCTCGAGGGAATCCGCATCGGCAGGAGGCTCGCCTGCCTCGGGAAAGAGCGCCGCGATGAAAACGTAGCCAGGAACGAAGAGCACGAAAAGCAAGCCGAGCGGGACGCGAAGCGGTGTGTCCCTAATGATCGGGACGAAGACGGCGATGTTGACCAGCGCAGTCACCACGAGCATCGCCGCGAGATCGGCGGGAAGCCGTCGAACTGGTTCGGGGAGGAGTAACCAGAGCGCCCGTCGATCAACCATTTATCCGTACATTAGCACTATGCCCTAAAAGTCAGTCGATAGCCGGACAGCGGAAACCGAAGATTCTGACAGGGTAGCAACTGAGTAACGAGTGCGAACGGCCTCGAGTGAGCGGATTCGTTGTCTTCACTCTGGCTGCTCGAGAACCTGTGCAACTGTGAGTATCAGGTCGAACGTCGGTGGCGAATCGAGGAGTCTGATTTCACCGGATTGCCGATCGTACTCGATGAACTCATACGAATCAGCTTTTTCCAGGTGATTATGATGGAGGGAAATCGCGACATCGGTTTCGATGCCTGTCGGTTCAGTATTTGTTTCAGGCTCCGTTTCCATTTCCGCGACGGCCTCCGCCAACTCCTCGATTGCCACCGGTTCATCTGCTTGCTCGAGATAGTAGAGGGCAAATCGTCGACGGGGGGAGTTGAGCAACGAAAACACGTCATCTACAGCGACCATGTCGTCAACAGCATGCGACGGTTGCGTAAAAGCATATTGGCAGTAAAAGAGATTTTTCCAGCCTTATTTCATCATAATAGGACGGTAAAATGTCAATACCTGGAAAGGGCGTTCTGTGGAGAGAAAGAATGGCGCCTCGAGTGATGGCGCTATTCTCCGTCGAAATCTCGAAATTGGTGAAATCCGTACACTGGATCGGAAAGTTGGCCTTGTTGAAATCCTCAATCAGTGATAGGTCTCAGCAACCGTGCTGCATACACAACGCGAATGCATCACACTCCTCGGTCAGAATACCTGGCGGATTCCATAAGCAACACCCGAACTGATCAGTCGTGCCCACTGACGTTCCACCACAGGAATCGTGACACGGGAACGGCTATAGAGTCACTTCACCGTGACTGTCTGGTCCGAGTCTACGGTGATGCGATAGCCAGCGTAGTCGAATGATACGGATACCATGTTCTCCGTGGACGATTCGTTTGTGAACAACGCATCGAGGGCGTCGGGGTCGATGACCTCGAACAACGGTGGTTGGAGTTCCTTCTCGGGAACACCCTCGCGTTTCGCAACTTCAGAGACGATTGTTAGTGACGTGGACTTTCGGCTCGTCGCATTCATCTGTTCGTGTCTTCCCATACACGTGGACAGGCGCTGTCTCCGCAAGACGCTTGGTCTTACCCATGTAAGATGCAAATCACGCTGTGGCGTCAGCGAACTCCTCTGTCAGGAGAGTTCGGATCCCGCGCCTGAGGCGGCCACCGAACGCTTGGCGGGTGATTCCAACCTCCGCAGCAAGTTCATCCAAGCTACATCCTCGTGGCTCATTGAAATAACCACGCTTCAATGCAAGTCGCAACGCCTCGAGTTGTGAGCTGGTCAGTTGGCTGAGGGCGTGTTCGTGGCTTGCCTCCATCTCATAAAGTTTCATCAGTGACGCCCGGATTCCATCCGCTTGTAGGTCTTCCTGAAAGTCGGAGAGTGGTTGTTTGTTCGATGCCCGAAACTCGAACCGCCACGCGTCTGAGGTCCCTCTTCCTGACAAGAGCGTAATATTTGCTTCGGCGATACCGACTGCTGTATCACGGAAATCTCGGTTCCAAACGACGCGGTACAGGACTGAACTATCCGTCTCCTTGCTGAGAATATTGATCTGCTCTACAGCCCGTTCCTCCTTTGTGACTCGTAGGACGTCACTCGGGTCAGCACCTTGGACCCAAACATACGGAATCACCGCATCTCCAGTTGGTACGACCCGTTCTAGTTCCACCTCCACGTCGGACAACTGACGGAATGCTCGGCCGATTCTGAACCCGTCTGCTGGGATTTTGTATTCGGCATAGACAGCCATACGTCCCTCTATGTGGTCGCGGATCAAAGGACCAGTCCTGACTGGATGAAGATTGTCATTGGGTTCTGAATGGTGAGAATAACTACGTTCGTGGTGCTGCACCCATCCTCTGTATCTCGGACGCAGTTCTTGACAGGATTCGAGTAAAAGGTTCAGCCGCTGCTGAATCCATAGCGCGAATGTGGCACGACTTGAGAAGCGATTAACGCGGGAGGTCGAATGCTCAGTACAGATGGAGCAGTTACCGGAGCGATTATCGATATTCCTGAATGCTGTCAGAATACGGCTGCTGCATACAGAGAAGGAGTTTAGCACTACTGAATCGGATCTTTTACTTTGAATCTGTATAACCGAGGGGCCATTACTGTGCCAATTTAGAGTGTAATATTGTTAGCTCACCAGAAAGTACTTGCTGGTGACTCCAAGAAAATAGATATGAAGCGACGAAACATCCTCACTGGGGTAGGTGTTACTGAACTTATATGTGATCTAACCGACCATAGGCAATGACAATGATTACTGTAAATGCTGTAGAGAACATTGTCGTGAATAGCGCAACTGTGAATGCTGTAGAAAATACCGTGATGCACTCTGGTAATTCGGGATATGAGAGTGTGCTAGGTTTGCTCTTTATTATCGGATTCTTGTTTGTCATGGGTGTAGTCTTGTTTATCGGCTTTTTGTTTGTCATGAAGTTACTAGTCATAGTCATGGCGTGAGCTGACACTCGAGAGCAGTTTTTACACGAGTTATAAATTATTACTTACCAACCGCTTCATACCCGTGTGTATTCAGCAATCCGTCCTCATGATCTGTACTGACTGGCAGATTCTTTAGCGATCAATACGCAGACCTATGTAGCGGTTGGTTTCGTCTTGAGTGTATGAAATAAACAGTGCCACTGTGCTGAACTCATGCTCTGTACGCAGCACCCCCTCTTATCAGGTCGTGAGGGGTTCAACAGAGCCGGAAAGATCAATCGTCGGCCGAAACCGGCGACTCGGTCTCGCTGGCCACGCCACAGAGTTTTCGGGCACACTCGAGGGCGCGCTTTGCCTTCTCAACTGGCACGCCCTCAGGCGTATAAACCGCCTGTTCGTAGGTTTCCGTCATCGTCTGTAGGGGTTCGTCAGTCGGGTCCCCGCGGTAGTGATTGAAGAATTCCCAGTGGGTCAGTTGCGTCGACGAATCGGTATCGGCGAGCGCGCGTCTGACAGCCCCGTAGCCGGTGGCGACCGCTTCGTCCGGACGACCGTTTGTCAGGTGCGAACGGGCGTCGGCGAGGAGAGTTCGACTCACGACAACGGATTCGTCGTGGTCAGTGGAGGTATCCTCCGACGTCGGCGTGTGTGCCGGTTGGCCCGTGGAATCTGCCTCAGGGTTACGACGCCACCACCAGACACCGGTTCCGAGTGCCAACAGCGTGAGGACGCCGACGCCGACCCACAGGAGCGGTGACGTCCAGAGTGGGTCCCCATCGGTGGCCGGTTGTGCGCTGGCCGTAAGTTGCACATCCGTCGTCCCGGTCGTCTCGGCAAGGTTCGTCCCGTCACCCTCGAAGAGTGCACCCACCGTGACGGTTCCGGCGGCCGTCGTCTCGAGTGGAATCTCCGCCGACAGTACACCGTCTTCTTCCGTCGTGACGGTTTCGAATGGCTCGCCGTCGATCATGATCGTGACGGTGTATCCCTCGAGACCCGCTCCATCGATCGTCTCGAGTTCGCCCTCGAGTGAAAGGGTCTCTCCATCGTGGCTGCCCTCGAGAGAGAGCGCCGTTTCGGTTTCGGTCACGGTAACGTCGGTGCTGGCACTCACATTGGCGAGCGCCCGGTCTTCCATGGGTAACGAGACTTCGAGGGTGTGTTCACCCGCTGGAACCGATGCGGGGACGGGAACCGTCCCATCGACGGTACCGTTTTCGACCGGCAGTTCGCCCAGCGTTTGGTCGCCCAGGGTGATGGTGACCGGGACGCCGTCGACTGGTTCGCCCGCAACGAGCACGTCGGCGCTGACCGACAGCTGGTCGTCGTACGCGACGCTATCAGTCGTCTCGAGGGCCGAAATCGTCGGCCCGAGTTGATGTATCGAAACGGGAAGCGACGCCGAACTGCCCAGATAGGTCGAGTTCCTCGCGGGTTCGTACTGGACTGGAACCGTCTCGGTCGAGAGCGGTTTGTCCGCCGCTGGCTGGTAGTCGAAGGTGAAGGAGCCGTTGGCGTCGGTTTCGACGGTCTGGGGTTCGCCGTCGATGAGGAGTCGGATCGTTTCGTTAGCAATCGTGGAGTTGTCCGCCGTCTCGATGGTACCAGTGGCCTGTAACGGATCGACATACGAGACGTTTTCAGCGTCGGCTTCGACCGAAAGCCGTGTCTGGACGAAAACCGCGTCACGTACCTCGGTCTGTTGTTGTTGGGTCGATTCGTTCACCTGGGAGATCGAGTCTTTGGCATCCGTAAAGTCGATATCCGTTCGAACGCTGATGAGGTCGTACGTTTCGTCGAGTTCGTCAGCCAGAACGGCAATCTCGTCGGCGAGTACCTCGAGTTCGCGGGCGATTTCTCGTGCTCGCTCTTCGTCACCGGCTTCGATCGCCGCCTCGTAGTCGGCAAAGAGTTCCTCGTATTCCTCGAGGAGGGTTGCGAGCCGTTCTTGCTTCTCGGCGGCCTCTTCGAAGGCCTCCTCGGTGGTTTTCTCCTCTTCCTCGTCGTCGTCATCGGCCGTGTCTTCGTCGGTCTCACCAGCGACCTCGACGTACTGGCCGAGTCGCTCCCGGTACTCCTCGCCGACGTAGTCCTTGGCGAAGTCGTACTCGCCCTCGCTCAAGGAAATCGCGCCGTCGCCCAATTGCTCAGCAAGCCGGTTTTCGAGCCAGCCAGCGGCGCCGTCACCGTCTTCGTCGTATCCATCCGGGTTCTGGTGTCGGGGGGTCTCGTTGCCCTCGTCGTCTTCGTCAGCGACGACGGTGCTGATGGCCGGTGTCGGTTGTGGCTCGATAGGGTCGGATGCGCCGAGTGCCACACCGCTCACTGGCAGCGCCACGAGGCACAACACACACACGAGAATCAGCACGCGCCCGGACCTGTCGTTCACGGAGGAAGATTCGTCGGAAAACCCAAAAGTCTGTCTGCTCGAGGGTGGCACCGATAACCAGTAACTTCAACACGCCCTCGGAAAATTTGTGAACTATGCGACCAACGCGCCGAACACTGGCTGTGGGTGGGCTTGTCGCCTTTTTCACAGCACTTGCCGTCCTCTTTGCCCATCCAGCGCCCCTCGTGGGGGCCGTGGGGATCGGCGCGTGGCTCTGTGTCCGACAGTATCTGTTTTATCGTGAACTGGTGAGAGCGACCAATGTCCTCGAACTTCGACAGACACCAGCCCTGACGGGCCTCAAAACGGGAGAGTCGACGACGGTAACGATCGGCGCAACGCTCGAGCGCCCAAGTTCGCTCTCACTGTCGATCGAGGCGGGTTTGCCTGTGAGCACCGTCACCGAAGCCGACTCGACGCTGACTCTCGAGCCCGAAAAACGAGAAGCGACCCGCACCATGGAGGTGAGTTGGCCGGTTGCCGGTCGACACGAATTCGAGCCCGCACGCGTCACCGCGAGTGACGGGCTGTTCACCGAAACGCTCACGCTGGGTTCGACACCGACCGTGACGGTCCAACCACGCGGGCCTCGGTCGATACACGTCGGCTCGGGTGGGAACCGCGTTCCCGTTCGTCAGGGGAATCATCCAGCCGGGAAGAGTGGCTCCGGTCTCATTCCAGCAGAACTCAGAGAGTACATGCCCGGCGAAACGGCCGCCCGAATCGACTGGAAAGCCACGGCCAGGCTGGTGACACCCCACGTCCGAACGTACGACGCCGAAACGGACCGACTGACGGTGTTGGTGGTCGATCACTCCAGTACGCTCGCGACTGGTCCCGATGGCGAGACACAGCTCGACTATCTGCGAGAAGTCGCCCTCTTGCTGGCCGAAAGCGCACACGGCCTCGGCGACCCGGTCGGGCTCTGGACGGTCGACGAGTCGGCCATCACGTCACAGTACCCGCCTTCGACCGGGCCGATCAAACGGATTCGACGCCGCTTGCTCGACCTCGAGGCCGCATCCGAGGGGACACGAACGCCTCGACAGCAGTCGGCTGGAAGCGGCGATCCGACGGCGGCATTCAGAGAACTTCGTCGCGGTGGCGACGATTCGTTGACGGCGACGCTCGAGCCCTACATCGGCGCACGCACTGGGAACGAGCGCTTCGAGACGAGTGGACCGGCACTGTCCAAAGCCGTGCAAAAAGCCCTGAGCCAGCAGCGCTCGAGTGCGTGGGTCGTTCTGTTGACGAACGACACCAACCCGTCGGCAGTCCGTCGGAGCGTCCGCCGAGCACGGGAGGCCGAAAGCGACGTGCTGGTGTTGTTGACACCGACCGTCCTGTTCGAACCCGGCGAACTCGTCGACCTCGAGGCGGCCTACGAACGGTACCTGGAGTTCGAGGAGTTCCGTCGGAGCCTCGATCGACTCGATCGCGTCACCGCACTCGAAGTCGCACCCGACGAGACGTTGACGACGGTGCTTTCGGTTGGACGAAGCCGGCGAGGGGTGACACAATGAGCCGATTCCTTCCAGGGAGCCATCTCGAGGCCAGCCCGCTACTCGGCGAGGGGGCAATCGACTGCTGGCCGGAAGCGCTCGCTCTGACGGCCCTGCTAGTCGTCTTCGGACTCACTGCAGGACCGGTCGGTGTTCTGGTGGGTCTCCTGACCGCAGCCGTCTGGTACGCACTGGGAACACCCTACGCGTTTGCCGTCGGACACGTCGGTATCGTCGTCGCGTTCAGCGATGGCATCGACCCGCTCATGCTCGCCCTCCTCGAAGTGCCGTTCGTGGCGTTGCTCCTCGCGCCGCTCGTTCGCCACCACGCTCGAGTGCGTGCGATTGGGGTCGCCCTGACAGTCGTCCTCGCCGGGAGTGCGTTGGTCTGGGTCGGGACCAGCCAGCTGTCCCTGTCAGTGACCGTCCTGCTGGTCCTCGGCTTCCTGGTGATCGTGAGTTACGGAATCCACCGCCTCGAGCTCGTGCGTCTGGGGCTCGTCAGGGATGACCGGGACCGAACTGCACGCGAGACGGCAACCGAGGGGAGAACACAATGAGTACGGTAATCGACTACGACGAGATGAACGACGACACGCCGACGACTGACGATTCGGAGACGGTGAGTGAATACAAAGCACAACTCGAGGTGCTGACGGCCGAAAACCGTCGGCTGCGAGCGGAGTACGCGCGTGCTCGAACCAGTGCCTATCGGCGAACGGCCGCTGGAATGGGTGCGATCGGCGTGGTTGCAGTCGCCGGTGGCCTGCTATTTCCCGGCGCTCGAGACGTGTTGTTCATCCTCGGTGCGATCGGCCTCTTTGGGGGCCTGCTCACCTACTACCTCACACCTGAACGGTTCGTTGCCGCAGACGTCGGCGAACGCGTGTACGCGGCAGCCGCCGCGAATCAGGCATCGATCACGGAACACCTCGGGCTTCGCCCTGAACAGTACTACGTGCAGATACGCGATACCGTCTACGTCTTCGTCCCCTTACACGCCGACGCTGAAGTCCCCGAGAACGCACACGGCCCGTTCGTCCTCGAGGAAGACCAGCGAGGGGTGTTACTGGAGACGGCCGGTGATCGACTCTTTCGGTCGTTCGAGCAGACCCTCTCGGGTTCGCTCGCCTCGAGTCCCACACCCCTTGCACAGCAACTCTGTGATGGACTCGTCGAACAGTTCGAACTCGCGACGCGTGCAACCCCGGACGTCGATGGAGAAGATGGCCGCGTGACGATTGCGGTCACTGGCAGCGCGTTCGGTGCCGTCGATCGCTTCGACCACCCAATTCCGTCGTTTCTGGCAGCCGGTCTCGCGACGGGCCTCGAGCGACCGGTCACGCTCGAGGTCACGCCAGGCGACGAGCGAGCCGACTGGCTGGTCACCTGTCGGTTCGAATCCGCGGAGTAGCAGTGTTGACTACGCTTCTTTGGGCGTCGCCATCTCGCTCGGTTCGACGTCCGGAATCGCCGTCTCCTCGAGGACGTCTTCGACGATAGCCTGTGGCGTCACGTCGCTCAGTTCGGCGTCGGTCTCCAACACGAGGCGATGGGCAAGAATAGCGGGCGCCAGCGCCTTGACGTCGTCCGGGATGACGTACGATCGACCGTGTACGGCGGCTCTGGCTTTCGCTCCGTCGATGAACGTGATCGTCGCCCGTGGTGAGGCACCGTGTCTGACATCCGGGTGGCTGCGTGTCGCCCCAACCAGATCGAGAACGTAGGATTTGACCGGCGGCGCGACGTACGTGTTCGTGACTTGCGTCCGTGCTTCGAGCAGTGCGTCTTCCGTGACCACCTGTTCGACCGTGTCCGGCCCGAGATTCGGATTCGTATCGAACCGCTCGAGGAGTTCGGCTTCGTCGTCACGGTCTGGAAGGTCGACGGTGAGTTTGAACTGGAAGCGGTCACGCTGGGCTTCTGGCAGTTCGAACACACCCTCCATCTCGATGGGGTTCTGCGTCGCAACGACCATGAACGGCTCCGGGAGGGAGAGCGTCTCGCCTTCGATCGTCACCTGACGCTCTTGCATCGCCTCGAGGAGTGCGCTCTGGGTTTTCGGCGTTGCTCGGTTGATCTCGTCGGCGACGACGAGGTTGGCGAACACCGGTCCACGCTGGAGTTCGAACTCCCCCGTGTTCTGTCGATACACGTTCGTGCCAGTGATGTCTGCGGGGAGAATATCAGGCGTCATCTGAATCCGTCGGAATCCCAGTCCTGATGCCCGCGCGAAGAGATTTGCAATCGTCGTCTTGGCGACCCCAGGGACACCCTCGAGGAGGAGGTGCCCGCGAGTCAACAGGGCGATCGTGAGGTGTTCGACGGTCCCCTCGTTGCCGACGAGTACCTGCTCGACTTCGGTCTGAATAGCCTCGGCGATGGCCTCGGGGTCCCCAGCCGTCACCAGCCCCGATTCAGTCTCGCTCATGTTGTCCACCTTTCGAGTCACGCTGGTTAAACACTGTTATCATGCGCTCGATGCGCTCGTCATCCCAGTCGGGATGGCGCTCACGGAGGAGCGTGGCTCGCTCGACATCCGAGAGCGTCGGCGTCGATTCCTCAGCGGCCTGGACGCTTCGTCGACGACGGCCGACAGGAAGTCGCTCACGTGTGAGGCGGCCGCTCGAGAAGAGTGCGATCAGCCCGATGCCCACGAAGCCGAGCAGCGCCTGCAAGAAGACCGACCCACGAAGGACCAACAGTGCGGCAGTCAGCGGTGGGATCCCATCGCTGTGACTCACGTCGACGACCGCGGTGTTCCCCTCGCGAGCGAGCGCCGTCAGAAACACCTCGTTGTCCGGTTCGTCTCGCATCGCGTTGGTCGTGATCGAGGGATCGCCGATGACGACCACACGCCCGTCTTCGACCGATTCGATCGTCGCCACGGGCAGGCGCTCGAGTTCTTTGTCGTCGTCCAGTTCTTCGTCCGGGTCGTCGACACGGTAGGCGAAATCACTGGTCGTGACTAATGTTGTAGCGTTACTCGGTTCGACGGCAGTCGCGTAATTCAGCGTGAGCTGCTCGACGTCTGCCGTCAGCGTGTGATTTTCCACCCCGGTGGCGACCGGCATCGTCGGCCCCCTGAAGTAATACTCGTCGTCACGGATGACCTGGCCATCGACGCGGGCACTCGCACCAACGTCCTCGAGCAAGGCGTTCCCCTGTGGTTCGAAGTTCTCGAGGACGACGAGCGTTCCCCCTGCCTCGACGAATCGCGCGACATCGGCTGCGGATTCGTCGTCGTACGTCTCCTCAGGAGCGATGACGAACGCAACCGTGTTTTCAGGCTCGAGGTCGGCGTACCTGCTCGTGTCCTGGATGAGGCTAGCCTCGACCTCGGGGTCGTCGTCGAGCGCCGACTGGAAATTACTGGCCCCGTCCCACGACGGGTTGTACGGGCCGAACGCTGTCGTCGATGTAGAACCTCCCACGACCAACGCGCCGAGGGTGACCAGTACGAGGACCGCGAGGAGCACCGTCGGCCAGGAGAGTCGTGAGGACGTCAGCGACTCGAGGACGGCTGGGGCGTCGGAACTCGAGCGGTCGGAATCGGCTGTCATCGTGGGGACCCCTCCAGCGTCAGCATATGGGAGGTACCTTTCGAGGACGTCATATTGGGAGCACCTCCGGCGGCAATATCTCGAGGATTCGTCGGACGACGATGACCCCGAAGCCGACCAATCCGATGGCGATGAGCCAGAACAGTCGGCGACGCCAGCCGGGCGTCACGTTCAGCGGTGCCGTGAGTTCCGTGACGATCAACAGCCCGATCAGCGACAGCACGAAAAACAGCTCGTAGGATAACGAACCGAGTAACGCGAGTACGAGCGCCGTCGCCAGCATCCAGGCGAGCTGTCCGTGGATAAACCGCTGGCGACGCGTCGTTGGCATCTACTCGAGTGAGTGGTCGGCTGGTATGTAAACCTCTCGGCATCATGATGAAACAGGACCAATCCGGCTGGATGGAACTGGTGCTCGATTTGGGAGAATTGAGCGTCGAATCCGTTAGCGAACGCGCGCTCGAGCCAACGCGATCACGAGGAGGGCACCGATGGCAGCCCCGATACCGAAGCCGGGAACATCATCGTCGAACTCGAACTCGGGAGCATCATGAGCGTCACTTTCGTCGTCAGCACTGCCCCCATCGTCAGTGTCGCTTTCGCCAGTACTCTCCTCCCCATCACCGTCATTCGAGTCAGCCGCAACGTCGATCGAGACACTGGTGACGGAGCGATCGTTACCAGTCTCGAGGTGATAAAAGATGGGAGATTTACACGTGCTGGGTAATAGTGCCAGAGAGTGAGGTTTGTTCACGCCCTTTTACGGAGGCCTAACATACCAGCTGCCAGAAGGGCGAGTACTGCGGTGATGAAACCGAACCCGGGCAAGCTGTCGGAGCTTCCACCATCGTCGTCATCGCTGGTAGCCATTTCGTCGTCTTCGTCGCTCTCGCCCTCAACGGCGTCATCGTCATCTCCGTCATCATCATCTGCGTCGTCTTCGTCGCTGCCGTTCTCATCGACGTCATCCTCGTCGCTCTCGACTTCATCTGCGTCGTCTCCGTCACTGTCGTCCTCATCGGCATCACCCTCGTCGACATCATCTTCGTCGCTGTCATCTTCATCTGCGTCGCCTTCGTCACTGTCGTCCTCATCGGCATCACCTTCGTCACTGTCGTCTTCATCTGCGTCGTCTTCGTCACTGTCGTCCTCGTCACTGTCGTCCTCGTCACTGTCATCTTCATCTGCGTCGTCTTCGTCACTGTCGTCCTCGTCGTCCCCGGACTCGTCATCACCCGGCCCTGGCGATGACGAAGGCTCGAGGGCATCCGCCGACTCGCTCACCGCGTCTAGTCCCGCAGCCAGCGCTTCGGGTGACGACTGCGATTCCACAAGGTCGTGCAACTCTGTTACCGCCTCGTCGTAGTCGGCCAGACTCGAGTCTGTCACCTGGCCGTCGATCTCGTCGGATACCTCCTCCAGAAGTGACGTGACGTTGTCGATAAAGAGGGCGAAATCTCCGTTGTCGTCGTAGATTTCACCCTCGAGGGCCTGGTCGAATTCTTCCACGATCGTCCCTGCTGCAGGGCTGTCGAACTCCTCGGAAACCCCTTCGAAGCTGGTGCTTGCGTTCTCCAGGGCCGTCTTCGCTACCGGATCGAGTGTTTCTTCCTGCTCTTCGATGGCGACGAACGTCACGTCGGTGTCGTCCGGACTCTGGACGACAACTTCGATCGACGGCGCGTCGGCTTGTGTCGTCTCGTACGTGAACTCGCCCTCGAGGGACGTCGAGGCGTCTACCGTGTGCGTCTCCGTAGCAACGGTCGATCCGTTCACGAGGAGGTCGACTTGCTGCGTTCCCGATTCGATCCCCGTATTCGTCACTTCGTAGGGGAGCGTTAGTGTCTCCCCGACAACAACCTCCGTATCGACTGCCTGGAGTTCGACCGCGAAGTACCAGCCCTCGAGTTCCGCTGCCGCGTCGTTCAGCGCATCCAGTTCGAGAGCGAGGGTCTCTGCGTCGGCATCCTCCTCGAGGGCCGTTTCCAGCGATGAGACGGCGTCGCCGTACGCGCCGAAGCTCGCCGTTGATACGTGGCCCTCGAGGTCGTCGATAACCGCTTCGGTGTGGGGGTAGACATCCTCGAGCAGCGAGGCATACTCGGACTCGTCCTCGTATGCACCCTCGTCGAGGCCCGCATCTACCTCGGCGACGAGTGCCTCAGCCGCGGTACTATCGTAGGCGTCGGCCAGTTCATCGAACGCATCGCGCGCGTTCTCCAGCGCTGTTCGCTCGATCGGGACGACCTCGCCCTGGACGTCAACGGGGATGGTCTGGAATCCCTGGAAACCACTTTCATCGACGATCACCAAGGTCACGGGGTGCATACCGGGTTCCTCGAATGTCCAAGTGGTCTCGACGTTTGCAGTCGTTGTGTCAATCGTCCCGTCTCCAGTGAAGTCCCAGCGGTACTCCTCGACGTCACCATGTCGCGGGTTTGACTCGCCAGCGTCGAAGGTGATCGACTGCCCGGCGACGGGCTCTGCTGGCGCGAACTCGAATGTCGCCAGCGGGTTGCGCTGCCCGGTGTAGGGAACGTACATCGACGTGGTTCGCACGTGGTCTCTGAGACCAGAGTTCTCGACGACAACATACGCAGAGTTGTCACCGAACCATGCGTCGAACTCGTAGTTCAGCGTCTGCGTTTCACCGGGCTGGAGTTCAAAGTCGTCGGTCACGTCGTCAACGGGTTCCCCCCAGTCCAGTTCGAGCGCCACGTTGACGACGACGTCGGCTGGATTGTGGACAGTAACGTCGACCTCGATCGTGTCACCCTGTCGTACCTCGGTCTTCGATAGCGACAGATCCACCACTTCGGGGGCGCGAGACTCCCGAAGCGCGGAGACACCTCCGGTATCTGTAATGAGAACGGTCCCGTTCGAAACAGTGGTGTGGTACCGCCCCGCCAGACTCGATTCGGCTACCGGTTCGCCCGTCGCTAGGTCGAGCGTGCTGGTATACGGCGACAAACCGGTGTGGGGGGCATAGAGCACTCCATCGCCTGCGGTGAGATCGCGCTTCTCTCTCCCCGGAGAGTCGTAGCGTTGCTCCCACATGAGTTCGCCTGTTTCCAGATCGAATGCATAGTGGACTGTCAAAGGATCCGGATAGTACGCCGCACTGACGAGCGTCTCGTCTGTCACGACGAGATCATAGTGACGATCGTACTCGCCGATCTCGGTGTAGATGGTGTCCGGCGCCGCGTGCCAACGCTCATCCGATAGGTTCGCTGGATTCAGCGCGTAGATGTCGCCCACGTCGCGAAGCTCACTCGGCGTGGGGTTGTCTCCGCCGTGGTAGTATCGAGTGGCGACGAAGACGTCCTCGCCGTTCGAGGCGAGTTCGGCTGTGTACGTGTTCAGCGACCGACTGCTCACGTCGTTCAGCGAATCACGCTCCAGTGAGTACAACGTTCGATTCGCCTCAAAGACGATGTGGTCGTCGGTGGAGACGCCGTGCTGGATCGGCGCGTCTAGTGTCGGGGTGGACTCGTGGAGGTTGCCGGTATCGCGATCAATCGAGAGCAACGTGTCACCGTCGATCATGGGGACGTCGGGACTCTCCCTGAAGTATTCGCGGAGCTCCAGGAGCACTCCTTCCTCGTCGACAAGGAGGAAGTTTCCATTGAGTCGGTAATTTTCGGGGAACGTACTATAATCGTTCTCCCAGACGGCCGTTCCTGTCTCGACGTCGAGTGCGTATAGTCGCACGTGATACGTCTCGTCCCCCAACGCGAGATCACCGGTGTAGTGCTCGGTCGTGAAGTAGACGACCCCGTCGACGACAACATGCCGCTCGATACTCAACTGATCCTGGCCGTCCTCGTCTGCGACCTCTGGCGCGTACTCCCACTTGACCTCGCCCGTCTCGAGATCGATTGACTGAATCGCCGTCTCGTTGTGAACGATGACGAAACCATCGCCGACCAGCGGTGGATTCATACCGCCGTCGAACTCGAGAGTCCAGACCTCCTGGAGCGGCCCGCCGGGTGCGTTCGTGTACGGGTTGTTGTTCGCTCCCGCCGCGTCGAAATGCTCGTGGCCCCAGTCGTGGTTCGGATCTGGGTGACTCACCGAGACGACCGCCGACTCGGGGCGGGGATCTGGCAGGAGCTCGCCCGTTCCGGCTTCCAGCGTAGTGATCTCGTACTCACCCGTCGACGTTACCTCGAATGAAATGTCGATCGTCCGATCCTCACCAGGATCGAGCGTCACGTTACTCACGTGCTCTTCAGGCTGTATCGGGGATAGCGGCCCGTACACCTCGAAGACGATAGACGACGTATCCGTTACATCCCCGACGTTCGTCACGGTCGCTTCGGCCGTGATGATGTCACCAGGTTCGGCCTCCACTGTCGAGACCTCGACAGCGGAGACGGCAATCGATGTCGGTTCAGTTGTGTACATCACGTAGTCGGCGTTCGTATTACCGAGCTCCCAGTGCGTTCGCGCCACTACAAACGTAGTCTCACCCACGGGTGCGACGGCATCCGCCCAGCCCACATCCGACATGTCACCCGTGTCGGGTGGAACGTCGAGTGTCCAGTTCACTGAGAAGTCAGTGTCGAGCGAGCGGAGTAACCCGTCGGCGGTCGGGACGATGAGCTCGTCGCCGTCGACGGCGATATCCTTGATTTCCTCACTAGCGAGGGACTGGGCGAGCACTACGCCCGTGTCAGGATCGATCGCGTAGAGGGATTGATCGTTCGCGACGAACGCAGTCCCATCGACGAAGACCGGTTCGAGGTCGCTATCACCCTCGAACTGAGTTCGCCAGTGCAGGGTTCCATCTTCGACATCGATAGCGAGGAGCGACGGGGGATTGTTGATGCCGTCGACCCACCCGCTCTCGACCGACACGTACAGGAGGCTGTCTTGGACGGTCGGTCCAGCGACGACGTCCCCGGTGAGGACATCGTCGATCTCCCACTCGAGGTCGCCCGTGGAACCATTCAGCGCACCGACGACATCGTCGGTGACGTAGTATACCGTCTCGTCGTCCGCGTCAAACGTGAACAGGTCATCTGAGACACCCTCACTCCAGATGAGCGATCCGTCCTCGGGATCGAAGGCGTGGAGCGTCCGCGGTGACGTGAACTCATAGACGTACACGTGCTCCCCAACGACGGCTGGAGTCCCGCTACTGAGACTGACGCCCGCGTCCGATGTGCTCCACAGTTCGGTTCCGTCCACCGCATCGTAGGCGACGAGTTCACCCGCGGCGAATTCACTTACTGTCACGTAGACACGCCCGTCAGCGACTGTTGGAGGGGACGTGGAAGATCCCGGGAGGTCCGCAACCCACTGCGTCTCACCGGAGGGATCGACCGCTACGAGCCGATCCGATCCCTCCATGACGTAGGCGGTGTCTCCCGATGTCGCGACCCCATCACTTCCGAAATTATCGTTTTCCCCTCGGACAGTATTGTTGATACGAACTGCTGGGGTCGATTCATCGTCTTGGGTATCATTCTTCGCCAACGACTGGAGGTTCGTCGCGTGTTCGTTGCTGATTGCGGGTGACTCCGAAAGACTTGCAACAGCTGTATCGTCAATTTCCCCGGTCGCAGCGTGCACGACACCGCTGGACACGACGAGGAGAATAAGTACAAGTCCTGCCACGAGTAAATACCGTCGAGACGACTCGACGCCGAAACGTTCACCCGTCACACGCCACCTCTCCCACGTTCTGCTCAACCGACGCGATCGATTGAATCGCGTTCCTACTACATTCAACCCACGTCCCTCGAGGTCGCCCTAACGACGGCCTCCCGTCGTCGGCTTGCCTCGCGAGCCCACCGCTTGTCACGTCCATACGTGCAAACGATTTTTCCCGAATATGAGCGTTATCTGACTTCGACAGTATCTCGTAGGTTAGCTCGAGCTAACCTACATCGATGTTGGATCCGAATCGGCTCGTTTGAGATAGCGTCTACAGTCACCAATGTTGGTCCTCTCTATCGGGCGAAATATCGGTAATTATATCAGAATGTGTGACTTTCAACGCATAGCAATCCGACCATGGTTCTTGAGGAGGTCCACTTCCGAGTCGCATACCTCGTTGCAGCGGTCGGTGTCTTGTTCTTGCTCCGACGGCCGTTGCGCTACCCCAATCGGCCCGGAAGCAAGTGGTTCGCGGTGACAATCGTCGCGACCTCGCTCTGGCTCGGCTGTGTAGGACTCTACTACTTTGTTCACAGTTTGACTGGCTCGTTGATCCTGTACACTACCGTCCAGTTTGTGATTACAATTTGTTTCATCAGCTGGTTTCTCGTCGCCGTCGAGTTCGCGACGGGTCGACGCCCGGCCAAGTCGCTCGTCCTCTTTCTTGCGGCACTCGCCATCGTCCATTTCATCGTGCTCTGGACCAACTTCTTCTGGGTACACGACCTTGCCTACCGGTCTAATGCGTGGGTTGACGACACTGGTGGCATCCGAATCGCTGGCGGGCCGCTATATTGGGTTCATATCGTCTCTATGTACGTTCTGGTGTTCCTCTCGACGACGCTCTACGTCTCACAATGGGCGAGTTCCAGTGGCCTCCGTCGCCGACAGGCAGCCATTCTGGCAATGACTCCTGCCGTTGGAGTAGGCGCAAACTTGCTGTTGCTGCTCGACGTCGGCCTCCTCGGGTTTGATCCGACGCCGATCGGCGTCATCGTCGGCGTTGTGCTCATGGGTTGGGCACTGTACCGAGCGGAGTTCCTCGACGTCACTCCGATTGCCAGGCAAACCGTCGTCGAGCGAATGGCCGACGCCGTGATTATCATCGACGATCGGAACCGAGTCGTCGACTGGAATCGTGCTGCACTCGAGCTTTTCGACGTCGGTGGCCCAGTTGCTGGGATGGCAACTGAGGCGTTTTTCCACCCTGTGTCATCTGAAACGCTCGAGGTGCTCGTAGAGACGGAGCGAGCCGAAGCAGAGATTACCTTCGAGCGGGACGGACGACGACGATACGCGTTGGTGTCGATCGATCCCGTCGAAGGCGATGCGTTCGAACCCCTTGGCCGAGTGATCGTCGCACGCGATGTCACGGGGATCAAGCGACGCGAACAACAGCTCATCAAGCAAAACGAGTATCTCGACGAGTTCGCTGGCATCGTCTCACACGATATGCAGGGACCGTTGATGCAAATTCGCCTGAACACGGATCTCGCACGAAGAACGAACGACGTCTCGAGTCTGGACTCCGTGCTCGATGCAACTGACCGAATGCGTCGACTTGTCGACGACCTGCTCGACCTTGCACGGACGGGCCACCAACTAGACGACCTCGAGCCGGTCGAGTTCGCTGATCTGGCCAATACCGCCTGGGGCTGCGTGTGGACTCCCGAGGCCGAGCTCGTCGTCGAGAACGACCAGACCGTACTCGCAGATCCCGATCGGTTACAGCAGTTACTGGAGAACATCTTTCGAAACAGCGTCGAACATGCCTCTGTGGACGATCGGCCACAGATAGGGGATCGACCACTGGCAGTGGATCACTCCAACGCAGCCAACGGTCAAACGATGACGGGAGCGGACGAGTCAAAGGAAGTCGGTGACGCCACGGCCAATGGGGTGCGTGTCCGCATCGGATCGCTCGTCGACGGCTTCTTCATCGAGGACAATGGCACAGGAATCCCAGTGGAACTACGCGAGCGCGTCTTCGAACGCGGGTATTCCACCTCCGAGGACGGAACGGGACTTGGCCTCAGCATTGTTAGCCACATCGCTGGCGCACACGGATGGTCGGTCTGTGCCACAGAAAGCGCACAGGGTGGAGCTCGCTTCGAGATCACTGGCGTCGACACTGTCGAGTAAGCAACGCCAAGAGTCAGTCTCGAGGGATCAGTGAGATTCTTCGAGTGCGTCGATGCGTTCGCACAACTCGAGGTACCGCTCGTCGGCCTCAAGGTGGTCGGGCGAGAAACATGATTCGAGGATCGACCGTTTCGCTGTCAGGGCTGCTCGTTCGCGTTCCACCGCGTCCTCGTCCAGTCGACGAAGCTGGGATTCAATGGCTTCGGTCGCGGTCGATTGCATGATCGGCTTCCGTCGAATGTCGTCGGCGTCTACCCTGTACAGGTCGACTCCAGGCCGGTCGTCCACAAAGACAATGGTTCGACAAGAATCACCGACGATACTGGTGAGATCGGTTGGATCGACACCTGGAACCCCCTCGTCTACCAGCACGACATCAGCGCCAGCGTCGACGAGGGACTCGAGTTCGTCGACGTTGTGTGCTCCCACCGTACGGTAACGGTCGTTCAGCCACTGCCGATACATGTCCGTCACTCGACGGTCACCATCTGCGAAGAGGATCGTCGGCGTCGATGGCTCGAGGTGGCTCATTGACCATGTCACGGCCGCCTCGAAGATCGTCTCCATATCGGCCCCTGCGGTGGTGAGGTCGTATTCGACCCGAAGGGGTGACTCGCTCACGATTCGTCGTTCGACGAGGTTCACCTCACAGAGTTCGTCAAGTGTCTTTGAGAGCACGTTCCCCGAAATATTCGGTAGCGCTTTGAGGAGTTCATTGAATCCGAGGGGGCCGTCCTCCATGAGCGTAAGAAGGACAACCGGTTGCCACTTCTTCGAGAGCAGTGAAAGAACTTCGAGGATCGCGGCTTGCTCGCGTGATACGCCGTCCTCGGAATGATCCATGCAGTTCGGTGTGGCCGAGATAGCAAAGTTCTTCGGTATCAATTCATTATCGAGGGCGTCTGTACGCGAGCCGACGTGTTTCAACAGGTACCGAAACAGATACTATTGGCTGAAAGAAACCAGAGACATGAACGTGGCGGGTCCCGTCGATCTTCTCCTGGTCGAAGACGATCTCGAAGACGCCCGCACTGTCCAACGATTGTTCACGCGGTCCCAGGGGCTCGATCGTGGAGCCACCGGTAGTGGACGTAACGGTGACGTGAGGGTCGAACACGCGGATCGGCTGGCGGACGCGCTGGAGGCACTCGAAGAAAGATCCCCAGACGCCGTGCTTCTCGATCTCATGCTTCCGGACAGTGCCGGAATCGATACCGTAGACGCCGTGGTTGAGCGTGCACCGACAGTTCCGATCGTCGTCCTGACCGGACAGAGCGACGTCGATATCGGTGTCGAGGCGATCCGACGAGGTGCACAGGATTATCTCGTCAAAGGAACGCTCACTGCGGAGTTGCTCGTTCGAACACTCAGGTACGCCATCGAACGTGCCCACACCCAGCACGAGCTCAGAGAACAGAATCACCACCTCGCACTCTTACACCAATTCGTCAGAACGGACGTTCGAACCGACGCAAACATGATAATGGGGTGGAGCGACCATCTGGAAGACCGCGTCGACCGCGCTGATCAACCCGTCATCGAACGACTGCTCGATACGAGCCGACACTTGCTCGACCGAACCGACGCCGCAGCGGATTTCCTGGACGTACTCGAGACACGCGAACACGATCTCGAGCCGACCAACCTTTCGTCGATGTTGGAAGGAGAGATAGAACGCGTGAGCCACGAGACCGACGCCGATATCACCCTTAAGCGATCGAGCCCGAATCCAGAGGACGAACCGGTTTTCGTCGAAGCTACCTCGATGCTCGAGATCGCCTTCAAACACCTCTTCGAGAACGCGGTGATCCACACCGATCGCGAGACGCCACAAATCACCGTGACTACTACAGTTGGCGATGATCGAGTCCGAGTGGCCATCGCTGATGACGGGGTCGGAATTCCGGATGTGCAAAAAGAGCGGCTCACCGACCCGATGGCTAGATTCGATAATCTCTCCGGCATGGGCCTGGGCCTCTACATCGTGACCACACTCCTCGAAGAGTTCGGCGCTGACCTCGAGATCGAAGATAACGATCCCCGAGGAACAATCGTCACGACGACGTTCGATCGCTCGAATCCAGCCTAACTCCACCCGCGTTTTTTCGGCGGCGATCCGTGCCTCACCTGACGTCCCGGTCGACAAGTGGATTGTCGAAGGTGAAGATTGATGTCTGAGTCGATAGGTGAACGCAGCCAGTGAGCACTCTCGAGCGTCGTCTATGGGGACAAACGGCGTCAATCCCCGTTATGACCTCTCCGTTCAAGCGCTCATCTTGGATGGACCGGCCGAACTCGAGGTGTTAGAAAATCGAACAACCATTTTCAAAGTAGACGGTCAGAACGCCATAGTCGACGGCGGGGCTGTCAATCAGACGTCTCTTCGCACTCCCCGGAATCGGGTCGACAGTGCGAAGAGGAGGACAGCGAGGACGGCGGCAAGCACGCCGAAACCTGGGATACTGTCGTCGTCGGATCCCTCGGTGTCGACTGCGTCTGCAGGACCATCGTCGTCAACGGAACCGTCATCGACCTGCGTGTCGTCGTCCTGCGAATCATCCGTGTCGTCTTCATCGCTGTCATCCGCGTCGGTGTCATCTTCGTCGCTATCGTCTTCATCAGCATCGTCTGTGTCGTCCTCATCGGCATCATCTTCGTCGCTATCGTCTTCATCAGCGTCATCGGCATCGTCTTCGTCGCTATCGTTATCAGTTGCGTCCGAGTCGTCGGCATCATCGTCGTCCGCGTCATCCTGCGAATCATCTTCGCCGTCCGAGTCGTCCGCGTCGTCTGAGCCACCCGAGCCATACCCACCATCGGCGTCATCCTCGTCGCTATCGTCATCGTCAGCATCGTCCTCATCCGAATCGGCAACCGAGAACGTCAGCGTCTCAGTTGCTTCGTTACCGGCTTCGTCGGCGACGTGGAATGTCACGTCGTAGCTTCCGCCGTCGGCAACCTGGTGTGTGTGAGTCGTTCCACTCGAGTCGATCGACGTCTGCTCGGAATCGGTCTGTGACTCGCCGTCGACGACCAACTCGATCGAGCTCACGTCGATGCCCGAGAGATCGTCTTCGTAGGTGAACTCGAGGGTCACGGTCTCGGTTCCCGCGTCGAACTCGTGGCCGTCAGCGGGTCCGATCGAATCGATTGTCGGAGCGGTCGTGTCGGTGATTACGGCCCCGTACGTCGAGAAGCCCGACACGCTGCCGACGAGATACGGATCATCGCCGATTCCGTAATCCACTGAGGTGTCCTCGATCGCCGTCCACTCACCGGTTGTCGAGTCGTAGTGAGCCAGGTCCACGTCGGTCGCATCGAAACCGGCCGGGAGTTCATCCTCGTCGATCGCCATTGCGATCTCGGCTCCCTCGAGGTGGGTGTCGAGCAGTCCGGGGAGTTCGGTCTGCAAGAAGCCGACGCCGTGAGCGCCGTCCTCGAGGTTCGCGTTGGTTTCACTCTCGGCGAGTGCTAGCGCCAGGTTCTCAGCCTGGACGGCCGCATTGACGTCATCGACCACATCGAGGATGATCTGTACGTCGAGTCCTTCGATCTCGATGACGTCATCCTCGAGCGTGAACGGGTAGTGGACCACGGACGAGGAGGCGTTGCCCTCGTTACCGGCGCGGTCGATTCCGGTCACGTCGACGGTGTGCTCGCCCGACTCATTGCCGAATTTGAGCGCTCCCGTGAAGGTCGTGTTGTCAGCGTTGCTCGAGTCGATCGTCACCGACGGATCGTCGTCCATCGTGGACGCGCTCGTGGAGATGTCCTCGACGGTCACTTCGATCTCGGGTTCGTCAACGAGCGGTTCGTCACTCTCGACGATGATGGTGGCGTCGTCGCCCGTGACATCCTCGAGGCTGACCGACAGCGTTGGATCCTCGCGGTCGATCACGAGCGTCTCGTCGGCGTCGACCGTTCCTGCGTGATCGAGTTCGTCAACCGCGATGACCGACAGCGCGTACTCGCCGTCGTCAGGGAGGTTCTGGAACGGAACGTCGGCAATCCAGGTGTCCCCGGCGTCGTGGGTCGCGTCCGCGGGGACGACGTACGTCGTCTCGAGCGAGTCGATCAACAGCGTCACCCTCTCGAGGTCGAGATCGGCCTCGACGTCGATCGTCACGCTGGCGTCGTCGTTCGCGTACACCACGTCGTTTCCAGTTGCGGGGTCGGTCTCTGTCGAGTAGCCGTCGACATCGACGATAGTCGGTTCGACCACTGGATCGGAAACGTCGATCCACCCGGCGTTCATGCCACCGAGTTGGAGGTCGTAGTGACCAGGCTCGTCCGGGGTGAACGTGATGTTGATCGCTCCCAGGTGGTAGAACCCGGGCGAAAGCGTCACGTTCTGGGTTCCCACCACTTCGGTCTCACCCGTCTCGTCGTGTGTCGCCGTCAGTTCGATCTCTTCGGTCCCTTCGATATTGCCCGCCTGGTAGATAGACCCGACCACGTGCGTCTCCTGGCCGTAGGCAATCTCGCTCTCGGTGGCAGCTGCCGCAATCACCTGGATATCGGATTCGGCAGGTTCGACGTCCACCGAGCCGGCGTTCCTGCCATCGAGTTCGAGATCGTAGTGACCCGGTTCGTCCGGTGTGAAGGAGATATTCAGTGCACCCAGGTGATAGTATCCCGGCTCGAGCGTCACATTTTGTGTGCCGATAACCGCCGTCTCGCCTGTTTCGTTGTGCGTCGCCGTCAGTTCGATTTCTTCGGTTCCTTCGATATTGCCCGCCTGATAGATTGACCCGATTACGTACGTCTCCTCGCCCTCGATCAGTTCGACGTCAGCGGTGGACGCCGCAATCACCCGGATATCGGACTCGGCAGGTTCGACATCCACCGAGCCGGCGTTCCGGCCATCGAGTTCGAGGTCGTAGTGGCCCGGTTCGTCCGGGGTGAAGGTGATGTTGAGCGCACCCAGGTGGTAGTATCCCGGCTCGAGCGTCACATTTTGTGTGCCGACGACCTCCGTCTCGCCCGTCTCGTTGTGCGTCGCCGTCAGTTCGATCTCTTCAGTTCCCCCCACGTTCCCTGCCTGGTAGATCGACCCGATCACGTACGTCTCCTCGCCCTCGATCAGTTCGACGTCAGCAGTCGACGCTGCAATCACCTGAATATCCGAGACGGCTGGTTCTACCTCCACCCAGCCGGCGTTCCGACCATCGAGTTCGAGGTCGTAGTGACCCGGTTCGTCTGGGGTGAAGGTGATGTTGATCGCTCCCAGGTGGTAGTATCCCGGCTCGAGCGTGACTTGCTGGGTTCCAACCACTTCGGTCTCGCCCGTCTCGTTGTGCGTCGCCGTCAGTTCGATTTCTTCGGTCCCTTCGATATTGCCCGCTTGGTAAATGCTGCCGATTACGTACGTCTCCTCGCCTTCGATCAGTTCGACGTCAGCAGTCGAGGCCGCGATTACCTGAATATCCGAGACCGCTGGTTCTACCTCCACCCAGCCGGCGTTCCGACCACCTAACTCGAGGTCGTACGTCCCTGGCTCGTCCGGCGTGAAGGTGATATTTATCGCACTCAGGTAGTATGTACCCGGTTCCGCCGTCACCTCCTGGCTTCCAACGACGTGCGTCTCGTTCGTCTCCTGATTGGTCGCGGTCAGCTCGATCTCCTCGGTCGCCGTGTCGCTCCCGTTCTGGTAGATGCTGCCGATCACGTGCGTCTCCTCGCCCTCGATCAGTTCGACGTCAGCAGTAGATGCCGCGATGACCTGGATATCGGTGACGACCTCCTCGACGTAGACCGTCCCCGCGTACGTGCCACCGAGTTCGAGGGTGTAGTTGCCGGTCTGCTCGGGCTCGAACGTCACGTTCAATGCGCCCAGGTGATAGTATCCCGGCTCGAGTGTCACGTCCTGGGTTCCCACGACCGTCTCCGTTCCGTCCTCGTGGGTCGCCGTCAGCTCGATCTCTTCGGTCCCTTCGATATTGCCAGCCTGGTAGACCGACCCGATCACATAGGTCTCCTCGTTCTCGGAAATCTCGACGTCAGCAGTCGACGCCGCGATCACCTGAATGTCGGTGACGGCTTCCTCAACGTCCACCGAGCCGGCGTTCCGGCCATCGAGTTCGAGGTCGTAGTGGCCTGGATCGTCCGGTGTGAAGGTGATGTTAATCGCTCCCAAGTGGTAGTATCCCGGCTCGAGCGTCACGTTCTGGGTGCCGACGACCTCCGTCTCGCCCGTCTCGTTGTGCGTCGCCGTCAGTTCGATCTCTTCAGTTCCCTCCACGTTCCCTGCCTGGTAGATCGACCCGATCACGTACGTCTCCTCACCCTCGATCAGTTCAACGTCAGCAGTAGATGCCGCGATCACCTGAATGTCCGTTACGGCAGGTTCGACGTCCACCGAGCCGGCGTTCCGGCCATCGAGTTCGAGGTCGTAGTGGCCCGGTTCGTCTGGGGTGAACGTGACGTTCAGTGCACCCAGGTGATAGTATCCCGGCTCGAGCGTCACATTCTGCGTGCCGACGACCTTTGTCTCGCCCGTCACGTTGTGCGTCGCCGTGAGTTCGATTTCTTGGGTTCCTCCCACGTTCCCTGCCTGGTAGATCGAGCCGATTACGTAGGTCTCCTCGCCCTCGATCAGTTCGATGTCAGCGGTGGACGCCGCAATTACCTGGATATCGGACTCGGCAGGTTCGACGTCCACCGAGCCGGCGTTCCGATCACCCAGTTGCAGGTCGTAGTGGCCCGGCTCGTCTGGGGTGAAGGTGATGTTGATCGCTCCCAGGTGGTAGTATCCCGGCTCGAGTGTGACCTCCTGGGTGCCGACGACCTTTGTCTCGCCCGTCACGTTGTGCGTCGCCGTGAGTTCGATTTCTTGGGTTCCTCCCACGTTCCCTGCCTGGTAGATCGAGCCGATTACGTACGTCTCCTCGCCCTCAATCAGTTCGATGTCAGCGGTGGACGCCGCAATCACCTGGATATCGGACTCGGCAGGTTCGACGTCCACCCAGCCGGCATTCCGGCCATCGAGTTCGAGATCATAGTGACCGGGTTCGTCCGGCGTGAAGGTGATGTTGATCGCCCCGAGGTGGTAGTATCCCGGCTCGAGCGTCACGTTCTGGGTTCCCACCACTTTGGTCTCGCCCGTCACGTTGTGCGTCGCCGTGAGTTCGATTTCTTGGGTTCCTCCCACGTTCCCCGCCTGGTAGATCGACCCGATCACGTACGTCTCCTCACCCTCGATCAGTTCGGTGTCAGCGGTGGACGCTGCAATCACCTGAATATCGGACTCCGCGGGTTCGACGTCAACCGAGCCGGCGTTCCGGCCATCGAGTTCGAGGTCGTAGTGACCCGGTTCGTCCGGTGTGAACGTGATGTTGATCGCCCCGAGGTGGTAGAAGCCTGGCTCGAGCGTGACTTCCTGGCTGCCGATAACCTCCGTCTCGCCCGTCTCGTTGTGCGTTGCCGTCAGTTCGATCTCTTCAGTTCCCCCCACGTTCCCTGCCTGGTAGATCGACCCGATCACGTACGTCTCCTCACCCTCGATTAGTTCGGTGTCAGCAGTCGACGCCGCGATTACCTGGATGTCCGAGTACTGGTCCACGACCGTCACCGAGCCGACGAAGAAGCCGTCGAGTCCCAGGTCGAACTCGGCGCTATCTTCGCCCGATGGCAGATCCGAAGCCGTCGGTGTCCACTCGAGTTCTACGAGACCGGGGTTGGCACCCGGATCGACGGTGACGGTCGCCCCGTCGACGACGCCGCCGTCGGCGGTCAGGTTGACCGTGTAGTCCTCGTCCGGTACGTCGCCGCCGTTGTACAGGTCGGCGGTAACGGTGAGGGTGTCTCCGAGCGTCACAGACGTCTCGTCCGCGTCCGCTCCGTAGATAAACACGTCGGCGCTCGCGAGGACGGTGACGGTTCCCACCGCCACGCCGTCGATGGACACGTCGAACTCACCCGGTTCGTCAAGCTCGTGCGTGATCGAGACCGTTTCGGACTCGTTGACGTCGAGCGTGACCGTCTCGTTCGCCACGGCCTCGCCGTTCACCTCGAGCGGGATCGTGAGCTCCCCGTCGGCAAGCCCGACGTTCGTCACCTGTGCGGTGACCGTGACCGACTCGCCCTGCACGACCTCGTCGGTCGACAGCGACGGGTGGGTGATCGACGCCTGGGGCGAGGTGTCCGCGAAGACGCCGAACGCCGAGAACTCGGTGACGTTCGTCGCGTAGACGAACCGCCCGTCCGTATCGACGCCGACATCGTAGGACGCCTCACTCGGCGACTCCCAGGTGCCGCTTTCGTCATATCGCCAGAGCTCGAGTGTGGCCTCATCGAGACCGTCTACAGCCCCTTCGTCGTAGTGGAACCCGAGTTCTGTCAAGAGAGGCGAGTCGCCGTTCGCCGTCACGTTCACGTACGCGTCGATCGGATAGCCCGTATCCGGCATCGTCTCCGGAGCCGACGTTCCGTCGATAGTGACGTCCTGGGCGTCAAACGAGAGCGTCGATCCCTCGAGGTGGATTCGCTCGAAGGAGGTGTCCGTCGTGGGCCCGACCGAAACGTCGGTGGCGCTGTTAGTTACCGTCACGTTCGACACGTGGTTATCGACCCCGTAGACGAAGAGACCAGTTCCGGCATCCGTGATGGAGACGTTGGATACCTCGTTGTTCGTCGGTGTCCCTACCATTCCCACGCCCGTCGATACGTTGCTGACCGTGACCTCAGAAACGACGCTGTCGGCGGCTGAGCCGGAGACGCTGAGGGCCGTTCCGGGTACGTCTTCGACGGTCAGGTTCGTGACGGTCGTACGGTCGGCCCATATTGCGAGCCCGTTCTGGCTACCAGAGACGCTGACGTCGACGAACTCGTTGTCGTCGTTGTTATCGTACTGACCTGGATCGAGGTAGAGAGCGTTAGATTCGCCACCGTATATTGAAAGACCGGTGAACGTGTTGTGATTCGCTTCACTTCCCATGTCGACAGCGTTACCAGTGCTGTTGATGATGGTGACGTCGGTGAACTCAGTTCCCACGGCGTTGCTGAGTCCGATTCCGTTTCCGTCCGTGTCTTCGACGGTCACCGACTCAAGTTCATTATAACTGGCGGCGGTGAGGTAGATCGCGGTTCCGTCATTTTCCGTCGCCGTCACGTTGGACAACGAGTTCCAGTCGCCGTTGATTCGAATTCCATGCCAGCCGTTGCCAGAGACCTCGACGCCGTCGAAGATGTCGCCGTTCGACGATTCAAGACTCAGTCCATATCGGTCGTTGTCGTGAGCTTCGATGTCCACGAGTGTGTTCGATGACGAACCGCTGGCCGTGCGGATACCGGCGCTGTTCTTGGAGGCGTTCACTCCGACGAACTCGTTGTTGCTCGCCGCCCATCTGAGATTGATCGCGCCCGGATTGAACCCACCGCCACCCCGCTCGGTGTCGTACGCGGTGACGTTCGTGAACGTGTTACCGCTGGCCGGGGCGTGTGTGGATCCACCCACGGTGAGCGCGCGGTTCTCGGTGTACCTGACCGTAAGGTTCGTCACCTCGTTGTCGTATGCGTTACCGAACGTGGCTCCGGTGCCTCCGTTCTCGACGAGTACGTCCGTAACCACACCGTCACTCCCGGCGAAACGCAGGCCGGTGTCCCAGCCGTCGATCGTCACGTCACTGATTGTGACGTTGTCCGCATCGTTGACGTGGATCCCGTACTGGGTCCCGTCGTCGTCCACGTCGATGCCCTCGATGGTGTGGCCCATCCCGTCGAGCACCACATCGTCTGCGGCGATCTCGATACATGTCTGGTTCCCGATGAGGTCACCCGCAAGCGTGTAGGTGCCCGGGAAGTGAATCACCGCACACTCCTCGAGTTCGGTAGCGTCACCCGATTGGATTGCGACTGGTGCGCTGTCGACGTCATCGTCGCTTCTCACGGTTACGTCGCCAAGACCCACGTCGCTCTCATCGGTCGACCACGACAGCTGTGTTGTCGTCTGTTCTCCGCTGTCGAGGGTGATGTCAGTGGCCGTGTCGACGACCGTTCCGTCGGTGTCCTCGAGTTCGATGGTCTGGGTTCCCTCGGTTCCCTCGTTACGCACGGTCACGTCGACCGTAATCGTCTCGCCGACCTCAACCGGCGCGTTCGTCGAGTCGATGGTTACCGCAAAGAACGGTTCGGCGTTGGGATCGACCGTCGTCCACGGATCGAATCGGACGTTCGAGCTCACGCTGTCGCCGTCACCGTTCGCCGTCGTTCCAGTCACTGGGTCGCTGACGAATCCGCTCGGTCCGTTCTCGTCACCCCACCAGTTCCAGCGGGCATCGACCTCGTCACCGTTGCTTCTCACACCGGTAGGGTTGCCGACGATGCTGTTGTTCCGGAGCGTGACATCTTCTGCGTCAACGTACACACCTCGGTCGCCGTTGTTCGAGATCGTGTTCTCCACGACGCTCGCGTTCACTGAGCCCCACCGGACGTGGATCCCGTCTCGATCGTTGTTCTCGACCGTGTTTGCCTCGATGTGCGTGTTCTCTACACCGTAACGGACGTGGATACCGTCTTCTTCCACACCTGTGATGGTGTTCTCACGAACGAGATGATTCTGGCCGTCTCGTTCTACTAACACCCCCATCATCATCTCACTGCCACCGGCAGTCATGGTGTTACTCACGTCGTTGTTGCTGACAGTTGACCCGGTGCCGCCGACGATCTGGATACCGTATCGAACGTTCTGTAACTCGTTGTCGTCGACTAATCCTCCTGTAGATTCTGTAATTACGATTCCACCATTGCCGCCTTCCAACCCATACGTAACCGTGTTATCAGTCACTTCTGCACCGTCGCTGTATGCAATGTGTATTCCTACCGGCACCCCACTGAGGTCGAACCCAGAGATGTCCGCGTTCGTGGAATTTACGACGAATATTTGACCAGCGTCCGGGTTGATACTCGGGTTATCCTCGTTTGTGACGTACACGATCGGGTTGCCGTCTACAGTATTCCCATCGACATCGTGGAGGAAGTACACAGGCTCCGGATCGGTACCACCCGTCACTAGTAGGCCAGTTTCAAATGTGTTGTCGTGTACCGTCGCGTCGACCGTCGAAGCAAGTCTGAGATCCGCTCGTGCGCTCGAGACCGTGTTATTCTCGATGAGCGGGGTATCGAGGCCCGAGGCGTAGATACCATAGTGGTTACCGTCAAGTCGATTGTCGACGATGTCGATCGAACTCGAGTCGCGCATCCAGATTCCGGTCCCCGTCATCCCTTCAATGTCGTTGTCACGAATCGTGCCTGACCAAACCTCGCCGAAGTGAACACCTCGAGAGGCGTTTGTGATCCTATTCCGTTCGGCTACGGCGTTCGATGATTCGCGGAAGTCGATCGCATGCCCGTCGTGCTGGACGTCGTTGTCGACGACGGTTATGTCACTCGAACCCCTGAAATGGATCGCCGGTGACCCACTCCCGAGCGTCTCCGGGTCACTGTTACCGATATTGTTCGCAATGGTGTTGCTCGATACCAGCGTTCCGCTCGACGAACCCGATGAGCGGTCAGTGGTCGCCCGAATCCCGTGATACTCGTTGTGGGTGATCGTATTGTTCGTAATCTCGACATTCTCCTGGGATGAGAACCTGTGGAAGACGATTCCGTTCTCGTTGTTCGCGGTAATCGTGTTCCCGTCGATTACCGTCCCGGTGACTTCGCTGAGATGAACACCGATGTCGTTCGCCGTCAAATGGTTGTCCCGGATTTCGACGTTGCTCGTCTCGGACGCCACGTGCACCCCTCGAGTGAAATCCCGAATCTCGAAGCCCTCGAGCGTGACGGCACTGGAATTAACGAAGACACCGGTCCACGTCTCATCGTCGGGAACCAGCGTCACGTCCCCGTTTGCGACCAGCGTCAGCCCGCCGGTATCGATCCACAGATCCTCCTCGTAGGTTCCGGACTCGACACAAACTGTCTCACTCCAGGTGGCGTTGGCGATCGCCGACTGAATAGACTCTCCGGATTCGACGGTCACGTCACACGACGCATCGCTGGCTGTTATTGTCGACCCCCCTGTGGACTCACTCGAGTCAGTGTCCGACGAACTCGAGTCGTCCCCTCCCTCACTATCCGTGGAACTCGAGTCGTCATCCGTGCTCGCCTGCGTTATCGACGTGTCCGTCAGCGAGCCCAACGCAGATTCCGTTGGCGCTGGCTCGTCCACCCCGACGCCGCTCGCTGCTGCGGCCGGTGCGATGACCGACGTGATCATCAGCACCGAAAAAAGGACTGCAAGAACGCGAATATGTACCGACCTTTGTGACTGTCGCGACTTCATGAGATATATGTCCGTTGGCCGGACAAATATCCGCGCTTACCGAGGGGTTATCGCATAGGTTACCCACTGGTGAGTTACATTGATGTGAGGAGCTTCGTTAATGGCCCTCGATTTAAATAACGGTTCTACCGCTTTTTTATTCACGCGTGAACGAGTGCTTTCGTTTTCACCATTCAAGAAGCGGTAACAGTGCCTGTTAGTGAGATTTGCTCACTCCCTTTTACGG
This sequence comes from Natronosalvus amylolyticus, assembly GCF_024298845.1. Lineage (NCBI taxonomy): Archaea > Methanobacteriati > Methanobacteriota > Halobacteria > Halobacteriales > Natrialbaceae > Natronosalvus > Natronosalvus amylolyticus. The sequence continues at coordinate 2,313,778 of NZ_CP101156.1, forward strand.
AGACCTAACATGCCAGCTGCCAGAAGGGCGAGTACTGCGGTGATGAAACCGAACCCGGGCAAGCTGTCGGAGCTTCCACCATCGTCGTCATCGCTGGTAGCCATTTCGTCGTCTTCGTCGCTCTCGCCCTCAACGGCGTCATCGCCATCTCCGTCATCATCATCATCTGCGTCGTCCTCATCGCTGTCGTCCTCGTCGCTGTCGTCCTCGTCGCTGTCGTCCTCGTCATCTGCGTCGTCCTCATCGCTGTCATCTTCATCCGCGTCGTCCTCATCGCTATCGTCCTCATCGCTATCATCTTCGTCGCTGTCGTCCTCGTCGCTGTCGTCCTCGTCGCTGTCGTCCTCATCGCTGTCATCCTCGTCGCTGTCGTCCTCATCGCTGTCATCCTCGTCGCTGTCGTCCTCATCGCTGTCATCCTCGTCGCTGTCGTCCTCATCGCTGTCATCCTCGTCGCTGTCGTCCTCATCGCTGTCATCCTCGTCGCTGTCGTCCTCATCGCTGTCATCCTCGTCGCTGTCGTCCTCATCGCCGTCACCCACCGCCGATTGCCACTCGAGTTCGGGATACGATTCAGTTAGCAGCCACGTCGTCTCGAAATCGAGCGCAGACATGTTTTCCCCAGCGGCGTCACCGATCATTTCGGTCGTCTCGAGGCCGGTAACTCCGTCGTAATCACCGTCGCTACTCGCGGTCGATTGTCCAGTGGCGTCGATATCCCAGTACGACCCGGTCACCGAACCGATCTGATAGGCAACGAGTCCCCCGTTGTCGCTCGAGCCGTCGACGGTCCCGGTCGCGTAGGAATTGATTACGTCACCGCCGTTCTGGCCCACGAGGCCGCCGAGCCCTTGTGAGCCCCAGGCGCCGGTAACGTCACCCGTCGCGTACGACTGGCTGATGGTACCGTCGTTTTGCCCGGCGAGTCCGCCACCGTTGAAGACGTTAGATTGGAGGAAGACGTCGGCACTCGAGAACGATTGGGTTACGTTCCCCTGATTGCTCCCGACCAATCCTCCTGCACGGTTGGTCGTCCCGGTAACGTCTCCACTCGAAGACGCTCGGTGTATCTCACCGGTGTCCGTGTTCCGACCCGCAAGTGCGCCCGTCGGAGTCGATCCGGTGATGTCGACGTCCTCGAGGTGGACGTTCTCGATCATCCCGCCGTTCTGGGAGAACAGGCCGACGTCCATCGAGCCGTCGATTGTGAGCCCGTTGATCGTATGGCCAGCCCCGTCGAAGTGACCGGTGAAGCCGTCGAAGGAATCGCCGACCGGTTCGAATCCGTCGCCATCGTTCCACTGCCCGGTGAGACTGGCACCGATGTCGCTCCCCAGGACATAGTGGGCGTCGGGATCGGCGTTCATCGCTTGCAAGTCGTGATCGTCCTTGATGACGTAGGGGTCTTCGGGAGTCCCGTCGCCATCCATAGCATCGAGAACCGCATCCACGTCATCCGGGGCTTCGGGGCTTGGATCGCTGAACGTCGAGGCAACTGACACCATGCCGGTCGAGCTGTCGTTCCCGGCAATGACTTCATAGAGGTACTGTTCGCCGTGCTCGAGATCGTCGGTCTCGAGCGTCACGGCCACGTCGTAGGTTTCCCCTGGGCCGAGGGTGACTTCTTGGCTCTCGAGAACGGTGCCGTCAAAGTGAATCTCGACCGTTCTAGTGCTCGATTCGCTGGCGACGTTCTCGACGGTTGCTGAAATGCTGACCTCGTCGCCCGGTTCGTCGATCTCGATTGACGTTGACAGGCCGCTCACTTCGAACGCGACGGGGTCGTCCTCGTGTTCCACCGCGATGTGTCCAAGGGTGCCGAGTTGGACCCGTGAATCCACGCTGGAACCACTCACGCCTGCTTTCAGAGCGTACAGGTTCCCATCATCACTGCCGATATAGACGGTCCCATCAGCGACCGTCGGTGACGAGTAGATCGAGGAGTCCGTTGTGTAGTTCCAGATGTCGGAACCGTCAGCGGCGTCCAGGGCGTAGACAGTTCCATCCCCGCCGCCGACATAGAGGGTGTCATCGGCGACCGTCGCTGACGAGTAGAACCAGGAATCCGTCGTATAGTCCCACACGTCGGATCCATCGTCGGCATCGAGTGCGTAGACGGTGCCGTCGTAACTCCCGACGTAGACGGTGCCCTCGGCAACCGTCGGGGTCGAATAGACCGAGCCATCCGTCATCACGTCCCATAGTTCCCTCCCGTCGTCGGCGTCGAGCGCGTACACGGAACCGTCGTAACTCCCGACGTAGACGGTGCCATCCGCAACCGTTGCCGACCCCTCCGAGTACCAGCCAAGTCCGTCGAAATCCTGGTGCCACTGTTCGACGCCGGTCTCGAGATCGATGGCATACCAGTTCTCGGTCGCCTCACCAGCGTTGTGGTCGTATCCATGGGCACCGGCGTAGATCGTCCCGTCGTCGATCGTCGGCGACGGACTGATCAGGTCGCCATCGGTCTGGAAGCGCCACAGTTCGGTTCCCGTCTCGGCATCGAGCGCATACAGGTTGCCATCGTTACTTCCGGCAACGACGATCCCGTCTGCGACCGACGGTGACGTAAACACGACGCCATCCGTCTCAAAGCGCCACGCTTCCGTCCCGTTAGTGGCGTTTAGCGCGTAGATGTTCCCGTCGAAACTCCCGATATAGACCGTCCCATCCACGACGGCCGGCGACGATTGAACCGATTCGTTGGTCTCGAAGCTCCATAGTTCCGTTTCGGTGTCCGTATCGATCGCATAGATGGTGTCGTCATCGCTGCCCACGTAGGCAACGCCATCGACCACCGTCGGTGAAGAGAACACGCGCTCGTCCGTCGTGAACTGCCACATATCTGTCTGCAACGCAACCGACTGGGTGGTCTCTTGCCCATCAACGCCGATTTCCACATCAGTCTCCGTCACCGCCCCGTACCCGTCCGCATTCGCACGCAGGTGATACACTCCTGCTCGAGCCTCGAGGTGATAGGTTCCATCCGCGTCGGTTTCGGTTGTGGCGACGAGCTCATCGCCCTCGAGGAGCTGGACGGTTGCGCCGTCGAGCGCGAGTTCACCGCTCGGGTCGGTTACCGTCCCAGTGATCGTCCCGTTCTCGTGGATGGCGATCGGTCTCGTTGTCTGAGCAGTGTGTCCGCTCTCGTCTTCGACCTTCAGCGTCACGTCGTAGTTGCCCCGCTCGTCGAACGAGTGGCTTGCCTTGGGATCGGTCGTCGTTTCGTCGACGGTGCCGTCACCGGTGAAATCCCAGCGATACTCGACAATGTCGTCGGTTGCCGTCGAGTAGCCCCCATCGACGGTGAACGGCTCGCCCGGTCTCGGAGGCATCGGTTCGATAGCGAAGGAGGGGACCACCGTGTCGTATTCGTGGTGACCCAACGCCTGCTGTAAGACACGTGAATCGGTACTCGAGCCCGCCGGTGCGGCGTACAGTGCGTACAGGTGATCGTCGTTACTTCCGACGTATACGACGCCATCGACGACCGTCGGTGCGGAGCGAACCTCGTGGTCGGGTTCGAACGTCCACGCGATGGTTCCGTCGTCGGCGGAAATTCCGTGGACTGCGCCGGTGTTTGCGTTTCCGTCGTAGCTCCCGACATACACCATCTCGCCCATCACCGTTGGCGAGGTGACAGAGCCGTGTGTCGTCGTACTCCATTTTTCTTCACCAGTTTCTGGATCGATCGCGTACAGGGTATCGTCGTAGCCACCGAGGAAGACCGTTCCATTGGCCACCGTCGGCGATGAACTGATCAGGCCCCCCGTCTTGAATCGCCACTCTCGCTCTCCAGTGCTGGCGTTCAGGGCATACAGATGGTCGTCCCAGCTTGCAACGTAGACGGTTTCATCGACGACGGTCGGAACCGACGTGACAAGACTCCCCGTCGTGTAATTCCACTGCTCGGTGCCCGTCTCCGCCTCGAGTGCAAAGATCTTCCCGTCGTAGTTGCCGATGTAGACCGTGCCATCTACCACGGCCGGCGCGGTGTTTCTGAACTCTCTATCCGTGGAGACGTTCCACTTCTCCGTCCCATTGTCCGCATAGACCGCGTAAATGTGCTCATCGCGACTAGCAGCGTAGACGACTCCATCTTCGACCGTCGGCGAGGTGACTGAGCCGTCAGTCGTATAGTTCCACTGCTCGGTTCCATCGGCCGCATCGACAGCGTACAGGTTGTCGTCGTCGCTGCCAAAGTAGACCGTGCCGTCGACGACCGTCGGTGCATCGCCTACTGGGCCGCCGATGTCGGTGAAGCGCCACAGCTCCGATCCGTCGGTAGTGTCCACCGCGTACACGTATCCTTCGCTGGTGTGGGCTCCATAGCTCCCGATGTAGGCAACCCCATCGACGACCGTGGGTGCGGCAACGACCGATCCATCGGCGGAGAAGTTCCACAACTCAGCGCCCGGCTCCGTTGGCAGGGGTTCGTACACGTACGGGAATTCGACATCGATTGTCTGGGTCGTCGTATCGGTTGTGCCATCCGGCTCGATGACCGTCAGCGTCACGTCGTACTCGCCAGCCGCATCGAAGACATGGGCGAGTTCGGGGTCGGTCGTCGTTGTATTGATCGACGGATCACCCGTCGAGTTCCACTGATAGGTGACGTCCGCGGGTGTCGATGCACTCGCATCCAGCGTTACCGGCTCGCCTTCAACTGGAGCTGTGGGGGTGACATCGAACGACGCGTGCAATGGCTCGGAATTGAGTTCGACGGCGTCTGTCAGTCCTTCGCCCTCGTAACTGGCCCCATCTTCGTCACCGATCGACTGAACCGTCACCTCGAGGTTCGAGAGCCCTTCGTCAGTGACCTCGAGCGTGCCGGTCGCGATGACGATTTCGTCCTCAGTCGCCGTGAGCACGTCATCACCGTACACGATATCCAGGGTACCGGTTCCGTCGTCTATCACCGGCTCCTCGGTTTCGTACAACGGTTCGCCGGCCGGTTCGACCTCGAGGAGCGCTGTGGTCTCGGTGTTCGAGAGGTCGATCTCCAGCGCGTACGCCCCGACACTATCAGCATTTTCCACGACTATTTCGTAGTCGACGGTCTCTCCGACGTCGACACGCGTCTCGTCGACCGAGACGTTCACGGCGATTTCGTCCTCGGAAGCGGCGAACGCCCCGCTCGCCAGCAGGGCTGTACACCCGATCACCACGAGAAGAATGAGCGTCAGACTCGCCAGGTAATGTCGTGACTGGCTCATTTTACTCGCCCCCCCGTGACCAGAGCGTACAGCGCTTCGACGTCCGCCTGCGTTACGTCGTCGGGATCTCCACCCGAGAAATTGAACTTCTCGGAGTGTGCGGTGAACACCTCGTCGTCGAGATGTTGGTGCATCGCCTGCACGTCGACGACGGTTGCCCGTCCGTCCCCGTTAATGTCCTCGAAAAGGCCATCCCCGTTCAGATCGTTAGGTGGCTTTTCAAACGGCCCGATCGGATCGGGCCGGGTGTCGAAGACTTGCAAGATTGGATAATCGCCGTCGGGTGCGAGCACCGTGGCCCACGTCTCCGTGAAATCTAGTTCTACCATCTCGAACTCCGCTGAGGCGCCTTGCATATCCGGCTGGTCGACACCGTACACCGTGCTCGAGCCACCGTCTTCGTCACCGATGCCCTGGTCGTTGCTCCAAGCGTTGTAGTACACGTTGACGATACTCGAGGTATTGAGCCCGGCAACCCCGCCACCGTCGAACGGGAAGTCGTCTGCCTGGCCCGCAGAATACGCCTGTTTGATCTCAGCGTCCCCCGTGTTTTCGCCCACCAGCGCCCCAACGTAGACATCGTCGTTGTTGGTGTTGCGAAATGCAGGTGAGAGCGCGAAGGATTTCTCGATCAGGCCCAAATCCGTATTGACGCCGACTAGCCCACCGAAACCGGATGCCCAATCCCTGGTGTTTGCTCTGTCACCCGTACTGTAGACATCGCTGTAGGCGTACGTGATCTCGCCAGTGTTGGTTCCTACCAGGCCACCGATGGACGAACCACCGCCCGAGACGGAGAAGCCATCGGCATACGATCTCGTGATCGTCCCAGTGTTTCGGCCGACCAGCCCACCCACGTGGTGTCCGCAGTTGACGCTCATCGACGAGTATGAATCCGAAATCGTCCCGTCGTTTTGACCGACGAGTCCACCGACACGTTCGGAATCGAACTGGCGCGAATCCGCCGTATCGATCTCGATCGTCCCACTCGCATAGCAGTTCACGATATCGCCACTCGAGCGACCAACGAGCGCTCCCACGTCAACCGTCGCGTCAATGTCGGCATCAGTGACACCGAGATTTTTGATCTCGCCGTCGGCAGAGCCGAACACGCCGATATCGAACTCGTTACCCGCGTCGGTTCGTTCGATGACCATATCTGCGATCTCGTGTCCGCTTCCATCGAGCGTCCCACTGAAATCACTGATCGGATCCCACCCTTCCCCGTCGTTCGCCGTCTCGGATGCGTACTCGTCGTAGTCCACCGTATCCGAATCCAACGTTGTCGTCAGTACGAACGCACTGTCCGGATCCGACCGAACGCTATCGAGATCTGCCCACGTCTCGATCTCGTACGGATTGTCTTCACTTCCATCGCCGCCACTGGTGTCCGCTCGAGTGAGCCGGCTCACACCCACGAACAGACCCGTCAGTCCAACCCCAATCGTCGAGAGGGTCGCCCGCCTCGAGAAGTGTCGATTTCGTGTTTCTCGAGGAGACGAATCCGTGTCGTTCCCCTTTGGTAGAGACATGTGAATGTCATTGAAGATATCATATTTATACTGAAAGGTGAGTAGAAAGTCAGTGCGTAGTTACCTCTGGGTAATGTAGTAGCAGGGCAGCTTTCGTGGGTGGTTTGGTCTCGAGGATTCGTCGGCTATCGATGACAGGGGTGGACATCGCGTCGAATGCTTCGACCATGAAGGCGAACTCGTCGCAGTTGGTGACGACGAGTGTGCTTTCGCTTGCCTCGAGGACGGGCAGATCGGTTTCCATCCGGGTTCGAGGGTAGTCGACTATCGATTCGACCGTTTGTATCATTCATTGTGATGGGGAAGGAGGTCACTCGCTATTGTTTTCTTCCGTCTCATCCCCGTTTCCAGCGTCTGCAGATGACTCTTCACCACCTTCTGGGCCGGGATCCGATTCTTCGTCGGGATCATCCGAATCGTCTGCGCTATCCGACGACTCGTCTGTATCTTCTTGTTCATCCGATCCGTTCGGATCCGTGGGTTCCTCTGTGTCGTCCGAATCATCTTGCCCGTTCGAATCCGAAGGGTCTTCTGTGTCTCCCTCATCTTGATCCCCAGGCTCGTCGGGTTCATCATTCGGGTCGGTATCTTCGTCCTCAGGCTCGAGTTCATCATCTCCGTTGTCATCCGTGGCAAACACCGAAACCGTCGTTGAGGCGCTGTCATCGCTCGTTCTGACCGTAACCTCGAACGACACATCTTGTTCAACGGGATAGGTTGTATATCCCAGTTCGACGAGTTGCGTTGCCTCTCCAGCGACCGTCACCGACTGAGAATCGACCACCTCACCGCCGACAACCAGTTCGAGGGTGTCCGTCTGCTCCGTCGTCGCGTTGTTGGCTAGATTCGCCACTACCAGCAGCTGTTCACCAGCCTCGACCGGGGCGTTCGTCTGATCGATGACGACCGTGAGTTCGCCATCGGGAGATCCGTTGTTGGCCTCGTCGTTCTCGTTTCCGTTTTCGGCCTCACTTCCGTTCTCGGTCGCTGCAGCGATCGATGACTCGAGCTGAAGGGTTCCCGCCGAATCGAACACGAAGACAGTATCACCCTCTTCGTTCCACACCTGTCGCTGGTATCCCCAGTACAGGGTGTCGGCCGTATTGGTACCCTGGCCCGTGACAATTGTCACGTCCGCCCCTGGCTCGAGGGTGAATCCGCTCGGAAAGTCGAACGGAGATATATTGCTGGCAGGGATCCCATGCTCGTCTTCGATCCGCCAGCCGGTGAGGTCGAGTGGTTGTTCACCAGTGTTGCGTAGCGTGATGTATTCCTCCTGTGGGTCATCACCGAGAAGGGAATAATCGACGAGCTCGAGTGAGACGGGCGTTTCCGTTTCCGGATCTTCCGTGGCTGCGTCTCCATTCGTGGCTTCTGCTGTCGCCTCAGGGTCGCGATAAGCTGCGAGCAAACTCCGTTCTGCCTCGAGGTCGGTCACGATGGTACTCCAGGTGCTGCCATCGCTGGCGAGTGCCCCCCAACCGGGGCCGACGTCTTGTGATTCGGTCCAGATGATTTCCCCGTCGTCGATAACCGCAAACTCACTGTCAGAGCGATTGGCAACGAAAACCCGCATCCCATCATACGAGACGCTGAGATCCGCTGCAGCCCACATGCCGATATCAGTCTCCCAGCGCACTTCGCCCGTCATCGACTCGAGCGCGGACAGTGTTCCATCGGCACCCGAAGTGACGATCGTCTCCCCATCTCTGGACAGTTCGACCCACCCGCCGTAGTCGTCCGTCTCCCAGATGGGGTTTCCCTCGAGATCGAGGACGATCGTCCGGCCGTCGTCCGTGCCCGCAACCACGATTTCGTGCTCGAGGGAGATGTCTACCGAAAGGACGTCTTCATCGTAGTCGTAACGCCACAGTTCGGCCCCACTGTCGTCGAACAGTCGGACACCTGGTTGGCCCGTGGGTTCGGTTCCTTCTTCCCAGTAGTGGGCTGTGGCGACCGCGACGTATTCCTCAGCGATTGCAACCGCATACCCGACTGCATCCTCGAGCACCGACGACCACAGTACGGTTCCCTCGTCGTCCGCAACGCCGACACTGCCGACGGTGTCGTGGGGATATGTGACCGACGCCATCGCGGTCCCATCGGACGTCGCATCGATATCCCAGAGGCCGGGATGTTCGATGAGCGGGCCATCGCCAGTCTCGAGATCCAGCGGACCGAACACGTCGGCATCCATCCAGGCGACGATGACGGTTTCGGGCTCGCGAACGAGCAGATGACTGATGGAGCGATCGACGATGAGCGGGATTAGCTGGCCGTCGCGCTCGTCATCGTAGACCATCACGTTTCCGTCGTCGAATCCGTACACCACGATATCCCCTAATGTCGAGACTCCGGTGGTGAGCCCCGGTTCGTCGTGCGTGTCTTCAAGGATCTGTTCGACACCGTCCTGGGAAGCAACTGCGTGACGCCCTCGTGCCGTGACACCCACAGCCAACAGGCTCGCCCCCGCTTCCATGAGGTCTCTCCGACGCATACTCGAGGCTACCACAGATGCCGTGAAAATAACGTATTCACACTGGGCCTGACGGTTTGCTGAATTGGCCTTAGCGAAGACTGGTTTTTAGGTCTCGAGACAGGTATGGTTGATGTTTTGGCTCGAGTTCGCCATCCAGAGCCAATCGATTGGGAAAATACTAGCAGACCACCACAATTAAGTGACGGCGAGCGAACCGTTGTTCAATGGTTAGTAATTTGTCTATTTCTGGCGAGGCTCTCACAGAGGCGCATAATGCGAGAGGACCCGACGGTGAATACGTACTCGAGCGAAACACTCGGAGGGGTCGATGATTGGGGTCGATCTCAGCCGTCGAGACGTGTTACGATCAGGTCTTCTGGGGACCGTCGGCGCGGCCAGCGGTGTGATCGGAACGGCTACCGGCACCGAATCGGCTGGTAGCACGGGGATGGATGTCACCTTGATCCCGGCTGATGGCGATTTTGGATTCAACTATCCGTACTATCTGTACGCGCCTGCCGTGGAAGACGCGTTCGACCGACCGATTCTCGTCGAGCCGAACAACACCGGGAGATCCACGAACAACTTCGACGCACACCGTGAGTCTGCTGAGCGATTGATCGAACACGGGACCCCCAGGCGGATCGGTGACGAACTTCGTGTGCCGGTTCTCGTTCCGGTCTTTCCGCGCCCGTCCTCGAGTCCGGTCGATTGGCAACACTACGTCCATGCGCTCGATGCCGAGACGATGCAGATCGATTCCGGCGATCTCGAGCGCGTAGACGAACAGCTCTTGCGCATGGTCGAGCACGCGCGAGAACGCCTTTCAGAACGGTCCTATCCCGTCGGCGAAGACATGATCATGAACGGCTTTTCGGCGTCGGGGACCTTCGTCAATCGCTTCACCGCCCTCCATCCCGATCGCGTCCGGTCGGTGACTGCCGGCGGTATCAACGGCACCGCAACCTTGCCCCTCGAGGAGGCTGCGGGACGGACGGTAGATTTCCCAATCGGTATCGCCGACCTCGAGTCACTCACCGGCGAGGCGTTCGACCGTGACCAGTGGCAGGCCGTCGACCAACTGGTCTACATGGGTGGGGACGACGAGAACGATACGATCCCCTACGACGATGCCTGGAATTCGGGCCAACGCGAGATCGCCCTCGAGGTGTACGGCGAGCACATGCAAAACGACCGGATGCCCTACTGCAAGTCGGTCTACGAAGAGGCTGGTGCGACCGGTCGGGTCGAGGTCTACCCCAATATTGGGCACCGCCCCGTCACCGAGGAACTCATCGCGTTCCACCGGAAACACGTCGTCCCCCAGTTCGTCGGGTTCGCCGAGCCGCCGGCGATCGGCGAGGAGACGGTAACCGTTCTCGCACGAGCCCAGGATACCCAGGCGTACGAACTGCGCGTTTTCAGTGACGAACGCGGCGAACTCACAGATGCTGTGCGGGAATTCGACCCTGCTGTGGACGACCACGTGCAAGTCCAGTTGGCGACGCCGCTCGCTGACGGCGAAGACGTGACCGTCGGCCTGTTCGAGCCCGGGAGTGCCAATCAGGGGGCAGCGCTAGCGTCGGAGACCGCCACCGTCCACGGGAAGGTAGCGTTCGTCGAGACGCCGGTCGCCGGAGACGAGACGGTGACGATAGCGTACGATCTCTCGACGGTGTATCCGGTTCGAGAGCAGGCAACGCTCCGTCTCGACACCGAACAGGGCGGAGCAAGCGAGCTGACAGCACTCGAGCCAGGTACCAACGAGACGGTCACCCTCCCTCTCGAGGCAGACGAACACGGGGTCCCGCTCGAGCAAGGACGGGAGGTGACTGCAACAATCGTCGATGCCGACCCACAGGGTCTCGATCCGGTGGCGACCGACACGAGAACGATCGGGGCACCAGCCGAGCCAGCGCTGTCGATCGATGTTGACGTCGAGCGGGCCGTGCTGGCTGGTGAGGCTGTTACTGTCGAGATCGCTGTTCGGGTGATCGGGGGCGATTCGGACGACCTGACTGATCTTCCGATCGAGTGTGCGGTTGAGGGCGATGTCGTCGACACGGTGACGGTCTCACCATCGGTCGGGGAGACGGAAACGATCGCTCTCAGCGTTCCCACCGATGGATACGACCGAGACGAACTGACGGTCAGCGCCACCTGGGGAGAAACGACCGACGAGGAGACGGTTATCCTCGCCACTCAGCCCGCAAATGGGGACGGAAGCGCTGGTGATCCATACCGGATCACCGACGGAACCGAACTCGCGTACGTTGACTTCGATCTTTCCGCCCACTTCGAACTCGCCGAAGATATCGACCTCTCCGGATTCGAGCGGTTCGTTCGGATCGGGAGTCTTCGAGAGCCGTTTTCCGGAACCTTCGATGGCCGACAACACGAGATCACCGGAGTCCATATCGAGGAATCCGTCGATCAGTTCGAAGGGATCGGGCTGTTCGGCAACCTCATTGGGGGCTCGATCGAAAACGTCCACCTCGTAGACGTACACGTGACCGGTGACGATTTCGTCGGCGGCGCCGTCGGGATGGCCCAGGCACCCGCAGAGATTTCCCGCGTCACCGTCTCCGGAACCGTCGTCGGCGGGGACAACGTCGGCGGGATCATCGGCGGGACCTCCACCGGCGAGGACGGCGAAGACGTCGTCATCTCCGAGACCGCTTCGGACGCGAGTGTGCAGGGAGAACGAAAGGTTGGGGGCATCATGGGTCAATCCTCCGGTGACCGCATCACGAACTCCTATGCGAGTGGTTCGGTCAGTGGACATCGCGACGTCGCCGGCGTGCTCGGACTCAACGTCTTCGGCGGGGTTGTCAGCACGTCTTACGCCAGCGCCACACTCGAGGGTGATGGCGGGGGACTCGTCGCGAATAATCCGGAGGGCAGCGTCACCGACTCCTACTGGGACGTCGACGCGACAGGAATATCGATCTCTGATGGCGGTGCCACGGGGTTGCGCACTGAGGAGATGACCGGTGACGATGTCGTGACTACGCTGTCGGGCTTTGACTTCGAAGAAACGTGGGCGGTGACCGACGAGTATCCCGTACTTGCATGGGAGCATGCCTTCTCAATCCAACAACTTTCGGAGTTGGATACACACGTCGTCGGCGAACCAGTTGAGGTGACGGTCACCGTGGCCAACACCGGGCCAACGGCGATTGAAGAAACCCTCGAGTTCCGGTTCGCTGGCGAGGTCGTCGAGCGCCGACCGATCTCGTTGGATGCAGACGAGTCGACTACCCTCGAGTTCGAAGCCGATACCGACGGCCTCGAGAGAGGCGTACACGAGTACGGCGTGGCCCACCGCACGGCCAGCGTCACCCTCATCGACGCGGATAGCCCAGTGTTCGAACTCACCGACGTTGCCTTCCTCGAATCCGTCGAGAAAGATACCGAGCCATCCCTCTCAGTGACGATTCGGAACCTGGGGGTAGCTGATGAGCAAGCAGTCGTCGTCAGGGTGACCGACGACTCGGGAGACACCGTACTGAGCGACAGGCTGATTGAAGCCTCACTCGAGAGTGGCGAGTACCTCGAGCGGACGTTCTTCCTCGACACGGCAGAACTCTCAATTGGGGAGTACGAACTCACCGTCGAAACGGACGATGACGACTATACACGCACGTTTGAGGTTCAAGACACCAGTGACGACGATGCGGAGACGTCGTACGATGACAGTGTGACCAGGCCAGACGACAGCGTGACCCAGGATGATGACAGCGGTTCTCGGGATGTTTCCGAGGCAGACGACCAGACCGGATTTGGATTCGGAAGTGCCCTCGCAGGGATCGCTGGAGTTGGCTATCTGCTCAAACGACGAATGAGTTCTGCTACCGATCAGGAGAACGAGTCGTGATCGGTACACGTGTTTTTTGATGCACCAGCGGTTGTATGGCCCTTCGCAGTGGTTTAGATAGTTTTGTTGGGAAGGGTGCTCGAGACACCGCCCTATGGTCGTTACCAGGTCAACCCTTCGTAGATAATTCCGTCTCGAGGCTCGACGATTCGTCGCCCATCGACGATGATCGGGGTGGCCATCGCGTCGAATTCGTTGTCCAGAGTGGAGAACTCGTCCCAATCCGTGACGACGAGTGCGCCTTCGCTACCCTCGAGGGCGGCTTCGGCGGAGTTAGTGTATTCTACGTCCGGAAAGCGCTCACGCATCGGCTCGGTAGCGACCGGGTCGTAGGCGACGACGTCTGCACCTGCTTTCTGGAGGGATTCGAGGATCGGGATTGCTCGCGAGTTCCTGATATCGTCTGTCCGTGGTTTGAACGCCAGTCCAAGGACTGCGATTCGCGCACCTTCGAGGTCGACGTGGCTCTCGAGGAGATTGAGCAAGCGTTCGGGTTGGCGCTCGTTGATCTCGACAGCGGCCTCGAGCAGGGCTGGGTCGTACCCGTGCTGGGTGGCAGCGGCGATGATGGCCGCGACATCTTTCGGGAAACAGGAACCGCCCCAGCCGACGCCGCTCCGCAGGAACTGTTCTGAGATGCGATCATCGAGACCGATGGCGTCCATCACCTCGTAGGCGTCGAGACCAAACTCCTTACAGATGTTCCCGAGGTCGTTGACCAGGCTGATCTTCGAGGCAAGAAAGGCGTTGTTGGCGTACTTGATCATCGAGGCAGTCGCTGGATCGGTCTCGACTATTGGTATCGATTGTTCCTCGAGCAGGGGCTCGAAGACCAACTGGAGTTGTTCGGTTGCCCACTCAGAGTTCGTCCCAAAGACCAGTTTGTCCGGATTCTGGAAGTCTGCGACGGCGCTTCCCTCCCGGAGGAACTCGGGGTTCATGCCCATTTCAACCTGGTCGTTGTTTGCACCGCGTTGGAGCGCTGGCTCGAGTGTATCTTCGATGCTCATCGGCGTCACCGTACTCTTGATGATCACGAGATGCCGGTTGGCTTTGTCGGAGAGGGCTTAGCCCGTTGCTTCGGCGGCCGCCTCGAATGCGCTCAAATCGATGCTCCCATCGGAGTTCGAGGGTGTGCCGATGGCGAGAAACGTCACGTCAGAGTCCGGGATCGGGTCATAGGACGTTGTGGCCTCGAGTGCGTGTTGGGTGTGAATCTCGAGGAGGGTGTCTAATCCAGGTTCGTCGATGGGGGCGGTGCCGTTATTGATCGACTCGACGATGGTCTCGTCGATATCGATGGCCGTGACTTCGTGGCCGAGATCAGCAAAACAGGCCGCCATTGTCGTCCCAACATAGCCGCTTCCTATGACCGTAATGTGCATTGGGTGCGTCGTGTTGCTGTGGTGCGATGAACGTTTTGGTATTCATACAGGTGATGATACATTGATAAGCCAGAAAGTTATTGTATGGTGAGTTAACAGATATTATCTGATGAAAGCAGTCGTACTCGCCGGGGGGAAAGGAACACGACTTCGACCACTCACTGACGACAAACCAAAAGGGATGGTCGAGGTCGACGACGAGCCTATTTTGACCCACTGTTTCGACCAGTTACTCGAGTTGGGAGCCGATGAATTAGTCGTGGTCGTGGGCTATCTCAAAGAGCGGATTATTGACCACTACGGGGACGAGTATGAGGGCGTCCCGATCCAGTACTGCCACCAGCGCGAACAGAAGGGGCTGGCACACGCGCTGTTGACCGTCGAAGAACACATCGACGACGACTTCATGTTGATCCTGGGGGACAACATCTTCGACGCGAATCTGGGCGATGTGGTTCGTCGACAACGTGAAGAGCGTGCAGATGCAGCGTTTTTGGTCGAGGAGGTACCCTGGGAAGACGCTTCGCGGTATGGAGTCTGTGATACGAACAAATACGGTGAGATCACCGACGTGGTCGAGAAACCAGAAGAGCCCCCATCGAATCTCGTGATGACCGGCTTCTATACGTTCTCGCCCGCGATCTTCCACGCCTGTCATCTGGTGCAGCCCAGCAATCGCGGTGAGTATGAGATCAGCGAGGCCATCGACCTGTTGATTCAGAGTGGGCGCACCATCGATGCAATCGGCATCGACGGCTGGCGGATCGACGTTGGCTATCCCGAGGATCGGGATGAGGCTGAAAAGCGGTTGCAGGAGGGGGTTGAAGGCGAAGTTGCCCTCGCTTCGGACGACTAGAACTGTACAAGCGGTTTTTACGACTCGAGGTGAACCCCTCGAGTATGCAGGGTGTTGTGCCAGCAGCCGGTGAAGGGACCAGGCTTCGGCCGATGACTGAGCAACGACCGAAGGGACTCGTTCCGGTGAACGGTCAGCCGCTGCTCACTCATGTCTTCGAGACGTTGCTCGAGGCAGGTGTCGACGAGTTAGTTGTCGTCGTTGGGCATCTCGCCGATCAGATCATCGAGTACTACGGTGATGGCTTTCGAGAGGTGCCGATCACGTACGTCCACCAACGCGAACAACGGGGCCTCGGCCATGCCGTGTCCCTGACTGAGCCCCACGTCTCGGGACCGTTCGTGGTGTTGAACGGAGACAACGTCTTCGTGGACGGGATTGAGCACGTTCTTGAGCGAATGTCTGAGCCCGACGTGGATGCCGTGTTGGCCGTCGAGTCACTCGACCGAGAACAGGCAAGAGACACTGGGGTGCTCGAGGTTTCTGCAGGGCGCGTTACCGGTATCGTCGAGAAGCCCGAAAAGCCGCCGTCGACGCTGGTGACCACTGGCTGTTACGTGCTCCCCGAAGCAATATTCGATGCGCTTGCGCTGGCACAGCCATCTGATCGTGGGGAGTACGAACTCAGCGAGGCAGTTGGCCTTTTAGTTTCCGCTGGGTCAGTTGTGGAGCCCGTTGAGATAGCTGGTCCCCGAGTGAACGTTAACACGGAAGAAGATCTCGAGCGGGCAGGTCGTTTGCTCGAGGAGCGTTAGGTGAGTCGGTTGTTCGAGGAGTGTTAGACAAGTGGTTTTCTCAAAGAGCGTTAGGAGTTTCTGACCAGTGGATCGTACCAGTCTTCGTTCTCTCGATACCAGTCGATGAATTTTGCAACGCCTTCGCGGATATCCGTGGTAGGCTCGTAATCGAGCAACTCGTTGGCCTTCTCGATATTCGCGTGGGTGTGTTCGGCGTCGCCTTCTCTCGCGTCATCGAATTCAATCTCGAGGCTCGGATCGATTTCGTCGCGGATGACTTCCGCAAGAGTGAGGATATCGATGTTGTCGGTAGAGCCGACGTTCATGATCTCACCGTCGGCCCGGTCGTCCTCGAGGAGGTGTTTGTTGACGGTGAGAATATCATCGATATAGGTGAAATCACGGGTTTGCTCACCATCGCCATAAATTACTGGGGGTTCGCCATGGAGACAGCGCGAGACGAAGTTCGTCATGGCCATGTTTGGGCGCATACGCGGGCCGTAGACGGTGAAGTATCGCAAGGCGACCGTCGGAAGACCGTAGATTTCGTTGTAGACGCGTGTGTACTGTTCGGTGGCGAGTTTGGAAACGCCATACGGTGAGACTGGCGTCGTGAGATGATCCTCGTCGTAGGGGAGGTACTCCGGCTTGCCGTACACCGAGGACGAAGAGGCGACGACTACTCGGTCGACGTCGTGCGTGCGGGAAGCCTCGAGGACGTTGATCGTCCCATCAACGTTGTAGGCGTTGACCTTCTTCGGTTCCTCGACGCTCTTTCGGACGCCTGCCTGAGCTGCCTGATGGTAGACGACATCGGTGTTGGCGACGAGGTCGTCGACAAGTTGTTCGTCGGTTATTGAACCCTCGACGAACTCGTAGGTCGTGTTGGCTTTCGTGGCGGCTTTTTTCGCCGCGTCGATATTGTGTTCCTTTATTCCGAGGTCATAGTACGGCTCGAGGTTGTCGAGAACGGTTACGTCGTGGCCGGCTCTGGTGAGATCTTCGGCGATGTGCCCGCCGATGAATCCCCCACCGCCAGTGACGAGAATCTGCATGGACAGATACTGGTCTAGTCAGTCACAAAAACGATTGGGTTTCCACTGGTTACTGATTGGGGGTGTTTGAGTCACGTCGATGGTCAGATTTGAATGAGGGGGTTTGTAGAGTGTGTAAGCAGGTCTCGAGTAAAGTGCCACAGTTCCATTATTATTTATCGTGAGAGAAGGCCCGGTTATGTCGGTAGCCTGCTCGAGTGTCATGATATCGACATTCACTGTAAAGCCGTTAGATATATGGTTACGCTGTCAAAAAAGATGTCTGATTAGTATTGGTGAGGGTTTCGAGAGGGGGTGGCATTTGGAGTGAATCTGCTACAATAGTAAAACGGGATTGTTCATCCAGTCCTTCAAATTCCCGTTCCATTGTGTTACCAGCTTTCGGAAGAGCCACACGGAGAGAATAGATAGATTCAATGAACAACCATAGACGTCGGGTATGCCCGAAAAAACAGTATTTCCGACAATACAAAGCCGGGGGGATGTCGGTAGAAGGCATAACCGAAGCGTCCGGTCTAGAGGTTCGAACGATGAGGTATCTAGATGAGTAAAGTCCAGGAATTTCAGTACACAGAAATTACTGCACAGGATGTTCCATTCGCTCTGGGCATTCTTGGGGGTGAAGAGACATCCGAAGGTGGTCCCGATATCGGAACTCGAGCAGTAAAGGCAGGGTTTCAGGTCCTTTTGACAGAGGATCTGGGTGAAACACTTGCGACGGATATTCGGCACCATCCGAATGTAACCGTGGTAGATCCAGATACCCCGGATAAAGGATCTCGAGACCAGTTGATTTCAGCGGCCAAAGAACGAGACCTCGAGGGGATCGTGTTTTGGAACGGGGGTTCTACACTCGATTTCGACGTCGCCAAACGCGTCCTCAAGATATCAGGTCCGTTTGCGATTTCGACTGATTCCCTGGCCAGTCCATCGAGCTCAGGTCGGTTGATCGGGATTCCCGCCTACAATGAATCAGTCGGAATTGGGAGCGTGATTTTGCGTGCCCAACAGTACGCCGAGGAAGTCGTTATTATTGATGACGGGAGTTCCGATGACACGGTTGCAATCGCCAAACAGACAGGGGCAACGGTTATCGAACACGGAACCAACCAGGGGAAGGGGCGGGCATTACAGACGTTTTTCGCATACGCCCGTGAGACTGAGCACGACTCGTTCGTCGTCCTCGATGGCGATGGTCAGCATTTGCCCGAAGACATTCCAGCAGTGATCGAACCTGTTGAGAACGGCAAGTCCGATCTCGTTGTCGGCAGTCGCTATCTCGAGGACGGAACCGGCGAAGAGACACCATTTCATCGGCGAGTCGGTCAGCAGGTATTAGATTACCTGACGTTTGGCTCGAGCGGGACCAAACTCACGGACACCCAGAGTGGCTTCCGTGCGTTTTCGCCGGATGCGGTTGATAAGTTGTCTATCCGAACTGATGGGATGGGTGTCGAAAGCGAGATGATTTCGACGGCTCAGGACGCAGATCTCGAGATGGAAGAAGTTCCCATCGATGTCCGCTATGAGGGAATCGATGGACAGACGCTGAATCCGTTACACCACGGACTGGGTGTCGCGACCTTCCTTTTGAAACTAATCCGGGATCGCCACCCCTTGATGTTCTTCGGATTACCCGGCGTGTTGATCGCAGGTGTGGGAATCGTCCTCGGGATCGATGCGGTGTTGCTCTTTAACAGCCAGGGCACATTTGCGCCAGGTCAGACGATGGTCAGTCTGTTGCTCACGGTGATCGGCAGCCTCGGCGTGTTCTGTGGGCTGGTGCTTAATCGAATGTCGAATATGATTCGAGAGTTGAAAAAGGAAACAGTATAAATAGGATTTTTAAAATGGCTACTATCACGGAAACCCCCTCAATAACTAGGATTTATGTCTGAAAGTCAACAAACCAAACACTCTATCGATGATCAAGAGGACTCTTTTAGTTCAAAAGAGGCCCCACTGGAATCCAAAACTGAGACCGAATCTCATATCGACACATCAAAGCTAGAAGAGGATCCGGCGAACAAAGCAGCCTCTCTAAAGATACTTCGAGTCGCAAGTGATGTTTATCCGGATGTAATGGGGGGCCTTAGCCTCCACGTCCACGAAATGTCACGGTTGCAGGCAGAATGGGGTCATGACGTGACCGTGTTGACGTCCGATCATGGTGATCGAAATCTTCCCTCAAAAGAGGAGCGATCGGGGTACGAACTAATTCGTCACCGAGAGATTGCCAGTCCCTTGGATAATACCATTATTCCTGGAATCGTCCAGACGATACGGAGGATGGCTGATGACTATGATGTCATTCACGCTCACTCGCACCTGTTCTTCTCAACAAACGCTACCGCCGCGTTGAGTCGAACGCTCGACACACCGTTGGTCATTACGAATCATGGGTTAATATCGCAGACAGCTCCGAGATGGCTACAGAAGGCCTTCATCCCAACGGTCGCAAAGTTCACCTTGAATGCTGCTGACGAGGTTTTATGTTATACTGAAACGGACAAATGTCGACTTCGGGAGCGAGGAATCGATAGTTCAATTTCGATAATCAATAATGGAATCGACTGCGACCGGTTTTCGCCTGAACAAAGTGATGAATCAAAAAAGCAGATTTTGTTTGTCGGGCGGCTTAAGCCCGGGAAGGGGGTCCAAACCCTTCTTACTGCATTTGAGCAGCTTACCGCCGATTTTCCGGAATACAGTCTGAAAATTGTCGGTAACGGACCTCTACTAGACGACTTAGTTGAGATGGCCCATGAGTGTAATATTTCAACCCACATCGAATTTGCAGGTCAGATTGAAAATAATGAAATTGGTGAAGTTTACGCTGAAAGTGAGGTGTTTGTGCTTCCGAGTTTAAATGAAGGGGTTCCGAGAACAGTCTTAGAAGCAATGGCATGTGAAGTTCCAGTTGTCACGTCTGATCTCGACCAATTAATTCCGATTGTTAATAATGCCGGCTTTACCGTTCCGAGTGAAAGCCCAGACAAATTTCAGGCCGCTATCAAGAAGTTATTAAATGATGCAGAGCTACAAAATGAAATGGGGCGTGTAGGGCGGTCGCGTGTCAAGAACCATTATTCTTGGAATAACACCGTGAGTGAGACTCTTGGGATCTACAAGAGTTTATTATAATGGAGTTGGTATACAGAGTTATGTTCAGTGGTATTGGTATGGACATAGCTAATGTGGAATCAACTACTCGTGTAACCTTATTAAAAGAGCGGAATGGCACTGTAACATAAAATATGAGCGAGAAAGTCAGTATTATCATACCAACATATAACCGGGCAAAAAGATTAGGGAATGCGATAATTAGTGTATTATCACAAACACATACAAATTATGAACTCATAATTATTGATGATGGATCAACAGATAATACGGAAGAATTGGTCGGTTCTTTTTCGGATAGGAAGATAGTATATGAGAAACATTCAAAAAATAAGGGTGTTGCAGAAGCTAGAAATACTGGGCTTGATATTGCGTCTGGAGAATACATTTGTTTCCTTGACTCTGATGACGAGTGGAAAAGTAATAAATTAGAAGTACAATTAAAATATACTAAAAGTTGCAACGAAGATTGCATCGGCTCATACACCGACGTAAATATCGTAAGAGAATCGGCTTTAAAAGAGATAGCTAGCTCCCTACTTTTAGACCCGAAACAGCCAGATAATCAGAATGCGCTAATAGTTCAACAACTTAAATTAAATGGTTTTATTCATGCAGGGTCCACATTACTGCTGAAGAAATCTGTTTGTGACAAGGTAGGTGGATTTAATACAGATTTAAATAGACTCGAGGAGGTAGAATTTGTTATTAGATGCTTGGACTACGGTAAACTCAGGTTCTTAGATAGAAAGCTAGTAACTCTACATGATACCGGGGCTGCCGATCCAGAAGTGGAAATTAACTCAGTATACAAATTCCAGATTGCTCTTTCCGACATTATTAACCAATATGAAAAACAAGGCTATAATATACGTAGTTCACAGAATGTGTTTTTGCTGTCACAATATCTTGCATTGAGAGACTACAATAGTGCTGTGAAACATTTGCAAAATGGTAAAATAACAAATACAACGCATATTGCCACGATACTTTATGGAGCGTATCTAGGGGTCTCCGATTTAGATTTTAAAGTATTTGATGAGATTTGAATATGAATAAAACAGAGAAATTCGTACTAATAATTTATTGCGGAATTATTTCGATACTAGTCGCCACCCAGTATGTGGAGAGGTCAATATATCCCTACTTTCCTATCTCTTCCGTTTTCGTTTTCTTATTACTCATATATGCTAAAAACGTCAGGGTCAAAATTTCTCTTATAATAATTTGTACATACGGTGCTCTGTATCCATTATTGATCCATGTAATAACACCTAGCCTATTAGGTAACGATCCTGATCGGTTCGCCATCTGGGTACAGCAGGTAATCAATATAGGCGAACGGGAAGCCATTGGATCCGCTTTCTATTCCGATGCGCCTTTCATGTTATTGCATTCCGCAATGACTTCCACGGTATCTGGGATATTTTCTTACCAATCCCTATATTTATTCTCCATCATAATCGGAATTTGCCTTCCGATTCTGGCCAAATCAATGTTTGACATCCTACCTACACATATCCCTGAAAAACATTATATTCCAATATTAGTTCTATTACCCCTATCAGCGAGTGTGGTCACTTACTCAACCAACCCAATTGGCCAAACTGCCTCTTTCATATATTTCATATTTATTGTATTTATCATCTTTAAATACATGTCGGGTTGGGATATTCGATATTTTATACTTTTAATGGTTATTAGTCACGCTATAATGTTTAGTCACAAAGTCACCCTATTTATAATCTTCTCAATTTTTCTACTCGTGGCTCTTCATTGGATATTGATTATTGATTCAGGTTCGCCTTCAAAGATCCCCATTGTATCTATGATTATAGCTGCATTATTCTTTTTACAATGGTTCCAGGTCACAGGCTATGCTAGTCGAGGTCTAAATCGAATTCTCGCTGGATTGTTTTTTTCCTCATCTGATGTACAATCATACACTCCGGTAATGGCAATCAGTAACGAGTCACTTTTATTCACTCAAGCTTTGTATGGCGGACATATAATCATCTTATTAGCTATTGGTGGGTTTGCCTGGGCCATTGTTTTAATGTCTATTCTATTTGAACCTGTTGAAAATAACACCCATACTTATTTTTTATTATACTCTAGTGCAGTAACTGTTGCTTTCACAATATTTTCTTATCTTTCCTCAACAATCAACCCACATAGACTCCTTTATATGGCTGAACCTCTAGTAATTATCCTCATTGGAATAGCGTTGTATGAATTTCCATCATATAAAAGACTTACACATATGCTTATTCTCTTCCTATTATTATCACAGGTATTTGCAGGTTCGGCCCTCCCCGATATTGATCGACAGAATACCGACTATCTCACAGAAAAAGATAAGCAGGTAATTCAGTTTCACAATAATCATATCAATGGTAGCACATATGCTGACCACGGATTGATTGCTCAAAGCCCTCATTCAGAGATAGTTACTAGTGAAGGACCAGATAGGCAAAACCGATTTATATCGTATCCCAATTCAATATTGAACGGTAGTATATCTCTATCTAATCATTCTGCGATCTACCGAGAGGATAGGTATGTTTATCGGGCATCTACTGGATCAACATGGCGGTTACAATGGGAGATAGTTATAGAGTTGGAAAAAAATAATAAAATATATTCAAGTGACACCAACCATATTTATAGAGGGCATGTTGTGGCTGGAGTGAATAATTAGTGATGCTCGGTATTAGGTAACTCTGCCTCATCGAAGGCACCGTAGATCCACTTGCCTTCTAATTGAAGGACGTGACCGTTCCATTCCAATCTAATGTTGCCACCAACCTTATTATTTTAGATTAACTTATGAAATAGGCACCATTCTCGTCGATCCACGTATATCACCGATTTTTTAATAAGCTAATCAAGATTCAGTACTTTACAAAGCCGTTAGTTGAGAAGTCCGCTTGCTGAATTGTGTCCAACAATCAGCAACAAGCGGACAGTGAAATCCACGAAGACCAGGTCCTTAACTTTCTCGTCAACGTTATCACCCGCGCGTTCACGCTAGACTTGGTGAAAACGCAGAAATCGGCCCAGAGGATATCTTAGAGGTCCTCGTCGGCGCGACCGCTGACGGGATCTCTATCTCTTCACTCTGCGAGAAGAGTGAAAGCGCACCCTCTGGCAACGACATTCTCTATCACTTGCGCACCAAGTTCGACCTCGAAACCGTCGAATTAACCGGCAATACGCTTCTCCAGCAAGATGTCCTCGAAACGCTCCCAGAACAGGTGGAGGTCTGCAACGACCTCCACCTGCGGCCCTACTACGGTGACGAAGATGAGACAGACGGCCTCTACTACAACGAGGCCAAAACAGGAACGACTGCGTTCCACGCCTACGCTACGCTCTACCCGCGCGTGAACAACAAGCGATACACCTTGTCTCACCGGCAGCGACACCGCCAGCGACATCCTCGTCGAGTTCCTTGGACTCCTCAACAACTTCAATCTCGACGTTAAAGCGGTCTTTCTCGAGAGCGGCTTCTACGACTGCAAGTATCTCACGTTCCTCCAGGCGCACAATTTCGCGTACATCGTTCGGTCATCAAGTGGGGCAACAAGATCAAGACTGAACTCGGCCAAGGGTGGAGTCGTGAGATCTCACATGATCTCACGACATCCTAAGGCAGTCACGAGTGGATCGTCGAATTCCCGGTAATGATCGACTGTTCCTACAAGAATGGCCGATACGATGAGCATGGAGTGGCGCGTCACGGCTACACCGTCGACGCGCCGTTCATCGATGAACCACGACAGGCTCGATCCCACTACAGCAAACGCTTCGGGATCGAAGCGAGCTACCGCCTCTCTGAATCAACGATAATCTCGACGACGACACAAGATCCGGTGAGACGGCTGTTGTTCGTCGTGCTCAGCCTACTGATTCAGAACGTTTGGCGGTACTTGCGCTGGGAGTATGTGGCGACGCCACGCCGAGGCGGGCGTCGCCTCTGGTGGTGGCCCTTCGAGGAGTTCATTGGCATGGTGACTCGGACAGCGGGGACGGCCCTTTCGGTGGGTCGGGCCGTCCCCGCAAATCGGCCACCGGATGATCGCTTCCACCGGTAACCAGTGACCGAGGATGCCCTATTGACCAGTGGCAACACGGTCACGTCGGCGGCAGTCAGCCGCCGACTCGAAACTACTCACCAGTCGTCGTTTGTTTGGGACGGCACTCACCATCACTCTTCACGATCAGCGGCGGTCGCTTGCAGTTGTGGTTGCGGTTTCAGTACCGAACTTTGTGAGGTATTGAGATTAATAAGCTAATCAAGATGAACAGCCTGTCATTCCTGCCATCGCCATGTATCAATCAACAATAAAAACGTTATAACAATTAGTTTGTGATCACTTACAGAAATTTATCTCAGAAATGCCTTGTGGCATTGAGTGAGTAGAGTTTCTATCCATGCTGTTCTCTTGTGGGCTTGGAACATCTCCAAAAGAGGTTCAGACAGAAATTTATGTAAGGTTACCTGTTGATTGTATAAATATGGCCTTATCGAGGGAAGTTCAAAGAACGATACAGGATATCCGAAAAAGGGGGCTTAAGAGTGTTGCTCGAAAAGTGTATATATATGGAAAATATGGGACTCCGATGTCCAACTTATGTGAATTGTTTGATGGTAAAATCCACAGTATAAAATATCGTAATGTATCGCCCCCTATTGATTACATCTCAATTCAGGAGATATCACCAGACAGGATTCAACAAATAAGTCCTTTCGACTATTATTGGGGGGATGTGGGGGAAATAAGAAGATGGAATGATGGCAATTATCAAAGTTTTACAGATACTGAGATATACCAGTGCTTTAAAAACCATTTTGAACAGGGAATTGTTTGGGAGAACACAAAATATGTTTCTCAAGCGATTGAAGATATCGATAACGGAATTGTCAGAGAAGGTTGTAGAACAAAATCCGAACTGTTGGAACGGTACGATCGACTAGACCAGCTGTATGATAGAGTCGATAAGAACGGATACAAGAGATCAGTAGAAGTATCAGAAAGGGATGACCCCATGGCCAATAGTAGACGAAAAAACTATCTTAATAAACAATATGACGAAGTGAAAGTTGATATTGCAGCAAACGGAGAGTATTTATTTAGGGATGGATATCACCGTTTATGTATTGCTAAATTATTAGATGTTGATTATATCCCAGTTGTAATTTTACTCAGACACATGGAATGGATTGCCCGAAGAGAAAAAAAGTATAAAAATGAGACAGATAGTGAAAAGATCAACCAATCACATCCAGATATTCCTATTTAATACGCTGGAACCGAATAGATATGCCAAAGACCAGATTGTTGGATATTGGAAAGTAGGCTTTTGTAACACGTTTTGTTTGATTCCGGACAATATAGAGTCAGTTTATCCCGTCAGATATATAATCCCATAAACTGACTCTCAAGTGTGAATTTACCCGACCCAATCAGAATCGTTTACACTCCTGATGGGGAATATTGGCGTCATGCTTTTGTTTCAATAATGTCAATTTTAAACAATAATAAAGATTTGAATATCCATGTGTACATTGTTTCTGACGAGAAGAGTGAGAAGTTTTACAAACATATGAATGATTTTGAGTTAGAAGAAGCGGGTTTTTCTATTAATCATTTAAATTTTGAGAAGAAAAATTTCCCAGAGTTCAATACTCCTAAGCATTTTTCTGATGCTACATATTACCGGCTTTTTCTCGATGATATCTTACCTAGCGAAGTTAAAAAGGCCCTATATATAGATTGCGACACTATCATCAGAAGAGATATTTCCACGATTCGCGACGTGGACTTGGACGGAAATATAATTGCTGGTGTGCCACATGTGAAAAGAGAGGGTTACAAGTATGATCTCCCAATTACGGCAGACTATATTAACACAGGTGTATTACTTATAGATATTGATGCGTGGAGGGAAGAAGAGATTGGTAAAGAGTGTTTGACCTATATTAAAGAGAATCAAACAGGTTTCAGGCTTCCCATCCAAAATACAATTAATACAGTTCTACAAAACAATATTCAACTTATTGATCCAGAGTATAATTATACCTATGATTGGTCCAAACAACTACTATCTGGAGGGGGGCAGATAGATCCACGGATAGTTCATTTCACAACACATAGGAAACCTTGGAAATACCATCATTCACCAGAGTATGGAGATGAGTATATCCGATACTTAGACCGCAGCCCTTTCAAAGCAGAATATAATGATAAAAAGAATTATAAATATCCAGTAAAGAAGTTTAGAGAGAGCAGCGCATCTGATATCACCTATAGAATGTGCGACCTCATTCAAACAATTATTTATTGAGTTATGACTTGATTGACTAATAGGCACCGTCTAGTTAGCGTGGTTTGAGAAGTGAGCAGGTCGTAGAGTTGGTTTGAACATGCAGCTCGCAGACCTGCTCAGCGTGTCATACGCGGTGGAATTTGATGAACTTGGGAGTGTGAGCGGACGGCGAACCCTTGCGGGTGTTGCCGTCCGCCTCCATGCGACTGGATGTTCGCTTTGTGAGGCAACAACTATCCTCGCTGAATTAGGCGTTGAACGCTCTCATGGTGCAGTTTGGAATTGGGTACATCGGCTGGCTGACAGCGTTCCCGACCCGCCGAGGGCGAAGCCCTCGCGGGTCGTGGTTGACGAGACCGCTGTCAAAATAAACGGCGAATGGTCTTGGTTGTACGCTGCAATAAACCTCGATACAAAGTTGACTCTTGATGCTCAGTTGTTCGGCCGCCACGGCACCGATCCGGCGGCTGTATTCCTGCATGAACTCCGCGAGAAACATGATCTCTTCGAGGCGGTGTTTCTCGTCGATCAATTTGACTATCGGACTGCCCTGCTCGGTTAGATTGAGCGGTCGGGTTGACTATATCGACCGAAACCTCATCGAAAACTGTCCTATTTCGACTTGATAAGACTACCGAGTGAGAAACCACAGGGAAGTAGCAATCCATCAGATCGCGAGCTGATCGACGGCGTGAAAATCAGAAGAAGACGTACTCGACCAGTTGGGTGTGCTCAAACACAGGTTTAATGGTATATTCTCCCTCCCAGGGAAGAGTGCCGCCGCTCCTGCGGCGGCGCTCTCCTCGTGTCTTCGAGTCCCTCATCCGTAGGCCCGACGCGACTGATTCCACCGTGTTCGGATCAGACGGATCGCTTCCGGCACGCCACCCCGAAGTGGGTGGCAGTGCCGGAACCAGTTGACCAACACATAGCCAATCAACGTACAAAATAACTCGAACAAGACACCGTTCACCGATTGTGAATGGAAGCTCTCGATGTTCGTATACTGCTTCAACTCCCGAAATAGGATCTCGATGAGTGTCCGAAGTGTGTAGATGTTCATCACGTCCACAGGATCATAATCCACAGGAGAAAGCGTCGTCAGATACGCGATCTTCTCTCCGTCCACGTCCTCGAACACGATTCGTCGAAACGTTTCACCGGTCTCGGCGAGTTCAATCACGTCGTCACGTACGTGGCGCGTTCCTGCTTCGTCAGTGATGTCGATGTCCTGGATTTGCTCCAGGACATCGACCCGAGAATCCGCCTGTAACAAACACACGAAGTCCTCTTCGCGCTCTTTCAACGTACAGAAGCGGTCATAGTCGAGATAGCCACGATCGAACACGCGAATTGGAGAGTCGAGGTCTGCGAAGACATCGACATCGCCCTGGAGATCGTCAAACTGTGTTGGTTCGCGTGTCTCGCCTGCTGTGACGGACACGCCAACAGGTTGCTTGGCGTGTCCGTCCACGCGTGCGGCCAGGTTGAATTTGAGACCACGGTCACCTGGTTTGATCTCGTCAACGGTCTCACCATCATACAATTCGCTCAGGACAGCGACTGACCTGGTGAGTGCGAGATTTGTTTTGTCGAGAGCAACGACTGCTCGATCGAGCCATTCGAGGCGCTTTCGCTGAACACTGCGTTGATGATACAGTTGGGGTGAATGGAGCAGTTCGAAGAAGACACGAACGACCGCGCGGTAGTCGCGGTCGTTCGTATGCCGGGAGAAAGTCGAGGCAGCCATCTCCTCCATCTGTGCATGCGTTCCGGTCTTTGCAGCGAGTTCAGCGAGTGAGTCAGACGGGTTTATGCCCACGAAAATACCGACTCTGAGATGGTTTGCGAAATCGTGCGTGTTGGTGTAGGTGCCAATTCCGAACTGATCGGCGATGAACTCGCTGTCGACTGCGTCGAGCAGCGAGTAAAAGTCGCTCGCAATCGTGGGTGACTGGCTCCAGTCTCGGCTAAGATCTTGTTCCGGAAATGACTGTGTCTGGTGTTGAATTGTTTTCGCCATCTCGATGGATTTGTCGAGGCGAGGGCGGATTTAAGTACCTGGAATGGCACACCGCGTGCCGTAAATTTCTCGTGAAACCTGGCGAGCATCTCTGCAAATATCATTCAAAGTCTCCTAATAATTGACTGTTCCTCAAATTGACTGTATGTTGACTGTTCCTCAAATTGACTGTATGGATCTTGCACAGAAATTTAGTAGTTACACCCGGTTACTCGATGGTAAATTCGATCAAATTTGGAGTTCCAATCTGCGTGTTTTGCTATTTCCTTTCTATCTTTCACTCCTTCTTCCCATGATAATACCTCAGAACACGCTTTCGAAAAATCTCTTATACTATTATTTGTATGTTGGTATACTCCCTTTTGGACGTATTTTCTTGTGGAGGGGAGCCCACAACCAACAACAGGCAAACCAGAAGCTAAGTACTCATTAAATTTCAGTGGAAATACAGATTTATTATATTTAATATCTTTATAAGGCATTAAACCAATATCTAGACTATTCATCAACAACGGAACTTCTTCTGGATTAACTGGTTCAAACCAGTAAACGTTTGGGTTGTTGAATATATATTCAACATTTTCATTTCTTTTAGGACCCACAAGGATAATATTCCATGATTTGTTCTTTTTCGCCACCCCATTTAATAGATCCATATCCACCTTTTTCTTTAATTTACCTATAAATCCGAGACGTGGTTCCCCTATTTTATCTAATATTGGTGAACTTCCGTCTTTTTCAAATTTGTCAAAGTCGACTCCAGTCTCCTCTAAATATGTTGTTGTACTGTATTTTTTTCCTATCTTATTGTGAAGATGTTCAGACGATACAAAATTCAAATCTGTTCTCTCTAATAGCTGGTTTTCACTTCGAGTTTTCAGCTTTGCTCCAATAGATTTCCTAGTATATTCCGTTTTGCTTAACTCTTCTTTTTGTTCCCAACCGATCGTTGTGTGATCATCGCTACAATCGTAAATAATTTTATCCCATAAACCATTGATCTGAGAAAGGGATGTTAGGTGTGGCGAGTAATACCATAAAATTGATTTTGTAGATTTAAACGGTCCAAATTTACTGCAAATCATGTTTTTTACTTGATGGTTAAATGGAAACACATCTAAAAGTGGTTCGGGAACAGTGAATGATAGGTACTGTGTCGGTACTTTGACCTCTCTTATTCCGTTGTCTTTTACATTTTCACACAATTTGGATACAGTATCTGGATAAACCCAATATACTTTTTCTGTTTCCTGCTTGTGAACTAGATAGTTTGCCAATCGCTGTTCTCTATGAGGGATATTATAATCATATTCATGTCTTCCGACAATAACATGAGTGGCTGCGTTCTTATACATATCTTTATCGAGATAGATATTGCAGTTGAGCGACCTGTAGGCAATGCCAATTTTGATAAGGCCAGTTCATTTCGAAAAACTACGTAGGTCTTCCTTATTAGGGTGTTGTTGGGACTGTTTAACTATCATTTGTTGGGTCAAAGGCAACGCACGACCTCAGCGGCATCTGATATCTAATCACGCATAAATATTTGAAGCAATATCAGCAAAAATTAACATCTTCAGACGGATTGGTAGCATGCCACCGTTACTTACCTGCACCCAGAGGGTGTCATACAATTCATCTCATACCACGAGCTTGGTTCGGCCCAGATTTTCGCCCTGTTCGTGGTTCGTGATGGCGACGATCACTCGGAGACACAGTCCAAGATACGCTGTGTACTCGCGCATGGACGCGCCTCGGGCGCGCAGCGTCCCGAGGCCGCAGTCTGAACACGCTCCAAACGTTCGCTCAACTTGCGTTCGTCGCTTGTATGTATCAGCGAGGATCGAACGCTTGAGCGTCACATCCTCGGTGAATTCGCTGATTCGGTTTTCGACACGGTATTCGATATCGAGCGGTTCGCTGGTGTTTCGTGGGTTGTACGGGGCGATCGGCACGACTCCTGCTTCCAGCAGGAAGTCGTGCCAATCGAGGATGTCGTAGCCACTGTCTCCAAGCATCCAGATCGGCTGTTTGACGGCGAGCGCGTCACGTGTGACGCGCATCGCCGTCTCCTTCGAGGCCTGTTTCGCCTGCGTAAACTCCGCTGCAATCGGAATCTTTGGCCCTGCCGAAACAATCGTGAGACCGAACCCGTAGTAGTAGGCTTCGGCCGTTGGATCGTATTCCACGACGCGTCATCGTTCCACGCAGGGGCTTCGAGATCGGTTGAATCGATGGGAAGGTAGAGTCGAGCAGGCCGCGGATAGCGGCCTGCTCGACGAGGCGGCGGAATACGTTGTCAACGACCAGTCCGAGGTCAGTGAGGAAGCGATCGACCGCGTCTCTCGACGGCGGTCGATCGAAGCTACAGCTGGTCCAGACGGCCGTGTTCTGGAGTTCTCGGGTGACAGGACGAGGCCCGTAGATTCCCTTGTAGAAGCAGTGAAGAAAGCCTTTGAACAGTTCTGGCGGGTGATGATCTCGTGTTCGCCCCCGGCGAGCGGGGGCGAACACGTCATACTCGCTGAGAAAGTCAAAGTCGAGGTACTCGAAGAGCGGAAGTGTCTCGACAGCCACGAGATTAAAGAACTCGTCTATCCAAGGCTCATCGTGCAGGGTTTAAGTGCTGCTGGACACGGCTTCTCAACCCTGCCCTTTCGTGTGCGACGTATTCTATGATACCCTCTGCACTCATGTACTTCTTTGATAAGTTCCCATTGTATCATAAAAACAAAAGATTCAGTCTTTATTATTTCCAAATATAGATCTAATATTGTTATTGGTGTTGGTGAACCTATGAACGCACAGTTCTCAGCTATTTACGATTGGAAACTTGGTTAATAAATTCAGATTTTAATCTTTTTACAGTGTATCTAATACCATGTACCCGTATCATATTCATCACCTTTTCATGCACTGGTGCATCACTATCAAGACTATTATACAGAATGGTGACTCCATTTTCACTATTTGGAACGTATAACCGATGTCCGGAACAACTATTGAGATTATTTATCGCCTCCATAACCTCGACCGATTTAGTAGCACCAGGTGTCTGAATATCTAATAGCCTGGAATGGGCGATTTTAACCCTATTTCGGACGTGTCCAGGATATCGCACCATGCAATTATATTCCGGAGTAAGAGTAGCAATCCGAAGGTCAGACTCATATAATGTTTTACGGAACGAGGGCTGGTTTTGAGTACCATTTTCATTTATTAGGCCAGCGTAGTTTTCTCCCCATGTTTTCGTAAACTGCCTGAATTTGTCATCATTTCTGTAAGCGACGACCCCCGTATTGTACTCCGGGAAGCTATCAGGCACTCCAGGTGGATCGTATACCTCTCTATTATGGTTGTGTGCAACGCCAATAGCAAATTGATTTAATAGTTCAAATAATTCATTCACACAATCATTCACATATATATCTGTATCGAGATGTAGGGTTTTGTCAAACGGGGAGCGATGTAGGTTTTCTATTTGATCTACAAAACCATGTTTTGGATTGGGTATGTCAATCACATAATCAAATTTGAACCTGGGTTCAACATCCGTTGCAATTGCAATTGGTATGTCAGGCATGACATTACGGACAGATCGTGCTGAAACTTCTGCCTCATCAACAAATTGTTCTCCGGTTGCAATATAAAATACTCCAGCATCATCCATATTGCGACTCTGTATCTACAGTTATATGATTATACCTTTATCAGTGTCTAATCATACTGAAATAGCCCATTAGATATAAATACAGCCTTATAATCAATTCTATAATAACCACCCACTCCATAAAATTCAACCAGAAATAATATCAGGCGAGTTGATGGGTCATACATCCTGCAATAAATCGAAATTATCTTTTGCTTTCTTTTTTAGCTCATTCACATTCTCCGGAGATTCGAATGTAATCGGAAATTCTTCCTTGTCCGGCTCGTAAGATTGGATACCAATTCTCTCAGCTAAAAATGATACTTTTGGTTGATATGCTATAGCCAGAACAGGTGTGTCGGTAATGGCACTAAACAGTAATGAATGGTACCGCATTGAAACCATCTTATTTACACCACTGATTCGCTCTAAAGTTGTTTGAACTGAAAATTTGTAGGGTAATATTTTCACATCTAAGTATTTTTTCGCAAACTCTTCATCTTCTTTGGCAAAAGGAATAAATACTGGATTTTCAATCTCGCCACAAATTCTTTGTGCATTTTTGATATAGATTTGTCTTGATTTGGGTATATCCATCCCTTCATCAAAATCAAAGTGATACGACATTACATCCGGTTGATAATTTGGCCAAG
This sequence comes from Natronosalvus amylolyticus, assembly GCF_024298845.1. Classification (NCBI taxonomy): domain Archaea; kingdom Methanobacteriati; phylum Methanobacteriota; class Halobacteria; order Halobacteriales; family Natrialbaceae; genus Natronosalvus; species Natronosalvus amylolyticus. The sequence goes on from NZ_CP101156.1 coordinate 2,346,696, forward strand.
GCCGAAAATTCACTCCAGTAGCATCTGTTGATGGACTCTTTGGGTCATTCAATAGGAAGGCTGGGCATGCTGTGGTATGTATTTCTCCATCAAAGTAATCTCTGAGTTTATTCTGTGACCATTTATCTCGCACAGTAATCAAATCAACATTTGCTAATCGGGTTTCTATGAGTTCCTGCGCTTCAGTTGTCTTAAACCCGGGAACTCCTACTCCCAAGATTGCACTTTTTTTCGAACTTGTAACCCAATCCAATCGGCGCTTCAAAATTTCTGGGTCGCTTTCGTTCATTGCTGCACGGCAATCTCGTAGCACACCACCTCCACCCAAAATATGCACATTGGATCTAGTCGCTCCAATATTTTTAGGGAATAGTTCTACACCCTTCCCTTCTTTTGATAAATGATTTTTAATACTATGGGCTATTGCTCGATCTCCAACATTGCCTGTCCAGTAGGCCCCATTGACAGCATAGTGATATTTCCAATGACTTTTTAACTTCCATATTATTTCTTGTTTAATAGACCCTGGGTTATTAATACCTTTTTGGATTTGTTTATATGAATACATTTCTAATATAGGTATTTCATTATTTTGTATAATGTGGTGGATAAACCATCATCATAAAGAGATCGCAACCCTTGACGGAGAAGTGATTCGTAGTGCGACTCCGCAATCATATACGTAAAAGCCTCTTTTTCAAATTGGTCGAACCGGCCCCTGCATGCATTTTCTAGCACAATTAACATGTTCTTAACATTCATATCTAATGTAAAATACAGTTCTTGAAACTCTTTGCTCATTAAACTCTGTAAAAAAGCTTCTCGATAGTGCGAAACTTCCAGACCACTCCATGCCGTATTTTGGTTCCCATTTGCTATCTCATCAAAAGAGGATTTTGGCCTATATTTTCCCCTTTCCCCAAATGGGTAATTATTAGTTCGAATGTGGATTCCATGCTCTGGTCTGAATTTCATATTTTCAGGAACTAGTTCGTCCTTTTCTTTCATAATTTGATATAATACATGTTCATCAGCGCCCCTGATTGTATTGTGGATAGAATAATTGATATTGGATAAGTCGGGTAGGGGGTATTGTACATCTGTGGGAGCAAAATGTAGCCCTGATAGTCTGTAATTATCACCCTCAGTATGAGCCGGTCCTCTGATAATATTGGAATATGAGACATTATGTCTTCGCATATTCTTTAGGTGCTGCTCCTTAATATCATCATCAAATAACAGTATGTCAATATCCCCGATATACACGTAGTCACAATTCCTTGCTAATGTGGGTTTTGTAATAAAACGAACTGCACCTGGCAAAATGCCATTAAAATTGACTGATGTGAATTTGAATCTATCTCCAAATAGACGCCTTAGTATGTCGATTTGTTCCTTGTTATTTGACCGATATGAATTAGCATCTTCGACACCTATTTCAATGTATGAATTGGGGTTGTTGTTCAGTGCAAAATATATGTATATCGGGGCGAATGCTTCATATTCCTTATTAGCTGCTGTGTAGAATAACAAACTCATTATTCATGGAGTTGATGTGTTGCGGTCAAATAAGACAAGGCTGGATTTAAACAACCCCTATACTGTTGCATTTCAGATGGAATCTACCCACAGCGTACTAATTAATTCTTCGCTCTTGTGTTTTGGTCGTGTTTAGTTAAGGCTGAAGGATGAGGCAGAGTGATTTTCAGCTGATTCATGGCGAAAATCGCCCGCCTCAACGGTTGTAGCGACTGGATCGACTTGGATTTTGTGGAGCGAGAGCGGACACCCCGCCAGCTGATGGAGCTCGGTATTCGACTGCATCTTGCTGGACTATCGCTTTCGAATACCGTTCGAGAATTAGAGAAGTTCGGTGTCGAACGCTCGCGGAAAGCCGTCCACGACTGGGTTCATAAGGCCGGGCTACAGCCCGCCAACAACGCGAATCCGGATCACGTTGCGCTTGACGAGACGGCGATCCGAATCAACGGTAAACAGTTCTGGCTGTACGCCGCTGTCGATCCCAAGACAAACGAATTCTTGCACTTGCGGCTGTATACGACGACTACAACCGCATTAACGCAACGATTCTTGCAAGAACTTCGCGAGAAACATGACGTCGAAAAAGCTGTGTTTCTCGTCGATCACGCCCAGCATCTAGCGGCTGCACTCCAGCGAACCGGGCTCCGATTTCGACCCGAACAACATGGAAATCGGAACGCCGTCGAACGTGTCTTTCGCGAGGTAAAACGACGTACTTCATCGTTTAGTAATAGCTTCAGCCACGTCGATCCAACAACCGCCGAAACGTGGCTACAAGCCTTCGCCGTCTGGTGGAACTCGCGTAACTACTTGACTTCGCACCTTATGCTGGTAGAACGCGTAGAACTAGCATTGAACGCCAATGCTCCCTGTTACGTCGTTTCTGTCATGTACTGAGCCAATCGACCAGTTGGAGTGTTTCTCGACGAGGCAGAAACACCACGCCAAGACGTACGTCACAGGTCTTGTTGCGGCCAGCAACAAGACCGTCCAAGGCATCTCGAACCACGTTCTACCGGCCAAAAGTGAGCGCGCCCTGAACAAGTTCCTCACCGAGTACAACTGGGACGAAGACCAGCTCAACAAAGAACGTCTCGCGCTTCTCCAACAGACGAACGACACGAAGTGGAGCAGTGACGGTGTCGTCATCATTGACGACACCTTCACGCACAAAACCGGCGAGAACATCCCGAACGCCGGAAAATTCTACGACCACACGATTCGCGGCTATATCTGGGGCCAGAATCTGGTTTACGCACTCTACGCCGACGAGAAAACCACCTACCCACTCGGCTTTCGTCTCTACGAAAAAGACGCACAGCGGCGGGTTGAGTTGGCTATTGAACTCGTCGACGAACTCATCGAGATAGGTGTCCCGGCGGACACCTATCTCTTCGACATGAGCTACTGTTCCCAAGAGTTCGTCAGCCACCTCGAAACCTACGGCAAAGAGTGGGTTTCAGCCGTCAAAAGCGACGCACGTGTCTTGTACGGTGGTGAACGAATCCGCGTCGATGCGCTGGCCGAGCGCATCGACACTGTTCCACGTACGATCGACGGCGAAACCTACCACATCTGGACGCAAAAACGCGACGTGAGCCGTCTCGGAGAGGTGAAACTCCTGATTACGACGAAAGAATCTAGCGACGAGGATGACGAACTGAGCGTGAAGTACATCGTGTCGAACAAAATCGATGCGCCAGCGAGCCATCTCATCGCGTTGTACGCGATGCGATGGCGCGTAGAGACGTTCTTCAGGGACACCAAGCAGGATCTTGGTTTTGGAGATTGCGAGCTCCGGCATGCCGCAGGTGCCAGTCGCCACTGGCACCTGCTGATGCTGGCCTACAGCCTCCTCAAGCTCGGTGCTGCACACAGCGCCCTTGGAACAATCCTCGAACGAGCAACCTCGCTGCGCAACGAAATTAAGCGATCCTTCCGCGAAAGCGTTGAAAACCTCCTGTCCTGGGCGCTCAACAGCCCAAACCGTAGCACCGACGAGCTAATGCACCAGATCGAAGGCATGTTCGTCTAACGTGCGAAGTCAAGTAACTAAACACGATGAATTCACCAAAGCAATACTTGTTATTCACCCTCGAGACTGAATCGCATACAGATTCGCGTACTGCCCACCGTTGTCGATCAGGTCGCCGTGTGCACCTGTCTCCACGATCTTCCCAGCATCAACCGTATAGATCCGATCGGCGTTTTCAACGGTCGACAGACGGTGCGCAATCGCGATCATGGCATAGTCCCGGTCCATCTCCTCGATAGCAGCCTGAACTTCTTGCTCGAGATTCGAATCTAGGTCACTGGTCGCTTCGTCCAACACCAGGAGGTCGGCATCCTGCAACAGCGCTCGAGCCAGCGCAACCCGCTGTTTTTGCCCGCCAGATAACCGAACCCCGTCGTCGCCGAGCATCGTGTCGTACCCGTTTGGCAACTCTCCAAAGAACTCGTCTACTTTCGAGATTTCACAGGCGCGATCAAGTTCCCCACGAGTGACGTCCCGATTCCCGATGGTGAGATTGTACTCGAGAGTATCGTTGAAGATGAACGGGTCCTGGCGAACGACGGCGATCCGATCACGCCACTCGCCAATATCCATCTCGTCGACTGGAATGCCGTTAGCCCGGATTTCACCACGATCCAGTTCGTACAGGCGAGCCAACACGGAGACGATGGTCGATTTCCCCGCCCCGGATTGGCCGACGAAGGCGATGAACTCGCCTTTCTCGACCGAGAAATCGATGCCCCGAAGGACCTGCTCCTCATCGTCGTACGAGAAGTGTACGTCGTCGAACTCGACCTCGTCAACGACATCAGGGACTTCTCGAGTCGCCTCGTTTGGCTCTTTTCGGGACTCGAGTTCCTCGATGAACTGCTGTGTTCGAACCAGATGCGGCAGGTCGTTTTCGACCTGATAGAACAACCGATTGACCTGGCTCACTTTCGGTCCGAGCTGGAACATCGCAAAGAGGAAGACACCGAGTGCACCCACCGACAAGTCAGCGAATGTCAGTGCAAGATAGATCAGAACGAATACCGAAACCGCAACGCCCAGGTTGTAGAAATTGTTGATCGCCGCTTCATTCCGCCGAAGGGTGATACGAGCGGTCGTAAACTGGTCGATTGCGTCACTGAAATCCTGTCGCAACTCCTGAGCAAGCCCGAACAGTCGCACGTCACGAATGCCCTGGGTACCGGCCTGGGCAGCTTCCTGTCGACGCTCGTTCGCATCGGCCACTCTGTCACCGATCGTATACCCTGGCTCGACCACGCGCCGAAGAAAGACAGTCAGGAAGCCAAGCACGCCTGCAGCGAACAGCGTCAGTAGTGGCGATATGATCAGCGCGATGATGAGATACGCCAGCGAGAGAAAGACCATCTCGAGCAACCGGACAACGCGCTGAATAACCCGTCCAGCATAGTTCGTCTGGGTCACAATCGCGTTCAGGATATCGTCCGACCCTTCCTCGTCGAAATAAGAGACTCGAGCATCCAGTGCGTTATCGTAGGCCCGAAGCTGCAGATCCCGAATGTAGTACGTCCGCAGCATTTCTCGAAACCAGGCGACGACGAAACTTATGGTGTACCGAACGATCATCACCGTTGCCACGCCCACGACGACCCAGCCAAGCGTGAACGGAATCCCAACGGCCTCGTAGGCAGTCACGAACACCGCCATCAGTCCATCTGCCTCTGTAGTCGGATCGTCTAGTTGGACGAGTTCGATGATCGGCAGGATAAAACTCAGGCCGACCCCCTCGAGGACGGCCGCTACGAGCCCGAGCACAACGATCACGCCGGCAAACTTGGGATTGTAGTGAGCGACGTCGAGGAGCGCCTCGAGTTTTGCACCTCGTGAAACGCCTTCGGAGTCAGAAGATGACATATTGGTATGTAATTGTACAGTGTTCGTCCATAGTCGGTTATAACCTCGTCGGAATACAGTTCCAAGCGTTCGTTGTTGGCTACCAAACCCAGAGCCTTGGTTTTCGCCAGTTGTAATGGTGGAGAAAGACCAGCAGACTCATACAGACACGACAGACATGCTATGATATGACCACTGGGTGGCCATGTGACCGGACGGTGCTGATCACGGGTGGTGCGGGATTCATCGGCAGTCACCTCTCGAGCACGTTGCTCGAGGACAACGACGTTCGAATATATGATGCGTTGACGACCGGCAGCGAGTCGAACGTGCCGCCAGATGCCACGTTCTTCGAGGCAGATATCCGCCAGAAAGCGGAACTCGCTAAAGCAATCGCCGAAGTTGACCTGATCTTCCACGAGGCCGCCCTCGTGAGCGTGGCCCGCTCGGTCGAGGAGCCACAGACGAGCCACGAGATCAACACAGCAGCGACCCTTTCGTTACTCGAGGCTGCCCGACAGGAAGACGCCCGGGTCGTCCTCGCCTCGAGTGCAGCGATCTACGGCCACCCTGAATCAGTCCCCGTCACGGAGACCGACCCCAAAGAGCCGACCTCTCCGTACGGGCTCAACAAGCTCACGATCGACCACTACGCTCGACTATACAACGACCTCTACGGCCTCGAGGCCGTCGCCCTTCGGTATTTCAACGTCTACGGGCCGGGACAGGTTGCGGGTGACTACAGCGGCGTGATAAGCGTCTTCATCGATCAGGCGCTCTCGGGTGATGACATCACCGTCCACGGGGAAGGGAACCAGACCCGCGATTTCGTCTACGTCGACGACGTCGTCCAGGCTAACTGCAAGGCGGCGACCACCGATGCAGTCGGCGAAGCCTACAACATCGGCACTGGCCAGTCGATCACGATCCGCGAGTTAGCCGAACTCATTCAGGACATCACCGATACGAACTCGGATATCGTCCACACGGACGGCCGTTCGGGTGACATCGAACACTCCGAGGCAGATATCTCGAAAGCCGAAAATCAACTCGAGTACGAGCCGACCGTCTCGCTCCGAGACGGACTCGAGCAAACCATCGAGTGGTATCGAAACGAGCACAACTGACCGGCAGGTTCGCTTAGTCCGTCGTACTCGAGGCCGACTGCGGAACCTCCACACCCGGCTGCCTCCCGGTTCGATCACGATACGTTCCCAACGCCCCGTACAACCCAATGTTCTCACCAAGCGGCGACAGGGCAAGCGTCGGCTGATCGACGAAACAGAACTCCTCGAGGTGGCGCTCGAGCCCCTCGAGTAGCCACTCCTCATTGTTCAACGCCACACCACCACCGAGAGTCACAAGCCCCGGGTTGAACGCGTTACAGAGCGTGCCGACGCCGGCAGCGTTGTAGCGACTGATCTGGGCTAAACACGATTGAGCGAACGCATCGCCCGACTTGGCGTCCTCGAAAACGACAGGCGCACTGAGCTCCGCATCCTCCGCCACCCTCCGCGTGAACACACTCTCATCTGCAGACCACTCGTCATCGGTCTCGAGTCGGTGAGCCACGTACTCTGGAATCCCCCGGCCCGAACAGAACGCCTCCCAGGCACCGGTGACGCCGGTACTCGAGAGCTCGCTCTCTGGAGCCACCGACAGCAACCCGAACTCCCCGGCCTGGGCTGACTCGCCCCGAAGGGGATGACCGCGATCGACGACGCCACCGCCGATTCCCGTCCCGAAGGTGAGGTGAATCAGCGAGTCGTGATCCTCCCGTCGTCCGAAGTACCACTCGCCGAGTGCAGAGGCCGTACAGTCGTTCTCGAGGTACACCGGCAAATCAAAGCGAGATTCGATCGGCGTCCGCAGATCAATGTGTTCGATTAGGTCACCCGCGGGCGTATCGAACTTTCGGATGTGACCTGCCTCAGCATCCACCAGCCCCGGGGCAGAGATGGCAACCGCATCGAGCGATCTGAGAGACTGCATTTCCTCGAGTCGCTCGAGCAATTGGGTCTCGAGTCGGTGGGGCTGGGTCGGTTCGCTCGAGACGTCAGAGACAAAATCGCCGTTCGGCGTGCCGATAGTAGCGTGAAAATTGGTGCTGCCAATGCCGAAGAGAGCGACGAAAGCCATACGAGATACATCCAAATCAGCCATATAGTTATTTTGGGTGATATGGGTTGTACGGCGTGCAACCGTTGGTAGCGAGAAGACACCGTCTTTTGGCCTTGTTCAGACCCTAAGTGAACGTTAGAAGTTGGTAGCTAAGTGTAGAGCATGAATTCAGCGTTCCCCCTTGTAGGTTCTATGTCCAAACCTCCACAGATTAGAAAATAGATGTGAGCAGTGTTAAGTCAAATATAGAACTATTCGACAGGCCGAATGTTTACACGCCACATACGCTCATCCTGACGGTTATCTACGGGCTCCCCCTGATAATAAAGATCCCCGTGACCACACTCTCTAATATTGTGTAATTCGACCTCCCCTGGCTCCAAATCCGTTCCAGAGAAGATTGTGAAGGGGCCAGTTTCGTATCCCGGGTAACGCTGGGTATTACCCTGGTCATTACAGTCGGGGGTGCGTTCGACTGACCACTCGTTTGTCCCACTGATGGTGTGCACTCCTTCGCTTCCACGTGATGTTATGAATCCAACGCCCCCGCTTTGTGCTGATGCACTCCCGCTCGCTACCGTCCCCGCAACGACGAGTGCGCCTGTTGCTGCTCCTCCTTTTCGCAATACGGAGCGTCGTGATACACTGTCGGCTATCGGAACGTTATTTTCTGTCATAGGTTCTACCCTCACCCTTGTGAGGTCAAACGCTCGTACACCAGTGGCCCTCTTGGTATAGACAGTCCGTTTCAATCAGATCATACAATTGTTTCAATGGCAACGTCAGACTCCGAGTTAAAAGCCGACTCATAATAGGCGATTGATTTTGATTGGTTACTTGAGAGACATTATACCTCCCTTGCTCGAGCTACCCGAACCGAACATTACCTACCTCGACAAACGCGTCGGTTATCCCCATATTAGCGAAGCCAGCATCACCAGACTCAAAGCTGATCTCGGCTACCAACCGTCTCCCGTCGTGAAGGACTCGAGCAAACCGTGAGTGGTTCGAGAGCGAACGAATCCCAAGTAATCACGGATTCAGAAACCCTATACCTCGCCATAACCAGCCTCTGAGAGATGGCTGCAAGTGAACCGTTCGGACAACATGGACGACTGTTGGCCGGAGTGCTGCTATTCACCCTATTGATCGGAATGCTGTTCGTTGCCGGAACTACAGCAAACGATCCACTCGAGCACCAGTACCCCACCGATGTCGAAGTCACCCCAACCCCAGAAACGTACGTCGGTGAGCAGGTCGTCCTCGGTGGTCGTATCGTCGATACAGACCCGGTGACAATCGCAACACGCGCCAGCGGCTACGGTCGGTTCACCCTCGTCGACGCGAATACCGAGGTACGAAATCTCGAGGGCTCGCTCCAAACGGGCGACCACGTGACCATCTTTGGAACGCTCGAGGACGAGAACACCCTCGTCGTCGAGCACGGGTTAACCCAGAGTCCGGACGACAGGAGCTACATGTTCCTCGTCTCATTCCTCGGCGGGCTCTGGGTCGCCGGCCGGTTTCTCACGGGGTGGCGATTCGACCGGGAGACACTCGCATTCGTCCCTCGAGCGCACTCGAAACCTCAAGGCGACAACGACTCGCCAGACACGAACACAGAGTCACTCTCCTTCGACGAAACCGACCTCGAGGGGGCGCACGAATCCAACACAACAGAAGCAGATCGGACCACAAAACGAGGTGATCGCTAATGGCTGACGTCCTCACACACGTCCTGGTAGGCTACATCGTCGGCGTCAGCCTCAGTTTCCGGTATGACTGGATCAAAACGGAACAGGTGACGCTGGTAATGCTCGGTGCGCTCGCTCCCGACTTCGTGAAGATCGGGCTCTTCGTTCCAGACTGGCGCGTCGCCCACCTGCTCGGAGTGCCGTTCTCGTGGTCGCCATTGCACACCCTCTTCGGCACCGTGATCGTCATCCTCCTCATATCACTTCTGCTGGCCCCCAGATATCGGAAACAGGCGATCATCCTGCTGGCTATCGGCGTTGTCACTCACCTCGTCCTCGACATCGCCCTCTTGACACCCACGGGTGAGGCTTACGCCGTATTCTGGCCGCTCTCGAGCTACCGGCCGCCCTCGAGTGGGCTCTATCTCAGCAGCGATCGGTGGCCCGCCCTGGTGGCCGGCACCATCGCCGTGGCTCTCTGGGCTGGACGACGGTATTGGAGTGAGTCAGAAGCCTCGAGTGGTCTGTAACCCTCACTCAATCAATTTGTAAAAAGCAATTATAGCGGCTCAGTTGGTACTATCTTCGTGTTCGCGCGGATCTTCAACGAGTTCGAATAAACGCGTTCCCTCATGGACACACTCGACGTAGCCAGCTGCTTCGAGTACCTCGAGGCGATTGTAAATGGTGTTTCTCGAGTAACTGGTCCAGTCGACGAGCGCCCCCTTCGTCGCCCGACCATGCTGTAACTCATCAAGAATCTCCTGATCAGCTGGCCGAAGGTCGTCAGCATCCATCGATACGTGCTGTTGTGCAACCGCCATATGCATATATCCCAATCGTACGCACTTAGACTTGTCTTATCAAACAGTTAATAAGCATGTGCAGACTGCACAAGTTTTAATACCTCATCTCGTTTCTCTACAGATAGCACAGGACGCCACCAAAATCTGTGGCCTGGTGCTAGAGACACCAGACCTGTGCCTTGGATTAAGGCAATGACAACTACTACGACCACGCACGAAACCATTTCGGCTGAACCACGAACGAACATCCCACTCGAGCTACCAGGCTCCCAGTACACCTACCTCGGAGAGGACACTGAAGGCGGGCACCATCACCTCGAGGAACGATCCTCGACGATCTACGTGACCGACCAGCCACCGGAACGGTACCTCCCCTCCAACGCCCCAATCTACTGGTTCCGCGTTCAGGGAGTCCTCGAGCACGTCGAATCACTTCCTCCACGAGCAGTCCGTGACTGGGTTGCCTATGTCGACCAGAAACGCGGGTGGACGAAGCCACCACTGCTGATCGACGCCTCGATCGCCCACCCCAGCGAGGTGAGCCGATGAAGTCCTCGAGGCGAGTCACCCGGATCACCCTCGAGTTCGAGCATCCCGTTACCCCCGGCGACCTCGAGCAGGCGTACTGCAGGCTCCTCGAGGAGGTGGGACAGTGACCGACCTGGTCCTCGAGTGGACGCCACACGGTGGCCGCTCACGAAAACTCGTGTTCGAACACCAGCCCAACGCAGACTGCCCGTGGGCACGAGTCGAATACGAACGTCGGGATGGCACCTGGCGCGCCGTTGGCTGTGAGTGTCTCGAGTCAGTCACCCTCTCGAGTGCGGATGGAGAGGGGCTCCCAGTCACACCCACCGATAACCAACCCGCTTCGCGTCCAGCGACAACGGAGGTCGAAGACGATGACTGAGGGTCTCGAGGCGCTTCGCGAGCGACTCACTGCACTCGAGGCGGATAACCGCCGACTATCGGATGGGGTCGAAACCCTCGAAACGGACCTCCAGGAGACGGAGCGGAAACTCGAGCGAACAGAGACGAAACTCGAACAGACGGAGACGAAACTCGAGCGAACAGCAAACACACTCGAGCAGACACGGACGGCCCTCGAGCCAAAACAGATGGCTGCACTCGAGTCAGAACGGATTATGGAGATAGAGGCCGAAAACGAGCGATTGCGAGACCGCCTCGAGGCGTGTGAGGCAGAAACCACGGGGACGAAAGCCCTCGCCGAGGCCACAGCCAAACGGACGGGCTCGAACAAGCGCCGTATCGAGGAACTCCAGGCACGCGAACTCGAGAAAGGAGCCCACCTGCTCGCCGAGGGTGTCGACCCCGGGGAATTGGACATCGAGGGTGACCACCTCGAGCGATTCACCAAAGAGGACGGTCGAACGTACGTGAGACTCCCCGAACACGAGGACCCGCTCGAGCGTGGTGGCTCGCCAACGCTCACTCACGGTGATCTCCTCCCGATCCAGCAACTCGCCCGCATGGACGATGAGATGCTCCGCTCGACCACCAACGCCCTGCCCACGCGACTCGCCGCAAACCTCTGGAAAGCACGCGTAGACTCGAGTGTCGGTGACAACCCCTGGGAGAACGGCTGCAAATCGATCAAAGAGTACGTCAAAGCGAGTGATCTCAAACACTGGATTCGTCGCCAGGAGCGTGGTGTCAGTGATTCGTATGCCAAAAAGCTCGTCTCGAGGACCATCGACGCCCTCCTCGACCTCTCGAACAATCGCGTGGCCATCCGCAAACGCACCGAGCGAAAGAACGGCCTCGAGTATACCGAACGCCGGCTGATCATCCCAACCGATGCGGAGATCCCCGGTGAGACTGGGGGCTCGAGTCCACAGCCACCGGAGACAGCTGACGTCCTCGGATGACCATGGACACCCCTAACTGAGATCCCTCGAGAGAGGACCCACATCTCACACGAAAAACTGAACCACGCACTCGAGCGGTCTGTTGGTGGGTTGGTTACTGGATAGTGGGTCACTCGAGCAGTCCGCGGCAGTCATACAACGGGACACCACCATACTGTGTCCCGAAGACGACGACTGTCCACGGCAGAGACACGGCCAGAATCTCGAGCGATCAATGCTCACCCACGTGGAATAATATAAGCCAGTTCCGGACAAATGGGGATTCATGGGACAGGCCACCGTGGATCTCGAGGCAGTTCGTGATCATCTCCGAACCACGGGAGTTACCTATGCGGTTTTGTTCGGATCGTATGCGAGCGGGAACCCAACAGAAAGCTCTGATGTCGATATTTGTGTTCGCTTCCCCGATGACTGGACTCGACACGAGCGATTTCGCCAGCGAAACCGCATCGATGCACATCTTCAGCGGTGCGCAGAGGCGTTCGTCGACGTCAGCGATCTCCAAGCGTTGCCGGACGAAATCGCACTGAACGCTCTCGAGAAGGGGACGATTCTCTATGGTGATGAGACGGTCAAAGCCACCGATCAGCGCCGCCTCAAAAATCGCCTCGAGGACTCGGAAGCATCTCGCATCGAAGAACGGCGATCGTTCGTTGATCGCCTCGCTGAAGGTGACGTTTAATGGTCGACGAGGACGTCATCATCACGAAACTGGAACAGGTGAACCAGTATACGAACGAATTGAAACAAATGCGTGGTGTCTCTCGAAAAGAGTACCTCGATGATTTTGTCCTCCAACGGGCTGTGGAACGTTCGCTGATGAATGTAATCCAATCGTGTATTGACCTGGCAGCCCATATTCGGGCTGACAACAGCCACACATCTGCAGAAACCTCGCGAGATGAGATCGATGCAGTAGTCCAAGCAGAGATACTAACTGAGCCAACAGGAAAGAAACTCGAGGAGGCTGTTGGATTTCGAAATCTCCTCGCCCATCGGTACGGTGAAATTGACCACGATGTCGTCTACGATGTTCTGCAAGACGATCTCCAATGGTTTGAGCAGTTTCAACAGGAAGTTGCCCAGTGGTTGCAAACAGAAAGAGAATGAATACCCAATTAATTCAACACTCTTGTGAAACCCATTGTTAGTGAACGGCCTTTTGCGATTTCTCGATTATGACAATCTCGATTGTGGAGCGGTCAGGACACCTTATTCAACGATGTACGCTCTCCTCATTCGTCGTAACGGTGCTCGAGAACCACTGCTTCGAGTGCCTGGAGAATAATTTCCGCCTCAAGCGGAGACAGGTCGAGTTCGCGGGCCATGATTCGGTGGTTGACAGTGCCATCGACGTACTCGTGAGCGTACTCGAGGGCGGTTGCAAGGCCGTCGATCCCATGTCGGTCGAGATAGACATCGATGTCTCCATCAGTCTCACGACGACCAACTGCGTCGACGAGTTCGGCCGTGATCACACGTGTTTCGCCATTTGTGCTGAGTGTGATCGAAAGCGGTTCAGTGCCAAACTCGTATGGGCGCTCCTCACGCGTCTTCGTTACGAGACCCGCGTCCTCGAGTTTTCGAACGTACTCGTAGGCAGTTCCCTGGGGGATCTCGAGGTCAGTGATGAGGTTCTCGACGGTTGCCCCATCCGACTGAAGCACGTAGACGTATATCTGGGCCAGCGAGGGATTCTCCAGGAGGTCAATGAGCGTTCTGAGTTGCTCAATTGGTGGCGTCTCAGGAGGGGTCGTTGATTGAGACATCTTGATTATGAATTATACGCTATTCGTAATAGCTCTTCTGTTGGTCAGCTATCAGCCGATACGACTTGTTCCCGAAAAACACTCCGTTGTCGTTCACACATTGTACAAAAATACAGGCTTACATAGGCCCCCTTGGGAGCGACACCACCTCGCACAGCGGCCATCCAAACGCCGGTTGATTATTCCAACCGATGTGGAGATCCCCGGTGAGACTGGGGGCTCGAGCGAGCACACACAGCCCCCGGAGACAGCTGACGTCCTCGGGTGACCACGACACCACCGAATAACCTCCCTCGAGAGAGGACCACCATCTCTCACACGAAAAACTGAACCACGTACTCGAGCGATCTGTTGGTGGGTTGGCTACTGGAGGGTGGGTCACTCGAGCAGTCCTCGGCAGTCTTTCAAGCGGACATCTCGGGACCGGGCACCGAAGACGACGGTTGTCCACGAGCTATCGAGCCACTCCAGAGAACGGTGATCCTCCAGAAACTATTTGGAATACTGTGTTGTAAGAGCAAACGTGTTAGGTATGACAAAACATTCACAGTCAGCAGACGATACCGCAACACTTGCCCTCCCTATACCAGCCCAACACCCGGAGTTGTTTCGGCACAAAGCGACGAATGATATCCTTCGGCTACTCGTCGATAACCCATATGAGACGTTCACGATCCGTGAATTGAGTCGACTCACCGATCACTCGACGTATTCGACGAAGAGCGCCGTCGATGTCCTGGAGGCGAACGGTCTTGTCAGTGCACCGGCTGAAGGGAACCGACGCCCAGTAGGAATTAACCGCGATCTCCTGTCCAAACCGGACGATCCTGTCCTGCAGATCCCACAGCCGGAGTTTCACCATCCAGTCCAAGCGGCGATTGAAAAACTTCGATCGGAACTGGATGACGTCCGAGGCATCCTCGTGTTTGGAAGTGTCGCTCGAGGCCAGGCCGACCGCCAAAGTGATATCGACCTCTGGGTTCTCGTGGCTGGTTCTCAAGCGGAACGACACCGGGGAAACGAGATTGCAAAGGAGCTGAGTCAGCGCCCGTTCGACGGCGACCGGTATACCTTCCAAGTACTCGTCGAAACCCTTGATTCTGCAAGAGGCTATGCTGATCAGCTTTCAGAGATCTTCACAGACGCCATCACACTGTACGAAACGGAGGCGCTCGAGGCGCTCAAACGCGAGGTGTTGACCAGTGGCTGAAGATGCGGGCTCGATTCTCGAGACGCTCGATCGGGCCGAGGACGCTTTTTCTGGCTATCCTGCCGGCGAACCCACATACGAAACTGGCCTTAATCCAGAGGCAAACCAACCACCGGCGATCCAGCTTCGGAAAGCGTGCCGGCTGCTTGAAGCCTGTCGAACGCTCCGTGAACACAACGGCTACCACACGAGCGTGATCGAGATGTCCTTTGCTGCCATCGAGCGTACCCTCGAGTTCTATGCGTTGTTGGCTTCGAACGACACAGTCAACAATTTCCAAAACCACAAGCGAGCGTACGATCGAGCTGCGGCACTCGGTGTTCTCACCGACGAGACGGCACACCGGCTCAAAACGCTGTATCTCGACAATCGGTCTGCAGCGTACTATCGGAGTACAGTTGCGACAAAAGGGCAAGCAGAGACGATGTTTGCGCTCGCAGTAGCAATGCATGATCACGTAAAGCGGTTCCAGCCAGCAGGCATACGAATGCCAGTGTGACGAGGCACGCTCTCGAACGGATTGAGTGGCTCGCGAGTAACTGGGTGAACCGCTTCGGGGGGTCAAGTCTCCGAGGCACTCGGCCTGCTACGCTGGGGAGGGTCTAGCTGTGAACAGCAGGATTCTCCCGCAGTCATGCGAACGAACGCCCTCGAGTACACCGAACGCCGATTGATCATCCCCGACGATGTGGAAATCCCCGGCGAGACAGGTCCCTCGAGGACACAGCCCCCGGACACCTGGCGTCCTCGGGTGACCATGGACACCCCCGAATAACCTCTCTCGAGAGAGGATCAACATCTCACTCGAATACCTGAAACATGCACTCGAGCGGTCTGTTGGTGGGTTGGGTACTGGAGGGTGGCCCGCTCGAGAAGTCTGTGGCAGTCACACGACGAGATACCCAAACCAACAACCGAAGACGACTGCCCACGGAAATCCAAGCAGATCTGGAAATGCCATCCCCACCCGAGACAAACGATTTTAACGATTCCCTGTGTACATTCGAGGTAATGGGGTCGACACCGCCTTCAGATCACGGCACGAACACACCTCTCGAGAGTGAGATCGATCTCGAACGTCTCACCCGTGTACTCGAGAGGTACCCGGTTCGCCTCGCGGTTCTGTTCGGCTCGACAGTTCACGGGACGGCTACTGACCAAAGCGATATCGATATTGCCGTCGCGTTTGAGGCTGATCTCGGCCCAGATGAACGACTCGAGCAACGCATCTCCCTCACCGTGTCACTCACTGATTCGCTTGGAACCGACGCCATTGATGTTGCTGACCTCGAGGCAATCCACCCTGGTGTTGGCCTGGCGGCGCTCGAAAACGGCTACGTGATTATCGAAAATCCCACCCTCCGTGAACGTCTCAAAGAAGACTATGAGAACTCGTATCCAGAAGCGGAGGAAACCCATGAGGAGCGCATGCGTCGGTTTGATTCGCTGCTGAACCGGTTGGAGGGCCAGGTGTGAACGTCTCCTCCCGAGAGGAAATTCGCATTCTTGAAAAAGCTGCCTACATCGAAGAGGCACTGACGGTGTTGGCCCGAAAACAAGCACTCGATGCAGAGACCTATCAAAATAATCGAGAAGAACGAGCTATCGTCGAACGCGAATTCCAGACAGCTATTGAGGCGTGTCTCGACATTGCGGGTATCCTCATTGTTGGTGCAGACGCACCAATGCCCGAAACGTATGCTGGCCGGTTTACTACCCTCTACGAGCTAGATCTCCTCTCACACGAAACCAGTGAACTGATGCGACAAGCTGCAGGATTTCGGAACGTCCTTGCCCATAACTACGGGTCTGATATCGACGATACAGCCGTCTATCGGCACCTGCAAACTGAACTCGAGTGGTTTGTTCGGTACCTCCGGGAAATAAAAGACGTCCTTGAACACTCGTCAGCAGAAAATAGCTGAAGTTCCTAATGGGATTGCTCACATACCCACGTTCTCGAAGGAGATGCTCGAAAACCCGCCCGACGTGCTCGTCGAGCAAGAGATGAATACTCTCGGTCACGAGACCGGCTCTTTCGGCTGCAAGCCATCGTCGTGCACGCGCTCAAACGCCTCCGCGTTTTCCCGCTCGAAGCCTTTCATTTCCTCGATATTGGCATAATAATATGAAAGGGCTTCATAGACGGACGCCAGCGAGATATCGTACTGGTCAGCGACATACGCTGGGGTCTGCCCACCACCGACCACTTTCCCGGCGATGTGTCGGACGCCAATCCGGGTTCCCTCGATCCGAGGTTCCCCGCCAAGGATGTCTTCATCGGCGACGATCGTCATAGTGCTCTAGTCGGGTTGCGTTCGTTTATCTGTTTTTGTGAGAGGCAGAATCGGAGTGGATCCCCATCCTCGAGTTCTCGAAGCATCGCCTCGCGGTTCGCAAACGCATCGAACGAACGCCCGTGGGTACACCGAACACCGGTTGGTCATCCCGGTAGATGCAGAGATCCCCCGCGAGGCAGAAAACTCGAGTGAGACCACACCACCAGAGACAGCTGACATCCTCGAGTGACCCTGGACACCCCGAAATACCCTCCCTCGAGAGAGGACCCATCTCTCACACGAATACCTGAACCACGCACTCGAGCGGTCTGTTAGTGGGTTGGGTACTGGATAGTGGATCGCTCGAGCAGTCCTCGGCAGTCGTACAACGGGACACCCTCAGACCGGTCACCGAGGACGACGGTTGTCTACGGATATTATCACAACAAATCGGTGGGTGAGAGAGCACCAGCTTCCTGGAGTTCCCCATCAAATGAAACAAGCTCAGCGTCGTGACCTTGTGCACACGCGAGGATAAGACAGTCAAGTGGATACAGTAAGGTCTCTTGCTGCAAGCGGTTTGCATCCATCATATCAGACGCATCTGGGATGACGATACTGACATCTTGAGTAATCTCGTCTTGGATGGACTGGGCAGCAGGGAGTTCGAGCCGATTTTTCTTGGTAAGAACGGTTCGGAGTTCCATGAGATTGAGTGTTGATGTTAAAAACTCATGTTCAGTGTTCAAAAGTTCCGCGGCAATCTCACCGCTCTCCGGCTCATCGGTGACAATGGCGACGAAGAGATTGGTATCTAGAAAAATCCTCATGTCCGCTCGCGAAGACGCCGGACTTCCTCAACGGAGTCAATGTCAAGTTCGTTAGCCAGTCCGCGAAGACGGTCGCCTAATGGTGGGCGATCTTCATTGATTTCCTTTGACTGAGTGAACTCAGTGACGTCATCAGCGTAGACTCCCATGGCAATATACACGAAGTCAATAGATAAAACAGTTCGGCACGTCCCCTCCTCGAACTGTCGGACCATTGCCTTGCGGTTCGCAAGCGCACCGAGCGAAAGAACGGTCTCGAGTACACCGAACGCCGGCAGATTATAAAAAGTCGAACGGTCTGTTGGTGGGTTGGCTACTGGAGGGTGGGTCACTCGAGCAGTCCTCGGCAGTCGTACAACGGGACACCCTCAGACTGGTCTCCGAAGATGACGACTGTTCACGGGCTCGATGGTGCCTGCTACCTTTGCTCGAGATGCCAATATTCACTCCGGGATATACGGGTCTAGGTACCCTTGGGAATACACCACGGCGACGCCTGCGGCCACGGTTGCAACCAGTCCGATCGAAATCAAGAGCCAGGGCGTCCCGCTTTCCTCGTCGATGGTGGATTCCGGATCCGGCGTTTGTTCGCCGTCATCGGCTTCCGAGCCTTCAGCATCGTCGACTCCAGAGTCGGTGTCGCCTGAATCTGCGTCAGCTCCTGGACCCTCGGCGTCGTCAGACCCCGAGTCGGTGTCGCCCGAATCATCGTCGGCTCCCGAGTCGGTCCCACTTGAATCGTCGTCAGCCCCCGAATCGGCCTCGTCTGCATCGTCGTCCGAACCGGATTCCACCTCGGTGACGGTCACCGTACCCACTGACTCGTCGTCCAGCGAGATGGGTACCGTTCCTGGGTGATAAAGCGCGGCGTCGAATACGACCGTCTCGGAACTTCCGCCGGCGAGGGAAACGCTCTCGTTGTCCACCTCCTCGCCATCGACGAGCAGTTTCACTTCGTACGAGCCCGTCTCGTCACCAACGTTCGTCACGGTCCCTGACACCGTGATCTCCTCGCCTACCTCGATCTCGGTCGGCTCGAGCGCGAGTTCGGAGAGTTCGAACGCGGCGGGGTCATCATCGTCCGGCGGCGATGGTGGCGCTGGCGGTGCTGGTGGGGGACTCGAGGAGTCGTCGTCACTCGAGGCCGTCGAAAGCGACAGGCGGTGGTCACCGGCCGGGAGAGTGATTACAAGCGTGCCGTTCGAGCTGGCGTCGACCTCCTCGTCAATGGCGTCCGAATCCAGGCTCTCGATCGAGATCGAATCGCCCTCCTCGAGACCGGTGTCGTGGATGGTTAACGTGACGGAGTCGTTTGCCTCGTACGCCAGGTCTGCCACGTCGTCGACCTCGAAGTCAATATCTCCGAATAAGAGTGCCTCGAGCGAGCCGTTGATCGTCATCCCTGGGGTGTCCGCGGGATCGATCAGGACGTCGTTCGCCGATGCGTTGACTGCCGCGACACAGGTGCGGTCGTTATCACGTTCTTCCAGCCGGAGTTCGGCCGCACCAGCCGCCACAAATGAGACGTTCGCAATATCCGCGCCCTCGAGCGAGACGGTCTCGTTGTCCGGGAACGTGGGATATGCCTCATCGGCACCGGTGGCGTTGTCAGTGACTTCGAGACCGCTATCGGTCACGTACACCGGGCCGCCGCCGGACCCGTCGGCACACTCGAGAGACTGGTCGGCCGCAAGTGTCGGACCAGCCAGCCCGACCGTCAAAGCGCCGACTGCGAGCAAGCAGACGAGCAGGGCCACGAAGAGCCGCCTCGATCGGCTCGCGTTCGCCAATTCTCGGTCACGTATCGAGTTCGATGCCACGTCATGGCCCCCCGTTCGAGAATTCGGTTTTGGTCGTCCGTATCGTCGCTACCCATCGAGTGTCTCGACTGTTATCGACGCCCGACGTGATCGAAACCTCGAGAGAATCGTTGCTATCGTCGAAGCCAATATCGACGCTTCCCAGCTCCTCGTCTTCAAATTCGCTGACGATTCTGGTATGGATCGTCGACATCGTTCCGTCGTTCGTCACGGATCCATCGATGTGCCAGGACGCCCCCTCGTGGAAGAGCGTTCGTCCAAGGATCTGTGCGGTGAACGCTATCGAGCAGTCGACAGGTACCTCGATTCGTTCTTCCTCGCCGTCGAGGAACAACTCAACCTGCTGGTTACTGGCCGAGGTCTCGTTCCGGAGGACGTACGTCGATGCTTGTGCATCGCCAGCCGTTTCGAAACTGCCACTCGCGTAGGCGAACTGGCCGTGCATATCGGCTTTGGCCTCATCCCCACCGGGAATGGTTGCGAACCTCGAGTTTACCTCATTCCGATGGCCGCCACCGATCGTTCCGTACATGGGGATACCAGGCATGTTCGACGTCATCGTTGCATTGTCGGCGCCACCCGATATCGTCGAAAACGGCTGGGAAGCGTTGTTCTGAACACCGCCGCCAACCGTCGACCAGAGCTCATCCGCCACGTTTTCCTGACCGCCGCCAACTGTCGCGTGATGATTGTTGGTCGCATTATTTTCCCCGCCACCAATCGACGCGTAGTCGGTTCCAGCCGCGTTATCCGCCCCACCGGCGACCGTCGCAAACTCTCCCTCCGCGGTGTTGTCACCACCCCCGGAGATTGTCGCGGAATTTCCGTGGACTTTGTTCGTCAACCCGCCGCCGACCGTCCCGTAGATGCCCGTAACCTCGTTGCCATCGTCGCTGCCGAAGTCACCGCCACCGCCAGATATCGTCGCCCCGCTGACGTCCCCGACGCTGTTGTTCGGGTGGCCAGCGACGATATTTCCGGCCTCGCTCGGATCGTCGGCGTCCTGGACGGCGAGTTCGAACACGTTCGAATCGGTTTCGGAGACACCCGTAATCGACGTTGTATACAGCTCATCGAGCGGCCGGTCTTCGGTCCCGAGTTGTCCCTGTGACTCCACCTGACTCGCCGAGGCCGATGTCACACCTAGACCAACCAGGCCGGCAAGGCCGATCCCAGTCAGCGCCGAACGGCGACTGACAGACGGGCCTCCCGCTGGTTTATCACAGACCTCGTCGGGAGTATCCCCATCGAGTTGTTCGAGTTTCGCCCGCTGTGCCTCGAGTCGGTCTGCTTGCCGTTCGATCGTCTCCCGTTGGCTCTCGAGTACTGACTCGAGAGTGTCGATCCGGTCTTCGAGAGACGGGTCGTCTGTTTCCATTGAACGCTGCCTCGGCTCTGAGTGGCGTCGATCAGTCATCGGCGACCACCCCGTCTAACGGAACGAGATTCTGGACGGTCACACGAGGCACAGCCTACACTGGCTCGAGTTCTCCGTCGGCGAGACGGGCGTAATCGAACAGACGAACAATGCTTCCAGCGACCGCCCGTCTGTCCCGAATGGGTCTTGGACCTCCTTCGCGTACGTTGAAGGGAGTTCGTATCGAGGCAGTCAATCGACCGATCCGTGCCAAACCGTTCTTGTAAAGGTGGAATAACAGTCATAGTTTCGTCCACGTGCCAGCGCGTCCAGTTCGACCGGCGACGGCGATGCCAACGGACTAGCCCTGGCTCGAGTTCACCAATACTTGCGACGATACCGCCTTCATGTTACGGCACACTACAGTGTTTCACGGCGTGACATCCTCCCCGTGGTATACAGTGACCCGTGGAATTCTCGCAGTTCTCTTTAAATTAGAGAGGCCAGATTTAACTAACAGTGGTGAGTATGCCCTTATAGTAACAAATGTACTTCAGGGAGTTATCCGAAGAGGCACCTGGGCGACTTATACCATATGATCAGCGACCATATTATAAACCCGACCCACTCCCACCTGAGGGCGGATTTCAACTCGAGAAAGAATTCTATGAGATCCTGTCGGAGGCGACGTTCTGGCTCGGAAAGCTCAGCGGGTTCAGTCTACAGACTGATTTCGCACCAGTGTTGTACACGTCTTTGCTTCGTAAAGAAGCGATAGAATCGTCCGAAATCGAGGGGGCAAATATCGATTACAACGCGTTGTATAGTTTCGAGACTCGATCGCTGGACGGTGATGGTTCAGTCGACGAGCAAGCGACAGCTTCGGATGAAACGAAAGATGTGCAAGAAGTCCTCAACTACGAACGAGCACTCAAAAGCGGGATCAACGCACTTGACCAGGGTGAGGGAATCTCCATCGAACTGTTGCATACCCTCCATGAAATGCTCCTTTTCGATGTTCCAGAAACTCGCCGAGATACAGACACCATCGGTGAGTTCAAGACAGTCCCGAATCACTTAGGAGAGTTCGTCCCACCCGTTCCGAGCGCAGTTGACGGGCTAATGGATGCGTTAATGACGTATATCCGAACAGGTGGAAGTTACCATCCGCTGATCGATATTGCACTCACGCATTATCAGTTCGAGACAGTTCATCCATACGGAGATGGTAACGGCCGACTCGGGCGTCTACTCATCACATTACAACTGTATGATCAAGCGTACCTCGAGCAGCCAATCCTGTATCTGAGCGAATATTTCAATCGCCACAAAGAGACGTATGTCGATCGAATGAACGCTGTCCGCAAGCACGGAGAGTGGGACGCTTGGCTCGAGTTCTTCGTAACGGGCCTCCGGCATCAGGCCGAGGAAGCCTTGCTTCGCTCCCGAGAGTTACACACCTTGCAAAAGGAGTACGAAGACGAATACGTCGACATCTCAACTACCTCTGCTCGGTTGGCGTGTAAGCTCTTCGAGCAGCCGTATCTAACCGCAGGCGTTGTCCAGGAGTTGCTCGGTGTCACGGCTCCGACCGCTTATCGAGCGATCAACAAACTCGAGGAAGCGGGTGTCCTCGAGGAAACGACTGGGAAAGAACGGAACCGAGAATACCGTGCAAGGGAAATCTTCGAGATTCTCGAACAGCCACCACAAACATACTGAACAAAGAACGCCCTCGAGTACTCAAAACGTCGACTAATAAACGAGAGTTCCTCCGGTATGCTACCGGTTCTCCTTGAGTGCGGTTTGGAACCTCGAACGCCACACTCGGCGGAAATCCGATGGACGGATTCCACGTCCTTCAGGGCGTGGAGGAGGTCAAGTACTCAACCGTAGAACCTCAAGTACCTCCATGGACGCTCAAAGAATCGACTCGAGAACCTCACGCAACCTGTCAGTGTCAACCTCGAGGTCGCTGTGTCGAAATTCGCCGCCTGCTTGGGCGTGGGGGAGACAGGAGACGTACTCGTAGTCGATATCCAGCAGGTTCGCCAGGACGTAGTGGTGAATGTTTTCCTCGGCGTCGAGAACCATCTCGAGGAGTGTCGGATCCTCGCCAAAGATAACGTTCGAGAGGCCAGCACCATAGGGGCCGACAACCATCTCCGCATTTGAAAAGAGACGAACCTGGTCGCTAAATGATAGCCGGCCGGGTTCGTAGACTTCGAACGCATACTCCTCGAGGACCTCGAGTACCTCACGTCGGTTGTGGAGACGTCGCCGTGGAGCATCGGCCCGTGAAATGAAGATTCGGTCGCCAAACGAGCCCGATCCAGGTGATACATTTTGTCGCATACGATTGCGAACCCACTGGAGATCACGCATGGACGGGTACGTAGGTATCTGACTCCAGGTCAGAAAACGGTGTGATGGGACCAACAACTGCTGGACGTGAACCGGATCGCTCCCCGTCTGCTGGAGAGACTCAAGTGGATACCCCAGCAGCGACAGGGACTCTCGCTGCCAGCTACTCAACTCCCCTCTGATGATGAGTGTCGGCTCTTCACCCGTTTCTCTCATGTAGGCTTCGTAGGCCCAGAGCTTCGGGAGGACTTCGAACGTCCAGTGGCCGAATCCGGTGAAAAAACCCGTGAGCAAGAACCCCGAGTCGACCGTTGACGTGGGCCTGGTTCGAGCATACGATCCCAAGATTGCATCGGTAAGTGAGACGTTAGCGGCGAACGTCTCGCGTTCTTTCCACCCGTCCTGACGTGCTTTTGCCGTCCCGATCGCCGATGGCGAGATGTATCGCCCATCGAGATTGATGATCGGCTCGGATCCAATCAGCACCGCATCCTGAAACTCACAAACATCCCGTGGGGTGGCGATTGCCTGGCCATCGACGGCTGGTATGAAAGCAGGGTGTGGGGGGTCGTGCAAGCCATCGTATCGGAACTGTGATTTAGCACCCTCTTCAACGCGGATGACATCTGACGCACGAGAATACACCGCATCGTCCTCCTCAACCAGAAGGCGCCGGCGAAAGGGCTCCTTCGCGCCCGCGAGGCCCAACCCCAGTACCCCATCCTTGCGATACTTATACCGCGCCCGCTCGAGGAAATCTGGAGCCATGTTACAGATACCCCATCTGTGCAAGCTGTCGTTTTCGTTCCCCATTGACTACCTGTTCTGCCTGTGGTTCGCACTCGAGCGCCATCCGTTTGCTCGCGAGGATATCTGATTCGAAAAGCGTGGTATCTTCGATTGGAAACCCCTCCAACTCATCGGCCGTCGTTCGCTTTACTCGAGTCTCGGTGTCGAGATCGAGGTCGAATACTGCCGTCCTGCCGAGGCTGTCCCAGCGGATCTTCCGTTGATCGGTATACGCACACCTGATCAGTCGATCCCAGTAGGCACCGCCTGCGTCCTCGCCCGTATGGCCGATCACTTCGCCAGTAATCGGCTCGTCGCCGAAGGAGTACCTCTCACCGTGAGCGAGGCGTACGAGTAACTCCCCGAGTTCGAGGTGGCTGACCAGTTTCGACTCCGTATACGGATACCCATCGGGCGGATTGATGAGAACGAGCGGGACATGAAGAATTGCCTCACTGAGACTCGAGTGGTGCTCGAAACGCTCCTCATCGGCCGCCGACCCGAGGTTTTCGCCGTGATCTGCGGTGATGACAATCGTAGTCGGATGTTCGGTTCGCCGCTGGATTTCGTCGATCCATGCATCCACCTGCCGATCGAGGTACTCGATCGATGCCGAGTACAGTTGTTCGTAATTTCGGACGTACTCGTGATGCTGTCCCGGATTACGGTTGACCTCTTTGGCTGATGGCCCACCTTTCGACGTCCACGAGTTTGGAACCGAGTGGAGTTCGCGGTTCAATCCCCGATGATGGTACATTGGAACGTGCGCATCCATCAGATTGAGAAACGCGAACACCGGACGGTCGGTGCACTCTGTAGTGAGAATTCTGGATGTCGCTTCCGAGAGAGCCTTTTTTGTGCCCTTATCCTGGATTTCGGGCCATGGCCAGCCGGAAAACAAGAGGTCGTACGGATTCACTTTCGCTAGCACACCGTTGGTGAGGCTGCGGATTGGATGAGCGTCCTGCAGCGCCCGTCTGACATACTCGAGGTGGCCAACGTCCCAGAGGTCAGGATCTCTCGGGGAGAGAGCGTGATCGAACTGAAGAGCACCTGCGTGGGGTACCTGCGAAAACTCTTCGAAGAAGGAATCGAACCCATAGTACCGACTGGCATATGCGTTCGTACTGACGCCGATTCGAGCGTGATCGGGCAAGTCCTCGAGAAACGTCTCCGTCAGGTCAATACGCGTAAAGTCTCGAGCGTGAGTGTGAACGCCGTGGACGTGCGGGAGTTCGCCAGTGAACATACTCGCGTGGCTCGGTACGCTCCATCCGCTGGCGGCGCGACACTGGTGGTACACTACCTCAGCCCGTTCAGTCAGTCGAGGCGCAAACTCGTCGAAATAATCCTTGCGAACAGTATCGAGACAGAGCAAAACGACGTTTCTCACGGGAGTGCCTCCAGCAGAGTTCGTTCTCTGATAGCATTCGGTGAGTGTCCGAATGTGGGCTCCTTGTGAGCGACTGTTCGGACGCTTGCTCGATTTCGTTCCTCACTGCGTGTCCATCCCCGTAAATTCTGAGACCGTACCACACTCAGATCTCTCATATCAGCTGGTTTTTCCACGTTTCGGGCGTCTCGTCGGTGACGATCTCGAGGTCAAGGTGGTACTCAAACTCTCTAGTTCCCTGTTCGTCGATCCAGTCGACCATCTCGACGAGTCCATCTCGGAGAGTGTACTGTGGACGGTACCCGAGCAACTCACGCGCCTTATCAGCTGAACAGTTCGCGAGTTTCACTTCCTGAGGCCGATCACGAACGTAGACAGGATCCAGGTCGAAATCGATTATGTCGGCAATCGTCTCCGCCAGGGAGTTGATTGACACGAACTCATCGTCGGGGCCGACGTTGATCGTCTCGCCACAAACGTCTTCCCGGAAAGCGAGTTTCGCGAGCGGGCGAACGACATCGGCCACATACGAAAAACACCGCTTTTGCTCGCCATCGCCGTAGATGATTGGCTGTTGTCCCTGGAGCATCCGGTTGATAAAAATAGATGCAACGTTCCGGAAGGGGTCATCGTAGCGCTGTCGGGGCCCGATGATGTTGTGAGGAACAACGACCACATACTCGAACCCGTGACACTCAGCCATAACCCTCGTCAGTTCCTCGGCGGCAACCTTGCTGGCCGCGTAGGGATCTTGCGGTCTCGGCTCCATCTCCTCTCTAAACGGAAGTTCGTTCTCGCCATAGCGCGACATACTCGAGCAGTAGACGAACCGGTCAACGCCCTCGGCTGCCGTCGCAGCGAGCGTTGCAGATGTTGCCTGGTAAATACTCTCGGTGATGGCTGCAGGAGCGAACACGCTTGCGCCCTCATACGAGAGCCCTGCTGTGTGGTATACGACATCGGACCCCCAATCGCCGTTTTCATTGCCTCGACGTCAGTGCAGTCTACGCGATGAAACGCTGCCCCCTCAGGGACGTTCTCCATGTAGCCCCCCACTAGGGTGTCATTGCCCGCCACCTCGTGGCCTCGCTCGAGGAACCATTCGGCAAGATGGCTTCCAAGAAACCCCCCAATGCCAGTAATAAATATTCTGGCCATGGCGGTCATTGTAACTCATACATAATAAATTGTGATTATGCTGACACACATGAGATTCAAAATCTCAATACAGTACCCACAGGCACAAAACACAGGAAGAGACCACCAATTTCCTCGATTGTCAGTACCCACGGGTGACTTCTCAAATGATTGAACTCGAGGGTATTTTCTTCGAATTCCTGTAAACTCGTGGGCTCCCACTCCGGTAGCGGATCAGGGAAGATGCTCGAGCCAGGGTTGAAGATTAAAGAAACAATGAATTTTCCCGAACGCTTACTACCTCATAGGCTCGTTGCAACGTATATGTCACACACAGACACCGTCATCATCGGTGGCGGTGTCGCAGGCTGTTCGCTCGCGTACCTCCTCGAGCAGCGAGGGGTGGCCGTGACACTGCTCGAGAAAGGAGAGATCGGTGGGCTCCTCCGTGAGATTGAGTTTGACAGCGGATACTATTGCGACTCGGCACCACATCTGTTGTTTTACGATGAAGAAAACGAACCCGAGGTGGGCGAACTCTTCTCACAACTTACCGACCTGACCCACCACGACTTCTACGCTGCGACGTACCCACAGGGGACACTGAATGAACCCCATCACTACCCGGTGAGCGAAGAAAACATCGACCGGTGGACCGATGCCGAAGAGATACGTAAAGAACTCGCTTCCGCACCCGGTCAATCCGATGCCGAACACTTCGAGGAGTACGTGCTCGACCAGGTCGGCCCGACACTATACGAGCGGTACTATCGCAATTATACCGAGAAACACTGGGGAATCGACCCAGAACAGATTGTCGGCGACTGGTTCGACTTCAAGATCAACTTCCCCGAAACAGAACGTGATTTCTTCGGCAACGGGGCTTACTACCCAGATGCAACGTACGCAGACGTACTCGCCGAGATGATCACAGACTGTGAGGTCGTTTTCAAAGGGGCAACAGGGCTGATCACAGACGACGACCAAGTCGAGGGCGTCCGAACCGAAAGCGGTGACGTGGTCACTGGGGACAACTACGTGAGCACCATCGATCCAAGTATCTTGGTCGATTCGGGCGACCAACTTCGCTACCGGAGTATGGTTATCCTTGGTGTCCACATTGTGGCCGACGAACGCCCGTTTCCGCCCCACGTTGACTGGGGATACTTTCCGAACGACTACGCGTTCACCCGACTCACCGATTACGGATTCACCCCACAGTCGCTTCCGGACGGCGAGTACATCCTGACGGCAGAGTTCCCCTGTTTCATAGACGACGACCGCTGGGCACACCCGGACGATTGGTTCGAACACTACCTCGTGGAATTTCTCGAAGCGCAAGGAATCAACGTCGAAGTGATCGCCGCTGAGATCAGACGTGCCCCACGGGCGTACCCGCTTCCACTCGCTGAGGAACTCGAAACATTCGAGCGGCTGCAGGCCCAGCTCTCGTCGTACGAAAATCTATTCACCCTGGGTCGCACGAGCACGTACGAGTACATCTGGATCAAAGATATCGTCAAGCGTGCGTATGAGGTCGCCGACGAAATCAAAGCTGTAGACTAGCCGTAGTTCCATCGGAGACGATACGACCTTGGACGTCTGAGCCGGTTTGGCTGAACTCTCGAATCGTCAATATCCCCGGCTTCGAGTAGTGTTGATTCAACAATATGAGAGAATTCCGCCTCTAGAGTCGCTCTCGGAGCACGTAACCGATCCCGCCGAGAGCGCCGATTGCCACGACGAAGCCGACGATCGTGCCGAAGCCGACCCCTGATGGATCGTCGTCTTCCGTCTCACCCTCTATCTCAGTACTATCGCCGTCTCCGGCGTCGCTGGAGTCGTCATCGCTAGATTCGCCCCCTCCGACATCTGCCGTGTCGTCGCTTGTCGTATCAGCGTCATCGTCGTCGCTCGTCTCAGCCCCCTCATCGTCGTCGCTCGTCTCGGCCCCGTCATCGTCTTCCGGTGGCTCCACAGCGACGACGGAGACGGTGGTGACCGTTTCGATGCCGACATCGAACTCGCCCTCGGCGTCGAATGCGTGGACGAACTCGAGGGTCGTCTCCTCACCGCCTTCGAGCGTCACGTTCGTTTCATCGACTACCGAACCGTCGACGAGCAATTCGATCGTCTCCGTCCCGGCTTCGTCGCCGACATTTTCGATGCTCACGATCACCGATAACGGTTCGCCGACCTCGAGTTTCGTCGGATCGACCGATTCGTTGTGGATCTCGAACGCGGCCGGTTCGGCGGGGTCGGGCGGCGATGGCGCTGGCATCGGCGGTGGTGGGGGTGAGGAGCCGCCGTCGTCGTCGACTTCTACTGACGCGGATAGGGCGACCTCACCAGCGGGGATTTCGAAGGTGACTGCGCCGTCACCGTCAACCTCGGCTTCGAGAGTTGCGTCACCGTCAGTCACCACCGTATCGCCCTCTTCGAGCCCGGTGTCGTGGATCGTGAGCATGAAGGACTCGCTGGCGTTCGAGACGACATCCATTTGCCCGTCCTCAAGGTCGCCGTCACCGATGGCCAGTCCATTGACCGTGCCGTTGACGGTCACGACGGTGCCGTTTTCAGGCGTGATCGTGACGGGGTGGGTGCTCGCGTTGATGGCCGCGAAACAGGTTCGCCCCGGTTTATGATCTTCGAGTCGAAGCTGTGCCTCGCCGGCGGCACTGAACGAGACGTTAGTGTCGTTGATCCCACGAAGTTCGACAGTCTCGTTATCGGGAAACACGGGATAGCCCTCGTCGGCGGCGGTAGCGTTGTCCTCGAGCTCGAGGCCGCTGTCGGTGACGTAGACTGGGCCGCCACCGTCGCCAGCGGTGCACTCGATGTCGACGAGATTCGAATCGGCCGTTACCGTTCCCGGAACGGCGACGACGAGCCCAAGAACGATCACGACGGCGAGGAACACCGCCGCCGGTCGAGTTCCGCTGAACCGCCGATCACTCATGGGAATCGGATGTTGGTACCGCGGCCGACGAAGCCTGCTCGTCGTCAGTTCCATCAGTGACAGTTACGTCACCGTCTCCGCTGTCAGAAGTCATTACTGTCGTCTCTTCACCACTCGGTAGGTCGAACGTCACGAACTGGAATCCGGATTGGACGGTGTCCCCGTCATCGTCTAGCAATTCAACGACGAGATCACTAGAGTTACTCGTGGTTCGGGGGTTGACGTTCGTCAACGGCGTGACCACCGTCACGTACTGGTCGTAAAAGTAGTTCTCGTGCTCGATACTGATTCGGTAGCGCTCCTCAGTGCTATTCCATTCGGCACTGCTAACGTTGACGGCGTTTTCGACCGTCCCATCGGAGTTGATCCACCCCTTTGCGATCGGGCCGGCGGTTCGTTGTGGCGTCTCGTCTGCAAAGGCGAGCGTCCCACCGAGAACGGTATCGCCGGTGGTCTCGTGATCGCCATCGGTTTTGCTGTCACCCTGAGAGTACACCCCGTGGCCGGCTCCCGACATGTCCATCCCGCGAACACCCCACCCTTCCGGTGAGTGGTTTCGACCCAGGACTCCGTACGCCGTGCCGCTATCGGCTGTTGCTAGCCCGAAGACGCCTCCGGCGTCCGACACGCCCTCGTCTTCACCGCTCCGATCCGTAATGCCAGAGACACCGATGCCCGAACTGATGAACGAATCGTGATCGTAGTCGTCGGAGACGACCATCCCGGTTACGCCCCGCCCGGTTTTGGATTCCGTGATCCCCCGCACTCCATGGGTGGTATTCTCACCGGTGGCTCTCCCTTCTACGCCAGCAGGAACGATCTCAGGAGTCCCTGTATTGTCTGCGTCCGCATCAGTTCTCCCTTCGACACCCTTGGTTTCTGCTGTGACGGTATCTGCGGTCGCGTGACCCTTGACACCGGTCGCCCCGTCAGTGTCCCCAGCTGTTGTCCCGCCGACCCCTATTGCCGAGCCACTGTCGGCGGTCGCCGTTCCTCTGACCCCGTACGCGTCTTGACTTTCGGAGTCCGTGATGCCCGAAATCCCGTACGTTTCACCGAGCGCCGCCGTCGACCGCCCTTCGATTGCGGTCGTGCCGTCGGCGTCGATGTCGGTTTCTGAGGTGATCTCGGTGGCCTCGAGATCGATCGTGTACAACGCATTGAGTGGGCGATCCTCGGTACCGACCTGTCCGTGAGGCTGTGGCTGTGCGCTCACAGATCCGGCACCGAGTCCGAGCAACGCGAGCGCGCCACCGGCCTGTAACGCACGTCGGCGGGTTACTGGTACCGAACTCCCACCACTGGACGTCCCCGTCGTCGACCGCTCAGCGAGTTCCTCGAGCCGGGAGTTCTGGCGTTCGATAGTCGCTTGTTGATCTGCGACGAGCGCTTCGAGCCGCTCGAGTCTGTCATCGATTGCTGCATCCGGTTGTGAGGGAGTGGGTTCCATAGTTTGGTTGTGAGTACGTTCGATGTCTGCGCTGGCCGATGGATCGGTTCCTGCAGGGTTTTCCTCACTCATCCGCACTCATCTCCGTTGATTCACCAGCGGTCACATCCTCGAACGTTTCGAGGGGGGACTCGACGTCTATCACGCAATTCGTGCCGAAGCGCTGGTCGCGTATCGATCCTCCCTCCGTCTCCGTCGGGAGCACGCTTGTCGGGTTCCGGGTGGTTCGGGTAAGTGCACTGGCCCATATTTCTGTCT
Source organism: Natronosalvus amylolyticus (assembly GCF_024298845.1). NCBI lineage: Archaea > Methanobacteriati > Methanobacteriota > Halobacteria > Halobacteriales > Natrialbaceae > Natronosalvus > Natronosalvus amylolyticus. The sequence goes on from NZ_CP101156.1 coordinate 2,378,237, forward strand.
GCGGCTGGTTTGATTTCCGTAACATACTCGGGATGCGTAACTAACACCTATAATGTTCAGCTAACTGTAACGTAATCTCCTAGATTACTCTAGGGTAACCGGCCAGCCCTTGAGCATCGACCATCGCGAGGCCTGCCCCCGGCGATTCGGCGGTCAACGGCTCGCCGAGTTCGTGACCGATCTGGATCGAGATCACCCACTCCTTCGGGGATTCGATTGAATGGACTACCCCTCGGATACTGCCACGTTCACGATATCATCAGGAGTGAAAAGAGAGACGTTATCTCGAGCGGATGCTCTCTGTTTTAAATCGGCAGAAAACCCGGATCGAGAGAAACAACAGTAATGATACTCGAGTTCGGTATCTTGTGGTGGTGTCCACCGTATCTGGTCTGCAGACCGCTCGAGAGCAGCCAAATCGCCTTCCGTCATCGTTCTCGAGGTAAATTTACATTCACCAACGACAAGTGTCCCGTCGCTTGCGAGACCAACAACATCGACTTCGTGTTGCTGGTGCCACCAGTAACCGATTCCACGGTACGCTTTTGGAAGTGAACTACTCCTGCCTACTCTGCCGCTTACACGGCTTCCTTGAGGCAGGAGCTTCCTGTTTCAACGACACGACTTGCAGACACAGAACGAGCGTCCACAGCGTCCACGAGAACTCCGTTCTCGTGTGGCCCATCAGAACCTTCGGTTCTGAGGACGGTCGCAGTCTTCACAGGCGTACCTTTGGAGTGAACCACTCCTAGTTTCTCCAGACCACGCGATTTCACGTTCAATGCGGCGTTCCAATCTCTATCCAACTCGAACCCACACGATGGGCACGAGTGTTCGCGAACCCACAGCGGCTTCGCAGTCTCTACCCCACAACACGCACACTCTTTCGTCGTGCCGCGAGCAGTCACTTCCACGTAGTGTGTGCCGTGCTTGTCACAGTGGTGTTCAAGAATCGAACGGAAATCGCTCCATCCGACCTCGGATTTGTTCCGAGCGTTCCCCTCGGATTCGAGCATCGACTTCACGTCGAGGTTCTCAACGAACACAGCGTCGTACGCTGTCGCGTAAAAGTGCGCGAGCTTGTGCTTGTAATCGCGCTTTTTGTTCGACATCCGAGCGTGAACCTCGGCCACTCGACGGCGCTGTTTCTCCCAGTTGTTCGACTCATATTGCTTGCGAGAGAGCGAGCGTTGCTCGCGTTCGAGTCGCTCTCGCTCATCTGATAAGTCGAGTCGCCCAATGGAAAGCCCATCAGAATCGTGAACGAAGTTGAGCACACCGAGGTCGAGACCAACCGTGTCCTCTGCATCGATGGCTTCTGGGTCTGGTTTCTCTGGTTCATCGGTGCTGATGCAGAACGAGGCATACCACGCTCCTGTCGGCTCTTTCTTCACCGTGACCTCTTTGATAGCGTCGTGCTCTGGCAGGTTTCGGTGGAGTCGGATTGGAATTTCGAGGGTTTCACCGCGAACCTTTTTGAGTCGCAGAATTGCTCGGTCTCTCGGGCCACTCTTCGTGTCGAGTTCGAAGCCCGATTGCCGATACGTGAAACTCCGGTACTCACGCGGTTTCTTCCAGTTCAACGAGCCAACGCTGTATCCCTTGGCTTTCAGTTTGCCGAGGTTGTTGATGTTGGTTCGGATGCGTTCGACGGCTTTCTGTAACACGGTGGAGTAGACTTGTTTCAGGTCGCTCCACTGTTGTTTGAGTCTGGGGAGGTCGTCTCGGACTTGCCAGACGCGCTGTCGAAGCGTGCCGTCGTCTTCTGGTAGCTTGTTGAATTCGTGGAGTGCGTGGTTGTACACTTGTCGCACGGTGTTACGAGTCCAGTCGAGTCTCTCCCGCTGTTCGCTCGCCGGGAAGAGTCGGTATTTTGGACTGTACACCATGTGACTCTTCTCCTGCTAGTGGTTGTGGTTAGTTAAGCGCTTTGATTAGATTCGTTTGATATGTGTGCGGGCGCTGTATCCCCGCCTTACTCACTCACTGCACGTTGGTTCGTTCGCTCCTTGAGAACGGGGGCTTAGCGCCCTCTCTTTCAGCTAAATGCAGATTCTAGCACCTCGAGTTCCGCTTCTCGGTTGACGAAACGAGTGTGAGCCATAGTCTGTGTATGTGAACCACTGAGTTGACATCCTCCCCGCCCTGAAGGGCGAGGATTCCCGAGCGTTGGGATATTAAGGTTTGCAACCCACCTGTTCGCTCGGTGCGAAATGCCCCGAGGTTTGATTGAACAGGTAGGCTACTGGCCGTGCCAAACGACCGTTACTCATATCCCTCGTAGGGGGATTCTGAGTTATCTTTCTGCGAATGTTCACCGCACCATTCACATCCGCGTTCATCGTCACACCACACGACTCGCAAACGTACAACCCACGCTCCACGCGATTCGCGTCACGCTTCCGGCCACAGCACGAACACGTCTTCGACGTGTCGCGCTCGCTCGTGCGGTCTACGAGGATGCCGTTTTCTTCGGCCTTGTATTCGAGCAAGCGGGTGAAGCGGTCGAACTCCCAACCGTGGAGTTTCTTGTTCCCACGTTTACCCCAGTTCCGTGAGTCGCCGTTCTCGTCTTCACGAATCTTGCTCAAGTCGCCTATGGCGATGCGACCGACCGCGTGGTTGATGCACTGCCTAACGATATGCTTGGCGAGGGCGTGCAGGAAGTGGCCTTTCCGACGCGAGAGTTTCTGTCGGGCGCGGAGCGCACGGCGTGACGGGCCGTTCTCGCCTTCGGTGTCGTACTCGTCGCGGGTGAAGTAGTGTTTGTCCTGTTTCAACACGTTCCCCGGATACAACTCCGCATCACCGTCGTCGTAGGCGATGGCGAGGTAGTTCTTGATACCGAGGTCGATTCCTGCGGTGTTGTCACCGGGTGCGTCTTCGACGGGAATTTCGACCTTGCAGACGAGGTGGAGTTTCCAGCGGTCGCCGTTCCATACGGCGCGTACTTGTTGGATGTTCTCCACGGTTACATCCGGTCGTGTCTCGTATTCGGCGAGGATGAAGTCTGAGCGGTGCTGTTTGAGGTTGAAGCCTTTGGATAGGCGGAGTTGATTGTGTTTGGAATCGTGCTTGATACCCATCTGTTTCCACGTGACGGTGGAGCGTGGGTGGTTGTCGCCTCGCTTTCGGTAGCCGGGTGGATTTGCATCTGTGTCGCCGTTCTTGCGCTTTTTGAACCAGCCGTTGAACGACTCAGCAAGCTCTTCTAGAACTCGCTGACTTGACTGAGAATGTAGGTCACTGTATCGTTCGTGGTCTTTTAATTCGCGCTTGAGGTCGGCTTCGGATGGTATCTCGCCGGTTTCATCCCACTCTTGTTGGGTGTGATAGCGGGCAACGTTCCACAGTTTCGAGGCTGAGTGCCCGCACTGGTCGAGGTCGTCACTCACTTGGGAGTGGTTGACGATTCTCGCTCGATAGGTGCGGGTTGTCTCCAGCATCAGACTGTGTTCATAATCATTTATGGAATGTTCCGTATTAAAGATGGTGGTTGAGCGTGGAATATCCAGCCGTGCAGCCATCGGTGGAGGGTGTCATCCAGTGACGGCGCGTATCCCCGCCGTAAACGGCGAGGTTTTGCGCCTGCTCACCCCATAATCCTGCCAATTATCTAAATCCTGATTTTACTAATTACGATTTTACTAACCGTGATTTGATGCCGACCTATCGGCTAATTGGTTTCTCTCCTCAAGGACAAACTAGTCATCTCGAGAGCCAATCACTCGTCGTACCCTCGTCCAAATCGAACGTGAGCGAGTTGAGTGTGGCTCAGCGGTATCGCCAGATTCCCTAGACCTCGACACCCGGCCTTCTTCGTACTCTTTGATGGTCGTCTCCAAGTGCCGAATGTGGTTGTTCTTCTCCTCAAGAGTCGCTTCCAGATCTGTAACTCGACGTTCGAGAATCGCGTTTTTTCGCTCGAGATACTGCACCTTTCGCGTTCTTAGGTGTTGTTCTCCGGCTTTTTGGCTTGCTTTCCTCGAATCCTCTCGCGGTTCGTCGTGTGGCTCGTAGTACGCACTCGTGTGCTCGATCGAACGCTCGAGTGTCCGTTCACCATACGTTGCACCATCCCCGTAGTGAACGTCATCCCACTTGGCTCGAGCAAGCCCGGACTGACGAAATAGCTGGTCCATCTGGTTGTGATTGCCACCGGTCCAAAACGCCAGCAAGCAACAGAGGGCGATATCGGCTTCTGAGTGACTATCATACCCAACAGTCGACCCACTCCAGAGTCGGTTGAACTTCTCACCGTTGGAAGCTGCTCGAGCTTTCTCGAGTACCGCTTCGTTTGAGAGCGTGCTTGACCCTCTATCGTGACCACTCGAGGTTCCCCCACCACTCGAATTCTGGTCAACGTACTCACGGTGTACGTTCTCGAGTTCTGCCTGTCTGGGCTCGATTTCAGTTGGAAGTCCGGGAACGTGCTCACCGGTCACCGTGAAGTATCGAGCACGTTCGTAGAGTTCGATATTTCCGCGCCGATTCCTGCCTTGAGGGAGTTCACCGTTGACGATAACGTGATACCCAGTACCCGATGGAGAGATTTCGGTATACGAATCAAGCTGTTGTACAATCGACTTCATCTCAGGATCTGGACGTCCTGTCTCAGGATCGCGACAGTCATCCAGATCGATCCCGACGTAGGGATCATCGTCGGTGAACACAAATCCGATTCCATCACACCCACCCGATTGGAAATACTCGAGGGCACTGTCGAAATCACTCCACGTACTATCATCTGTCGAGGAGCCAAATGACCTAGTCTGTGGGTCGATCGGGACTTTGGTAGACTTCCCGTTACGTTTCTCATTGCGCCAACAAAGCCACTGATCTCGAGCTCGCATCGCTTCTGGAATTGCTATTTTGTCTATCATCTCAATCAATCAGAGAACGCATTGTTCTGCTGACCGTCGCCCCCGGGACGGTCAGCGATAGAATCCACCGTCTCCTCAGCCCGATGTGAGAGAGACTCACGACCCCTTGATTTCGGGTCGAAGTCGATGACGGCAGTTTCATTTTCCATCGCCCGGACCTCGATACCTCGCCACTCGCCATCGACCCCTACAAGGGCTTCCGCGTAGCCTGTTCGCTCATTCCCGGGCATCGCCTCCTGGACGAAGCGCATCTGCGCGGAGTTGAGGCCAAACTCTTCAGCCCAACCGGTGTCCATCCCATCGAGGTGGTGGAATTGCTTGATCGCACACTGGTCAATAATCGCTTCTGATTCGGGGTGTTGGAAGAACTCGTCGACGGTCTGGGTCACGAGCCTGATTGAAAGATTATGGTGGCGATGGTGGCGAAACACGACCTCGAGGTACTCGAGACTCGCTGCATCTTGCATGATGTACCTGGCTTCGTCGATGACGAAGACGACCTCTTTGTCCGTTTCCTTGGCTCGCTCATACACCAGCGATATCAATAGCTGCATGATCAAGCTCGTACTGCCACCGAGGCTGCCTTCCTGTTGAGCCAAATCGAGGTAGATCACCTTCTCATCGCGAATATCGAATTCGGTCTCTCGGCCGAGGTTTTCATATCGCCCACTCGCTGTAAACGGACGGAGTTGGTCGATTAACCAGGTTGCATCATTACCAATCTTGATCGATTCCTTGTGCGTCCGAACAACGTACGCTAGCGGGTCTTCGACCATCTCAACGAGAATATCGAGGACGTCACGCATCGTCGGGCTCTCGTTGTCGTGTGTCGCGATATCGTCGGTGATACCCTTCTGTGAATAGGCTTTCTCGATCGCTAACTCGAGTGTTGTGCGTCGATCACCCAGTTGGATCCCCCGGTGGGCGAAGTAGTTCGTCAAGAAACTCATGACGCTATCGAGTTTCTCTCGATATGGGCTTGCGTCTTCACCCATTGCTCGCTGAACGCGCTCTGGCGTTGGCTTCAACTCGAGCGGATTGAGACCCATATTCCCGCCGATGGTGATCCGTTCGCCACCTAAGCCCTCAGCAACACCGGCCCAGTTATTCAACGGTTCGAGGATAATGCCGATCCGGTCTTCGCTCTGTTCGATCGACCGGATAAAGTTTTGCTTCGAGCCAAAGGACTTGCCGGACCCAGGATCGCCAATGGTGAACATTGCATACCCGTTTTCTCGAGCAAAGGGGTCGATGACGACCGGGCTTTGGTTTTTCCAGTGCGAACCGAATTCGACGCCATCATCTTCGAGAATCGTTGCATTGTGAGCTGAAGCAAACAGTGCACCGACAGCTCCGCCGAGTGCAGTTGCTTCACGGCCGAACGGATTGGTTCCGATTGGTGATGTTGCCTGGATCGCAAGATCTTGCTTACAGATGGCCGTCTTCGGTGAGAGTCCGGCAGGTTGTTCGCGAAGGCGACTCCGAATCGTGCGGACGCCCTCTCGAAGTTCATCGCGCGTATCAGCGCGTACGGTGATGAACAGTGCCTGTTCGAACACACGGCTGCCGTTCTCGACGCTTTTGTACGTCGACATCGCCTCGATTGCTCGATCCTGTAAATACGAGCCACGAACGCTTCGCTCGAGGTCCGCATCAGCCTGCAGATCATCGGCAATCCGCTGGAGTTCATCTCGAGCCTGCTCTTGATTTCGCGGTCTGAGATGGACAGTGAGGTCGAACTCGACACTAGTCAGCTCGAACAGTTCGTTTAGGTACCCGTCTTTCGGGTAATCAGGATACTCTGCGATGTACAGCGTCGACGTCCACTGCTCGCCAACACGGGCCGTCCGTGTACCCCACTCGATCGCAGCAGGGGCAACGAGATTCTGATGACGCTCAGCGATATCGTCGAGGGCCGCTTCCTCTTCAGCCCCTTCGTTCAGCGTTGATTCCTCGAGTAACTCGGTGAGACTGACTTCCTCAATATCGTCCGTTTGCAATCGATCCCAGCCAATTTTCACGACCAGCGTCACCAGCGCAGTGACACCGAGATAGAGGGCCAATCCCGACTGCGTCGATGGATCCGGGAGCGTCGATGAAACCTCCAATAGGGACCCAAGAAACGAAACACCAGAGATCACTTATCTTCCCTCCGTTGGTGGCTGAGTAGTGGTTGTTCACGAACCGCATTTGCTGTCTCATCGTACGCGTGTTTCTCGCCGTTCCAGAACTCGGTTGCAAGGATGAACAACTCGACTGTACTTATTCGTCGAGCACTCCAACCGGGAACTTTCTGGATGAACTCGGCCTGAATCGTTCGACATCGATTCTCGAGTTTGTCAAACATCGCTGCCCGAACCTCAGCATCAGCCATATTCTCTCGGCGAGTCACGAACGGATTGAACAGAAAGCCGATCACCGGAAACGAGGTGAGTTTCTCTGCTGGGGATAGTTCGTCCTGATACCGATTATATACCTCGAGCGGGGTGACTTCGACGCCGATAAAGTAGCGTAACTGGTGAGTCCCGGCGAGTTCACGAGGGCGTTTCTCTCGATACTCCTCGAGCAATGATTCGAACACTGGATTTTGCTCGACGTCCTCATCGGTCAGTCGGTCATCGATCTGGTCGATCATCGTCTCCACTGGAAACGGTCGTGTCGTTGCGTGGAACGTGAGTGGGAAATCGAGTTCTCTGTTCGCGAACTCTTCACCCAGACGCTGGATCTGTGCCCAATCACCAGACATAGCAAAGTCCATGTTTCCAGGATCGATCTCGAGGAAGGCCTCCATCGAGCCATCAGATCGCTCTATGGCTCCAGCGCCCGGCCAGGCACGTTCGATGCTGGTGAGGTCTTGCGTACGCTCATCGGGGCGAAACGGCGTGTAGCTCACGAGACCGCCCCCAGTGGTCGGCTCACTCGAGGCATCACCTGTCTCCGAACTGTAGGTGAATCGTGGGCGCTTGCAGTAGTGGCGATAGACATCTGCCAGCCACGTCGAGGCAGGGAGATGACTTGGAGAGGCATAGACGATAGCCGCGCCAACAATAATGCCGAAGAAGACAAACGGAAGGACAACACCATCGAGGCCGGTAAACCCACCGACGAGGAGTCCAACAATGGGAAATCCAAGCAGAACGTAGACATCCCCTTCTGCGATGTTCAGCAGTGGAATCCGACTCTGCTCCCCCAATTCGTCCATAATACGCCGCCCAGCCGCATCGTTTTCTTGAGACATTTTCAGTAGTACCCCGGATCGTTCTCGGTTCGTCGATACGCCTTGACACCCTCTTGCCCGTAGGCGTCAGTCGCAACGTTATCGTGAGACGTCTGGCTCCCACCAGCACTCGAGGCTGTATTCGAAGAGACTCCTCGGTCACGCATCTTTGAGGCGACCGTGTATCCAGCCGCGGCTTTTGGGCCCCAGAGTGCAGCAGAGGAGGCTGCAGCAGGCCCAGCAATCGCACCTGCGCCGACAACGGCCCCAGCAGTGAGTGTGGCCTTCGTCGTGCCACCGATAATCTTCGTCGTCATCGGCGTCGCATACTTGAACAGCTTCCAAACGATGATGATCGACAAAATAGGGAGTGTAACGGCGATGAGATAGCTCAAGAAGTCACTTCCAGGGACGATGGCACCGCTCGAGCCTTCGCCGAACAACAAGTCGTATCCCCTGAACAACAATGAAACAGGAATCGGCATCACAGCCAACGGGACGAACTTCATGCAAACCGTCCGGGCTATATCAGAGACGACAGGGATATTCCCATACGCTAGGGCGATTCCGATCGGCATTGCGTAGACGAAGATGTACAGCAAAATCTCTCGGAGGAAAAACAATGCCTGGAGAACCCACATCGCGGTGGCTCCAACGCCGGCTAAGAATAACGCAAGGATCGGGTTGGATACGGCAGCACTAAGAAGAGACTTCATTGCAGACGTAACCGCAGAGACATCCGGAATCAACGCTATAGTGAAGCCGTCGACAAGGTAGAGCGCCAGGACAGCAATCCAGTACCACGTAACAATCAAGAACGCACCCGTCCACGCGCTACGGGTGGCTTTTCGAGATTCGTATACACTTCCAATATTGAAGATCCGGATCGCGTGTCGGCCCTGGACACACATCACCAGCAACAGCAAAGAGATGATCATGATGTCGCCGGTCACAAGCGACCCATAGATTTGTTCCCAGGGAGCGTTGCTTGGTTGGCCAAACACGAACGTGCCGTCCGTCTCTGGGGTTGTCGTTCCAAATATCTGTGCAGTGATGGCATTGTATCCATCTATCAATCCTTCTTGAAACCATTGGATGAGCTTGTCAATTGCGTCCTCAAACCATTTGATCCCGACATCAGAGAGCGACCAAGCAAGCATTACGCAGGACCCTCGATTTCGACTTGACACTCACCCAAATCCGAAGTAAGATAATGAACATGATATTCTGTCAGATGAATTTTAGCGGAATGTGTCGAAGTAAATTCGACACTAAACTGCCCTTCCTCGCCAACCGTTTCACATCGATTATAGATTCTGGAAGGAGAGAAGGGTACATTATTACTGTAGATGCGAACGGCCTTTCCGGGTGGGATTATGACCTCATCAGCATCCCTACTAAAGTCGTTCTCCAGATCGTAGATACCACTGACACCAGTCTCATCGTAGCTATCGCGAGTTGGGTACGGGACATCACCCCTGAATCGAAGCGTGGTGATGGCTGTCGGCCCAGACCCGGAGTTAGTAACATAGAGGATCGCATCCCCCTCCATAGCAAACCTGTTTGCCCCCTCGTACATCTCCTCAGGGTAATCTCGAGCCAGGCGAAGATCGATAAACTCGAGGTTCGGTTCGAAGGCCATCACAACCGAACCAAGGGTCTCATCATCGTCGAGGGCGATGAACTCGTAGTCACCGGGCGTGTATGCAAAGCCAAGGTCGATTCTTGTCCGGGAGACCCCAGCATCGATTTGGCGCCAGGCAAACAGTTCACCAGTGGGATCAATGACGTTCAATCGAGTGGCTACATCGCGCTCGAGGTCGATGACTAACTGTGTTTCATCGAGGGTAATTGATTGAATCGGGCCACGTTCGTCATCCTCGAAGGTCGAATCTGTGTTCCCATCTCGATCCTCCGAATCATTGCTTCCTGTGCATCCAGCAAGGGCAGCCACGATTCCAGTTGTTACTCCAGTGAGGGCGGTTCGTCTGCAAATAGTCTGTTCTATCGTCATGGTGTATCTTTGATTTTCAGGAAGGTGCCGACGCGTTGTGCAGCGTAAAGGGCGACAGCAAACGGGAGGGCATACCGGATGACGTCAACCAGCAGAACGAACCAGCCAGTTGCCGTTCCCAGCGGGTGCCACGTTTCGGTTGCTGTATCGCCGATATAGGCAGGCTGGTGTGACCGCCACGAGCCTGGGTGATAGGTTGCGGTGTAGATCCCTGGTTGGGTCACCGTAACTTCGACACGGCCAGAGAGATCCGTCCGCACGATCTCGTTACCGACAGTGATGTACCCCGATCGGGAATCCTGCCCAATGACCGATAACCGAGGGTCATCAGCCCAGTTCTCGAGGGTAATTGGCGACCCCGTTTCGACATCACGGAGTTCGATCAGGAACGTGGCCGTTTCCGCACTCGAGTCGAGACGTTCGATGGTGAGTTCACTCTCGCGGATCTCGCGTTCGGTGCTCCCATCCGGTTCAATGAGGTCCGCATGAACGCCACGGACGATTCCAGCCACCGCGATTTCGTCTCGGTCAATCGTATCATACCGGAGGGCGAGACCAGACGAATCCGTGTACGTGCCAGAAACAACGTCAATCTCGACGTTTTCGTGAATCGCAGGTTCAGGAGAATCACGCTCTCGACCCCAGACCTCGAGAATATCCGGGCCATCGCGTATCGGTTCAACCCGTGGGCCAATCGCAGAAGGATACGCATGGACGAATACCGGCCGTACACTGGAGTTGAATACTTCCTCACCGTGTCGAGTCCCCTGAGTGAGTTCGTCCCAGTCTGTGTCTCGAGCGGTATAATATCGCCAGATGCCGCGGACGTTTACCTCCCCATCGGAAGTAAGCGTGTAGCCATGCCACGGCTGTGAGGTATAGATGGCAACGCCAGCGTCACCATCTGGGTACCTTGCTTGGTAGACCGATGCCCGTAAGTCATACACGACGACGTCGATATCGTGCGTGACCGTGACCGTTTCTTCGATTGTTCGGGTCTCGGTCTGCTCGCTATCGTTGTCGATCGTCGTGGTAACTTCCTCGAGTGCCGTCTCGATATCCGCCTCGAGGGTCAGCGTTGCTGGCCCACCACGTTCAAAATCGTACTCGAGCAGTGGCGTATGTGTCCCATCAGCCCGTACGTGTACGTCCCCATCGCGTTTTAGCCGGACTTCCTGAATAGACGTGCTCGTAAGTGAGCGTTCGACCGTCTGATTTTCATGAAGCGGCTGGCGCGAATTCTCGAGGCGAACTCGATAGTCGACAAATCCACGGACCTCACCGGTTGGTGCAACGTAGTACACAGAATCTGTCGGGTCTAAGTGCGCTTTCGTCGAGGGAAGTATCGCAAAGATCGTCGCGTGTGCATCAGCAATGGCCACCGAATCGACTCGCTCTGCATGTGAGGGGTAGACGGATGTATCGGTATCCCCAGCCTCGAGGTGAGGAAATTCTGCACTCGTCCAGCGTGCAGCGGTATCCGGTGGCTCGCTGAACGTGATGTCGGTACAGGAAGCCAGTTCCTGCATCGCCGTCGGGGTGGTGCCAAAGCGTTCTTCGTATTCACCAACGCTGAGACACTCATTCGGCTCTTTTGACCACAGGGTCGCTGTCTCGTTCTCATCTAGTTGCACATCGTGACTGAGTTTGGCTGTGTGTCCGCCCTCGCCAGCACTCGCCGTCGGTAACGTGGTGAAGCTGAGAAACACAGCCACAGCTACCAGTGCCACGATGACTGCAGCCGTTCGAGCAGGGAGGGCCATGGGAGACTCGCCTAAAGGTGTGTTCCTTACCACGGAACGAGATTTACACAGTCTGCGAGCGGGAGCCCCATAACCGAGCCAGCAACGGTATACAGCGGGCCAAGTACGACCAGAATTACGGCTGACTTCAACGCCGTATGTTTGTGTTGTTTGAGGTCACGTTTCTGATCAACATTCATCGTGAACATCTCGACGAGCGAGTCAGCCTGCCACACAACAACCAGGCCCATTATCCCGAGCGCGGTCGTAATCTGGAAGAATCCAGAGATCATTCCAGGGAGGGCTTCAGCTTCACAGACAACGCTGTCCTGTGCGAGTACTGGATCAACGGCAACCAACGAGAGGAGCGCTGTTATCGTGAGTGCCTGTCGAGTGACTCGAGTTCCGGTTGTCTGGGTATCGGTTCGGTCGAAGTCGATTGTGGAGGAGTCCGAAGATTGCATAGGTGCTTTGACCTCCTCCCGCACCTGAAGTCGCGGGAATCCCACCATGGAATTTCAGGCCGAGCGCGGCCCTAAGGTTTCAAGACGCATGCGTTCCACGCGTCACTTGCTGGGTGTCAGCATCGGCGTGGCTGTCTTGCGGGCCGGTCAAACGGCCCCCTTCCTCAGCCGAGTCATCGCCACTCATGTGTTCTCTTGAATGGCTCTCTCCGCTGAGGTGGCGATCTGCTATATTGAGTGCGGCGTTGACGTCCGCGTGGTACTCCGAGACCCAACACGCCGAGTTGGAACACGTGAACGTCGCTTGATCAGGGCGGTAGCCCTGTTCCCCACAACAGTGGCACGTCTTCGAGGTGTACGCGGGATTAACCGTCGCCACACGAATTCCTTTCTCAGCCGCCTTGTAGCGGAGTTGGGCGTGCATCTTCGCAAAGCCCCATCCGTGAAGTCGGCGGTTCATGAACGCGCCGTAGTCCATGTTCTCACGGATGTGCGTCAAGTCTTCCAGAACTAACACGGGGTTCTCGAACTGGTCGGCGTAGGCGACGGCCTCCGACGTGACCGTGTGAAGAATGTCGTCTATCTGTCGCCAGAGTGTATCCCCGTAGGACTCTACGATACGTTCGCTTCTGCGTTGCTGAAGACGTCGAGTCGCCGTGAAATACGTCTCACGAAGTTGTCGAACTCGCTTACCTTCGTCGTTCCAGAGGTTGGGTTCAGTCGGGGAGTCGCGCTCGTTACGGTGACACACCGTTATCAAAGAGGCTTCCCCGATGTCTACCCCAATCGGCGTTTCAGACGCCGAACTGGCTCGTTCCTCCACGTCCCGTGTGGCGACGATGTGGAAGTACCACACACCATCGCGGTCGAACAGCCGACACTCGCCCATCTTTGCGTCCCCCGCGTGCAACGCTTCCAGCCACTCTCGCTGTTCGGGATTCGGTTGGGCAGGCAACCAGAGATGGTAGTCGTTGTGATGCGGGATTTTGACGTACCACTCGATGGCGTTCTGTGGCTTGTGGTCGAGTTTTGGGCCTTCGTTCGTGAACCGGACAGGGTGGTCGTCGTGAAGTTCCTTAGCGTCGTAACTCCCGCCACAAAGTTGTGGGACGTACTTTTTGAGCGCGTTCTTCGCGTACCCGCTCAGGTCGTAGTTGACCACCACGTCGTTGGCCGCCGACTGTGAGGTGCAATTCGCGTTGAACGCGGCTTCAAGGGCGTCTTGGTACGCCTGTTTCGTCTCACAGAGTTTTCGGTGCTTGTGGGCGTTCGGTTCCACAAGCTTGAGTTCCAGCGTCTCGGTGAGTTCGGTCACGTATCCCCCTCCTCCTGACGCTGGATATAGTCTTGAACCGTTTCGCTTGAGACGTGCCCTGCTGTTCCCGCGTAGTAGCCACGCGCCCACTTGATTTTCTCGCCGTCGTGGTCGGCGTAGCGGTGGTTGTATTTCCGCGAACTGATGCCTTTGAACCAGTTGGCGAGCAGCGACGGCGCGTGCTTCGGTGGACTACTCACGAACAGGTGAACGTGGTCGGGTTGGACGGTAAGGTCGATTATGTCCAATCCTTTTTCGTCGGCGATTTCGTGGAGGATTCGACGCACACGGTCTTCGACCTCGTTACCCAGTACCGAGTTGCGGTACTTGGGCAACCACACTATGTGGTAGCTAAGGTTGTAAGTCGCGTGCCGTGTGGTCTTCATCCGTACTGTATACTATGGCTAGTACTAGCTTAAAACTACCTAATGGCGTGGGAAATCCAGCGGTTCGTAGCAACGCGGATCGGACGTACTATGCCTACCGCTCGACCCGCGCCTGAAGACGAGGGTATGCGCTCGCACTATGTATCACGCCAGCAAATGAACGCACAAACAAGGGAGAGAATCGCTACTCCGGAGCGAGATCACACTGTCGTCTGTTTCAACTGGTATCCAGACCGAGAGACCTGCAACAAATGCACATCCGCAAAGTCATAAATAACCAGTAATCACATTCATTTTGTGGTGAATCTCATTATCCATAGGTTGATTAAATATCTTTCTAGTTTTAAACTGTGGAATTATTAGGATATATTTCGCTGAGAGTCTTACGGACAGTCAGAAGGCGACCGATGGAAACTAGCGGATCTAGGAAGAGGATGTGCACTCGAGAAACAGCTCTTCAACGTCGAAACAAAATATATTGCGCACTCGGTTAGGGCGGGGATGTCAATCTGTTTCTTCGTCAAGTCGGAACGTTGCACGTACTGATTCTGGGAGTGGTGGTCGTGGAGCCATTTCGTGCCGTTCAATTTTCTCGTGCTTTCGCGTTTTCTGGTGGACGGCTCGCGCCACTGGGACGCCCTTAAGATAGTTGAAGTCCCCAAGGATGTCGACACCGTATTCAGTAAAGCCGTAAAATTTCCATGGCAAGCCGCGCTTTTCTTTGTTTGGGGGATGCTCGTAGATTGCAAGCAGGTCTGCTTCAACCAGCACGTCCAGTTGCTCTTGCACAGTCTTTTTTGATTTGCTCGGAATGAAATGGTTAATTTCATCGGCTGACGCGAGGATTTTCGGGTGCCCCACGAGCGCCTGAATAATGCTGTGTCGAGTTTCCTGTGACAGCAGCGCCATCAGTTCACGCTGACGCTCTAAGGGATTTTCTGCGTGCTCGCCTGTGGAGAACGTGGAGATGTCGGCCATTGTCAACTGAAGTTACGTTATCAGGCCACATAAATACAATGGGTTGACTTAACATAGTCAGACCAATATGGTTAAATTGGTTTCTGACCATACTGGTTAGTATGGACAGAATACCGGAGAACACCGAAGAACTCACAGATTTTATCCTGAACGATCTTCTCTATGGCCTCGAACTCGATCCAGTAGACAGTGAACAACTTCTATTGTATATGCAAGAGCGGCATGAGCACCTCTTTGGCCCACATTCGACGTATTTTGTGTTGGGTAGCTACGAACCACCGTTCAAATATCGTCTCGACGAAGCGCTTGATGTACTGAACCATCGCCACGATGCCTACGCGTATTTGCTCGCGACGCAGCCCGATCTCGAGGTGTCAGACGACATTCCGGATCTCAAAGTAAAATTCTTTTTACACGCCCTCTACGCAGATTCGATCCCACTGGTCCTTGAACACGATACAGGTGGGGCAGTCGTCGAATTTGGGCGTGTTGAACGCCCATGGCTGCTCGACCGTACGTATCTCTTCCCTCGGGCGCAGGAGGAACATTATAAAGATGACTCCCTCCTCACAACACAAGATGCGATACATGCTCGGGCCGTCGAGCTAGCATATCATGCTGATGATCTCGACAGGGAACTTTCTACACTCGCTGAATGCGCTCGTAACCACGGGCTGGACATTTCGGTGCAAGATCTTAAAGCGTATTTGCAGTCTGAACTCGGTGGTCGAACTCCGTCATATAGCGGAGTCATAACTGATTCTCTCGTTCACCTCAGCTCATTAAACCAGTGTTTTTCCTGGACTACGGCTGAGGAACTCAAAGAGCAATTGTCAAATGTTCCCTGAATATGCGATAATTATATTGCGCACTCGATCATATTTCTACACATGGGTAACCGAGACGATGAACACGGTCCGCCACCATCGGACTTTTCGGAGGAACTCGACGACCGTCTTCGTTCTGCACCAACTGATGAACGGGTATATCGAGTCGCTCTCGAACTGTATGAGCCCACTCGAGTATCCGAGATCGCATCACGTGCTGAGTGTTCAAAGAACGCTGCACGCCGTCACCTGAACCGCTTAACCGATATCGGACTGTTGACCCGCGTTATGAACAATCCTGAGGCATTTGAGCGGAATGAATCCTATTTCGAATGGCGTCGACTCAACCGACTCGCCCAGTTGAGTGAAGAGGAGTACAAAAGTCGGCTTGGGGAACTCCTCTCCGAAAATGATGCCTATCGAGAGAAATATGATGCTGAGAAACCAGGTGAGATCGACCCGCTCGAGTACGGAGATCCCGAACGCGTTTGGTTGGATCTGAACAATTGGGCGGCAATCCAGACGTCGATTCGTGACCTCCGTCGATCACAAGAAAACGGAGCGGTCGATGAAGGGGTAGTCTGAGCGTGGATCATGGAACGCACGACCGAGACACGAACCATGCACTTCTACGCGAAATAGCCTCTTTGCTCGCGGATGAATCATGGATTGCACAGATTTCTGTCTTTCCATCGAACCGCCCCGAATCAATTGTCATATTTCCCGTTTCTCAGTATTACCCGCCCGAGCACATTGCAGAGATCTATGTCGAGATTCAATCATACACGAACGGCGATTTCCACATTACCTATTTCGAAGATCATCACGGGGTTGACTGGGTATGTAGATGGGATCGGCATGAAAGCCCAGACTATACTCGAGATCACTTTCATGCACCTCCGGATGCACAACACGCAGATGGCGAAAGCCGAGATTATCCACGTGAATTGTTGACCGTGATTTCACAGGTGGTGACATCCTGGGTGTACAACCGAATCGAGGCCCTCTGGGAAGAAGTGGAGAAGTCGAATTCTTCCTGTAGCTGAACGGTATATTGGCCTTTCCACAGGGGGAACAGCTAAGTCATTATTGCGATAATCATTATCTAGAGTATGACCTTCTATGATCGGTGCAACGAACTCGAGGCCCTCGAGACTGCAGCTGCATCACCGGACTATGAGTTTTATGTGGTCTATGGCCGACGTCGCGTCGGGAAGACCGAATTGCTCAAAACCTTTTGTGCTGATCGACCACATATCTATTTCCTCGCTGCTCAGGAGTCAGAACACCGCCAGCGTGAGAAGTTTATCGAGCAAGTTGCCGACTACTTCGATGATCGTATCCCCCGAATCGAGGGGTGGGACGATGCGTTCGACTATCTCGGAGAAAAGATCGCTGACGAACAGATTGTGGTTGTCATCGATGAATTTCCGTATCTGATCGAAGAAAACGACTCCCTACCATCGTATGTGCAGTCGTTTGTCGACGAACGACTCCAGGACACAGATTCGATGCTCGTCCTCTGTGGCTCGAGCGTGAGTACGATGGAGTCAGAAGTTCTCGGTCACAAGAGTCCCCTGCACGGCCGTCGTACGGGTCAGATCGATCTACAGCCGTTCTCGTTCAAACAAGCCCGAGAGGCGATTGCATACGAGTTCGAAGAAGCAATCCAATCGTACGCAGTCACCGGTGGTACGCCGATGTATCTCACTCGCTTTGATTATGAGTGTTCACTCAATGACAATATCCGAACGCATATCCTATCTCCAACGGGGATCCTCTACAACGAACCGGAGTTCCTCTTGCGCACTGAATTGCGAAATCCTTCGCGATACATGAGTATCCTCGAAGCGGTCGCGTTAGGACACACAACGCCGAATGAAATTTCGGGAGGGACCGGTATTGACGTTGGGCCACTGTCGAAATACCTGCAGACACTTCGCCGGCTTCGCCTCCTTGATCGTGAGGTGCCCATCACGGAATCTAGGAAGAAGTCGAAGCGATCGCGCTATCACATCGCGGACGAATTCCTCCGCTTCTGGTTTCGATATGTCGAGCCGAACCGCTCGAGTATTGAGGAAGCACCCGACATCGTCTTAGAAGGCACTATCCAGCCAGACCTTCCCAACCACGTTGCACCGACGTTTGAGGATATCTGTCGGGAAGCAATCTGGGAAGCGATTCGTAGTAGCGAAATCGAGCCCTACTCCGAAGTTGGCCGCTGGTGGTATGGCGAACACGAAATTGATATCGTGGGCTTGGCACCGAACACTGACCGGATCCTGTTCGCCGAATGTAAGTGGACGAACGAACCGGTCGGGTACTCGCTCGTCAACGACCTCCGAGATAAAGCTGAAAACGTCAGGTGGGGCCCGGGAACACGAAGTGAGCAGTATGCGCTTTTCTCGAAATCCGGTTTTGTCGACGGACTCGAACAGGACGTAGAAGACAATGAGAAGTGGTTGTTCTTCGACCTCAGTAACCTCAACTCAATTCTCTCATGAGAGTGGTTATAGGTCATTATCGCGGTAATGATTATTAGGGGTATGACCTTCTACGATCGTGGCAACGAACACGAAGCCCTCGAGGCTGCAGCCGTATCACCGGGCTACGAGTTTTGTTTTTGAACAACGTCCTCGAGAGTGAAGAGCTGTAAATCGTCACGTGCTGAGACGGCTTGACATCCTCCACACGACTGAAGTCGTGGGATTCCTCGCGTTGGGGGGTCTGGCATCAGCACCAGCCCCCACGGAGGCAACTTTCTCCTACGCCGACCGTAGGATACTCTGGTCTGTATGCTCCTCGTTGGGACGGTAAGCGCGTGGTGACGCCGACCATCGGTGGTCGTCCCACTTGAGGCATACGGGCCGTGCCATCGGCCGTGGTACGTCTGCTTTGTGGCGTTGACGAGACACGAGATGTCTCGTTCGCCAATCAGAACTCTCCGAGTTCTGATGACGACGGAGGAACGTCTCCGACGCCGTGAGGTCCGCGTGGCCCTCGAAGCCACACGGACAGGTGAGCGTGTCTTGGTGGCGAGTCGTCAGGTCGGTTGAACCGCACTGCGGGCACTCTTGGCTGGTCCACGCTTCGGGGCGAACTTCGACGGTGATACCGAACTCCTCGGCAGTACACGCCAGCCGGTCGATGAACGCCCGGAACGCCCAGAAGTTGTGCGTCTTCTGGTTCGCCCGGACCGACCAGTGCGTCTCCAGTACGTCCGTGAGGTCGCCGACGTACACCGTTGAGACGCCCTGGTCGTACAGCCGCTCGAAGAGGTCGCGCCCTTCGTACAGATACTGCTGGCCGGTTGTAGTCGTACAGGCGACGATGTTGTTTGCACCGATATCCAGAGCGGCGGTTTCGTCCGCCAGTGGTGAATCCTGTCGAGAATTGTCCGTTGTGACAGGCTGAATGGCTCTGAATCGGTCTTCCAACTCGTCGTAGTACAGTTCCAACCGACCGGGCTTGCCGTCCCACTTGGGACGGCCGCGTACTTCGAGGCGCAGCCGTTCGGTGTGGCCGAGACCGAACTCGACTGGCGATCCGCTTTCCGATGACCGGTCGCGTATACCCACCGTTGACGTCCGCTGCCAACCGTTGTGCCTGCCGATTGACCTGGCCCAACTTCGCTCGTCCAAGTTTCTCTCGGGGATCGACTTCCTTGATTGGCCGCCGATCACGACACGTCTGTTCAACTACAGCTCTCGTTCGCTCCGCTCGTCCCTCTTGTTGACCGAATGCTGCCTGTACGCTAATTCGCTCGAGTTCTTCCTCTCTGGCATCACGAAGTCCGCCCCCGTGTCGATCAGCGCCTGGGTGACCTTCGTCTGGTAGAACTCGCTCTCTCCACCCTTCTCGACGTACTCTCTCATCGCTTCGAGAAACTGTCCTGTCCCGTCAGTTGGATCCGTTATTCGTCGTCGCGCCAAGAGACCCAGACCTCGCGGTAGTTCCCGAGTTCGCGGTATTCCTTCTTCCGCTCGAAGACGTCGATGGCGTAGATCATCTCGTTGTCCTTGTCCCAGTCAACCAGTACGCGGAAATCACCGACTCGGAGCTTGTACCCGGGGTGGTTCTTCAGGCGGTCGAGAAAGTGATTTGGGAAGTCGCCGATGTCTTCGAGTTTGTTGATGACGCGCTTTGCGTCTTCTGTCTCGAACTGCTCAACCGTCGAGAAGAAGGTCTCTGTCAGAACGACGTTATTCGCCACTTGTCGGCCCTTATTCCTCCTTGGCGTCTTCGAGGCCGAGTCGATCCTTTGCTTCCGAGATCGACATCGTGCGTCCCGCTGCCACGTCCGCGTACCCCTGGGAGAGGCCCTCCTGCGCACCGGGCGTCAGAATCGGCTCCGTCGTGTCGCGCAGTACCTCTCGAATGAATTCCGACCGATTGGTGTAATTCAACTCCTCTGCGAGTTCGTCGAGTTCTTCCAGAAGTCGTTTGGGGACTTTGACGTTGAGCTTGACCATCTCGCCGTTGTTCTCGCCCGCGTCCGTACTCATGTATCGTGGTACCCGCGTGGTACACATAGAACTATCGCTCACTCGTTCCACAGATAGTTCCTATCTCCTCCAGCACCTGAAGACGCGGGTATGCGCTCACACTATGTATCATGGAGGATCCGTAGCTGCATTGAGCGTAGCAAGATCACCTGTTTCGTACCCACGTCGCCAAATCTTCAATATTGCTCGAGCGACCAATCGCGGTTCTGTGACCTGAATACAAGATTGTACTGCCGTTTCAGAAGACGCCTTGGGCGGCTCGTGAAAGTGTTGGTCTGGCGAATGAGGGTTTGGATGCATGTCGAATCGCCAGTTCACATCATCCTCGTCAACAGAGTGGAAACGGTAGGCTCCTGAGGAGTACCATGTGCAATCAAGTCGGCACCAGTCTGCGTTACCGATTCCATCTTTGAACCAAATACGAAGCTCTTGTGGACGAAGAACACTGTCAAAGTCGGCCACTTCAACGAGTGGTTCTTCCCGAAGAAACAAATCCCGAATCATTCGCATCGACGTCACATCGGGTTTTCCAAGATCAGATGCACACTCCTCTGGAGGGATACCAACAACATCGTCTTCTTCCATCAATTACACCGGAATATTTCCCGTGGCGTTCGCAAATGCCCCTCGAGAGTTCCCTCCAGAGTCTACCTCTTCACCATCTGGGTTAAAGTCGTACAGTGAGAGGGCTGCCTGTGCGAGTTTCAAGTTTTCTTCGAGGGCCCGCCACTGTGAGATTGCGATCCATCCGTCACCATCGTCAGCGTCGAGTTCTAGTGCAAGATCGTCCGGATCCATCACGTCATATTCGTTTCTGTAGTGCTTGATGTCCGATTTCAGATTTCGAATTCCCTCGACGAGCTCTTCTTTTGTTAATTCCGAATGTAGCTCTTGGATTCGCCCCATCGCAACGGTTTCTCGAGAGCGTTTGTATCTCGTTCCCTGTCCAGTGTCATCACTCTGGGCGAAGCCAGCTTCGGTGAGTGTATTCAGGTGTTTGCGTGCACTTGGTTCACTGACTCGAGCACGCTCAGCGATTGATTTCGCATACTGATATTGGGTCGTCGTCATCAACACCTCTTTGACCCTATCAAACGGGGATGTCTCTTCTTTCCACTCCTCAACGACTGCCTCGTTGAGATTGCCCTCCCAAAACCTTTCTCTACTATTCATTGTACTCACACAATATATACGGAGAGGAGACAAATATAGCTTTTTGCTAAAGAACTATATTTTTGAGTCTAGCGCTGCCAGAAGACAGGAGCGAAAGCCCGGCAGCGTGGTTCGAAAATCTCTGATTTTCGTCATCAAGTGAAACATCCAGTTTCGCGGACATCGCGAAGCTCCGCTTCGCTCAGTCACGAAAGAGCTCGCTCTTTCGAACGAAAACGGCCGTAGGCCGTGAGCAGCCCGGAACGTGGAGGTGGGTGGGG